>CANMQE010000021.1 GCA_947499975.1 uncultured Sphingomonadaceae bacterium | reverse complement strand
GGCAGGATCGCCATCCGCACGAACGCCCACGATCTGGCCGATGCCATCGGCACCGCCCTCGTCATTGGCCAGCACGCTGGCATTGTCGCCAAAGTCGATCGTGCCGCCTTCGACAACGCCTGCGCTGTCCGCGCTGGCGGTGGGAACATCGTCGGTCACGTCCACGCGGATGGTGCCCGTTACCGTGTTACCGGCGGCATCTGTTGCCGTGTAGGTGAA
>CANMQE010000020.1 GCA_947499975.1 uncultured Sphingomonadaceae bacterium | reverse complement strand
CGCGCGGTGAGATATTCCTGCAGTTCCTCGGTGGTCTTGTCAGCGGCCGACATGCTGCCCACCAGCGGCATGGCGATATTGCCGGTGAGATCGACCTGGTATTCGCCAGAAAGCTCTTCCACCTGGAACACGTTGATCGCCAGCTTGTCGAGCGGGGCGATACGGTAATCCTCGGTGAGACGATCGGCGGTGGGCGCATCGGGCGCCCCGAAACCGGCCCTGTCGTAAGACACGTAATCGCTGCGCGATCCGCC
>CANMQE010000019.1 GCA_947499975.1 uncultured Sphingomonadaceae bacterium | reverse complement strand
TCAGCGTCGTCGTCGAGAGGTCGCCGTCGCTGTCGGCAATGGTGTAGACGAACACGTCCTGCGCATCTGCATCCAGCACATCGGCATTCGCCTCGTAGCGATAGGTGCCGTTCGCCTCCAGCGTCAGCGTGCCGTAATCGCCCGCGATCTGCGTGCCCACGCCGCCTGCCGCATCGCTCGTCACGTCGGCAGGATCGCCATCCGCACGAACGCCCACGATCTGGCCGATGCCATCGGCACCGCCCTCGTCATTGGC
>CANMQE010000018.1 GCA_947499975.1 uncultured Sphingomonadaceae bacterium | reverse complement strand
CAAAGAAAGAGATGCTGAAAGCGCGCGGCTATCGATGGAATCCCGACGGCCCGTTCTGGCAGATCGAACTGCCGCCGCAGAAGGTCGAGCACGAACAAGCATGGGGCTATCGCAACGGTCTTCCAACGATGACCACGCGCACCTTGACGGCGCGCGAGCGGCATCGCTGAACGCGGCCGCTTCTTCATTCACAATTCGACGCAAATGCGCCGGTGCACTTCTCGGTTGGCACCGGTGCGCAACAAGGAAATACATCA
>CANMQE010000017.1 GCA_947499975.1 uncultured Sphingomonadaceae bacterium | reverse complement strand
ATTGTCGCCGCCCTCGTCCGGCACCAGGCTGTCGCCGTCCACCGGATCCGTCAGCGTGTAGGTGTAGCTGCCGTCATCGTTTAGCTGCAGCTGGCCGTAGCTGCCCTGCCCGCTGCCGTTGAGCGTATAGGTCACCGTGCCCGAGGCGCCTGTCACAGCAAGCTGGCCCGTCGCCGTCTCGCCGGTGCTGGCAGGATCGCTGCCGGTCACGTTGCCCGCGACAAGATCGTCGCCGTCCGCCACGAGATCCAGCGCCGCTTCCAGCACCGCCACGTCATC
>CANMQE010000016.1 GCA_947499975.1 uncultured Sphingomonadaceae bacterium | reverse complement strand
CGCGCGGTGAGATATTCCTGCAGTTCCTCGGTGGTCTTGTCAGCGGCCGACATGCTGCCCACCAGCGGCATGGCGATGTTGCCGGTGAGATCGACCTGGTATTCGCCGGAAAGCTCTTCCACCTGGAACACGTTGATCGCCAGCTTGTCGAGCGGGGCGATACGGTAATCCTCGGTTAGACGATCGGCGGTGGGCGCATCGGGCGCCCCGAAACCGGCCCTGTCGTAAGACACGTAATCGCTGCGCGATCCGCCCGCGCAGCCCGACAGCACTACGCCTG
>CANMQE010000015.1 GCA_947499975.1 uncultured Sphingomonadaceae bacterium | reverse complement strand
GGTGTCGGCTTGGATGGAACACCGACCGCGGCCGCCAGCTCGGGCAGATGCACACTGGAGGCCTGAACGCAGCTTGCGCGGCACAGATCGAGCCGCTCCCTCGCATGTGGAGAGCCGTCGATCAGCTGATGCGGCAACACCAGCCCATGGGTCGCCGCTGCACGGCGCAGGACGGCAAGGTCGCGAGCCTCCCCTCCCCACGTAGTCGCGACCGCACCAGGATCCTGCTCGAGCGCGTCGAACAACGCCGTGACCATGTCACGCTCGTCCGCATTCTCGGCAGTCAGGACGAACGG
>CANMQE010000014.1 GCA_947499975.1 uncultured Sphingomonadaceae bacterium | reverse complement strand
CCCGATCTGGCGGGCAAAGCCTGGGCCTGCTCGTGCAGCGAAATCGATTGGCTGAAATTGGGCTTCGACGGCCGCTCGCAATCCGCGCTTCTCGCGCATGCCGGATGGTTTTCGGACGCGCATCGCGCGGCCGCGGATGTCTGGGCGCTGTTCTGGCTGCTACGCCACCGCCAACGCGATCCCGGTGGAGGTCCGGTCCGCACCCACCTAGCGCGCCTCATCGACGCTGCCGACACGCCCTCGGCCATCGTGCAGGCCGAACGCGCGCCGTACTCAAAGAAAGAGATGCTGAAAGCGCGCGGCTATCGATGGAATCCCGACGGCCC
>CANMQE010000013.1 GCA_947499975.1 uncultured Sphingomonadaceae bacterium | reverse complement strand
GGATCCTGCTCGAGCGCGTCGAACAACGCCGTGACCATGTCACGCTCGTCCGCATTCTCGGCAGTCAGGACGAACGGTCCTGCGATCGCCGGAACAGCTCCATCGGCGACGAACTCCAGCGTCATCCAGCTGACCGCTGCGACCTGATGGAACGGCCAACGGATCGACAGCTCGGCGTCCTTTCCTTCGGACTTCGTGTAACCTTTGTGACGCGAGCGATCGAAAACAAATTCCAGATCGAAGATCAACCAGCGGCGCGCTGTATCAAAACGGCCGTCACGCTTGCGCGCTAGGAACATCTGCGCTTCGTGCTCGAGCTTGCGAGACAGGCGCTCGAGTTCGCCGCCCAGCGGTACGATATTGGTCATGATGTATTTCCTTGTTGCGCACCGGTGCCAACCGAGAAGTGCACCGGCGCATTTGCGTCGAATTGTGAATGAAGAA
>CANMQE010000012.1 GCA_947499975.1 uncultured Sphingomonadaceae bacterium | reverse complement strand
ATCGCCATGCCGCTGGTGGGCAGCATGTCGGCCGCTGACAAGACCACCGAGGAACTGCAGGAATATCTCACCGCGCGCCTTTCCGAGGAGTATCTTCGCGATCCCGATGTGACCGTGGGCGTGGTGGAAGCCACCGGCAGCGCGATCACCGTGGAAGGCTCTATCGCCAATCCGGGCCTCTACCCCACCTTCGGCGAGATTTCCCTGATCCAGGCCATCGCCCTTGGCGGCGGACTGGACGAGAATGCCAATCCGCGCACCGTGGTGGTGTTCCGCCAGATCGACGGGCAGCGCATGGCCGCCGGTTTCGACCTTACGGCGATCCGCCGCGGGGAAGAGCCGGACCCGGCAATCTATCGCGGCGACATCATCGTGGTGGACGGATCCACCACCCGCCAGGTGTGGCGCGACATCCTCCAGACCGTTCCGATCTTCAGCGTCTTCCGGCCGTTCTA
>CANMQE010000011.1 GCA_947499975.1 uncultured Sphingomonadaceae bacterium | reverse complement strand
CAGTCCGGTAGCTCGTCAGGCTCATAACCTGAAGGTCGTTGGTTCAAATCCAACTCCCGCAACCACCGAGAATCTACAGATCGCGAAATGCCTTTCATCATGCCTCACTGTTCGCAGTGGGGCCTTTTTTGTTGCGGTGCGACTGGCCGGGCATGTCGATCTCCCCGGCGGCGATCGGGAGAGTGGCCGACAGTTCTACGCAGTTCCCCGGTAACTCGGAACGTCGGCGAGCCTCTTCGCGCGGTCCCTTCCGAATCTCGCTTCATCGAGCGGGTTGGCGGAGAAACGATTGCGCAGCTGCTTGGCAGACCTGGCGCGCATGCGAACGCCGAGGACCAGAAATGCCGCTTTCGTGCGGTTTTTCTCGCTTTGAAAGAAAATTGCAAAAAAGCCATTGACCGAATCCCCGGTGCGGCCTAGATGGGCTCCACCGACGCGGCGCTGACGGTTCAGCCGCTCTCGCCGCAACGGTCGCC
>CANMQE010000010.1 GCA_947499975.1 uncultured Sphingomonadaceae bacterium | reverse complement strand
ATACGGGCCATCGCAATAGGTCACGCCCGATAGCACGCCTTTCGCCTGCTCCATGCCTTCGGGATCGTAGGCGCGCACGGTGATGCCGGCATCCTGCAGCGCCTGCACCACGCTGATGGCGGGGCTGTCGCGCATGTCGTCGGTGTTGGCCTTGAAGGTCAGGCCCAGCACCGCCACGGTCTTGCCGTGCTGGTCGCCGCCGCCCAGCGCGTTGATCACCTTGCGGCCCATGGAACGCTTTCGCTGGTCGTTGCTGGCCACCACGCTTTCCACGATGCGCAGCGGGCTCTCGTAATCCTGGCCTGTCTTCAGCAGCGCCAGCGTATCCTTGGGAAAACAGCTGCCGCCATAGCCCGGACCCGGCATCAGGAAGCGATTGCCGATGCGGCTGTCGAGGCCGATGCCCTTGGCAACGTCGCGCACATCCGCGCCCACCCTCTCGCACAGGTCGGCGATCTCGTTGATGAAGCCGATCTTGGTGGCGAGGAAAGCGTTGCCGGCATATTTGGTCAGTTCGGCAGCACGGCGGCTCATCACCACCAGCGGCGATTCGTTGCGGGTGAGCGGGCGATAGATTTCCTGCAGGACTTCTTCCGCATGTTCGTCATTCACGCCGATCACCACGCGATCGGGCCGCTTGAAATCGTCGATCGCCGCGCCTTCGCGCAGGAATTCGGGGTTGGACGCGACGGAGAACTTCAGCTCGGGCGCGGTTTCGCGAATGATGCGCTCCACCTCGTCGCCGGTGCCCACGGGCACGGTGGACTTGTCCACCACCACCACGCCTTCGGGCAGCATGGGGGCCATTTCCGCCGCCGCTGCATAGACATACGACAGGTCCGCATGGCCATCGCCGCGACGGCTGGGCGTGCCCACGGCGATGAACACCGCGTCCGTGCCCGGCAAAGCTTCCGCCAGATCCAGCGTGAAGGACAG
>CANMQE010000009.1 GCA_947499975.1 uncultured Sphingomonadaceae bacterium | reverse complement strand
TAGCAGTTTACTGTGCCGGCTTGGTGTATGACACAAACTTGAGAGTTTGATCCTGGCTCAGAACGAACGCTGGCGGCATGCCTAACACATGCAAGTCGAACGAACCCTTCGGGGTGAGTGGCGCACGGGTGCGTAACGCGTGGGAACCTGCCTTTAGGTTTGGAATAACAGTGAGAAATCGCTGCTAATACCAAATAATGTCTTCGGACCAAAGATTTATCGCCTTTAGATGGGCCCGCGTTGGATTAGCTAGTTGGTGGGGTAAAGGCTCACCAAGGCGACGATCCATAGCTGGTCTTAGAGGATGATCAGCCACACTGGGACTGAGACACGGCCCAGACTCCTACGGGAGGCAGCAGTGGGGAATATTGGACAATGGGCGAAAGCCTGATCCAGCAATGCCGCGTGAGTGATGAAGGCCTTAGGGTTGTAAAGCTCTTTTACCAGGGATGATAATGACAGTACCTGGAGAATAAGCTCCGGCTAACTCCGTGCCAGCAGCCGCGGTAATACGGAGGGAGCTAGCGTTGTTCGGAAATACTGGGCGTAAAGCGAACGTAGGCGGCTTTTCAAGTCAGGGGTGAAATCCCGGGGCTCAACCCCGGAACTGCCCTTGAAACTGGAAGGCTAGAATCCTGGAGAGGTCAGTGGAATTCCGAGTGTAGAGGTGAAATTCGTAGATATTCGGAAGAACACCAGTGGCGAAGGCGACTGACTGGACAGGTATTGACGCTGAGGTTCGAAAGCGTGGGGAGCAAACAGGATTAGATACCCTGGTAGTCCACGCCGTAAACGATGATAACTAGCTGTCCGGGCTCATAGAGCTTGGGTGGCGCAGCTAACGCATTAAGTTATCCGCCTGGGGAGTACGGTCGCAAGATTAAAACTCAAAGGAATTGACGGGGGCCTGCACAAGCGGTGGAGCATGTGGTTTAATTCGAAGCAACGCGCAGAACCTTACCAGCCTTTGACATCCTTCGACGGTTTCTGGAGACAGATTCCTTCCTTCGGGACGAAGTGACAGGTGCTGCATGGCTGTCGTCAGCTCGTGTCGTGAGATGTTGGGTTAAGTCCCGCAACGAGCGCAACCCTCATCCTTAGTTGCCATCATTTAGTTGGGCACTTTAAGGAAACTGCCGGTGATAAGCCGGAGGAAGGTGGGGATGACGTCAAGTCCTCATGGCCCTTACAGGCTGGGCTACACACGTGCTACAATGGCATCTACAGTGAGCAGCGATCCCGCGAGGGTTAGCTAATCTCCAAAAGATGTCTCAGTTCGGATTGTTCTCTGCAACTCGAGAGCATGAAGGCGGAATCGCTAGTAATCGCGGATCAGCATGCCGCGGTGAATACGTTCCCAGGCCTTGTACACACCGCCCGTCACGCCATGGGAGTTGGTTTCACCCGAAGGTGGTGCGCTAACCGGTTTACCGGAGGCAGCCAACCACGGTGGGATCAGCGACTGGGGTGAAGTCGTAACAAGGTAGCCGTAGGGGAACCTGCGGCTGGATCACCTCCTTTCTAAGGATTTATGCGGAAAGCGCCGGCCCTTGCGGTCGGAAGTGCTTCCTCATTTTCCAAAGAACATTGCCGTCGTCCTCATGTCCTTTCATCACTGGAGAAACACACAGGTGCAGACCTGTGCTGTTTACGCCTGAGCTGGCTCACGCCCCTCGCGGCCTTTTGGCCGGCGATTGGCGAGTGGGCCTGTAGCTCAGTTGGTTAGAGCGCACCCCTGATAAGGGTGAGGTCGGTGGTTCGAATCCACCCAGGCCCACCATTATTCGCAAGGGTGCCTTCATGGTAAGGGGCCTTAGCTCAGCTGGGAGAGCACCTGCTTTGCAAGCAGGGGGTCATCGGTTCGATCCCGATAGGCTCCACCAGCCATCTACCGCGAAGCGCTGTTGCGCAGGAGCGGGCAAATTGATCTCCAGGATGAAAAGAAAACGGATCCCGCGTTTGGCGGGTAGTACGGTTTCGACCGTACGTCTTTGACATTGTGAATGGGTTTTTAAATCGATGCCGTGAGGTGTCGTCGTGCTGGCAAGGCCTTTTGGTCTGGCTTGCGTCGATGGCAAATCACAAATCAATCAAATTGATTATCTGGCTGAGATAATATCCTCCGCGCCATCTTTAAGCGGTCAAGCATTATGCAGGCTTGTCGTTGATGGTGTGGATTCTCAAGCGTGAGGTAAGAGCATTTGGTGGATGCCTTGGCATGTACAGGCGAAGAAGGACGTGGCACGCTGCGATAAGCGTCGGGGAGATGTGAGCAATCTTTGATCCGGCGATTTCCGAATGGGGAAACCCACCTTCACCATTTCTTCTCTGTTACCTTCGGGTAATGGTGGAGAGGTGGATAAGGTATCACCGAGCTGAATATATAGGCTTGGTGAAGCAAACCCGGGGAACTGAAACATCTCAGTACCCGGAGGAAAAGACATCAACCGAGATTCCGTTAGTAGTGGCGAGCGAACGCGGACCAGGCCAGTGCCTTCATTTCAACTAGCAGAACACTTTGGAAAGAGTGGCCGCAGCGGGTGACAGCCCCGTATGCAAAAGTGATGATGAAGGACTTGAGTAGGGCGGGACACGTGAAATCCTGTCTGAACATGGGGGGACCACCCTCCAAGCCTAAATACTCGTACATGACCGATAGCGAACACAGTACCGTGAGGGAAAGGTGAAAAGCACCCCGATTAGGGGAGTGAAACAGTACCTGAAACCGAATGCTTACAATCAGTTGGAGCCCCTTTGGGGGGTGACAGCGTACCTCTTGCATAATGGGTCAGTGACTTAATCTAACATGCGAGCTTAAGCCGTTAGGTGTAGGCGCAGCGAAAGCGAGTCTGAATAGGGCGACTGAGTATGTTGGATTAGACCCGAACCCCGGCGATCTAGGCATGACCAGGCTGAAGGTGCGGTAAAACGCATTGGAGGGCCGAACCGTTTAATGTTGAAAAATTATCGGATGAGTTGTGTTTAGGGGTGAAAGGCCAATCAAGCCGGGAAATAGCTGGTTCTCCGCGAAATCTATTGAGGTAGAGCGTCAGATGTATGCCGATGGGGGTAGAGCACTGGATGGGTGCGGGCGGCGCGAGCCGTACCAAGCCTAACCAAACTCCGAATACCATCGAGACTTGTCTGGCAGACAGACGGCGGGTGCTAAGGTCCGTCGTCAAAAGGGAAACAGCCCTAACCTACAGCTAAGGTCCCCAAGTCATATCTAAGTGGGAAAGCATGTGGGAATCCCAAAACAACCAGGAGGTTGGCTTAGAAGCAGCCATCCTTTAAAGAAAGCGTAACAGCTCACTGGTCTAAATAAGGGTTCCTGCGGCGAAGATGTAACGGGGCTAAAGATATGCACCGAAGCTTAGGGTTCAGAATTTATTCTGAGCGGTAGCGGAGCGTTCCGTAAGCGAGTGAAGCTCAAGGGTAACCGAGGGTGGACGTATCGGAAGTGCGAATGCTGACATGAGTAGCGATAAAGAGGGTGAGATGCCCTCTCGCCGAAAGACCAAGGGTTCCTGCGCAACGCTAATCGGCGCAGGGTAAGCCGGCCCCTAAGACGAGCCCGAAGGGGGTAGTCGATGGGAACCACGTTAATATTCGTGGGCCTGAAGATGTGTGACGGATGGCGGATGTAGTTCAACCTTATTGGATTGGTTGGGCTGCCAAGTTGTCCCGGGAAATAGCCTCTTCATATAGACCGTACCCGAAACCGACACAGGTGGTCAGGTAGAGTATACCAAGGCGCTTGAGTGAAGTATCCTGAAGGAACTCGGCAAATTGCCTCCGTACCTTCGGAAGAAGGAGGCCCTGGATCGACGCAAGTCTTTTCAGGGGGCACAGGCCAGGGGGTAGCGACTGTTTATCAAAAACACAGGACTCTGCTAAGTCGGCTTCAAGACGACGTATAGGGTCTGACGCCTGCCCGGTGCTGGAAGGTTAAGAGGAGGAGTGCAAGCTCCGAATTGAAGCCCCAGTAAACGGCGGCCGTAACTATAACGGTCCTAAGGTAGCGAAATTCCTTGTCGGGTAAGTTCCGACCTGCACGAATGGCGTAACGACTTCCCCACTGTCTCCAGGATATGCTCAGCGAAATTGAAGTTCCCGTGAAGATGCGGGATACCCGCGGTTAGACGGAAAGACCCCGTGCACCTTTACTGCAGCTTTAGAGTGGCATTAGGAAAGAACTGTGTAGAATAGGTGGGAGGCTTTGAAACTTGGGCGCCAGTCCGAGTGGAGCCAACCTGTGAAATACCACCCTGTTGTTTTCTGATGTCTAACCTAGGTCCGTTATCCGGACCAGGGACCCTCTATGGCGGGTAGTTTGACTGGGGCGGTCGCCTCCTAAAGAGTAACGGAGGCGCGCGATGGTAGGCTCAGGCTGGTTGGAAACCAGCTGCGAGAGTGCAATGGCATAAGCCTGCCTGACTGCGAGACTGACGAGTCGAGCAGAGACGAAAGTCGGTCATAGTGATCCGGTGGTCCCTCGTGGAAGGGCCATCGCTCAACGGATAAAAGGTACGCCGGGGATAACAGGCTGATACTGCCCAAGAGCTCATATCGACGGCAGTGTTTGGCACCTCGATGTCGGCTCATCACATCCTGGGGCTGGAGCAGGTCCCAAGGGTTTGGCTGTTCGCCAATTAAAGTGGTACGTGAGCTGGGTTCAGAACGTCGCGAGACAGTTTGGTCCCTATCTGCCGTGGGCGTCGATTGTTGAGAGGAGTTGCCCCTAGTACGAGAGGACCGGGGTGAACATACCTCTGGTGTACCTGTCATCGCGCCAGCGGTGCAGCAGGGTAGCTATGTATGGACGGGATAACCGCTGAAAGCATCTAAGCGGGAAGCCTCCCTCAAGATAAACAATCATCGAACCGTGATAGACCATCACGTTGATAGGCTGGGTGTGGAAGTGCAGTAATGCATGGAGCTAACCAGTCCTAATAGTTCTGTTCGCGCTTGGTGAATCTGCACCATCAACGTCAGGCCTGAAAAGCCAAACGTTGTGGAGGATTTATCACAGCCGGATAATACCCGTCCCAACCGCGCAAGCGGCGGCTCGGGTGACGCCTTCAAAAGCAACACAACCCCGATTGATACATCGATTTAAAACCCTGCACCGCACGCCGGCTTCATTGCTTGGTGATCATAGCGCCTGTGACCCACCCGATCCCATCTCGAACTCGGCCGTGAAACCAGGCAGCGCCGATGGTACTAGTGCCTAAGCACTGGGAGAGTAGGTCGTCGCCAGGCATTGTAGCCGGCGGGCGCGCAGGGATATAACCCATTCACAAGTCAAAGGGCTGACCCCACAAGGGCAGCCCTTTTGGCGTCTCTAACAACGCCATCATCGGTGCCGCGGGATGGAGCAGTCCGGTAGCTCGTCAGGCTCATAACCTGAAGGTCGTTGGTTCAAATCCAACTCCCGCAACCACCGAGAATCTAC
>CANMQE010000008.1 GCA_947499975.1 uncultured Sphingomonadaceae bacterium | reverse complement strand
CGGATGAAGGGCCTGCTGTCGCGTCCGCTGCTGGTGGACCTGCGCAACCTCTACGCCCGCCACGAAGTCGAACGCCAGGGGTTCACCTACATCGCCGTGGGACGCTGAACAGCCGATGCCCTGCCGACAACAACGATGTTGCGATGCATCTCGTCGAGTTTTTCCAACGCATCTTCGCAATTGCACAAAAAGTCGGAAACCTTATTGCTAGCTAAGTATATTTACTGAGGGAAGCCACGCAGGCGCCTCGTGAAATTAGGGTTCGCCATGGATTTGCTTTACCGGGACGCGCAAGCGATATCGACTGAGGAAGGGGTTCAAACCTCTCCTGTCGGTAACGATGCCGTAAACGTTTGCGATCTTCCCAAAGCACCGGTCAACGGACTCGCAGTCTCTCTCGAACGCAAACGGCTGCAATTCTACACCGTTCTGTTGCTGGCCGATGTGGCCTTGCTGCTGGGCGCATTCCTTCTGGCATCGGTGATCTATCACGGATTGACGTTGCAGAATGTCGGTATCAAGACTGGCCTGCTTCCCGCCTATCTGCTGCTCCCGATCTACCTTACTGTCGCCTTGTACAACGGCACCTATTCACGCGATGGCCTCAGCCGGCCGACGCGCGCCAGCCTGCGCATGTATGCGGCGATGATCCTTTCCGCTGCGATACTCAATGTCATTGCGTTTCTGGCCAAATCGAATGCGGAATTCTCGCGCGTGATCTTCGTAACCGGTACGCTGAGCGCGGCAATTGCAATGACCTTGCTGCGGCTTGCCTTTTCTCGCTGGATGGTCCGGCACTGGGGCCCCAATCCGATCAACCAACTTGTGATTCACGCCGGGGGACCGAAGTTCACCTTGCCCTATGCCTATCACATAGACGCGGATGAGCATGGCCTCTCTACCGATATGGATAACCCCGCTCAGCTTGACCGGCTTGCGAAATATCTTTGCAACATGGACGAAATCATCGTCAGCTGCGCCGACGAGCACCGGCTCGCATGGGCGCATGTGATGAAGAGCACCGGGCGCCACGCAGAGATAATCTCGGAATTTACGCGCGAGATCGGCGCGCTGGGCGTGGTGCATCACCCTACGGTGAATGTCAGTTCGCTACTGGTGTCTACCGGCGCACTCAGACTTCGCGACCGGGCGTTGAAGCGCATCTTCGATGTCTCGATTGCCAGCGCAGCATTGATCGTTCTCAGCCCGCTAATGCTGGCGGTGGCTCTTGCCATAAAGTTGCAGGATAACGGTCCGGTCTTTTTCAAGCAGCGACGGATGGGGCGAGGCAATCAGTTCTTCAACATCTACAAGTTCCGCTCGATGAAAGGGGGCGACGCGGATGGCACTCGCTCCGCTTCGAAGGACGACGTTCGCGTCACCCCGCTCGGTCGGCTCATTCGCAAAACCAGTATCGACGAACTCCCTCAGCTGCTCAACGTCATCAAGGGGGACATGAGCCTCGTTGGTCCGCGTCCTCACGCCTTGGGATCACGTGCGGGCGACAAGCTCTTTTGGAATATCGACCGGAAATACTGGCAACGCCACAATCTGCGTCCCGGCATAACAGGTCTTGCCCAGGTACGCGGCTTCCGCGGCGCGACCGATCACGAAAAGGATCTTTCCAACCGTCTTGCCGCCGATCTCGAGTATCTGGAAGGTTGGAGCTTGTGGCATGACATCAGGATCCTCTTTGCCACTGTAACCGTGCTGATTCACCACCGCGCATTCTGACGGCGTAAGCTCTGGGCCTGAAGTCTAGATGGATTGGCCAGAGTCGAGAAACGCACGGTAGGCATCGGCAACGCCTTCGCGCAGCCCGATCGTCGGCTTCCACCCGAGCGTGTTTATCGTTTCGCTGCTCATCAGCTTCCTGGGCGTGCCATCCGGTTTGGATGTGTCCTTTCGAATTGAGCCACCAAAGCCGACGACTTCGCAAACGATATTGGCCAACTCGGCTATCGCAATGTCCTTGCCCGCGCCGATATTCACGTGTTTTTCGCCCGAATAAGCCTCGAGCAGGAAGATGCATCCATCGGCGAGATCATCAACGTGAAGGAATTCCCGGCGCGGCGAACCAGTGCCCCATATTTCGATAGCATCCGCTCCCGCGATTTTTGCTTCGTGAGCCTTGCGGATCAGGGCAGGAAGAACGTGGCTGTTCTGAAGATCGAAATTGTCTCCGGGACCGTAAAGATTGGTCGGCATTGCACTGATGAAATCGCAGCCATGCTGGCGGCGGTAGGCCTGACACAGCTTGATCCCCGCGATTTTGGCGATGGCATACCACTCGTTCGTGGGTTCCAGCGGGCCCGTCAGCAGGGCATCTTCGGGAATGGGTTGCGGTGCCAGCCTGGGGTAGATGCACGACGATCCCAGAAACAGCAGCTTCTGCGTATCATTGCGATAGGCCGCTTCGATCAGGTTCGCCTCTATCATCAGGTTGTCGTACAGAAAATCGGCGGGATATGTGTCGTTCGCAAGTATGCCGCCAACCTTTGCCGCGGCCACCACCAAGACATCCGGCCTGTGTGTTTCGAGCCAGCTTCGCACCGCGTTCTGCTCGCGAAGATCGACCGAGCGATCGGCCAGCAGTATCGTGCAATCTTCCTTTTCGAGCCGTCGCACGATGGCAGATCCCACCATGCCCTTGTGTCCGGCGACATACACACGCTTTCCGGCGAGCTGAAAACCCATCATTCAGGTCCTGAAAGGTGCTCTGTGCGCATCGCCTCAAGATCCGCCTGGACCATTTCCCGGGCAAGTTCGCGCGCCGATGTTTCCGATTTCCAGCCGAGCTTCTCGCGCGCCTTCGAAGGGTCACCGATAAGTAGGTCCACCTCGGTCGGTCGGTAATAGCGCGGGTCGATCTCGACGAGCAGTCGCCCGTCATCGAGCGAATACCCCTTCTCTTCCGAACCCTGTCCACGAAACTCGATCGGGATACCGGCATCCTCGAAGGCCCAGAGCACGAAATCGCGGACATGGGTCGTCTCTCCGGTGGCCAATACGTAATCGTCCGGCTCGTCCTGCTGCATCATCAGCCACATGCCGCGTACGTATTCGCGGGCATGCCCCCAGTCGCGCTGAGCATCCAGGTTTCCCAGGTATAGCTTTTCCTGCCGGCCAAGTGCGATTGCAGCCGCCGCGCGGGTGATCTTGCGGGTGACGAAGGTTTCACCGCGCATGGGACTCTCGTGGTTGAAAAGAATGCCGTTGCTGGCGTGAATCCCGTAAGCTTCCCGGTAGTTCACCGTGATCCAGTACCCGTAAAGCTTGGCTACGCCGTAGGGGCTGCGCGGATAGAATGGTGTGGTCTCGCTTTGCGGCACTTCCTGTGCCAGGCCATAGAGTTCGCTTGTCGACGCCTGGTAGAAACGCGCCTTGTTCTCCAGCTTTAGGATACGGATCGCTTCAAGCAGCCGCAAGGTGCCCACGGCATCGGCATTGGCGGTGTATTCCGGTGTTTCGAAGCTAACGGCCACATGACTTTGCGCGGCGAGATTATAGATCTCGTCCGGCTGCACTTCCTGCATGATGCGTATGAGGTTGGTGCTGTCAGTCAGGTCTCCGTAGTGGAGGTGGAAGCGCTGATTGTTGACGTGCGGATCCTGGTAGATGTCCTCGATGCGTCCGGTGTTGAAGCTGGATGATCGGCGCTTGATGCCATGCACCTCATACCCCTTTTCCAGCAGGAGAGGCGCGAGATAGGCGCCGTCCTGCCCGGTGACGCCAGTGATGAGGGCGGTTTTGGCCATGCAATCTAGTCCTGTAATCCGGCAGAGCGTGCGCTTTGGGCACAGCGGGTATATCCTGAGAGCTTCACGTCAATGGGTTCCATTCCGCATAGATGGTAGCGATCGCGTCAATCGCGCAGTGGTTTCCCCGTGTGGTGCCCGTCTGCCAGAAGGATCTGGTCCAGCCGATCTATAAGTTCGGCGTAGTCGGTGGTGACTGCACGCGGTTCGAATTTGGCGCATTCCTGCAAGGCCTGCGCAAGCGTCTCTGAATCATCTGCTGTGAAAAGCAGCCCCCTCTTGCGAAAACTATCGGCGATCTCGGCCTGGTGGTTATCGTAATGCTCGCCCAGCTCGAAAACGCGCGGAATTACGATCACCCGGCAATGTTTTCTCAAGGCTGTGAGTATCGAACCTGTGCCGCCGTGGCAGATCACGATATCGGCCTTCCCCAGAAGCGCCTGGACCCTGTCGAACGGCATCGTGGCGACCAGTTCAGTCTCGTCAGCGGCAGGCGCGAGATCCTCGGGAATGTCCGCATTTTCGCCCACTTGCAGAACCAGCCGCTGGTCGATCTTCCCATCGGCCTTTGCTTGTAGCACGAGCCTGGTGAGGCGCGGAAATGGCAGTGTCGCTCCGACTGTGGCGAAGACAAGATCCTCTTTCGCAGGACGAGAGCTGTCGAGATCGCGCAGCGGGTTCACCACCTCAGCGTCATTCCAGGTTCGCCCCGCGCTCTCGCTTTGCGAAAACCGGTGATGGGCAAAGCGGCCGGCAAGTCGGGCGAAAGCACTAGGACTGTCGAAACGCGCGAAACTGTCGATCAGGATTATGCGAGCGCCCAGCAGGCGCCCCCAGATGACGATGAAAAGTTGCGAGCCGGCCCCCGTAGTTACGACGTAATCCGGTCGCCGCCTCGACATGATCGATAGGGATCGCCAGAAACTGCGCACGGCTTCTGCAAGCATCCGCAACGGCGATCCGAGCCTCGCCTGTCCAAGGGCAAAGTGCGGTACGAATTCGGTGTCCTGATCTTCGGCTATGGAGCGGCCCAACGCTGTATTCTCGGTGACGAAAAAGTGGTCGTACCTTGACCAGAAGCGCTCCAGATCCAGCAATTGCCTGATGTGGCCACCCCCTGATGCCGCCAGGCAGATCTTCGGGCCGGATACGATCTCGTTCATTATGTATATCTTGCTTTCATTGCTCGGCAGGCCGCTGCGCGGCAGCTTACAGGATCGTCAACCGCGACAAGTTTCGCCCAGCCCGACTGACTGGCGCTGGCGTCCCCGCATATCAAAGTGCGGATTGCAGATTGACGTGGGGTCGCCTCCATGACCGTCTAGCGCGAGTGCTTAAGTAACTTCACGTAGAAAAAAGCGAGTGCGATGACGAGCCCGCTTAGCCCGATGTCAGCCACCCAGTTCAGCTTGAGCGGTCCGTACAGCAGGGTGTCGATATCGTGCAGCGATACCAGCCGCACCGTTATGAGCAACAGCATCGCGGCACAGCAGAAAAGCGCGATGCGAGGCGCAAGGTTTCGGCGACCACGTACGGAGCGAACGGTACGATAAAGCCACCAGAACATCGATCCACCAGCGAGAACGACCATGCCCGCCACGAGGACGCGCTGCATGGAGCGCCGACTTTCAAGCAGGCCATCTTCGCGCAGGAGCATCCGCAGCGCGCCGCGCAGGATATCTTCCGCCCCGGATACTCGCCATACGACCAGCAGGACGAAGAAGGCGCCCACCAGGGCCCATATGCCCGCATTGCGGTTTTGATTTGCGGATCGCCGGGCAACGCTGGCGGCGAGGAAACATGCCAAAGCCACGAGACCATAGAAGGCTGCGGCAGCAATGCTGAGCGGGGTAATCTCTGTCATTCCACAGGCTCTTTCGATCCCTGATCATCAGATGGACGGGTATGGCGCATCGTCATCGCAACCGGATAAAGGCCTGACGCGTTTCGTATGCAAGGTGAAAGGGCCCGATAGGTTTGCGCGTTATGTTGCATTGCAAGATCGCCAAGTCTATGTTGAAATACGTAACTTCCTCATCAGACATTTGAACAAACGATTGTTAGACACGTAGTGCCGGATTTGTTTCCATTGGCGCTTGGCTGACGCAGGCAGCAAGTTTGTCGACATAACCAGATTGCGACCAATGAACGAACCCTCTCTTCCGCCGACCCCCAGCCCCCAGGATCGTGGAAACTGGCTCGATCCGTACATGCCGAACACGCAGGTCGGAGAATACCAGCCCCGGTCGCGGTTGATCGACATGAGTACCGTGCGCGGTATCCTGTACCGGCAGCGCTGGCTGGTTGCCGGTGTCATCGCTCTGGCTGCTGTGGCAGGTCTGGTGCTTACGCTGCTTGCAACCCCGCTTTACGAGGCGCGTTCCAGCGTTCGCATCGAGCCTTATGGTACCAGGATCGTGGAAGGGCAGAATCTCGAAGCAATGCTGCCGTCAAACCAGATCGGCGAATTGCTGGCTACCAATATGGGCGTGATCACCAGCCGCGCGCTGGCCCGAATGGTCGCGGAGGACAAGAATCTCGCAGAGCGTCCCGATTTTCTTGGCGAAGGCATTGATGAAACCAGGCCGCCGAACATCTCCGATGAGCAGTGGCGCGAGCGGAAACTGTCGCTGGCGGCAGCCAAGTTGCACAGTTCGGTAACGGCAGAACTGCCGCAGCCCAACTTCATCATCGAGATCGCCTATAAATCCGAGGATCCGAGGATCGCTGCCGAGATGGCTAATGCCTATTCCGCCTCGTTCGCCTCGATGGAATTGCGCGAATCCATGGAAGGCAACGAATATGCGCAGGAGTATTTGCAGGAGCAGATACAGGTTACCCGCGAACGGCTGCAGGAAGCCGAGCAGGCGGCAAACCAGTATGCTCGCGCAAATGGCATCATCGTCCAGTCGATGGGCAGCGAAGATGGCGAAGGCGGTCAGACGATCACCACGTCGAGCCTGGCCAGCATCAACGATCAGTATTCCGCCGCGCGCGCCAACCGGATAGATGCCGAACAGCGATGGCGTTCGGTGCAGAACCTGCCGCCGTCCCAGCTTGCGGAAGTGCAGAACAATTCCCTTCTCCAGGGCCTGATAGCGCAGCGCGCCACCGCACAGGGCGAGTTGGCGGACCTGCGTCAGCGTTACCTGGACGAGCATCGCCTCAACGCTGCCAAGATCGAGCAGATCCGCAATCTGGATTCGCAGATTTCCGGCATCAGCAACGATATCCGCTCGGCGATCCGCAGCGACTATGTCGTCGCGCGAAACCAGGAGCAGGCGCTCAGTGCCGAACTTGCAGGAATGAAGGGCGAGACGCTTTCCGAACAGGACCGGCAGGTTGATTACAGCGTGCTGGAGCGCGAAGCACAGGCGCTGCGTACCCAGCTCAATGCCCTTCTGCAGCGCTTTAACGAGATCAGCACCGCCACCGATGTGCAGTCCGGAACGATCAACCAGCTAGATAGCGCGGTTGTGCCGAGCGAACCTTACTCACCGAGCCTTTTGCGCAACATGGCGATCGCCCTGATCATGGGTATGGCCGCTGCCGGAGGCCTTGCTGTCCTGCGAGAGACTCTGGATGACAGGGTTCGCTCTATCGAGGACGTTGAGGAACGCTCCGGTCTGTCCCTGCTGGGACATACGCCGCATCTCGAGGAAAGCGAGATGGACGTGGAAACGAGCAATCGCTTTGGTCCGTTGATGGAAGCCTACGCCTCCATCAGATCCACCATCGATTTCAGTATTCCGCGCGATCGGTCGGTCATCCAGTTGACCAGCAGCCAGGCCGCAGAAGGCAAGACCACTACTGCCGTGATCCTGGCAGAGCTTTTCGCCGGGGTCGGAAGAAAGACCCTGCTGATCGATGCCGACGTGCGCCGTCCGTCAATCGCCCGCTTGCTGGATATCGAGAAGCCGAAGGTCGGGATCACGGAAGTCATGCTGGGTCATTCGACGCTGCAGAACTCGGTCATCAAGGGCTATCACGAAAACCTCGATATCCTTCCCGTCGCCGAACGCCCGGCCAATGCCACCGAATTGTTTGCATCGCGGCAATTGAAGGAATTCATCGAGATCTGCCGGAACGAATATTCGCTGGTGATCATCGATTCCAGCCCTGTCTTGGGACTGGCGGATGCCCCGATGCTTTCGCGTCTCGTCGATGGTACGATTTTCGTGATGGAAGCCAACACCGTGAGCTTCAGCCAGATCCGCAACGCCACCCGCCGCATCCGCGCCAGCGGAGGAAAGCCGATTGGCGGCATTCTGACGAAGTATCGCGCCCTCGCTGCGGGCGAGGCCTACCACTACCAGTATTCCTATTACGAATACGGAGACGGTCCGAAGCCGGCCTAGAGCGATAGGTTGTGATACTCCGGCGGCACTCGCTGCATGAACTGACGGTACGCGGAGGATGCGATGCCTGACGCAACATTTTGTGTCATCATACCGGCTCACAACGAAGAAGCTGTGATCGGCAGATGCCTTGCCACGCTGCTGAAGGATGCGCCGCGCGATAATGTGCCTGAAATCATCGTTGCGGCCAACGGATGCACCGATGATACCGTAAGGATCGCGCGGGAAACCGCACCATCGGCGACGGTTCTGGATCTCGAACAGGGTTCCAAGGCAATCGCGATGAATGAGGCCGGCAAGCTGGCCCGCTCATATCCGCGCATCTACCTCGATGCCGATGTCGAGTGCGATTACGCAAGCCTGCGCGCCTTGGCCAAGACGCTTCGGGAGACCGGCGCGATGGCGGGATCACCTGCCCTGCGCCTCGACCTTTCCCATTCCAGCATGTGGGTGCAATCCTATTTCCGCGTCTGGCGGACCCAGCCCTATGTCACCCGCAACATGGTGGGCTCCGGCTGCTATGGTATCTCGCGAGAGGGACATGAGAAGATCGGTGAATTTCCGATCATCACCGGCGACGATATCTGGGTTCATTCACGCTTCCCCGAAGAGAAACGCGTCAACATCTCGGAAGATGGGAATGGCAATCCGGTCTATTTTACCGTGTTGCCACCACGTAAACTGACGTCGCTTATCAAGATCGACACCCGCCGCCGGTTGGGCACCCAGGAGGTCAAGCGGCTGCATCCCAGCCCCCACTACTCGGGGTCGAACTCTCCGAAAGACCTCTTCCGCGCGCTGAAACACGGCGCAAACCTGTTCGACATCCTGGTGTACACGGGTGTCAAGGCGATGGTTCGCCTGCGGGTCGAGCTGGCAAAGCGGCGGAGTGACAAGATCGTGTGGGAACGGGACGACACAGCCAGGGAAGCGTAATCGGCTTCCAGCCTATTCCCGATCCATTTGCGGGACAGCTTGGCCAGGACTGGGTACTGCGTTTTTGCGCGGGACTGCGGTGGAGGCGAGGGAAACCATCGCTCCAAGAAGGCAGTAATACCACAGCAGGACGCCGCCATAGAACGCCACCGTAAAGCCCATCAGCACCAATACGGCGCAGGAGATGGCAAGCCCCATCAGCAGACGACGATCCACCTCCCGTCGCGCCAGACGCGACCGTCGCCCAATCGCAGTAATGGCCCAGATAGAGGCTATCAGAAAAGCGATCGGGACAATCAGGCCATGCCGGATGGCATCGGATAGCCAGTAGGCATCGACGCTGTTGTTCATCCAATCTTCCCGCTCGAATCCCTCGAAACCGATACCGAACCAAGGGTAGCGCTCTACGCTTTGCGTTCCGTACTGCCAGATAAGTCGACGATAATGACCCGTCTGGGGATTGAGCGTGAAGCTGATGAGGAACCGGATCAGTCCGTTGTCGGAAGCCAGCTGGATAACCAGGGCTATTGCGGCTGCGATGGAAACGAATATCGGCCAGTTGGTAAAGGGAAGGAAGCGGGATATCTGGTCATACGCAATCAGGCTGATGCCCAGCATAACCGTCAGAATGGCGGCGGAACTTACCGAGAAAAGGGCGAAGAAAAACGCCGAAAGCCCGAGAAAGAGTGGCCAGCGTCGCAGGCCCGAACTCAGGTAGAGGACCGCTGTACTGGCGAGAATCAAGCCGGCGAGGATCGGATGCGAGAACGGTCCACTACCACGCAGCAGTCCGAACCTTACACTGTTGTCCAGGGTATAGCTCGTCAGGAATTGCTCGCGAGCGCCGAATATTGCCTGGAACAACGGTCGTACGATCAATCTGCCTGAAATCGACTCGATCATGACGATAAGGCCGGCGGCGAAAATGCCGGGGGCAAACAGGATCAGCAGTCTTCGAAAATCGGTCGGGTTGCGGATCGAGACACGCGCCACGGCATAGGGCGCGAAGACGTCCACGGCCAGGCCGCCGCCGCTGATCAGACCCTCGCCCAGGCCCACGTTCGCGACAAAGGAAACGATCATCCACACGCCGCCGACGAGGATAACAGCGTCGATGGGGTGAAACTGAAAATGCCCGCGCATGGCTCGCACGATAATCCAGGGCAGAAGCACGATGCAGGCAATGCGATAGGCAAACAGGGTCACGCCGCCCAGATCGATCCGCACCTCCTGGGGAAGAAGAATGGCATAGAGCAGTATTGCCGCGGGTATCAGATAACCGATTTTCTCTTCCGATGGCCCCCGAGCCCGGGTGGGGTCGGGGCGTCGTCCATCGTTGGCGTTAATCTGGGTGGCGGAGGCCATAGGGGGGGTGGGCTTTCTGTCGAATTGGGTTCGCTGGAGGAGGCATTTAACGCAAACAAATACGCCCTGCGAGCCTCAACTTATTCCCTGTCCTACAGATTGGTTCCCATCCTAGCGACCCTTCGTCTCACAGAAGGAAAGGACTCTCAGCACCATGGCAAATTTGCAGGCCCATCATTTCACAGACAGCGCTATCGCACCATCCCAGCATTGTTTCGAGATCGTTCCGCACGATACCGATCTCCTCCCTGCCGTGACCAAGGGCCTGTATGTGGGCACAGGAGGGGATATTGCAGTTCGCACCTTGCGTTCGGATGTCGATGTAATCTTCCGGAACGTTCCATCGGGCTACATTCTTGATATCCGTCTATCGGCAGTTCGTTCCACCGGTACCACTGCGGCTGACATGATCGGGCTGGCCTGATGGCCGGTTTTTCTCTATCTCGCGGGTTTATCACCCGTAGCCGTTTCCACCCATCCATGCATTCGCAAACCACTCCTTTCGTGACGCCATCCGCCGAATGGGATGGCATTGCGGGCAGCGGTTTTACGGCAATCCCCTCTGACCCCGTTCGCATCACAGCGAAGCCGGTTTGTCGCTTGCTGGTCCCGGATGAGGAGGTTTTTACCAGCGAGCTCGCAGTCGGGGTGATGGCCGCGGCGAACTACGAGCACACGCTGTTTGACAATCTGGGAATGGAAAAGGTGGTTTTCCATTTCGAGGGAAACAGCGTGGAGATCGCATCGCCATCCTACCGGACGATTCGATGCGCCGACAACACAACGCGGACCTATTTCGGATGGTGGGCGGTGCTGCAAAAAGCGCCGGGCATCGCCGGTTTCGGACATCGTGCGCACTTGTACGTGGAAGCCGTACCGAAAGATCCGTCCATGCAACGGCGGATCACCGGGCCCCATGTATTCCGGCCACAAGATCACCTGCACGATCACGAGGTCGAGGTCGCGCCGTCACGGCCCTTGCGCGAGGGCATCTCCTATCCCAGTGTCGGCGAAGCGCTCGACTATTTTCGCACTGTGGAGGCCGTATCGCCGCGTGTGACCATAGTAGAGCCCGGCGAGTACGATTTTCAGTCCTCGTTCGTCTATGCTAGCGCAAGCGCGGGACGCTGCCTGGTAGAAGCGACAGCGCCTGTTACAATTGCCAAGCGCAGCGAGCAGGAAAAAGGCCTGTTGCGCTGCCGCTATCCGGGATTGCACTTCCGCGGCCCGAATATCACCATTGATACGCGCTGGATCGGCCAGTTGTGGATGTATGAGAATGGCCCACAACCACGCTACGACGGGGTCTCGTTCATCAACACCGGCGGACGCGGTGAATACTGGAACGGCGGGCCCAACGTCAGCGATCAGACTTCTCGGGGCGCAGGCTGGTTTACCGAATGCACTTTCGACAACGTCCGGAATCCGTGCCGCGGCGAAAGCCTGATACGGGGCTGTTCCTTCAGCGAAACTCTCTGGGACCTTTGGACCGCGTCTCATTGTGTCGTGGACTGCGTGGCGAACGATCACGACACTGCTGATTTCAACGACGAACTTGATGCGCTTCGGGTGAGCTACAGCGGTCCGGGTGCCGCGACTATCGAGATCAGCAGCCGGGCCGATGACAAGAACCGGGTTGTCACACTCCGCGTGAACGGATCGGCGATGTACACGCTCGCGCTCGAACGGGACGATGTCCAGAAATTCGGGTTCTCGATACAAGATGTGGCGGACTGGCTGAATGGCGTCGAGCCGGGAACAACCGGCGGGCTGGTGGCGGATTGGCATGCAGCCGTGCTTGACGGCAGCCGCCGAGCCACCGCTCTAAGTCCCGCAGGTTCGAACGGAACCAGCTTTCCCGCCGTGGCCGTATCATCGTCACCACTCACAATCGTCACGCGGTTCGACATGCATGCCGATGGTTATCAGGCGATGGCGGAAGAAAACGTCGTCGTCTGGGGGAACATCGCCACCGACATTGCTGGCCAATCCTTTTTCATGGGAGACCGTGCAAAGTATTCCGACTACCTTGTGGCCAATAATGCATTCGCCAACCGTGAGCCGAATGGCAACGGGCTGAGCCAGATTACCAAGCCAGCCAGCCATGTCATTATGGTTCATAACAGTTGGTCCGCTCAGCCCGTCCTTCTGCGCAACACGCTGGATGCCTATTCATTGATCAGCAATAACGTGGCACCCGGCTTGTCTTTCGGTGGCGGGTCAGCGCCGGCCGGCGTGGTGGTGAAGAACCATATCATGGCGGGTGGTTCAGGCATTGGCGACAGCGGTGAAAGTATCGGCGGCGATGCGCGCACGTTGTTCGTGGATGCTGAGAACGGCGACTTCACGCCGACAGGTGAATTGCTTTCCAACGTCACAAGCCCGGCGCTGAAACACGCATCGAGCAATGCGATGCGTCAAATCAGCTCAGCCAAAGGGGCGGTGTGCATGCCGGTGTAATCCCTTCATTCTATCATTCCCTGCTTACGCCGGGGGAAGTGCTGTTTCGTCTCTCTTTCCGATCACCTTGGCTGGCGACCCTGCAACGATGCTCATTGGCGGGACATCGTTCCTGACTACGGCTCCGGCAGCCACGATCGCTCCGTCACCGATCGTCACGCCGGGCAGCACTATTGCCCTGGTCGCCAGCCAGACATCGTTTCCGATGACGACATCGGCTTCGCGCATGGCTTGCTCGGTCACCGGTGAGCCTTCGTTGAACCGGTATGTAGCTGCGGTCAGCATGACTTCGGGACCGAACAGCACGTCGTTGCCGATTTTCACGTGGCCATGGGACAAGCCGGCCCAAATATGGCTGCGCGATCCGATGCGCACGCGGTCGCCTATCTCGATCTTGGAGGGGTTGGAGAACACGACGTCAGGGCTGACGTTCGGCTCTGCTCCGAAGCGGATCTGACGGCGCGGCGTGACATGCGTGTAATTGTAGTAATTGACCATGCGGAACAGGTGCAGCCACGCGCGCGGATCGACAGTCGAACCAACCAGCCTCAACAGGCGGCGCAACGGTCCGGGGCTGTTCTTGCGCGTTGGGTCCGATGCGTCAGTCACCATCGTAGCCTTTCAATATAATACGGCGGTCTTTCCATACCCGGCGCCAGGTTTTCGCGGCGGTATCATCCTTGCCCAGGCGAGCCTTGAGCCCGTAGCCGACGTAGCGGCTGGCAATTTGCAACTTCAACAGGGCGATGCCCAAGGGCCTTGTCAGCGATGACCAATGATCGCGGATGAGGGTGGCCTTGCCGCGATATACTTTCACCAGCTTGTCAGCGCGCGTTACGCTGGACGCCCCCACCAGGTGCATGATCTGGGCGTCAGGCGTAATCATCGGCCGATAGCCCATCTCGATTGCGCGGAGGCATAGATCGGCATCCTCGCCATACATGGTGTACCTTTCGGAAAAGCCTTTCAGTTCGCGCCAGAGGCTGGTGCGGATCGCCAGGAAACAGCCGACGATAATATCGGCATGACGTACGCGATCCCGCTTGAAGCTACCCATTCCCTCGGGATTGAACACTTCCGAACCGCGAAAAGCGGAGTTTAGCCCCAGCACCGTGCACAGCATCGACCATGGCGTCATGCGGTTCCAGCAGGATGCGATATTGAGAGAGCCATCCGGGAATACCGTGCGGCCGCCGACAATGCCGGCACTGGGGTTCGCCTCGCCAAAAGCGATCAAATTTTCGACCGCGTCGGGATATGTCTCCGTGTCGGGATTGAGCAGCAGCAGCCATTCGGATGTCGCCATCTCGGCAACACGGTTGTTGGCGATAGCGAAACCGACGTTCTCCTTGCTCACGATCAACTCGATCTCGGGATAGGCGCTGGCGATCGCTTCTGCAGAGCCATCGTGCGAATCATTGTCCCACACGACCACTCGCATCGCGATGTCGCCCGCGTTCTCCAGCAGCGTCTCGATGGCTTTCAGCGTCAGCTCGCGCGTGTTGTAATTGACGATGATTACCGTGACCGCAGCGTCATCGCGATCAAGTCGCGGTGAAGGCAAGCTGCGCGTTACTGCTGTAGTCGGAGCGTTCGGGCGATCGGACATCTTGTTGCTTTCGATCATGCGTTGTTCGCCTTTGCAGTGCGTGATTTTGCATGGTGACGGTAGATGACCGCTCCCACGGCGAGGAGCCAGAGGATCTCGAACACGACCTGCGTCATGGCTGCGCCCGTCGATGCATAAGTCGAGATGAGGACAATCCCCAGCACGAGGGACAGGATGGCGAATGCATTGCAAGCCAGCATCGCGGCCGGACCGATCTTTGTGATGACCCACGCCCTCAGGCCGAGGGTGCAAATCGAAAGGCAATAGGCAGCGACGAGAATCGTGAGCGCCGGAGCTGCAGCGCGAAAATCCTCGCCAGCTGCAAGCGCGATCACCCAGTCACCCAGAAGATAGGCGGCAAGCACCGCGATGACGGACAAGAATGCGCCGCCCGCGCCAAGGGTGCCGATCAGTTTCCAGGGGTTTTCCAGCGAAGGCATTTCGCGGAAGACAGCCTCGAATATGGCCCTGAAGGCCATCTGCATGACTGAAGCTATCCTGTCGGCAACGGTGTAAAGGCCTACCGCCCCCGCGCCGGCAATGACGCTCAACAGAATAACTAACCCGCGTTGACGAATTGCGCCGAGGGCTCCTGAAATGCCCGATGACGTAGAGAATTTCAAAACTTCCTTCACGTCCGAACCTGTGGGACGGGCAGGTGCGCACAGCCTTCTCGTACGCGCATAAAGAGCCAGAGGTTGAACAAGCTGCACCAGCGCGGCAGCCACGAGGTAATAGGCGATAGGCGCATCGGTATACCACAGCACTGCCGCAGTCAGAACGCCAAGCCCGGCGAGCAGTGAGCGCACGTAGGCGATGTAATTGAACTCGTCGTATTTTCGCAGCAAGCCGATGAACGGTTCGGAAAGGCGTAACGCCAAGGTGGCCATCAGGAATATCGCTGCCCAGCCTTGCGTCGGAGCGACGAAAAACAGAAGGATCACGCCCACCACGGATGCGATGCTGGCAGAAGCGACGTTGACCAGCAAAGCAGCCCCGAAAATACGGCTTTCCCGGTTTTCCGAAAGTACGATTACCGCCTGCCAGCATTGCAGCCCGGCTATCGCCTCAAGCATGAGCGACAGGGCCAGAACAGCCGAATAGATCCCAAGCCCCTCCACGCCCAATGCGCGGGCATTGAAGAACATGGTAACAAAGCCGCAGGCGGCAACGACAATCAGCGAGATCAGCGAGACGCCTACATTTCGCCTCAGCCGTAGAAAAATTCCGCCCTTGTCAGTTTGCGATAAGGGCACGAAAACGCCTTTCGATTTCGCTGGCCCGCTTTGTGGCGTTCTTATCCAGTGCCAATGGCTCGCGATCCGAAGCCGAACGTGTGAGGACCCCCAGAGGTTTGTAGCTGCAATCAAACCCCCAATCACGCAGCCGCGCGATCACGGTCTCGTCCTGTGCATTCAGGCTTTCAAGATCATGCACCATGATCTGCGAGCGGGGTGTCGCCTCGATATGTTCAAGCAGACACTCGTTGTAATGGATCCAGGCCTCGAGATAGCCGTGCCGCATGTCCATCACCTGCCTGGCAATACGATCCTTTTTCAGCCAGTAGATCGGCCTGCGCCAGCCAGGGTAGCGATACTGGCGCAATGCCTCCGGCTCGCGCGAAACGAGAGAGGCGACCACTTCATCATAAGGACGGAACAGAACGAGAGACCGCAGGTCAACAGTCGCGCGATAGAAGGGCAGGAACAGGCAGGTCCGCGGCTCTTTCCAGCCAAAGGAGCGGTTATCACGGGTCTTCTGTTGCAGAAGTCTTATCGCTCGCGCTGCCTCATCTCCGGCTATTTGGAGGTCGGCGTAACTCTGCTTTGGGAAATGAGGCCGCTCTACCTCAACCAATCCCGTGGCAGGAAGATCGTTTTTTCGCAGCAAATGCTCGTGAAGATGCAGGAAGTCGATGTCCTCGAAATGGCCATCGCTATTGCCTACGCCGCTTTCGAGAAACTCGTCTCCCATTTCCAGCCCACAGTCAGACAGCCATCGGCTGGCCAGCGATGTATAGGAACGATGCATCCCAAGGACGGCGAGGACGGGCATGGTATCGGCCTTCTGGCTATTGCGTTCGTGATCAGGCTTTTTTGCGAGCATCGCTGGAAAGTTCTGCGGTATCTGGGGCTGGCTCTTCGTAACCGGCCTTGATCGCTACTTCCCTGGAATCAGCCTGCAATGCCGGACCTCTTTCCTTGACGTGACGCCGCCGGAACCGGGCGCGCCAGAGCGGGAAGGGGTTGTAAGTGACCGCGCATATGGTGGTGTAGATGGGCAGCTTGCTACGCCATTTGCGCCGCGCGTAACGATACGCCTTGAGATAGCCGCCGCCCAGCGAAACGATCGGGCGATTGTTGTGCACGACAGGCAGTTCCACCGCGTAGGCACCGCGCCCCATTTCCAGCGCTGTCTGGACGAGGTCGGTGCCGTACATGTGGAAATGCGGCAGGTCGGGATCGAACCGGAACCCATCCTCGCGGCGCAGGATCAGCAGCAATTCGTCGAAGGCACCGACTGCCGTCGGCCCGAATCCCGGTCCGCCGACTTCGCGATTCAGAGTCACGTCCCAGATGCGGGACACATGCCGGTTATCGGGCGTCTTGCCGTCCGGACCTGCGACCAGCCAGTCAGGATGCGAAACATCGAGGTCGCCCAGAACCTTGCGGGCTTTGTCCAACCAGCCTCTGGGAAGGTAGACGTCCTGATGCACGAAAAGGCAGATATCCGCGTCTGTCTGTTCAAGGCCTGAGTTATAGGCCTCGGCCATGTTCGACGCGCCTTCGATCTCGATCAGCGGAATTTGACCGGACTGGATATCGGGAGAGCGCTTCAGGCAGCCTTCCAGGATCTCCCTGTTGTCCACTGCCGCAATGGCACAGAATGTCCTTGGCGTGTTGCCTGCCGGCGCTTCGGCGCGCTCTTGCTGAGATGTCGTCATGTTGAATATTGCCTTGCCAGACCCGTCGGCTCCAGCCAGTCAAACGGGTGATAGTGTGTCGTCTAGAAATCGGGTGCGCCTTTGTGCGTGGACGGCCATAGAGATTTGAGGTCGTCTCGAAATACGAGCCGCGGCCTCATTGCATCAGTCTTCGGCAGACCGGGAAAGCATCCGGCGCAACGCCGGAGGTGCCCAGTCCTTCCACACGTGCTGCGCCTTGATCCGCCAGTCCACACGGTCCTGCGATTCCGGACGCGGCTTGAACACCGTTGTGCGGCGAGGAACAGAGGCGATGCCGTCAACCGGCGCGGTGTAATAATAGGTCGCGATCGACTTACGAGACCGTTCCGGCGGGCAATTGAGCGGTTCGGGATGTCCATGAAAGCTGTTCAGATCGGTGTTGAAGACGACGGCCCGGCCGATCGTCGGCGCGATCGAGGCGCGTTTCGCGGTCATTTTCTGGTCCCACAGCTCCAGTTCACCACCAAAGCTCTCGTCCCAATCCTCGTTGAGATAGATAAGCAGGTTCAGCCGCCGCACCACTTTCATGCGATTGTGGATGTTGAAGTCGGCGTGAACGCTAAGGTGTCCGCCGCGCTTGGTCTCGTGCAAGCCACCGCCAAGGAAGTACGGATCGGCGATCAGGCCGTCGATGCCAGTCATCTCCGACAGGAAAGTCAGGAATGGCTGGCTGTTGAGTTCGTTCAGCAGGTTGCGAATTACAGGATCGCACTCATTGGGGTGATACTGAAACTTCAGTTTTTCCTGCTCACGATTGAAACCCTCCTTGCTCTCTCCGGCAGGGAAAGCGGCCAGCGCGGTGCGAAGTACGTCCTGCGGAAGGAAGTTTTCCATCACGATGTGGGGGAAAGGCTCTGCTTCGCGATATCGCGAAGCAAGCGAGGCGCCTGCCGTACGACACTGGTCTTCGTCTAGTCGAAAGCTGCCGTTTGCCGCTTCGGGCTGAAGGATAGCCATAATCAATAGATCCTTGTTCGGAATGCCGAGCAAATCAGGATTACGCAGGTCAAAGCGAGGTCCACCAATTTTCATTGGCAAGATACCATCGCAGGGTCTGGGCCAGTCCCTGGTCGAAGCTTCGCGACGGCGTATAGGCTATCTCGTTCCGAGCCTTCGTCTCATCGATAGCATAGCGGCGGTCGTGCCCCTTGCGATCAGTGACGAAGGTCTTGAGCTCGCTTGTCGATTTGCCATTGGCTGCAGGAGCCTTCGGGTAACGTTCCGCCAAGCCATCGATCTCGGCAAATGCGCGATCCACTTCCGCGCATACACGATCGATCACCTCCATATTCGGCAGTTCTGCTCCGCCGCCGATATTGTAGGTTTCTCCGACCTTTCCCTTCTCCAGACAGGCTTCGATACCGCGGCAATGGTCTTCTACATGCAGCCAGTCGCGCACGTTCATTCCGTCGCCGTAGATCGGCAGATCGCGGCCGTTCAGCGCGTTCAGCAGGAACAGGGGGATCAGTTTTTCCGGATACTGGTAAGGACCATAGTTATTGGAGCAATTGCTGGTCGTAACGTTCAGCCCGTAAGTGTGATGATAGGCGCGCACCAGGTGATCGGATGAGGCCTTGGACGCCGAGTAGGGCGAGTTAGGCTGGTATTGCGTGGTCTCGCTGAAAGCGGGATCTTCGGGACCAAGCGAACCGTAGACTTCGTCTGTCGAGATGTGATGAAACCTGTGTTCACGTCCGTCGCCTGCTTCCAGCCATACATCGCGCGCTGCCTTCAGCAGGCTGTGCGTTCCCAGGATATTTGTCTCGATGAAAGCATCGGGGCCGCTGATGGACCGATCGACATGGCTTTCAGCAGCAAAGTGCACGATGGTGTCAATATCGCGCTCGCGCAGCAGTTTCTCGACCAGATCGGTATCACGAATATCGCCGACGATGAGTTCGGCCTGCTCCACGCCGGCAATAGTGGATTCGTTGCCCGCATAGGTCAGGCAGTCGAGCACGGTGATGGTGTCGACAGGATGGTTTTCCGCCCAGTAGTGGACGAAGTTGCCGCCGATAAAACCAGCGCCGCCGGTTACGAGTATGTTAGTCAAGCGAAGCTTCCTCAGTCAGCATCCGGCGCAGGTTTTCGCGCCAATGTGTGTATCCATCATCCAGCAAATTTCGCGTCGCTTCGCAGTCCAGCAGGGAAAATGCAGGTCTTGCGGCGGGTGTGGGATAGCTGGTGGCAGGTATCGGGGTGATCGGGATCGCCTTCTCAAGAAGGCCGAGAGCGAGGGCCTCTTCCTGGATGGCGACGGCGAAATCATACCAGCTGGCAACTCCGGCATCGCTGTGATGGAAGGTGCCATGGGCCTGCTTAGCAACCAGACCCCAGATCACGCGCGCCAAGCCGGGCGCCCATGTCGGCGCGCCAATCTGGTCTGACACGACATTGAGAGCGTCCTTCTCGGCCATAAGTCGCAACATCGTACGCACGAAATTCGCGCCGCCAGCGGTATAGACCCAAGCCGTGCGCACGAGAATGTCGGTATCGTGCAGCGTATCCTCACCCTCCGCCTTGGTCTGTCCATAGACCGACAGCGGGCGGCGCTCGTCATCCGGCTTGTATCCGCGGCTGGACGTTCCATCGAAAACGAAATCGGTCGAGACGTGGACCAGCAGGCCAGAATGGGCCGCCCTGATGGCTTTTACCGCATCTGCATTGATCGCGCGGACTTTCGCCTCGTCATCTTCGGCCTTGTCTACGGCGGTGTAGGCGGCTGCGTTGATCACGATATCGGGCGCCGTGTCGTGGATTAGTGCCGCAATCGCGCTGGCGTCCGTCAGGTCGCAATCCTCAACGTCGACCGGGTGCAGCGCGGCCCCTGCAGGAGCAGATGCGATCAGGCCGCGACCCAATTGACCCTTCGCGCCGGTGATCAAGACCTTCACGCGAACGCCTCGACGTCTGCGAGCGCAACGCCCTCGCAGTCCTTAGCGGAAAGCTGTACTTCCAGCCCGTCCGTCGGCCATGCGATTGCCACATCGGGATCGTCCCAGGCGAGGGAGTGCTCTGCCTGGGGCGCATAGGGCGCGTCACACTTGTATAGAAAATCGGTATTGTCCGCGAGCGTGAGGAAACCGTGCGCGAAGCCTTGAGGCACCCAGAACATCCGCTTGTTCTCGGCAGTCAGTTCGACACCGACCCATTTGCCGAAATCTGGCGAGGAGCGGCGCAGGTCTACGGCGACGTCGAAAACCGCGCCATTGGCCACGCGTACCAGCTTGCCCTGAGGGCCGGGATTCTGGAAATGCATTCCGCGCAATACGCCCTTCTGCGAACGGGAATGATTGTCCTGAACGAAAGTCATGTCGAGCCCGGCTTCGGCAAACTTGTCCGCGTTCCAACTTTCGAAAAAGAAACCGCGCTCGTCTCCGAAAACCTGCGGTTCGATGATGAGCGGGCCCTGGATTTCAGTTTCCATGATGTTCATCAGCGCCGCCCCTCACGCAGAAGCGAGAGCAGGTAATCGCCGTAGCCTGACTTGACCAGCGGCGAGGCGATTTCTTCGAGGCGGGCATCGTCGATATAGCCCTGTCGCCAGGCAATCTCTTCCGGACAGCAGATTTTCAGGCCCTGACGTTCCTCGGTGATGCGAACATAGGACGCGGCATCCAGCAGCGAACCATGGGTGCCGGTATCCAGCCAGGCATAGCCACGGCCCATGATCTCGACGGAAAGTTCGCCATCATCGAGGTAGAGCTGGTTGAGATCCGTGATTTCAAGTTCGCCCCTTGGCGATGGCTTGAGGTCTCTCGCGCGATCCACCACTGTTTCGTCGTAAAAATAGAGACCGGTGACTGCGAAATTCGACTTCGGCTTCGATGGCTTCTCTTCGAGAGAGGATGCTGTGCCGTCCGCGTCGAAATCGACGACCCCGTAAGCTTCTGGATTGTTCACGCGATAGGCGAATACGCTTGCGCCGGATTCACGCTTGTCGGCATTGGCCAGGATCTGGGGCAGGCCATGGCCGTAAAAGATATTGTCGCCCAGCACGAGCGCGCTGGAGTGGCCGGCGCAAAAATCTGCACCGATATGAAATGCCTGCGCCAGTCCTTCGGGATTCGGCTGCACGGCATATTCAAGCTGGATACCGAAATCGGAACCGTTGCCAAGCACGCGCTGGAACTGTTCCTGATCTTCAGGCGTGGTAATGATCAGGATCTCGCGGATACCTGCCAGCATCAACGTGCTGAGCGGGTAGTAGATCATCGGCTTGTCATAGACCGGCATCAACTGCTTCGAAACGCCCCGCGTGAGCGGATAGAGCCGCGTTCCCGAGCCTCCGGCGAGAATGATGCCCTTGCGGCTCTTGTCGGTCATCTTCGTGTTCCTTTCTGGCAGAGCATTCGCCAAACTACAGGTGCACTGATCTTGCGTATCTGCCGCTTATGGCAGGGGAAGCTGTATCACGCCTTATCGACCACGAAGGCTGACGGCCTCTGTGAGATACCCTAGGCGAACTACTTATCTGTCTAATAAGATGCAATCATCATCTCGCAGGTGCAACAAACCACCTTCGCGATTGATCCCAGGTCTTCGATTCCTGGGTTTGTCTCCATAAGGAAACGTCACAAAGCAGGCACTTCCCTTAGGCCCCACACAGGCGCGTCAGGGAATGTTGCTACGCGCATTCACGTATTCGTCTTTGCAATTGAGAACGCGCGACAGTAACTGCGCCACGTGCCAGACCACTCGCACAGCAGGGCCCTACCATGAACATCCACAAAAGCAGAAGCGGCTCCAGGTCGCGCTCGGAATTGGCTCCTCGCGATGTGAATGGCCGGATGCCGGCTTCCCTGGTCCTCCAACTACAGGTGCTGATTGTCCTGTCGGTCCTGCTTGGCGGGGGGGGATCAGCATACGGCCTGCGCAATCTCGTCATCCAGCTTGTTGCTCTCGCGATCCTGGCAATCAATGCCGGCCGCGTCGTGGAATTCGTGGCGAAGGCGCCGCGCGCGCTCACTCTGCTGGTGTTTGCCAGCATGGCATTGCCGCTGCTGCAAGCCGTGCCCCTGCCGCCCGGAATCTGGCAGGCATTTCCCGGCCGCGATCCGGCGGTCCAGAGTTTCTCAATAGCCGGTCAGGGAGCCGACACATGGTTCTCTCACAGCGTAAATCCGATGCGAACGCTTGTCGCGTTCAGTGGCACACTCGCGCCTGCGGCACTGATCATGATGGGATTTTCACTCGATCAGCGTGGCAAGGTGATCCTTGCATGGACGGTGATCGGCGGCGCTTTCGCTGCGTTTCTGCTGGGCACGCTGCAGTTGTCCACTGGCAACACGTCGTTCCTGCTGTTTGACGAACGATCCACGCCCGACGTGCTTTTTGCGACTTTTGCAAATCGCAACTCGACGGGCCTGTTTTTCGTGCTTGCCCTGTGCATTCTGAGCGGGCTGCCATTTTCGCGAAACAAGGCAGTTATTGGCGCAGCAGCTATAGCAGGCGTGCTGCTAGTGATCGGCGTTATTCTCACCCAGTCTCGCAGCAGTATCACCCTTCTGGTGATCCCCGCCGGGCTGGGCGCACTTCGCGGGTGGTTCGCTTTCAGAGGTCGCTCGATCCAGCAATCAAGAGCAAAACCCGCTCTATGGCTCGGGTTGGGACTGACAGCTGTCATTGTTGGCGCCGTCGCCTTCTCTACAGTAACCGGCGGGCGCGCGGCGGATAGCTTTTCGCGTTTTGCCACGACAATGGAGACGGACCGTCCGGAGATGTGGGAGGATGGACTTTATGCGGCATCCGAGTACTGGCCCGCAGGTTCCGGCATGGGCTCTTTCGACGACGTGTTCCAGATGCATGAATCGCTAGAATACGTATCGCCACGTCGAGCGGGCCGGGCTCACAACGACTACATCGAACTTGCCATCGAGAGCGGTATCGTAGGGCTCGTACTGGCCGGTCTTTGGCTCTTGTGGTGCGCGGTTTCGGCTCTGAGCTTCGGCAGGGTTACAGGAGCTTATTGGCAGCTATCCGCAGGAGGCGGGGTCGCGGCAATCGCGCTCCAGTCTCTGCTCGATTACCCTCTGCGGAATCAGACCTTGCTACTGGTGGCTGCCGTTCTGGTAGTTTTGCTAATCCGTCCCGGGAGGGCCAAGAGATGATCGCCCGATCACTTGTGATTATCGCTCTCGTGATAGCCGGCACAATCGCCACGCTGGCACAATTGGATCAACAGACGCGGATATCTCCTGGATATTCCGCTCTTGTTCCTGCCATATCAAGCGGCAACGCGGCCCGTGAAAGAAGCAAGATTGCCTTGAGGCTCGGCAATCGCGAGCAGGCGCTGAAAGACGCGCAGACGCAAATCAGATTTCGGCCTATGCCTGCGGAAAGCCTATCAACTCTCGCCCTCGCTGCATTGGAAACAGGGAATGCCGAAATGGCGAGTGCGGCGCTAGGCGCAGCGAGCCAGCGCGGCTGGCGGGAACCGGTGTCGCAACTGGCGAGTGGCCAAGCTGCCTTGCGCCAAGGCGAAAACGCCGTCGCAGCCCAGCGCATTTCAGCGCTTCTCGCCACCGGAAAATTGACAGACCCCGCCATCGCATTGCTGAACGAACTTCTGACACAGCCCGATGGACGCGCCGCATTTGCCAGGCAGGTCGCATCGCGGGGCTATTGGCAGTCCAATTCCCTGCTTCCGATCTATCGTACCGTCGACAAAAGGCAATGGGCACAGACGCTGGCCCTGGCGTTGGAAAATGGCGCAGAACTGGATTGCAGAGCTTTAAGCGCGCTGACCCAGGCTTACCAAAAAGACGGCCGCGGTGAGGAGGCGGAACTGTTCCAGCAGCCCAATTGCATGGCTGATTGAGCGCGCAAGTGCGCTCTCAGTCGATGACGCCTTCTTTCAGCAACCCTTCGAAATATTCGATAGTCTTACCCAAGCCTTCGCGTAGCGGCGTCCGAGGGTTCCATCCATCGAGCCTCGATTGCGCGAGGGAGATGTCAGGCTGACGTTGTTTCGGGTCGTCCTGCGGCAGCGGTTCGCGAACCAGCTCGGAACGTGAATTGGTAATTTCCAAAATCATTTCCGCCAGTTCGATCATCGAGAATTCGCTGGGATTTCCAAGGTTCAGCGGACCGGTGAAATCCCGCTCTGTCGCCATGAAACGGACGAAACCCTCGATCAGGTCATCGACATAGCAGAACGATCGGGTCTGCTGGCCATCACCGTAGATCGTCAGCGGTTCGGAGCGAAGGGCCTGCATGATGAAATTTGAAACGACACGCCCATCCTGCGGATGCATGCGGGGGCCATAGGTATTGAAAATCCTGGCGACCTTGATCTCCAGATCATGCTGGCGGTGATAATCGAAGAACAGCGTTTCCGCGCAGCGCTTGCCTTCGTCGTAGCATGATCGTGTTCCGATCGGATTGACGTTGCCCCAGTACCCTTCAACCTGCGGATGAACCGTCGGATCTCCGTAAACCTCCGAGGTAGAAGCCTGGAAGATCCGGGCATTGGTGCGCTTGGCAAGGCCAAGCATGTTGATTGCACCGTGAACGCTTGTCTTCGTCGTTTGCACAGGATCGTGCTGGTAGTAGATTGGCGAGGCAGGGCAGGCCAGATTGTAGATCTGCCCTACCTCCACATAGAGCGGAAAGGTCACGTCGTGACGGATCAGTTCGAATTGCGCGTGCCCGTTGAAATGCTCGATATTCCGTGGGCTGCCGGTGAAGAAATTATCGACGCACAGCACATGCGCGCCGTCAGCGATCAGACGATCGCATAAATGCGAGCCGAGAAAGCCAGCGCCGCCGGTAACCAGAATGCTTTGTCTTCCGTAGACCACGGCCTCGCCCTTATTGTTCGCAGGATAATCGCCCTCGGGTTACCCACCGGCAGACCAAGTTGCAACGACCCATATGCAAGTGACGGATCACACGGTAAACTGCGCATCTGTAAGGACTTTCATGAGAGGCAAGAAAGCCGGTTGGTAATTGGACAACCTAGAGGCCATCAGCCTTTAGCCAGTCCTCCAGCTCTCTTGCAGTTCGACCGTCGGAATGCCTGATCGCGAAATAGCGTCGCATGCGAGAGAGGACCCAGCGTGGATAGGCCAGATAGCGAAAAGGGCTTTGGGCAGTCGTATTCGCAAGCTTTGCGAGAACCATCGGATCGGGCGAAAAAGCTTTGAGGAAAAGGCGGCCCGCCGAGATCTTGTGGTCGGGCGTATCTCCCTGCCTTCGAAGCATGTCTATTTCCCTAGTTCCTTCCTCGTCCAGCAGCATTGTCTGGCTGGCTGCCTCGCCAAAACCCGATGGTATGGCTCCTGCACCGGAAACCTCGTCCGGGACCCATTGCGCCCCTTGCGATCTGGCGACCTCGCACAGGAGTTGCAGACTTTTCTCCAGACCGAAGTCGCGGGCACGAGCGGTTATGATTTGCCAGTCGAGCTGACGTTTGCGCGCAAGGTAGTGAAGGTCTGCCAGCACCAGCGGTCCGTTGGCGAAAAGGTGGTGGACGGTCGCATGGGCCACGAGATGCAAAAGGTTTGCCTCGTCAGATGGCACTCTGAAGTTGCGACCGAACAACGAGAGATCCTGCGCTGTCTCTTCGATAAAGGCCTGCAAGGCATCCAGCTTTGGCGTCGCATGGCGATTGGCCCGATGATGTATTTCATAGATGACGCCATGACGAGGATCTTCGATTTCGGGCAATTGGTGAAGATGTTCCACGCCATAGTGCCCCGCGTTCGGAATCTCGCGAAGGCCGGATCGCAACAGGAGGTCACGCGCGTCTTCAGCTTGTTGTCTCGCAAAAAGGAGATCGATGTCGCGCATCGGGCGAAGTCCCGGCTCCGGATAATGCGTGAACGCTACACCGAAACCCTTCAGCAGTATGAAGGGATGGCCCGCTCCATCCAGATGTGCGGCCGCCATCATCAAGGAGCGTGCCTGGATGAGCGCATATCGCATGCTGGTTTCGCGCGCTTCTGCAAGGATTGCGAAATCCTTCGAGACCGCGCCCGCGTGTCGGACAGCCAGGGCACGATGAAGAAGTGGCGCAGTGCGTGTTACGCAAGAGAGCTGCACGAGCCTTGCAAACCATGCCGGATCCAGATCCTCTCCATCCATGACGATGGTGGCATCGGGATTGGCGCAAAGCCCCACGATTACGGTACCTGGATCGATTTCGTCAGTCATTTCCTGCTGGTCAAGATGCGCCCTCAACTGTTTCGGCCTTCCATGTAGTTGACGAAACGCGAGGCGGCCACTGCGCGGCCAAGGCCATTGTAGATCTTCATGCGATTTGAGCTGCCGCGCGGATCGGTTCCGTCCCAGGCGCGCAGGTCTTCAATCAATCGACCGGTGTCGAATATGGTGTTGAGACGTGGATTGTCTCTCAGGCTCTCCAGCTCGCTTTCCAGTTCTGCACGCTGTCTGCTGAAGTGAATGAACCAGTCTGCGCTGTCGTCACCCGTTCGCCGTTCCTGCCAGAGCTTGTCGGGGAGTCGTCTGGACAGCAATCGTCTTGCCAGCCAGCGATCCGTTCCCTTGCGCAGGAACTGGTCATACGGGATGCCCCAGCAGTATTCGATGAAATCGCGGTTTGCCATGGGGAGCCGAATCTCGATCCCGGTTGCCAGCTTTGTGCCCAGATACATTTCGGCAAGCTCGCTGTTGGCAAAGGCGCGATAAAGCAGGCGCGAATGTTTTGGATCGACGACGCTCAGAAACTCGGGATCGAAGGATTTTGAGGCCGCCCGATCCATCGCACCGTTTTCCAGCGCGAAGTCCTCTCTAAGTGGGCTCCAGTTCTCGAACGGAGTGGCATATCCGCCGCGCCAGTTCAGGAACGCCTTGTGGAGAGGGCGGGGAAGGTTGGGCGCTATTGCCCGTCGGAAGAGTTTGCTGATTGTGGGATGCGGGGCGGGGTCATGGCGCAACTCGTCAAGCAAACGCGCCCATTCTCTCCGCCTGAACCAGATGGCGAATGCATCGCTGCCATCTTCGCTGAATGTCGGGTTGCCATAGTCGCCCTGGAAAAGCACATCGTTGCCATCCTTCGCGGCTTGCTCGGACAGCGCGAAAGGCCAGTTGCCGCCCGTTCGTGGCGGAGAGGCGGCGAGCATGAAGTATTTCTCGAGATGCTGGCCGTAAGGTTCGATGTCCTCCTTCAGGAAATGCGGGTGCAGCGCAGGGTATCGTTCCTGCAACGCTCTGACATGGCTCGATTCATTGACAAAGTATTGGGGCCTCGATCCGTCTTCGCCATATTCGTCCAAAGGAACCCAGGTATAGGACCGCAATGCCTGCCCTTCGGGAAGTTGCTGGAGGACATAGCTTGCGACCGCTGGAGAATCGAGGCCGCCGGAAAGCATCATTGCTGGCTGCCGCGTCCCCTCCAGTGCATTGCCAACAGCTTTCGCAAACAGGGCGTCGAGTGCCTCGACGTAGTCTTCATCCCGCTCGAAGCGTACGTGGGGAATGTCGTCATAAGACCAGTACTCGTGGATGGTCTGCCCCTCGACGGTCAATTCCACCACCGTTCCGCCTGCAACTCGCGAATGTTCGACGAACCAGCTCGCAGTCTCGTCCGAAAAGTTCACCAGCAGGGAATCGACCAGCTTGCGGTCATCGATCTGGCTTGGCGCTCCTGCCGCGAACAGCACGCGAGCGTTCGAGGAGGCGACGATCTGGGCCCCGTCTCGCCAAAAGTGCAGAGGTTGCAAGCTGAAAGGTGACCGGGAAAGGCGGAGCATTCGCTGTTCGGGATGCCACATGATTGCGGCGTAATCTCCGTCCAGATAACGATCTGCATCGCGGCCCCAGCGGGCTACGGCCTCGCAATAGATCTCCGCGTCGCGGGTCTCTGCTGGAAGGCCAAGGGCAGCGCAGGTATCACCACGATCGTTGAAGCGTCCGGCGAACACCGCGTAGGCTCCGGACGTGTGCCGCTGCCAGCTCGTTGGAATGGAGCGACGCGATCTCGCGACCGGTGTCGATTGTTTCGCCTGCCGTGCCAGAAAAATGCCTGAGGGCACAGTACCGATTTCGACTTCGCCGCCATGGCCAAGGCTCATCGTCCCCGCGATACGTTGGCCCACGTCATCGGCGACGCCGCCAATGCCGTCAGTCAGGTCGACCAGAGCACTGACGAAAAAATGGGTCAAATTGCTTCTCGAGAGAGTCTGTTCTGGTCTTTGGAAGGATCGCGCATCTGGCCGAAAGTGGCGAGTGGCTGGTATAGCGCGCGATCGCAGTGCCCTATTATGAATTCTGAATCGATCTCGACCCAGGCATGGAGCTTGTCAGAATTTCCCTGATGCTCCTTATAGAGGGAGGCGATGACGAGGCGCGCAGGAATATCTCGCCGCCTCAGCATCCACATGACGACGACGGCCTTGGGCAGACATTTTGCAGTGGAGCCTGCACGCCAGCTCGCTCTCTCGACGCTTCGGCCGATCTGCCTTGCAATGTCTAGAACGCTTTCACCCTCTGGTGCGTCGCGGAGCCGGGGCGACGGCGCTTCAAGGGTGCCACTCCAACGGCCAATTTTGATCGATCGGACGAGAAATTGAGAGAATGGGAGCAGCAGGAGCGCCTCGACAACAAGCCTGCGCCTGTACCACTGGGTCACGGTTCGATCTCCCAATCTCGAAAGGATCAACCGTAACGCGCGAGACCCAGATCTACCAGATGCGCAACGAACGCTTCCACCGAGGGACGAATGGTGGTTTCCGGAGCGTCGTACTCCTGCGCCAAGGTCTTGCATACGACATCGACATCGTTCTCGTCATCGAGGCGATGCCAAACATCGAGGCCTGTATCCTTGAGCGCAAAAAATTTGCCCGAATCCGCGTGGATCAGGACAAATTCGCCATCAATCTCCGCGCCCTGATAGCTCTTTTCAAGTTTGTGAACTTTCACGGCACGCGACTTTTGAATTGAGCTTAGCTCTGGCCGCCACTCTTGAATGATCGGCCGGCATTCTGACTGTTGAAGCCACTGGTACCTGCGACTGCGGTAAGGTCGACAGGCAGTTCGTTTACCGTGGGAGCTGTCCAGCTCTTCTTCTGATTCGTCATGATCTCGTAGTCCACAAAATTTTAAACTAGGGAAATTCCCGTATATACAAGCTTTCGCTGCATTGCAACGTCATACGCCTGTGGTGAGCCGTTGTTCCAGCATCTCACTGAAAGAATCGGCGCGTGTCACGTCCTTGGGCCTGATGCCTTTCCAGAACCTTACATTCTGCGCGAGGCGCGTCATCATGGCGGCATTAGCCAGTGCGCCGTTTGCTGCCTTCTGCACGAACGCGAAATAAAGGGCGGACTGTATACGCGGCAATTTGGAGGCGCCGCTGATCGGGGTTACCGAAACGTCGTCGCCGAATTCCAGGAAGACCAGATCGGAGAGCGGCAGGGGTTCGGTAATACTCGCCTCCGGTTCTACATAATACTTTCCCGGGACGAATGCGATCTCACGTTTTTTTCTCGCGCCAAGCACTTCGATCGCATCGCCCCATAGCTTTCGCGGCTTGCCGTCAGGCAATGCGAGAATTTGGTTGTCCTGACATTGCAGCACCAGCGTATCGTCGCAAACGTGCCGGTAACCGCGACTGGCGAGACGGGCAGCGAGGGTCGATTTTCCTCCTCCCGAATCGGCGGTGAAGGCGAAAACCCTGCCATCCTTCTCCACCGCACTGGCGTGCAGTGGCATCAGTCCGTTCATCCAGCTTACGGTGCCGAGAACAGCTCCCACCAGATACATGTTGTACTCGTCCTCAAGCGCGGGATCCGGCCGATGCACGGTAAGGCCCTCGCCCTTGCGATACAGGAACTTCACGCCATTCATGGTTTCCGCACGAAACACGTCGCCACGGATCTGGAAGCCGTCACCATCGTCGAAATCGGGATCGTCCAGGCAATCAGGAACGGATCCCGACCGCACCTGCATCTCCCGTCGCAGCGCGCCCAGGGGATCGGTGGTGAAGCCGGAATTCGTCATAAACTGCATGCCTTCGTGATCTGGCGGGCCACATTTCGGGAAACCATCGCGGCGTCAATCCATTCTGCTTCACAAGTGTTTAGGTTTTTTTGCCTAGGTGCCATTGCGTAGATTTGTGCAATGCGATATAACAATGACCGAACAACAGAGATTTGGCATCTCCATAAAAGGAGCCGCAATATGATTAAGAACATTCTTGCCGCCACGGCAGCCGCAGGCCTTACCCTGGCCCCTATCGCTGCTCAGGCCAACACCCGCGCCGCTGATGCCGGTGTTGCGATTGACCTTCCGCAGCGCGCTGGCGCTTCGGTGGACGAGTCCGAAGAAGTCGGCTTCCAGATTCCGATCGCCCTGATCGTACTGCTTTTCGGCGCTTCTGCCGCCGCTGTTGTTGCCATTATCGAAGAAAATGGCGGCGAAGTGGTTGGCCCTCCGGCCTCTCCCGGAGCGTAACGAACTGCATTCACGAGCTGTCGAGTTTGTTTCCCACCCTGGTTGAGCGGGATCTATAGCCGGTAAATACTTTTGGGCGCCGACTCCTATCCGGGTCGGCGCCCAAAGTGTGTTCCCCATAGTTCGTGCAGGGATAGTGCGTACAGGTCCCGCTGCTGCGGCGCCGTTTTCAATTTGCCGTCTGCCGCGACTTGCAAGACTGTTGCCTAATCGTTTTCTGGAACGGCGAATGTGCCGGAAACACGGCCTTGCTGTCCACTAGCCGTGTTGCCTGCACCATCTACACTCGACAGACCGGTGTTGAGGTCGATCACGAGTCGCCCTCCGTCCAGGGTGTCGGAACCTCGCCGCAAGGCAACATTGCCGGACAGCACGATGACGCGGCGATTGAAGTCATAAACCGCAGCGCTGCCGCTGGCCCGCTCATTGCCGCGCACGACATTTACACCTCCCGTGGCGTCGATTCGCTGAATGCGCAGCGATCCCGCATCGGTATAGGCAACCGTCGTGCGAGCTGCGGTCAGTCGCAGATCGCCTTGCGTTATTACGACATCGCCCGATAGTACGACGCGGTTCTGGCGGTCCTGCAACTCGATGCGGTCGGCTGCGTAATTGACCGGCTGGTTCGAATTGAAGCCGCTGATGGTCTGTGCACCTGCTACCGAACCGAACGCGAGCGCCGCAATCGCGCCTGCTGCGAAACCGCCGGCCAGTCCTCGTGTCGCCAGTTTGCGCAGGCTGAAGCGCGCCTCGGCATCATCTTTCATTGTCGGTTCCGTCATTGCATTTCCCTTGGCAAGCGAAGGCGTCCGGGCACCATTGTGAGGCGCGCATCGCCGATCAGGGCAAAACTGCGCTGGTCAAGATCGGCACGCATGGCATTGGCAGAAAACGTGCCGGCTGGAATTACGCCGCTGACATTTCCATTCCCGATCAGTGTTCGTGCCGGAAGATCTATCAGGACATTGCGAGCCGCGAATTCATAACCGTCCGCGGCGGTGAAGCGCACGATGCCGGGAATTTCCATCTGCTCGTCATCAATATCGTAAATTCCGCGCGGAGCGGTGAGGACGGCCGGACCTCCCGTCAGCACTATTCGTGCCATCATGTCCTGCATCAAGACCTCGGGCACCGTATTGCTCTTCTGCACGGCTTCCCCGGCCACGAGCGAGAACGGGCGCCCCTCTCCATCCTGACCGCGGTACATTGCATCGTCCACACGCAGCCGGTCATCCGCGATAGCAACCTTGTTGCGATCCAGAAGGAAGCTGATCTCGCCACGAGGCGAAAGCGGCGTGATCAGCATCATGGCCGCGATCACGCCGACAAGCGCGGGCAGTCCCACCGCCAGCAGTCGCACGATCCGGTCGAGCGAGCCCCCCGGAGCGGCAAATGCCTGGCGCCTGTTGCGCATCATGTCGGCAGCTTTGGTCATGGTTATTGCCTAAACACCCGAGATCATGACTCGTGGCTGAAAATATCCTTGTCGGCCCAGCCCGCGATATCGAGCCGCGCCCTGGCTGGGAGAAAATCATAACAGGCTTCCGCGAGTTCAAGTCGGTCTTCTCGCTTCAGCCGTTCGATCAGGATTTCGCGAAGGCGGTGGAGATAGCGAACGTCGGAGGCCGCGTATTCGCGCTGCGCATCGTTAAGCTCCGGCGCGCCCCAGTCACTGGATTGCTGCTGCTTCGACATGCTCTCGTTCAGCAACTCCTCCGTCAGGTTCTTCAATCCGTGACGATCGGTATAGGTGCGCGTCATCTTGCTGGCGATCTTGGTGCAGAATACCGGCGCTGCCACGACGCCGAGATAATATTCGATGGCGGCCAGGTCGAAGCGCGCGAAGTGATAGATCTTCACCCGCTGCGGATCGGCCAGAACCGCCTTCAGATTGGGCGCATCGTAGCGGCTGCCCTTGGCGAACCGAACGAGATGTTCATCCCCGTGGCCATCGCTGATCTGCACCACGCAGAGCCTGTCTCGCGGTGTAATAAGACCCATGGTCTCGGTATCGACGGCGACCGGGCCTGCGGCCAGAACGCCTGCGGGCAGGTCTTCTTCGTGGAAATGTACAGTCATGGTCGATGGCCTTAGGCAATAAGCTGTCTGGGTGGAAGGGGAGATGCCTGTTTCTGCAACCGAGAACCTCCCTTGCGCAGCGCTCCCTTGCGCACTGGCGAATTCGTGGCCAAACCCTGCGCCGATCATGACCTTGCAAGATATGATAGGGCGTGCGTCACGCTACAAGGGCCGACTGGCTGCCATCAGCGTACTCGCGCTGCTTGGCTCGGCCAGTCTGCTGGCAATACCCGCGCTGGCGGGTTCGCTTTTCGGTGGGGCGATTTCCGGCTTCACCGTTGGAACGGGCGGCATCACGATCATGCTGGTGCTGGCCCTGTCGCTAACTGCGTTTTTCACGATGGCCTCCAGCATGGTGACAGCTACGACCTCGGCCAGGATCCTTGCGGATTTGCGCTGCGAAGTCTTCGATCACGTTGCCCGGCTTCCGCTCGAGTTCCACGATGGCAGCCAGCAGGGAGACCTGATCGCGCTGGCCACTCATGAAGTCAGCGAGTTAAGTGGTTTCCTCACATCAACTCTCGCCAACGTGCCCGCCATGCTGGCCACATCCGTCGGTGCGACCGTGATGCTGTTCTTCATCGATCCGGTTCTCGCGATGGTCATACCCGGCCTCATTCCGCTGTTCTTCGTGCTCCTCAAGCTGTTCTCCCGCCGCCTGAGAAAGCTGGCGGCGAAGGCGCGCAAGGCGGAAGCGAAGGTATATTCCGAGGCGGAAAGCCATCTTCAGATGATGATGGTAACAAAGTCCTTCGCGGCGGAAAGCAGTCAGAGCCGGCGCTATGCCAGCGCGGTGGAACAGTCCCGTGCGAAACTCGTGGCCGTGGGTCACGCAGGTGCGGCAATCGCTCCGCTTTCCGGCCTCCTTGCCGGTTGCGCCGCAATTTTCGTGATCGTGATGGCCGGCAGCCAGCTTTCCGCAGACGAGAAAAGCTCGGCGGAACTATTCACTTTCCTCCTTTACGCTGCCCTTCTCACACGGCCCATCGGCGCGCTGACAAATGTCTACGGGCGATGGCAGATCGTAAGAGGCACGCTTGGCCGGTTGAACGGCGTTCTGAAGTTGCCGGAAGAGCCCGGATACCAGGCGCAGGGTGAACTATCGCAAGTTCGAGGCGCAATCGCCTTTGAAGATGTCAGCTTCGGTTACGAAGGCAGGGCGCGTCTGCTGCACGGGCTGGACCTTGCAATAGCGCCCTGCGAGACAGTGGCCATCGTTGGAGAAAATGGCTGCGGAAAGTCGACGATGGCAAAGCTGCTCCAGCGGTTCTACGACGCACAGGGCGGAAGCATTACGCTGGACGGTATGGATATCCGGGAATTGAACGTGCAGTTCCTGCGCCGACAGATCGGATACGTCCCTCAGCGCGCCCATCTTTTCAGCGGCACAATTCGCGAGAACATCGAATTCGGCAGCATTCCCGGCGATGCTGTCAATCTGGATCGGGCGCTGCGACTGGCGCAAGCCAGCGAATTCATCGCCCGGCTGCCGGACGGCCTGGACACGATGATCGGCGATAACGGCGTTCGCCTGTCGGGTGGCCAGCGCCAGCGCATAACCCTGGCGCGCGCCCTGCTCTGCGACCCGGCAGTTCTGATCTTCGACGAGGCGACAGCCATGTGGGATCTGGAAAGCGAAGCTGCGTTCGTCGATTCCTGCAAGGAGGCGCTGGCCGGGCGTACGGTCGTGATCATTACCCACCGCCCAGCAAGCCTGGCCTTGGCAGGCCGCGTGGTGGCGCTGATAGACGGTCGCTGTAACGAACTCAGCGCAGGTACCGGGCTCGAAAAGGTCATGGCTGGACGCATCGACGAGGTGGTGGCGGAGATTGCCGCGCAGGGCGGAGAAGGATCGTGATCGTCGACCGCGAGCTTGCGAGTGGATGGGCCGAAGCCCTGCGTCCCGTATTGGCCAGTCAGGCGGCTCGCCAGCTGGACGGCTGGCTGACCGAAAGGGAGGCTGCTGGCGAGGTCATCTATCCCCCGCGAGCCTGTCGCTTGTGTGCACTTGAGCTGACGCCATTGGAGGACGTGCGCGTGGTCATACTGGGACAGGATCCCTACCACGGCGCGGGTCAGGCGCACGGGTTGTGCTTTTCCGTGGCAGAAGGGGTCAAGCCCCCGCCCTCGCTGAAGAACATTTTCAAGGAGATGGAACGCGATCTCGGCATCGGTCCGCCGGGTCATGGCAATCTGGAAAGCTGGGCGCGTCAGGGCGTGCTGCTGCTCAACAACACTTTGACGGTCAGCGAGGGCAAGGCCGGCAGCCACGCCGGCAAGGGCTGGGAAGCGATCACGGATGCATGCATCGCTGCCGTCGCCGCACGCCGCGTGCCGACCGTCTTCATACTATGGGGCAGCCATGCACAGGCCAAGGCCGCACGGATACCGGCCTTGCGCGAACCGGGCCCGCATCTCTTGCTGAGGAGTCCGCACCCCAGCCCCTTGTCGGCATACAGGGGATTCTTCGGATCGCAGCCTTTTTCAAAGGCCAATGAATTTCTCGAAATGCATAGGCGAGGGCGCATAGACTGGCGACCGTGAAAGCAGGCAGTGCATTCACTGCCTTTGACACGGCCTGCCTCCATAGATCAGACTGGCTGGCGATGACCGAGGATGAAGCCCGCACCGCGCTGACGCAGCGCTTGACCGAGCTCGAGCGGCTGGACGCTTTAAGCGAGGAAGGCCGTGCGCCTGTCACCCTGCAACAGGATAGCGTAGGCCGCCTTAGCCGCATGGACGCGATGCAGCAGCAGGCAATGGCGCAGGCCGAAGAACGTCGCCGACACGCCGAGCGTAGCCGTATCACTGCCGCTCTTGCCCGGCTGGACGAAGGCGAGTGGGGCTATTGCGGCAACTGCGGGGAGGAAATCGCGTCGGGCCGCCTGCGCAATGATCCCAGCGTCGTGCAATGCCTGGAATGTGCGGCAGGCCGTGGCTGATGCGGGCCTGCGAAGGAACTGAAAATCGTCCCAGCCGGGAACGCTTCTTAAACGCTTGAGACCCTATGGTTGCCGATGAATTAGGCAATTCGCGCGTAGCCAGCAGGCCGCGCGCGCAAAGGGATCTCGCATGTATATCAACCAGACGCAACTGGCGGACAGGAAGCAGCACGCCGAAGCAAGCGACGCGATGGTGGACCGCTTTGACGTGGCGATGATCGGCCTTGGCTATATCGGCCTGCCGACTGCCGCGATCATCGCGCGCGCAGGCCTATCCGTGCGCGGCGTGGATATTTCGCGGCGGATCGTCGACCTCGTGAACCAGGGCGAGGTGCATATCCAGGAGACCGATCTCGATGCGCTGGTGAAGAACGTTGTCACCGACGGCATGCTCACCGCGTCCACGGAGCCGCCGGTAGCCGACATTTACCTGATCGCCGTTCCCACGCCGTTGGCGAAGGGCAATGCGCCCGACATCTCCATGGTGCTGGATGCCGCCCGCCTGATCGCACCCGTCCTGCCCGTTGGTGGCTGCGTGATCCTCGAATCGACCTCGCCCGTGGGAACGACCCAGCAGATCTGTGAAGTCCTGGCCGAGTTGCGCCCCGATCTGGCCATTCCGGGCCGTTGCGGCGACAGGGCGCCGGACGTGCATATCGCCTATTGCCCCGAGCGGGTTCTGCCCGGCAGGATCATTGAAGAGCTGGTGGCGAACGACCGCGTGGTGGGCGGTGTAACGCCCGCCTGTGCGAACCGCGCCCGCGAGTTCTACACCCGCTTCGTACGCGGAGACTGCATCACCACCACCGCGGGCGTTGCCGAAATGGTAAAGCTGACCGAGAACAGTTTTCGCGACGTGAACATTGCCTTCGCCAATGAGCTTTCCCTGGTGGCGGAGCACATGGGTATCGACGTGTGGGAAGTGATCCGGCTGGCCAATCGCCATCCCCGCGTCAACGTGCTGCAACCTGGCCCGGGCGTTGGCGGCCATTGCATTGCCGTGGATCCGTGGTTTCTCGTGTCCAGCGCGCCAGAACAGGCCCGCGTGATCCGCACCGCGCGTGAAGTGAATGATGCCAAGCCCGATCATGTCGTCGGCCGGCTCACGGCCATGCTGGAGAGCAGCCCTTCATCGAAGATCGCCCTGCTGGGCCTCGCCTTCAAACCCAATATCGACGATTTCCGCGAAAGCCCGGCGCTGGCTATTGCCGCGAAAGTTGCCGACAAATATCAGGATCGCGTGCTGGTGGTGGAGCCTTTCACGAAAGAACTTCCCGCTCCCATGAACGAGACCGGCGCCAGGCTGGTGCCTTACGAAGTGGCCATGGCCGAGGCTGACCTTGTGGGCGTGCTGGTGGATCATGATGCCTTCCGGTCCGCGCCGCGCTATCTCAGCGCCGACAAGATCATTTACGATACCAGGGGAATGTGGGCGCAATGACCAGAGCGGATACGGCGATGCCGCGTATCCTCGTATGCTTCGGCACGCGGCCCGAGGCAATCAAGATGTTTCCCGTGGTCCATGCGCTCAAGGCCCATGGTGGCATGGACGTGCGCGTGGCGGTGACTGCCCAGCACCGCGAAATTCTCGATCAGGTGCTGGAGATCGGCGGCATCGTGCCCGATATCGATCTGGACCTCATGCGGCCCGACCAGTCGCTGGACGAACTCTCGTCCCGGATCCTCACCAGCTTCGGGACCGCACTGGATGAATGGACACCTGCCCGCATGCTGGTGCATGGCGACACGCTGACCACCATGATGGTGACGCTCGGCAGCTATTTCCGAAAGATCCCCGTCGGCCATGTCGAGGCAGGCCTACGCAGCGGAAATATCTATTCGCCCTGGCCGGAGGAGGTGAACCGCAAGGTCACAGGTGCCGTCAGCGATCTGCATTTCGCGCCGACAGAGGGCGCGGCCGAGGCCCTGCGCGCGGAAAACGTCCCGGCAAGTGCCATCCACGTTACCGGCAACACGGTGATCGACGCGCTTTTCGCCACGCGCGACAAGGTGGCCGCCAATCCTGCACTGGCCGCAGGGCTGGACGATGTGCAGCAGCGGTTCGCGGGCAAGCGCATCATAGCGCTGACCGCACACCGGCGGGAGAACTTTGGTGAGGGCATGAGCAATATCGCCGCTGCCATCTCGGAGCTGGCACAGCGCGATGATGTGGCGGTGATCTTCCCGGTGCATCCCAACCCCAACGTGCGCCCGGTGATGGAAGCCGCGCTGGGCGGGCGAGACAATGTCGCCCTGATAGAGCCGCTGGATTACCCGCATTTCGTGCGCTTGATGGAAATGGCGGATCTGTTGCTGACCGACAGCGGCGGGGTGCAGGAGGAAGGGCCAAGCTTTGGCAAGCCGGTGCTGGTGATGCGAGACACCACCGAACGGCCCGAAGGCATCACTGCGGGCACCGCCAGGCTGGTGGGTACGGATCGCGATCTTATCGTCAGCGAAGCAGCGCGCCTGCTGGACGACCGCCATGCCTATGATGCCATGGCCCGCGCGCACAATCCCTATGGCGATGGAAAGGCTGCCAACCGCATTGCAGAAGCGGTGGCGGCGGCGCACCACGTGCACCGCCAGTCCTGAGCCTGCCTGTTAGAACGGCCGGAAGACGCTGAAGATCGGAACGGTCTGGAGGATGTCGCGCCACACCTGGCGGGTGGTGGATCCGTC
>CANMQE010000007.1 GCA_947499975.1 uncultured Sphingomonadaceae bacterium | reverse complement strand
GCCGCCAGCGTTCGTTCTGAGCCAGGATCAAACTCTCAAGTTTGTGTCATACACCAAGCCGGCACAGTAAACTGCTAACCGGCAAGGCATAAGCTTCAAGGAGCCGATACCTGCACTGTCAAACGTAATGGATACGAATGAACATGCATCATCACAGACCGAACGTGGAGTCCGATCAGGATGTGGCGTCGGCTTGATTACCCGTTACTGCGACCTTGAGTTTCGCAGACGGGGCGCCGTCGCCCACATGTCCCTTCATCATCAAACAACAATGTCAAAGAACCAACCGACACATAAAAGCGGACAGCTAAGGGTTCCCCGATTTGCACCGGGGGATCCGGCTATCCGTTAGTGTTGGCGACCGTTGCGGCGAGAGCGGCTGAACCGTCAGCGCCGCGTCGGTGGAGCCCATCTAGGCCGCACCGGGGATTCGATCAATGGGGTTTTTGCAATTTTCTTTCAAAAATGTCGTTTTTTATCCCAACGCATTGAAAGGTAACGATTTTTTCTCCGCCTTCGCGTGGACTTTCACTCTGGCAGCGCGCTCGCCCCCTCCATTCACCCACTCGATATCTGCAGATTCCTGCCGTGAATCGGGACGACCATTGCCCGCAAGTCCGTGAATCGCCTTTCAATGCGGTGGCATTCGATCACCTTAACGCGGGAATCACGGCCCGCCCCTTCATTGAGGCAATCTTTACATCCGCGCGGTTAATGCAGCCGCGCAATGACAGCGCGCGAGAACCCGCCCTCCCCACCTTACTCCACGCGTACGCCCGCGCGCGTGGCCGTGATCGTGCCGGCCTATGGGGTGGCACATCTTCTGGCCGACGCACTCGAATCGCTGCGCGCGCAAAGCATGAGGCATTGGGAATGCGTGGTGGTGGACGATGGAGCACCGGACGACGTGGCAAGCGCCGTCGCGCCTTTTCTTGCAGACCCGCGCATCAGCCTGTTGCAAACCGATAACGCCGGCGTCTCCACCGCACGCAACCGCGCCATCGCCATGACCAACGCACCCATGATCGCCCTGCTCGACGGGGATGACATGCTGAGGCCCGATTACCTGGCGCGCACCTGCGCGGCGCTGGAGGAGGACGAGAACGCCAGGCTGGCGACCGTCAACGCGCGCATCTTCGGCGCTGTGCGGCAGGAGTGCCCCTGCTTCGCGGGAGGCCAGGGTACAGGCGACGGAAAGCGCGGCACGCTGGCAGACGTGCTGGACCGCAGCTTCGGCGTCTACATCGGTTCCACCTTCCGCCGGTCGGATTTTGACGCGGTGGGCGGATTCGATCCTGCCATGAGCCATGCGGAGGATTTCGATTTCTGGGTCCGGCTGATGCTGCTGGGTGGCCACGCGCTCTACATCGACGAAGTATTGGCCGATTACAGGGTGCGCGGACAATCCGCCTCGGCCTCGGAACTGAAGATGCTGAAAGGCAATATCCAGACGTTCGAAAAGGCACTGGCGGCGTTGCCCGAAGGCGCGCCGGAAGCTGCGATTGCCCGGCGCATGATCGCGCTGAACAGGCGCGAACTGCGCTTCTCCCTTGCCGCGAACCGGATCATCGATGGTGATCGCCGCGCCCTTGCATCCCTGAAAGCCAGCGCAGGACCGGAGCTTGGCCCCGTCTGGCGGCTCTACTTTGCCCTGTGGAGCGTCATCCCGTCCCTCGCCGCGCCGATGCTGGCGCTGCGCCGCCGTCGCCACGCGCGTGGTGCCGGGGTGCCGGAGATAGAATCCGCGCCATCCGGCAAGGTGCAGCCAGCGTGACGGTGCGCGGTGCAGCCCTGCTGGCGATGGCCAGCCAGATGGGAGCTTTCATCATCCAGTTCGCCGCCAGCGTGATACTGGCGCGCTGGTTCATCGATCCTGATGAGCTGGGCCTATTCACCATTGCGTTCTCCTTCGTCTCGCTGCTGGCGGTGCTGCAGGAGTTCGGCATCAATCGCTACGTTGCGGGAGAGCCTGACCTCGATAACGAGGGGATCCGCACCGCCTTCACGGTCTCGCTTTCCATCAGCTGGGCGATTGCAGGCCTCTGCGTTCTGCTGAGTTGGCCCGCCGCGGCCTTCTACGACATGCCGGGGTTGCTGCCGCTGCTGCTGGTGGTGGCCGCCAGCTATTTCTTCGTGCCGCTGGCCACGGTGCCGATGGCGCTGCTGCACCGGGAAATGGATTTCCGATCCAACACCATGATCGAGATCGGCGTGGTGCTGACCAACGCGGCGGTAGCGATCTCGCTTGCCTGGCACGGCTATGGCGCGATGGCGCTGGCGTGGGGCGCTTTCGCGCAGCAGGTGGCGCGCGCGGCAATCGCGCAATGGCGCGTGGGTGGAAAGTTGCCGATACCGCCGCGACTGGATGGCGCCATGCCGGTGCTGCGCTTCGGCGGTTTCTCCACGGTGCTGAACGGCCTTTCGCAGCTTGGCTCCCGCTTGCCGGAACTGCTGATCGGGCGGCTGCTGGATACAGTCGCAGTCGGCCTGTTCGCGCGGGCCTACGGCCTCGCCTGGCAGTTGCGCTGGCTGGTAAGTGGTGGGATGACGACCGTGTTCTACCCCGCCTTCGCGCGCTTTCGCGATCGCGGCGATCCGCTGGGGCCGCATTACGAGCGGGTTACCGCCAGTTTCACCGCATTTACCTGGCCGACGATGGCAGGCCTTGCCGCCTGCGCCGTGCCTGTGATCAACATCCTTTACGGAGAACGCTGGCTTGGCGCGGCCCGTCCGCTGGAATGGATTGCAATGGCGCAGGTGCTGATGATCGCCCTGCCCCTGCATGTCGAACTGCCCATCCTGCTGAAACGCACGCGCCCGCTGCTGTGGCGCTTCGGCCTCGACACCACGGCATCGGTGGTGCTGCTGGCCATCGGGGCGTGGTTCTCGCTGGAGGCGGCGGCAGCCAGCCGGGTTGCCTACGGCTTCGCATGGTTGGCGATCCATGCCCCGTTCCTGCAATCGGTGGTGGGCTTTCGCTGGAGCGCGCTAGGCCGCATCTGGCTGCAATCGGCGCTGGTGACGGGCGTGGCGATCCTGCCGGTATGGGCTTCCTACATATGGATCGCGCCCGCGCGAGAGGCGGGGTTCGTGCAGGTGGTTTCCGCTGCCATGCTGGGCGCTGGCCTGTGGCTGGTGGCCCTGCGCCAGATCCGCCATCCCGCCTACGCCGAGATCCACCATTTCGCCGTGCTGGGGCTGCATCGCTTCGGCTGGAGCAGGCTGGTCCCCTCACCCCGATAATCCTTGCGGCAGCGCAGTTGAGGTAACGGGCCCTGCGTTCTGCACGGCTGCCCCTTCCCCTGCCCCTGCCCTTGCCCCCGGCCCTGAAAGGCCCCACCTTGCCGGGACTGTGAGAGATTTCGGCGATCGAACTGCCAGCAAGACGGCCACTGGCGAAAGCGCCGATTGGGCGACCATGCGCAGATTTCTGCCGTATCTGTGGCCCAAGGGTCGCCCTGACCTGCGGCGCCGCATCTTCGGCGCGGGCATCTTTGTGATCCTCGGCAAGATCGTGGTGCTGACCCTGCCCTTTGCCTACGCCCGCGCGGTGGACACGATGAGCGCGGATGGCGATCCTGCCGTCTGGCTGGCGATGTCGCTGGTGATTGCCTATGCCGCGGGCCGTTTCGGCACCGTATTGTTCGACCAGCTGCGCAACATCACCTTCAATCGCGTGGGGCAGGATGCCGTTTTCGGACTGGCGGAAGACGTGTTCGCGCGCCTGCATCGCCTGTCGCTGCGCTTCCACCTCTCCCGCCGTACGGGCCAGATCACCCGGGTGATGGAGCGCGGCACGCGGTCCATCAGTTCCATGCTGTATTTCCTGCTGTTCAACATTGCCCCCACGGCCATCGAACTGGTGGTGGTGAGCGTGATCTTCTGGACCATTTTCGGCTGGGAGCTGGTGGCTGCCGTTCTCGTCACCGTGGTCAGCTTCATCTGGATCACGCAGGTCATCACCGAATGGCGGGTGAAGCTGCGCAAGGAGATGAACGATCTCGACGGGCAGGCCATGGCCCGCGCGGTGGACAGCCTGCTGAATTACGAGACGGTCAAGTATTTCGGCGCGGAGGAGCGCGAGCTCAAACGCTATTCCAGCAGCGCAGGGCAATATGCCGAAGCCGCGATCAAGACAGAGAACTCCCTCGGCCTGCTGAATATCGTGCAGGCCAGCATCCTCAACCTGATGATGGGCTTTGCCATGGCCTGGACGGTGTGGGGCTGGTCTCAGGGCGATCTTTCTCCCGGCGATCTAGTGCTGGTGAACACCTATCTCATGCAGCTTTTCCGCCCGCTGGACATGCTGGGATGGGTCTATCGCACGATCCGCCAGGGCCTGATCGACATGGCCGACATGTTCGGCCTGCTGGATATGCCGCTGGAAGTGAAGGACAAGCCCGGCGCGCCTGCCCTGATCGTGCGGCGCCCCACCGTCACCTTCGAGGATGTCAGCTTCGGCTATGACGAGGATCGCCAGATCCTCCACGGCCTATCGTTCGAGGCACCGGCAGGCGCGCATGTGGCGCTGGTGGGGCCATCGGGTGCGGGCAAATCCACCATCGGGCGGCTGCTGTTCCGCTTCTACGATCCGTGGCAGGGCCGCATCTGCATCGACGGGCAGGACATTGCCGAGATCACACAGGAAAGCCTGCGCCGCCAGATCGGCATCGTGCCGCAGGACAGCGTGCTGTTCAACGACACCATCGGCTACAACATCGCCTATGGCCGTAACGACCCGACGGACGAGCAGGTTCGCCGCGCGGCGCGCGATGCTTCCATCCTGCCTTTCATCGAGGAACTGCCGGACGGTTTCGACACCGAGGTGGGCGAGCGCGGGCTGAAGCTTTCGGGCGGAGAGAAGCAGCGCGTGGCCATTGCCCGCACCCTGCTGAAAAACCCGCCGATCCTGCTGCTGGACGAGGCGACGAGCGCGCTGGACAGCCGGACGGAGCAGGACATTCTCGCCACGTTGCGGCGCGTCAGCGAGGATCGCACCACGATCGCCATCGCCCACCGCCTTTCCACCATTGCCGATGCCGATTTGATCAATGTCATGGAAAAGGGCCGGATCGTGGAGCAAGGCAGTCACAATCAGCTGCTGCGAGCGGACGGCCTTTATGCCGAGATGTGGAACAGGCAGCAGAGCGAGGACAGCGATACACGCGAAGCTGCCGAATAAAGGGGAGAGACAATCATGCGCCATGCACTGCTGATCGCGTCGGCGGGAGCCACGCTGCTGGCCGCCTGCGCCGCCAACCAGGCCGGCACCGGCCAAAATGTCACATCCGCCGACGCCGCGTCGGACGATACCTATTACCTTCGCGCCGGAATGATCGAGCAGATCAACCCACCCACCGAATTCATCTGGAACATGCAGGTGGAGGTGATGGACGATTACGGCAATTTCGATTCCGCCCTGATGACGCAGGAGCATTGGGCCAACCTGCAGGATCAGGCGCAATTGCTGGCGCAGGCCAGCCAGCGCATGGCCGAGGCATCCCGATACGTGGCTGCCGACCCCGACGGCCCTTATGCAAACGCGCCGGTGGGAACGGATCTTGCCGCGATCCAGCAAAGGCTGGATGCCAGCACGCCTGCCTACCGCGCCCTGTCCGATAACCTTGCACGCCATTCCGAACGGTTGCTGGCCGCATCGCGCGCAAAGGACGCTGCGCTAGTGACGCAGCTTGTCAACGACATGCAGCCCACCTGCAAGGCGTGTCACGACGCGTTCTGGTATCCCGAGGAATATCAGAACCAGCCGTAAAGGTGGCGGCGCTCCCAAAGCCGCAGATGGCGCGCCCCCTTGCATTGTGCGCTGCACCATTTAAAGGGTGATCCCGATATCATCGGTGCGCTCCGCCGCGCGCCAAAACAAGCGGAAGATTTCATGTTCAACACCAGTGCGCTGAAGCGCGACTGGCTCGCCCAGCCGCGTGCCGATATTCTTGCAGGCATCGTGGTGGCGCTGGCCCTCATCCCCGAAGCCATCGGTTTCTCGATCATCGCCGGTGTCGATCCGCGCGTGGGCCTCTACGCCTCTATCACCATCGCGATGGTGATCGCCTTCACCGGCGGGCGGCCCGGCATGATTTCCGCCGCGACGGCCGCGGTTGCCGTGGTGGTGGTGCCGCTGGTGCGCGATCACGGGGTGGAATATTTGTTCGCCGCAACCATCCTGATGGGCATCTTCCAGGCCATTGCCGCTTTCCTGCGGCTGGACCTGCTGATGCAATTCGTATCGCGCAGCGTGATCACCGGCTTCGTGAATGCTCTGGCGATCCTGATCTTCATGGCACAGGTGCCACAGCTCAACCTTGCAAACGAAGGCGTCAGCTGGCTGACCTATGCCATGGTGGCGGGTGGCCTTGCGATCATCTACCTGCTGCCCCGGCTTACCACCGCCGTGCCCTCGCCGCTGGTGGCGATCATCGTGCTGGGCGCGCTTTCCATCGGGTTGAACTGGGATGTGAACACCGTGGCCGACATGGGCGAACTGCCCGAAGGCCTGCCTTACTTCATTATTCCCGACGTGCCGCTGACGGTGGAAACCTTCCAGATCATCGCTCCCTATGCGCTGACGATGGCTGCGGTGGGCCTGCTGGAAAGCCTGCTGACGGCGCAGATCGTGGATGACATGACACACACCGAATCCAACAAGCGGCGCGAATGCGGCGGACAGGGCGCGGCCAATATCGTGGCAGCGTTCTTCGGCGGCATGGGCGGCTGCGCGATGATCGGCCAGTCCGTGATCAACGTCACCAGCGGGGGCCGCGGGCGCCTGTCCAGCTTTACCGCCGGCCTTACCCTGCTGATCCTGCTGGCCGTGCTCGGCCCCATCGTGGGCGCCATCCCGATGGCCGCGCTGGTGGCCGTGATGATCATGGTGAGCATCGGCACTTTCAGCTGGAACTCCATCCCCAACATCCGCCATCACCCCTGGCCTTCGTCCGTCGTGATGCTGGCGACCGTTGTGATCGTGGTGTGGACGCATAATCTGGCGCTTGGCGTGCTGGCGGGCGCATTGCTGTCGGGCATCTTCTTCACCGGCAAGGTGCAGCAGATGTTCAAGGTGCAGCGCGTGCGCGAGGGCGACACTGCCACCTATCACATTACCGGCCAGATCTTCTTCGCCAGCGTGGATCGCTTCTTCTACGCGATTGGCCCCGAAAGCCGGATGGACGACCCCGCCGATAACGTGGTGGTGGACGTGACGAAGGCGCATTTCTGGGACATTTCCGGCGTCGGCGCGCTGGACAAGGTGGTGGATCGCATGCGCCGCAATGGCCGCAGCGTGCAGGTGGTCGGCCTGAACGAGGCAAGCGCGGATCTCGTCGACAAGTTCGCCCTGACCGACAAGACCGGCGTGGAAATCGGACTGGCTCCCCACCCCTAGGAACGGGTGATCGCTGCTGGCCGTGCCGGGCGGCGGGCGGAAACCAAAGCTGCTGCCCGATCATATAGGCTGCATGACCAGGCCAGAAGATTACGTGTTCGGCACGCTCGTGCGCAAATCGCCCTATTTTGAAGCGACGTTGCGCTGGGGCGTAAAGGCGTTCTCCGTCTACAATCACATGTATCTGCCCCGCAGCTACGGCGATGCGCAGGAAAACTTCTGGAACCTCGTGAACGACGCTATCCTGTGCGACGTGGGGGCGGAACGACAGGTGGAGATCGCCGGGCCGGACGCAGCGCGCTTCGTGCAGAAGCTGACCCCGCGCGATCTTTCCGACATGCAGCCCGGCCAATGCAAATACGTGATGCTGGTGGACGAAAAGGGTGGCCTGCTGAACGATCCCATCCTACTGAAACTGGCGGAAGACCGTTTCTGGCTTTCGCTATCCGATTCCGACATCATGCTGTGGGCCAAGGGCGTCTGCGTGAACGGCGATTTCGACGTGACGCTGGGCGAACCAGACGCATCCCCGCTGCAATTGCAGGGACCGAAATCCGGGGACGTGATGCACGAACTGTTCGGCGACCGGCTGGATGACCTCAAGTATTTCCATCACCGTCGCATCGATCTGGACTCGATCCCGCTGATCGTGTCGCGCACGGGTTGGTCCAAGGAATTCGGCTACGAGCTCTTCCTGCTCGACCACACGCGCGGGGACGAGTTGTGGGAAAAGGTTATGACTGCCGGCGAGCCGCTGGGGCTGAAGCCCGGCCACACCTCCACCATCCGCCGGATCGAGGGGGCCTTGCTCTCCTATCGGGCCGATGCCGACGCCAACACCAATCCTTACGAATTGAACATGGGCCGGCTCGTCGATCTCGACATGGATGCAGACTTCATCGGCAAGGCAGCACTGCGCCGCATCCATGACGAAGGACCGGCGCGAAAGCAGGTCGGGCTGGTGATAGATTGCCCGCCGCTGGACGGGGCGAATGAAGATTACTGGGACGTGATGGAGGATGGCGACACGATCGGTATCGTCACCTCTGCCGTGTATTCACCGCGCCTCGACAAGAACATCGCTCTTGCCCTGGTTGCGACGGATCAGGCCGAGATCGGGAAAGTTCTGGACGTTGCCCTGGGCGACACGCCAGCCCGCGCTGAAGTTGTGGAATTGCCGTTCTACGCGGGGAATGAAACCTCCGGCTAGCTGCCTTTCAAGTTCCTGAGCGCTTCTGCCAGCGGCCCGTCGGCCTCGCCTTCTTCCACCATCCCGTGACGTCGGCGGGCCTCGTCCGCCTCCGCGCCCGTGGCATAGGGGTCGATGGCAAGACCGAGGCTCTGCGCCACCGCCTCTCCCAGGTCGAAAGCGGTGCCCGCATAGGGAATCGCGTCGAGATCGTCCTCGGTCAGTTCCACTTCCTCGACATCCTCTTCGGCCCACTCCTCCTCCGGCACGAAGCGCAATGCCAGCGGCTCGTCGATCGTGGTCGCAAGATCTTCACCGGAAACCGCGCAGCTTTGCACGATTGCCGCTGTCAGAGTGCCCTCTGCGCTCACCTCTGCGCCCTCCACGCTCAGGAACACCCGCGCCTCCAGCTTATTTACCGAGACGAGGTCGAACCGCCTGGCCAGCGCCGCGCGCTCTTTCTCGTTTGGCACCACCGATACAGGTTCGGCGGTGATGGAGCGCAGATCGATCATGCGGGTGATTTCCGGCGCGGTCGTATCGCTTTGGGGTGTCATGGGCGCAAACGTCCTTCCAGCAGGGCAGCATCGTCCTGCGCCTGCAAGGCAGTGTAGAGTTCGCGGGTGCGCGCGGCCAGAGCCAGCGGCAGCCCCTCGCCATCCACCCGCATGTTGCGATCCAGCACGGCCGCGAGAGCGGTGTCGTCCGGCTTGCCCAGCGCGGCGCGCAGGCTGCCCAGGCGGCCGCCCAGCGCGCTCATCAGCTTGCCCATGGTCTTGCCCACCATCAGGTCTCCCACGCCGCTGTCGCGCAGCTGGCGATCCATGTCTTCCACGAACAGCTCCGTCAGCGGGCCGGTGCTGGGTGCCAGCTCCTGGCTGTTTTCCATCCGCATCAGCACCAGGCAAAGCACAAGGGTGATCATGTCGAAGCGCCCGTCCACAGTGTCCTGCGCCTCGCACTCTTCGTACCATTGCGATTCCCGGCTGGTAGCGACGACGGAGTGCCACAGGGGGCGCAAGGCATCGCGCGGATCCCTGCCTATGCCAAGGAAGCGGGTGATGAATGACATGGTGGCGATGGCCTTTCATTAAGCGGTTGTTCAAAGCAGCGACGGCAATTGCGCTCCTACGTTGCACAGGTGCGCGCGCTGCCCTAAGGCTTCCCCCCGCATATAGGAGCGGGGCGCGGTTCTCGCAAAGCGGCACTTCGCAAACCCGCATGGGGCCGGTATTGATGGCAAGAAGGATTTTTCGATGGGATTGATTGCGCGAGCTGGCGCTGTTGCCGCACTGGGAATGGTGCTGGTCGGCTGCTCCTCGATCACGAACCACCGTGGTTACATCAATGACGAGACGCTGATCGCCTCCGTCCAGCCGGGCATCGATAACCAGCAATCCGTTCGTGGCACGCTGGGCCAGCCCACAATGACGAGCCAGTTCGGCGACCCGGTGTGGTATTACGTTTCCAGCCGCACCGAACAATCGCCCTTCCGCCAGCCCCGTATCGAGAACCACTCCGTCCTCGCCGTGTATTTCGACGAGGCGGGCAATGTGATCTCCACCGATCGCAGCGGTATGGAACAGGTCGCACGTATCGATCCCGACAGTGACGAAACGCCGACCCTGGGCCGTGAGCGCGGCTTCCTGGAAGACCTGTTCGGCAATATCGGCACGGTGGGCACCGGCGCACCGGCTGGCAGAGGCCCATAAAGCGCGGCTTCGCTTGAAGCTGGGAGGGCCCTCGCCCATATGCCCAGCATGAGCGAAGATAAGGCGAGCCACGGCCTGACCCAGTGGCATGGCACTACCATCATCGGCGTGAAACGCGGTGAGAACACCGTTATCGCGGGCGATGGACAGGTTTCCATGGGCAACACGGTGATGAAGCCCAATGCCCGCAAGGTGCGGCGCATTGGCGAGAACGGCAACGTGGTGGCAGGCTTTGCCGGAGCCACCGCCGATGCCTTCACCCTTTTCGAACGGCTGGAACGCAAGCTGGAGCAATATAGCGGCCAGCTGCTGCGCGCCGCTGTCGAACTGGCGAAGGACTGGCGCACGGACAAGTACCTGCGCAATCTGGAAGCGCTGATGATCGTTGCCGACAAGGACATATTGCTTGTGCTGACCGGCAATGGCGACGTGCTGGAGCCAGAAGGCGGCATCGCCGCGATCGGATCCGGCGGCAACTATGCCCTCGCCGCCGCCCGCGCGATCGCGCATTACGAGGATAACGCCGAAACCATCGCCACCAAGGCGATGCAGGTCGCAGCCGATATCTGCGTCTTCACCAATGGCAACGTGACCCTGGAACGGGTCTGAGAGATTTCATGGAAAACCTGACACCTAAGGCGATTGTCGCCGCTCTTGACGAACACATCATCGGCCAGAAGGAAGCCAAGCGCGCCGTGGCCGTGGCACTGCGCAATCGCTGGCGTCGCCAGCGGCTCCACCCCGATCTGCGTGACGAGGTTACGCCGAAAAATATCCTGATGATCGGTCCCACCGGCTGCGGCAAGACCGAGATCAGCCGCCGCCTCGCCAGGCTGGCCGAGGCGCCTTTCGTGAAGGTGGAAGCCACCAAGTTCACCGAGGTCGGCTATGTCGGCCGCGACGTGGAACAGATCGCCCGTGATCTGGTGGAAGAAGCGATTCGCCTGGAGAAGGAACGTCGCCGCGATTCCGTGCGCGAAGCCGCCAGCGAGGCGGCGATGGATCGCCTGCTGGATGCGCTGGTAGGTGCCAGCGCCAGCGAGGCGACCCGGCAGAGCTTCCGCCAGCGCATCACCGACAATTCGATGAACGATACCGAGGTGGAAATCGAAGTTGCCGAACAGGGCGGGATGCAGATGGACATTCCCGGCATGGGCGGCGGTGCCACCATGATCAACCTGTCGGACATGATGGGCAAGGCCTTCGGCGGCCCGCCCAAGAAGAAGCGCAAGCTGAAGGTGCCCGAGGCGTGGGACAAGCTGGTGGACGAGGAAGCCGAGAAGCGCATGGACCAGGACGACGTGGCCCGCGTCGCCCTGCAGAACGCGGAAACGAACGGCATTGTCTTCCTGGATGAAGTGGACAAGATCGCCGTATCCGACGTGCGCGGGGGCTCCGTCTCCCGCGAAGGGGTGCAGCGCGATCTGCTGCCGCTGATCGAAGGCACCACCGTCGCCACGAAGTATGGCCCGATGAAGACGGACCACGTATTGTTCATCGCTAGCGGCGCGTTCCACGTGGCCAAGCCTTCGGACATGCTGCCCGAATTGCAGGGCCGCCTGCCCATCCGCGTCGAACTGCGCAGCCTCACCGAGGAAGATTTCGTACGCATCCTGTCCGAAACCCGCGCTAACTTAGTCAGCCAGTACAAGGCCCTGTTGGGTACGGAAAAGCTGGAGGTCGACATGACCGAGGATGCCGTGGCCGAGGTTGCCCGCCTGGCAGCGCAGGTGAACGAAGGCGTCGAGAACATCGGTGCCCGCCGCCTGCAGACGGTGATGGAAAAGCTGTTCGAGGAACTGAGCTTCGAGGCCGAGGAAATGTCGGGCCAGAGCGTGACGGTGGATGCCAACTACGTGCGAGAGAAGCTGAGCGATCTGGCAGCGGATACCGATCTTTCGAAATACGTGCTGTAACCAGCGCAGCGCCTGCCTCGCAGGCGGTCATATGAAAAAGCCCCGGCGGAGCGATCCGCCGGGGCTTTTTCGTGTTCGAGGGTGTTTCGCCCTCAGAACGGAATATCGTCGTCCAGATCGTCGTAATTGGAACCGCCGCCGGAAGACTGTCCGCCGCCCTGGTTGCCGCCGCCAAAGCCGCCTGCCGCGCCGCCGCCGCCATAGCCGCCACCGGAACCGCCGCCGCTGCGCTGGCCGCCGCCGAAGCTGCCGCCACCGCCGCCGCCGCCTTCACCGCGACCGTCCAGCATCACCAGCGTGCCGTTGAAGCCGCGCAGCACCACTTCGGTGGAATAGCGATCCTGGCCGTTCTGGTCCTGCCATTTGCGGGTTTGCAGGCTGCCCTCGATATAGACCTTGGAGCCCTTCTTCAGGTAATTCTCGCAAACGCGGACCAGGCCTTCGGAGAAGATCGCCACGGTGTGCCACTCGGTACGTTCCTGCCGCTGGCCTTCCTTGTCCTTCCACGTCTCGCTGGTGGCGATGCGCAGGTTGCACACCTTCCCGCCGTTCTGGAAGCTGCGGACTTCCGGGTCCTGACCCAGATTGCCGATCAGCATCACCTTGTTGAGACTACCCGCCATTTCATGATTCCTCTGGTTGCTTGGCCAACGGGCTTAGCGACCGGCAGGGCGAGTCGCTACCCGGAGGCGGCATATTCCCCAGATCGAATCCTAAAGGCCCAGCCCCACGGCGCTCCAATAGGTGATGCCGGCAAAAACATAAGCCAGCGCGAAGAGGTAGACCACCATGACGATGGGCCATTTCCAGCCGTTCGTCTCCCGCTTTGCCACAGCGATGGTGGAGATGCACTGCGGCGCGAAGACGAACCAGGCAAGGAAGGCCAGCGCGGTAGGAAGTGTCCAGCCAGCCTGCAGGCGAGGGATCAGGCCCTGCGCCTCCTCTTCCCCGTCGGCGCCTTCCACGGCATAAGTCGTCGCGAGAGCGGAAACGGCCACTTCGCGCGCGGCCATGGCGGGGATGAGGGCAAGGCTGATCTCGCGGTTGAAGCCGATCGGCTCCATCACGACGTGCAGGCCATTGGCCACGTGGCCCGCGATGCTGGCATCGAGCTGGCTCTCTCCCGGATCGGCCTTGGGAAAGCTCAGCAGTATCCACAACGCGATCGTGGCGGCAAAGATGATCGTGCCCGCGCGCCGCAGGAATACCCACGCGCGCTGCCACAGCCCGATCAGCAAGTCGCGAACCGGCGGCATCTGGTAGCGCGGCAGTTCCATGATGAAGCCGCTTGCGCCGCCCTTCGTCACCGTGTTGCGCAGCACCAGCGCCACCACCATGGCCCCCACGATACCCGCGATATAAAGCGCGAAGAGCACCAGACCCTGAAGTCCGATGCCCGGCCCCACGGTGGTGGAGGGGATGAAGGCAGCGATGATCACGGCATAGACCGGCAGGCGCGCCGAACAGGTCATCAGAGGGGCGACCAGAATGGTGGTCAACCGGTCTTTCGGATCGGCGATGGCGCGTGTCGCCATGATACCGGGAATGGCACAGGCAAAGCTGGAGAGGAGCGGAATGAAGCTGCGGCCCGACAGGCCGACATAGGCCATCAGCCTGTCCATGATGAAAGCCGCGCGCGCCATGTAGCCCGATTGCTCCATCGCCAGGATGAAGGCGAAAAGGATCACGATCTGCGGCAGGAACACGACGACAGAACCGACGCCCGTCAGCACGCCTTCGGTAATGAAATCGCGCACGATGCCGGCAGGCACCGCGCCTTCCACCAGGCCGATCAGCCCGGTGATGGCACCGTCCAGCGCGTCTGCAAAAGGGGTGGCCCAGGCGAACACGGCCTGGAAGATGACGAACAGCAGGGCGAACAGGATCGGCGGGCCGAGCCACGGGTGGAGCAGCACCTTGTCGAGGCTGGCGTGCAGGCGATGCGTGCTGCTTTGCGAAAGGATTGCGCCCTTGGCCATGTTGCGCGCGGCAAGGCGGCGTTCCGGCAGCGTCTGTCCGGCGACTTCGTGACGGGTGGACATGTCCTGCGTCTCGGCCTCGGCCACGGCTTCCACCAACGCATCCAGACCGCGCTTCCGAACGGCAACGGTGGACACCACCGGCACGCCAAGGGAAGCAGCCAGAGCATCGGGATCAAGGGCAAGGCCGTCCCGCTCCGCCAGGTCGACCATGTTGAGCGCGATGACGGTGGGGCGGCCCAGCGCGATCAATTCCTGCGCGAACACGAGGTGCTGTTCGAGATTGGCGGCATCCAGCACCACCACCAGCACATCTGGCGCGGCTTCGCCGGGAAACTCGCCCTCCACCACCTGCCGCGTCACTTCCTCGTCCGGGCTTGCCGCATCGAGGGAATAGGAACCGGGAAGGTCGATCAGTTCGACAGGTTCGCCCGACGGCAGGAACATTCGCCCTGCTTTGCGCTCCACGGTAACACCGGGATAGTTGGCGATCTTCTGGCGCGCACCGGTCAAGGCATTGAAAAGCGCGCTCTTGCCCGCATTGGGATTGCCGACCAGCGCGGCAGTGCGAAGTCTGCTCATATCAGTTTCACCCACATGGCCCGCGCGTGCACGCGGCGAACGGCCACTGTCATGCGGCCCACCATCAGTGCAATCGGATCGGATCCCATGAAGATACCGCGATGGGCAATGGCAATGCGGGCACCTTCATCGATGCCCATGGCGCGCAGGCGCTTGCCCTCGTCTGGGGCAAGTACGCTCCAGTCGACGCGGGTGATTTCGGCGCGCTCCAGAGGGGCGAGCCTGTCGAGAGTCAGGTCGTTTTCCACACAGCAGCCGGTGCCAGAGCGGCGGACTAATTGCAACTGCTTCGCAATAGAAAATTGATTCAGCGAGGCGTCACTTCTGCGGGTAACGAAGCCTTCCCAGGAAGCGAGCCACATCGAAGCTTTCACGATCCTTGCCCAGGAACTGCGCCTTGGCCTTTTCGAACTTCATCACGTCTTCGATCCGGCGATCGAGAAAGGCGGCGGTCTCCGCCTTGCCATCGCTCTCGTCATCCACGAACACTGCCAGCGTGGCGCCATAGATCGTGCCAAGCGTGGCGCGCTTCGTATAGTGGTTGTAATCCGTCGCCGTATCACCGGCCAGCCGCCACATCTTGTCCGCACTGGACCAGCCCTGCTTCAGCGCGCGGGCCACGTTCTGCGGCATTGCCTGCACAGCCGTTGCGCGGCGAAGCGATTCCTCCAGGCCCGAAATCGCTTCCAGCCGGAACCACACCAGCGTGCGGATCTTCTCACGGATCGGCATGTTGTCCAGCCGCCCGTCGGCAAATTCGGCTTCCATCTTCGCGTCTACCGAAGCCACCCAGCCATCGATCATGTCCATCGCGCCGCCCTTGTAGGCGAGGCGCGCCACCGCGGGATCGACACCGGAAATCTCGGCAGCGGAAACCAGCGCCGCGTCCGTCCAGCCATCGAACATCGCGGCAACGGCGATTTCGGGCGCCAGCGCCACGCGCAATTCATCCAGCGTGGCATCTTTCAGATCGACATCGGCCATCAGAACACCGGCCCGTAGATGCGGTCGGAACTGTCGTCCGCCTCGGCCTCGCTGCTTTCGATGGCGTTCATCACGCGGCCCGAAACGCCGGGCATGCCGGCATAATCGCGCGCGGTACGGCCGGCATTGTCGGCCCTGTCAGGATCGGCCCCTGCTTTAACCAGCACCTCGATCAGCTCGATATTGCGGGCATGGACGGCAGCGATCAGCGGAGTCTCGCCGGTCTGATTGCCGGTATCCACCCGCGCGCCTGCGTCGATCAGCGCCTCCACCCCTTCGATGAAGTTGATTTCCGCTGCCGCGATCAGCGGCGTGCGGCCGCGATTATCCGCGATATTGGGATTGGCGCCTTCCTGCAGCAGAAACTTGGTCCACGTCAGGTCGCGCCGGTCAACGGTGATGTGCAGCCCGGTTTCCCCGCTGCTGACATCGCGGGAATTCACCACGGTGGTGCCCGGCTGGGCCAGCATCTCGGTTGCGTCGGTGCCCTCGCGGTCCTTCACCGCCTGGAGGAACTTGTATCCGTCCGAATAGAGCTGGGCACCGGCAGGAACTGCCGTGATGAATGCGGCGAGTGCTGCCGCTGCGATTACGAAAGATCGAAAGGGGGCGCGAGCCACGGCCTTTTCTCCTGTTGCAAAAATTGTGCGCAAAGCCCCGCGTTGCTGCCGGACTGTGCTTGCCTGTTGCGCGTTAGCAGAGCATGAACGCCGCGTCATGTCAGCACGTGCTTCAGCCCTATCCGCCCTTTGTTTCTCCCTGCTTCTGGCCGCTTGCGATGGCGGCGCGGATCAGCCCCCCGTGGCTGAAGCACCGCTTTATGGCAGTGCGCTGACCGGCGAATTCGACCTTATCGACGAAAACGGCGAGCAAGTGAGAAACACGGATTTCGCCGGCGAATACCAGCTGATCTACTTCGGCTACACCTATTGTCCCGATGTCTGCCCCTTCGACATGACGCGGATGATGGCAGGCTATCGTAACTTTGCTGAGGCCAATCCGGAACTGGCAGACGATGTGCAGCCGATTTTCATCACCGTCGATCCCGCGCGCGACACGCCTGCAAAGGTGGGCGAATATGCCGATGCTTTTTCCGAGAAGCTGATCGGCCTCTCCGGCACGCCCGAGCAGATCGAGGCGGCGGCATCGTCCTTTTTCGTCTATTATTCCAAGCTCGATGAAAATGCCGAGACGGATTACATGATGGATCATTCCAACGCGGGCTATCTGGTGGATCGCGAAGGCAAGCCGCTGGCGCTGATCCCGGTGGAGGAATCCGCAGACGCCGTGGCAACCGAACTGGAAAAATGGGTTCGCCCGGCAGATGGCTGAGTTGCGCGACAATTTCTGGGAGCTCGAGCTCGACGAGCTTTCCCGCGCCGAATGGGAAGCCTTGTGCGATGGCTGCGGCAAGTGCTGCCTGCACAAGATGGAGGACGAGGATACCGGCGAGATCGTGGAAACGAACGTCGCGTGCAAGCTGCTGGACACGGGCACCGCGCAATGCCGCGACTATCGCCACCGCAAGGCTTTCGTGCCCGATTGCCTGCGCCTGACGCCAAAGCTGGTGAAGCAGGTGCAATGGCTGCCCTCCACCTGCGCCTACGTTCGCCGCGCCGAGGGCAAGCCACTGCCGCGGTGGCATCACCTGCTGACAGGTGACACGGACGCGATGATAGAGGCAGGTGCCAGCGTTGCTGGCCGCTGCATCAGCGAAACCGTGGCAGGCCCGCTGGAACACCACGTGGTGGATTGGGAGGAGGAGCGCGAGTGATCGACTGGCTGCGCAACGATCACCAGAACCCCGCCATAGAGGTGGGCGATGCCACGCTTCCCATCGCGATCCGCCGCCACGCCCGCGCCCGTCGGCTTACCATGCGCCTTGCCCCGGACGGCAGCGAAGTGCGCATCACCCTGCCCACCTGGGGCCGCACCGCCGATGCGCTGGCTTTTGCCAGGGCGCGCACCGAATGGATCGCCCGGCAGATGGGCAAGGTGCCCGCTCCTGTCACCATCGCCGATGGCGAAACCATCACCTGCCGCGGCCAGCACCTGCGCATCGCGTGGGATGCAAAAGCGGGGCGCAAGCCCGTGGTGGGCGACGGTCTGCTGACCGTGGGCGGCCCCAGGGAAGGCCTGGAAGGCCGCGTGCGCCGCTGGCTGGAGGCAGAGGCGCTGCGTCTGTGTGGGGAAGACCTGTTGTTCTACTGCCAGCGCGCCGACCTGCCGACGCCCACGCTTCGCCTTTCGCGTGCGCAGCGAAGGTGGGGCTCGTGCTCAGGCAACAATCGCTCCGGCCGGTGCATCCGCATCAACTGGCGCCTGGTAATGGCACCCGATCACGTGCGCCGGTCCGTCGTGGCGCATGAAGTGGCGCACCTCGTCCATTTCGATCACTCCCCGGCGTTCCATCGCCTGCTGGGCGACCTGTTCGAGGGGCACTTGGCCGAAGCCGACGGCTGGCTGAAGCGCGAAGGCCGTTCCCTCTACGCCGCATTCGGCTGAACGCTCTGCACCTTCCCGCCTTGCCCACGCGATTGTCCACTGGCGCAATGCCGCCTGCATCCCTATTCTTATGCGCATGAAGGGTTTTTTCAGCCGTATTTCCCCGCGCCGCGCCGTTTCGGACTTCAAGGACGAGTGGAAGAAGCCGACCCCGCACCGCTGGCAGATCCTTGGCGTGGCCATGGCCGCCACTTTCGCGGTGTTCATGCTGTTCATTCCCGAAAGCCAGAAAGGCGACCCGCCCCGGCCCGAGGTCATGTATATTTCCACCTTCGACGGTAACCGCACCGAAGCCGAGATCATCGCCTCCAACTGCGCGAACCAGGAATTGAAGGACGCGCTGCAGGCCCGGATCGAGGCGAATGAAGAGCGCAAGCGAGAGATCTACAGGGCGCTGGGCCGCGCAACCTTCATCGATGTGGACTCGATGGAGGAGGAGATCGAGGCGGGGCGCGCGACCGAGGTCGAGACCGGGCCGACACCCGAGGAGATCGCCGTATCGATAGACCAGTATTGCGCCCGCGCCACTGGCCAGGGCGATGGCGCAGGCCAAGACAGTGCCGCAGGCTGAGAGCGCCGCGTACCACGCGCGCTGGATGGCCGCCGCCGCCGCGCTGGCCCAGCGGGCAAGGCCGCTGGCCTCCCCCAACCCAGGTGTTGGCGCAATCATTCTGGAAGAGGGCAGGGTAATCGCCCGCAGCTGGACCAAGCCGGGCGGGCGCCCCCATGCAGAGGCAGCCGCGCTGGAATTCGCAGGCGGCGCCGTGCGCGGCGCGACGATGTATGTCACGCTGGAACCATGCGCCCACCGATCACAGCGCGGCCCCGCCTGCGCCGACTTGCTGGCCGAGGCAGGCCTTGCGCATGTCGTGATCGGCATGATTGACCCAGATGATCGCACGGCTGGCAAGGGCATTGCACGCCTGCAGGAGGCGGGGACACGGATCACCACGCTCGGCTGGGATGCCGCGCGTCTCGGCTTGTCAGGCCACGAGACAGCGATACTGCACCAGCGACCTCACGTGACGCTGAAACTCGCCATGTCGCTGGATGGCTGCATCGCCACTTCGACGGGAGAGAGCAAGTGGATCACCGGCGAGGCAGCGCGCGCCCATACCCATCGCGAGCGTGCCCGCGCGGATGCCATCCTTGTCGGCGGCGGCACCTTGCGGGCCGATTCCCCCCGCCTCGACGTGCGCCTGCCGGGGTTGAAAGATCGCTCGCCCTTGCGAGTGGCGCTGACCTCCGGCGAGGTGCCGGCAGGCTGGCAGGCCATCCGCTCTCCCGATGAAATCGCGACGCTCGATGGCGTGCGGTATCTGATGGTGGAAGGCGGCGCGCAGACCGCTTCGGCCTTCCTCGCCGCTGGACTGGTGGATCGGCTGCTGATCTATCGCGCGCCCGTATTGCTGGGCGGCGGGACTCCCGCTGTGGGCAAGATTGGTCACGACACGCTGGAAAAGGCCTTCGCGCAAGGGCTGCAAATGCACGACAGACGCCAACTTGGCAGCGACACGCTGGAAGTCTATCAGCGCGGCTGACCAGCAAAGGGGCCTTCCATGTTTACCGGTATTGTCACCGCGATCGGCACGATCACGAATGTTCAACAGCGCGGCGACCTGCGCGTCACCATTGCCTGCCCTTTCGACCCTGCCGCGATCGACATCGGCGCCTCCATCGCGTGCTCGGGCGTATGCCTGACGGTGGTGGATCGCGGCGGCATCAAGGGCGATGCACATTTCGTGGTAGACGTGTCTGCCGAGACCACGTCCCGCACGGCAAAGCGGATGTGGAAGGAAGGCGCGCAGCTTAACCTGGAGCCGTCGCTAAGGCTGGGAGATGAACTGGGCGGCCATATCGTGACGGGCCATGTCGATGCAGTGGGCCGCGTGGCAGACTGGTTGCCGGAGGGCGATTCGATGCGACTGACCATTTCCGCGCCCGATGAGCTTGCTCCCTTCATCGCGCCGAAGGGATCGATCACGATCAACGGCGCGTCTCTCACGGTGAATTCCGTTCAGGACCGTGATGACGGCACGGTGCATTTTGGGCTCAACATCATTCCCCATACGGCCGATGTCACCACGCTGGGCGAACTGGCGCAGGATGCGGAAGTTAATCTCGAGGTCGATACCATCGCGCGTTACCTGCACCGGATGCAGTCGCTTCGGGCGGGCTGAAGGCTTTCGCTCAGGCGTAAGGATCAGTAGACCCAATCGGCCACGTCGGATTCGCCGCAAGGGCCGATGACGTTCTCGATCTCTGTCGCCATCGTTTCAAACTTCTGCGCGGCGGCCAGCTTGGTTTTCCGGACATTGTCCAATGTCATCATGGCTGCTTCGGCACGCAGATGAGCGGCACGCTCCCGGTATTCCACAACAGATTCCATCTCTTCCTCCATAATGGCTGATAAATGCATTCCGCATCTCCGCCATTAATTATAGGGGATAATCCGATGTGTCCCGTAACAGGGTTTACAGGAAGTTTACGATAGCAGTCATTTGAAGCAGGATTTCGTTCCTATTCGGAGGAATATGCTGGTGATGCAGTTTTATACTAGGCGACCGGCAATCAAGCCTATCGCGCACCTTCTATTTTTATTACAGGATTCCACGCCATTTAAAGCCGCCACTGGCTATTGGCAGCTCATGCGCAAGTGAACCCCAACAGTTTCGCTGCGTTGCCGGAAAAACCGTATCGATTACACAGCCCGTTAGCTGCGAAGAGATCTAGCCGGTAACGTCAGCCAGCGCGGCGACGAAGGCATCGATGTTGCCCAACGTCAGGCCCGCCACGTTGATGCGGCCGGAACCTGCCATATAGACGCCGTGTTCTTCGCGCAGCTGCTGCACCTGTTCCTTGGAAACAGGCAGCATCGCGAACATGCCTTTCTGCTCGCCCAGCGGCGTCAGGTCCACGGCGCCTGCCGTGCCAGCCTCGGCCAGTTTCGCGCGCACGGCACCGATGCGCTGGCGCATGCTTTCCAGCTCTTCCAGCCAGTCGCCCGTCAGTCCGTCGTCTTCCAGGATCATGCGCACCGATGCGCCGCCGTGATCGGGCGGCATGGACCAGTTTGCACGCGCCAGCGATGCACCGTTGGACATGATGCGCGCGGTATCGTCCGCAGTCGCACCCATCACGTAAAGCGCGCCTACGCGATCGCGATAGAGGCCGAAGTTCTTGTCGCAGCTATAGGCCACCAGCGCCTCCGGCACGGCAGCCAGCACGGTGCGCAAGCCATAGGCGTCCTCTTCCATGCCATCGCCAAGGCCCTGATAGGCCAGATCGATGATCGGCAGCACGCCAGCATTCTTCACCAGCGCGGCAATCTCGTCCCACTCCTGGTTCGTGTAATCCACGCCCGTGGGGTTGTGGCAGGCACCGTGCAGCAGCACGGCATCGTTCTTGCCCGCCTTGCCGATCACCTCGCGCAGCGCATCCATATCTGCGCTGCCATCGGCATTGGCGTGATTGAATGTCGCAGCTTCCATGCCGCAATCAGCAAGGATCTGCGCGTGGTTGGGCCAGCTGGGCGTGCCCATCCATATCCGCTCCACGCCCGCCTTGCCGGCCAGCGCCACGGCAAGGCGCACCGCGCCCGTGCCGCCCGGGGTCTGCATGCCGTCGATACGGCCATCGCGGTTTCCGGTTTCGCCGAACACATGCGGCACCAGCGCGCGCACGAAACCCATGTCGCCTTCGGGACCGAGATAGGCCTTGGTCGGCTGCGTATCCACCAGTCGCTTTTCCGCCGCCTTGATGGAGCGGAAAACGGGCGTGTCGCCGTCGGCGGTGCGATAGACGCCTACGCCGAGGTCGATCTTGGTGGGTCGCGGGTCGGCCTCATACAGCTTGATGAGGGCGAGAAGCGCGTCGGGCGATTGTTGATCGAGTCTGTCCAGCATGATGGCGGCTCAATGCCGCCACAAGGCGCGATCCGCAAGTGGGCAGATGGCTTCTATCCGCCGTGCCGGATCAGAACGGCAGCCAGCGCTGCTCACGCGAAAAGCGCATGTAGCCCGCATTCACGCCAAGCCGAAGGCCTGCGCCCACGCGGATCGGGATCAGCACGACGTCACCCTTGCGCACGTAGCTGGCGTTGAAACCGCCCACGAAGTAGGCCTGCCCTTCGCCCGAGGGGAAGCGTTCGTAGAGCTCGTCCGTGTCGTAGAGGTTGTAGACCAGCACGAAGGTGTTGCCCGCATTGGCGCCGGCATCCAGCCCGATGGACGGACCTGTCCAGTACACCGGCATATTGCCTTCCACCGCGTGGTGCAGCGTGCCGGAGCCATAGCGAACGCCAAGGATGAAAGCGCCGCCGCCTTCACGCCCGACGATGTAGCCGTTGGGCTGGCCCTGGTCCGAAAGAATGTCCTGGATCATGCGGGCGAGCCCTTCCGCGCCCTTGCCGAACAATCCCTCGGCAGCGCCGATCAGATCGTCCTCCGCATAGGTGCCCGACGGATTCTGCGCCGGATCCGCCGCTGCCACCTCCACGCCCGATCCCTGCGTCGGAAGTTCTTCCTGGGCCATGTCGATCGACGGGCTGGCATCATAGCGAGAGCCGGGTTCATAGCGAGAGCCGGGTTCGGTCACCTCATACGCACCTTCATAGGCGGACTGGTCGACCTCGGGGAGCTGCTCCCGGGGGTTGGAATAGGTGGTGCCAGCGTCGTCCAGATCGCCGTCGATCATGACATCGGGATCGACCGTCTCGATCTGCTGCGCTGCCGCAGGCGTGGCAAGCATGGCCAGCGCCGAGAAGGCGGCTGTCGCAAATGCTTTTCTGATCGGGTGCATGGTTTTCCTCCGTCAATCGCTACCCCGTGCAGGCAGACCTGTTCGGACGCAAGTTGAGTCGCTGACGCCTGAAGTGACAATGAACAGGCGGCAGACCGAATCGAAATTGCGATGAGTCGATTGCCGCGAAATGCCGGAAGCGCCGAGAATGGAAGGGCCATGAAATAAAGGCAAATGCGCCTCTTGAAGCCGCCGCCACCCCTCGTTATAGCGCCGACCTTGCTGCTTGGGTCCGGAGACGTGGGTGAGTGGCTGAAACCAGTTCCCTGCTAAGGAACCATACCCCTATCGGGGTATCGAGGGTTCGAATCCCTCCGTCTCCGCCACCGGCCTTTTTAGGGCCTTTCAATCCTTTCCAATTTCGTGCGGAAAGCTTTACATTCCCGCCGTTTTCGACTCCTATATTGTTCAGCGTTGCCCATCCCTAGCGGAACGAAGGTGGGGGTAAATTGGGGGTAACGGCCCGAAGGTATTGGGGGTATCGGATGTTAACGGACAAGGCTGTGCGAGCGGCTGCGGCGAGAGAAAAGGCTTACAAGCTTGCCGACAGCCGCGGTTTGCACCTGCACATAGCAGTGAGCGGACATAAAAGTTGGCGCTATAAATACCGTTTCGACAAGAAAGAACGCCTCCTTACCCTAGGTGCTTACCCCGAACTGTCCTTGGCCGATGCTCGTGAAAAGCGCGATGAAGCAAGAAAGATTCTACGCGCTGGCCGCGACCCTCGGCACAGCGCCACGCGTAACCGGCTGGTGGGCCAAAACGAACCGGCAGCGTCGTTCGAAAATGTGGCCCGCGAATGGCATGCATTGCAGATTGACCGCTGGAAACCGGTTCACGCGAACGATGTAATCACCAGTTTAGAACGCGATGTCTTTCCTCACCTAGGCGCAATGCCTCTGGACGAAATCGACAAGCCCTTATTGTTGTCGATCTTGCGCAAGATCGAAAACCGTGGGGCTATCGAGACGGCCCGGCGCATCAAGCAGCGTGTGGCCGCCATCTACCGCTTTGCCAACGCAAAGGGCGCGAAGCTCGAAAACCCCGCGACCGATATCAATGATGCGCTGAAGCCGTTACCGCCATCGAAGCGATACCCAGCCCTGACGAAGATAGACGAAATCCGGACCCTGATAGGAGACATCGACCGTGCTGGCGCTTCGCCGGTCAATCGTCTGGCAGGTCGCCTACTCGCGCTGACGGCGCAGCGCCCCGGCATGGTCCGTTTCATGGAGTGGGAAGACATAACCGGTATCGACTGGGGCGACAGCAGTTCGGAAAGCGGCACGGCATTATGGAAGGTCCCGGCTGAGAAAATTAAGCAGGAACTTCAACTTCGTAGCGACGAAGCCTTTGAGCACCCGGTCCCGCTCTCCGCCCAAGCGGTCGAAGCACTTAGGGCAGTCCGCTGGTTGACGGGACGATCGCCATTCGTCTTCCCGGGTGCGCGATCGGGGCTCAAGCCGATCAGCGAGAACGCTATCGGGTATTTGTACAACCGGGAAGGTTACAAGGGGCTGCACGTGCCACACGGCTGGCGCTCCAGCTTTTCAACCATAATGAACGAACAGGCCGAGCGCGATCTTGGCAGCGATGTGCGGTTACTCGCCGATCGCATGATTATCGATCTGATGCTCGCACATACGCCGAAGGGCATGAGCGCCAGCGAGCTTCGCTACAACCGTGCCGCATATATGCCTCGCCGGCGAGAACTCGCTCAGCGCTGGGCCGACATGATTCTTGAAGGCGCTATCACACCCGAAGAAATTATTGATAGTCCGCGTCGCAAGCGGCGCTAACGATCTCCGCGCTTCCCGGCCTGCTCTTCGATCCATGCCAGAACTTCCGTTTTCTTCCACCTGGTGCTTGAGCCCAGTTTGATGCCTTCCGGAAAAGCTCCCTTTTTTACGTCGGCGTAGATTGTCGAAGTACTTCTACCGATCAGTTCACTTACCTCGCTGACGGTAAGCAGCAACGGACCCACGCCTGGGGGATCACCTGCGCCTTGCTTACTGTGGAATCCTGTAGATTCTAGGCTCGCGCTTTGCGGAAGCTCACTTTTCGATCGTCGCTCGGCGACGGCTCGTTGCGCGCGCAACTGTGGATCGACGATCTCCTCGACTTGGCGACTGGTTAGAAAGCCTAGCGGTTTCAACGCGGCTAGCCATTCGTCGAATTGTGGTCGGTCGATAAAGATACGATGGGAGGGCGGTGACTCAATTTCCGACCAACGATCGAGATTCAATGCGCCGGTAGCGAAACGGTTAAGCGGGTCGTCGATTTCCCAAGCGGTTGGTGAAATGGCAACGACATCGCCACCACCCAGCGGTCGCGCGAAAGTGGCTATGCGGCCATTCACGAACATTCGCGTCATATGTTCGGCATCGTGCCTTACAAGATCGCGAGCAGCGTCATTCTCACCATCATCAGCGGGAGCTGAAAATATTTCCGGCAGCTCATGGGAAGCGAAGCCCGCTCGTACACGCACCACGTCCGCGAAAGCAGCAGTCAATGCAGTGCGACCATCAGAGACCAATGATGTCCGCCCTTCGTATGGCGACCACGGAGGAATTCTATCGGTCATTGAAATAGGCTAGCAGAAGATCTTCGCAACGGAAGGCAGCTTCGCGCCCTCATATCGGTCATTCACGAAACTGCAGTCGATCTCCAAAAGCTGCCGGTCGTCGGGATGACTGTCACTGATCCGTCCGACCACGGTTCGAAGAATATCAGTCGCCCAACTTGACCTCTTCACGTACGTCCGGCCCTACAGGGCGCTCGAGCGCTTTTTCGGCCTCCTCCAAGAGTTCCGGGGTCAGGCCGGTAATCCGTGCCGGGAGAGGGATGCCATCTCCCATCTCACCATTGGTCTCGATGTCTTCGATCAGCATCTTCATCTCGGCGATTTCCTTGACCTGCGCTTCGATGATCGAGTCTGCGAGCTTGCGAACACGCGGATCGGTGATCTCTGCTCGCGAACTTGTCAGAACGGCGATCGAGTGATGCGGGATCATCGCTGCCATGTATTCTTCATCGTTGACGGTCGCCTGGCTGCGAACCAGCCACAGCGCCACCGCGAAGGTCAGGGCACCGACGCCCAGGATGATCAAGTTCTTGGTCTTGTCCTTGTACATGCCCCACATGAAGAGAAGCATTACGATCATCATCATGCCGCCCATCACAAAAGTCATCCAGAAGCGGGTCTCGCTCCAGAATACGTGATCGAGCTCGTACGTATTTAGATACATCAGGCCGAACATGATCGCGGTCGAAGTGGCCACCATCGCCATGAAGCGCCAGTAATTGCCCCCACCGCCGTGGTGCTGCTGGTGATCCGGGTCCTGGTTATCGGCCATTCAATCCTCCTGCTGGCTCATGGTCTTGTATACGTACTGGGCCGTGCATCTGATCAGGATGAAACCCGTCAGCGACGCAATGCCTGCAATCTCCCTGAGGTGATCGGTCGGATAGATGCCTCCCAAGCCCACCGTCGTCACGGTGATCAAGGCGAAGTAATCGTAATCCATGGCCGACATGGCCGGTTCCTTTGCGAACCCGCCAAGCTTTTCCGATTGCCGTAGCCGCGATCATTTCTGACCTTCGGCCAATGTCGGAAGCCTTAGCCCACGCAGCCGCAAGGCATTGGCAATGACCGAGACCGACGAGAGGCTCATCGCGGCGGCTGCGATCATCGGATTGAGAAGGAGGCCGAAGGCAGGGAACAACACACCGGCTGCTACAGGGATACCGAGCGTGTTGTATCCAAAGGCGAACACCAGGTTCTGACGGATGTTCCGCATGGTGGCGCGCGACAGGACGATGGCTTGGAGCACACCGGTGAGGTCGCCGCGGACCAGAGTGACGCCGGCGCTCTCGATCGCGACATCGGTACCGGTTCCCATCGCGATGCCGACGTCCGCAGCCGCCAGCGCAGGCGCATCGTTGATGCCATCCCCGGCCATAGCAACGCGCTTGCCTGAAGCCTTGAGAGCCTCGACCTTGCGATGCTTGTCTTCCGGCGAAACGTTGGCTTCGACCTCGTTGATACCGATCTGGCGCGCCACGGCTTCGGCAGTGGCGCGGCTATCCCCAGTGAGCATCACCACGTCGATTCCGCGCTCGTGCAGCGCCCGGATGGCCGCAGCGCTGGTCGACTTGATCGGGTCGGCGACCGCGATAAGTCCTGCCGGTGCACCATCGATGGCGACGAACATTACCGTCTGGCCCTGTGCGCGGCCTGCCTCTGCCGAACCGAGCCATTCCGGATCCTCGATACCCAGCCGACGCATGAGTTTCTCGTTGCCGATAGCAACCATGCGCGATCCTACGCGGGCTTCGACACCCTCACCGGTGGTGGACGAGAGATCCGACGCAGCTTGGAATGTCACTCCTCGTGCCTTGGCGCCTTCCACGATGGCGTGGGCGAGAGGATGTTCGCTTCCTGCTTCGACTGCTGCGACGGCGGAAAGGAAATCCGTTTCATCAAGGCCATCGCGAGGGGTCACGGCTACGAGATCGGGTTTGCCCATTGTTAGCGTGCCGGTCTTGTCGACCACCAGCGTGTCGATCTTTTCAAGCGTCTCGAGCGCCTCGGCGTTGCGAATGAGGATGCCGTGCTGGGCGCCCTTGCCGGTACCGGTCATGATCGACATCGGCGTAGCTAGTCCTAGCGCGCAAGGACAGGCGATGATGAGGACCGCAATCGCATTGACCAGTGCATAGGCCAGCGCCGGGAAAGGCCCCCAGATTGCCCAGACAATAAAGGTAACGACCGCTATCACGACCACTGCAGGCACGAACCAGGCCGCGACTTGGTCGGCCAGGCGCTGGATCGGTGCCCGGCTGCGCTGTGCCTCGGCAACCATCTGGACGATCTTGGACAGCATCGTATCCTTACCGACTGCGCCAGCGCGCATCACAAAGCCACCCGTCTGATTGACCGTTCCGCCGATCACCTGGTCGCCGACCTTCTTGGAAACCGGCAATGGCTCGCCGCTGATCATGGACTCGTCGATGGAGCTCGCGCCTTCGGTCACCTCGCCATCGACCGGTACCTTGTCACCCGGGCGGACGCGGAGCAGGTCACCGCTCGCCAAATGGTCGAGCGACACTTCGCGCTCGTCGCCGGCCCCGAATATCTTGACCGCTGTCGGCGGCGCGAGTTCTAGAAGCGCACGCAGCGCGCTCGATGTCGAGCCGCGCGCCCTGAGTTCAAGCACTTGGCCGAGCAGGACAAGTGTGGTGATGACCGCCGCCGCCTCGTAATAGACACCGACGTGGCCAGAGTGATCGCGGAAGGCGGGCGGGAATATATCGGGCAGGAGCGTCGCGACGAGGCTGAACAGAAAGGCAATCGCAACACCGAAACCGATCAAGGTGAACATGTTGAGATTGCGGGTCTTGATGGATTGCCACGCCCGCACGAAGAAAGGCCAGCCACCCCACAGCACCACCGGTGTAGCGAGAAACAGTTGGGCCCATTGCGCACTTGCCGGCTCGATCAGCCGGTCGAAGCTGATCCCGGGTACCATGTCGCTCATCGCGTAGACGAACAACGGCAAGGTGAAGAGCGTGCTGACCCAGAAGCGCCGCGTCATGTCGACGAGTTCGGGATCGGGTCCATCCTCCAGGCTGACCGTCTCGGGCTCCAGCGCCATACCGCAGATGGGGCAGCTTCCCGGTCCTACCTGGCGGATCTCGGGATGCATGGGACAGGTATAGATCGTCCCTTCGGGAACGTCCTCAACCTGATTGAGATGCGCGCCCGAAAGATAGTGCTCCGGGTCGGCTACGAACTTGTCCTTGCACCGCGCCGAACAGAAGTAGTGGGTCGCACCATCCTGCTCAGCGACATGTGTGGCGCCCTCGATCGTAACACTCATGCCGCAGACGGGATCGATCGCGCTGCCTTCCCCTCTCGCATCCTCCGTGTGATGGGTATCGCAACAGCTCATAGTCGGCCTCCTCTGCGTGGCAGGAGTGTGTGATCGAGATCAGGGATAGGACGCGAAAATCTCACGGCGGCCATTGCCGAAAGCGATGACCTGATAGGGCTGGGTCCGTCCCCCGGCTTCCATACCTGGCGAGCCGAGCGGCATACCTGCGACCGCCAGACCCTGGACCCATTCGGGCCTTTCAGCGAGCAGGCGCTCGACGTCAGCTGAAGGCACATGTCCTTCTATCACATAGCCGTCCGCGATCATCGTATGGCACGAACGCAAGTCATCTGGCACGCCGTGCTCAGTCTTTACCGACGCCATGTCGGGGTGATCGACCGTCTCGACCTCGTGCTTTTCACCGTGGCGCATATGCGCTGCCCAGGCTTCGCAGCATCCGCAACTGGGATCGCGGTACATGGTGAAGTTCGCAGCCTGAGCTGCGCCTGTGCATGCTACGAGAAGTGCAGTGCCGAGCACGGGCAGAAAGGGGCGGCGGGTCTTGTTTCCATTCGAGTTCATCAGTCGTGTCCCATGGTTTTCATGTCCTCTTCCGACATGTTCGACATGTCGTGCCCGGCATGCGGATCCGCAGCGGCCGTTGCGGTCGGGCCAGGTGCAGGTGTCGCCACAGGGGCAGGGCTGGCCTTGCGAGCCGAAGCAGTGGGCGATGAACTGGGCGAAGGAGCCTGGGTAGGAACGGCAATCGGCTCATCCGTTGCGGGCGTGGCCGTAACTTCGGGCTTGGTCGCAGCGGGAGAAGCGATCGTCGTCTCAGCCGCCGGCGCTCCATCATCGACCGGCATTTCGGGGTCACCGCATGCTGCAAGCGTCAACAGGCAGGAAGGCACAACAAGCAACTTTCCAGCGAATGCGAGGGTAACGGGACGCATGAGAGGTTCCTTTAGAGCTTAAAATGATTGAGTCCGTGGGCGAGCTCTCCACCCATGAAGCCTTGAACAATGAGCAATGCGGCAATCGGAAAAAGCAATGCGCGCAGAGCAGCGCGCGAACCTGAAGCGCGGTAAGCAATCCAGGCTGCTGCAATGCCCAGGACAGCAATCAGCATGCCGTTCCAGCGGTGGACTTGCATGACGAAATCGCCGCCGAACCACAGGCCAGTGTGTATCCACCCGAAGAGGGCGGCGAGGACACCTCCCGCAGCGCCGCCAAAGATCATGATCCTTACGGCCGCTTCACGTTCGGGTGTACGGTGGGACATAACGAACAGCTCGGTAAGCGCGGCCATCAAGAAGAGCGCTATCGGAAAGTGGACCGTTGCCGGATGCAGGCTCTTGAGAACGCCGATGATACCTTCGCTCTGAGCCTGCTCGTCATCGTGACCTTCCACGGCTTCATTCGAAATCGCAGCGCTTCCCGTTGCCTCCATATCGTGCCCGGGCTGAGCATGGGCGACCTCGCTTGCCGCTGGACGCGCCTCTTCGCCGCCGTGCTTTTCGTCACCGTGCGCGAACGCAACCGTTGCCGAGAGGAAGAGGGCCAGGCTGGCGAAAAAGCGGAGAACGGAAGTCACCGCTTTGCCTTCTCGAACAGGTCGACCAGCTCGCTGAACTTCTGTTTCTGCTCGTCAGCGTCACCGCTGGCAATCGCGTCAGCCACACAGCACGCAGCATGGCGCTTGAGTATCTCGCTCTCGGCCCGACCCAGTGCGGCCTTTATTGCCTGCACCTGATTAAGGACGTCGATACAGTAGCGATCGTTCTCGATCATCTGCGCGACGCCGCGCACCTGTCCTTCGATCCTGCGAAGACGATTGACGATGCGGGAACCATCGGTTGCTGACACGTTTTGCACTCCATCTGCCGCAATACCCCGCGGGGTATCTTGCAATACTCCTGGGGGGTATATATGACAAGGGCCAAAGGAGTTGCAAGACCCATGTCCGAATTGCTGGTTTCACGTCGACGACTGTTAGGGGCTGGAGCGCTGGGCGCAGGTGCATTGGCCCTGCCTGCCTGGGCCCGCGGTGCCGATCTGCACGGTAATGAATCTATCCGCCCCGGTTTCGACGAGGTGTCGGGCCGCGACATCGCTCTGACAATCGGCGAAGGGCCTCGCGTCGTGCAGGGGCGTCGCGGACACGCGATCGCCGTCAACGGCAGCGTGCCGGGTCCGCTGGTTCGCCTCAAGGAAGGTCAGCCGGTTCGGCTCGCGGTCACGAACACGCTCGATGAAGACAGCTCGATCCACTGGCACGGCCTGCTGCTGCCTTTCCAGTTCGACGGCGTTCCCGGCGTCAGCTTCCCGGGGATAAAGCCGGGTGAGACATTCGTTTATGACATTCCCGCGCTGCGACAGAGCGGCACCTACTGGTGGCACAGTCACTCGGGGCTGCAGGAGCAGGCGGGGCACTACGGCCCGATCGTGGTCGAACCCGCCGCAACCGATCCGGTCCAGGCCGACCGCGATTACGTGCTGTTGCTGAGCGAATTCACCCCTCTCCATCCACATACCATCATGGACAAGCTCAAGAAGGGCGAAGGCTACTTCAATTACCAGCAGAATACCTGGACCGACGACTATCCCCTGTCGGGCGAGGACCGCAGGATGTGGGCGCGTATGCGCATGATGGCGACCGACATTCTGGACGTAACGGGTTCGACCTACACCTATCTCGCCAACGGGCGGGGACCGGAAGAAGGGTTGGAGTATCTCTTCAACCCCGGCGAACGGGTGCGGCTGCGCATAATCAACGGCAGCGCCATGACGTTCTTCAATGTTCGTATTCCCGGGGTTAAGTTCTGGGTGGTCGGCGCCGATGGCCAGAACGTGCGCCCGGTCGAAGTTGAAGAATTCCAGATAGGCACGGCAGAGACTTACGACATCGTTGTCGAGCCGACTGGCGAAGCCCGGACGATCATCGCCGAGAGCATGGACCGGTCAGGCATGGCTGTGGCCACTTTGGCATCCCGCCCCGGTGCACGCGCAAGCGTACCGCCCCTGCGCGACCCGCCGCTGCTGACGATGGCGGACATGGGCATGAACCACGGGTCGGGCGGAATGGATCATGGCGGTGGTGACATGGCCGTGATGGACCATTCGGCCATGGGCCATGACATGCCATCGCAAGGAGCCGCTGCCGAGCCGATGGGCGGGATGGATATGAGCGGCATGAACATGCGTGACACGTCCAAGCTGCCTTCCGACGTAAGGATCAGCCCCGGTATCGACATGGTGTCGATGAACCCTGTCGATCGCATGGGCGATCCGGGTCTTGGCTTGGACAACGTACCCCACAAGGTCCTCAATTACAGGGATCTCGTTGCGCTCGAATCTAATGACGATTTGCGCCGCCCCTCGCGTCAAATGGAAATCCATCTGACGGGCAACATGGAGCGCTACATGTGGTCGTTCGATGGCAAGAAGTTCACCGCCGTGAGCGACGATCCCATCCGCTTCGCCTACAATGAGCGTGTCCGGGTGAAGCTGGTCAATGACACGATGATGGCGCACCCGATCCATTTGCACGGGCACTTCTTCGAACTGGTCAACGGTGCACCTGCCGATCGCCAGCCGCAAAAGCATACCGTTATCGTGCAGCCCGGTGGCAGCGCTACCTTCGACCTTACCGCCGACGAAGAGGGCGACTGGGCCTTCCACTGCCACCTGCTCTATCACATGCACTCTGGCATGTTTCAGATCGTGACCGTCGCGCCGCGGGGCAACCAGCCCGATGTGAAGCGGGTGGGAGAAGACTGATGCGCCTGCTTGTCGCCATGCTCTTCGTGAGCGCCGCCGCCCCCGCTATCGCACAGGACCATTCGGGCCACGCGATGCCTTCCGCGCAATCACCTGCTCAGACCGAATGCGAAAAAGAGGCCGAACGCCACCGCGCTATGGGCCATTCGGTGCCTGAGGGGGCGTGTGCGCCCAAAGCGCAACCGACCGAACCTGCGCAGGACGGCCATACCGGCATGGACCATTCTCAAATGGACCATTCCCAGATGGACCATAGTCAGATGCAGGGCATGGACCACTCCACCATGGATCATTCCAAGATGGAAGGCATGGACCATTCCGCGATGGGCCATAAAAACACGCAGCAACCCGAACAGACAACCATGGATCACGGTGCGATGGGGCACGGTACCATGGACATGACACCCATCCCGGAAGGGGCGCCTCCGGCTGCGGCAGGATCGGGTCCGCCACGCGCTGCCGATTCGATCTGGGGTGCCGATGCCATGCGAGCCTCGCGCAATGCCCTTCGCACCGAGAACGGCGGCATGAAGGTGTTCTGGTTCCAGGGCGACCGCGCTGAATATCGCGCGCGAGAAGATAGCGATGGCTATCTTTGGGACGTGCAGGGCTACTACGGTGGCGATACCGACAAATTCTGGTTCAAGAGCGAGGGCGAAGGCGCCTTCGGGGAACAGTTGGAGTCCGCCGAGATACAGGGACTTTGGAGCCACGCGATCGGACCGTGGTGGGATCTTCAGGTTGGCGTCCGGCAGGATCTGACCGGTCCCGAGCGCACCCATGCCGTCATCGGTGTGCAGGGTTTGGCACCCTATACTTTTGAACTCGATGCAGCCGCTTTTCTGTCAAACAAGGGCGACCTGACTGCAAGTGTAGAAGGCGAGCTTGACCAGCGCATCACGCAGCGCCTTCTCCTGCAACCTCGGGCTGAGGTAAGTCTTTCTGCTCAGGACATTCCCGAGCTCGGCATCGGTGCGGGCCTGGATTCGGTCGAACTGGGGCTGCGCCTCCGTTACGAAATCGCTCGCGAGTTCGCCCCGTACATCGGGGTAGAGCAGGAATGGAAAGTTGGCCAGAGCGCGGACTATGCGCGTCTCGCAGGGGAAGATCCCAGCGTGACAAACTACGTCGTCGGTGTCCGATTCTGGTTCTAAAGAGAGGACTACAATGAAGTTTGTATATTTTGCGGCTTCGGCTGCAGCCGCACTCGCTGTAGTGCCTGTTGCGGCTCAAGCTCAGCACTCCGATCATTCGGCACACGACACACACGGCGATGTCCAGGACGCGCTCGAGCAAGATGCGCAAGCAACGCTCGTCGCCTACCGAGACGCCTTGGTCGCGCGAGACGAGGCCGCCATGAGAGCGCTGTTCGCAGACGATTCCATGGTGTTTGAGAACGGCAAAGCTGAAGGCTCCTTTGCGCAGTACATGGAGCATCATCTCGGCCCCGAACTGGGCGAGATCACCGAGTTCACTTTCACAAATCCGACGGTGAATGTCCGGATGGTCGGCCATGTAGCGTTAGGCCATTAAACCGATCGATACCGGATTGCCCTTAAGGACGGCCGCGTGATCGAGCGAGACGGGGTCGCCACGTCCGTCCTGACTCACGGGCACAGCGCATGGAAAATCGCCCAGTATCACTCCTCGTCCCGCGCCCCGCGTCCGAACTGATCAGGCAGTCGATTTTAAAATGGCAATTCAACGGTCGCGTAAGCTTCGGCTGCATATCTTCGGTAGCAAAGTCCACAAATGGCTGGCCGTCTTCGTAGGCGTGCAAGCTCTGTTGTGGATGGCCACCGGCACACTCATGTCTTATCTGAAGATTGAGCACGTCCGCTCCGAGCACGTCATCTCGCGCGAGCCTGCGCCATTAAGCACTAACGCGGCACTGCCCGCATGGGCGTCAAATGGCGGAGATCTGGTCTCGGTCACGACTAAAATGGTCAACGCTAGACCGATGGTGGAGCTGCGCCGTTCGGACGGCACCACAAGCCTTCATGACCCTTCCACCGGACGGCTCCTCTCGCCCCTACCGCGCGAGACTGCAGAGGCAATTGCCTTGAATGCCTGGTCTGGGCCCAAGGCTACCATCAAGGGGACCACTTCGGTTGCGAAGCCAGTCGGCACCGAATTCAGCGGTCCTTTCCCGGCGTGGCAGGTGCAATTCGGTGACCCGGATGCAACGCGTCTCTATATCGACGCGTCCAATGGCGGCCTACTGGCTGCGAGAAGCGACACATGGCGCTTCTTCGATTTCATATGGGGGCTCCACATCATGGATTGGAACGCGAGGCATCGGATCAATAGCTGGTGGTTGCTATTGTTCGGCATTGGCGGGACCGTCATTGCTGTCTCCGGCTTCGTGCTTCTTGCCAACCGCTTTCCCAAACTACGTCGTCCTCGCGCAAGGCGAGCGTAATTCGCTGCGTCCGGCACACCATTAGAACCCAAACTCTTCGGTCTGCTTAGCTAGTTTATTTGTACAAGAGCCGACGGTCCGCTTCCGGCCCCAAGTGCGGTCGTGGCATTAGAGTTCGTCCTGCAGAATCATGCGCTGGCCTTCGTCAGCACTCCGCAGCCAGCAACCTAAGATGCACGAGGTGATCGGCAGATAACTTCATTGCATCGAATTACCGATCTGAACACTCGCTGGTCACCGCGAACAATTACGGCTGAATGGAAACGGCGGTATTCCGGAGGTCCATCACCCGCTTCCGTCTACCCATTGCAAATGCGCTGCGCGCATTTGGAGGACGATGGTTCTTGGAATTCTTGGAGGATTTTTTTGGAGCTTGCGGCATCGCATTCCATACCACGCTTCCGATAAGACGAGTTAGATCAACGGGCCGAAACTTCCTGTAATAGCCCTTTCTTTTTTTCGGGAGCGGATCTCGCCCAGCGGCTTTTGCACGCTTTCGCGCGGTTGGCCCTAACGAACGTGAGATGATCATCCTGCGATGGGCAATGGGCCCTTGGGGGGCGTGATCTATGTGGAAGTGCTTCGCGAATGGTGCATCGATGCCTTTCGCAAGATAGGCAGCAGCTCTGGGACCGTATCGAACCCGTTGCATTCGAACGGAGCTCGGAGGTGCAACACCAAATTCCCTATGGAATTGTCGCCGTAAGAAATACATTAGGCGGCCGCACTTCCTGAAAGGCCAACGAAGCATCCAGTGCACATGGAGCGGGCCATGATGCCTTCGTCCGGAATTGTTCGCTGTTGGCGGGTTTTCGAATACCGCAATTGCGTCGAATGGCGAAAACTTCCTGTTTTCCTTCACCATCGTGTTCCAACGTCGCCTTGTATTCTCCCAGAACTTTTTGCGGAAAACGTCATAAGGTTTTTCGCCGGACCTGCTGACCTTAGGGAATTTCATGGTAATGAAAACATTGAGCGGCCTTCTTGCGGCATAGGCATACCGCTCTGCGTGAAGGATTGCGCGGGCGCTTTCTGGGCGCAGGCATGTCCCTTTCCGCATGCGTTTCATGAAGGGGGTCATATCGGATTTCCGCATCGGAATTCTGATACCCCTAATTTCTTACTAAAACCTTTTATCGCATAGGGTTATAACAGAACCGTCGGTACTACGCCCCCGGTGCAGGATTCCCCTTCGGGGAGGGAGCCGATGCTAGAGTGCTAATCTGGTCGGGTCTGGGACGAGTGTGGATGTAAAAAAGGGGCGCGGATCACCTCGCCTCTATCCGTCAGACTGACGAACCACACCCTTTCGCTTTTTGCAGCTTTGTCCAAGCCACATAGCCTGCCAAAACGCTTCTGCGGATGCGTGGCGGGCAGGCTGCGATCACCCAGTACAACCACGCGGCCTGCGCCTCGGTGTGGAGGCGGGCAATACGCTGAATCGCAGTCGGGTTCGGTCCATGGATCGAAATTCCGCCGATCCGGGCTGCGTGAACCAGTTGATCGTGCGGGATCACCGCGTGGATGTTCCGCTTGAGTCCGCACCGGGGAACGTACTTCGAGTACGAGGAAGAATGAGGCAGTGGTGCCAGTTTATGACGCCGTGAAAACGATGGAGCGGCAATGTGGATCAATGCCATTGTCTCCGGCGTGAAAAGCGTTTCGATGTGGCTGCGCATACGCTCAGGATCGTATCCTGCGCCGTAGCCGTGGGCATATGAGTCAAACTCCGCCTCATCACGCCAGCGACGGGTGACGATAAATGCCCCGAACCCGAATGGCGCTTGCGGGTCGAGAACGAGCGGCGGGGGCAGGATGGCGAGCACGACCATACGTTCGGGGAAGCGCGAATAATTTCGATATCGCATCTGAAAATATCCTAGGAAAAGCGCAGCGGGCAAATCCTTTCGAGAACCGCCCGCCGCTGATTGGATTGAAGGTGAGCGCTTGCGATCAGCCCAGGTCGATTGTCTCGTCGGCGAACCGCAACCGCAGGATATGCTCGGTGAACGCCTGTGCTCCGTCCTTGCTCGCAAGCGCCGTCCACGCTTCCCAGCGGTCGATCCGGTGAACCAACCAGGCGAACAGGCGATCGCGCGCGTACTGGTCGGGAAAAGTCATGGTCCAGAGCACGCGGCCGAGCGGGATATTCGGCCCTTCGGGCGCACCGATGAGCTTGATCCCCCATTCCCTTGCGATCCGTTCGCGGATGAACCGGCCCGGCAGATTTTCGGCGAATGCCTCGTTGACCTTGAATGCGCGCTCGCGCTCTTCCCGGGTATCGCCGCCATCGAGCCCGCGCCACGGTACGACCGTGGGAAGGCCAATCGGGATGGGCGCTGCCTCGGCACCCCGCGTGCTGGCCAGCGCTACGAGAATGGCCCTTCCCTCGGGGGTGAGGTCGCCGGTCAAACCTTCGGCGAGCTTGTGCCCTTCGAGCCACGCCGCGTAATGGCGCCCACCATCCCAGGCCCCGCCGAACAGATCGTTGGTTCGCTCCTCGATGTGTACGACGCGTCTATCGATCGCAGCGAGGACCGCGAGCAGGAACTCGGTCATGGCGGTGAACTCCCAGTTGGAGCCCCGCGCCATGCCAAGGCGACCGCACCAGATGTACTCGCGCAGCGATTTCCAGCGCTTTCCATACTCGTCGATGAGGTGCGGGTAGCCGTCCGGATCCGCGATACACCAGTAGCCGAACGGCAGGTTCGGGTTGCGGCGCTTTTCATAGGGAATCTCGTGCTGGTCCATGATCAGCGCCCTCCCGGCTTGCCAAGCCGCGGCGGCGGCGGTGCCAGCACGGGGTCGGCCTTGCCATCGATGATGTCTTCGATCGCTTTCAGCTGGCGGGCGAGTTGCACGGTTTCCGAGTACATGTAGTCGATGCCGCGGTAGATCTCGCCCTCTTCGCGCGCGAGGATCGGCTTGGAATCCGATGGGACCAAATCGCCCGGCTTGTCGGCAGCGAAGCCGAACCACCACGCATTGTCCCCTGTCTGATCCTCAGCTCGTGGGGCATCGGGCCTGCTATGGACGTGGCACACGCGCACGGCCTCGTCCTCGTAGCGCGAACAGGCTTCGGCGTAATCGATGCCCCCATGCGGCGTGAGGCCGATAGCTGCCGGGATGGCATCCTCGCGATATCCGTAGAGCGGGTGGCCGGGAGGAATCGCTACGAAGCCGCCCCACACACCCGATGCCTGCCGCAACAGAATGCAATCGAGGCCAGTCTCGGCATCGTTCCAGGCGACCTTGTCGAACTTCTCATCGGTCCAAGGCCCCGCCCCTCGCGGATGTCGCTTCTTGATGACGTAGAGTTGTTCGGGCCGCACCTCGTGATCGCCGATGGCGATGCGATCAGGTAGGCGAGCGAGGTTGGTGTTTTTGGCGGTCGCGACAGCGCGGCCGGCGTTCGTATTCTTCTTGGGCATTTTGAGATTCCTTCAGGCATAAAAAATGCCGCGCATCCTTGTTGGACGAACGGCTCGGGTACGATCTGCTTACGGCAGAGCTCTTGTGGCACGGTGCTATGTCTCGAGGCCCGTGCCGGTCACCTGCTGGCATTTCCTAAGTCATCTTTTCCTCCTCTTTCAGATCACTCTTTCCCATCATGCTTATGGCGAGTGCTCTATCTGCTATGCTGCGGCTCGGTAGACCGTCCCACGCAGGCCGCTTTCGGCCTTCTTGCCTCGTGCCCACGGCGCAAAGGACCGACGGATGAATTCGCTGTTCGGCAATGCCGCGCCTGCGGCGTCCGCGATAGCCACCAGGGTATCGGGCTGATGGCATTCGATCTGGCGATGCGCGGCCAGGTGCCGGATTGTCAGAACGGCGGTGGTGAGGACGTCTGCGAGCACCTGGTCACGCACCTTCGCCCAATTGCCCGCTTCGCAATGCTTGCCGATATCTTCCGATGGTGTCGGCTTGGATGGAACACCGACCGCGGCCGCCAGCTCGGGCAGATGCACACTGGAGGCCTGAAC
>CANMQE010000006.1 GCA_947499975.1 uncultured Sphingomonadaceae bacterium | reverse complement strand
GACGGATCCACCACCCGCCAGGTGTGGCGCGACATCCTCCAGACCGTTCCGATCTTCAGCGTCTTCCGGCCGTTCTAGGATATATGTAATTGACTGAGCATCCGGCAATCGAGGATGGCCGCTCGGCCAATGTCCCGGCCACGCGCGGTTCCACCTCCATCGGGGACACGCGGCGCGACCGCGTGGAGGAAGCGCGCGAGCAGGAAGACGATCTCCCGGTCATCTCGATCGCCGATATCCTGTCGATCCTGTGGGCACGCAAGTGGTGGCTGCTGGGTGCAGCGGTGCTGGGTGTGGCGCTGGCGCTGGCCTACTCGCTCACGCAGACGCCGCTCTATCGCTCCACCGCGACGATAGAACTGAACCCGCCGACCGTGCCGATCCTTTCCAACGGCACCGGTTCGGCAGAGGAAATGTCCGTACCCGCCACCGACTGGGAGTTCCGCGAGACACAGGTCGGCATCCTGCGCAGCCGCGCGCTGGCCGAACGGGTGGTGCAGGATCTGGAACTGACCGAGGAGGAAGCGGCAGGCGAAGGGCCCGCGCGGGGCGTGGAATCGCTGGCCGGCGACCTGACGCGCAACCTTTCCGTGCAACCCACCGCCAACAGCCGCATCATCGCGCTATCCTATGTTTCCCCCGACGCAGGCGAAGCCGCGCGGCTGGTGAATGCATTTGCCGCGTCCTACATCCAGCTGACGCTTGACCGGAAATACGATGCCACCGTTGCGGCGCGCGATTTCCTGGAAGGGCGCATCGCCACCGTGCGCGAGGACGTGAACGCGGCAGAACGCGAACTGGTGCAATACGCGCAGGCCAACGGCATCATCCTGCTGGGCGGCGAAGGGGACGGCGAAGGCGCTGCCAACAGCCTGACGGGCGATACGCTTTCGGCGCTGAATTCCGCGCTGGCACAGGCGCAGCAGAAGCGCATCACCGCAGAGCAGCGGTATCGCCAGGCGGCCTCCATCAACGAAACCAATTCCAGCACCGCGCAATTGCGGCAGGAACTGGCCGGCCTGCAGGCGGAATATGAGGAGAAATCCACCTACCTGCAGGACAGCTTTCCCGAAATGGTGCGCCTGCGTTCGCGGATAGACGAGTTGCAGCGGCAGATCTCGTCGGAAGCATCGCGCTCCGTCGCGGCGCTGCGGGCGGAATACCAGGCGGCGCTGGCGGAGGAAAACTCCCTGCGCGGGCGCGTATCGCAGCTCAGCTCCGCCGCGCTGAACGAGCGCGAGGATTCCATTCAGTACAACATCCTCCAGCGCGAACTCGATACCAACCGCGCGCTGTATGATGCACTGCTCAGCCGGTATAACGAGGTGAGCGTCGCCTCCGGCATCGGCGCTGCGCAGGCGGCGGTGATCGACAGCGGGCAGGTGCCGGCCTTCCCATTCTCGCCGGATACGCTGCGCAATGCCATCATGGGCCTGGTGCTGGGACTGCTGCTGGGCGCGATCCTGGCGGTGCTGTGGGATCGCTTTACCAACACCATCAAGACCAAGGACGACGTAAAGCAGAAGCTGAACCTTGCCGCGCTTGGGGCGATCCCCAAGAAGGACAAGGGCGTGGAACTGAGCGAGGAACTCGGCAATCCGCATTCGGAAATCTACGAGGCCTATGCCAATCTGCGCACCACGCTGCAGCTTTCCACCGCGGGCGGTTTTCCCAGGTCACTGCTCGTCACCAGCTCCAACCCCGAAGAGGGCAAGTCCACCACCAGTTATAGCCTGGCCATGCAACTGGCGACGGTGGGCAAGCGCGTGTTGCTGATCGATGCGGATATGCGCAAGCCCACCTTCGCAGTGGAGCAGCATTCCGATATTGGCCTTGCCAGCCTGTTGACCGCTGGGGGCAGGGCGGGCGCGCACATCCTGCAGACCTCGCAGCAGGACATGTTCCTGATGCCCAGCGGGCCAACGCCGCCCAACCCTGCAAACATCATCCGCCCCGGCCGGCTGGAGGAAATCCTGCAGGAACTGGCCCCGCATTTCGACGTCATCGTGCTGGATGCGCCGCCGACGCTGGGCTTTGCCGATGCATTGCTGCTGGGATCGGTATGCCACGGCACGCTGTTCACGGTGGAAAGCGGGAAGACCCGCACGCGCGCGGCGCTGACCGCGCTCAACCAGTTGCAGATGGCGGGCGTGCGCCTGCTTGGCGCGGTCCTGACGAAGGCTCCGCTTTCGGCGGAAGATTACAGCTACAGCTATCGCTACTATCGCCAAGCCGTGACTGACGAGAATCCGCGCCGAGGCCTGATAGAGGCGCTTTCCGACGAAACCGGGCCGGACGGCAAATGGCACAAGGCCGACTTGTAACAGCAGTGCTTGCAGGGCTGGTGCTGGCGATTGCCAGCGGCCTGTCCTTCCTCTGGAACACCGGTCGGTCGGCAGAGGGCTGGCCGATCCCGCCGGCCCTCGCATCCCACCCGGAACGCGACATGGCCGCGGCCAACCTCGCCTTCCGCCGCAGCGGGGGCAGCGTCAATGGCATCGACCTGCAAGGCTTGAACGCAGCACTGGCGCGTGCGCCGCTGGAGGACGAGCCGTTCACCTACGCGGCCGCGCACCAGATGGCAGATGGCACGGCGACCACTGTCGACGACCTGCTGCATATCGCCGAGGCCCGCAATCCGCGCTCGAAAGAGGCGCGCGTACTGCTCCTCTATCGCGCAGCCAACCGGCTGGACGCGCAAGAGGCCGTGACACAGATCGAGGTATTGTATCGGCTGGAGCGGGAGCGAAGGCCGATCCTGCGCGATCTGCTGATCTACCTTGCCAGCCTGCCCGCCACGCAGGAAGCGACATTGGCCGGTATCGAGGACGAAAGTCACAAGCGCGAAATCATCCAGGGGCTCGCACGTTGGGGCGCGAGCGCATCTACCCTCCTGAGCGCGCTGGACACGCTGGGCGAGTTCGACGTGGGGCCGGACCGGCAGGGATTCGTGCGATCGCTGGTCAACCCCTTGCTGGGGGAGGGGGACTGGGCCGGTGCGCGGCGGGTGTGGGAGGTGTATTATCCCGATGCGCCGGATGACCGGGCAGTCGTGGCCGACGAGACCTTTACCGGAGCATTCGCGCCGCCGTTCGGATGGCTTGCCAATTCGGGCGAGGACGTGCCTGCCCGCTTCTCGGCGGAAGGGCTGGCGGGAACGTATTACGGAGACGCGCCGCAGGAGATCGCGCGGCAATACGTGCTGGCGGATCCCGGCGCGTATCGCTTGCTGGTGGAAAGCGCGCGGGTGGGCAATGGCGTGAACATCACGCTGGCCTGCGCGGGGGCCGGCCCCTTTATCGAAACGCGCCTGTTCCAGCGTTCGCAAAGCGTGGATTTCACGCTGCCGGATGATTGCCCGGCGCTGGAGATCGCCATGTTCGCCCAGCCGGGCAAGGATCGTTCCAGCAGCCGTTTCCTCATAAACTCGGTCCGGCTCGAACCCGTGACATGACGGGAGCCATCATCACCCGCATGGCGGTGCCGCTGTTCCTTGCGCTCTGCCTCGTGCTGGGCGGCGCGAGCAATGCGGGTTTCCTTGCCAATTTCGCACTGCAGATGATGGCCATCGCGCTGGGCGTGGCGGTGCTAGTTGTAAATCGGAGCGCGGAGGGAGAGGCTGCGGCGCAAACCCGCGCCTTGCGATGGCTGGCAGTGCTGATGGCTATCATCGCGGTCCTGCAATTCGTGCCGCTGCCATTGTCCCTGTGGTCCGCCCTTCCGGGGCGCGCGCAGATCGCGCAGGAACTGGCGATAGTCGGCGTAAGGCCAAATCCTGCATTTGTAACTTTGAGCTACCACGAAACCATTGCCTCGCTTGTGTGGCTGCTGCCCGCTGCGGCAATGGCGCTTGTCGCGATGTGCCTCCAACGCCTGCCCTTGCGGAATGTGGCGCTGGTGATCGTGGCCGCCGCCCTTGTGGGCATCGTCATCGGACTGGCGCAGTTCGCAGGCGGCCAGCAATCGCCTGCCTATATCTATGACTACACCACGCGCGGTGCATCGGTGGGCTTCTTCGCCAATGCCAACCACATGGTGACGATGCTGCTGGCCAGCCTGCCATTCCTGTCAGCTACCACACGCTCCTACATTGCAGAGCGGCCCGGTCACCGGTTCGAACTGGTCATGGCGTGGGCGGGTGTCTCGGCGTTCATCCTGCTGGGTATCGCGCTGGCGCGTTCGCTGACGGGTTTCGCCCTTGCCGCCCCGGTGCTGGCGCTTTCCGCGCTGATCCTGTTCCCGCAGCTTGGCCGGTTCCTGAAGCTGGCCCTGATCCCCGCGCTGGTGCTGGGCGTGGTGCTGGTTGGGCTGACGGGCGAGGGCCAGAAACTGTTGTCGGGCGAGGGTCCGGTTTCGGAACGCAGCCGCCAGCAGATGTTCGTCACCAGCGTGGAGGCGGCGCGCAGTTTCTGGCCGGTCGGCTCCGGCCTCGGTACCTTTCGCGAGGTGTACGACGATTTCGAGGATGGCGACGCGGCCGGCGAATTCTACGTGCACCACGCGCATAGCGAATATCTGGAACTGGTGGTGGAGCTCGGCCTTGCGGGCCTTGTCGGCATTATCGCCTTCCTGGCGTGGTGGGGCGCGAGGCTGATCGCCGTGTGGCGCATGGGCGGCGGCGGACCTTTCGTGCAGGCAGCGGCCATCGCGAGCGGGGTGATCCTGCTGCATTCCGCGTGGGATTACCCGCTGCGCACCGCCGCGATCAGTGTGATGCTGGCGCTGTGTTGCGCAATCCTTGCGCGGGCGAGGGTGAATGACGATCCGGCCCGGCCGACGGATGCGCTGCCCTAGTTTGCGTATTCGCGCAGCAGGGCGTCCCACTCGGCAATTCGCGCGGTGCGGGCGAGGTACCGCTCGCTATAGTCCCGCCCGTTTTTGCCAAGTTCGTGACGCAGCGCCGGATCGTGGGCCAGGGTGCGCACGTAGTCGGCCACCCTTGCGACATCCCCCTTGGCAAAGCTGCGCCCGCACGCCGCGCGGTCTATCAGGCGGGCGACTTCGCCATGCGTATCGCCAATGAAGATGATGGGGCGGCCCGCGGCAATCGCACTGTAGAACTTGCTGGGCACGATCAGCCCTTCCAAGGGCGGCTCTAGCGAGAGCCAGTGAATGTCGGCCACCGAAAGGCTCTGGCGAAGCTCGGCGCGGGGCCGGTAACCGCGCAGGTGGAAGTGCCGCGCGCCGCCGGGATCCTGCGCGGCATCGGGCAGCAGTCCCTGCTTCACCCCGCCACCGACGAACAGGAAATGCAGGTGCTCCTCCCCCTCGGCCACCAGCTGCCGGGCGGCATCCAGCATGGTGTTGACATCGTGCGCGCGGCCAAGGTTGCCCGAATAGCCCACGATCACGCCGCCTTCGGGCATACCCCACTCGCGGCGCAGCGGGTTGTCCGCCACGGGCATGGGGGAAAGCGCCTTTTCGTCGGCCCAGTTCTGGATCACGGTGAGGCGTGAGGATGGCACACCCAGCGCAGCCACCCGCTCCTCCATCACCTGCCCAATGCACACGTTCATATCCGCGCGCTTCCAGGATTTGTCGCGCAAGGTCTTCAGCAGCCGGATACCGGCGTTGCGGGCGCTGCCGAAGCCGAGGCTGGTGGCAGTCTCCGGATAGATATCCTGCAACCAGTTGATCATCGCTGCCCCTTTCAGCCGGGCCAGCGCCTGCACCGGCACGCTCACCAGCGGGGGATCGGTAAGGCACACCACCGCGTCGCCGCGCCGGATCGTCCAGCCCGCCACGAAGACAAGGCCGATATAGAATAATGCGAAGTCCAGCAGGCGCGGCAGGACGGAGGAGCTGGCGCGCGGCAGGCCGGGGATACGGATCACGCGCACGTTTTCCAGTCGTGGTTCCTCGGCAGGCTCTCCTGCCGTGTGCATGCTGGCGCTGGCGATGACGACGCACTCGCGCGACGATGTGTCCAGCTCGCTAAGCAGATCTGTCAGCATGGCTGACGTGGCCGATTGATCGGGATGGAAGAAGCGATTGATGAATATGTATTTCAAGGCGTTTTCCCGGCCCCATGTCCGCAACGGCTGGCCGATCTGCCGGCCCGCCCGCAATAGCAATCTTCGCCTCGCCTGCAACGCGGCAGTCCGCGATATCGACCGCCATCGGGCAGGCGCCGTGCCTATTCGGACCGGCGCTTTCCACCCGCGCGGCGAGCCGTCGCCTGCTGTTCTATGATGACGGGGCCGGTTGGCGCAGCCTGGCGGGCCGGATTCTCGCGCGGGTTGCCCTCGATAATCCGGCCATTCTCCAGCGTCACGATCCTGTCCGCCATGGCGAGGCACGCGGGGCGCTGCGTCACCATGATGGTGGTGCAGCCAAGGCCAACGGCGCGGCACGCTTCGAGGAATTGCACCTCGTCCTCCGGGTCCAGCAAGGCCGTCGGCTCGTCCATCAGCAGGATGGTAGGCTCTCGCAACAGGGCGCGGGCCAGCGCGATGCGCTGCCGTTCGCCGATGGAGAGGCCGAGGCCGCGCTCCCCGATCTCGCTGCGATAGCCATTCGGCAGTTTCGTGATGAAATCATGCGCCTGCGCCAGCTTGCAGGCCTGTTGCATCGTGGCTGGCGAAATACCCTCGTTGCCCATTCGCAGATTGTCGATGATGCTGCCGCTTTGCAGGATGGGGATCTGCGGCACATAGCCGATCTGGCCCCGGATTTGGGCAAGGTTCAGTTCCGACAGTTCGCGCCCGTCGATCCTGATGCTGCCTCTCTGCGGCGTGTAGAGGCCCAGCAGCAGCGCGAGGATCGTGCTTTTTCCCGATCCGCTCTCGCCGGCAAGCGCGATGGTCTCGCCCGCCTCGATATCCAGATCCACGCCGCGCAGGGTGTAATCACGGTCTGGATAGGCGAACCACAGCTTTGACAGCGTGATCCAGCCACGCAGACGCGGGGCGGTGGTTTCGCTGGCATCGGCAGTTTCGGAAGAGCGCTGCAGCACGTTCTCCAGCCTGTCGAACGTGCCGCGCGCTATTTCGAATTGCGCGAAAAGATGGGCAATCCGGTGCATGGCATAGGCCAGCAGGCCCGTGTTGAAGGCGAAGATCAAAAGATCCTGGATCCCCGCCCGCGTGATCGGGACCAGGCGGCTTGCCATCACCATCGCCAGCAGCAGGGTGCCGACGGCGGCAGCAGCCATCACGGCGGGGCCGTGCATGGCCTGCACCCGCTGCCTGCGGTGCTTGTGCCGTCGCACCTTGTCCACCAGCTGGCGATAGGCCGGAAGTTCGCTCTCCTCCTGCGCGAGAGCCTTGGTGAAGGGCAGCATCTCCAGCGCCTGCGTGGCTTGTGCGAACAATCGCGCCTCTGCCTTCTGGATCTTGGTGGAAAGGCCTTTCAACTCGCGCGTGATCATGCGGTTGACGAGGTGGCAGGCCGCGATCAGCAGCAGCGCGAACAGGCAAAGCGGCGGGCTGATGGCGAACAGGGCGAAAGCCGCGCCCGCGGCGACGAGCAACATAATCGGCGCTGTGCGGAGCAATCGATCGAGAAAAGCGCCCAGCTGCGCCACCTCCAGCGTGAGCAGGGCGGTGAGATCGCCGCGTCGCCGTTTCAGGACGAAGGAAATCGGCAGGCGCTGCACGTGGGCCAGCAGATCGCCCTTCGTGTCCGCCTCTACCCGCGTGCTGATCCGCGCGGCGAGTGCGCCGCCCAGGGCATGGAACACCGCTGCGGCAATCACCGCGGCCGCCAGGGTGAGGGCCATCGTCCACACCGGGCCGCCGCCATTCACCAGGATATCGCCCAGCAGGCGGCCCGCCAGCCAGGGCAGGCACAGCAGGGCAAGCGCGCACGGCAGGAAGACGAGCGCAAGCTGCATCAGTAAAGACGCGTAGGGTTGCAGGCTTTTCAGGAGAGACTTGATGCCCATCGGTCCTTCCGCCCCGGCTTCAGCGGCTTCCGGGTATCGGGCGGAACCCAAGCAGATGACGGGCCAGCTATCAAGCGCCATTGCCGCTATCTGTCTCAAGCCGTTAAAAACAGGTGCTATCCCGTAGCGCATATGAAGGATGTTCTGCTAACGGTGCGCGCTGTTGGGCCACGATCCTTCGGCGGAGCAATCTGATTTCCTCTCAGGCGACATTACCCGGCTTCCTGAAGCCGATCACGAGCGAGAATTTGACGCGCCTGGGCCGGGGCCGCGATGGCGGCTATCTGGTGGACCTGCGCGACGTGAGGAAGTCTGCCTGCCTGCTAAGCTTCGGCGTGAACGAGGACTGGAGCTTCGAACGCGATTTCCTGAACCGCAGGCAGGTGCCGCTGCGCGCATATGACGGTTCGGTGGACGCAGCGCGCCTGATCGGCCGCATATTCCGCGAATTCACCCCCAGGCGTCCGCATCGCCCCTTCGTGCTGACTGCCAAGGCGATCGACTATCTGCGCTTCTTCCGCGGGGACCGGGTGCACGAGCGCAAGTTCGTCGGCCCGCGCGATGGTGGCGACTTCAGGTCCTTTTCGCAGATCGTGGAGGATACGGGACATGGCCGGAGCGACCAAGGCATCTTCCTGAAATGCGATATCGAGGGAGGCGAATATCCGCTGCTGAATGAATTCGTGCAGCACGCGCCTGCGCTTTGCGGGCTGGTGATCGAATTTCACGACCTCTCAGCGCAGATCGGCGCGATAGAGAAGTTCGTCGATGCCTTCCCGCTGAAGCTGGTCCACACCCATGCCAACAATTTCGCCGGGCTGACGGATCGCGGCATGCCCGAGGTGATCGAGTGCACCTTCTCCTCTTCGGCGCAGCCGGGCGTGGTGGGGAACTATCCCCTGCCGCAGGACCGCGCGAACCGAAAGGGGCATGCCGATTACAGGCTCTCCTTCGGGGCGGAAGCGGACTGATGGCAATGCGGGGGGGAGCTATTGACGGGTCGATAGCGGGCGCCGCGCGATGAGCGAGGATACGCCCCCCGCGCCGCCACGCACGCCACCACCGCGAAAATCGCGCGACACCTCGCAGTTCGGGCCATTGTCGGCTGGCAATATCGGCTCGCAGACCATGCAGGGCAGCATTGCCGCCGTGGGCGCGCAGGGCATGCGCATGGTGCTGCAACTTGCCACCACGATGGTACTGGCGCGGCTGCTGACGCCGGAGGATTTCGGACTGGTGGCGATGGCCGCCGTGGTGCTGGCCTTTTCCAATCTCTTCGCCGATTTCGGCCTTTCCGCCGCGACCGTGCAGCGCAAGGAGCTGGATCAGAACACTGTCAGCGCATTGTATTATATCCAGGTCGGCATCGGGCTGCTGTTCACGCTGGGCATCGTCCTTGCCGCCCCGCTGATTGCGCTGTTCTTCGACGATGGGCGCATCGTGCTGCTGGTGATGGCACTGGCGCCCACGCTGTTCTTCCAGGCCGCCGCCGCCCAGCATATCGCGCTGCTGCAACGGCGGATGATGTGGATGAAGATGCAGGGCGTGCCGATCATCGCGCAGGCCATCGGCAGCGTGGCTGCCATCGCGCTCACTCTCAGCACGGATGTGGGATACTGGGCGCTGGTGGTGCAGACGTGGGTGGCAGCCTTGATGACCTTTGCCGTGGCCTGGGCCTTTTCCGGCTGGCGACCGGGAATGGTGAGTGACTGGAAGGCCGCCGGTCCGGCGGTGAAATTCGGCATGAGCCTTACCGGGTACAATATCCTCAACGGCTGGCACCGGCAGTTCGACAACATCATCATCGGCGCCGTTTCCGGCCCGCAGCAGCTTGGCTATTACTCGCGCGCCTATGGCCTCCTGATGCTGCCGTTGACAGCCGTGGTGCGGCCTTTCAATTCCGCCGTCTACCCGGCGATGAGCCGCCTGCAGTCAGAGCCCGAACGCTGGCGCCGCCTGTTCCTTTCCTCGGTCGCCACGATTACCTGCCTCACCGCGCCGCTGACGGGCCTGCTGGTGCTGCTGGCTGACGAATTGATCCCGCTGCTGTTCGGTGACCAGTGGCTGCCCAGTATCGATCTGTTCCGCGTACTCTCCATCTCGATGATGGTGCATCCCGTCTACACCGCGGCGGGCCTCCTCTCCTTCACCCTGGGGCGCAGCAGGCGGATGCTCTACGCCTCCGTCGCCTCCACGGCGGTTTATACCATCGCCTTCGTGATCGGGGTGAACTGGGGCGCGATGGGCGTGGCGGCGGGCTATACCGTGGCGGTGTTCGTGATCGTGCCGCCGTGGGTATGGTGGTCTGCACGCGGCACGGCGGTGAATGCGTGGCGGGTGTTCGGATCGGTTGCGCCGCCCATTCTTGCCGCCGTCGCCGCCTTTGCGCTGACCGCCTTTACCCCCATCAATGGTGACGGCATCCTGTCGGCAATGGTTGAGGGCGCGGCCTATTGCGCGATCTATGCTGGCCTGCTGCTGGCCTGCTGGCTATCCTTGCGCGAATGGCGCGGGGACGTGGAGCCGGCGCTGGTTCGCGCGGGCGCAATGCTGGCAACAATGCGCGCACGCCGTGGCGGGCGCGGGGAATGAGCGGGCGCGTGAAATATGGCTGGCACAAGGGAGTGCGGGGGCTTTGACGAAAGGCAGCTTCATCAGGCGGGCAAGCTGGCATCTTGCCCGGCGTGCAGGCTTTACCGTGTTCGACCGCGTGCCCCGCGGCGTGGACCTGTTTCACGATGTCCGCACCGCGCTGGGCCTTCGCGGCGCGGTGACGGCTTTTGACGTGGGCGCCAATGTGGGGGAGTGGAGCGCGCAGTTCCTCGCGGCCTTTCCCGATGGCCGTGTGCGCTGCTTTGAACCGAACATCGAACTGCACGACCAGCTGGCATCCCGCCTGCCATCGGGGTCTGCGCATGTGATCGCGAAAGAGGCGCTGGGCGATACGCAAGGCGAATTCAGCTTCGTGCTGACGGATGAGCCGACCATCGGCTATCTCGATGATGGCACGCGCCAGCACGCCGGCACGAAGGCGCGGCGCACCATAACCGTTCCTGCCACCACGCTGGATGCCTATTGCCGGGCAAACGGCGTGGACCGTATCGATCTGCTGAAGATCGATACCGAGGGGGCCGACCTGAAGGTGCTGGCGGGCGCGCGGCAGATGCTGGCAAGCGGCGCCGTGCGGCTGGTGGAATGCGAATGCGGCGTTGACCCGGACAACGATTTTCACGTTCCGCTGCAGGAAATCACCGCTTTCCTGCAACCGCTGGGTTATCGCCTCTTCGGCTTCTACGAACAGCAGAGCGAGTGGACGCGGCGCCTGCCGCACCTTCGGCGGGTAAACGCGGTGTTCCTGCTGGGCGTCGGGCAGGCAGATGGGCGGGTAGGGGCAACGGTTTGACCGGGCCGGACAATTCCATGCAAGCCAGCATACTCATCCCTGTCTACAATGCGGAAGCGACCCTGCGCGACACGCTGGACAGCGCGCTGGCGCAGACCGGGGGCGAGATGGAAATCATCGCGCTGGACGATGGCAGCACCGATGGATCGTGGCAGGTGTTGCAGCAATACGCGCCGCGCATCCAGGTGGCACGGCAGGAAAATGCCGGCGGCTGCGCAGCGCGCAATCGCCTGCTGAGCATGTCCCGCGCGCCGTTCGTGCAGTTCCTGGATGCGGACGACATCATCGATCCCGGCAAGATCGCCGCGCAACACGCTTTTCTGCGCGACCACCTGAGCGTGGGCGTGGTAACCGATACCCTGCGCCTGTTCTACGACGATCCGCAGGAAGATGCCGCGCGCTTCGCCCCGCAGTCGGACGACTGGTGGGTGTCGCTCATCACCCAGCGCATCCCCTTCACCTCCTCCGCCCTGTGGCGGCGCGAGGCGATAGGGGCGGCGGGCGGCTGGGACGAGGATCTTCCCTCGGGCCAGGAATACGATCTTTATTTCCGCCTGCTGCAAAATGGCATCGCCATCGCGCATCTCGATCTCGCGATGACGCGCTACAGAATGCCCGCGCGCAATGCCCCGCCAAAGCGCGACCCGGCAAGAACGCTGTTGCTGGAGGCCGCCTTCCTCGACCGGATCGAGGATTACCTGCGCCAGCAAGACGCGCTTTTCGCCCCGCGCCGTAACGCGCTGGCAGGGCAGCGCCTGCAACTTGCGCGCAAGCTTTATGGCGTGGACAGGCCATCGGCCCATGCCTTGGCCGCAAGGGTGGATCGGCGTCAGATCGCGCGCCTTGCCCCGAAGCCGGGTCTGCCGCGTGCCTATCTTGTGTGCGCTTCTACCCTGGGGTTTCGTGCGGCGGAAAAAGTTGCGCATGCCATGCGGAGCGGCCATGCATCGTGACATACGGGAAAGGCGCTGCATGGCGTTGAAAAGGCGTGTGAGTTTGCGCCATGGGGGCAGGCTGACATGCTGGGGCTGATCGCGAAAATGCTGCCGCAATCGGCAAGGTCGGTGATCCGCCCGCAGCGCGTCGATCCCATCCAGGCCCGCCGCCTCGCCCTGTCGCGCGAATTGCACGCACGCTTTGGCGGCGTAGTGGCGCACGGACCTTTCGCGGGGCTGGAACTGGCACCCGAAGCGCATTGGGGCAGCGGCGTCTATTCGCATCAATTGCTGGGCATTTACGAGCAGGAACTGCTGCAATCGCTGGCCGATGTGCCGTCCCGCTATCGCACCTTTATCGAGATCGGCGCGCAGGACGGCTATTATTCCATCGGCGGTCTGCGTGCCGGCATGTTCGATCGCGCAATCTGTTTCGAGATACTGGAGGAAGGCCAGGCATTGATTGCCGAGAACGCGCGGCGAAACGGGCAGGACGGCAAGATCCGCATCCACGGCGCGGCCGATGCCGGGCTGGGCGGCACGCTGAAAGCGGAAAAGGTCGATCCGGCGCAGAGCGTGGTGCTGTGCGACATAGAGGGTGCGGAATTCGACGTGTTCGATGCAGCGATGTTCGGGCAGCTGAAAGGCGCGATCATCTTCATCGAACTCCACCCCTTTGCGATGGCAAGCGGCGCTGCCAAGATCGCTGCGCTGAAAGAGGCGGCGTCCACCCATTTCACCATCGCGCAGTTCACGACCGGCGCGCGCGACCTTTCCGCATTTCCCGAACTGGACGGATATAGCGACACCGATCGCTGGCTGATGTGTTCGGAAGGCCGGCCGGAGCGCATGCACTGGTTGCGGCTGGATCCGCGATGATGGGCCTGCCTGCCGATCCCCTGCCATGCCGCGGCGTTGCGGCATGACCACCGCCACCCTTTCTGCCCGCGCGGATATCCGCCCCCGCCAGATGCGGCTGGAATCGCTGGACGGCCTGCGGGCACTGGCGGCATTGTGGGTGGCGTGGTTCCATCTATACCAGCGCAACGAATTCCTGCGCCCGGATGGCCTCGCCGCCGAGATCATGCACTGGACCTCGCAATATGGTTGGCTGGGGGTGCAGGCTTTTTTCGTGATCACGGGGTTCGTCATCCCCTATTCGCTGCGTGCGCGCCGTTATCCCGGCGGGGTGTCCAACGCGTCGCGCTTTCTCGGCAAACGGGCGCTGCGCCTATATCCGCCATTCTTCGCCGCTGCCGTGCTTACCTTCGCCATCTGGATCGCCGCGCCGCTGGTGCCGGGCTTCCAGGGGGAAGCGGTGGAGGTGAGTGCAGGCTGGGCCTTCGCCAATTTCGCGCTGGTTGCGCCACTGCTGGGGGAGGCGTGGGCCAATCCGGTGTTCTGGTCCCTGCTGGTGGAGATCCAGTATTACCTCGTCATCGCACTGCTGTTCGCGCTGTCGCCGCGCGTGCCGCAGGGGCGGTTCGCCATCCCGCTGGCGATCTGCGTGGCGGCTTGCCTGCTTTCCGCGATTCTGCCGCAGGTGCTGCATTCGCTCTTCACCTGGGCGCCGCTGTTCGTGATCGGCTACCTCCTTTATCTCCACATGGTACAGGATTGCGCGAAGCTGCCGCTGCTGCTGGTGGGCGCGTTCGCGATGGCGACGATGGCATGGTCCGGCCAGTGGCTGGAAATGGTGCCGGTGGGAATCACCGTGGCGGTGATCCTGCTGCGCTGGAGCCCCGGCCCCGTTATGCTGTGGCTGGGAGCGATCTCCTACTCGCTCTACCTCGTCCACTATCCCATCGGCGTGCGCGCCGTGCGGCTGTTCGCGCGGGTGGACGTGCCGGGCATCGAAATCCTCGCCTATCTCGCCAGCATGGTGCTGGTTGTCGCCGCGTCAGGGCTCTTCTATCTGGCGTTCGAGAAACCGTCCCTCCGCCTCAGTCGCAGCCTGCGATACCGGGAGCCATGAATTTGCCCGCCTTTTCGCAACGCCTGCTGCCCACCGTCTATCGCTCCGCCCTGCGCATCACGCGGATGCGCGGCGCGTTGACGCTGGGGCGGCTGAACGCGCGGGCTTTCCCGCAGGGCCAGCATTTCCGTCTGCCGACAGGGGGCACGTTCTTCCTTCCGCCTGATCCGCATTTCTTCGGCTATCTGCTGGGCCACGAGCGCCATATCGCGCAGCTGATTTCCGAACTGGTGCGGACAGGCGATACCTGTTTCGATGTCGGCGCGAATATCGGCTATTTCACCTGCCAGCTGGCGGACCTGTGCGGTGCACACGGCATGGTTGCAGGTTATGAGCCGGACGATGCGAACTATCGCTGGCTGGAGAAGAACGTGGCGCTGGCGCGGGAGGCAGGCGGCAACGTGCAAACGGTGCAGGCCGCCGTCTCGGACCGGAACGGTCGGCGCAAGGTGGTGCAGGGCGCCCAGAGCACGCTGCATACGACTGTCGAGGCCGAAGGATCGGATCCGGAAGGCATCGACGCCGTCAGCATCGACGCAGAGATTGCCCGGCTGAGCATCACCGGCCCTGTAAGGCTGGTAAAGGTGGACGTGGAAGGTCATGAACCCGGCGTGCTGCGCGGTATGGCAGGCGGCGTTAAAAGCGGCCAGATCCGCCACGCCATCATCGAGGTTAGCCCCGGCAGCCATGCGGACGAGGTGAACGCCATCCTGCGCGACTGGGGACAAAGTGTGGTGTCTCTACGCGTCTGGCAGAACGGGCGCTGGGCACCGCTTCGCAGCATAGAGATAGAGGCGCGCAGTGATGCGCTGATCGATTTCGCATGAGTGGCAGGGCTCCCACGATCTGGCTGTTCAGCGACATTCTGGCAGGGCTGGGCGGGATAGAGACCTATCTCGATGCGCTGGCGCGCAAGCTGCATGCAGAGGGGCGTCGTTTCAGGATCGCCGTGTCGCTGAACGGGCCGACGCCCATGCTGGACGATCTGGAGGCGATCGGCATCCCGGTCTACCGGCAAAGGCGCGTGCCGGGGGATCGCTTTCACATCCGCCAGCGCCTGCTGATCCGCCACGTCGCGCGGCAAATACAGCCGGGAGACTGGGTCTATTGCGTGCGCCAGCCGATGCCGCAGCTTTACCTGCCGCTCGTGCGGGCAGTGCATCGGCGCGGGGGCAAGGTGGCGGCGAGCTGGATATTCTCGCCCCAGCACCTGCCGCCCCCGCCGGGCCATGCAGGCCGCGACTTCTGCCGCGCCGTGGCTGAGACCGATGCCGTCATTTCCGTATCCGAATGCGCGAAACACGAATTCGCGCAGGTCTACGGCTACACCGGCCACGTGAACGTGGTGCGCTATCACAATCGCGCGCTGTTCGATGAAGCGGTGCCGATGCCGTCCATGCCCCCGTTTCGCGTGGGCTATGCCGGCCGGATCGACATTCACCAGAAGAACCTCGACACGCTGCTGCAGGCCTTTGCCCTGCTGTGCGAGCGGCGGCCCGAAAGCGTGCTGAACCTGCACGGCGGCGGACCGGATGAGGACGGGCTGGCAAAGCTGGTGGCCGCTTCGCCCGTGGCGGACCGCATCACCATTCATGGCCGTTACGATCTGGCGCGCGACATGGCGGGCATCGTCGCTGCCAATCACGTGTTCACCTATGCCTCCCGCTTCGAGGGCGGGCCATGTTTCTCGCTGCTGGAACTGGGGCAGGCGGGCCGCTTCGTCATCGCGTCTCCCGTGGGCGGCATCCCCGACCTTTACGAAGGCCATGACGAGGCCGGCGCGCTGGTGGATTTTCGCGAAGCTGCGGACATTGCCGACGCGCTGGAGCAGGCGGCAATCCGCATCGAGAAGGGCGAGATCGACGAGCGCGCCATTCGCCAGCGTTACCTCGCCGAATTCACGCAGGATCACGCGCACGCGCAATTCCTGCAGGCGCTGGGGCTGGAGCCCGTGGCGGCCGCAGATGGTGGCTCGAAATGAAAGCGTGCTGGATGGTGCCCGACGATTACGGCGGCGGCGTTATTTCCGTGGCGCAGGCCTGCTGCCGGGAAGCGGGAGAGAACGGCCACGATGCAACGCTGCTGACACTGCTGCCACCCAGCGGACATGCGGCGGAATTTGGCGGCGTGCAGGTCGAGAGCCTCGATGCTTCCCCCGTCGATCCGGCTTCTCCGCAGCGTTTCATCGAATGGCTGAAGGCCAATCCGCAGGACGCGGTGCTGCTGAACGGGTGCGAGCAGGTGGACGATACGCCGCCCTTCATCCCCGCCGCAACGCGCGCGATCTATGTCGTCCACGACACCGCGCCGCGCTATTTCCGGGCCGCCATCCGGCACGAGGATGCGCTGGATGCCATCGTCGCTGTGTCGGAAACGGTGGCCGCCTGTTTCCGGCACCGCCTGCAGCAGCCTGAAAAGCTGGTGGTGATCCACAACGGCACCGTCTTTCCGCTGGCATACGAAGCGGGGGAGCGGCGCGAGGATCTGGTGTTCCTTGGTGGAGACAAGCATATCAAGGGCGCTGCAGACTTGCTGGCGCTGTGGCCCCATCTGCTGCAGCGCGGCTTTACGGGACGGCTGCACTGGTTTGGCGCGGTGGGGCAGGCGATGCAGGCGCGCATCGCGGCGCTGCCCCGGGCAGACAGGATCGTGATGCACGGCAGGGCGGGCCGCACGGCGATTTTCGAGGCGGCTGGCAAATCCTCCGCCTGCCTCATGCTGAGCCGGGTGGAGCCATTCGGAATGGCCACGGTCGAATGCCTTGGCATGGGATGCGGGGTCGCCGCCTGGGATATCGACACCGGCACGCGAGAGATCGTGTGCGATCAGGCGATGGGCAGCTTTGCCCCGCTGGGGGATTACGCTGCGCTGGCGGACGCGGCGCTCGGCCTGATGGCGGCATCGCAGGACGCCAGGCGCGCCATGGCAGACCACGCGCGCCGGAACTTCAGCGCAGCGGCGATGTGGGCGCGTTACGCCGCGATGCTGGAAAAGGTGATGCGTGCGCCTCCGGTGCAGCGGGCAATGGCAGGCGAAAACCCGCCGCCCTATGTGCCGCCGCGCCGGATGTTCCAGAAGCTGCCGGAATGGCTGCGCGCCCCCATCCGGGATGCCGTGGGCCGCTCTGCCCGGATCGGATACGCGCTGCGGGATTTTCGCGGGCGGTAAGATGGCGCAGTCCTTCCTCTTCCTCTCCGCCAACACGCCATGGGTCTATGCACTGGCGAAAGAACTGGCCGTCGATGCCCCGGTCACGGCAATGCAGCTTTACGACTTGCCCAATTACCGGCGGTTGCGCCCGCAGTGGCCGGAGGAGGATAGCACCGTGCGCCGCCGCCGCGTGGTGATGCCGCCGGGATATGCCGGATCGCTGGAGCGGCTGCACCGCCCGCTGATGCGCGGGATCATCAAGGCTGAGGCGCTCCGGTTGCAGCGCCAGGCGGGGGAAGCGTCATTCGTTATCGCACCCTATCCCTATCTTGCGCCGTGGGTTCGCTTCGTTGCGCCGGAGCGGCTGGTTTATTACAATCTCGACGATTACGCGCTGTATAATCCGCCCCGTGCCAACAGCATCCGCGTGCAGGAGGACGAGCTGATCGCACAGGCAGGCACCACCCTGTGCCTCTCCACCTATCAGGTGGAGCAGCTTTCGAAGCGCAACCCGCACCATGCTGACAAGATCAGGCATTTCCCGCTTGGTGTGACGGACGAGTTTCTCAATCCAAACCCCGAACGCGCGCCGATGGCGAACACTGTTGGCTATGTTGGCAATCTGGCGGACAGGGTGGACTGGCCGCTGGTGGCCGCGGTGGCGGATTTGCTGCCCGAAGTCTCTTTCCATTTCGTCGGCTTTTTGAACGGCCCGCGCGACCTTGATCAGATGAACGCGTGGCAGCGCGCCCGCCACGCGGCGCTGGCGCGGCCCAACGTGGTGTACGAAGGCGGCGTGCCGCAGGCCGAGGTGCGGCAGCATTACTGGCGGTATGCCGTGAACTGGATGCCGTATGACGCGCAGCACCCCTTCAATCTGGCCGCCTGCCCGACGAAAATCATGGACGCGATTGCCAGTGGCCGCCCCTTCGTTTCCACCCCTACGCCGGAAGTGCGCCACTCCCCCGAATGGATCGCCATCGCGGACGATGCGCAGGGCCTTGCCTCGCTGATCGCAGACGCCTTGCGCGAACCGCCCCCTGCGCGCGAACGCGTGGAACATGCGCGTGCCAACAACTGGCGGCAACGCGCGGCGCAATTCCGCGCGCTGGTGGGCGACAGGGCGTGAGCGAGAAGCGCAGATATGTATGCGCCTTTCGCGGGCGCAGGGACGATTACCAGGTGCCGCTCGCCCTGCACGAAGCGGGTATGCTGCACCGCTTCATCACCGATTTCTACGCTGGCGAAGCATTACAGGCCGCCAGCCGCCTTCTGCCCGGTATGCGCGGCCAGGCGATACGCGGGCGCAGCAAGGAAGGCTTGCCGGGCAGGCTGGTCAGCCAGTTTCCGGCGATGGCAGCGAAAGAGGCGCTGGCAGGCGCGAAGGCACCCGAAGTGAGAGACAGGCACGATGTCGCGCTGTCGCTGGCGGCCGCGCGCGAGGCCCGGCGCGGGAAGGCGGACCTGTTCCTTTATTCCGCCTATGCCGCCGACGCTTTTCAGGCACAGTACGACCACAATCCTCGCAAGATCCTGTTCCAGTATCACCCCCATCACGGCGTGGAGCAGGAGATTTTGGCGCAGGACGCACGCAGCCATTTCGGCGCAACCTTTTCCGCCAGCGATTTCGAGAACGTCACCCGCGCCCAGCGCGTGCGATCCGACGATGCGTGGCAATCGGCGGACACGATCATCTGCGCCAGCAGCTTCACCGCGCAATCTCTGGTGGCAGCGGGCGCGCCTGCGGAAAAGTTGCATGTCGCCAGCTATGGCATCGCGCCGCAGTTGCACGAACCACCGCCGCTGCCGCGTGGCGACGATCATTTCCGCGTGCTGTTCGCCGGCTCCGCGATCCAGCGAAAGGGTATCCATCACCTGTTACAGGCGTGGGAAATGGCAGATCTGCCGCGCGGATCGGGACTGACGATCGTTGCGCGCAGCCATGATCCGCAATTCTTCGATCCCGCGCGCCTGCCTGCCAACTGCCGCTATCTCGGCGGGGTGGAGGCGCAGCAGTTGCAAGCGCTTTACGCGGGCAGTGCGCTGTTCTGCATGCCTTCGCTGATAGAGGGGTTCGGGCAGGTCTATCTGGAATCGCTTTCCGCCGGGCTGCCGGTGCTGGGCACGGCCAACACCTGCCTGCCCGATCTCGGCAGCGAGGATAGCGGCGTTTTCACCGCGCCCCCCGGCGATGCCGCATCGCTGGCGCGCGAGCTGGAGCGGTTGTCGCGGCTGCTGCCCGGCAATATGGAGATCAAGGAGCGCGCCCGCGATCTTGCCGCCACGCTGGACTGGGAAAGTTTTCGCAATCGCATCGCCAGCTTGTGCGAAGCTGGCTAGGGAGTGCAATCATGCAGCAAATCGCCACAGATCGCCCGGCAACGGCGCCTGCCAGAAGAGACTGATCGAGCCCGATGTTCCTCGTCCTGCCCCAGACGTATTACGTGGCGCTCGTCCTGCTGGGCGTGCTGGGCCTGTGGGCTGGCGCCAATTTCCGCAAGACCTGGGCACCCAGCTTCCTGGCCGTGCTGGTCACCTTCGGCTTCTGGTACATGGTGGAGCCGCATTACGTGCCGGAGGAATTCATCCCGTTCTCGCAAGAGATCATCAGCGATGCCTATTTCTACTGCACAATCTTCCTTGTCTCCTTCGCGGCGCTGTTCTTCGCGCTGGCCCCGTTGTTCCGCCCGCGGTTGAGCGGCCAATCCGCTGCCGTCAGCCATCCCGTGGGCCGGGCGGAGCTGGCCCGCACGGCGGAAGGGCTGGTGTTGCCGCTGGCAGCGGCGTGGCTGGCATTGGCGGCCTACGGCACCTATCGCGTGGGCGGTGACGTGATGCAGGCGCTGTTCCCGCTGGAGGGGCGATCGGGCCTCAGGATGTGGCAGCGTTCGGCAGGCTCCGGCGCGGGGGCCACGGGGTTCCTGATCTCCGCCGCCAGCTATCTCTACCTGCTGGTTTCCGCCACTTTCGGTGCGCTGCTGCCGCTGGCGCGCAAACGCTCCACCCGGCTTATCCTCGTAGTGCTGATTGCGCTTTCGTGGCCCTATCTGTTCCTGCAGGGATCGCGTAACCAGACGCTGATCGCGGTGTTGCCGCTGATGGCATCCTTCTTCATCTTCGGGCGCGCCAGCCGCTGGCTGAAGGTGCTGACCGTGCTGGCCATGCTTGGCCTCATTTACCTGTGGTTCGGCATCGTGATCCAGATGCGTTCAAGCCAGATTTCCGTGACCGAGGTGGATATCGGGCGGCAGACGACGCAGGTGGGCCTGAACATGGCATCCGAACTGTGCTGGATGCTGTATTTCCAGGCTAACGAAATGCTGCTGCCATCGTGGGGCGGGCGCTACCTGGCAGAGGCGCTGAACTTCGTCCCCCGCGCGCTATGGCCAGGCAAGCCGCTGGTGGGCATAGACTATTCCATCCTGCGCGGATTTGGCGGCTCTGCCAACGATATCGGGGTGAATGCCACCATCTCCACCGGGTTGATCGGGCAGGGCATCGCCAATTTCGGGCCGTTTCTAGGATCGATCTTCGTCGGCTTCCTGATGGCGCTGTGGGCAAGCTTCCTCTGGCGGCTGCGAATGCAGGGCACGCTGCCGCGCCTGTTGCTGTTCGCGCTGGGGCTGGCGCTGACGCTGAACCTGGGGCGCGACATCACGCTGCTGACGCTGTTCCCCTTCGTCTTTGGCTATATTGGCGTGCTGCTGCTGGAATATCGAGAGAAGCGCCAGCGCCGCCGCCAGCGCAAGGCGCGGGCCAAGTCGCGGGCTGCATTTGCAGGAGCGACGGCTGGTACGGACGCGGACCGCTGACGTTAATGGCCACGGACGGTCCCCCTCCCGGAAAATCCGCATTGCGGCTGGCGATACTGACGCAGCAGGTCTCCAACTATCACGCCGCCCGCTATCGCGCGGCGCAGGGCCAGTTTGCCTTGCTGGTGCCGATCAGCGTGCGCAACAGCGCCGATTTTGCCGAGTTTCTGGCCAGCGGCGATGGCGCGCTGCGCATTTGCGATGGAGAGGCGGATTACCGCGCGGCGGTGGCCGACGGATCGCTGTGGAGCCGAATCGGCATGGCGCTGGATCGGGCCGCGCCCGATGTGGTGGCGGTGGCGGGATGGTCCTTCCCTGAAAGCCTGGCCGCCATTGCCTGGGCGCGAGACAATGGCCGGGGCGTGGTGATGATGTCGGCCAGCCAGGCGCACGACGGGCCGCGATCGCGGTGGCGTGAATGGATCAAGTCGCGCGTGGTGAGCAATTGTCAGGCCGGGCTGGTGGCCGCAGAGGGGCACCGCGACTATATCGTGAAACTGGGCCTCCCGCGCGATGCGGTATTCCTGGGGTATGACGCGGTGGATAACGCGCATTTCCGGCACGGCGCCCAAGCCGCGCGCCGCGATGCCGAGGCGTGCCGCGCCGCCGAGAGCCTGCCACGGCGTTACCTGCTGGCATCGGGCCGCTTCATCCCGAAGAAGAATTATCCCTTGCTGGTGGCCGCCTTTGCCGATGCGCTGGGCAGGGGCGATCACGGTCACGACCTCGTGATCCTGGGCGACGGGCCGGAGCGTGCTTCTATCCAGAACGCCATTGCCACGCACGGATTGCAGGACCGCGTGCATCTGCCCGGCTTTCGTGAATACGACGTTTTGCCCGCCTATTACGGCCTTGCCGATGGCTTCGCGCATGTATCCCAGGCGGAGCAATGGGGGCTGGTGATCAACGAGGCAGCGGCAGCCGGATTGCCCCTGATCGTATCCACCCCCTGCGGCGCTGCGGACACGCTGGTGCACCCGGGGAAGAACGGCTGGCTGGTCGATCCGCAAGATGCATCAAGCATATCCGCCGCGCTGGCGGCGATGATGGAGCTTTCAGGAGATCGTCGCGCGGCAATGGGCGCTGCCAGCGAGAGGATCGTCGCCGACTGGGGGCCGGATCGCTTTGCCAGTGCCCTGCGCGCTGCAGCCACCGCCGCCCATGAAAACCGCGCCGGCCGCTTGCTGCCGTGGGATCGTGTGCTGCTGCGTAAACTGGCGCGCATGCGGATAGAGAAGGTATCCTGACAGCGCATGGCCACCACATATTCCATCGGCATAGTCACGCCCACGGTTTCGCGCGCAGGGGGAGGGATCTTCCCCATCGTGCTGGCCCACGCCCGAGAGCTTCACGCGCTGGGCCACAGGGTCACGGTGCATGGGCTGGATGATGACCCAGACGGGCTGGACCGCGCCGAGTGGGACGATCTTCGCCTGAAGCTCTACCAGCCCGGCCCTTTCGGCTATGCCAAGGCGCTGTCGCAAGACCTGATGGCGGGCGATTACCAGCTGCTGCACCAGCACGCGCTGTGGCTCTATCCCTCCATCGCGGTATCACGCTGGCGGGCGCGCACCGGCAGTCCCGTGGTAATCTCCACGCAAGGGATGCTGGAGCCGTGGGCGCTGTCCAACTCCGCCTGGAAGAAGCGGTTGGCCGCAATACTGTACGAAGGGCGCAGCGTCAGGAGTGCTTCGGCCATCCATTGCTCCCAAGCGGAGGTGCGAGGCGTGCGCGCCTTTGCCCCGCGCAGCACGATTGCGGTGATCCCCAACGGCACGGATCTGCCATCGCTCGATGGTGGTGGCCATGCCAGCACCGCCACGCGCAAGACGCTGCTGTTCTTCGGTCGGCTGCATCCCAAGAAGGGCGTTGCCGAACTGATCGAGGCATGGGCCTTGTTGAAGGCACGCGATCCCGGCGTTGCCGCGCGCTGGCGGCTGGTGGTGGCCGGATGGGACGATGGCGGGCACGAGGCGCAATACCGCGCGGCGGCGCGCGAGCTCGGGCTGGACGCCGCCGAAATTGCCTTCCCCGGCCCGCATTTCGGGGCCGAGAAGGATGAACTGCTGAAAAGCGCGGACGCCTTCATTCTGCCATCCTATTCGGAAGGCTTCCCCATGGCCGTGCTGGAGGCGTGGTCCTACGCCCTGCCCGTTTTCATGACGCGCGAATGCAATATCCACGAAGGCTTCGCAGCGGGCGCCGCCGTTCAGATCGACAACGTTCCTGCCGCTCTTGCCGATACCCTGCTCGCCCGCCTGTCCGACGATGGCGATCTGCCCGCGATGGGGCAGGCCGGGCGGCGACTGGTGGAGAGCACTTTCAGTTGGCCCGCCGTGGCCGCCGATCTGGCAAAAACCTATCGCTGGCTGATCGACGGCGGCGAACCGCCGGAATGCGTAGACCTTGCCAACGCGTCCTCCCTGCGGGAGAGCGGGTGAATGGATGTCTCCTGCCTGCTGCTGACCTACAACGAGGAAGAGAATATCGGGGCCTGCCTGCAGGCGCTTTCCTGGTGTGACGATATCGTGGTGGTTGATTCCGGCAGCGACGATGCCACGGTGCAGATTGCGAAAGCGCATGGCGCGCGCGTGCTATCGCGCCCGTTCGACGATTTCGCCGGGCAGCGCAACTGGGGGCTGGAGAACGGCGATTTCCGGCACGAATGGGTGCTGCATCTGGATGCCGACGAAATCGTGACGCCGCAGTTCATATCCGCGCTGCAATCGCTCCGTCCGCCTTCGGAAATCGATGCCTATAACGTGCCATCAAAGACGATCCTGTTCGGCAAGTGGATCCGCCACGCGGGCATGTATCCCACCTACCAGGTGCGACTGGGCCGCCGCGATGCCTTGCGTTTCATCCAGGTGGGGCACGGCCAGCGCGAGGATCTGCCGGCGGAAAAGGTGGGCACGTTCGACGAGCCTTACCTGCACTACTCCTTCTCCCACGGAATGGCCGGCTGGCTGGCCAAGCACGTGCGCTATGCACGGGACGAGGCCGCGCTGATCATCGCGCAGCGGCGCGGGGAGGTGGAGGAAACGGCCACCGGAGGGGGCAGCGCGCAGCGTCGCCGCGCGGCAAAGGCCCGTGCGGCACGCCTGCCCGCGATCCTGCGGCCCTTCATGCGGTTTGCATATATCTACCTGTTGAAGCAGGGTTTTCGTGATGGCAGGGCGGGGTTCGCCTATGCCTTCATGCTTTCGGTGTATGAAGGGATGACGGCGATTTTCGTGATCGAGGCAATGCTCGGCGGGAATGCGATTCCCGGCACCGCGCGGCACAGGAACGGGCAAGAGGACAGGGCGCAATGAAGATACTGGTAACAGGCGGGGCGGGCTTCATCGGCTCTCACGCCTGCAAGGCGCTGAAAGCCGCGGGGCACGAACCCGTGGTGCTGGACAACCTGCGCACCGGCCACCGCTGGGCGGTGAAATACGGCCCCTTCGAACATGGTGACATTCTGGAGACGACGCGACTGGCGCGCCTGCTGGAGCAGCACCGGATCGACGCGGTGATGCATTTTGCCGCGCTCGCCTATGTCGGGGAATCGATCGACCATCCCGATATCTATTACCAGACGAACGTGGCGGGCAGCCTGTCGCTGCTGAACGCCATGCGCATGGCAGGCGTGACAAAGATCGTGTTCTCCAGCACCTGCGCCACCTTCGGCAATGTCGATCATCCGATCTCGGAGGCAACCCCGCAAAACCCCATCAATCCCTACGGCGCATCCAAGCTGATGATAGAGCGGGTGCTGCAGGACTATGCCGCCGCCTATGGCATCGCCTCTGTTGCCCTGCGCTATTTCAACGCTGCCGGGTCCGATCCCGATGGCGAACTGGGCGAGATTCACGAGCCGGAGACGCACCTTATCCCCATCACCCTGTTCGCGGCTGCCGGACTGCGCGAGAAACTCAGCGTGTTCGGTACCGATTACGATACGCCCGACGGCACCTGCGTACGCGATTACATCCATGTCTGCGATCTGGCAGACGCGCATGTTTCCGCACTGGATGTGCTGGAGGATGGCCGGTTCAAGGCGTTCAACCTTGGCAATGGCAACGGCTTTTCCGTGCGCCAGGTGATCGACAGGGCGCAGGCGATCACCGGCAGGGAAATCGCCTGGGAAGCTTGTGGGCGCAGGCCGGGCGATCCACCTACGCTGGTGGCGGATGCCACGGCGGCAAGGGCGGCGCTGGGCTGGACGCCGCGCTATCCTGAACTTGACGACATGATCGCCCATGCCTGGCGCTATCTGGAAGATCGGCGCGGGGAACTGATCGTTTCATGAACCGCGATCCCCATCCAGGGCAAGACCACGGCGCGCGTGACATCGCGGGCAACCGCGCGGCGCGCAAATGGTCGGCTGCGGAGATGGCGGGCAGGCTTGCCTGGGAAACTGTCGGAGCCGCGATCTTCCGCATGGTTCCCCGGCCCTTCTGGGGCGTGCGGCGGGCGATCCTGCGGATGTTCGGCGCGCGGATCGGGAACGGGGTGCACATCCATCGCACCGCGCGCATCGCCGTGCCGTGGAACCTTGAAATGGGCGACTACGCATCGCTTGGCGACAGGGCCATCGTCTACAACCTCGGCAAAATCAACATCGGCGCGCGCGCCACGGTGTCGCAGAACGCGCATCTTTGCGCGGGCACCCACGATCATGCCTCTCCCACGTTCGACCTGCTCAAGCCGCCAATCACTGTCGGGCCCGAAGCGTGGATCTGCGCCGATGCCTTCATCGGCCCCGGCGTCACCGTGGGGGCAGGGGCCATCGTCGCGGCGCGGGCCGTCGCGGTGAGGGATGTGCCGGACGGGGCGAGGGTGGCAGGCAATCCGGCGCGCAGCATCGCGCGCGAAACGCCCGGCGGCTAGGGCGCCAGCAGCGCCAGCAGGGCGAAGCTCGCCAGCCAGTGGGAGCCCATGTAATCGCCGTCCACCGCTTCCAGCGACGCATCATAATGCACTTGCGCCAGATCGCGTAGCTGCGCCGCGCGTGTATCCGGCAGGCACGGCGCAATGGTTCGCATGGCCCACGCGCGGCTGAGGTTCAGCCCGTCGAGATGCGCCATCTTGCCATCGCTCGGGTCCGAAACCGTAACGGGATGACACGCGCTTTCCAGCCAGCCGCCTTCCGGCAGCACGCGGGCGAACCACTTTGCAAAATCGGCAGGCGGCAACACGGTGCGCATCAGCAGCGCAACTGAAAGGACGGGTGACAGGAACGCATCACCGCCGATGTCCCATCCGCGATATTCCTCCAGCGGGCCGAAGTTCGCTTGCGCATAGTCCTCGATCAGTGTGCCCAGATCGCTGTCGAACGCGGCACACCATTCATGCGCCAGCGTCAGTGCGAAGGCGGTGTTGAAATGCGTGCCAGTGGTGATGGGGTAGGTGAGCTTTGGCAGGTAATCGCGAAAGCCATCGGCGAAGTGGCGCGCCAGCGGCTCCAGCCGGTCTGCCCATGCGTGGTCCTCGTGCCTGCTGGCCTCTAGGTGGAGATACATGAGCCACGCCCAGCCATAGGGGCGCTCGAAACCGGAGGATTGCGGGCGCTGAACATAGGCGAGTTCGGCGGCTAGCTTGTCGGCCGTGAAAGTCTCGTTTGCCAGCGCGGCGATTTCGTCCGCCTCGGGCATTTGCGGGAATAGGCGGCGCAGCGTCAGCAAGGTCCACCAGCTGTGCACGCAGCTGTGCCAGTCGAAGCTGCCGAAAAAGGCCGGGTGCAGTCCACGCGGGGTCTGCGCATCCTGCGGCCCTGCCAGCACATGGCCGATGGAATTGGGATATTCCTGCCCGACGTGCCCCAGCGCGGTGCGGGCAAAGCGGCGGGCCAGCGGTTGTTCTATCGCGCTCATGCCTTGCCGTATCCCCCGCCGCCGGGAGTGCGGATCACGATTGCATCGCCGGGTGCCATTTCGGCAGCGCCCGTTGCACCCAGATCGAGGATGGAGCCATCGGCTCGCTGGACAAAGCTTTCCCCCGGCGCGGCATCGCCGCCGCCTGCAATGCCGCGCGGGGGCACCTTGCGGCGATTGGCCAGCATCTGCGCGTGCATCGGTTCGAGGAAGCGGATCACCCGCTCCACCCCTTCGCCGCCGTGCCATTGGCCCTTGCCGCCGGAGCCTTCGCGTATCGCGAAGTTTTCCACCCGCACGGGCAGGCGGGTTTCCAGCACCTCGGGATCGGTAAGGCGCGAATTGGTCATGTTGGTCTGCACGGCATCGGTGCCGTGATGGCCGTCGCCTGCGCCCGATCCACCGGCAATCGTCTCGTAATACTGCCGCGCATCGTCGCCAAAGGTGAAGTTGTTCATGGTGCCCTGGGCCGGGGCCAGCGCTCCCAGCGCGGCAAAGATCGTGTCCGTCACCACCTGGCTCGTCTCCACATTGCCGGCCACCACGGCGGCGGGCGGCTGGGGAGAGAGCATGGAGCCTTCGGGCACCACGATCTCTACCGGGCGCAGGCAGCCATCGTTCAGCGGAATATCGTCGTCGATCAGGCAGCGCAGGCAATACAGGACCGCCGCGCGCGTGATGGAGGCAGGGGCGTTGAAATTGTTCGGTAACTGATCGCTGGTGCCAGTGAAATCGAAGCGGGCGGTACGCGCCTCGCCATCGATGGCAATCGCCACGCGGATCTCGGCGCCATTGTCCATTTCGTAGGTGAAGCTGCCCGGTTCCAGCCGCGCCAGCAGTGTGCGCACCGCGGCCTCGCCATGGTCCAGCGCGTGGCCCATATAGGCGTTCAGCACATCGCGCCCGTGTTCCGTGGCGGCATCGCCCAGCAGGTCAGCCCCGCGCGCGCAGGCGGCAAGCTGGGCCTTGAGATCGGAGATATTGCGCGAAGGGTTGCGCGCCGGATATGTGCCTGCCGAGAGGATGGCGCGAAGGTCGGCTTCGCAAAAGCGCCCCTCGTCCACCAGCAGCACGTCGTCCAGCCGGATGCCTTCCTCCTCGATGCTCTGGCTGCCGGGCGGCATGGAGCCGGGCGCGGTGCCACCGATGTCCGCGTGGTGCCCGCGTGCCGCGACGAAAGCATCGGGGCGGGCGGAATCGCCGGACAGGAATACCGGCACGATCACCGTTACATCGGGCAGATGCGTTCCGCCTGCGTAGGGATCGTTCAGGCAATAGGCATCGCCGCGCCTGATGCCGCGCTCGCTGTCTGCACGGTTTTCCACGATGCGCCGGATGCTGGCGGACATGGAGCCAAGGTGCACCGGGATATGCGGTGCGTTGGCGATCAGCGAGCCTTCGCCATCGAACAGGGCGCAGGAGAAATCGAGCCGTTCCTTGATGTTGACGCTGCTGGCCGTGCTTTCCAGCACCACGCCCATTTCCTCCGCCACGGCCATGAACATGTTGTTGAATATGGCGAGGCGGACAGGGTCCACCTTGGTGCCTGCCACGGCTGATCGTTCGCGCGGCGCGCTGCGTGACAGGATGAGAGAGCCGTCCTCGGCCAGCGTGGCGCGCCAGCCTTTTTCCACGATGGTGGTGGAGCCTGTATCGGGGATCATTGCCGGGCCGTCCAGCGATTGGCCGGTGCTGAGGGAGCCGCGCTTTTCGACCACGCTACGTACGCCCAGGCCGCCGCTCATGCCGCGGCCTTCCACGCTCAGCGCCTCCAGCACGATGGGCGCGTCCTCGTCGGACCAGCCGAAGCGGCGGCGGTGCTCTTCGCGAAAGCGGCTGTCGGCATCCTCGCCCAGCGGCAGGTCCAGCGTGGTGTCGCTGCCGTCGAACCGCAGCCGCATGCGGGGGAAGAGCTCGATCCGGTCCGCCTCGATGCCCTGACCGGTCAGGGCGTCTGTAACGGTCCGCTCGAGGGTCGCCAGCGCCTCGGCAAAATCCTCCGTCAGCGGGCGCACCACGCCTGCCTCCCGCATGGAGACGACCGGGGCAAGGCCTATGCCATAGGCCGACAACATCCCGGCAAGTGGATGGACCAACACGGTGTCAATGCCCAGTTCATCCGCCACGCGGCAGGCGAATTGCCCGCCCGCGCCGCCGAAACACGCCATGGCATGGGTGGTAACATCGTGGCCGCGCGCGGTGGAAATGGTGCGGATGGCGTTGGCCATCTCGTCCACCGCCAGCCGCAGGAACCCTTCGGCAAGATCCTCTGCGCTCATGGCCTCCGGTAATTGTGCAATGATCTCCTCGATACGTGCGCGGGATGCTTCGGGGTCGAGCGGCTGATCGCCATCGGGGCCGAAAACGTGCGGAAACTCCGCCGGATCGATGCGGCCCAGCACCAGATTGCAATCGGTCACCGTAAGCGGGCCACCCTTTCGATAGCAGGCCGGGCCGGGGTCCGCGCCCGCACTGGCCGGGCCAACACGCAGGGACTGGCCATCGAACCGGCAGACGGAGCCGCCGCCAGCGGCAACGGTATGAACCTGCATCATCGGCGCGGCGATACGGATGCCGGCCACCACGCTGTCGCCCGTGCGTTCGTACTCGCCGGAATAGTGGCACACATCCGTGCTGGTGCCGCCCATGTCGAAACCGATCAGCTTGTCATGGCCCAGCGCGCGCGCCGTTTCCACCATGCCGACAACGCCGCCGGCCGGGCCGGAAAGCACCGCGTCCTTGCCGCGAAAGGCGCGGGCATCGGCCAGCCCGCCGTTCGATTGCATGAAGCGCAGCGATCCGTGATCGGGCAGGCGCGCGGCCAGCTGGTCCACATATTGCCGGATGACAGGGGAAAGATAGGCATCGGCCACCGATGTATCGCCGCGCGGCACCAGCTTGATGAGCGGCGAGACCTCGTGGCTGGCGCTGACCTGTGTGAAGCCAAGTTCGCGGGCGATCTGCGCCAGCCGCATCTCGTGATCCCGGTGCTGCCAGCCGTGCATCAGCACGATGGCCAGCGCCTCGTATCCCTCGCTACGCAGCGACTTCAGATCGGCCCGCGCGCTATCGTCGTCCAGCTCCACCAGCACTTCGCCATCCGCGCCGACGCGCTCCGTGATCTCGACAGTGCGGCTTTCCAGCCGCTCAGGCTTAACGATATGGCGGGCGAAGATATCGGGCCGCGCCTGGTTGCCGATCTTCAGCGCGTCCGCATGGCCGCGCGTGATTGCCAGCGCCACGCGTTCGCCCTCGCGTTCTAGCAGGGCATTGGTGGCGATTGTGGTGCCGATGCGCAATTCGGCGATGGGCGCTGGCCCGTGCTCTCGCATCAGGCGCTGCACCGCCTCGCTCGCGGCATCGGGATATTGCTCTGGATTGCTGGAGAGCAGCTTTGTCGTGACGATCTCGCCGTCAGGGGTCTGGGCGACGACATCGGTGAAGGTGCCGCCGCGATCGATGGCAAAGCGATAGGATCCGGTCATGCCATCCTATCTAGGGGCCGCGCGCCAGCAAGCAAACGTCATCCGTTTTCCAGTGCCTCGTCAAAAACGGTGACGACGGGGAAATCGGGATTGCCGATCGTACATTCGATCAGGAACCGCTCCACGATATCGCGCCGGGGATCGGGTGCGGTTGGCCGGCGGAACAGCATCATGCGCCAGAGAACCAGTGGCATCAGTTCGACCACGTATTCACGCACCTCCGGGCGCAGCATCGTCTTTGCGAAAGGCGCCACTGCGACACCGCGTTCCAGCATGGCACTCATCACGTCGTAATATTGCGAGTGCGCCACGATCTTGCGCGGGCGAACGCCTTTGCGGGCCAGCGACGCGCGTGAGTTGCGTTCGTGCCTGCTACCCGCCGGTGGCAGCACGAATGGCAAAGCGCTCACCTCCTCAGGCGTGAGAGGAAGGGGCTGGCCTTGCGCCAGGGAACGATGGCCATAGATACCGCCATCCAGCAGGGCGAGTGGCCTCATCTCGGCCGGTTCCTCGTCCCCGTCTCGAATGTTGACAAGCGCATAGTCGAGTCCGCCGACCCGCAGGATGCGCGCGATTTCGGGCGCGGGGGGATGCGTCTCGAAATCCAGCACGATCTGCGGGTTGTCGACCAGGAACCGGTCAAGCCTGGGGCGAATGTAGAAATCGAACATGCCTTGGCCCACCAGCAGCCGCAGGGTGATCGGCTGTTCCTCGCCATCGGCCCGGCTTCTATGCGCGGCCAGCTTCTGCGCGGCTTGCGAAAAGTCATGCAGGTCGGTTTCGAATGCGCGCCCTTCTGCCGTCAGCAGCGGGCGGCGGCCCGGCTTCCTGTCGAACAGGGTGATGCCCAGCTGCTCCTCCAGCACCTTGAGCTGGTTGCTGACGGAGGCCTGCGAAATGCCCAGCTTTTCCGCGCAGCTGCGGAAGCTGCCGGTTTCCGCCAGGCTGGCGAAAACTTCCAGCTGTCGCAGGGTAAAAGGTAGGCCAGAAATGATCACTTGAAACGAAAGCCATAATTTGAAGGTTATGGCAAGCCATCACATTGCGATGCGTTGCTTTTGCTTCGCCCCGGATCGAAACTCGTCCTCATAAAAAGGGAAAACCTTGTGGGAGGATCTATGGTTCTGGACAATGACGGCGCTCGTGCGCGTATCGTGAAGTATGCCCTGGCGGGCGGAACCAGCGCGCTGGCGCTGGCGCTCTCGGCCAATGTCGCGCTGGCGCAGGATGGCGCCGATCAGGCAGACGACCAGCCGATCATCGTAACAGGCTCGCGCATTCAGTCCGACGGGATGCAGGCACCCGTTCCCGTCACCGTCGTTGGTGCGGACGAACTGGAGGCGCTATCGCCCGGCGCGCTGATCAGCGGCGTGTCCGAGCTTCCGCAGTTCCTCGGCAATGAAACGCCCAACAGCGGCGGCGCCTATTTCTCCCGGTCGGGCTTTGGCACGCTGAACCTGCGCGGCCTTGGCATCAACCGCACGCTGACCCTGCTGAACGGCCGCCGCGTACCCGCCAGCAGCGCTTTTGGCGGGGTGGACATCAACCTGTTTCCCGAAGCGGTGATCAGCTCTGTGGAAACCACCACCGGCGGCGCATCAGCGGCCTATGGCTCGGATGCCGTGGCGGGTGTGGTGAACTTCTCCATCGATACCAATTTCGACGGGCTGGAACTGGGCGTGCAGGCCGGCATCACCGATCGCGGCGATGGCGAGAATTACGAACTTTCCGCCGCTTACGGCACGGGCTTTGCCGATGGCCGCGGGCAGGTGATCGTGGCTGGCGGATATTTCAAGCACGAGGGCATCTTCACATATGAGGATCGCGACTGGTACCAGGCTGTCGGCACCCTCGGCACCGGCACCAGCGACAACCCCTATCGCTTCGTGCCGGGCACCGTTTCCGCCAACGCCAGCTTCGACGGGCGTATCTTTGCCCCTGGCACAGCGATCAATGGCCTTGAATTCAACCCCGATGGCAGCGTGGGCGCATATCAGCCGGGCTCCGAAAACCAGTTCCCCTTCGGCATTCCCCCGGCGCGCACGGCCGGCGGCGCAAATGACGATCTGGGTACGAACGCGCCTACGCTCTATCCCGATCTGGAGCGGTATTCCGCCTTCGCCTATGCCGATTTCGACGTCAGCGACACGTTCAAGGTTTTCGGGCAATACATCTTCGGGCGAACCGAACTGTTCCAGTACAATGTCATCCCGTCCAGCTTTGGCGGCACGCCCACGGCGCTGACGATCTATCAGGACAATGCCTTCCTGCCGGACGATCTGCGCCAGACGATGATCGCCAACAACATCGACAGCTTCAGCCTGCGGCGTCGCGGTACGCTGGCCGATGTCGGCGGCAATTCGCTGGACGACACCTTCACCCAGCACATCGGCACGGTGGGCTTCGAATGGGATCTGGATACCGGCGGCCTGATGGACGGATGGTCCGTCGATGGCTTCTACCAGTACGGGCAGACGGAACGCGAGTGGGGCCAGTTCGGCTTGCGGGTGGACCGCGTGTTCGCCGCGATTGATGCGGTTGAGGATGGCAATGGCAACATCGTGTGCCGCACCTCGCTGTTCGGCGATGCCTTCCCGGGCTGCCAGCCGTTGAACCTGTTCGGGGAAGGCAACGCCTCACCCGAAGCGGTGGATTACGTTACCGGGTTCGAAGCGGGGCAGAACATCAGCACGCCTCTGTATTTCGCGGATGACGGTTTCGCCAGCGGCCGTACCTATGATTACACCACCGCGGATCGCAGCTGAACGTCACCACGTTCGAGCAGCAGTTCGCCGAGATCTCTGCGGCGGGTGACATCGTGGACCTGTGGGCAGGCCCGATCGCCGGCGCATTCGGTGCATCGTACCGGCGCGACAAGGTGCTGCAGATCGTGCAGGACGTCACCAATCCTGCGTCCAATTTCGATAATCCCGATCCGCGACCCGTGCTTTGCTCCGGCGCGGCACCGGGCCTTCGCGGGGTGAGCGTGCCCGACTGCCTGAATACGGTCGGCGTGCAGTATTCCAAGGTTTCCAACATCAAGGGATCGTCCACCGTATGGGAAGGCTTTGGCGAGGTGCTGCTGCCGCTGTACGACAGCGACGGCTTCGGCCTCTTCGCCAATGCCGCCGTGCGCTATGCCGATTATTCGGGATCGGGCTCGGTCTGGGCCTACAAGGGCGGGCTCGAGGCCGAGTTCGGCGATTTCCGCGTGCGCGGCACCTATTCGCGGGACGTGCGCGCCGCGAACCTTTCGGAACGGTTCGACCGCACCGGTGGCTCTGCCACCATCACCGATACGCGCGATGGCCAGACTGTGACGGTCACCATCTTCTCGGGCGGCAACCCTGCCGTGGAGCCGGAAGAGGCCGATACCTACACCATCGGCGCGGTGTACCAGCCAAGCTTCGCGCCCGGCCTTTCGCTGTCGCTGGATTATTACGACATCACCATCGATGGCGCGATCGGCCAGGTCGGCACGCAGGGCATCGTCAGCGGCTGCTTCAACGACAACGTGCAGTCCTTCTGCGACCTGATCACGCTGAACCCCACCACGGACGATATCGTGCTGGTGGGCGACATCTTCATCAACATCGACACCGCCACCGCGCGGGGCCTGGATTTCGAAGCCGGTTACAACACCGATGTGACCCTTTTCGGCGGCGACGAAACGCTGGATTTGCGATTGTTCTCCGCATGGCTGTTCGAACGCAAGGAAACCAATGGCGGGCAGACGTTCGATCTGGCCGGCCAGACCGGTGCGCGCCAGTTGTCGCAGGTCTATGAAAGCCTGCCGGATTTCCGCGTGACGGCCAGCCTCGGCTATCGCAACGGCGGCCTTTCCACGCGGATCGGCGTGCGCCACCTTGGCGAAGGCATCCAGGACGTTTGCGGATTGCAGGACGATGCGGTTTGCCCGGCAGGCCAGCAGGTCTTCATCGAGGATAATACCGTCGATGCGGTAACCTATCTCGACCTGAGACTGGGTTATGAATTCGATCTCGGCAACACGCAGTTGGAGATTTTCGGCAGCGTCACCAACCTGCTGGACGAGGATCCGCCCTTGACCCCGTCCTACAGCCCGTTCTTCGGCTATTCGACACAGCAGAACCCGGCGATCTACGATATTCTTGGCCGCCGCTTCACGGTCGGCGTCAAGCTGGAGATGTAACGGCGGTTTGAACTAAATCGACGATCAGGATACGCGAAGAGGGCGCAGGATATGGACGAGACCAAACTCACAGGCAATTTCACGCGGCGCGGCGCGATGGGCGTGGCAGGGGCCGCCACGCTGGCCATCACCGTACCGGGGCTGGCGCATACGCCGGGCCGCAAGCCCAATTTCCTGTTCATCATGGCCGATGACCTGGGCTGGGCGGACCTGTCGTGTTACGGCAGGCGCGAATACCAGACGCCGGTGCTGGACGGGCTGGCCGCGCAGGGCATGAAGTTCAATCACGGCTACGCCAATTCCGCCGTCTGCTCTGCCACCCGCGTCGGCTTGATCACGGGCCGTTATCAATACCGTGTACGCGTTGGGCTTGATGAGCCTCTAGGGACGGCGGGCGTTGGCTTGGAGCCCGATCACCCTACCCTGCCATCCTTGCTGAAGGCGCAGGGCTATCACACCGCGCTTGTGGGCAAGTGGCACCTTGGCCTGCTGCCGGATTATGGCCCGCTGAAAAGCGGCTATGACGAGTTCTGGGGCAATCGCGGCGGCGGCGTGGATTACTTCACCCACCGCGTGGCGGGACAGGAAGACCTGTGGGATGGCGAGGTAAGAATTGACGAGGTCGGCTATTATACCGACATGCTGGCGGACCGCTCGATCGAGTTCCTGAATGCGCGCGCGGCGGAGCCGGACAAGCCGTGGTTACTGTCGCTGCACTTCACCGCGCCGCACTGGCCATGGCAGGGCAACAATGCGGAAGGCCGCGCCGAAAGCGAACGTATCGCCCGCGAGGGCAGCACGTTGCAGGACAGCCACCTGGATATCTACCATTTCGATGGTGGCAGCCTGGAGACCTATGGCGAAATGGTAACGAACCTTGATGCCAACATCGGCCGCGTTCTGTCGCGGGTGGCGCAACTGGGCATGGAGCACGATACGGTAGTGGTCTTCACGTCCGACAACGGGGGGGAGCGGTTCAGTTTCAACTGGCCCTTCACCGGCATCAAGACAGAGCTGCTGGAAGGCGGAATGCGGGTGCCGCTGATCGTGAAATGGCCGGGGCTGACCAATCCCGGCACCGAAACGGACGTGCCTGCACTCTCGATGGATTTCCTTCCCACCTTCCTTTCGGCGGCTGGCGGTGCGCCGCACAGCGATTATCCCTCCGACGGGGCTGATCTGCGGCCGGTGCTGGCGGGGGGCACATTGCCCGAACGCACGCTGTACTGGCGCTTTGTCGCCAAGGACCAGAAGGCCGCACGGCGCGGGGCGTACAAATACCTTTCTATCGCGGGAGAGGAATATCTCTTCAACGTCATCGAGGACCCGCGCGAACGCGCCAATCTGCGGGGCCGGATGCCGGAGAAATTTGCGGAGCTGAAAAACGCGTTCAACGAATGGAATGCCGGCATGCTGAGCGTGCCTGATGCGGCCACCTACCGCTTTACCCCGCAGGAACTGGCGGATCATTTCGGCTGGGACAGCTGACACCGCGTTCCGATCGATATCGTCGGACACGAAAAGGCCCCGTGAAACCGTGTGGTCTCGCGGGGCCTTTTCAAGTTCTATCGGCAGAGCGCCTTAAGCGCCTTAAGAGGCGAGGCCTACTGGAATGGTTGCATCCTGCTTCAGATAGACGCGATTATTGTCGATCCGGTCGACCGCGTCCATCGGCATGTAATGATGCATGTTGTCTTCGCTGTCCGTACGGGTCAGCTTGATACGGTCGTCTTCAACATCATCGACAGTGCCAAGGTGCTGGCCTTCGAAATTGGTGACTTCCATGTGTTCCTTGATGCGGATCTTCTCGAACATGAGATTTCCTTTCGTTTTTATTTACTTACACCAATAGAACGGTTCGGCAGCGGCAGACGTTCCTCGGTCTGCCGCTGCGGTGCAACGCCTTGTAGAAGGTCTGGCAAAACGGGCGCGGATTGCTAACAGGATCGCCGAAAGGAAGCGGCATGGCACGTGGATACAGCATCGGGAAAAAGCGGCTGAACTGGAAGCTGATCGTCCTGATCGTGCTGTTGCACGTGGCTGCGCTGTATGGCCTGGCGCGCGCGCTGGCGCCCGATTTCACCGCTCGCGTGATGGAACAGGCAACATCGTTCGTGACGGTCACCAATTCCACTTACGAGGAGGAGCCGCCCGAGGCGGAGCCCAGCATCGCCCCGCCGCAACCCGATGAGGGCGCGGCGGCGGAGGCTGGAGAGGAAGCGGTGGCGCGCGAGGTGGTTGCCCCGCCGCAGCCATTGCCGCGCCCCAGCCCGGCCCCGCGCGCATCGTCCACCGGCACCGCCAACGCATCGGGCGCGGCTGACGAGGGCGAAGGCACGGGCGCTGGCGGCAGCGGCGATGGCACTGGCAGCGGGCGCAGCGGATCGGGGCAGGGCGGCGCGGTGGCCGTTGGCCCCTCCGTGCTGTCGGGCGAACTGAACGAGGCGCGCGACTTTCCCATTCCCGAAGGCGGCAGGGGCGCGCGGCTCGGTAAGTCCGTGACCGTGCATTTCACCGTCACTACCGATGGCCGCGCGCGCAATTGCACCGTCGCCAGCACGCAGGTCGATCCTGCCACCACGGCACGGGTCTGTCCGCTCGTGACAGAGCGCATCCGTTTCAATCCCGCCACCGCGCGCGACGGCACGCCGGTGGAAGCGAAATACGGCTACAGAGTGGATTTCCGCGCCCGAAACTAGGCACGCTTTCCCAGATTGCGCTTGCAATGGAGGAGCAGATTACGGAGGGCTTGGGCATGAGCTTCATTCACCCCGTGATCCTGTGCGGTGGCAGTGGCACGCGCCTCTGGCCGCGCAGCCGTAAATCGCTGCCGAAGCCTTTCCTGCCGCTGCTGGGCGACCAGACCCTGTTCGAGGCGACCCTGGCGCGCGCGGCCGACCCCACGCTGTTTACATCGCCCACGATAGTGACGGGAACGGCGCATCTGGAACTGGTGGAGAGCCAACTGACAGGCGAGGCGGAAATCATCGTGGAGCCGGAAGCGAAGAACACCGCCGCCGCCATCGCGCTGGCTGCCGAGCGGCTGCCCGAGGATGCGCTGATGCTGGTATGCCCCAGCGATCACTTCATTGCCGATGTGCCCGCCTTCCACGCCGCAATCCGCAGCGCGGCTGAACTGGCGCGGCGCGATAACATGGTGGCATTCGGCATCACGCCCACGGCACCTGAAACGGGATTTGGCTACCTCCGCCGCGGCGATGCGCTGGATGGCGGGTTTCGCGTGGCGCAGTTCGTGGAGAAGCCCGATGCCGAGCGTGCCATGCAGTTTCTGGCGTGCGGGGATTACAGCTGGAACGGCGGCATCTTCGCCTTTCGCGCTGGGGCCTTCATGGCAGAACTGGCGAAGCACCGCCCGGCACTGGCGAAGGCGGTGATCGAGGCCGTAAGGAAGGGTCGTGCCGATGGCGCACGTTTCCATCCCGATGCAGACGCCTTTGCCCGGATCGCATCAGAGAGCGTCGATTACGCCGTGATGGAAGAAACCGCACAGGCCGCGATGGTGCCTGTTTCGATGGGCTGGTCCGACATTGGCAACTGGCACGCCCTGCGCGATGCACGGCCAGCGGATCGACAAGGCAATCGCATCTCGGGCGAGGCGAACCTGCTGGATTGCGAAGGCGTGCTGGCCGAAACCGACGGGCCGCGCATCTCGGCCATTGGCCTGCGCGATATCGTCATCGTGGTGAACGGTGATGACGTGCTGGTGACGACGATGGAAGGTGCCCAGCAGGTCGGCAAACTGCCCGGCGCTGCCAGGCAATAGGGCAAAACGACAGGAGTGTGCCGCAATGAACGGGATGATAGCACAGACCATCCAGTTGGCGCTGGCACCGGTGTTCGTGCTGGTGGCGATTGCCAGCATCATGAACCCGCTTTCCACCCGGCTTGGCCGCGTGGTGGACAGGTCACGCGAATTGCAGCGCCTCTACAAGGAAACCACGGGCGAGGAGCATGACGATATCGTGCGCGAGGCCCGATCGCTGGACCTTCGCATCGCCATCATCGGCCGCGCATTCCTGCTGCTGGTTCTATCCGGCCTGTTCATCGGCACCACGGTGGTGCTGCTGTTTCTGGAAGAGTTCGCGCATATCGGCGTTACCGGCGTGGCCGCCGGTGCCTTCATCATCGCCGTCAGCCTGTTGATGTGGGCATTGCTGTTGTTCCTGCGCGAAACGCGGGAGGCAACGCGCGTGCTGCGCATCCCGGAAATGTACCTGGAAAGGGAGCGCGACCTCTAGGACTGGTCCTTCGGCGCTTCCAGCATCCTGTGGCCCTGTTCCCGAATGGCCGAATCGATCATCGGTTTCAGGAACCCTAGCGCAGGCGGCAGCACCATGTGGAAGCGGACCTTGTCCTCCTCCACGTCGATATGGCCGCTCAGCATCTGGCCCATCGCGTTGATCGACATCACCATCCGGTCCTCGCTGGGCCAGCTGGTCTGCACTTCGGCCATGCCGCCAGGAATGTTCTCGCCGATGCGGTGACTGTTGGCGGCAAGGCGGCGACGCACTTCCTCGCGGCCGAGGTTGTGCGGAATTTCGATATCCATCAGGATTCCTTGTCGGGAGGGGGCAGCGACGCATCTTCGCCGCCATACTTGTAATCGAGATAGCGGTTCTTGATCGCCAGGTCGTCCAGGGAGCCTTCTGCCAGTTGCCGGGTGACGTGATCGATTTCCTTGCTGATCTTGCCAAGGCTGTCGACCAGTTGCGCGTCGGGTGAGGATCCGGCGCGCTGCTCCTGGCGCAGATTGCCGGGTATCTTGCGATAGGAATCAATCGTTTCGGGCAGGTATTCGCCCACCAGCTTGCGCGTCTCGGCTGCTGCGGGATGGGCGGGGTCCACATGCTCCAGTTGCTTGCCCAGCGCATCCAGCTGCACGCCCAGATCGTCCACCAGCCTAACCGCGGGCGGGGGCAGGGCGGGGCGCTGGCCTTCCAGCCACAGCTCGGTGCGCTGCACCAGTTGCTTTGCATCCTGCGTGCGCGAAAGGGTGGCGCGATCGGGTATGCGCACCTTGGGATAATTGGCAAAGATGAAGCCCGCCGCGACGATGGCGAAGAAGGCCACCATGATGCCGGCAAAGCCGATGCCGTTCAGGATCATGCCGGCAACGCTGGCCGCCAGGAAGATGGCCAGCACCGCCGCGCCGAAATAGCCTGCGCGCTTCAGCAGGTTCTTCGTCTTCACCTGTTTCGATCCGCGCCCGATGGACGGGCGGACCGCGCGATGCCGTCCGCCGTTCTGATTGTCGCGCAGCACGGCGCGGCTATCGTTCAGGATCCTGTCGCTCTGGCGCGTGAGGTCTTCGGCCATCAGTGTCTTTCCGATCAGCCTTCAAGGCTCAGCAGGCCGGTATCACTGCCCAGCTGCGATGCCTGCGCCTGCCCTTCGGCACGGGCAATGTACCCGCGCGATTTCTCCACTTCACCAGACAGCGTTTCCACGGTCTGCTTCATGGAATCGAGCGCGCGCAGCTTGAAGCTGTCGACCTCGTCCATGGTGTCGTAGATGTTCTGGAAGGCGCGTTGCAGCGTTTCCATGGGGATGGTGCTGCTGGCGGCCTGCTCGTGGATCTGCGCGGTGTTGTCGCGCAGCATCTGGCCGGTGGAATCGATGATCCCGGCGGTCGTCTGGTTCAGCGCGGTGATCTGGCCCAGCACCAGCTTCTGGTTCGTCATGGCCTGCGCCACGGTAACCGCGGTGCGCAGCGCGCCCACGGTGGTGGTGCTGGCGCGGTCCACGCCCTTCACCAGTTCCACGTTGTTCTTCTTCACCAGGTCCAGCGCGAGGTAGCCCTGTACGCTCACGGCCATCTGGGTCAGCAGATCCTGCGTGCGCTGGCGGACATAGAACAGCGCCGTTTCGCGGATCGCCTTGGCCTTTTCGGGATCCGTGGCATCCAGCTCGTTCGCCTTCTCCTCCAGATCGCCGTCCAGCGTGCGGGCAATGTGGATCATCTGTTCCAGGTTGCCCATCGCTTCCCACAGCTTCTGGCGTTCCACGTCGATGGCTGCGTTATCCATCAGCAGCTCGTCCTTGCCACTAGAAAGGCGGGCGAGGATCGACTGGATGTGCCCTTGCGAGGAGGTGTAGCTGTCGAAATAGTTCTTCAGCTTGTTGCCGAAGGGGATGATGCCGAGAAACTTGCGGCCGGTCATCTTGCCGCGGCGGCCCGGGTCCAGTTCCTCCACCGTGCGGCGCAGTTCCGTCAGGTCCGCACCAACGCCGCTGTCGGCATCCATCGCGCGCACCGGGCGATCAAGGAAGCGGTTGGACATGCTGCTGGCGGCCATGATTTCCTTGCGGCCCATGTTGGTGATCTGGTCCACCTTCTTGCCGAAATCGGGCGACTTGGCGTCCAGCGCCACCAGCTCGTTCACGAACCCGTCGACCTTTTCCTGCAGCGCGGATTTCTTCTCCTCGCTGACGGGCACGAGGCCGGCGGCCTTCTCCGGCTTGACGTCCGGCACGGGATCAGGCGGCGTCAGCTCGAAATCATTTGCCGTTTTCGTCGTCGTTTCGTTCGTGGTGGCCATGCGCCTTAAATTCCCTTCCTGCGTGCCTCGGCATGCCTATGCTACTGTATTAGGCATACAAGACACGTGTTTCAAGCCGTGGGCCGAACGCGCTGCCAATCGCAACGCCGCCGACACTGGGCCGCAATCTCGTTTTGCGCTGGCGAGTTTCCGCGATATTGAGGCGCAATGCAATCACAACCCACACCCGTCGCCCAGCCCGACGCATCAACGTCGGCCGCGGCGCCGGGCGATGCCAGCGCACCTGCTGCGGCTGACGGCCCCACTTCCGGTTTTCGCGCGGTCCTCAACAGCTTTCGCGGGTGGTGGGGCCACGATGTCACGGGCACGGTCGATCAGATCGCGGTGATCGAGAAACGGCGTGCGGAATGCACGCTTTCGGCGCGCTATTTGCTGATGACGTGCATGTCCGCCGGGATCGCGATCCTCGGCCTGCTGCTGTCCTCTCCTGCCGTGGTGATCGGCGCCATGCTGCTCTCGCCGCTGATGGACCCGATCATGGGTGTGGGCTTTGCGCTGGCGACGGGCGATTACAAATGGCTGCGCCAGTCGGGCAAGTCGCTGGCGGCGGGCACGGTGTTCGCCATTGCGTTCTGCGCGCTGATCGTGCTGCTTTCACCTTTGCAGACCGTCACCAGCGAGATCGCTGCACGCACCCGGCCCAATCTGTTCGACCTTGCCGTGGCCTTCTTCTCGGCCGTAGCAGGTGCCTATGCGATGATCCGCGGGCGGGAAGGCACCATCGTGGGCGTGGCCATCGCAACGGCATTGATGCCGCCGCTGGCGGTGGTGGGCTTCGGCCTTGCTACCATGAATACCACGGTGTTCTGGGGCTCTCTGTTCCTGTTCATTACCAACCTCACCACCATCGCGCTGACCGCAACCGCGATGGCGCGCATCTACGGCTTTTCCACCAGCCTTTCCGAAAAGCAGACCCAATGGCAGGCGATACTGATCTTCGGCGCGTTCGTGGCGCTGGCCATTCCCCTGCTGTTGTCCCTGCGCCAGATCGCGTGGGAAACGCAGGCGACGCGCGAAGCGCGCGGCGTGGTGGTGGAAGTGTTTGGCGGGCAGGCCACCGTCTCGCAGCTGGAGCCGAGTTTCGACACCGAGCCGATGCGCGTGGCGGCCACCGTGCTGACGACGGAGATCATCGCCGATGCGGAGCAGCGCGCGGAATCGCTGATGCGCCGTGAACTGGGCAGGGAGGTCGACGTCTCGCTCACCCAGCTGCGCGTGGGCACCAGCGCGCAGGCGACGGAGGAAGCGCAGCTGGCGCAGGCCCGCGCGCAGGAACGCGCCGCGCTGCAACAGGCGGAAAACATCGCCGATCGACTCTCCCTGCTGGCAGGCGTGCCGGTGGACGAGGTGACGGTGGACCGCGACCGACGCCGCGCGCTGGTGACGGCGCGACCGCTGGATGGCGCCACCATGCTGGCCTACGCCGAGCTGGAACGCCGCATCGATGCGACGGAGCCTGACTGGGACATTCGGCTGACTCCGCCGCTGCGCGCGCTGCCTCAGGTCACCTTCTCCCTTGAAGAAGGCGAGGGGGATGAGCCCGACAGCTATACGATCACGCCGCAGGGCGCACAGGCGGTGGCGCTGGCCGCGTGGGCGCAGGGGCGGGTGGACATCCCCATTACCGCCTCCGGCCCCGCCGATGCCGTGGCAGCCGTGCGTAACGCGCTGTCCCATTACGACGTCGCCATTACGGAGCAGGTGAGCGGGAACGGTTTCGGCCCCGTATCGCTGGATTGGTCAACACAGGGGAATAACTGATGCCTGCAGAACTTACCGTTATCGCGCTGGGCGGCTTGCTGCTGCTGGTGCACATTTTCAGCGCAACCCATTACAAGACCAAGCAGTACGGCCTTGATTGGAACATGGGCGCGCGGGACGAGGACAAGCAGCCCTTGAACGAGATCGCGGGCCGGCTGGACCGGGCGCGCGGCAATTACCTGGAAACGCTGCCCCTGGCGATCATCGCGCTGATCGGCGTGGTGGTGGCGGGCAAGTCCACGGATCTCACCGCGATTGCTGCATGGGTGTGGCTGGGCGCGCGCCTTGTCTACCTGCCGCTCTACTGGGCAGGCGTGCCAAAGGTGCGCACCTATGTCTGGGCCGTCAGCCTGCTCGCCCTGCTGTATGTGCTGGGCGTGCTGCTGCTGGGGTAGGACCAGATCCCGAACGCCGGGATCGCGGCGCTCAGGCCGCGATCTCGATCGGTTCGATCTCGCCAGACAGGTACAGCTTCTTCGCCTTGGCGCGGCTGAGCTTGCCCGATGACGTGCGCGGCAGCGTGCGCGGGGGCACCAGTTCCACAACGCAGTTCATGCCGGTGACAGAGCGCACCTTGTCGGCGATCTGGTCACGCAGTTTCACCCGCTCGTCCGGGTCGGAAACGCGGCAATGCACCAGCACGGCAGGCGCTTCCTCGCCGTTTTCCGTCTCGACGGAGAAGGCGGCGATATCGCCATGGTTGAAACCGGCAAGCTGTTCCACCGCCCATTCGATATCCTGTGGCCAGTGGTTCTTCCCGTTGATGATGATCATGTCCTTCGCGCGGCCCACGATGAACAGGTAGCCATCGCCAAGATAGCCCATGTCGCCAGTGTCCAGCCAGCCATCGACCAGGCAATCGTTCGTGGCTTCCTCGTTGCGGAAGTAGGAATGCATCACGCTGGGGCCGCGGCACCATACCTTGCCGATCTGGTGATCGCCCTTGGCATCGCCGTTCTCGCCGCGGATCTCCACCTCCATGTCCTGCAGCGGTTTGCCGCAGTTCACGATGGCGCGATAGCGGGCGGGGCGCGAAAGATCGCGGCGGGTGCCGGAGAGGCGCTCCTCCTCCACCAGTTCCACGCGGATGCCTTCGCCCGGCGGCATCACGGTGACGGCCAGCGTCGCCTCTGCCAGGCCATAGCTGGGTGTGAAGGCGCTGGCATCGAAGCCTGCATCGGCAAAGGCGTTGACGAAATTCTGCATCACGTCGGGGCGGATCATGTCCGCGCCGTTGCCAGCAAGGCGCCAGCGCGAGAGGTCGAACCGCTCGGCAACATGCGTCTGGCTGGATACGCGGCGCGCGCAGATGTCGTAGCCGAAGGTAGGCGAATAGCTGAGCGTTGCGCCCTTATTGCGGCTGATTAGGTCGAGCCACGCCAGTGGGCGGCGGGCGAAATGCTCCGTCTTGAGGTAATCCACGCTCACCTGGTTGGCGATCAGCGACAGGAAGCAGCCGACAAGGCCCATGTCGTGATACCACGGCAGCCAGCTCACCACGCGGTCGTTATATCCGATGTCCATGCTGTCTGCATGGCCGAACAGATTGTGCAGCAGCGCCTTGTGCGTCACCGCCACGCCGGTGGGGAAGCGGGTCGAGCCGCTGGAATACTGCAGATAGCAGATATCGTCCGGCTTTGCCTCGGGCAGATCCACCTCGGGCGCGTCTTCCTGCGAGAAGGTGGCCCAGTCGATGCCCTTGCAACCCTGCCGCTCTGCCGCGGCGGCCGCCATTTCAGCGATCTCGGGCGGATACAGCAGCACCTTGGGATCGGAGCTTTGCAACTGTACGGAAAGCTGGTCGATATAGCTTTCCTTGCCGCCGAAGGTGGTGGGCAGCGGCAGCGGCACAGGCCATGCGCCGGTGTAGATGCAGGCGCAGAACAGCGCGGCGAATTCGGGCCCGGTTTCGGCCACCAGCGCCACGCGGTCATCCTTGCCGATGCCCATGGCCACCAGCCTGTAGGCATCCGCGATCGCGTCCTCGCGCATCTCGGAATAGGGATAGACGCGCTGCAAGGCACCGCGCATATCATGGAAATTCAAGCCCTTTTCACTGCGGGCCGCATAATCGATCGCCTCGTTGAACGTGGCGAAATCCGATCTGCGACGCGGCAATTGGCAATCGTTGGGCGTAGGTGTGATATCTGTCATAAATGCTGTGGGTTACCCCTTATCGCGCGCGCTTGTGGCGCCTCCCGAATAGCAATCGCGGCGCCGATAACCATATCGACACCGCGTCAATCTTTCCCATTTGACAGGAAGTGTGGCACGAATAAGGCCAATGGAGCGCAATTCACAAGTGCGAAAACGCCAGGAGCGGCGAAAAAAGCCTCTCGACGCAGCGAGGTTTGAGGAAATGGCGCTCGCGTATGTCGCGCGTTTCGCCACCAGCGCTGCCAAGCTGGAGCGGTATCTGCACCGCAAACTGCGCGAACGCGGCTGGGATGGCGAGGACGAGCCGGACATTTCCGCGATGGTGCAGCGCTATGTCGAGCGGGGGTATGTCGATGACGAGGTGTATGCGCGGGCCAAGGCGAACGACCTGCTGCGGCGCGGCTATGGCAAGCGGCGGGTAAAGCAGGCGCTGGGCCAGGCGGGCATCGGTGAAAGCGTGGCGGACGATGTCGCCCCGGTGGAATACACGTCGCGCAGCGCCGCGCTGCATCTGGCGAGGAAGCGGCGTTTCGGCCCCTTCGCCCCTTCGCAGGTGGAGCCGGACCGGCGCGAGAAACAGATTGCGGCGATGCTGCGGGCAGGCCACATATTCGATCACGTGCTTGCCGTGCTGGATGCAGCCAGCGAGGAGGCGGCGATCGAATGGGTCGAGGAAGCGCGCGAGGAGAATACGACGTGGGACGCATCTTGAATTCACGTAAACATATGGCGCTGGTTGCGGCAGGCCTTGCCGGCATGCTGGCCGCCTGTTCGCCGCAGGCTGCAGAGCAGGTGCCCGAACCCACCAGCGACGCATTCTCCACCCATCCCGAATCCGGCCTGGAAGTGGTCCCCGTGAACGTGACGACAGACGACGGAACGCACACCTTCATGTCCGAAATGGCCGACACGATCGAGGCGCAGCGGCGCGGCCTGATGTTCCGCACGGAAATGGGCGCGAACGAGGGCATGATCTTCCCTTACGATTCGCCGGACAACCTGGGTTTCTGGATGCGCAACACCGTGCTGCCGCTTGATATCATCTTCATCGGCCCCGACGGGCGCATCCTTAATATCGCGGAAGGCGTGCCCTATAACGAAAATAGCGTTCGTTCTGACGGGCTTGCCATCGCTGTCCTCGAACTGAATCGGGGCAGGGCGGAGGAACTGGGCATCGAGCCCGGCGATCTGGTGGAGTGGTAACGGGCTGCGAAGGGCGGAGCGGGGATCAACTAGTCCCGCAAACCTATTGGCCAGTGGCAACAAAGCCGCTAATGGCGCGCATATGAGTTTCCTCGGCAAGATCTTCACCTGGTGGGACGGTGCCACCATCGGCACGTCCCTGTGGTCCTCCCGCAATGGCGAGCACGTGGGCACCGATGCCCAGGGCAACAAGTATTTCCGTTCCAAGAACGTGAAGGACGGCCAGCGTGAACGGCGCTGGGTGATCTACGAAGGCGCCAACGATGCCAGCCGCGTGCCCAGCGAATGGCATGGCTGGCTGCACGGCTCCTATGATGAGCTGCCCGAAAGCCACCTTGCCCCGTCCAAGATCTGGGAAGTGGACTACACCCCCAACGCCACCGGCACGGACACGCGCTATCTGCCCGCAGGCGCGCTGGAGCGTGGCGGCAAGCGTGCCCATGCGCGGGGCGATTACGAATCGTGGACGCCCGACGCGTGAGGCATGTCGCGGTCGCCATGGCGGCACTGGCGCTGGCAGGCTGCGGCCAGTCCGCGCCTGAGCCCGAAGCGCAGGAAACCGCAGTTCCCGAGGATCTGGCCAGCGATCCCCTGCCCGACCTTGGCGATATCGAGGTGATCGGCACCCCGATGGAAGAGCGGGTGGCAACGCTGGGCGTGATCAACAAGCGCAACAACATTTCCCGCGATATCGAGATGACCCCCGGTGAAACCCGCCGCGTGGATGACGTGGTGGTGCGCCTTTCCGCCTGCGAGCGCACGGCCCCGTGGGAAAGCCCGTCCGAGACCGGCGCGTTCGTTCAGGTGTTCGTGAACGAGGAACGCGATCCGCAGGAAGACCCGAATTTCCTGCGCGTGTTTTCCGGCTGGCTGTTCAAGAACTCACCCAGCCTGAACGTGGTGGAACACCCGATCTACGATGTGTGGGTGAAAGACTGCGCGATGAGCTTCCCCGAAGAGGAAACCGAAGCGGAAGCGGACGCGGCCTGAACCAGTTGCCGATGGGCTTGCGGCAGGCTGCATAGTGGCGGTGCGTCGCAGGCATTTGCCAGCCGATCCTGATATTCGTCCCGGCTGATCTCTACCGCGCCCAGCGATGCGAGATGGCCCGTCATGAACTGGCAATCCAGCAGGCGAAAGCCCGCGCGCCGCATCAGCGCCACCAGCCATGCCAGCGCCACCTTGCTGGCATTGTCGGCACGGCTGAACATGCTTTCTCCGCAAAACACCCGTTCGAAACTCACGCCGTACAACCCGCCCACCAGGGTGTCGTCCAGCCAGCATTCCAGCGAATGGGCATGGCCGTGATTGTAGAGATTCCGATAGCTGGCAGCGATGGTGTGGCTGATCCAGGTGCCGCTTTCCCCCCCTGCGTCGGGATCGGGGCGAGGCTTTGCACAGGCCCGCACCACCGCATCGAAATCGCCGTCTACGGTGACGCGGAAACGATCCTGTTTCAGCACCTTCGCCAGAGAGCGGGAGCAATGGAAGCCATCCAGCGGCAGGATCGCCCGCTGGCGCGGCTCCACCCAGAAGACTTCGTCGTCCTCGCGCGAATCGGCCATGGGAAATACGCCGCTGCGATAGGCCAGCAGCAGCACTTCGGGCGGAATCAGCTTGGGCGTCGGCGCGTGCATTTCGCCACCATAGCAAAACTTGCGCATCTGGTCGCTTGCGTTCGCACCGCCTTCGCTATAGAGGCGCGCTTCGAACCTGCAGGGGTGTAGCTCAGTTGGTAGAGCATCGGTCTCCAAAACCGAGGGCCACGGGTTCGAATCCTGTCACCCCTGCCATTTTTCCGAATTGCCATATCCAGAAGATCCGTCTCGGCAGAGGCGGTTTTTCCCGCTTGACTGCATTTGCACCCCGCTATTGTTGCAGGCGGGCCACGGTTCCCGAAGTAAGAAATGCGCTCATGGGGAACCGTTTGACGGTCATCGATGTTTGTCTTTCACCCGGTTGATGAAAGGACATCGACATGCCTAGATTTTTCAGAAGCGGCCGTCCCGACAGGTGGACCAGCCCCCGTGCTCCGATGGACGCCTCCGTGCGTCACATGTCTCACGGCAAGATCTTGCCGATGGAAGAGCCAGGCTTCTTCGCCCGTCTTTTCGGACGTTAGAAACACCTACAGATCAATGTGAAAAAGGGCCGGTGCGCTGATTGCGCTCCGGCCCTTTTCTATTGTGTGTATCCGGCGAATGCCGGCGGCGGGCGCCGCCGGCAATCGCGATCAGTATTCTTCCGGCTCTTCCGGCGTTTCGGCGGTGTGCGTGGGGCCGGCATCCTTGATGCCGCGCGCCAGTTTGAACACCACGCCCGACAGCAGGGCCAGCGCCACGATATTGGGCAGCAGCATCGCCGCGTTGGAAATGTCGCCCAGTCGCCACACCAGTTCGCTGGGCTGCGCTGCGCCGATGAAGATCACCACGCACCACAACACGCGCCAGGCCATGTGCAGCTTGCGCTCGCCCGCACGGTTCGATCCCTTCACGCGGTCATAGAGGAAGGTGATCGCCCGCTCGCCGTAATAGCTCCACGTCAGCAGCGTTGTGAAGACGAACAGGATCAGCACGATGGATGCCACCAGCGTGCCGATGGGGACAGAGCCGATCATCACCGGGAAGGCCGCGGCAAAGGCGCCGCTGGTCATCTCGAAGCCCACGCGGTCGGACTGCCAGGCGTGCAGCACGGCCTCTCCGCCAGCGTAGAAATCGCCGCGCACGGTCAGAATCACCAGCGCCGTCATGGTGCAGATCACGATGGTGTCGATGAACGTGCCCAGCATCGCCATGCGGCCCTGCTGTTCGGGATCGTCCGTCTGCGCCACGGCGTGCGCGATCGGGGTGGAACCCTGGCCAGCCTCGTTGGAGAACAGGCCGCGTGCCACGCCTGCGCGAATGGCCATGATGATGGCCGCGCCGGTAAAGCCGCCCACGGCGCTTTGCGCGCTGAAGGCACCGTTGAAGATCAGGCCGAAGGTCTCTCCCAGATCGTCGAAGTTCAGGATCAACGCGATTACCGCCATCACGATGTAGGCAAGCGCCATGAACGGCACCACGCTCTCGGCCACGCGGCCGATGGACTTGATGCCGCCGATGATCACGATGAACACCAGGATGGCGACGATCAGCCCGCCCAGCCATTCTTCCAGCCCGAACAGTTCCTGCAGGCCATCGGCCACGGCATTGGCCTGGATGGAATTGCCGGTAACGAGGGCGGAGAACAGCGTGCCGAGGCAGAAGACCACCGCCAGCCATGTCCATTTCGGGCCGAGGCCCATCATGATGTAGCTCATCGGGCCGCCGCGATAGACGCCGTCACTGGTCTTCTCGCGGTAGCGGATCGCCAGAGAACCCTCGGCAAAGGCCAGCGCCATGCCGAAAAGGGCGGTGATCCACATCCAGAAGATCGCGCCGGGTCCGCCCAGTGCGATGGCCGTGGCGACGCCCGCCAGATTACCGGTGCCCACCTGGCCGGAAAGCGCGGTGGAAAGCGCAGCGAAGGGCGAAATCTCGCCGCTACCCGAACCCTTGCGCCCGGCAAACAGACCCTTGATGGCGCTGCCCAGCTTTACGATGGGGTAGAAGCGCAGCCCGATCATGAACCAGACGCCCGCGCCCAGCAGGAACAGCGCCAGCGGCGGGAATGGAATTATTGTCGCGCCTTCCCACGTGCCGCCCCACAACAGGTCCGATATATTGGTGATCGGCGCGACCAGTCGTTCGCCCAGCGGAAGTTCGGTTTCAGCAGCCATTGATATTGCCCAGCCCTCATGCGTCCCTTGAATAAGCGCATAGTGCTATCGGCGGTATTGTCCGCTGCCTAGCCCCAATGTTGCATTTGTAACCGATTGTGCCCGCACACGGGCGCAGTTACCGCAAACTCTTGCCAAGCTATGCCGCCGCGCCTAGATAGCCTCCCGTCTTCCGACATTGGAAACCTCGCAGCCCCTCCCGGACATATAGCCCGGGGCGGCGAGGAGCCCTACCCGGAAGAGACGAACGAATTTTGGATCAACAAGCGACGGACCGACCATGGCCGAAGAACCGAGAAAAGCCTCAACCCCCGCGAAGACGAAGACGTCGCCCGGCGAATTCATCCGCCAGGTGCGCAGCGAAACGTCCAAGGTGGTGTGGCCCAGCCGCGAGGAAACGGTACGCACTGCGATCTTCGTGTTCATCCTGGTGGTGATCCTGTCGCTGTTCTTCCTCGGCGTCGATTCGGTATTCGGCTGGGTCGTGCAGCAGCTTCTGGCGCTGCTCTGATAGCGCCGCCACCCACAGGTTCAGGTTAGAAAAAAGAGAGTTTCATGGCAGCCCGCTGGTATATCATTCACGCTTATTCAGGTTTCGAGAACAAGGTGCGCGACGCGATCCTTTCCGAAGCCGAACGCCTCGGCCTGTCCGAAGGCGTGGAAGAGGTGGAAGTGCCCACCGAAACCGTGACCGAGATCAAGCGCGGCAAGAAGGTGCAGGTCGAGCGCAAGTTCATGCCCGGCTATGTGCTGGCCAAGCTGAACATGACCGACGACGTCTATCACCTCGTGAAGAACACGCCGAAGGTGACCGGCTTTCTCGGCAACAACAACAAGCCACAGGCGATTTCCGAGAAGGAAGCTGCGCGCTATTTCGGCGGCGTGGAAGAAGCGAAATCCGCTCCCAAGAAGGACGTGCACGTCGATTACGAGATCGGCGATCAGGTCAAGGTGCTGGAAGGCCCCTTCGCCAGCTTCAACGGCGTGGTGGAAGAGCTGGATTTCGACAAGGCCAAGGTCAAGGTCAGCGTATCCATCTTCGGCCGGGCGACGCCGGTGGAACTGGACTTCGAACAGGTCGAATTGGTCAAGTAGCCCGAAAGGCGAATCTCGCCTTGAGTTAGCGCTACCATTGGCTAGCATGCGCTATCCGCAGGAAAGGATAGCGCATGACCGAACACACGCCTGACAGCATGAACCGCCGCCAGCTCCTGGCGGCAGGAGCAACCGCTACCGGTGCGCTCGCCACGTCGCGCGCACTTGCACAGGAAGCGGTCGGCCAGCCGCTGATGGGCGATCCCCAACTGCCGGAGGCCCCGCAGGAGCGGACTGGCTGGGCCGTCGTCGGCCTTGGGACATTCGCGGTGGGGCAGGTGATACCCGGCTTCGTCGCTGCCAATCGTTCGCGGATGACGGCTTTCGTCTCGGGCACGCCGTCCAAGGCGGCAACGCTTGGCGAACGCTACGGCGTCTCTCGCCTTTATGATTACGACAATTACGACGCGATGGCTGGCGACGACAGCGTGGAGTGCGTCTACATCGTCCTGCCCGTCGGACTGCACGCCGAATACACCATTCGTGCGCTGGAAGCGGGCAAGCATGTGTTGTGCGAAAAGCCGATGGCATCCACCAGCGCCGAATGCGAGCGCATGATCGCCGCCGCCCGGGCGAATGGCAGGCAATTGGGCGTTGCCTATCGCGTGCATTTCGAACCCACCAACAATGCCGCACTATCACGCATGAACGATGGTGCAATCGGCCCTGTTCGCCACATCAGGTGCGAACACGGTTTTCAGGCCAACCCCGATTACCCGCCGCACAAATGGCGGCTGGAGAAGAAACTGGCCGGTGGCGGATCGATGTTCGACATCGGCATCTATGGCATCAACACCGCGCTGATGATGCTGCCCGGCGATCGGCCCGTGGAAGTCTCGGGCCTTTACAGCTATCCACAAGACGATCCGCGCTTTGCCGAGGTGGAAGGCGGTGTGGACTGGCGGATGCGCATGGCCAGCGGGGCCGTGATCAGCGGCTCGGGCTCGTATTGCTACAGCCCCTATATCAGCCGCCAGACGTATCTCGGCGGGCAGGGGAACATCACGATGGATCCGGCCACCACCTATTACGACAATGATGCGCTGATTTCCGATGGGAACGGCGCCCGCCCGATCGGCGCCAGCCCGGCCATCGCGCAATTCGCAGCGCAGGTGGACGGCTTTACCGATGCCGCGCGGGAAGGCCGCGCACACCGCACGCCGGGGGAGATGGGCCATCGCGATATCGCGCTGATAGAGGCGATCTACGCCAGCGCGGATGCCGATGGCACGCCTGTTTTGTTGTGATCCGGCGGTTTAACCGCCGTACAACCCCAGCACGCTGGCATAGGCAAGGCTCATCGAGATCGTATCGACAGCGGCGTGGGCGAGGATGGCGCCCCACAGGTTTCCGCCGCAGCGATTGCGGATCCAGCCCAGTAGCAGCCCCACGCTCGCCGTCACGGCCATGCCGCCGAGCCCTTGATAGGCGTGGGGCAGGCCGAACAGCAGTGCCTGGATCACCAGCACGGCCCACGGCCGATTGCGCAGGCCGATCAGCCGTTCCAGCCGGTCCATCAGGAAACCGCGATAGATCACCTCCTCGCCGAAGCCGGCGGCGAACCAGGCCACGGCCACGATCCACAGCGCGAACATTGCGGGGCTTTCGGTCACCAGATCCAGAATGAAGGATGCGTCGGGCATTCCCAGGCCCAGCGCTTCTGTCAAAATCGGGCCGACTGTAAAGATGCCCAGCGTTCCCACCGTGCCGACCACGGCAAGGATCAGCGTCAGCTTCCAGTTTGCAGGCGCCTCCAGCCGGATCGCCTCGCGCACGCGGCCCTCGCGGCGCAGCCACAGCCAGATGGCAAACATCGCGCCGACTGCGCCCGCCACCACGGTGGAGGCGAAAAGAGGAGAGCTCATGTCGGACAGATCGGGCTCCGTGCCCGGGTTTTCCATCGCGGTGATTACCGCGTCGACCACGAAGGGGATCATGGGCAGGAAGCTGGCGATCACGAACACCAGCGCCACCGTGATGAATTGCGCGACGAACAGGGACCAGCCGATGGGCGCCTTCTCGCTGCCGCTGGCGAGCGGGCGATGCCCTTTGCCCGGAACTGCTGCCTGACTGTCCATTGATACCCCCTGCCTGTCCTGTCCCCCTCATGCGATGTGGATCGACCTTGCGCAAGCGGGACAGGCGGCATAATCGGCCCTGTATCCACGGCGGCGAACCTTGGGCGCGCAAAAGGCCTATTGCGCCGCGCTTCGCGCCTTGCATTTCGGGCGAAACCCGCTATGTGCGCGGCTTCCAAGCCACACAGCATGGAAATCCGCGCGGTAGCCGGTGTTCGCACCGGTGCCAGACCGCTTAACATGAGCCTGTTTCGAAAGAGCGGGCAAGAGTGAGAAAAGGAGGCCATCATGGCCAAGAAGATCGAAGGTTACATCAACCTTCAGGTGCCCGCCGGCGCCGCCAACCCGTCCCCCCCGATCGGCCCGGCACTGGGTCAGCGCGGCGTGAACATCATGGAATTCTGCAAGGCTTTCAACGCCGCCACGCAGGATCTGGAAAAGAACGCCCCGATCCCCACCAAAATCACCGTGTATGCGGACCGTTCGTTCACCTTCGTGACGAAGACCCCGCCTGCCAGCTACATGATCAAGAAGGCCATGAAGATCAAATCCGGCTCCAAGGAACCGGGCAAGAATATCATCGGCTCGATCAAGAAGTCGCAGCTGGCGGAAATCGCCGAATCCAAGATGGCTGATCTCAACGCGAACGACGTTGACCAGGCCGTGAAGATCATCGCCGGCTCTGCCCGTTCGATGGGCATCGAAGTGGTGGAGGGCTAAGAACATGGCAACGCTTACCAAGAAGCAGCAGAAGGTCGCCGAGCTCGATAGCGAAAAGCTCTACACCGTCGACGAAGCCATCGCCACTCTGCGCGAGCACAAGGCCGGTTTCGACGAGACCGTCGAAGTGGCCATGAACCTGGGCGTCGATCCGCGCCACGCAGACCAGATGGTGCGCGGCATGGTTTCGCTGCCGGGCGGCACGGGCAAGGACGTGAAGGTTGCCGTGTTCGCACGCGGTGACAATGCCGAGAAGGCCACCGCCGCCGGTGCCGACAAGGTTGGCGCCGAAGACCTGATGGAAGACATGCAGAACGGCAACCTGGATTATGACCGCGTGATCGCCACGCCGGACATGATGGGCGTCGTCGGCCGTCTGGGCAAGGTGCTGGGTCCCAAGGGCCTGATGCCGAACCCCAAGCTGGGTACTGTCACACCGAACGTGGAGCAGGCCGTGAAGGACGCCAAGGGCGGCCAGATCGAGTTCCGCGTGGAAAAGCAGGGCATCATTCACTCTGGCATCGGCAAGCTTTCGTTCTCCGACGACAAGTTGAAGGAGAACTTCGAGGCCATGACGCAGGCCATCGTGAAGGCCAAGCCGACTGGTGCGAAGGGCAAGTACGTGCGCAAGGTCTCGCTGACCAGCACCATGGGCCCCGGCCTGAAGATCGACCTTTCCGAGGTGGAAGGCGCCTGATCCGGCGTTCTTCTCGAACATATGATTGAAGGGGCCGGGGAAGCGATTTCCCGGCCCCTTCTGCTTTACAACGAGGTTTTGCGGAAACGGTAACGAACTGGCGCATTGAACAGGAGAAAGGAAACTCTCATGTCCAAGACTGCGATATTCGTCTTTGCGGCGATACTGGTGGTAATCCTTCTGGCCGTGCTTACCGAAACGCGCATCGCCGCCGGGGCCGGCGCGTTGCTGCTCTTGCTGGGTATCGGATACGGAACCTGGCAATCGAAGCGCACATCTGCACGCCAGGATGCGCGCGGGGAACGCGGCGCACGCGAATTGCGCGAGGAACTGGCGGACGATGAAGCGCGTCGCGGCACGCGCTGATCACCACTTCGCTGGCGCTGGGGCTGGCGAGGTCTAGATACCGCCCGGCGTGAAGTCGCGGCCTGTCTCCGCCAGCGCCTCGCACAGCGTGTGCATCGCGCTGTCCAGCACTTCGCGGCTGGTGGAGCGGATCACGAAATTTGCACCGGTCTGTCCCTCGCGGAAGAAGGGGTAACTGCCGATCTGGCAATCCTCGTGGTTCTTCTCCACCTCGCGCAGGATATCCGCCACTTCGCTTTCGGCAGTCCAGCAACCCACCGTTTCGCTGATCAGCGGCGCGCCGCCTTCTAATTGACCGGTAAGGCCATCCAGCATCTGAGCGGTGATATGCGGCACGCCTGCCATCAGGAACAGATTGCCGTGGCGGATGCCCGGCGCGCCCGACATGCGATTGGGTATCAGTTCAGACCCTTCTGGCGTGCGGGCCATGCGCAGGCGAGCCTCGGTAAGGCCGCCGGACTTGTCTGCGTAGTAACGTTCCAGGATGGCGCGCGCTTCGGGGTGGACGATCACCGGCACGCCCAGCGCCGCCGCCACGGCGTCCACCGTGATATCGTCATGCGTGGGGCCGATGCCGCCAGTGGTGAAGACGTAATCATGCGCCGCCATCATGGCCTTCACGGCATCGCCGATCGCCGCCATGTCGTCCGACACCACACGCGCTTCCATCAGGCGGATGCCTTGCACCTGCAGCCAGCTGGCGACCTGTGCGATGTTCTTGTCATGTGTGCGTCCGGACAGGATCTCGTCACCGATCACCACCATTCCGGCGGTCCATACCTTGTTTTTCTCGCTGCTCATTCTGCGGCAATCTTCTCGTGTTCTGGCTGGTGTTGCGCGTGCGATGCGGCGGGCGCGGCGTAGAAACGCAGCACGCCATCGGCCACCGGGCGCTGGCGGAAATCGCGGCGGTCCTCGATGTAATTGTGCGCCAGCGTCCACGGCCTTTCGGCGGCCACCTTGGGCATCATGGCCTTCGCCCTGGTCAGATAGCCCGAGGTGTAATCCCACGGGTTCACCGCCTCCGGCTCGTCCTCCGGCAAAAGCTCCGGCACCGCGACCTGCGCGCCCCTTTCGCTCATTTCATTCAGCACTTCGCAGGCGTAGCGGGCGTTGGAATCCGCGCGCAAGGTCCAGCTGGCGTTGAGATAGCCGAACACGAAGGACAGGTTCGGCAAGTTGGAGAACATCGTGCCGCGATAGAAGAAATGGTCGGTCCATTCCACCGGCTCGCCATCCTTCGAAACCTCCACCTTGCCTGCCAGCACCAGCCGCAGGCCGGTGGCGGTCACCACCACGTCGGCGGGCAGATGATCGCCCGACTGCAGTGTGATCCCGCTGGCATTGAAGCCGGCAATATGATCGGTGACGACGCGCGCCTTGTCATTCTTGATCGCCTCGAACAGATCGCCGTCGGGCACCAGGCACAGGCGTTGCTGCCACGGGTTATAGGGCGGCTCGAAATGCTTGGGATCGTATTTGCTGCCGAGTTCGCCCTTGAGGCGGCTGCGCAGCATCTCGGCCAGCCTGGCAGGTTTGCGGCGCGACAGGTTGAAGAAATAGCTGCGCAGCGCGATGTTCTTCCAGCGGGTGAGGCTGTAGGCGAGCTTCTCGGGCAACCAGCGTTTCAGCACCTGGTTCACACGGTCGTGCCGCGGGCCTGCGCCCATCCACGTGGGCGTGCGCTGCAACATGGTGACGCTGCGGGCCTGCTGCGCCATCGCGGGCACCAGCGTCACCGCCGTCGCGCCCGATCCGATCACCACCACGTCCTTGCCTGAATAGTCGAAATCCTCGGGCCAGAATTGCGGGTGGATCACGTCTCCACCGAACTGGTCGATACCCGGAATCTCGGCATCGTGGGGATTGTCGTAATCGTAATAGCCGCTGGCGAAATAGAGCCAGCGCGCCGAAGTAACACTGCGACTGCCATCGCTGCCGCGCGCGGTGACGCGCCAGAGCGCGACTGACGAATCCCAATCGGCGGAGAGAACTTCATGGCCGAAGCGGATATTCTCGCGGATGCCGCGTTCATCGACGATGCGATTGAGATATTCAAGGATGGCTGGCCCGTCGGCGATGGAATCCTCGTGCCGCCACGGTTCGAACGCGAAGCCGAGCGTGTGCATGTCGGAATCAGAGCGCACACCGGGATAACGGAACAGGTCCCACGTCCCGCCGATGTCGCCCCGCCGCTCCAGTATCGTGTAGCTGCGATCGGGGCAGATCATGCCGATATGGCCTGCCATCGAAATACCCGACAGCCCTGCCCCGATAATGAGAATGTCGGTGTCGGGCTGGGTCATGAAGCTTCGGCTTTCTAGTTCGGGTTCGATCCTGATCCCGTGAACATAGTGCGTGAAGGCGCATCGGCATAGTCACTGCTGTCCTCGTCCTTGCCCAGCATCAGGGTGCGGGCGGCCTGCACCGTGTTGGCAAGCAGGCAGGCGATGGTCATCGGGCCAACGCCGCCGGGCACCGGGGTAACGGCGGCGGCATGCTGCACCTCGTCGAACTTGATGTCGCCCACCAGTTTGGTCTTGCCGTCCTCTGTCTCCTGCCGGGTGATGCCAACGTCGATCAGCACCGCGCCATCCTTCACCCAGTGGCCCTTCACCAGCTCGGGCGCACCGGCGGCGGCCACGATCACGTCGGCCTTGCGGCACACTTCCGGCAGGCCGTGGGTGTAGATGTGGGTGACGGTAACGGTGGCCTCTGCATCCAGCAGCAGGTTCGCCACCGGCTTGCCCACGATGTTGGACTTGCCGATCACCACCACGTCCTTTCCGGTAAGGTCGGGGATGACGGAATGGATCAACATCATCACGCCCAGCGGGGTGCAGGGCACTATGCCGCCGGTGCCGGTGGAAAGACGGCCCACGTTGACGGGGTGAAACCCGTCCACGTCCTTCTCCGGCGAGATGGAGCGCAGCACCAGCCTCGTGTCGATATGATCGGGCAGGGGCACCTGGCACAGGATGCCGTGCACGGCGGGATCGACGTTCAGCGTGGCGATCAGGTCCAGCAGGTCTTCCTGCGAGGTATCGGCCGGCAGGCGGTGTTCGGTGGAGTGGATGCCCACCCTCTCGCACGCCTTGATCTTGCGACGGACATACACCTCGCTGGCGGGATCTTCGCCCACCAGGATCACGGTGAGGCCGGGAGCGGGATGGCCCGCCGCCACCAGTTCCTCTACCTGCGCCTTCGTTTTCTCGTCGAGCTGGCGCGCGATTGCGCGGCCATCGATAATCTCTGCCATCTGCGGCAAAACTCCCGTTTATTTATTCGAAGACGACCGTGCGATCGCCATTGAGGAAGACCCGGTCCTGCAAATGCGCGCTTACGGCCTTGGCCAGCACGCGCCGTTCCACGTCGCGGCCCTTTGCCACCAGGTCGTCCGGGCTTTCGGAATGGCTTACATTCTCCACGTCCTGCGCGATGATCGGTCCCTCGTCGAGATCGTCCGTCACGTAATGGCTGGTCGCCCCGATCATCTTCACGCCGCGCTTGTAGGCCTGGTGATAGGGTTTCGCGCCCTTGAAGCCGGGCAGGAAGGAATGGTGGATGTTGATGCAGCGGCCGGAAAGATGCTTCGACATGTCGTCGGAGAAAATCTGCATGTAACGCGCCAGCACCACCAGATCCGCGCCCGTCTCCTCGACGATGCGGCGCACCTCGGCCTCCTGCTGCGGCTTGGTTTCCCTGGTGATCGGCAGGTGGTGATAGGGGATGTCGCCGATCAGCGAGGTGGTGAGCTTTTCGCGCGGGTGGTTGGAGATGATTGCGGGCACCTCCATGTTGATCTCGCCGATGCGCATCCGGTAAAGCAGATCGCCCAGGCAGTGATCGAACGCGCTCACCATCAGCACCACCTTGGGCACCCAGCCGGGTTCGCGCAGGTCCCATTCCATCTCGAAATTCTCGGCGATGGAGGCGAAGGCGTCGCGCAGCGAGGCGAAGTCGTTATCCTGCGGATCGAACACCAGCCGCATGAAGAAGCGGCCGGTGCGACGATCGGAGAACTGCTGTGCTTCCTCGATAATGCAGTCGCGATCGGCGGTGAACGCCGTGACGCGTGCAGAGATACCGGTGCGGATGGGGCAGGAAAGGCGGAGCGTTGCAGTAGGCATCAGTGACGCCCGTCGTAATCGTTGATCCATTCGGCGGAGGCTGTCAGCGCGCCGAAGGGATAGAAGTGCAGGCGCACGCGGCCGTGCCGGTCCGTCAGCTTCTGCTCCAGATTGCCCACCAGCTTGTCCGGCCCGGCCTTGCCGACGAGGTTCGTCAGTGAGACGCCGTATTTCTTCATCACCGATGCCGATGCGCCCACGCCGCAGCGCTTGGCAAAGCCCAGCAGGCGCTTGATACCGGCAGGCCCGGGCACGCCGAGGCGCACGGGCACGTCGATGCCGCGTTCGCGCATGTCGGAAAGCCATTCCACGATGGCATCGTCGTCAAAGGCGAACTGGGTGACGATCAGCGGCGTCATGCCATGGGCGCGCACCGCGTCGATCTTCTTCTGCATCCACACCCACAGCTCATCGCGAGAGACATTGGGATGACCTTCGGGATGGCCGCCGACGCCCACGATCTCGATACCGTGCTTTTCCAGCAGGCCGCTTTCGATGATCTGCAGGCTATCCTCATAGGGGCCCTCGGCCTCGGGCGGATCGCCGGCGATGATGAAGACGCGCTTCACCCCTGCCTTCTTCGTGATTTGGCCGAGGTACCAGTCAAGCTGCTCCTCGCTCTCGATACGGCGGGCGGAAAGGTGGACGATCGGCTCGAAACCAAGCTCGCGCACCAGCACGGCGGCTTCCACGCGCTGCTCCAGCTCCTCGCCCGGAAGGAAGGTGACGGCGACCTGCGTATCCTTGCGGATCAGCGGCGCGGCTTCCTTCAGCCCCTCGGTTTCCTTGGCCGTCATTTCCAACGAATAGCCGTCGACCATATTGTCCATCGGCTCTTCCCATTTGGGGTGAATTGCTGCGTAGGACATGTTCTTCTCTCCTCTTTCGCCCCGCCGATCCTCATGCGTCCGGGTATGCGCCGGGGCTATACGTGTTGTTTGACAAACCCCCTAGCGCATGGCGGGAAATTCGTATAGATGAAATTTTCAAGAACGCGAAGAAATTGAGTGGATGCCGCCAGAATGCTGATGTTTTTACCGGGCCTGATCTGTGATTCGCGCATGTATGCGCCGCAGCAATCGGCCTATCCTGATGCACTGGTGGTGGATGGCTTCGGCATGGCCGACTCGTTGGCGGAGATGGCGCGCGTCGCGCTGTCGCAGGCGGATGAGCGCGGGGCCGACAAGCTCGACATTTTCGGCCATTCCATGGGCGGCCGCGTGGCAATGGAAATCGTGCGCCTCGCCCCGCACCGCGTGCGTCGGCTGGCGCTGGTCTCCACCGGGATCCATCCCGTTGGCGAGAACGAACCGGCCAAGCGCGCCGAACTGCAGCAGGTAGGCTACGACAACGGGTTCGAGGCGCTGGTGGACACCTGGCTGCCGCCGATGGTGGCCGATGCCAACCGCGACACGCCAGAATTCCAGACGATGCGCGAAATGTGCCTGTCCAAGGGGCAGGCCATGTTCGATGCCCAGATCAAGGCGTTGCTGGGCCGTCCGCCGTTTGACGATCTGCTGGCCGGGCTGACCTGCCCGACGCTGGTGATGACGGGCGAGAACGATGCCTGGGCGCCGCCTTCGCAGCATGAAACCATCGCGAGCAAAATCGCCAATGCGAAGCTGGTGATCGTGCCGGGCGCGGGACACATGATCCAGCTGGAGGCACCCGATGCCGTGAACGCCGCGATCGGCGACTGGCTGGCCATGCCCGCCGAGGGCTGAAACCAGGATTACCTTTTTGACTGACTTGATTTCCAAGGAGAGGAACTGAACATGAGTGACCAGAATTTGCAGCAGAAACTGGATAGCCAGGGCGACGTTGTCGAATTCCTGCGCAACCAGCAGGTTGGCCCCAACGCCTATCCCGGCGTTCCGGCAGAATATTCCAACTGGCGCAAGGAACAGAAGGGTTGGGCGGATACGTGCGTTCTGTTCAACCAGAGCTATCACATGGTGGAACTCTACGTGCGCGGCCCCGATGCCATGGCGCTGCTGGAATACACCGCCATCAACAGCTTCAAGAACTTCGCCGTCAACAAGGCCAAGCAGTACGTGCCGGTAACGCCCGATGGCTATGTGATCGGCGACGTGATCCTGTTCTACCTCGACGAGGAAGAATTCAGCCTGGTGGGCCGTGCCCCGGCTATCGAGTGGGTGGAATTCCACGCGCAGTATCCCAAGCCCGATGGCGGCAAGTGGGACGTGACCGTGGAGCGTGACGAGCGCACCGCGATGCGCAGCGACGGCGTGCGCAAGAACTATCGCTTCCAGCTGCAGGGCCCCAACGCCATGAAGACGCTGGAAAAGGCCATGGGCCAGACCCCGCCGGACCTGAAGTTCTTCAACATGGCGCATATCGACATCGCCGGTAAGGACGTGATCGCCCTGCGCCACGGCATGGCTGGTCAGCCGGGTTACGAACTGTTCGGCCCCTGGGAAGATTACCAGGCCGTGCATTCCGCACTGGTGGAAGCCGGCGAAGACTTCGGCCTCGAACTGGTGGGTGGCCGCGCCTATTCGTCCAACACGCTGGAATCCGGCTGGCTGCCTTCTCCGCTGCCCGCTTTCTACACCGGCGATTCGCAGATGATGAAGGACTTCCGCAGCTGGGCTTCGGGCAAGTCCTATGCCGGCATGTGCTCCATCGGCGGCAGCCACGTTCCCGACAGTGTCGAGGGATATTACCTCACGCCGTGGGACATCGGCTATGGCCACATCGTGAAGTTCGATCACGATTTCGTGGGCCGCGAAGCGCTGGAAAAGATGAAGGACCAGAAGCACAAGCAGAAGGTCACGCTGGCGCTGGATGACGAGGAAGTCAGCCGCACCATGTCCTCCATGTTCGCAGAAGGCGGCCGGGCCAAGTGGTTCGAATTCCCCAGTGCCGTGTATGCCATGCACCCCTTCGACACCGTCAAGAATGCCGACGGCAAGGAAATCGGCGTGTCGACCTGGATCGGCTACTCTTCGAACGAAGGCAAGATGCTCAGCCTCGCCATGATCGACCCGGACGAGGTGGAAATGGGCAAGGAAGTCACGCTGGTGTGGGGTGAGCCGAACGGCGGCACCAGCAAGCCGACTGTCGAACCGCATGAGCAGACCGAAATTAAGGCGGTGATCTCGCCGGTTCCCTACTCCAACGTCGCCCGCACCGGCTATGCCGACAGCTGGCGTGCGAAGGGCGTAGGCACGAACGCCTGATCGCAAACTCCATCTGGGGGAGGGGAAGGGGCGGCCTGCGCAAGCGGGTCGCCCCTTTTGCTTGCAGTCACAGGCGCGCTTGCGCCATGAGGCGGCCATGCACTTACGGATACTCGCTCTTCTCGCCGCGCTGCTGCTGCCATTCCAGGTAGCGGCACAGGATGCTGACGCCACCCTCGATGGCCACTGGGCGCTGCAGATCGACGATGCGACCATCTTCGTCTTCATGCTGGACGAGGGTGAGGATGGCACGTGGCAGGGCAGCTGGACGCGCCCCGACACGATTTCCAGCAATGGCGCGGTGTTCCGCCAGATGGACGGGGTGCAGACCGTCACCCCGATGGAGACCGTGAAGCGGCGCGGCGTGGTGCAACTTACCTTCGAAGGCCCGCAATCAGGCGGTCGGCGCGATGTCCTGCGGTTCAGCCAGACGGGCGAGAATACCGCGCAGCTTGAATACATGGGTATCCCCGGTCAGCCCTACCCGCTGATCCGCGTGCATCCCGATACGCCGCTGGGGCCTTTCGATCCCGTGCGCGTCTATGATCGCGACAACGCCGTGGCCGAGGCCGAGTTCGTTCCCCGCGAGGATGGCGGCGATGCTCTCGAAACTTTCGACGAAACGGACAAGATGGCTACGCCGGATGCGCAGGCCGACCGGATCGCGGCGGAGGGAATCGCGCTGGACGAGGCCGCGACCGTAGATGCCGAAGTGGACGACGAAGTTTCGGAAGAAGCCGAGATCGAAGAACCCGACGAAGAACCGCGCATCGGTGCGGATTTCCTCGATGGGCTGGAACCAGCTGGCGCGGACTAGCTGCCTTCCAGCAGCGCGGCGGTTTTGCCCAGCAGATCGCGCACGCGCGCCTCGGTTGCGCTGTCGACGCGCACTTTTGGCATGGCGACGGAGATCGATCCGACGGGATTTCCATCGATCAGCACGACCCGCGCCATGCCTTCGATCCCGCGCGAATATTCCTCGTTGGTGGTGGCGAAGCCTGTGTCCCGCGTCCGGGCGATCTGTTCGCGCAGGGCAGCCTCGTCCGTCACGGTGGACGGGGTGAAGTGTTCCCGCGTCGTCTCCGAAAAATAGCGGTCAAGATCCTCCTCCGGCAGTGCGCCCAGCAGCACCTTGCCGGCTGCCAGCGCGTGCATCGGCAGGCGCTGGCCCGTCGGCACGGAATAGCGCAGGGCCTGTTCGCTGCTCTCGGTAACGATCGCCTCGATCTCCCAGCCTTCGCGGATGAAGAAGCTGGTCGTCTCGTCCAGCTGCATGCGCAATGTGCGTACCAGCGGGGCCACGCGGTCGCGCAGGGTGTAATTGCCACCCGTGGTCTGCAGGCGGGCAAGGCCCGGTCCGGCGGAATATCGGCGCCCGTGCCGTTCAAGGTAATCCCGCTCCACCAGGGTGGAAAGCAGGTAGGACAGGCTGGAAACGGGGATCGCCAGCGCCGTGGCGATTTCCTGGGCCACCAGCGGCCTGTCATACGCCACGACATATTCGATGATGTCGAGCGTGCGCGTGGCCGACTTCACCTGGCTGTTGGGCGCAGGTGCGACGGATCGGTTCGCGACGGGTTTGCTTTCGGCTTCGGCCATGTGAAAGCTATTTCATATATACGAAAATTACGCAAGAGTGAAAATGCGGGGTCTTCAAGCGAGGGTCTTCTCCGCCAGATCGGCCCCTTCGCGCAGCGTGCGCAGCTTGTCCCACGCAACCTTCGGATCGATCTTGCCATAGCCTGCAAACGTGCCGAAGCCGCAATCCGTGCTGGCGATCACGTGGTCCTTGCCCACGATCCGGGCGAAGCGTTCGATGCGCTGCGCCACCAATTGCGGCGTCTCCACGTAATTGGAGCATGTGTCCACCAGTCCCGGTGCGAGGATCTTCTCATCCGGCAAGTCCGCCTCGGCCCACACCGCCCATTCGTGCTCGTGGCGGGGATTGGCCGCCTCGAACAGGATCGTGGCGGGGCGGGCAGACAGCACGACATCGAGAATGGTTTCCAACGGGATGTCGTGCGTGTGCGGGCCTTCGTAATTGCCCCAGCACACATGCATCCGCATCATTTCTGGCGCGATGTTGCGCGTGGCCTCGTTCAAAGCTTCCACATTGGCCCGGATGGCCCCGAGGAATTGCGCCTCGTCCATGTCCTGATAGCCGGTGTGCCGGCTCATCGCGAGGTCGGGGCAATCTAGCTGCAATTGAAGGCCTGCGTCGACAATCGCCTCGTATTCGGGCTGCATCGCGATTGCCAGATCGGCCAGGTAGGCTTCGTGGCTGGCGTAGAACTGGTTCGGCTGGAAAGCGGTGATCAGGCCGGGGGAGGCAGAGTTGAGAAACGCTTCTGCATCCTTGCCCTCGGCCTCCAGCGCGGCCTTGAACCGGCGGATATCGTCGTGCAGCGGCTGCAGATTCACCAGCTCCACCTTGTCGATCGCGCTGGCGCGGGTGAATTCCTGGCTACCCATGATGTGGGCGAGCTTCTTTGCCAGCTCCGGCACCTCGGCCAGATCCTTCGCGGGCTTCCTGGGCGTGTGCCCGCCAAAGCCGGAAAGCCGCTCGATGATATAGGTGGAATAGCCCACCTTGCCGAGCTCGCCATCGCTCACCACGCTGACGCCTGCAGCCACCTGCTGGCGCACCGCCTCGATCACGGCATCCTGCACCACCCGGTCGAACTCATCGGCGTCGTAGGGCTCCCCCTTGTCGCGGGCGAGGAGGAGGGGGACGAGTTGTTCTCCGCGAGGGAGGCTTCCGACATGGCTGGTCTTGATCATGCGCGCCTCATTTCACGCACGCGAAACTATCGCAAGCGCGAAATTGCGGCGTAACGCTATTCCACTATGGCGCAGCCGACGCTGGCGATCTTTCCGTCGCGCATGTGATAATGGATATACTGGCGCATTTCCTGCACGTCCCCGGCCCTGATCGGGAAAAACCTGTCCAGCCCGCGCGCATCCAGTTCCTCGCGGGTCAGGTCCTTGATGCCCTCCACGCGAATGATGGCTTCCAGCGCCACCAGCTCGTCCGAAGCGGCGAATTTCTCCACCGTCACCGTCTCGCGAACATAGGTGTGCAGGAAGGTATAGAACTCGCGCAACTGCTCCCGCGTGCGGATTTCCACGCCGAAGAAGGCCATCTGCGGATCGTCGGCATAGAAATCGAAAACCGCGTCATAGTCGCGCGCATTGAATGCCTCGGCGTATCGGTCGTAATCTACGCGGTTCATCATTCTCTCCTTATCCGTTGCCCGCAATCGTAACGCGCGTTAGCATCATCGCAACAACACAATCGTTTTTGGGGAGAGAACGCGAAGTGAGCCGTACGCCTGAAGAAGAGGCCAATCTGTGCCTCGTGACGGAGATGTTCGAGAACGTGCTGCTGCCGCTCGATAGCAGCCGCGTCGATGAGTATATCGCCGATGACTACATCCAGCATCACCAGAACGTGGAGCCGGGGCGCGAGGCGCTGAAGTCGTTTCTCGACTGGGCGCGCCGGCAACCGGGAGAGGCGGAGCAGATCCTGCACCGATCATTCGTGGATGGCGACTACGTGACGCTGCATTACCACGTGATCCGTCACGAGGGCGATCCGGGCTTTGCGGTGATGGATATCTTCCGCGTCGCCGAAGGCAAGATCGCCGAGCACTGGGACGTGATGCAGGATGTCGATCCTGACCGGCTGAACCCGCTTTCACCTTTCTGAAAAGGCTTTGCAGATGAGATTCGAGAACAAGATCGTCCTTGTGCTTGGGGGCAATTCGGGCATGGGGCTGGCCGCGGCGCAGGCTTTCGCCGCCGAGGGGGCAAAGGTGCACCTGACGGGCAGGGACCAGGAGACGATCGACGCGGCGGCCGCCAGTATCGATGGCGCCACCGGATACCGCTCCGACATATCGGATCCCGCCGCAACAGAGGCGGTGGTAAGCGCCATCGAGGAAGCGGACGGGCGGATCGACGTTCTTTATATCAACGCCGGCGTAGGCGGCTTCGCGCCCTTGCGCGAAATTACCGAGGACGCGTGGGATCACACCCATTCCATCAACCTTCGCGGCTGCGTGTTTGCCCTGCAGAAGGCGGTGCGTATCATGGGCAGGGGTGGCAGCGTGGTGGTGACGGGCAGCATCGGCGCGCACGGCGCGCTGGAAGGAAACGGCGCCTATGCCGCGGCCAAGGCCGGCCTGTTCATGGCGATGAAGGTGTTTGCCAAGGAACTGGTGAGCGAGGGCATCCGCGTGAATGTGGTCAGCCCCGGACCGATCGACACGCCGCTGCTGTATCGCAATCCCGGCATGACCGACGAGCAGGTGGCGGGCCTGAAAGAAATGATGATCGCGAACATCCCCATGAAGCGAATGGGCGAAAGCGAGGAGGTGGCCAAGGCCGTGCTTTTCCTCGCCAGCGATGATGCCAGCTTCATTTCAGGCGCAAACCTGTTCGTCGATGGCGGGCTTATAGAACTGGGATAGAATGGAACCGATATCAGCATGACCGAATTTTCCGATACAACGCCTTTCACCGCGCCGTTCTCAGCTTTCGACCAGCCCCGGCTGGAACCGGTGATGACGGTGCAGCTGAAATTTCCCGAAGCCTATTCGATGGCGCCGATGCCCGGCGGCGGCATGCGCACCGCCGTGCTGGTGCAGGAAGGCACCTTCGAAGGGCCACTGCTCAAAGGGCGCGCCGTACCGGGTTCGGGCGGCGATTACGCCTGGTGGCGCGATGACGAGGTGGCCTGCCTCGATGCGCGCTACCTGCTGGAGGAAGACGATGGCACGATCATCATGTTGCAGAACCGCGGTTTCCTGTGGGGGCGCAAGCCGGACACCATGGCCCGCTTGCGAGCCTGGGCGTTCGACGGCGGAGATCCCGTCCCGCACGAGGATTACTACCTGCGCAGCCAGACCAGTTTCGAATGCCCCAAGGGCAGGCACGACTGGCTTACGAAGCATGTGTTTATCGGCGTAGGAGAACGGCGTAGCGACGGCAACAGGCTGCGCTATTACGCCCTGACCTGAGGGCAGGGATACCCAGCTTCCACAAATGATTCGGTGATACGGACTTTTAGCCGTATGCTGCACCGCGATGCCGCTTGCTCTTTGCGGCTCTGATAGGGTGCGCCATGTACAGACTTGCCGGATTTGACGTTCCCCGGCGCTTTCGCGCGCCGCGTGTCCGCGTGCTGGTGCAATGCCTGTTCGGGCTGGGCTGCACGCTGGCGATGATCGGCCTGCGCTCATTCCTCGATGTCTGGGCGGCAACCGCCGGGCCGTTTGCGCTTGTCTATCCCACCGTCCTGATCGCCACCTTGTATGGCCACTGGAAAGCGGGACTAGTCAGCTTTTTCTCCAGCTTCTTCTGGGCCTGGTATTTCGTCCTTCCCGTGACGCAAAGCTTCACCTTCGAAGTGGCCACCGATCCATCCCGCGTGGCCATCAACGCCGTTGCCGTCCTGGTGGTGCTCCTGTTTGCCGAGAGCTTCCGCCGCGCGGTGAGCACCGCAATTTCGCAGCGCGATGCGGAGATCGCGCGCGCTTCCATGCTGCAGCAGGAACTGGAGCATCGCACGAAGAACAATTTCGCCCTCGCGGCCAGTCTGCTGGAAATGCAGAAGCGGCGCGAGGAACTGCCCACGGTCGTTACCGCGCTGGAGCAGGCGATTGCCCGCATCCATTCCTTCTCCTCCGCCTATTCCAACCTTGCGCTGAAACAGGGTGAAGGGGCCGTGGTGGCCATGCAGGATTACCTTGCCGACGTAGTGGACCGCGTGACGCAGGGTGCCTTCCTCGACAATGTGAAAGTGGAAACGGACTATGGTTCGGAAAATGTCACCATGCCGCGCGAAGTGGCCGTGGCCATCGGACTGTTCACCAACGAGGCGCTGACCAATTGCGCCAAATACGCCTTCCCCGACGGGCGCGAAGGCACGGTGAGGGTGCGCTTTACCGGTGCCAATGACAACTGGACGCTTTCCATTGACGATGACGGGGTGGGTACGATGGTCCACACCGCCAACACCTCTGGCATTGGTGAGCGCCTGTTCGCCGCCTTTGCCTCGCAAGCCCGCGCGCAATATGAAGTGCATGCGACGGAAGAAGGACGATCCCTGCGCCTCGCAGCCAGGCAGGACGACTGACCCGCCTGCCGTCCATTCTGCCTCAAATTGCGAAAGTCCGCCGTGTTGGCAGTGGGGAACTGGCGCTGCCTCCTATGGACTCTTTCGCAATTTGACTTAGTCTCCTTTCCCATCGGCCCACCAAGAGGTCGCTTGAGGAGAGGGAACAACAATGACCGCATATATCTCGCTGGCCTTTTCAGTGGGCCTGCTTGCCATACTCGACACCTGGCTGTTCGGCGTTCCGCTGGCCGATTTCCTGCCCGGCCTAGTCTGGATCAGCTTCATTGCGTGGGGCTGCCACTTCCATTCCGGTGGCGGGGTGAAAGGGATGACGACCGCAGCCGTGGGCATGAGCTTTGGTGCCGTCGTCGGCATGGCGGCGATCCTCGGCCTGATGGGGCCGCTGGCGGGGCTTGGTGACTGGGCAGGCCCCGTGGCCGTGGGTCTTGGCGCGTTCGTGATCTGTCTTGCCAGTGCCGTCCCGCTGCTGGCGACCATTCCGGCCAGCGTCTACGGCTTTGCCGCCGTGGCCGGGGCGACCTTCCTGATGGCGGGAGGCGATACAATGGATCCTGTCGGCGCATTGGTGCCAACGGTCGTCTCGGTGGTGATCGGCGCTGTATTTGGCATCGCATCGGAATATTTCGCCAACGCGATGATGAAGAAGGACGCGGCAACGGCTGCCACTGCGGCGGAGTGATCGCGCCTTCGATGTGAAAAAAGGGGCGGGCGGCAAGATGCCGCGCCGCCCCTTCTCATGTCTTAACAAGCAGGCCGGATCAGGCCTTCCGGCGGCTGTTCTCCAGCTTTTCCCGGCTGACCCACGTGCCATGCACCTGGCTGCGCAACGCCTTGCCGGTCTTCACCTTTGCCACCGCGCCTTTCTCGATGGCGTCGGCTTCCACCACCCATAACTCGCTGGCATAATCCGACGGATCGCCCGCACCGGGCGGGGCATTGGGAATGTCGATCATGCACAGCAGCCAGCCGCCGTGGCCTTCATCTTCGGAGGCCACGTGAGCAGGCTCGCTGATGGCGGCACCGGGCGGGATTTCCATCATGGAAAGCTGGCCGGTCTGCGGATTGATGCGCAGCAGCGCGTTGAAATTCGCGCCGACAGGTCCGCCCAGCATCGGCGGGCCTTTCGCCTCGGGGTTCATGCTGAGATACCACGCCCGGTCGTAGGGGCGGCCCTGTGCCGCGTCTTCCACCCGGCACAGATCACCCGGCGGGCCAAGGGGCCGCTGCTGAATGGTGAGTTCGTCGGCGCTCATGTCCACGCTCCAGCGCATCACGCCGCCGCCGATTTCCTGTTGCGCGATGTCGATGCCGCCTGCCTCGCGCATGAACTGGAAGGCGTTGGTGTCGGACAGGCACAGGTCCACATGCACCGTGTCACCTTCGTCGAAAGCGTTCACCTCGTGGAAGCAGGACACGCCGACCGGCCCCTCGATCCATTTCATTTCCGACACGTCGCCATAGCGCGGCATGATGCCAAGATAGCTCGGTTTGTCCTGGTGATGCGCCCAGTGCGCGCCGCCTTCCTTGATCCGATCGAGATCGGCCAGCGTGGGGAAGATGGGGAAAATGGCGTAATTTTCCGTGATCACGAAATCATGGATGGTGGAGCAATAAGGCTGGTCGAACCATTGCTCCTTCACCAGGTTTCCATCCTTGTCGGCGATGCAATAGGCGACATCCAGGGTGCACAGGCCGCCCGCCTCGTAACCGAAGAAGAACATCTCGCCGGTTGCAGGATCGATGCGCGGGTGCGCGGTGAAGGTTTCGCTCTTCAGCTTGCCCTCGTAATCCCAGCGCCCTTCCGTCTCCAGCGTGTGCGGGTTCACTTCGTATCCGCGCCCGTCTTCCTTCGTCATGAACAGGCGGCCGGCGTGCCAGACGGGGGTGGTGTTGGCGAGGGTGCGATCCTTGCCTTCGGCTTCGGGATCATCGGTGAAAGGATTGCGATAACGGCCAAACAGCGCGCGGCCCGCTTCCTTTTCTGCGAGGTAACGCTCCGTCTCCACATACTTGATGCCGAAATCCACCTTGCCATCGCTAAAGATGAAGGCGGAGATCATACCATCGTGATTGAGTGCGATGTCATCCTCGAACATGGGCTCATGCGCATTATCCGGCACGGCACGGAAAAAGGCGCCTTCGATAGTGGCGGGAATATTCCCCTCTACCTCCAGCCCCTCGATAGTGTACTCCTGCTGGCGGGGGGTATTCGTGCCTATGAAATGGATGGTCTGCGGATAAGCGCCCATGACCTGTTCTCTCCCAATGATTCTTGGTTCTAACGCTAACGTTTGATAAGATCGGTGCAAGGCTGCATCGTTGATGACGGTCAAAAGAGAGGGACGATGCGCGAAAATAGCATGGCTGCAACGGACAATCGGGCTGGCGTGCATCTGGATGAAGCGGAAGAGGTGATCCTGCTGCATCGCCTGCTGAAGCTGACGAACCGCTTGATGGCGCCCTTTTCCGTCCACCTTTCCAATCGCCACAAGATCAGCATCAACGAGTTTCGCCTGCTGATGACGATCGGTGCGCTGGGCCGTACCGCCAGTCACGAAGTGGCCGATCTAACTGGCGTGAATGCCATGAGCATCAGCCGGGCGGTTGCCACCTTGCAGAAGCACGGCCGCATCGTGGTGGAGCGGGATGAGAACAACAAACGGCGCAAGTGGCTGCGATTGTCCGAAGAGGGCAAGCGTCTTTACGAGATCATGCGCCCGCAGACGGGCACGGTGGCGCACTACCTTTTCGGCAAGCTGGAAAAGACCGAGCTGGAAGGCTTTGCCATTATCGTGGAGCGGCTGATCGAAAGGCTCGATGCCGAGGACGAGAACGGCAATTCGGTGTTCCTCGAACGTACCAAGCCTGCGGAGTGACCATGACCGAAGACCAGCTCCGCGCGATAGAGGCCGATGTGACCCGGCTGATCCACGAATATGTCTGGGCCAATGATGCACAGGACTGGGAGAGGTGCGCCTCGCTCTACACTTCCGATGCCGTGTTTCGCCGTCCCAGCGGCGGCGATCCGGTGGTGGGTCGCGAGGCGATCCTTGCCAGCTTCACCGCGCGCCCGCCCCGCGCCCAGCGCCACGTGATGGCAAACACGCTGGTGGACGTGGTGAGCGAGAGCGAGGCGACGGCACGGTCCGTCATCGTCCTTTACATGGGCGATGCCGCAGAGGACGGCCTGCCTGTGCAGGATGCCAAGTCTCCGCTGATCGGCACGTTCACGGATCGGGTGGTGAAAACAGCCGACGGCTGGCGCTTTGCGGAGCGCACCGGCGGCCTCGACTTCAAGCCCTAGCTTCCAGCTTACTTGCCTCCACCGCTTCGCGCCGTTTGAGCGCTGCGGGCACCAGCAGGGCGATCGCCACGCAGGCGATGGCCGGAATTGCTGCAACGCCCAGGAAGTCTTTCGGCGCGACAGCGGTTGCCAGCATCCACCCTCCCAAAGGCGGGCCGGCAAATGCCCCCAGCCGCGCCACGAGCACGCCGACGCCGACCGCGCTTGAAAGCATGCGGGCGGGGAAAAGGTATGCAGCAAGGCCCGGCAGCACCATGCCGCCTGCATTGGCTCCGCCAACGCCCACCATCAGCAGCAGCGTCCAGCGGGTCTGGTCTGGCGCCGTCAGCCAGATTGCCGCGAAGCTGGCTGCCATCGATCCGAAAAGCAGGACCAGCGTCAGCCCCTTGTGCCAGCGGTCCAGCAGCAGGCTGGCGGCAATGCCGATGCCAAGGCCTGCCAGATTGGCGACACCTGTAACCCTCGCCGCAGCGTCCAGCGTCAGGCCAGCGCCCGGCAGCACGGTGGGCAGCCAGCTGTTCAGCAAATAGAGATTGCACGCGTTGAAGGCGAGCATCGCGGCGAAAACGGCGAAGGGAAAGACCCACGGCGATTTGAACAGGGCGAGTTGCGGAAGAGGCTCTTTAGCCGCCTTCTCGTTCGTCTCGTGCTTGTCGCTAACACCGGGAATGCCCGGCTCAAGAATCGGCCAGAGCGCAATTGCGAGCACGATGGCGAAAACACCGGGCACAAGGAACAGCCCCTCCCATCCCAAAATGTCGACGATTTCCGGCGCCAGTATCCCAGCCAGGGCAAGGCCTATGGGTATGCCGGCGGAAACAATCGCCATTATGGTGGCGCGCAGCCGCTTTGGCGCAAGCTCTGCTGAAAGGGCACTGACGTTGGGCAGGCAGGCACCCAGCGCCAGGCCGGTCAGCAATCGCCAGACAAGGAAGCCGGTGATGCTGGTGGCGCTTGCCGTGCCAAGCGTGGACAGACCCGTAACAAGGCAGCCCAGAACGATCAGCGTACGTCGGCCAAACCTGTCTCCCAGCGGTGCGATCAGCGCGCCGCCTGCGCCAAGGCCGATCAGCAGGGCGGTGAACACCCAGCCGAACCCGGCGGGATCCAGGCCCAACGCCCCTTCCAGCCGGGGCACGGCCAGCGACATGGCGGCGATATCGAAACCTTCCATGACGAAAATGCCGCCCAGCAGGGTGAGCGAGAGGATGGTGCGGCCATTCACGGCCGTCTTCTCAGGCGACACGGTGCAGACCCCCACCGCCTGCCAGCGCCTCGTCACGACCGTCCCACGGGCTGGGCATGCGATAGGGCACGGTGAGGAAATCGGCCTCCACCTGCTCTATTGCGCCATCGCGAATGCGGAAGGCTTCGGCGAGGTAATAGGAATGGGGGCGGCGCACGGGGCTGCTGGCAGTGGTGCCATCGGTCAGTTCGTATTCGCCCAGGCGGCCCGAATGATCGATGAAGCCATAGGCCAGCACGATGCCGCGTTCCGTATCCACCAGCGGAAACCGGCGGGCGCGAAGATCGTCGTCATAGCGATACCAGCCCATGCGGAACTGCTCCTCGCAACCCAGCCGGGCGATGGGCAGGGGAAAGTCCTTGTTATTGGTGGTCTGCACGCCGTTTTCCACGCGGTTGCAATGCGGCCAGAACTTCGTGTTGATCGTGCCGTCGTTGCGCTCGATCGTTTCGAAATAGCCATCGGCCACGCGCACCAGATCCTCTCGGCTGGAGCGCGCACCATCGGGGATCAGCGCCTCCATCACCGGCTTGCGCTCGAAATGCTGGGGGCCGAAGGGGAAACCTTCGTCCTTGTTGCGCGCCACCACGGTCTCGACACCGATGATCTGCCCGCCAGACACTTCCAACCGGATACAGGCGGGGTTGAGCGCGTCGGTTTCCTCCACCGCGGTGAACACCGCCACCTGGCCGCGCGAGGCTTCCGCAAAGCGAAGATCGTAATCGTGGCGCGCGGTTATGGTGTTCCAAAGCCCGTCACCCACTTCCAGCGCCACGTTGTTCTCCGTGTTGAAGGCGTGGGGCGCAATCGGCGCAAGCGAAGGGTCGCCTGCTGCAAGCGCGGCGAGATAAGCGTCGAGAACGCCATAAAGTTCAGTTCTGGATGCCAAGACACTCTCCCATCGCTTGACTCAGACCCCTGCTAGCTGAAAAGTAACGAACGTTAAAGTCGCGCATTCAAGAGCGCGTGGGAGAGGAAGCAGAAATATGGCGGATACACCGCTACCACCGGGAATGTCGGCAATGCGGCTGGACGAGGCGCGCCGGGCGCTCGAATCGGCGCTTGGTTCCGACAAGGTCTTTTTCGAGCAGCTTGATCGCCGTTCCTATCAGGACAAGTTCGCGGTGGATGATGCGCTGCATCACCCTGCGGGCGCCGTATCGCCGGAAACGGTGGAGGAAATCCAGGCGGTAACGCGCATCGCCAACGAATACCGCCTGCCGATCTTCCCGATCGCACGCGGCAAGAACCTTGGCTACGGCGGCACTGCGCCGGTGCTGGCAGGCTCTGTCGTGATGGACCTTTCGCGCATGAAGCGGATCGAGTTCGACGAAGAACTGGGCACCGTTCTGCTGGAGCCGGGCGTCGGCTTCTACGACCTTTATGATTACATCCAGCGCAACAATCTGCCCTATTGGCTCTCAACCCCCGGCAATAGCTGGGGCAGCGTGATGGGCAATGCCCTGGATCGCGGCGTGGGCTACACGCCTTATGGAGAGCACACGAAGAACATCTGCGGGCTGGAAGTGGTGCTGGCCAACGGCGAGGTGGTGCGCACCGGGATGGGCGCGTTCTCCGGTTCGCCGACGTGGCAGGCCTATCCCTTCGGTTTCGGCCCGGGGTGGGACCAGATGTTCGTGCAATCCAATTTCGGTATCGTCACCAAGATGGGCATGTGGCTGATGCCGGAGCCGGAAAGCCTCATGGGCATGGATGTCGAGTTTGACCGGCCCGAGGATCTGAAGGTGATGATCGACACCATCGCCCCGCTGCGCCGCGAACGCCTGCTGACCCAGTCGCCCAGCATCGGCAACTGGATGCGCGCGGCCGCCGTGCTGACCACGCGTGACCAGTGGACTGACGAGCCGGGCGCAATCTCGGATACGGTGATCGATGCCATCCGCAAGCAGTTCAACATCGGCTGGTGGGGCGTGTCCTTGCGCCTTTACGGTCGGGAAGATGTGAACAAGGCGGCCTACAAGGTGCTGGAAGAGGCCATGGGCAATGCCGGCCCGATGGCGATCAAGCCCACCAGTTGGCGTAAGGGCGAGCCGCTGGAATACACCGGCTGGACCGGCACGCCGATGACCTTCCCGATGCAGAACGTGAACTGGTATGGTGGACGCGGCGGACACATCGGTTTCTCGCCAATTATCCCGCAGGATGGCGACAAGGCGCTGGCGCAGTTCCGCCGCACCTATGCGCGCTATCAGGAATACGGCATGGATTACCAGGGCAGCTTCGCCTTTGGCGAACGGCATATGACCAATGTGAACGCGATGATCTTCGACAAGGACGATCCGCAGATGATGGCAAAGGTTGATCCGTTCTTCCGCACGCTGGTGGCCGATGCAAAGGAACAGGGTTACGGTGAATACCGTACGCATCTGGATTACATGGATCTCGTGGCGGACAGCTACGACTTCAACAATGGCGCGCTTCTGAAGATGAACGAGATGGTGAAGGACGCGCTGGATCCCAACGGCATTATCGCGCCGGGCAAAAGCGGCATCTGGGGCAGCGCCTACAGGCAGGAGCAGCAGGCATGAAACGCATTGGACTGATCGCAGGCGCCGCCGTGCTGGCGGGTTGCACCGGCGTGGCATTGGCGCAAAGCGGTGCGGGCGTTTCCGACGAGGCGGAGGAAGCCGCCGAAACGCAGGGCGGTCCGCCGCCCATGCCGCAGCCCGTTACCATGGCAAAGCGGCCCGATGCCACCGGTGGGGAGGCGCTGTATGTCGAATATTGTGCCATGTGCCACAACGCCAATGGCATGGGCACCGGCCTCCTGGCCCGCCGCCGCGACGATGCCCTGCTGGAAGAGCGCGAAGATCTGACCGCCGCCTTCGTGGTGATCGCCGCGCGCAATGGCATCGGTAACATGCCCGCCATCCCGCGCGGGGAAGTGTCTGACGAGCAATTGCAGGCCATCGGCGATTACCTTGCCGCCGGTCCGCACGAGGTGGCACCATGAAGCTTTCTCGCCGCAATGTCATAGCCGGTGCCGTGACCATTCCTGCAATCGCGGGCCTCGGCAACCTTGCGCTTTCGCAGGGCGCCACCGGTCCGCTGGCGGGTGTCTACGATGCCAGCCTGCCTGCCGGAGAGCGGCTTGCCAGCCTGCTGCGCGAAGCAGGGCGCGGCGCACGCGCGGTGGAGGGCGACCGGATCCGGTTTGCGCGGCAGCTGCTGGCCGAGAAGCCGCCCATGCTGGCGGGCGTCACCCGCTCTGCCGACGCACTGCTGTTTGCCGAGGTGGCTGCCGAAGATGGCTATGAGCAGGCGCTGGAACTGCGAGGGAACCGGCATGGCTGTTCTGGCAGCACCTGCAATCCCGACTGGAACCCTCTCAGCCGCCACGTGGTGGGCGCGGGCGCGAATTGGCTTGGCACATTTGCCGGTTTCGTCGCCAATCCCGACGCTCCGCCTGTTCTGCAAGGCGGGCCGGACGAGGAAACGATGGCAACGGCCTGGTTGCTGGTGCGCCGGGCTTAAGCGGCGAAGCCCGGCGCGACCCGGCTATTTGCGGATGATCAGCGAATCGGGCCGTTTGCGCGGCTTCCATTCGCCGTGGCCGGGGAAGCGTTCCAGCACCTTGCCATCCCACAGGCGCACGATGCGCGTGCTGAAACGCCATTTGCCATCCTCGCCCTTGACGGCGTGATCGTCATACCAGCCGCAGAAACGCAGCTCGTACGGCGGTTCGTCATGGCATTCGGTAACGAAAGCGAAGCCGCGCATCTTCACGCTGCCATCGTCCTGCGGAAAATACTGAACCTGGGTTACGTGGTGCTGGCGTCCGGGAAAACCGGGCGCGCCCGCGTAATGCGCCATTAGGCCGCGGATGCCATCGTGCCCGCGCCAGATGTCCGGGTCCTCGAACACTTCCTCGCTCATCAGGCAGTCTTCGGTGAAGCATTCCACCAGCCCATCGGCATCGCCTGTATCCAGCGCCCAGCTATAGGCGGCGATCAGATCCTGCAATCCCAGGCGGTCTTCGATAGAAACGGTCGTCATGGTCTCTCCCTTGTGTTGCGCCAATCGTAACAGTCGTTATGATGATCGCAAGCGGCCCGCAACACGAGGCGGCCGCGTATGGGAGAGATTCGTGGCAAAAATCATCGTATCCGGCGCGTCCGGCCAGTTCGGCCATGCTGCCGCTTCACAACTTCTCGATCAGGGCGAGGGCGTGATCGCCCTTTCGCGCAGTACTGACAAGCTGGCTGACCTGGTAACTCGCGGCGCGGATGTGCGCGCTGCGGATTTCGACAGTCCCGATGGACTGGAGGAGGCGATGGCCGGCGGCGACAAGCTGCTGCTGATCTCCACCACGCTGGTGGGAGAGCGCCCGCGCCAGCACGGCAACGCGATCGACGCGGCCAAGGCGGCCGGCGTGAAGCACATCGTCTACACCGCGATCACCGATGGCGGAAACCCCGACCATCCGGCGGTAGAGCAGCACGATCATTACGCGACGGAACAGCTTTTGCGCAAATCCGGCGTGGCCTTCACCATCCTCTATAACAGCCAGTATTCAGAAGCCGTGGCCACGGCCATGGCCATCCCCGCGATTGCCGCAGGGTCAAAGCCCGACAATTGCGGCGATGGCAAGATCGCCTTCGTCAGCCGCGACGATTGCGTGCGCGTTGCCGTGGCGGTGCTGACGCAGGAAGGGCATGAGAACACCACCATCGACGTGAGCGGGCCGGAACTGCTGAGCGTGCCGGAAGCGATGGCCATGGTTTCCGAAATGTCGGGCAAGCCAATCGAACTGGTGCCGGTGACGGACGAGGGAATGTACGAGTATTTCGATTCCCTCGGCGTGGCGCGCAAGGCGGAGGATGTCGATCCCAACGGCCCCATTCCATGGGCGAGCGAAGGCATGGTGACATTCGGCCAGGCCATCCGCGAAGGCTATTTCGAGGTGAAATCCGACGCCGTGGAGCGTCTTACCGGGCAGAAGCCGCGCACGCTCAGATCCGTATTCGAACAGTACAAGGGAGCATGGCCGCAATGAAGCGCCTCCTCGCATTTGCCGCAGTCATCGGGCTTTCTGCCTGCACCGCTGCCGCCGTATCCGAACCGCAGACCGCCACGCCGCTGGCATCGCGTGACGCGCCGCTGGGCGCGGGCGAGAACTGGGACAATCCCGGCGGTGACTGGGGTGAAAGCCATTTCTCCCGGCTTGAGACGATAAATCCCGGCAACGTGTCGCGCATGGGGCTGGCCTGGGAATACGACATGGGTACCGCCCGTGTGCAGGAAGCAACGCCCGTGGTGATCGACGGGGTGATGTACACCTCCGGCAATCTCGGCCGCGTCTATGCACTGAATGCCGCTACCGGGCAGGAGTTGTGGACCTTCACGCCCGAAGTGGACATGCAGGTGAACCGGGCGGCCTGCTGCGACCAGGCCAATCGCGGCATCGCCGTGGCCGATGGCAAGATCATCGTCGGCGCGCTGGACGGCAGGCTCTGGGCGCTGGACATGCAGACGGGTGAGCCTGTGTGGGATGTCGATACCGTGGTGGATCACACCCGCGGCTACACCTCCACCGGCGCCCCTGAAGTGGCAGGCGATCTGGTGGTGATCGGCAACGGCGGCAGCGAATATGACGCACGCGGCTATGTCACGGCCTATCGCATTGCTGACGGCTCGCAGGCATGGCGCTTCTTCACCATTCCGCGCGATCCCGCCGAAGGACCGCAGGAAAATCCCGAACTGGTGCCCGCGCTGGAAACCTGGAGCGAGGACACCCGCTGGGACATTGGCGGCGGCGGCACCGCATGGGATGCAATTGTCTACGATCCGCAGTTCGACCAGGTGATCGTGGGCACTGGCAATGGCGGCCCCTATCCGCAGGCGATCCGCTCGCCAGGCGGCGGCGACAATCTCTATCTCAATTCACTGGTGGCGCTGGATCGTGAAACCGGGCGGATGAACTGGTATTTCCAGGAAACCCCGCAGGACAACTGGGACCTGACGGCAACCCAGCCAATGATCCTTGCCTCCCTGGAAGTGGACGGCGAACAGCGCCCCGTCATCATGCACACGCCCAAGAACGGCAATTTCTACGTGGTGGATCGCGAGGACGGCCGCGCTCACGCCGTCAATCCGCTGGTGCGCATGAACTGGAGCGACGGCTTCGATACAGAGACGCAGCGGCACAATATCACGCTGGAGGAATCGGATTATTCCGACGGTCCGAAGATCGTCTATCCCGGCTCTCCCGGTGCGCGCAACTGGTATCCCGCGGCCTATGATCCCACGCGCGGCACCTATTTCGCGCATGTGCTGGACATGGGGAACCTGCTGTTCCTTCCTGGCCCCATCGACAATGTGGAACGGCAGGAAAAGGCCCTGAACGCAGGTGCTGCCATCATCTTCACCAGCGACCTTCAGGCCGCTGCCGAAACGCTGCCCCCGCCGATGCGGGCCATGGTGCAGGCGCAGGCCGCGTGGGAATGGGTGACGTCCAAGCCCTACGAAAGCCAGCTGCGGGCCATCGATCCGATGACGGGCGACACGAAATGGGCGGTGGATGCACTGGGCTGGCAGGATCGCCACGGCGTTCTGGCCACGCAAAGCGGGCTGGTGTTCCACGGCAATGTAGGCGGCACCGTGTTCGCCCGCGATGCCGACACGGGCGAGGAATTGTGGAGTATCGAAACAGGCTCCACCATCATGGCCGCCCCGATGACCTACATGGTGGACGGCGTGCAATATGTCGCCGTGCAGACCGGCTGGGGCGGCGGTGGCTGGGGCTTCGTGCCGCGCTATGCCGCCGCCTATGAGAAGGGGAATGCCAACCGCATTCTGGTGTTCCGCCTGAACGGCGGGCAGGTGGCGATCCCCGAGGATCTGCCGCCGCTGCAACCCGCTCCGGAACCGCCCGAGCAATATGCCGATGCCACGCCCGAGATGATCGCGGCGGGCAATGCGATGTTTACCGCCAATTGCAGCATCTGCCATTCGAACCAGCCGCGTGCTCCGCTGCCGGATCTCAGGCGCATGAACCGAGGCGTGCATGCCGGTTTCCAGCAGATCGTGCGCGGCGGATTGTTCGTCAGCCGCGGGATGCCGCATTTCGAGGACCGGCTGAGCGAGGAGGACGTGAAGGCGATCCACGCGTGGCTGATCAGCGTGCAGGCCCCCTTGCGAGAGCGGGAGCTGCAATTGCAGGCGGACGGCCTGCCGCTCGATACGCAGTCGCTCACCATCCTTTCCAATTACTGATCCGGGAGATACCGAGATGACCCCCGAAGGCGTAAACATCAGCCACCCCGATAAGCTGTTCATTGGCGGCGAATGGGTGGCCCCCAGTTCCAATGATTCCATCGAAGTGGTGAACCCCGCCAGCGAGGACGTGGTTGCTCGCGTGGCCCATGCCGGCAATCGCGACATGGACGCAGCCGTGGCCGCTGCACGCGACGCGTTCGACAATGGCCCCTGGCCCACCACGCCCCCGCTGGAGCGGATGGCGAAGCTGATGGAGATGGTAGACCACCTGGAAACGCGCGTGCCCGAACTGGCCGCCGCGTGGACGGCGCAGATCGGCGGCCTCGCCAGCGCGGCAGGCCCCATGCACGCAGGCGGCGTGGCGGGCCTGCGCGGTATCGCTTCGCTGGGGGAACGTTTCGAATGGACGGAGCAGCGCTCCGGCATGGCGGTGGACACCGTCACCGTGGTGCGCGAACCTGTTGGCGTGGTGGTTGCCATCGCGCCTTGGAACGGCCCCTTCGCCATCATGGCCAACAAGGTGTTCTACGCGCTGATCGCAGGCTGCACAGTGGTGATGAAGCCATCACCCGAAACCCCGCTGGAAGCCTATATCATTGCCGAGGCGGCAGAGGCCGTGGGCCTGCCCGCAGGCACGGTGAACCTGGTGCCTTCGGACCGCGAGGCAGCGGACCACCTCGTCCATTCAAAGCAGATCGACAAGATCACCTTTACAGGTTCCAGCGGGGCGGGGCGCCATATTGCCAGCGTCGCAGGCAGCAACATGGTGCGCGCGACGTTCGAACTTGGCGGAAAGAGCGCGGCGATCATCCGCGACGATTTCCCCATCGAGCAGGCAGCAGGCATCCTTGGCAACACCATCACCGTGATGAGCGGGCAGGTGTGCGCCATGCTGAGCCGCGCCATCGTGCCCAAGGCGCGGCACGATGAGCTGGCCGAAGCCATCGCGGGCGTGATGAAGGGCGTGAAGATCGGCCATCCCGAGGACGAGGATACGCAGCTTGGTCCTGTCGCCATGCGGCGTCAGCTGGAACGGATCGAGATGTATATCGAGGCGGGCAAGGCATCGGGGGCAGATCTTGTCACCGGCGGCCAACGCCCGGCACATATGAACAAGGGTTTCTATATGGAGCCGACGCTGTTCGCCAATGTCGATAACTCCAGCAAGATCGCGCAGGAGGAAATCTTCGGCCCCGTGCTCTGCCTGATCCCGGCAGAGGACGAGGAGGACGCCATCCGCATCGCCAACGAAAGCGACTATGGCCTGAACGGCAGCGTCTTCACGAATGATGCGCAGGCCGCCTACGACATCGCGCGCCGTGTGCGCACCGGGGTCGTCGGCCAGAACGGCATGCGCATGGAATGGACAGCACCTTTCGGCGGCTTCAAGCAATCGGGCATTGGCCGCGAGGGCGGCGACGAGGGCATCCACGCCTATGTCGAAACGAAGACGATCCTCACCGATGCTTCCGTAACGGTGTAGCCTGCCGCAGCAATGCACCGTTCGGGCTGCTGAGCGGGACAGGTGGCACTTGGATTCGCGACCGAAAACGGCCATGTGGGGCGGCGCGTTTGCGCAACCCACTGATTCAGCAACAGCAGACAGGTGCCAATTTCATGACGGGAAACCAGCGAGCCCGGACGATCAACGGCGGAACGCGGGAAGGTCTGGGGCGCTTGCTGGGGCCGCTTGGCGTGTTCTTCCGCGGCTTCATGGAAGAGCCGCGCATGGTAGGCTCTATAATCCCGTCTTCCAAGGTCACCATCGATGCCATGCTGGACCGGGTGAACTGGAAGGAATGCAAGTTGTTCGTGGAATACGGGCCGGGCGTGGGCACCTTCTGCCCGCATATCCTGGATCGGCTGCCGCCGGGTGGCCAGCTGCTGGTGATCGACACGAACCCGCGCTTCATCGACTATCTGAACCGTACGGTTCAGGATGACAGGTTCCACGCCATGCTGGGATCGGCTGCAGACGTGGAAAGTTTCGTGCGGACCATTGGCCTGGAAAAAGCGGACTTCATCCTTTCCGGCCTGCCGATCTCCACCCTGCCGGACGGTGTGGCCGATCAGATCGTGGAAGCGACCCGCCGCGTACTGCGCAAGAACGGCGCGTTCCTTACCTACCAGTTCCGCCCCGATGCCCGCGAGTTGACAGAAGCGCATTTCGAACGGGTGGAAAAGGATTTCGTCTGGCGCAATATCCCGCCGTGCCTGCTGACATGGGGCTGGAAAACTTCCGAGGCCTGATCTTGCGGGCGGCCCGCTGCCTTCAGTTGGCCCCGGTTTCGCTCATATTTTCGTCCGCCAGCAAACGCGCGCACGGGCTGCTGCGCGATGTGTAGTCGCGGCCCCACGTGCGATAACCAGCCGCGTCTATGTGGAAGCGGCCCCCGCTTGCCTGCGGTTCCTGCGGATTGAAATAGGCGCCAAGGCCCATGCCGCTCTGCCCGCCGGCGTCGCGGTGCATCGCGCAGACATCGCTATAAAGCTCCGGCCCGCGCCGCCGCGGTACGGTCGCCAGGTCCAGCGCTGCAAAATCAAGGTGATTGCTGCCGCTGGCGCCGCCCGCGCACACATTGATTTCCGGCGAACGGTAGGAGGAGAGCACCTGCACCTCGCCCATTTGCGGCACCACATTCTTGCGCACCAGTTCCAGCGCGGGCACGATTTTGGGCCAGCTATCCTCCGGCGGGATCATGAAGGGGGACTGCTCGCAACGCTCGGCATAGAACCCGTCGACGCGGGCCAGTTGCCAAGCGGGTACGATGCCGCTGACATCGCGGCTTTCGAGGAAGCGCTCGAACTCTGCGAACCGGGCGGCGCGGGCCGGGTCCTGCGCCAGCCAATCGTCGAACGCGGCGCGCGAATCCACGCGCGTGCCAAGGGGTATGGTGATGCCGGGGAAGGGATAGCCCTGCTTCTTCCAGTACCAGCCGCCCGCCGCCAACATGGCCAGCACCAGCAGCGCAGACACAAAGCGGTGACCGGCCACTTTGCTAGTCCAGCCGTTGTTCGTTCGGATCGATCTGCGCGTCGGTTTTCAGCATGGGATCCCAGTGTTCGGCGATCAGGCCATCCTCGATCCGGTAGAGATCGAACCAAGTGGAGTAGTGCGAATTGCCGTCCGCATCGCTGTGTTCTCGAAGGAATGCCGTGGTCACGTAATCGCCTTCCGCCATGATGTGGATCAGCGGCAGTTCCAGCCGATCCTCGATCTCGCGTTCCGGCCGCGTGTGGCGCACGTAATCCTGCAATCCGGCCAGACCCTGCTCGGCATTGGGATTGTGCTGGATGTAATCGGGTGCAATGAACTCGCCCGCGCGATCGGCCAGTCCCGCCTGCAGCACGATGCGATACATGTCGTAGACCAGCCGCTTGTTCGCCTCCAGCGTCGCGTCCTCGCTTTCCAGCATGGCCTCGTGATCTTTCGGCAGGGCTGGCGCGCCGGCGGCATTGGCCGGTGTGGCTTGTGGTGCATCGCCGGTTGCTTCGTCGGTTGGCTGGGCCGTGGCATTTGCGCTCCATGTTGCGAGCGAGGCCAGTGCTGCTACGGCGATGATCTGACGCATTAAATCCTCTCCTCGTCCGCCCTAGTGCCAAAGGCGGGGTGACGCGGCAAGATCTGCTCGCTAAGAAGCCGGACAAAATCAACTTACAAAGAAGTATCCATCATGAAACTCGCTTTCTCCGGCACTCTTGCCATCGCCCTCATGTCTTCCACCGCCCTTGCGCAGGACGCAGACCCGCAGGAGGGCGAGAACGTGATTATCGTGCTGGGCGAAGGCCTGCCCGATACTCCGGCTGCGCCCGCCTACTCCACCGTGGAGATCGACCGCGAGCAGATCGTTTCAACGGGATCCGGCAGGCTGGACGACGTGCTGCTGAACGTGGCAGGTTTCCAGCAATTTCGCCGTTCCGACAGCCGCTCCTCCAACCCCACCACGCAAGGCGTCACGCTGCGTGCGCTGGGCGGCAATGCCACCACTCGCGCGCTGGTAACGCTGGACGGCGTGCCGCTGACCGATCCGTTCTTCGGCTATGTGCCGTTCAATGCGGTCGCGCCCGAAAGGCTGAACCGCGTGCAGGTGACGCGGGGCGGCGGTACAGGCCCGTTCGGTGCGGGCGCACTGGCTGGCACAATCGCGCTAGAAAGCGCCGATGCGGCAACGCTGGGCCTGTTCAGCGCGCAGGCGCTGGTAAACGACCGGGCTGAGACGCAGCTATCTGCCACCGTCGCACCCGAAGTGGGCGAAGGTTATGCCGTGGTGAGCGGTCGCTGGGACCGGGGGAAGGGCTTCTTCACCACGCCTGAAGATCAGCGCGTTCCGGCCACCGCGCGGGCAAAGTTCGATAGCTGGTCCGTCAGCGGCAGGCTGGTGCAGCCCATTGGCGAGGACCTGGAGCTGCAGGTTCGCGGTCTTGCCTATGACGATGCACGCACGCTGCGTTTCGACGGGCAGGACAGCACGAACGAGGGGCAGGACATCTCGGCCCGCCTCGTCAGCCGCGGCCCGTGGCAGGTGGATGTGCTGGGCTATGCGCAGTGGCGCAATTTCACCAATATCGTGATCTCCTCCAGCAGCTTCAATCCGGTACTGGACCAGCGCGATACGCCGTCCACCGGGCTGGGCGGCAAGATCGAGGTGCGCCCGCCCGTGGGCGAGGCGAACACGCTGCGCCTGGGCGTCGACTATCGCCGCTCCGATGGCAATCTGGAGGAGGTGAATGCCTTTTCCGGCCCGCGCTTCGCAGGCGGCGTCAATTCCATGCTGGGCTTCTTCGCGGAGAACGATTTCGAACTCGGCGCTCTCACGCTGACGGGCGGCGTGCGCGTGGATCGATCCGCCATTCGCGATGGCTATTTCGAGACCCGCGCCGATGGCCGGAACAATTTCGACGACCGGGAAGACTGGTATTTCAGCTGGCGCGCGGGCGCTTTGTTGCAGGCCACCGATACGCTGCGACTGCGCGGCGCGGCCTACACCGGCCTTCGCCAGCCCACGCTGAACGAGCTTTACCGCCCCTATCAGATCTTTCCCGTCACCTATCTCGCCAACGAGAACCTGGAACTGGAACGGCTGGAAGGCTACGAAATCGGCATCGACTGGCTGCCCGTGCGCGGGGCCAAGTTCTCGCTGACGGCGTTCGACAACGAGGTGGAGAACGCCGTTGCCAACGTCACCATCGGCAACAATCTGAACCAGCGCCGCAATCTGGATGCGATCGAGGCGCAGGGTATCGAGGCTTCGGCGGAATACCAGACGGGTGCGTTCAGCCTGATCGGCACGCTGGCGCTGACCGATGCAGAAGTGCGCGGCAGCGGCTTTGCCGATCCGCTGGACGGGCTGCGTCCGGCGCAATCGCCCGATTGGGCGGCCAGCCTTTCCGCCAGCTGGCGCCCTGTGGAAGGCGCATTGTTCGCCGCTACGCTGCGCTACGTGGCAGACCAGTTCGAGGATGATCTGGAAACCGACGTGCTGCCGTCGGCCACCACGATCGACCTGTTCGCCCAGTATCCGCTGATAGAGCGGCTTTCGGTAACTGGCCGGGTGGAAAACCTGCTGGACGAGGAAATCGTTACGTTGAACCGTGGCGGGACGCTGGATCTGGGCGTGCCGCAGACATTCTGGATAGGGCTGCGTTACGGGTTCTGACCGGACCCTTATCCTGCAGCACTTCATCAAATTGGGAGAGAGTGATGGGTAAGCTGGAAGTCATCAACCCGCGCACCGGACGGGCGGATCACGCCATCGCCGCGGCCACGCAGCAGGATGTGGCACAGAAAGCTGCCGCCTTGCGCGCTGCGCAACCGGAGTGGGAAGCGATGGGCGTGGGCGGGCGCTGCGCCGTGATGGCGCGCTGGCTGAACGCGGTGAAGGCGCGCGCTGCCGATATTGGCGAGGCTGATGCCCACGATACCGGCGGCTGCCACACCAGCTATATCCAGGGCTTCATCACCATGGGCAATATCGGCGGCTGGCTGGAAGATGCGCCAAAGGCCTTTGCCGCGCTGGATTATGACGCGATGAGCCCGTCCATGCCCAGCGTGCGCGTGCAATCGCAGGTGGTAGCCTATCCGCTGGTGGGCGTGATTTCGCCGTGGAACGCACCGCTGATGCTGGCGCTGCTGGATGCCGTGCCCGCGCTATTCGCGGGAAGCGCCGTCTTGCTGAAGCCATCCGAGGTTACGCCTCGTGTCATCGAAACCCTGTTCGAAACCGTGCGGGAAGTGCCCGAACTGGCGCAGGTGTTCGATTACGTGATGGGCGCAGGCGACGTTGGGCAGGCGGTGATCGGGGAAGCCGATACGATCTGCTTCACAGGGTCCGTACCTACGGGCCGCAAGGTTGCGATGGCCTGTGCCGAGCGGCTGATCCCGTGCCACCTGGAACTGGGCGGCAAGGATCCGTGCATCGTCACCGCCAGCGCGGATCTGGATCGCGCGACGACAGCCGTTCTGCGCGGCGCTGTCTATGCGACAGGCCAAGTCTGCTATTCGGTAGAGCGGGTTTACGTCGCCCGAGACATTCACGACGCGTTCGTCGCCATGCTGGTGGAGAAGGCGAAGGCGGTGCGGCTCAACAGTGACAATCCGCGCGGCGGCCATATCGGCCCCTTCACCCACGGCCCGCAGGCGGATATCGTGGCGGGGCACATAGAAGATGCCGTCGCCAAGGGCGCGAAGGTGCAATGCGGCGGCGAGATCGAGAATATCGACGGCGGGCGCTATCTGCGGCCCACCGTGCTCACCGGCGTCACGCATGACATGGCGATCATGCAGGAAGAGACATTCGGTCCGACCATCCCGATCATGGCTTATGACGATGTCGACGAGGCCGTGCGCCTCGCCAACGATACGCGCTTCGGCCTTACCGCCAGCGTCATCGCCGGGGACGAGGAGGAGGCCGAGGGTATCGGGCGCAGGCTGAATGCCGGGGGCATCTTCCTGCAGGACACCTTCCTTACCTTTGCCAAGATGCGGACATTCGGCACCGACAGTTTCGGCTGGTCCGGCCACGGCGCGCCGCGCATCGGGCCCGAAAGCCTGCGGCGTTTCCTGCGCCGCAAGAGCCTGTTGACGCAGACAGGCGATGTGGCCGACATCCAGAACGATCATCACCTGGGAGACGGCCGATGAAGATCACCGCCGCCCTTTCCGGCCGCGGGGCCGACGCGCCGGAGATCGTATCGCTGGAACAGGAAAGCCCGCGCGCCGGCGAAATGCGCATCCGCCTTGTCGCGACCGGCATCTGCCACACCGATCTGCACGAACATCCCGGCAGGCACTCCCCCCAGCCTATCGTGTTGGGGCACGAAGGCGCTGGCGTGGTGGAGGAACTGGGCGAGGGCGTCTCGGGCTTTGCCGTGGGCGATCACGTGATCCTTTCCGGCAGTTCTTGCGGCCGGTGCTCATCGTGCCTGGCTGGGCGGCCCACCTATTGCGATCTTGCCATGCCGCTGTGCTTCGGCGGCCAGCGGCTGGATGGCTCCACCGCGCTGTGTGACGCCGGAGGCGAAGGCGATAAGAAGGTCCATTCGCATTTCTTCGGCCAGTCCAGCTTTGCCAGCCATGCCATCGTGCCACAGCGCACGGCGGTGAAGATGGACAAGGCGCTGCCGCTCAAAATGCTCGGCCCGCTGGGCTGCGGCGTGGTGACGGGCGCTGGCGGCGTGATCGAGGCGCTGAAAGTCGGCTTTGGCGACACCATTGCGGTGCTGGGCACCGGCGGCGTGGGCCTCTCTGCCGTGATGGCGGCAAAGCTGGTGGGCGCGAAGCGGATCGTGGCGGTAGACCTGTCGGACGATCGGCTGGAACTGGCCCGTGAATTCGGCGCGACGGATTGCCTGCGGGGCGATCAGGACGATCTGGCGGGCGCCATCCGCAAGGTGACGGGGCGCGGCATGGATTTCACTTTCAACACCACCAACGCACAGGCCATTCACACACTGGCGCTGGATATTCTGGCCATGAACGGAACCGCCGGTTTCGTGGCCGCGCCGCTGCCGGGGAAAGACGGGCCTTGGTCGCCGCACATGTTTGCCATGCTGGCAGGGGGGCGGCAGCTTCGCGGCATTCTGGGCGGTGATGCCAACCCGCAAACCTTCCTGCCGCAGCTTGCACAATACTGGCAGCAGGGGCGCCTGCCGTTCGACAGGATGATCAGATATTACCCCTTCGCCGAGATCGATCGCGCGTGGGCCGATGCGGAATCGGGCGCGGCGATCAAGCCTGTCCTGCTGATGGAGAATGCCGATGACGCCTGAACTGCGCACGAAGATCGAAGCGCTGGGAACGGAGCTTTCGCCTGATTTGCTGGGCGGCACGCAGGCCATGATGGCGGGCATCAACAAGGGTCTTTCTGCCGATACCAAAGTGCAGAGAGACCTAAATTACGGGCCGAACGAGCGGCAGCGGCTGGATATCTTCACGATAGGTTCTCCATCCGGCGCCCCTGTTCTGGTGTATCTGCATGGCGGCGGTTTCATGATGGGGGACAAGCACACCGAAGGCTCCCCCTTCTATTCCAACATCGGTGATTTTGCCGCCCGTATGGGATGGGTCGGCGTGACTATGACCTATCGCCTTGCGCCCGCAAACCGCTTCCCTAGCGGGGTGGAGGACATGCAGTTGGCGGTGGAATGGTTGCGCGCGAACATCGCGGAGCACGGCGGCGATCCCGCGAAGATCGTGCTGATGGGGCAGAGCGCCGGCGCGAGCCACATTGCCAATTATCTCGCCCACGCACGCGATCATGCAAGCGAGGCGGAAAACGCGATTGCAGGTGCCGTTTTCCTCAGCGGAATTTACGATACCACCACCAGCGCGCATAACGATTTCAACAAGGCCTATTACGGCGACGACGTGAAAGGCTGGGGCCCGGCTTCGGCGCTCGCAGGATTGCTGGCAAGCGAAGTGCCGATGCAGTTCAGCTTGGCGGAATTCGATCCCGACGATTTCCAGAAGCAGGCCGCGCAACTCGTCGCGCAATGGATCGCCACCAAGGGACGGCTTCCCGAAATGCACTATCTCTCGGGCCACAACCACCTGACGCCGGGCCTCTCCATCGGCAGCGACCAGGCAGAGACGGAGCACATGGTGGCAGGATTCGTGCAGCGCGTCGCGCAATAGCGCGGCCGGGTTTTTTGCGATCTGCCCGCCAATTTCTTGGAGGTTGAACCGGAGAACGCAGCGATGAAAAGCGCCAGAACGCCCACTTTGCCGAGTTAGCGCGGCACCCAGCACCCGTGGAATGCCATCGGCATGGCAAAGGGCAGCTTGACGGTGGCAAGCGGCGGCTTGCTCACGTCGTTCCCGTCAAGGATGAGCAGGTCCGCGCGCTTTTCCTCGAACCGGTCGACCACGGTGAGGATGAAGCCGTCACCCTCTGCGGCATCGGCGCTGCGCGGCACGAAAACGGGCTCCTGCGCGGCGGCACCCTGCAAGGCGTGAACGCGCAATTCGGGCGCGCTTCCGGGATCGTTCCACACGATCTGGCCCACGCCCATCTGCGGGAAATCGCGCAGAGCGAAATAGCCGATGGAATGTTCCTGCATGGCAAAGCGATCGTCAATCCGGGGCATGTCGCCCAGCGCGCCTTCCACCGGGTGCAGGCTGACGGCCTCCGCATCGGATTTCGAGAGGTCGATCATGATGCGGGTCATCTGGGTGATCGTCTCGGGCATGGTGGGAAACTCGCCGTTCTTGTCGGCGAAGAAGCTGAAGCAGTTTCCAGGCGAGGCGGGGGTGTCGATGATCACGGTGTCGCCATCGGTGAAGGCATTCATCACGTGGCCCATCACCAGGCCAGGAATGTCGAACCAGCGCATATCGCGCGCCGGATCGCCATCGCGCGGCATCACCCCCCACTTGCCGGGCAGATCGGGATCGTACTGGTAATAGGCGCCGCCTTCGCGAAGGCGCGCTTCATCCGCCACCAATGGCATGATGGGGAAAATCAGATGCTCCCGCGTGACGCCCCAATCATGGCTGAGGCCGGGATAGGGCGTGTCGAACATCTGCTCCCGCACCAGTGTGCCGTTCTCGTCGAACACGTGCAGGCTGGCCCTTGTGCTCACCTCGCCGTTGGCGAATACGCCATAGCTCCACCACTCACCGGTAATGGGATCGATCTTGGGATGCGCGGTGAGAGCGGTAGATTTCAGATCGCCGAAATCGCCCACGTCCAGCGTCTCCAGCGTGTCGAGATCCAGCTGGTAGGGATGCGAATCCTCGCGCAATGCATACAGCTTGCCGTTGTGTTCGAAGGCGTAGGTGTTGCCGGTGTTGTCGCGCTGGGGAAGGTTGGAGACGCTGGGGTCGTCTGTGTGCTTGTTGCGGTAATGGCCGTACAGCCGCCGCCGTGCCTCGCGCTCCGCCTTCAGGCGCTCGGTCTGCACATAGCGGCTGCGAAAGGATACGTGCCCGTCCTCGAAGTGGAAGGCGCTGACCATGCCATCGCCATTCAGGATCACATCGTCCTCCAGGCTGGGATACTGCCGGTCTCCGCCGCTGCGATAGTAGGAACCCTCCAGTTCCGGCGGTATCTCGCCCTCGACTTCGCATTCATAGACGTCCGCCTCGAACCGCATGGGCTTGCGCTCCTGCAATCCGAAGCTGGCGAAAGTGTGAAAGGTTTCCGGCATCGCAATCTCCTGTATAGACATAGTCAACGATAGGTAGAGAAGAAGTGCAAGGGGAATCATGATGAGCGATTGTTGGCCGAGTGGTGTTCCGCAGGTTATGCCTGCGCAGGATCGCGGCGAGATCGAGGAGCTTTACGCGCGCTATTGCTGGGGGATCGATCTGGCAGATGAGGAACAGGCCATCGGCACATTCGCCAGCGATGCCGAATTCGATCACCTGTGGCAGGGCAGGGTGAAGGGCCACGATGCGATCCGTCAGAACCTGCGCAGCCTGTGGTACGATCGGCAGCACTGGTGGTATGGCCGCCAGCACATCATGAACCAGTTCATCATGGACCCCCGGCCAGAAGGCGCGCGGGTGCGCTGCTTTTTCCAGATCCTGCAGTGGAATGCCGATTACCGCACCAATTTCGTATTCGGAATCGGCACGCGGGACGATCGGCTGGTGAAGGAAAACGGGCTCTGGAAATTCTGGCGCCTGACAGTGAACGCCTGGACAGAGGTGGACCAGGTGCCGTGGAAAGGCGACCGCAGCCTGCCGCAACGGCCGCCCTATCGCAGCGATCCGGCGGACACGCGGCCGTTTTCGGAGCAGGCGAAGGATCCTTTCGACGACGTGTAGAGGCCGTGTCAGTGGGCGGCGCCGTTTACCTCGCCCACTTTCATTTCGTGTTTCAGCCCGATCCATTCGGCAAGGTTCGCGAGCTCACTCCCCACGGCATCCACCATCATGTGGGCACGGCTTTCATCGAAGCGCAGCACCAGCGTATTGCCCTCACGCCTCAGGCTGCTGCCCAGCAGGGAAATGCGCGTGCCAGCGCCGATCTTGCGGCACAGGCGATTGGCAAGACCCCAGGCGGAAGCACGCTGCAACTGCTGCTCGCTCGCCATGCGCAGGTAGCTTTCCTCGATCTTGGGCTGGCCGCAGCTTGCCTGCAGGGACTGGGCGATCATCGCGCGCCCCGTGTGATCCAGCCCCACCCAGCGTTTCTCCAGCGCCCAGTCCGTCGCGTGGCCGATGCGCATGTTCGGCTCTATCCGCGCGGTGGCCCCTGCCAGCAGGGTGGCGGCGAGACGTATGCGTTCGCTGCCCCTGTTGCGCTCGTCGATCGCGTCGGCAGTCCAAGCCATTTCCAGCGTTGCGCTGGTAATGTCCGCACCGCGCGGGGCGGTGAAATGGGTAACGGCGGACAGCAGCGGATCCTGCTCTCGTGCAGGTTCGCTCAGCCGCGAGAACAGCAACCCTTCGCGCAGTCCCCAAGCTGAAATCACCAGCTCTGCCGGTTTCAGTTCATCCAGCATCACCTGTAGCATGGCGGCGGCGTCGGGCAGGCCGGATGCACGGTTGGAAGAGATGTCGCTGATGGATGAGAGCGCATCGGGATCGGCCTTGGCCAGCTTCTTGGCAACCTGCGCCGCTTCTTTGGGGGTGAAGGTGAAGGCCTGCGGATCCTGCATCGGATAATCCGCCTTGTGCATGGCGTAGTTGGCCAGTGCGCGCCACGTGCCGCCCACCAGGTAAAGCGGGCCGCCCTGTTTCTTCGCCCAACTGGCCAAACGCAAATGCTTCTTCACCGCCTTGCGAAATGCTTCCGATCCACCTTCGCGAAGGGCCGGCAGGCGCAGGGTGCCGAGCGGCAGGCTGACACCATCGTGGCAATCGCCGTTCTCGACGGCGACCAGTTCCAGACTGCCGCCACCCAGATCCGCAACCACGCCCGCAGCGCCCGGGAATGCGCCGATCACGCCCATCGCCGACGTTTTCGCCTCTTCCTCTCCGGCAAGGACGCGTGGCTCCAGCCTCAGCGCGCGAACGGCCTCGATGAATTGCGGGCCGTTTGCAGCATCGCGCGCAGCGGCAGTGGCAACGGTGGCCACATCCTCAACCCCCAGATCGCGCAGGATGGCGGCAAAGCGGGTAAGCCCTGCCAGCGCCATCTCGGATGCTTCTTCGGGAATTGAGCCGGTTTCCGCCAGATCGCGGCCCAGTCGCGCGGTGACTTTCTCGTTCAGCCACACATTGGGCGCGCGGCGCGGGCCCGAATAGACGACCAGTCGCACCGTGTTGGAACCGATATCGATAACTGCCCGATCCGGCACCTCGATCTTCGCGGTGCTGCGTTTCGGGGAAGAAGCGGTCATGCCGCTCCCTTGCGCAGGGACAGGTTGGGCACGCGATCTTCCTTCAGCGCGTCTCCGCGACCGGACAGGGATGGATTGGTCATGAAGTATTCGTGGCAGTTGAAGCCGTCGCCCTCAACCCCGTCGTCACTTTTGACCCGGTGGTATTCCCCCGTTTCGCCATCCAGCAGCCAGCTTCGCTCCGTATCCAGCAGATTGGCCAGCAGCACCTGCTCCAGAACCTGATCGTGCACGGTGTCGTTGGAGATGGGCACCATCGCTTCCACCCGGCGGTAGAGGTTGCGATCCATTACGTCGGCACTGGCGATCGAAACCTTCGCCTTGCCGCTGGGCAGGGTCTCTCCATTGCCGAACGCGTAGATGCGGCTATGCTCCAGAAAGCGGCCGATGATCGATTTCACGGTGATGTTGTCAGAGAGGCCGGGAACGCCCGGGCGCAGGCAACAGATGCCGCGGCACACGATGACCACCTGCACGCCCGCCTGGCTGGCTTCGTAGAGCTTATCGATTACGGTTTTCTCGGTGATCTGGTTCAACTTCCACCAGATCGTGGCCGGTTTGCCGGCCCGGGCGAAGGCGATTTCTGCATCGATATCCGCCAGCAACTTGTCACGCAGGTTCAGCGGGGAGATGGAGACCTCTTCCAGCTTCTCCGGCTCCACATAACCGGTGATGAAATTGAATAGCCTGGAGGCATCGCGCGCCAGCGCCGGATCGGCGGTGAAATAGCTGAGATCGGTGTAGCTCCTGGTGGTGACGGGGTGATAGTTGCCGGTGCCGAAATGGCAGTAGGTGCGATAGCCGCCTTCCTCCTGCCGCACCACCAGGCTGACCTTGGCGTGTGTCTTCCAGTCGATGAAGCCGTAGATCACCTGCACGCCCGATCGCTCAAGTTCGCCCGCCCATTTCAGATTCTGCTCTTCGTCGAAACGCGCCTTCAGTTCCACCACGGCAGTGACGGACTTGCCGTTCTCCGCCGCGGCGCAAAGCGCGTTGATAACGGGCGATTGCTGGCCTGCGCGGTAAAGCGCCTGCTTGATCGAGATGACATTGGGATCATTCGCCGCCTGCCGCAGGAAATCCACCACCACCTCGAAACTTTCGTAGGGGTGATGGATCACCATGTCCTTCTCATGGATGGCGGCAAAAACATCGCCGTCGTGCTCCATCACCCGTTCCGGGTAGCGGGGGGTATAGGGCGTGAATTTCAGATCTGGCCGGTCTTCCTTCACCACCTCGTCCAGCCCGGCGATGCCCAGCATCCCGATCGTCTTGGTGATGAACGCCTGCTGCAAACCCAGCTTTTCGCGCAGCAGTTCCTCTGCCTGCGCGTCGAAGCTCTCGTCGATCTCCAGCATGATCACCTGCCCGCGGCGGCGGCGCTGGATGGCGCTGCGGAAATAGCGGACCAGATCCTCGGCCTCTTCCTCGATCTCGATATCGCTGTCGCGCAGCACGCGGAACACGCCGTCACCCGTGATCTGGAAGCCGGGGAACAGCAGCGTTGCGTAGCGCACCACCAGCCGTTCCGTCGCGATGTAGATCGCCTCCTGCCCTGTCACGCTCTCTGGAATGCGCACAAACCGGGGCAGGGCGCCGGGTATCAACACCATTTCCACCAGCTGGCTGCCATCTTCCTCCCGCGTGAGGTTGAACAGCGCGCCGATGCCCAGATTGGCCACGAAGGGGAAGGGGTGCGCAGGGTCCAGCGCTTGCGGTGTGATCACCGGCATGATGTGATCGAGGAAGTATTGCCGCAGCCATTCTTCTGCAGCGGTATCCAGCCGCTCCTCGCCCTTGATGTGGATGCCCTGCTCCGCCAGCAGGGGACGCAATTGCGTAAGGATAGTCTGCTGGCGTTCTTCGAGTTCGCGGTATTTCCTGGTGATCGCGGAAAGCTGCTGTTTCGGCGTGCGCCCGTCCAGCGACATCTCGGAAATCTCGCTGCGCACCTGCCCGGCAAGCCCGGCAACGCGGATCATCATGAACTCGTCGAGATTGTGGCCCGAGATCGAGAGGAAGCGCAGCCGTTCCAGTAAGGGGTATCCGCTGCGACTGGCCTCGGCCAGAACCCGCTCGTTGAAGGAAAGCCAGGAAAGCTCGCGGTTGAAATAGCGTTCCTCGGCGGAAAGCGCGTCTGGATCGATGGGGTCGATGGAATCGGGGGCGGTGCTCATCTTGCCTCGAAAAATATCAGAATGGTATGCAGGCCGACGGAAAATCCGTCAGCGCGTGCCGGTCAATTCCAGGTTTCCACCAGATCCTTGGCGCGCGAAATGGCGGAAATCCCGCGCTTTCCCTTCGTACGGTCCAGCTGCACGATCACGTCAATCACGCTGGCGGCATAGGCGATTGTGTCGCTGCGGGTGAGGCCGATACCGGTCTGCATCACCATCAGCCCCAATTGCTCCAGCGCGCCGCGCAGGGAGTTGGCGTGGATGGTGGAGAAACTGCCGGGATGGCCGGTGTTGATCGCGCGCAGGAAGGATACGCTCTCGCTGCCGCGAAGTTCTCCCAGCACGATACGGTCGGGCCTTAGCCGCAGCGCGGATTGCAGCAGTTCATTGGCGGTCACCTTGGCCTCGCCAAGTTCGCCCTTCACCGCCACGAGGCCAACGGCGTTGGCACCGGGGAATTTCAGTTCGGGCGTGTCTTCCACCAGCACCACGCGTTCGTCTCGCGGGATTTCGCCCAGCATGGCGTTGAGGAACGTGGTCTTGCCGGTGCTGGTGCCACCGGAAATCAGGATCGTCTTCCTTGCGCGGATCGCTGCGCGCAGGAAGGGAATGGGCTCGCTCTGCGGGTCGGGCAGGTCTGCCTCGCTCTCCGTGACAAGCGGGCCGGCGTCATACGCATCCAGCGGCAGATCGAGGCGGCGATGACGGCGAATCGCCATCGCCCAGTGCTTGCGGGTGGCAGGCGGGCCGCAGAACTGGATGCGCGCGCCATCGGGCAGGGTAGCACCCAGCAGGGGATGTTCGCGATTGATGCCCTGGTGGCTGATGCGGGCGACCTGTTCGGCAAGGCGCTGGATCAGCTTGTCGTCAACCGCGTCAAGCTCGATACGCTGCATGCCGGGCGTGGCGGCATCCTCCACCCACATCTCGCCCGGCTTGTTGACAAGGATCTCTGTCACGGTGTCGCGTTCCAGCCATTGGCGGAACGGGGCGAGATAGGCATCGAGATAAACCGATCCGCTGGCAACCTGCGGCGCTTCGGCTGGCGGGCCGGAAGCAACAGGAGCACCGCCTTCGCCATTGTCGGGCGCCTCGCCCAAGTGGTGAATTTCAGCCGACATCCGCGCTTCAGTCGACCTGGGGGGCCTGGCTGAAATCCAGATCGCGGGCGGTGTAGACGCGGATGGGTTCACCCATGCGCACGCGTATCGTGGGCGGACGCTGGCCGTCCTGTTGCAGGGCGGTGTTGGCAGCGTTCTGCCCGCCGCCCATCACGATCGACGCGCCGCCGCTGGCGACCGTGCTCAGCCCGCCGATAACGGACAACAGCATGGCGCTGCCGAAACGGCTGAAGAAGTGATTGTCCACCTCGCCTTGCAGCCCTGCTGTCCCATCGAAACTGGTGGCAGGGCTTTGCAACGACACGGTGACGCCATCGGGCCGGATTACCCTCTGCCAGATGACATAGGCGCGGCGCTGTCCGGCCTGCAGGCCCGACTGATACTGGCCGACAAGACGGCTGGAGCGCGGGATCAGTACGCGCGCGCCGTCGAAACTGCGCACGTCCTGGCTCACCACTGCGCGCACGAAGCCGGGCACGTCGGTATTGATGGCCGTTTCCAGGATGGCAGGGATCATCGTGCCCTGCGTTACCGTGGTGGCAGGGTCCACGTCCTGCATGGCAACGGCAGTCCCGCCGCCGACGCCGCCGATGCGGGAGGCAAATTCATTGGCCGCGCCGCTGCCGGCCATCGCTGACGCTGCCGGAGCAGCATTCGCCGCCTCGGCCGCAGCGGCATTGGCCGCAGCCCTGGAAGGCGCCACGCCGCCATCGAATACGAGCGTAGGCGAGGAGTAGGGGTTGGCCGCGCTGCGCGGAACGGCCATCGAATCGGGCGAACGCGCGAGCACGGCAGAGGGCGCGGGATCGGCCAATTGCACCGCGCCGGCATTGGCGCTGGGCAGGTTATCGGTGGGCACGGCCGCCATTTCGGCAGGTGCGGGTGCAGCAGCCGGAGCAGCATCGGCCCCAGCCTGCGAGGCCTGTTCGTCGCTGGTGCGGCTGGCGTTCAGGCCCCACAGCGTCGCGGCACCAAGCAGCGCGACGAAGCCCACACCGGCCAGCAGGCCCAACGCATCCTTGCTGCCGCTGCGATTGGCGACGGCGGGATAGGAGGTGCGACTGGCGAGGTCGATAACCTCCGTCGTCTCGTCATCGCGCGGATCGGCATCGTTCGCGTGGCCGCTGGATCGTTCGGGAAGGCGCATGGCAAGTTTCATGTTTTTCTACTCCATTGCCGCCGGTCAGGCGCCTTGTTGCTGGGCGGTGCCATCGGCGTTCACAGCGCCGACGGTGCCCTGGTTCACCAGCATGGCCGCATCCGCGCCGGAGCGCAGGATGATCTCGCTGGGCACGATATCGAGCACGATGGTCTCTCCGCGCACGGCGAAGTTCACCGGGCCTTCGTTACCCTCGTGATCTTTCACCAATATGGCAGGCATGGGCTGGCCTGCGGGCCATTCCAGAAAAGTGGCGCTGCCATCATCATAGATGCGCTCGGGCAGCAGCGCGGCGGTTCCCGTGGTGGCCCATTCGAAATTGAGTCGCGTGGGATCGACCACGGCATAATCATCGTTGGCCGCTGCCATTTCCAGCGCATTGGGACGCTCCGCACCTGCTGCAGAGGCCATCTGCTCTTCTTCTTCATCCACCGGCTGCAGTTCAACCGGATAGGAGAAGGTAAGCACGTAAAGCGGCGTGCGGTTTGCAGGGCTTGCCACCAGATCGAACAGGTAGGTGTGGCGATTGGTGACCACCGTCATGTTGGTGGAGGCACGCGGGGCCAGCGGCTTCACGAACAGCAGGTTCGCACGCCGGTTGGGCGTAACCTGCCAGGTGGAGCTGTCACCTATGGCGACATTTTCGATCGCCTCACCCTCTCCGAACTGGATGGTGGATTGCACGTTCACCTTGCCCTCGATCTTCACAACCTGCGTGGGATCGTAAAGCCGTTCCACAAGACGCGGATCCTGCGCGGCGGCGGGTGCGGAAGTGAGAGCGACGGCGGGCAATGTTGCAAGCAGCATCGCTGCGAGGCCGCGTGTGAGGATGCTGGCGCGGATCATGTCGTTTTCTCCGAAGTGCGGACAGGCGCGGATTTGAAGCGGCTGCCGATGCCGCGTGCGCGCGATGGCGTGAAGGTGCCGGACGTGTTGGAACCGCCGTTGCCCTGCTGGATGATTTTCGTTTCCCGCGTGGTGTTCGCCGCGCCGCCTGTATCGTTGGCGGCGGCGCCCAGCGTGTGACCGGACACGCGAATGTCGCGCGCGGGCGGGGGCGTTGCCGCTGCGACCCTGTCCCGCGCAGTGGTGCCGGTGATCGCTGGTGATACGGGAGCGGCAGCGGAGGAGCGGGCAGTATCGTAACCGCCGCGCTCGTCAGCGCGCGCGCTGCCGGCAAGGCCGAAGACGTTCCAGCCGCTCACCATGGTAGTGGCCACCTTCAGCACCATGAACATCAGCGCCAGATGCACCGCTCCAATCATGAAAAACGCCATGGCGGGCCGAACGTCGATCTCTCCGGGGGAGGAGGCGAGGCTGGAGAGGACGGGGATCGCCAGTTCCAGCATCAACGATCCGCCCAGCACTGCAAACAGCGGGGCCAGCGCCATCAGCGCAAGGCCCTTCAGCCAACCGACGAACAGGCCGCGAGTGGTGTCGAACAGGGCAAGCAGGATGAAGATGGGGCCAAGGCCCATCAGGATTGCGAGCGCGATCTTGCAGGTGGCTAGCACGCCCACCGTGCCCAGCAGCAGCATGGTGCCGCCCGACCACAGCAGGCCCGGCGGGGAGAAAATGGAGGTGTTGTTGTCCATTGCATCGCCGCCCGATGCTTCCATCAGCGAGAGCATCACCACGTCCAGCTTGTCGGCAAAGATGGTGGTGGCGCTGCCGTTGGTGCCCATCACGCTGGTGGCGATGAAATCGGGCGTAAGCACGGCGGCGTTCCAGAACACCGAGGAGAATGCAAGCCAGCTTGTGGCGAAAGTGGCCACCAGCGCCACCGTCACCATCTTGGGCGTAAGGGAGGACAGGCCGAGCCGCGTGCGCCCGGTGATGAGGCCGAAGCCCAGCAGTGCCACGAACATCGTCAGCGCCAGGGTGAGCGTGGTGCCCATGCCGCCGTTGGCGAAAAGGTTATTGAAGGCGGCCTGCGCCATCGCGTTCGCCGCGCAGTCCACGCCGCGCAGGCTGGCACCGATGCCGGCGCCCACGCCTTCCATCGCGCGCAGGCATTCGTTGCCGATACTGCCGCCGACGCTGGAGGAGGTTGCTGCTGCGCTCATTCTGCGGCCTGCCAGTTGTGGCCGTCATCATCGTCCTGCTGGTCTGTATTGGCAGAACCGGGCCACGGACGGTTGGTGAGCGCGGGATACCACTGTGCCGGATCGTCGCCCACGGCCTCTCGCAGCAAATCGAGCCGCCGGACGCTGGATTCGCGGCCGGAAAGGATGGTGAGTACCTCTGGCGCGCCGGAGAGATCCAGCCGCACGACGACGCTTGCATCGGGCTGACGCACCAGGAAACAGCGGCTGTGGGCAGGCAGGCTCTTGATCAAGGCCAGCTCGTGCTCTGTTAGGCCGAAGCCATCGCAATAGTCCTCCGAACGCGCACGGCTGTTGGGCATGAATACCATGGTGGCGGTCTGCTCCACCAATGCGGTGGAAATGCGGCTGTCCAGTGCATCGCGGGCAGACTGCGTGGCAAATCCCACCAGCGCATTGCGCTTACGCAGGGTTTTCAGCCAGTCGCGGATACGCGCGGCGAAAACCTCGTCGTCCAGCGCCTTCCACCCCTCGTCGATCAGCACCATCGTGGGGTGGCCGTCCAGCCGCTCGTCAATGCGGTGGAAGAGATACATCATCACGGGCGTGCGCAGCTTGGGGTTTTCCAGCAGCGCGGTCATGTCAAAACCCATCACGCGGGTGGAAAGATCGAGCTTGTCGTTCTCGTTGTCGAACAGCCAGCCGTTCTCGCCATCTTCGATCCAGGCGGACAGGCGATCCGCAAGATCGCCCGGCTGCGGACGGCGCGCGCCCGATACCAGTTCCTTGAAATAGCGCAGGCGGCGCAGCGATGGATCGTTGGAATAGGCGGCGTCCACGGCGGCGGCGATGGTGGCGCTCTCCTCCGGTCCCTCTGCCTTCAGCAGCACGCAAAGCCAGTCGCGCAGGAAGCCGCGATTGGCAGGTGTATCGGGCAAGGCGAGGGGGTTGAACCCTGTCGGCTCGCCAGAACGAATGCGGTCGTAAGAGCCGCCGATGCCGCGAATGAACAGTTCCGCGCCGCGATCCTTGTCGAACAGGATGGTGCGGGGGCTGAACTTCTGCGCTTGCGCTGCAAGGAAATTCATCACCACCGTCTTGCCCGAGCCAGAGGGGCCGATGACCGAGAAATTGCCCAGGTCGCCGTTGTGGAAATTGAAGAAGAACGGGGTGGAGCTGGTGGTCTGCAACAAGGTGACCGCTTCGCCCCAGTGATTGCCTTCCGCCTGGCCCAGCGCAAAACCGTGGAGGGAGCCGAAGCTGGCCATATTGGCGGTGGAGATCAGCGCGCGGCGGACGAGATATTGCTCGTTACCGGGGAACTGCCCCCAGAAAGACGGCTCCAGATTGGTATCCTCGCGCACGGCGATGGCGCCTGTGTCGGCGATGCTGGCGGCCACGGCTGCCGTGGCATCGTCCAGCCGCTGCAGGGAGCGTTCGCGCACCAGCACGCTGAGGTGGTGTTCGCCGAATGCGACAGAGCCCGCGCCAAGCTCGTCACGCGCGGCCATCATGTCGGCACGTTCGGACTGCGCTTCCTCGTCGGCGCTTTTCAGGCGGCGGATGGCGAGGTCAATCTTCTCGCGCGCGGTCTGTCGCTCTTCCGGAGCGAAGCTCTCCGTCACGATCATTTCGTAGGGCAGACGCAGCATCCCGTCCAGCAGGCCGGGGCTGGTGGCGTCAGGATAGTCCTTCAGGCTCAGCATGGCGCCGAAATCGGCTCCGCCGCTGCCGCGCAGTTCCATGGCATCGAGGCCAAAGCTGGCGCGGCGATAGGGCAGCATGCGACCGATGTCGATGGCCGTATCGGGCCGCCGCACGGGGCGCATCTCGCCGTTGTAGAGCGCGCTGAGAAGTTCCAGCACCTCGTTATTGGTGTTGCCGCTGGGGCCCATGTAATCGCCCAGAGGCTGCGCGCCGTAATCGCCCAGGCTGGCGGCGAGTGCCTGCATTGCGCCGCGCAGGGATCGCAGATCCTTGGGGTCCACCTCCTCTTCCACCCGGCGGCGGCGCAGCACCTTGCTGGCCTTTTCCGCCAGGCCTGCCTTGCCGCGCGCGGGGCGGCGCACCAGCGTCACGAACTGGTCGTTCACAAACAGCGATCCGCTGGAAAGCTTGTCGCGCCAACGGCGGTCGATATGGGCGGAAAGAGGGTCTTCGAAGCTGGCTTCCAGTTCCACGCTCACCCTGCGGCGGATAACGTGATGATACATGACAAAGCGCGCATCGAGGTTGGAGCGCAGCATGACCTCGCGCGTCTGGGCATGGGCGTTGAGCGCGTCCGTTTCCTCGGTTTCGAACAGCAGGCCGGGCACCTGTAGCGCGCCCATCAGCGATCCATCGCGCAGCAGCAGCACGTTCTCGTCGACCAGCCGCGCATAGGGCAGGCGCTGGCCGGCATGCGCTTCCTTGGCGCTCCAGGCTGCGGCTCCAAGCCATTTGGTCTTCATGCTTTCACTCCATGCCGCCCGCCAGTGGGCGGCGGTTTGTCAGGCGGCGTAGCTGTTGCAGCCCCAGCGGCTGTAATTCTTCACGCGCGGACACTTGCTGACCTTTGTCAGCCAAAGATCGAAAATGCGCGGTTCGCGCAGGCACGCGAAATACCCGATCACGTGCATGATGATGGGGATCGGCAGGATCCACAGGCTCTTCAGGATCAGGAAAGCCTCTGTCGTCACCAATGCGTTGATGATGAAATAATTGAACGTCACGCCTGCAAACATCTGCGGGCGGGTAAGCGCGCGATGGACGGGGTGGCGGATCAACTGCATGGCCGCGCCCTATCCCGCCGCGCCCTGGATGCCCGCCACGATGGAGGCGGCACCGAAGATGATGAAGCAGCCGAGGATCACCGTCGCGCCAAAGCGCCAGTTCATGCGGCCTGTCAGCATCATGAAGCCCACGGCTGCCACGGCCATCACGGCAACGGCGGTGGCAACGCTGCCCAGCAGCGTGTTCTGCATCCAGCCGAGCGCATTGTTGATCGGGCCGGATCCGGCAGGATCCTGCGCGTGGGCGGCAGTCGGCACGAGCAGCACGGTGATGGCGGCGGCAAGGCGATGGATGGCATTCATTGTCAGTCGGGACTCCGGGAATGGTCAGAGAGACGGCCCATGATGGCTGCAACATAGGCCCGTGTTTCTTTAATACGTGGGATACCCCCCGAACGGATCACGCGGCCGGGTCCGGCGTTGTAGGCGGCCAGCGCCAGTTCCAGATCGCCGTCGAACCTGTCCAGCTGTTCGCGCAGGTAGCGGGCACCGCCCTCAAGGTTGGCCAGCGGGTTGTCGGCATCCACGCCAAGGTCGCGGGCAGTGCCGGGCATCAGCTGGGCAAGACCGCGCGCCCCGGCGGGCGAAATCGCATCCTCGCGCCAGCGGCTTTCCTGCCACACCAGCGCCTCTATCAGGGCAGGCGACAGGTCGAACCGGTTGCCCAAGTCCGCGACATAAACGGCGTAGGCATCGGGGATTGCGGATGAGTGCGCTATGGGGTCGGCAACGGCCCGTTCTGGAACAAGCAGGGCCGCATCTTGCGGTATCTCGGCAATCGGGACGGGGGCGAGAACGGCGTTCATCTCCACCCGGTCGACCGGGCCGGCGATCCAGCGCGCATCTCCTGCCGCGCTGATTTCCAGCACATCGGCCTGCGCGGAAGTGGCGCAGGCGACGCTCAGCCCAAAGGCTGCCGTCAGTGTGCAGAAACGCAGAATCATCATGGCCCTCCAAAGCTCGGCCAATGCGTACAGCAAATGACAACGGCATGACAGTGCAGCAAGAATTCCTGCAAGCCTACCCGGACAAGCGCGGACCCGAAAGCGCGGCTTCCGGGTCCTTGTCGCGATGGTTCGCTGCCGGATGGGCCACCCGGCTATATGGAGGGTTCAGCCTGTCGCGCCGATTAATTCGCCGCCTGTCCCAGCGAGAGCAGGGCAAGGCGGGCTGCGCGGCGGGAATCGATCCAGTCGCCATTGGCCAGCTCAAGCTCGTAACGGTCTTCGCTGGCGATGGCCTCGCGATAGGCCGTCTCTGCCAGAGCGTATTCGCCGACGGCGGCATAGGCAGCGCCGAGATTGATCAGCAGCGCCGGATCGCCCGGGTTATCCGCGCGCGCCTGTTCCAGCTGCGCAATGGCAGTGCGTGCCTCGCCCGAGGCCAGCGCGTCATATTCGACTTCGCGGGTTTCGATATCGGGTTGCGTGGTGGCCGCCGAAGGACCAGCCTGGGCAAGCATCAGGATCGCGCTCGTGACAGTTACAAACATCAGTATTCTCCCAATTCGTTGCCTGCATTCTGCGCCGGATCGCAACACAACGCAATAAAACTGCAACATTGTCACAAAAGCGCAATAATTCAAATGGCGCCAAAATATTTGCACGGAAAATCAATGGTTTACCGAAATTATGACAGTTCGCCGTTCGAGACTGTAACACGGACGCCAAACTGTCACGCGGCACCTTTAGCCGTCCTCTCGCGACAACGCACTTCGCTGTTTTTTTCCGATTCTCGGTTGTTTGAGGGGACCGTTTGCTGTGACTATTTATACTCGCTCCATGATGCTTGGCTGTTCGATCCTGGCGCTTAGCGCCTGTGGCCCGGACGAGATCGCTTCCCCCGGTACGGGCGGCAATGTGGTGATCAACAACCCGACACCGGCGCCTGCGCCAACTCCCGCGCCTACATCCGGCGGTTCGATCACCCCGGCCGGTGGCTGCCCCACCATTGCCGATGCGCAAGGGCTGACGGACGAGGGCACCATCAGCAATTCCGCGGGCGACGAATGGCGCGTTTGCGCAACGCCGCTGCGCTTCAACCAATCCACCACCCTGCCGCAGGTGGACGGCCTTCTGTATCGCCTGCCTGGCCAGGTGAACGTGGGCACCGATGGCGGCCCGACTGCCGACAGCAGCGACGGGCTGGATGACACGAATGTGGAACTGACCATCGAGCCGGGCGTGATCATCTACGCCGCCGGCTCCTCCTTCCTCAACGTCACCCGCGGCAATTCCATCCAGGCCAATGGCACGGCGGACAGGCCGATCATCTTCACCAGCCGTGACAATGTGGTGGGCCTCAACAACGAGAATTCCTCTGGCCAGTGGGGCGGCGTCGTATTGTCCGGCCGCGCACCGGTGACGGATTGTTTCGAAGCTCTCGCAACGCCGGGTTCGGTGGATTGCGAACGCCAGGTGGAAGGTGCTTCCAGCCCCAGCTTCTTCGGCGGCAACGATCCCGACGATTCCTCCGGCTCGATGAGCTATGTGCAGATCCGCTATTCGGGCTTCGTCCTCTCGGGCGACAACGAACTGCAGTCGCTCACCACGGGCGGCACGGGTTCGGGCACCACGCTCAGCCACATCCAGTCGGTCAACTCGTCTGACGACGGCGTGGAATTCTTCGGCGGCATCGTGAACATCAGCAACCTGATCGTCGCGGGTGCAGAAGACGATTCGCTCGACACCGACACCGGCGTGAAGGCGAACATGCAGTTCGTGCTGGCGGCCCAGCGTGACGGCATCGGCGATGCCATCATCGAGGCTGACTCCAACAACGGCCTGGAAGACCAGACCCCGCGCCAGAACACCACCATCAGCAACTTCACCTTCATCCAGCGCCGTGCGGGCGACCAGGCGGTGCGTATCCGCGGTGGCACGGATTACGGCCTCTACAACGGCGTGATCTTCGATGCGACCGGCGCAACGCCGTGTATCCGCATCGATACGCCCGAAGCCATCCGCGATGCCAATGCAGGGCTCGACGATGTCGGCCCGCCGCGTTTCAATTCGGTCGCGCTGGATTGCGCCACGAACTTCCGCGACGGCAGCGGCGGCGTTACCGCAGCGCAGGCTGAGGGCATTTTCGACGATGGCACGGGTAACGACAAGGATTACACCCACTCCATCCAGAACGGCTATCTGAGCGGCGCGAACGAAACCGGCTATTCGCCGATCTTCGATCCCACCGCGCTTTCCAGCTTCTTCGAAAGCGTGGACTTCATCGGCGCGGTTTCGCCCTCTGATGACTGGACGCAAGGCTGGACGTGCGATTCCTCGGCGGTGGCCTTCGGCAACAACACCGGGGCATGCACCCTGATCCCGGCATTTTGATGATGTGAGGGAAGGGGCGCCCCGAGCGGGCGCCCCTTTCAGCACCCATGCCGCCCAATCGCGCGGCGAAGATTATTCGGATCGACCCATAGGGGACCCATAATGAATATCACTGGCAAGCGGCTGGCGGGGCCGCTTTTGCTCACCACCGCGCTCACTATTCCGGGTGCGGCTCTTGCCCAGGATGCAGCGGGCAGCGCGCTATCTCCCTCGCAGGAGCAGGTGGAGCGCGAAGACGATCCGGTGGAAGAGCCGGATGTCTCGATTCCGGGCGGGTCCATCATCGTGACGGGGCGGATCAATCGCGATCCCACGCGCAATTCCACGCAGGTCGTCAGCGTGCTTTCGACAGAGCAGATCGCGCGTACGGGCGAAGGCGACATTGCCGGCGCTCTCAACCGCGTTACCGGCCTGTCGGTGCAGGGGCAGGGGTTCGTCTATGTGCGCGGCCTTGGCGATCGCTATTCACTGGCCCTGCTGAACGGTCTGCCGCTGCCATCGCCGCAGCCTCTCAGCCGTGTGGTTCCGCTGGATATCTTTCCCACCAACGTGGTGTCGTCCAGCCTGGTGCAGAAAACCTATTCCGCCAATTTTCCTGGTGAATTCGGCGGCGGCGTGATCAATCTCACCACCCGTGCCATTCCCGACGAGAGCTTCCTGGAAGTCAGCGGCGGCCTCAGCATGAATACCGAGACCACTCTGTACAACGGCCTTGGTTATTACGGTTCCGATTACGACTGGTTCGGCTTCGACGACGGCACGCGCGACATTCCGCCTGCGCTGCAGACCTTCTTCGACAGCGGCGAACGTCTGAGCGACGTTCCGCTGGATCCTTCGCAGAACGTGAACGGCTCTGCCTTCACCCAGCTGGATATCGCAAAGCAGCTGGGCAATCCGAACCTGATCCTGCTGCAGAAGATCGGCAACATTCCCGCCAACTGGTCTGCCGGGATCACCGCGGGCCATTCGCTGGACGTGTTCAGCGACGGATTGCTGGGCATCGTTGCCACAGCCTCTGTCAGTAACAGCTGGCGCACGCGTGACATCACCAAGCAGTCCAACCTCGCCGATTTCACGCTCGACAGTGATTTCAACGACGTGGTGACGGACAATTCCGTGCTGGTGAACGCGCTGCTGGGCTTCGGGCTGGAGATCGGCGATCACCAGTTGCGCTGGACCAATCTGTTCATTCGCGACACCTCCAAGATCGCGCGCCTTTCCCAAGGCGAGGATTTCCAGGATGACGACAGCATCCAGCAGCAGCAGACAGCCTGGTTCGAACGCCAGCTGATCGATACGCAGCTGGTGGCGGAGCTGGAGTTCGGCGATCTGGGCGTGGACCTGCGCGGCGGTTACGCCCGGACGAACCGCGAGGCGCCGTTTGAATACACCTTCACCTATGTGCGCGACAATGCGGGCGGACCGCTGAGCGACCAGTTCATCAACGTGCTGGACCGGCAGACCGGCGATGCCACGGTGGTGTTCTCCGACCTTGAGGAAGAACTTTACGCGGGCGGCATCGATCTGAGCTATCCGGTGTTCGACAATCTCGGCCTGACGGTGGGCTATGCCTATTCCGACACGGATCGCTATTCGGAACGGCGCGAATTCCTGTTCAATGCGCCCACCAGCTTCCCCGATGGCGTGGGCCTGCTGCGGCCCGATCTGCTGCTGGGCGATGCGGTGATCGATTATTTCGATATCGGCCTGATCGAATCCACCCAGAACGACCCCGCCTTCCAATCCGCGCTGACCGTTCATGCCGGATACGGCAAGATCAACTGGGAGCCGGTGCTGGGCGTGATGCTGGACCTTGGCGTGCGATACGAGGATGCGGACCAGACGGTGGACCCGGTGGACGTGTTCAACACGCCGCTCAATTCCGCCAGCAACACGGCGATCAGAAACGATTACTGGCTGCCCGCGGCAACGGTGACGGTGGAGCCGATGGAGGATCTGCAGATCCGTGCCAACGCCTCCATGACGCTGGCCCGCCCGCAGTTCCGCGAGCTCATCTTCCAGACCTATTACGACCCGGAAACCAATCGCCAGTTCAACGGCAACCCGTTCCTGATCGACAGCGAGCTGACCAATTTCGAGATGCGCGCAGAATATTATTTCGGCGGCGGAGACAGGGCATCGCTGGCAGGGTTCTACAAGCAGATCGACAATCCGATCGAGGCGTTCTCCAGCTTTTCCGACAATGCGCAGCTCACCAGCTTCGCCAACGCGCCCAGTGCCACGCTGTGGGGCGTGGAAGCCGATGCGCAGTACACCTTCGACCTGTATGACTGGGGCGGCTTCTTCGCCAGCAAGGAACTGCTGCTGATCGGCAACTACACCTACACCCAGTCCGAGATCGAGGTGACGGACGGCGATATCACGCGGTTGTTCCCAGGCGGCGATACGGCGGCGTCCAACCTCTTCCAGGACGGCGTCCCGCTGACGGGGCAATCGGATCACCTGGTGAATTTCCAGATGAGCCTGGAGGACGTGGACCGCCTGCAGCAATTCACCGTGCTGCTGAACTACGCAAGCGAGCGCGTTACCAGTCGCGGCACGTCCGGCCTGCCCGATATCGTGGAGGATCCGGGCCTGACGCTGGATATCGTGATGCGGCAGGGTTTCGACCTTCTTGGCAACGACCTCGAGCTGAAGCTGGAGGCGCGCAACATCCTTGGCCGGCGTAACGAGGAATTCCAGACGGACGGTGTGAACCGTGCGGAGATCAACACCTACGATCGCGGCACCGAAATCGCAGCGTCCGTCTCGCTGACTTTCTAGTTCAAACCAGAGCAGCCTTTCCGCCGGATGCGGAGAGGCTGCTCGAACCTCTTCGCGATCAGATCAGGTCGAGCACGTAACCGCGCCCATGGACGGTGCGCAGCAGGTTCTGCGCTCCGGCATCGCGCAGGCCGCGGCGCAATCGCTTGATCCATACATCCACGGTGCGCAGGTATTCAGGATCGCCATCCTTGCCCAGCGCACCGATCAGCTCCTGCCGCGAAAGCACGCGGTTGGGGTTCTCCGCCATGAAACGCAGGACGCGAAACTCGTTGGGGCGCAGCACGATCAGCCGGTCCTGCCAGCGGGCCTGTTCGCCCGCGATGTTGATATGCAGATCACCCACTTCGATGGCGGGCAGGGCGTTGCATGTGCAACGGTTGGAAAACAGCGCCAGCACGCGGTCCAGCATGGCCTGACGGTCCAGCGGGCCGACGGTGTAATCGTCTGCCCCTGCCTTCAGCGCACGGCGGCGATCCTCGGGATCGTCCTCCTCCAGTACGATGGTGACATGCGCCTCGGCAAACTGCGGATCGGTGCGCAGGCGGCGCACCATTTCGAGGCCGGAGAGATCGTCCATCACCCAGTCCACGAAGATCCACGCGCGGCTGTCCGCCAGTGCGCGCGGGCCCTGGCTGGGCAGGTGGGCGAAACGGAATCTCGCATCGTCATGTACGAAATCGGCAAAGCGCGCCGCGCGCTCGTCGGTCGAGAATATCGTGATGCGATCCATGTGCCCCAGCTTTGCCTTGCAAGAGCCAGCGGTTTGGCAAGCTTGCATGACCGGTCTGTGACACGCGGTTGCAAAACCCACGTGCGCCATCGGGCTTTAGAGTCCAGGGCGTTGACCGTCAGGCGGCGGGCGCGGGGCAGTACCTGTTCAGATATTCGGCGTGGCCCGGCATGTGCTGCACCAGGAAGCGGATGGATTTCTCGATCTCGTCGATTTCCTGCCTGGTGGTCTGCATATCCAGCGTTTCGGCCATCGCGTTATGGCCCTTCATCGCGATGCCCTGCCCCATCATCACGGCGGCCCAGCTTGTCTCGGTGAACAGCTCGTCCTCCTCGCGGAAGATCTGGCCGGTCTCGCGGAACAGCTCCACCTTTTCGGTGAGGGAATCGGGCACGCTCATCGTGCGGCAGTAATTCCAGAACTCTGAATCGTCGCGCGCTGTGGTGTGGTAATGCAGGATCAGGAAATCGCGGATCCGGCGATACTCCGTGCCGGTCAGCCGGTTGAACGTATCGCGCTGCGCTTCGGTGATGCCGTCCAGCGACAGCACCGCGATCAGCTTGGTGATGCCGGTGTTGATGAGGTGGATGGAGGTGGATTCCAGCGGCTCCATGAAGCCTGCGGAAAGGCCCAGCGCCACGACGTTCCTGTTCCAGAACTTCTTGCGCCGCCCGGTGACGAACCGCAGGTGATTGGGATCGGCGGTCGGCTTGCCGGCAAGTTTGTTCACCAGGATATCGGTCGCCTCGTCGGCTTCCATGAAGGCATCGCAATAGACGTGGCCGTTGCCGTTGCGGTGTTGCAGCGGCACCTGCCATTGCCAGCCCGCGCTGTGCGCGGTGGCGCGGGTGAAGGGCAGGGGCGGGCTGCCATCGTCGCGGTTGCAGGGCAGGGCGACGGCGCGGTTGCACGGCAGCCAATGCGTCCATTCCTCGTACCCGGTTTCCAGCGCCTGTTCGATCAGCAGGCCGCGAAAGCCCGAGCAATCGATGAAGAGATCGCCATCCAGTCGTTCCCCGCTTTCCAGGGTGACGGACGAAACGTCGCCCGTCTCGGCGTGCAGTGTCACGTCGTCGATCCGGCCTTCCTGCCGCACCACGCCGCGGCTTTCCGCATATTTGCGCAGGAACGCGGCATATCGGCCTGCGTCAAGGTGATAGGCATAGTTGATCGGCGGCAGGTCATCGCGCTTGAAATCCGCCGTGCGGGCGAACTTGCCGAAATAGGCAGCCATGGTCTCGGCATTGAAAACCTGGATGGGGCGGTTGTCGCCCCGCTCTTTCAGCAGGTGCCACACGTGGTGGAAGGACATGCCGCCAAGCTCGTAACCGTAATTGCCGAAAGGGTGGATGTAGCTGTCGCCCAGCGCACCCCAGTTCTCGAACTGGATGCCCAGCTTGAAGCTGCCCTGCACGGCGGCCATCATCTCGCGCTCGTCAACTTCCAGCAGCTGGTTGAAATCGACAAACGGCGGGATCGTGGCTTCGCCCACGCCAACGGTGCCGATGGTTTCAGATTCGACCAGGGTAACAGAAAGCTCGCGGTTCTTCCTGAGGCGGGAGAGCGCGGCCGCCGCCATCCATCCGGCGGTGCCTCCACCAACGATCACGATCTTCTCGATTGCCATACGCTCGCTTTCACCTCTCCCGCCCCGATCGGCATCGCCGGTCTAGCGACGCTGCGGGGTTAAGCAAAACTGGCCCAACGTCCATGCTGCATGAAGGACAATCGGGCGGTAATGCAAAAATGTTACACTGCCCAATCGCAATTGTGAACGTTCATTTTTTGGTATTGTGAACGCTCACAAGATTGGTATGCAAACCGTGTGGCGCCTGGTGGGCGCATGGTTTTTGGCGATCCGAACCCGATAAATAGAAGGCGGATCAAAGGGGAGAGCAGCACGTGTCAGCTCGAATCGATTCTCGTAACGCATTTCTCGGCAACCGCACTCGCGCGCTTGCCGGGGTTTCCGGCCTGGCCCTGTGCATGGCTGCCAGCAACGTCGCCTTCGCGCAGGAAACCGTCGAGGAAGAAGCTGCGCAGGAAGCCGGTGACGCCGAGGTCAATACGATTATCGTCAGCGGCTTTCGCGCTTCGTTGCAGTCCGCGCAGGACTTCAAGGAAAATGCCGACACCATCGTCGACGTGATCACGGCCGAAGATGTCGGCGCCCTGCCAGACCGTTCGGTTACCGAAGCATTGCAGCGTGTTCCCGGCGTCAACATCGGTCGTTTCGAGAAAACCTCCGACCCCGACCGTTTCTCCGTCGAGGGGACCGGCGTGATCATCCGCGGCCTGCCCTACGTGCGCAGCGAGCTGAACGGCCGGGATATCTTCTCCGCCACCGGCGGCCGCAGCCTCAGCTTCGAGGACGTGTCTCCCGAACTCGTTGGCCGCGTGGAAGTGTTCAAGAACACCACGGCCGACATGATCGAAGGCCAGATCGCCGGCCTCGTCAACATCGTGACCCGCAAGCCGCTCGATCGTCCCGGGCTCAACATCGCCGGCTCCATCGAAGCGAACTACGGTGATCTGCGCGAGGAATGGTCGCCCACGTTCAACATCCTGGGGTCCAACACCTTCGACACCGGCATCGGCACCTTCGGCCTGCAGCTTGCCTATTCGCATTCCGAATTGAAGAGCCGCACCGACGCTTCGCAGGTTGCAGACCCCTGCTATCGCAATGCCGATCTTTCGGGCGGCTGCCTGCGCGTGTTCGATGTGAACTCGGGCGGTTTCGGCGATGTGCAGAACTTCACCGAGGACAACTTCCCGCCTGCCGGATCAGTTATCGTGCCGCAGTATGCCGGCGTTCGCACAACCGATCTTGACCGTGACCGCGAGGCAATCTCGGCCATCGGCCAGTTCGAGAGCAATGACGGGCGGTTCCTGGTAACCGCAGAATATCTGCGTTCAAAGGCGACCTTCTTCACCGAGGAATTCGCGCTGCTCGGTCGTATCGACGATGGCGTGAAGTCGCCCGACCCGCGTCCGGGCACCGGTTTCACCTTCGACGACGACGGTCTTTTCCAGACCGGCATCCTGACAGACGACGTGGGCGATGCCTACGCCACCCCGTTCGGCCTTGGCGGCATCCCGGTGGATTCGCTGCGCTTCCTGCGCGATACCGAGACCGTGACCGAAGACTATTCGGTCGATGTCTTCATGGAACTGACCGATCGCCTTCGCTTCAATTTCGAGGGCCAGATGGTCAAGTCCGACCTGCAGCGCGATGCCGTCTTTGGCGCGCTGAGCACATGGGCGGATATCGACCTGGACCTGACGGGCGAAACGCCCAACGTCCAGTTCCTCGCTCCGGTCGGTGCGCCTGCGGATTACTTCTCCAGCGGGTTCTACACCTACTACTGGTTCGGCCTCGACAGCCGCGAGCAGAACGACGGCGAGATGTACACGCTGAGCGGTGATGTGGAATACGACATCAGCGACGGTTTCTTCCGCAAGGCCGCATTCGGCGCTCGCTGGGCCGATCGTGACCGCACTACCCGCAACACCAATTTTAGCACCTGGGGCAACCTCTCGGCACCATGGACGGGCCGCGGCGGCTGTGCACCATGGGGCGAAGGCGCAGGCTGTTTCTCCGAGGGCCCCGGCCCGTTCGGCAATGGCTTCATCCCGGGCCGCTTCTACACCGGCCTGCCCGGTCAGGAGTCTGCCATCGCAGGCGGCGCCTTCACCGATGATTTCCCGAACTATTCACAGCTTCGCGATCCCTTCGGCGATAATTTCCAGCGCGGTGAGGCCGGAACGCCCATCCCCAATGGCGAAGCGTTCTTCTATGGCGGCGACGACTTCCTGGCTGACTACCTGGCTGGCGAAGTCGACCAGCAATGGCAGGAAATCACGGACTTCTCCATTTCGCCGGAGCGTTTCAACCTCGGCGTGAACGGCCGTTCCTATTTCAACCCGGTCACCGGCGAGACGACCGCTTGCGACGTCTTCTGCCCACCCGATATCTCCAACGTTACCGAAGTCACCAAGGCCGCCTACGCCCGTATCGACTTTGGCCATGATTTTGACAGTGGCTGGTCGCTTGGCGGTAACTTCGGTGTTCGCTACGTGGAAACCGAGGTCAGCTCCGACGCGCTGGTCGGCTTCCCGCAGCCCAACCAGTTCGACGATCCCTCGATCGGCGGCAATGGCGACGGCGTGGTGCAGGTGTCCGAAATCCAGAACCTGTGCCAGAGCCCGGTACCGGCGGGGCAGGAGCGTCGCTACTGCCAGCTGACAGGCGCGCGTCTTGACGAGTTCGCGTCATTGTTCACCGGTGAAGTCATCCCCGATGACAGGGACATCACCTTCGATCACTGGCTGCCGTCCTTCAACGTCCGCCTCGATAGCGGCGATGGCTGGGTCTTCCGTGGCGCGGTATCCAAGGGCATCTCGCGTCCCGACCTGCAATTGTTCAACGCCGGCGGCGTGCTCGGCTTCAGTGGCCGCGTGGACTCCGGGCCGTTGCTCAGCCTCGATACCGGCAACCGCAACCTCCTGCCCGTTGAATCGTGGAATTACGACCTCTCGGCGGAATGGTATTTCGACTCTGTCGGCTCCATCACGGCAGCCGGGTTCGTCAAGGATATCAGCGGCATCGTCAGCCGCGGTACGGGCGTGGTAAATTACACGAGCCCCACCGGCGTATCGCAGGACGTGATCATCAATGGTCCTGCCAATGATATCGACGGCACGCTTTACGGCGTCGAGGTTGCATACCAGCAGGTCTACGACTTCCTCCCGGGCCTCCTCAGCGGACTGGGCAGCCAGCTTACCTATACCTATGTGAACGGCGATGACTTCCCCAACCCGCTGATCTCGGGCATCGGCTCCCCCTCGGTGGCCAGCGCAGGCGCGCCGCTGAACGGCAGCCCGTTCGTGAACCGTCAGCCATTGCAGGGCATTTCGGAGCATACCGTCAACGCGACGCTTTTCTACGAGCGTGGCCCGCTGGCACTGCGTACTGCGTACAACTGGCGTTCCGCCTTCCTGATCACGCCGCGAGACGACATCTTCCCGTTCTCGCCGATCTTCCAGGAAGCAACGGGACAGCTTGACGCTTCGATCTTCTACGAGCTGACGGATAGCATCAAGATCGGCGTGCAAGGGGTGAACCTGCTCGACGAAGTTACCGAGACGTCTCAGGTAATCGATTTCGACGGCACCCGCGTAACGCGCTCCGCCTTCCGTAACGACCGTCGCTACACCTTCCTCGTCCGTTTCGATTTCTAAAGATCGGAGCTCCTCCGGATGAGACGACCATGGGCTCCTGCGTCTAGCGCGCAGGAGCCCATTTTTACGCCATGCCGCGGTAACGATGGTATGACGGTGAAAGGGAAAGGGAAAGGGAGGAAGACCGATGCCCGATATTTCACAAGGATGGCGCGGGGCGATGCTGTGCGCAATCGGCGGGTCGTCGCTTGCTGGATGCGCGGGCGACCAGGTGCCGGATGCTGCGCAGACCGATACAGCGTCCGACTGGCAACTCGTCTGGGCGGACGAATTCGATGGCAGCGCCGTCGATACCGCGAAATGGAACGTGATCGAGGATTGCTGGGGCGGCGGCAATGACGAGCAGCAATGCTACACCGCGCGCGCCTCCAACGTGGCGGTGCAGGATGGCCGCCTGATCATCACCGCGCGCGAGGAGGAATTCACCGGCCCCGCATGGCCGGCCCGCTTCCCCGCAGGTTCGGTGGATGCATCCGAGACCAAGACACTTCCCTTCACTTCTGGCAAGCTCAACACCCGCACGTTGCACGACTGGACCTATGGCCGGTTCGAAATCCGTGCCCGCCTGCCGCAGGGGCAGGGCGTGTGGCCGGCATTCTGGATGCTGCCGGCAGACGATCGCTATGGCGGCTGGCCCGAGGCGGGCGAGATCGACATCCTCGAGGCGGTGAACCTGGGCGTGGAATGCGACACTTGCGAGGAGGGCGGCGAAAGCTCGATCCTGGGCACGCTGCATTATGGCGGAGATCGGGACACCAGCACCTATACCAATCGCGAAACTGTCGCACCGCAGGTGCTGGACGGCGAATTCCATACCTATGGCGTGGTGTGGCAGAAGGGCCGGATAGACTGGACGCTGGACGGCGAGGTTTACGGCACCATGCGCGCCGAGGATTGGTACACGACTTCCAGCGACGATCCCGATGCGCCGTTCGATCAGCCGTTTTACCTGATCGTCAATCTCGCTATTGGCGGCAACTGGCCCGAAAGCACCGCGCTTGGGGGCATATCGAACGAGGGTTTTCCAAAGCAGATGGAAGTCGACTGGGTTCGCGTCTGGCAATGCAACGCGGACATGGCTACCGGTCTTGGCTGTTCAAAGGACTGAATAAAATGGCGCGGCGGCGACAATCTGTAACGATCAAGCATGTGGCCGCCGATGCCGGCGTCTCGCTGCAGACGGTGAGCCGCGTCATCAATAACGAGGCGAATGTCCGCCCCGAGATGAAGGAGCGCGTGCAGGCCTCCATCGACAAGCTGGGATATGTGCCCTCCATCGCCGCCCAGCGGATGAGCGGTTCGCGATCCTACCTGATCCTGGCGCTGAACGATCGGCAGCGCACGATCGAGGACTGGCGCGCGCGAGAGGGCAGCGACTGGGTGGACCAGATGCTGCTGGGGGGAATGCTGAAATGCGCCGAGCACGGCTATCGCCTGATCTTCGAACTGGTCGATACGCATAGCGACCACGTGGAGCGAGAGATGAAGGGCGCCATTGCCGCCCTGCAACCCGATGGCGTCGTGCTGACCCCGCCGCATGGCGACAACGCGCAGATCACCGGTCTGCTGGACAAGTACAAGATCCCCTATGTGCGTATCGGCGCGCGCGCGAGGGAAGGCGCGCTGTCCATCAGCATGGGCGATGGTATCCTGGCGAGCAGGGCGACGGAATACCTGATCGAAATGGGGCACGAGCGTATCGGCTTCATCGCTGGCGCGCGCGAATACGCGCTGAGCCAGTGGCGCAAGGAAGGATGGCTGGAAACCATGCAGAAGCATGGGCTGGATACCGAGGGGCTGTGCGAGCGGGGCGATTTCAGCTTCGCATCGGGCGAGGCGTCCGCCCGCACGCTGCTGTCGCGCAGCAACCGCCCCACCGCGATCATCGCCAGCAATGATCAGATGGCGCTGGCCACCAACAAGGTGGCGCACGATCTGGGGCTGAAGGTGCCGGGCGACCTCTCCCTGATCAGTTTCGACAACACGCCCGTCGTCAGGTTCGTGCAGCCGCCGCTGACAGCGATAGACCAGCCGGTGGCCGAGACGGTGTCGCAGGCAGTGGAATTGCTGATCAGGAGCCAGCGCGGCGAGGAAATCCCTTCCATGCCGGTGATCGTAGATGGCGGCCTGGTAAAGCGGCAATCGGTGGCCGCGCCTCCGCGCAAGAAGTGACGGTCCGGTGATCGAGGCGGATGACGCGGGCGACGCAGGCGAACGCCAGCACACGCGCTTCATGCTGCTTTATGCGCTGGCGGCAGCGGGCGGGGCGATGGCCTATATCCCGTTCCTCACCATTTTGCTGCCCGTGCAGGTTGAGGCCGTCGCAAGCGGACAGCATGTGACGTGGCTTGCCTATTGCGCGTTTGCAGGCGCGATCTCTGCCAGCATTTCCAATATCCTTTTCGGATGGCTATCCGATCGCACGGGCAATCGCGGCGGCTGGATCGCGGCCGGCCTGCTGCTCAGCTGCACCTTGCTGGTGGCGATGTCGCGGGCGGATGGGCTGAGCGAACTGGTTGGCCTGCTGGTGGCCTGGCAGATCTCGCTCAACATGATGCTGTCTCCGCTGGCGGCGATGGCGGGCGATTTCGTGCCGGATCGGCAGAAGGGGTTGCTGGGCGGGTTGCTGGCCTTTGCCCCTGCGCTGGGCGCGGCGTCGGGTGCGCTGGTGACGATCCCCGGCCTTGCCGATACGGACGCGCGGCTCGTGCTGGTTGCATCGCTGGTGGCGCTATGCGTGCTGCCGGTGCTGCTGTTTGCCCGGCCGCGGCATTTTCCCGAACTGATGACGCCCGCGGCGGGCCAACAGGGGCCGCGCGATCCGGCAAGGCGAAAGCTGGTGATTCGCATGTGGCTGGCGCGCCTCCTGGTGCAGATCGCCGAGGCCGCGCTGTTCGCCTACCTTTATATCTGGCTGCGCAGCATCTCTGCCGAGATCGGCGATAACGATGCCGCGCGCGTCTTTGGCCTGGTGCTGTTCGTGGCCGTGCCTTTCACTCTTCTGGTGGGGCGCTGGGCGGACAGAAACAACCGCCCGATTATGCCCCTTTCCGTTTGCGCGATGGTGACGACGGTGGCGCTGGGGGCGATGGCGCTGGCCCCCGATCTACCGCTGGCGCTGGTGGCATACGGACTGTTCGGCCTCGCCTCCTCCATCTTCCTGGCCCTGCATTCCGCCCAGACGCTGCGGGTGCTGCCACGCCCCCAGCATCGCGCGCGGGACCTTGGCCTGTTCAATCTCACCAACACCATGCCCTCGCTCGTGATGCCGGGGCTGGCGCTGGCGATGGTGCCGGTTTTCGGCTTTTCCGGCCTGTTCGTGGCGCTGGCGGTGCTGGTGGCCGTGGCGGCGCTGCTGCTCGCCACGGTGCCCCGCGCCGCTTAAGGCGCTTGCCATAAAGCGCGATGGTGATAGAACCATTTTGTGAACGTTCTCAATCAAAGTGGGAATGCAGGGCAGAGGATTGTGATGCGGGTTCTTTCGGGATTGCGTGCGGGCGTTGCGGCGCTGGCGATGGGTTTGGCTCTGGCAGGATGTGCCACGATGCCGGAAGACAGGGCGGTGCAAACCGCGCCCGGCACCGTGATGCCAGATGCCGTGGGAGAAGACGCCGTTGTCGCGGATCTCGTCTCGCGCATGTCGCTGGAGCGCAAGATCGCCCAGCTCATCCAGCCGCAGATCAATTCCTTCACGCCGGAAGACATGCAGCGCTATCGCTTCGGCAGCTATCTGAACGGCGGCAACGGCGGCCCCTATGGCGACGAGTATGCGCCCGCCAGCGAATGGCTGCGCTATGCCGACGAGATGTATGACGCCTCCGTCCTGCCGCTGGCGAACGGAGAGCCTGCCATTCCCACGATGTGGGGCACCGATGCCGTGCACGGCCATACCAATGTGGTGGGTGCCACCATCTTCCCGCACAACATCGCGCTTGGCGCGGCAGGCGATGCCGATCTGGTGCGCCGCATCGGCCAGGCGACCGCTGTCGAGATCGAGGTGACCGGCATCGACTGGAACTTCTCTCCCACGGTGGCCGTGGCGCAGGACGATCGCTGGGGCCGCACCTACGAAAGCTATTCGGAAGACAAGGAACTTGTGGCCACGCTTGGCGCCGCTCTCGTGACGGGCCTGCAGGGCGATCCCGATAATGCCGATTACCTCGGCACGGGCCGCGTGATTGCTACGGCCAAGCATTTCTTCGGCGATGGCGGCACGGATAACGGCGTCGACCAGGGCGAGGTCACCGGCGACATCGACGAGCTGATGGCCATCCACGCCTATCCCTATCCTGCCACGATCGATGCCGGGGTGGAGGCCATTATGGCCAGCTTCAATTCCATCAACGGCCGAAAGATGCACGGCAACGAGGCCTTGCTGACGGGCGTGCTGCGCGAACAGATGGGTTTTGACGGGCTGGTTGTCGGCGACTGGAACGGGCATGGCCAGGTGGCCGGATGCACCGTGACCGATTGCGCGCAATCGCTGCTGGCGGGCCTCGATATCTACATGGTGCCCGATGACTGGAAGGGCCTGATGGATACGCTGATCGCACAGGTCAACGACGGCACGATCCCGATGGCCCGCGTGGACGAGGCCGTGACCCGCATCCTGCGCGTGAAATATCGTGCCGGCCTGCTGGGCGAGGATGCACAGCGTCCATCGGAGCGCGGCGTTGCAGGGCGTTTCGAGATGCTCGCCTCGCCCGAACACCGCGCCATCGCTCGCGAGGCCGTGGCCCGTTCGCAGGTTATCCTGAAGAACGACGGTGTGCTGCCGCTGGCTGCCGATGCAAATGTGCTGGTGGCAGGTGCCGCAGCCAACAACATCGGCCAGGCCGCAGGTGGCTGGACGCTGACATGGCAGGGCGGGCGCGAGCTGGATCGCACCCTGTTTCCCAATGCCACATCGATTTGGGAAGGGCTGGAAACGGCCGTGGAAGGGCGCGGCGGCAATGCCACGCTTTCCGAGGACGGGTCCTTCACCACCCGCCCCGATGTGGCCGTGGTGGTGTTCGGCGAGAAGCCTTATGCCGAGTTCGCCGGAGACCAGCCCGATCTGGTGCTGCGTGACGAGGAGGGGCTGGACCTTCTGCGCAGTTTCAAGGCGCAAGGCATCCCCACGGTTGCCGTGTTCCTTTCGGGCCGCCCCATGTGGATGAACCGCGAGCTGAATGCCGCCGATGCCTTCGTCGCATCGTGGCTGCCCGGCAGCGAAGGCGCGGGCATTGCCGATATTCTTACCGGCATGCGGGAGGCGACCGGTCGCCTGTCCTTCACCTGGCCGGAAGATTGCGGCGGCGAACCGCTCAACAGCCCGCAGGGCGCGCTTTTCCCGCTTGGCTATGGCCAGTCGCTGGGCGAGGCGCGTGGCCTTCGCGAACTCAGCGAGGAATGCGCAGCGCTGGCAGGCGGGCCTTCGTCCGAAATCTTCGGATCGGGCAGGCTGGGCAACGGCGTTGTGGCGATGGTGGGAGACGGCGGGATGCTGCCCAACCTGCTTGGCAGCGAAGCGGGCGTGATCGTGCGCGGATATGATCGCGATGCGCAGGAAGATTCGCGCGAAATCGCGATGGCTGCGGGATCGCAGCTTACCCTGAGGCAGGACGAGGAAAGCAGCGGCGCGTATCGCATCGCCTACGAAGTGCTGGGCCGCCCCGGCGCGCCCGTCACCCTCACCACGGGTGACGGCGGAACGGTCGATCTCACACCGCATTTCGCCCACGCCTTCGAGAAAGGTTTCCGCGAGATGGTGATTACCCCGGCATGTGCAGGCGATCTTGGCGACAGCATCACTTTCAGCACCCAGGGCGATATCAGGTTCCGCATCAGCAGCATAACGCGCGAGGAGCTGGCCGAAGGGGCGGAATGCTCGTTCTAAGTTTTCCGGCAACAGGATCGCGCGGCGATTGCGGCTGAAGCGGGATCGACTAGTAAGCATTGATAAGCGCAGACCTTCCGCCGGGCGGCAGGATGCCATCAGGGAGAGACAAATGGCCCTAGCGCCCGACGTAGCCAGCAGCACGGATCCCAATCCGATCGAAGACGATTCTCCCCCGGTAAACGCGCCGGGCCTGCAATATTTCGTCTTTGGCCTGTTCTTCATCTTCGGCGGGATCACCTCGCTGAACGACGTGCTGATCCCCAAGCTGCGCGAGCTGTTCACACTCTCTTATACAGAGGCGATGCTGGTGCAGTTCTGCTTCTTCGCGGCCTATTTGCTGATCGGCATTCCCGGCGCGAAGCTGGTGAAGAAGATCGGTTACATGCGCGGCGCGGTGGCGGGCCTTTGCACCATGATCGTGGGCTGCCTGTTATTCATTCCCGCCAGCCAGACGGCGACCTACGCCATCTTCCTTGGCGCATTGTTCATTCTCGCCAGCGGCGTGGTGATCGTGCAGGTGGTGGCGAACCCGCTCATCAGCCTGCTCGGCCCGCCATCCACTTCGCATAGCCGCCTTACCTTCGCGCAGGCCTTCAATGCGCTGGGCACCACGGTCTTCCCCATCGTGGGCGCAGCCGTGATCCTCGGCAGCCTTGCCGAAATGTCGGCAGACGAACTGGAGGGCGCTGCATTGCAGGCATACCGCGCGGCGGAGAGCGAGGCGATCTGGCAGGGCTATCTCGGCGTTGCCGCACTGATCGCGGTGGTGGCCGCGGCCGTGTGGTTGTTCCGCAACCGCCTGCCGCACGATGCGAAGACCATGGGGGAGGGCGATCTCGTCTCCGCCAGCCGCTACATCATCGGACTGGCACTGGCCGCAGTGGGCGCGTTCGTGGCCCTGCAGGTAAGTGGCTGGCTGGGCGTGCTCATTATCCTGATGGCGCCAGCACTCTGGCTGTATGACAACGATCTGCTGAAGCGCAGCCGGTTCAGTTACGGCGCCCTGTGTATCTTCCTGTATGTGGGCGCGGAGGTTTCGATCGGCTCCATCGTGATCAACTACCTTTCCACCGAACGCGTTCTGGGAGAGCCCGAGAGCGTCATTGGCTGGATGATCGGCCTTTACTGGGGCGGCGCAATGGTTGGCCGCTTCATCGGCTCTGTATTCCTGCGCCTGTTCAGCCCCGGTAAGATCCTGGCCTTCAACGCCGCAGGTGCAATCGCGCTTATCCTCATCTCTGCCAATACGTCAGGCGAAGTGGCGGCCTATTCGCTGCTGGCCGTGGGCCTGATGAATTCGATCATGTTCCCCACCATCTTCTCGCTCGCCTGCGAGAAGCTGGGGCCGCAGGCTGCGGACGGCTCGGGTATCATCAACGTCGCCATTTTCGGCGGCGCGGTGGTGCCGCTGCTGTATGGCGTGGTTGCCGATGCCACCGGTGGAAACCTGGCGCTGGCAATGGCCATCCCCGTTGTCTGCTACGCCATCATCGCAGGCTTCGGCCTCTTCGCGCGTCGCCCAGCGTAAAACAGAACACAGCCGGCAAATATCGAAAGGGCGGCAGGTCGGAATGGACCTGCCGCCCTTTGTCACATGGTGCAGTCAGGATCAGTCGCGGGGGGCGAGTGCCGTGCCGGATGCGCTGCCGTAGTTCAGCAACACCTGCTGGAACGGCATCCCGTCGCCGCCGCGATCAACGATGATGTGCTGGAAGCCGGGCACCTGGTGGTCGCGAAAATCCTCGGCCTCCGTGCTCAGGGGTTCGGCCAGCACCATGGTGTAGAACTCGCGGCGCATGAATTCCGACAATTCGCCCGCTTCCATCGCCCCGTCGCCATTTGCGTCCGCCTCTCCTTCCAGCGCGCGGCGGAAGATATGGCTGATGTAGCCCCCGGATTTCTCTCCCTGCGCTACCAGGCTGAGCGTATCCGCGTCAGAGCTGAAGATGCCCATGCGATTGTCCGCCTGGTCGATCACCTGATCGAACCCGCCGGCAAAGCAGGCATCGATCACCAACAGGGTGCGCGCCGTCACCCCATCCATCATCCGTGCCAGTTCGTGATCGAACAGCGGGGCATCGAACAATTCGATCGTCTCGGCACTGCCATCGCGCTCCGTACTCGTGTTCTCCACCTTCTCGCCATGGCCGGAAAAGAAGATCAGCAGCGTATCGTCCGGCCCCACCTGCCCGGCCAGATGGGCCAGCGCGTTGCGAAAATTGTCATGCGTCGCCTCGGCGTTGATGAGCGTGACGCTGGCGGGTGCAAGAACGCCTGCATCGCGCAGTGCATGCGAGATGCGCCTGGCATCCTCGTCGGTGCGGTTGAGCGGGCTGATCCGCTCGTAATGCGCCACGCCAACGCTCAGGGCAAAGACCCGCGCGGTGCCGCTGGCAGGGCGCACGGTGCGCACATCAGGCGCGGCCTGGGCCAGTGTCAGCGCATACTCGCCGATTTCACCCTGGGCATAGCTGCTGGCGGCGATGATATAGGTCCCGTCCATCGGCAGGGAGAGGGACAGGCGCGAATTGCTGTCCTGCGGCCCCTGGCGATCGTCGTTCTCCTCGATCTGGCCATCGGGCAGATAGACGGTCAGCACGGTATCTAGCCGTGCGGATTCCATGTCCAGCGTGATGCGCTGTCCCTGTTGCCCGTTGAAACGATAGTAGTCGACATTCTGCCCTGCCATCCGCCGCGCATCGCTCTGCGCCAGCAGGCCGCTCACCCGCTGCCCTATCGTGATGCCGCGCGCCTGCGTCCCCTCCGGTAAGGGGTTGGCTGGATCGAGCGTGGCAAGCCGGTATTCGCCGCTGCCGGTGTCATCGAAACTGGTGACGCTGACGCGGTACTGCCCGGCGGCAGGCAGTAGCGCACGGATCAGGCTGTCGAGCGTACCATCGGGCCCGTCGTCGTTTTCCAGCACGAAGCCGTCCGGCCCGGTGATGCGCAGCACGGTGTCGAAATCGTCGGAAGTCAGGGCGATCTGCACCCGCTGTCCGGCCCGTGCCTCCAGAACATAGTCGTGCTGGCCGCGCCGAAGGTTGCCGCTGCGCATTTCGCCAAGCGTGATCGGCCCGCCACTCGCGCGAATGGGTTTGCCAGTCTGCTTGGCGGATACTGTCGCAGGTGGAGCGCCATCGCCGTGCGCGGCAAAGACGGGCGTGGTGGGGCCGGCGGCTGTCATCGTGACAGCCGCCAGCGCAGCGCCGGTATGCAAAACTCGTTTCATGCAGCCCCCGTTGTCCGCCCATGCCGGATGGCAGAATAGCGGACAAGCGGTGAACGGAAACGAAATGCGGTTGCTATGCCTCTTCGGCTTCCTCGGCTTCCTGCCAAACCAGCACCGGCTTGCGCGCGGCCTGCGCCTCGTCCAGCCTTGCGCGCGGGGCGTGGTGCGGTGCGCTTTTCAGCGTTTCGTCCCCGTCCTTCGCCCGCTGGGCAAGCGATCGCATGGCAGTCACGAACTGGTCGAGCACGGCCTTGCTCTCGGTCTCGGTCGGCTCCACCAGCATCGCGCCGTGCACCACCAGCGGGAAGTACATGGTCATGGGGTGGAAGCCTTCGTCGATCAGGCCCTTGGCAACATCCAGCGTGCTCATGCCCTCGGCAAAGCCATCGTCGCTGAACAGGGCCTCGTGCATGCAGTGGCCGGCTTCACCGAAAGGCGCGTCCAGCACATCGTCCAGACTGCGCAGCAGGTAGTTCGCGTTCAGCACGGCATCGCCGGAGGCCTGACGCAGCCCGTCCGCCCCGTGGCTGAGGATGTAGGTAAGCGCGCGGGTGAACATGCCCATCTGGCCATGGAAGGCCGTCATCCGGCCAAAACTGACGGGGAAGGCATCGCCCACGTTCTCTTCTTCCACCAGCTGCAATTCGCCGCTTTGCGCGTCCTTCACCACGAATGGCAGGGGCGCGAAGGGCGCTAGCGCTTCTGACAGCACCACCGGGCCGGAGCCGGGGCCACCGCCGCCATGCGGGGTGGAGAAGGTCTTGTGCAGATTGATGTGCATCGCATCCACGCCAAGATCGCCGGGACGCACGCGGCCCATTATCGCATTGAAATTGGCGCCGTCGCAATAGACCAGTCCGCCCGCCTCGTGCACCGCGTCGGAGATGGCCTTCATGTCCCGCTCGAACAGGCCGCAGGTGTTGGGGTTGGTGATCATCACGCCCGCCACGTCGGGGCCAAGCCGCGCCTTCAGCGCTTCCAGGTCCACGCGGCCATCCTTGCCGGCGGGAATGTCCTCCACCTCGTAGCCGGCAAAGGCCGCGGTGGCGGGATTGGTGCCGTGGGCGCTTTCGGGCACCAGCACTACCTTGCGGGCATCGCCGCGTGCTTCCAGCGCGGCGCGGATGCACAATATGCCGCAAAGTTCGCCATGCGCGCCAGCCTTGGGGCTCATGGCGACGGCGCTCATGCCGGTGAGTTCTATGAGCCAGTGCGAAAGCTCGTCGATCACGCCCAGTGCGCCCTTGATGGTGTCCACCGGCTGCAGCGGATGCACATCGGCGAAACCGGGCATGCGCGCCACCTTCTCGTTCAGGCGCGGGTTGTGCTTCATGGTGCAACTGCCGAGCGGGAAGAGGCCAAGGTCGATGGCGTAGTTCTGGCGGCTGAGGCGCGTGTAGTGACGAACGGTCTCAGGCTCCGAAAGACCGGGCAGTTCCATCGCCTTCCTGCGGGCAAACTTGCCCAGCCTGTTTGGCGCATCGGTATCGGGTTCGGGCAGGTCGACGCCGCACGTCTCGCGCGTGCCAAGTTCGAACAGCAGCCGCTCTTCCAGCATCAGCGCCTTGTTACCTGTGACAGTGGGGAACTCCACGTCGCGATCTGCGGGAACGGGCGTGCCGGGTTTCCACCCGCTGGCATTCATCTGGTTCATGCCGCTTCTCCTTCGCCAAGCGCGCCTTCGAGGGCCTTGGCCAGCGTCTCGATATCGTCCTCGGTGTTGGTTTCCGTGATGGTGACGAGCAGGCCATTCTCGCGCCCGTCGCCATCGGGGAAGAGACGCCCCAGCGATACGCCGGCCAGCACGCCCCTGGCGGCCAGATCGCGCACCAGCGGACGGGTTTCGGTATCCAGCACCAGCGTGAACTCGTTGAAGAACGTATCGTTCAGCACCTTTGCGCCGGGCACCTTCTCGAGGCGGTCGGCGGCAAGGCAGGCGAGACGATGGTTCTCGGCGGCGAGCGCCGTCAGCCCCTTTTCACCCAGCAGCGTCATGTGGACGGAAAAGGCGAGGGCGCAGAGACCGGAATTGGTGCATATGTTCGACGTCGCCTTTTCACGGCGGATGTGCTGTTCGCGGGTGGAAAGCGTGAGCACGAAGCCGCGCTTGCCATCGGCGTCGCGGGTTTCGCCGCACAGCCTGCCGGGCATCTGCCGCACGTGCTTGGGATTGGTAATGGCAAACAGGCCCAGATACGGGCCGCCGAACTGCAGGCCCACGCCGATCGACTGGCCTTCGCCCACCACGATATCCGCGCCAAGATTGCCGGGCGCTTCCAGTGCGCCCAGCGCCACCGGTTCTGTATTCACCGCGATCACCAGCGCGCCCTTTTCATGCGCGGCATCGGCGATGCGTTGCAGATCGGGGATGCGGCCCATGATGTCGGGATATTGCACCACCACGCAGCTGGTATCTTCATCCATGCGCGCGATCAGTGCATCCTCGCCCGCGTCGGATGCCAGCACCGGCAATTCGTAATCGACATGGCCGGGGGTGAAGCGCGCCATCGTCTGCGCGACGGAGACGTAGTGCGGATGCACCCCGCCGCCGATCAGGATCCGGTTCCGCTTCGTCAGGCGCGCGGCCATCACGATCGCTTCCCAGCAGGCGGTCGAGCCATCGTACATCGAGGCATTGGCCACCGCGCAGCCATAAAGGCGCGCGACCTGCGTCTGGAACTCGAACAGCATCTGCAGCGTGCCCTGCGCGATTTCCGGCTGGTATGGCGTGTAGGCCGTCAGGAACTCGCCGCGCTGGATGATGTGATCCACCGTGGCGGGCACGTGGTGGCGATAGGCCCCCGCACCGCAGAAGAAGGCGGCGTCGGCTGCGGCCAGGTTCTGCTTCGAGAGTTGCCGCATGTGCTTTTCCACCGCCATCTCGCTGGCGTGGAGCGGCAGCCCCTTCACGGGGCCATCGAGATAGTGGCTGGCGGGAACGTCGGCGAACAGCGCGTCCACGCTTGCAGCGCCGATCTTTTCTAGCATGGCGCCGCGATCGGGATCGGTGAGGGGGAGGTAACGCATGATCGTCAATCAAGCCCTTCGCAGAATGTCTTGTAGGCGCCTTCATCCATCAGGGCGTCGAGCTGGCCCTTGTCGGATACGGTGATGCGGAAGAACCAGCCTTCTTCCTCGGGGCTGGAGTTCACCAGTTCCGGCTCGTCCTCCAGCGCGCTGTTACCCTCGGTGACTGTGCCACTGATCGGCGCATAGACGTCGCTTGCCGCCTTCACGCTTTCCACCACGGCAGCTTCCGCTCCCTTGGCCAGTTCGGTGCCTTCCTGCGGCACTTCGACGAATACGATATCGCCGAGCTGTTCCTGCGCATAATCGGTAATGCCGATCGTGGCGGTTTCCCCCTCCACATCGATCCATTCATGTTCTTCGGTGAAATAACGGGGCATCAGGAGGCTCCTTTACGGACGTATTTGTGGGGAACGAAGGGAAGCGGCACGACGCGCGCGGGAAGCCGCTTGCTGCGTACCTCAATTTCAAGCTTGGTGCCGTCTGTGGCCTGCTCGCTCTCGATCATGGCCATGGCGATGGGGTGGCCCAGCGTGGGGGAGAACCCGCCGCTGGTAACGGTGCCGACCAGCGCATTGCCGGAGAAGACCTTGGCCCCCTCGCGCGCGGGCAGCCGCCCTTCCAGCGCCAGGCCAACGCGGCGGCTGGCGCTGCCGCCGTCTTCCAGCCGCGCCATCGTGGCTGCGTGCCCGGCAAAGCCGCCCTTCTCGCGCCGTGATTTCGGCAGCGCGAAGCCAAGGCCCGCGCTGACGGGATCGGTGTCGAGGTCGAGATCGTGGCCGTAAAGCGGAAGACCCGCTTCCAGCCGCAGGGAATCGCGTGCGCCCAGCCCGGCGGGCTTCACCCGGTCATCCGCCACCAGCGCATCGGCCAGGGCGCGTACATGCGTCTCGTGGATCGAGATTTCGAAACCGTCCTCCCCGGTATAGCCAGCACGGCTGATCCAGACATGCTGCCCGTTCCACTGGAACAGGCCTGCCCGCATGAAAGTGAGCCGGGCAACGCCGGGTATCAGTGCATCCAGCACATCCACAGCTTCCGGCCCCTGCAGGGCAAGGAGGGCAAAATCGTCGTAATGGGTCAGGGTGACATCGTCATCCAGGTGTTCGCGCAGATGGGCTATGTCGTCCCACTTGCACGCCCCGTTCACCACCAGCGCCAGGTGCGGGCCGGTGTTGGTGACGATGAGATCGTCGATGATCCCGCCAGCCTCTGTCAGAAGGAAGGAATAGCGCATCTGCCCCTCGGCAAGGTTGCCGAGGCTGGCGGGCAGCAGCTTTTCCAGTTCGCCAGCGGCATTGTCGCCCGCAACGGCAAGCTGGCCCATGTGGCTTACATCGAACAGGCTGGCGTGCGTGCGCGTCCAGTCATGTTCTGCAACGATGCCGCCGCCGGCTTCCTTGGCGTACTGGATCGGCATCTCGTAACCGGCAAAGGGCACCATGCGCGCGCCATGCTCGCGGTGCCATGCATCCAGCGGCAGTTTTTCGGGCGGCTGTTCTTCAAACTCTTCAGTGTCGCTCATCGGCAGGTCCCCGGCGTGGCGCGGCAGTGCCCGGACATCGGGCCCTTTCGCCATGCCCCCTCTGTCTGTTGAACCTGAGAGACTTGACGCCGGTTCCCTCGCGGGCCTCGCGCTTACCCCTTCGGTGGCCTGCCAAGCGATAGGGCAGGCGCTTTCCAGAGTGCCTAGACTGGTCGCGCGGTCCATTTCGCCTGAGAGTTTCCGGGGCGGTTGCTCCTTCGGCGGTCCTGACGGGGAAGTGTCAAAACGCTCTCCCGCGCGGCCAGACGATCACACCATGTTTTCACATATGCGAATCGACAGGCAAGCCCCCTTTGCTGCAAGCGGGGCCCATGGTCAATCGCCAAGCGGACGAGCGATGCAAAAAATCGGTTATTGGGGGGCGGCGCAACAGGCGGGCCGGTCAGGCCTGGAAGAGGTTCTCGCCGCTGAGCCCGGCCTTGCGGAAGGCATTGCGCGTATCCACCACCAATGGGGCATGGCGCAGGATGGCCTCGTAATCGAAATCGTCGTGATCGGTCACCAGCAGCACCGCGTCGTAATCGGCGCCAAGGTCTTCCTTCCACGCAACGCTGGACCGCCCGCGAAGCCCCGGATGCTCACGCGTCTTCGGGATTTCTGCGACGAACGGATCGTAATAGTCGAATTTCGCCTGCCGCTTTTCCAGCAGTTCCATGATCTGCAGGGCAGGGCTTTCACGCATGTCATCGACATTTTTCTTGTAAGCCGCGCCCAGCACGAGGATTTTCGTTCCGCGCAGCCCGCGCTCGTGCCGCTGGTCCACCGCCAGCGCCAGCTTTTCCACCACGCGCGTCGGCATGCTTGAATTGATCTGGCCGGCAAGTTCGATGAACCGGGTCGGCACCGCATATTCGCGCGCTTTCCACGTCAGGTAAAACGGGTCTATCGGGATGCAGTGCCCGCCGAGGCCCGGCCCGGGGTAGAAGGGCATGAAACCGAAGGGCTTGGTCTTGGCCGCCTCGATCACTTCCCATACATCCACGCCCATCGGCTCGAATATCACCTTCAGTTCGTTGACGAGCGCGATATTGACGGAGCGGAAGATGTTCTCCGTAAGTTTTGTCGCTTCCGCCGTGCGGGTGCTGGAAACCGGCACGACCGTGTCGATGAAGGCGCTGTAGAAGCTGAACGCCGCCTCCCGCGCTACATCGTCATCCGCGCCGACCACCTTCGGGATCGATGTCGTACCGAAATCAAGATTGCCCGGATCCTCGCGCTCCGGCGAAAAGGCGAGGAAAAAGTCTTTTCCGCTTTTCATTCCGCCAAGCTCGAGGCGGTCCTTTACCACCTCGTCCGTGGTGCCCGGATAGGTGGTGGATTCCAGCACCACAAGCTGGCCTTGCCGCAAGGTGTGCGCGATCTTGTCAGCCGTGTCCGTCACGAAGCTGAGGTTCGGCTCGTTATGATGGTCCAGCGGCGTGGGCACACAGATGGCGATCACGTCGCATTCCGAGAGGCCGGCGAAATCGGTTGTTGCGGAAAATCGCTGCGTGGCGATGGCGCTGGCGGTCTTCGCGCTGTCGATATGCTTGAAATAGCTTCGGCCCGCGTTCAGTTGGCTGGCCTTCTTCTCGTCAACGTCGAATCCCGTGACGGTGAAGCCTGCATTCACCAAAGCCAGGGCGAGCGGCAGTCCGACATAGCCCATGCCGATAATCCCGACAGTCGCGCTGCGATCGTTGATCCTGCTCAGCAGCCTTGCGCCTATCTGGGCTTTCATCAAGCAACTCTCCTCAAACCTGTCAAAGGGATAGGCCCAGTACGCCATTCCGCCAACCCCCGGGGCAAGAAGGTGCACCATTGGCGAAACGCCCGATAACCATTAACGGGCAAACGCGATGTCGATCACCGAGTTCAGGAGGGAAGATCTAGTGAGAAGGGCTGGAAACGAGGAAGAGACGCAGGCTCGCAGACGCAGATTTCATCGCGCTGCCATATTGCAGCGGCACATTCGTGGCATGTCCAAAAACCTGATTTGCACGTCCGTGCTTGCCGCCGCCGTTCTTTCCGCACCTGCCCATGCCTGGGGGCCCATCGGCCACCGGGTCAGCGCGGACATTGCAGAGAAGAAGGTGAGCGGGAAGACCCGTGCCCGGATAACGCAGATACTGGGGCAGGAGGGATTGGCCGAGGCCGGCACCTGGCCTGACGAGCAGCGTTCCAACCCGGATGTATTCTGGCAGGAAACGGCGTCCCCCTTTCACTATGTAACGCTGCCGCCGGGTGAGAGCATCGAACATATCGCGCATCCGCCCGAGGGCGACGCGCTGACGGCGCTTTCCGATTTCACCGAAACGCTGCGCAGCGACAGCGCGCCTCAAGAAGAAAAGGCCCGCGCGCTGCGCTTCATCGTGCATATCGTGTCCGATCTTCACCAGCCTTTGCACGCCGGGAACGGACGCGATCGCGGCGGCAATGATTTCATCGTGGACTGGTTCGATACCCGCACGAACCTGCACTGGGTGTGGGACGAAGGCATGGTCTTGCGTCAGCAACTGTCCTACACCGAATATGCAGATCGGCTGGACCGCCGCATCGGGCCGGGCGAGACGATCACCTGGTGGGATGCGGACCCGGCGGACTGGGTGGCCGAAAGCGCGTTGCTTCGTGATGAGATATACCCCGCTACCGGCGGAGAGGCTGGTCAGGGTACGGAGCAATCGCCTTCGATGATAGGCTACGACTATCACTGGAGATGGATGCCGACCGTGGAGGAACGCCTCGCGCAATCGGGCGTGCGCCTTGCGGCATATCTTGATTGGGTGTTCGCCGAGGATTGAGCTAGCACTGGTCAGCCAGCAATCGTGACAAGGAGAAGGCGTGGCTACCACTCGTGAAGACATCGGTTCGATCCTCGACCGGCTCGAAGCCATATCGGACACCTCGCGCGCCAATCTGGTGGATGCGTTGCGTGCCTATGCCGCGACCGGTGAAACGCCAGATCCAGGCGCGCGGGCGGGCGGCGCCTTTGCCTATCCGCAGCTGTCCGTCACCTATCGCGGCACGATGCGCGGTGAACAGCCCTCACGCTCCTTCGCGCGGTTGAACCAGGCTGGCGTCTACACCGCCTCCATCGCGGAACCACGGCTGTTCCGACCCTATCTGCGCGAGCAGCTGGAGCACCTCGTCACCGATTACGAGGTGGAGCTTGTCGCCGGCACATCGCGCGACGAGATTCCGTACCAATTCGTGCTGGATGGTGAAAACGTGGACCTGCAGGGCACCGCCAGCGCCGAATTGACGCAAGCGTTCCCGGCATCCGACCTGATCGCTATCGGTGACGAGGTGGCCGATGGCATATGGGTGGGCAAGGACGACACGCGCCCCCTGTCATTGTTCGACGCGCCGCGCACGGATTTCAGCCTCGCGCGGCTTCGCCACTATACGGGCACGCCGCCCGGACATTTCCAGCGCTACGTGCTGTTCACCAATTATATCCGCTACGTCGAGGAGTTCATCGACCTGGCGCTGGCTGAACTGGCCGACCCCGATAGCCGCTATGCGAGCTTTTCCGCCCCCGGTGTCGTGATCGGTGCCGATGATCTGGACGGTGCACGCGATAACATAACCGGCGGAACGTGGCGCAAGCACCAGATGCCCGCCTATCACCTGTTGGGCGAGGACAATTCCGGTATCACCCTCGTCAATATCGGGGTCGGTCCGTCCAACGCCAAGACGATCTGCGATCATATCGCGGTGCTGCGCCCGGAAGTCTGGCTGATGATAGGCCATTGTGGCGGTCTGCGTCCCAGCCAGACCATCGGCGATTACGTGCTGGCCCACGCCTACCTGCGCGATGACAATGTGCTGGATAGCGCGATCCCGCCGGAAATTCCCATTCCGCCGATCGCCGAGGTGCAGACGGCCATGTATGACGCCGCGCGTGCGATCACCGGGGCCAGTGACGAGGAACTGAAAAGGCGGCTGCGCACGGGCACGGTGGTGACCACCGATGACCGCAACTGGGAATTGCATTACACCCGCTCTGCCTTGCGCTTCAACCAGAGCCGCGCGGTGGCCATCGACATGGAATCGGCGACTGTCGCCGCGCAAGGTTACCGCTTTCGGGTACCCTACGGCACGCTTTTGTGTGTTTCGGACAAGCCATTGCATGGCGAGATCAAGCTGCCGGGGCAGGCCAATGCCTTTTACGAAAGATCGATCAGTCAGCACTTGCGGATCGGTATCGAAACGCTCGGTTTGCTAAGCCAGGCGAAGGGCAGTTTTCACAGCCGCAAGCTACGCAGTTTCGACGAGCCGCCGCTGCGCTGACCGGGCGCGGTCTTGCATCACCACAGGGCAAAGAAAAGGCGGCGGCGTCCCCCCGAACGCCGCCGCCCCTTTCGTGACGAACTGGGTTGAACCCTAGAACTCGTAACGAGCACCGACCTGGATGCGCCAGATCGAGGACGTCGTGGCGACGAAGTTCTGGTCATCGGGAGCAAAGCCGCTGATGATATAGCGGCCCTGATCGTCAACACCGCCATCGACAACGTCGGTGAATTCCGGGCGGGACCGGGAGACGTTCCAGCTATCGTCGAAGAAGTTCAGGAAGTTGTCGAAATCCATGAACAGCTCGATGCGGTCATCCGCGAAGCCGGCGAAAGATGCCGGGCCGGGGATTTCCTGGCTGAAGCGCAGGTCCAGATCGAAGAACCAGTCGTTGCGGCAGCTGTTGCGCCTGATGGACTGGCCTGCCGTGAAATCGCATCCGCTGGCGGAAACGTAATTGATCAGGTCCTGAACCGCATCTGCATCCGAATCGGGCGAAAGGAACGGATCGTCCACACCGGTCGGCACGTAGAGCAGGGCATTGTCACTGCCCGAAGAGCTGTCGTTGAACACGCCGCCGCCATCGAAGGTGAGCGAGTAGGGACGGCCCGAACGCGCTACGAAGATGAAGCCCAACTGCGTGTCATACCCTTCGAGGAACTGCTCGCGCAGGTTCGTTGCGAAGGTGATGTTGTGACGGCTCTCGTTGTTGGAGGTGCTGATCGCTGGATCCTGACGGTCGAACGCAGCCGTGACATCGTAGCTGGACGTCGCGGTCGAGCTGCCGTTGTTGCGGTTGTTGTTCGATTCCGTCCACGCATAGCCGAAGTTCATGTCGACCCGGCCACCGGAGGTGAACAGGCCGCTGTTGAACCCCTTCGACAGCAGCAGCGACACCACGTGGCTGTCATAGCTGGGGCCGTTGGTCAGCTGGATCTCGTCGTCGCGGCGCGTATTGAAACACGCAGCGCTGAGGTTGCTGTACACCGGCGGCGTGCCACCCGTGCCCTGCAATTCTGCGCCGCATCCTGCGTTGGAAGGATCGATCGCCGCGTAGATCGGGCGACCGTCGACGGTGAAACCGCCAATGCCACGCGACGGGTTCGGCGTCTGCGACAGGTCGACGAAGTTCAGCGTGTCGACAAAGCGGCTGTAGATGTAGTCGAGGTTCATCGACCAGTCGCTGAAGAAGCCGCCCTGCGTGCCGAACTGCGTGGCCAGGCCCAGGTTGCCGCGCCAAACGCTGGGAAGCGTGAAGTTTGGATCGGTGGATTGCGTATCAGCCAGGCCCGCACCGGCTGTCGCCTGCGCAGCGGCCAGCGCACAAGCGGGAATTCCGCTGAAGGAACCACCCGAGAGCACGTTGAAGTTGCCATTGGCATCCAGCAGTCCGTCGCAGGCGTCGGAGAAGGTATCGCCGTCGGCATAGCTGAAGCCGTTGTTGGAGAACGCATTCGAGAAATACACCACCGGATCGCCGCCGGAGAAGCGGCCCACGCCTGCGGTGAAGCGGGTGTTGTAGAAGAACCCGTCGTTGTCGAATTCGTAGTCGAGCGCGAAACGCGGCAGCCACAGCGTGCCCAGATCGTCGAAGGACACCTCGTTGCTGAAGCCGTAGCGATCCTGGAAGTTGGGGTTCGCGCGCGGGGCATCACCGCTGTAGAACTGCACGCGCAGGCCGGCGGTCAGTGTCAGCTGATCGTTCGCCATCCAGCTATCCTGCCCGTAAAGCGAGATGATCCGGCGGTTGAAGGTTGCAGCGGTTTCATTGATGTCGCCGCTGGGCGTCTGGGCGATCGTGGCACCGCCAAGGGCGCCGTCTGCCAGATCGTCGGCGGAACCGAACACGCTGGAGAAACCCCCGCTGGCGACCACGCCGTTCTCGAAATCGTCAAGGTTGCGGAAGAAGATCGTTCCCGTCGCGTTGATGGCGAACAGGTTGTAGGCTTCCAGGTCGTTCACATCGACGCCGAACTTCAGATCGTGATCGCCCGGGGTCCAGTTTACCTGGAACTTGGCCTGGTCGACCTGTGTCTCCAGCGCGTTGGCGGAGCGGAAGATGCCAGGACCGGTGGAAAGCAGTCCGTTCTGGGTCGGCCCTTCGACACCCACCGACAGGCGCACCGTCGGGTTTTCCGACTGGGCTTCGCCGAAGCCAACCGGGCCCTGCACGTCGGAGACGTCAGCACGGCTCACGCGGATTTCGGTCGAGAAATCGTCACTCCACTGCGAGAAAAGACGTGCAGCGTAATAATCGGAAATCGTGCCTTCGTCTTCGAAGCTGTTGAGACCGGTCAGTTCCTGTCCACCGGTGTCGCTTTCGACATTGGTTTCTTCCAGGCGCTGATAGGTAGCTTCGAGGCGGTGATCTTCGGTGATGATCGCATCGAGGCGACCAAAATAGCGCACCGAGGATTCAGGGAGCGTCGTGGGGTAACCGCCGATGTCCTGACCGTAACGGCTGGATGCGATTGCGGCAAAACGTTCGAACTGGTCCTGTGTGACGAAGTTGGCTTCGTTGGCAAAGCCAGAACCGGCAGGACCGAAATCATTGGCCGAACCGAGGTCGGTTTCTTCATAAGCCGCCGAGAAGAACAGGCGATCAGGAACGATCGGGCCGGAAAGCGTGGCGCCCCAGCGCTTCTCTTCGAAATCGTCGACGATATTCGGCGTGCCGTCGATGGAATCGCCGCGCAGGTCTGCGTTGCGGAAGGCGTAGAAGGCGCTGCCATGAAACTCGTTCTGGCCCGACTTGGTAATCACGTTCACCAGACAGCCGGTAAAATCGGAATACTCGACATCGAAAGGCGCGAACTCGACCGAGGTTTCACCAATGGCGTCAAACGGCAGCGGCAGGGAGTTGCGCGCTGCGAACGGGGTTCCGTTCAAGCCGAAGACGTCGGCCTGCGTGATGCCGTCGACCGTAAAGGTGTTGGAGCGATCGTTACCGCCGAGGCAGGAAATGCGATCGACTTCGTTGGCTCGGTCCAGGCTGACGCGCGGATCGATGCGGATGATGTCGCGAATGTCGCGCGTAATCGAAGGGAAGCCTTCCAGCGTGCTTTCGCCAAAAGCGATACCCGGACCGACGGCAAGCTGCTGCACGTTTGCGCGAGCGGCCGTGACGATGATGAAATTGTCCGCTGCCGCGCCTGCATCGGCCGTAAGCTCGAAAGTGTAATCCGTGTTGCCCGAGAGATTGATGAACTGGTCTTCGACCTGCTGGCCTTCGTAACCGGTGGCGGTAACCGTCACCGTGTAGGGGCCGCCCGTTACCAGCGAACCGAACTGGAAGCTGCCGCCCGAACCGGTGGTCTGCGTCCGGCTGTTGTCGGTACGGGTGTCGGTGACGGTTACGGATGCACCCGGCAGCGGATTGCCGTCCGCGTCGGTGACGGTGCCCTGTACACCGGATGTGGTTTGTTGCGCGTGTGCAACCTGCGGAGCGGTCGCGGCAGCAGCGACGCTGAGGACGCTGGCCGCGAGAAGATAACGGAGTTTCATATCTCGAGATCCCTATCGAGGAGATGGAAGTTAATGCCTGTCTGAGAGGCTGCGACGCCCCTACCCCTGCAAGAGAACAGTTTTCTTGCAGCAGTGTGTCATGTGCACGCGAAGCGAACATTTTTGGGTCATATATTGGTGCGGTGCAGCATTTAACTCCGGTCTGTTGCTGCAATGCACCACTTTACGCCCGCGTAGCCGGAGACAAATGCGGTCGGGAGGAGAAAAGAAGGGTGTTGCAGGCTCGGGCGAGGCCGATCTCCCGGAGTCGCCGCATCAGAAAATCGTCCGCAATTTTGGCGCTGGTGCAGATTCGCCGGTCTCAACGCAGCCTGCCGTTGATCAGGCGAACGAGAATGTCGCCCACGTTCACGCCAGCCACGCCGGACAGCGGTGAGACGGGCAGCCAATTGCCCGCCTTTGCAGCAGTTCCAGGCCCGCGCCTTCCGCCCCATCTTCGCCGTAGAGGACGAAAAACTGGCGGGCCAGCGCGTGGATGCCAGCATTCCTTACATGGGCAGCAGCAGCCCGGCGAGCGCCGCGCTCATCAGGTTGGCAAGAGAGCCGGCAGCCAGCGCTTTCAGCCCGAGCTTCGCGATGACCGGGCGCTGGTTGGGCGCAAGGCCACCGGTCACCGCCATCTGGATGGCGATGGAGCTGAAGTTCGCAAACCCGCACAAGGCAAAGGTGACGATGGCGGTGGAACGCGGGCCAAATGTCCCGTCCTCCAGCGCGCCGAGATCGATGAATGCGACGAATTCGTTGAGCACGATCTTCGTGCCGAACAGGCCGCCCGCCGTGCCCGCCTCTGCCCACGGCACGCCGATCAGGAACATGATGGGCGCAAATACCCAGCCCAGGATTTGCTGGAAAGAGAGGTCCGGCAAGCCGAACCAGCCGCCAACACCGCCCAGAATTCCGTTTGCAAGGGCGATCAGGGCAACGAACGTCAGTATCATCGCGCCCACTGCCACTGCCAGTCGCAAGCCGGTTTGCGCGCCCTGTGCCGCGGCTTCGATGATATTGGCCGCCCGTCCGTCCGCATCGAAATGCGCCGCCACTTCAACTTCGTGCGGCGTCTCTCCGGCTTCGGTGATGGCCGCCGGGCCTTCCGAACTGATCCTGCTGCGCGGTAGGGACACTTCGCCTTCCGCCTCGAGCGAGGGTTCCTCTGTATCCGGCATGATGATCTTGGCCATCAGGATTCCCCCCGGTGCCGACATGAAGGCGGCGGCCAGCAGCACGGGTAGATAACTTGCCCCCAGCAATCCCGCATAGGCCGCCAGGATCGTGCCCGCCACGCCGGCCATGCCCACGGTCATCAGTGTGAACAGGCGCGAGGGAGAGAGGGCCTCCAAATAAGGTCGCACCACAAGCGGGCTTTCCGACTGGCCAACGAAGATATTGGCCGCCGACCCCAGCGATTCGACCTTGGAAATGCCCGTTATCCAGCCGATTGCGCCGCCAAGCCATCGCACCAGTCGCTGCATCACGCCGACATGGTAGAGAATCGACACGAGCGAGGCGAAGAAAACGATCACCGGCAGCGCGCCAAGGGCAAATGTATCGGACAGCGGGTTGGCATCGTTGCTTCCGAAGAGGAACTGGGTTCCCGCGTCGGCATAGGAAAGCAGCGCGCTCACGCCGGTGGCCATGGCCTGGATGACGGCCGCACCCCATTCCGTGCGCAGAACCAGCGCGGCAATGCCAGCCTGCATGGCGAAGGCCGACGCCACGATGCGTATCTTGATACTGCCCTTCGCGCTGGATAGCAGAAAGGCTATAAGCAGGATCACGGCGATCCCCGCGAGTGAAATCAACTGGGGAGGCACGCTCTCTCCTTCAGGTAGGTGCAGGCGTCCATCTTGCCGATGCGAACCTGAGACACAAACGAAATATTGCCAGACCCCTTCCATTTGGATCGAGCCTTGAATAGCGAACCGTAATGGAACGCACCCGCCCTGCCGAATCAATACCCCGATCGCTTTTCGTCTTTGCCATGCTTTATGGCGGGATGACGGTGATCGCCGGCGTGCTCGCTTACAAACAGTTCGCGCTCGGCCCGCTTATCGTGGAAAGCGGTATTCTCGCCTTCCTGTTGCTGGTGGTGCTGTCCAGCGCCGTGTCGCAAATGCATGGCAAGGTTCTGGCCGACAGGATGGTGCTCTGGGGATTTCTCCCTCTCGCCGCGTCGATCGCGCTGGTCGGCCTTGTGCTGGCGCTTCCCGCATCTCCGGATATGCCTGGAGAAAACCTCGCCGCCTTCAATCAGGTCCACGGCCAGACACCGCGCATAATGGCGGCAGGGCCCGTGGCCTACGGTATTTCCCTGCTGCTCAACGTCTGGATCTTCGACAAGCTGCGCGGGCGCGGCGGCGCGACAGGCGGCAGTTTCAAGCTGATGGCTCGCGGCGCCGTGGCTTCGGCAATCAGCCAGGCGCTGGACACGGTGATCTTTATCACGCTGGCTTTTTATGGGGAGTTTCCCATTGGCGGCCTCCTCGTGGGCCAGGCTATCGCCAAGATCGTGCTTTCGTTCATGCTGGTGCCTTTCCTGATCGTGGCGGCCATAGCGGTGGGGCGTAAGCTTGATGGCCATACGCGGAATGGTGCGGCATGAGCGATGACGGCACGCTGATACAGGCCGCGATGGATGCGCGTGCAAAGGCTCACGCGCCTTATTCGAACTTCCTTGTCGGCTGCGCGGTGAAGAGCGCGGACGGCACCATCGTGCAAGGCGCGAACATGGAGAACGCCTGTTATCGCCTTGGAGTGTGTGCAGAGCAGTCGGCGCTTGCGGCAGCGCAGATCGCCTTCGGCCTCGAGAACGTTGCCCAGCTTGTGGTCGTCGGCGGCCCGCGCCATGCCGAGGATAGCGCTTCCGGCAATCCCGTGATGCCATGCGGCGGATGCCGCCAGGCTATCATGGAGGCTGCCACGCTTTCGGGGCGCGATATCACCGTCATATGCTGCGACCACACGGGCCAGCAGCATATGACGACGACGATTGGCGCGTTGCTTCCTTCCGCGTTCGATCTGCCGAAGGGCTGATCAGGCCTCGGCCAGCGTCCCCGGTCGGCCATGTTCAACCGCCATCCGCATCCGCGTGCGAATGGGAGCTTCGCGCCGGGTTACGCTGTCCAGGGTCTTGTATTCGGTGGTCCAGACAGTCGGCGTGACATCGCAGATCACATAGCCGCGCTGGGCGTTGTGCCATTTCAACTGCGGGTTTTCCTGCTGGATGGCCAGTGTGTCGCCACGCTGATCAGAACCGTTTCCGCCCGACGAAATCGAGGTCGTGACGAATTCGGTGGCAATCGGATCCGGGCCAGGTTGCTTGCCATCGATGTGCAGTTCGCCAGCGTAGTTCTGGTGTTCGTCCCCTGTCAGAACGACGGTATTCCCGCGTCCCTGCTCCTGCACCATCTCCAGCAGGCGGCGGCGCGGTTCGCGATAGCCCGCCCAGCTGTCGAGATTCTCGGTCCGAACTTCACCCGGTGTCCTGTCCAGATCCATCATCATCACCTGCTGGGCGATAACCTGCCAGCGCGTTTGCGAAGTCTGCATGCGATCCCGCAGCCAGTTCTCCTGCGCGCTTCCCAGAACGTCGGCATCGCGCCGGTCGATCGCGGCGCACTCGACGCCCCACCGGTCGTCACACGGCTGATCGCTGCGGTATTGCCGTGTGTCGAGCAGGTTCAGGTCCAGCAAGTCGCCATAGCGCGCCTGGCGATATATCTGCATGGCTGGTCCGCTGGGCATGGATGACGCACGAAGCGGCATGTTTTCGTAATAGGCCTGCATGGCCGCCTGCTTGCGCAGCGCGAAGATCGCTGGCGATGTGCCGTCCTGATCGACTGCTCCTGTCCAGTTGTTGTCAATTTCATGATCGTCCCACGTCATGAACCACGGGGCCGCGGCGTGTGCTGCCTGCAAATCGGTATCCATCCGCGTCTGCGCGTAACGACGGCGGTAATCGCCGAGCGAATACAGTTCGTCTCCCACGTACTGACGCACGTTTTCGATCGGCCCCATCTCGCCGCCGTTCCATACCCGGTTGGACCGGCCTTCGTAGATATAGTCGCCATAGCAGAAGATGAATTCCGGCTCCTCCGCCGCAAGATGGCGATAGGCGGTGTAATAGCCTTGCTCGTAATGCTGGCAGCCGGCCACGCCGAAACGCAGGCGTTCAAGCGGAGTACCCGCCATCGGCAACGTTCGCGCATGACCCCAGAGGCTGCGCTCGCGCCCGGCGGTGAAGCGATACCAGTAGGGCCGACCCGGTAGCAGGCCCGCGACCTCGACGTGAACACAATGGCCAAGCTCAGGCCGTGCCAACGCACTGCCGGACTGGACTATCTCCCGAAAGTATTCATCCGACGCGACTTCCCAGCCGACTTCAACCGCGGCAGCGGGCATTCCGTAATCGATTTCGAGCGGGTCGGGAGCCAGGCGGGTCCAGATAACGAAACCATCGGCAGAGGGTTCTCCCGAGGCGACACCCAACTGGAAAGGATATTGCCGAAACACCGGGGACGCCCAAAGCGCGCCGGTCGGTACGAGCGAAATGGCGGCAACTGCGGCGCCCCCAAAACCCCGCAGGAGATGGCGACGCGATAGCTCAAGGCGCTTGCCAAGCCGGTCTGACATTCAATTAAAGGCCTTTTGTTCGAGAGGAGAGAATGGTTGGCATGCGCCCTGAACTACTGTTGTGAAGCCTTTCTTACGCCGCTTCCCTTCTCGCATGCGAGGTGGATCCAAAGCTTAAACCAGCATCGATGATGCCCCTGTGGGGAGCCGCATCAAATCCTGACCGGGCGCTGTCTGGTCAGGCGAACGCATGTATCCTCGCCCTTGGAAAGGCGAACTGGAATCCGGAAGAAATCATGGAAACGCACCACGCCATTCGGAATGAAGCGCGGTTCACCAACAGTTTGGAGAAAATTGGTGGCGGAGACGGAGGGATTCGAAAGCATTTCACAACTAATTGATTTTAAACAATAGAAAGTGACGGTCGAAATTTTCTACCCCCTTCCGTACCCCTATATCAACTAGCGGACTGCGCGCTTTAGATGCTCGCTTTTCATGCTCGCCGTTCCATTCATCCCGCATAGTGCTGCTGATGGCGTATAGAATTCTGGCAGCAAAGCGCCCCAATAGCGGCCATAAAGTCAGGCGAGGACACGCTTGAAAGCTGCCGTTCCAAAGTTTCGTCTGATTGAGGAAAATAAGCCTTCAATCGCAATAGGTCGAAAAATTTTCTTCGCGATGCGTCTTGGTCGCTGAAGTGAGGCGCATGAAATCCTCGTTAAGTTCGGCTTTGCCGTATCGTGACCGTGCACGAATTAAGTTGCTCCTTCATTATGACTTTCGGATGAGCACCACCCCAGCAATCACAAGCGCGCCGCCAGCCAGAAGCCAGGATTGATCGACAAGCAACGCGCTAGCTATGATCAATGCGGCAGCTAGAGGGCCTTTCAAGGACTGACGCTCATTGCGAAGTCCAGCGAGCTGCTCGATACTGAGCGGATCGAGCTGAACCGGCACATATCCTGACTTTGCGATCGAGTTCGCAGTGGCAAGTATGTCGGGCAAGGACGCCGACAACCCCAGCAGCTGACCGCGAAGTTTCTTCAAACCCGACCGAGCGCTGCCGAGCGAGAACCGCTCGGCGAGAAGCTCCGTCATGATCGGCCGTGTCTCTTCGGCGATGTTGTAGTCCGGTGCCAGCGATCGGACGAAGCCCTCTGCAGTCAACAAGGTACGCAGAAGAATGGCCAGATCAGGTGGCAGAACCAGTTGATAATCCCGCAACAGATCGAAAACGCGGGAAAAAATCTGCGAGAACTCGATGCCAGATAGCACGGTCCCCCTGAACTCTCCGATCAACTGATCCAGATCCACCGCGAGCGCATCGCGATCCACCTTCGGCTCCCCCGCCCATGCGAGCAGGACATTCGCGACATCGCTGGTTTTCTCACCAGCAATCGCAAGCACGAGGCGGACGATCTCGTCGCGCCTGGCCTTGGTGAGCGTCCCGACTGATCCGAAGTCGATGAAGCCGACATCCTGCTCGCCGATCAGGAAGACGTTACCCGGATGGGGGTCGCCGTGAAATTCGCCGTTCAGGATGATCATCCGCAGGACAGCGTTGGCATAGCTTTTAGCGAAAGCCGTCACCCGCGGGTCGCCCGATGGGCTGCCCAGCGAAGACGCGGGCCTGCCGTACAGGCGTTCCTGAACGTTCACCCGCAGCCCGGTCAGTTCCCAATGGATGGCCGGGGTCCTGACGCCGATGGTATCGAGATATGCGCCGATCCGCTCGCAGGCTCGGGATTCCGCAGCGAGGTCCATCTCCCAGGCAAGATTGCGGCCGAAGGTCCGCAGAAACTCGACTGGCCGGTAACGCGCGATGTCAGGAGAGCGTGCTTCTGCGATCTCGGCAAGACGCACAAGCAGACGCACATCGGCTTCCATCCGCGCGGCGGTGCCCGGGCGTCGAACCTTCACGATGACCTTGCGACCGTCCCTTAGCTCGGCGGAATAGGTCTGTGCAATCGAGGCGGACGCCAAAGGCTTTTCGTCGAACTGCGCAAAGTCGTTCCGCCAGTCCTCACCCCAGCTTGAAGCAAGTACGGGCTCGATATCTGCGAAGCGCACTGGCGACACCTGATCGTGCAGGGTTGAGAATGCCGTGATCCAGTGTTCGGTGAACAGATCGCTTCGGGTGGCGAGGAGCTGCCCCAGTTTTATGCCGACTGGCCCGATGTCACGGAGGAACGCGACAACTGCGGCCGGGCGAAATTCGCGAGGGTCGATGACATTGTTCGAAGAGGGAATAAACCCGAGGGCTCCGGCGAGATTCTTCGCTCCGTGCCTCATTAGGATTCGGCCAATCTCCGCGGCGCGAGCGATGCTGCCGATAGGCTTTTCCGGGGGCGATGCCATGATTTTATTCAGCCTCGGCACGGTGTTGGTCCAGATTTTCCGATACCCTTTCAAGAATCTGCTGCAGCGTTCGCTTCTCGTCGGCGGCAATGTCGCGCCAAAGCAGATCATGAAGCCTATCCGCGGAGCCTCTCAGTTCGGGCAGCAGATCGTCAAGCTGCTCCGTGAGGATGAGCTGCCACGCTCGCCGATCCGTCTCAGCTCGAAGCCTTTTCATCAGCCCGCGTGCGCAAAGACCTGCAACCGCCTGGCCGATGGTCGCCGATTCCAGTTCCAGTTTCTTGGCGATTTCAGCCTGCGTAAGGGCAGGATCGCGAAGAAGTTGTCCGATGATCCTCCACTGTGTCTGATTGAGACCGATCCTGGCGACACTCGCATCGTACACTCTGCGCGCGCCGCGACTGATCTCGTCCATAAGATAGAGAATGCGGTCATCATCGGTGATGACCTTCTGCCGACGCTGAGACCGTGACATGGTATCTGGTTTTTCATCCATAGCGCTGTGTAGCCGGATAGCCTCGGATGCCCAAATGCAAACTGCTAAATGCCTTTACTATCTGGCTCACGGCTCATAGGGCGCGAGACGCGTTCACCTTTTACTGAGGCTGCCGAAAGAGTCAGATGACCGATAACTCCAACCAACCGGAGCAGGAGGGCACAACCCCAACGAAACCGCAATCGCGGCGTGGCTTGCGCATCGTGCTAATCATCGTTGGTCTTGCCGTGCTGCTTGGCGGGATCTGGTGGTACTACCGGCACGTAACCTACGGACAGTACATGCAGTCGACCGATAACGCCTATGTCGCTGCCGACAGCGTCGTTATCTCTTCCAAGGTAGCGGGATACGTCGAAGAGGTCTTCGTGGGGGAGAACGAGCAGGTTGCTCGCGGCGGAGCCCTCGTACAACTGGATCTGCGGGATTATCAGGCGCAAGCGCAACAGGCGCGCGCACAGATCGCTGCGACCCTGGCCGGTGCCGACACAATCCGTTCTCAGGTAGCCGAACAGGATGCAGCCATTCGCCAGGTGCGGGGCCAACTCGCCGCCGCGCGCGCAGCACTGGACCTCGCGAACGACCAGGTGGCGCGATATCGGCCCCTTGCCGCGACAGGAGCCGAACCGCGGGAAAAGCTAGACCAGTATGAGGCGCAGGCGCGGCAAGCGCGGGCCGAACTCGTCGCCGCGCAGGCGGCGGTGGCTGCCGCGACCGCGCGCCGGGGGACCCTGTTCGAGCAGATCAACCAGACCCAGGCGCAGGCGGACGCTGCTCGCGCTCAGCTGGAAACAGCCGACCTTACGGTTGAATCGACCTTGCTGCGCGCCAGCAAGGCCGGCCGCGTCGGCGATCTCTCGGTGAGGGTGGGCCAGTTCGTGCAACCGGGTCAACGTTTGATGACGGTGGTTCCGGTGAGGGCGATCTACGTGACGGCAAACTTCAAGGAAACGCAGGTCGGCCTGATCCGGGCCGGCCAAAGCGTTAGGCTCGAAGTGGACGCCCTGCCCGACCTTGAGATCGCGGGACGCGTGGACAGCATTTCGCCCGGGACAGGTGCCCAATTTTCCGTCCTCCCCCCCGAAAATGCCACCGGCAACTTTACCAAGATCGTTCAACGGATACCCGTCCGCATCGCTATCGATGCTCCCCCTGAAGTGCGGCGTTTGCTCGTTCCCGGCATGTCGGTAGTGGCTACGGTCGACACCCGGAATGCTGCCGGCGAATTGGAAGAGATCTCGAGTCGGACTCAATGACCGAGATACTGGCAGCGCAGGACACTTCGATCGGGCCGGCCGGGAGCCGAAAGAACGCAGACGTGACTGCCTGGGTCGCTGTGGCCGCGGGCGCGCTCGGCGCCATGCTCGCGACGCTGGACATATCAATCGTCAATTCCGCACTCCCCGTCATTCAGGGCGAGATCGGTGCCACAGGCGCCGAAGGCACCTGGATTGCTACGTCATTTCTCGTTGCTGAAATCGTCGTCATTCCGCTGAGCGCTTGGCTCGAACGGCTGTTCGGTCTGCGAACCCTCCTCATCATCGCGGTTAGCGCGTTCACCGCATTTTCTGTGCTATGCGGGATTGCAACCGACCTTACGACCATGATCATCGGCCGCACGGGCCAGGGCTTCATGGGCGGAGTCCTCATTCCGACCGCAATGACTATTGTGGCTAAACGATTGCCGCCGCACCAACAGCCAATCGGAATGGCCCTGTTCGGCATGACTGTGGTTCTTGGCCCCGTGATGGGGCCATTGATCGGCGGCTGGCTGACCGAGAACCTGAGCTGGCACTATGCCTTTTTCGTCAATGTGCCAGTCTGCGCAATCCTGCTACTCCTGCTGTTTATCGGGCTGCCTCACGAGAAGCCCAAGTGGGAATATCTCACGGACGCCGATTGGGCTGGCATTCTCGGGCTGATCCTCGGACTGGGCGGTCTGACTGTTGTACTCGAGGAAGGGCACCGTGAGGAATGGTTCGAGTCCTCACTCATTCGCTGGCTAACGGTGGTGACCATTATCGGCTTTGCCTGTTTGATTTACGGACAAGTGAAAGCACGCAAGCCGGTCTTGAAGTTGCAGCTCCTGTTCAATCGACAGTTCGCCAGCGTCGCGATCATGGCTCTCGCCCTGGGCATGGTGATGTATGGTTCGACCTATGTCATTCCGCAGTTTCTGGCGATCATTTCTGACTATAATGCTTTTCAGACGGGACTGGTCATCTTCTGGATGGGTGTCCCGGCCTTTCTCCTGATGCCGGTTCTGCCCCTGATGATCCGCAAGGTGGACATCCGCATTGCCGTCGGCACCGGAATGCTGCTGATGGCGATCAGCTGCTTTGTCAGCACGAGTCTGACCGCCGAATCCGGCGGCGCTGTCTTCACTGAAAGTCAGCTTATCCGCGGGGCCGGAATGATACTTGCGATGATGTTCCTGAATCAGGCAACGGTTGCGTCGGTGGCCAAGGAAGACGCGGGCGATGCCTCGGGCATTTTCAACGCGGCACGCAATCTCGGTGGCTCTTTCGCTCTTTCGGCACTGGCATCGTTCCAGGACCAGCGGATCTGGCATCATAGCCGGCGGATGGAAGAGACCCTGAATGCGAACAGCGTTTCGCTACAGGCCTATCTCGAAGGGCTGGCGCGAAACTTCGGCGGCATGGAGGGGGCGATGGCCGTCTTGAGCCGCACCCTCCAACGCGAGGCGTTCATAATGACCTACAATGACGTGTTCCTGGTTATGGGGATTCTGACCCTCGCGACGGTTCCGCTCGTCCTCTTCCTGAGGCCGCTTCCAAAAAATGTCTCCCTTTCGATGCACTGAGCCCGACATGATGCGCCACTTGCTACCTCCGCTTGTCACTATTGCCTTGCTAGCTGGATGCACGGCAGGGCCCGATTATGCAGGCCCCCCGGAAGTGGTGTCAGCAGACACGGGCACTCGCTTTGTGCGCGCTGGCAGTGATGTGAGCGCATCTGATCCGGTTGTCGCTCAATGGTGGCTGCTGCTCGGCGATCCCGAGTTGACGCGGCTGGTGGAGGCTGCGCTGTCCGGCAACCCCTCGCTCGCCGCAGCGCAGGCGCGCATTGCCCAGGCACGGGCATCCATCAGGCAAGACCGTGCGGGTCGAATGCCATCGCTTGGGGCACAGGCCACCACCGTGCAGGGCCGGCTTCCTGGTCTCGACCTTCAGGGCGGGGCGCCCCCCCCGTCAGAGCAAACCAATTCCGACGCAGAAACCGATGACTCGCTCAGCTTTTACAATGTGGGCCTTAACGCCAACTGGGAGCTGGAGTTTGCCGGTGGCTCGCGCAGGCGCATTGAGGCCAGCAATGCCCAAGCTGCTGCAACGGTGGCCAATGCAGAGGACGCAAAGGTCCAGTTGACTGCCCAAGTGGCCAGCACCTACGTCAATTTGCGGGAGGCCCAATTCCGGGCAGAGCAATTTGAGGCGCAGATTTCGTTGCAGGAAGAGATCCTGGCGCTGACATACCAACGCTATCAGCGTGGTGCATTGCCGCTTTTCCCGGTAGGCACCGCGAATGCCGAACTGGAGATGCTCAAGTCACAACTTGCCGAAGCTGAAGCGGATATCGCAGTCCTGTCTGATGCGCTCGCTATACTGACCGGACAGGTGCCGGGATCAGTTGATGCAGCGCTCACGACTGCGCGCTCCATTCCCATGCCGCCAGAGCAGGTCGCGATCGGCGATCCGGCAAGCCTGGTGGCGCGTCGGCCTGACATAAGGGCGGCCGAACGGTCTCTTGCCGCGTCGACGGCGCGGATCGGGGTGGCCGAGGCGGCGCGGTTCCCGAAATTGTCCTTCACAGGGATCCTGGGCCTCGGCGGATCCTCGTTGGACGACGTTGTCGATGTCGGCGAATTCTCCGCACTCGCGATCCCGCGCCTCCAGTGGAATTTTCTGGATTTCGGCAGGGTTGACGCTGCGATCGACCAAGCCGGGGCGGCGCGCAACGAAGCAGTCGCCAATTACCAGCAGACGGTGCTTCTGGCACTGCAAGACGCCGAACGTGCCTTGGCTCGCTTCGGCCAGCAGCGTGTTGCGCTCGCTGCCAGTATGCAAATCAAGAAGCAGGCTGACGACGCGGCGGACCTGAACCGCCAACGTTTTGCCGCAGGAGCGATCTCGAAGGCTGACCTCAACCGGGCCCTGCGAGAACAGCAGCAGGCCTCAGGAGACCTCGTCCGGGCAAGAGGCGCCCTTACGCTGTCGTGGATTGCGCTGCAGAAGTCGCTGGGCCTTGGGTGGCAAGAGCCTGTTCGAGATCAATAGTCCCGCCGCGATGATCAAGTGATCCGGCTGACGAGAAGTAGGCGCCCCTGCCGCTGGCGACCAACTTGCCGTCGGGCTCGAGAACCCGGGTTTCCGCCACCGAAATCTGTCGCCCGATCTTCACGATCTGTCCGTGAGCAGTGAGAGGTCCTGAGGTTGCAGGACGGTGGTAATCGACATGCAGATCGGCCGTCGCTCTCGCTGCGACGCCCCCCGCAAGCAGAGTATAAAGCCCGGTGAGGTCGACCAGTGAAGCCAGGATCCCTCCATGCGCCGACCCAATCATAGGGTTCGACACGATCTCTTCGCGCCATGGCATGGTGATCGCGATTCCCTGGTCGGAGCATGTTGCAATCTCCAGCCCAAGCCATCGATGAAACGGCGCGATATTCAGCATTTCCTGCAAGCGCTCTCGATCAATCATAGCTCCCTCGTCCCCTGTGGCTGAGCCGTATCGGATGAGTGATGGCGCCCTAGGAAACCGACGATAGCGGCGGAGAAGGCATCGTTCGCATCGCCCACGACCATGTGCGTGGCATCGGCAATATCGGTGTATTCTGCATGGGGGGCGAGTTGTCGCAGATGCAAAACGGCCTCTTCGGAAACAAGATCGCTAGAGCCGCCTCGGATGAGGTGAAGCGGAAGCGTGAGATTCGCCGCAGCTTGGCTCAGCATTGCCGATTGACGTTCTTGGCTGTCTGGGTCGCCTTGTCTGGCTGACATTATATTACGGATAAACACCGGGTCCCAGTGCCAATAGAAGCGCCCATCCGACTTCTGCCGCAGATAGTTTTTCAGACCATCGCTCGCGCCCCGCTTGGGACGATGCGGCATGTAGCGAGCGATCACGTCGGCCGCCTCCTCTGGTGAGGCGAAGCCGCTATCGACATGCTCTTCCATGAAACCAACCACGCGCATTACACCGCTGGGCTCCATACGCGGGGCAATGTCGACCAATGTGAGTGAAGCAAAGCTACCTGGAGCAAGCTCCCCTGCGGCAATCAGTCCAGCGAGCCCGCCCAGTGAGGCGCCGACCAGCGCTGGCTTCTGGTCCAGGCGCGACGCTGCAGCGACCAGATCCGCCGCGAAATCGCGCATTTCGTAAGCTCCGCATGGCGACCAATCGCTGTCTCCGTGACCGCGCATGTCGAAGGCGATTGCGCGAAAGCCGGCTTGAGCCAGCTCGCTGACCACCCTTCTCCACGCGCGCCGTGTCTGCCCGCCGCCGTGCGCAAGAAGGACGGGTTTAGCGTAGGCATCCCCCTCAGCCTCGGCTGTAAGAGAAATCGCGCCTGCGCCCTCAATCGTAAAGGTTTCTCTCGCCATCTCCGGATGGTAGGAAAGGCGCGCTAAATAGTAAACCAATTTAGTTTGTGGCTCTCGGCTCCGTGTTGGCTGTCCTGCAGGGGCGTTTCAACGACGGCAAAAGTCTATGCCAAGAGGGGTTTCTCCAGACCATTCTCTAATGCACCGGCTTGCGATTCGGTCAGCAGTCGCTGTCCGCTTAATCCGCTCAAAGATATAAAAGCTGCCTTTCCGCTTCCGGCCCAATTGTGTTGAAAAACTCCGCAGGCACCTTCGGCGGGAAATATTAAAACTCATAAGAGCTCATGCCTGCATCATTACCTCAAGACGCCTTCTCCCGTTGAATCATTATTACGGAAAATCGGCTGCGGATCGGGTCAGGCCGAGTTTTTCAACACAATAGGCCCAGAAGCGGACCTGACGTTGCGGTTGTTTTAATCCTTATTCGTGGGCAAATGGTGTCCATGGGGGAAGCCACCGACAAGGTTGAACAATTCATTGCTGCCTGGCGAGATACCGGGGGGTCTGAACTCGCCAATACGCAGAGTTTCGTTAACGGCCTGTGCGATCTGATCGGTGTTCCGGCGCCGGATGGCAGCAAGCCGGATGATGCGGAGAACGATTACGTTTTCGAACGCCGCGTCTTCGCCGACAACGGCGACGGCACGACGAATTTCGGCCGGATCGACTGCTATCGCCGGGGGGCGTTCATCCTCGAAGCAAAGCAAGGGTCGGACGCAGACCGGCGCGCTGCGGAAGCAGGCGAAGAGGATCTCGATCTGTTCGGCCAGTCAGCGGCGCGTCGCATGAAGCGGGGCACTGCCAAGCGCGGAACGGGCGGCTGGACGGCCGCGATGATCGCGGCAAAGGGCCAGGCGGAACGCTATGCTCGCTCTCTCCCGGTGGACCATGACTGGCCGCCGTTCCTGATCGTTACCGATGTCGGCTATTGCCTCGATATCTGGGCCGACTTCTCGGGCACGGGTAGGGCCTACACGCAGTTCCCCGACCGCGCACGCTATCGGATCATGCTGGAGGATCTGCGCGATCCCGATGTGCGCGAGCGATTGCGTTGCCTCTGGACAGATCCGCTCAGCCTAGATCCCGCCGCGAAAGCCGCGCGTGTCACTCGCCAGATTGCCGATCTTCTCGCGAAGGTGGCGAAGCGATTGGAGACCCGCGACCACAATCCCGAACGGGTGAGTGGCTTCCTGATGCGGCTGCTGTTTACGATGTTCGCCGAAGATAGCGGGCTGATCCCGGAGGAAAGCTTTACCGGCTTGTTGAAGGCCCAGCGGGCGCATCCGGAGCATCTTGCGCCACAATTGTCAGCCCTGTGGCAAGCAATGGATAAGGGGGAATTCGCTCCCGCCCTCGGCGTGCCGGTGAAACGATTCAATGGCTACCTTTTCAAGGATCGCACCGCGCTCGACCTAGAAGCGGACGAGTTGGAGGTGCTGATACAGGCAGCCGAACACAAATGGACCGAGGTCGAGCCTGCCATCTTCGGCACGCTGCTGGAACGCGCGCTCAACCCCAAAGAACGGGCCAAGCTGGGGGCACACTATACACCCCGCGCCTATGTCGAGCGGTTGATCGCCCCCACCATCATGGAGCCGCTGCGCGCCGACTGGGACGGTGTTCGAACCGCTGCTGCCAGTCTGATCGATGATGGCAAGACCGATGCCGCACGGCTGTTGGTGGAGCAATTTCACACCCGCTTGGCTGGAACGAAAGTCCTCGACCCCGCCTGCGGCACGGGCAACTTCCTCTATGTCGCAATGGCGCGGATGAAGGAACTGGAAGGCGAGGTGCTGGACCTGTTGGAGGAGCTGTCTTCCAGCGATGCCGAGAAGCAATATGTCGCCAATCTGACCGGCCACACCATCACGCCTGAAAACTTCCTCGGGCTGGAAATCAATCCTCGCGCGGTCGAGATTGCGCAGTTGGTCCTTTGGATCGGTTACCTGCAATGGCACTTCCGCGTGAACGGGCAAGAGCGCATGCCGAACGAGCCGATCCTGACCGGCCTGCGCACCATCGAACACCGCGATGCGCTGATCGACTACGACGAGAAAGTACTGGAGCGCGATGAGGAGAACCGACCGGTTTCACGCTGGGATGGCGAGACGATGAAGCCGCATGCGGTGACAGGCAAGCCGGTGCCGGATGAGACGGCACGGGTCGAAAGCTGGCTATATCCCAATCCCCGTCCGGCCAGATGGCCCAAAGCCGATTTCATCGTCGGCAACCCGCCTTTTATCGGCGCAAAGTATATTCGAGAGCGACTCGGCGACGGCTATTTCAACGCCTTGTTCAAGGTGTCCGACGTGCCCGAAAGCGCCGATTTCGTCATGCATTGGTGGGATCGCGCGGCCAGCGCAGTCCGGTCCGGCAATGCTCGCCGTTTCGGCTTCGTCACCACCAATTCGATCACGCAGGTCTTCAGCCGCAGGGTCACGGCAAAGCATCTCGACGCGAAAAAGGGCATCTCAATCGCCTATGCCATTCCCGACCATCCCTGGGTGGACGAGAAGGATGGCGCGGCCGTGCGGATCGCCATGACGGTGGGCGTGCCGTCGGGCGCGCAAAGCGAAGGCCTGCTGCGCAAGGTGAGCGACGAAAAGGGCGCGCCCGACACTATCCTGTTTACCGAAGAACCGGGCCGGATAGGGCCGGACCTGCGGGTCGGAGCGGATGTGACCAAGGCGGTTGCGCTGAAGGCTAACGACGATCTTTGCTCACCAGGCGTGAAGCTGCACGGCTCCGGCTTTATCGTCACCCCGGAGCAGGGGGGACGGCTCGATCCGCAATCGCTGGCCATCGCGAGAGGAGAGGATGATATGCTGCCGCGAATCCGTTCCGGCATCGGCGACGAGCCGCAGGTCATCTTCGATTACCGCAACGGCAAGGACCTGATGGCCCGCCCGCGCGGGGTGATGGTGATAGATACCTACGGCCTCGGCGAAGCCGAGCTGCGTGAGCGGCATCCCGCTGTCTGGCAATATATCCATGACGAGGTGAAGCCGCACCGCGACACCAACAATCGCGCATCCTATCGTGATAATTGGTGGTTGTTCGGCGAACAGCGCAGCGAAATCCGCAAGGCTCTGCGTGGGTGCGAACGCTACATAGTGACGCCAATCACGGCCAAACATCGCACCTTCCAATTTCAGGCAATCTCGACCCTCCCGGATGATGCGCTAATCGTTATAGCAAGTGCCGATGCTTACCATTTAGGTGTGGTTGCAAGTGCGATCCACACCACTTGGGCTTCTAGGCTAGGCGGGACACTCGAAGACCGGTCACGCTACAATAACAGCCGCTGCTTCGACCCATTCCCATTCCCGGCGGATGTCGCTGAACCTCTTGCCAACTCGATCCGCGCCGAGGCCGAAGCGCTCGATGCGCTGCGCAAGCGCGTGCTCGCCGAACATGACGATCTCACCCTCACAAAGCTGTATAACGTGCTCGAAGCCTTGCGCTCGGGCCGCCCGCTGACCGATACGGAGCGGGACATTCACGACCGTGGCCTCGTAACCCTGATCCGTCGCCATCACGACGCTATCGATGCCGCCGTGGCCCAAGCATATGGTTGGCCGGCGGACCTGCCCGAAGAAGAAATCCTCACCCGCCTCGTCGCGCTCAACCGCGAACGCGCCGCCGAGGAATCGCGCGGCCTTGTCCGCTACCTGCGCCCCGAATTCCAGGATCCGGGCTACCAGCCTCCCATCAACGAAACGCTTGATCTGGGCGAGGCGGCGGCCCCGCTGCCCGACAATGTCATCGCATGGCCCAAGGATCTGCCAGCACAGATCGGCGCGGTTCAGTCCATCCTGTCCAGTTCGCCAGAACCCCTCGCAGCACAGGACATCGCGCGCGCCTTCAAGGGCAAGCGGGCAGCCACTGTACGCCCGGTCCTCGATGCGCTAACAGGGGTCGGTCTGGCGCGCCGTACTGTCGAGGGCAAGTACGCGGCGTAAGCCCTCCTCGCGATTTTTTCAGCGACCGGTTTGGGGTGACCTGCACCCTCATCCTACAAGGCACTTCGTATCATCCCAGGGAGTGTCAGTGCGTGTATCCGAACAACGAAACAGGCCGAAAGGCCTACGATCGCCACCAGATGAGCAGCCTACCAACGCTGCTGCCGGGACTGGATCCGGACCCTCCCGTGCTGCTCTGTGCGCGGACAAGCCTCTACGATGCGACGATCCTCGCGCAACTGCGCCAGCATGGGTGGCCGGGGACTGGACAGAATAACAAAGGCGCTGGAGCGAAGAGTCCCAAGGCAATCAAGGCCATCACGCTTGCTCGGAAAATTGCGAAAAGTTCCGATCTTTCCGATGTAGAAATCAGGCTTCTGGCCGAGCGTATTGCCTGGCTGATGCGCAATCACTTCCGCTGGAGAGCACGCGATGGGTACGCTGCTCTGGCAGCCGCCAAAGCATCGCAAGCCGCCGGAAACATGCCCACCAAAAGCAGTCCATCGGCTCCGCAGCAGACGGCTGCGCGGATAGATCCCAAACCCCAGAAAGTGTTCGATTCCAGTCCTGGAGATGGAAGCTCCTTGGACGTGGAGCCGGCTTCTTCCAAGCGTGTAAAGGGCTCCCAATCGACCCCGGTGTGGACCGACCGGCCCAATCTGCGGGTCGATAAATCGGATGGCTCCGCCGGTGTAGACGACCTTTTCGATCAGTCCCCTGCGTTGGACCGATGCGAAGGTCTCCTCGCCGAATTGGGGGGCGGCGGTGAAGCCGCCTGCGATTACCATGCGAACGATGTAGGCGAAGCTGAGGGCGGGGACGACGACCGTAGCTCGACCGCCAAACTCTTCGATATCCGGACCCCCTACATCGAGCATTTGCCTCAGGCAAAGGCGAGGGCCCTCTTACTCGCTATCGATCACAAGGAGGCAGAGGAATCCTTGCGTCGTAAGGCCCATACCTTGTTGGCGGACAAGGATGAGCTTTCGGCGGCTCTCTCTGCGAGCGATTCGCTTGCTCAGGACATCAGCGATGCCTGCGCCGCATTGGGGATCGATCTGCCATGCTGATCCAATCCGATCCCAACACCCGTTCTCTGTGTCTTGAAATTACAGGATGGGAACACTCCGTGCTCCTTCCCGTGCCGTGTCGCTGCGCTTCGTGGCACGGGTCTGAAGGAAAGGTTTCACAATGAAGCCTGAATTTTCAGAAGAGCCTTCCGCAAAGGCTAGGGCGGTCCTCTCCCCAGGTCCGTGCGAAGGACCATATCGTCATGAAATGAGGATTGCGCTCACAAGTGCGCAGAAAGCCTATCTGGAGCAGGCAGCAGGATCCGCCACGATCTCGGCATTTGTTCGCGACAAGCTGTTTTATGCCTCCCCAAATATGGTGACCGTCATTGGTGCCATTGGCGCGCTATATCAGGCCGTAGGCCAGGTCATCGAAGCGGCGGATGAGCTAAAAGTGCAGGCCGCAAAGGCTGGACGTACGATCAACAGCATCGGACAAATCGCGACCAGCAGGAACGAAGTCTGGGAAAGGTTGCCGAAAGATATCGAGTTCGCCTTTCGGCCGGTCGGCGAACAGGCAGATAGGTTGCTCAATCTGAGCGTTGAATTGCATCAGCTGGCCAACCACCTTGCGGCCCAAGATTTCCTTCGCGCGCCGAGCCGCAAACTGAGCGATGAAATCCAGTCTCGACCGAGGCCGAAGCCATGATTGCGAAGCGTATCGGAATAAAGTCTCAGCTCATGAGCGGTGCGAGCTTTGCCGCTGGCTCGCAAAAGGTCCGCGATTACGGTTGGACACTAGCCAAATACGTTGCCGGGTTGACGCTCGACCATGATGATCTCGAGCGCCTTCACGAACTGGGGCAGATGGGCAGATATCCGGTCAACGATAAAGGGGATGAAGACCGCATTCGTGATCGCGGATCAATGCATTTGGAGGGCGAGGATTACGATCAACGCGCGCTCGCATTTGCATACCTAACCGCGCAGTACGGACCACGGGCCCTCAAGCACATCGTTGTGTCCTATCGCGAAGGCCCCGTATCTCTCGAAATGGCCGAACGTCATCGCGATACATTCCTACGCGTCTTGGGCGCTGAAAACTGTGCAGGCTTTTACGGGCTTCATGGAGATACCGCACGTCCGCATTTTCACCTTGCTATTAACGCATATGATCTGACGCAGAGAAATCTGAGTAAATGGGGGCAGGGCTTCGAAATCGAGGCCCTTCATATCGCGTCGGCTCTGTGCGAACGCGACGACATGCTGCCGTGTGAACCAAACAGGCGGTACGTGGCCGATGAAACAGGGGTCTACCACACCTTGTCCGGTATCAAAGTCGCCGACGAGAACGGACGGATTCTAAATGCCTCGCGAATGCTTCGCGTCCCTGGCTTACAGCACAAGATCGAAGATGAATTTCGCACGCCGGATGGACTCGAAGAGGGGAAACCTGTTCCGGCGGGAACCTCAGTCAAAATTCTTGCGAAAGCGGCGCGGGAAAGCGCTCGAGATTGGGAGGGGTATCACCGTGGTCTCGCCCGCGTAGGCCTCCGTTACGAACCTTACGAAGCCGCGGGGAAGATTGTCGGTGGCTATTTCGTTCCGGTCGATGCCGATAATTCTAGTAAGGTGCGGGTGAAGGCGAGCGCGATCGGAGCCGGCTACAAGAAGCTCGTCAATCGTTTCAATCAGACCGAATATCAGGAGCCGCCCAAGGATATCTGGTTCAGGCCATTTCAAACGCTGGGTTATGTCGGTGAGCCTCCTGCAGACGCCGACGCCCGCGATCGCGAACGAGAGCTACAGAGAGCCGAAGAAAAACGGCTTGCGACGCTGACTGCGGAAATTGCTGCACGACATGGTCGCGATGGATTGTCAGCCCGGGCTACTCAAAAAGCGCGCGCCGCCAAAAAGCGTAATCAGCTTGGTCTATCGCTGGACCAAGATGACGATCCTCTAAATGATCAAAGCGCCAAGTATCGCAAATACGAACGCGACTTCATCGAGGGGATCAAGCGCGCCATCAAGCAGGAACGAGGCGCGACGCGTGGACGCAAAAGAACGAAACCGATTGATGGCTTGCTATGGGGAGCCAGCAGCAGCGTAGTCGATGATCAACCAGCATGGCTGGACAAGTATAATCCTATGCGCCTCAACGGCGTCCGGGAATTTTATGATGGCGAGGTTCTGGCGTTCACGGAAACCCGCAATTTCGTAGCGCTTCATTCCAGCTCAAAACAGCACAGGATCGATGCGCTGCTGCTCGCCCAGAAAAAGTTCGGCACCATTCGGATCGAGGGCTCCCGAAGGGAACGGAAACGACTGATAAAACTGGCCGTAGAACTGGATATTCCGCTTGATCGATCACACCAAGGCGAAGCCGAGAGAATTCAACGTAGGACGGCATCAGAGCAATCAAGAGGGCGGATCAGCGAGCCAAGTCTTGAGACGCAGCCCGAGCCTCGTCAAGAAGCCAACCGCAGTCAGAGCGACTCTGGTATTGACGAAAACCCGGACAAAGCAGCGCACGCGCTGCGCAAAAACAGACAACGAGAATTAAGCGATCTGCGCTACCTCGTGCAGCGCGACAGTCGAGAGCGGCGGCATCGGGTCGAGAGCCACTTTCCTGCCTACGAAATGTCTTGGCTGCAACAAGACAACGAGAGTGCCGCAGATGTCCGCGGCCCTAACCCGCCCCCGAATGAATCCATTCGCGCTCGCAGGAAGCTTGAAAGCATTGATCCCAACAGGCTGATGCTGGCTTCCTCGCAGGAATGCTACAAAGGATACCGTTTTCTTGACGATAAGGTGCTAACCACGGTCTTCACCGCGCCGAAACGCTGGCTGATGCTACCCGAAATCCAGAAGCATCTGAAAGCGCTTGCTGCGATCCAGGCACATGAGCGTCATTGGATCGCTTCAGCTGCGCAATCCGCCCGCGTCACGATCGATAAGGACGGATTGCTTACGACCAGAAAGGTCGATGACTGGGCAACCGCATTCTATCAACAGCAAAGAAGCGATCCCCGCTTCCAGGCTAAAATACTTCTCGCGAAATTGGCACCGAAGCGATTTGCCTTGGATCTCGATGTTCACCCTGGAATTGCGGCTTGGCAGCAAGCCCACCGGGAAGGGGACGCCGAGGTGGCTAGCTACATTGCGTATGAACTCGACAGAATGGCAATCAAACATGGCGAAGTAAGCGTACCGCATGGCGCCGAAGCGAAAGCCGGCAAGACTTTCGCGACCCTCCGTAACGATGCTGCAGACGAATTCCGGAAACTGGTCGCTGGGCCACTGAGCCTTAATGAGCGCGAAGCGTTGTCCAAAACACGTTCGGTGACCGCGACCGTTTTTGCGCAATTCCCATGGGCCTCGATCCGTCCGCCGAAGCGGTATGCACGCAACCAAAGGTCCCGCCACATTGTTACGGCGACAAAGGATAGAAACGGGCGATAGATCTGTTTCAAACTATCAACGGTTGCGCCGAAAAGCCTCAGACACCGAAACGGAGATCCGTCTCATAAAGTAGAATAATGACTGAAGAGAGATCCGCCGGTTGAAGCCGGCAGGTGGAAGGAAAAGGGATGCGAAAAGCGCGTCCCGCGCCTCGCCGGTTTCGATGAAACCGGAGAATAGGAATGATCAACACTGACCACCTGTCGCCAGACGCCGAAGCGCTGGCGACCGAGCTCGAGAGCAGAAACGATTACCGCGTGCTGCGACGTGTCCCGAAACCCTTCCCATCGATGCCGCACATGGGGCCCATGCCCGAAGGCCGATGCATTGCTATTGTCGACACGGAAACGAGCGGCCTCTCGGCAGAGAATGACGTCATCATCGAGCTCGCCATCATGCTCTGCTTCGTCGACGATGGTGGCGAGCTCATAGGCCACCTCGGACCGTTCAGCTGGCTGCAGGATGCGGGCAGTGAACTCGACCCCAGGATCAGCCTCATCACAGGGCTCGGCGCGCAGCATCTGAAGGGCCAGAAGATCAACGATACTTTCGCGCGCGGGCTGCTCGATCGCGCTGACCTGATCGTCGCTCACAATTCGCGCTTCGACTCCAAATTCATAGAGCGCCGTTATCCCGATCTGGCGGGCAAAGCCTGGGCCTGCTCGTGCAGCGAAATCGATTGGCTGAAATTGGGC
>CANMQE010000005.1 GCA_947499975.1 uncultured Sphingomonadaceae bacterium | reverse complement strand
TGATGTATTTCCTTGTTGCGCACCGGTGCCAACCGAGAAGTGCACCGGCGCATTTGCGTCGAATTGTGAATGAAGAAACGGCCGCGTTCAGCGATGCCGCTCGCGCGCCGTCACGGTGCGCGTGGTCATCGTTGGAAGGCCTTTGCGGTAGCCCCATGCCTGTTCGTGCTCGACCTTCTCCGGCGGCAGTTCGATCTGCCAGAACGGGCCGTCGGGATTCCATCGATAGCCGCGCGCTTTCAGCATCTCTTTCTTTGAGTACGGCGCGCGTTCGGCCTGCACCATGGCCGAGGGCGTGTCGGCAGCGTCGATGAGGCGCGCTAGGTGCGTGCGGACCGGACCTCCACCGGGAACGCGTTGGCGGTGGCGTAGCAGCCAGAACAGCGCCCAGACATCTGCGGCCGCGCGATGCGCGTCCGAAAACCATCCGGCATGCGCGAGAAGCGCGGATTGTGAGCGGCCGTCGAAGCCCAATTTCAGCCAATCGATTTCGCTGCACGAGCAGGCCCAGGCTTTGCCCGCCAGATCGGGATAACGGCGCTCTAAGAACTTGGAGTCGAAGCGCGAATTATGAGCGACGATCAGGTCAGCGCGATCGAGCAGACCGCGCGCGAAAGTATCGTTGATCTTCTGGCCCTTCAGATGCTGCGCGCCGAGCCCTGTGATAAGGCTGATCTTGGGATCAAGTTCGCGGCCCGGATCCTGCAGCCAGCTGAACGGTCCGAAGTGTGCAATAGCCTCGCCATCATCGTCGACGAAGCAGAGCATGATGGCGAGCTCGATGATGACGTCGTTCTCTGCTGAGAGACCCGACGTTTCCGAATCCACAATCGCGACGCATCGCCCGTCGGGCATAGGCCCCATGTGCGGCATTGATGGGAAGGGTTTCGGAACGCGCCGCAGCACGCGGTAGTCGTCACTGCTTTCGAGCTTGATCGCCAGCGTTTCTGCGTCTGGCGACAGGTGGTCGGTGTTGATCATTCCTATTCTCCGGTTTCGCCGAAACCGGCACGGCGGAAGCCGAGCGTTCACACTCAACTTTTTTCCCTTCACCGGCCGGTTTCAACCGGCATGCCATCAAGACGTTTTTTGCTGGCGACCCGAAGCTATCAGCTCAGGGTCCGCACATCTTCCAAGGCGTCGCGACGCCGCCCCAGACCGCTGGCGGTCGCACACAAGGAATAGGGCTTGCCGGAAGACGTGTGAGCGAAGCGAACTAACCCTTGCAGCCCGGAACGGGCGGAAAGGCGCGCCAAAGTCATCTGCCCCGAAGGTGCGGATGACTTTGAGGTATTGCGCCTCAAACAGGGCTGACGTCAGTGCGGCCCTTTTTGAGGTATTGCGCCTCAAATCTAGGACACTTTTTATGCCTGATTAGGTCGTTACTTGCCTTAGTAGCAATATTATTTATAGCAAGCGGATAGCTAGCTCGCGAATTCTGCTCAATTGTCCATCGAAAAGTCGAGTTCCGCGGGTGGGCAGCCGGCAGATGCTCACGGAAAAACCCCTGAGTTCTGCGATTATCTCCAACGCCCACATTGCATATATAAAGCAACCACCCCTCCGGACAAATTGCGGGGAATTGAGCGTTCGGATCCATCACCTCCCCATTATAGCAAACGTGCACCGCGCTCGTCGAAAATCTTGCCCTATAGGAAGCAGGACACCCTCCGGACATGGACAGAATGGCAGAATAGTGTGGTTTGCCCGATTATAGCAAGCAAAACAAACTCCTATGTTGGCGCAACATTCCATCCTAGAATCCACCTCCGGACCTGGTTCGTACCTCTCAAGCACCGAATCCGCCCGGATATAGTAAGCAGGCCCCCCTCCGGACGAGGGGCGAAAGAAGGTGGATGATGGCGATGAATGACGACAAAACCGGCCCAAGGCACGGACCGCACGATGACGATGACAAGGAGTCGGCAAGGCTTGAAGACAACGGAGATGCTGTCGCTCACGGCGGTCCCGCCGTGTCGGATTCGCAGGGCGGCCCGCCCCCCATGACCGCTTCTGAACAGCGTGCTCAACGACGTGGCCGGCGCCGGCGGATCGAAGAACTGGCGAAGGCCATGAACATGGATGACGAGGAGACGAAGAGGCTACTCGCACTCATAGCCGAACTCATGCCGGCCCCTTCAAGGATGTCGACTGCCGAGCACGTAGGAGATCGGCTCAAGCATGCGCTGGACGATCTCAGGGTCCGTCATCCTAAGCTAATCTTCACGCGCAAGACGCGCTCGCCGCTCGACATAACCGACCGCAGGAGGTTCTTCACCGACAATCCGGACTTCGCTTCATTGCTGGATAACGAAGAAGACATTCTTCGTGCGCTAATCGTGAATGACAGGGCTCGTGCAGGCTATGAACGATGGGTCGATGAGCATGACGCAGTGCGCTCCATGCTTCTGCAAGAGCTAGTCAAGCGGCAGACCCTGAACGAGCAATGGAGGCACCTGCTGCCCAAGCCTATGCTTCCGATCTATTCGATGATTTTTGCTGCAGGCGTCAGGACAAAGGACATTCAGATCAACTCTCGGCTGTTCAACAGGATGCGGGATCTGTTGGTCGAATGGTCCGATGGCAAGGTAGATAGGGAGGAGCTTTCCACCGCAGCAAAAAGGACGGAGGACGAGTTCATCTCAGCTATGAAGGCGGATGAAACTGCCCATGGGTCTGCCGATGACTCCTTTGCTGGCTGCAAGGAAAGACTACGCACCGCGCTGGCGCAGGCTTGCGCCGATATAGAGAACCTAGAAGCGTCCGATGCGAAGTATTCGGTAGTCGCTGAGGCCCGGCGACGGGTTGATCACCTGACCCGGGCGGTCGATTTTGATGCCGGCTTGGACGTTATGGGGCGGTTGGTTTTTGCATCGGTCGACTCGTGGATACACGTGGGGGCGACACGCGGTCACGGTGCAAACCTCTGCGAGCAACTTGATGCCAGCTGGGCACCAGCGGACCATAATCATGGCCGCGAGTTCGATAGCAGCACCGAAAACCAGACGGAGAAACAACAAGACGAGACCTTACCGCCGGTAGACCCGAAGACCCTGGCTTTCGACCCTGCAACGCTGGATCAAAGGCCATCGGAAAACTTCAAGCTTCGCCGCATTTCCGCCGATCTCCCAAGGTCGACAGGTCTTTCAAGGTCGACATTCGATAAGCCTTTCACAATGTGGCGCCCAACTATCGATCCAGACCCATTCTGCTTCATGGGCTTCCGACTTCACCCGGACCTGACTGCGCGCGAAGGGAAAGAAGGTCCGATCGAACCTGTGGACCTGAGCCGGATGGAGATCGGCGAAGGACAGTGGAAAGGGTTGACGCTGACTGGCCCCTCAAAGGTTCTGGGACTATCCCATCCGCTAATGCTTCCACCGCATTCGCGCCTTTCCTGGTATGGGGAAGCGTTGGGTTGGCCAGAGGATGATATTCGCACACTGAAAGCCTTTGGTTCCCCGGCTAGGCCCGACACAGTGATCCCCGAAGGCGACGCCGTCATGCTTGCAGATGCTATGCGCGGCGTAGCTGATTTGCGACTTGCCGAACTGGCACGCGAAGTACCAAACCACTTCCTTTCGCATGCCGAGCGCGGCGCTGCGCGGCGGCGGGAAGCAGCCGAGGATTTGGCCCGCTACTGGATCTTCGTGCTGCTTGCGCGGCATCATCAAGACGGCTTCGACAGTCTGTTTGATGACGGTTTCTTCCACGGGATCCACGGGCCAGACTTCGTAGTTGATGCGTCTGGTCAAGCCGATTTCGGCTCGATCGACAAGTGCAGCCACATCGGAATCTGGTCTCCAGAACCTGTACGCTCAATGCCTGATTTTACCCCTTTATCGCCATTCGTTGGCTATATCGGAACGGGTGTTATTTCCGGAATCCGGCGTCCGAGTGTGTAGTGTGCGGCCTGAAACTCGGCTTCCCGCAGATCCGATTTGCCCAATAGGGACCGCGTCCTCAATGATTGGAGGGCTTGAGCTAGACCGTTGTGTCGGCACTACACCTGCAACTGAAACGGCCCGACGGTTGGCCCAATCTCGCGAAATCAATTATCTCTGCAACCCGTAGCCCCTCCAGATTCATTGGTCGGTCAGGAGACTTAATATGGACTATGATCTGGCAGTAATCGGGACCGGAACAGCGGCGATGGTATGCGCGATGCGTGTAGCGAAAGCCGGTAAAAGCGTTGCGGTTATCGATGAGAAACCCTTTGGCGGGACTTGCGCACTTAGGGGTTGCGACCCCAAAAAGATGTTGGTGGCCGGCGTCGAAGTGATCGATGCGAAGCGACGCATGGCTCCCCACGGAGTTGTAGGGGACGTCCGGATCGACTGGCCCGAACTTATCGATTTCAAGCGCAGCTTCACTGATCCGGTGCCGGAAAAGCATGAGCAGCGATACAAAGAGGCTGGCATCGCCACGTTGCATGGCACCGCAAGCTTTTCCGGCTCCAATCGGCTGCGCGTTGGCGAGCGAGAATTGACCGCCAGCAATTTTCTCATCGCCACGGGGGCCAAGCCAAGGCGTCTCGACATTCCGGGCGAAGAACACCTCGTCGATAACGAGGACTTCCTCTCGCTGGCGGTCTTACCAAAGCGAATTGTCCTTGTCGGCGGCGGCTACATCGCGGCCGAGTTCGCCCATATCGCTGCCCGCGCAGGGGCAAAGGTTACCGTGGTGCAGCGTGGGCCCCGAATGTTGACCGGCTTCGAGCCGGAGCTGGTGGACTGGCTGATGGAAGCCTTCGATCGGATCGGAGTTTGTGTGGAGACCGATTTGGACGTGACTGCGATAGATCAGCGAGGTGACGACTATGTCGTTCACGCCGAAGGTGACGGCAGGGCAATGCAATTCGATGCCGATCTCGTCGTTCATGCTGCAGGGCGGGTTCCTGCCCTCGATCAACTCGATCTCAAGGCAGCGGGAATAGCTACCGAGAATGGCAGGCTTAGCCTGAACGACTTCCTGCAAAGCGAAAGCAATACGGCAGTCTATGCGGCAGGCGATGCTGCTTCCAACGGGCCGCCGCTTACCCCGGTATCGAGCCACGATGCGAAGGTGGTTGCGGCCAACCTTATCGAGGGCAATCACAAGAAGCCCGACTACATCGGGGTGCCAAGCGTCGCTTTCACGCTTCCTCCCCTCGCTCGCGTAGGGTTGAGCGAAGAGGAGGCGAAAAAGGCGGGCCGAAGCTTTGAGGTTAAGTGCGGTCGCGCCTCGGATTGGTATACCGCAAGACGGGTCGACGAACCCGTTTATGGCTACAAGACATTGGTCGAAGGCGATTCGGGTAAAATCCTCGGCGCCCATCTTGTCGGGCCGCATGCGGAAGAGGTGATCAACATCTTCGGCCTGGCGATCCGGCACGGGCTGACGGTGGAGGATCTAAAGACTACCATGTTCGCATATCCGACGGGCGCTTCGGATATAGGCTATATGCTCTAGCCGACCGGCTCCTCCAGCATATCGATCACTGCACAGTCGCTCACATGCGAACCGGAACATCGGTCGACGGTGGAGGCCAGCAGCTCCTCGAGCCGCTTGAGGTCTTTTATCTTCCGGCGCACGTCTTCGAGGTGGTGCACCGCGATATCGCGCACTTCGTCACAACAAGCGTCTTCCGGGCCGCCCATATCGAGCAGCGCGCGAACTTCTTGGGGTGAGAATCCCAATTCTCGTGCTCGCTTGATGAACTTGAGCGATCGCAGATGCCTGTCGCCGAACACCCTGTGTCCGCCTTCGGTCCGCCCAGATGTTTCAAGCAAGCCGACCTTCTCGAAGTAGCGGATGGTTTCGATATGCACCCCGGTTTTTCGAGCGAGTTCGCCGATCGACCAATTTGCCATGTCGAATTTCCTTGATCCTGTAGTAGCTACAGGTGGCAATAGGCCATGGATCAACGGAGTTCAAACGTGACCGACCGAGTTTTTGATGAAATTGAAGCGGCGCAACCGGGCGAGCGCGTTCTCGCTGTGAGCAGTGCCTTCACCGGTCTGGCCGCATTGATTTCGGGCGCGGCCTGCTGCGTTTTGCCTTTGGCACTGGCAGCCTTCGGAATCGGGTCGGGGGCTTTAGGCTTTCTCGTCCCCTACCATTGGCCGCTGACCATCGCCGCCCTTATCATCCTCACGCTCGCCTGGGTGTTTCACTTACGAATATCGCGCAGCTGCGCGATGGATAATTGCGAAGCCTCATCGCGGATCAAAACGACTAGGATCGTCCTGATTGCTGCGACGGTTGTTATCTTGATTTCGGCCTCATGGGAATTGTTCGAACAACCGCTGATGCGGTGGATTGGAGGCACCTGATGCAGATCTGTTCGACCATTACCTGTCCCGAGTGCGGTCGGTCCACGACAGAGAGCATGCCGACAAATGCGTGCTGGTTTTTCTACACCTGTCCGCACTGCCAAGTACGCTTGAAACCGCTTGAGGGCGATTGTTGCGTGTTCTGCTCGTTTGGTGATGTACCATGCCCGCCGATCCAAGAGGCCCGAGAAGAGGGGCGCGAATCTTCCTGTTGCGGATAGCAAAGCCGATATTGTGTACCGTTACCGTTCAATTCGGTGGGCTACGGAGCGCGATGCCAGACCAAGCGCGATGAGAGGGACAACGATCCACATTACGATCGGCACTATGCCGATACCGAGAAGGGTGGGCATTTTCGCAGAATATCTCCACCCCCAAGCTGCGCTTGTTGCGAAGTATTCCACCACCAGCGTGATGACCAATCCTGTCAGAAGGAAGACCATGACCGGCTTCCGGTTACAGCTACTTAGCCAATAGCGATCGTTCACGGCCCATGATGCAGCGAAATAGGCAAATACCATAATGCCCGCGTCACCGAGTGAAGCGAAGCTGCAATTGAGGGTTTTTTCCCATGCTGAGAGACGGCCCATCGCATAGAACGGCATCTGCAGCATTTCCCAGAGGAACGCGATCAGGTAGCCGTGAATCGCCAGCCAGGTTTCGGGTCTATCGAGTTTCATCAACGCTTTCATTAGGCGGGCTGTTCTGCGACGCCGTCCCTGGCCGACAATCGCAGACCGCGCAGGCGCAGCGCATTGGCAATCACCGAAACTGACGAAAGGCTCATTGCCGCTGCCGCGATCATCGGGTTCAGCAATAACCCGAAAGCCGGGAACAGCACCCCCGCGGCAACCGGGATGCCAAGCGTATTGTAGGCAAACGCGAAAAACAGGTTTTGCCGAATGTTGCGCATCGTCGCCCGTGACAGGACGATAGCTTGCACCACGCCGGTCAGATCGCCGCGCACGAGCGTTACGCCGGCACTTTCGATCGCGACATCGGTGCCGGTGCCCATGGCAATACCGACATCGGCCGCTGCGAGCGCTGGGGCATCGTTGATTCCGTCGCCTGCCATGGCGACACGGCGTCCTTCGGATTTCAGCCTCTCGACCTCGCGGTGCTTGTCTTCGGGCGAGACGTTGGCGTGAACCTCGTCGATGCCCATTTCCTGCGCGACCGCTTCGGCAGTTCCGCGGCTGTCACCGGTCAGCATGACCACGCGAATGTCGCGCGCGTGCAATGCCGCGATGGCGTTTGCGCTGGTGGGTTTGATCGGGTCCGCCACGGCAATCAGACCAGCGGGCTTCCCGGCAAAAGCGACGAACATTACCGTCTGCCCCTTCGTCCGTCCGGCTTCAGCCGTACCCAGCCAGCTTTCGTCGCTGATCCCGACCCGGCGCATCATCTTTTCGTTCCCGATCGCGACCCGGCGACCGTTCACGTCCGCTTCGACACCCTCGCCCGTGGTCGAGGCAAGATCGGTCGCGTCTGCTGGCGACACCCCTCGTGACCGCGCGCCCTCGACTATCGCATGAGCCAAAGGATGCTCGCTACCCATCTCGACCCCGGCGACCGCGGCAAGAAACTCGGCTTCGTCGATGCCCTCGACAGGATTCACCGCCACCAGATCGGGCTTGCCCATCGTCAAGGTGCCGGTCTTGTCGACTACCAGCGTATCAATCTTCTCCAGCGTCTCCAGTGCTTCGGCATTGCGGATCAGGATCCCGTGCTGCGCGCCCTTACCCGTCCCGGTCATCACCGACATCGGCGTCGCAAGACCCAATGCGCACGGACACGCGATAATCAGGACCGCGATCGCGTTGACCAGTGCATAGGTTAGTGCGGGAGCGGGACCCCATATCGCCCAGACGGCAAATGTGACGACGGCGACCATCACCACGGCGGGCACGAACCAGCCTGCGACTTGATCGGCCAAACGCTGTATCGGTGCGCGGCTACGCTGCGCCTCGGCCACCATCTGGACGATTTTGGACAGCATGGTGTCCTTGCCCACGTTGGTCGCCCGCATGATGAACCCGCCGGTCTGGTTGACCGTCCCGCCGATCACCGTGTCGCCAGCGCCCTTCTTCACCGGAAGCGGTTCCCCGCTGACCATTGATTCGTCGATCGCGCTCGACCCTTCCTCGATCTCTCCATCCACGGGAACCTTATCTCCGGGGCGAACACGCAGTCGGTCGCCGGACTCTAGCTCGTCGAGCGGCACCTCCCGCTCGTCACCGCTCCCGAAGATTTTCACGGCTGACGGCGGTGCCAACTCGAGCAGAGCTCGCAATGCGCTCGACGTCGAACCGCGAGCTTTCAGTTCCAATACCTGGCCCAGCAAGACCAGCGCGGTGATGACCGCTGCCGCTTCGTAATAAACACCCACCCGTCCGGAATGATCACGGAAGGCCGGCGGAAAGAGCTCGGGCATCGCGGTCGCCACCAGGCTGAACAGATAAGCGATCCCGACGCCGATACCGATCAGTGTGAACATGTTGAGGTTGCGTGTTTTCAGCGACTCCCACGCGCGGACAAAGAATGGCCAGCCGCCCCACAAAACCACCGGAGTGGCGAGCACGAACTGCGCCCATTGCGCCCGGGCAGGTTCGATCAACTGATCGAAACTGAGCCATGGGATCATGTCGCTCATCGCATAGACAAAGAGCGGCAGCGTAAGCAGCGCGCTCCACCAGAAGCGGCGGCGCATATCGACAAGCTCGGGATCGGGCCCGTCATCCAATGACACCGTTTCCGGTTCCAAAGCCATGCCACAGATCGGGCAGGAGCCCGGGCCAGTTTGGCGGATCTCGGGATGCATCGGACAGGTGTAGATCGTGCCCTCGGGCATATCCTCGACGGCGTTCAGGTGCTCGCCCGACAAGTACAGTTCGGGATCTGCACGAAACTTATCGTGGCAGCGCGATGAGCAGAAATAATGCTGGGCATTGTCGTGCTCGGCGCGGTGCTCGGCGCCCTCGATCGTGACACTCATCCCGCAAACGGGATCGATCGCGACACCGTCGGCCCCGGGGGGCGCCTTGGCGGGCTCGCAGCAGTTTTCGTGATCAGTCATGTGCGTCTCCCAACCAGTGCCCCATCAGCCGGCGCAGCGGAACGAGCAGCGCCGCGGCCCAAAAACCGTAAATCAGGCACCACAGGAGGCCAGCTAGAATGCCGCCGAGAGTCAGCCACTCGAACCCCGGAAGCCAGGGCGACCAGGCGCGGTGCATCTCGAACCCTGCGGGCAGCATCAGGCCGTAAATGATGCAGGCGGCCAGGCTGAGCATCAGAAACACCGAGAAAGTCGAGCCCCAGATCAGGATGGTTCGGGATATGGAGAGGGGGGTCATGACTGGCTCCTTGCCACGGCTTACGAGCGGAAATGGTTGGCGCGTTCCACCAGTTGCCGCATCTGGGTTGCAGCATGGATGGTGAGCGGATGCTGCGTTGCATCGGGACGCGGCGTGATGAGATCCGCCATTTCGGCAACCCGCTCGAGCTGGGCATCGTCAGCCTCGGACAACAGGCTGAGGACGATGTTTTCCAAAGCGATCACCCGGATGCGTAGCTGGATCATTTCGGCATCCGACAGGACGGGGACATCTCCGTCCACGCATGCTGCGGCTAAAGCTTCCTGCGGGCCGCAGGGCAATGCTCCGCCCTCATCCTCCCACCGTGAAACTGCGCTTTTTTTCTTGTCGTGTGCCATGTCTATAGCTCCTGATGAAATTACCGTTCTCTGCCTGCGTGATGCGGGGCGGCAAACACCGCCTCTGCGCGCCTATCGCGACGCGGACGAGAACATGTTCTCGAGCTCCTCGCGCAGGGCCAGCACTCCCTCATCCTCGGCCGCTTCCGGTTTGCCCACCGCGGGCTTGTCATCGATCCACGTTCCGCTCTCGATCGTATCGAGCAGAAAGCCCGCGAGATCGGCGTGGCGGCAGCGGAAACAGTCGGAGGGCAATTTTCGCGTCTGCGCCTGCGCCGCTCCGCTATAGGGAAGATCGATGAGCCATCCGGGTCTGACGGCTGTCCACCGGACGCCCCGCTCGGCTTCGAGCATGCGCTCCATGATCCGTATCTGGTCGAGGATGTTCGTCAAGGCCGGAACGACGGTCAGCTGGAACCAGGAGGGAACGCTTGGCTGATGATCTACGAAAGCGGCGGAGATAACGGCGATCCGGTCGACATCCGCCTGGCCCATCGCTTCAACGATGCGGTGTGTCCCCTCGGAGTAGAGCGGAGGCGGGTCAATCGCGGTCGACGGCGCGAACGAGACGCCGAGAGTGGAAATGACCGCATCGCAACCCTTGATCGGATCGGTCAAATCGTCTTCGAGCACGTCGCATCGCATATAATCGACACCTGCGATCCGATCGGCCTGCTCCGGCAGGTGATGTTCGAGACCGCGCACACGGTGACCTTTACGCACCGCGCGTTCGAGCAGCAGCGATCCGGTTTTCCCGCCTGCGCCGAAGACGGCAAGGGTTAGATTATCGGTCAATAGTCACCTTCCTCTATCGGGCATCTGGAGGGCGGGAGCCCCGCGCAAGGGAGTTATCGCGCGCGAGGCTCCGGTGTTCTGTCGTTACTGGTAGCAGATATTGTAGCCGCGATAGCCCAGTTCGTCTTCCGCAGCCGGGGGAACCACGATCATCTCCTGCGTTTGCAGGCCTGCATTGCCTTGGTCGTCAAGCATTCGCGTGGTGACCACGAGATCGCCGCTCGTGAAACGATCCGCACCATCAGCGCCGACCGGGATCAATTTGCCGTTGAGCTTGATAAAGCCTCGGGTTCCCGTTTCGTAAACGAACACGGGATAGCCGATCTCCGTCAGGCGGAAGACGCAGCGTCCCTTCGTGCCGCCGATCGCGGCGACATCGGCATCGCTCATCGTTTCGGGCTTCACGATTGCCGTGGCGACGTTCTGCAAGGCGCTGGAAGCAGGTTCGATCGCGGACGCTTTCGCCGGCGGATCGAGCTGCGCTTCGCGATCATTGCCGATGGCGGTGTTTTCGTTGCACCCGGCCAGCGTCACAGCCAAACCGGCGATAAGGAAAAAATTCGTCTTCATTGCACGGCTCCTTCGGGTGTTTCGGCTGGGGTCGGCTGCGTGGCAGCGGCAGAAGGAGCATCGATTCCCTCCGGCAGACGCTTCTCGGTGCGCACGCCGTTGGCTTCGATATCGGCGATCAGATATTTCATCTGCGCGATCTCGCGGCGCTGGGCGAGAATGATGTCATGCGCCAGCTTGCGCACCCGCGGGTCGCGGATATGCGCCCGCTCGCTGGTCATGATCGCGATCGAGTGGTGCGGGATCATCGCCGCCATGTATTCCTCGTCGTCGATCGTCGTCTGGCTGCGGACCAGCCACAGCGCGAGCGCGAAGACCACCGCGGACACCCCGAGGATCATGAAATTCTTGGTCCGGTCCTTATACATACCCCACATGAAGAGCAGCATGACGACCATCATCACTGCGCCCATTACGAACATCATCCAAAAGCGCGTCTCGCTCCAGAAGAGGTGATCGGCATCGAAGGTGTTGGCATACATCAGGAAGAACATGAGGACGGTAGAGGTCGAGACCATCGCCATGAAGCGCCAGTAATTGCCGCCCCCTCCATCGTGGTCATGCTGCTTGTCTTGCGCCATATCAATCCTCCTGTTTGCTCATGGTTTTGTAGACGTACTGGGCGGTGCAACTGATCATCAGGAAGCCGGTCAATGCCGCGATACCTGAAATTGCGCGCATGTGACCGGCGGGCAGAATGTCGCCCAGCCCGACGGTCGAGATCGTGATCAGCGCGAAGTAGTAATAATCCATCCAGCTATCGATGACGTCCTTTTCGAGGCTGCCGAGGCCCCAGACCGACGCGAGATACATGCCGCCCGCGAAGATGCCCGCGATGACGAGGTGGCTGGCGAGAACCAGCGACGAGCCGGCCAGCAGCCGGAGATGGCGCGGATTCTTGCCGGGCGGAGAAATCGCCTTCGCGCCCCGCAGCATCCACATGTGAAAGTAGAGCGAGACGGCGAACAGGGCGAAGCCGAGAAGTATTGCCTGGGTCATCGCGTGATCGCCGTATCGGAGAGGGATGGAGCGATCTGTCGGTGCGCCGCGACCGGATTTGGTTTTGCAAGGCCGATCAATTTTCTGCTCCATTACTAGGAGGTTGGCTTTCATCGCCATTGGCGTCCCGATGGTCGTTCCCATCCGCTACGCGTTTACGGCGCAGGAAGAGGGTTTCGAGAGCGAAGACGGCGGCGATGAGGACCGCCGCGATCACCACGATGGCGGGGTCGGAATCGAGCTTCACCCCGGCAAAGGCGGCGAGGATGACGCCGTCGGCCGCGATTGCCGCAAGCAGGACCGAACCCTTGGCCCCGATCTCGTTGCGCAGATGGCGGTACACGCCCCAATGGACCAGGATGTCCATCACGAGATAGAAGAACGCCCCGAGCGAAGCGATCCGCGACAGGTCGAACAGCACCGCGAGCGTGCCCGCGATCACCACCGTATAGACGAGCAGGTGACCGCGGATCGGTCCCTTCATGCCGAAATGGCGGTGCGGGATCATCTTCATCTCGGTCAGCATGGTGAGCATGCGCGAGACCGCGAAAACGCTTGCGATCACGCCCGAAGTGGTCGCCGCAATCGCGATGACGATGGTGAACCAGAAGCCGAGCTGGCCCAGCGCCGGGCGGGCGGCGGCAGCGAGCGAATAATCGCGCGCCTCGACGATCTGGCCGATCGTCAGGCTGGACCCGACCGCGAACGCGACGAGCAGGTAAGTGACGACGCAGATCGCGATCGAGATCATGATCGTGCGGCCCACATTGCGATGCGGATCGACGATCTCTCCGCCGCTATTGGTGATCGTGGTAAAGCCCTTGAACGCCAGGATCGAGAACGCGACCGACGCCAGGAACGCGCCGCCGCTCGTAATATTTGCCGGCTCGGCAAACGCGCCGGAGAAAAATCCGCTCGCGGCAATGGCCGCCACAGCGAACAGCGCAATCCCGCCGATCTTGATCGCCGACATGATCAGTGAAAAGCCGCTGACCGACCGATTGCCGGCCTTGTTCACGATATAGGCGAAGACGATCAGCGCGAGCGCCAAGGCGGACAGCAGGAATGCGTTCTCCTCGAGACCGAACGGCCGCAATGCGTAAGTGGCGAAGGTTCGCGCGACAAGGCTTTCGTTGATGACCATCGAAAGCGCCATGAGCAGCGATGCCGACGCCGCGACGACGCCGGGCCCATAGGCCTTCTGGAGGATCATCGCGATGCCGCCCGAAGACGGCCAGGCGTTAGACATCTTGATGTAGCTATAGGCGGCAAGCGAGGTGACGAGCGCGCCCACGATAAACGAGAGCGGGAACAGCGGTCCGGCCAGTTCCGCAATTTGGCCGGTAAGAGCGAAAATCCCCGCGCCGATCATCACGCCCGTGCCCATGGCGACACCGCCGGCGAGACTGATGGTCCCCCTGCCAGCGGTCTCGAGCTCGTGATCCATCGTATTATCGGCGCCGTGATTCATCGCAGTCATGTTTTCTCCGATCCGCGATGCATAAGAGGTCTGTCGGCCCCCCACTCAACCGGTGCGCCGCGGACATTCGCGCGCCGAGAGTGGTGAGCCGGTTGAATGGCAATCACTCCATCGGCCTCAGCTCTACCCCGGTAGCTCGCGAAGACGCTGTCGCCTGCCGGGCCGAAGGCGATGACTTGATACGGTTGCGCCCGATCGCCAGCTTCCATGCCGGGGGAACCCAGAGGCATCCCTGCAACGGCCAAGCCGGTTACGCCCTTGGGCCGTTCCTTGAGCAGGCGGGCAATCTCGCGCGCAGGCACATGGCCCTCGATCACATAGCCTTCCACCTGCATGGTATGGCAGGAGAGCAGGGTATCGGGCACGCCAGCCTCGGCCTTCACAGCGGCCATGGGACGGTCCTCGCGCACCGTGACCGCGTTATCGAGGCCGCTACGGACATGCTTGGCCCATTCCTCGCAGCATCCGCACTGCGGATCGCGAAACATCACATAAGGGCTTGCCTGTGCGGCGCTCGTGCAGGCCGCCAGGAGGATCATCGCGAATGTCGTGAATGCCCCGCGCGTCCGGCGAGTGGGGTGGCTGGAATGTCCGAATTCCATTTTCAATGTTCCTAAATCTCATCGATGTCGTGGTCGGCCATGGAGTCCATGTCATGGCCTGCATGCGGGTCGGAGGTTTCAGCGACTTCGCGCTTCGTCGGCGTGGGTGCCGGCGCCGAACCGGTTGCCTGCATCCGCGCGGGTCGTGCTGTGCCAGGGCCGGCCGGCACGCGCTTTGGAGCCGAGTTGCCGGCGACCGGTGCGCTATCGACACTGGCTACGGCCGGACTATCGGCTGCGGCTTCGCTGGGCGACGACGCGGTCAGCGGCGCTGCGGTGTCGAGCGTAGTGGAATCATCGATTTCGGCCCTCGGTTCAACCGGTTGATCGCACGCCGCCACACCCGCCAGGGCGGTCCCGAGCAACAGCGCTCCAGCAATTTTCATCGGTTTGAATCGGTGCATCAGGTCTTCCTTCATATCAACGAGAAGCCGAGGTGATCCGGCCCGTGAGCGAGTTCCCCGCCGAGGAATCCCTGAAGCAGAATCAGCGCGGCCATGGAGAGAAGTCCGGTACGCAGGAGGGTTCTTCCATCCCGCGGCTTGGAGGCAAGTAGAGCAAGCGCGAGGCCCAGCGCAGTGATCAGCATCCCGTTCCAGCGGTGAAGCTGCATGACCGTATCACCGCCGAACCAGAGGCCGGTATGAATCCAGCCGAACAAGGCCGCGATTACGGCACCGCCCGCGCCGCCGTAGATCAGTACGCGAACGGCCGGTTCGATACCGGCACCCCGTCCAGTCATAATGAACAATTCCGCCAGCGCCGCCATCAGGAACAAGGCAATGGGGAAATGTATCGTTGCGGGGTGCAGCTTCTTGACGAAGGCGAGACCTCCCGCATTTGCAGCGCTTTCATGGCCCCCCGACGCTTCGTCGTGCCCTTCCGCAGCATGAGTCGACGCGGCCTGCGCCTCGCCCGCACTGGATGCGTCATGGGTTGGATCGGAAGAGGCGGCAGCGCTGGCAGCGGTATCATGTCCCTTCTCGCCATGCGCATAGGCCGGGCCGACCAACAGAAAACCTGCGCACACGAGCATCAGGAGATGGATGGGTTTCATAATGGCGAATGCTCTTTCACGGTGGGTTCACGAGACCTATGCTCCTTGATACGCACCGCAAGACGCCTCCCCTCACGAAAATTTATGAGGGCAATGGGCAGACCGGACGTATTGTGAGAACGGCCACCTACTTCAAGGATCGACCCCTAGCGATGGAACATCAATTGGACCCCATTCTGGACGTGCTTGCCCACGAGACTCCGGTCGGCGTGTCCGGTGGTTTCATGGAAGGCGTGTGGGAGCGGGTCGGCGATATCAACGCGCGCCGGGAACGCACTTTGCGAAGCGCCTTGTTCGCAGGACTTTTCGCCGTCGGGCTGGGCGCAGGCGCGATCACCGTCCAAGCGCCTGCCTACGCGAAGGAGCCGACCTATCCGTTGATAAGCGATGTCCGGCTTTCTCCCGCCGCGCTGCTGCATGTCGCTCCATGAAAGACCGGAAACTGCAATTAATGGTTGCGGTTCTGCTTGCGGTATTGGCGGGATTCCTTGGAGCCGTTGCCGCCGAACGCTGGTTTGCGCCCACCCAGCCGGGTGGTCTCCACGAGTTTGTGCACGAACAGCTGGAACTCGATGCGCAGCAGGAAGACCGGCTCGACCGGCTCGAGGAACGCTATGCGATCGAGAACGCGCAACGCGAACTGGCGGTGCGGCGCGCGAATGCGGACTTGGCGGCCGCGATCGACAACGAGCATGAATACGGCCCCGAGGTCAGCGCTGCCATCGACGGGGTCCATGCCAGCATGGGCGAATTGCAGAAGGCGACGGTTCGTCATGTCTTCGCGATGCGCAGCATTCTGAATGAAGACCAGCAGCGCGCATTCGATCAACAGGTCGCCCGGTCGCTGACCGGACCGCCGCCGCAATGACGCCGGAGTGCAGGAGCGGCACGACAGTCAGGAGCGGGAACTGGTTGCAAGGGTCGTGGCTGGGGACCGCCGCGCGTTCACCCAGCTTGTAGAGCCGCTCGTACCACGATTGCTCGCCACCGCGCTGCGCTTGCTGGGAACCCGCGACGAGGCGGAGGATGCGGTGCAGAATGCGTTGGCATCGGCATGGATCGCACGGAGCCGGATCGATCGATCACGGTCTTTCCTTCCGCTCCTCACCACGATTACGCTCAACAAATGCCGCGACAAATTGCGTCGGCGAAAGGCAGCCGACTTTCTTGGCTTCGGCAGGGCTTCGATGCCGGAGCTCGCATCCGATCCCGCGCCTTCGCCCGAGACCGAAGCCGTCGACCGCCAGCTTCTCGAACAAACCCGTTCCGAAATCCGGCGCCTGCCCTTGCGGCTTCGCGAGGCCCTGATTCTCGTCGCCATCGATGGTCGAAGTCAAAGCGAGGCGGCGGAGCTGCTCGGGATTTCGGCCAAAGCGGTGGAGGCCTTGGTCTATCGGGCGCGCAAGATACTGAGAGAAAAATTGCCCAGCGGCGAGTGAATTTGATGAGGGAAGCCGCGCCGGGCTGCGTAGGGTAAGGCAAACCCCGTTCACACAGGACATTATGATGCAATCAATCAATCGGCGGAAATTCCTCGGCTCGAGTATCGCGGCGGGCGGTCTGCTGGGCGCCGGAGCCGCGATTCCTGCCTGGGCGCGCGGCGGCAATATGAATGGCGCGACGATTCGCCAGGGCTTCGACGAAGTGTCCGGCCGGAACATCGATCTGACCATCGCCCGGGGCCCCGTTACAGTACAGGGTCGGCGCGGAATGGGAGTTGCCGTCAACGGCAGCGTGCCGGGGCCGCTGGTGCGGTTGAAGGAGGGCGCGGCCGTCAATCTCAACGTGCACAACGCGCTGGACGAAGACAGCTCGATCCATTGGCACGGACTGCTGGTTCCGTTTCAATTCGACGGCGTGCCCGGCGTCAGCTTCCCCGGGATCAAGCCGGGGCAGACTTTCACTTACGAAATGCCCGCGCTGCGGCAGGCTGGCACCTATTGGTGGCATAGCCACTCGGGTTTGCAGGAGCAGGCCGGCCATTACGGCCCGATCATCGTCGATCCCGCCGGTCCCGATCCGGTGCAGGCCGATTACGACTACGTCATGCTGCTGAGCGAATTCACGCCGATGCATCCCCACACCATCATGGCCAAACTGAAAAAGGGCGAAGCCTATTTCAATTATCAGCAACGCACGCTGACCGACGGCTATCCGTTGACCGGCGAGGAGCGGCGGATGTGGGCGGAAATGCGGATGATGCCGACCGACATTTCGGATGTATCTGGATCCACCTACACTTATCTAGCCAACGGACACGGCCCTAAGGAGGGGCTCGAATATCTGTTTGCGCGCGGCAAACGGGTTCGAATTCGCGTGATCAACGGCAGCGCAATGACGTTCTTCAATGTCCGCATCCCCGGAATGAAGTTCTGGGTGGTGGCGGCGGATGGCCTCAACGTAAGGCCGGTCGAGGTGGAAGAATTCCAGATCGGCACGGCAGAGACTTACGATATCGTGGTGGAGCCGACCGGCGAAGCGCACACAATCGTCGCAGAAAGCATGGATCGTTCGGGCATGGCACTCGCCACGCTTGCAAGCCGTCCGGGTGCGCGTGCGCCAGTGCCGGCCCTCCGCGATCCCCCGCTTTTGACCATGGCCGATATGGGCATGAACCATGGCGGCGGTGATATGGCCGGGATGGATCCCGGTATGGATCACAGTGCGATGGGCCATGGGACCGAGCCGTCGGGCGAGATGTCCATGAGCGGCATGGATATGCGCGACACGTCGTTGCTCCCGCCCGATGTGAAGGTAGGCCCCGGTGTCGATATGGTCGCGATGAACCCGGTGGACCGGATGGGCGATCCAGGCATCGGTCTCGACAAGGTTCCGCACAAGGTTCTCACTTACAAGGATCTGGTCGCGCTCGAACCGAACGACGACCTGCGCACACCGTCGCGCCAGATGGAAATCCATCTAACCGGCAATATGGAACGCTACATGTGGTCGTTCGACGGGAAGAAATTCTCGGCCGTCAGCGATGAACCGATCCGGTTCGCCTATAATGAACGCGTCCGCATAAAACTGGTTAACGATACCATGATGGCGCACCCCATCCATCTGCACGGCCATTTCTTCGAGCTCGTCAACGGCGCTCCTGCCGATCGCCAGCCACAAAAGCATACGATCATCGTGCAGCCAGGCGGCTCTGCCCAGTTCGATTTGACTGCCGACGAGCCCGGCGATTGGGCGTTTCACTGCCACCTTCTCTACCACATGCATGCCGGAATGTTTCAGATCGTGACCGTCGCCGATCGGGCCGGTCAGCCGGATGTGAAGCGCGTGGGAGAAAGCGGATGAAATATCTGATCGCCCTTATCCTCGCCTCAACGGCGACGCCCGCACTTGCCCAGCATCAGGGCCACTCCATGCCGACGACCCCGCCCGAACCACAGGCCGAGGGGCAGCCAGACGACATCGATGGCGCGGAAGCGGATGATCAGGACCAGCCTTCCACAATGCTCATGGATCATTCGAAGATGGACCATTCCGGCATGGAAGAAGACCCATCTACCGCCGCACAGGACACCGGCGAAGCAATGGATCATGCCGCCATGGGTCACGGGCCTATGGAAATGGATATCCCGTCGGTGCCGCCGCCCGCTGCGGCCGGTTCTGGTCCCCCGCGAGCCGCAGACGCGATCTGGGGTGCAGATGCGATGCGCGAGAGCCGCGAGCAATTGCGCGATGAGCAGGGCGGCCAGAACTTCTTCTGGTTCCAGGGCGACCGCGTGGAATATCGCGCCCGCGACGGTGCCGATGGCTATCTGTTCGACGTGCAGGGCTATTATGGCGGCGATCTCGACAAATTCTGGTTCAAATCGGAAGGGGAAGGCAGCTTCGGCGAAGAGATCGAGAGTGCCGAAATCCAGGCACTTTACAGTCGTGCAATCGCGCCCTTTTTCGATCTGCAAGCGGGGGTCCGCCAAGATCTGGCTCCGATCGACCGCACGTATGCGGTGGTCGGCATCCAGGGGCTCGCACCCTATTTATTCGAAGTGGATGCAGCCGCATTCCTGTCGGACCGAGGCGATTTGACGGCCCGCGTCGAGGTCGAACTCGATCAGAGGATTACGCAGCGCCTGATCGTCCAACCGCGTGTCGAAGCGTCTTTTTCTGCACAGGATGTGCCTGAACTGGGCATCGGTGCCGGACTGGACTCGGTCGAAGCCGGTCTGCGCCTGCGGTATGAGCTCGCGCGCGAGTTCGCGCCGTATATCGGGATCGATCAGGAATGGAAAATCGGCCAAAGCGTCGACTTTGCGCGAGCCGCGGGGGAAGACCCGAGCGTGACGAATTACGTCGTCGGCATACGGTTCTGGTTTTAAAGGAAGGGAAATTTCAATGCACACTACCATTACACGCGGGGCTCTCGCCCTCGTTCTGGCTGCGGTTGCCACACCGGCGATTGCGCAGAGCATGGAAGATCATGCTGCGCATGCAGAGAAAGCTGCAACGCAGCCCATGGAGCAACCCGCTCAATGTAAGAAGCATGCTGAGCACATGGCGGCTATGAACGATGATGTCGCCGGTGCAGAAGCGGTGCTGACCGCTTATCGCAATGCCCTGACTGGTCGCGATGCCGATGCGATGACGGCCCTGTTTGCAGAAGAATCCTTCGTTTACGAAAACGGGAAGGATGAAGGCAGTTTCACGAATTACATGGAACACCATCTCGGGCCCGAACTCGATGCGATCACCAGTTTTTCCTTTGGTGAGCCGACCATGACGATCACCCGGATGGGGCACCTGGCCTACGGACGCGAAACCTATACCTACCGGATCGAACTGGCGGATGGGCGCGTGATCGACCGGGAAGGCGTGGCGACATCGGTGCTCACGCACGACGCCAATGGCTGGAAGATCGTGCAATACCATTCATCGTCCCGTCCTCCCCGCAACCAATAAGACCTCATGGCGTCGGTTCCAGCTCTACGAAAGCCGTCACGCAAGCTTCGGCTGCACATATTCGGTAGCAAGCTGCACAAGTGGCTCGCGCTGTTTGTCGGCGTCCAGGTGCTCTTGTGGATGGGAACCGGCGCGATCATGTCCTTTCTCAAGATCGAGCAGGTACGGTCCGAGCACGTCATATCGCGCGAAGCCGAAACACTCGATCCTGAGTTTCCGGCACCGCGATGGCTGGTAGATCGACAGGGCGTCGTTGCTGTCACAACCAAATCCGTAGCTGGCCGTCCCCTCGTCCAGATCGAGCGTAGCGATGGCTCGATGACGCTTCATGAGACCGAGACCGGAACGAAAGTTTTTCCCCTGCCGGTTGCTGATGCCCGAGCCATCGCTTTACGCGCCTGGACCGGACCCGAGACTTCGATCGCCAGTGTGAAGCTAATCGAGACCCCGATAGGAACAGAGTTCCGCGGTCCATTTCCGGCGTGGCAAATCACCTTCTCCGATCCAGACGGGACGAGGCTCTACCTTAATGCCTCAAGCGGCGCGATTCTCGGCGCAAGAAGCGATACCTGGCGCTTCTTCGACTTCGTCTGGGGCTTGCACATCATGGACTGGACCCAGCGCGACCGGATCAACAGCTGGTGGCTGCTGCTTTTCGGAATCGGTGGAACGGTCATCGCGGTTTCGGGCTTTATCCTCTTGGCGAACCGGTTCCCGAAACTGCGCCGCAGAAAGGCCCGGTGATCTACCCAAGGAAGTATCCGATGATCGCACTAATGATATAAAGGCGCAATGTCATCCCTGCCAAGCAATGTCATCCCTGCCAAGAAGTATCGGTAAAGTTTGCCAAGATCTGACAGCGAGATCCGTCATGAGCAGTTCTGAACAAACCGCACCCTCATCCAAAGTCTCGATCCTACCACGGATAGTCGCGATTCTGATCGGGCTCATCGGTGCAACACTGTTTGCCGGTGGCATCTGGCTCGCAATCCTTGGCGGCTCGCTTTACTATGGGCTGACCGGCGCGGCGCTGCTTGCTTCCGCCTATTTCATCTTTCGCGGGAAAGCCTTGGGCGCGTGGATTTACGTCAGCGTCTATATGGTGACCGTGCCTTGGGCATTATGGGAGAGCGGCAATGATCCGTGGGCGCTCGTGCCGCGACTTGTTGGTCCGACCGTTCTCCTCGCTCTGGTTTCACCCCGCCTTTATCGGCCAACAAGATGGCCAGTTGCACTTGCAGGGGCTGGGGGAGCGGTGGTGTTCCTTGCGGTTGCACTCTGGGTTGCATCGGCATCGCGCCCCGATCCGGTGAGGGGGGAACTCCCGATACCCCGGGCAGGGATAGAGGTCGAGGATGTGGGCGGTGACTGGCCAGCATGGGGAGGAACCCATTCAGGTCAGCGTTATTCGCAGTTGGATCAGATTACTCCGGCCAATGTCGGCGGACTGGAGCGCGCATGGATCGCACATACCGGGGATCTGCCCCAAGGTGCGGGTGAGGGCAAATACGCCCCGAGACGACCCCGCTTAAAATCGGCGACAGTTTGTATCTGTGCTCGGCGATGAATATTCTCATCGCGCTCGACGCGCAAACCGGCGCGGAAATCTGGCGCCACGATCCACAAGTCTCCACCGCCGCCATCCCCTATTCGGCCTCCTGCCGCGGCGTGACCGCCTACAACCGCCCGCTGGACAGCGGCACACAGCTTTCCGGAGGCACCCAAGGCTCTTCTTCCCAGAATCGAGGCGCGCCGGTCGTACCTTCGGGAACTGCAGCGAATTGCGCGATGCGCATCATCGAAGGGACGCTCGATGGCCGTCTCATCGCCGTCGATGCCGAAACCGGCCGCCCCTGTGCCGACTTTGGCGTCAACGGCGAGGTCGATATCAAAGAGGGCATGGGCCAGACATATCCAGGCATGGTGGCGATCACGGCTCCTCCGGTGATCGTGCGCGGCAACATCGTGACAGGCCATCAAGTTCTTGACGGGCAGCGGAACAGCGCCCCGTCAGGCGTAATCCAAGCGTTTGACGCCGTCACCGGTGAGCGTGCATGGGCATGGGATATGGGCCGTCCGGGAGAAAATGGCCCACCCGGACCCGGCGAACAATTTACGCGCGGAACGCCCAATATGTGGACGACGGCCTCGACGGACGAGGAACTGGGGCTCGTCTACCTACCCATGGGCAACAGCGCGGTCGACTACTGGAGTTCGGATCGCAGTCCACAGGAAAACGAATTTTCGACGGCGCTCGTGGCGCTGGACGGCGAGACAGGCGAGCCACGCTGGCGTTTCCAGACCGTATACAAGGATGTCTGGGACTACGACCTCGGGAGCCAGGCAACGCTTGTCGATCTGCCGGGCGGAACACCGGCCATCATTCTCCCATCGAAGCAGGGCGAGATCTACATTCTCGACCGACGTACCGGTCGACCACTGCACACCATGATCGAACGCGCCGTGCCGCAAGGTGGTGTGGAGCCCGCCGAGCGCACCGCCACGCAACCCTATTCGGGCTTTGCGACGCTGCGCAGGCCCTCGCTCGAAGAGCGCGACATGTGGGGCATGACGCCGATCGACCAGATGATCTGCCGCATCCAGTATCGGCAGTCGGCCTATGACGGCTACTATACGCCTCCCACGTCAGATCGCCGGTGGATCCAGTATCCCGGTTACAATGGCGGATCCGACTGGGGATCGGTGGCGATCGATCCGCGCCGCGGAGTGATTTACGCCAACTATAACGACATGCCCAACCACAACCGCCTCGTCCCTCGCGCAGTGGCGAACGAAAAGGGCTGGGAGCCGCGCGGCCCGCAGGGCAATCAAGGTGGCGGTGGTTCTGAAGGTGAGGGCTCGCCTCAGACCGGTACGCCGTTCGCCATCGACGTCAACGCTGGCTGGCGGCTCGGGCTGACCGGCCTTCTGTGCAAAGAGCCACCTTATGGCGGCATTCGTGCGATCGATATGAATAGCGGCAAGACGCTATGGGACCGGCCCTTCGGTTCGGCGCGCGCGAACGGTCCTTGGGCCCTCGGCCTTGGCATTCCGTTCACGATCGGCACGCCGAACAATGGTGGCGGTGTCGTAACAGCGGGAGGACTGCTGTTCATTGCAGCGACGACCGACAATCTGATTCGCGCAATCGATGTCGAAACAGGCGAAACGGTCTGGTCCGACGTCCTGCCGGGCGGCGGGCAGGCCAACGTAATGACCTACTCTCAGGGCGGCCGCCAGTATGTCGTGATTATGGCAGGCGGGCATCATTTCATGAAGACACCTGTCAGCGATGCAATAGTGGCCTACGCGCTACCCCGGAACTAGCGAAGGAGAAATAACTGGGCAGAGGGTTTGTCTGCAAGCATTCCTAAGCAGAACCGGCCGACCCCATCGGCTTGTACGAGATGATCGTGCTAAGTTAAACCAAAGGAACTCGTCTGCGAGGCAAAGGTTGGATTGGCGTATTCAAAACGCCCGAAGGAAAGCCAACGATGGACCGTGCCAGAATCGATGAGAACCTCTCCCTGCTGACATTCCCGCCCGCAGCACACGACCTGCAATCTCTTGCGGACGCTGGTTTCAAGTCGATTGTCAATTTGAGGCAGGTCGGCGAGCAGGGCGAAAAGCTGAACCCGCAGGCAGAAGCGGAAGAAGCGCGCGAGAACGGATTGGAGTACCTTCACTATCCCGTTTCTCCGCCGGATTTGACGGCTGAGAAGGCGCAGGACTTCACGGCTAGGCTCGAACAGCTTCCCGGTCCTGTGGCCATTCACTGCGCCAGTGGACGTCGGGCGAGCTTGTTGGGCCTTGCGTCCTGGGCGCGTCAAAAGGACTGTAATGCCGCCACGGCAGCGAAAAGAGGCCGCGAGGCCGGGCTGGAAATCAGTGAAGGCGATTTATCGCCACTGCTCAATGTAAACGAGGCAAATGCGCGATGATCTTCAGGCAGCTTGTCGAACCGGAATCGTCGACTTACACCTATCTGATCGGATGCGAAAACACGGGCGAGGCCGTTCTGCTCGACCCGGTAATCGAGACTTGCGACAGGGATATGGAGGCAGTTGCTGCGCTGGGCCTGAACCTTGCTTTCACGCTCGACACCCATATTCACGCCGATCACATCAGTGGCGCATGTCGGCTGCGTAGCCTGACGGGGTGCGAGGTTGCCTATCCCGCTGATGACAATCTTTCTTGCGCGGATGTTGAAGTGAGCGAGGAAGCGCCTTTGTCTGTAGGCGATCTGACCATCCGCGCCTTGTTCACGCCCGGGCATACCGATAAGCATCATAGTTACGTAATAGAGCAAGGCGGCCATACGCAGGTCTTCACCGGCGATGCGCTGCTCATCGATGGATGCGGTCGCACCGATTTCCAGAACGGCGATTCCGCGACCCTTTACAAGTCAGTTCGCGAAAAGCTGTTCGCTTTGCCGGAAGACACGTTGGTCTACCCTGCGCACGATTATTCAGGCCGCCGAGTCTCGACGATCATCCAAGAGCGTACCCGCAATCCTCGATTGAACGACGAAATTTCGCTTTCCGAGTTCCAGCGGATCATGGCCGAACTCGACTTGCCCTATCCCAAGAAGATCGACGTTGCCGTCCCTGCCAATTTGAAGTGCGGTGACTGCGTGGAAGAAGCGGTTGAGCATCTGCACGAGATCGGCGGAAAATCGCCGCAGGGCTAATGCCCATCGGTGACCCTTCCTAGCTGTTCACGACGACGAACTGCCCCATCATTCCGGCATCCTCATGCTCGAGAATGTGGCAGTGATACATATACGGCAAATCCGGGTCCGTGTGTTCCTCGAACCGTAATAGCAGGCGCACTTGCTCGCGCGGGTCGACAATAACCGTATCCTTGTAACCAGTCTCCAATGGCGGCGGAGTGCGGCCGTTGCGGTCGATCACGCGGAACTGTGCATTATGAATATGAAAGGGATGCGCCCTCATGGAGGCATTGGCGATTTCCCAGATTTCCCACTGGCCGACGGGCACCCTCTCGTTGATCACATTCATGTCCATGCTGGCACCATTGATAGACATCCCGCCGCCCATCATTCCCATATCGAGCACGAACCGCCGGGTTCGCACTGCAAGTGAGGGGTCGAGTGCCGGTAGCGCGGCAAGCTGCGGCGGCAGATTCTTTCGCCGCGAGGAGTCAGAGGGTCTGATATCGAGGACGCGGAACGGCTCGTCCATCTCGGTGTCGTCGCGGCGTCGGCCCATCATACCGCCGCCCATCATGCCGGCGCCATCGCCCATCATTCCCATCGAATTGTCGGGACTGGTCGCCACAAGGCTGAGTGGGCGCCCCTCGGAAAGATCGACGACGATCTGCGCCCGCTCCCCCGGTGCGAGCCTGAGCGAACGGACCGCATGCGGACGGTCCAGCAAGCCACCATCGCTTGCGATGAGCTTCATTGTCTGACCGCCGGACAGCGAGAAATCGTAGAAACGAGCGTTCGATCCATTGAGGATCCGCAAACGTAACAGGCCGGTCCGCGCTTCAAACACCGCGTTTTGCGTGCCATTGACGTAGAGACGATCCCCGCGCACGCCCATCATTTGTGCATGCATATTCTGCGGATAGAGGAGCTTGCCCGAGCTATCGAGCAAGCGGTCCTGAACGATAAGCGGAATATCATCCACGCCGTATTCGCTCGGCAGATCCAGCGCATCCTCTTCATCATCGCGGACATAGATCGGTGCGGCAAGACCAGCATAGACCTGCGGTCCCGTGCCGCGATCAGGTGCGAGTGATACCAGTAGAGAGAGGCACGCTGCCGAACTTCGAAAGACGGGCTCCAGCGCGCGCCGGGGCGGATAAGCTGGTGCGGCCCGCCGTCCGCAGCGGCGGGTAGTTCGAACCCGTGCCAGTGGACTGTGGCTCCATCGTCCAGGCCGTTGTCGACATGCAGCCGGACGCGCTCGCCGCGGCGCATCTCCAATGTCGGACCCAGATAGGGCGCGTTCACTCCGATGGTAGGCGAAGCGACCCCGGGAGCGAAGTCCTTCTGCCCCGCGGATATCGACAGTCGAAAGACCCGTTCGCCTTGCTCGACAATTCCCTGATCGAGCTTGGGAATGGCGAGCGGATTGGTGCCGGCTCCATCGGCACCAAGTAGGGAATTTCGCGCTTCGCACGCTGACAAGGGAAGAGCCACAAGGCCCGCCGCCGCTGTGCCAGCCCGTCGCAGCAAGGCACGTCGGTTAAGGCCGGATGCGTTCGCCCACTGGTCCATTTCACTTGCTCCGGAGATATTTGATCAGCGCAGCGATGCCCAACACAAGAAGGATGGTCAGCAATAAGCAGAACAAACCCATTATCCCCATCATGGCCGCTGGCATGTCACCATTCATCATCGAACTTTTCCTAATTATACCGGCCCCGGAATACGATCCGGGGCCGGTTCGCAAATTACTGCTTGGTGATCGAAGTGATCGTGTTTCCGCCTTCACCGGTTGTGAAGTCGAACGAGATCGTGTCACCAACCGCCACATCCTGACGCAGCTGCTCGTCGGCGTCGAACGCCATCGTCATGGCGGGCCACTCGATCGCGGGGACAGCGCCGTGATCGACAGTGATCGTTCCTGCATCGGCGTCGATGGCGGTTACGGTTCCTTCCGCACTGGCGGTCTGCATCGTGCTGTCCGATCCCATCATCGGCATATCGCCATCGTCCATCGGCATCTGACCGTCTGCCATCTGACCGTCTGCCATGGCCGTGTCGTCCATCATTTCGGTATCGTCGCCGGAGCCACAGGCGGCGAGTGCCAGCGGCGCTGCCAGCAAGGTCACGAGGGTTGTAATACGCATTCTTCTTCTCCTTCGAGGGGTTTGGACCGATTGGTCCGGGGACGCCGCATCATCAGATAGGCGGCGGGAAGTACGAACATTGAAAGCAGCGGAGCGGTGATCATCCCGCCGATCATCGGGGCCGCAATACGGCTCATCACCTCGGATCCGGCACCGGTGCCGATCAGGATCGGGAACAGGCCGGCGAGGATAACGGCGACGGTCATCGCCTTGGGCCGGACGCGCAGCAGCGCGCCTTCGCGGATGGCTGCCGATACCTCGTCGGCATATAGCTCGCCCTCTCTCCGTTCCAGCGCGGCCTTCAGGTAGATCAGCATGACCACGCCGAATTCCGCCGAGACGCCTGCCAGCGCAATGAACCCGACGGCGGTGGCGACGGACTGGTTGTATCCCATAAGGTAGAGCAGCCAGAACCCGCCGGTCAGCGCGAAGGGTAGCGTGCCCATGATTAGCAGCGCCTCGTCGAAGCGGCGGAAGATCAGATAGAGCAGCAGGAAGATGATCGCGAGTGTTGCCGGCACGACGATCTGCAACCGCTCGTAGGCGCGCGTCAGATATTCGAACTGCCCTGCATAGGACAGACTGACGCCGGCAGGCAGATCGACCTCGGCGTCGATAGCCTCCTGCAAATCGCCCACCACCGAGGTAAGGTCGCGCCCGCGTACATCGACATAGACATAGCTGGTCGGCCTGCCCTGCTCGCTCTTGAGCATGGGCGGACCGCTGGTCACGCGAACATCCGCCACCGTGCCAAGCGTGATCTGCTGTCCCGCAGGGGTCAGGACCGGAAGATTGCGCAGTTCATCGACGCTGTCGCGGATCTCGCGCGGATAGCGGACATTGACCGGATAGCGGGCCAGCCCCTCCACCGTGCGCGCAACATTCGCTCCGCCGATCGCGCCCGACACGATCTGCTGCACATCGGCTATGTTGAGCCCGTAACGGGCCGCTTCCATGCGATCGATATCGACATCGACATAGCGCCCGCCGGACAGCCTTTCGGCCAGCGCCGAACTGACGCCTGGCACCTGCTTGGCAATCTGCTCGACCTGAAGCGCCACGCGTTCGATTTCGCCCAGGTCCTCGCCCGAGACCTTGACCCCGATGGGGCTCTTGATGCCCGTCGCGAGCATATCGATACGGTTGCGGATTGGGGGCACCCAGACATTGGCAAGGCCTGGAACCCGGACCACGCGGTCGAGCTCCTCGACCAGCTTGTCAGGCGTCATCCCCTCGCGCCATTCCTCGCGCGGTTTGAAGCTGATCGTCGTCTCGAACATCGTCAGCGGCGCGGGATCGGTGGCCGTATCAGCGCGGCCGGCCTTGCCGAAAACGGTGTCGACCTCGGGAACTGTCTTGATCAGGCGGTCTGTCCGCTGAAGCAGGGATGATGCCTCACCAGGCGACAGCCCAGGAAGCGCGCTTGGCATGTAAAGCAAATCGCCTTCATCGAGAGGAGGCAGGAATTCGCCGCCCAGCCGCGTGAAAGGCACTAGCGTCGTCGCGAAGATCAGCCCAGCAATGACCAGCGTCGCCTTCGGACGCCGCATCACCCAGTCGAGCCCCGGACGATAGGCGCGAGTAAGCGTCTTGTTGATCGGATTGCTGTCTTCCCTCGGTATCTTGCCGCGGATCAGCCATCCCATCAGCACTGGAACCAGCGTGACCGACAGGATCGCCGCCGCCGCCATCGCATAGGTCTTGGTAAAGGCCAGCGGAGCGAAGAGTCGTCCCTCCTGTGCCTGCAAAGTGAAGACCGGCAGGAACGAAAGGGTGATAATCAGCAGGCTGAAAAACAGCGCCGGACCGACTTCCTTGGAAGCATCTGCGACGATCCGCCAGCGCTCCTCACCCGACATAACCGTATCGGGATTTTCCTCGGTCCATCGCTCGATGTGCTTGTGCGCGTTCTCGATCATCACCACCGCAGCATCGACCATCGCGCCGATCGCAATGGCGATGCCGCCAAGCGACATGATGTTGGCGTTCACGCCCTGGAAGCGCATCACCAGAAAGGCTGCCAGAACGCCCAAGGGCAAGGTGACCACGGCGACCAGCGCAGAACGGGCGTGCCCCAAGAACAACAGGCACACGAGCGCAACGACGACGAATTCCTCGATCAGCTTGGTCGTGAGGTTATCGACTGAGGCATCGATCAACTGCGATCGGTCATAGGTGGTGACGATCTCGACCCCTTCGGGCAGGCTTGCCTGCAACTGGTCGAGCTTCGCTTCGACCGCCTCGATCGCACCGCGCGCGTCGGCGCCTTGCCGCAGAATGACGATGCCGCCTGCGACTTCGCCCTGGCCGTTCAGCTCGGCGATACCGCGGCGCAGTTCGGGGCCGATTTGCACATTGGCGACATCGCCAAGCGTCACCGGCACACCGCCCGCTTCGGCGCGCAAAGGGATCGAGCGGAAATCATCGAGACTGCCGAGATAGCCCGACGAACGCACCATGAATTCCGCTTCGCCCATCTCGACGATGGAACCGCCTGCCTCCTGGTTGCCTGCCTGGATCGCGCTCACGATTTGGCCGTGGGTCACTCCGAAGGAAGCCATGCGGTAGGGGTCGAGCACGATCTGGTACTGCTTGACCATGCCGCCCACACTGGCGACCTCGGCGATCCCAGGTATAGTCTTCAGCTCGTAGCGCAGGAACCAGTCCTGCAGGCTGCGCAGTCCGGCCAGATCGTGGCCGCCGCTGCGGTCGATCAAGGCGTATTCGTAGATCCATCCCACGCCGGTTGCGTCGGGGCCGAGCGTGCTCTCGACGCCTTCGGGCAAGCGGTTCTGGACCTGGTTGAGGTATTCGAGCACGCGCGAGCGCGCCCAGTAGAGATCGGTCCCGTCCTCGAAAATCACATAGACATAGCTATCGCCGAAAAACGAATAGCCACGCACGGTCTTCGCCCCCGGTACCGAGAGCATGGTCGTCGCCAGCGGATAGGTGACCTGGTCCTCGACGATACGCGGAGCCTGCCCGGCATAGTTCGAGCGGATGACAACCTGTACATCCGACAAATCGGGCAGCGCATCGACAGGAGTGGTCCGCACGGCCCAGAAGCCGGCGAGCGCCAGACCGATCGCCGCCAGAACCACGAACAGGCGGTTGGCAATCGAACTTTCAATGATCCGCGCGATCATTGGCCGGTCTTCCGGATCGAGACGATGCGCGGACCGGTGCTTGCCTGAACGAAGGTAAAGGTTACCCGATCACCGCGTTGGAAACCGCGAACCTGAGCCGGACCTTCAGTGGCAAAACCCATCGTCATGGCTGGCCAGTCCAGAGCTTTGACCGGCCCGTGCCGCAAGGTGATGCTGCGGGCAGTGATGCGTTCGATCGTGCCGGTGGCTCGATAGGTGCGCGGTTCGTCCGCATCCGCCTGCGTTTCGTTTTCACCGGCAGTCGTCGGTGCGTCCTCGATGGAACGCACATGGATACCCGCGAGACTCGCTTCGGAATCGAGCAGGAACTGGCCGGAGGTTACGACCTCCTCGCCTGCCGCGAGCCCTGCGAGAACCTCGGTCCGACCGCCTGCTTCTCGGCCGATCCGGACTTCGGCCGGGCGGTATCCTCCGCCCTCTTGGGTAATCATAACCAAGGTTCGTTCGCCGGTGCGGATCACGGCCTCTGACGGGATGAGCAAGGCTTCACGCCGTTCAGGAGCAATCATGACCTGCGCAAACATGCCCGGTTTCAGGCGAAGCCCGGGGTTGGGCATCGCCGCGCGCACGGTAATCGTCCTGCTTGCCTCCTGCGCACTGGGCAGGATGGCAATGATCCGTCCGGCAAATCGCTCTCCGGGAAAAGCCGTGAGCGTCGCGCTTACCGGCTGTCCCACGCGAGCGCTTCCCGCAAGCGCCTCGGGCACGGCGGCTTCGAGCCAGATTGGGCTATAGCCGCTGATCTCGGCGAGGCTTTGCCCTGCCATCACGGTCATGCCCGGCCTGACACCGAGCGAGGTAATCGCACCCGATTGCGGCGCGGTGACAGTGATTGTCGATTGCGGTCTGCCGCTTCGAGCCACCGAGGAGATCACGCCTTCCGGCATCCCAAGCAGTCGCAGACGTTGACGGGCAGCATTGGTAAGCGCCGCGTCGCCGGTAGCTGCTACGGCAAGAAATTCCTGCTGGGCGCCGCCCCACTCGGGCACCAGCAGGTCGACGATTGGCGCGCCTCGTGCGATAAGATCCTGCGGGGCGTGGCCATAAGTCCGCTGAACATAGCCGCCCGCGCGAGGCTGGACGATCGCAACCTCGCTGCCATTGTAGGCAAGCGTGCCAGTTACCGTGGTTTCCGGTTCCAGCACGCCGTATTCGGCCTCGGCAGTGCGAATGCCGAAGTTCTGGACCAATGCGGAATCGATGCTGACACCCTCGCCGGCCTGCGCATCACCGCCCGCGCATTTCGGGACCAGCTGCATATCCATAAAGGGGGATTTGCCCGGCTCGTCGAAGCGCTGATCGGGCACCATCGGATCGTACCAGTAGAGCACTTCTTCGCAGCCGGTATCGGCAGCGGCGTCACCGCCATCGCTACCGCCGCCGAGCATCGACAGACCGTAGCCAGCCCCTAGGCTGACCAAGGCAATACCGGCCGCCGCTGCATAAGAGCGCTGGCGCGGAGAAAGACGTTCGAACACGGCTTTCATGGCCTGTCCTCCCCATAAGTAAGACTTAGAGTTGCAGCGGCTTCGACAGCCATCTGTTCGCGTTCGAGAATCTCGAGTTCGAGCAATGCCAGCGCAGATTTGGCCGCGATCACATCAACGAGGTCGGCGCGGCCAGCAGCGAAGCTGGCGGTTTCGAGTTCGGCACGGTCATGCGCGAGCGGTAGTAGCTCGTCCCTCGCACGTTCCCACTGCTGCACCGCGCTGCGCCACGCAGCCAGATCGGCTTCGAACCGGGCCCTGATCGCTCTCAGGCGATCGACCCGCTCAGCCGAGGCGGCAGCAGCGTCTGCTTCGGCTGCCGCGATGCGCGGGTTCTGCCGCCTGTCGGTGAAGATGGGCAAAGTGACCGATCCCATGACCGATACGGCACTGCCGAAATCGGGATTACGGTGACCATAAGTCACGCTGACACCGAAATCGGGCCGTTTTTCAGCGCGCGCCAGATTGGCTGCAGCCTCAGCACGACGTTGCTCTGCATCCGCCAAGCGCAATTCCGGATTGGCCTCCAACGTGAACCGAAGGCCTTCCGGGTCCAAGGTAGCTTGGGGAGCGGCCCCCGCAGCGACAGGCTCGCTTTCGGCGATATAGCGCTGCAGCCGGGCGCGAGCGGTTGCGCGCGCGGCCTCAATCCGGGTAATGGCATCCTCGATTTCAAGAAGCTCGCGCCGGATCGCGAGGCTCTCGGCAGGCCTCGCCGATCCCGAAGCGACGGCACTGACGGCGACCGGAACAAAATCCCTCAGGCCGTCCAGAGCGTTACGCGCAAGAGCGAGGCGTTGCTGGGCGTAATACAGACCGATCCAAGCCGTCCCCGCGTCGGCGAGGATGGAACGTTCGGACAAGCCAAGACGGGCTTCGGCAATACCGATTTCGGACCCGGCAAGGCCGGATCGCGCTCGCCGCCTGGCAAGGTTAGGAATTTCCTGTTCGACGCCAACCGCTAGCTGCGTCGGCAGTTGCGCATACGGATCAAATGCGGCCGGTCCGGTGGCCGGCAAGTTCATCACGCCTGCACGAACGCGTGGGTCGGGCAATTCGTCCGCTGCTTCGGCGGCATCGCGCCTCGCCTGTATGCGGAATGCGCCCGCTTCGAGCATGGGCTGTTCCGCCCGCGCCGCCGCAAGGGTTTCTTCATAGCCGACCGACTGCGCTTGCGCAGTCTGAGCGACGAGCAGCGCCGAAAACGGCACCCAACCAATTCGCCAATTCATAAATCTCACTCGTGCAGAGCGAGCTGACAAGACAAAACATACCGCACCGGCGATACCGGTTCGTGCGGTTTCATCGTTCGTCAGTCTCGCAAAAAGCGCAGCGCGCCTTCAGGAAAAACTAGACGGTGAGGATTGGTTTTGGAGGGGGTGATTCCGGTCGTGGTGAATCTGTTTGAAACCACGGGGCCGCAGAAACAAGGTAGCTCGGCATCAAGCGAAGGGGCGCGCACTCCATTTCAGTCGCTGCCGACAGAGCCAGAGGCGGCAAGCAATTCATGGCAATCACGCAATCGAGCGTCATGTTGGAACATGGTCCTGCAGGATCGCGGGAAGTCTCGCTATCGGCCATCTCGGCACAATCGCTCATCGCCTCCGCCTCAATCTGAGGAAGGCCTGCTGCATTCGCTCCAACCTGGACGAAAAGTCCGAATCCAAAAAGGATTAAGGTCAAGGTACGAATGAACTTCACTAGGTCCAGATAGTCTGGGTCGAGGCGATTGGCAAGTAATGAGTGATGGCGGACGGGGACCAATCAGATCGCCCCGTCCGCATTAACCGCGTGAAATAAATAGTCTTTTGTGACTAGCAGCATCCCGCCGAAGCTGGCTCCGAGCTAGCTTCGGATACCTCGCGCACGAGGTCGCCGGTTTCTTTCTCGGCTGCACTTCTGGCGATGTCGGCCTGCGCAACGATGCCGCAACATTTGCCCTTGTCATCGACCACCGGAAGCCGACGAACCTGATTGTCTTCCATCTTGGTGCAGCATTCGTCGACGCTGGCATCGGCGGTGACAGTAACAGGAGACGATGTCATAACCTCCTCAACGCGTTGGTCGGAAGACTTCCCCTTGGCCACACAGCGGCATGCAATGTCCCTGTCGGTTACTACTCCCACCAACGCACCGGAATCATCGACAACCGGGATTTCTCCGCAATCGTTATCGACCATCAACGAAGCTGCCTCTTGCACGGTGCTCGATGGACTGCAGCATGCAGGGTTCGATGTCATAACGTCTTGGGCTTTCATGACTTGTCTCCTCATTCGTAATCGAACTTACAACGGAGGAAACGAGGCATTCCGAGTGCTGGTTCCACGCCTGTCGGTCAGTTGTGGGGCATGCAAGCCAACCCGTTCTGAGAACCCGGGTCGCCGACTGATCTTGCCGGGCCGATGACCGGGCCCATTTTCGGTCGCATAGCGAACAAGCCGCAGGTAACGCCAATTCGGCCTCTTATCTTCCGAACTCGTCACCCTTGCGGTGTTCAGTGCCTTCCTCATCATGGACGTCCATGTGCGCATCCCGCAGTATATCGATGCCGCCGTAAAGCGCGATGCCGGCAACTGCGACACCGACCACGAGATCAGGCCAGTTCGCACCGGTCAGCATCACAACAATGCCGGCGATGATAATACCGCCGTTCGAGATGAAATCATTGAAGCTGAAAGTCGTGGCTGCCCGAAGATTGACGTCTTTCGACTTCATCTTTTGCAGCAATCGCAGCGAAATCAGGTTCACCACCGCAGCCACCGCCGCCATTGCCATCATCATGATCCCACCTGGATCAGACCCCTCCAGAAAGCGCCGGATGGCATCGGCAATGACGCCGCCGGCAAAAATGAGGAGCATAATGCCTGAAAAACGCGCAGCCCCACGCTTCCAGGTCCGTGACCGCGTCAGCGCGAGGAGGCTGAGCCCATAAACGACGGCGTCCGACGAATTGTCGAGGCCGTTAGCAAGCAGAGCGTTGGAATCAGCGAAATAACCAACCACGAAGAAGCCGATGGCAATCGCGACGTTCAGCCAGAGGACGATCCACAAAGTTTGGCGCTTGTCCGCCGAGTCTAGGTTGAGTTCACCTTCGCCACTCATGACGCATTCCTTTCATTAATGTTCTGATTCAAGAACCTGCGTTCCTGATAGTTCCGCTCACGCAATGTCAGCGAGCTCGCGCTGCTCCTCGCGCGTGACGTTGCGTCGCAGCCGCTCCCACCACTTCTCGCGCCAACTTTGCTCGTCATCCGGGTGGTGCAGCACAAGCCGTGCGATCGCGGGCAGAACGAACAGGGTCAGCGCGGTCGCGGTGATCAATCCGCCGATGACGACCGTAGCTAATGGACGCTGCACTTCCGCGCCCGTTCCGGTAGCGATGGCCATAGGCACGAAGCCAAGCGAAGCCACCAGCGCGGTCATCAGTACCGGGCGCAGGCGCGCAAGCGCGCCATCGGCGATAGCTTCGTCGAGCGGCATTCCGTTCTCGAGCCGCTGCCGGATCGCGGTCATCATTACCAGGCCGTTGAGGGTCGCCACACCAGACAGGGCGATGAAACCGACCGCCGCCGAGACCGAGAACGGCAACCCCCGCAGTGCCAGAGCGAACACCCCGCCAGCCAAGGCCATGGGAATGGCACTGAACACGGCAAGCGCCGGAACCCATCCGCCCAAAGCCATGAACAGCAAGAGCAGCACAAGAGCGAAGGCAATCGGGACGACGATGGCGAGCCGTGCCTGCGCTTCCTGCAGGTTCTGATACTGCCCACCCCATTCGATGAAGGATGCCGGCGGCATATCGACGCCGGCCGAAACACCCTCCTGCGCTTCTTCGACGAAGGAGCCGAGATCGCGTTCACGCACATTGGCCGACACGACCACGAGCCGGCGTCCCTGTTCACGCCGGACCTCGGCAAGGCCATCGACCACCTGGAACTCTGCCAGAGTCCGCAGGGGAACCGTGACGCCGTTCTCAAGCACGATCGGGAGCGCGCCAAGCTGGTCGAAATCGTCGCGCGTCGCGTCTTCGAGACGCACCACGACATCGAACCGGCGATCGCCTTCGAACACGAGGCCTGCCGGACGTCCACCGAGCGCGATGGCGACCGATTGGGCCACGTCTTCAACAGTCAGGCCGTAACGCGCGATGGTGGGGCGATCGAAAGCTATGTCGAGGGTCGGAAAGCCCGTCACCTGTTGCACTTTGACGTCTGCCGCGCCTTCGACGCCGCGCAGCACGCCGGCTACATCGCCCGCCGCTTCGGTGAGTGCGGTAAGGTCATCGCCGTAGAGCTTGACCGCCACGTCACCGCGCACCCCAGCGATGAGCTCGTTAAAGCGTAATTCGATTGGCTGGCTGAACTCGTAGAGGTTGCCAATCAAACCGCCCAGCGCAGTTTCCATCTCCTCTACCAGCTCATCCTTCGACAAGTCCGGATCAGGCCATTCTTCGCGCGGTTTCAGCATGACATAGGCGTCTGACGCATTGGGCGGCATGGGATCGCTGGCGACCTCGGCCGTGCCCGTCCGCGAAAACACCAGCTCGACTTGGGGAAACTCTTCAAGCCTGTTCTCGACCCGCCGCTGCATCGCGAGCGAACGTTCGAGCGACGTCGACGGTATTCGCAAGGATTGCACCGCAATGTCGCGTTCGTCGAGCTGCGGAGTAAATTCGCTACCCAGAAACCCGAAGATGACAGCCGCGATCGCAAAGATCCCGACCCCCGTGCCGATAACTGGCCAGGGCCGGGCAATGGCCTTGCGAACCGCTGGGCCATAACGCTCCTTCGACCAGCGAATGGGCTTCGCTTCCTCCTCGGTCAGCTTCTTGTTGAGCAGCACCGCGATCATCGCCGGGACGAAGGTTAACGACAGAACGAAGGCCGAAGCCAGCGCGAGCATCATCGTGATCGCCATAGGGGAGAAGGTCTTGCCCTCGACCCCGGTAAAGGTGAGCAGCGGCGCGAAGACGAGGAAAATGATCGCCTGACCGTAGACGGTCGGTTTGATCATCTCCTGTGCTGCCAGACGCGTTTCGGTTAGCCGTTCGCCCAAGGATAGCAAGCGTCCCTCACGCTGTTGCCGCGCGGCGAGCCGAGCAACGCTGTTCTCGACAATGATGACCGCACCATCGACGATCAGGCCGAAGTCGAGCGCGCCCAGGCTCATCAGATTACCCGAGACACCAAGCCGGTTCATCCCCACCGCTGCCATCAGCATCGAAACGGGAATGACCAGTGCGGTGATTATGGCGGCGCGGATATTGCCGAGCAGGAGAAACAACACTGCAATTACCAGCAATGCGCCTTCAAGCAGGTTCTTCTCAACCGTCGAAATCGTCGCATCGACGAGCGAGGACCGGTTGTAGACGATCTCGGCCACAACGCCGTCTGGGAGCGATGAACGGACCTCGTCCAGCCTTTCTGCTGCACCGGCTGCGACGGTGCGGCTGTTCTCGCCTGCTCGCATCAGCACCGTGCCCACCACCGCCTCTTCGCCGTTCAGTGAAGCCGCGCCGGTTCGCAGGTCGCCGCCGATCTCGACATCGGCCACATCGCCGATACGAATGGGCACACCCTCGCGGGTCGCAATGACGGCTTCTTCTATGTCGGCAATGCTGCCCAGCCTCGCATCGACGCGGACGAGCAGCGCTTCATCGGCACGGTCCACGAAGTTGGCACCGGCCGCGAGGTTGGCGGCCTCGAGCGCATCGATCAATGAATCGAACGACAGGCCATAGCCGGTCAAGCGCGCGGGATCGGGCTGAACCAGAAACTGCTTTTCGAACCCACCGATCGAATCCACGCCGGCCACGCCGTCGATAGAGCGCATCAGTGGTGCGACGACCCAATCCTGCACAGTGCGCAGATAGGCCGCCTTCGCCACTTCGCTTTCGAGGCGGTCACCACGTTCGGTGATGAAGCTGCCGTCGGACTGCCAGCCTGTCCGGCCGCCAGTGGTAGCACCCTTGCCACCAGGGTGCTCATATTCGATCGTATACATCAGCACTTCGCCAAGGCCGGTGGAAATCGGACCCATGGTGGGCTCCGCTCCCTCTGGCAGCGAGGCTCCAATGGGTGCGAGCCGCTCGTTTACCTGCTGGCGGGCGAAGTATAGATCGGTGCCTTCCTCGAAGATCGCGGTGACCTGGCTGAAGCCGTTGCGCGAGATCGAACGGGTCATCTCCAGCCCCTCAATCCCGGCAAGACCGGTCTCGATCGGAAAGGTCACCTGCGTCTCGACCTGCGACGGCGAAAGCGCAGCAGCGCTGGTATTGATCTGGACCTGCGTATTCGTGATGTCCGGCACTGCGTCAATCGGCAGGCGCACTAGATTGAACGCGCCGTAGATTGCTGCGAAAACAGTCAGGACGATGATCGCCCAGCGAAAACGCACGGCAATATCAAGAACCATCCCGATCAGGCCATGGCGGTGGCTACCCTCGTCAGCGGGAGCCGCGGTATGATCAATGGCCATGTTCGGCGCCCTCCTTTTCGAGTTCGGCCTTCAACAGGAAGGCGTTGTCGGTCGCGATCCGCTGCCCCGGTTCAAGACCGGACAAGATCGTCACCATTCCGGCGGACCGGCTGCCTGTCGCTACCTCGCGAGCTTGGAAGCCGCGCTGTGTGCGCACAAACACGACGTCGCGGCCTTCGAGCACCTGCACGGCGTCCTCGGGAACCGCGATACGGCTCTGGTCCAATTCGCCCGACGGCCGGATGCGCGCCTGCAGGAAAGCGCCAGGTTGGAGACCCGGTATCGCCCGCGTCAGACTGAGTACGGCAGTGGCACTGCGACTTTCGGGATCGAGTGACGGCGTGACCGAACGCACGCGCGCACCGATCTCGCGGCCATCGCCGACGATCACGGCGGCCTCGTCGCCCGGCTGGATGCGCAACGCATCTTCCGAAGGCAACGCCACCTCTATCTGCAGCCCGTTCGGATTGATCACGCGGTAGAGTTCTTCACCAGCATCGACGAAGGAGCCAAGCACGATCGGAGCAGCGGTAACGCGGCCCGATAGCGGACTGGTGACAGCGAGCGAACGCCCATCGCCGCTGACACCCGCTGCAGCCACAGCGGCCTGAGCGCGGTTCAGTTCGGAGCGGGCAACGTCGAGATTTGCGCGCGCTGCTTCAAGGTCCTGCCTTGCCGTTACATTGGCTTCGAACAAGCGCCGCTCGCGGTCATAGGCAGCTGAAAGCTCAGTTGCGCGGGCGCGGGCAACGCTAAGCTGTGAAGCGAGCGCAGCTGCATCGGCGCTTTCGATCCGAGCGACGGTCTCGCCTTGGCGGACATAGTCGCCAAGCGTCTTGCCAACACTACGGACCACGCCCGAAGCCCGCGCATCGATCCGCGCGCTGGCCGTCGGGCTTGCCGCAACCGTTGCAGGAAATACCAGTTCGACAGTAGCCCCGGTCTGCACCGCGGCGACCTTGATTTCGGCTGCGCGAATTTGATCGTCATCGATCAGGACGAAGCCCTCAGGCAGTTCCGTTTCGGCGACCTTGTCTTCTGTACGAGGGTCAGCTTGATTATCAGGCCACAGCAACATCAACAGCGCTGCAGCGAGAATGATGATACCGGCGATGATCGCCAGTCTTCTCCGGTTCATTGGAATGTTCCTCATTGTGCGGCCAACCTGATGAGCTCGGCGGCAGCCTGTCCCCGGTCTTCTTGAGCGGTGATCAGCGCCTCGCGAATGGCATCACGCGCTTCGGCTGCGCTCAGCACCTCGATCAGCGGGAATCGGCCGTTGCGGTAACCGATGCGGACGAGCCGCAGCGCCTCCTCGGCCTGAGGAAGCGATGTCGTGGAAAGTGTTTCAACGCGCGCTTCGGCGGCAAGATATTGTGATCGTGCGCGCGTAACCGTCAGCTCAAAATCGGCCAGCGCGACAACCTCGCGTGCGTTGGCAGCGCGTAGCCTTGCTTCGGCCGCAGCGATGTTGCCCTGATTGCGGTTCCAGAAGGGAAGCGGAATGGATACGCCGACAAGAAAGGCGCTGTCGTTGCTTTCCTCGAAGCGTCGAACACCGGCGGAAACGACCGGATCCGGAATGCGCAGGCTGCGCTCGTAGTCGATCTCGGCCGCTGCTGTCGCGCTTTGGCCGCGGGCAACCTGCAATGGCAAGCTGGTCGCCGACGCAAGCACTGCGGCCGGAGGCTCGATGTTGGGAAACGCACCGGGGACGAGCGGCGGTGTGTCTTGCTCGCCCCATAGCGAGGCAAGCGCCGTGCGGGCTGCCAGGCTGTTCGCCTCCGCTGCCTGAAGTTCGGCACGCGCTTCTGCCAGCGTGGCCTCTGCCCGTAGTGCGCGCAGCGGTGGTTCGCGGCCCACCTCGACCAGGACGCCAGCTATGCGGGCCAGTTCCTCGTTTCGGTCGACCACATCGCGGGCAAGCTCGACCCGCGACGCTGCCGCCGCCGCTGCAACGTAGCGCTCACGGACAAGGAAGCCGAGTTCTGCACCGGCCAGGTCGGTCCGCAGATTTGCAAGCTGTGCCTGTGCCTCAGCTGCTGCGACGCGTGCGCCGCGCTTTCCGCCAAGTTCGATCCTCTGCCCGACCGCCAAAGTATATTCGGTAGCGCTTAGCCCAGAGAAGGCACCGCTCCCTGCGATGTTCTCGACCTCTAGCGAGACCTCGGGATTAGGCCGCAACCGGGCCTGGCCGACGAGCGCTTGCGCAGCTTCGGATTCCGCGCGTGGTCCGACAATGCGCGGATTGAATGTGCTGGAAGTCGCGTCGTCGGCGACCCCTGTGAGATCGAGTGCTTCTTCAAGCGACACGATGGACGCATCCTGCGCGATGGCAGGCTGCACGAGCATGGCGAGAGCTAACCCTGCAAAGAGGGCGCTCCGCCGGAATGTGGCGAACATATTGGGTGAATTCCTCTGCTGACGTTCAAAACGGCATCGGAACGGGTCCGATGCGCGAAGTACGTCAGGCTCGAGGAGGTGGCGTATCCAGTTCGATATTGCCTGAATCGAGCGCAGCGTGGCGCTTGCCGGAGTTCAGTGCGACAACCGAAGGCATTGAAACGCCTTCTCCCGATCGCCCCACCGTCTGCGACACGTGGTGACAATGACCGTGTGCGCAGGTGCCGTGTTTCTCGGGCGCGTTGCTCTCTTCACCCGGTTCGCCGTGCTGCTCTATCAGTGAAGCGACTTCAGGCTCGTCCGCGCATTCAGCTGCTTCCGCGACCGGAGCCCACAGGACACCAATCGCGGTGAACAGCGTGATAAACTGCAGCATGAAGGATCGGGCGAAGAGCCGGGTCATCGGCGAGCGGTTAGCAGCCGGGTTCGGATTGCAAAAGAGATTATTTTCGGAATAGCATGTGATTTCATAACATTATCCGGGATGCGCTGCTTTCACTATTGGACACCAAACGACCCATTGTAATGAATTCGCTGGTAAATACTTTTTCCGTTCCAACTGTCATTGTGTCGATTGCAGAATTGCCCGCAAATCGCTCGGAATTCCCATCCGGGCGAATGCTCTGACATCGGAGCGCCCGCTATTTCCGACAGGCAAGCCGCCGATAAGATTCCCCAGCGGTGCGAGAGCCAGACGAACAATCTGACCGCTTACCTCCCTCCAGTCGCGCTGCCGGTAAGCGAGCGCCAGCATGCGCCAATGCGAGTAGCAATGGGCTTTCAGCCAGTTCTGCGCGACGATGTGCGCGCGCTCGAGATGATGCCAGGACTGATCGATCTGGGCTTGATCTTCTGCCGCTCGCGCAGCTTGATATTCCCGAGCGAGAAATGCTGCGATCGCCGGAGGTGTGCGGTCAATCATGCGCCAATTCCTGACGCGCCTGTGTGAATACTTCGCTGCTCCCCCAAATCGCGAGGCTCGCCATAATCCCGGCGACAAGCAGATCAGGCCAAGCCTGACCGGTGCCGAACACGCCCAGTGCGGCGGCAAGAACGGCGAGATTGCCGATCGCGTCATTGCGCGAGCAGATCCAGACGGAGCGCATGTTCGCATCGCCTTCGCGATAGCGGAACAGCAGCAGCGCAACCGCTGCATTCACCAGCAGCGCCAGCGTTCCGATCAAACCCATCGTCTGCGGTTCGGGACTAGAGCCAACGGCGAGACCATAGACCGCATAACCAATGACCCAGAGACCGAAGGCAAACATCGTCGCCGCTTTGAATAGTGCAGCCCGCGCTCGCCAGGAAAGCGCCATGCCAGCAACACCGAGACTGATCGCATAGTTGGCTGCATCGCCGAAAAAGTCGAGCGCATCGGCTTGAAGCGCTCGGGAGTCAGCCGCAATACCAGCGACAATCTCGACCACGAACATCGCAGCGTTCGCTATCAGGGCGATCCACAGGATCATCCTCCACCGCGGATTGTTATTCGCGCTCTGGTCGGTTTCTGGGGTCTGACAGCAGGATTTTCCCATGCCGCTCTCCTTGCAACGTTCGAGTCGCAAGGACATATGCACCTTGTAGTAACTACAAGGTCAAGTGATGCGTATCGGCGAACTGGCGAAAGCAACCGGCACCAAGGCGGAAACCATCCGCTACTACGAGCGGGAAGGGATCCTGCCTGCGGCGGACCGAACAGACAGCAACTATCGTGACTATTCTGACGAGCATCTCGCAACGCTCATATTCGTGCGACGCGCCCGGGCGCTAGGGTTCACGATGGCCCAAGTGCGTGAACTGCTCGCCCTGTCTGACCACGAAGACAAACCATGCCGCGATGTGGACCAGCTCGTCCAGCGCCAGTTGGGCGAGGTCACGCGCAAGATCGCCGATCTGACGTCATTGCAAGACGAACTCCAGCACATGCTGCGATCATGCCAGGCAGACCGCATTGGTGAATGTCGGATCGTCGAAAGTTTGGCGCGGCCATTGCGGTGATGGAGACGTCACGGAAGTCAGTTTGCGGCGCACAGCAGACCCTACAATTGCATCGGACGCAACGAGGCGGAGAAGGAATGCGGGTTGCTATACGAGGTACAATTCCAGAGCATCCGTAGCCCAACTCACAGTCTTAGCGGGTTAAATTTATCATTCGAATCCCTCCGCCGGATTCGATTGCGCTGACAGCGAATTCTAGCCGAGGCTCCGCACAAGGTTTGCTCATTGTCAATGGGTTACGACGACGATCATTCACGCGAAGTTCGATACAGCTAGTCTACTCTTCAAGCACGAGCGTAGACAGTGCATCCTCTGAATCATCCTGCACTAGGTGCCCATAATGCTTCTCGATCATGGCGACGCTCGTACCCGATAACTGTGCAACAGTGAGTATAGGAAGGCCAGCGCGGACCAGGTCCGTAATGACGCTATGTCGAAGCGTATAGGCACACACGGCAATCGGTAGATTGGCTGCTTTGGTCGCCTCTTTGATAGGGCGCTTCCATGAGTCCTTAGCCCAAGCCTTACCGCTCGATCGAACAAAGATGTAAGAGGCGGGTGGCTTTTGCTCGACTTGTTCGGCGAAGAAATCTGCCGTGTCTTTGGGCAGGGAAATCTGACGTGACCTATCATTCTTGTCTTTGCCAACGATCAAGGAACGGGTGCGCTGATCAAATTCGCGCGCAGTCAGAGCTGCGAGCGCACCGGGCCGAAGTGGCAACAAACATAGCCCCTTCACGAAAGGTCGCGCCTCATCGCTGACGGCATCGATTAACCGCTTGCGCTCAACCCGGTCCAGAAAGAGATCACGAGGCTTGCCGGCGCCCTTGAAGGGTCTTAACGCTTCTTGCCAAGCGGCATCACTGCCTGGTCTACCGGGCTCCAGAACTTGCCTTAGTGCTGCCCGCAACGGAACCATATCCCGGTTGACGGTCGACTTAGCTCGTTCCTTCCATCGCTTCTCTCCAGTTTTGCTCCGACTGAGCAATGCGGGCGCCTGTTCCAGTCGCTTGCGCCAACTCCGCAAATGGTGTCGGCGCAGTTTTTCGAGCTTCACCTTGGCGATGGGATCGGAATAGACATGCCGTCGAAAAACGCCTTCGGCAATCGATCCGGGCTTTTGCTCCAGGTAAGCTTCGCAGGCATCCCTCACCGTCACCATGCTGCGGGCAAGTTCGCCGCCAGATTCGACGGTGGCAGCCCATACCTCTGCGTCAGTCTTCGCCTGCTTAAAGACATCATGACCTGACAGGGTGCCGTAATCGCCGAGTCGCTTTCGCTTATTGCGATTATTATCCGCATCATAGAACCTGGCGAACCACGTACCGCCAGCCGTCTTCTTCGATGGCCGATAACCGAGGTAGACGCCTTGGCGTAGACGATGCCAATGCGGTTCATCGCCCGCTCTTGGTTTCAACTTTTCACGATCCCCGATACGGCTCAAATCTGGCATTCGGAATCGCTATCCTAAAATCCATGAAAAAAACATGAAAAACTTGGCTGGACAGTGGCGAACACCGACGAGCACCAAACCTTGTTTTTATTAGCTTTTTTGCTTTTCGAAAACCGTAGATTCCCGTTATTCCCACCCTTCACACGGGTGGGGTCGCAAGTTCAATCCTTGCCGCGCCCACCATCTTCTATTGTAAAATCGAGCTTCAGCGCGATGCCGTGTGGGTTTCCTGCGGCACTTCGAATTTGCGCGCGTATTGGCCCAGTTCGCCCATCACGGTATCTTCCGAAAGACCGAATTCCGTCAGGCTGTAGCGATGCGGTTTGCGTTTCATAGCGGTGGCCGAGTTGTAGTATCCCACCATCGCGGGCTGCGCCGGTTCGATATCGAGATCCAGAAAATCATAGATACCCGACATCGCGCTGCGCCAGTCGGCATCCATATCCTCGTAATGCACATCGATCACGCGGTCGGGCGCGATCTGTCTGCGGGCGCTCTGCATCCTGTCGACCTGCAGGCGCGTCTTGCGCAGCCATTCGCGGCCAACCCGATGCGGATCGGCATGGTCGGAATAGATGCAGGTCTGGTTCCACGCCAGCGAGGCGGAGCTTGCCACCACGCGCAGCGGATCGCGGTGGGTGAAGATGAAGCGGGCATCGGGAAACACCTTCAGCAGGGCATCGAGGTCCAGCATATGCTGCGGCGTCTTGAGCACCCAGGGCTTCAGTGAACTCGTCTGCTGCGACCAGCCGATCAACTGCAGTAGGCGGGCCATCTGCCGGTAGGCGGGCGTCGCATCCTGCGCCTCGCACCAGCGGCCATATCCCGGCACGTGCCATTGCGCCTCGTGCTTCATGCCCCAGAAGGAATTGACCAGGAGGCCAAGCTCCTCCTCAGGCTGCATCGGCCCCGTCGGATGGATGGCCAGCGTATGCGGGTTGGCGAGGTCGGCCACCTTTCGCACACGGCGGGCCAAAGTAATGCGCGGATCGTGGCCACCATGGGTGAAGCCGGGATGGGGAACCGGGCTGATCGTTTCAAAACTGCGCATGTGGGCAAAGCGCCGGTCTGCCGCCAGCAGGCGGTGCAGGCGCGTGGTGCCAGAGCGCATGGGGCCAACGATGAACACCGAGCTGCGAAGGGGCCGCCCCAGGATTTCCGGGTGTCTTTCAAACCACTGCTGCGCACGCAGCCTGTCCTCAAGCACCTTCTCGCACTGTTTCATCGCCACGAATGCGCCGGCCTCGTGCAGATTCGCCTCTTCTTCCAGCGATTGCAGCAGCACCGCGAGAGGCTGCCGAAACCACGGATCGCCAAAATCGTTGGAGCCCGCGCTTTGCTGCGCCTTCTGCAGCAGTTCGTGCATGTCGAAGCTGGCGGGCTGCATCATCCCGGCGCGCATCGCCAGTTTCGTGAAGCCCTGAACGATATCGACGAAGCGGGTGCGCTGAGGGGGTTCCTTGATGGTCTTGTCCAGCAATCCTTGCCCCCGTGGATGGTCAGCGCGTGGTATTTTCAGTGCGGCAGGCTGGCAAAGGTTCCCGCTTGCACATGCGGGATGCATCCATGCTGGACAAGCGGCAAGCTGGCGGGGCATAGCCCGCGCCCATGCACGACTTGCGAATGATACGAGAGAATCCCGAAGCCTTCGATGCAGCGCTGGCGAAGCGCGGCGCGGCCCCCGTGGCGGACGAATTGCTGGCGCTGGACGAGCGCCGCCGTGCGCTGACCACGAAGTTGCAGGAGGCGCAGAGTCGCCGCAACGAAGCCTCCAAGGCGATCGGACAGGCCATGGGCCAGGGCGACACGGACAGGGCCGAGGCGCTGAAGGCCGAAGTGGCCGAAATCAAGCAGACCATGCCGCGGCTCGAGGAAGAGGAACGCGAGATTGCCCTTACACTTAATAATGCGCTGGCGGCGATCCCCAATCTACCCGCAGATGGCGTGCCCGAGGGCGCGGACGAGAGCGACAACCAGCATGTGGGCCGGTGGACGGCGCCGCACTCCTTCGATTTCACCCCGCGCGAACATGCCGATATCGGCCCCGCGCTGGGCATGGATTTCGAAACCGCCACGAAGATGTCGGGCGCCCGATTTACCTTCCTGCGCGGGCAGATGGCGCGGTTGAACAGGGCCCTCGCGCAATTCATGCTGAACCACCAGGCGGGCGAGAACGGCTATACCGAATGCGCGCCGCCGCTGCTGGTGCGGGACGAGGCCGTTTTCGGCACCGGCCAGCTGCCGAAATTTGCAGAGGACCTGTTCCAGACGACCGATGGCCGCTGGCTGATCCCGACGGCCGAGGTGTCGCTGACCAATTCGGTGCGCGAGCAGATCATCGAGGATCTTTCCGTGCCCATCCGGCTTACTGCCCTCACCCCGTGTTTCCGCAGCGAGGCAGGCGCCGCTGGCAAGGATACCCGCGGTTTCATCCGGCAGCACCAGTTCGACAAGGTGGAGCTGGTGTCCATCTGCCGCCCCGAGGATGCGCACGCAGAGCATGAGCACATGGTGGAAAGTGCCGAAAGCGTGCTGAAGGCGCTGGAACTGCCGTTCCAGAAAGTGCTGCTGTGCACGGGCGACATGGGCTTTGGCGCGCGCAAGACCTTCGATCTGGAAGTCTGGCTGCCGGGGCAGGACGCCTATCGCGAGATCAGTTCCATCAGCTGGTGCGGCGATTTCCAGGCGCGGCGCATGAACACCCGGTATCGGCCAGAAAACGGCGGGAAGAAGACCGATTTCGTCCATACGCTGAACGGATCGGGCCTCGCCGTGGGCCGCACGCTGGTGGCGGTGCTGGAGAATTATCAGCAGGCCGATGGCTCGGTAATCGTGCCCGAAGTTCTGAAGCCCTATATGGGCGGGATCGAAAAGCTGGTACCTGCCTGATTCATGCGCATTCTCCTTACCAATGACGATGGCATTCACGCCCCCGGCCTCACCGTGCTGGAGGAGATTGCCCGTCAGCTGTCGGACGATGTGTGGATTTGCGCCCCGGCGGAAGAACAATCCGGCGCTGGACATTCGCTGACCCTGCACCACCCCGTTCGCCTGCGTGAACATGGCGACAGGCGCTACAGCGTTACCGGAACGCCCACCGATTCGGTCAATCTGGCCTTGCGCAAACTGTTTGCGGACAAGCGCCCCGACCTGGTGCTGTCTGGCGTCAACGCGGGCGAGAACCTGGGCGATGACATCACCTATTCCGGCACCATTTCCGCCGCGATGGAAGCGGCACTGGCGGGCATCCCCGCCATCGGCCTCAGCCAGGCGTTTCGTGACAGCGGCGCGGGCTTCGAGGCGGCCACGAAGTGGGGTGCCAAGGTGCTGGCCCCGCTGATCGACATGCAGATGGCGAAGCGCACGCTGGTGAACGTGAACTTCCCTGCCCTGCCTGCTGACAAGGTGGGCGGCATCCGCGTAACGCGGCAGGGCTTTCACGATTACGCACGCGGTTCGCTGGCGGAGGGCACCGATCCGCGCGGTCGCAAGTATTACTGGTTCGGCCTGCAGGATGCCGAACATACGCTGGATCACGGCACCGATCTGGAAGCGGTGGAGGATGGCTACATCGCCGTCACGCCCCTTCAGCTCGACCTTACCCACCATTCCGCCATCGACCGGCTGGCCAGCAGGTTCGCTTCATGATGCGGCAGGGCTGACGCGTGGCACGCTCTCATACGAGGGAATTGCGCAAGGTTGGCAAGCGCCGGTTTGCCCCCTTGCGGCGCGCGGTGAACATCCCTGTCTGGGGCGATCTGTTCATCCGGCTGGGGCTGGCGGTATTCCTGATTTTCATCGTGGTGATGATCCACTGGTGGGACCGCGAGGGGCTGGTCGACAATCTCGACGGGCACGTCAGCTTCCTCGACGTGATCTATTTCACGATGATCTCGATCACCACCACCGGCTTTGGCGATATCGCACCGATCAGCGATCAAGCCCGCCTGGTCGAAGCCCTGATCGTGACGCCGGTACGCTTTGCCGTGCTGTTCATTTTCGTGGGCACGGCCTACAATTTCCTTATCAAGCGTAGCTGGGAGAAGTTTCGCATGGCCCGTATTCAGGACCAGCTTTCCGACCATGTCGTGGTGCTAGGCTTCGGCGTTTCCGGGGCGGAAGCCGTGGGCGAACTTATCGAACGTGGCTCCGATCCTGCCTGCATCGTGGTGATGGACCAGGATATAGAGCGCCTCGAATCGGCAGAGGCGCTGGGCTGCAACGTGATCGAGGCGGATGCAACGCGCGACGAGAATCTCGAGGCTGTTCGCATCACGCAGGCGCAGACCGTGCTCGTCTCGGCAGGCCGCGATGATTCTTCGATCCTGATCGTGCTTACCGTGCGCCATCTCGCGCCCAAGGTCCCGATCAGCGTGGTGGTGCGCGCTGCCGACAACGAATTGCTGGCGCGCCAGGCGGGTGCGGACAATGTGATCAATCCGGTGCGCTTCACCGGCCTGCTGCTGGCAGGCAGCGCGCGCGGCGCTCACATCGCGGATTATCTGGGCGATCTCGCCTCCATCACCGGGCGCGTGCAACTGGTGGAACGCGAAGTGCGGCAGGACGAGATCGGCAAAACGCTGACCGATGCTTGCGAAGGCGGACGCGGATTGCGGATCTACCGAAACGGCGTCGCCTGCGGCTTCTGGGAGCACGAGGCCGAATGCCTGCAGGCAGGCGACATCATCGTGGAGATCCGCCCGTCGGACAGCGACGAGAAGCTGTCCGAGGTCGAGGACGAGGACTGAGTGCCTAGCTCAGGGCGATGAACACCCCGCCCACGGCGGCCATGCCCACGATGAAATGCGCGGCATCTATCGCGAACAGTTTGCCGGGCCGCATCTGGAACAGGTAATTGATGCCCAGCGCCGGTGTCATGATCAGCGCGCCAAAGCCCACCGCCATCATCATGATCACATGCGGTGCGGGATTGGTGCGGGCGATGTTGTGGCCCAGCATCAGCACCACCACCATTTCCAGCAGGAACGCCAGCAGCATGATCAGCCAGACGGGCTTCTGCCCCGGCTGTGGCCCTGCCTTCACCGTTTCTTCCGTAATCCCGGTGAGTTCGCGCCACTGCCTGCCGAACAGCGGGCCATACCAGATGGCGCCGATGACGAAGAAAGCCAGCGTGCCCAGCACCACGGCCAGCATGTTTACATTGCCCATAATCCATCTCCCGAAACGCGGCCCTCGCGCACTCTAGCCCAAAGCGGCAATCGGGTGTAGGGGCGCGGCCATCATGGCATCGCAAATACCCGAGCAGAAAAAAGTCGGCATGGTCAGCCTCGGCTGTCCCAAGGCACTGGTGGATTCCGAACGCATCCTGACGAGGCTGCGCGCCGATGGCTATGCCATGAGCCCGGATTACAACGGGGCAGACGTGGTGCTGGTGAACACCTGCGGCTTCCTCGATTCCGCCAAGGAAGAAAGCCTGGAGGCTATTGGCGAGGCGATCAACGAGAACGGCCGAGTTATCGTGACCGGCTGCATGGGTGATGAGGCTGAGCTGATCCGCAGCCGCTTCCCGCAGGTGCTTGCGATCACCGGCGCACACCAGTACGAGGACGTGGTGGAGGCAGTGCACGAAGCCGCCCCGCCAAGCCAGGGTCCCTATATCGACCTGGTACCGCAGCCCGACATCAAGCTGACGCCGCGCCATTACAGCTACCTCAAGATTTCGGAGGGCTGCAACCATTCCTGCGCCTTCTGCATCATTCCCGATCTGCGCGGAAAACTGACCAGCCGCCGGATCGATGCCGTGCTGCGGGAGGCAGAGAAGTTGCTGGCCGCCGGTACGAAGGAATTGCTTGTCATCAGCCAGGATACCTCCGCCTATGGCGTGGACACCCGGCACGAAACCCGCCCCTGGCATGGGCGCGAGCCCCGCGCCCACATGACGGACCTTGCCCGCGAACTGGGCCAGATGCGCACGACCGAAGGCGATGTTCCGTGGGTGCGGCTGCACTATGTTTATCCCTATCCCCACGTCGATCAGGTCATCCCGCTGATGGCGGAGGGGCTGCTGACGCCCTATCTCGACATTCCGTTCCAGCACGCCAGCCGCAGCGTGCTGAAAGCGATGAAGCGCCCGGCCAACGAAGCCAAGGTGCTGGAACGCCTGAAGGCGTGGCGCGACATCTGTCCCGAGATCGCCATCCGGTCCAGTTTCGTGGTCGGCTTCCCCGGCGAGACGGAAGATGATTTCAAATATCTGCTGGATTGGCTCGAAGAGGCCCAGCTTGACCGCGTGGGCGCCTTCCGGTTCGAGCCGGTGGAAGGTGCGCAGGCCAATGCCCTGCCCGATCCCGTGCCCGAAGCGGTGAAAGAAGAACGCTTTGCCCGCGTGATGGAAGTGACGGAGCGCATCAGCGCCGCCAAGCTGTCCGCCAAGGTCGGCACCACCCTGCCCGTTATCATTGACGAGGTGGGAGAGCCGGACGAGGACGGCGACATCGGCGCAACGGGCCGCAGCCAGGCCGACGCGCCGGAGATCGACGGCGCCGTGTACCTGCGCAACGTGCCGGAAACGCTACAGCCCGGAAACTTCGTCGATGTCGAAGTCGAAGATGCCGACGCGCACGATCTGTTCGGCGTGATCAGGCCCTGATTATCCGAGTTTGAAAGGGCCGCCGCGATTATCGCAGCGGCCCTCGCTTCATGCAGCGTGGCGATCAGCGTACTGCGTCGCTCACCTGCACGCCTTCAATCACCACGCCTGTTACGTGGCTGGTGTATTCGAAGGGATCGCCGTTGAACAACGCCACGTCGCCATGCTTGCCCACTTCCAGGCTGCCGATGCGATCGTCCATCCCGATAATGCGGGCAGCATTGATGGTGATGCTGGCCAGCGCATTTTCACGCGGCAGGCCGTTGCCCGCAGCAAAGCCCGCTTCCCACAGCACCACGCGTGATTTGGGCACATAGGCCTCGTATCCCGATTGAAGCGCGAAGGGGATGCCTGCCTCTGCCAGCACGCTGGCAGTGGTGAAAGCGGCGTTTTCCAGCTCGCCCTCGTTGCGCGCCATCGTGGGGTGCAGGACGACAGAAACGCCCGCTTCGCGCAATTCGTCCAGCATCATGTGCGCATCGGCCGCGCCGTCGATAATCACCGTGATGCCGAATTCATCGGCCAGCCGCAGGGCGGACTGGATATCCTGCGCGCGATTGGCGGTGACGAGCAGCGGACGCTCTCCCCGGATCACCGTTTCAAACGCCTCGTTCACGAGATTGCGGCTGCCGCGCTCGGCGTCCTCGTCCTTGTCTTCGTCCTCGCTCTCGTTTTCGTCGCCTTCCCATTCCTCGCCGCCGCTTTGCGCGGTGAGCAGGGCCTGGCGCAGCATGGCGATCTGTTTCGCGCGCGTGCCGGGAGAGCTTTCGCGGTCCAGCGCCCAGCTGCCGAGATTGGCGACCACCATCGTGCCATCTTCCACCAGAGCCTCGTCCACGGTGTTGCCCACGGTCTTCACCACCATGGTCTGCCCGGAAACCAGCGCGCCGGGGCCGTGCCCGGTGTGGACGGTGGTGATGCCCAGTTCGCGCAGCCACTGCACCAGGCGATCATGCGGATTATACGCATCGATGGCGCGCAGATGCGGCTGCACGGGGGAGGAATCGTCCAATTGGTCCTGATCGTCGGGCTGGTTGAGATAGCCCGTCAACCCTACGGTGGAGTGCGCATCCACCAGTCCCGGCGTGACGATGGGCGCTTCCAGCACCCTCATACCGGCAGGGATCGTAACGGTCGTGGCAGGGCCGACGGCGGAAATTTCGCCATCCTCGATCACCACCACGCCGTTCTCGATCACGCCTTGCGGCCCCATCGTCCACACCTGCTGCCCGCGCACCGCAATGTCCTGCGCCATGGCCGAGGTTGAAAGAAGCGCAGCGGCAAAACTGCCGGTTACGATCTTGGCAAAATTTGTCATTGTCCGCCCTCCAGCATCAAAGCCTCTCTTGCGAGGACATGCGTGTTCAACTGCGGATTGCCCGCGCCATCGCCGCCGGTGGCCATCAGCAGGTCATCCGGGTCCGATGCGTCGAACAGCAGTTCGCCCATCACCCATGTTTCGGCAACATCGGTATACACCGACAGCGGATCGCCGGTGAGAACCACGAAATCGGCCATCTTGCCCGCTTCCAGGCTGCCCACATGCTCGTCCAGCCCAAGCTGCACCGCGCCGTTGATGGTGAGCGCGCGCAGGGCGCCCTCGCGGCTCATCCCGCCGCGCACGGCCATGCCCGCCTGCCTGAACATCAGCCTGCTATCGAGAATGTTGTCGTCCGAATGCAGCGACAGGAAGACGCCCGCCTGTTCCAGTTTCGCGGCGGTGTCGATGTCGGCCTCCCGCGCTTCCAGCTTGCCGCCGGGGCTGTCTATCAGGATGGCCGACACGGGCACGCCCTCTGCCGCGATCTCGCGCGCCACGCGGTCACTCTCGATCCCGTGCTGGATCAGCATGTCGAAACCGAATTCGCGGCGCAGGCGCAGCGCGGTCATGATGTCGTCCGCGCGGTGGGTGTGGAAATGCACAAGGCGGCTGCCGTCCAGCACCTCGCACATGGCTTCGAGGCCAATGTCGCGGGGGGATCGCTCTGACCCACAATATTCCTGCGAAGTGACGAAATGCTGGCGCACCATCGCCGCGCTGCGCGCCCGGGTGGAGGGGAACGCCGCGTTCTCGCGCAGGGGATTGGTGCCGTTGGCCATCTTCATGCCGCCCATGATGTCACCATCATCGTCCATCCAGGCGTATTCCTCGATGGTGTTGCCTTGCGTCAGGTGCATGTAGAACGTCTGTCCGCTCATCAGAAAGCCGCTGCCCGGCATGATGTTGGCGGTGGTAACGCCGCCGGAACGGGCACGGCTGATGGAACTGTCACGCACGTTGATACTGTCAAGCGCACGCACATCGGGCTGGATCGCGGCGGAGGAATCCGCGCCAGAGACCTGTCCGATGTGGGAATGGGTATCCACGATGCCGGGCAGGATCACCATGCCGGTGGCATCGCGTCGCTGGGCGCCCGCAGGGATTGCCACGTTCGCACCCACGGCTACGATCTTGCCATTGTGGATCACCATCGTGGCGTTCTCGATCATGCCCGTGCCTGCGGGGCCGGCCATCGTGTGGATGGTCGCGCCCTCGAACGCCACCGGCTGTTCCTGCGCCATGGCCGGCATGGCCAGCGCGCAGATGGCCGTGGCGGTCGCCACCGCCAGATTAAGTTTCTGCATGAAAGTCCCCTTACGAAGTTTCAGAAGAGACTAACCCCGCCGCCAATGTGCGCAACCCCGTTGCAGCGTAATTTCCGGCACTAGTCCATATTGCCCGCGGACCATCCGGTAACGCTCAACCATGCGGATATCGGCGACGCAGCCGGTCCAGAGGCATTTGGCCTAGCGCAAGGTGCGAAAGGTGACGGAGCGTCGCGTTTGTTCCATCGGCACGATCGAATGCTCCCATTGCTCGCGAACCTCGCCCGACAGGCAATAGGCGGCGCGCGGGGCAAGTTCGACGGACTTGCGCGCAAACCCGCCATCCTCCCGGCGGCGGCGCAGGCGCAGCACGGCAGGCGCGCCAAGCGAAAGGCCGATGATCGTGCCATATTGCGGCCTGTCCCGGTGCCAGCCGATGCCTGCCCCCGGATCGTAGCGGATCAACAGGGCCTGCTGGAGTGCGTCCGGCGCAAGGCCGAACAGCGGGCCGAGCTGCTGGCGCAGGTCCAGCAGCCAATCGGGCAGCGGGGGCGCGGGTATGGGCCGCGCGCGCTGGAAATCGTAGGCGGAGCCGTAATAGGCGGTCAGCCGCTTGCCGGTCCACTGGCCAAAGCGGAAAGGCTCCAGCGGCGCAGCGTCGATGTGCTGCGAAAGCGTGTCTTCCAGAGCCGGGGCAATCGCCTCTGTCGCAAGCGCAAGGCCGGGCACCGGCAATACTGAGGGCATATCGCCAAAGAGGTCTGTCTGCTGCGCCATTGTCCCTCTATATAGGAACGCATGCGACACGATCAGCAACGTTTCACCATCCGCACATCGGGCCAGGCGCTTCACGAATTCACCGACGAGGTGGCAGACTGGCTGCACGCCACCGGCATCGAAACCGGCCTGCTCACCCTGTTCTGCCGCCACACCTCCGCCAGCCTGCTGATAAACGAGAACGCGGCGTCTGCCGTACAGCGCGACCTGCTGCGCTGGCTGGACAAGGCCGTGCCCGAAGGGAGCGGTTACGAGCATGACAGCGAGGGGCCGGACGACATGCCCGCCCATATCCGCACCATGCTGACAGGCGCATCGCTCAGCGTGCCGGTGGCGGACGGGCGAATGTTGCTGGGCACATGGCAGGGGCTTTACCTGGCAGAACACCGCCGCGCGCCCCACACGCGCGAAATAGTTGCACACATAATCGGCGATTAGCGAAACCAGCGGCCATCCCGCACGTTCGCACCTGTATGGCCATCGACATCACCGCCCGCTTCGCCTTCCACCTGGAGGAACCGACCGACCTGCTGCTGCAGTTCGAAGCGGCCGCCATACCGGAACAGACGATCCTCTCCTCCAACACCAATCTGAGCAAGTCGCTCCACATGGCCCGCGTGCCCGCGCAGGATGCCGTGGGAGAGCGGATATGGATCCGCGCCCAGGGCGATTACAAGGTGGATTACACTGCCTCCGTCGAAGTAAAGCGGCTGGCACCCGACCTATCCGGCCTGCACCGGATGGACCCGCACGATCTGCCGGGCGAAGCCGTCGAATACCTGTTCGATTCGCGCTATTGCCAGGCCGACAGGATGCAGAGCTTCGTCGCCGACAGCTTCGGCCATCTCGACGGCGGCGAAAAGGTGCTGGCGATGTGTGACTGGATGGCGAAGAATTTCACCTACGAACCCGGCGCATCCAATGCCACCACCACCGCGCTCGATACCTTCGTGGAACGGCGCGGTATCTGCCGTGACTATGCCCATGTCATGGTCTGCTTCGCGCGTGCCTCCACCATCCCTGCACGCTATGTGAGTTGCTACGCCCCCGGTGTGGAGCCGCCCGATTTCCACGCCGTTGCAGAGGTTTTCCTCAACGATCCCACAACGCCCGGCGGCGGCGCGTGGTATATCGTGGATGGCACCGGCATGGCCGACCCGGCCAAGACGGCCAAGATCGGCATCGGCCGCGATGCTGCGGACGTTTCCTTCCTCACCAGCTTCGGCCTCTCGCATTTCGACACCTGCGAGGTTACCGTTTCCGATACCAGTTCGGGCAACTGAGGGACGCGGCGCAAGACCCTGCCTCCATCCGCACGAATTGATTGGTTGAGAACGTTCACAATATCGCATAAGTATCCCGCAGCGATAATATCGAACGATAATGTTGCGCTGCAACATCAAAGGGGTCTAGACCTGCGTTTTGAATTCCAACCAGAGTCTGGGGAGGCTGTGTGACCGCGAAGGCACAAACATTAATTCTATTCGGCGCGACGGGGGATCTTGCTCGCCGCATGCTCCTGCCATCGCTTTGCGCACTGGACGCCGACGGGCTGCTCTCGGACGATCTGCAAATCATCGGCACGGCCCGCTCCGAACTTTCCGACAGCGAGTTCCGCAATTTTGCGCGAGAGGCGATCGAGAAATTCCTGCCCGCTCACCGCCGTGGCGGCATGGCCGATTTCCTCAATCGCCTGCAATACAGCCAGCTGGATGTCACCACGCCCGAAGGGTATGCCGAACTGGCGGACAAGGTGGGCAAGGACCGCGAGATCGCGATTTTCCTTTCCACCGCGCCCAGCCTGTTCAAGGCCACGATCGAGGGGCTTGCATCCCACGGCCTTGCTGATGACCGTGCTCGCATCTGCCTGGAAAAGCCGCTGGGCACCGATCTTGGCAGTTCGTGCGAGATCAACGATGCCGTCGCCAGTGCCTTCCCCGAAAGCCGCATCTTCCGCATCGATCATTACCTGGGCAAGGAGACGGTGCAGAACCTGATCGCGCTGCGCTTTGCCAATATCCTGTTCGAACCGCTGTGGAACGCCCAGCATATCGACCATGTGCAAATCACCGTGGCGGAAACCGTGGGCCTCGAAAGCCGCGTGGATTTCTATGACGGGGCCGGCGCTTTGCGCGACATGGTGCAGAACCACATGCTGCAACTTCTCGCGCTGGTGGCGATGGAGCCGCCGAGCAGCTTCGATGCAGGCGCCGTGCGTGACGAGAAGGTGAAGGTCCTGCGCGCACTTCGCCGGCTGAAGGACGAGGAAAGCGTGACCGGCCAGTATCGCGGCGGCGCATCGGGCGGCGAGATCGTGCCCGGCTATGACGAGGAACTGGGCCGCGACAGCGATACCGAGACTTTCGTGGCGCTGAAGGCCCATATCGACAACTGGCGCTGGCAGGGCGTGCCCTTCTACATGCGTACCGGCAAGCGATTGCCCGAGCGCGTGACAGAGATCATCGTCAATTTCCGCTGCGTGCCGCACTCCATCTTCCCCGATGCAAAGCTGAAGCCCAACAGGCTGGTGATCGGCATCCAGCCGGAGGAAAACATCTCGCTTTCGATGATGGCGAAGGTGCCCGGTATCGAGCATGAGGGCATGACGCTGCGCGAAGTGCCATTGGACATCCGCATGCCCGACGCCTTCACCGGTAAGCACAAGCGCATCGCGTACGAACGATTGCTGCTCGACCTGATCAACGGCGACCAGACGTTGTTCGTTCGCCGAGACGAGGTGGAGGCGCAATGGAAATGGATCGACGCGATCCGCGCCGGTTGGGAAGCGGAGGGCAAGACGCCCAAGACCTATAACGCCGGAAGCTGGGGGCCGAGCGCGGCCATCGCCCTTGCCGAACGCGACGGAGTAAGCTGGCATGAGTAATCTCAACCCCACCGTGGAACGCGTCACCCAGCGCATCATCGAGAAATCGAAGGATACGCGCCGCGCCTATCTCGAACTGATCGATCACGAGGCGAGTAACCAGCCGGAACGCAGCCAGGTCTCCTGCTCCAACCTCGCCCACGCCTTTGCCGGCGCCCAGGAGGACCAAGAGGCGCTGAAAACCAACAGCGGCCCCAATATCGGCGTCGTCACCGCCTATAACGACATGCTTTCCGCCCACCAGCCTTACGGGCGCTATCCCGAACGGCTGAAGATCTACGCCCGCGAAGTGGGCGCCACCGCGCAGGTAGCCGGCGGCACACCTGCCATGTGCGACGGCGTGACGCAGGGCGAGACGGGCATGGAGCTTTCCCTCTTCAGCCGTGACGTGATCGCGCTTTCGACAGGCGTCGCCCTTTCCCACGCCATGTATGACGGCATGCTGCTGCTGGGTATTTGCGACAAGATCGTGCCCGGCCTGCTGATGGGCGCGCTGCGCTTTGGCCACCTGCCCGCCGTGTTCGTGCCCAGTGGGCCGATGCCGTCGGGCGTCTCCAACAAGGAGAAGCAGCGCGTTCGCCAGCTTTATGCAGAGGGCAAGGCGACAAGGCAGGAATTGCTGGATTCCGAACTCGGCAGCTATCACTCCCCCGGCACCTGCACGTTCTACGGCACCGCCAATTCCAACCAGATGATGATGGAACTGATGGGCCTGCACATTCCGGGTGCGGCCTTTTTCCAGCCCGGTACGAAGATCCGCCAGCAGCTGGACAGGGCCGCCGTGCACCGCGTCGCGGCGATGGGCATGGGCGGCAACGATTACCGTCCGCTGGGCCATTGCGTGGATGAAAAGGCGGTGGTGAACGCCGCTGTCGGCCTGCTGGCCACCGGCGGTTCCACCAACCATGCCATCCATATCCCCGCCTTCGCGCGGGCGGCGGGCGTGCAAATCGACTGGACGGACCTTTCCGAACTTTCGGGCGCAGTGCCGCTGCTGGCGCGCGTCTATCCCAATGGATCCGGCGATGTGAACCATTTCCACGATGCAGGCGGCATGGGCTTCGTCACCAAGGAATTGCTGGGTGCAGGCCTTGCCCACGCCGATGTCATCGGCGTTGGCGAGGAACGCGGCATGGGGCAATACGGGCAGGAACCCTGGCTGGACGGCGATGCACTGGCCTGGCGCGATGTCGGCCAGAGCGGCGATGACGAGATGCTGCGCACCGCCGACAGGCCCTTCCAGCCCGATGGCGGGATGCGCCTTGTCGAAGGCAATCTGGGCCGCGCCTGCTTCAAATCCAGTGCAGTGGAAAGGGAACGCTGGACGATCGAGGCGCCCTGCCGCGTGTTCTCCACGCAGAAGCAGGTTGCCGACGCATTCAAGGCTGGCGAACTGGAGAAGGACGTCGTCGTGGTCGTGCGTTTCCAGGGGCCGCGCGCCAACGGAATGCCCGAACTGCACAAGCTGACCCCGCCGCTGGGCGTGTTGCAGGACCGCGGATACCGCGTAGCCCTGGTGACAGATGGGCGGATGAGCGGCGCGTCCGGCAAGGTGCCCTCCGCCATCCACTGCTCGCCCGAAGCATTGGGCGGCGGCCCGCTCAGCCTGCTGCGCGATGGCGACGTGGTGAAGGTCTGCGCCGAAACCGGTACGCTTTCCACCACCGCCGATCTTTCCGCCCGCACGCCTGCCCCCGATCCGGTGCCGGAAATGGGCACGGGCCGCGAACTGTTCGCCATGATGCGCGCCAGCGCCGACGAGGCGGAGCGCGGCGGCAGCGCGATGCTTGCAGTAGCAGGGTTGTAGGAATGGAACTCGTAACGGTCGATATCGGCGGCACCCACGCCCGCTTTGCCATCGCCACCAGCAGCGCGGATGGCTCCATCGTGATGGACGATCCCATAACCCTGCACACAGAGGACCACGCCAGTTTCCAGACCGCGTGGGAGGATTACCGCGCCCAGAAAGGCGGCAGCCTTCCCGATGCTCTCGCCATGGCGATTGCCGGGCCGGTGGGCGGTGACGTGATCCGCTTCACCAACAACCCCTGGATAATCCGCCCTGCCCTGATCGAACCCAAGCTGGGCATTTCGCGCTACACCATCGTCAACGATTTCGAGGCCGTGGCGCATGCCGTGGCCCGCGCGGGCGAGGATGAATACATTCACCTGACAGGGCCGGAAGGGCCGCTCAAGTCCACGGGTCGACTCTCGGTTCTCGGCCCCGGCACCGGGCTGGGCGTCGCTCATCTTTACCGCGAAGGCGACGGCACCTACCGCGTATCCGCCACGGAAGGGGGACATATCGATTTCGCCCCGCTCGACCCCATAGAGGACGCGATCCTCGCCCGCCTGCGCAAGCGGCACAACCGCGTTTCGGTGGAGCGCGTGGTGTCCGGCCCCGCTATCGTCGATATTCACGCAACGCTGGCCGCGCTGGAAGGGCGCGCCGTGCGGGAACAGGACGATGTCGCCATCTGGACGGCGGGCATGGAAGGCACAGACAGCCTGGCCGCCGCCGCGATCGATCGCTTCTGTCTTTCGCTGGGGGCTGTCGCCGGTGACATCGCGCTGGCGCAGGGCGGTTTTTCCGGCGTCGTGATCGCGGGCGGCCTTGGCTACAGGCTGCGCGATCACCTGCCCAGGTCCGGCTTTGCCGAACGCTTCCGCGCAAAGGGGCGTTTCGAAAGCCTGATGGCGGGCATCCCGGTAAAACTTATCACTCATCCGCAGCCCGGCCTGTTCGGCGCGGCTGCCGCATTCATACAGAACCACGGAGACCGAACCCCATGAGCGCATCCGACAATATCGAGGAAATCATGCTCAGCGCGCCGGTGATCCCGGTGCTGGTGGTGGACGACGTGGGCCACGCCCGCGAAACGGCTGAGGCCCTGGTGGACGGCGGGCTGAAGGTCCTGGAAGTCACCCTGCGCACGCCCGACGCGATCGAGGCGATCAAGCGCATGAACCTAGTGCCCGGCGCCATCGTGGGTGCAGGCACGGTCACGAACCAGAAAAACCTCGACGCCGCATTGTCTGCCGGCGCGGAATTCATCGTGTCGCCCGGCCTCACGCCGGCGCTGGGCAGCGCCGCGATCAAGTCCCGCATCCCCTTCCTGCCGGGCATCGCCACGGCGGGTGAGCTGATGGGCGGGCTGGACATGGGGCTTACGCATTTCAAGTTCTTCCCAGCGATGGCGAATGGCGGCATCCCTGCACTGAAGGCGCTGACTTCGGTATTCGGGCATTGCAAGTTCTGCCCCACCGGCGGCATCACCGCCGAAACCGCGCCCGATTGGCTGGCGATGAAAGAAGTGCTGTGCGTCGGCGGCAGCTGGGTGGCACCACGCGGCGCTTCGCCGGAAGAAATTCGGCAACTGGCCCGGGAAGCAGCCGGGATGGGCGCATGACCGACATCGCCGATCTTTCCTCCCGCCTGCAGGAATTGCACCAGCACACGGTTGAGATGCCGCTGTTCAATCCGGTGTTCCAGATGGCGCACGAACTCTCGCGCAAGCTGGAATCGGGCGAGATGTCGCTCGACGATTTCGAAAGGCTGATCGCCGAATGCGAAGTCGCCGCCCTTGGCGAACGCGCACAGCGCGTGAAGTGCATGGTGGCGCCCATCGGTGCGGATGCCAATGCCGAGGCCCTGTCCGAGACGCTGGAGGCTGGTGATTTCGACGCGTTCCGCCAGCAGTGGGAACGCCCGCAACTCCATGCCGTGTTCACCGCGCACCCCACGTTCCTGCTCACGCCCTCGCAAACCGAGGCGGTGGCCAATGCCGCCAGCGGCGGGGCCGACGTGTCTGCCGATTGCGTGGGTGGCCCGCGCCCCGAGGTCACCCTGCCTTACGAGCATCAGCGCGCGATGAAGGCTATCGCCCACGCGCAGGGCGCACGCGATGCCATCGTGGCGCAATTGCTGACCCATGCGCGGGAAAACTGGCCGGACAAGTGGCACGATCTTGCCCCCCTGCCCTTCCGCTTTGCCAGCTGGGTGGGATACGACATGGATGGCCGCACGGACATCACGTGGTCCAATTCCATCGGCTTCCGACTGGCCGAGAAGGCGGAGCGGCTGGAGCGTTATGTGGCCGCGCTGGAAGAAATTGATGCCGATCATCCGATGCTTTCCGAACTGCGCCCCGCCAGCGCCTATGCGCAGGAACGCGCACAGGATTTCGCGTCCGACCTTTCCGATCCCGCGGCGCTATCGGTGGCTGCCAACAGGCTGACCGCCACCGATCCGCGCAAGTTGCTGAGCCTTTCCAAATATATCGACGCGCTGGAGGACGAGGCGCGCAAGAGTGACGATGCGCCACGCGCCGTGGCGCTGAAGACGCTGGCCGCCGCGATGCGCGCCGATGGCCTCGGCATGGGCTGGATCCATTTCCGCGTGAATGCAAAGCAGCTTCACAACGCCATCCGTCGCCGGATCGACCCCGATGGCAATCTCGATCTCGCCAGCAAGGGCGCGGTCGTTCACCTCAACCGCGCAATCGAGGAGATTGAGCCGCGCCGCAGCAACTTCGGCGCACTGGCGATAGAGGCCAGCACGGCCATTCGGCAATTCCTGGCGATGGCCCAGATCCTGGAGCATGTGGACGCTGATGCGCCCATCCGCATGCTGATTGCGGAGTGCGAGGAGCCGGCCACGGTTCTCGCCGCACTCTACTTCGCCAAGCTGTTCGGGATAGAGGGCAAGGTGGACGTCTCCCCCCTCTTCGAAACGGAAAGCGCGCTGGAACACGGCGGCCGATTCTTCGACGAACTGCTGGCAGAGCCGGTGTATCAGAATTACGCCAAGACGCGCGGACGCGTTGCCATCCAGACAGGGTTTTCCGATGCCGGGCGCTTCGTTGGGCAAATCCCCGCCAGCCTCGCGATCGAGCGGCTGCAGGGTCGCCTTGCCGATGCGATGGACGCCAATGGGCTCAACGATGTCGCCGCTCTGATCTTCAACACCCATGGCGAGAGCATGGGCCGCGGCGCGCATCCCACCAAGATGGCGGACCGGCTGGACTGGGCGCTGAGCCCATGGGCAAAGCGTCGCTTCGCCCGCGCAGGCATTCCGCTGGAGCCGGAGGTCAGCTTCCAGGGCGGCGATGGCTATCTGTGGTTTTCCACGCCTGCCCTGGCGCGCGCCACTCTCACCCGCATCGCCATGCTGGCTCCCGCGCATACCGACACCGATGTGCCGAAAGACGTGTTCTACCAGCGCACCGATCTCAGCCTGGATTTCTACCGCGCGGTGAAGGAACACCAGCGCGATCACCTGGAAAGCCGCACATACAGCCGCGCGATCACGGCCTTCGGGCTGGGCCTGCTCAATTCCACCGGCAGCCGGGTTTCACGGCGGCAGAGCGATCTCAACGCCGACCGCGAGATGAGCCTGCGGCAGATCCGCGCCATTCCCCACAATTCCATCCTCCAGCAGCTGGGCTATCCGGTCAACGTGATCGCCGGCATCGGCGAGGCGGCGGATGGCAATTACGAGGAAATCGGCAGCCTGCTTGCAGGCAGCGCCCGCGGGCGCGAACTGGTGCGGCTGGTGCGCGCCGCCAACGCGCTGGCCAGCGTGAAAACGGTGGCGGCCTATGGCGAGCTCTTCAATTCCGCATATTGGGCCAGCCGCCCCTATCGCGGCACCGAAAGCCATCTGACGGATGCGTGCCAGGCTCTGAGCGAGTACCTGGTGAAGGACGACCGCGTCGGCGTGTTCCGCCGCCTCGCCAGCCGCCTGCGCGTGGACGCAATGAAATTCCACCAGTTGCTGGATCACGTGCCCGACGATGCCCCGACGGACCACCGCGAGGAAAAGCGGCGCATGATCGGCGTGCTGCAATCGCTGCGGCTGGCGCTGATGCAGGCAATGTTTATCCGCGCCGTCAGCGTGCCGGTTTTCAGCCGCGCCAACGATGTCTCTCGCGACGATGTGCTGGAAATGGTCTTCACCCTGCGCGTGGACGAGGCGCTGGCCCAGTTGCGGCGCGCCTATCCCACGCATTTCCCGCGCATCGGCCGCTTCGACCTGACGGAGCCGACCGACTGGCCCGATGGCGGAGACGAGGGATACGAGGCCATCCACCGCGACTTCATCGACCCGATAGAGCGCGCCCACGGCCTTTCCCTGCGCATCTCCACCGCCATCGCCAACATTTTCGGCGCGCACGGCTAGGGCGCGGCATGCGGCGTTCCATTCAGGGACGAATGTTTCGTGCCTGCTGGATTTTGCCCGCAAATGAGAGCATTGTTCCTGCATGACCGCCGTTTCCAAATGGATCGCAGGCCTTTCGCTGGCCGTCGTCGCGCTGATCGGCAGCGCGGTGGCGATGGGGCGCGGCAGCGATGCACCGGCAATGATGGCTGGCTGGCTTCCCGCCGAAAGCGCGCTGGCGCAAGGCACCGCGTCTGCCGGTGAGACGGTGGACGAGGCGATTTCCTTCGTGGCGAAGGAAGTGGTGCAGGAAACCCCACCCTACGATCCCGACGATCCCTTCGTTATCAAGCGCGTCCTGCCCATCGAGGGGCCGATCCGTTATGGCGAGTGGCACTGGGATGATGCGGGCATTCCCGATGGCCCGCTGGTGGTGACGGTGGATTTGCAGGCGCGCGTCATCAGCGTGTTTCGCGATGGCTATGAAATCGGCGCCGCTGCTGCCCTGCTGGGCACGCCGGAACACCCCACGCCCGTGGGCACTTTCCCGATCCTGACCAAGGAACGGCACAATATTTCCGAGAAATATGGCAACGCGCCCATGCCTTGGACACTTCGTCTGACATGGGATGGCGTCGCCGTTCACGGCGGTTCCACGGTGGAGCGCGGCTACGCCAGCCACGGCTGCATCGGCGTGCCGGACGAGTTCGCTTCGCGATTGTTCGAGATCGCCGATGTGGGCGACGTGGTGATTATCACCGATGGCGTGATGACGGGCGTAGGCGGCTCACTGGCGACCGAAGGTTAGCCCGTTCGTCTGTGCGGTTCTGGCCGGACGATCCACTCGCTGCCTTCCACCGTCGCAAGCAGACCGGCAACATTGCCGCCCTCGCCCCGCTCCAGTCTGCGCAGCAGTGCCGCAACATCGCCGCCGCGCGGCTTCCCGCCCATTTTCTCCATGATGCGGGCAAGCAGGCGCCGGTTCATCTCGCGCGATGGTCCGGGCGAAAGCACGTACCCCTCTCCCGCTTGGCGTACCATCTGCGGCCACAGCACATCGGCGTAGGCCTGCAGAGCTTCGTAGGCATCCGCCAGATTGCTGGCAGACCGGGCGATAGATGCTGGCTCCAGCCACTCGCAATCCGCCAGCGCGCGCCGCATCTGCACGCGCTCGAAACGCAAGTCGTCATTGCTGGGATCGCGCACGACTTGCTGGCCCGATACCTCGATGACCTGCGCCAGTTCAGCACGCCGAAAATGCAGAAGGGGCCGGATGATCGCTGCATCGAAACCGGTGGGCCAGTTTACGCTGCGCACACCGGCAAGCCCTGCGACACCGCTGCCACGGTTGAGCCGCATCAGCAGTGTTTCCGCCTGATCGTCGGCGTGATGCGCCGTCGCGATTGCGGTCAGGCCACGCGTCTCTGCCCAGCCCAGCAAGGCCGCGTAGCGCGCTTCGCGTGCCCTGGCCTGGGTATTCCCCTCACCCACTTCGACGCTCAGCACCTCACAGGGCACGCCGCGCTTCTTGCAGACCGCGGCCACCAGCGCGCACTCGTCCCGCGCTTCGGGGCGCAGGCCGTGGTCGACCGTCGACACTTCGAATTCGCCGGGAATGGCCTCTTGCGCCAGCAGCAGCATGGCCATCGAATCCGGCCCGCCGCTAACGGCGAGACCAATTCTGCCACCATCGGGTTTCAGCCGGTCCAGCGCCTTTGCAAAACGCCCGACCAGCGCCAGATCAATTGCAGTCGACGCGGCCACCAAGATCGCCATACATATCGGCAAGGCGGCCCGCCGCCAGCGCCGCATAGGTATCGCCGAATTCGGCCAGCGCGATGCAGGCGCGGTTGGTGTCGCCAAGCTGAATCATGCTTTCGGCCAGATACAGCAGGCTATCGGGCGCGCGGGCGCCGTCATTGTCGGACTGGTAGTTCTCGAAGAAATGCGTGGCCGCGGCGCGCGGCTGATTTGCATCCAGGAAGGCGCGGCCCAGCAGGTTGCGGCCATAGGTGGTGCGCCAGTGATCGGGATATTGCTCGACGAACATGGAAAGCTGCTGCTGCGCCTCGGGGTAGAAGCCCGCGTCCCACAGGCGGAAGCCGTAGACATATTCGTCATCGCCTGCATCGCCTGTTGCAGGCTTCGCAATGGCCTGCACTGCTTCGAGGCGTTCGGGCGTCGGGCCATTGCTGGCGGAGGTTGCTGCCTGCGACGCGCCGGAGGCGGCCGTATTGCCCTGCGCCGCGCTTTGGCCGCGACTGTCATCGGGCACGGCAATCACGCCGCTCGGCCCGGAACTGACAACGGGCGCGCCAGCAGCTCCTGTCGTGGTGGAAGAAACAGGCGCGGTCGAAGCCGTCTCAAGTGCGGAGAGCCGCGTCTCCACGGAAGCGAGTGCGTTCTGGTTTACTTCGGTGGCCGCGGTAAGGCGGGAGAGCTGGCCTTCGATGGCATCAAGGCGCGCCAGCACATCGGTGATGGCGGAGGTGGTGGCCTGCGTGATGCTATCCTGCGGCAATGCCGTTTCGGGCCTGATTTCCGGCTCGAAGAAACGTTCGTCCCCACCGGGAAATACGGCGCGCTGCAGGGCGCTGATCTGCTGCTCTATACGCTGCAACCGATCGCTGGACTGCGCCACCGCAGGCGCAGGAACGGCCACGGCGACCAGTCCGGCGCAGACGGCGGCACGTGTTATGGCAAATGACGCCTTCGACCTTGCAAGCATTCTCGGCGATCTCCTCAATTCGATAATATCTTGAACGTATTCTTCCTGCCAGATCACGGCAAGATAGACGATTAACAGCTTTGCGGCATCCGCAATCGCCTGCAATTCAGCCGCATAGGTGTACCGGCGTTACTGGACTTCTGCCGAAGCGTCCTCACCGTCCTGTTCCGCCGGAATGGCGCGGGGCGGCGCGGTGGCTGCGGGGCTGGGTTCCGGCGTCGGCTGGGTGGCTGCCGGTGTCGGTGCAACGCTAGTGGCAGCTGGCGTCGGCGTCGGTGTGCGTGTCGGCGTTGGCGTTGGCGTTGGTGCAGGGGCGCGTGTCGTGGGGGCCGGGGCAGGCTGCGCGGTTCGCGCAGGCGTCGTGGTAGTGCTGGTTGTCGCAGGCGCTTCAGCCTGCTGCGGCGCTGCCGTACCCAGACTGAAACCAATGGTCTGCACACCGCCGCTGCGTGCCAGCAACGCCTCTGCCGAAATCGGCACGTCCTGCACCGTTTCCACATCGGTGGAGAGCTTGCGCACCGAACGGCCGCCGATGGTGATCGCCAGCCTGTCCGGCCTGCCGGTGATGAGCTGCGGGTCCTGCGCGTCGGCGGGGAGTGTGAAGCTGTCGCCTTCCGTCATCGTGCCCTCGCGCAGCACGCGCCCTTCGCCATCGTAAAAACGCACCCAGGTCTCTCCCTCGGCGGTGAACGTCACCTCGCCCGATGGCTGCAGACTGCCTGCCGGCTGCGCGGGCTGCTGCTGCGCTGCTTGTTGTGCGGCGGCCGCAGCCTGCTGTTCCTGCCGTTCCTGCTCCACCAGGGAAGGAATTTCGGCCGATGGCGAGAACAGCGCGCGGGCGGCGAAGAAGATGCCCACCAGCAGCACGATCACTGCAAAAATGGAGAAATACAGCAGGCCGCCGCCCGGCGCGCGGGAGGGGTCGCCCGGCTCGAACTTGCCGCGCGAATGATCGGCATAGCGTTCGTCTATCGTGGCGAGTTCCATTTCCTCGCGCACCATCGAGACCATCTCCTCTTCGTCGAGGCCCACGGTCTTGGCATAGGTGCGGGTGAAGCCCACGGCATAGGTGCGGCCCGGCAGATCGTCGAAATTGTCCGCCTCGATATTCTCCAGATGGCGCCGCGCGATGCGCGTATCCGCTGCCACCTGATCCAGCGTCAGCCCCTTGCGTTCACGCGCGGCACGCAGGCGCGAGCCAACCGTGGGCACATCGTCATTGCCGCCCATCATCTCGTCTGCGTAGTTTTCGTCTTCGTGATCGGTCATGTCGGCTCAAGCAAGAGGGGTCTGGAAATGGAGCGAAGGCTGAGCGTTTACACCAATCGTCCCAGCGCCGCCAAGTCAAGCGATTGTGGAGCAAGCCTGCGTCAATCCACTTCTATTTCTCGCTCTTCGGCCCATGCCTGCAAGGCCGCCCGCATGTTTTCGGGAGGATTGGCCAGCCAGCCGTTCATCGCATCCGTGATTTCACGGGTATCGACCTTGCGAATCAATTCCTTGATCGGACCCACGGCTGCCGGCGTGATCGACAGGCGCCGGATGCCGAGGCCAAGCAGGGCAAGCGCCTCGAGACGCCTGCCGCCCATCTCGCCGCACACGCCCAGGTCCACCTTGTAACCCACGCATCCCAGCACCACGCGGCGCAGAAAGCGCAGGATCGACGGGCTGAGCCAGTCGTAGCGTTCCGCAAGCTCGGGGTTGGCGCGATCTGCGGCGAACAGGAACTGGGTCAGGTCGTTGGTGCCGATGGACACGAAGGACAAGCGCGGCAGCAATAGATCCAGCACCTCGGCCAGCGAGGGCACTTCCAGCATTACACCATAGCGGATGGAGGTGGGCAGCTTGTGCTTGCGATCCCTCAGATAGGCGAGCTGGTTGTCGAACACGGCCTTGGCGGCATCGAATTCCCAGGGTTCGGAAACCATCGGGAACATCACGTTCAGCTCCCGCCCCGCAGCGCCTTCCAGCAAGGCACGGGCCTGCGATTTCATCAGGCCTTCACGCTCCAGCGCAAGGCGCAGGGCGCGCCAGCCCATGGCGGGGTTCTCGTCTTCCTTGGCGATTTCGCTGGAGATATAGGGCAGCGACTTGTCGCCCCCGATATCTACGGTGCGGAAGATCACCTTCTTGCCCTTCGCTGCATCCAGCACCTCGCGGTAGAGGCGCGCCTGCCGCTCGCGCTGCGGCAGGGCCGCGGAAACCAGGAACTGGAACTCCGTACGGTAGAGACCGATGCCGTCAGCGCCCGTCATGGAAAGCATACCCACGTCATCGCGCAGGCCGGCGTTCATCATCACCTCGATCCGCTCCCCGTCACGGGTGAACGGCTCCACGTCGCGCAGCTTGGCGTAGGATGCCTTCTTCTCTGCGCTGCGGGCAAAGCGCGTCTCGAACGCGGTGAGAACGGCGGAGGACGGGCGCAGCGTGACCTTGCCGGCATCGCCATCCACCAGCATCTCGTCCCCATCGCGCACCAGTCCGCGCACGTTGGAAACGCGGCCGATCACCGGAATGCCCATGGCGCGTGCCACGATCACCACGTGGGCGGTGAGCGATCCTTGCTCCAGCACCACGCCTTTCAGTCGGCGCTTGTCATATTCCAGCAGTTCGGCGGGGCCCAGGTTCTTGGCCACCAGGATGGAATCCTGTGCCAGACCCTTCTGCGCGGCTGTCCCCAACTGGCCGGAAACGATGCGGATCAGGCGATTGGCCAGATCCTCCAGATCGTGCATCCGGTCCTGCAGCAGCGGATCCTGAATCTCGCGCATGCGCATGCGGGTGCGCTGCTGCACGCGTTCGATCGCGGCTTCGGCGGTGAGGCCGGAATCGATCGCCTCGTTGATGCGGCGGCCCCAACCCTCGTCATAGGCGAACATCTTGTAGGTCTCGAGAACCTGTTCCTGTTCTCCGCCAACGCCGAAATCGGCCTGCGTCGCCATGTTGTCGATCTGCTCGCGCATCCGGTCGAAGGCGAGGTAGACGCGCTGGCGCTCGACCTCGATGTCTTCTGCCACCGTCTGCTCGATGGTTACGCGCGGCTGGTGGAACACCGCCTTGCCGATGGCCAGCCCCTTCACCAGCTTCAGCCCGCTGATGATGTCCTGCCCGGTCTGCGCCTTGGACATGTCGTCCAGCGCCTCCCCGTCGACGAGCCCCGCGTTGTTGATCAGTTCGGCCAGCACCATCGCGGTGGTCTGCAGGGCCTCGATCTCGATCTCTTCGTATTTGCGCGGCTCGACGTGCTGCACGGTCAGCACGCCGATAGCCCGCTCCCGCCGCACGATGGGCACGCCTGCGAAGGAGTGGAATTTCTCCTCCCCCGTTTCGCTGCGGTACTGGAATTCGGGGTGCGAGGCCGCTTCGTCGAGGTTCAGCGTCTCGATATTCTGGGCGATGGTGCCGGTCAGCCCCTCCCCCACGCCCAGCCGCGTGACATGGACGGCCGCCTGGTTCAGCCCGCGCGTGGCGAACAGTTCCAGCATGCCTTCACGCAGCAGGTAGATCGAGCAGACCTCGCTCGACAGTTCCTCGGCGATGATCTCCACCACCTGGTTCAGCTTGCCCTGCGCATGGGTGCGCGACGCCATCACCTCGTGAAGGCTGTTAAGTATCTGGCGAGCTGAAGCTGCGGCGGTCATCTATCCACCGACTATAGCAGATTGCGTAATTTGCAAATTCCCGTCCCCGCCGCCCGCACATTGCAGGTGGCGGGGGAGAGTGAAAATCAATTCAGCGAGATTGCTTCCTTGAGCCGAAGTTTCTCTTTCTTGAGCGCCTGTATCTTCGCACTGTCTGGAGCGGGACGATTGAGTTCTTCACGCAGTCGACGATCGAGGCCTTGGTGCTTTTGCTGAAGGGCCTGGGCGTGCGAAGTTTCCATGAGGCAGTCTCCTAGACAGTGGGGGCCGGAAAAGCCCGGCCCGCGGTGGTGACCCACGGCAACTGCCATTCGACTCGCAGACGGCAGCCGCCGCGTGATTGTCATCAAACCATAATAGTTCTAAATCTCCAAACACCTTGGCGACGAACCGCCCCCGGCGGGCGCTACCCCGCTATCGGGTGCGAGAACCGGGCCAAATACCGGACCAATTACCGGGCCAATTTGCGGGCCAGAAGCAGAGATCGGGGCGAGCATGACAGAAGATGAATTGCGAAAACGCCTCGCCGCCCTGCAGGTGGAGCATCGCGATCTGGATATTGCGATAGAGGCACTGGTGCAGGCCGGCGGGCCGGACCAGCTCCAAGTGGCGCGGCTGAAAAAGCGCAAGCTGCGGCTCCGCGATCATATCAGCCATATCGAGGATAATTTGACGCCCGACATTATCGCCTGAGCGCGTCTGACATCCCGCGCGCCCTCAGCGCAATTTTGTTTCCCGCTGGGACAAGCCTGTTTTCCAGGCCGGATTAACCACACTGTCAGTAGCGCGCGGCAAATTGCCTCGTTAGATGTCATCAGACCATGACCAAGCACGCAACCATCTCTCCGTCGATCATCGAAGCCTTGTATGAAGATGCGATCCTCCTGGCCGAAGAGGCGCGGGACAGTTTCGCCCTGGTGGAAAGCGCCACCAGCACCGGTGATACAGAATCGGAACGGGCCGTCGCCACCAGTTGCGAAGCGCTGCGCACCACCACGCGCATGATGCACGCGATTGCCTGGCTGCTGAACCAGAAGGCCTATTTCGCCGACGAGATCTCTGCAGAGCAGCTTCGCCAGCATGGCCACCTGCCGCCCGCGCAGCCCGTACCGGATGCCGTGCAGATGGCGCTGCTGCCGCGCTTCATCGCCGATCTGGTCGATCGCTCCATCGGGCTCTACAGCCGGGTCGAGCGGCTGGACCGGGCGTGGCGCCGCAGTTACGAACCGCAGCCCGCTGCCGTTCACGATCTGCGAGAGCGGCTGGGATACGCCTTCGCGCGCTAGACCTTCGCCACGGCAGCGGCCCAGTTTTCCAGCCTGCGACGGCGGCTTTCCTCGTCCATCTGCGGATCGAACGCGTGCACCGCGCCAATCATGGTGTCCGCCGCATCGTGCAGATCGGCCTTCAGTCCGCAGCCTACCGCCGCCAGCATCGCCGCGCCCAGCGCCGTGGTTTCCACGAAATCGGGCCGTGTGACCTTCAGGCCCAGCACGTTTGCGATATCCTGCGCCATCCAGTCATTCACCGCCATGCCGCCATCGATACGCAGCGCCGTCCAGCGTGCGCCATCGGCGGCAAAGGCGCTGGCAAGGTCACGCGTCTGGTGGGCCATTGCCTCCAGCGAAGCGCGCGCGATATGCGCCCGGCCCGTGTCGAAGCCGAGGCCGGAGATGATGCCGCGCGCCTCGGGCCGCCAGTGGGGTGCGCCAAGCCCGGACAGGGCAGGCACCACCACCACGCCGCCGCTATCGGGAATGGATCTTGCCAGTTCCTCTGTCTCCTCGGCGGTTTCGATCAGGCCCAGCGTATCGCGCAGATACTTGATCAGGCTGCCCGCCACGAACACCGCCCCCTCGATGGCGTAGTGCCGCTCCCCCGCCAATTGCACCAGTACCGTGCCCAGTAGTCGATTGTCGGAGAAAGGCACGCCCATTCCGGTGTTGGCGAGAATGAATGCGCCGGTGCCGTAGGTGGCCTTCGTGTCCCCGGGAGACAGGCATCCCTGCCCGATGGTGGCGGCCTGCTGGTCACCCGCCATGCCGCAGATGGGAATGGCGCCGCCCAGAAGATCGGGCGTGGTGCTGGCGAGTTCACCCGCGCAATCCGTGATGCGCGGCAAGGCTGCCACCGGAACGCCCAGCAGATCGCACAATTCCCCGTCCCAGCCGCTGGCGTCCAGCGCCATCAGCATGGTGCGGCTGGCGTTGCTGGCGTCGGTGACGTGCTGCGCGCCGCCGGTGAGCTTCCACACCAGCCAGCTTTCTACCGTGCCGAAGGCCAGCGTGCCGGCATCTGCGGCGGCCTTCACACCCTCCACATTGTCCAGCATCCAGCGCATCTTCGTACCGGAAAAATAAGGGTCGAGCAGCAGGCCGGTGCGCTCCCGGATCATCGGTTCGTGCCCTGCATCCTTCAGGCGGCGGCAGAAATCCGCCGTGCGTCTGTCCTGCCATACGATCGCGCGTGACAGTGGCTCGCCCGTCTCGCGGTCCCACGCCACCACGGTTTCGCGCTGGTTGGTGATGCCGATGGCGGCTATGCGCGCCGCGCCGCCTGCATGGTCCACCATGGCGCGTGCACAGGCCAGCGTCTTTTCCCAGATCTGCCCCGCGTCATGCTCCACCCATCCCGATCGCGGATAGTGCTGCGTCAGTTCCGCCTGCTGCACCCCGCGAAGGGCTCCGTCCTGCGCGAAAAGCATGGCCCGCGTGCTGGTGGTGCCCTCGTCAAGGACGAGGATCGACTGGTCAATCATTGGCATTCCTCTTCTGCCCCGCATATGCACATCATGTCCTTGCCCCCGCAACCCTGGCCGACAGGCGAAGTCGAGCAGATCGAGCCGCTGGTGGAGCGCTTGCTGGCGCCCAACGCCTCGCCCTTCACCTACACCGGCACGCAAACCTATCTGGTCGGCACGGAGGAAGGCATCGCGGTGATCGATCCCGGCCCCGATGATGCGCGGCATCTGGATAACCTGGCGCTGGCGATCGGCGACAGGCCCGTGCTTGCCATCATGTGCACCCATACACACCGCGATCATTCGCCCGCCGCTGCACCGCTGGCTGCCATCAGGAATGCCCCCATCGTGGGCTGTGCGCCGCTGCACCTGCACAGCGATGCGCCGCGCGTGGATGCACCGTTCGACCAGACCTACGCACCGGATCGCGTGATGGAGGATGGCGAGGCGATGACCGGACCGGGGTGGACCTTGCGCGCCGTGGCAACCCCCGGCCACACCTCCAATCACCTTTGCTTCGCGCTGGAGGAGAGCGGCGCATTGTTTACAGGCGATCACGTGATGGGCTGGTCCACCAGCGTGGTGGTGCCGCCCGATGGCGACATGGCCGATTACATGGCTAGCCTCTCACGCCTGTACGAGCGGGAGCAGGATCGCATCTATTATCCCGCCCACGGCCCCGCTGTCGAAAAGCCGCGCCAGCTGGTGCGGGGGATGATCGGCCACCGCCGCCAGCGTGAACGCCAGATCCTGCGCCTGCTGGGCGAGGAAGCGCGCAGCATCGCCAGTCTGGTGCCGGTGATGTACAAGGGCGTGGACGAAAGACTCTGGCCCGCTGCCGGGCAAAGCGTGCTGGCGCACCTGCTGGAGCTGGAACGGCGCGGCGAGGTCAGCCGTTCTGGAGATGTATGGCAGACAATCTGAAACAGGACGAAGGCAGCCGCGTGCACGTGGCCGAGGCCGCAGCAGGCCCCCCGCCCACGCATGCCAGCATGCATGATGCCACCCACTCCGGCCCCCACACCACCATGCGCGGCGGCGCGCCGTGGATCGTTGTGCTGCTGCTGGTGGCCGCCCTTGCCTGGCTGGCGTGGGAGAAATGGGGCCCCGAAGAGCGCGGCGATATCGTGGCGACATCCATGCTCGCGTTCGAGGAGCAGAATGCCCTAACCGTTTTCTCCAGCCGTTTCGACGTGGTGGCAGAAAGCGTCAGCACGCCCAGCGTCGGCCCGTTCGAGGTGGACGCGTTGCAATCGCGCCAGGCCATGATCGTGCCTGCTACCGTGGAATATCGCCTCGACCTGTCGGAAATGGATCGCGGCAATTTTGCATGGGACGAGGCCACGCAAAATCTCGACGTGACCCTGCCCCCGCTTGAAGTGACGACGCCAAACCTCAACGAGGCGCAGGCGCGCTATTTCACCGATGGCCTTTATGTCAGCCGCGACGCCTCCGTCTCGCTCAGCCGCAACAATTCGCAGCAGGCGATGCAGCGGGCCGTCGATTTTGCCAGCAATGCAGAAGTGATGGGCCTTGCCCGAACTGCCGCCCGCCGGGCCGTGCAGCAGAACCTTGCGATCCCGCTGCAGGTGTCAGGGTATGGTGATGTTACTGTAAACGTACGGTTCGCCAACGAATAATCCTCGGCTTGGCAACTATAGTTGCAAAAGCTATTCTTCTCCTGAAATTGTTTCGGGGGGAACACTATCATGGCCACTTCGCCAGCGCAGATATTCATCTGGGAAAACGGGTTTTATCGCAAGGTCGCGATTGGCCTCGCCTTGCTGGTGCTGGCAGGCTTTGCGCTGTTCAACCTCGCCGGACTTACAGACGTGCGGCTGATGCCACGCAGCACCCATCTTCACGGTATCGTGATGGGATCGTGGCTGCTGCTGTTCGTGGTGCAGAATTTCCTCGGCGCGGGCCGCGATCTGTCGCTGCATCGCAAGCTGGGGTGGTTCGGCGCGGCGCTGGCCGTTTTGGCCGTTATCACGGCATGGAACACCGGCATCGTCACCACCGCGCTGAATCGCGCACCGCCGGTTTTCTACACGCCCTATTTCCTCGCGCTGAACTTCGTGCAGCCGGTGTTCTTCGCCACTTTCGTGGCCTTTGCCATTGTGCTCAGAAAACGTACGGACTGGCACCGGCGGCTGATGCTTGGCGCAATCATCATTGTGGCCGAACCCGCCATCGGCAGGCTTGCCATCATGGCCAGCGTGCCCGCGCTGGACGGACCCGAAGCCGCCATTCCCATCCTATCGGCCAAGCAGTGGATCATCCCCCTGATCGAGATGAGCGTGCAATTGCTGATTGTGGCCTTCATCGCTTGGCGCGATGCGCGGGCGCGGGGCAGCGTGCATCCGGCGATAAAGGTGATCGCGGTGGCGGTGCCTGCCTTCTACGCCGCCCTGTGGCTGCTGGCGGGCGTTGCGCCCTTCGCCGATTACGCCTTTGGGCTGAAAGGCAGCGCGCTCTAGCCTTCGTCTTCCAGCAGGCCAGCGGTTGGCATGGTACGGGGCAAGGCCTGGAAATCCTGCTGATCGACATCTGGCACCGGCTTGCTGACGGCCATGCGCCAGAAACCGAACATGGCGGAGGCCAATGAAATCGCTGCGATAACGGCGAACAGGCCGACCGGGCCAAAGATTCCCATGGCCGCCGATCCCACCATAGGGCCGCCCATTGCGCCCACCGAATACACCATCACCAGCCCGCTGCTGGCGCCCACGCGCTCGTCCTCTTCCAGATGGTCGTTGGAATGGGCGAGACTGAGCGGGTAAAGCGCGAAGGACACGCCGCCGAACAGCGCGCCGAGGATGAAGATGGCGGCAGGCTGCTGCATCATCGCCAGCCCGGCGCTCAGCACGGCGGTCATCAGCATTACGCCGATGATTACGCGGCGGCGATCGAACCTGTCGGACAGGCGGCCAAGCGGATACTGCAGGGCCACGCCGCCGGTGATTACGCAGGATGTGAACAAAGCGATCTGTGACAGCGGCAGGCCCACGCGCTGCACATACACAGCGCCAAGAGCGTAGAACGCGCCAAGGATCATGCCGGTTGACGCGGTGCCGACGATACCCAGCGGCGATGCCTCGTAGAGTCGCTTCAAGGAGAAACGCTCGACCGTTTCCATGATCGGCTGCTCGATCTTAGTGAGAGCCACGGGCAGCACCGATAGCGACAGCAGCACGGCAGAGGCCATGAACGGCAGGGCCGGATAGTTGTCTCCCAGGTTCAGCAGGAACTGGCCAACCGCCTGCCCGGCGTAGAGGGAGATCATGTAGGCGGCCAGGATCCCGCTGCGGTTTTCCGGCCGCGCCACGCGGTTCAGCCAGCTTTCCAGGCACACGAACACGCCGCTCATCACGAAGCCATCGGCAAAGCGCAGTGCTACCCATACAGCGGGCAGATCGATGATCGCGTAGGTCAGCGAACTGGCGGAATAGAAGGAAACGAAGGCCGCGAAGGCGCGGATATGCCCGACGCGCGCGATCAGGCGGGACACGCGCATCGCGCCCAGCGTCAGTCCGCCGAAATATGCCGTCGCCGCAAGTCCGATGACCAGCGAACCCTGCCCACCCTGCTCCAGCCGGATGGCTATGAGCGTGGAGAGAAAACCGCTGCCCGCCATCAGCACGAAGATCGCCACCAGCAAGGTGCGCACATTGTTGAACGAGGCCATCATGATTCGCGCCCCCTAGGCGTGTTGATCGCACTACGCCATAGTTGCATTTCGCCGACAGTGGACTCGCGGGCGGCGCGCCAATAATGGCAGCGCATGACGCAGATCGACTTTGAAACCTTCATGGCGGTGGATATCCGCAGCGGCACTGTAACGGACGCCCAGCCTTTTTCAGAAGCGCGAAAGCCGGCGATCAAGCTTTGGGTGGATTTCGGCCCGGAAATCGGGGTGAAGAAAACCTCCGCCCAGATTACCGACCATTATACGCCCGAAAGCCTCGTCGGCAGGCGAGTCATGGCCGTTGTCAACTTCCCCCCGCGCCAGATCGGGCCGTTCATGTCCGAGGTGCTGGTGCTGGGCTTTCCCGATAAAGACGGCGCCATCGTGCTGGCAGCGCCGGATGACGGCATGGCGGTGCCAAACGGCGCGCGGATGGCCTAGGCGGGAAATCCCAGCGCAGCGCGCAAATCGCCCAGCCACGGATCGTAAGGCACCCACGCCCCCTGCCCCGCGCGGTTGATCGGCTGGCGCACCTGCTCGCTGCTGGCGGTACGCACGGCGCGGCTGGTCTTGTGGAAATTCAGGCAGGCTTCCTCGAAGTCCAGGCCGCAGTAATCCAGCATCCGGCGGATCTGACCCTCGGGATCGTCCAGCACGTCCTCGTGCTGAACGCGCAGCACCCGGCCCGGCAGCACATCGTCCCAATGCTGCATAAGGTCGACGTAATCGGCGAAATACCGTCCGATCTCGGTGAGGCCGTAGGTGAATTCCTGCCCCTCGGCAAAAAGCTGCTTGAACCCGGAAAAACAGCAATCCATCGGCGCACGGCGCGCATCGATGATCCGGGCGTTGGGCAGTATCAGGTGGATAAGGCCGATATGCCGGAAGTTGTTGGGCATCTTGTCGATGAAGAACGGCGCGCCCTGCCGGTGGATGGCGGTGTTCTCGAGATATTGCTGTCCGAATGTCTCCAGCTGCTCTGCCGAGAGATCGTGCAGCACCTGCGGATAGAGCGATTGCCCCGCCTTTCGGCCCCGCAGCCTATGCGCCAGCGCCAGGATATCGGGGAGTTCCAGCGTGCCATCCACCTGGCTGTGACTGGCAAGGATCTGTTCCAGCAGGGTGGAGCCTGCACGCGGCAGGCCAAGGATGAAGATGGGATCGGGCGCTCCGTGTCCGGCACCCTCGTGCCTGGCAAACAGCTCCGGCGTGCAGATTTCGCGCTGCTTCGCCAGTTCCGCCGACATGGCATCGGCATCGTAGCGGGTTTGCGCGCGCTTCAACGCGTTGCCCCTCTCGTAATGGCCGAAGCTTTCCTCGTAATCCTCGCGGTCCTCATGCGCCTTGCCCAGCGCGAAGGAAATGTGGACGCGGTCCATGAAGGCAAGTTCGGGGCGCGCCGCCTGCTCTTCCATGCGGGCGATCTCCTCGTCGGAGAACCGGTACGTCTTCAAGTTCGCCAGCGCATACCAGGCATCGCCGTGGTCGGGCTTTTGCGCAAACGCCGCGCGATAGCTTTCGATAGCGTCCTGCGTTTCGCCCGTGGTTTTCAGGGCGTGGCCCCTGCTCGTGAGTGTGGCAGGATCACCGGGGACCTTTTCCAGCACCTTTTCGAAAAGCTCGAACGCGCGGTCATAATTGCCCGTCTGCATGCTCTCGATCGCGAGATGCGACTGGAACAGCGGATTGGCAGGATCGGTCTCGTAGAGCTTTTCCGCTTCCTCGCGCGCGGAATCGAACTTCTGGCGGCGGCGCAGCGCGTCGATATAGTCGAGGTGCACCTGCACGTTTTCGGGCTCGAACACCCGCGCGCTTTCCAGCAGGAATTCCGCATCGTCCAGGATCCCCAGCTTGAGGCCGATCTGCGCCAGCAGCCGCATCCCTTCCACGTTCCTGGGATTGGCGCGCAGGAACAGGCGGCAGATTTCCTCGGCGCGCAGGATACGCCCTTCGTGCAGATGATGGGTAACGGCCACCAGTTCGCGCGGCAGGCTGGCGATACGGCGGGCCTGCGCTTCTGCACTGCTGGCCGCAGGGCCGCTCTGCAATTCTGCCAAAGCGCGCCAGCTGGCATCCAGCGCAGGATTGAATCGCGTGGCCCGGTTATAGGACGCGATCGCCTCTGCCGTGTCCCCCTTCGCGCGGGCGAGGTGCCCCGCCTCCTGCCACGCGCGGCCATATTCCGGCATGGCCGAGTGAAGGCGGGCCAGCATCAGGCCCGCTTCTTCGTGGCGAGAGAGGTAGCGCAGCGACACGGCAGCCATGTACAGCGCCTCTCCATCGCCAGGCTCGCTCTCCAGCACCTGCTGCGCCAATGCCAGGCCTCGCGTGAAATCGCCGGATTGCAGCGCCTTTTGCGCGTGGCTGAGTGTCTCGTCACGGTTGTCCATGCGCGCACCTCTAACAAAGGAGGCCGGTTGCTACAAAAAAAGCGGGAGCGAACCGATGGTTCGCCCCCGCCTTTTGCATTTCACGCGTAAAAGCGATCAATAATCGTAGGTGACCCGAACACCCACGGTACGCGGACGGTTCACGGAAATACGCTCGCGATCGTTCACGTAATTGCCCGAGATCTGCGCACGCTTGTCCGTCAGGTTCTCGCCATAGATCTCGAAGCGCCACTGATCGGCAACGACGCCGGCGGCAAGATCGACCACGGTGTAGCTGTCGAGCTTGAGCTTGTTGATCTCGATAATGTCGGTGAACTTCGACGACGAGTAGGTGACCTGCGGCTGGATGTAGCCTTCCAGCGTCCTCGACAGATCGAATTCGTAGCGGATGCGCGCATTACCCTGGAATTCCGGAGCAAAGGCAAGCGGTTCGCCTACCAGCACGTCGTCCGTCGGCGTCAGCACCTCGGTGATCTCGGTATCGAGGAGCGAGAAGGCACCGGCGAAGGTGAAGCCCGGCAGTGCATAGGGCGCCACGGTGAAATCAGCCTCGACGCCGCGGATCTCTGCATTGGCCGCATTGTCCGAGAAGAACAGGTTGGCAATGCTGGGATCGAAGATCGTCGTCTGCAGATTGCTGATATCGACGTAGAAGGCGCTGCCGTTGAAGCGCACCTGCCCATCGACGAGATCCAGCTTCCAGCCCAGTTCGTAGTTCTGCACCTCGTCGGTTTCCAGTTCGAACGGGACGGTGAAGCCCGCACCGTTCGACGCGCCGCCGGGACGGTTGAGCAGGCCGGGACGGAAACCTTCCGAATAGGTGGCGTAGATCAGCGTATCGGGCGTCGGCGTGACCTGCAGCGAACCCTTGTAGATGAAGCCATCCGTGGCAGCGACATCGGGGGCACGCACGGCGTTGAACACCTGCTGCGCCTGCGACGCGCTGAGGCCCGCATCCTGGATGTCCTGCAGGCTGTCGTCCAGATCGAACGTCTGGCGCAGGTCTGCATTACAGCTGCCGATGAAGGTGAATTCCCCATCGCCATCGTAAAGATCGTTCAGGTCGGTGCCGAAGGCGTTGGCATCCTGCGCCGCGCCCGCATTACAGAACGAGCCGTTGGCACTGCCTTCGATATCCACCTCGATATCGTAATAGCGCGCACCCAGCGTGATCGTCAGCAAATCAGGCACGATGTCGAAGCTGGCTTCACCGAAGATGCCGATCTGTTCGTCCGTACGGCGAATGTCGTTACGGAAGATCGTGGCTTCGGGGAACGGACCCGGATCGCTGTTGAAGCCGGCCTGCGGGAAGTTCGGCGCGAAGCCGCCGAACGGAGCCGCACGAATATTGCCGGGATAGTTGAAGTCGTTGCGCTCCTTCAGTTCCAGATCGGAATAGAAGCCACCGGCCGTGGCACGGATGCGCCAGTCGTCAGGCGTACTGAAGCGCAGTTCCTGCGTGAACACGGTGGTTTCGCTGTCCGACGTCACATAAAGGTTCGGCGGCTGGCAGGTGCCGGAGGGATCGGCGCTGCCCGGATAGCTGACGGAACCATCGCAGATGTAATAGGGCAGGTACTGGCCGACGAAGAGATAGTCTGAATAGTCGATCCGCTGCTGCGTCTCGCGATCGGTATAGGCACCGGTGTAGACCACATCCAGCATGGCAAGACGCCCTTCGACCGTCCAGCTGGTGTTGCTGAAATCGTCTTCCAGGCTGTCGCTTTCAAAGCGCTGGATTTCCAGATCATCCAGGCCGCCCAGTTCGGGATCGGCGAAGAACACGCCGTCACTTTCCAGGCTCTGGCGAGAGTGCGCGAGAGTGATGGTCCAGTCAGGATTCACTTCCCACAGTGCCGTGGCGCGGAAGCCGGCATAGGTCGTGTCGTTGAACTTGTCCTCGACAACGGCGTTGTTCTCGGCATCCAGGAAGGTGACGTCGGAAAGGTCCGCACCGGCCTGGAAACCGCCGCGCAGCGAATTGACGACGGTGCCGTTGGAGCGAACAGTTCCTGCCGGACGGAAACGCGCGCTTTCGCTCAGGTTGCGCGTGCCGGCTACGTTGTCGATATAGCCGCCCTGCTGATCGAGATAGGCAACGCCGCGCACGGCGATGTTGTTCGTCACCGGGACGTTCAGCATCACCTCGGTCTTGTAGGAGGGATCACCGCCCTGCGTAAAGGCAACCCCGGCGTTGGCACCGGCATCGAAACCGGCGAGGCTGGGCTTGTTGGTGATGAGGCGAACCACGCCTGCCTGCGAACTGGCACCGAACAGCGTGCCCTGCGGGCCGGAAAGCACCTCGATACGCGCAAGGTCGGCAGCGTAAACATCGAGGTTACGGCCCGGCTGTGCCAGCGGCTGCTCGTCCAGATACATGGCCACGTTCGGCGCGAGGCCGGCGACGCCAGCCGTCGTGAGGTTGGGCGTGGTGGAGGCAAGGCCGCGGATATAGATGGTGTTCTGGCCGGGACCGCTGCCGCCTGCCGTCACCGTGGGCAACTGGTCGAGGTAATCCTCGAACGTATCGATGTTGAGTTCCTGCAGGCCTTCTTCGCCCAGCGCCTGAACCGAAACGGCAACATCCTGCAGATCTTCCTGCCGCTTCGTCGCGGTGACGATAATGGTGCCAACGCCGCCCTGGCGCTGCTGCGCGGCCGGGGTTGCCTGCCGGGCTGCTTCGTCCTGCGCCATGGCGGGCGTAGCGAGTGAAATGGCAAGCGCGCCGATGGACGCGCCGCTGATGTACTTCGACATGTGTGATTCCCTTTTGGAGATCAGTTTTGCGGCCGCCTAGATGCGGCCAGCCGGGATGGTGCTGCGCACAAAGAATTGAGCGCACGTGCGACGCCCGAATACCGACCAGTTTTGAAAACTGCCACCGCAGCTGAAAGATTCCAGGGAATTGCAAAAGAGTTGTTGCACATTCACAACATTGTATAATCTATACATGCGAGAATTACGTATAAATGGTTTTGTTCACGGGCTCTCAAAAAGAGACGAACTTTTACTTATTCTTGCGAGCCTATCGATTTCGACAATTTTGCTTGTCAAAATCTCTTCATTACCAAAGCTCGTTTATAGCATCGCGCATTATTGAAGTTTTACTGGCGTTGTTACTGTGAATCTTCCCACTCCTCGCACGCCTGTGCAGTAGTCGGCACGCCGTGATGCTTTCGGATGATGTCAAAGACGATCGCCTTGACGATGGAAGCAGCCATCAATGCCACCACCACGGAGAACGGCAGCGCGCCGATGATCATGGTGATTCGGATGGCATCGATACCGCCGATGATCAGCATCGATCCGACCACGAAGGCCAGGGCAGCGCCCCAGAACACGATGTGGCGACGACGCTGACCGTCGGTATCGCCTGCGCCGTTGATCGTGTTCACGATCAGGATCGCGCTGTCCGCACTGGTGATCAGGTACGTCATCAGCAGCAGCACCACGAGCCCGGAGAAGACCCAGGCCCAGCCGGAATCAAGCAGCACCGCAAGCGTAGCGTAAAGCTGATCGGAGATATCCGCACTCAGGATCGAGCCATTGGCAGCGCCGCTGAGTTCCAGATCGATGGCGGTGCCGCCCACCAGCGTCATCCATACGAAACACATCAGCGACGGGCCAAGCAGCACGCCAAGCACGTATTCACGCACCGTGCGCCCGCGAGAAATGCGCGCGATGAACATGCCTACGAAGGGCGCGAAGGCAATCCACCACGCCCAGTAGAAAACGCTCCAGTCGAGCTGCCAGCGCACCAGCGCTTCCTGCATCGGAGAGCCATCGCTGGAAAACAGCGAGAAGGCCGTCTGCGGCAGCGTGCGCAGGTAATCGTATAGGGCCACGCCCAGCAGTTCCAGGCCGAACAGCCCAGCACCCATCACCACGAACAGCGCCAACAGGATCAGCGACAGGCCCAGGTTAAGGTTGGATAGCCACTTGATCCCCTTGCCCACGCCCGAAAGCGCGCTGAGGGTGGATGCACCGACCAGCACGACCAGCGAGATGATGATGGCCGCTGGGGTGGAACTGCCCTCGGCATCCACCAGCCAGTCGCCGAAACCAAGCCGATAGAGCCCGGCCACGAACTGTTCCACGCCAAGTCCCATCGTCACCGCCACGCCGAGGATGGTCGCCACCACGGCCACCACGTCCACGACATGACCGAACGGCCCGGACATCAGTCTGCCGAACAGCGGCGCGAGGGCGGATCGGATGGTGAGCGGCAGGTTACGGCGATAGGAGACGTAACCGATGGCGAGGCCGACAAGGCCATAGGTGCCCCATGCCGCAAGGCCCCAGTGAAGGAAGGTGTAGATGTAGGCAGGCCTGATCGCTTCCTGGCTGGCCGGTTCGACCACACCGCGAATGATGTCGGGATTGTTCTGGAAATGCGCCAGCGGCTCACCCGTCGAGTAGGTAAGCATGCCGATACCGATGCCTGCGCCAAACAGCATGGCGAACCAGCTGAACCGTCCGAACTCCGGCTCCTCACCGGGATTGCCGATGCGCAACGATCCCGATTGCGGGATGATCGCCAGCGCCAGTGCAATCAGCATGACGATGGCGACAAGGTAGACATACCAGCCGGCAAAGGTGGAGATGATCGTGTTGTTCGCAGCCGCCAGCGTTTCGTTTGCGCTGACGGGGAAGAAGATCGCCCACATGATGATCAGCGACACGATGATCTTGGCAGGGATCGTTACCGAACGGCTGAAACCGTCGTAGAAGCCGCTGTCGTGGGTGTTGATGGGCAGGTCGACAAGAGGCGGATCGATTGGACTTGCTTCCGGCTTTGCCGATGGTACCCGCTGTGTCACTGCACTAGTTCTCCATGCCTTGTCCCGCAGCATAATTGCTCGGACGCTGAGTGCATCCGAGTTGGCCGTCAATGCTGGGATTTGCGGGGACCATAGTCATTTGCCCCGTTAAAGCAAACCGGCACACGGTGCGTCGGCAAGTGAGGGAACTCTCTCGCAAAGTCACAGGTTGGCATTATAAGCGCCATCAAACGTACAAGACCCACACCAGAACAGGGCCATGCCATGACCGACCAGACCGCAATCCCCGCCGGAGTTGACCTGCGCGAAGAGATCGACCGGCTGCGCAAGGAGCGCAACGCCGTGATCCTTGCGCATTACTATCAGAAGCCGGAATTGCAGGACCTTGCCGATTTCGTGGGAGATTCACTGGAGCTTTCCAAGAAGGCCGCGGAAACCGACGCCGAGGTGATCGCCTTCTGCGGGGTGAAGTTCATGGCCGACACCGCCAAGATCCTCAGCCCCGAAAAGATCGTGGTGCTGCCGGACATGGAGGCCGGCTGTTCGCTGGAAGACAGCTGCCCGCCTGACAAGTTTCGCGCCTTCCGAGAGAAGCATCCCGATCACATCGCGCTGACCTACATCAACTGCTCGACCGAAGTAAAAGCCCTGTCCGACGTGATCGTCACCAGCTCCAGCGCGGAAACCATCCTGGAGCAGATCCCCGAGAACCAGGCCATAATCTTCGGACCGGACCGGCATCTCGGCGGCTATCTGAACCGCAAGTTCAACCGGGACATGTTGCTGTGGCCGGGCGTCTGCATCGTGCACGAGGCTTTCAGCGAGAAGGAATTGCTGAAGCTGAAGGCCGAGCATCCCGATGCGCCCATTGCCGCGCATCCCGAGTGTCCGCCCACCATCCTGGACCATGCGGATCACGTCGGCTCCACCAGTTCCATCCTGCAATTCGCCAAGACATTCCAGGGCGATACGCTGATCGTGGCGACAGAGCCGCATATCATCCACCAGATGGAAAAGGCGCTGCCGGAGAAGACCTTCCTCGGTGCGCCGGGCGCGGATGGCAACTGCAACTGCAACATCTGCCCCTACATGGCGCTCAACACGATGGAGAAGCTCTATCTGTGCCTGCGCGATCTGGAACCGCGTATCGAGATTGAGGAAGACCTGCGGCTGAAGGCCAAGGCCAGCCTCGACAAGATGCTGGAGATGGCCAGCGGCACCATCGGCAAGGGTGATCTGGGCGATCCCGATGCGGGCTGACCGTGCCTTGCCGGCACGCGCGGCAACCCATGTGTAATTCGCGCGTTGTCTAGCGGATGAAGGCCGAAATCCTGTGGGCTTGGCGCCGGCTGAACGCCAATTACTGGTTTTATCCGGCGCTATTCGCGTTTCTGGCGCTAATCCTCGCGCTGGTATGCATCTACGCCGACCGGACCGGCTGGGCGGAATGGCTGAACGACGTTACCTGGCTGGCCCCTGCCCGGCCCAATGGTGCATCCACCATGTTGCAGGTGATCGCCGGCAGCATGATTGCAGTGGCATCCACCGTGTTTTCCATCACGATCGTTGCGGTCAGTTACGCCAGCGGCACCTATGGTCCACGCCTGCTGACAAACTTCATGGAGGACAAGGGCAACCAGTTCAGCCTCGCCACCTTCATCGGCACTTTCGTGTTTTCCCTCACCGTGTTGCGCAGCGTGCGGGCAGAGGACGAACAACCCGCCGATGTGTCAGACGCGGCAGCCACCGCCCTCCCCGGCTTCGTGCCGCAGTTCTCGCTGCTGATTGCGTTCATCCTCATGGTGATCTCGGTCGCGGTGCTGGTGTACTTCCTCAATCACGTGCCCTCCGGCATTCGCATCAACAAGGTGATCGAGGGGATTGGCAGCCGCTTGATGCGCGCGATCAAGAAGACCTATCCTGAACTGGGCAATGATGACGGCCCGGATGACAGGCGCCGGGGCGTGCCCCTGCTGGCGAAGAAGCCGGGCTATGTTCAGCTGATCGACTTTTCCGACCTTGAAGAGGTAGCGGACAGGCACGGATGCCATGTGACACTGACGGTTCGCACGGGCGATTTCGTGCATTTCGGCTTGCCCTTGCTGGAGATCTCCGGCGGCGAGTGCGGTGATGAAGGCCGCGATGCGCTGCGCGCCTGCTTCACCCTGGGTTTCGCTCGTACGCCGGAGCAGGATCCGCAGTTCCTGATCGACGAGTTGGTGGAAATTGGCCTTCGCGCCCTGTCACCCGGCATCAACGATCCGTTCACCGCCGTCACTTCGTTGCACTGGCTGGGCGCGGCCACGACGGAACTTGGCCACAGGCGACTGGTGAAGGATATTTGCGGCGACGACAGCGAAGAATGCCCCATCCATCCGCTGCCCGATGATTTCCGCCATTACGTGCAGCGCGGCTTTGGCGCCATTCGCAGCGCGGTGGCCACCAGCCCGATCGCGGCAAAGATCATGCTGTCCACCTTGCGCGATGTGGCCGTGACACTGGATTCCACCAGGCGGCGCGAATTGTTGCTGGGCGAGGCAGAGTTGCTGCGCGAGCAGGCGCGCTTGTCGCTCAGCGGGCCGGATCTCGACGAGGTGGAGCGCCAGTTCAGCAATCTGATGACCGACTTCAAGCAGGTGAGCTTCAAACAGGATTGACGCGCGGCCGCGGCGGCTCCTTCGGCGCGGCAATTCGTGCCAGCACCAGCGCACTGCCCACCAGGACGATGCCGACCATGTCGAGCGGCACCAGCCATTCGCCGAAAATCAGCCAGCCCACGATCGCGGCAACCGCCGGTTGGGTCAGCAACGCGATGCCGATTACCAGTGGCGAGAACAGTTTCAGCGAATAAACCAGCAGCCCCTGCCCCACCAGCTGGCTGGAGAGGGCGAGCATCAGAACGGGCGTCCATTCCGTCGGCCAGAAAGGTTCGCCCAGAAGCTGCGCCGAGATCAGCAGCACCACCACGCTGGCGCTGGTGGACAGGGCCAGCAGGCTCCAGCTTCCCAGCGTACGGCGCGCGTCCTGCAACAATAGCAGGTAGCCTGCGTAGAGCAGTCCAGCCAGCAGGCAGAACAGATCGCCCCTGAAATTGGCTGCGGACAGTTCCAGCGAGCGCCCGAGCAGGATGCTCGCCCCGGCCAAAGCGGCAAGGATCGCGGGCCATTCGCGCCCGCGCGGCAGGCGGCGCAGCATCACGAAGCCCCATACCATCAGGATCACGCTGCCCGAATTGCCGAACAGCACTGAATTGGCGAGGCGCGTATCGCCGATGCCAATGTGCCAGGCGGCGATATCCAGCCCGAAGAATACGCCGCCCGCCAGCACCAGCATCAGCGCCCTTGGGGTAAGGCCGCTCAGCCGTTCCTTGCGCAGCACGGCGATCATGATCAGGAACGGCAGGGCGATTGCCACGCGCCAGAAGCCTGCGCTGACAGGGCCGGTATCGGCCAATCGCACCAGCCAGGGCCCGCAGGCCAGCGCGACATTGCCCACCAGCAGTGCCGCAATACCCGTTACCCTGGTGCGAAAATTGTGCTCGTCTGTAATCATGGCCCGGTCGGCAGACCGGTTACTCGCCGGCGTCCCCGCCGGTTTCGCCGCTTTCATCCTCGCCGTCTTCCTCCGCGTCCAGCGCCAGCGGGGCACGGGATCGCACTTCGTCAAGCGGCAGCATCTCATCGCTGATCGTGCCTTCCAGCACTTCTCCCGACGCCTCGCGCCCGTCGCCCTGCGTGTCGACTTCCGGCTCGTCTTCACATGCCGACAGCGCCAGGAGCAGCGGCGCGGCAAGAACGAAAGCTTGGCGAGTGGACATGGTCATGCAGTCTCCGAAGTCGTGATGGCGGCGAGGAAATCCCCGGCGCGGGCCAGCAATGCCTCATCCCATTCATCGGGCGCAACACTCTTTCCAAGTGCGGCCATGCTGGTGACGCCATATTCGGCGATGCCGCAGGGCACGATGCCATCGAAATGGGTAAGATCGGGCGACAGGTTCACCGCGAAGCCATGCATGGTAACCCAGCGCCGCACGCGCACGCCGATGGCCCCGATCTTGGCCTCTGCCCCGCTGGCATCGCGGGTCCAGATGCCGATACGCTCGGGCACGGCGAAGGCCTCCACATCGAAATCCGCAAGTGTGGCGATGACCCAGCCTTCCAGCGCATGCACGAACTGGCGCAGGTCGCGTGAGCGTTTTCGCAGATCCAGCAGCACATAGGCCACGCGTTGTCCGGGGCCGTGATAGGTGTAACGCCCGCCCCGCCCCGTATCCACCACGTCGAACCGCGGATCGACCAGTTCGGCAACTTCTGCGCTGGTGCCCGCGGTGTAGACGGGCGGATGCTCCAGCATCCAGACCAGTTCCTGCGCGTCACCCGCCGCGATCGCGATGTTGCGCGCCTCCTGCTCCGCCAGGGCATCGCGATAGGGCACCTGGCCGATGGATCGGCGCCACTCGATAGTCGGATCTGGAAGATTGCTGTGGTCGGTCATGGTTTGACGATTGCGTGGCGGCAGGGAACGCGCTTATCAAGAGCGCAAAGGACTTATGAGGGCATAATGGCAGAAAAACTGGATATGGGTCGCGCGTGGAACGACGCAACTGCGCTTCTCTCGTCAAATCGCGATGTGGTTCTGATCGTGGCGGGCGTCTTCTTCTTCCTGCCCAATCTGATCTCCACGCTGCTGCTGCCCTCGCAGGATGCCTTCATCATGCAGATGGAGGCCATGGGCGATACGCCGAGCCCGGAAGACATGATGGCGCTGTTCAGCGATTACTTCGCGCAAAGCTGGTATATCTACGTCGTCTTCGCCCTTGTGCAGGCGGTGGGTGTTCTGGGCCTGCTGGCGCTGCTGACCGATTCCGCGCGGCCCACGGTGGGTGAGGCGCTGGCTTTCGGGGCGAAGGCGCTGGTGCCCTATATCATCGCGCAGATCCTGCTGGGCATCGCCATGGTGGCGGTGCCGCTGCTGCTGGTGGCGCTCGGCGCTATGATCAACGCAGGGGTTGCCGCGCTGCTGGGCCTCGTCGGCCTTGTCCTGCTGATCTACATCTGGGTTAAGTTCTCGCTGCTCTCGCCGGCTATCGCGATCGAAAAAATCATGAATCCCGTTGCCGCGCTGCGCCGTTCCTGGCGGCTGACCAAGGGCAATTCGCTGCGCATCTTCGCGTTCTTCCTGCTGCTGATCATCGCCGCAATGGTGTTGTCGGCCGTGGTGAGCATGGTGTTCGCGCTCTTTGCCGTAATGGGTGACGAGATCGGCCTGTTTGCAGCGGGCATCGGTGGCGGATTGGTCAGCATGGCCTTTACCTCGATAATGCTGGCCGTGCTGGCCGCCGTTCACCGTCAGCTTTCCGGCGGCACCAGCCAGAGCGCGCGCGAAACCTTCGAGTAGCAGGCCCAGGCGCCGCCAGTCAGAGGATTTCCTCTACCCTGGTTTCCGGGCGGCAGAGGCGCACGCCCTTCTCGGTTTCTACCAACGGGCGTTCGATCAGCTTCGGCTCGGCCGCCATGGCATCCAGCACCGTATTGGCATCGGCATCCGGCAGGCCGCGTTCCTTCGCATCGGTGCCGCCCAGCCGCAGCCCTTCTGCCGGGGACATGCCCGCATCATCGTAAAGCTGCGCCAGCTTTGCGCATGTGGGCGGATGCTTGAGATATTCCACGATCTCCACGTCCACGCCCTCGCGTTCCTGAAGGATGGCCAGCGTATTGCGGGATTTGCTGCACTTCGGATTGTGCCAGATGGTCGCTTTCACGGGTATCTCCTCGGTCGATAAATGCTTCGCATGCCCTAGCGCGGAGAATTTTTCGTGCAAATGCCACATTTGGTGTTGTCACTGATAATCATTCTCAATAGAGGCTGCTCTTGCAAATCAATCGCATTTGGACTCGTGAGGGAATTTCTTATCTTTACCGCAACACTCCGCTTCGCCCTGCTCGCCAGCGTCACGCTGGTTCCGGCACCGGCCCTGGCCGATGCCGCCGTCGATACCGATGCGCAGCGTGATTATCTGCCGGGCAATATCGTGGTGACGGGGCAGCGCGACACCTACGTTAATGAAGACGGCAGCACCGGCACCAAGACGCCCACCCCCATCATCGATGTGCCGCAGGCCATCACCGTCATCACGGCAGACCAGCTGGAAGACCAGGGCGTGACCAGCCTGAACGATGCGCTGCGCTTCGTGCCGGGCGTCAGCCTGGAAACCGGCGAAGGACACCGCGACGAAGTATTCATCCGCGGACAGGAAACCACCGCCGATTTCTACCTCGACGGCCTGCGTGACGATGCGCAGTATTATCGCCCGCTTTATAATGTTGAACGGGTGGAAGTGCTGAAAGGCGCGAACGCCCTGATCTTCGGACGCGGCGCAGGCGGCGGCGCGATCAACCGCGTGGCCAAGGTGGCCGAGTTCGACATGGCCGAATATACGCTGGGCGCGCAGGTGGATACCTTCGGCGCGTTCGCCGTCACCGGCGATGCGAACATGCCCACGGGCGACAGCCTGGCGGTGCGACTGACCGGAACTTACGAAGAATTCGACAATCACCGCGACTTCTACGATGGCCGCTTCTTCGGCATCTCTCCCACGCTTTCCGCCCAGATCGGGCCGGACACACGCCTGTATGCCTATTACACCTACGACGATGACGAACGCGTGGTGGATCGCGGCATACCCTCGATCGATGGCGGCCCTCTGGGGGGCTTTGACGAGACCTTCTTCGGCGATCGCGATTACAATTTCAGCGATGTCGCCGTGCATGTCGCCCGTACCCGGCTGGAACATGATTTCAGCGGCGCGTGGAGCGTGAACGCCAGCCTGATGTTCGCCGATTACGACAAGTTCTACGCCAACATCGTGCCGACTTCGGGCACCACGGACACCACCGTGCGACTGGGTGGTTACGAAAGCGGTACGGACCGGCAGAATCTGATCGGCCAGGTCAATCTCGTCGGCCAGTTCGAAACGGGTTCGCTGGGCCATACCATGCTGCTGGGTGCCGAGTTCGGTTCGCAGGATACCGATTCCACCCGCAATCGCGCCCTGTTCAACGGCGGCGCGGACACCAGCGTGACAGTGGCGCTGGACGATACGATCAGCATTCCTTCCTTCTCACTGGAACCGCAGCGCGCCAGCGCCAGCGAGCTGACGACGCTTTCGTTCTACGCGCAGGAGCAGCTTGATATCGGCATCCTGCAACTGGTGGCGGGCGTGCGCTATGATCGCTTCGATCTCGAGAGCACCGACTTCATCGCCAGTTTCGATGGCGCGCGGGTGGACGAGCGGTGGAGCCCACGTTTCGGGGCGATCCTGAAGCCGCAGGACAACCTCTCGATCTACGCCAGCTATGCCGAAAGCTTCCTGCCGCAATCGGGCGACCAGTTCACCGTGCTTGGCCAGCAGGACGAGGCTCTCGATCCCGAAACCTTCGAGAATATCGAGGCGGGCATCAAGTGGGCGCCCCATCCCGAATTGCTGCTGACAGCGGCGATCTTCCGCCTCACCCGCTCCAACACCACCGCGCCTGATCCCGCCAACACCGGCCTGGTTATCCTGGCGGGCGAAAGCGAAGTCGACGGGTTCGAACTGGGGGCGGTCGGAGAGCCGGTGGACGGGCTCTCGATCAGTTTGGGCTATGCCTATCTGGATGGCGAGATTACCTCGGACACCACATCTGCCCTTGCAGGCACGACACTGCAGCAGGTGCCCAAGCACCAGGTTACGGCATGGGCGCGTTACGACGTGACGGATCGGCTGGGCTTCGGTGCCGGGCTGACGCATCTTTCGAAGCAGTTCGCCAGCCTCAGCAACAATGTGGTGCTGCCAAGCTATACACGCGTGGATGCCGCCGTGTTCTACGAAGCCACGGACGCAATTTCTCTGCAGCTGAACGTGGAGAACCTGTTAGACGAGGATTATTACCCCAGCGCGCATGGCGACAACAATATCCAGCCGGGCGCACCGCTGAATGCCAGCATCGGGGCGAGGTTGCGCTTCTAGAGGCTACTGCGCTTCTGCATCGTCCGGGCTCGGGTTCTCCACTTGCATGCCCGGGACGGTGCGCGCCGCGTCTGCAGGGTCTATGCCCGGTGCAGGCGCGGCGCTTATCGTTTCACGCCGACGCGAAACGCGCCCCGCGCGCTGTACGGCGCGCACCAGCCGTGGATAAACCCCGCAGCGGCACAGGTTCGGGATGGCGTCACGGATCTGGTCCTCGGTCGGGTCGGGGTTGCTGCGCAGCAGGCTGGCGGCCGCGATGGCGATGCCCGGCGTGCAGAAACCGCACTGGATCGCCTGTTCCGCCACCAGCGCCTGCTGCACCGGATGGCTGCGATCGCGCGACAACCCCTCGATCGTGGTGATAAAGCGCCCCTCCGCCTCGCCGATGGTGATGAGGCAGCTGCGCAGCGCCTCTCCATCCACCAGCACCATGCACGCACCGCAATCGCCCACGCCGCAGCCATACTTGCTGCCGGTCAGATTGGCCGCATCGCGAAGCGCGTGCAGCAGCGGGGTATCTGGGTCCATGTCGAAATCGACAGGACGCTCGTTCACCGTCATGGCTGTCATGGATCAGGCAGGCCCTTCAGTCGCGCCAACTGGGATCGATGGCGTCGATCTTGCGCGTCCACGCGGCAAAGTCCAGCTTGCCGAAGTCATCCGTCAACTGTTTGTCACGGTCGCGCTGGTGCGTTTCGATCACTTCGGGTGGCACGATGATCGGCTTGCCCATCGCCGCGGTCTTCACCTGCACCTCGCACGCGCGCTGGAGCATGTAGTACACAAGGAACATTTCGTGGATCGTCCGCCCCATCACCACGGGGCCGTGGTTCTTCAGCATCAGGATCTGGTGATTGCCAGCGTTTCGCACCAATCGCTCACCTTCTTCGGAACGGACCGTTATGCCTTCGAAGTCGTGGTAGCCGATTGCCCCTTCGAAGAAGCAGGAATAGAAATTGCTGGCCTCCAGCCCGCCCTCCGTCGCGCATACGGCCATTGTATCGGGTGTGTGGGTGTGAACGATGGCGTGGGCGTGGGGCAGGTTCTTGTGAAACACGCTGTGCTGGGTGAAACCGGCCAGATTCACGGGATGCGGATTGTCGCCGATCTTCTGCCCGTTCTCGTCGATCTTCACCAGGTTGGACGCGGTCACCTCTTCCCACAAAAGACCGTAGGGATTGATCAGGAAGTGATTGTCCGTGCCCGGCACGCGCAGGGTGATGTGATTATAGATGCTTTCGCACCAGCCCAGATGCGCAAAGATGCGATAGGCAGCCGCCAGATCCAGGCGCGCCTGCCATTCTTCTGCGCTGCAATCGGCGGTTTCTTTCAGCTGTGTTGCCACGATCTCTCTCCATCAATCCGGCCCCACCCTAGCATGACATTGACTTTGTCGCATTAGTGAGTGAGCACTGGGGTACAGACCGGCACCCAACGCCGGCGGCCCGGGAGGGATTCGATGGCAGATCAACTGGGCTATGGCCAGCCCATGGAGGGCGTTGCGCAGACGGCATTCATCGTGCCCGATCTGACGTCCGCCATTCTTCACTGGTCCGAGAACTGCAAGGCCGGCCCCTTTTTCGTGCTGCCGCACCTGCTGGCGCCGGGGCAGATCTATCGCGGAGAGGAAAGCCGCGCCGACGTGACCCTGGCGATGGGTTTTGCCGGCCACATGATGATCGAACTGATCCAGCCGCTGGACGATAACCCCAGCGTCTACCGCGAAACGCGAGAGCTTCGCGGTTTCGGCTTCCACCACCTGGGCATTGCCTGTGCAGACGTGGAAGCCAGCAGCGCGCAATACAAGGCGCGCGGCTTTACGGAGGCTTACCGTGCTGCCGTGCCAACCGGCGGAGAGGTGGTGTATCTCGACGATGGCAGCGGACCGCAGTCGGGCTTTATCGAACTGCTGCCGGTGAACCCGACGATGGACGAAATTTTCACGCGCTTCTGGGAGGCGAGCCGCGACTGGAACGGCTCCGATCCCGCCAGACCTTTCGCATAGGAACCCAAGCGACATGGCAACAAACCCCGCACACATTCACGCAGGCGACGAGGCGAAAGGCAATTGGGTCACCAATTCGCCAGCCTACCAGACGCTGCTCGTCCTGCTGCTGAGCCTGAATTTCGGCATTGTGTTCTTCGACCGGCAGGCGCTGAATGCGCTGATGCCGTTTGTGCAGCCGGACTTGCAACTCAGCCAGACCGAGATCGGCCTTCTGGCAGGTGGCCTGTCCTTCAGCTGGGCGATTGCGGCGTTCTTCGTGGGCCGCCTGTCGGACAGTATCGGCAAGCGCAAGATCCTGCTGGTGATTGCCACCATTGCCTTTTCGCTGTGCAGTTTCCTTTCGGGCCTTGCCACCAGCTTCCTGTTCCTGTTCGCCGCGCGCCTGCTGATGGGCGCGGCAGAGGGCGGCGTGATGCCGATCAGCCATGCGATGGTCGCTTCCGAGGTTAACCCGGAGCGGCGTGGCCTGGCGCAGGGCGTGGCGCAGAACCTTGGCTCCAACTTGCTCGGCAGCTTTGCCGCGCCCGTGGTGCTGGTGGCTTTCGCCACCGCCTTCAGCTGGCGCGAGGCTTTTTACCTCGCCGCCTTGCCCGGCCTGCTGAGTGCGGCGCTGATCTGGTTCATGCTGCGTGAGCCGGAGCCTGCAGCGGACATGCCCGCGCAGGTATCCGGCAGCACGGCTGGCGGGGAGCATCATTCCAGCATCGGCTTCCTGGAGGCGATGAAGGTACGCAACATGTGGATCTGCGTGGTGGTGGGCGTGCTGCTGGTGGCACACTTTGTCATCACCTGGGCCTTCATGCCCAACTTCCTGGTGCAGACGCGCGGGATGGATGCCTTTTCCATGAGCTGGCTTGTCGGCTCGCTGGGCATCGCGGCTGCCATCTACAGTTTCGTGGTGGCCGGCATCTCCGACAAGATCGGGCGCAAGCCGGTGATGGTGTTCCTGCCCTTCCTTTCGCTGATCGGTCCGCTGGGCGTGATCTATCTCGATCCTGCCGGTTTTGCGGGCGACGGGCTGCTGGGCCTTTCGGGCTATGCCACCGTGCTGATCCCCATTTTCTTCATCGGCTGGATGGTGAACGGCGTGTTCCCGATCTTCATGGCCACGATCCCGTCCGAAAGCTTCCGCCCCATCCACCATGCCACCGTGCTGGGTCTTGCGATGGGCAGTTGCGAGGTGCTGGGCGGCGTGCTCGGCCCGCCGATTGCCGGCGTGCTGAACGATGCCTTCGGCCCCGAAACCTTCCTCTATGTACTGATGGTGCTGGCCGTTCTGGCAGGCTTTGTCGCCATGGGCCTGAAGGAGACCGCACCCGCCGCACTGCGCAAACGCGGAGAGGCGGCGAACCCGGCATAAGGAGCCGCGCAACGCTGGTTTCCATCCGAGCAGAGCAACAGCCGAAATGAAGCGGTCGCACGATAACGCCTGTTAGTATATGCTGTGCTTCACACGAGTCTCCGCGAAAGACGGGACCGGCAAAAAGACAAGGAGAGTGATTATGGCTACCCAAATGAAAGCGCCCCCTTCCACGAAGTCCGAAATCGTGGACGTGAAATACGCTTATAAAGACCTCGTCCAACGGACCAGCCCCGGCGGCCGATACATCGATGCGCCCAGCGACGAGGAAAGCCCGTGGGTTCCCTTCGGAGACAATGCCGCGATCAAGCATATCGCCTTCGACGTGCGCCAGGGCATTTTCTCGAACATCCTCTGGGTGAAGAGCCCCGGCACCATCGGCACCCACCTGCACCGCGGCACGATCCTGATGGTGTGCCTGGAAGGCAGCGTGCGCTATCTGGAATATGACTGGGTGGCCACACCGCACGGCGTCATCCTCGAAACGCCGGGCGAAAGCCACACGCTGGTGACCGAGCATCCCGATGGCGTGAAGCTGTTCGGCTGGATGCAGGGCCCGATCGAGTTCTACGACGAAGACGCAAACCACGTGGAAACGACCGACGTGTTCTGGTTCATGAACCACTACGAAACCTATTGCCGGGAAAACAACCTGCCCATCAACGAAAAGCTCTACCTTTAAGGAGACCGTTCGATGGCAACGCAGGAAAAGCCCGGACTGGGGGCGAAAAAGGCCAGTGAAGCCGGCGCGTTCCGCATCGTGAACGTGCCGGAAACCTACAAGCACGTGATCGACGAATATGTGCGCGACGGCACCTATGTCTCCAGCGACGAGGCGGAAAGCCCGTGGGTGCCGTTTGGCGACAATGCCGCCATCCGCCACCTCGCCTTCGATGTGCGCAACAATGTCTATGCCAACATCCTCTGGATCAAGTCCCCCGGCGTAATCGGCACGCACAAGCATCGCGGCATGGTGTGGGCAATCGGGATGGAAGGCACGTTCCGCTATCTCGAATACGACTGGGTGTGCGGTCCGGGCGATTTCATCACGGAATTCCCCGGCCATGCGCACACGCTGGTGACGGACGAACCCGATGGCATGAAGGCCTTCTTCTGGATGCAGGGTGCAAACGAGTTCTACGACGAAAACGGCGAGCACGTGGAAACGCTGGATGTGTGGTGGTTCATCAACCACTACGAAAGCTACTGCAAGGAACAGGGCATTCCGATCAATCGGCAACTCTATCTATGAGCGGCGATCCTCGGACGCTCGACCAGTTTGATATCGCGGGCCGATCCGCGCTTGTCACCGGCGCTGCCAGCGGTATCGGCCTCGCCTATGCAGAGGTAATGGCAGAGGGCGGCGCAAAGGTGACGATCACCGATATCGATGCCGAGGGCGCGGCGCGTGAAGCAGACCGCCTCAGCCATGCCGGACATGAAGTGCGCTGGGATACCTGCGACGTTTCCGACCTGGAGCAGGTAACCCGCGCTTTCGACCATCACGTTTCAGCCTATGGCGGCTGCGACATCGTCTTCGCCAATGCCGGCCTCGATGTGGGGGACGGTTTCTGGAGCCCCGAGGAAAGCCGTAATCCCAACGGACAGATCGATGTCTATTCCAAGGACAAGTGGGACAAGTCCATCGCCATCAACCTGACGGGCGTGTTCCACACCGTGCGCGAGGCGGCGCGGGTGATGAAGGCCAACGAGAGCAATGGCCAGCGCCGCGGCGGCAGCATCGTCATCACCAGTTCCAATGCGGCCGAGGTGAACGAGGCGATCGTCGGCGTGCCATACATGGCAGCCAAGGCCGGGGTGAAGCATTTCATGCGCCATTCCGCCTACGAACTGGCCGCCTACGGCATCCGCGTGAACGCCATCGCCCCCGGCCCGTTCGTCACCAATATCGGAGATGGCTGGGTGAAGAAGAACCCGAAGGCGAAAGAAGCATGGGACAGACTGGTGCCAGTGGGCCGGATGGCGGAAACCTACCAGATCAAGCCGCTGGCCCTGCTACTCGCTTCCGACGCGGGCAGTTACATGACAGGGGCCCACGTGATGATCGACGGGGGCATGCAACTGGGGCCGATCAAGCCGCTTGACGGCTGACCCTGCTGACCGAAACTATTTTGTGCAATCTGTATAATCGGAGAGATGATGACCGTTTCCGCACGCGCCGCAATCTGCCGCGGCAATAGCGAACCCTTCAAGATCGAGGATGTCGAGCTGGACGATCTGCGCCCCGACGAATTGCGCGTGCGCGTGGTGGCCTGCGGGGTCTGCCACACCGACATGGCCGTGCGGGACGAGCAACTGCCCGTGCCCCACCCCGTCGTCCTGGGCCACGAGGGAGCGGGTATCGTGGAGGAAGTCGGCAGCGCGGTTACGGTTGCCAAGCCCGGAGACCGGGTGGTGATGAGCTTCAACTCCTGCGGCGAATGCCCTTCGTGCAGCGTGGATGCCCCCACCTATTGTTACAATTTCTTTCCCCACAACTGGTCTGGCAAGCGCGCGGATGGCTCTGCCGTGATGTTCAAGGACGGGGAGCCGATGAACGCCAACTTCTTCGGCCAGTCCAGCTTTGCCACCCATGCCATCGCGCATGAGCAAAACACGGTGAAGGTGCCCGACAGCGCGGCAGACATTCCCCTGGAACGCCTCGCCCCCATCGGCTGCGGCCTGATGACGGGTGCGGGCGCGGTGCTTCGCAGCATGGAAGTGCGCGAGGGAATGCCCATCGCCGTCTTCGGGGCAGGCACCGTGGGCATGGCCGCGATCATGGCGGCCAGGATTGCAGGTGCAGACCCGATCATCGCGGTGGACGTGAATGACGAGCGGCTAGCCTTGGCGAAGGAACTGGGCGCCACGCACACCTTCAACGGCAAGGAAGGGGCGACCGACAAGATCAGGGATCTGGTGCCGCAGGGCCTTGGCTACGCCTTCGACACCACGGGTATCAACACGATCATCCAGGACGCCTGGGGCCTGCTGGCGCCGATGGGCATTTGCGGCATCGTGGGTGCATCCTCGCCCGAAGACGATCTGACCTTCAACGAATCCGAATTCATGGGTGGCGGCCGCCGCGTGATGGGCATCCTTGGCGGAGACAGCGATGTCGGCCCGTTCCTGTGCGAACTGATCGAGTATCACCAGAAGGGCCAGTTCCCGTTCGAAAAGCTGATCGGGTATTTCGATTTCGATCAGATCAACGAAGCGATCCACGCCAGCGAAGATGGCAGCGTGGTGAAGCCGGTGCTGCGCATTTCCAAGGAATAGGGGCAGCGCATTTCGCTATCAGGGGGGAAGGAGCATGATCCGTTTTCTGCTGGAGTCCTTGAGGAGGCCTTCCCCGAAGCCGAGATCGTAACGCGCAAGACCGTGAGTTATTTGGAAAGAATAACCCCGTGCGACCGGAAGGTATGAGACAATGAAAGCCGTAACCTTTCAGGGATTGCACCAGCCCCTCCTGCTGGAAGACGTGCCGGACCCGACGCCCGCCGAGGGCGAACTGGTGGTGGAAGTGGGCCGCTGCGGCATTTGCGGCAGCGATCTGCACATGACTGAAGACGCGGCCTACGGCTGCCAGCACGGCGATATCCTCGGCCATGAGTTTGCAGGCGAGGTCGTGGCGCTAGGCAAGGGCACGCTGGGCCACAAAATGGGCGATCTCGTCTCCGTCATCCCGCTGAAAAGCTGCGGCGCGTGCGAACCGTGTCGCAAGGGCGCGGTGCAATGGTGCGAACAGTTCGGCTTGCAGGGCGGCGGATACGCGCAATACGCCGTCACCCGGCCCAACCAGTGCGTGCCGCTGCCCAGCGACCTTACGCTGGCCGACGGCGCGATCATCGAACCGCTGGCCGTGGCGCTGCACGGCATCAATCTGTCTGGCATGAAAACGGGCGACACGGTGCTGGTGCTTGGCGCTGGCCCCATCGGCCTTGCCGTGGCCTTCTGGGCCAAGCGCCTTGGCGCGCGCCGCGTTGCGGTGCAGGATATCACCGCCTTCCAGGAGGCCCGCGCGCTGGACATGGGCGCGGACGTATTCGTGGTCGATCCGGAAAATCCTGTAGAAAGCGCGAAGCAGGGCCTTGGCGGGGAGGCGGATGTGGTGTTCGAATGCGTGGGCGTGCCCGGCCTGATAGACCAGGCGGTGCAGCAAGTGCGCCCTGATGGCACGATCGTGCTGCTGGGGCTTTGCACGAAGCCCGATACGCTCAACACCTTTGCCATGCTGTCCAAACAGGTGAAGCTGGTGACGAGCGCCTTTTTCACCGTGCCGGAATACGAGGCCGCGCTTGCCGCTCTTGATGCAGGAGCCATCGCCCCGCGCCTGATGGTTACCGATACGATCAGTCTTGCCGAAACGCCCGGTATCTTCGAAAGCCTCAAGCAACGCACGCAGCAGTGCAAGGTATTGATCGCACCGTGACACGCGCTTAGGGCCATGTTGCCGCCGGGCGGCCACACACCATCTGGGGGCGCATGGCAACTCACGCAGAAGAAACGCTGGACAACCCGCGGGCAAAGCTCGTCCGGGGTCCGATAGCAGGCCACCTCGTAAGGCAGACAACGCCTGCCGTGGTGGGCGTTGCCGCCATCATGTCCGTGGGTGTGATCGATGCCTATTTCATCGGCCAGCTAGGCGCGAACGAACTGGCCGCAATCAGCTTCATCTTCCCCGTCATCACAGCCCTGCAAAGCCTTGGCGTGGGCGTGATGGTGGGCATCAATTCCGTCGTCAGCCGCGCCCTTGGCGAAGGGGACGACGAACGCGCGCTGGCACGAGCCAACCTTGGCCTGATGCTGGGCCTTGCTGCCGGTATCACGCTGGGCCTGCTGCTATTCGTCCTGCGACAACCGCTTTTCGAACTGATGCAGGCCGATGAAGATATATTGCCGCTGATCGATCAGTACATGTTGCCCTATTCCTTCGGCTTCGTGCTGATGATGACGATGATGGGCGCGAATGGCGTGCTGCGCGGCCAGGGTGCGGCCAAGAGCAACACCGCAGTGCTGATCATCTATTCGATCGTGAACTGGATACTAGATCCGATCCTGATCACGGGGGCATTCGGCATCGAAGGCTTCGGCGTGGCGGGCGCTGCCTATGCCACCATCGGGGGCTGGCTGGTGGGCATAATCGTGGCTTTCTGGCTGCTGGAACGGCACGATCTGCCCTTCCGTCCGTCAGCGGTAACGAAATGCCGGGTCGGCGTGCAACTGAAAGCGTTGACGCGCGTGGCGGGGCCGGCAGCCTTTACCAATTCGATCAACCCCGCAGGTCTCGCCATTCTCACCTCGCTACTGGCGGCTGAGGGTACGGCGGCAGTGGCCGGGTTTGGTGCGGGCGGGCGACTGCAAAGCTTTGCCGTGGTGCCGTTGCTGGCCCTTTCGGGTTCGATCGGGGCGATCGTTGGGCAGAACTGGGGCGCACGGCAGTACGACAGGGCGCGCCGCGCGCTGGTGCAGGCGGGCTTGTTCTGCCTTGCCTACGGCCTTGCTTCCGCGCTCCTGCTGTTCAGTTTTCGCGGCTGGTTTGCCGAGCTTTTCAGCGACGAGACGCAGACGCTGGAGGCGACCTCGGCCTATCTCGCGATTTCGGTGTGGGGCTATGCCGGCTATGGCGTGCTGATCGTGGTGAATGGCGCCCTGAACGCGATAGACAAGGCCAGCAATGCGCTGGCGCTCTCAATCTCGCGTGTGATACTGGTGATGGTGCCATTCGCCTGGTTGCTGCGCGGGGCGCTGGGCACGCAAGCGGTCTATCTGGCGGAGCTTGCGGCGAACCTTACCGGCGGGCTTGCGGCAGCGGCAATTGCCTGGTGGGTGTTGTGGAAGCGCCCCGACGAAAAACCTTCCGCCGGGGACGCCTGAACAAGGGTCAGTCCTGAGGGTTTAGTCCAGCGGACGGCTGGAGCCGAAGAACAGCGCCTGGCTGATAGCCGCACGCACGGTGTCTTCCTGGAACGGCTTGGTGATGAGGTAGGTCGGCTCCGGCCGATCACCCGTCAGCAAACGCTCGGGGTAGGCGGTGATGAAGATCACGGGGACGGATTCGATGGCGAGAATATCGTCCACCGCATCGAGACCCGAAGATCCATCGGCCAGCTGGATATCAGCGAGCACCAGGCCCGGCGTCTTCTCGGCAACGACTTCCTGTGCCTGCGTACGAGTGGCAGCAGTGCCGCAGATTTCGTGGCCCAGCGATTTCACCAGGTCTTCAAGCTGCATGGAGATAAGCGGCTCATCCTCGATGATGAGAACGTTGGTCGCGCTTTCACGCTCGATCTCGGCCACCGCCTCGCGCACCAGCGCCTCGACGTCGTCCTCGTCCATGTCCATGATTTCAGCCGCTTCGGCGGTGGTGAAATCTTCCACGGTGGTGAGGAGGAGGGCCTGCCGGTTGACCGGCGTGATCCGCTTCAGCTGGTCCTGCGCCGCGGCCTCGTGGCCCTGGTCGCCGGAATCAGCGTCTTCGACTTCCATGTATGCGCTGGACCAGACCTTGTTGAAAGCCTTGTAGAGCGGAACCCGACCACCACGCAGGCTGTCGGCAAGATCGTCATCAGCCAGCGCTGCTTCCAGCGTGGCCTGAACAAAAGCGTCGCCGGTGGACTGCGATCCCGTGAGAGCGCGGCCATAGCGACGAAGAAACGGTAGATGTGCGGCGACTTCTGCACCAATACTCATATAGACCCTTCCCGGTAATTCGTTTCAGGTGAACGCGCATAGGGCGCATGGGTTCCACCCGTCGTACACAAGACTTGTGATATTCCGAATGGGGTGTGGCGACGCTTATTGCAAACGCCGGAGAAAGTTTTTCAGAATTTTTCGAGCAGGCGGGAACCCCATTCAGGGCCGGTCATTTAAGCTATATCACCGCCGAGACCCCCCCCCTCCCGTCCAAGCGGCTGGTGATACGATCCCGAAAGGCCTCCGATCAAACAGATCGGAGGCCTTTTTTTTATTCCAGTTTCGTGTTGCGATCTGCTCCGCCCGCAGGGCGCGCGGCATTGAAGGGTGCCGCGCCAGGCTGGCGCCCCTTCCCGATCCAATGTTCAAGGAATGCTCAGCCGAGCAGGCGGGAGAACAGTCCGCGCTTCCTGCCCGACGCCAGCACATCGACCAGTTGCTTGGGATCGTAGGGCTTTTCGAACACGGGGCCCATTTCGGCGATTTCAGCGGGTATTGCATCTGGCGAGCCGGTGGAGAAGGCGATCCATGGACGCTTTGGCCCTAGCATCGAAACAAGTTCTGCCAGCGCCCAGCCATCGTCGCGATCGGCCAGATGCACATCCAGTATCATGGCGTCCAGCTTCTCTTCCTTTTCCAGTTCTGCCACGGTGGCCTTCATCGTGTGGCACACGATGACCTCTTCCGCGCCGCCATCCATCAGCGCATCCTGCAGGGCCATGGCCAGCACGGCGTCGTCCTCCACCAGCAGAACTCGGCCCAATTCAGGTTTCTTTACCTTCTTGGCTGAATCACGCTTGGCAGAATCGGATCTGGATAGAGATTTCTTGATCATTGGCCTCCGGCAGACGCGGGTGCTGCGCCTACCTCCTAACGTGATCTCGATGCCTAGGGTTCCCCGCACTTCGCGATTGGAGTCAAAGTCGCTTTTCGTAGAGATGATATTCGCGATTGACCTTGGCGCCGATCGCGTCGGCAATCGCCTTCATTCCCTGGTTATCCTCCAGGATCCAGCCGATTTCCCCGCGTTCCGCATCGAAACGGCCAACGGAATAGCGGCGGATATATTCGATCATCATGAAAGCAAGCTGGCTGGCCATGCGACTGTTCTGATACTTCGGGATCACCCCCATCAGCGGGACGCGCCAGTTCAGCGAATCCGGGTTGCGCAGCCACCACAGCAGCTTCAGCCAGTTGAACGGAAGCAGCTTGCCATCGTAATCGACCAGCTTCTGGTTGATGTCCGGCCAGGCGAGCATGAAGGCAGCCGGTTCACCATCCACGAAGGCGATCATGTTCGCACCCTGCTTGGTCAGCGGCTTCAGCTTGTTGGAGGCGTAGACCTTTTCCTTCTCCGTAAACGGAACATAGCCCCAGTTGTTGGACCAGGCGGCGTTCAGGATATCCATGCAGATGGCCGCGTCCGCCTCGAAATTCTTGGTGTCGACCATGCGCACGTGGATCCGGCTGGATTTTTCTCCCGATGCCACGATGCGATCGATCAGCGGGGGGAAACCGGCATGGATCTGCAGATCGTACGTCAGCAGGCGCTTCGCCACGGTATAGCCCAGCGCTTCCACCCAACCTTGGTAATCGGCATTGTGATGGCCCATCATGATCATCGGCTGGTGATCGTGGCCTTTCACCAGCAGGCCCGGCTCGTCCCACACCGAAAGGCTGAACGGCGCGAGGACGCGGGTCATCCCCTGTTCGCGTAGCCAGTCCTCCGCGCGTGCGATCAGGGCGGCCATCACCGCCTCGTCTGCCGCTTCTGTCAATCCCCAATTGCCCGTTCCCGGCCCCATGCCCTGTTCCGGCGGCTGAGCCAGAGCCAGTTCGTCGTAATGGGCGGATATGCGCCCAACCACCTTGCCGGCGCGCCGCGCCAGGAAAAGCTGCACCTTGGCATGTTCGAAAAAGGGGTTCTTGCCCGGTGTCAGCAGTTCGCGCACTTCCATGCGCAGTGGCGGCACCCAGTTCGGGTCATTCTTGTTCAGTTCAAAGGCTATATCGATGAACGCATCAAGGTCACCCTTGCCCGAAACGGGAGCGATATCTATCTGTTCACGCAATGGAGCGGGCCTTTCGTTCATGTCGGGTTCGCTCTTGATCTGCATCAAGGGCGTGTCAAGCGCGCCCGCACATAGCGCGATGGATCGCACTTTTCGACAATTTAGACTATAGAGCCCGCCTTATGGACGCGACGACCAACACGACCGAGCACGAGGCAGTTGCCAGCCAGCCGCAGCAGCGGCGCATTCACGCGCAAATTCCCGATGACAAGGCGATGCTGCGCGCGGCGGCCGAACTGACGCGCGACATCAACACCGCCCGGCCCGAGATCTACTGGCCGGACATGATCGGATCGGCGCTGGTGGGCTATGCCGCCATGGCGGGCGCGATCCTCGTCGAAAGCACTTGGGCAGCCGTTGGCCTGAGCATCGTTTCCGTATTCGCGCTTTACCGTGCATTGCTGTTTATTCACGAAATCAGCCATTTGCACCGCGATGCGCTGCCGGGCTTTCGCACCGGCTGGAACCTGCTGGTTGGCATTCCCATGCTGACCCCCAGCCTGATGTACGAAGGCGTACACACGCTGCACCACGCCCGCACCAAATACGGCACGATCGAGGATCCGGAATATATGCCGCTCGCCTTGATGAAGCCGTGGAGCCTGCCGGTGTTCGTGGGGATCGCCGCGCTTGCGCCGATTGCGCTGATCGTTCGCTGGGGCATTCTGGCGCCGCTGGGCATGGGGATCCCTGCCCTTCGCCGTTTCTCGTGGGAGCGGTTCTCCGCGCTTTCCATCAACCCGTCGTTCCGTCGGCGTGCGCCAGACGCGAAGGAGCGCGGCTGGTTCCTGTTCCAGCAGGTTGGCGCCAGCGCATGGGCCGTATTCCTGATGACGACGCCGTTCTGGCTTGGCTGGCGTCCGCTGCTGATAGCATTCGCCATCACCGCCGCGGTTGCCGTGTTCAACCAGTTGCGCACGCTGGTGGCGCATCTGTGGGAGAATGACGGGGAGGCGATGACCGTCACCGCGCAATATCTCGACAGTGTGAACGTGCCCAGCTTCATCGCGGGCATTTGGGCGCCGGTGGGCCTGCGTTACCACGCCCTGCACCACCTGATCCCGTCCATGCCGTATCATTCGCTGCACGAGGCCCATCGCCGCATCACGGAACGCCTCGGCGACACCTCCACCTTTGCGCAGGCCAGCCATCCCGGCATGATCCCGCTGGTGAACCGCATTGCACGCAGCACCATGGGCCAGCGCGACAGGTAACAGGCCTGAAGCAGGTTCGTTTCGTGCGCTGATCTGCGGCTAGGCGAGCGAGGCAATCATCGCGCAGCGGCTATCGCGGGGTAGCCCGGCGGCAGCGCCTGCCTCCATCCGCGCCGCAAGCCGGGGATGATCGGTGAGGTTCTCGATAATCTCGAAACCATGCCTTTCGTAAAAGGGCGCATTCCAGGCGATGTCGCGAAACGTGTCGAGGGTGATTGCCCTGAAGCCCGCATTGCGCGCATCGATCTGAAGCGCGCGCAGCAAGGTGGAGCCGATGCCGTGGCGCTGGAAGCCGCAGGCCACGCTCAATTCGTGAAGATGCAACTCGCGCCCCGCCGGCCGGCTTGCGGCAAAGCCGATCACGCGGTTGTCCGATACGGCGGCCAGGCTCTGGCGCTGGGCGATGATGGCGCGGTATTCATCCGCATTGCGCACGGCGGGCATGGTAATGTCGCTCAGCGATGGCTCCCGCGTAAACAGGCGCGCCGCGTCCCGCTCGACTTCGGAGAATTCCTCGGCATCGTCTTCGCGGGCCAGTCTCAGCGACCAGTCGGATACGGTAATCGGGGTCGCGGTCATTCCTCGGTGCGGACGAGCACCGTCTCACCCACCAGCAGGAAGAGGAAGAACGGCGCCCATGCCGCCAGCAGCGGCGGGTATCCGCCGAAACTGCCCATGGCCAGCGCGGCATTGTCGACCACGAAATAGGCAAAGCCCAGGGCCATGCCGATCACCGCGCGGGTGAACAACTGGCCGGATCGCGCAAGTCCGAAGCCAGCGACCGCTCCCAGCAGGGGCATCAGCACGGCAGACAGCGGGCCGGAAATCTTGTGCCACCACTTAGCCTCCAGCTCTCCCGTTCGCCGGTTCGCGCCCTGCAACGCATCGATGCTGTCGGAAAGCTCTGCCAGCGGCTGCGCATCGGGATCGACGCGCCGCAGTTCGACCTGGTCGATCGCTACGCCCTCGGCAACCACAAGGCTTTCGATCTGCTGGGTATTGGCGGTGGCGACGGTGAAACTGGCCGCATCCTCCATCAGCCAGCCCGGAGATGCGAACACCGCTCGGTCAGCGGTGATCTGGCGCGTGATCATGCCGCCATCGTCCCGCTCGTAGAAGGTCACGTCATTCAGCACACTCTCGCTGCCGCGGCCCGACAGGGTGGCCCCCATCAGCACGTCGTTGCCATCGTTGAAATACACGTTCGTGCGGGTATCCGCGTTCTCGGGGATCGCGGCGTATTCCACGTTCTCCCATGCCTTCAGGGTGGCGGTGGCGCGGGTCACGATCCGTTCGTTGAAGGCGAAGGAAACAGCCGCCACCAGCACGCCGATCATCAGCAGCGGTGCCAGGATCTGGTGGGCGGACATGCCGGCCGCCTTCATAGAGATCACTTCGGAATTCTGGTTCAGCCCAGCCAGGGTGATAATGGTTGCCAGCAGCACCGAGTAGGGCAGGAAGCGCGCCACGAGTTGGGGCGCACGCAGGGTGGCATACAGCCATACCTCCGCATTGGTATTGCCTTCGGCCGAGAGGATATCGCCGGTCTTGCCCAGCAGATCCAGCATCAGTAGCACCAGAACCAGCATCGCCAGCACCGCCACGATGCGCACGGCAAACATCTTGGCCAGATAGATGGTGAGGGTGCGCGAGGGGAAGAAATCAAACAGCATGCGGTGCGGGCTCCTCCCGCTCGTCTTCATTATGAAGATCTTCTTCCGGCACCAGGCCGCGCAGCTTGTCACGGCCCACCAGCTTCTTCAGGCGGCGCGCGATCTTGGCGTAGAAGCTTTCAAGGAAGCCGATGGCCTGCCCGCCGGGCACGAATGCCACCTGGTAATACATCCAGGCGATCATCGCGAAGAGCACCGCGAACGGGCCCCACAGCGCCAGGAACGGATCAACGCGCCCGATCTCGGCCACTTCGGAGCCGTACTGATTGATCTTGTGATAGGCCACCACGATCACGATGGAGAGAAACACGCCCAGCGATGACGTGCTGCGCTTGGGCGGCACGGCGAGTGCCACCGAGAGGAAGGGCAGCATCAGCATCATCACCACTTCCACCATGCGATAATTGAAATTGGCCTGGCTGGCCACGCGTTCGTCCGCCGTGCTGGAAGGGCTCCAGCCGATCTCCAGCAGTTCGGGCAGGACATACTCGCGCTCGTCCTCCCCGCGATCGCGAAATTCCTCGATGGCGGGCAGGTCTATCGGCAGGTCATGCTGGCTGAAGCTGAGAACCCGCGGGCTGCCCTGCGTTACGTCATGCACGATCACGCCATCCTCCAGCCGCAGGATGATGGTGTTGCGGTCCTCCCGATTGGCAAGGAAGCGGCCCTCGCGGGCAGAGATGGACAAGACCTGTCCGCCGCTGTCCGCAATCCGGGCGAAAACGCCCATCAGGCGGCGGCCGTCATCCTCGCTGCCCTCGATACGCAGCGCGACGCGGTCCTCGATGGTATTAAATTCGCCAACCTTGATCGAAGCGCCCAGTGCGCCCGATCGAAGCTCGAATTCCATTTCCTCGTAAGCGAAGCGCGATTGGGGCTGGATAAAGCCGACGATGGCGAAATTCAGCGCTACCAGCGCGAAAGTGATGAGGAAAGGAACACGCAAGAGCCGCGTGTAGGACCAGCCCACCGCGCGCATCACATCCAGCTCGCTGGAGATGGCCAGTTTGCGGAAAGCAAACAGTATGCCGAGCATCAGGCCCAGCGGAATAGCAAGGCCGGCATATTCCGGCACGAGGTTCACGAGCATCTCGAAAACGATGCTGATCGGCCCGCCTTCCACGCTGACGAAATCGAACAGTCGCAGCATCTTTTCCAGCAGCAACAGGCTGGCCGCAAGCACGAACACGCCTATCATCGGCACGAGAACGAGCCGGAAGATATAGCGGTCTGTTGCGGTAATGAAGCGGGACACGTGCCGTTCTGACGCTGCGGGAGATGATCAGTTCCCGCGCGCCTTAGCGAGAAAATGGCTCGCGGTCATGCCTTGATTGGCATGTACGGGGATGGATCAGGCTTTTTCCAGGGTGCACTGCAGCGGGTGCTGGTGCTCCCGCGCGAAATCCATCACCTGGTTCACCTTCGTTTCGGCGACCTCGTAGGGGAAGATGCCGCACACGCCAACGCCGCGCTGGTGGACGTGCAGCATCACCCGCGTGGCCTGTTCCAGATCCATGCGGAAGAAGCGCTTCAGCACCATCACCACAAATTCCATGGGGGTGTAGTCGTCGTTCAGCAGCAGCACCTTGTACTGGCTGGGCTTCTTCGGCTTGGCACGGGTCTTCGTGGCGATGCCGACCTGGCCCTCGCCATCGCCTTCGCCCTTTCCATCGCCATCATCATCGTCGGCGACGATAATGCTCCAGCGCTGGGCAACCAGGAAGAGATCGGACTTGTTCATTTCGAGGCCGGATATCGTATCGAACGGGCTGGCTGCAAGGGCGCTTTTCAAGAATGTGCGGTGAATGGACATATGATCGCCGTATAAGCCGGACAGCATTAGGGCCGGACAGCAATGCTGCCCGGCCCTTCAACTGGTCGCCCTGGGAGAGGAGAGGATGGGCGACCGGTAACTGGTGAAAGCCTTCAGGCGACCTTCGACATCTTTTCTGCGGCCACGTTAACGCGGGCAGACATGGGCGCCATCACGTCATTGGTCATCTTCATCGCGGCATCCGTGTTCTTGGACGTGGCAGCGATCATCGCATCGAAGTTGCGACGCATGATCTTGCCCTGCAGCTGGAAGAGCTCGGTCGGGCTCTTGATGCTGGCCATTTCCTTGATATCGGCAGTCGCGGTTTCATAGGCCGTCTTGGCTTCGTCAGCCATGGTCTGGCCCATGCCCTGCATGCTTTCGGCGAAAACCTTGCCGGTTTCCACGACAGCTTCGACATTGCCCTTCGCGAAATCGGTCATTTCCGACATTGCTTCGGTGCTCTTGTCATAAGCGGCCTGCGTGCGGGTCTGCATTTCGCTGACGGCCTGCGTCATCGTTTCGTTGAGCTGCGACGTGTAATCGAAATTCTGGGTAGCCATGATCTTTTCCTTGAGCTGGGTAACTGTGGGTTCTGTCTTGGTGGCCTTGATGCTCTTTCTTGCGGCGCTTTTCGCGCGCTTGGGAGCGGGCGTCTTGCTGGCCACCACCTTCTTTGCCGGAGCAGGCTTCTTCTTCGCGGCTTGCTTGGGAGCTGCCTTTTTCGGCGCAACCTTTTTGGAAGCGGGCTTCTTCGCGGCGGTCTTCCTTGCCGGAGCCGGCTCGGGGTCGGCTTCCTTAACGGTCTGCGCAATCTCGGATTTCGCCTCGGTATCCTCGGCGGCATCCTTGAGAGCTTCCGCGATCGCGGTGTCGGCCTTCTCGGCGCTGTCTTCGGTCTTTGACGTGGACTCTGCCATATTTCCTCGCTTGCAATTCATCGCCGCAGGATCGTTCGAATACTTTTCGAAGGCTCATGCTGCAATGCACAAATAGAATCTTGCAGTCGCGAAGTCAAGGAAAAATGTTGCAGTGCACCATAAGCTCTACAGCCAGTGTTATCGCATGGAGACGTAACGCCCTGGCGCGTCTTCGATCGCAGGGTTGGCCCTGCTGCCAGGCTTGCGCGGACCGGTGGTCTTTACCCGCTTTGGTTCCTGCGCCTCCAGCCATTTCAGCCAGTCCGGCCACCAGCTTCCCGGATGCTCCGTCGCGCCTTCGATGAACTCGTCCAGAGAAGCGAACTCGCCATCGTTCGTCCAGTACTGGTACTTGTTGGCGCCGGGAGGGTTCACCACGCCAGCGATATGGCCGCTGCCAGCAAGGACAAACCGGTTTGAACCGGAGAAATGGTCCAGCGCGCGGAACACGCTTTCGGGAGGGGCAATGTGGTCTTCACGCCCCGCCTGGATATACGTCGGGGTCTGGATCATCCGAAGATCGATCGATGTCCCGTCTGCACCCAGTGCATCGGGCTCCGCCAGCAGATTGTCCCGATACAGGTCCTGCAGATAGGCCGCGTGCCATTTCGCCGGCAGATTGGTGACATCTCCATTCCAGTAAAGCAGGTCGAAAGCCGGATAATCTTCCCCCAGAAGATAGTGGTTCACCACGTAATTCCAGATCAGATCGCTGCCGCGCAGCATGTTGAACGTGGCAGCAAGATAGCGCCCGTCCAGATATCCGCCCTTGCTGGCCTGCCGGATGAATTCAAGCTTGCCCTCGTCGATGAACAGCTTGAGCTCGCCCGCGTGCTCGAAATCCACCTGCGCGGTGAAGAAGGTGGCGCTCTTTACCTTGTCCGCCTCCCCGCGACGCGCCATCACCGCCAGCGTCGCGGCCAGCGTGGTGCCTGCAACGCAGTAGCCGATGGCATGAGCGCTAGGCACCTTCAGCCTTTCCCTTACCACATCGATGGCTTCCATCTGGGCGAGGATGTAATCGTCCCATTCGACATCAGCCATGCTCTCGTCAGCGGATTTCCAGCTGACGAGCAATACGGAAATGCCCTGCTCCACCGCCCAGCGAACAAAGCTTTTCTTCGGCTGCAGATCGAGGATGTAGAACCGGTTGATCCACGGCGGGAAGATCAGCAGCGGCGTCTCCATCACTTCCGGCGTGGTGGGGGTGTAATGCAGGATCTGGAACAGCCTGCTTTCGTAGATCACCTTGCCCGGCGTAGTCGCGATGTTCTCGCCCAGCTTGAACTTGCTGGTATCGGTGTGGGTCAGCTGCCCCTTCTCCAGATCGTGGGAAAGCCGCTCCATCCCCCGCACCAGATTCTCGCCCTTGGTTTCCACCGTGCGCTCCAGCACGACCGGGTTCATCATGGGGAAATTGGCCGGACTCATGGCATCGATCACCCCCTTCGACGCAAAGCGCAGGTTCTCGCGATCCTTCTCCGAAAGTCCTTCCGCAGTGTCGATGCTATCGGACAGGCGCTGCGCAATGAGTAGATAGGTCTGGTGGATCAGAGCAAAGACGGGCTGTTCGCGCCATGCCGGATCGGAGAAACGGCGATCGCGAAACGGCAGCTGAGCCGCGCCTTCGGTGTCATCGTTCCGGTTTGAATACTGGCTCAGTACGTCGTGCCATAATTGCATTCCGTCCGCCCAGAGCTTCTGCTGTGCTTCGGCATCCAGCATGGGGTTGGCGGCAGACAGATTGCGCATCGCGTCCATCCAGCTGGCGGGATCGGTCAGCAGCGGCGCGCCGCGATTTTTTTCGGGCAGGCAGAATTGCAGCCAGGTTTCCTGGAACTCCATCATCGCCTTGCCCATCGCGTCGGCATCGGGCCTGTCAGGCAAGGAATCGGCCGCCGCAGGCGCGAAGGTCTGCATCATCTGCCGCGCAGCTTCGCCCTGCATACGAAGCATTTCGGTGAAAATGTCTGCAGCGTCCTCGCCGCCTTTTGAATCGTCAGCCATGTTCCAACCCTATAGATCAAATACGCGGAATGGCAGCCTTTACCGCCTGCAAGACCAAGTTGCGTTGCGCTTGGCCCGGCTTTCAGCCAGACAGGCGCCACCTGAAGACAGGCAAACAGCCAAGAGAAGGAAATGATGGACCAGCAATTCTACCGCATCAAGCGCCTCCCGCCCTATGTCATCGCCGAAGTCAACGCGATGCGAGCGGCCGCGCGTGCGGAAGGCCGGGACATCATCGATCTTGGCATGGGCAATCCCGATCTGCCGCCTCCGCAGCACGTGATCGACAAGTTGTGCGAGACGGCGCAAAACCCCGATGCGCACGGCTATTCCCAGTCAAAGGGCATCCCCGGTCTGCGCAAGGCCCAGGCGAATTATTACAAGAACCGCTTCGGCGTGGATATCAATCCCGACACTGAAGTGGTGGTCACGCTGGGCTCCAAGGAAGGCCTGGCCAGTCTCGCCACGGCAATCACCGCGCCGGGCGACACGATCCTGGCGCCAAACCCTTCCTACCCGATTCACACGTTCGGCTTCATCATCGCCGGTGCATCGATCCGCAGCGTGCCCACCACGCCCGATGCGCGTTACTGGGAGGAACTGGAAGCGGCGATGAACTTCACCGTCCCGCGCCCCACGATCCTGGTGGTGAACTACCCCAGCAACCCCACTGCAGAGGTGGTGGACCTGGCCTTCTACGAGCAACTGGTTGACTGGGCGAAATTCCACAAGGTGTGGCTGCTGTCGGACCTTGCCTATTCCGAGCTTTACTACGACGGCAAACCGACGCCCTCCATCCTTCAGGCGAAGGGCGCGAAGGATGTGGCAGTAGAGTTCACCAGTCTTTCCAAGACCTATTCGATGGCCGGCTGGCGTATCGGTTTCGCGGTGGGCAATCCCACGCTTATTTCCGCCCTGTCGCGGGTGAAAAGCTATATCGATTACGGGGCCTTCACGCCGATCCAGGCCGCCGCCTGCGCCGCGCTGAACGGGCCGCAGGACATGGTGGAAACCAATCGCAACCTTTATCACAAGAGGCGCGATGTGATGGTGGAGGCATTTGGCCGCGCAGGCTGGGACATTCCGCCTCCGCCCGCAAGCATGTTCGCCTGGGCCCCGCTACCAGAACCACTGAAGGACATGGGTAGCCTTGAATTTTCCAAGCAGTTGCTGACCAGGGCCGAAGTCGCGGTGGCGCCGGGTGTCGGCTATGGCGAGGACGGTGAGGGCTATGTGCGCATCGCCATGGTGGAGAACGAGCAGCGGCTGCGGCAGGCTGCCCGCAACATCAAGCGCTATTTCCAGGACATGGGCATGGAAACGCCGGGCAAATAAGCCTCCGCCCGCCTCGGATGCAGATAAGCGAGGGGGCGAGCGGCAGCTGCGCGTTGGCATGAGCGACTGATGCTGCTGCCCTGATTGCAGGTGAAGTGAGGCACGGCATCTATGAGCTGTTTCGGCTGGATAGCAGACAGCAGGCTGCCATCGCCCCGATGGGATCTGCGAACAGTCGGCTGGACGCTGTGCGATGGCCATGGCGGGTGCCGGGCCGAATGTCGCCACGTATTGATCTTCGATACGCGCAACCTTGTGCCGGAACAGCGGCTTGCGCTGGCAGAAGCCGATCGCCCCGCCTGGCGCCTGATCCTGCTGGGCGTGGAAGAAGCTGAGGAGCGCGCCCGACTTCTCTCCCTTGGCTGTGCGGAAGCCTTGTCAGGCGATACCGGCCTGCATGAACTGGAGGCCCGCACCCGGCGCGTGGCGGACATGTTCGGCAGGCTGCCCCGGTGGCGCGATATCGGTCCGCTGACGCTGGATTTGTTTCACCGCGATGTGCGGCACGGCGCACGGTGGCTGGGACTCCACCCGCGCGAATTCAGCCTGCTTTGGCGTCTGGCCGACACCCCCGGCCAGCGCGTTACGCGGCAGCAACTGATAACCGACGTCTGGCGCCTGAACCACGAACCGGAAACCAACAGCGTGGAAGTGCACGTCTCGCGCCTGCGGGCCAAGCTGGCGGGCGTGGAATGCGATGCGCTGATCGAAACGGTGCCGGAAGGTGGCTATCGCCTGGCGGACCGCAGCATCTTTGCCTGGCCTTCGTCCGCACCGCAGGCGGACGCGCTGGACGATTATCTGCAAAAGATTGGCTGGGCTTCCGAACCAGCATGATCGCAATGCGAGTTTAACACTGGCGCCGGATGATTATGGCGATTAGGCTGATTCGGACATAATCAATAAGTGGGAGAACAGGCAGCATGGCGACATCGCCCGGAAATGCCGCTGGCGGCACGCTGGATGTCGCGCAGTTTCTGCAGGAGCGGGGCTTTAACCGGTATCACGCCTATCTGCTGATGCTGTGCAGCTTTGTTACCTTTTTCGACGGGCAGGATTTTACCGCCCTGCCCTATGCCCTGCCCTACATCCGCGACGAGTGGGGAATTGATGATTACACCACCGGCATCATCACCTCGGCAGCCTTTCTGGGCCAGATGGTCGGATCGCTTTTCGGCGCCTATCTCGGAGACGTGCTGGGGCGCCGCCCTGTCATCATCGCCTGCACCATAGGCAGCGCGGTGCTGACCACGCTGGTAGGGTTTGCCACCACGCCGGAAATGCTGATTGCCCTGCGCTTCATTTCCGGCCTTGCCATCGGCGGGCTGCTGGCCCCGGTCTGGGCGCTAAGCATCGAGAGCATGCCCAAGGCCATGCGCTCCACATCCGTCACCATCATCATGCTGGGCTTCAGTTTCGGCGCATCGTCCGCGGCACCCATCGCCAATTTCACTGCCCCGGTGCTGGGCTGGCAGGGCATTTTCTGGGTGTGCGGGGCCATGACGGGCGTCTTTGCCCTCCTGCTGCTGTTCACCCTGCCTGAAAGCGCCCGCTGGATGACGGCCAAAGGCAAATCACCCGAAAAGATAGAGAGCACCCTCTCGCGGTTCGATCCCAAGGCCGATCTTTCGGACTACACCGAATATACCCTTTCCGACGAGCGGCAGACCACGCGCAGCGAGAACCCGCTGCTGAAGTTCAAGGAACTTTTCGTCGGGGCGCTGTGGATTGTCACCCCGCTGATCTGGGGGGCCTATTTCTTCTCCAGTGTCGCGATCTACCTGAAGAACGCATATGGCGTGATCTTCATGGAGAACCTCGGCATCGAACGCACGGATGCCGCGTGGCTTTCTGCCGCCAGCGGCATGGTGGGCGCGATTGGCGGGGTCCTGCTGCTGGCGCTTACCGAAAAGCGCGGCCCCGGCTGGATCGCCATTGCGCCGCTGATCGGCATTCCGATCGTCCTGCTTGTCGGCTTCGGTTATGTCGCCGGCGGAACAGAGCTGGCCACCACGTTGCTGATCGGAGCGATATTCGTTGGCGCGGGCCATGCCGCAGTGATTTCCATTACCAGCATCTATTACCCCAGCGCCGTGCGCAGTTTCGGCGGCGGCTGGGCCAGCTTCATGGCGAAGTTCGGCGCGGTGGCCGCTCCGATGATCGGCTCTGCCGCGGGCTTCCTCCAGGGCGAGTCCGGAGCGAGGGATGGCTATGTCTTCACGGCCTTCTGCCTTGGCGGCATCGTGATGTGTATCACCGCGCTTGCCCATTTCGCCCGGCGCCTGCCGCAAAGCACGCAAGATACCAAGAACTCACGGGCGGCTTCCGCCCAACCTGCCGAATAGGAAAGCACCACCATGGTCGAATTGCGCTCGCTTGCTGCCAACAATCCCGGTCGCCGTGCCAACTGGAAGGCGCTGGGCCTTTCGAAAGAGGATATGGAGAAGCCGAAGATCGCGGTGGTGAACTCCTCCAGCGAACTGGCGATCTGCTATGCCCATCTCGATGGCATCGCAAAAATGGTGAAGGAGGAGATCCGCGCGGCGGGCGGCATTCCGTTCGAGGTGCGCACGGCCGCACCGTCGGATTTCATTACCGGCGCTGCAAAGAAGGGCAGCTATATCCTCGCCGGGCGAGACATCATCGCCAACGATATCGAGGTGCAGGTTGAGGCCGCTCTGCTGGACGGCATGATCTGCCTCACCAGTTGCGACAAGACGCCGCCGGGCCACCTGATGGCGGCGGCGCGGCTGAACATTCCCACGATCCTCGTGATTGGTGGCTATCAGCAGGCAGGCGAGATCGACGGTGAGCCTGTAGATGTGGAAGATGTCTGGTCAGGCCAGGTCGGCGCGATCTTTGGCAAGGAGCCGAAGTTTCCGATCCCCGACATGGCCGAAAACGCCATCATGGGACCAGGCGTGTGCGCCGGCATGGCAACCGCCAACACGATGCATTCCGTGGTGGAGGCACTTGGCATGTGCCTGCCCGGCAATGCGCCAGTTCGCGCCAACAGCCCGAAGATGCAGGCCAATGCCCGCGCGGCGGGCAGACGTATCGTCGAGATGGTGTGGGAGGATCTTCGCCCGCGCCAGATCCTGACGCCCGAGGCATTCCGCAATGCGGTGGCCACGCTGCTGGCCGTCGGCGGTTCGATCAATGCGATCAAGCACCTGCAGGCCACCGCTATCGAAGCAGAGAACGGCGTGGATGTGTTTGCCCTGATGGAGGAATTCAGTGACGTGCCGCTGCTTTCGCCAGTGCGCCCGACGGGTGCCGTGCGAATCGAACAGTTCGAGGATGCAGGCGGCGCGCGCGGTGTTCTGAAACGCTTGGAAGGGCGCATCAATCCCGGCGCAATGACCTGCACCGGCAAGACGCTGGCCGAAAATCTGGCGGAGTATGAAGTGGAGGGACCGGAAATTATCCAGCCACTCGATACGCCGTTCAGCGAAGGACCGACGATTGCGATTCTCTCCGGCAGCTTTGCCGATACTGCCGTGGTGCGACTTGGCATTCGCGATGGCAGCCGGCCCGAGGAGTTTACCGGCACCGCGCGCGTGTTCGAAGACACGCACGAATGCATGGCCGCGATCGAGGCGGGCGATATCAAGGACGGCGACGTGGTGATCAGCCGCAACCAGGGGCTGAAAGGCGGACCGGCCATGGGCGGTGGCGCCTCGCTCATCCTGTTTGCCCTCGATGCCGCGGGACTTGCCAAGACCACGGCATTCGTCACCGACGGACAATTGTCAGGCCTGTGCCTGAAGGGCCTGACCGTGGCCGAGGTGTCGCCAGAGGCGGCAGAGGAAGGCTCCCCCATCGGGCTGGTGCGCGAGGGCGATACGGTGCGCATCTCCGTGAAGAACCGCAGCCTCGATCTGGATGTGCCGGCGGATGAACTGGCGAAGCGCGCTGGCCCCGGCCTGATGGTCGAGGCGACCGGATATCTTTCCAGTTTCCGCGAAACGGTGCGCCCGATGCGAACGGGCGGCGTGCTGGTGCCTGAACGGAAATAGCGGCCTAGCGGCCCATCAGGGCTTCCAGCCTGCGCAGCACGGTTTCGTGCAGCGGCGCTTCGTAAGCGATGCCTGCACGGCCATCCTCGGCCCACACCAGCTCTGCGGGAAGGGCGGAGAGGCCCGGCAGCGTCACGAGTACACGCTCCCCCGGTCGCGCTGCGGAACCGTGGAAATCCACCATGCAGCCCCCGGCTGAAACATCGAGTACCTGGAGATCGATGGAACCGCCCGTCTTGGCACGCACCTTGGCGCGCACGACGTTTGCATCCTTCGTATCCATCAACCCGGTCGCCATTGCAGCCCTTTCATACAGAGTAGGCATGCTGGATAGCGGCCAGCTGTTTACCGGAAGGTTACCGTAAGCGCCCGCAGGACAGGCTTTTTTCGCCGAACTGACAAGACGCGGCTATTGCGCAGGAATGGACGCCGCCTCGCGCACCGCAGCCACGGCCTCGTCATCGTGCAGATGCGCGCCCTGCTGCCGCAATAGCTTGCGGATCGCGTCGACATCCACGTCGCGCGGCTGAACCCCCTGGTCGGCAGCAAGAGCGGCCCCCACACCCGCAGCATGGCCGGTGAGCCAGCACTGTGGAATCTCGCGCATGAAGCCGTGGCTGTTAGCATCGCAGCTGATGTGACGCCCGCCCACCAGCAGGCCATCCAGCGCACGTGGAACAATGCTGCCGTATCCGACGGAGACGACCGGAAACTTTGGGCTGAGCGAAGGCGAAACGCCAATTTCGTCCGCCACCGGATCTGCCTCGCTCCACTGGCCGCGCTCCACTCTGGTAACGCCAGCCAGCCTTCGCGTATGGCGCACGCCAAGCTGGCTGGCGCTCTGCAGGCTGTAGACATTCTCGAAACCCGGCGCGTGGCGGCGAAAGAACTGGCAGTGACCTTCCATCAGCCGATGGCTGCGGATCTCCACTTCGGTCTGGTCGTCCACGTCCAGCGCTGAAAGCCCGCTCTGTCGTGGCCCCAGGAACAGCGCGATATCGGGCCGCCAACTAACATAGGGCGTCTGGAAATATCCCAGTTCCTCCCGCCCGCGCTGCATGAATTCGCGCAGCTCGTCGGGGTAGTGGACTTTCCAGTCAATCCAGCGGTCCATGTTCACGCCGCCCAACACCCATCCGGTGTTCATGGAATGGTGGACGTCGCCTTCCTCGATATCGTCGACAAAATCCGCACCTGCACGGGCGAACATGTCGCCATCGCCGGTGGTGTCGATCACCACCTTCGCCATCAGCGCATGGCGCCCCATCTTGCTTTCGAAGATCGCGCCTTTCGCCGCGCCGTCCTCCACCAGCGGACGCGCCGCCCAGGCATGGAACACGATGCGCACGCCCGCGTCCAGCAGCATCTCCTGGTTGTTCAGCTTCATCCGCTCCGGGTCCAGCGTGGGTGCCCATTGCACGATGCCGTGAAATGCCGTGGTGCGCTGCCCCCAATAGCTTGCCTTCACCGGATCGGCGCTACCCCAGTCCTCCCTCGGCGGACCGGCCACGCCCTCGGGCGGCATCCGGTCGATGAAATGGCGGGCGAACCCCTGGATGACGTGGTTGCCTTTCCAGTCGGTCATCCGGTCGATCCACATCACCAGCCCGCCGGTGGAGAGACCTCCCAGGCAATTGTAGCGTTCCAGCAGGGTCACATCCGCCCCCGCATTGGCTGCCGCCCATGCCGCAGCGCAGCCCGCCGGGCCGCCGCCGATCACGGCGACATCGCATTTGTGATAGATATCGATGTCGCGAGCATCCTCGCGCACGGTGCCCGTGCCATTGGGCGGGGGAAGATTGCGGCTGTCGCTGGAAAACACGTCGGAGCCGAGGAAACGTTCTTCCTTGTGGCCCTCGATCCTCTGCATTTTCGGCTTGTCGTCGGCCACGCCATTTCCTTCCCGGTGTCTATCGTGGCCAGATCCCTACCGCATCATCGTTGACTTCGTCCAGAGCAACACCGCAGGATCCCACGGCATCGCCAACGGTGCGGTGGAAATGGCAGACCGCCGGATCCAGCGCCTTCAGCTTCTCGATCACCGGCGCGTGAGTTTCCGCGAAGTGTACCTTCATGTCGGCGCGCTCCAGCCGCTCTACCAGGCGGCGCAGCATCGCAACGCCGCTGGCATCGACGCCGTTCACCGAGCGCATGTCGAGTACCAGGCACTCCACGTCCTCGTGCTTGCCGACAAGCTTGAAGATTTCCTCCTCGACATATTCCGCATTCCCGAAATAGATCGAGCGGTCGATACGTATTCCCAGCACCGGCAGGGTGATGATCTCCACATCATCCCGATCGATAGAGCGGAAAGATGCGCCGCCGTCATCACTACCGATGCGGGTGACGCGCGGGACGGAAGAAAACCACAGGAAATGCGCGATGCTGATGCCCGCACCGATGGCCAGTCCCAGCCGGACGCCCAGCAGCACGGTGGCGAGGAACGCGATGGCGACGATGTAGCCTTCCAGCCGGTCATGCTGCCAGATCGCCCTGATGTCGCCCAGCTTGATGAGGCCGAATACCGCGCTGATGACGAGCGCCGCCAATGCGGTGCGGGGAAGGTAACCAAGCAGTGGGGACAGGAACAGCATGGTTGCCAGCACCACCATTGCACCCACGACGGATGCCAGCGGTGAACGCGCCCCGCTCTCTTCCACCAGGGCGGAACGGCTGAGGCTGGCACCCACGGCGTAACCACCGGAAATCGCGGCCACGACGTTGCCCATCCCCAGCGCCACGGCCTCCCGACTGGTATCGAGATCGCTGCGGTCGCTACCCGCCAGTGATTTTGCCACGGCCGTAGCGGTCACAAACACGATGATCGCCACCGCCGCGCTGGACGGGAACAGTGTCAGCCAGAGGTCCAGCGTTCCAATGGAAGGCAAGCCGGGCAACCCCGGCTCAAACGTCTGCACCGATGGCACAGCACTTTCATATCCGGTGGCAAGATATGCAGCCATCACGATGACGATGAGCGGCAGCGATTTGGCAATGGCCTGCCGCCAGGGGGGATGGACCCCTAGCTTCCATAGCAATGGCGCCGCGAATTTGTTGATTATCAGAAGGGCCACCAGCGCGCCCCCGCCGATCAGGGCGGTGGGCGTGCTTGTCTCTGGCAGCCCCTGCCAAAGCGCGCCCAGTGCGGCGGGCAGGTTGCCAGCCCGTTCCGTATCGAGGCCCAGCAAGGTCGGCAACTGGCTCGCCGCGATCAGGAACGCTGCCGCTGCGGTAAAGCCGAGCAACGCCGGCTCGCTGACAAAGTTCACCAGCCGGCCCAGCCCCAGCGCGCCCACCAGCAGCAGGAGAATACCGGCCTGGATGGCGATAATGGCGACTACCGACGCCGGATCTCCTCCGGCAATCCCGCTTGCCTCCGCCACGATCAACGACACCAGGGCGACTGGCCCTACCGAGACGAAGCAACTCGTGCCGAAAAGCGCATACAGCAGCGGCGGCGTCATCGCGGCGTAGAGACCCATCTGCGGCGGCAGACCGGCAAGCTGGGCATAGGCCATGGCCTGCGGAACCAGCAGAATGGACAGAATCAGGCCCGCAACACCATCATTCACCAGACACGACGGCGCGTAGGTTTTCAGCCAGCCCAGCCGCGGAATAATCGCCTTGCCTGCCATTCGCTTCCCCGGTTTCGAACCAACAATACCATGCGTGCAAGCCTTTAATGCACAAGCGCGCCGGATGGGACCGAGGATTTCGAGTGAAGAAAGCATTGCACATCGCCAAACAAGGCGCTAGTTGGCCGCCCTTCCGGCCCGATGGCGGAGTGGTTACGCAGAGGACTGCAAATCCTTGCACGCCGGTTCGATTCCGGCTCGGGCCTCCACCGTCCTTTCAGTTCACCGTTGCCGAACGGCAAAGGTGACACTAAAGGGCGGCACCGGAATGCCGCTTTAGCTCAGTTGGTAGAGCACATCATTCGTAATGATGGGGTCAGAGGTTCGAATCCTCTAAGCGGCACCATAGCTTTTCCGAAAGCAAGGTGCTCCCGAACTCAACTTTCGACAAACAGCATTTAGTTGCTAGCGTGCGCCTGACAGCTACGCCGTCTCGCGAATGACGAGCCTGGGCGGCATGATGAGGCTTTCGGTTTCTTCACCATTCAGACGTCGCAATAGCAAATCGACAAGCCCGTGGGCACCAGCAGCTATGTCCTGGCGAATGGTTGTGAGCGGCGGCAGCGTTTGGGCGGCGATAGGTAGGTCATCGAACCCCACCAGCTTCATCTGCTCGGGAACTGCCATACCGAGCTTCTGCAGTTCGCGCAGGCAGGAAAAGGCGATAGTATCGCTTGCGGCAAAGATACCATCGATCTCATCGTGGTTTTCAGCAAGAAATGCAGCGATCTCCTTGCCCGTCCGATCGGGCGTAAGGTGGGTGGGGACTGCCTCGATCGATGCGCCCATACGGGTGGCAACATCTTGCGCGCCTGCGAAGCGCGCGGCGAATTCGAACGGCCCCGTGTCACCCAGAAAAGCAAGGCGTCTGGCCCCTGCCGCTATCAATCGTTCCGCTGCCAGCTTTCCGCCAAGACGATTGTCCGCACCAACAACGCAGTGCCGCTGTCCCTCCTTGTGATTGCCCCAGACAACCATCGGTAGATAGCCATCAGCGATTTCCTCGATCCTTTCGAACTGGTTCGATTGGCCGATCACCAGCACGCCATCGATCATTCCCGAGCGGATGAACCTGTCCAGCCAATCCTTGTCCTGCTGCGGAATGACACGGCGCAGCATGAGGTCATAACCCCTTGCTGTCAGCTCGTCCGCAAGATGTCCCAGCAGGGTCATGAAGAACGTATCGGAAATCTGCTGCTGGCGATCATGCCCTAGCGGGATGACCACTCCGATCACGCCAGTTTTCTGTCGTCGCAGCTTGCTGGCCATCTGGTTCGGGCGAAAATCGTGTTCACGAGCGATCCGCTCGATCTTTTCACGCGTTTTGGCATTCACCAGGCTGTTGCCCGCAAGGGCGCGTGACACCGTGCCCGCCGATACGCCCGCAATCTTTGCCAGATCGGCAATGGTGCGCACAGGTGCGGTTACATAATTCGGATCCTGATCTTCGGGTGTCGCCATGTTTATACCCTAGCTGACAATGTGCTTTTGTTCACGCGGCACACGATGCCCTGCGTCCACAAACAGCGTGGCTACCGCACCTGCAAGCATCAACAGGCCCCCAAGCATCAGAACATTGCGCGGATCACCGCCCAGAACCGGATCGTAGATCAGCGGCATCGTAAGCGTCTGGATCAGCATCGGTATCACGATGAACATGTTGAACACGCCCATGTAAATCCCGTTGCGTTCTGCCGGAATGGAATCCGCCAGCATGACGTAGGTGTTGCCCATCATGCCTGCCCACCCCACGCCGATGCCCAGCATCAACATGAACAAGGCCGCAGTCGTCTCTATCCCTGGCAACATCAGCATGGCTGCGCCCGATGCCGTCAGGCAGGCCGCATGCACCAGTCGCGCACCCAGCCGAGCCACGATCGGGATAAGAGCGAGGGCCGCGATGAAAGCGATGAAATTGTACAGCGCGCCTGCCTGCTGGGTTGTCAACGTAGCTTCGCGGAAGGCAGCGCTGGAGGGATCGCTCGTGTCGTATAGCGCCCGGCCGACGGCGAAGGTGACATACTGCCAGTAGGCGAACATTGCATACCATTGGCACAGCATGGCGACGGCAAGCTGCCGCATGGGCCTGGGCATGTCGCGAATGGCATCGACAATCTCTGCGAAAGTTGCCTTGACCGTCAGCGGCTTGGTTTCAAGCACTGTTTTCTCGTCATCGGTCATGGGTAGTTCCGGCACACGCCAGACCGACCATACGATGGTGGAGATCGACAGGATGGCGCCAATGATGAAGGCAATGCGTACGATCACCGGGATGCCGTTGTCATCAAGCACGTCCTGCGCCACGAAAGCCGTCAGCAAGGTAGGCGCCAGGTAGGACAAGGTTTGGGCAAGGCCGGTAAAGGCACTTTGCGTGAGGAACCCGATAGACCTTTGTTCGGGTACCAGCCGGTCCGCCACGTATGCACGGTATGGTTCCATCGTGATATTGTTGCCGGCATCGAGGATCCACAGCAGTGATGCGGCCATCCAGAGCGTGCTGGAATAAGGCATGAGGAACAGGCTGATCGTGCAGATTATGGCACCGATAAGGAAGTAGGGCGTGCGCCTGCCGAAACGCGAACTGGTGCGGTCGCTCATCGCCCCAACGATCGGCTGAATGATAAGCCCCGTCATTGGTCCGGCGAGCCATAACAGCGGCATCGTCGCTTCGTCCGCGCCGAGGAACCCATAGATCGGACCCATATTTGCCTGTTGCAGCCCGAAACTGAACTGCAGCCCGAAAAAGCCGATGTTCATTTCTATGATTCGCAGCAGCGAAAGCCGGGGTTTTACGGCAGTCTTCATGTTCAACCATCCTCTTGTCCGCCGCCTTTTCTAGCGGTCGATAAGCATTCTGGTGACACAAATTCACCGCGGTTGCAATCGATTGCACTTTCTTATTGCAATCGATTTAAATTTGCGTACCCCTAAAGGCGAATCGTGCAAGATAGCGCGAACGATCTAGGAGAGTTTGTCATGAAGTTCCGTCACGCACTTGCCTTCGGTGTTGCCCTTTCGGCCATTTGCAGCCCTGTCCTTGCACAGGATGCTGCCCCTGGCGAAGAAGTGGCCGAGGAGGAAAATACGATCTTCGTGACCGCGGTTGCACGCGGCGGCAATGAACTGGAGACGTCGGTTTCGCTGAGCGTGATCGATGCCGATGCGATTACCGACATCAACCCGCGCTCTGCCGCTGACCTGGTTCGTCAGATCCCCGGCATCCGTGCCGAAGCTTCAGGCGGTGAAGGCAATGCCAATATCGCCGTTCGCGGTATTCCCGTGTCGACCGGTGGTGCGCGCTATATCCAGCTGCAGGAAGATGGCCTTCCGGTGCTCGAATTTGGCGACATCGTCTTCGGCAACTCCGACAATTTTATTCGTGCTGATCGCAACGTCGGTCGCGTCGAAACCGTTCGCGGCGGTTCAGCCTCGACTTTCGCATCCAACTCCCCCGGCGGCGTCATCAACTTCATTTCGAAGACCGGAGAGCGCGAAGGCGGCGCGATCGCCGGCACGGTGGGTCTCGATTATGAGACCTATCGTCTCGACTTTGATTATGGCGCCAGCCTGACCGACGATAGCTATTTCCATGTCGGCGGCTTCTATCGCACCGGCGAAGGCAACCGTGATATCGGATACACCGGCAGTAACGGTGGCCAGATCCGCGCGAACTTCACGCAGGAATTCGATGGCGGCTACATCCGCATCTACGGCAAGTATCTGGATGACAGCACGCCGACGATCCTGCCTCAGCCGGTCTTCGTAGGCGGGACGAATTCCGATCCGGACTATCAGGCGATCGACAATTTCGATCCGCGCACCGACTCGCTCTACAGCCGGTACATCACCACGGCAGCGACGCTGGACGGCGACAACAATCCGACCACCTATGACCTGCACGATGGTCTTTCGGTCAAGTCCGCGGCGCTCGGCCTCGAAGCCGAGATCGAGTTTGCCGACGGTTGGGTACTGACCGAACGTTTCCGCTTCGCAGATAATTCCGGCAGCTTCGTATCGCCTTTCCCGGCCAGTGCAGGATCGGCGCAATCGATCGCCGATGGCATCGGCGGCGCAGGTTCGACGATCGAATTCGCCAGCGGCCCCAACTCTGGGCAGGTTGCGGATGCGGGATCGATCGGCGGAAACGGTCTGTTGACGAACGTGGTGCTGTTCAACGTCCGCCTGAACAATCTTGACAATATTTCGAACGACCTGCGCCTTTCAAAGGAATTCGATGCGGGTAGCGCGCGTATTACCTTCCTCGGCGGTTTCTACGCCTCGCGCCAGGAGGTCGATACCGATTGGCTCTGGACTTCTTTCGTCCAGACGATCGAAGGTGATGGCGACGCCGTACTTGTCGATGTCCGCGATGCCGATGGCGATCTTGTCACCCAGAACGGCGTGGTGGGCTTTGGTGCCAGCTTCTTCGGCAATTGCTGCCGCCGGAACTACGATGTCAGTTATGACACCTATGCCCCCTTTGCCGCTATATCGGCCGAAATTGGCAGCCTGACCCTTGACGGCAGTGTCCGCTACGACTTCGGGTCGGCCGATGGCACGATCACCGGAAGCGACACTGGTTTCGGCAATGGCCTGACCAGCTTCGACTTCAATAACGACGGCATGATCGACCCGGCAGAAGCGCAGACCAGCGTCCTGCCCCTCAACAATGCCCGTCCGGTTAACTATGATTACAACTACTTCTCGTTCTCGCTCGGCGCCAACTACCTGCTGACCGACGACCTCTCGGTTTTCGCACGCTACAGTCAGGGCGGTCGCCACACGGCCGATCGCAGCCTGTTCTCGCCAGCAGTCAGCACGATAGACGGCAGCTTGCCGGGTGGTGACAGTGGCGTGATTGCCGAGGTCAATCAGCTTGAAGGCGGTGTGAAGTATCAGGGCGGCGGTCTGCGCCTCTATGCCACGGGTTTCTATGCCGAAGTGGCGGAATCCAATGTAGAGATCGCTCCACTATTGCTGACTGACAACGAGTATGAGGCGTTCGGCGTCGAACTGGAAGGCAGCTACGCCATCGGCCCCTTCTTGCTTTCGGCAGGTGCGACCTGGACCGATTCCGAGATCGTCGATGCAAATAACGCCGCAGTCATTGGCAATACCCCGCGTCGCCAGGCCGACTTTGTCTATCAGGGTACAGCGCAGTACGAAGACGACTTCTTCACCGCTGGACTGAACCTGATCGGCACGACGGAAAGCTTCACACAGGACAGCAATGACTTGGTGCTTCCCGCCTATGCACAGGTCAATGCCTTCCTTGCTGTTCGCCCGCTCGATCGTCTCGAGCTTTCGCTCAATGCCAACAACCTCTTCAATTCCTACGGCTACACCGAAGCCGAAGAAGGTTCGATCCCCGGCAACGGTATTGTCCGAGCCCGCTCGATCGCGGGCCGTACGGTATCGGCGTCGGTCAGGGTCGAGTTCTGATCTTTCCGGATCAGCGATAGTGGCCGGCGGATGCTCCTCCTTATGTCCGCCGGCCATACTTTCCCATACTAATGCACCGTTCGACCCCTGCGTGGCTGGACGCGATGGTGCGTCGACAAGATAGAGCAGGTAGTATGAAACCGAGCGCGGCCACAGCAGACACTCCGAGCATCAGAACCACTGTATGGTCCGCCAGCGCCTTACGAAAGCTGCAACTCGACGATACCAACCAGGCTCCTGTGATAGACAAAGACTGTGCCAGTCCCATGTCTCCTGACCTGGATGTCTGGGATGCCTGGCCGCTTGCCGATCCAGGTGGGATGCCCGTGGAATGGCAAGGCGGAGAACTCTGGTTCGCGCTTGCCGTGCCGCGGGAAGCCGATCCCGAGCAGCGCCACCACATGGCGCGCATTCATCACTTCCATCGCCGTGGCGACCGGTTCCAACATATTGCACGCACGCTGCCGGAAGGCTTATCGCCGGGCGCAAGAGAATGGTCGGGCTCCGCGAAATTGGAAGATGGCGTGGTTACGCTCTATTTTACGGCAGCGGGCCGAAAGGGTGACCGGAAGCTTACCTATCACCAGCGGATATTCTCCACGCAATCGACATTGACTGAAACGGGTGAGTTCTCAGCCTGGTCGGAACCCGCCGAAATCATCGAGGCGGATGGCGATATCTACCGTCCGGCTGACGAAAACGAAGGCGAGGCTGGCAAGATAAAGGCATTTCGCGACCCCAGCTATTTCCGCGATAAGGATGGCGCAAATTTCGTTCTGTTCACCGGTTCGTCGGCATGCCAGCCCAGTGCGCACGACGGCGTGATCGGAATAGCTGCGGAGGCACAGGATGGTCAATTCGGCCTGTTGCCCCCGCTTGTGCAGGCAACCGAAGTGAACAATGAGCTGGAGCGCCCGCATATTGTCGAGCACGCCGGCGCGCTGTATCTTTTCTGGTCCACCCAGCGCGGCGTTTTCGCACCGGGTATCGAGGCGCCCACAGGGATGTATGGCGCTACTTCGAAATCTATCGAAGGACCCTGGACGCTACTGAACGGTCATGGACTGGTCATCGCCAATCCGGCTGAACGCCCCACGCAAGCCTACAGTTGGTGGGTCCTGCCTGACCTCACTGTGACAAGCTTCGTGGATTATTGGGGGCCGGAAGAACCAGAGAAACCGGAAATTGAATCTCGCCGCGCTCGTTTTGGCGGCACGTTTGCTCCGTTTCTGCGTATCGCGCTTGATGGCAACCGCTCCAGATTGGTGCTCGGTTGATGGCTGCGCAATCGGATTCCGGAATGCTCTTGGGCGCAATCGAAGCAGGCGGGACCAAGTTCGTGCTCGCAACCGGCACTGCTGAAGGAAAAATCCTTACGCGCGAGAGCATTCCGACAACCGACCCCGCCTCCACCCTGGCTCAAACGCGGGACTGGTTTGCGCGGCAATCGTCCATCTCGGCGCTGGGGATCGCATCGTTTGGCCCGGTCGAACTTGACCGGCAATCTTCGCAATGGGGCCGTATCACCGAAACGCCAAAGCCGGGCTGGAGCAATTGCGATCTCACCGGTTACTTCGCATCCGAGCTTGGCGTGCCGATCGGTTTCGATACCGATGTGAACGGCGCAGCCCTTGGTGAATTTCACCTCGGTGCTGGTCGCGGCACAAGCAGCATGGCCTACATCACCGTCGGCACCGGAGTGGGTGGCGGAATGATCGTCGATGGCAATTTGTTGGGTGGCGCGGGTCACCCGGAAATGGGACATTTCTACCCTCGTAGAGGCGCAAACGATCGCGATTTCAAAGGCGCTTGTTCATTCCACGGTGACTGTCTGGAAGGTCTTGCCAGCGGTCCCGCCATCCTTGCGCGATGGGGCAGTACACTGTCAGACCTGCCTGAAGACCACGAGGCCCATGAAATGGTTGCCGGTTATCTCGCACAAGCCTGTCACACTATGTTTGCCTGCTGCGCAGTCGAACGCGTAGTTTTGGGCGGAGGGGTCACTCAGACGCCCGGCCTCATCGAGCGGGTCAGGCGAGCGAGTGCGAAGGCCGGTGCCAACTACCTTCCCGGGCGCGACAAACAGGAGGTTGTTGCTCCGGGACTGAATACGGACTCTGGCATCTCTGGCGCGCTGCTCCTTGCTGCTGGGGCCCACAGCTTGCCTTCTTGATTTCCAGAATCCTCGCGGCTTTCAGCAGATGATCGTCAACACCTCCTGTTCCTGCTTGAGTGCAGCATCGACCGAAGTGCTTATTTCGGTCTCGGCGAAACTGTCTGTGCCACGATATCCTGCGCTTTCTCCTGAGCATTGAGACGCCCCTCAAGGGTTTCCCAGGCCTCCTCGATGTCGGGAACGCGAAAAGCTCCCGGTAATTATTTTCTGAGGAGGAAGTTATCAGCTTAAAGCGCGACATGGATTTGCGGGGCTTGGTTTTCTACGGAACCGGCACGATCCTGGGCGCAGGCATTTTCGTAGTTATTGGCGAGGTGTTGGGTGAAGCAGGTGCGGCTGCACCCTTGGCTTACGCCCTCGCAGGGCTGGTAGCGGTATTCACCGCCCTTTCATTCGCGGAGGTTGGCGCCCGCGTGCCGACCGCTGTGGGAGCGATCGACTATGTCGAGGCTGCCTTCGGCGACCGATTGCGTCTTCCCGCCATTGTCGGGTGGTTGCTGATAGTCGCCAACATCGTGTCCGGTGCTACCATTACCACCGGGTTCGTAAGCTACCTGTCGAGCTTCGCGAACGTCCCCGGTTGGGTTGCGACGGTCGGGCTGCTGGGCGTTGTCGGCATCGTTTCGATAGCGGGAATGAAGCAGGCGGCATGGTTCATGACATCAACAACGATCATCGGCCTTGCAGCCCTGCTCCTCATCCTGTGGCTTACGCGCGATGGACTTCTGGCTTGGCCAGGGCTGATGTTGCGCGGCGACGTGTTCAGCGAAGTTCGATCACCAGCATTCACGGGGATACTCGCCGGTGCGTTTCTGGCAATCTATAGCTTTATCGGTTTTGGCGACATGGCGCAGACTGCGGAAGAGCTGAAAGAGCCAAAGCGCAATCTGTCGCGCGGTATCGTGATTACCATTGTTCTCGTGTTCGCATTCTATTTTCTGATCGCAATGGCGCTTGGCGGGCTCGGAAACATCGAATCCATAGCCAATGCCGATGCCCCCTTGGTTTTTGCCGCAACCCGCGAGAGTGGCTTTCCAGCGCTTCCGCTGGCGCTTGCCAGCCTTCTGGTTATCGTAAACGGTGCCCTGACGCAGATTGTCGCGGCCAGTCGGCTATTGATGGACTTGGGTCGCGACGCTTGAGGGGGCGTTCCTTCCGGGGTTGGCAAGGTCAGCGATACGACCGACACACCAGTTCTAGCGACGCTATTAGTCCTGGCAGCTGCGCTCTTGCTGGCGCTTTTCGTTCCACTCGGCACATTGGCATCTGGAACGAGTTTTGTGATCTTGGTCGTTTTTGCTTTGGTGAATGCATCCCTTTGGCAATTGAAGCGACAATCGCAACCTAGTGACGTGCCAGATCTCTGGACTGCAGTTCCTGCAATCGGCTTTAGCTTATGTGTCCTTACTATCCTGGGGCAGGTCATTCTATGGGTCGCCAGTTAACCGTTCGATCCTCAAGACATCGGGGAGGGTGAGGCTAAGCCATTATTCCCAACCGCGTCGTTTCGTGAAGATCCGCCTTTCCCTGGTTCGGCCGCCAAGAGATCGCACTGGTGAACCAGGCCGACGTGGGCGCCATTGCTGGATGCGATGAGGCCATCAGTGAAGTGATCGACAAGCTCGATAAACTCGACGGGGAAGGACGTGTCTCGCCGTGCGAAAGAATTCGACCTTTCCTTGACAGGCAATCCTCCACTTCGCGAGCTTCACTGGCCGCGACGTGGGTTGTTGCAGCGATAACAGAACAGAATAAGGGGTGACAGAAACTGGCACGAATGAAGACCCTTAAGGGCACAGCAGTGGTCGGGTTCTGTACGCTAAGCTGGTGAGTCTGCGCCGCGGCGTTTGTCAGCAGGCAACCGCTCGCGCTTCCTGCGAGCGGCCTTGCGAAGTCGCTTCGTGTCGCGATTGATATGCCAAATCGTCCATAGCGCAGCCAGCGCGACAAGAACATAAACGCCGCTCTCGTTCTGATCCCAGCCTTCGTATGCATAGATCTCGCTCGCAGTCAGCGACTGGGTAAGTCCTGCTGCCAGCAAGCCGAAATAGGACCAGCCCATCATCGTACCGTGCGCCGCAAGGATGGCTGGAGAACGGGAATTACGGAATTTGAATGCACAAACCATCGCCGCCAAGAGCGTCGCGAGGCTTACGAATGACGCTATCACGAACGGATCGGACAGGGCCAGGTCGGCCTGGAACAGTGCACTGCCGTTAACGGCGAGCATTGATACGAGGTAGAGATATCCGATCCGCTTGTGCCACGGTCCGCCCTTTTGACGTAAGATGACTACCATGCCGCTGATGAGTGCCACGAATGCAAACAGCACATGCAGACCGGCCAGGACGGGATCGTGCCAATATTGCGTGATCGAAGTGATTTCCATGCCCTCTCCCCCTTCGCACCGATAGGTATTCTATTGGAGAATAGCGGTCAAGCCTTTACGAAGTGCGCCCACGCGGCGAAAAGCACGGCGCTATGCATCAACCCCGCATGATCGTACTGGCCCTCATCGGCAAAGGCCTGCGCTACGGCTTCGAGATGGAGGAGTTCGCGCGCCGATCGCGAATGCGCGAATGGGCCAAGATCGGCATGTCGACGATTTACAAGACACTTGGACAGCTCGAACGCGAGGGCTTCGTCCTCGTGGAAACTGAGGAAAGTGACAAGGGACCCAGGCGCAAAGCCTATGAGCTCACTCCGACCGGACGCGATTTGATGCATCAGCTCGTTCGCGAGGCTCTCCGCTCGCGTGAATCAGTCTATTCAGACAGGATCGCCGGGTTGGTCTTCTTGCCATTGTTGCCGCGCAACGAAGGCCAAGAAGCGCTCGGGGAGACGATTTCGGCCCTCGAAGGCGTCGACAAAGATCTGGCTTCTCGGGCCGATGCCGAAGCGCTCGACGCCGTGGGCAGTATCGTTGTCCAATACTATCGCGATATCTACGCAGCCGAGCGTAAAGCCATGAAAGCGTTGTCCGGAATAGCTGAAGAATGGCCCCTGGCTTTCTAGATGGCTCTGTCAGAGCAACGCGGCACTGCGTACCACCCCCCTGCAAGCCAGCACTGATGCCGCGCAAGCCTCCAACTCTACTCCCTGATCATCGCGATCGCCTGCACCATTGTCCCGTATTTAATTCTCGCGTCATCGGCGCGGCGCCGGTTGTTGCCATGGCAACCCTATTGGCTTTGGTTGGCAGTCTGTTGCTGGTTCTCGTTTACGTGCGCGGTTTGCCCTCGCAGAACAGCTGATGCATTCCGCCAGGCTTGCCATTCTGGCCTGCGATGACTCTCTCGGCGTGCAGTGGATGAACAGCACGGTTGAGCGGGTGTGGCGCCGCCAGACCGATCTGGTCCGCCGCGTGTGCAACGCGGTGGCGCGACTTTGGTAAACAACTACTCTGCCACAAATCGCATCCGCATACCCTATATGGGACTGGTCGACCTGTTCTTCCGCCGGTAAATGCTCCTCCAAACAAGGAGAGGATACAGATGAACAGCTTCAAGATCGGCGTTGCAAGCCTTGGTGCTCTGACCGCCGCGATAGTCAGCCCCGCCGCCCTTGCCGAACCCACCCTGCCAGAGGCGCTGCAGAACGGCGCGGAAGCCAGCGATGTGTCGGTGACAGTGCAGAACCTGCGCTGGATAATGCTGGAAGAGCCGTTCAACAGCCTGACCTTCCGCAGCATGGATACGCTGTTTTCCACTCGCACCGTTCCGCACGCAGGCCAGCCCTGGATGCTGCCGCAGGAGAGCCATGCGCTCGATTTCAATTACGAGTTCAACGGCCAGACCTATTCCGCCGAGGAAGGGATCGAACGCACGTACACCAATGCCATCGTGGTGCTGAAAGACGGGCAGATCGTTTACGAGGCCTATCGCAACAACAGCACCCCGGCAGACCGCTTCATGGGGTGGTCTGCCACGAAATCGCTGATCTCCGTTCTGGTCGGCGTGGCAACCGAGCAGGGACTGATTGTTTCGCTCGACGATCCGATTGACCACTACTTGCCCGAACTGGCGGGCGGGGGCTATCAGGGAGTAACGGTGCGACAGGTGCTGCAGATGCGCTCTGGCGTCGATTACGAGGAGCGGTACGACTTCGCCAATCCCGGCGCTGCGGCATCCAATCACATCGGTGCGCTGGTACAGAACCGGGTCCGCTTCGCCAATGCAGCGCGCACCATTGGTCGCAAGGCAGCGCCGGGTTCGCTGTTTGAATACAAGACGCTGGATACCGCCGTGCTGGGCCTGCTGCTGGAGCGGGTCAGCGGTATGACACTGGCCGCCTACACGGCACAAAACCTGTGGGAGCCTCTGGGAGCCGAGGCAGACGGCTTCTTCATTATGGACGGCGCGCCTGGCGTGGGCCGGGAGTTTAGCGGTGCAGGCTACAACGCAACGCTGCGCGATTTCGCCCGCGTGGGACAGATGATGCTGGACGGCGGGGTGGCCAATGGTCACCGCATCGTACCCGCCGAATGGGTGGCGATGTCTACCAGACCGACAGAACAGGTGCCCGAGCCTGGCCTTGGATACGGCATGCAGTGGTGGACGATGGGCGACCATGCCTATTCGGCCATCGGCCTGCAGGGTCAGTACATCTTCGTCGATCCGACCACCCGGACAGTGGTGGTGAAACTGAGCTACTTCCCGCCGATGGGCGAGGAAGCGGACAATGAGACACAGGCCTTCCTGCGCGCCGCGTCGAAGTGGCAGCCACGCTGATCTTCGCACCAGGAAGCTTGAAGTTTCTCGAAAAATCCCCGCCAACTCGCCCCTGGTACCGACCTGATCAGGGACTATGGCCTTCGCTTGGCTAGCCTGACGCAGGAGATGAAGCCAAGGACGCCTCCGTCAAGGCATTGGCTTCTCCCTTTTCAATGATCTTGCGCAGCGCAACGCGAAGCGTCTGGAGCTCGAATGCGGAAAGAGATTCGGTGAGCGCCTCGTCGTGGCGTGCGACTTGTTGCTGCAACTCGGCGAGGACCGTCTCACCCTCTCGCGTCAGGTGAACGCCGCGCGCCCTGCCATCCTCGGGCATCCTGCGACGGGTGAGGCAATTTCGCACCTCCCAGAAATCGATCGCCAGCGTCGCCGCGGGCTTGCTCAGGCCCAGGACAGCGGCCAGTTGCACGTGGCGCAAGCCGGGGTTTGCCCCAATCACCTCGAGCATCGAATAGCGCAGCGGGGTGATCGATCGGTCGCCGATCTCTTCGGAGAACGTGCTGAAGTCGACAAGGCTTGCCCGGCGCAGGTGAAAACCGATCAGGTGCGGGAGCTGACCATAGTCGAACTTGCGATCGAAAAGCGCAATTCCCCCGGTGTCAGACTGTATCGTCAAGGCTGCTCCTCCTTATTCACTTGCAGCAGAACCATGCTGCGAAACTGTTCGCACCAATGTCTTCGTCTGCCTACTGGCGAAAGTAGTTATTGACGATAATCAATTTTTCTTACAACTGCTGGCACCACGAATTGGGCAATAGATTCAATCGCTGCGAGAGGAACGAAATGATGGTTACCTGGTCGAAAATGGAATTTCTGTCGGGAGCCGCCTTGCTGGCGCTATCGGCTGCGGCAGCAGGTCTTTCCAGTCCTGCGCTGGCCCAGGACGCAGGAAGCGACGACGGGATCGTCGAGGAAGAACAGATCGGTGCGACCCCGGCAACTGAATCTGTGATTGTGGTGACCGCTCGCCGACGTGAGGAACCGCTTCAGGAAGCGCCAGTTGCGATCTCTGCCTTCTCCGCCGAGACATTGCAGGATCGGCAGATCCAGCAGACGTCCGATCTCGAGCGCATTACCCCCAGCCTGCAGTTCAAGCCTGCCGGTCAGCTATCGGGCAACAGTGCCTCATCGGTTGTTTTCATTCGTGGTATCGGACAGCTCGATCCGACCGCAGCCGTCGATCCCGGTGTCGGTATCTATATCGACGAAGTCTACGTCGGCCGCGCTGTTGGGGGCACGATCGACTTCGGGGACATCGAGAGCGTCGAGGTACTGCGCGGACCGCAAGGCACACTCTTCGGTCGCAATACGATCGGAGGCGCAATCCTGGTGCGAACCCGCGAGCCCGAATTCAACGAACTATCTGCCCGCGGTCGCCTGCGCGTGGGCGAATACGACCTGGTGGAAGGGTTTGCCGCCTTCAACCTGCCGATCTCCGACACTATCGCAGCGCGCGTCTCCGGCGGGTTCCGCAATCGCGATGGCTATGTCATCCGGGCATTCGACGGGCTCGATCTTGGCAATGAAGACAGCGTGACGATCAACGGCGCGCTCCGCTTCGAGCCGTCGCCGGATTTCGAGCTGCAATTGCGGGCGGATTACACCAAGCGGGACGAGAACGGCGCGCCGTTCGTGTTTGCTGGCATCAACGAGAATGCGCCTGTCGCCGCCATCGTCAGCGTGGCTGCCGGCTGTCCGGGGGCAACGATACCCTTCGCCCCGCTGCAACCGGGCGATCCTCGCTTCGGTGCGCCGAACGTTCCCCTGATCGACGATGCACGCTGCGCCAACGACTTCCAGGATCGCGGGAATTTCGTCAACGGAGGAACCGCCGACGTACTGAGCACCTCCGAGGTATGGGGCGTTTCGGGAACGGCCACGCTGGACGTTTCGGATAGTGTCTTGCTGAAGAGCATCACCGCCTATCGTTCCACCGAATCGCGCGGTATCCGTGACGCGGACAACACGCCGTTCCTGCTGATCACAACCGACGTGGCCGGCAAATCAGAACAGTTCAGCCAGGAACTGCAGGTGCAGTACGATGGCGGGCCGCTCAACAGCATTCTCGGGCTCTATTATTTCGACGAGGATACGTTCGAGCGCGCTACCGTTCCGCTGTCCTTCCCACCGTCACCCCCGGTCATCGGCTCCCTCCTCAACGGCGGACCGGGATCGCGAGACCTGCAGCTATCCGAGCTGGAAACCCGATCATGGGCGGTATTCGGTGAAGCATCCTACGAGCTTACCGACGCTCTGGAGGTTAGCGGCGGCTTGCGTTACACGGAAGATCGCAAGACCTTTCAGGGTACGGTGCTCAATCTTTTCCCGGCCACGCTGCCTGATCCCGATCCGCTGCCGGACACGGCGATACCGGATGGCGGGCCATTGTTCATCTACCCCACCGCCAACCAGGAGACGTTCAGCGCCCTCACCGGCTCGGCCAGTATAGCCTACGAGGTCGCGCCTTGGCTCAACACCTATCTGTCCTACTCCCGCAGTTTCAAATCGGGCGGTTTCAATACGCGCTATAACGCGCCGCCGCCGGGTTTCGAGCCTGTTCCGTTCGACGAGGAGACGGTCGACAGCTATGAAGTCGGTGCCAAGATGGAGGTGGGAGACTTCCGCCTGAACCTTGCTGCTTTCCAGGCGGACTACGGCAACATCCAACTCGTGTTCCGACAGGGCGTTGTGCCGCTGCTGTTCAACGCCGGTGAAGCGCGCATTCGGGGCTTCGAAGCAGAGGCAAGCTATCGCCCGTTCGATAGCGGTCTGTTCATCGATGCCGGTATGAGCATTCTCGATGACGAGATCCTTTCGATCACCGAGGTGCCCGGTGCGACAGCGACGGCCCAGCCCGGCGACGAGTTGCCGCTGACCCCGTCGTTTCAGGGTAACATGGCAATCGGCTACGACATCGAAATCGGAAATGGCTATGTGGTCACGCCGCAGTTCGACGGATCCTACACCTCAGACGTCGTCTTCATCACGGGTAGCGTGCCGGAGATCGAGCAGGAAGGTTACTTCGTGGCAAATGCTTCCATCCAGGTAGAGATCAACGATCGCTTCGCAGTGCAGGCCGGCATCATCAACCTGTTCGACAAGGAGTATCTGATACAGGGCAATGCTTCGCTCGGTACGCTAGGCTATGCGGAAAAGATTCTTGCTCGCCCACAAAGCTGGTATCTGCAGGTCTCTGCAGAGTTCTGATGCTCTTCGCCTCGTCGATGGATGTGCGATTGAACGGGGCGGCAGAAGGGGGCGATATGAAGGCTTTACGATTCGCTTTCGAGTAAAACTCGCTCTTTGCGCCATCGACACCAGCGGAAGTTCGGCGAGTTCGTAACCCTGGCCTGAGCAAGGTTCGAACATCGCTTGTTGCGTCGCTTCAGCCTCTGCCACGGTCTGCTTGACCAATGCATCCTGCTTGAAAATAGCTGGCCAAGGCGGCGCGATGAACAATTGGTCTGCATATCCCTTAAGCGACGCCCTTGCCGGTTGTTGATCAAAGACCAGCCCCGAAGGGGTAAAGCGGGTTTGCACTGTCATCCGGAGCGGCAGGGTCTTGCGCCCTAACGGCATCCATCGAGCGCGGCAGTTCGAACGGCAGGCGTCCTTTCGCCTCGGCCTTGCCAAGCGCCACGTCCAGCACAGCGGCATCGCTCGCGCCGAAATTGGCGAGGATCACGTCGGTCAGCGGCAGCACTTCGCTAAGAACCGCTGGCCTATCGAGGAAGATCGCCAGCATCGCCGGCACCTGCGCCGCCTCTGCCTGAGCAAGGGCATCGTAGGCAGGATCGCCGGGCTCGAAATTCAGGCGGCCTTCCTTGTAGCGGCTGCCGAAGAAGTGATTGGGATGCAGCATCTCGGACGGCGTATCCGCGCGAACGATGGCGAAATCGGCATCTGCAACATCGTCGACCACCTGCAATCCTGCCGCCCTCGCAGCGTCGGAAGCCATGCCGTGCAGCCAGACCTTGGAATGCGCGGCGAAGGGCAGGCTATTGTCCTCGTTGCGCAACAGGACCTGCGCTTCGCGCTGTAGCTGATCGGCCTTTGCAACATCATCCTGCCCGCCGATCACAGCCTGGGCCGCTGCGGGATCGACATAGGGATTCTCGAACAGCCCAAGCTGGAACTTCGGCACCATGATGCGGATGACCGACTGATCGATCCGTGCCATGTCGACCTCGCCCGCTTCAATGGCTTCGAGCAAGGGGGAAACATCGTCAGTACCGCCGAACTGGTCGATCCCGGCCTGCAGGCCTTTGACGTAACGCTGCCTGACAGTCAGGTTTTCGACGCCCCATGGGGTGGCGATATCCTGCGGCCTTTGAGGCTGCGCATCGGTGGGGTTCGTGCACCTCTCGTTGCAGTCACGCGTAATCGCCCAGTCGGACAGGACGATGCCTTCATAGCGAAGATCATTCCGCAGCAAGCCCTCCAGCAATTGCGCGCTGAAACCGGGGCTGACGGCTTCCAGTTCCTCTCCGCCCAACTGCGTATCGCGCAGGATCGGATAGGCAGGCATGATCCCGGCAGTCCGCATCTCCAGCGCACCCTCGAACGCGGCGATATGCCGGGGAAGATAGTCACCCGGATCGGCGAAGCGTCCGTAATAGTTATGCGCCTCAAACCCCTCCGGCTGCGCGCCGTAGCCGACCCAGTGCTTTACCACCGTCATCACGCCATCGGGCTGCAATCCGTCTCTGCAGCCCTGGAAGGACTGTACGTATGCGCCGCCTAGTTCGCTGCTGAGTGCTGCCTGACTGCCAAACGTGCCGCTGCCACGCGGCCAGCGCGGTTCGGTCAGTAGGTCAAGCTGCGGCGAAAGTGCCATGTGAATGCCCAGCGCGCGATATTCCCTTCGGGCGATTTCACCGAATTGGCGGACAATGGCCGGATCGCGTAGCGCCGCGAATCCCAGCAGTTCGGGCCAGCGGGTCGTACCCGTCCCCGCCTCTGACGCGCCGAGGACGTAGCTGAAGTGATTTCGCGGATCGGTGCTGATCGTCAGGGGAATGCCAAGGCGGCCAGCCGCGGCAACTTCCTGTGCCAGATTACCTTGCTTGACGAGTTCTGAGGGGGCAAGCGTCAGCCGGGTGATGAAACTGGTGACGTACTTGTCCCCGACAAGGTCAGCCAGGGCATCGAGATCGTAGCTGTTCGCGCGCCCCAGTTCCCCGTCACGGCCCGGCATCGTGGAATGCATGAGAGTGCCGACCTTCTCCGCCGTCGTCATGCGCCGGGCAAGGTCCGTCGCGCGTTCTGCTGGCGTGCGCCGCCAATCCTCGTAGATCGCCAGTTCGCCATCGGCATCGGCATCCCTGAACTCAAGGCCGTGCACCGTAATGGATTGCTTCACCCGAAGGCCAAGCTGCGGCTGGGAGAGGTTCGAATTGCCTGCTGCCAAATCCGGGAGTGGAGCCGGATGGGTGCAGTTGGCGAGCACAAGCGCGGAGGTCAGCGCCATCGCAGTTGTAGTCAGCTTGGCAGTGTTCATCGCGAGGGTCCTAATATTCTGGTGACCGGGCTGAGGGCAAGAATGGATCAGTTTCGAAATAAGTTGTTCGACAAACCGCCGCCGCGGCGTGAGTACGCCGAAGCCGGCCAGCAGCAGCCCAGCCGAGATGTTTTCATTGGACACTTTGAAATTTGCTGGATCGACGGTCAACTCCGCCAGCGAACCATAATCGGTAGCTTTGATGCATTCCGCGAACTGCCCCGCCCCAGTGGTAAGCCCCTCGGTCGAGGAGCAAGGAAGTACACTGCGAGAGAAGGCCGAGTATCCGTCCTTCCACCCTTTCGTCCCTGTTGGCAGATTTCAGCAACTCCTGTAGACATAGTCAATGGTTGCCCATTCGGGTTGGGGCCAATCGGACGATATTCTATCAGGAGGTGGGGCAATGGCCTTTCGTGTGACGGTAAATGGAGAAACGCGCGAGATCGATGCGCCGGGCGACATGCCCCTGCTGTGGGCCCTGCGCAACGAACTGGGCATGGTCGGCACGAAATTCGGCTGCGGCATCGGAATGTGCGGTGCCTGCACCGTGCATATCGATGGCCAGGCCACGCGATCATGTTCCATGCCGCTATCCGCCGTCGCGGATAAGGACGTTTCCACGGTAGAGGCGCTGGGCGAAAGCCCCGTCGGTCAGGCTCTTCAACAAGCATGGCTGGAAGATGACGTGATGCAATGCGGCTATTGCCAGGCGGGCCAGCTAATGAACGCCACCGCGCTGCTGAACAACAATCCCGACCCCACCGATAGCGAGATCGATGCTGCCATGCAGGGCAACATCTGCCGCTGCGCCTGTTACAAGCGTATCCACGCCGCCATCGCCAGGGTGGCGCGTGACGAGGAGACGGCCAATGCCTGACACCGTTCAGCTTTCGCGCCGCACCCTGCTGAAGGCCAGCGCCGTTGCCGGCGGCGGTTTTGCGCTTGCCGCGACATTCCCCGTGGCCGCCCGCGCCAACGCGGTATCGGGACCGCAGGATCTCAACGCCTTCATCACCATCCATCCCGACAACACCGTCACCATCGTCGGGAAGAACCCGGAGATCGGCCAGGGCATCAAGACGATGCTGCCCATGCTGGTTGCAGAGGAACTGGATGCCGACTGGGATAGTGTGAGCGTGCAGCAGGCGGATACCAACGCCGCCAAATACGGGCCGCAGCTGGCGGGCGGATCGTTCGCCACGCCGATGAACTGGATTCCCATGCGCCAGGCAGGCGCAGCTGCGCGTTCCATGCTGATTGCCGCCGCGGCGCAGCGTTGGGGCGTGGATGCTGCCGGCCTTGCGACGGAACCTGGCCGCGTGGTGCAGCCCGGCACGCGCCGTTCCGCCACCTTTGGCGAATTGGCCAGCGACGCCGCGTTAATGGAGGTGCCAGATCCCGCCGGCCTGACCCTGAAGGACCAGGCCGACTTCCGCATCATCGGCCGTGCCATCGGCGGCGTGGACAGCCCGAAGGTCGTTCGCGGGGAGCCGATCTTCGGCGTCGATACGCAGCTGGAAGGCATGGTGTATGCAGCCTTTGAACGTTCGCCCGTCTTCGGCGCGAAGCTGAAATCCGCCAATCTCGATGCCGCGAAGTCGCAGCCGGGCGTGATCGATGCCTTCACTGTTGCCGCCAGTCCGCAAGTCGAACTGGTGGAAGGCGTGGCCGTGATCGCCAGCAACTGGTGGCTTGCGAACAAGGCCCGCAGCGCGCTGGAACCGCAGTGGGACAACGGCCAGTGGGCCAGCCACTCCACCGCCGGTTATGCAGAAGCTGCAAGAAATGCCTGGGCCACCGGCAACAGCGACGAAGTGTTCTCCGAGAAAGGTGACGTGGACGCTGCCTTTGCTTCGGCAGACAAGGTGCTGGAAGCGGAATACAGCTATCCCTTCCTTGCCCACGTGGCGATGGAGCCGATGAACTGCACAGCCCTGATGCACGAAGACGGCACGATGGAAATGTGGGCGCCATCGCAGACCCCGCAGGGCGGCCAGCAGGCCGTGGCCGGCTATCTCGGGCTGGAGCCCAGCCAGGTGACCGTGCATATCACCCGCATGGGCGGCGGTTTCGGTCGCCGGCTAAACAATGATTACATGGTGCAGGTAGCGGCCATCGCGAAGGAAATGCCCGGCACGCCGGTGCAGTTGATCTGGAGCCGCGAAGACGATGTCCGCTCCGATTACTATCGCCCCGCTGGCTGGCACAAGCTGCGCGCCGCGCTGGACGCAGATGGCAAGATCACCGGCTGGGCCGATCATTTCGTTACCTTCGACCTGGGCGACGGCCCGTTCAATCCGGCGGCGATGCCTGCGCAGGAATTTCCTGCCAAGTATGTCGACAATCTGAAGTTCGAGCAGACCAAGCTGGAAACCGCCGTGCCAATGGGCGCCCTGCGCGCCCCTACATCCAACGCGCTGGCTTTTGTGATGCAAAGCTTCCTTGACGAGGTGGCCCACGCCACCGGCAAGGATCTGCCCGCACTGATGCTGGAATTGACCGATGGCGTCGCGCCGGAACCGCCGACGCAGGGTTTCGTTGGGCCGCAGCCCGGTTTTTCCGCTCCCCGCCTGCAGGCCGTCACCCGCAAGGTGATGGACATGTCAAACTGGGGTCAGCCGGTGGCAGATGGCCACGCGCTGGGCTTCGGCTTCTATTTCAGCCACATGGGCTATTTCGCCGAGGTGGTGGAAGCCAGCCTGGACGATCGCAACAACCCACTGGTTCACAACGTATGGGCAGCAGGCGATGTCGGTAGCCAGATCATCAATCCGTTCGGCGCGCTGAACCAGGTGGAAGGCTCCATCATCGACGGGATCGGACAGGCCATCCAGCTGGCGGTAGAGATCGAAGGTGGCGCGGCCAAGCAATCCAACTTCCACAACTACCCGCTGCCCCGCATGCCGATGACGCCGCAGATCCACGTGGAATGGGTGCTTTCCGACAATGCGCCCACCGGCCTTGGCGAGCCTGCCCTGCCCCCGGTAATCCCGGCACTCACCAACGCGCTGTTCGCCCTCACCGGCAAGCGCGTACGCTCGCTACCCATCGACAAGTCGCTGTTCGCGTAAGGCCTCAGGCCGGGCCGGGCGCCGTCATCGTCACCACCCGGCCTGCCAGCCGCTGCACATCCGCGCTGGAATGGCTTACCAGCAGCATCGGCAGATCCAGCTTGTCGCGCAGGCGCTCGATCAGCGCCAGCAGCGTCTCCGCGCGGCTTTCGTCCAGTGATGCCAGCGGCTCGTCCAGCAGCAGGAAGCGTGGCGCGGCCAGCAGGGCGCGCCCAATGGCCACGCGCCGCGCCTCTCCGCCCGAAAGCGTTGCGGGAAAGCGATCGAGCAGGTGCTGTATTTCCAGCAGGCGCACGGCCTCGTCCTGCGAGATGAAGCGGCTGCCCGGTGGCGCGTAATTCTCTCCATAGGCGAGGTTTGCTTCCACCCTTTTGTGCGGAAAGAGGCGCGCGTCCTGAAAGACATAGCCAGCGCGGCGCTGTTCCGGCGGCAGGTTCACGCCGGCTGCATCATCGAACAGGACTTCGCCCGCCACGGTGATCCGACCTGACCTTGGCCGCACCAGTCCGGCGATGGCATTCAGCGTACTCGTCTTGCCGACGCCCGATGGCCCCACCAGCGCCGTCAGTTTCGCATCGGATGCGAATTGCAGAGCATAGGCGTGATCGTCCAGCGCCATGTCTATCTGCACTTCAAAGGACATGCGCACGCGCCCCTTGCGACCGGCGGACCAGCCATTCCGATACCAGCAGCGCGCCCAGCGATAGCACGATGGCAATCACGGCCAGCCTGGCTACATCGCTTTCTGATCCGGGCACCTGCAGACCCGTATAGATGGCCAGCGGAAGGGTGCGCGTCTCTCCTGCTATGTTGGCGGCGAAGGTGATGGTCGCGCCAAATTCGCCCAGCGATCTGGCAAAGCCCAGCATCGCGCCTGCCGCGATACCCGGCAGGCTGAGCGGCAGGGTGATGGTGAGAAACGCGCGCACCGGCGATGCCCCCAGCGTGCGTGCCGCACCGACGAGGCGGCGGTCCACCGCCTCGATCGAAAGCCGCATGGCACGCACCATCAGCGGCAGCGCCATAACGCCCGCCGCCACGGCGGCACCCGTCCAGTTGAACACAAAGGTAATGCCGAACTGCTCGAACAGCCAACTGCCGATGGCTCCGTTACGGCCCAGCACGATCAGCAGCAGCCAACCCGTCACCACGGGCGGAATTACCAGCGGAAGGTGCACCAGCGCATCCAGCAACATGCGCCCCGGAAAGCGTCGCCGCGCGATCAGCCAGGCAAGCCCGTAGGCGATGGGAAGTGTCACCAGAACGGCAACGATGCTGACTTTCAGAGACAGCATGACGATCGTCCACTCGGCCCCGCTCATGGCTTCACGAAACCCCGCTCCAGCAGGTACGCGCGCCCCTCGGCGGATGTGAGGAAGTCCAGCAGGTCAGCGGCATCCTCATCCTGCGAGTTTGCCGTCAGGGCCGCGTAATAGACAATCGGCGGATGCATCGAGGGGGCGATCCGCTGCACGATGCGCACCTTGTCACTGGCCGCGGCGTCGCTGGCGTAGACGATGCCCATCGCAGCTTCGCCGCGCTCTACCAGCGCCAGCGACGCGCGCACGTTTTCACCAGGGGCCAGCCGCGGCGAGAGCACATTCCAAAGCCCCATGTTCTGCAAGGCGATGCGAGCAAATTCGCCTGCGGGCACGCTCTCGGGCTCTCCGATGGCAAGCCTTCCGGCGGAGGGATCCTTGGCAAATGCCGCAAGGCTCCCTGCCGCGCTGCCATTCCTGCCGGCAACCACCACCAGCCCGTTTGCCACCAGAGGAACGGGCATGCCCGCAATCCCGCCGCGTTCGGCCAGCCAGTTCATCCAGCGATCATCCGATGTCACCACGATATCCGCGGGCGCGCCCTGGCTGGCCTGGCGCGCAACGGCTGCGCTGGATGCGAAGGAAAGAACGGGAGGCAGGTGGCCTTCGGCTGACCATGCCGTTGTACTGGCCGTCAGCCCTTCCTGCATGCTGGCCGCGGCCAGCACCACTGGCCCTGTTTCCTCGGCAGGAGAACACCCTGCCAGGAAGGCGCTGCATACAGCAGGCAGGATCATGCCAAGGGAACGCAGCAGCCACATGGCCAATCCCTTAAAGCGGCACGATGGCAGCGTCCAGCGATCAGCCTTCGCTGGTGGACGCGGGGGCCTTGCGATTGGCGCGAATCATGAATTCGCTCGGCTGGCGGACGGGGATCAGCAATACGCAGCGAACGCCCTTGGGATCGAAATCCAGCTCCACCGGGTGGCGCAGTTCCTGAGCCACGATCCGTTCGATCAGGTCCGTCCCGAAGCCGCGAGAGCGTTCCTGTTTGACAGGCGGCCCGCCATGCTCGCTCCACTCGACCCGCACGAGGTCTTCGGAAAGCAGCTTCCAGTGGACATCCAGTTTGCCGCCGGGCTGGCTGAGACAGCCGTATTTCGCCGCGTTGGTGGCGAGCTCATGGATGGCGAGCCCGAGCGATAGCGCATCGTTGGGGGCAAGCTCCACTTCCGGCCCCAGCAGTTCCAGCGAGTGATCGTCGTCCTGTGCATAAGGCAGCAGTTCCGCCTCCACCACGGCCCTGACGGGTGTTGAACCCCAGTCCGACTGGGTGAGAAGATCGTGCGTGGCGGAAAGCGCGCGGATGCGGCCATCGAGCCCGGTCGCAAAATCCTCGACGCAATCCGCGCGCCGCCGCGTCAGGGCGATGATCGAGAGCACATTGGCCAGCGTGTTCTTCACGCGGTGGTTCAGTTCGCGGGTCAACGAATTGCGGATGGAGGCCTGCTCCTCGAACCAGCGCAGCGCACTTTCGTCTTCCTGCGCCTGCTGCGTCAGCATCCGCACCAGCAGCATCAGCAGGCTGGCGACGAGAAGTCCGAAGATCAGCGTGGCCATGGAAAGACCGGAGAGGCCGCGCTCTTCCCTTATGCTGACAGCCAGACGCCACGGATTATTAGCAATCGTAACGGTTTTCGTGGCTGTATCGCGATTGTCCAGATCCGCATCGAAAGTGGCGGCCAGCAGTGATCCGGCTTCGTCGTCGCTATCGTACAGGCGCACGCCGTAGCTGCCGGCATCTTCCAGTTCGAGCGCGCTCTGCAGGAAATCATTGGCGTTGAAGGGAGAGTAGATGAAGCCCTTGAGCATCCTTCCTCCAACGCCAGGCTCGTAAACCGGCATGAAGATCAGGAAGCCGGGTGACTGGGTCTCTCCCTCCTGCCGAAGGACGACGGAATCGGTGGCCGTTGGACGGGATGTTCTCTCTGCCTCCACCATCGCAGCCCGGCGTTCCGGGCTGGAATACATGTCGTATCCCAAGGCGCGGCGGTTTCGCTCCGTATCGGGTTGCAGAAAGGTGACGGCGACGCCGAAAGGCTGGCCGCCATTCATGGGCGGATAGAATTGCGCATCTTCCGGAGCGACATCGGCAAGGAACTCTTCGAATTCCTCGATCTCGGCGGGCCTGACGACCCGCGCCCAGCCGATTCCGTCCGCGCCCCGATAATCGGCATCGAGACGCAGTTCGGAAACGAACCGGCGGAAATCTTCCGGCGGAATATCCTCCATGGTGGAAAGCAGCGCCGCACCAGCACGCAGATAGGCGCTGCTGGCATTCGCGCGCCTTTCAAGTGCTGACGCAATGGCCGTAGCCCGGGCGTTGAGCTGAGCCGACTGGCGCTCGTACTCTCCGCGCTCGATAGCGAAGATAGAAAGGACGGTGATCGCGGCAATCAGCACGAATATGCCCAAGGGCATCGCACGCGGATAGCGCATTAACCAGCGCTTCGTCCTGCTGCGTCGACCGACCTGCTGCTGCAATTTCACTCCTCGCCCGGCGGGGCGTTTCGATCTCGTACATCCAGTGTTACGATTCGCATTAGGCCCTCGGATTGCGGGAAAGCAAACCATTCGGACAAAATCTCTTGCACATGCGGGGAACCGGATGGCGTACGTTTCGTTCCCCCCTTCACACGCATTGAATTCGAAAAAAGAATCCGTTCTCGGGTAGCTACGAGGATCGTTTGAGCGGAAATCTTAATGGCGACGGGAAACTTTGAACTGATGGCATCGTCTGAAGGCGAAAAGAGACCTTCCAAGGACCTGGAAGATAGCAAGAAAGCCAAATCTGCGGATCCGGAGTGGGCCGGTGGCCTGAAGAAACTCTATAACTCCGTTGTTGATGAGCCTTTACCCGACTCCTTCAAGAGCTTACTTTCCAAGCTTGATGAAGACGGGCGCAAATGAGCAAAGATAACAAAAAGCGCGAACTGCCTGAGCGCAGCGCCGAGGACAAGAAGGACTTCAAGCGAGAGCTTACCGAAGTCGTTCCCCATCTTCGTGCATTCGCCCGCGGCCTCTGCGGCCGTCCCGACATGGCCGACGATCTTGTTCAGGAGGCCCTGCTGAAGGCATGGGCCGCGCAGGAACGGTTCGAGCCCGGCACATCGATGCGCGCATGGACATTCGTGATCCTGCGCAACGCCTATCTTACGGACATGCGCCGCAACCGCTTCCGCGGTGAGTATGACGAGACCGTGGCCGAACGTATCCTGACAGCGCCAGCTGGCCAGGAAGAGCCGCTGCATCTCTCCGACCTGCACCGCGCCCTGCTGACCTTGCCGCCGGAACGGCGCGAGGCACTGCTGCTGGTTGGCGCCGGAGGCTTCTCCTACGAGGAAGCTGCCAATATCTGCGGCTGTGCAGTAGGCACGATCAAGAGCCGCGTAGGCCGCGCCCGCGCTGCGCTTTCCAGCATGATGGAGGATGGCGACATCCCCGATCGCGATCTGAAGGATCCCGCAGCACATCGCGCCATTCTGGAGGAGCTGGACGAAGTGGCAGCAGGCCGCGGTGAGGCAGCAGCCAGCAAGTAGTTCTATCCGTGACCGCAGAGCGCCGAAACGACAATCTGCGCCACGGCCATGAGAGAAAGAGCGACAGTTCCGATGAGCGCAGAAGGCAATAGCGCGGACGACCATCGCGGCGAAAGCAGCACGATGACTTTTGCCGCGCAGGAACTGCGCCTGATTTCTGCACTTGTGGTGCTGATTGCGATCGGCCTTTTCCTCGCCCTTCCCTTCGTCCTGTCTATCGGATCGGTCGTGTTCCTGCCGCTGGTGGCGGCCCTGATCCTTACGATCATCCTTTCTCCGCTGGCAGACAAACTGGCGACTTGGCTTCCCAATTTCCTCGCTTCCATTCTGGCATTGCTGGTATTCTTCGCCATTCTGGCGCTGGCCTTTACGGCCGTGCTGGCACCTGCTGTCTCGTTATACGACCAGGTTCCCGCCATGGCCGAGCAGGTTGCGAAGCATTTTTCCGAGCTTCAGGTGACTTTTGCCTGGGTAGGCGAACTGAATGACCAGTTGGCGGGCCTTACCGGGGGCGAAGACGGCCAGCAGGTCGTGCTTGCCAGCCCCACCATGCTCGAAGAGCTTGCTTTCGCCACGCCGACAGTTCTGCTGGAAGTGCTGCTGACCTTCCTGCTGGCCTTCTTCATGATAGAAGCGCGTATCCGGCTGCGCCGCCGCCTGTTGCTGGAACGCCAGCAGGTGGGCGCAAGCCTGAAAGCCGCACGCGCCATCCGCGAGGTGCAGGATCGCGTTGCCGCCTACATACTCACCGTAGGGTTGATAAATACGGGCGTTGGCATCGTAGTCGCGCTGGGTGCCTGGCTGCTGGGGCTGGAGGCTCCGATCATGTGGGGCGGCCTTGCCGCGCTGCTCAATTTCATTCCCTATGTCGGACCGCTGATGATGGTAACCCTGCTGGCGCTGTTCGGCATCGGATCTGCGGATTCGGTGTTCGTGGGCCTGATCCCGGCTGCCGCATATCTTGGCCTTCACACGGTGGAAGCCAATGTCGTCACGCCCGCAGTCCTTGGTGCGCGCTTCACCATGAACCCGGTACTGATCCTGCTGGCGCTATCCTATTTCGGGTGGATCTGGGGCGTTACCGGTGCCCTGCTTTCCGTCCCCATTCTCCTCACCCTTACGGCGCTGGTGGATCATCTGGGCAGGCCCAATCTCATCGGCTTCATCTTTGGGGAGCCGCTGTTCCAGACCAGCGTGCTGGAACTTGGAAACGAGGATAGCTGACACAAAAAGGCCCGCTTCCCATTATCGGGAAGCGGGCCTTTTCGCGTCAGTTCAGCTTAAATCAGCCGGGGTATGACCAGGTGCTGCCACGCGACAGGTTGTCTGCGGCGAAATCCCAGTTCAGATGACCGTCGACTACTGCCGAGAGATAGCTCGGACGGGCGTTCTGATGGTCGAGATAATAGGCGTGTTCCCAAAGGTCGATCACCAGCAGCGGGTTGTAGTCGCTGTCGGCAAGGGTATCGGCATCGTGGCTATCCACCACTTCCAGCTTGCCGCCCTTTTCAGCCAGCCATACCCAGCCGCTGGCGAAATGGCCTGCGCCCTTCGACTTCAGTTCATCCTTCAGCGCATCGAGCGAACCGAAGGCATCGTCGATCTTCGACGCTAGATCGCCGGAAGGGCCGCTGGTGGAGGGTGTCAGCGAATGCCAGTAGAAACCGTGGTTCCACGTCTGCGCGGAGTTGTTGAAAAGACCCTGGTCGCTGCCACGGGCAGCCGCGATGACTTCTTCCAGCGACTTGTCGGCATGGGCCGTGCCTTCGATGGCCGAATTGGTCTTGTCGACATAAGCCTGATGATGCTTGCCATGGTGGTAGCTGAAGGTTTCTGCCGTGATTGCCGGCGCGATGGCTTCTTTGTCAAAAGGAAGCGGTGTTAGCGAAAAGGCCATATTCGGATTCTCCTGTTATTCAGTCTTCATGTAACCAATGCGCAAGGCCGCCGGTCGTTGCAGACATTGCACAAGAATTTCACGAGCCCCTAGCTGGCCATCGGCTGCCCCCGTGACAAGAGGGACGAATGGCGGCATGGCATGTGCAAAGAGTTTCGAGGCGAGCGAAGGATTATATGGCACGTTCCTATTTCGGCACCGATGGCATCAGGGGCCGCGCGAATGGCAGAAAACTGAACGCAGCATCCGCGATGCGGGTTGGCCAGGCAGCGGGCCGGCACTTCCTGCGCGGGGATCACCGGCACCGCGTGGTGATCGGCAAGGATACGCGGCTGTCGGGCTACATGATGGAAAACGCGCTGGTGGCAGGCTTCACTAGCGTGGGCATGGATGTGATCATGACTGGCCCACTGCCCACCCCCGCCGTTGCCATGCTGACGCGCGAGATGCGCGCCGATATCGGCGTGATGATCTCTGCCAGCCATAACCCGTATGACGATAACGGTATCAAGCTGTTTGGCCCCGACGGCTTCAAGCTGTCCGACGAGGACGAGGAAGCCATCGAAGCCGCGATTGCCGAGGAGCAGACCCTGGCCGAAGGTGATGCCATCGGCCGCGCCCGCCGGATCGACGACGTGGCCGGTCGATATATCCACGCGGTCAAGCAGTCGCTGCCGCAGGATTGCCGCCTGGACGGGCTGAAGATCGTTGTCGATTGCGCGCATGGCGCGGCATACAAGGTGACCCCCACGGCCCTGTGGGAACTGGGCGCGGAAGTTATCGCGATGGGTGTCTCGCCCAATGGCCTCAACATCAACGAGGGTGTTGGCTCCACCCATCTGGACGCGATCCAGAAGCGCGTGGTGGAGGAAGGCGCCGATATCGGTATCGCACTGGACGGCGATGCCGACCGGCTGATCGTGATCGACGAGAAGGGCAAGGCCGTGGACGGGGACCAGATCATGGCGCTGATCGGCACCCGCTGGGCAAAGGACGGCCGTCTGAAAGGGGGCGGCGTGGTGGCCACCGTGATGTCGAACCTGGGCCTGGAACGCTTCCTGGCGGGCAAGGGGCTTGAACTGGTTCGCACCAAGGTTGGCGACCGCTATGTGCTGGGCGCGATGAAATCGGGTGGATACAATGTCGGCGGAGAGCAATCGGGCCACATGATCCTGCTGGACCATGCCACCACTGGCGACGGCACCATCGCTGCGCTGCAGGTGCTGGCCGCACTGGTTCGCACGGGCAAGCCCGCCAGCGAATTGCTGCACCTGTTCGATCCCGTGCCGCAGTTGTTGAAGAACGTGCGCTACGAAAGCGGAGATCCGCTGGAAGAGCGATCCGTGAAGGACGCCATCGCCGCGGCCAAGGGCGAACTTGGTGGAAACGGTCGGCTGGTGATCCGCAAATCCGGCACGGAACCTCTGATCCGCGTGATGGCCGAAGGCGATGACGAGGCGCAGGTGGAACGCGTGGTGGACAGCATCTGCGACGCGGTGCGCGAGGCAGTGTGAAGCCTTGAGCGCCCGCCCCCCTCGCATTCTTGCCATTGCCGGCTCCGATTCATCGGGCGGGGCCGGGATCCAAGCCGATATCAAGACCATTACCATGCTGGGCGGTTATGCGATGACGGCCATCACCGCTATCACCGCGCAAAACACCCGCGGCGTGCGCGGGGTGGAATCACTTTCGCCCGAATTCGTGGCGGCGCAGATCGATGCCTGCCTCGAGGATATCGGCGTCGATGCGGTGAAGATCGGGATGCTGGGCAGCGCCGATATCGCCGAAGTCGTCGCCGACCGGCTGGAAGATCTTGGCAAGCCCATCGTTTTCGATCCCGTGATGGTGGCAACCAGCGGGAGCGTGCTGGCAGACGAGGCGACGGTGGAAGTGTTCGAGTGGCTCATGGACCTCGCCACGCTGACAACGCCCAACGTGCCGGAACTTGAGGCACTGGGCGGCGCCAAAGGAATGGCTGATCGCGGCGTTGCCTATCTTGCCAAGGGCGGCGATGCCGACGGACCGATGGTGGAAGATCGCCTTGTCCGTACCGGCGCCGACGATACCATCTGGAGTGATGCGCGTATTCTTACCAAGCATACGCACGGCACCGGTTGCACCCTTTCCAGCGCGATCGCCGCCAATCTTGGCCGCGGGCTGGATCTGGAACGGTCCATCGCCGAAGCGCGCCTGTTCGTACGTGAGGCCCTGAAAAGCGCCCCCGGCTTCGGCTTCGGCAACGGGCCGCTGGGCCATCAGGCCGTGCGCTGAGACGCCGCCAGGCGACCGCCATCTCTCGCGGCACTAGCTTTCACAACAATATCAACCGCTTCTCAAAAAAGCGGCATGAATAGTTTCAAGATATATCTATATATTTTCAAACAAAGCGCGACCCTTAAGTGCTTTCGACGAGATCTTGCTTATGATTCGCAAACGAACAGAACAACATTAGTATGTATATGCGCAGCGCAAACATCAGCTATAGGTGCGTTTATTTCAGGCCGAACAAATTAACAATTAATTATCGCGCCTGACCATCTCTATCTGACAGCAAGTCACAATTTGGCCTTATTTCAGGTGGAGCAGGAGCGCGTCGGAGGCGAGCCGCAGACGCCAGCCGATGTGATCGACCTTAGGTCAAACACGCTCTTTTGAAGGGTCGCGCAGAGCGCGCTTAAACTGTGGCCGATCATCTTTTGGAGGAAAGGATGATCTCATGAATAAACTTGTCTCAATCGCAATCGCGGCCGCCGTTCTCGGCGCCCCCCTATCCGCCCAGGATCCCCTGAGCGACGGCAATATTCTGGTTCAGCCGGACCGGGATGGTTTCGTCTCCACTCTGGCCGTGGAGCTCGACAAACAACTGAACAGGGTGAGCTATCCGCACGGTATTCAGCAGTCCGGCGTCGTGCGGGTCCACTTTATCGCCAATGGCAGCGGCCGGGCGGAACAGGTAACGATATTCGGAGAATCCGGCAGCCACGCAATGGACCTTGCGGCTGTGCGCGCCGTAAACCGGATCGATAAATTGCCGGCGCCGCGCTATGCCTCAGCCAGTGGGCAATCCGTGCTGCTGAGCATCGTATTTGCAACGAATCACAGGGATGCCCGGCGACTGAGCGACCGCGTAGCGGAGGAAAATGCCGCGCTGATCGCTTCGGGCGAACTCGATCCACAGATGCTGGCCGTCACGATGGTGCCGACCCGCTCCTGACCAACCCGCAAAAACAGGGATCTTCGGCGTCCCATCGCGCTGTTCTGCGGGCAGCCGGTGGCGACGCCGGAGTCGTGCCTGTGATAGGCGAGATCAGTCCTCGCAATTCCCCTCGGCAGCGCCGTTTTCCTTCAGGCAATAGAAGTCGCGGATCGCTTCCCAGCCCTCTTCAGCGGTTTCGCACCAGGTGATGAGGTCGAGGTCCTTCCGCGAGATCGTGCCTTCCTCGGCAATAGCGTCGAAATTAACGACGCGGTTCCAGAAGTCCTTGCCGAACAGCAGGACGGGGATGCGCTTCATCTTGCCGGTTTGAATCAGGGTGAGCAGTTCGAACATCTCGTCAAAAGTACCGAACCCGCCAGGGAACACCGCCACGGCGCGCGCGCGGATCAGGAAGTGCATCTTCCTCAGCGCAAAGTAGTGGAAATTGAGCGACAGGTAGGGCGTGACGTAGGGGTTGGGCGCCTGCTCGTGCGGCAGGATGATGTTGAGCCCGATGGACTCGCCGCCCGCATCGCTGGCACCGCGATTGGCGGCTTCCATGATCGACGGGCCACCGCCCGAGGTGACGACGAACTGGCGCTTGCCGTCCTCGACGATGGATTTCTCCGTCACCATGCGCGCCAGACGATACGCCTCTGCATAGTACTTCGCCTTGGCGGCGAGGTTGCGCACCACCAGCGCTTCTTCCTCGGGCAGTTGCTCGGCCTGCTTCAGCGCCTCTTCGGTTGCTTCGGGCGGCGGGATGCGAGCGGAACCATACATAACCAGCGTGGAGCCGACACGCGCCTCGTCCAGCACCATGGTGGGTTTCAGCAGTTCGAGCTGGAAGCGGATCGGGCGCAATTCCTCGCGCAGCAGGAAATCCTCGTCCCGGAAAGCAAGGCGATAGGCCGGATGCCGGGTCTGCGGTGTGGAACTGTCGATGGAATCGGCGAAGCCTGCTTCCATGTCGGCGTGGTAGAACTTGTGATCCTTCAGATCGTGATCGGCTTCTTCAGGCGTGTCTGCCACTTACGCGTTCCTTCCCTTGCATACAGCATCGGGAAGTAAGACATGCCGGCAGGGATTTAAAGGCAGGATCTCAGGGCCGGACCTCAGGGCCGGATCTCAGGGCGCGATCCACCAGCGGATCAGCATGGCCACCGCGCCCAGCACCGTAATGCTGGCCGCCCAGATCGCCGCCATCCACGCCAGCCGTTTCCAGAGGGGGGCCTCGTCCGCCAATCTCAATGATACCCCTCGTCATCCACCTTTCCGCGAAACACCCAGTATGCCCAGGCTGTGTAGGCGATGATCAGCGGCATGGTGATGGCAACGCCCACCAGCATGAACACCTGGCTGCGTTCCGGTGCAGCGGCATCCCAGATGGTGACATCGGGTGGCACGACGTTCGGCCAGATCGTGACACCCAGCCCCGCCATGCCGAAGAAGAACAACAGCAGCGCCAGCCAGAACGGCTTCGAGTGGCGATCCGTCTTCAGCGCGCGCAGCATCGCGATAGCCACAACCGCAGTGAGGATCGGTACAGGCGCGGCGAAATAGATCTCCGGCGCGGTTAGCCAGCGCGCGGCGTAATCGGTATTCAGCAGCACGTTGTAGACGCTCACCGCGCCCATCAGCGCCAGCGTTGCCCACGCGGCGCGTTTCGCCAGCTTGCGGGCATGGGCCTGCGCATCGCCGTCCAGCTTCCAGATCAGCCAGGTTGCGCCCAGCAAGGCGTAGCCCGCCACTGTGCCAAGGCCGGTGAGCAGCGTGTAGGGTGTCAGCCAGTCGAACCAGCTGCCGGCATAGGCGCGGCCTTCCACTTCAATTCCTTGCAGCAGGGCGCCCAGCGTCATGCCCTGCGCCATTGCAGCTACCAGGCTGCCAAGAGTGAATGCCCCGTCCCAGAATGCGCGGTGCGAGGGATCGCGCCAACGGTATTCGAAGGCCACACCGCGAAACACCAGCCCCAGTAGCATGGCGATGATGAGGGGATAGGTGGCAGGCAGGATCACCGCGTAGGCCAGCGGAAACGCGGCGAACAATCCGCCTCCGCCCAGCACCAGCCACGTTTCATTTCCGTCCCACACGGGTGCGATGGAATTCATCGCCCGGTCCCGCTCCCGCCCCGGATCGAACGTGGGAAAGAGGATGCCGATGCCAAGGTCGAACCCGTCCATCACCACGTAAGCGAATACGGCAAAGGCGATGATGAACGCCCAGATCATGGTCAGGTCGATGTTGATCTCCGGGCTCATGGCCTCTCCTCCGGCTCGCGCTTGGTTCCGGACAGGTCGCGAGTGGTTGCATCGGTCGGGTCCTGCGTCGGTCCCGGCGTGATACCGGCCGTGCGGATCGGACCCTTGTCACCGCGCTTTGCACCCAGTTCGCCGACATGCGGAGCCTTGTGCATCAGGTGCAGGATATACCACACGCCGGCGCCGAACACCGCAAAGTAGACGAGGATGAATGCCAGCAGAGATGTGGCAACGGCAGGTGCGGCCAGCGGGCTGGCGGCATCCGCCGTGCGCAGCAGGCCGTAGATGACATAGGGCTGGCGGCCCACCTCCGTGGTGATCCAGCCGCACAGCACGGCCAGGAAACCCGATGGCCCCATCACCAGCGCGGCGCGGTGCAGCCATCGCCATTCGTAAAGCTTGCCGCGCCAACGGGCCAGCAGGCTCCACACGCCCACGGCCATCATGGCAGTGCCGATGGCAATCATGATGCGGAATGCCCAGAACACCATGAATACCGGCGGCTGCTCGTCATCGGGAATGGTGTCGAGGCCTGCCAGCGGCGCATCCAGATCGTGCTTCAGGATCAGGCTGGATAGCTTCGGGATGCCCACGGCGTAATCCAGTCGCTGCTCCTCGTCGTTGGGAATGCCGAACAGATAGAGCGGCGCGCCATCGGGATGGCTTTCGTAATGCCCCTCCATCGCCATCACCTTCTGCGGCTGATGCTCCAGCGTGTTCAGGCCATGCATGTCGCCCGCCACGATCTGGATCGGCGCTACGATGGCGGCCATCCACATCGCCATGGAGAACATCTTGCGCGCGTGCATGTTCGCCTTGTCATACAGCAGGTGCCAGGCGCCCACGCCGCCCACCACGAATGCAGTGGTGAGATAGGCGGCCAGCACGGTGTGCACCAGGCGATATGGGAAGCTGGGGTTGAAGATGATCGCCAGCCAGCTTTCGCCCGGCATGAACTGGCCGTTCGCGCCCATTTCGAAGCCTACCGGCGTCTGCATCCAGCTATTCACCGAAAGGATCCAGAAGGCCGAGACGAAGGTGCCCAGCGCCACCATCAGCGTGGCGGCGAAATGCAGCTTCTTGCCCACCTTGTTCATGCCGAACAGCATCACACCGAGGAAGCCTGCCTCCAGGAAGAAAGCGGTCAGCACCTCGTAGGCCATCAGCGGCCCGATCACCGGCCCGGCAAGGTCTGAAAAGACAGACCAGTTGGTGCCGAACTGGTAGCTCATCACGATGCCCGAAACGACGCCCATGGCGAAGGTGATAGCGAAGATCTTCACCCAGTATTTGAACAGGTCGAGATACAGGCCCTTGCCGGTCTTCAGCCACAGCCCTTCCAGCACCGCCAGATAGCTGGCGAGGCCAATGGTGAATGCCGGGAAAAAGAAGTGGAAGCTCACCGTGAAGGCGAACTGGATCCGGGCGAGTAACAGGGCGTCTAGACCGTCGAACATTGTTCTTCCTTAACGCATTGCGGCGTTGGTAAACTGTTGCGGCTGGTGCAACAAATAGCGATTTCGCACGATGTAGTGCATTAAATTCAACTCAGATCATTCCTCGCGGCCAGTCCTTCGGCTCCTGGAATGTCTCGCCATTGTCACGCAGCGCTTCCTCGAAGGCGCGCGACTGGGAGAGGTATACCTTGCCGCTCAGCTCCTCGACAAAGTCGGTGCGCTGCAGGCGGTCCATTACCGGGCCCTTGATCTCGGAAAAATGCAGCTTGATGCCCGCGTCCGACAGGCGGTGGTTGATCGCCTCGAGGCTTTCCAGCCCACTGGCGTCGATCTCGTTCACCGCGCTGGCCATCAGGATCACGTGACGCACCTTCGGCCGGTCTGCCACCTGCTCCAGCACGTATTCCTCCAGCCAGCGGGCGTTGAGGAAGGTCAGCGCCTCGTCGATGCGGATCGAGAGGACGTGATCCACGGTGAAGACATCGTGGCGTTCTATATTGCGGAAATGCTCGGTTTCGGGAACGCGCCCGACGATCGCGGCATGCGGGCGGCTGGCGCGCCATAGATACAGCAACAGGCCGACGCACACGCCCGCGATCACGCCCATTTCCACCCCGGCCAGCAGCGTGATGCCGATCGTGGCGACATGGGCGGCAAAATCCGCGCGTGAGTAATTCCACAACTGGCGCGGTGTCTTCAGGTCCACCAGGCTCAGTACGGCGGTGATGATGGTGGCCGCCAGCACGGCGATGGGCAGATTGAACAGCAGCGGCGTGAGGAACAGCGATGCCATCGCAATGCCAACCGCGGTGAATGCACCGGCGGCAGGCGTGCGCGCCCCGGCATCGAAATTCACCACGGAGCGAGCGAAGCCGCCAGTTACCGGGTAACCGCCGGAAAAGGCACTGGCGATGTTGGACGCGCCAAGGCCGATCAACTCCTGATCGGGCGAGATGCGCTGGCGACGCTTGGCGGCCAGCGTCTGGGCAACAGAAACGCTTTCCACGAAACCGATGATGGAGATCAACAGCGCGGGAACGAACAATTGCCGGATCAGCGACAGATCAGTGCTGGGCAGCGCGAATGGCGGCAGGCCTTGAGGGATCGCTCCGGTAATGTTCACGCCTTGGCTGGCCAGGCCAAATGCCACCACCGCCAGAATGCTGACCGCAACGGCCGCGACCGGCCCTGCCTTTGCCGCGATGTCCGCACCGTGCGGGGAAAGGCCGAGTTTCACCAGCAAGGGTTTCAGCCCCTTGCGCACCCAGAACAGGAAAATGACAGCTGGCACCCCAACGGCCATTGTCGGCCAGTTCACCTGCGGCACCGCGCTGAATAAAGAGCCCAGCATCTCGGGCCAGGTATCCCCGCCGCCGCTAACGCCCAGGATGTGGCGGAACTGGCTTGTGGCAATCAATATGCCGCTGGCAGTGATGAAGCCGCTGATAACGGGGTGGGACAGCAGGTTTGCCAGGAACCCCATGCGCAATACGCCCAGCACGAACAGCATCACGCCCGATAGCGCGGCCAGCGTGATCGCGGCTTCCAGATATTGCTCGGTTCCCTGTGCCGCCACTGCGCCCACGGCGCTTGCCGTCATCAGGGAGACCACGGCCACCGGTCCCACTGCCAGCGTGCGACTGGTGCCGAAGATGGCATAGGCCACCAGCGGCAGGATCGAGGCGTAGAGGCCCACCACGGGCGGCAGGCCCGCCAATAATGCATAGGCCAAGCTTTGCGGGATCAGCATGATGGTGACGATGATCGCCGCCACCATGTCACTGCTCAGCGCATCGCCATCATAGCTCTTCCCCCATTCGAGGATCGGGAAATAGCGTTTCAGCACGGGATCAGGTCAGGCCCCGCCGACTGGACGGGCAAGCCATTCGCGCCCTTTCAGCATGGCATGCCAGTAGATTTCCGGCAGCACGTCCGCCTTCAGCTTCCAGGCCATGCGGGTGGCCTTCGTGCCGTCCAGCACACTGGTGGGGAAAGTGGGCAGCAGCTTCCCGCCATAGCCGAATTCGGCCAGCACGATCCTGCCCTTCTCCACCGTCAGCGGGCAACTGCCATAGCCATCATATTCTGCGCGAAGCGGCTTTCCTTCCAGGATTGCCAAGGCGTTTACCGCGGCGACGGGAGCCTGCTTGCGTGCAGCGGCCATCGTCTTTGCATTGGGAGTGCTGCTGCAATCGCCAAGCGCGAATACATTGGCGAAGCGAACGTGCTGAAGGCTGTGCTGGTCTACGTCGGCATAGCCAGCATCGTTCGCCAGCGCACTGCCCGCCACAACGGGGTTGCCTTTCTGCGGCGGGCAGACATGCAGCATGTCAAAATCGCGCTCCACCTCGCCATCCTCGGTGGCGAACCACGCCTTTTGTGCCGGGCCATCCACGCGCAGCAGGTTTGAGCCGAATTTCAATTTCGCATCGTAGCGTTCCACATATTCCATCAGGGCGGGTACGTAATCGGCCACGCCGAACAGAACTGCGCCCTGGGTGTGGAACTCCACCTCGATATCCTTCAGGGCGCCGCGCTTTTCCCATTCCGAGCAGGAGAGATACATCGCCTTTTGCGGTGCGCCCGCGCATTTGATCGGCATGGCAGGCTGGGTGAAGATGGCGCGTCCCCTGCGCACCTGTTGCACCAGTTGCCAGGTATAGGGGGCAAGGTCGTATCGGTAGTTGGACGTCACGCCGTTCTTTCCCAGCGTTTCCTCCAGCCCGTCGATCTCCTCCCACGCCAGCCGGTTGCCCATGGCCACCAGCAGCACATCGTAGGTTACACGCCCGCCGTCGTCGTAAAGGACGGCATTGTTCTCGGGATCGAAGCCCGTCACTGCGGCCTTCAGCCAGGTAACGCCCTTCGGCATCACGCTGGCTTCGGCGCGAACGGTGTCTTCCTTGTCGAAGATGCCGCCGCCCACCATGGTCCAGCCGGGCTGGTAATAATGCTGGCCGCTGGGCTCTATGATCGCGATGTCGAGATCGCGATTGCGGCGCAGCATGGATGCCGCTGCCGCAATGCCCGCAGATCCCCCGCCAGCGATGACGATGGTGTGATGGCTCTGGCTTTCAGACATGTAAGTTCTCTCCGTTGAAAGGCACGGTTTTCAGACGCTCACCGCCTCATGCAGGCGGGTGCAGCGGTTGCCGGTGCGGCAATAGGCGAGGACGGGCGCCGGAAGCTGCGCCAGGGCGCGGGCGAATTCGCCCTTCTGCATTTCGACAGGATGGGCATCGTCCACCGGGATATGCGCCACCTTCAGGCCCAAAGACTCGGCAATTGCCGCGATTTCGGCAAAAGTCGGCTGGCCCGGCTCCTCTTCATCGGGCCGGTTGCAGATGATCGTCCTGTATCCAGCGCGGGCCAGTTCTGGAACATCACGGGGCTGAACCTGGCCGGACACGGACAGATCATCGTCGAGCTTGGTCGTCTTCATCAGGGTTTTCCTTCCACCAGGCGGAGCAGGGCCATGCCTGCCAGCATTGCCGCCACGAAGATGGCAGCGCTTGCCGGTTCGATCGCCAGCGCGGCGAAGCCGGGGCCGGGGCACAGGCCGGCGATACCCCAGCCGACACCGAACAGCACCGATCCGCCGATCAGAGGCGAGGTGAGTTCGCTTTTCGTGGGGATGTGAAATTTCTCTTCGAACATCGGGCGGGCCATGCCGGGCACCACGCGCCAGGCGATTGCCATCACCACCAGCGCCGCGCCCATCACGAAGGCCAGCGTGGGATCCCAATCGCCAAACAGATCTAGAAAGCCGCGCACGCGGGCGGGATCGGTCATGCCGCCAACCGTAAGGCCGGCGCCGAACAGGATACCGGCAAGAAGGGAGACAAGCGGCTTCATGACAAGACCTCCCAACCGCCAGCATTCATCACGGCCACCGTCGCAATTCCGGCGGCCATGAAGGTGATCGTCGCCACGATGGAGCGACCTGAAAGGCGGCTGATACCGCACACGCCGTGGCCGCTGGTGCATCCACTGCCCAGCCGCGTGCCGAAACCCACCAGCAATCCGGCGATGATCAGCGGGACCGGCCCTGCAAAGCTGGGCTCCAACCCGCCACGCAGGATGGCAATCGCCAGCGCGCCAAGCGGCAGGCCGATGATGAATGCCCATGCGGAGGCGCGATCCATGCCGCTGCCGCCCAGCCCCGCGGCCTTGGCCGCGATGCCGGATACGCCGGCGATGCGCCCCAGCCCCACCAGCACGATGGTTGCCGCAAGGCCGATCAGCGTCCCGCCGATCAGGCCGTCAAGCGGAGCGGCGTCGGGAAAACCGGCCAGTGTCATACGGCATTCACCGGAATCTTGATGTAGGATACGCCGTTATCCTCCGGCTCCGGCAGGCGGCCGCCGCGGATATTCACCTGCACGGAAGGCATGATGAGGCTCGGCATATCCAGCTTGCGATCGCGATCGGTGCGCATCGCCACGAACTCTTCCTGCGTTACGCCATCCTTCACATGCACGTTTCCCTCGCGCTGCTGCCTTACTGTGGTTTCCCACGCGTAGTCATCGCGCCCCGGCGCCTTGTAATCATGGCAAAGGAACAGGCGGGTTTCGTCGGGCAGGGAGAGCAGGCGACGTATCGACTGATAAAGCTGGGCGGCATCGCCACCGGGAAAATCCGCCCGCGCGGTGCCGAAATCGGGCATGAAAATCGTATCGCCGACAAACGCTGCATCGCCGACGATGAAGGCCATGTCGGCAGGGGTATGACCGGGCACGTGAAGCGCGATACCTTCCAGTTCTCCGATCGCGAATGTCTCGCCATCTTCGAACAGGTGGTCGAATTGCGATCCGTCCCGCTCGAAATCGGTGCCCGCGTTGAACAGCTTGCCGAACACTTCCTGCACGCGGATGATGTTCTTGCCGATGGCCAGCTTCCCGCCCAGCTTCTCCTGCAGATAGGGTGCTGCGGAAATGTGATCGGCATGGGCATGGGTCTCGATCAGCCACGCCACTTCCAGATCGTTCGTTTTCACATATTCGATAACCAGGTCGGCAGAGCCGAAGGACGTGCGCCCCGAATTGGGCGCATAATCCATGACGGAATCGATGATGGCCGCCTGCCTGGTGGCAGGATCGTGCAGAACGTAGCTGATGGTATTGGTGGCCTCATCGAAAAAGCCCGCGATCGTGGGTCGCTTCGCTTCGCTTTCGCGCGCACGATCTATCTGGCTGGCGGCACTGGCAAGCGCCCTATCAGGCCTTTTGGGGCCGGAACTTTTTGGGTCGGAACTCATAGCGATTCCTTCTAATCAATTTCTTTAATTGATAATATGTATTGCCCGAATACGAGTCAAGTGATAGGTCACTTGCATGAATGACGAAAGCGAGACGCCAATTTCCATGCCTCCGCGTATTGGGGACAAGGCACCCACCTTCTCCGCCCGCGCCACCACCGGCCGCGTGAATCTCACCGATTTTCGCGGGCAATGGCTGATACTGTTCTCCCACCCGGCCGATTTCACGCCCGTGTGCACGTCGGAATTTGTCGCGCTGGCGCGCAAGGCAGATGAATTTGCGAAACGCGATTGCGCGCTGATGGCGCTATCCATCGACACGCTGTTTTCGCATTTCGCCTGGCTGCGCCTTATCCGCGACCGTTTCGATATCGAGGTGCGCTTTCCGGTGATCGAGGATCCCACGATGGTGATCGCCGGTGCCTATGGCATGGCCATGGCTGGCGATGCAGACAATTTCGGCGTGCGCAGCACCTATTTCATTGACCCCGAAGGCACGATCCGCGCGATCACCTGCTATCCGCCCAATGTCGGCCGCTCCATCCCCGAGATGCTGCGCGTGCTTGATGCATTGCAGGCCGCCGATGCCTCCTCCGCCCTCACCCCGGCAGACTGGAAGAAGGGCGATCCCCTGCTCAATCCGCCGGGAGAGGCGCTGGATGCCGTGTTCGCCGCCGAAAACCCCGGCGACTGGTTCTGGCAGGAGCGCGGCAAGTGACCGACGATTTGTTGCTGGAGTCGCTGAAGGCCATCGCCCACCCGTCACGCCTGCGCATCCTGCAGACGCTGGCAAAGGGGGAGACCAATGTGGGCGAGATCGAGGAACGGGCCGAAATCGGCCAGCCCACCCTTTCCCAGCAGCTCGCCATCCTGCGCAAGGCCGGGCTGGTGGAAACGCGCCGGCAGGCAAAGCTGGTGTATTACTCGCTGGATGCGCGCGCGATGGCGCAGGTAAGCCGCGCGCTCTCCGGCCTGACCCCGGCATCCGCGCCGATCGATCCCGATCCCGATCCCGATAAGCGCCGCCCGGCCTCCGGCGTGGCCAATTTCGCGCGGCTGCACATCTGAATCCATTTTGCCTGGTGATTTTCGTGTGCGCAAACGCTTCACTAGCGACGCACATTTTGCCAAGGAGGCTCCAGATGTTTCGCGCCAGGCTGATTTGCACGTAATGATGCACGTTATGATGCCGGGGGCGCGCCAGAAAAATGGATGGGATGCCTAATGATCCGCACCGATTGGACCCGCGAAGAAATCGCCGCGCTTTTCGATCTGCCGTTCACCGAACTGCTGTTTCGCGCCGCCAGCGTGCACCGTGAACATCATCGACCAGACGAGGTGCAATTGTGCACCCTGCTATCCATCAAGACCGGCGGTTGCCCGGAAGATTGCGGCTATTGCTCGCAAAGCGCCCATGCCGACAGCGGCGTGGAGGCAACCAAGCTGATGGACGTGCGCCAGGTGCTGCAATCGGCCGCGCAGGCCAAGGATGCCGGCAGCCAGCGGTTCTGCATGGGGGCCGCGTGGCGCAATCCCAAGGAACGCGACATGCCCAAGATCGTGGAGATCGTGAAGGGCGTGCGCGAGATGGGCCTGGAAACCTGCATGACGCTGGGCATGCTCACCCCCTCGCAGGCAGAGCAGCTGGCCGACGCGGGCCTCGATTACTACAATCACAATGTCGATACCGGCCCTGAGTATTACGACCGCGTGATCACCACGCGCAAGTATGAGGATCGGCTGACCACGCTCGAAAACGTTCGCAATTCCGGCATCAACGTATGCAGCGGCGGCATCGTGGGCATGGGCGAAACGCGCGCCGACCGGGTGGGCTTCGTCCACACGCTGGCCACGCTGGAACGCCATCCCGAAAGTGTGCCGGTCAACGCGCTGGTGCCGGTGAAGGGAACGCCGCTGGGCGACATGCTGGCCGATACGCCGATGGCCAAGATCGACGATATCGAGTTCGTGCGCACCGTGGCCGTGGCACGTATCTGCATGCCGATGAGCATGGTGCGCCTGTCCGCCGGTCGCGAGAGCATGTCCGATGCCACGCAGGCCCTGTGCTTCATGGCGGGCGCGAACTCCATCTTTACCGGCGAAAAGCTGCTGACCGCGCCCAACGCGGGCGATGACAGCGACGCGGCAATGTTCGAACGGCTGGGCCTGAAGGCGATGGAAGGCGAGGAACCGATGCGGGCCGTGGGTGGCTGCGCGGGCGGATGCGCCACGAAATCGAACTCCGCAGTCGAGGGCGCGGTAAAAGGCGAGGCGGAAGCCAGGGCCGAAGCCGAACTGACCTGAGCCAGCCCGCCGTGCTCGATCACATACGGCAATCGCTCGACACGATCGCGGCGAAGCATCGCACACGCGTTCTGCGCGAGGTAGAGATGCGCGGCGACGGGCGACTGCTGCGCGACGGGCGCGAGTTGCTGGACCTTTCCAGCAACGATTACCTCGGCCTGTCGCGGCACCCGCTGCTGGTGGAACGCTCCGCCAATTACGTGCGCCAGTATGGCGCCGGCGCGGGCGCATCGCGGCTGATCACCGGCACCAGCGCCCGGCACAACGCCGTCGAGGCGCGAATCGCCGAATTCAAGCGCAGCGAGGCGGCGCTGGTCTTCGCCACCGGCTGGCAGGCCAATGCCGCCGCCATTCCCGCTCTGGCAAAGGCGGCTAAAGGCACGGTGATCTTCGCCGACAGCCTCGTCCACAATTCCATCCACGCAGGCTTGCGCACGGCGCAGGCAGACGTGCAGTTCTACGATCACAACGATTACGATCACCTTGCTCGCCTGCTGGCAGAACATGGCAGCGCGCCCGCGCGCCTCGTCATCAGCGAAAGCGTGTTCAGCATGGATGGCGACAGGGCCGATCTGGCGCGGCTGAACGCGCTGTGCCGCCAGCACGATGCCATGCTCTATGTCGACGAGGCCCACGCCACCGGCGTGCTGGGCGCGCGCGGCGCGGGGCTGACGGCAGACCATACCGGGGCCGAGATCGTGATGGGCACCTTCAGCAAGGCGATGGGCGGCTTCGGCGCCTATATCGCCTGCCCCGATGTGGTGCGCGATTACCTGGTGAACATGTGCGCCGGCCTGATCTTCACCACCGCCCCGCCTCCCGCCTTGCTGGGCGCGATGGATGCTGCATTGGACCTCGTGCCGGATATGGACGAGGACCGCGCCCATTTGCTGGGCCTGGGCGCACAATTGCGCAAAGGTCTGCACGAACTGGGCTACGACACGTTAGGCTCCACCACGCAGATCGTGCCCTTCATTGTGGGCCCGGAGGCCGAGGCGCTGGCGCTGGGAGAGCACCTTCTGCAGCACGGCATCGCCGCCCTGCCCATCCGGCCACCCACCGTGCCCAAGGGCACCAGTCGGATCCGGTTTGCCCTGCGCTCCACCTTGCGCGCGCAGGATATCGATACAGTTCTGAGTGCCGTCGCATCGTGGAAGAAGCCATGAGGGGTTTCATCGTCACCGGGACCGATACGGATGTGGGCAAGACGGTGTTCGCCGCCGGACTGGCCCAGGCCATGCGCGCCGCATACTGGAAACCCGCGCAGGCTGGCGGCCTTGATGATGGCACCGATAGCGAGGCCGTGGCAAGGCTTGCCCCCGATGCCGCGATCCTGCCCGAGGCCTATCGCCTCGCCACGCCCTGCTCCCCGCACGAGGCCGCGCGGATCGATGGCGTGCGGATCGAGGAGGCCGCGCTGGCCCTGCCCATTACGCAACGCCCGCTGGTGGTGGAAGGCGCAGGCGGCGTGCTGGTGCCCTATCGGGAGGATCTGTTGGCGGCGGACCTGTTCGCGCGTTGGGCCCTGCCTGCCATCCTTGTGGCACGCACGCAGCTTGGCACGATCAGCCATTCGCTCCTGTCGATAGAGGCGCTGCAAAGCCGCGGCATCCCCATCGCTGGCGTGGCATTTATCGGGGAGGAGGAGCCCGTGGCCGAAGCTGCCATTCCGCGCATCGGCAAGGTTCGCCGCCTTGGCCGCCTCCCCCGCCTCGATCCGCTCGATGCCGAGACACTGGGGCAGGCATTCGCAGCACATATCCGCATGGACCTGCTGGCATGAGCACATCCCCCGTCTGGCACCCTTTTCACCAGCATGGCCTGGGCGAGTATATCCCCCTCGTCACGCGCGGCGAAGGCGCGATCCTGCACACCGCTGACGGGCGCCGCGTGATCGACGCGATCTCCAGCTGGTGGGTCACCACGCACGGCCATAACCACCCCCGCATCATGGCCGCCATGCGCGAGCAGACCGAGAAGCTGGACCAGGTGATCTTCGCAGGCTGGACGCACGAACCGGCAGAAACGCTGGCGCGGGGGCTGGTGGAGATGATGCCGGACAGGCTCGACCACGTATTCTATTCGGACAGCGGCTCCACCGCGGTGGAAGTCGCGCTGAAGATGGCGCTGGGATACTGGCACAATCGTGACGAACCGCGCCATCGCATCCTCGTGCTGGAACACAGCTATCACGGCGACACCATCGGCGCGATGAGCATCGGTGAGCGCGGCGTTTTCAACCGCGCCTATGCCCCGCTTCTGTTCGACGTTGGCACCATTCCCTTCCCCGCCACCGATCCGCAGCCGACCCTCGATGCGCTGGAAGCCGCCTGCACCGCTGGCGATGTAGCGGCCTTCATCGTCGAGCCGCTGCTGCTGGGCGCAGGTGGAATGCTCACCTACCCGCCCGAGGTGCTGGCGGAAATGCGGGCCATCTGCGCGCGGCACGCGGTGCTGTTCATCGCTGACGAGGTGATGACGGGCTGGGGCCGCACCGGCACGCTGCTGGCGTGCGAGCAGGCAGGCGTCACGCCCGATATCCTGTGCCTTGCAAAAGGCCTTACAGGGGGCTGCATTCCGCTGGCCGTCACCATGGCGAGCGCGCCCATTTTCGATGCGCATTATTCCACCGACCGTGCAAAGCTGTTCTTCCACTCCTCCAGCTTCACCGCCAACCCCGTGGCCTGCGCGGCGGCGGTGGCGAACCTGCAAATCTGGCGGGAAGAACCGGTGCGGGAGCGGATCGCTACGCTGTCACGACGGCTTGGTGAAAAGCTGGAGGCGCTTGCGCAGCACCCCCAAGTCTCCAACCCGCGCCAGTGCGGCACCATGATCGCTTTCGATGTGGATGCAGGTGGCGACGCCGGCTACCTTGCCGAGATCGGCCCGCGAATGCGCGAACACTTCTTCGCCCGCGATGTGCTGATCCGGCCACTGGGCAACACGGTCTATACCATGCCGCCCTACTGCATATCGCCGGATGATATCGATCGCGTGGCAGACGCGATGGCGACCGCTATCGAGACATGCGCCGGTTCATGATGCGATCTGCACCACATCTTCCAGCGGATCGTATCTGACCTCCAGCCCGCCCTGGCGCAGATCGTCAAACGTCATGTATGTCGCGCCGGTGTTCACGCGTGCGAACAATTCGTCGGGCAGCAGCTTGCCGAGATCGGCGGAGGAAACATAGAGGCGCGAACGCTGGTCGATCGTCAGCCCCGCCGTGCCGAGCACAGTGCCGTTCAGGATGATCCTCTTTGTGACATGCAGGCCGTGAGACAGATCGTTACCGCCCAGATCGAAAGCGACATTCATCACCGGTCGGCCGCCTACCTCCGCCGGCTCGGCCACCTCTGCCACCTGCACGGGCGCAGTTGAGTCGTTGGCTGGATTTTCGGATTCGTCCTGCGCGCCATCGTCAATGTCTTCGGGCGTTTCGACCAGCTCGGCAGTATCTGTCGCCGCATCTGCCATGGCTATCCGGTCCGCATCCGAAATCGCCTCGGGCAGGGCAAAGCGTTGTACGTGCGAGGGATTTTCGGCGACATAGGCATTCCACCAGCGCAGCGAGAAGACACCGCCGGCCACGACACCAAGACAGGCTGCGCCTATCAGTATCCAGAAAAAAGCATTCCCTGCGAAACGCCGTCTTGTGCCGGTAAATGACACGCTAATCGATCCCCCTGATTGCGCGTATTTTTAAGCATGAGACGGGCATTTTTACAAGTTATTGAAGAATTGAGCCAAGACAATTGGCTGTGAGCCGAGCTGTTGGCTGGAAATCGTTACTGCACCGGTAACCATGGGCGCGCACCTTGTCTTAGCGATCCGCGAGGCATCAGGCATGCATGACAAGAAGCCATGCAGACCATCATCGCCTTTCAACCCGGCTGGCCGGGGCGGTGTCTGGTGCATGTCTGGCAGCCAGCCTCATACCAGCGACGGCGCACGCTTTCGTCATGCCCGATCCCCTCACCTTCGTGGGCGAGAAGACCGCATCATGTCCGGCCCACAATTTCGAACCGGCCGCCGGCGGGACCACTGTCACCCCTTCTGTCACCGGCCCATCTTACGGCGCAGTGACGACGAAATCTGCCACGATCCTTGGCGGGCAGGTCAGCACGCTGGATCGCATCCGGCAACAACAGGGCCAGCTTGCCGCAAAAGCGGATGCTGCGGCGCGGGACACGCCTGCCGCTCTCGCCTCCAGCTGCTTTGGCGCCGCTCCCGCCATGAGCCTTGCGGCAACCACGCCCTCTACGCTTCCCGCGGCCCAGGTCGCGCGCGGCTCAGATAATTTCCTCGGCAGTTCCCGCATCGGCATCGGCCAGACCCCGTTCGATCATGACTGGCAGCGCGTTTCGGCCCAGGAACTCGCGCCTGCAAATGTTTACGGACTGGTCGGCTCCGGTCTGCCAGCCAACGCGCAAACCCTCTCGCAGGTCAATCGCTGGGCCAACCGGCAAATCGAATATGCCGAAGACCTTTCGAACTACGGTTCGCGCGATTACTGGGCCACGGCAGGCGAAACCCTGCGATCAGGGCGCGGCGATTGCGAGGATTTCGCGATACTGAAGTACCAGATGCTGGCCGCGCTGGGTTTCGATCGCAGCCAGATGTATCTCACCCTAGCGCGCGATCTGGTGCGCAATGCCGATCACGCCGTGCTGGTGGTGCGCGTAGAAGGGCGACATTACATGCTGGATAACGCCGTGGACGTTCTCCTTCCCGCCAGCATTTCCCATGATTACCGCCCGACGATCAGCTTCAGTTCGGAATCGGCATGGCTGCATGGCCTTGCCAGTCCCGCCCTTGCTGCCAGCACCAGCCGGCCGGAGCAGTTAAGCTATCTCTCGGACAATGCCGTATCCAGTGCGCGGGTCACCGGCTTCAACAAATAGGCAAGGATGCTTTTCGCGCCGGTGATGATCTCCACATCGGTAATCATGCCCGGCACGATGGCGAATTGCTGCCCGTCCTTCGCCACATAGCTGCGATCGGTCTCGATCAGCACGCGGTAATACGCCTCGCGCTCCACTTCGTCATAGATACTGTCGGCCGACACCTCGACCACATTTCCGGCAAGGCCGCCATAGGTGGCGAAATCATAGGCGGTCACCTTCACATTGGCAGGATCGCCCACGGCGACAAAACCGATGTCACGCGGGCTGACGCGCGCTTCCACCAGCAAACGGTCGCCCACCGGCACCACCTGCATGATAGTCTCGCCCGCGCCCACGAAGCCACCTTCGGTGGTGACCTGCAGATTGTTGACGATGCCGGTGGTGGGGGAGCGCAATTCGTTGCGATCACGCCGCGCTGCGGCACCGCGAATGCTCTGCTCGTTCACCGCGATGCGTGTTTCCACTTCGCTGCGTTCGTCCAGCGCCTGCTGGCGGAAATCCAATCGCGCCGCCTGCAGGTCCGCCTGCGCCTCCCTGATCGATGCCGAGGCACGGGCCGCCGACTGCCGCGCTGCCGATAGCCTGCCTTGCACGTCCACCAGCTCGCGGCGGGCGGTAAGCAGTTCGGTCTGCGGGACGATGCCCTGCTGTGCCAGTGGCTCCAGAATGTTCACCTGTTCGCGCGCCAGCGATACGCTCTGCTCGAGCGAACTGGCGGTTTCCTGCGCCTCTCGCAGATCGCGGCGGCGCTGCTCCACCGCTGCGGCAAGAGCATTCTCGCGGCTGCGCGCGGTGGCACGGCGGGCGCGCTGGAGCCGGGCTTCATCGGCGCAGACCGTGCCGGGGCCGCAGCCCATGGAACTGCCTTCCGCCTCGCCCTCCAGCCGCTGTGCCCGAACAGAAAGGCGCGCATTCTCCGCTTCCAGCTGACCCAGTTCGGAGGATGCCGTGCTGTCATCCAGTCGCACCAGTACCTGGCCCTGCTCCACCCTCTCTCCGCTGCGGACGAGGATCTCGGACACCACCGCCGGTTCAGCGGGCTGCACCAGTTGCGCCTGGCTGGAAGGGATCACCCGCCCCTGCCCGCGCGTAATCTCGTCCACCTGCGCCAGGCTGGCCCAGATCAGCAGGACAAGCACTGCCAGCGCGGAAATGGCGATCAGCTTCCGGTTCGCGTCCCAACCAGCAAATCGTTCCGACAGCGTCATTGCAATTCGCTCCCGTCGGCGGAACCGGCAGACCCGTCTGCCGCCCGTGGCTCTCCCTGCCCCTGCAGCGCCGCGCGATAACCGCTGCTGGCAACCGTCGGGTCGGGAATGGCAAGGCGCCAGCCGGTGGACGTGTCCAACCTGCCGCCGACATCGTTATCCGCACGCAGATCGGTTGGGTGGCGCACCGGCGCTACGGGCGCGGCATCGGCCAGCTGCGCACCGGTTTCGGCGTCCATCGTATCTGCAAGGCGGGAGGGATCGTAGGCAGGCTTGAACTCTCGGCCCAGCCACCGGGCAGTGAAGCTGGCGGCGCGCCCGGCGCGGCCGGGGAACCTGTAGAAAATATGCCGGCCTTCGACATGCACCTTTTCCAGCTGGTAGGCCCAGCGCGGCAGCACGTAATCGGCGTGATAGTGCGTTGCGCTCCCCACGCTTTCCTCCACGAAACCGCCGAGCGCCGCACGGGCGACATCGCGCGACTGGCGCCAGAGGCGGTCCAGCGGCCTGCGGGCCAGCGCCCCGTCGCAGGTATAGCTGAACTGGCACACCGGATCGGACCAGCCCTGGTAGATCACGCCGCACACCGAAGACGGGTAAGCGGGATGAGCCACCCGGTTGAGGATCACCTGCGCCACGCCGCGCTTGCCAGCGACATTTTCGTTCGCGGCCTCGTAGTAAATCGCCTCCGTCAGGCAATCGAGGGCTGCGGTGTAGCTCGGCGATTTGCTGGCAATGCTGCGGAACGGGGCCATGCGGTCTGTCGCGCGCGCCGCCACCGGTATCCTGGCGTTGCGCATCTGTGCCGATTGGCCGTCCTGATCCAGCAGAGCCTCGCCCTGCACGGTCAACTCCTCCAGCTGCAATCCCGGACCTGCCGCCTTGATCGGATCAACCTGCGCAAGGGAGGTGGGATCAACCGGGACCGACAGGCTGGGCGCCGAACAGAACACCAGCGCGGCGCATGCCGCCACCAGGCGAGACCACTTGCCCGCCTTGCTGTCGCCATGGATCGAGATCGCTTCCATCACCCTACACCGGCCTTGCAGAGAGGTTTTTCAGGATCTCTGCCTTCGGACCATCGGCGGCAATGCGGCCATTGTTCAGCACGATGATGCGATCGCAGATGTCGAACAGGGCGGGCCGGTGGGTTGCCACGATCAGCGTCTGATGCGGTTCGATCACACCGCGCAGCTTCTGCACCAGCAGACTTTCGGTGCTGGCATCCATCGCCCCTGTGGGCTCGTCAAGAAACAACAGCTCGAACGGCGAGATAAAGGCGCGTGACAGGGCGAGGAAGGATCGCTGGCCGCCCGACAGACGGCGGCCCTGCTCACCCACTTCGCGATCGAAACCGGCGGCATCGCGGGCGAGGAACGTGTCCGCTCCGCTCTTGCTCAGGGCGGCGATCACCGCGTCGTCATCGGCGCCCGGTGCGCCCAGCGCGATGTTCTCGCGTACGCTGCCTGTAAAAAGGTTCGCATCCTGTCCCACGAAGCGGAAAGCGCGGCGAAGTTCGGAAGGGCGGAACTGGCGGCTGTCCATGCCTTCGATAATCATCGCGCCATCCGTGGGCGGATATAGGCCGCATAGCACGCGGCCCAGCGTGGATTTGCCCGATGCCACGCGCCCGACGATGGCGATACGCTCGCCCGGCTCGATCTTGAGGTCGATGCCGTCAAGCGAGTTCACCGGCTGATCGGGATAGGCGAAGGAAAGGTTTTCCAGCGCAACGCGATAACCATCGCCCCGCGCTGCCGGCAGCGACATGCTGCCCGCCTGCCGCTCGTCCTCTGCTTCGAAAAGCTCCTCGATGGAATCCAGCGCCTCGCGTGCCTGCCGTCCCCGCGTGAGCAGGAAGGCGATCTGCCCGGCGGGCGCGAGCGAGCGCGATGCGAGCATGACGATAGCGATGATCGCGCCCATCGTGATCTCGCCGGCGGCGAACAGGTAATAGCCCCCGATCACCAGTGACACGCTGGAAATCTGCTGGAAGGATGATGCCAGCGCGATGGCGGTGGACGAAATGCGGCGCAGGCGAAGCTGCGAATTGCTGCCGACCTGCGCCAGCGAGTGCCACTTGCCCATCAGGCGGCGTTCGCCCGAAACGCTTTTCAGCGTTTCCATCCCTGCGATGGATTCCACCAGCACGGTCTGCTGCAGGCCGGTGTCCGCCTGTGCATCGCGCGCGGCATCGCTGACCTTGCGTTGCAGGATCAGGCCCGCGACAGCCATCAGGACCATGGCAATCACAGGCACCAGCGCCAGCCACTTCGCGATGTAGGCAATCACCGCGATGAACACGACGAGGAACAGCATGTCCACCATCAGCACGATGGTGGTGGAGGCGAAGAAATCGCGCACCAGCGCATATTCGCTGACCCGAGCCGCCATCGCGCCGGTGCTGCCGCGACGTCCGCTCATCGGGGTGGAAAGCACGCGGGAGAAGAGTTTTTGTGACAGGCGCAGGTCCAGCTTGCGCCCGATCTGGTCCACCACATTGGTACGGGCAGTGCGCAGCGCAAATTCCAGCGCGAAGGCCAGCAGCACGCCCGTTGCGAGAACCCACAGCGATGCTTCCGCGCGGTTGGGGATCACGCGGTCGTAAACATTCATCGAGAAGATCGGCAGCGAGATCGCCAGCGTGTTGATAATAAGCGACGCGACCAGCACAGGGCGGAAGGACTTGCGCTCCTTGCGCAATTCCGACCAGAACCAGTGATAACGGCCCTTGGAATGCCACGGCGCATCCTGCTCCCGCATGCGATCCGGGTTTGCCACCACGGTGATCAGTTCACCGGCAAAGCCGCTTTCCACCTCGGCGATGGGTTGCCAGACCGCCTCTGCCGCATCGGCCGGGAAGACCAGCGCGTCGGAGCCTGTGATCTCGAGGATCGGCAGCGCCGCGCCTTCTGCCATCCGCGCGATGGCGGGATAGGCTTCGGGGCGACGCGGCAATTTGCGCGCATGCACGGTCTCATGGTTCATTCCCGCCAGATCCAGCGCGGGCTGCGCCTGGTGGAATGGCAGGAAGCCGGCCTCGTTTCGCGGAAGGGTATCGAACAGCGCCTTTGGATCGGACAGGCCGAAGTGCGCCGCGAGCCGCGACATCGCCAGAACCAGCGTATCGTCCTGCGCCGATCCGGAGAAATCTCCTGTCTGATACACTGTCGTGGCTCCTCGAGAGCCGCTACCCGCTAGCGCGGATAGCGACGCCGCTGCAATTCTGCAGGCACCGACGGACCGTAATCGAACCTTTCGCGTTCCATCATGCCCGATCCGGCACCGGGTGCCAGACTAAGGGCATCAAGGAACTGATTGGTTGCCGCCAATACTTGATATTGTGCAAACATCTCGGAAAACCGCGAGGTTTCGCGGCGCACCTGCGTGTTGAAACGCGTGTTCTGCGCATCCAGCACGTCGAGCAGCGAACGCCTGCCGATATTGAACTGGCTCCGATACGAAATCAGCAGATCGTCGCTCACCTGAGACTGGCGCTCCAGCGAGGTGCCGATGGAACGCTGCGCCGTCATCGCCGTCCAGGCATTGGCAACGTCTTCCTCGGCTTCGCGCACACGGTCATGCAAGACATAGCGTGCCTCGCTCGCGCGGCGCACCATTTCCTGCACCTGCGCGGCGCGGCGGCCACCGTCGAACAATTGCCAGCGAACATAAACGCGGCCCTGCACGTCGTTCGTCTCGCCCTGGAAACCGTCGATATCCTCGCCGATGCGGCCGGTGAGGTCGACTCCGATTTCCGGCGCCAGTTCGCCCCTGGCGGACATGACCATCGCATTCGCCGCGTCGACATCGGCCTGCGCCTCGCGCACCAACGGATTGACGGTGCGGGCCATCCCGATGGCAGCTTCCTGCGTATCAGGCAGGCTGACGGACATGGGCGCGGGCAGGTTCACCCGCGAAATGTCCAGCCCGGTCAACCGGCGCAAGGACGTGCGCGCGTTCTGCAGGTCTTCTTCGGCCTCGGTGCGTTGCACGGTTGCCGCCTGGAGACGCTCTTCGGCCTGCTGCAGATCGGCAACGCTGATCGAGCCCTGGTCCACCCCGTCCGAAAGACTGGTGGTCATCTGCTCGTGGAACAGCACGTTGTCCGTTGCTGCGGCCACGATGCGTTCCTGCAGAAGGATGTTCAGATACTGGCGCGCCACCTGAAGGGCGATGAATTCCGATCGCTCCACCACGCGCAGGGATGCACCATCCACGCGCGCCGCCTGGCGCAGCAATTCACCACGGCGTCGGCCGAAATCGAAAACCGTCCAGTCCAGCCTGGCCTGCGCTTCCAGCGGGTACAAGCGGTCGTCTGCAATGTTCAGCGCACGACGCGTGGCGTTTTCCAGTCGGCGAACACCAGCGGATGCTTCCAGATCAATCGTCGGAAAATACAGTGACTGCGCCTGTTCGCGTTCGAACTGGATCGCCTCTGTATTCATCTGCGCCTGGATGATTTCGGGGTTGGACGCGATGGCCGATTCAACCGCGTCCCGCATCGAGATCGTGCCGCCATCCGTCTGCGCGAATGCAGCCGGAGAGCAGGTTGTCAGGGCCACTGCCAGAACGATTTTGCCAAGAGTTTTCATTGGATATCCCCCCACTACTCTGCCGAGATTTCGACGCGGCGGTTCTGCGGGCTGCGCGTGCCGTCTGCCAATGGCACCCTCGGCTCGCTCTCGCCCCTCGCGCCTACATCAATGCGCACTGCATCAAGGCTGCGACTGCGCAAGGTCGTGGCCACCGCATTCGCCCGTTCCTGCGACAATCCAATATTGTACTGATCGCTGCCCGCCTGATCGGTGTGGCCGACAACCGACAGCGCCGACCATCCGCAATCCGACACGGTCTGCGCCACGGCGTTCAGCGTGGTCGCGGCATCCGGGCGGATTTCAGCGGAATCGAATTCGAAGAAAACCATGCCGGCAAGATCCTCGCCACATTGTTCGGGCTGCCGCGGCGGCGGGGGCGGCGGCGGGATGACCCGTGCCGCTGGCGGCGTAGGGGCCTCGTTCATCAGGCCATAGGCGCGCACGCACTTGCCGATGCTGGTTTCGTCCCTCGTGGAGGACTTCATGAAGCCGAGCGCGATACCGCACTGCACCTTCGCCTCCAGCGCCCACAGGTAACGCGCATCGTCCGCCGCGATGTAGCTCTGGTTCGTCGACGCGGCGAGGCCTGCCTCGTAGCGATTGGTGAGTTCGTCTTCCAAAGCCGAATCGCCGAGCGACATCAGGCTCGCAAGATCCCCCTCCTGCGCACTTGCCGGTGTGCCCGCGAACGTAAAGGCCGCGCCACCTAGCGCGACCAGCAAGTATGTCTTGCCCATGTGACTTCCCCTGTTTTGCCCACTAACCGTTCAATAGAGCGAGGTCGCTACCATCGTCCATTGAAACTTCGTTAATATTCATACCAATGGCGAATTGCGTGTCATTTACGCTCAGACCAAGCAATTCGGTCATCTTCTCCGCCATGACTTCGATATTCTCCGGCTGCACTTCGACATCGTGCGCGGCGAACTGGCTAACCAGCGCATCGACGAACTGTTCAGCTGCCAGGTCCACCCCTGCTTCCTGCAGCGCGTTCTGGCTACCAACACCGGCCTCGGCGCCAGCCCCGGAACCTGCCCCGGAGCCGGGCAGTCCGCCCTCGCCCAGTAAGAGCAGGGCTTCCATCATCGCCGAAGCGGAGATGTCGTTGCCGCCGAAGGAGAACGCCGCAGGCTCCATTGCCACGGCATCGGCATCCGCCATTTCCGGTGCGGTGCCATGTGCCTCGCTGCTGTGTCCCACGTCTGCCTGCGACAGGTCGGCCGCTTCGCGCAGCATATTGCCGCCCTCGGCCTTGCCCGTGTCGCCGGTAGCGTCGCTTTCCAGCAGGCGAGCATCAATCGGCTGCGCTGCGACGCCGATATTCAGCGGGGCCGTTTCCATGAGGCTTGTCACCCCGTCCATATTCGCCCCGAAGGCTGCCGTGGACGTTGGTAGTTCCAGTGCCGCTGCTGCGATAGGCGTGGTGGCGATGAAGCCTGCCATTGCCGCTGCACCAATCGCCAGATCGGCGGCCCGCTGTTCAGCACCGAGACGGAAGGAAACATCCGCCAGCTTGCCGGTCGTGCCGTCTGCCCAGGTGAAACTGGCATGCCCGTGGACGGTGGCATCTCCGCCAGCCACGACTTCGCCTGCGCCATCGCCGATCAGTTCGATGGAGGTAATCCCCATCTCTTCCAGCGTAGCGAATTCGCCTTCGTCCGCCACGCCGTCGGAATCGGCATCGCGCCATACTCCAAAGGCCGAATAGGCGGCATCGTTGGCGTCGAGGACCCCGTCGCCATTCCCGTCGAAATTCGCTGCCACGGCCGCAAGGTCCGTCAGGCTGCCGCTGCCGAACACGAACTCGCTGGCGCCGCTGACAGTACCGTTGCCGTCCGCATCGTGGACCAGCATTCCATCGTCACCGCCAACCCAGGCGGTGGCTTCCAGAACGCCGTCACCATCCATGTCGTAGGCAACGCCTGCATCAAGGCCCAGTATCTCCACACCATCGCCATCCAGATCAAGCAGGACAGGAGGCGATCCGGGTGTGGCGGTAATATTCAGCGTTCCGGCATCGGTGATATCGCCGTCGCCATCCACAATGGAAACAGGTACGCTGAAATCGACGGGATCGTTGGTGATCGTGCTGTTGCCAAAGCCGGTCAGCTCGAAATCGTCACCGCTTTCGTTAAAGACCTCGAGAGCCTCGTACCCGCTCTCCGCGAATGTCGCGATCGTCACATCATCATCGAGAATACCGGTCACCGTGGCGTAGCGCCCGCCGGCAGAATCGATGAAGTTCACCTGGTATTCCCGATCGGCAGGGTCGCCCGGCGTGCCCACCGTCACCGTTACGGGATAGGTGGCCAGCGGATCGTAGACCACCGTCTCGATCTCGCCGTCGAATTCGATGGCGACGCTGGTGACGGTGGCAAGCGTACCCGTTCCGTAGACAAGGTCGGCTGCCGGGCCGTTGTCAGGTCCATCGGTCACGTTCAGCGCGGTGAGGCGCACTGTCGTGGGTGACTTACCGTCGCCGAACGTAACCTGCGCCCCGTTCACGGTGTTATGCCCGTCAAAGCTGTGATCCTGCTGGCTTACCACGCCGTCATAATTGGCACCGCCGCCGCCGCTCTTGGCCGGATCGCCGGTCAGGTCGATCACGAAATCAAGACGCACACCCTCGCCATTGCCGACATTCTGGCCCGCAGCACCGCCAGTGGTGCCAACCGAATTGGCCGTGCCGTTGATCGCATCGCCAACTCCGCCGGTGCCGAAGGGGGTCACCAGCAGGTCGGAACTGTCGTCATCCACATAGGCGCCGCCACCCGGCACAAACGGGCTCTGCCCATCCGGCACGAAGCCTGCCCAGGGATCGTTGCCACCCAGGAATTCATAGGTTCCATCGTTGAAATTGATTTCGGTTACGGAGTCCAGCGGCTGCAGGATGGTGACCTTGTACTGATCCTCTCCGCCTGCCGGCTGCAATTCGATGCGGAACACGACAGAATCATCGGTCTGCTTCGTCGCGGTAAGAACTGTTCCACTGGCAGAGATCTCATACGATAGATCGGCAAATCCCGATTGCAGGGTCTGCCCTTCAAGGGCAGTGATTGCAGCCTGGGTGAAGATCACCGCACCAGGCCCATCGGCACCGTAATTGTCCCCCACATCGTTATCGATCGCATCGAGCGGGGTCAGCATGGACACCGATCCGGCCGTGTTCGTCACCGTGGTGCCTGCAGGGGCAAGCGCCTGCGGAACATCGTCGGTCACGTCCACGCGGATGGTGCCCGTTACCGTGTTACCGGCGGCATCTGTTGCCGTGTAGGTGAA
>CANMQE010000004.1 GCA_947499975.1 uncultured Sphingomonadaceae bacterium | reverse complement strand
TTCTTCGCCACCAGTTCATCCAGACCCGGCTCGAAAATCGGGATTTCGCCGTTCAGCAGCGCATCGATCTTGGACTGATCCTTGTCGACGCAGGTAACGTCATGACCGAAATCGGCAAAACAGGCGCCGGAAACGAGGCCGACATAACCGGTTCCGATCATCACGATACGCATAGTCAAATATCCCTGTTCATTTGCGGGGGCCTTAATCGATGTGGCTTCAGGCGCGCAAGTATCCGCAAGTATAGGATCTCACGGCAAATATGGCGTTTACCCACGTCCCCGATAGGATTGTACGCCCTGATCCGGCAGCCACAGGCCCTCGGGCGGCAGGTCACTTTGCCAGAAGACATCGATCGGAATGCCGCCACGCGGATACCAGTAGCCGCCGATACGCAGCCAGCGCGGGCGCATCTCCTCGAACAGGCGCTGGCCGATGCCGACCGTCACATCCTCGTGAAACCCGTTGTGATTGCGAAAAGCGCCCAGAAACAGCTTCAGGCTCTTGCTCTCCACGATCGTTTCGCCCGGTGCGTAATCGATCACGATATGCGCGAAATCGGGCTGCCCCGTCACTGGGCACAGCGAAGTGAACTCGGGCGCGGCGAAGCGCACGAGATACAGCGCGCCCGCGCGCGGATTCGGCACGTAATCAAGCACCGCATCCTCAGGAGAGGCAGGCAAGGCGCTGTTCTGGCCGAGATGGATGGGACCGGCGGTGTCGTTGTTGTCGCTCATGCGCGCCAGATGCCGCGCATTGCCGCGCAAGGCAAGCTCGCGGGCATTTACGAAGCGCATAGCACCGGTTACTCCCGGCACGATGAAATCTCTCGAAACCACCGCGTGGCTTGCCCAAGAGCTGACAGCGCCGGACATCGCCGTGCTGGATGCGTCATCCCACCTGCCGATGGCGGGGCGCGATGCAGCAGCCGAATTTCGCGATGCGCATATTCCGGGCGCACGCTTTCTGGACCTGAAAACGCTGGTGGATCCCGATGGCGAGGTGATGGCCGCCCTGCCCACCCGCCGGCAATTCGATACGCGGATGAGCGAACTCGGCCTGCGCGAGAATTCCCGCGTGGTGCTGTACGACAACAGCGCGATGCGCACCGCAGCGCGGGCATGGTTCATTTTCCGCCTCTACGGCGTGACGAACGTCACCGTGCTGGATGGCGGCTTCCAGAAATGGCAGGCGGAAGAACGGCCTGTTGAAAGAGGGATGCCGACCGTCGAGCCGAGCGAATATTCCTCCGCCAGCGGACATGGCGCGCTGCGTGACAAGCGCGACATACTGGCCAATCTGCACGGCGGCGAGGAGCAGGTCGTGGATGCGCGTGACAATCCCCGTTTCACCGGAAAGGAGTCGGATTTCCGACCCGAAGTCGCCTCCGGCCATATTCCCGGATCGTACAACGTGCCCTTCGACACGGTGCTGAACGCGGATGGCACCTTCAAGAGCGAGGCGGGCCTGCGCGCAGCATTCCGCGACGCGGGCGTCGATCCTGACCGGCCCATCATCACCAGTTGCGGCAGCGGGGTGACCGCTTCTGTCCTGCTGTTCGCGCTCGATCTGCTAGGGAAGCCCGATGCCGCGCTTTACGATGGCAGCTGGAGCGACTGGGGCATCGATCCCGAAACGCCCAAGGAAACCGGCCCCGGCGCCGCGGGTGAAGCGGCATGAGCGATAGCAAGCATGGCCCCTCCACCCGCCTGACCGAAGCGGGGCGCAAGCGTGAATGGACCAGCGTTCCCGGCACCAAGGGTAGCGTGGTGAACCCGCCAGTGTGGCGCGCCAGCACCCATCTGTACGAAAGCATTGACGATCTGGCGAAGGGTCGCCCCAATGAGGATGGTCACTTCTATTACGGTCGGCGCGGCGGGCCGACGCAGTGGGCGCTGGCCGATGCGCTGACGCAGCTTGAGCCCGGTGCCGATGGTACTGAACTGTTCCCCAGCGGTGTTGCCGCGCTTGCCTGCACGCTTATGGCGGTCCTGCGCCCCGGAGACGAGCTGCTGGTGACGGACAATGTGTACGAGCCGACACGAAACATCGCGCTTTCCATGCTGAAACAGTTCGGCATTACCGCGCGCCCCTTCGATCCGCTGGAGCAAGACCTTCTGGCGGACATGATCGGCCCGAATACAAGGGCCGTCATGCTGGAATCGCCCGGCAGCCTGACGATGGAGGTGTGCGACATTCCCGCGCTTGCCGCCATTGCGCGAGATCGGGGCGTGCTTTCGATTATCGACAATACGTGGGCAACGCCGCTTGGCTTTCCCGCCTTGCAGCATGGATGCGATATTTCGGTGATGAGCCTCACCAAGCATGTGGGCGGCCATTCCGACGTGATGATGGGCAGCGCCAGTGCTGCAAAGCCCGTGATCAACCGCATCCGGCGGCAGGCGCAATTCATGGGGCAGGTGGTATCTCCTGACGATGCGGCCCTCGCCCTGCGCGGCCTGCGCACGATGAAATTGCGGCTGGATCGCTCGACGGCCACCGCCATAAAGGTGGCGGGCTGGCTTGCCGACAGACCCCGGGTTTCCGCCGTTTTATGCCCCATGCTGCCGGGCGCGCCGGGCCACGACTTGTGGAAACGCGATTTTCACGGCGGGTGCGGCCTGTTCAGTTTCGTGCTGGCTGATGGTGTCGACAAGGCTGCCCGCGGCCGACTGGTGGATGCGCTTGATCTCTTCGGTATCGGCTTTAGCTGGGGCGGGTTCGAAAGCCTCGCCATACCGTTCGATCCTGCGCCGGTTCACACCGTGCGGGCCTGGCCTCCAGGGATCGATGAAGGCAGTGGGCTTGGCGTGCGCCTGTCGATCGGGCTAGAAGACGCTGACGACCTGATTGCCGATCTTGGCCAGGCATTCGACGCGATGGGACAGACATGAGCGCCACCTTGCCGGCTTCGGCTACGGATGCATTGGCACCTGACGCAGGTGCCACGCAGGCCGGGCAGGGCAATCCCGATGCCGTGCCGCTGCGCAATCCAGAAACGGGAGAGGTCATTCTCGACCCGGAAACCGGCGAGCCGCTGCTGGGCGTGCCGCAGGAGCAGCAGGCCGTCCCCATTCTCGACCCCGAAACGGGCGAGCCGATGATCGACCCCGAGACGGGTGAACCGCTGATGGCCATTCCCGATGCGGTGGAAACGCCGGAGGCGGAGGGGGAAGCCGTCACCGCCATCACCACTTCCGATGATCTGCGCGACGCCGTGAGCGAGCGCAGCGAGACGGTGGGCGGCTTTGTCGACACGCTGGATAGCGCCAAGCTGGAAATCGGATCGATCAGCTTCTCCATGTGGGATGCGGTCGTGCTGATGCTGGTGATCGTCATGGTGTTGCTGCTGGCCTGGGCGGTCACGCGGCTGAGCCGGTTTGGCCTGCGCCGTCTGACCAAGCTGGACAGTTCGCAAAGACTGCTGGCGGAAAAGATCTCCACGATCCTGATCTGGGCGCTGGCCTTCCTGGTGGGGATCGATCTCCTCGGCATCGATCTTACCGCGCTGGCGGTGTTCTCCGGTGCCTTCGGCCTTGCCATCGGTTTCGGCCTGCAGAAAACCTTCGGTAATCTCATCGCCGGAATCATCCTGCTGATGGACAAGTCCATCAAGCCGGGCGACGTGATTTCCGTGGCGGATTCTGCCGGTAACGAAGGGTTCGGCCAGATCCGCAAGATCGGCATCCGCGCCATATCCGTGGTGACGCGCGACCAGACCGAATATCTCATCCCGAACGAGAACCTGATGATCAACCAGGTGGTGAACTGGTCCTACAGCTCGCGCGATGTGCGCGTGAAAGCACCGGTGGGCGTCGCCTATGACAGCGATCTGGAGCTGGTGGAGAAGCTTCTCTACAAGGCCGTGGAAGAAACGCCGCGCATTCTTACCACGCCCAAGGCGCGGGTGAACATCATGGCGTTCGGCAACAGCTCGGTGGATTTCGAGCTGCGTTTCTGGATCAGGGACCCCGAAGGCGGCCTCGCCAACATCCGGTCCGACGTTTACAAGCGCATCTGGCAGTTGTTCAAGGAAAACGACATCGAGATACCGTTCCCGCAGAACGATATTAACTTGCGCCGCAACGAACCCTTCGAACAATTGGTGGCAGCAATCGGCCAGCGGCTGGAAAACAATTCCACCAAAAGCTGACATGAACCGACGAGAATATCCGATCTTTTAACACACCGTGTTATACCCTCGCCAAAAGCATAAGGGTCATGACGCATTATCTGGGTATCATCGCGGCCTACGGGTCGGTGGCCATCATGGCCTGGCTGGCAGCGCTACTCTACCCGCGGCTGATCCCTGCGGCTGCGCAATTCCCGGTTGGGAAGCGGTGGCGCCAAGCCGGGCTTTTCCTGCTTGCAACCGCCGCGTCATTCGCGCTTGCCGCATCCGTCAGGCGCGGGCTTCTGCCCGTGGGAACTTCCGTCACGGCCAAGCTGCTGGTGCAGATCATCACCGCCGCGCCATTCCTTGCCTTCATCGCCATGCAGCGCTGCCGGGCCGTGATTATGGTGCCCCGGAAGAATATCCTGCGGTCGCTGGCGATCGGCGTGGTCATCGCTGTCCTGGCGATCGCTGCATTCTGCTTGTCGACAGACAGATGGGGCGACCTTGGCCTGGTGGCGGGAACGCTGGTGTCGATGGAGGCCGTTACCATCGTCCTGCGAACATTGCTGCGATGCCTGGTGGTGGCGGCGTTTCTGTCGGTGGTGGTTGGCGGCTGGTCCATCCGCGTTGCGCTCGCGCTTGCTGCCGTCGCCATATCCGCGACACAGATACCCGCCCTGCTCGACGAGGGGTTCACCCTCGGCTGGGCGGCAATGCTTGTCATCCACGTCGCGCTGGTAACGGGATTGCTCTCCGCGATAAATGTCACGCGCAATATCGTCTGGTTCTGGCCGGTATTCTTCGCCCTCAACGTGCTGCAATTCGCCACCGCCTGAGGCGCGATTTTGGTGCAGGTAAAGCTGATCTAGGGCAGCGCCAAAGGTTTCTCACTGGCAGATACGCAGCCGCGAGAGCATCTGCTTGCTGATGGAAAAAGGCACGATCTATCTCGTGGGCGCTGGCCCCGGCGATCCCGACCTGCTGACGCTGCGCGCGGCCCGGCTGATCGAGAGCGCATCGCTCATCGTTCATGACGGGCTGGTGGACAGCGCCATTCTGGCGATGGCGCGCCGCGATGCGAAGCTCGTCTCCGTAGCGAAGAGCCGTTCCAAGCACACCCTGCCGCAGGAGGATATCAACGCTCTCCTCGTCCGCGAAGCGCGCGCCGGTCGCGACGTGGTGCGCCTGAAGGGCGGCGATCCCTTCATCTTCGGGCGCGGTGGGGAGGAAATGGAAGCCGCCCGCGCTGCCGGCGTCGCTTGCGAGGTGGTGCCCGGCATCACCGCTGCCAACGGCGCCGCGGCAGCCAGCGGCATTGCCCTCACCCACCGCGAGGATGCCAGCATCGTCACCTTCGTGGCTGGCCAGTGCAAGGGGCTATCCGATCAGGACTGGGCTGGCCTTGCCGGCAAGGGCCGCACGCTGGTGATCTACATGGGCGTGAAGACCGCCCCGCAGATCGCAGAAAAGCTGATGGGGGACGGCCTTGCACCAGACATGCCCGTTGCCGTCATAGAAAAGGCCTGCCGTGCCGATATGCGCGTGCTGCGCGGCCCGCTGGCCGGCCTTCCCCAACTTGTCGAACGCGAGGCGGTGCAGAGCCCTGCCCTGATCGTGATCGGCCATGTCACCGCGCGCGAAGATGTCGCGCTTCTGCAACTCGCTGAAGAAACTGCACAGGAAACCGCCTCGTGAAAATCCTCACTGGAAACGATCTGAAAACAGGTGCTGTGGTCTGGTGGGATGGCCGGGGATGGTCCCACCACATTACTGAAGCCGCCGATGCGGGCGAGGATGCCGAGGGCATCATCGCTACCGAAAGCGCCGCGCGCCGCGTCAATTCCGCTTACGCCATCGATGCCGAGCAGACCGAGGACGGTCCGCGCCCGGCACATATCAAGGACCGTGTGCGCGCACTCGGCCCGACTGTTCGCCCCGATCTGGCTGTTCCCGCAGTCAAGAAAGTGGGCTGGGACTGGGTGATCTGACATGTATCGTTATGACCAATACGACCAGGCCATGGTCGATGCCCGCGTGGAAGAATTCCGCGACCAGGCACGTCGCCGCCTCGAAGGCAAGCTGACCGAAGACCAGTTCAAGCCGCTGCGGTTGCAGAACGGCCTGTATCTGCAATTGCACGCCTACATGCTGCGCGTGGCAGTGCCCTATGGCACGCTCTCCAGCATGCAGATGCACGCGCTGGCCGACATCGCGGACAAGTACGATCGCGGCTATGGCCACTTCACCACGCGGCAGAACATTCAGTACAACTGGATCAAGCTGGAAGACGCGGCCGATATCCTGGCCGATCTTGCCAAGGTGGAAATGCACGCCATCCAGACCAGTGGTAACTGCATCCGCAATATCTCTTCGGACCAGTACGCCGGTGCTGCGGCAGACGAAGTGGTGGACCCCCGCCCCTACGCAGAGCTGCTGCGCCAGTGGTCCAGCTTCCACCCCGAATTCGCCGCCCTGCCGCGCAAGTTCAAGATCTGCGTGATCGCGTCCGAGAAGGACCGCGCAGCCATGCGCTTGCACGATATCGGCATCAAGATCGTGAAGAACGAGGAAGGCACGCTGGGCGCTGCGTTCTACGTCGGCGGCGGCATGGGTCGCACCCCGATGATAGCGCCGCTGATCCGCGAATTCGTGCCGCTGGACCAGATGGTGACCTATTCCGAGGCGTGCCTGCGCGTCTACAACCGCCACGGCCGCCGCGACAACAAGTACAAGGCGCGCATCAAGATCCTCGTTCATGAGCTGGGCGCGGATGAATACAAGCGCCAGGTGGAAGAAGAATTCGCCCACCTGCTGGATCAGGGCGTGGAACCGCCCACCGCCGAGCTGGATCGTATCCGCAGCTTCTTCCAGGATCCGGAATTCGCCGTGGGTATCACGGAAAAGGCCGATCGTTCCGATCCCGATTTCGCATTGTGGATCGATCGCAACTGCTCTGCGCACAAGGTGCCGGGCTATGTCTCTGCAGCGATCAGCCTGAAGCCGGTTGGCGGCATTCCGGGCGATGCCACGGCTGAGCAGATGCACCTGATGGCGGAACTGGCGAAGGAATACAGCTTCGACGAATGCCGCGTAACACACGCGCAGAACATCATTCTTCCGCACGTCGAAACCGGCCGCCTTTACGAGCTGTGGCAAAAGCTGGACGCGGCCGATCTCGGCACGCCCAATCTCGATCAGGTGGGCGACATCATTGCCTGCCCCGGTCTCGATTACTGCAGCCTCGCCAATGCCCGCTCGATCCCCGTATCGCAGCAGATCTCCGAACGCTTCGCGGCGAATGGCAAGGGTGAGTTGCTGGGCGAACTCAAGCTGAAGATTTCCGGCTGCATCAACGCCTGCGGCCATCACCACGCCGGCCATATCGGCATCCTCGGCGTGGATCGCAAAGGCGTGGAGAATTACCAGCTGCTACTCGGCGGCAGCGAGGCGGAGGACGTTTCGCTCGCCAAGATTACCGGGCCCGGCTTCAACGAGGCAGGCATCGTGGATGCCGTTGAAACGGTGGCCGATCTCTATCTGGAACAGAGGCAGGACGGGGAACGCTTCCTCGATACCTATCGCCGCCTCGGCATGGATGCATTCAAGGAGGCGCTTTATGGCTGATGTTGATCACAATTCGGTCGATTTGGGCACGGGCCGTGACGATGTGCAACTGCGTTTCCGCGAGGACGAGCAGGCCGATATCGCTGCTGTTACCGTCGATTCCTTTCTCGATCAGGCAGACGCGGATGCCGTGCGCATAGAGCCAGGCGACGATGCACGCGACCTGCTGCCTCACATGGCGCGCCTGCGCCTCGTCGAAGTGAACTTCCCCAGCCACACCGATGGCCGCGGCTTTTCCGCCGCGCGGCTGCTGCGAGAACACGGCTACACCGGCGAACTGCGGGCAGTGGGCGATGTGCTGGTGGACCAGCTTCGCTACATGCGTCGCTGCGGTTTCGATGCCTTCGCGCCGGAACGCCCGCTGGACGAGGAGGATGCCGCCGCCGCGCTGACGCGTTTCGATCACGTCTACCAGTCCGCCGCCGATGATGCCGTGCCCATCTGGAACCTGCGCCATGGCTGAAGCCGCCCGCCGCATCGACAGGGACGTGGACCGGATCGACACCGCACCTGCCTTCACGCAGGCGGATGCCGATGTGCTGAACGCGCGCTTTGCAGGCGTGGCGGCAGACGAACTGTTGCGCATACTGCTGCACGAGGACAGCCTTGGCCGCGTGGGCGTGGTTTCCAGTTTTGGTACAGAGGCTGTCGTGCTGCTGCATCTTGTGGCGCAGGCCAACAAGGATGTGCCGATCATCTTCGTCGATACGCTGAAGATGTTCGACGAGACACTGAAGTACCGCGAAGACGTGATCGAGCTGCTCGGCTTCACCGATGCAAGCGTGGTGCAGCCCGATCCCGATGCCCTGCAACGCAAGGATGAGACGGGAATGCGCTGGTCGTACGATCCGGATGGCTGCTGCGAAATTCGCAAGGTGGAACCGATGAACCGCGCGAAGGCCAGTCTCGACAGCTGGATTTCCGGTCGTAAGGCCTTCCAGTCCCACACCCGCCAGAACCTGCCACGCTTCGAAGTCGAGCAGGGCCGGATGAAGGTGAACCCGCTGGGAGACTGGACGAAGGAAGATCTGGACGCCTACTTCGAAAAGCACGATCTGCCGCGCCACCCGCTGGAAGCGATGGGCTATCCCTCGGTAGGGTGCTCCCCCTGCACCAGCACGGTTCTGCCCGGAGAAGATCCGCGCGCCGGGCGCTGGCGCGGCTGGGACAAGACCGAATGCGGCATCCACTCCACCACGGTGCCGAAAAACGAGGACGGCGATCTGCCGCCGGGTTACGAACCCTTCCTGTAGGCGGGTTGCGTCAGTCCCGCACCAGCAGGCCGTAGGCGACGAGCGACCCGATAACGTCGTCGAGTTCATCGCCGTCATCCACGGTGAAATCCGCCTTCGCCAGCGATCCGGCAGCAATCTGCTGCTGCAACTGGTCTGCGAGATTGCCGGATAGCGGCAGGCTGGCCCCCGCCAGCACGATCTGTCGGCCCTCTGCGCCATCCTCCGTCGCATCCTCGAACGCATAGACGATGTGCGGGCGAACGCTGAAGCGATCATCGTCATCGATGGGCGTGCAGAGCGCGTTAAGTCCACCACGCACCCGCCCACCCTGCGTGCGCACGAAATTGCCGGAGAAGGCCGCCAGCGTCGCATCGAAGCTGGCGCCATTACCGATGGCCTTTGCCAGGCGCTTGAACTCTGTGCGGTGCGCGGCAGCGTTGCCCTGATCGAAGAACAGGTCTCGCGGAAGCGACTGGCGCATTTCGGGAATACGCAGGCTGGCCTCTGCCACGGCTTCCAGCATGAAATCCGCCCATGTCTGCACCAGGATACCGACGGTGATGTGCAGGCTGGGCTCATCGCCATGCGTCAGCGCCCGATGGGCAGTACCGCGCGGAACGTAGAGACACTGGCCGGTTTCGAGAACGAAGCTTTCGTTCAATTCACCGGGATCGTCTCGGTCCTTGCGAAATCCCTCGCCGCGATACGGCAGGGTTTCGCGTTTCCCGTAGATTTCCCAGTCCTTGGCACCGGCCACCTGCAACACGAACACATCGTGATCGTCGTAATGCACGCCGAAACCGTGTTCGCCGGGCGGGGTCATGTAGATATTGGTCTGCGTGCGCGCGCCGAAGGCCCGCTCCAGCGAGAGGCAGAATTCGTAGAGCTTTCCATCGGCAAAATGCAGTTGCGGCAGAATGATCGTCGCCCCGTCGCGAAAACAGTCCAGCACCGCGCCGCGATCCACCACGCCATTGGCAAAGGTATATTCCGCCTGGTCGATGGACTGGCCCGATTTCGCCATCGCAATCGCAGATGCGGGCAATTCGCTGTCGGCAATGATCTCGTCGATACGGTCGATACTCAGTAGCGAGCCCATTTCTGGATGGACCGTGGTGCTATGAAAGAACGCCTTCTCGTAATGATCGCGGAAGAATGCCTCTGGCGAGAGCGGCGCGATCAGCATCTGCAAAGCGTCGCCTGCGGATGGCGAATGGATCCGGGTCGTCATCAATACACCTCAGGCAAGAGAGCCGGATTGTACCGACCAGTTCAATCGCGCCGGATTACAGGATCGGTTCAGCCGCTTCCGCGACCGCGCCCGTAATTGGCCCTGTCCGAATCATCGGAATCGGTAACGCCGCTGCGTCCCTGGCCGCTGCGATCCTTGGGGTCGCTATCGGTATAGCCGGTGTTCTCGCCGCGTCCCCTGCCGGATGTGTCGGCATTGCTGCCGCTGTCTGAATCGGTGATGCCCGAGCCACGGCCATTGCCTACGTAATCGTTCGGATCGGAATCCGTCACTCCGCTGCGGCGGTTGCTGCCGCGCCCGTATTGCGCCCGATCGTTGGAATCGGCATCGGTCATCCCAGTGCGGCCGTGCCCTGCCCTGTCGTTCGGATCGCTATCGGTGTGCCCGGTGCGGCCATGGCCGACCTCGTCACCCGGATCGCTGTCCGTGCGCCCCGTGCGCTGCGCTGTGGCAGGCGAACCGATCATCGTCGCGGCAAGACCGCCACTTACAAGTGCGACGAAGGATCGCCGCGAGACGGGCTTTACGCGTCTTGCCATAGTGTTTCCCCCCTTGGCTCTTCCGACCCCGCAGAAGAGTTACCGCAAACCGGTGCCAAGCAAAATAACGCGAGAGGATAACAGCGCAAGCCCGCGCGTTAACTTTCCGGCGTATCTTACAGCCAACCTTGCCCGCGATACCATTTTGCCGTGTCGGCCAGCCCCTGCCGCGTTTTGACTTGCGCGGCCCAGAGCCCGTGGGGAACAGCGCGGCCTGGTTCGCTCACCCAATCGGGATGCACCATGTAGCTGGCCCTGTCTGGCGTGAGCTTGGCTTTTGCGCCGCGAAGCGCCCGGTCAATGCGGGCAGCACCCAGCAATATGGAACGCGGCACGTTCGGCGCCCATACCCGGCGGCCCATCGCCTCCCCGATGGCACGCGCCAGTTCGCCATGCGACCAGCCGCCTTCGAGCCCGTCGTCAGGTTCGAAGATGCGTGCACTGGCAGCCTCGATGGGTTTGGCCAGCGTCAGCAGCAAACCTGCAAGGTCATCGACGTGGATGATGGACGCGCGGCCCGGCGGCGGCATGGGTACGACGCCCCAGCGCGCGGCCTTGAAAAGTTCGAAAATATCGGTGTCGCGGGGCCCATAAACGGCTGGTGGACGCACGATGGTCCAGTCCAGTCCGCTGGTCTGCACGACTTCTTCCGAAAGACGCTTTGAATGGCCGTAATCTGACAGACCCGGTTCCCGCGCGGCCAGCGATGATACGTGAACGAACCGCTTCACTCCGGCGGTGCGTGCGGCCTCGACAACGGCTTGCGTGCCGGTGACATTGCCATCCACGAACCCTTGGGTATCGGGCGCGTTCACCACCCCCGCGATATGCACCACGGCGTCAGCGTCGCGAGCAAGGCTGAGCAATGCATCGTTCGCGGAAAGATCGCCGCGAACCCATTCCACGCCCTCGCGTTCGTCCTGATCGCGGCGGGTCAGCGCCTTAATTGACAGACCGGCAGAACCGGCCGCATCCAGAACGGCCTGGCCGACAAAGCCCGTGCCGCCCGTGACGGCAACGATCATAGCAGGACCAGATGATCCCTGTGGATCACCGCCGAGCGCGGCGTATGGCCGAGAATATCCTCGTGCTCCTCGCTCGAATGGCCGCGGATGGAAACGACATCGGACCAGTCGTATTCCACCACGCCCTTGGCAATCATGCGACGGTTCTCATCGTAGACCGGCAGGATGTCGCCTCTCTCGAACTCGCCTTCCACCTTCAGGATACCGGCGGCCAGAACGCTTCTGCCCTTCTGCAAGGCTTCCACGCAGCCATCGTCCACCGTCAGCGCCCCGTTGAAGCGCATACGGCCACCGATCCATGCGCGACGTCCGCTGTCTTCCCGCTTGGGCAGGAACAGCGTGCCTGTCTGCCCGGCAAGCGCGCGGGCCATGGGCATTTCATGCGAGCCATCCATGATGGCAAGTGCGATACCGGCGCGCTCCGCGATCTCGGCGGCCAGCAGCTTTGCCGTCATGCCGCCCGAACCCAGGCCGGAACCCGATCCGCCGTCAGCCATCGCGTGGATCTCGTCGGTCACGCCGCGCACCTCTCCCAGCCGTTCGGCCTCGGGGTCGTCCGGGTGACGGTCGTAAAGGCCGTCCACATCGGTCAGCAGGATCACGCCGTCGGCATCGCAGGCCTGCGCCACGCGGGCAGCCAGCCTGTCGTTATCGCCGAAGCGGATCTCACCGGTGGAAATGGTGTCATTCTCGTTCACCACCGGCACCACTTCGGACTTCAGGAGACGCCGCAAGGTGGCCGAAATGTTGAGGTAGCGGCGGCGATGTTCGAAATCGTCCAGCGTCAGCAGCAATTGCGCGGCCACCAGCTTGCGTTCCGTAAGCAGGCTTGACCAGGTCGATGCGAGCGAGATCTGGCCAACCGATGCGGAGGCCTGCGCCTCGGCCAGCGTGCGTCGGCCACCATGAGTAAATCCCAGCTGCTTTGCGCCAATGGCAATCGAACCGGAGCTGACCACGACCACTTCCTGGCCGCGTTCCTGCGCGGTGACGATTTCATTGACGATGGTTCGCAGCCATTCGGTGCGCACCTGCCCGGCACCGTCCACCAGCAGGGCGCTGCCGATCTTGATGACAAGCCGGCGGCAGATTTCGGGATCGCGAAAGTCGTCTAGTTTCTCAATAGGCATGGGCGGGCAGATAGGAAATCTACGCCCGCGATGCTAGCTCATATTGGCGACCAGGGCTTTTCCTCTTCCTCTTCGGCGTCATCCGCGTTGAAGGTTCCGGGCTGTTCGGTGGCCGTATTCCCCGGAAGATAAGACAGAACGGCATCCAGAAGTTCGTTGATTCCATCGCCGGTGGCACCGGAAATTGGAAACACGTCTTTCGCGCCTGCAGCGATCAATTCCTTCGAAAAGCCCTCTGCCAGTTCGGCATCGGCGAGGTCGATCTTGTTCAGCGCGACCAGCCGGGGCTTGTCCTCGACACCGGCACCATAGGCTTCCAGCTCCTGCTCCACCACGCGCATGGCGGACGGCGGATCAACATGGGCGATATCGATCAGGTGGATCAGCACGCGGCAACGCTCGATATGGCCGAGGAAGCGATCGCCGATGCCGGCACCGTCTGCCGCGCCCTCGATCAGTCCCGGAATATCCGCCAGCACGAATTCACGGCCCTTGTGACGCACAACGCCCAGCTTGGGTATCAGCGTGGTGAACGCATAATCGCCGACCTTGGCACCGGCATTGGAAACGGCATTGATGAAAGTGGATTTGCCCGCGTTAGGCAGGCCCACGAGGCCCACGTCGGCCAGCAGCTTCAGCCGCAGCCAGACCCACATCTCCTCTCCGGCTTCACCGGGCTGATGCTGGCGCGGAGCGCGGTTGGTGGATGTCTTGTAGCTGGCGTTGCCGCGGCCGCCCATGCCGCCTTCCAGCATGACGATGCGCTGCCCGATCTCGGTAAAGTCGGCGATCACGGTCTCGCGGTCCTCGTCCAGCACCTGTGTGCCGACGGGCACTTCGATCACCAGATCGTTCGCCCCAGCACCCGTGCGATCGCGGCCCATGCCGTGTCCGCCGCGCTTGGCCTTGAAATGCTGGGAGTAGCGAAAGTCAATTAGCGTGTTGAGGCCCTGGACGGCCTCGAAAATGATGTCGCCGCCCTTGCCGCCATTGCCGCCATCAGGTCCACCGTATTCGATGTACTTCTCGCGCCTGAAGCTGACGGCGCCGGGGCCGCCCGCGCCGGATTTCAGAAAGATCTTGGCTTGGTCCAGAAAATGCATTTCGCCGCCTTAGACGTTTTTGGTGTCAGGACGCATCAATTGTTTTTGATCGCCATGATGGCCCCATCAAGAATGCGCCCGCTTCCAGATATCCCGTGGAAGCGAGCGCAATCTTACTGGCAATCAGTGTTTGCGGGAAGGCGAGATCAGCCTGCCGGGCGAACGGTCACTCCTGCGCATCGTTCGGCAGCGGCTGAACCACGGGAGTGTTAGCCGCGCTGTCGTCCACCGCGATAACCGGGATCAGCGCCCCTGTTTCGGTATCGGGAACCCCCACCGTGTCTTCAGGCACGTAGCCCTGTACCGCCACGCCCGCGTCACGCTGCTGCTGCGGCGTGCCATAAAGGGCAACCCAGCCCGGCTGCGAATAGCCGTATTGATCGCCCCAACGCGCATCCCACTCGCTGGATGCAAGCTGGTACTGCTCATACCGGGTGTAGAACTGCTCGAAAGCCATCTCGTAACGCTGCAATCCGGTCAGTGCGAACTGCGTGAAATCTTCCGGCGGACCGGCCAGATAGTCATTCGCCACGGCCAGCGCCGTGGTGCACAGGTTTGCCCGCGCTGCCGGCGAGGCGAAGTAGTTATACACGCTGGTGGAGTGCGTTTCGCGCAGGCGGATGGCGGCACGGCGCACGTTGGCGCGCGAAGTGGATTCCCCTTCGTTTGCCAACTGGTCCCGCGCCTCATCCTGGAAATCGCTTTCCAGCGCGTCATTCGCGGTATCCAGCGTATCGTCCTGCGCGATCAGCATCTGGCCATAGGCATCCAAGATGGGCGCGTGGACATCGCGCATACAATTGAGCGCGGCCACGTTCCAGCCTGACCGGAAGTGCCAGACCGCCTCATTGGTATCGAGACCCGTATTCACCGTCTCGCGGATGCCGACCGCGTTCTTCTGCGGAATATCCATCCGGTAGGCAGCCTGTGGCGGCGGCACCGGGCGATAGGGCACGGCTTCCACAACCGGCGCGGGCGGCGGCGGGGGCGGCGGCGGTGGCGGTGGAGGAGGCGGGGTTGCGCATGCGGCCAGCAGGGCCACGCCGCAGGCGGCTGTTATCGTACGGATAATAAGGGGTGGAGTGTTCATGGTGTTGCGATAAATCCCTCTCGTGCCGCAATTGTTCCGTTACGGCCGCGGTTTATTTGAAACTGCTCTAGCTGCATGATCTGGCAAAGAAAATGCCCGGAATGCACATTTGCACTCCGGGCATCCTGTTATTGATTCATCCTGCCGAAACAGGCGCCTTCCGGCCGGTCCTATTCGCGGCTCGCACCCATGAAGCGCAGCAGGAAGAGGAACATGTTGATGAAGTCGAGATAGAGCGACAGCGCGCCCATCACCACCATCTTGCCCATCGGGAAAGCCGCGGCTGCCGAAGGGTTGCTCATCTTCACTTGCTGGATGGCAAGATATTCCTGCTTCAGGCGCTGGGTGTCGTAAGCCGTGAGACCTGCGAAGATCAGCACACCAAGCGCGGAGATCGCCAGTTCAAGACCGGGCGAACCGATCAGGAAAGCGTTCAGCAGCGATGCGATGATCAGCCCGATTACGCCCATGATAAGGAAGGATCCCCAGCCGGAGATGTCCTTCTTCGTGGTGTAGCCGAACAGGCTGAGACCAGCGAACGCACCTGCCGTGGCAAAGAACGTCAGCGCGATCGAGGCACCGGTATAGACGAGGAAGATCGTCGAGAGCGAAAGACCCATCAGCACCGCAAAGCCCCAGAACATCGCCTGCAGCGTTGCGGTGGAGAACTTGTCACGGCCAAAGCTCATCGCGAACACGATGGCGAGCGGCGAAAGTGCGACGATCCACATCAGCGGCCCCTGCGCGAACTGCACCGCCAGGCCGGAGCGCGCGGTGAGCAGCGCCACGACGCCGGTGAGCAATACGCCCGATGCCATGTAGTTGTAGATCGAGAGCATGTGCTTGCGCAGGCCTACGTCGAAGGTCGTGCGGCCAGCGACATCACCCGTCTGGCTCGGCGACACACCGAAGCCCTGACGGCTCGTACGGTTGTCGTTCCAATTTGCCATTTCTTGCAAAACTCCTTTGGCCCGGTCTCACTCAGCGGACCGGATTAGCGCCAATATCGGCATATCGGGCGCAATTTTCAAGAGAAACCGGATGGTTTCGCCCTTTTATCGGTTAACCGTGAATACCGCTTATTTGCGGGCTTCCTCAGCCATTTCGACGCTGCGATCGCGCGCTGCACGAAGACAATTCGTCATCAGCGACACCATCGCCTGGTCTTCATCCAGCACATCCAGCCCCTTGCGCGTCACGCCGCCGGGGGAGGCCACCATGTCAGCGAGCTTGCCCGGATCGTGCTCCGACTGCGAAGCCAGCGCCGATGCGCCTTCCGTCATCGCTATCGCGAGTTCGCGCGCCTGCGCCTCTTCCAGCCCCAGCTGCGTGGCTGCCACCTTCAGCGCGTCGATGAAACGATAGACGAAGCCAGGCCCGCTTCCCGCCAGCGCGGTGACGAGATCGAAGCGATCTTCGCCCACCCAGCTTGGCGTGCCCAGATGCGCCATGAAATCGTGCAGGTCGCTCCGTCCCTGCTCGTCCAGTCCCTGCTCTGCCAGCGCGACAGGAGCCTTGCCCAGAGACACGGCGAGGTTCGGCATCACGCGGACATTGGCGCCAGCCGTCGGGAAATTGCTTTCCAGCGTATCGAGCTGCACGCCGGCAAGGATGGAAAGAATAGTGGTCTGCGGACCGACGAGCTTCTGCAACTGCGGCGCGACATCGCCCAGCATCTGCGGCTTCACCCCCAGCAGGACGGCATCGAACGTGCCTTCCTCGGGCAGGTCGCGCATAACGGGAATATCGCCCGGCAGGCTTTCGCGCTTCGGGTCCATCACGGTGAAGGTGCTGGCAGGAACGCCGCCCTTCAGCCAACCTTCGAGCATGGCTCCGGCCATGTTGCCGCAACCGATCATCAATATGGATTCGTATGTCATGCTGATGCACTTGGCACCTTGCGCGGCGAAATCAAGCTTCGCCGGCTGCATCCACCAAAGCGGCATCCAGCGCATCGACCGGACTTTTGTCGCCCCACAGCACGAACTGGAAAGCGGGATAGAAGCGGTCGCATTCGGCGATAGCGGTATCGATGGCCAGTTGTGCCATGTCGAGGCTGAGCATTCCGTCATCGCCCAGCATCAGGCCGTGGCGGTAGAGGATGATGCCGCCCTGCGACCACATGTCGAAATGGCCCAGCCATAGCTGCTCGTTGATGCGAGAGAGCAATTCCTGCGCTTCGCCACGCTTTCCCTCGGCCACGCGGATATCGGGCAGGCAGAGGATTTGCAGGACCTTGTCTTCCGTACGCCAGATGCCGCGCACCTGATAGGCCGTCCAGGCGCCGGGAATCTCGACGCAAACCTCTTCCTCACCCACCTGCTCGGTTGCCCAGCCGTGCGCTTCGAACAGGGCAGCCAGCATCTCTACCGGAGCCGCATCGTGGCTTTCCTCGATCATCTGGGTTCCGGTGTTCATCTCGTGGGGGTCTGCTTGTTCGTCATGACACACTTAATGCAGTGGCAACCATGGCAGACGCAATCGCACCGCCTCAAATCGTCGGGCAAAACCGGTCTGGCTTGTGGGCAAGATGTGAACAAGGCGTGGGAAAACTTGGGCACAACCCGGCGCAAAACCTAGTCAAGCGGCTGAATTTCCTCGCCTTCTTCGCTGGTGAAGCGGAAGCTGTCGACGCCCTCTCCCGCCAGTGCGCTGACGAATGCCTGCGCCTCTCTTGCAGAATCGAACGGGCCGGTGAGCAGGCGATTGGTCTGCCCCCAATCGGCGGTGAAGGCATCGGCATCATCCAGCAGTGACCCTGCATTGCGCACGATCCTGCGCCAGTCGAAACGGAAAGCCGACACATCCTGTCCGGTCGCCACCTGCACCCAGTGACGGGAAGGATATTGCGGCGGCGCAGGCTCTGCGGGCTGCGGCCTTTCGCGCGGCGGATCGATGGAGGTGATATCCACCGCGTCCGCATTGGTCGGGGCCTGGCTGCCCTGAAGCGTGAAATCGGCAAAGGCATCAGCAAGGGCCATCGCCTCACGCTGACTGGCGCTCGGCGCTTCAGCACTTGGCTGCGGGATTGGTTGCACCCGCGCTACGGAGCGCGTTGGCTGCTGTGGCTCTGCGGCAGGCGCACGCGAAGTGACAACTTCTGCCACTTGCGCGGCAGGCTGGCTGGCAACCGATCGTGGCGGCGTGGCGGCTGCCGTGGGCCCACCGGGCGCTTCACCTATTGCCGGCAGCTCGCCGGACCTTGCGACCTGCGCCGGTGCCTGGGCGGTTGGCTGAGAGCTTGCGGGGCCAAGCGGCGCGCCCTGCGGCTCCAGCCGGTCTGCCGCAGGTGCGGGCCGCGTGGCGGACGCTGTAGAAGATGGCGAAGGATCGTTGGCCTGCGAATAGCTTGCGATCTGCGCGCTGTCCTCGCCAATATCCCGCATGGACGGGAACTGGCCGAGGTTGGCTGCTGCAGCCTGCTGCGCGGGGGTCAGCCGCGGCATGTAGCGAAGATACGGCTCCAGCCTGCGCGACAGGCGCTGCGGGAGCATAGTTTCGGCAATGGCAACGGCTTCCTCGTCGCGCCCGGCAATCGCCAGGGCAAAGGCACGTGCTCGAAAGGCGGAGCGATCCTGCCGCTGGAGCAAGGGAAGCAGCGTGTTTTCCGATTCCTCCGCCTCACCGGAAATCGCATAACTGAGCGCGAGGCGGCGCCGGATCTCAGTGCTGTCCTCCCGTGCCAGGGCACGCCGGTAGTATCTTTGCGCGGTGTCGTTGCGGCCCACGAGATCGTAGGCGAGACCGCGATCTGCCGCATAGGGCATCATCTGGACGCCAGCCGCTTCAGCATTATCGAACAGCTGCAGCGCGGTGACCGCCTCGCCCCTGCGCACGGCTATCAACGCAAGTCCCGTCAACACGCGGCCATCTTCGGGCGCGATGTCCTGCGCGCGGGCGAAGAAGCCGAGCGCGGCGGCCATGTCACCCAAATCGAGCGAGGCCCTGCCAGCAGAAACAAGTGCGGGCACACTTTCAGGATTGCGGGACAGGCGCCGCAGCGCGTCGGTCAATTGCTCGTTCGCGGGATCAGGCAGGGCCTGCACCACTTCCTGCGCGTGCAGGGTGGCAGCAAACGATGGCGCGCCCAGCAGGGCGCAACCGGAAAGGAGCGAAGCGAATAGGCGAGAAAACGAATTCATCATTCGTACCGCTTTATACAGTTCTCGCTGAATGTGGCGAGAACGCTTCGCCCGATTTCCGGCTCGTCCTACTGGTTGTTCTGACGTCCGAGGAAGCGCGGGATCCGCATGGCGCTGCCAGTATCGTCGTCATCGTCGTCGTCCTCATCGTCGTCCGACGATTCCGGTGCCTGGCGCGAAAGATTGGCCATGCGTTCGAACAGCGTGGTGCCCGAAGGAGGCGCGCCGCCGCCGCTGGAACGCGGCGCCTTGTCGGCACCATCCTCCGACCCGGCAGGATCGCCCCCGCCCAGCATCCGCGCACGGCGCCCGCCTTGGTCGGAAACAGGTTCGTCAGCATCGGCAAGCCGGCTGGCGTCAAGGAGCAGTTCGTCCTGCTCTTCGTCGCTGTCGCCATCTTCGTCCGAACCCGCGTTATCGGCAGAGCGGACTTCTTCCGTCAGATCGAAGGCATCGCCATCGTCCTGGCCGCCACCGGCTTTCGCGGAATTATCCTCGTCGGAGTCTGCGAAACCATCGCCGTCATCCAGCCCGAAGCCGGTATCGTCCGCAGGCGTGGCAAGATGCTCGTTCGGCGTCTCACCGAACGCATCGGAGGAAGCAGTTGTATCTTCGCTGGCACGCTGATTCTCAGCAGGTGCCTCGTCCACGGTGTCGAGATCGAGCGTGTCGTCATCGGATGCAAATGCATCGTCATCGGCGTTCTCGTCACTGGCCGGAGTGGCGGGAATCGCCAGGCCCGGCTTACGCGGACCGCGCGCGGCAGAAAGATCGAGCGGGCGGGAGCGATCCTGCGACACGGAGCCGCTCTGCTCTATACCGGTTGCCACCACCGAAACGCGGATCTTGCCGTCGAGATCGGGATTGAAGGCGCTGCCCCAGATGATGTTCGCTTCGGGGTCCACCAGTTCGCGGATGTGGTTTGCAGCCTCGTCCACTTCCAGCAGCTTCATGTCCTCGCCACCGATGATGGAGATGATCACACCCTTTGCACCTTGCATGGAAACACCGTCCAGCAGCGGGTTGGCGATGGCGTGTTCGGCAGCTTCCAGCGCGCGGTTGTCACCCTCGCCCTCACCCGTGCCCATCATCGCCTTGCCCATTTCGCCCATTACGGAGCGCACGTCGGCAAAGTCGAGGTTGATGAGGCCCGGCATCACCATGAGATCGGTGATGGAGCGAACGCCCTGCTGCAGCACTTCGTCTGCCAGCATGAAGGCTTCCTTGAAGGTGGTCTCGGCCTTTGCCACCAGGAACAGGTTCTGGTTGGGAATGACGATCAGCGTATCGACGTGCTTCTGCAGTTCCTCGATGCCGCTTTCCGCAGCGCGCATCCGGCGTGTGCCTTCGAACAGGAACGGCTTTGTCACCACGCCCACGGTAAGGATGCCCTTGTCGCGCGCGATCTGCGCAATGACCGGGGCAGCGCCGGTGCCGGTGCCGCCGCCCATGCCGGCAGCGATGAACACCATGTTCACGCCTTCCAGCGCGCGTTCGATCTCTTCCACCGTCTCTTCAGCTGCGGCGCGCCCCACTTCGGGGCGCGAGCCTGCGCCAAGGCCCTGGGTAATTTCCGGGCCGAGCTGGATACGATGCTCGGCAGAGGAACTGTTCAGCGCCTGCGCATCGGTGTTGGAAACAATGAAGTCCACACCCTCGATTTCGGCTTCGATCATGTTGGCGATGGCATTGCCGCCTGCACCACCCACGCCGATCACGGTAATACGCGGACGCAGCTCATCCACGGACGGCGGGCCAATATTGATGCTCATCTTAAAGTCTCCTCGGCAGGCCTTGGAAATCTGCCGTTCGTGTTCTTGCCATAAAGGTTAAATCTAAAGGATGCCACCGCGTGCGCTATCCACAGATTGCAATACTTCAAAAATACTCTCGCATCGCAGTCCACGCGCGCATCAGGCTGGTCAAGGGCCCGTAACTGCCGGTGGTGGTAAAACGGGAGCCTATCGCGCGGATATCGACAGGATCTTCCGCCGCGTAGAGCACCAGCCCCGCCAGCGTCGCGAATGCAGGCGAACTGTGCGCCTCGGGCAGGCCTTTCAGCGCCACCGGCTTGCCGATGCGAACAGGCACGCCCAGCACGCCCTGCGCATGGTCTGCCAGGCCCGCCATCTCCGCCCCGCCGCCGGTGATTACCACCTGCCGCGCGCTGGAACCGGGTGCACCGCCGGTAAAGCCCATGGAATCGAGCGCCGAGGCCACTTCGCTCATCAGCATGTCCAGTTCGCCGGTGATCACGCCGATCAGTTCTGCGCGCGGAACCTGTCCCGTGCCATCGCCGCCCCGTGCGACAGGACGCGCGCCTTCTTCCGATGGGGAGGCAACAGGGATCATTTCGCGGTGATCGGCCGGGCTGGCAATGGCCGAACCGCAGACGCACTTCAGCCGCTCTGCCTGGAAACGGCGGATAGAGAACGCCGACGCGATCGCGTCGGTAATATCGGCGCTGCCGCGCGGGATCGCGGCCAGCCCCACCAGCATTCCGCCGGCGTAGACCGAAACATTGGTAACCTCGCCGCCCAGTTCCACCATGGCCACGCCGAGATCGCGTTCCTCGGCGGTGAGGCAGGCGAAACCGGTGGCGAGCGGGGAAGCGACCAGCCCTTCCACGTCAAGGTGGGCGTTCTGCACCGCCTCGGTAACGTTTCTTACAGGTGCGCCATCGGCCAGCATGACGTGTATATCCACGCCCAGCCGGTCTGCATGCAGGCCCTTCGGATTGGCCACGCCGTGCGCGCCGTCGAGGAAGTAGCAGGCAGGCTGCGCATGCAGCACGGTGCGGCCATCAGGGCCGAGGCTGGCACGCGCTGACATCAGTAGCGCCTCGATATCCTCTTCCTCGACACGGCGGCCGCCGATGCCGATTTCCACCGGACGGATCTCGCTGGCAAGACCTGCGCCGGAACAACCGATCCACACGCTGTCGACGCTGGTGCCAGCCAGCTTCTCGGCACGTTCCAGCGCATCGCGCACGGCATAGGTCGCGGCGGCCATATCCACCACATAGCCGCGCTTGATACCCTGGCTGGCGCGATGGCCGCTGCCCAGAACCTGCATCTCGCCGTCTTCGGTGAGCGCGGCGATCATGGCCGAAATGCTGAAAGAGCCGACATTCACCGCGCCGAAGACGCGGGCAATCCTCTGGTTACCAGACATCAGGTATTGTCCCCCTGTTCCTGCGCCTGAAGCGAAAGTTCCTGCCGTTCCGACCGGCCCGGCACATGCATGTACATGCGCGGCGGATTGCGCATGTCGAAACTGGCAACCTCGCCGCCGATCAGGCGATGAACGCCGTCTGCCTGCGCAAAGCTGATCAACGCCGCGGCAGAGCGATCGTCGCCCTGCGGCAGGGCAAGGCGCTGGTCCGTATCAAAGGTAAGGTTCCAGCGGCGATTGCCCACCCATTCTGCCGCCGCGACCTTGCTTTTCAAGGCGGGGGCCGCATCCAGCAGCGTTTCCAGTGCCTCGACCTGGCCCTGCGCGCCCGGCCCTTCGATCAGCATGTATTCTGCCGCATCGCTGCGGGATATGGGCTCCAGCTCAACGCCGGTGGTATCGATCAGCATCAGCCGGTCTGCCCGCCGCAGCACCGCGTGGGGCTGCCGTTCCACGATGTTCACCACCAGCAGATCGGGCAACTGGCGAGAGACGCGGGCGTCCTGAACCCAGGGCAATTCCAGCAACTCGTCGCGAAGGCCGTGCATATCCACCCGTGTCATCGCCAGGTCTCGCTGGCCGAAGGCGCGTTCGTGCACCAGCATGGAATTCATCCGCTGGGTTCCGCGCACTTCCACGCGGCCCAGCTTGAAACCGGCATTGCTGGCGACATGGGCGAAGCGATCGGATGCCACGGCCGTTGCGCCCGAAATCTGCGCGATCCACGCGATGCCCACCAGCGCCGCGCCGAGGATCAGCACGGTAAACGTCTTCTGCAGCTGCTCTTCCGTGAAGGGCAGCATGCCCAGCATACGGCCGATGATCGACTGGCCTCGCTGACGCGCGGAACGCACAGCGCGGCTGTTGCCCTGTGCGCGGGCCTGGCGTCGTACGCCCTGCGTCTTGCGGGAATTGGTCCTAGCCATCGGCAAGCTTTCCTGCTCGTCGCAGCGCGTCTTCCACCACCATTTCGCACAATTGCGGGTATTCGATGCCGCAATAGCGTGCCTGTTCGGGCACCAGGCTGAGCGGCGTCATGCCTGGCTGGGTGTTGGTTTCCAGCAGGAACAAGCCGCCTTCGCCGCGCTCGTCATCCCAGCGAAAATCAGAACGCGAAACGCCGCGACATCCCAGCCGCCTGTGCGCCTGCATGGCATATTCGAGGCAAAGCCGCTCGATCTCGGGCGGCAGCTGCGCGGGGAAGATATGCTCTGTCTTGCCCTCGGTGTACTTGTTCTCGTAATCGTAGAACCCGCTGGCCACGACAAGCTCTGTCACGCCGAGCGCGCGGGTGCCGGTGGGCGTATCGATCACGGCGGTGGTTAGTTCGCGGCCCCGGATGAACGGCTCTGCCAGCAGCGTGGCGAAATCCTGCCACGGCCCCTTGGCATCGCGGGCGATTGGGTTGCCGCAATTGCTGTCCTCGGTAACGATGGCCACGCCCACGGACGAGCCCTCGTTTACCGGTTTCAGCACATAAGGCCGCGCGATGGGATCGCCTTCGTAAAGCTCTTCCGAAGTAACGACGCGGCCGCCGGGCATGGGAATGCCGTGCGGCACCAGCGCGTGCTTCGTCAGCTCCTTGTCGATGGCGATCACCGATGTCGCGAGGCCGGCGTGGGTATAGGGTATGCCCATCAGATCGAGCATGCCCTGGACCGTGCCATCTTCGCCGGGAGCGCCATGCAGCGCGTTGAACACGACATCGGGACTGGCTTCACGGATTTTCGCGGCCACATCCCTGTCCATATCCAGCCGGGTAACCTTGTGGCCCTTGCTTTCCAGCGCATCGGCCACGCCCTTGCCAGACGATAGCGAAACGTCGCGCTCGTTCGCCCAGCCGCCCATCAGGACGAGGATATGAAGATCTGCAAGCAGCGTCATGGACGGCCCACCCGCTTGATTTCCCAATCCAGCATCACGCCCGTCTTTTCTGCCACGCGGCGGCGAACTTCCTCCCCCAGCCCCTCGATGTCGGTGCTGGTCGCTTCGCCGGTGTTGATGAGGAAATTGGTGTGCTTCTCACTCACCTGCGCGCCGCCCACCATGAGGCCGCGGCACCCCGCCTCGTCCACCAGTTTCCACGCACTGGTCCCCTCGGGGTTCTTGAAAGTGGAGCCGCCAGTCTTCGTGCGCAGGGGCTGCGAATTCTCGCGTTCCTCGGCAATACGATCCATCTCTGCGCCAATGGCTTCGGGATCGCCCGGCGTGCCCTTGAAGCGCGCTGCAACGACGACGGCGCCGTCGGGCAGGCGCGAGTGGCGATAGGAGTAATCGAGATCCGCCACCGGCAGCGTGACGAGATTGCCGCCGGGCAGCACCACGTCGCAATCGATCAGGATATCCGCCACCTCGCGCCCGTAGGCACCGCCATTCATGCGAACGAAGCCGCCAACGGTGCCAGGGATACCACGCAGGAATTCCATGCCGGCAATGGCTGCATCGCGCGCCTGCGAAGCTACGAGGATGCCGGGCGCGCCGCCGCCGCATTCCACCACGCAATCACGCTTTACTTCCACCGTGGAGAACGGCTTGCCCAGTCGCACCACCACGCCGGGAATGCCGCCATCGCGGATGATGAGGTTGGAGCCCAGACCCAGCGCCATCACCGGCGTCGCGGGATCCAGCCTGCCAAGAAAAGTGACCAGATCGTCCAGATCGGCTGGCTCGAACAACCAGTCCGCCGCGCCGCCGCTCTTGAACCACACCAGCTTCGCCAGTTCGGCTTCGGCCTTGAGATTGCCTCGCACGTCGCGGGGCACAGGGCCGCTCACACCCGGTGCCTCGTCCGCGCCCGGCGCCTCATCGCCATACATCTGTTCGCCCGGTTGCATCATTTCGGTCATGCGCCCTCCGTGGCGCGGAATTGGGTAACATCGGCGGCCAGCCGGGCGGCCCATTTCGTGATATCGCCAGCGCCAAGGCACACCAGTATATCACCCGGCATCAGGCTGCCGGCCAGTTGCTGCGCCAGATCCTCCGGTCCCTTCACCGCCACCGCATGACGATGGCCGCGCGCCTTCAGCCCTTCCACCAGCGCATGTTCATCCACCCCGTCGATAGGCTCTTCACCAGCAGGATAGACAGGCGCGGCGTAAACGAGGTCCGCATCGCCGAACGCGCCCTGGAAATCGGCCAGCAGATCGCGCAGGCGGGTATAGCGGTGCGGCTGCACCACCGCCACCACTCGCCCACTCGCCGCGTCGCGCGCGGCGGACAATACAGCGCGGATTTCAACGGGATGATGGGCGTAATCGTCAATCACCCGAATATCGGGATCAATCGTGCCGACATGGCTGAACCGGCGCCGCACTCCACCAAAGCGGGAGAAACCGTCGCGAATTGCATCGGGCGTGCAACCCATTTCCAGCGCCACGGCAATCGCCGCGCAGGCATTCTGCACGTTATGGCGCCCCGGCATGGGAAGTTCGATCCCGGCAATGCGCGTTTCCGTGCCGTCACGACCTGTCTGCACCGCATCAAAGCGGGTCATGCCGCCATCGGGTGTGACATTCTCGGCGCGAAGATCGGCGTGGGGGGAGAAGCCGTAGGTGATGACACGGCGATCGCGCACCTTTGCGATGACGTTCTGCACCTCGGCATGATCGATGCACAGCACCGCCGCTCCGTAGAACGGCACGTTCTCGATGAACTGGACGAAGGCATCCTTCACCGCGGCAAAACTGCCGTAATGATCGAGATGCTCTGGATCGATGTTAGTGACCACCGCGATGGTGCCATCCAGGCGCAGGAAACTGCCGTCACTCTCGTCGGCTTCCACCACCATCCAGTCACTGTCGCCCAGCCGCGCGTTGGAGCCATAGCTTTCGATGATGCCGCCGTTGATTACCGTGGGATCGACGCCGCCTGCATCCAACAATGCCGCCACCATGCTGGTGGTGGTCGTCTTGCCGTGGGTGCCGGCAACGGCAACGGTGCGCTTCAGCCGCATCAGTTCGGCCAGCATCTCTGCCCGGCGGACCACGGGGATGCGCGCCTCCAGCGCGGCTGCAACTTCTGGATTGTCGCGCTTCACCGCCGTGGACGTTACCACCACGGCGGCATCGCCCAGATTGGCGGCGTCGTGGCCGATGGCAACGGGGATGCCGCTGTCGCGCAAGGCCTGTACCCGCGCGCTGTCCGCGATGTCCGATCCCTGGATCGTATAACCCAGATTGCCCATCACCTCGGCAATGCCGGACATGCCGATGCCGCCGATGCCCACGAAATGAATGGTGCCGATGTCTGTGCCGATGGCCTTCATTTCGAGATTCCCCGTGAGCTGCCATTCACGGCGGTTTCCTGAGAGGCGCCGCGGGCGTTGTTTTCGCCCACGCGGATAACGTCCATCATGTCCGCCCCGCCAAATCCCTCCACCAGATCGGCAAGATCGGACGCTGCATCGGGCCGCCCGCAATTCCACGCAGCGTGAGCAGCGTTGGCGAGTGTTTCGGGCCGCTGCGCCATGGCGGCGATTTGCTTTGCCAGTTCCTTGGCTGTGAAGCCTGCCTGCCGGATGGCGCGCGCACCCCCGGCCTTCGTCATCTCGCGCGTGTTGGCGGCCTGGTGATCGTCCGTTGCAATGGGCAGCGGCACGAGGATGGCGGGGCGGCCCACGGCAGTGAGTTCGGCGATGGTGGATGCCCCTGCCCGCCCGATGAACAGGTGCGCATCGGCCAGCCGTGCGCTCATATCCTCGAAATAGGTGCCAAGTTCTGCCGGTATCTCGTGATTGGCATATCGCGCGCGCACCGCGTCCAGATCTTCGGGCCGGCATTGCTGGGTTACCTGCAGGCGGCTGCGCAGCGCGGGCGGCAGCATGGAAAGGCCATCGGGCACCACTTCGGAAAGCACGCGCGCCCCCTGGCTTCCGCCCGTCACCAGCACACGGAACAGGCCATCTTCGGTGAAGGCGGGAAATTCCTGTTCGCGCAGCGCCAGAACCTGCGGACGCACGGGATTGCCCACCAGACGCGTCTTGCCCTCGTGCTTTGTCTTCAACCTGTCGACATCGGGATAGGATAGCGCGATCGCATCAACGCGCCCTGCCAGCAACCTGTTCACCCGGCCCAGCACGGCGTTCTGTTCGTGAACGATCGTGGGAATATCCATCGCCTGCGCGCCCAGCAGCGCAGGCAGGGCGGGATAGCCGCCAAAGCCGATCACGGCAGTAGGCTGCACCGTTTCGTACAGGCGCTGCGACATGCTGCGGCCTTCCATCACGGCCTTTATCGCAGCGGGCCAGCGCAGCGGGTTCTTGCCGAACCGGCCTGCGGGCAGAACGTGTGCGGTGAGGAAATCGGGCTTGCCGGGAATGGCCTTGCCGCGCTCGTCCGTAATCAGCGCCACGTGGTGGCCGCGACGGTCCAGTTCGCTGGCAAGCGCAAAGGCGGGGGTCAGGTGTCCGCCGGTGCCGCCGGCTGCCAGCACAAAGTGACGCGAAGAGTGGGTCATGATTCGTCCTCCTTCTCCAATGCGTCACGCATGTCGAATGGTTCCCGCGCAAGATACGGATTACGGCGCGTCACGGCCAGCAGCAGACCCATGGAGAAACACAGGGCCAGGGTGGAGGAACCACCGTAGCTTACCAGTGGCAAGGTCATGCCCTTGCTGGGAAAAAGCTGCAGGTTCACCAGGATATTGATAAAGGCCTGACCGCCGAACAGCGCGGTAAGTCCGCTCGCGGCAAGGATGATGAACAGCCGGTCCTCGTCTACCAGTCGGATCAGCACCCGCAGCACGATCGTCAGATACAGCACCACCACCAGCGCACAGACAATCAGTCCCATCTCTTCCCCGATCACTGAGAAGATGTAATCGGTATGCGCTTCGGGAAGGCGCATCTTGTTCTCGCCCAGCCAGAAACCGCTGCCGGTCCATCCGCCACCCGTCAGCGTGCGATTGGCAAGGTCGACGTGATCGTAGGCGGTTGGCCCGCCGAAGAAGGAATCAATACGATTGCGGGCATTGTCATAGGTGAGATAGGCCAGCAGCATCGCCGCGATACCGGCCCCTGCCAGCATGCCAATACGCTGCAGGGGCAGGCCTGCCAGCATCACCATCACCAGCCATGCCCCTGTGAACAGGACGGCAGCACCGAGGTTCGGCTGCATCATCAGCAGCATCACGACGACGCCCACCAGTCCGCCGGAGATGGCGATCACGGGCAGCCTGGGATCGCGAAGCTTCCACGACAGGATCCACGCCAGCGTGATGGCGAAGGCGGGCTTCAGGAACTCGCTGGGCTGCACGCCCACGCCAAAGCGGATCCATCGCTTCGCGCCGTTTACTTCATAACCCACGAACGGCACCAGCAGCAGCAGGAACAGCATGGCCCCCGCCAGCAGGATCGTGCCCCGCCGCAGCAAGTCCAGCGGCAGCAGCGATGTCCCTGCCAGCACCAGCAATCCCAGCATCTGCCAGCGTACATGTGCCCAGAAGAAATACAGGTCCGGCAGGGTTGTTTCGGTGGTGGAGAGGCGATGCGCGCTGGCTGGCGATGCTGCCGCCACGGCAAGGGTGCCGACCGACATCAACAGCAGCACCAGCACCAGCAGCACGCGATCGATCTCGCGCCACCAGATGCGCAATTCGCGCTTGCGATCATGCGGCAGTTGCGGCGCGCGTTTGCGCGCCTCTGCCGAATGGGGAATATATATGGGCCGCGAACTCATGCGGCAGACCTTGAATCGAACCCGCATTCAGCAGGTGTGGCATTGCAGCCGATCGATGCCGCCAGTTCGCGGAAGGTATCGCCGCGCGCCTCGTAATCGCGGAACTGGTCGAAACTGGCGCAGGCGGGGCTGAGGAGGATGACATCGCCCTCTCCCGCCGCGGCAATGCTGCGCGACACGGCCTCTGCCAGCAATTCGCACCGTTCCACCTTCACGTGATTTTCCAGCAGATCGGCGAACATCGGGCCAGCTTCGCCAATCGTGTAGGCGCAGGCGACATTGCCGAAGAACGGCACGCATTCATCCAAATTGTCTTCCTTGGCAAGGCCGCCGCAGATCCAGTGGACGCGGGGGCGCTCCCCATCGGCAGAATAGGCTGCCAGTGCCGGCGCGGTGGATGCGGGATTGGTGGCCTTGCTGTCGTTCACAAACAATACGCCGCCTGCCTCGCCCATGCGCTCCATCCGGTGCGGCAGGCCGGCAAAGCTGGCAAGACCCGTCCGCACCTGATCGCGCGACAGGCCCATGCGCTGCGCCAATGCGGCAGCGATTGCCGCGTTCTGGAGATTGTGCGGCCCCTGCAGGCTGGGCCAGTCCTTCTGATACGGCTCCCACGCCCAGGCATCGACGCAGTTCGCCAGCCCTTCCGCGCGGCGCCCGGCTTCTGCCTGCTGGATCGCGCTGGTGGGCGCATCCTCGCAGCCGAACACGGCGAACTGGCCGGAACCCTGCATTGCCAGCAGGCGGCCCTTGGCAAAGGCGTAGGCGGCAAAATCGTCATACCGATCAAGGTGATCGGGGGTGATGTTGATCAGCGCCGCCGCCTCGCAGGCGAGCGAGCGGGTAAGGTCGATCTGGTAACTCGAAAGCTCGAACACGTACACGCCCGTCACGTCGCCGTGGGGCTCCAGCGGATCGCGACTCAACACCGGCAGGCCGATATTGCCACCCATGATGGAAGGCACGCCCGACTCTTGCAGCAGGTGATGCACCAGCGCGGTGGTGGTGGATTTGCCATTGGTGCCGGTGATGCCCACCACGCGGTGTGGCGGCAGCTCCTGCCGGGCCAGCGCGAACAATTCTATGTCGCCGATGATCGGCACGCCCGCAGCGCGCGCCCTCTCCGCAATGGGATGAGTGTTGAGCGGCACACCTGGAGAAACCACGATCCCGTCATAGCCGACGAGATCGATCTCCAGCGGATCGGCAATGGTGCAGCGATCGGCCAGCGCTTCACGCGGTTCCTCGCGCCTGTCCCACGCGGTAACGCGCGCACCGCTGGCAAGCAGCGTCTCCACGGTCGCCATGCCGGACCGCGCGAGACCGAGCACGCAATATTGTTTACCGGAGAAGACGCTTGCCGTGATCACCTGAGCTTCAACGTGGCGAGCCCAATGGTGGCGAGCACGAGGGCGATGATCCAGAAGCGGATCACCACCTTGCTCTCGCTCCAGCCGAGCTGTTCGAAATGATGGTGGATGGGTGCCATGCGGAAAATCCGCCGGCCGGTACGCTTGAACCAGAAGACCTGCACGATCACCGAGACTGCCTCCAGCACGAACAGGCCGCCGATGATGGCGAGAACGATCTCGTGATGGCTGGCAACGGCAATCGCGCCCAGCGCACCGCCAAGGGCCAGCGACCCGGTGTCGCCCATGAACACTGCGGCAGGCGGGGCGTTATACCACAGGAAGGCAAGCCCGGCACCCATGATGGATGTGCACATGATCGCCAGCTCGCCTGCGGAAAGCACGTGCGGAATGCCGAGATAGGCCGAGAAATCTGCACGCCCGACGAGATAGCAGATGAGGGCGAAGGCACCGGCGGCGATCACCACGGGCATAGTGGCCAGGCCATCCAGCCCATCCGTCAAATTCACCGCATTGCCCGCTCCCACGATCACCGTGGCGGCGAAGGGATAGAAGAACCAGCCGAGTTCCAGTCCGGTATCGGAAAGGAAAGGCAGGTAAAGCGCGGTAGAGCCGACTTCCTGCACGATGATGTAGGTGGCAATGCCCGCCACGACAAACTCGCCCAGCAGGCGAACCTTGCCGGAAACGCCCTTGTGGCTGCGCTTCGTCACCTTGTCGAAATCGTCGAGGAAGCCGATCAGGCCAAATCCCAGCGTTACTGCAAGACACGCCCATAGGAACGGGTTGGAAAGATCCATCCACAGGATCATCGAGATGGATAGCGCGGTGAGGATCATCAGACCGCCCATCGTGGGCGTGCCCACCTTCTTCTGGTGCGATTCCGGGCCGTCTGCGCGGATAGGCTGGCCCTTGCCCTGCCGCACGCGCAGCATGTTGATGAACCTGGGGCCGATCAGCAGCCCGATAAACAGCGCCGTCATCATGGCTGCACCAGCGCGGAAGGTCTGATAGCGGACGAGGTTGAAGATCCCCTCGAAATTCAGCATTTCTGCGAGATAATAGAACATGCGCGCGCTTCAGCCTTCCCTGGCTGTGAAATGGTTCACGACGCGGGCAAGCCCCACCGAATTGGAACCCTTGATCAGCACGGCGTCTCCACCGGCCAACCCGTATTCCTGCAAGGCAGCGATTGCCTCACCCGCGTTATCGCAATGCGCAAAGCTGGGCCCCTTGCCAAGCGGGTGACGTGCCTCTTTCCCCATCTCACGCGCAAGGGCGAGCATCTCGTCGCCCACCAGCACCACGTGATCCACGTTGGCAGCCAGCACGGGCTCGGCCAGCTGGGCGTGAAAAGCGGATGCGAAATCACCCAGTTCCTTCATGCTGCCCAGCACGGCGATGCGGCGGGTGGCCGGCGTCTGCCCCAATTGCGCCAGCGTGGCACGCATGGACGCAGGATTAGCGTTGTAACTCTCGTCGATCAGCAGCGCATGGCCGCCGGGCACCTTGGTACGCACACGCGCGCCGCGGCCTTTCAGCCCGCCCATTTCGGCAAGCGCCAGCCCGGCAGAGCCAAGATCGCCACCAGCCGCGTGTACCGCTGCCAACACGCAAAGGGCGTTGTCGATCCAGTGTTCGCCCGGCTCTGCCACGGTGAAACACAGGCGCATGCTACCCATCGCCGCCGTTACCAGGGAGCCGCCGGCACCATCGGGCACGGCATCCAGCAGTCGCAGATCGGCATGGGCCGCGCGTCCGAAAGAGATGATTTTCGCCCCTTTCGCCTTCGCTGCATCGCGCAGGATGGCGAAATGCTCGACATCGGCGGGGATCACGGCGGTGCCGCCCTTCTGTAATCCCTTGAAAATCTCGGCCTTTGCAGCGGCAATTCCCTCCATGCTGCCAAGGTTCTCGATATGGGCGGGTGCCAGCGTGGTGATGACGGCCACGTGCGGGCGCACCTGCGCGGTCAGGCCGGAAATCTCGCCCGCGTGGTTCATGCCCATCTCGAACACGCCAAACCGGCTGCGCGGCGGCATACGTGAAAGCGACAGCGGCACACCGACGTGATTGTTGTAGCTGCGTACGCTGCGATGGGCGCTGCCGCGACTGGCACGCTCCAGCGCGGTAAAGATTGCTTCTTTCACGCCGGTCTTGCCGACGGAACCTGTAACGCCGATGAAGCGCGCGCTGGCCCGGTCTCTCGCGGCGCGGGCCAGCGCCTCCAGCGCCACGGTGGTATCCTCCACGCGCACGTGCGGGTAATCGACTTCGCGATCCACCAGCGCGGCCGCGGCCCCGTTTGCAAAGGCGGCTTCCAGGAAGCGATGACCGTCCATCGCCTCCCCCTTTAGCGCGACGAAAAGGTCTCCGCCGCGAACATCGCGGCTGTCCATTTCAACGCCGCTAACCTGAAATTCACCATAAGCGGTCCCGCCTGTAACGGCGGCGATCTCGTCAGCCGTCCACAAGGCAAGGCGTGCCGGATCGGCAGGGCGACGCGGCCAGCGCAGCAGGTCGAGCGCCGCGCTCACCGCGTGGACTCCGCTGCCAGTTGCGCGGCGCATTCGCGCGCAACCGCTACGTCGTCGAAAGGCAATACCTTCATGTCGTCTCCCGATCCCACGATCTGTCCCTGTTCGTGTCCCTTGCCTGCCACCAGCACGATATCCGCGCTGCCGGCCTCTGCGATTGCCGCGGCGATGGCATCGCGCCGCCCGCCGATATTGCGCGCGGCGTATCCAGCGCCCTGCATCACGGTTTCGCGAATGCTGGCCGCATCTTCCCCGCGAGGATTGTCATCCGTCACGATCACCAGATCGCTGCCCGCCGCAGCCGCTTCGCCCATGGGCTTGCGCTTGCCGGTATCGCGGTCCCCGCCCGCGCCGAATACTGTGATGAGGCGACCGTTCACGTGCGGGCGCAATGCAGCAATCGCGGCGGCCAATGCATCAGGCGTATGCGCGTAATCCACATAAACCGGCGCTCCGCTGACAGAAATTGCCGCACGCTCCAGTCGGCCGCGCACGGGCTGCAAGCGCGAAACGGCATCGAACACGCGATCGGGATCGGTGCCCGTGGCCAGCGCAAGACCGGCGGAGGTAAGCGCGTTGGCCACCTGGTAGGCTCCGATCAACGGCAGGCGGATGGCGTAGGCCTTTCCGCCATGAACGAACTTAAGCTCCTGCCCCAGCGGGCTGGGCTTGCGGGCGATGAGGTTGATACCCTTGCCCTTCTCACCCACGGTGAGGATCTTCAGGCCGCGCCGGGTGGCGACCTCGATCGCTTTGCCGGACCATTCATCGTCCGCCCAGATCACGGCGGTGCCACCCTCGTCCACCACCTCTGTAAAAAGGCGCATCTTGGCGGCGAAGTAATCGTCCATATCGCTATGGTAATCGAGGTGATCGCGGCTGAGATTGGTGAAGCCGCCAGCGTGCACCGGCAGGCCCTCGTTGCGGTATTGCGAGAGGCCGTGGCTGGATGCCTCGTAAGCGACATGCGTCACGCCCTCGCGGGCAAGCCCGGTCATGTTGGAAAGGAAGGTGACGATGTCGGGCGTGGTGAGGCCCGTGGAAACGCTCTCGTCCGGCGTGGTGACGCCAAGCGTGCCGATGCTGGCGGCGCGTTCCCCGCACATGCGCCAGATCTGGCGGGTCATCTCGACGCAGCTCGTCTTGCCGTTGGTGCCGGTGACGGCAACCACGGTATCGGGCGTGGGGCGGAAATAGAGCGAGGCGGCGCGCGCAAAGGCCCGGCGCGGCGTATCGTCGGCCAGATGAACTGCGCCCTCCACCCTGGCCTCAGGCCGCGCGACGACGGCGATTGCCCCGCTGGCGATGGCGGCGGGAATGAAATCCTCCCCGTTCACCGCCGCGCCCTGGAATGCACCGAACACGTTGCCGGGCGCCACCTTGCGGTGATCGATGGCAAAGCCGGTGATCCGCGTATCGGCAGACGCGCCTGCATCCACGTTCAGCTGGCTGGCAAGATCGGCTAGGCGCATCAGTCGTTATCCCCTACAAGCGGGCGCAAATCGGTAAGATCGATATCACGGTTGGCATCGGGCAAAACGCCCAGTTGCGGCCCGATACGCGGGACCAGACGTCCCACGATGGGCGCTGCATTCCATGCGGCCGTGCGCTGGAAGGAACTGGCAACGGTGCCCTGCGGCTCATCCAGCATGGCGATCACCACGAAACGCGGATTGTCCATCGGGAAGGCCGCGGCAAAGGTCGAAACCAGGGTGGAGCGACGATAGCCGCCGGCCCCCGGCTTTTCCGCGCTGCCGGTTTTCCCGCCCACGCGGAAACCGGGGGCGTTGGCGTTGCGGCCCGTGCCATAGACCGCGATCATCCGCAAAAGCTGGTTCATGCGGGCGCTGGTGCTGGCCTTGAAGACGCGGCGTCCGCGCGGGGCCTGTCCGGGCTCGATCCGCTTCAAGGTGGCGGGGCGCCAGATGCCGCCGTTCACCATGGCCGCATAGGCAGAGGCAAGATGCAGCGGCGTGACGGCGATGCCGTGGCCATAGCCGACGGTGATCCCGCGAATGCGCGACCAGTCGCCCGACTGCCAGATCGGGAAACCGCGCGCGGGCAGTTCGATATAGGGCCGCTCGTTCATGCCAAGATCGGCCATGTATTTGCGCAGCGTGGCAGCGCCCATCTCGTCCACGATGTGGCCGGTCACGATATTGGAGGAGTGGATCAGCATTTCCGGCGTGTTCAGCGTCGCGCCAAGCGGATGGGAATCGCGAATGGTGCGGCCCTGCGCCTTGTAGGGCGTTGCGCCATAGCGCCGTGCCAGGCTGGTGATGGACCCGCTGTCGATGGCGGCGGCCACGGTCAGCGGCTTGAACGTGCTGCCCAATTCGTAAACCTGGTTCGTCACGCGGTTGAACGCAGGCGCCGTGATGCCGCGATCGTGCTGTTCCTGCGTCACGCGAACGTCGGATGATTGCACCTCGTTGGGATCGAACTCCGGCAGGGAAGCCAGCGCCATCACCTCGCCGCTGTCCACATCCAGCACGATGCCGGCAGCGCCCACGGCGTTCACCGCCAGCATGCCGCTGCGCAGTTCGTCTTCCAGTGCGCCCTGCACGCGCATGTCGATGGAAAGGGCGACCGGCTCTGCCCGGCGCACGGGATCCAGCAATTGCTCGTCCAGCACCGATTCCATGCCGACGCGGCCATGTCCGTCAGCCGCCACATAACCCAGCACGTGCGCGGCCAGCGATCCTTGCGGATAGTGCCGCTCCGTCTCGCGCGGCAGCTCCAGCGCCAGTTCGCCCATCTCGATCACGCGGTTCGCGTCCTCGGGCAGGACACGGCGGCGCAGATAGGTGGCGCGGCCGGAACGCAGTTTCTCCGTAACCTCGTGCGTATCAAGGTCGGGAAAAATGGCTTTCAGTTCGGCGGCCACTTCCTCGGGCGATTTTATCAGCGGAGGGCCGCCATCGCCGCCTTCCGTCATCGCGGCCGGGTTGTACCACAGGGCGTAGGCAGGGAAGGCACGCGCCAGCGGCACACCGTTGCGATCGGTGATTTCGCCGCGAGAAGGCAACAGTGCTTCTGCCATGGTTTGCTCGGTCGGGCCGGATTCCACGGAACCGATCCAGGCGATGCGCGCCAGGGCAGCACACGCCAGCACCACGAAGGCAAAGGCGATCAGCAGCAGCCGCAGACGCGCAACCAGCAGCGCGCGGCGACGATGATCGACGCGCCCCGCCCGGCCAGTGAATATGGAATGCGGGGCGGCGTAGGCAGTCACCGCTGGGCTGCTCCTGTCAGGACAAGTTCCGCGCCGGCCACTGCTGCTGCAGGCCCCGCGATGGGAACGCGCAGTGGCCCGGTGGCAAGCGAGACGGCCAGCTGCCTGTCGTGCGGCGCATCGCCGCCCAGCACGCTTTCATCCACCGGCCTGCCGGTCAGCGGAGAGGTCAGCTGCGGAAATTCCGGCACATCCTCGCCAGAGGTCATGCCGGCCAGGCGGATCGGCTGCGGCGCATCGACCCCGCGAGGGCTGCCGAAACTGGCAAGTTCCATCGGGCTTTCCAGGAATTGCTCGGCGCGCGGTGCTTCGAAGCCGAAATCCACGCGGTTCCAAGCGGCAAGTTGCACTTGGCTGGAGCGCGTGAGAAACTCCGTTTCCAGCAGCATGTTCTGCTGTTCCAGCCGCACAATCTCGCGCTCTGCCCGCACGACTTCGGCGTGCACGGCGTTCACCTTCACATGGAGGAGAGCGTAGAGCACGATACAGGTTCCCAGTGCGGCGAGCCAGCCGAAGCGGCGGATACGGTGCTGCCCGACGGTGTTCTTCAGAGTCATGCGACATCCTTTCGAGCTGGGGCGCTGGTGCGGGTTGCGGCGCGCAGGGTGGACGATCTTGCCCGGGGGTTACGATCGATCTCGGCCTGTGACGGACGGATCGCTTTCGACACCTTTTCGAACAGGGCTGGCGAAAGACTGGGCGCATCGGGCAAGTGACGCGATGCGCGCGGATTGGCATTGGCGGCATCGCGCAGGAATTTCTTCACGATCCGGTCTTCCAGCGAATGGAAGCTGACCACGGCCAGCCGGCCGCCCTCGCCCAGCAATTGCTCGGCACCGCGCAGGCCCTGCTCCAGCTGCTCCAGTTCGGCATTCACATGGATGCGAATGGCCTGGAAGGAGCGTGTCGCGGGATCCTTCTTGTCACCGGGGCGGTGGCCAAGCGCCTTGCGTACCACCTCTGCCAGTTCGCCGGTAGTAGTCAGTGGGCGGGCTGCAACGATGGCGCGCGCAACGCGGCGCGACTGGCGTTCCTCGCCGTACTGATACAGCACGTCGGCAATGTCCTTTTCCGCAGCTTCGTTCACGAAGTCCGCCGCGTTCGGGCCTGCCCTGCTCATCGTCATGTCGAGCGGACCGTTGCTGGAGAACGCAAAACCGCGCTCCGCCTGGTCCAGCTGCATGGAGGAGACGCCGATATCCATGGCAATCGCGTCCACCCGATCCACGCCTGCCTCGGCCATCGCCTCCACCATTTCGGAAAAGCGGCGCTGGTGCAGGATCAGGCGGGGTGGCTGCTCCCTTGTTTCCGGCCACTTCTCACCCGCGGCAATGGCATCGGGATCGCGATCGAAGGCGTGGACGGTGGCGCCGCGATCGAGGATCGCGCGAGTGTAGCCACCGGCACCGAACGTGGCGTCAATGATGACGTCGCCCTGCCGGGGCGCCAGCGCCTCGATGACTTCGTCGAGCAACACGGGGACGTGGGGCGCGGTCATTTGCCCTTCCCCTTCGCTTCGGCCTTCGCACGGGCATCCTCGGCTTCGGCCAAGCACAGTTCGTACTGGTCCTGCCAGCCGCCGCCCATCTGGCCCAGGCGGTCGATATCCCACATGGTGAGGAACTGGCCGCCGCCGAGGAAACAGATATTCTCACCGATGCCGCCCACCTTGCAGAAGCGAGCCGGCAGGATGAACCGGCCGCTCTTGTCGAACGGCACCTCGGTAAAGGTCCACATCTGTGTGGAGCGCAGATCGCGGTCGAACTCGATATTGCGGCGCACCGCGTTCTCTTCTTCCTTGTCGAGGATATCCTCGAAGGTGTCGGTGCGCGACGGCCCGAATGCGGTCAGGCAGGGGAACTTGTGATGCTTGGCAACGCACAGCACGCCTTCGTCGCCCAGTTCGGCGAAAACCTTGCGGAACAGAGGAGGCAGCACGAAGCGATCCTTTTCGCCGCGAAGCGAAAAGCCCTGCCCCCTGTAACCTGCCGGCCGCTGCGCCACGAGCGCATCCCCCTCAACTGCTGTTCCCACGCGCAGACACAGATCCTCCGCTCCTGACCGCGCGGGAGCGCGGCCCGGTCACTCCATACGGGAGTGCAGCACGGGCTATGTGTCCGATGGAATCGACAATTAACGCGGCTGGGCGCGGGATGGAAGGGGAAATTGCGGGAAATTGTGGGAGAAAGCTTTAAACCTATGTTTTTACTGGCTCCGCGTCCCGTCCAATTCCGTATGAGCATGAGGCGAGGAATCCCGCATTTCCGCAGAATCTCCCCCGTCTTCCGACGTAACAGCATCATGCACGGGGGTATTTCCCGCATTATCCCGCAAATTCGGAAAAATGTGACCGACCAGCCATCGAAGCGCGGATTCGGCCCCCGCATCGGGCTCGGCAATGTCCAGCATGGCCGCGTCGGCCACGATCATCGCCTGACCGTCACCGATGGTGCAATGCGCCAGCAGCCCATCGCCGGGGATCGCGCAATATTGCGCCTCTCCGACGGGGGCGAACTCTCCGCGCAGGTTCACGGGCAGGCGTTCGCCGAAGTGATCGACAGCTTGCGGCCCCTCGGTCTGCGCCGGATCGAACCGCAGTTCGAGCCCCCAGCGCGCGAGGATCGGCGAGAGCAGGGAAACGTCCTGCGGACGGCGGCGATCGCCGATGTGAAAGCGCGATTCGCCCGTCATCATCGGGTCTGCAAACAGCAGCAGCTTGCCACCCTGCCTCACCCATGCATCGAGAGCCACGTTCTCTTCCGCGGAAAGTCCACGCGGCTGGGCCATCAGCAGGTATTCGCGGCCCGAAAGTGCGTCTGCCGAAAGATAGTCGAGCGGTGCGAGGGCAAAATCCTCCTCCAGCACATCGCGCGCCCAGTGGGAGGGTGCCGCGCCGGACAGCACCTCGTCAATTCCGGCTGTTTCGCCCCAGTAGATCGGGATAGTGCCCATCAGCGCCAGCTCTCGCGGCGCTTCAGACTCGGCAACTTGCGCCTGTTCCTTTGCGTTCGCGTGCTGCGAAAAAGCGCAGGACGCCAGCATCAGCGCAGCGAGAAGTTTACTGGGCCGGGCCATCGTTACCAACCGGCGGCGGGGCCTGCACGTCCGCAGTAGGCGAGGTTGCCGTGGCAGAGGGCGAAGGCGTGGGTTCGGCAGGCAGTTCGGGCACGACGCCGGCATCGGCCAGCGGATCGCGCGGCGCGGCGGTCTCGGTCGGCTCCACGGTAGGCGCGGCTTCGGGCACGGCCTCGGCCTGGGTAAGCTGCGCGCGAGTGCTCACAACGTCGGCCATCCCCACGATCAGCACCATCGCGCCGATACCGGCGAGGCCGAACTGCAGGCGCTGGATGCGCTCTGCGCGCGTGCCTGCAAGCGGGGCCACTTCGCGCTCGGTGCTGCGGGGGCGCAGAATATCACGCGGATCGAATGCCATTATGGCGCTCTAGCTTTCCGAACCTGAACGTAGCCAGTCGAATACCGGCAGTCCCTTTTCGCGCAGCCAATCCGCATTGTAGAGCGTGGAGAGGTAGCGAAAGCCGGTGTCGCACAGGATCGTGGCGACGCGCGGGTTTGCATGGCCATCGGCCACCAGCTGGCGGCCAAGCGCAATTGCGCCCGCAACGTTGATGCCGCTGGAGAGGCCAAGGCACAGCCCCTCATCGCGCAGCAAGCGGGCGACCCAGTGCATGCCCTCCTCGTCGGAGATGCGGAACTGCGTGTCTACCGGCGCGCCTTCCAGATTGGCCGTGATACGGCCCTGCCCGATCCCCTCGGCGACGGAGGAACCCTCGGAGGAAAGCTCGCCGTTCTCGTAGTAGTTATACAGCGCGGCGCCGTGCGGATCGGTGAGTGCGATGCGCACCTTCTCGTCCTTTTCCTTCAGGCCCATGCCCACGCCTGCCAGCGTACCGCCCGTGCCCACCGCGCAGGTAAAACCATCGACACGGCCTTCCATCTGCTCCCAGATTTCAGGCGCGGTCCCTTCGATATGGGCGCGGCGATTGGCGATATTGTCGAACTGGTTGGCCCACACCGCATTATCCGTCTCTTCCGCGATGCGGCGGCTGGTGTGGACGAAATGATTGGGATCGGCGAACTTGGTGGGCGGCACGGTGACCAGCTCTGCCCCCAGTGCGCGCAGCGTATCCATTTTTTCCCGGGACTGGTTATCCGGCATCACGATGACGGATCTGTAGCCCAGCGCATTGGCCACCAGCGCCATGCCGATGCCGGTGTTGCCAGCCGTTCCTTCCACCACGGTGCCGCCGGGCTTCAGCTCCCCGCGCTTTTCCGCGTCACGAATGATCCACAGGGCCGCCCGGTCCTTTACCGAGGCACCGGGATTGGCGAATTCGCACTTGCCCCAGATCTCGCAACCGGCATCCTTGCTGGGCCCTTCCAGCAGGACGAGCGGTGTGTTGCCGATGAGATCGAGCGTCGATTGTCTGACTGGCGGCTTTATCATGGCCACAAAGTTAGGACGCCGCGGGCCCGAGCGCAACGCGAGAAGAAGGAGTTGTTTGCTTTTCGAAGATGCCTCCGCAACTTCGTCCTCGCGAGATGCGCAGCCAGCTACGCCTTCTGCCGCGCAGTCCGAAGGATGCTTAGGCGGAGGCGTGAGCGAAAAACAACTGCCTCAATCCTCTTCGGCGATGCGCACTTTCAGCCCGTCGAGATCGGCGGTGAAGGGGATCTGGCACGACAGGCGCGAGTTCTCGTCGCGATCGTCGCTGGAATCGAGCAGATCGTCCTCGTCCTCCCCCATCTTGGGGAGCTTTTCCTTGAACGCCGGATCCACGTGGATGTGGCAAGTGGCGCACGAACAGCATCCGCCACATAGCGCCAGCAATTCATCGAAACCGTTGTCGCGAATGGCCTCCATCACGGTAAGACCATCTTCGACTTCGACCGTGGTTTCTTCGCCGGAACGGTTGGTGACGTGGAGCGTCGGCATGCCTGGAATTCCTCTGGTTAAGCTTCGCGAAGCTGCTAGGCAATCGCGCGACTATTGGCAAGGATTGGGCGGCGATGGGCCTGAGCGCACAACAGATCAAGACTTCGCTGGACAAGGTGGCCAGCCGCGAACCCGCCATCGCCCGCGCGCTGGAGATCGCCGGCTATCCCGAACCGCGTATCCGCGACACCGGCTACATGACGATGCTGCGCACGATCGTGGGCCAGCAGGTGAGCGTGGCGGCGGCCAGTTCGATGTGGAACAAGCTGGAGGCCGAACTGGGCGAGAACTTCGCCCCCGCCGATCTGCTGGAACGCGATTTCGACACCTTGCGCGCCTGCGGCCTGTCACGCCAGAAACAGGGCTATGCCCGCAGCCTGTGCGAATTGGTGATGGCGGGCGAAGTGGATTTGGCGAACCTGCCCGCCGATGACGAGGAAGCGATTACGGAACTGACGAAGATCAAGGGAATCGGCCGCTGGTCAGCCGAAATATACCTGCTGTTTGCGGAGGGCCGCCCCGACATCTGGCCCGCAGGAGACCTCGCGGTGATGGCAGGGATCGGCAAGATCCTGGGCCTCGAAGAACGCCCCGATGAAAAGGCCACCCGCGCCCTCGCCGAACCATGGCGCCCGCATCGCGGCGCGACCGCCATCTTCACGTGGCACTGTTACAACAATCCCGCTCTCTAACCGGGCGGCGGCTGGCTGGGTGCCGGCTCAGCCCCTTCGGATCTTACGGAACCGGCCTTTCCTGTCGCGCCTGTAGGTGAGCTTGGGCACGGGCTTGCTAAGCCATCTCTTGATGATGCCGAAGAACGAAGAGCTCTTTCTATCGCGGGCGGTTTTCCCATCGGGATCTTCCACTTCGGCTAGAAGCCAGCGGATAAACAGGATTGTGAGAATGACGAGAAGGACAGGTAGCCCGAAGATCAGGAGGCTCAAGATTTGCCACATGCGAAGAACCTAGGCCACCGGCGCGAAGAATGAAAATTCTATTCGGCAAAGGTCATCGTATCTTTGGTATTGCCACGCAACCGGCTTCCTGAAACAGTCCCGATTGTGGTCAGGAACAGGGCCAAAAATATACGCCAGACATAAAAATGGCGGCACCAACTCGGCGCCGCCATTTTTGTCTCGGCGTCAGTTCTTCGAGAAGAAATCCACCAGATCGCCTGCCAGCCTGTCGGTGACAGTGGCGAACACCGCGTGCGGCTCGTCCTCGTATTCGATCAGCGTGGCGCTGGGCACCTTCTCCGCCACCTGGCGACCGGTGGCATCGATGGGCACGGTCTTGTCCTCGGTACCGTGGATCACCAGCGTTGGCACCTTGAAGTGCGGCAGATCAGGCCGGAAATCGGTGAAGCCGAAAGCGGCGGCAGATTTCAGCGTTGCATATTGCGCGCTCTGCATCGTGGTCATCCAGGCCCAGTGCCGTTCCTCCTCGCTCACCTGTGTGCCGGGGCCTCCTACGCCATAGAAATCCTTGAAGAAATCGGTGAAGAAGGCGCGGAAGTCGTCCCTCATGCCCTTCGTCATCTCCTGCAGGGTTTCTTCCGGCACACCGTCGGGATTGTCGTCGGTCTTCAGCATGTAGGGCACGACCGAGCTTACCAGCGCGGCTGCCGACACGCCCTTGCCGCCGTGACGGCTCATGTAGCGGGCGATCTCGCCGCCGCCCATGGAGAAGCCGGCAAGGCCAATGTTCTCGCCGAGATCGAGATGGGCGATCAGGTCGGCGAGATCATCGCTGAAGGTATCATAGTCATATCCACTGGCGGCATGATCGGAACGGCCAAAGCCGCGGCGGTCGTAGGCAATGGCGCGCATGCCATTGTCGGCCAGCGCCATCATGACAGGATCCCAGCTGTCGCCGGAAAGCGGCCAGCCGTGGATCAGGATGACGGGGCGTCCCTCGCCCAGTTCCTTGTAACGGATTGCCGTGCCGTCGCGCGTTTTGAATTTTGGCATGTCGCTTGTTGCTCCAATTCGTTTCATTTCGGTATGGAAATGACAATGTCGCCTTCCGGGTTCCCTTTTGCCTGCCACCATTGTGCTGGGCCGTTGTTGTTTTCGGGCAGCGCGCGCCTACCTCTTTGGGCAAGACATTCCGGGAGACACCATGACCGCTACCACCAAGACCTCGGGCGCTGCCGCCCGCGTTTCCGACACTGCCCTGATTCCGCGCGATCACCTGTTCGGCAATCCCACACGTTCGCAGGGGAAGATCAGCCCGGATGGACAATGGGTCAGCTGGATGGCCCCGTGGGAAGGCGTGATGAACGTGTTCATGGCCCCTGCCGACAATCCCGATAATTCCCGCCGCATGACCGGAGCGACCGATCGCCCGATCCCGTCCTACACCTGGGCGCCCGACAGCCAGAGCCTGCTTTACGTGCGCGACAAGGACGGGGACGAGAACTACCTGCTTTACCAGGTTGGCATTGCGGACGGCAGCGAGGAGAAATGCCTTACCCCGTTCGAGGACACGCGCGCGCAGGTGGTGGGGTCGTCCAACCTCATCAAGGATCGCCTGCTGGTGGGCCTGAACAACCGCGATGCCCGCTTTCACGATGTCCACATGCTGGACCTGAATTCGGGCGAGCTGGAACTGGTTTTCGAGAACAACGAATGGGCCGGGTTCGAGGCGGATGACAACCTCAATCTGCGCTGGGCCGTGCGCCAGAACGCGGAGGGCGGCACGGACATGCACCTCATCTCCAATGGGAAAGTGGAGGAATCCCCGCGCGAACGCACCGGCCTCGACGATGCCCTGACCACCGGCATGGCGGGCTACACCACCGACGGGAAGACGCTCTACTGGCTCGACAGCCGCGGCCGCGACACCGCCGCCCTGTTCGCCGAGAATACCGAGACGGGCGAGCGCAAGCTGATCGCAGAGCATGACAAGGCCGATATCGGCGGCACCATGCGGCACAAGCAGACAGGCGAGGTGCAGGCATGGAGCGCCACCTATCTGCGCACCGAGCACCATCCCATCGACTCCGACATCGGCGAGGCATTCGCCTGGCTGCGCGATCAGCTTGACGGCGATTTCGGCGTGCAGTCGCGCACCGACGATGATCGGCGCTGGCTGGTCTGGAATGACCCGCTGACAGCGCCCATCGCCAGCTACCTGTTCGATCGCGACGCGATGACCCTGACGAAGTTCTACACCAGCCAGCCGGAGCTGGAAGGTGCGCCGCTGCAACCCATGCACCCGCGAGAGATCAAGGCGCGCGACGGGCTCATTCTGCCCAGCTACCTCACCCTTCCCCCGCAGTGCGATGATGATGGCGACGGAATTCCCGATGCGCCGCTGCCGATGGTGCTGCTGGTGCACGGCGGGCCGTGGGCGCGCGATGGCTATGGCTACAATCGCACGCACCAGTGGCTGGCCAATCGCGGCTATGCCGTGCTGTCGGTCAATTTCCGTGGCTCCACCGGCTTCGGCAAGAAGTTCATCAGCGCAGGGGACAAGGAATGGTCGGGCAAGATGCACGACGACCTGCTGGATGCGGTGGACTGGGCCGTGGAACAGGGCATCGCCGAAAAGGACAAGGTCGCCATCATGGGCGGCAGCTATGGCGGCTATGCCACGCTGGTGGGCCTTGCCTTCACGCCCGATACCTTCGCCTGCGGCGTGGATATCGTCGGCCCGTCGAACCTGGAAACGCTGCTGGAAACCATCCCGCCCTATTGGGAGCCGATGGTGAAGCAGTTCCACGAGCGCATGGGCGATCCCACCACGCCGGAGGGGCTGGAATTCCTGAAATCCATCAGCCCGCTGTACAAGGCGAACGAGATCACAAAGCCCCTGCTGATCGGCCAGGGGGCCAACGATCCGCGCGTGAAACAGGCCGAAAGCGATCAGATCGTGGAGGCGATGGAGCGCGACAACGTGCCCGTGACCTACGTTCTCTTCCCCGACGAAGGCCACGGTTTCCATCGACCGGAAAACAATATCGCCTTCAACGCCATTGCCGAGAATTTTTTGGCCGAATGCATCGGCGGCAGGGCCGAAGCTGTGGGTGACACGCTAAAAGCGTCCACTGCGGATATTCGCAACGGCCGCCAGCATGTTAAGGGTCTCTCGGGAGACTGAGAAACATGGGCCAGAAAAGCATCTTCATCACCGGCGGCGGATCGGGCATCGGCAGGGCCATTGCGCGCAAGTTCGCCGCCGAAGGATGGCTGGTGGGCATAGCCGATCGCAATTCCATCGGGCTGGAGGAAACGGCGGCCATGCTGCCCGAAGGCCAGTGCTGCACCTACACGTTCGACGTGACGAGCCGCACGGGCTGGGATGTCGCGCTGTCGGATTTCGCCAAACACAGTGGTGGTGGCATCAACGTGGTGGCCAACAACGCCGGCCTGCCATCGGGCGGCCCGCTGACGGAGGTGACGCACGAGGAACTGGACCTGCTGCTGGACGTAAACCTGCGCGCGGTGTTCTACGGCGCGAAGGCGAGCTATGAATATCTGAAGGCCGCCGCGCCCGATGCCTGCCTGCTCAACACCGCCAGCGCCGCCGCGATCTACGGCATGGCGAACCAGAGCGTTTACGGCGCGACCAAGGCGGGGGTAAAATCCATGACCGAAAGCCTCGACGCGGAATGGGCGCCGCTCGGTATCAAGGTGCGTTCCCTCATGCCCAGCTTCATCGATACACCGCTGTTGCAGATGCCGCCCAACCGCAGCCGCAACACGCCTATCAGGGAGGCGGTAATGAAGGCGGGACTGGAATTCACCCCGGTGGAAGTCGTGGCGGACGAGGCGTGGAATGCTGTCCACGGCAAGAAGATGCACATCCTGGTCGGCAAGACGGCGCGCAAGCTGGCGCGCGTGGCAAAGTGGTTTCCCGGCAAGCTGCGCCAGCGCGCGCGCACCCTGGCCGATGCACACGAGAGCAGCGAAGGACGCGCCGCGAAAGGCTAGAGCGCTTCTATCGCTTTCGCCATTTTCACGTCGCGCTGCGACAGGCCGCCTGCGTCATGCGTGGTCAGCGTGATATCCACCTTGTTGTAGACGTTGAACCATTCGGGATGGTGGTCGCTTTTCTCCGCGATCAACGCAACGCGGGCCATGAAGCCCCATGCCTCGCTGAAATCGTCGAACTTGAAAACCTTGCGAAATGCGTCGCCATCGCGGTCGAAATCCCAGCCGTCGAGATCGCCCAGGGCGCTTTCGGCTTCGCTGCGGATGAGTTTTTCTACGGCCATTGTCGGCTCCCTTGCTTGCGTGTTCACCTGTCCCTGCCCTAACGCACGAAGCGATGGAAGCGCCCCGCCTCGTTGCCCGTGATCTTGCCTGCCGCCGCGGGTACCGGCTGTTGTTTCGTGCGCTGTCGCTGGATCTGGCGGGCGGGCAGGCGTGCCATGTCACCGGATCGAACGGCACGGGCAAATCCAGCCTGATCCGCATTCTTGCCCGGCTGCTGCGCCCCTATGCCGGCGAAGTGGAGCGCGCAGGCAGCATTGCCTTGCTGGATCAGACCATGGCGCTGGACGAGCATCTGCCGCTGGGCCGCGCGCTGGCGTTCTGGGGCGGCCTTGATGGCCGCGTTGAAGGACGCGATCTGGCGCGGCTTGGCCTGGCTGACCTGCTGGATGTGCCGGTGCGATACCTTTCCACCGGACAGCGCAAACGCGCTGCCCTTGCTCGCCTACTGGGTCAGGAGGCGCGCATCTGGCTGCTGGACGAGCCGCTGAACGGGCTGGACCGCGATGCCATTGCCATGGTGGAGCGACTGGTGGCCGATCACGTGGCTGATGGTGGGCTGGCACTGGTGGCCAGTCACCAGCCGATCAACGTGCCTGTCATGGCCGCGCTGCACCTGCCCGATTACGCGCCGGAGCCTGCGGCGTGAAGGCGCTTCGCACCCTGTTGCTGCGCGATCTGGCGCAATTCCTGCCCGGCGCCAGGAAAGGCAACACGCTGCTGCCGTTGCTGTTCTTTCTGGCGGTGGCCATGCTCTATCCCTTTGCCGTTGGGCCGAACCCCAATCTGCTGGGCGCTACGGGCGGCGGCGTGATCTGGGTGGCGGCGCTGCTGGCCGCGATCCTGCCGCTGGACAGGCTGCTGGCGCCCGATCTGGAAGCCGGTTTCTTCGATCAATGGGCGCTGCGCGGTATTGCAGAGGAGATGGTGGTTGCCGTTCGCCTGCTGGCCCACTGGCTCAGCTTCGGCCCCTTCCTGATGCTGGCCGCCCTGCCCGCCAGCGCCTTGCTGGGCATCGATAATCAGACCCTGCAGACCGTGGAGCTTGGTCTGCTGGCAGGCACCCCCGGCCTGGCAGCAATCGGCATCATCATCGCGGCCGTTACCGTGGGGCTGAAAAGCGGCGGCGCGGCGCTTTCGGGCCTGCTGGTGATTCCGCTGGCAGTGCCGCTGTTGATCTTTGGCGCGGGCAGCCTTTCCACCGGCGGCGAGGGCGGCATCGCGCTGACAGGGGCGATCAGCCTGGTGCTGGTGGCGATTGCGCCCTTCGCTGGCGGCGCCGCGATACGCGCCGCGCGCGAGGGCTAGAAAAGTGAGATTCGCCGCCGTCAGTACGGCGGGTGGTAATCCTCCCGCCGCAGGGAGAGCATGTAATCCACCAACTGCCCCACCTCGTCTTCCTCCAGGTAGAAATCCATTTCCTGCGGATAATTGTGGGCGTCCACCAGCCACATCGTCAGCGTTTCGCGTGTCAGGTTCCGGCGATTGGCAATTGCGGGAAATTCGGGCGCAGCGGAATTGGGCGAAAGGCCGAAAGGCTCAACCGAATGGCAGCTGCCGCACGCGGCCTGTGCCAGCGCACGATCCTCGGGGTCGGCCAGCGAGGTGGAATCAGGCGCGGTGGAATAGGGTTCCGGCTGTGTGGTTGCGCAGGCTGCCAACAGCGGCAAAGCGAGGGTAATCATCAGTGCAGGTTTCATTCGGCCATCCTTCATAAGCGTAATGCATGTATGAACCGATGATCCTGCCGCCGCCTTGCGCTGGATCAATAAGGCGGCTTGTCCAGTCCCTTCGGGCTCTTGGTAAATATCTCGCAGCCATCCTCCGTAATGCCGATGGAATGTTCGAACTGCGCGCTTAGCGACTTGTCGCGCGTTACGGCGGTCCATCCGTCGTTGAGCATCTTCACATGCGAGCGGCCAAGGTTGATCATCGGTTCGATCGTCATGAACATGCCCGCCTTCAGCTGCGGGCCCGTGCCCCTGCGCCCGGTGTGCACGACTTCGGGTGCATCGTGGAACAGGCGGCCAAGGCCATGGCCGCAAAACTCGCGCACCACGCCGTAGCGGTGCCGTTCGGCATGTTCCTGGATCGCCGCGCCGATATCGCCCAGCCGCGCGCCGGGGCGCACCTCGGCAATGCCGATCATCAGGCATTCGTAGGTGACTTCCACCAGCTTCTTTGCTTTCAGTGGAACATCGCCCACCATGTACATGCGGCTGGTGTCGCCGTGCCAGCCGTCCAGCAGCGGGGTGACATCGATGTTGACGATATCGCCGTCCTTCAGCCGCTTGTCGGCAGGAATGCCGTGGCACACCACGTGGTTGATGGAGGTGCAGCAGCTGTGCGTGAAGCCGCGATAGCCCAGCGTCGCGGGCACCGCGCCGCCATCCAGCGTCATCTCGCGCACCACCCTGTCCAGCTCGCCCGTGGTGACGCCCGGCTCTACGCGGGTTGTCAGTTCGTCGAGGATTTCCGCGGCGAGACGCCCGGCCTTGCGCATGCCTTCATAAGCTTCGGGCCCGTGGAGCTTGATGCTGCCATCGCGGTAAACGGTCGTGTCGGCGGTTACGTGCTGATATTCGGTCATGCGCCCCATCTAGAGGCTTTGCCGCCCAATTGCGAGAGCGCGCATGATCGAAAGAGGCCGTCAGTTCCTCGCAGCGAAGACCTCGCGATATTCCTCTCGCACCGTTTCCAGCAGTTCCGGCGTCATGGGGAAGGTGAATTCATAGCTGCCTTCCGCATACGGACCGGCAAGATACGGTGCGATCTGGATGCCAATGCGGTTGAACGTCTGGCCGTTGGTGGATCCCAGCAGCAGGTTCGTCTCGTCAGGCTTTATGCAGGTGTTGAAGCTGTTGCCCGCATCCTCTTCCACCGGGATGCCGCGGCGCTTCTCCCGCTCCGCATTCAGCGCCTCGCACAGGCGCGGGCCCAGCGCCTCGTCCAGCGCGGCGTTGGACGTGAAGAACGCCGTCGGCTCCATCGGCGTGCCGTCTTCCTTGTTCCACACGATGGTGTCGAAGCCGTAATTGGGATGTGCGCCGCCGTAATAATACGATTGGTCCGCCGAAAGGCTCAGCCAGTTCGGCATGTCGGCCACCACCTCCCACGCGGTTTCGCTGGAATAGGTATTGAAGGGGAAGCCGTTGTCGCGCGCTTCTGCCCGCCCGTCTTCCGCGCGCGCCGCCAGCGAACTGCGCTCCCGATCCAGCCTGCGGTCAAGCCAGTCGGCCAGTCCCTTCGTCTCGCCTGCGGCCTGCGGGTAGGAATATTCGAAGATGAACAGATCGGTTCGCTCCTCGACCTGCCGCGCACCGCCCGTGGTGGGGGTGAGCGTGCCGTCGCCGGGCGGCGTGGGCGGCGTCGGCGTGGCGGGCGCCGTGTTAGGGTCACCCTCGTCAGCGTCATCTGCCGGAACGCAGGCGGCCAGCATAGCGCCAGCCATCGCGGGAACCGCCAGACGCGTGAATCGTCGGATTGTTGCAGCATCCATTGCAGACCAAGCCTTCCCAAATGGTGACGAAAACGGCAAGCGGAATTCCATGACTATTGCAAACGACCTGATCCAGCCGGATCGCGGGCAAGATGCCATCGCGATCCATCTCGTCAATACCGACAGCTTTGAAAGCTTTGCCAAGAGCTTGAGCGGGCCGCAGCGGGCCGCCCTGAACGCTCAGAAGTTCACCGGCGGCGGCTATCAGGTGGGCATCGTGCCCGATGGTGACAAGGATAGCGCCGGCTGGTTTGCGGTGGGCGGAGTGGCCGATCCCGACGATCTATCCTCTTGGTGCCTGGCAAAGCTGGCGGAAAAGCTGCCCGAAGGCACCTATCGCCTGGCGGACAGGCCGGCAGGCCCGGCGATGTTCGGCTGGATGACCGGCCAGTATCGCTTCACCCGCTACCGCGAGGACAAGGATGCAGAGGGGCCCCGCGTCCTGTTGACGCAGGATGTCGCCAAGATCGAACTGGTAACCGCCGAGGCGCAGGCAGCCAGCCTGGTGCGCGATCTCGTGAACACGCCCGCCGACGACATGGGCCCCGCCGCGCTGGAAGCGGAGGCGGAGCGTATCGCCAAGGAAAACGAGGCCAGCATCACGGTGACTCGCGGCGATGCGCTGGAGAAGGGCTTCCCCATGGTGCACGCCGTGGGCCGCGCGGCAGAGCGCAAGCACGCCCCGCGCCTGATCGAACTGGAATGGGGTGACGAAAGCCACCCGAAGATCGCCATCGTCGGCAAGGGCGTCTGCTTCGATTCGGGCGGGCTGGATATCAAGAACTCGCGCGGCATGCTGTTGATGAAGAAGGACATGGGCGGCGCTGCGCACGCCCTCGCCCTGTCGGAATTGATCATGAAAGCCGGGCTGAAGGTGCGCCTGCACTGCGTGGTGCCGGCCGTGGAGAATGCCATCGCGGGCAATTCCTTCCGCCCGGGTGACGTATTGTCCAGCCGCAAGGGGCTGACGGTGGAAATCGGCAATACCGACGCCGAAGGCCGCCTGATCCTGGGCGACGCGCTGACGCTGGCGAGCGAGCGGGAGCCCGACCTGATCCTGGATTTCGCCACGTTGACCGGCGCTGCCCGCGTGGCACTTGGGCCGGATCTGCCTGCGCTGATGGCCCGGCGCGACCAGACTGCCGAACAGCTTATTTCCGCGGGCAAGGCGCATGACGACGCCCCGTGGCGCCTGCCGCTACCCGGTGAATATGCCGAATGGTTGAAATCCGACATTGCCGACACAAACAACACCCACACCAACGGCTTTGCCGGGGCCAGCGTGGCAGGCCTGTTCCTCGACAAGTTCGTGGGCGAGGATATCGACTGGGCGCATTTCGATACCTTTGCGTGGCGTCCTACGCCCAAGCCCGGTCGGTCCAAGGGCGGTGCGGCGCTGGGCCTTCGTGCGGCGTTCCATGCCCTGCGCGGTCGATATGGTTAGGCGGCAAGGTTGCAGCAGCCGCCATGCCCGTCTAAGCGCCCACATTCCGTCAGGCGAACGACCTGCGGCAAGGAATTACGGGTGATCGGCGGTTGAGCCAGGACGAAACACAATCCGGGATGTCCAAGCGCGGGTCTTTCGCGCTGTCAGGCCCCATTGCGCGACCGGACCCTCGGAAGGAGCCGATCCGGGGCGATCTTGCACATATCGGGTTGGCAGGCCGGCATTTCGTGCCGCACTACGCCGTGCCGCAGCCGCGCGCGGTGCTGCCCGGCGGCGCAGCCCTCTACGTGGAAGCAGATACCTCTTCCGAAGAATTGTGCGTGCTGATGGAAGGCGACAGCTTCGAGGTGCTGGACGTGATGCGGGACTGGGCATGGGGTTGCCTTTCGCTGGAAGGCCCCGTGGGCTATGTGCGGCTCGATCATCTGGAAACATTGGGAGGCTGATTGTGGCGCAGACCGTCTTCATCGACGGAGCAGCCGGTACGACCGGCCTTGAAATTGCCGAGCGGCTGGCTGGCCGCGAGGAATTTGAACTGGTGCGTCTCAACGATGCGGAGCGCAAGGACGAGGACTGCCGCCGTTCCGCCCTGAACTTCGCCGATTTCGCCATCCTCTGCCTGCCCGACGATGCAGCGCGCGAAGCGGTGAGCATGATCGAGGAAGACAGCGGCACGCGCGTGATCGATGCCTCCACCGCGCATCGCACCGCGCGCGGCTGGATCTATGGCTTCCCCGAACTCGTCGGCCCGAATGTGGTGGCCGGGGCAGACCGGGTTTCCAACCCGGGCTGCTATCCTACGGGCTTCCTCTCGCTGGTCGCTCCGTTGGTGCGCGCCAAGCTGCTGCCACGCGACTGGCCCTACACCGTCAATGCCGTTTCGGGCTATTCGGGCGGCGGCAAGGGGCTGATCCAGCGGTTCGAGGGAGAGGGCAGCAACATCGCCTATCTCGCCTACGGCCTGACACTGGATCACAAGCACCTTGCCGAAATGCAGAGCAAGGCCGGGCTGGAAAACGCACCCGTGTTCTCGCCCGCCGTCGTGCCGGGCTTTCGCGGCATGGTGGTGGAGGTGCCACTGGCGATCCGCGCGATGCGCAATGCTTCGCCGCCTGCCGATCTGCGCACGGAACTGGCCCGCTATTACGAGAACGCCCCGCTCGTCACCGTTCACGGCGAGGATGAAGAGGTGGGCGAACTGCTGCTGCACAAGGATGCGGCACCTTCGGACCGGCTGGATCTCTATGTTTTCGCCGATGCCGACGGTGAAACGGCGCGGCTGGTGGCCGTGCTGGACAACTTGGGCAAGGGTGCCAGCGGCGCGGCGGTGCAATCGCTGAACCTGATGGCCGGCTGCGATCCGCTGGCGGGTCTGCATCTCTAGCGCCCCCTGCTTGAACCCGCTTTGCTTGAACCCGCCCTGCGTTAACCAACCCTGCCCGCTTTTTGGGCAATACTGCCTGCAAAAAGGTCAAACACCACGCAACCCGCTACGCAATTTGTGTGCGGCGTTTGCGGCCCGATCGGTGCAATTGTTGCGAATCCGCCCTTTCGCTGGGGGCCGCGATTGTCTAGCTCTGGATGCACACGGTCTGGCATGATTCTTGAAGCCTGATTTTGTGGGTGACACCAACGGGAGAAAGGCCCGGTCCAACCGGGTGGTAACAGGGACATACGTGAAAAAGATCGAAGCCATTATCAAACCCTTCAAGCTCGACGAGGTGAAGGATGCCCTGCACGAGGTGGGCGTATCCGGCATCACGGTGACGGAGGCGAAGGGTTTCGGACGCCAGAAAGGCCATACGGAGCTTTATCGCGGCGCCGAATATGTCGTCGATTTCCTGCCCAAGGTGAAACTCGAGATCATCGTTCCCGATTCGCTGGCCGAACAGGTGACTGAAGCCATCGCCAATGCCGCCAAGACGGGCCGCATCGGTGACGGCAAGATTTTCGTTTCCGATATCGGCACGGCAATTCGCATCCGCACCGGAGAGCAGGACGACGCTGCCCTGTAGGCACCCTGCCCTCTGGACACCCTGCCCTGTCGGCACACCCGCCAGAACAAACACGAACACGTTCAATTCCAAGGAAGGATTACAATGGCAGACGCAAAGGACATCACCAAGCGTATCAAGGACGAGGAGATCGAATGGGTCGACGTCCGCTTCACTGACCCCAAGGGCAAGTGGCAGCACCTTTCCATGTGCGCCAGCGTCGTTGACGAGGACATGCTGGAAGAAGGCATGATGTTCGACGGCTCCTCCATCGAGGGCTGGAAGACCATCAACGAATCCGACATGATCCTGAAGCCGGACCTGGATTCGGTTTACATCGATCCGTTCAGTGCAACGCCGATGATGGTGTTGTTCTGCGACATCGTGGAGCCGTCCAACGGCGAACTCTATTCCCGCGATCCGCGTTCCACCGCCAAGCGCGCCGAAGCCTATCTGAAGAGCACCGGCATCGGTGACACCATCTTCGTCGGCCCGGAGCCGGAATTCTTCATGTTCGACGACGTGCGCTTCGAAGACGGCTACGCCGGCTCGGGCTACCAGATCGACGATGTGGAACTGCCGACCAATTCGGGCTCCGAAATGGAAATGGGCAATATGGGCCACCGCCCGCGCGCCAAGGGCGGCTATTTCCCCGTCGCGCCGGTGGATTCAGCCGGTGACATCCGCGCCGAAATGGTCAGCACCATGATGGAAATGGGCCTGCCCATGGACAAGCACCACCACGAGGTGGCCGCTGCCCAGCACGAGCTTGGCATCACCTTCGGCACGCTGACCGAAACCGCCGACCGCGTGCAGATCTACAAGTACGTGGTGCACCAGGTTGCCCATGCCTATGGCAAGACGGCCACCTTCATGCCCAAGCCCATCAAGGACGATAACGGCTCCGGCATGCACACCCACATGTCGATCTGGAAGGATGGCAAGCCGACCTTCGCGGGCAATGAATACGCCGGCCTGTCGGAAAACTGCCTCTACTACATCGGCGGCGTCATCAAGCACGCGAAGGCCCTAAACGCCTTCACCAACCCCACCACCAACAGCTACAAGCGGCTGGTGCCGGGCTTCGAGGCTCCCGTGCTGCTCGCCTATTCGGCGCGCAACCGTTCTGCATCCTGCCGTATTCCGTACGGCTCGGGCGAGAAGGCCAAGCGCGTGGAATTCCGTTTCCCCGATCCGCTGGCCAATCCCTACCTGTCGTTCGCGGCACTGATGATGGCCGGTCTCGACGGGATCGAGAACAAGATCCATCCGGGCGACGCCATGGACAAGAACCTCTACGACCTGCCGCCTGCCGAGCTGGCCGACGTGCCGACCGTCTGCGGTTCCCTGCGCGAAGCGCTGCTGGCCCTGCGTGACGACATGGACTTCCTGCTGAAGGGCGACGTGTTCACGAAGGACCAGATCGAGGCTTACATGGATCTGAAGTGGGAAGACGTTCTGCGCTTCGAAACCACGCCGAGCCCTGTCGAGTTCGACATGTACTACAGCAGCTGATCTGTTGGGCCTCAAGCGCCGGCGCGGGCGTTCGCCCGCTTGGCTAGCGCGCTAACCGCGCGACGGCCCGTCGGCCTTGCGGCGCCTCTGGCACCGATTGGCACCAGCACACCAAATAGAAAAGGGCCGTCCGGGAAACCGGGCGGCCCTTTTCGTCAGCGTTTCGGGTAAAGCAAATCAGTCAAACCAAATCAGCGCATCATCAGCATTCCGCGTCTGCCCACCACGATGAACGCCGCGATCAGCATCAGCGCCCAGAACATGGTAAGCCAGTCGAGCGGGTCTGGCCCCGTGGCGAAGCCCAGATGGGCGAGCAGCGCCCAGGTACCGCCGATGGCCAGCACCAGGTAAAAGGCGCTGGACCCCGTTTCGCGGCCCACGGCGCGCATCAGTTCGTCCTGCCTCGACCATGATTTGAGCGAAACCCAGACCGACAGCACCATCAGCACGCCGTAAAGCGCCAGCGCCAATGCAGGATCGATCACACCGATCTCGCCGCCCAGCGCGGCAATGCCCAGCGCCAGGCCTGCACCCGTCATGCCGATGGCGGAATAGCCCAGCATGGATCGCTGCTCGCGCAGTTCGTCCGCATCCTCCACATTCAGGAAGCTGGCGCCCATCTTCGGGCTCACCAGCCCTACGCCCACCGCAAACCCGGTGAGCACGTAGAGAAGCGCGACGAGCACCGCGATTTCGACAGATATGCTGACTTCGGGCATGGCCTCGCCATCCAGCAGCTTCATCACGCCCATCGCGCCGAAAAAGCCCACCACCGCGCCTATGCCGGAGGCAAAAAGTGTCTTCTTCAGGCGCCGCTTCTTGTCTGCTTTGTCGGTCTGTGCCTCGGTCATTCTTCAGGCTCCCAATCGTCAATGAACAGGTCCGGCACATTCACGGCGAACAGTTTCGCCATGCGCAGTGCCAGTGGCAGCGAGGGGTCGTATTTGTCGGTTTCCACCGCGTTGATGGTCTGGCGCGAAACGCCAAGCCGGCGTGCCAGTTCGCCCTGGCTCCACCCGCGTCCCTCGCGATGTTCTTTCAACCGGTTTTTCAACGATTACCTCACAACCTTGTAAAGAGCTCTTTACTGTAAAGACCTCTTGTCAGTCAAGAGCTCTTTACACCGCTTTCCTACACAAGCGCACTGCACCTAGCGCGGCGAGCCAATTCACTGCAGGAAAGACACCGTATGAGCCGCAAACCCCTCTTCGACACGATCCGGCGCATCCTTGGCCGTCCGCTGACCACCGCCGATGTGCAACGCATCGATGATGCCGTGGATATTCTGGACCAGGACCGTGTTCCATGTGTTCCACATTACCCACGTACAGATGCGATCGGGGCCGATGGCATCGCTCTTATCAAGCGGTTCGAAGGCTGCGCGAAGAAGCGGCGCGACGGCAGGATGGAAGCCTATCCCGATCCGGCAACGGGCGGTGATCCGTGGACAATTGGCTGGGGCGCGACCGGGCATGGCATTGGGCCCGGCACGATCTGGACGCGCGAAGCCTGCGATGCGCGGCTGGAGGCGGATCTGGAACGCTACGCCGGCGAGGTCGCCGCAGAGCTGGGAGATGCACCGACCAGCCAGCAGCAGTTCGATGCAATGGTCAGCTTCCATTACAACACCGGCGCAATCGGCCGCGCCACCCTCACGCGGCTGCACAAGGCCGGCGATTTCGCCGGGGCCGCGCTGGAGTTCGAACGCTGGTGCCATGCTGGCGGCAGGGTGATGAAAGGCCTCGTGCGGCGCCGCGCGCAAGAGGCTGCGCTTTATCGAAAGGGAAGCGGTTGATCGCAAAGCCCGGAACAAGGCGTGGCCATGCGCCGTTTCACCTTGTTCAAGGAGCTATAGAATGAAGCTATTGATCGCCTCGATCTCGGCAATTGCCCTCGCCGCGACACCTGCCTTCGCGCAGGGCAACGGTAAGGGTAACGGCAACAACCAGGACCGCGGCGGTCCTTCCGCCGCTCAGGGTCCCGGGAATTCAGGAAATGGAAACGGCAACGCCAATCGGGCAAATCGCGGCGGTGACCGGATGCAGGCGCGTGACAATCGCGGCGGTCCGCCCGCCCAGTCGCGCAACAATGGCAATGCAAATGGCAATGGCAACGCTGGTAACGCCAATCGCGGCGGTCCGCCTGATGTGCGCGGTAATGGAAATCAGCGCAACGTCCCCTCGATGGCGCAGGGCAATGACAACCAGCGTGGTGCCCCGCCCGCAGTGCGCGGCAATGGCGACCGGCGCGGCGGCCCTCCCGTAAACCGCGCCGATGGCGCTGATCGCCTGCGTTATGACGATCGCGGCGACTTCGATTTCAGGCGCACCTCCCGCAGCATTGCGGAAGGCTGCCCGCCGGGGCTCGCTCGCAAATACAACGGTTGCCGCCCGCCCGGCCTTGCCCGCCAGCAAGATAGCTATCGCTACCAGCGGTACAGCCCCGACTGGTGGGGCTTGGGTGGCCTCTTCTCCGACCGGCGCGGCGATTATTTCTACGATGACGGTTACCTGCTGCGTTATGGCAGCGGCGGCGGCATCGCAGGCTACATCCCCCTTCTGGGCGGCGCGCTCTCGGTCGGCAATGCCTGGCCGGACGATTATCGCTACTCGCGCCTTCCCACCTATTACGAGGATTTCTATGGCCTCGGCGGACGGGACACTTACCGTTACGCCGATAATGTGGTCTACCGCATGGATCCGCAGACTTCGGCCATTTCCTCCATCGCCGCGCTGCTGACGGGCAGCGAGTTTACCGTCGGCCAGCAGATGCCGCGTGGATATGATGTCTACAACGTGCCCTACAGCTATCGTGACAGGTATTACGACCAGCCAGGTGCCATGTATCGCTATAACGACGGCTATGTTTACGAGATCGATCCCGAGACACGGCTGGTGGCCGCAGCGATCGAATTGCTGCTTTAATGGGAAATGCCACGATGACGAGAAAACCGATTTTCGCGGCACTGTGTGCTGCATCCCTGCTATCCCTCGCCGCGTGCGGTGAGGATACGAGCGGAGAGGCCGAGGCCGGCGAGGACGTCAGCCAGCAGACCGTTGCTGCCCTGCTCGACGATGCCGACGGCGTCGATATCGTGACGGACGTGATGGGATCGTCCGGCCTGCAGGCCGTGTTCGATGGCAATGCGGCCTATACTGTGTTCGCTCCCACCGATGCTGCATTCGAAGAATTCGACATTCCCGTGGAGGGCGAGGAGACGCGGGCCGCGCGCATCGCTATCCTTCGCGAACATATCGTGCCCGGCTACCTCAGCCGCGATGATATCGTGGCCGCCATCGGCCGATCTGGGGGATCGGTGGAAATGGAAACGATGGGCTCCAACACGCTCACCTTCAGCGGCGATGCAGACGAATTGACCGTTACCTCGTCAGACGGCTCGAGTGCCACGCTTACAGGGCAGGCGCTCAGCGGGGTGAACGGCGCGGTCTTCCCGATCGACGGAGTGCTGAAATCGCTGGATGCGCCCGGCTAATACCGGTTTCAGCGCGAAAACGAAAAAGGGGCATCCATCGCGGACCGCCCCTTTTTGCTGCGCTGATCGAACGCCTTGCACGCGGGCCAGGCTCCGCCCGCCCGATCAATAGTCCCGCCGATACTCCGCCGCCGCCTGGTGGCGACCAATCGTGCTCACTGTCGCCAGCAGGTTCAGCCAGCTGGTCACGCGGAACTCCAGCTCGCTTGCGTTGTAGCCTGCACCGTCCGTGATGATCTCGACATAGAAGCGCCGACCGAAGTTCTTGCCCAGCGCCACGGCCGTGCCGCGATCCAGAGCCGGGTCGGACGGGATGATCCGCAGCCGATCAAGGCCCACGGCATCGCGCAGCTGGTTGATCGGGCCAAGCCCGCCCCCCCCACGCAAGGAGGCAACGGCAGCGCCAAGCTGTAGCGCGTCCGTGGCGGAGAGATTGGTGATCGAACCGCCGAACAGCAGGCGGGCCAGCAGTTCTTCCTCCGGCAGCGCCGGGGTGGAGGAAAAAGTGATCTGCGGCTCACTGGCGCTGCCCGAAACGTCCACCTCGACGGAGAGGCCGTTGACATCCGTCACCGCCGTCAGGTCGATGCGCGGATCGATAGGCACGTTGCGATCGAAATCGATCTCGCCGCGCGTTATTTCAAAGCGTGTTCCGGCGAAGGAATAGAAACCCTGGCGCGGCACGATGGATACGGCGCCGCCAACGCGCGGATCGTCGGTGGTGCCACGCAGCAGCAAGTTCTCGGTGCGCCACTCGCTATCCAGCCCCATGCCTTCCACGCGGATGCCGCCGGGTGCGCGCACATCGATCAGGAAGCTCCACGGAGATGTATTGGCCACCACCGGGCGCTGGTCTGCAGGCAGGTTGATCTCGGTCACATCAACGCTCGGCAGTTCGGTCACCACTTCGGACGCGCCCAGCATCCAGCGAGCGCTGGTCGCCTCGAGACGCCCGGCGATGGTGCCGCCAACGCCGTTGGAGACGATGCGCAGCGGGCCGGTGATGGTCGCGCCCATGTTCTCCAGATCCAGGATCTCGGCATTGCGTGCCGCGATGCGCAGATCGATCTGCGGCCCGCGCGAGGCAGAGATGTCGGACAGGTCGATGAAGCCGCTGCCCGAAACGCGGCCACCGTTGGGTGCCGTGCCGGAGAAGCGGGTGAGCGCGAGACGCGAGCCGTTGAACGTGCCGCGCATCGCCACGTTGGTGACATTCGTCCCGGTCAGCGGACTGCGGACGCGTAGCCCGTCTCCACTTAGCGAGCCGCGGATCTGCGGATTGCCGAGTTCCCCGCGCATGTTGGCGGCAATTTCTATCTCGCCCGACATATCCAGCAGGTCGATGGCGGCCAGGCGCCAAAGCGTGGCGGCCGAACCGTTGAAGCGGAACTGGCCGAACAGATCGCCATTATAGAGCCGCTCCGTCAGCGAGCCCGACTGCGCCAGGTTGGCGATGCGCGCCTGCAGGCGGCCATCGACGCCCGATCCATCGGACATCACTGCGCGGGTCTGCAGCAGGGTTTCGGAAAGGTTGGCGACCAGCGCGATATCGAGCGGCTGCGACGTGAGCATCAGGCTGGAGCGCGTGAGATCGTCGATCTTCAACCGAGCCTCGCCCACGGGCAGGCCGTTACGGCCCGCTTCCATGTCGATGACGCCGGAAATCGATCCACCCACGCCCAGATCGCCCGACAATGCGCCAGCGATATCCAGCGGCATGTCGGAAAGCGCGATGCGGCCCTGCATCGGTGCTGTGCCGCCGAACTGGCCGCTGGCGATCACATATCCGTCGCCATAGCTGATCTGCGAACGCTGAAGCTCCCAGCCGCCGCCTTCGGTACTGGTGAGCACGGCGCGGCGCGGCATGGAAATCTCACGGCCAGCGTAGGAGCCATCCAGCGCCACCGCGATACGGTTGGGAGCGATTCGGCCATTCACGAGCAATTCGAACTGGCTGCCGCGCTGCCCGGTGATAGCCGCGTCAAAGCTGCCGCTGCCGTTCACCACTTCCGCCTGTGCGGCCAGGCGCCCGATGAACAGATTGCCATAGGAAAGGCCGCGCAGATTGGCGTTGCCCATAACGGTGGTGTTGCCCTCGGCAATCAGGCCGCTGGCATCGATTGTGCCGCTGGCAATGGAGATCGGGGTCGCCCCGCCAAAGCGCGCACCGTCCGCCACGAGGTTGATATCGAAGCCCTGCCCGCCATTGCGCACGGCGAGATCGATGGTGCCATCCAGCCCGCCGCGCGCCACATCCAGCGCGCCGGAAACGCCGCCTTCCACGAGGTTCAGCGTGCCGCTTACGCGGGTTTCCGCCACGTCGAGCCGATCAATACGGACGGACGTGTCGCCATTCTCGGCGATCTCCAGGCCCAGTTCGCCATCGAACGGGCCCAGCATCGATCCGCCGCTGGTGACGATTTCAAAACCGTTCTCGCTGGGTGCAAGGCTGACGCGCACGTCGCTGAGACCGGCGGCAGGCAGCGGATCGGCGAACACCAGTTCCGCGCGCGGCCCATCGTCCGACAGTGTCGCCTCTACCGTGAAGGGGCCGTATTGCGTGTGCCTGCCGAAGCCCGCGATGCTGGTGCCGCTGTCGTTTACGCGCCCGTCCAGCGTGGCGGTAAGCATGCTGGCGTTGATATCCATGTTCTGGAACACCAGCGGCATGCCGCCGCCCAGAACGAGGCCGCCGTCGAAGCGGATGTTCTCGCCCGCCAGATTGGTGATGGTGGAATTGGTCACCTCGTCCACCCGGCCCTGCAGTTCGGCACGCAGCATCCAGGGCGTACCGCCGCCGATGCGGAAGCGGATTTGCGCAGCGGCATCGATCATGCCGACGTTCTCGAACTGCAGATCGGCGATGTTGACCGGGCCATTCACGCGGGTGATGCCGGTTTCCAGATTGCTGTTAAGGCCAAGTCGCGCGCGCAAACCGGGGAATTGCACCGCCAGATCGTCGGACAGGATTTCGCCGCCCGCGTAGACGATGGTGCCATCCAGATTGCCGCCGAACAGGCGCGGATCGAACAGTTCGTTGCCGCTGACGATCCGTCCGATCTGCGCGTCCACCGGCACGGTTACGCGCGTGCCGTCGAAAGTCAGCGTGCCGGCCTGGGCAATATCGGTGACGACGATGCCGCCCGCATCGATCTCCTGAACGCTGAGCGTGTGCGGCACGGTGAGATCGCGAAATGCACCGTCCAGCGTGCCTTCGAAGTTCAGACCGTTCAGTGCAACATCGGGAGAGAGCAGCGTGGGATCGAGAAGCTGCGCGGCAATCTGAAAATCGTCGAAGCGATTGTCGGCAAGGTCTATCGCGCCCTCTCCATCTGCATTGATGCCGCGCCCGCGCAGTACGAAACTGCCTTCCAGCACCGATGCTTCCAGCGTGCCGGAAGCGGTAAGCGTGACGAGATCGCCAAGTGCCCGCTGGGGCAGGCCTTCAAGATAGGCGGACGGGCGAGCCTGTCCCACGAGGCGGTACTGGCCGCTCTCGTTATAGATATCGAAATCGAGCAATTCGGTGCCGCCTTGCACCGCCAGCAGATCGCCTTCCCACGTGCTCCAGCTGCCATCGCCCTCCAGCGTGATTGCAAGATCTTCCTCGGCACCGACCATCGCGGCGAGGAAACCGCCGGCGGGGGCCTGCCAGTTCAGATCGAGGTCGAAGCGGTCGCCATCAGGCTCTGCGTTGATAAGCGCGGCGAATTCGTCACCACCACCAAGGGCACCCTCTGCATCGAGGTAGACGAGGCCGTCGCGAATATCCGCTTCCGCGGCGAAGTTGATAACGCGCTCTTCACCCAGAAGCCCCTCGGCAACGGTCAGGTCCTCGATCACGAAGCGGTCCACGCGGATATCGAAATCGGGCAGGATCGGCGCGTCGGGATCGCCCGGCTCCAGCTCCGGCGCGGCGTAGAGTGTGCCGTCTGTCAGCACGAGATGCCGCACGTCCAGCCCGCTGGTCAGGAAGCGATAAGGCCGCCAGTTAAGATCGATGGTGGGCACTTCGAGGAAAAGCGTATCGTTGGCGTCGTAGAGCTTCACATCGTAAAGCGTGCTGCTCCAGAGCACCGACCCGTCAATTTCGCCCACTTCCACGCTGAGGCCGGACGCAGGCGCGAACTTGCTGATCTGGTCGACAATAAACTGGCGACCGGGCGGCGTGTGCAGGAATGCCACGGCCAGCAGGACGATGCCCAGCAACCCGGCGAGCGCCCAGCCGATCCACTTTGCAACGCGCAGCGGCAGGGCGCGCTTGCGCTTCGTGCCGGTGTCCTCTTCCGGCACATCGTCCATCATCGCGCCATCAGCCATCAGAACGCCTGCCCCAGCGCCACATACACGGCCACCCAGCTGTCATTCGGACCGGGGTTGAGGGGAACGGCGACGTCCAGGCGCAGCGGGCCAAATCCGGTGTCGTATCGAACGCCCACGCCAGCGCCGAACTTGATGCTATCAAAGTCAGGCGTGGGATCGAGGCCCACCGAACCTGCATCCACGAACGGCACGATACTGATCGCGCCATCCATGAAGCCCGTGCCGATGCGCGCTTCTGCCGAGAGTTCGACGAGGCTGCGGCCACCGCGCGGATCGCCGGTGTCGTTCAGCGGACCGATCTCGCGATAGCCGTAGCCGCGCACCGATCCGCCGCCGCCGGCATATAGCCTGCGTGACGGCGCAATCGCCTCCAGCGGCGCGCCCGGAATGGTGGCCACGCGCACGCGGCCTGCCAGTACGGTGTTTTCGCCTACGGACTGGTAATAGGTCGCATCCATCTGGCTGCGGACATAGAAGCTCTGCACGCCCTCGTTCTCGGAAATTTCCGGCGAAAGACGGCCCGACAGGCGCCATCCCTCGGTGGGGTCCAGCAGGTCGTCCGAATTGTCCAGCTGCGCGTACAGCGGCAGGGCACCGATGAAATAGTTCTCGCGATCAAGCGTGCTTCCGTCGGAATTGCGCTCGCTCTCCTGCGTTGCCACCAGCTCCACGCCGACGGACCAACTGAACGCCTTCTGGAACAATAGCGTGCTGACGCGTTCATAAGTGCCGATCAGCGAGGCCGTTCGCGCGTCATAGGCGTCGTAATCGATGGTGGAGGCAAAGGCATCCAGCGTCAGGATACGGTCGCGCCCGCGGAAATTGTTCTTGCGGAAGGTGATGCCGGCCAGCTGTTCCTGCGTGCCGGCAATGCCGCGCACGCGCAGCATCCCTTCGGGCGGGAACAGGTTGCGATGCTCCCAGCTTCCTTCAAGACGGATGCCTTCTTCCGTACCGAAACCGATGCTGCCTGCAATCGTGCGCAAGGGCGCCTGCGTCAGATCGGCCCTGATATCCACCACGCCCGGCTCGCCATTGGCAGGTTCTTCCACGACGACGGGGGTCAGCTCGACCGAACCAAGCAAGCCGGTGGCCAGCATGGCACGGCGCAGGTCCAGCTCGTCGCTGCGGCGATAGATGTCGCCCTCGTCCCAGCGCGCGATAGTGGTGAGATGACCGCTGGAGAGGAATTCGGGATCTGAACTGATGACGTTGCGGAAGCGGTAACGACCGCCCGGCTCCACCGGCATGGTGATGTCACCCTCGGAACGGGCGTGATCCACCAGCAGGGATGGCGGCTCTATGCTGGCGAAGGGAAAACCGCTTTCGCCCAGCGCCGTGTCCAGATCGAACTGCTCTGCCTCGATCGTGTCGAGCGAGATGAAATCGCCCACATTGATATCGTAGGTGCGGCGCAGCGGCTCGTACTGGTCGCCGGTCGCTTCAAGATTGCCAAGGTCGATCGCGCCCACGCGATAGCGCTGGCCGGGCACCACGTCGAAGCGCACGGCCGGCCGCTCCATATCGGCATCTGCCGTGTTGCTGACATTGCCCACGGTGCGGATCACCTGGGCATCGAAATAGCCGTAGATGTCCAGCAGGCGGATCAGCAGCTCCTCGTCCGCGCGGGCCTGGGCGGCAAGGCGGGCGAGATTGTCGTCATCCTCGAACTCGCGCACCGTGGAAAGCGAGGTGAAGCGATCGAGGAATTCGTCCCGCTCCGGGAAGAGCGAGGTATCGGTCGGGAAGACGAGAACCAGTTCGTCCGAAACCACTTCTTCGCTGCCGGGGATTACGCGCGGGATTTCTTCTTCGAACTGCACGAATTCGATGGGATCCTCGTCCGGCTCCAGCGGCGCGAGTTGCGGCATCTCGATATCGTCGGGCCATGGAATGGTGACCATCGGCATTTCCGCCAGCGGGGCCGAGGCTTCCAGCGTCTGGGCGGTATCGGCCTCCGCCTGATCGCCGGGGGTAACGCCCTGCGATGCCCATTCTTCCGGATTGTCCACTGCAGCATCGGGAATCAGGTCTTCCAGGCGCGGGGTATCCTGTCGCTCCTGCGCGTGGAGCGGCGCCGCCAATAGCGAAATCCCCGCTGCCAATGCCGCCATTGACGCAGAGATCGGCGCAGTTCGCGGCGCGTTGGTGTTCCTCGCGACCATGGAATGAGGCTCAGGTGAGCTTGTATTCCTCTTGCAATCCCGGAGTATTGTCTTTCGATCCGCCGTCCGTGGCAGGAGAACGGCTGCAACCGCCCTTGGCAACGCCATCAATAAGGCTGCGCTGCTCCTGTTCGGACATGCGCCGCCAGCCGTCGGGGCCAAGAGCCTCGAGCGGGCGGAAACGGACCTTGTACTGCATGCGCTGCGACCCCTCGACCCAGTAGCCGAGATACACGTAGGGCAAGCCCGCTTCCGCGGCCCGCTTGATATGTTCGAGGATGACGAAGTTCCCAAGCCCGCTACGATGCTCCAGTTCAGGGTCGTAGAAGCTATATATCATAGACAGCCCGTCGGCCTGCCTATCCGTCAGACACGCCGCGACCAGCCGACCAACGGACCCGTCGACAGAAGGTTCCCTGTATTCAATGACAAAGCTGGATACGCTGGTGTGTTCCACCATGTCCGCATAATCCACCTCGTCCATGGCAGCCATGCCGCCTCCGGGATGGCGATGCTCCAGATAACGCTGGAGGAGAGCGAACTGTTCTTCGGTGGCCCAGGGGCGGCATTCTGTCACCACCAGATCGGCATTGGCCTTCGCCGTGCGCTTCTGCGAATTGGACGCCTTGAAATCCCCGGCCGCCACGCGCACCGATATGCACGCCTTGCACCCTTCGCAACTGGGGCGGTACGCCACGGTCTGGCTGCGCCGGAAACCGATGCGGCCCAGCGCATCGTTCAACTGCTCCGCGTGCGGGCCCTTCAGTTCCGTGAAGACCTTCCGTTCCGTCCGCCCCGGCAGGTACGGACACGGCGCAGGGCTGGTCACGAAAAATCGGGGAAAGCGTACTGGTGCCGTCACGGGGCTGGGTGATCCTCTCGGCATTTGGCTTGCAACGCGGTTCATTCCGCGCTGCCCTAAGTCTTAAGACCACAGGGAATCGCGCGGTTGAACCATGTTAACCATTAAATTCGCGCTTCGCAGGATAAATTTCCACAAATAGCGCAATTAAGGGGATCAAACGCCCCGCTGCGGGTCAGTTAAGCTCCACCTGACTGACGCTGTACCCCTTCTCTGACAGCGCATTCACCAATGCTTCCAGCTGTTCGCGATCGCGCGCTTCGCATTCTATGTCGGTAATCAGCCCCTTGGCGGGCAGGTTGGTGAAGATGCGCTGGTGATAGATTTCCAGGATATTGACATTGTGCCTGTCGAATTCGCGCATCACCTTGAACAGCGCACCGGGGCGATCCTGCAGGGTGATCTGCAAGCGCGCAAGGCGGCCTGAACGGGCAAGATCGCGCAGCAGCACATTGGCCAGCAGGCGCGTATCGATATTGCCGCCGCACAGCACCAGCCCCAGCTTTTTCCCGGCAAAGCGTTCGCGGTGCGCCAGAACTGCGGCAAGGCCAGCCGCGCCAGCCCCTTCCACCACCGTCTTCTCGATCTGCAACAGCAATGACACGGCCTCTTCCAGGTGGCGTTCCTCCACCAGCAGGATATCGTCCACGACCTTGTCGATCACCTTCTGGGTGAACTTGCCCGGCTCCTTCACCGCGATACCTTCGGCCAGCGTATCGCCGCCCGACGGCAGATCCGTCCCGGCCCAGGCGTTATAGCTGCTGGGATAAAGGCGTGCCTCGGCCCCGATCACCTCTATCGGCTTCGCCTGCGCCTTGGCCACCGTGCCCATGCCGCTGATCAGTCCGCCGCCGCCGATGGGGACGACGATCGTCTCGATTTCCGGCGCATCCTCGAACATTTCCAGCGCCACCGTGCCTTGCCCGGCCGCGACATGCGGATCATCGAACGGGTGCACGAAGGTGAGGCCCATTTCCTGCTCCAGCTTGCGCGCGTGCGCATAGGCATCGTCGAAGGTTTCGCCTTCCAGCACCACGTTGCCGCCCACGCTCTCTGTCTGCATCACCTTCACCGTGGGCGTGGTGCGCGGCATCACGATGGTGACGGGAACGTTCAGACGGGTGCCGTGGTAGGAAAGCCCCTGCGAGTGGTTGCCTGCAGACGCCGCGATTACGCCGCGCTGGCGCTGTTCCTCGCTCAGCAGCAGCAGGGCGTTCAGCGCGCCGCGCTCCTTATAGGCAGCGGTGAACTGGTGGTTCTCGAACTTCAGCCAGATTTCCGCGCCCATGATCTTGGAAAGGGTCTGCGAATGCATCGTGGGCGTGCGCACCACGGAACCTGCAATTCGCTGTGCAGCGTCTTGCACGTCTTGCAGGGAAAGGCTCTGGCTGTCGTTTGATCCCGTCATGGCGCGCTGCGCTAGCGGAACGGGGCGCGCGTGCAAAGTGATCAATGCGATCGGGTGCACCGCTTTTCCTTCATAAGGATTGCGTTGGACAGGCAGATTGGGCATCGCTGCGCATCATGAGCAAAGTCGCATTTCTGGGCCTTGGCGTGATGGGCGCGCCAATGGCAGGACATCTCGCCCGCGCCGATCACCAGGTAACAGCGTATAACCGCACCGCCGCGAAATCAGCGCGCTGGCGCGAAGCCCTGTCGAGCGACGGGATAGACGCCGCCACCGCCGCCACCCCGACGGAAGCCGTTCGCGATTGCGATGTGGTGCTGGCGTGCCTCGGCAATGACGATGACGTGCGGGGCGTAATGCTGGGCGATGGCGGCGTCTTTGCCGCGATGAAGCACGGCGCGACCTTCGTCGATCACACCACGGTTTCCCCTGCACTGGCAAAGGAACTGGCAGAAGCGGCCGCTTCTCGCGGACTGCTGTGCGTGGACGCGCCGGTTTCCGGCGGAGAAGCCGGTGCGCAGAACGGCAAGCTGGCGATCATGTGCGGGGGCAGCAAGGATGCGATGGCCTCCGCCACACCGGTGATGGAAGCCTACGCCGCGCGCATCGTGCACGTGGGCGATGCAGGCGCCGGGCAGACCTGCAAGGCGATCAACCAGATCTGCATCGCGGGCGTGCTGGCCGGCCTTTCCGAAGGCGTACGCATGGCACAGGCCAGCGGCGTCGATACGGACAAGGTGCTGGAAGCAATTTCGGGCGGTGCTGCACAAAGCTGGCAGATGGAAAACCGCTGGAAAACGATGGTGCAGGACGAATTCGATTTCGGCTTTGCGATAGACTGGATGCGCAAGGACCTGGCCATCGCGCTTGGCCAGGGGCAGGAGGCCGGCATCTCGCTGCCCGTCACGGCGCTTGTAGACCAGTTCTACGCGCAGGTGCAGCAGCACGGCGGCGCGCGGCAGGATACCAGCGCCCTCATCCGTCACCTGCCGGAGGTGAAATCGTGATCCTTACCCGCGCCGCTCTCGCGGTGACCGGCCTGCTGCTGGCCAGCCCCGCCCTCGCCGATACGTATATCGACAATATCGAGGGTATCTCCATCATGCGCGACGGCACCGTCGACCGGTTCGCCGGCATGGTGGTGGACGAGGACGGACGCATTTCGGAATTGCTGGATTTCGGCGACCGACCCACGCGCGAGATCGAATATCGCGTCGACGGCGAAGGCCGCGTCGTGCTGCCCGGTTTTGTCGACGGCCATCTGCACCTGATGGGCATTGGCCTTGGCACGCTGGTGCTGGACCTTTCGGAAACCGACTCCCTTGAAGAAGCGCTGTCGCGCATCGCTGCCTATGCCGAAGCCTATCCCGATCGTCCGTGGATTATCGGGCGCGGCTGGAACCAGGAACGCTGGGGCCTGGGCCGCTTCCCCACCGCCGCCGAGCTGGATGCCATCGTGCCCGATCGCCCGGTGTGGCTGGAACGGGTGGACGGCCATGCGGGCTGGGCCAACTCCCGCGCGCTGGAAGCCGGCAATGTCACCGAGGCATCCACCGATCCCACCGGCGGACGGATCGAACGCGTGGCCGGATCGCGCGCTCCGGCGGGCGTTCTGGTGGATGCCGCCATGCCGATGATCAACGATGCGGTGCCCCCGCCCCTGCCGGAAGACCGCGACCTGGCGCTGCACAATGCGCAGAACATCCTGCTGCGCCACGGCATCACTGCCGTTGCCGACATGGGCACCAGCGTGGAAGACTGGATGACCTTCCGCCGTGCTGGCGATGCCGGGCGCTTGCGCGTGCGCGTGATGTCCTATGCCGACAGCGTGGATTCCATGCTGCTGATCGGCGGCCCCGGCCCGACTCAGTGGCTGTATGACGATCGCCTGCGCCTGAACGGCGTGAAACTCTATCTCGACGGCGCGCTCGGCTCTCGCGGGGCGTTGCTGACGGAGGATTACGAGGACGATCACGGCAATCGCGGGCTGCCGCTGCTATCCGGCACGCAGCTGCGCAATCTGATGAGCCGCGCCGCGCTGGACGGGTTCCAGACGGCAGTCCACGCCATTGGCGATGCCGCCAACGCCGATGCTCTGAATGCCATCGACGAACTGGCCGCCGATTACACGGGCGATCGCCGCTGGCGCATTGAACACGCGCAAATCGTGGAGCCTTCCGACATCGCGCGGTTCGGAGAGCATGGCATCATCGCCTCGATGCAGCCCGTTCACCAGACCAGCGACATGATGATGGCCGAGGCACGATTAGGCGAAGATCGGCTGGGCGGCGCCTATGCCTGGCGCTCCATCCTGCAGGCAGGAGGCCACCTGGCCTTCGGCACCGATGCACCGGTGGAGCCTGTCGATCCGCTGGCGGGCATTTCCGTCGCCGTCAGCCGCACCAATGCCGAGGGTGAGCCTTTCGGCGGCTGGCGACCGGACGAAACGATCACGCGCGAACAGGCGCTGGCCGCCTATACGGCTGGCGCGGCCTACGCCGGTTTTGCGGAAGGGCGCTTTGGCCGGCTGGCGGAGGGAGAGCGTGCCGATTTCGTCATCCTGAGCGCCGATCCGCTGATGGCAAACGCTGCCGAAATCCGCGAGATCGAGGTGTTGGAAACCTGGATCGCCGGCCAGCGCGTCTACGATCACGAAGTGAACTAGCGGCCCCTCCAGCCGGAAGCGACCACGATGGCCTACTCGGCTTCGCTTTCGGCGGCGGCCTCTTCCTGCGCCTTGCGCTGCGCATCGCGGCGTTCCGTAATCTTCATCAGGATCAGCGATCCCTCGAACAGGAACAGCAGCGGGATCGCGAGAACCAGCTGCGAGATCACGTCGGGCGGCGTGATGATCGCCGCCAGCGCCACCACCAGCACGACGACATATTTGCGTGCGGCCACAAGCTGATCGCGCGTGATCAGTCCAGCGCGGTTCAGCAGCATCAGCAGCACGGGCAATAGGAAGCTGATGCCGAAGGCGAGGATGAAGCGCATCACCAGGTCGAGATACTGGCCCATCTCCGGCAGCGCCTCTGCATCGATGCCGCCGACATTGCCCTGGAACCCCAGGAACCACGGGAAGGCGAGCGGCATCACCACGAAATAGGCGAGGCAGGCGCCAGCCGTGAAAAGGATCGGCGTGGCAATCAGGAATGGCAGGAAAGCGCGCTTCTCCCGGGCATACAGGCCCGGCGCGACGAAGGCCCATAACTGGTTGGCGATGATGGGGAAGCTGATGAAGAAGGCCGCGAACAGGGCCACCTTTATCTCGACGAAGAACGCGCCGTAGAGCTGGGTATACACCAGCCTGCCCTGCCCTGCGCCGAAGCTGGCGGTGAGCGGGCGCACGAGGATGCCGAAGATGTCGTCGGCGAAATACAGGCAGACGGCAAAGGCGACGCCCAGCGCGAGGACGGCCTTCACCAGCCGTCCGCGCAGTTCGATGAGATGCTCCATCAGCGGAGCCTGGCTGTCGTCCAGATCGGAAATCTTGAAAGCCATCAGCCTGCGTCCTCGCCGGGCTTCTTGCCGGTCTTGTCAGCCGGAGCCGCAGGTTTCTCTACAGGCGCGGCAGCCTTGTCCTTACTGGGGCTCGCCATCGCCTCTGCCGCAGCGGCCTCGTTAGCGGCGTCCTGTTCCTTTGCCAGTCGCTGCAGTTCCGCAGCCTTTCCGGGCGGATAGGCGCCGGTCGGCTCCATTTCCTGCCCGGTATCGGGGTGTTCGCGCATGATCTTCTCGTTCTGCGCCTTCCACTTCTTTTCCATGTCCTCCAGCTCGGCCTCGCGCACCATCGCGTCGAGCCCGGTGCGGAAATGGCCGGAAACCTTGCGGATCTTGCCGATCCAGCGGCCAGCCGTGCGCATGGCGAGCGGCATGTCCTTCGGGCCGATGACGAGAATCGCCACCACCACGATCAGCAACAATTCGGTCGCGCCGATATCGAACATAACTCAGCGGCGCTCGCTTGTGCGGTTCAGGATGCGGTCTTGTCGCCCGATGCGGCGGGCGCGGCGTTGTCCACCGTCTCGGTGGCGGGTTTTGCCTCGTGCGAGGGGCCTTCGATCCGGGCCGAGGGCTTTTCTTCCGGTGCGGAGGCGTTGTCTTCGTCGCTCAGCCCCTTGCGGAAACTTTTCACGCCCTTGCCGAAATCGCCCATCATCTCGCTGATCCGGCCACGGCCGAACAGCACCAGGATTACCAGTGCGATGATCAGGATCTGGAACGGTCCAATGCTACCCACGATTATTCTCCGAATTCATTGAGACCGGAGTCTAGGCGCTTTCGTCCGGCTTTTCCAGCATCTCCGCATCCGGCTCGTCGTCCATCACCTGCGCCCCGTCCTGTGGATTGCCGTCATTCTCTTGCGGCGCGGCGTTTGCGCCCCTCTGTTCCATCAGGTCTTCATAGGCATCGTCGACAGGATCCAGCAGGCCCGATGCTTTCAATTCGGCCAATCCGGGCAGGTCCCTGCGGCTTTCCAGCCCGAAATGGCTGAGGAATTCCGGCGTCGTTGCATAGATCACCGGGCAGCCCGGCACCTCGCGTCGCCCGGCCACCCTGGCCCAGCCCGCTTCCATCAGCACGTCCAGCGTTCCGCCGGATGTCTGCACGCCGCGGATCGCCTCGATCTCGGCACGGCTGACGGGTTCGTGATAGGCGATGATCGCCAGCACTTCGGTGGCGGCGCGGCTCAGGCGGCGAAGCTGGTCTTTCTCCCGCCGCAGGATATGCGCAAGATCGGGCGCGGTCTGGAATTGCCAGCGCTTGCCCCGCTCCACCAGGTGGATGCCGCGACCGGCGTAATGATCCTGCAGGGTGGCGAGCGCATCTTTCACATCCGCATCGCCAAGCTGCGCGGAAATCTGTTCGCGTGTCAGCGGCTCTTCGGCGGCGAACAGGCAGGCCTCCACAGCGCGCACCAGATCGTCGGTCTCCTCCTCGCCGGAATCAGGCATCGGCCTTTATCCGGCGCAGGTGCAGCGGCCCGAAAGTCTCGTCCTGCCGGATTTCCGCATTGCCGCGCTTGGCCAGTTCCAGCGCGGCGACAAAGCTGGAAGCCAGCGCCGATTTGCGCAGGCGCGGTTCTGCATCCACGGGCAGGAAAGTGCGCAGTTCCATCCAGTCCAGCGAGACGCCCAGCATCGCCGAAACCCGGTTGATCGCCGAATCCAGCGTCATCACGGGACGTTCTGCCACCATGTGAACGACAGGTTCGGTGCGCAGCTTCACCTGGCCATAGGCGTGCACCAGTTGATACCAGTTACATTGCCACACGTTGTTTCGCAGGGTGCGCAATCCTTCGGGCGCGCCGCGCGCGAACACGTCCCTGCCCAGCCTGTCCCGCGCCATCAGCCGGGCACCCGCCTCCCGCATCGCGCCGAGACGGGCAATGCGCAACTGCAGCTTCAGCGCAAGTTCTTCGGGGCTGGGGTCTTCCTGCTCCTCCTTCGGCAACAGCAGGGCCGATTTCAAATAGGCCAGCCATGCAGCCATCACCAGGTAATCGGCGGCGATCTCCAGCTTCAGCGCCTCTGCCTGCTCTATATAGTCGATGTACTGATCCACCAGCGCGAGGATGGAGATGGCTTTCAGGTCCACCTTCTGTCGCCGTGCAAGATCCAGCAGCAGGTCCAGCGGGCCTTCCCAGTTCTCCAGCTCGATATAGAGCGCGCTGGAATCGGTAGTGCCGGGCGCTGCTATGCCGCGCCAGTCCTGCGCCCCGGCATCCGCTGCCTCTTCAGGCGCACCGGCCGTTTCAACCGGAGTGGCACCATCCATCGCCATCAGGCGCGTGCCTCCATCAGGCTCAGCAGGCTGTCTCTCGCGGCGAGCAGTTCCTCGCGCGGGGTCTCGTCCTTCACCGCGCCCACGCCTTCCATCGCGCGGTCCAACCGGGACTTTGTTTCTGCCGACATCGTGGGCAGCGCGCTGGCGGTCTGCGCCATGTCGTCCATCTTGCCCCAGCAATTCAGCACCAGGTCGCAACCCGCGGCTATGGCCCGCTCGGAGCGTTCGGGAATGGTGCCTTCCAGCGCCTGCATGTCGATATCGTCGGAAAGAAGCAGGCCCGAAAAGCCGATGCGCTTGCGGATAATCTGCGAGATCACGAATTCCGATTGCGTCGCCGGATGATCGGCGTCCCACGCGGTGTATCGGATATGCGCCGTCATCGCGACGGGCGCATTTGCCAGCTTCGCGAAGGGTGCGATATCGGTTTCCAGCTCGGATGCGGTCGCATCCACCACCGGCAGATCCTTGTGACTGTCCACCAGCGCGCGCCCATGGCCGGGCATGTGCTTGATGCAGCCCGTTACCCCGCCGCGTGAAAGGCCGTCCAGCGTGGCACGGCCCAGCGCCGCCACCTGCATGGGGTCTGCGCCCAGTGCGCGATCGCCGATCACGTCGTGTGCACCGGGGGCCGGGATATCCAGTAGCGGCAGGTAATCCACGGTGATGCCCACTTCGCCAAGATCGAGCGCCAGCAATTGTGCATTGTGGCGCGCAGCCTGGATCGCGCTGGCGGGGGCCAGGTCGTAAAGCTGGGCAAACACGCCGGGCGCGGGATAGGCGGCCCATTCCGGCGGCTTCATGCGCGAAACGCGGCCACCTTCCTGATCGATGGAGATCAGCAGATCGCCGCGCCCGTGCAATTCGCGCAGGGAATCGGTCAGCGCGCGCAGTTGCTCACGATTGCTGACATTGCGGCCAAACAGGATGTAGCCCGCCGGGTTCGCGTCCCTGAAAAAGGCGCGCTCCTCGTCAGTCAGGGAAAGGCCGGAAAGGCTGAAGATTGCAGGCGTCATGGGGCGGGATTAGGCCCAAATCCCGCGGTGGGCGCAAGCCTTGTGTGCCGCAGCATCGGGGAAAACGGGGCGAAAACGGGCGGATATCCTGCCAAAAGCGCCGCAGCGGCGCGCGCTATCAGCGAATATAGCAATCCCCGCCCTGTTCGCGGATGGCGCGGCAGGTGGCATCGCCGGTTGCCCTGTCGGACGTGATGGCCTGCAGGCGATAGACGGTCGCGCCGTTCACCTGCGCCTCCACCACGCGATTGCTCATGCCGGAGAGGACGGAATACCGGCCGCGCGCCCGAACCCACGCATCGTTGGCGTCGGATCGGCTGGTGTAGGCACCGATCTGCACATACACGTTGCTGTTCGTCTCGACGCGCTTGTCGGCCTCGCCCTCGCTGTCATTCTGCTCAAGGTCGATGCTCGGCGAAGCAGCTTCCTCCGGCGTATCGGCCAGGCGGCCTCGCTGGCTCTCGCCGCCTGCCACCTGGTATGCGGTGTCGCCCGTGCCTTCCACCTGGCGGCCGCCGGGGTCCTCGGGACGTTCCTTGTAAGGCTGGTTGGGCGCCTCGATCGTGCTGCCATCGGCCACGGCATCTGCCTGCGGACCATCGCGCAGCAGCCACCACAGGGCGAACAACACGCTGCCGATCACCACCAGGCCCGCCAGCGTGATCCATATCAGCCGAGCATCGAAGCCGCGATCTTCCTCGTATTCGGCATCGTCTTCCAGCCACGGCAGCGAATCGTCTTCGTCCTCGAAAGCGAGCCGTTCCTCGGCCTCCAGCGTGCCGGTTTCGTCCTTTCCCCCCTCAGGAAGGTTCATGGTCTAAAGCTCCTCAACCGCCTCAACCCCCAGGATTGCCAGGCCATTGCGGATAACCTGCCCGATTTGTACCGCGAGGAAAAGCCTGGCAGCGGTGAGATCGGGCTCCTGTGCCACGATGATGCGTTTGCGCGCATCGTCATTGCCGAGGTTCCAGTAGGCGTGGAAGGCAGCGGCCAGATCGTAGAGATAGAAGGCGATGCGGTGCGGTTCGCGCGCGCGGGCCGCCGCTTCCACCTCGCGCGGGAATTGCGCGGCCTGCTTGATCAGCGCCAGCTCGTCCTCGCCAAGCTGCGAGAGATCGTCTGCCGAGGGCGCGAAATCCTGTTCCGCCGCCTTGCGCAGAATGGAGCAGATGCGCGCATGGGCATATTGCACGTAGAAGACCGGGTTGTCCTTCGATGCTTCCACCACCTTGGCGAAATCGAAATCCATCTGCGCTTCGGGCTTGCGGGTCAGCATGGTGAATCGCACCACGTCCTTGCCCACTTCCTCCACCATGTCCGCGATGGTGACGAAATTGCCGCTGCGCTTGGACATCTTCACCGGCTCTCCGCCGCGCAGCAGCTGCACCATCTGCACCAGTTTCACGTCGAAGGGGATGGGCTTGCCTTCTCCTTGTGACAGCGCGGCAACGGCAGCCTTGATGCGCTTTACCGTGCCCGCATGATCCGCGCCCCAGATGTCGATCAGGGCATCGGCCTTCTCGGCCTTCTGCATGTGATAGGCGAGATCGGCCCCGAAATAGGTCCACTTGCCGTCGCTCTTCCTGATCGGGCGATCCTGATCGTCGCCGAATTTGGTGGAGCGGAACAGCGGCAGTTCCACCGGTTCCCAATCGTCCACCGTCTTGCCCTTGGGCTTTTCCAGCACGCCGTCATAGACAAGGTCGTGCTCGCGCATCCACGCCTCGGCAGCTTCGGGCTTTTGCGCCGCCTGCAGGGCAGCCTCGGATGCGAACACGTCATGCTCGATCCCCAGCAATGCGAGGTCGGCCTTGATGACATCCATCATCCGCTCGACGGCATAGGCACGGAAGATAGGCAGCCATTCGTGCTCCGGCTCGTTCACGAAACGCTCTCCGAATTCCGCGGCAGCCGCCTCGCCCACTTTCACCAGGTAATCTCCGGGATACATGCCCTCGGGGATCGCACCGATATCCTCGCCCAGCGCCTCGCGATAACGCAGGTGCGCACTGCGGGCCAGCGTATCCACCTGCCCGCCTGCATCGTTGACGTAGTATTCGCGCGTTACCTCGTGCCCGGCATGTTCCAGCAGGCTGGCCAGCGCATCGCCCACCACCGCACCGCGGCAGTGGCCCATGTGCATGGGGCCGGTGGGATTGGCGGAAACATACTCGATGTTCACGCGGCGGCCTGCGCCCATCGCGGACTTGCCGTAATCGTCGCCGCCGGCGGCAATCGCGCCCAGTTCATCGATCCAGCTATGCGGGGCAAGGCGCAGGTTGATGAAGCCCGGCCCGGCGATCTCGGCACTGGTGACGGCAGCATCGCGCTGCAGATGCTCCACGATCTGCTCTGCCAGCGCGCGCGGATTGGACTTCGCCTGCTTTGCCAGCACCATCGCGGCATTGGTGGCCAGATCGCCATGCGCAGGATCGCGCGGCGGCTCCACGCTCACATTGCTGCGATCCGTTTCGGGCGGCAGCGTGCCTTCCATCTCCAGGGCGGAAAGCACGGCGTCGATTTTTTCCGCAAAGGCGGCGTACAGGGTTTGATGATCGGACATAGGCGCGCCGTTAGCCTGTTTGAACGGCTGCGCAAAGCACCCGATTTAGCGCGTGGCGTTATAGGCCAGCTGTTCTTCCGTCAGCTGGAAGCCCACCAGCAGTTCGAAAGAAGCGCGGGCCACGGCGGCACGCACGTCAGGCTCCGTCAACGGGTCGATCGCGGCCGACTGGTCGCCGGCACGGCGGCGGCGGGTGATACGTTCGCGAATATCTTCCGGCAGAGTGGCCTCCGCACGGTTCACATAGGCGCCAGCAGTGCCGCTGCCCTGTGCCCGCGCCTCGCCGGGGGCGAAGGTGAGTTCAACCTGGCCCACGCGCTTTGCGATTACGGAAGAGCCGCCGCGCAGCACGGTGGAATAATAGGGCAGCGAAACGGTGCGTGCGCCCGTCGTATCGGTGCGCGTTCCGATCACGTCGAAAGTGGCGGCGGAATAGACCTGCTCGCCCGTTTCATCGCAAGTGGAACGCACGTTGGTGATGGCCGCCGTCACGTCGATGGCATCGGCCGTGCGCGCACCGGCAGGAGAGAACAGGGTGATGTCGCCAGTATAATCGGGCACGCCCACCGCCGGACAAACGGACCGCAGCGCGGTGATTCCCACGCCTGTATCCACCACGATATCGCCTTCGCTGCGGCAGCCACCCAAAACAGTAAGGCCAGCAACAGCGGCAAGTATTGCGATCCGAGCGTTCATTCCCATTCCTTGTATCGTACAGGCAGCCTATATACCGCCCCATTCCACTTGCAGGCCCCTAGCCCTTTCACGACTGGGCGACAACAGCTAGAGACATGAGCATGAACGCCCCCTTTCAGGAAAATCGCCCCTCCGGCAGCAAATTGCCGCTGATCGTGATGATTGCCGCGCCGCGCGGCTTTTGCGCCGGTGTGGATCGCGCCATCGAGATCGTCGAGAAGGCAATCGAGAAGTATGGCGCGCCGGTCTATGTCCGGCACGAAATCGTGCACAATCGCTACGTGGTGGACGGGTTGAAGGAAAAGGGCGCGATTTTCGTGGAGGAGCTGGACGAAGTGCCGGACGATATGCCGGTGGTGTTCAGCGCGCACGGCGTGCCCAAGTCCGTTCCGGCAGAGGCGCAGCGGCGCGAGATGATCTATGTCGATGCCACCTGCCCGCTGGTGTCCAAGGTGCATCGCCAGGCCGAACGCCAGATCGAGAAAGGCCAGCACATCATCTTCATCGGCCACGAAGGCCATCCCGAGGTGATCGGCACGATGGGACAGGTGCCAGAGGGGCAGATGACGCTGGTGGAAACGGTCGACGATGTCGAGCAGCTGCCTTTCACACAAGACGATACGCTCTCGTTCCTTACGCAGACCACGCTCTCGGTAGACGATACGGCGGAGATCGTGCGGGCGCTGAAGGCGCGCTATCCGCATATCGTGGCGCCCAAGGCGGAGGATATCTGCTATGCCACCTCCAACCGGCAGGAGGCCGTGAAGGCCATCGCGCCGGGGGCGGATCTGGTGCTGGTGATCGGCGCTCCCAATTCGTCCAATTCCCTGCGCCTCGTAGAGGTGGCAGAACGGCTCGGCACCGATGCCCGGCTGATCCAGCGCGCCAGCGAGATCGATCCTGCGTGGCTGGACGGGGTCGGCACGGTGGGCATCACCGCTGGCGCCAGTGCGCCAGAAGTGCTGGTGCGCGAAGTGGTGACAAAGCTGGGCGAATGGCGTGACGTGCAGGAGGAAAAGGTCCGCACCGCCGAGGAAAAGATGGTGTTCAAGCTGCCCCGCCAATTGATGGACTAGGTTTGCAGCAATGGCCGTCTACACGCAGCTTTCGGCCGAGGTTCTGGCCGATCTGATCGCGCAATACGATGTTGGTGAACTGGTTTCCGCAAAAGGCATTGCGGAGGGCGTTTCCAATTCCAACTGGCTGGTGGAAACCACCGGCAGCAGTGCCAACGGCCAGCGCTTCATTCTCACCATGTACGAACGGCGCATCGACATCGCCGATCTGCCGTTCTTCCTGAACCTGCTGGATTTCCTGGCCGCGAACGACTGCCCGGTTCCGCGCACGATCCACGATCGCAGCGGCGCATCGTCGCGCATGCTGCAAGGAAAGGCCGTGGCGCTGATCGAGTTTCTGCCGGGGGTGTCGGTCACGGATCCGACGCCTGCACAGGCCCGCAGCGTTGGCGTGGTGCTGGCGCAGATGCACCGGACGGCGCAGGATTTCGCCGGCAGCCGGGCAAACGACCTTGGCCCGCAAGTGTCTGCAAGGGTACTGGAAGATTGCGGAACGGATGCGCTCGCCGCCATCGACGGCGCCCTGCCCGATGTCGTTCCCGTGGCACGGCAGGTCGCCGCCGACTGGCCACGCGACTTGCCTGATTCCATTATCCATTCAGACCTGTTTCCCGACAACGTGCTCATGCTGGGCAACACCGTCAGCGCGCTCATCGATTTCTACTTCGCCTGCAGCGATGCGATGGCCTACGATCTTGCCGTCACCCACGCCGCGTGGAGCTTCAGCGGCGATGGCCGCAGCTATCGTCCCGAAGTGGGGCAAGCGCTGGTGGAAGGCTATGAAAGCGTGCGCAAATTGCGGGAGGAGGAGCGCGGCGCGCTGCCGCTGCTGGCGCAGGGGGCAACCTTGCGTTTCGTCTCCAGCCGCGCACAGGACTGGATCGAAACACCGGCGGATGCGCTTGTGACGAAGAAGGATCCGATGGATTTCGTGCGGCGACTGGAATTCTACCGCCGCGAAGGAGAGGACATTTTCGGCCGATGAAACACGTCGAAATCTTTACCGACGGTGCCTGCAAGGGCAATCCCGGCCCCGGCGGCTGGGGCGCGCTGCTGCGCATGGGGGGGCACGAGAAGGAGCTTTCGGGCTCCGACCCGCAGACCACGAACAACCGCATGGAAATGACGGCGGCTGTCCGCGCGCTGAAGGCGTTGATCGAACCGTGCGAAGTCACCCTGCACACCGACAGCCGCTATCTGATCGACGGCATGACGAAGTGGATCGACGGCTGGAAAAAGCGCGGCTGGGTGAATGCCAGCAAGAAACCCGTTCGCAACGAGGATTTGTGGCACGATCTGATCGAAGCCGCCGCACCGCATGTCATCACGTGGAAATGGGTAAAGGGCCATAGCGGCCACCCGGAAAACGAGCGTGTCGACCGCCTCGCCAGCGACGCGGCCGACAGCGCCCGCTAGAGATCAGCTCTCGTCGACGATGTCCGCGCCGGGGCCGTTCTTCTGGATCGATTCGATGGCGTTCTTGGCACTCGACTTCGAAGCGTAGCCTTCGGTCGAGAACATGATCTCGTCGTTATATTTGAACCGCACGCGGAACTCGCCTGCCTTGTCCTTGTAGATCTGGAAATGATGAGCCAATTTTTGATCTCCCGTTTGATTGGTCGCGGGCGAACATAACAAAGTTTATCCGGTTGGCCAGCACAGCCCTCAATCGGCAAAACGCGCAGGTGAATAGAGCCGTTCGTCCAACGCCCCGGTCATGGCGTCCCTTGGCCGTTGCAGTAGCAGTTGTGCACCAAACCGGGCCGCTGCCGGTGCCGTCTGGATGCCATATCCGCCCTGCCCTGCGAACCAGAACAGGCCTTCCACCGCAGGGTCAAAACCGTAGATCGGCAGACGATCGGGCGAAAAACTGCGCAGCCCCGCCCACTTGCGCTCCACTGCCTCGATCTTCCAGTCCACCACGTTCTCGAACCGCTCGACGGCAAGCGCGATATCGTATTCCTCGGGCGCAGCATCGCACGGCTCGCTCGGCGTTTCGTCATGCGGGCTCAGCCAGATGCGGCCATTGTCGGGGCGGAAGTAAAAATCGCCGTTGATATCCAGCGTCAGCGGCAGATCGGCAGACGGCGCGGGGTCGACGCGCAGCTGTGCCACCGTGCGCCGCAGCGGCTGAATGCCCAGCGTCCTGGCATTGGCAAGGCGGGCCACACCGTCCGCCCAGGCACCCGCGGCGTTCACCACGATGGCGGCGCGCATCTCGCCTGCAGCGCCGAAATCCAGCAGCCAATCCCCGCCCTCGCGCGACAGGCCTTGTAACCGGTGGCGGACATGCAGGGCCACATCGCCGCGTCTGGCGCGAGAGAGATAGTGCTGGTGCAGGCCGGCCACGTCGATATCGGCGCAGTTCGGCTGGCTCAGCGCCTGCGTCCATTGCGGGCGCACGCCGGGCAGGCGCGCTTCCAGCCCGGCGCGATCCAGCGGGCGGATGGTCACACCCGAATCGGCAAACCGTTCCAGAAACGCCGCGACCTCGGCATCCTCCCCTTCACGCGCGAGATAGAGGCCGCCGCGCGGCGTCAGGAAACCGCCTTGCGCAAGGTAATCGCCAGAAGCCAGAGTCAGCGGCACGACATCCGGCCCGCCATAACATTCCTCCCGAAAGGCGGCGGATCGGCCGGTGGTGTGATAGCCGGGAAAATCTTCCGCCTCGCACAGGGCGATGCGCGTTCCCGCCGGCGCGAGAGCGGCCAATTCGGCGGCGATGCTGGCACCGGCCATTCCGGCGCCGATCACGGCGATGTCGAAAGTCTGGGCCATGGCTGCGCTCAATCTGAAAACTGGCTATCCAGGAAACCGTCAATCGCGCCCAGCGCCTGTTCCCGCACGACGTCTTCCTCGCGCAGTATCTCGTGACGCGCCTCCTCGCCGAAGATCAGCGCATCGGCATCCGGCAGGCGCGCCAGGGCGCTGCGCACGGCAGAGGGGCTGACGAGCCGATCGGCGTCGGTAGCGACGATGAAAGTGGGTATATCCATCTCCTCCAGCCGGCCCTTGCGGAATATCTCCGAGGAACTGAGCGCGGCCGCCTTCACCCAGCCCCAGCTGCCGGGGCCTAGCCGCAGTTCGGGCCGCTGCTTGCGCCACCACTTCTCATCCTCGTAGCGGGCATCGTCATGCGTCAGCAGCCGCTGGCGGGAGGCAAGCTTGCTGCCCGGTTTCTCGCTGATTCGCCAGGCCGGGCGGCGCGCATCGCCCAGCCCTGCCATGGCGGTGGATACCAGCCGTTTCAGCGGCAGAGGCAGTATCTCGGGGAACACGTCCAGCATGGGGGCAGAGAGGACCAGCGCATCTGGCCGGGGCATCAGTATCTTCTCGATCGCGGCGCGCACCACCAGATGTCCGCCCATCGAATGGGCTGCCAGCACCAGCGGACCATCGCGGCCCTGTGCGAAATGGCTCCACAATTCGGCGAGGTCGTTCAGCCAGAGCTGGAAATCGTCGATATGGCCTGTCGAATCGTCAAGGCCCAAGCGGCCCGATCCACCCTGCCCGCGCCAGTCCGCGGCCATCACCCGCCAGCCTTTCAGCCGCCAGTGCTCGAAGGTTTCGAGATATTTTTCGTAAGCGTCGGCGCGCCCTGCCATGAACAGGATGGACCCGCGCCCGGCCATTTCGGCGGGCGGTTCAGGCCATTCGATCAGGCGGACCTCGTGTCCGTCACCGGCCTTCCACTTACGCTCCGTTGCGTCATCGGGAATGGCCCTGCGGTCGAAACGCGCGGGATCAAGGGTGGTCGCGTGGCTAATTCCGTCCTCCTGCCTTTGGTTACTTTTTGGTAAGCCATGCACGCTAGCACAAGGCTCAAGGGACATTTGGGGGCCTCAATGCTAGACGATCCAATCAAGTACGGACTGCTTGCCGCCTTGGCAATCGCACTGGTCGTGGCCGCAATCACCGACCTGAAAAGCCGCCGTATCGCCAACTGGCTGAATGCGGCCGTTGCCATCGGCGCGCCTTTCTTCTGGTACGCCATGGGCCTTTCCTTCTGGCCGGAAATCGCCGCACAGGTGGGCGTCGCGCTGCTGACATTCGCCATTCTTTCCGTGCTTTTCGCGCTGAAAGCGATGGGCGGCGGCGACGTGAAACTGCTGACCGCGCTGGCGCTGTGGATCGAGCCTTCTCTCTATCTCAAACTCATCATCATGATGGCGCTGCTGGGCGGCGTGCTGACGCTGGTGTTCGGCGCCTGGAACCTGATGCGCCGCCAGAAGAACCGCATCGGCATCCCGTATGGCGTTGCGATTTCCGCCGCCGGCCTCTGGGTCATCGGCACTTTCTACATGCCAGCTTCCACGATCGCCGGGGCTGCGCAGTGAACCTGATTTTAACCAATCATGCCGTATCCGGCATAAAGCATATTGCAAGGACCATTGAGGGGGCTTGACGCACCATGGACAAGAAGAAACTTTTTCTGCTGGCAGGAGCGCTGATCGTTGCGATCGGTACCGCGTTTCTCGCACGCAGCATGTTCGCCGGTGCTGCGGCACCCGAGGCTCAGGCCGCCGCCGAAGTCGAGCCTACCGGCCCGAAAGTGCTGGTGGCCAAGCGTGGCCTGCCCGTCGGCACGATCGTGACCGCCGATGCCATTTCCTACCAGCTGTGGCCGCAGGAACTGGTGCAGGATGCCTACTTCATTGATGGCGAAGCCGACATGCAGGCCCTCCTCGGCACCGTCGTGCGCCACCCTGTCACTGCCGGTGAACCGGTAACGCAGGGCTCGCTCGTCGCGCCCGGCGATCGCGGCTTCCTTGCAGCGGCGCTTGGCCCGGGCATGCGTGCCGTCACCGTGCCGGTTTCCGCCCGCACGGGTGTGGCAGGCTTCGTCTTCCCGGGTGACCGCGTCGACATGGTGCTGACGCAGACCGTTACGGGTGACGATGGCGCTGCCCTGCGCACCTCGGAAACGATCCTCACCAACCTGCGCGTGCTCGCCACCGACCAGTCGACCGAAAGCACCACCAGGGAAGATGGAACCACCGTGGTCCGCGCGTTTCGCACGGTAACGATGGAAGTCACCCCGCGCATCGCCGAGAAGATCGCCGTTGCGCAGACCATCGGCACGCTCAGCCTCTCGCTGCGCTCCATCGCCGATAACCAGTCCGAGCTGGAGCGTGCCATCGCTTCCGGTGAAGTGGAACTGCCCGACGATGCTTCTCCCGAAGAGGAAGAGCGCCTGCTGCGTGCGGCCATGTCGCGTCCCGGTGAAGGTGCCACCACCTTCCAGACCGGTGGAGACGTGTCGCGCTTCCAGCGTCGCTCGGTTCCGCCCCAGGGTGGCGGCAACAACCGCGGCGGCGGCCCTGCCCAGCAGGACGCTGCGCCCGTGGTTCCCGGTATTTCCGCCAACGCGGCACCCACCGGACCGACCGTACGCGTCACCCGTGGCAAGAACACCGTCGTAACCCCCGTCGATCGCGGCGCGGGTGCCCTGCTCGACCGCCAGGCCGGCGCCATGCGCGAAGGTGCGCGTGTCGGCTCGGTCGGCATGTCGACCCTGCGGTGAACGCCATGAACATCAAAGCTATCAAACCCATGATTTCCTACGGAAACGCACCGAAAGGCAAGACGATGAAAAGCCGCCTTTTCAAGACTGTGCTGAGCGCCGCATGCGCGATTGCACCGCTGGCCGCAGTGCCGGCAGGGACTGCCGCCGCCCAGACCTCCGTCCGCCCTGCGCAGGATATCGTCCTGTCCATCGGCCGCGGTGAGCTGATCACGGTTCCCGGCAACATGGCCGACATCTTCGTGTCGAACGACCAGATCGCCGACGTGCAGGTAAAGTCGCAGCGCCAGCTGTATGTCTTCGGCCTGTCTGGCGGTGAGACCACGATTTACGCCAGCAATTCTTCCGGCGATATCATCTGGTCCGCCAATGTCCGCGTGGGATCGAACCTCGACAGCGTCGACCAGATGCTGAGCCTGGCCATGCCCGAAGCTGACATTCGGGTTGCCACCATGGGCACCAACACCGTGCTGCTCACCGGCACAGTGGCCGCTCCCGAAGACGCCTCGGAGGCCGAACGCCTGGTGGAAGCATTCGTTGGCGCGGAAGCCAACGTGATTTCCCGCCTGCGCATGGCAACGCCGCTGCAGGTAAACCTGCGCGTTCGCTTTGCCGAGGTCAGCCGTTCGCTGGTCCGCAGCATCGGCGCGAACCTCACGACAATCGACGGCACCGGTGGCTTCCAGTTCGGCATCGGCCGCGGTCGCACGGTTACAGAGCAGTTCAACGCTCTTGGCGGCCCGCTTGGCATCGGCAACGAGGTGGCGGGTTGTATCCCGCCGATCCTCGCCGATGGCACCTGCAGCGGCACCGTCCCCGGCACCAACATCACGCCTGTCCAGGGGCAGACGACACTGGGCGCTATCGGTGAACTGTTCGGCCTCGATATCGCTGGCGCCCTCGATCTGGGTGAGCAGCGCGGTCTCGTTACCACGCTTTCCCAGCCCAACCTCACGGCACTTTCCGGTGAGACGGCCGAGTTCCTCGCCGGTGGCGAATTCCCCATCCCGCTCTCGCAGGGCCTGGGCACCACCACCGTCGAATACAAGAAATTCGGTGTCAGCCTCGCCTACACGCCCACCGTGCTGGCCAACGGCCGCATCTCGATCCGCGTGCGTCCCGAAGTGTCCGAGCTTTCGAGCCAGGGTGCCGTGACGCTGAACGGCTTCCAGATCCCTGCCCTCACCATCCGCCGCGCGGAAACATCGGTGGAGCTGGGTTCGGGCGAAAGCTTCATGATCGCGGGCCTGATGTCGGCCAATGCCCAGCACACGCTGGATCAGGCACCGGGCGTGGGTGACATCCCGATCCTCGGCAACCTGTTCCGCTCCACGGATTTCCGTCGCGGCGAAACGGAGCTGGTCATCGTGGTGACGCCGTATCTGGTGCAGCCGGTCAACGACCGCGAGATCCGCCTGCCGACCGATGGTTTTGCCGTGCCCAACGGGGCATCGCAGTTCCTCTTCGGGCAGGAAAGCAACGGCACCAGCGGTGCCGAACGACCGATGCCGCGCGCTGCCAATCCTGCACCCGGTGGACCGGAGGTCAGCATGAACGCCCAGAACGGCGCACCCCTTGCCCACGGTGAAAGCCCCGCAGGTGCCGCCACGCAGACTGCCGCGGTCGCCGCACCCGGCTTCAGCATCGCAAACGGAGAGTGATCGTCATGACCATCAGCTTTAAACGTGCTGCCAGCAGTGTCCTGGCGCTTTCACTCGGCCTCGGTCTTGCCGCTTGCGGCGGCCTCGATGCCAAAAACAACTTCTCGCTCAACAGCGTGAACCAGCCGGTTGTCGAACGCAGCAACTACGTGATGGACCTGCGCACCAGCGTGGCTGGCCTCGATGCAACCGAGCAGGGTCGCCTTGCCGAGTGGTTCGACATGCTCGACCTTGGTTACGGAGATCGCGTGGCCATCGATACGCCGGTGGAAAACCCGGCCGTGATGGAAGACGTGGCCGCAATCGCAGGGCGCCGCGGCATCCTGCTGGCCGACAGCGCACCGGTGACGCAGGGCTATGTCGATCCCGGCAATGTCCGTGTGATCGTGACGCGGTCCACCGCCTTTGTGCCCGGCTGCCCCGACTGGTCCGACAAGTACGGCTTCCAGCAGGGCAACCATACTTCCGATGGTTACGGATGCGCGGTGAACGGCAACCTTGCCGCCATGATCGCCGATCCGGAACATCTGCTCGAAGGCGCCGAAGGAACGGGTGACACTGTCATCATGACGTCCAACCGCGCCATCGACACCTACCGCGCAGCAGAACCGACCGGTGCCGGTGGCCTTCCTGCAATCGCATCTGACGGGAACTGATCTATGAACTCTCCTTTCAAAACAGGTTCGATGGGCAATCGTGAGCCCTTCTCCGCATTCATCTGCGACGAGAGCGCGCTGGACGTGCTGCGTCCGGTGGTCATCGAGATGGGATGGCAGCCCGAGAAGTGTAACAAGGGTGGCCTGCGCAACGCCATCCAGTCGCTTTCCATCGCGGCGAGCCCGGCCATCCTGATGGTCGATCTGTCCGAAAGCGGCGATCCGCTGAACGACATCAATGCCCTTGCCGAGGTTTGCGAACCCGGCACGGTGGTGATCGCGGTGGGCCAGGTGAACGACGTTCGCCTCTATCGCGACCTCTTGGCCAGCGGCATTCACGATTACCTGCTGAAGCCGCTTTCCGCCGGCCAACTGCGCGATGCGCTGACGCAGGCCCAGTCCGTATTCTCCTCCCCCCGAAACAACGAGGGCGAAGGCGAGCGCGAGCACGTGGCGACCGCCGTCGTCGGCACGCGTGGCGGTGTTGGTGCATCCACGCTGGCGACTTCGCTTGCCTGGCTGTTCGCTACAGAGCACGAGCGTTCCACCGCCCTGCTTGATCTCGACGTGCATTTCGGCACTGGCGCACTGGCGCTGGATCTGGAACCGGGCCGAGGCCTGACGGACGCGATCGAGAACCCCAGCCGCATCGACGGCCTGTTCATCGAACGCGCGATGATCCGCGCCAACGACAACCTTGCCATCATGTCTGCAGAAGCGCCGATCAACTCGCCGCTGATGACCGACGGCACGGCCTTCCTGCAACTGGAGGAAGAATTCCGCCAGGCCTTCGACATGACGGTGGTGGATCTGCCGCGCAACATGCTGATCAACTTCCCGCACCTGCTGACGGATGTGAACGTAGTGACGCTTGTCACCGAACTCACCCTGGCATCGGCGCGCGACACGATCCGCATCCTCTCGTGGCTGAAGCAGAATGCCCCAGCCTGTCACCCGCTGATCGTCTGCAACAAGATGCAGCCAGGTGCCGCCGAGATCAGCAAGAGCGATTTCGAGGCTTCGATCGAACGCAAGATCAATTTCCAGATCCCGTTCGACCAGAAGGCCGCAGCCAATGCCGCCAAGCTTGGCCAGACCTTCATCGAGGCGAACAAGAGCGCCAAGACAGTGGGTCCGATCCGCGAGATCGCCAAGATGATCGTCGGCGTGTCCGAGGATGACGGCGCCAGCATCGACGAGGCGGGCCAGAAGGGCTCTCTGATGGGCAAGTTCGACCTCAAGTCGCTCCTGGGCTCCTCGCCCAAGAAGGGCAAGGCAACCGCCGAGCCTGCCGAATAGACCTAGAAATCGTGGGCGGGGCCTGGCCTCGCCCGCCGTTCAAACCGCAATTTTCCGACGTTTGAAAGAAGGTATTCCATGAGCATCATCCAGCTTCTGCTATTAGCCGGTGGCCTCATGGGCCTGATGATCCTTGGCTACATGCTGGTCTCGGGCTCTTCGCCGGCCAAGGAAAGCCAGCGTCGGCTGGAAGCCGTGCGCTATCGCCATGCGCAAAGCACGACGGACAAGGTCGAAAGCCAGCTGAAGAAAGCTATCGCGGCGCGCAAGCCAAAGCAGTTCTCGCGCGCTGGCGCAGGTTCACGGCTGGAGGCCCTGCAACTGCGGCTCGATCGTACCGGAATGAACTGGACGCTCGCGCAATACCTCTATTCCTCGCTTGGCCTCGCCATCGTGGTTACCGCGCTGCTTTACCTGCGCTCGGGCGCGGCGATGATGTCGCTGGGCGTGGGCGTGCTGTTTGGTGCCGGCATACCGCACATGGTGGTGAGCAGCTTCATCAAACGGCGGACCGCGAAGTTCAACGCCAAGTTCCCCGACGCTATCGAACTGCTCGTTCGCGGCCTGCGCTCCGGCCTTCCGGTTACGGAAACGCTGGGCGTTGTTTCCAGCGAAGTGCCCGGCCCCGTAGGATCGGAATTCCGCGCCGTGACGGAGCGTATCAAGATCGGCCGCACCATGGAGGAATCGCTCCAGGAAACGGCAGACAAGCTGGGTACGCCCGAATTCCAGTTCTTCGTCATCACGCTGGCCATCCAGCGCGAAACCGGCGGCAACCTGGCGGAAACGCTCTCGAACCTTGCCGACGTGCTGCGCAAGCGTTCGCAGATGAAGCTGAAGATCAAGGCGATGAGCTCTGAATCGAAGGCCTCCGCCTACATCGTGGGCTCCCTGCCCTTCATCGTTTTCGGCCTGATCTACTGGATCAATCCCGATTACCTGAGCGGCTTCTTCACCGATGACCGCCTGATCGTGACCGGCCTTGGCGGTCTGGTGTGGATGAGCATCGGCGCCCTTATCATGGCCAAGATGGTCAGCTTCGAAATCTGATTGCGGAGGAAACGGAAACCATGTTGATGATTGCTCCGCCATCCAACCCCACGCTGCTGGGCGTCGATGTCATCCTGGTCGGCACGATCCTGGCCGGTATCGCGGCTGCTGCGATGGTGTTTGCCATCTATGCCGCTGTGACGGTGAAGGATCCGATGGCCAAGCGCGTGAAGGCGCTGAGCCAGCGCCGTGCCGAGTTGAAGACCGGCATGATCACGCAGACATCGAAGAAGCGCCAGAGCCTGACGCAGCGCACCGATACGACCGACAAGATGAAAGACACCCTGCAGGGCATGAAAGTGCTGCAGGAAAGCCAGGTGAAGATGATCCAGCAGAAGCTGGCCCAGGCCGGTTTCCGCAACAAGGAACTGGCGATCATGATCATCTTTGCACGTATGGTTCTGCCTGTCGTGCTGGGCATGATCGGTGTCGTGCTCTTCTACTGGACCGACATGTTCCCCGATTGGGGCAGCCTGAAGCGGTTCATGGGCTTCGCCGGACTGGTGGTGCTGGGTTACAAGGGCCCGGAACTCTACCTTGCCAACGTTTCGTCCAAGCGCACGCTCGCCATCCAGAAGGGCCTGCCGGACGCGCTGGACCTGCTGGTGATCTGTGCCGAGGCCGGCCTGACGGTGGACGCCGCGTTCAACCGCGTGGCACGCGAACTGGGCCGCGCCTATCCGGAACTGGGCGACGAATTTGCCCTCACCGCGATCGAGCTGTCCTTCCTGACAGAGCGCCGCCAGGCATTCGAGAACCTCGCCTACCGCGTGAACCTGGAAGCCGTTCGCGGCGTGGTGACGACGATGGTTCAGACGGAACGCTACGGTACGCCGCTGGCATCGGCCCTTCGTGTGCTTTCCGCGGAATTCCGTAACGAGCGCATGATGCGTGCCGAGGAAAAGGCCGCGCGCCTTCCCGCCATCATGACGGTGCCGCTGATCCTGTTCATCCTGCCGGTGCTGTTCATCGTGATCCTTGGCCCCGCAGCCTGCTCCATCGGCGATGCGTTCTCGTAAAGCCGAAGGGATAACCACTCCAACAAAAAGGCCCCGGCGGAGCGATCCGCCGGGGCCTTTTGCTGTCTGGTTGTAGTGTCGGCTCAGTTCACGCCGAAGCTGCCGCCCAGTTCGACGCCGTCCAGATCTTCCGCCTGCTTGCGCGCACGGTGCAGCAAGGTGCGGAAGAGCTGCAACTCGTCAGCCGAAAAGCCTGCGAACATGCGCTTTTCGATCTCGCGTGCCAGCGGCATGATCTCGGCGTGCATTTCCTGGCCGGTTTCGGTCAGCGCCAGGAGGTGAGAGCGGCCATCGGCCTCGTTCGGGGTGCGTTCGGCCAAGGACCGTTCCTCAAGCCCCTTGCACGCCCGGTTCACGGCCACCTTGTCCATCAGGGTGCGGCGCGTCAGATCGCGCTGCGTAAGGCCGCCCACATCGCCAAGCACGGCCATCACGCGCCATTCGGGAATGCTCAGTCCCCAGCGCTGGCGATACTCCACCGCGATACGTCCGCTAACGGCGTTGGAAGCCAGCGAAAGTTGATAGGGAAGGAACTGGTCGAGAGATTTTGTCGGTTGCATAAGTAACTACCCTGCGCACATTCGGCGGCTATTGCAAGTTTCACGCATCAATCTTGTCCAGATTGAAATAATTGCATCAACCGCCCGCCCACGGCGTCCAGCCGCGTGCGTGCGGCAACGTCCCAGTTCTCACGCGCGGTCACGATGGCGGTGTCCAGCACGGTATCGATCGGGCTGGCGCTGCGCGTCTTGGGCAGAACCGTCGCCAGCCTGGCAAGCATGGTGCGCGCTGTCTCGGCGTTGTCCTTCATCACTTTCAGAATGTCCGCAACGTCGACGTCCCCTTCCGGATCGCGCCAGCAATCGTAATCGGTCACCATGCCGATCAGCGCGTAAGGTAGTTCTGCCTCGCGGGCGAGGCGCGCTTCCGGCATGGCCGTCATGCCGATCACGTCTGCGCCCCATTCACGATAAAGATGGCTCTCTGCGCGGGTGGAAAACTGCGGCCCTTCGATAGCAACATAGGTGCCGCCCTTGCGGATGTCGGCACCCGCCTTCTTCGCCGCTTTCACGGCAAGATCCGAAAGGCGCGGACACACAGGATCGGCCAGCGGAACGTGGGCGACGATGTTGTCTCCGAAGAAGCTGCGCTCGCGCCCCGTGGTGCGATCGATCAGCTGGTCCACCGCCACGAATGTGCCGGGGGCAAGGTCTTCACTCAGGCTGCCGATTGCCGAGATGGCCAGGATGTCCGTCACGCCTGCGCGCTTCAGCACGTCCACATTGGCACGGTAATTCACGTGGGCGGGAGAAAGCGTGTGCCCCGCGCCATGCCGCGCGATGAAGGTAAAGCGGACCTTGCCGATACGCCCCGTGGTTACCGGACCGGACGGCTCGCCAAAGGCGCTGTTGATGGCGATTTCCTGCGCATCGTCCAGCGCGCCCGGTTCGTACAGGCCCGATCCGCCGATCACGCCGATATGCCATTCGCTCATTGCTGTTCCCCTCCCGCCGAGGCTTACTTCGGCGGCATTCGGATCGCGCCATCGAGGCGCACCGTTTCTGCGTTCATGTATTCTGCCTCCACCATGAAGCAGGCGAGATCGGCGTATTCTTCCGGCTGGCCCAAACGCTTGGGAAAGGGCACCGAAGCGGCAAGCGATTGCTGCGCCTTTTCTGGCAGGCCAGCCATCATCGGGGTCATGAAGATGCCTGGCAAAATCGCGTTGACGCGGATGCCCTCGCTCATCAGGTCACGCGCCACGGGCAGGGTCATGCCCTTCACGCCCGCCTTGGACGCGGCGTAGGCGACCTGCCCGATCTGCCCGTCTTCCGCCGCGACGGAAGCGGTGTTGATGATCACCCCGCGCTCGCCATTCTCATTCACCGGGTCCAGCGTCATCATGCCGGCAGCGGCTTTCGCCATGCAGCCGAACGTGCCCATCAGGTTCACCTTCATGGTCTTTTCGAAGAGATCGAACGACAGGTGGCTGATCTCGCCCGTCTCACGGTCACGGCGGGTCAGCTTGCCGATGGTGCCGATGCCGGCACAGTTCACCAGGATGCGTTCCTGGCCATGCGCCTCGCGCGCTTTGGCAAAGCCAGCGGCGATCGAATCCTCGCTGGAGACATCCACCTTGCAGAACACGCCGCCGATTTCGCCCGCCACCTGTTCGCCGCGTTCTTCGTTGAGGTCGAAAAGGGCCACCTTCACGCCCCTTGCTGCAAATGCGCGCGCCGTCGCTTCGCCAAGGCCGGATGCGCCGCCGGTTACGACTGCGCTGATATTCGAATCGATTTTCATGCTCTCACCTGAATTTGCTGATCTTCCAGTGGTCCTAGGGCGCGAGGCAGAAGGGTCAAGTTCGCCAAAGCAAAGCGGCCCCGCAACGCAGTGTTGCGGGGCCGCCCTGATTTTCAGCTTAATCCGAAAAGGATTAGAAGCGGAGGTTGATCGATCCGAAGAACTCGCGACCGTTCAGATCGTAGCCGTTACCGATCGGGGTGTTCGAGATACCCAGGACCTGGGCGGTGTCGATCAGCGGCGGAGCTTCGTCGAACAGGTTCGTGATACCGGCACGCAGCGTCAGGTTCTCGTTGAACTCGTAACGCATCGAGATGGTGTGCACGAAGTAGTCTTCAGCGAAGCCAACGTCGCGGCAGAAGTTACCGTCACCCTCGACGATACCGTCGGCAACGAACTGGCCATCCACGACCGAACCCGAGCCATTGCCAAGGCAGGTATCGCTGAAGAAGCCGGTGGGCAGACCGTCAGGACCGCGACCGAACACGTCGGAGAACGGCTCGATCTGGTCGGCGGGCTGCTCGGTGTCACCGATCCAGCGCGTTTCCCAGGTGAAGGTGAAGTCCGAATAGCCCACGGAGGCAATCGCACGACCCGTCCAGCTGGGGAAACCGAATTCGCCGGTGTCCTCATCGAAATCATCAACCTCGTCTTCAGTGATGAACAGCGTGCTACGCTCGATCAGGTGGTTGGCGCGAAGGTTCAGACCGAGGTCCAGAATGTCGCCACCCAGGGGCGTTTCGTAGCCGAAGTTGGCGTTGAAATCGAGACCCTTAACCGTTTCCTTGTCCTGGTTCAGGAAGCTCGGGAACGCCTGGCTGATCAGACGACGCTCGCCCGAACCATACTGGATCTGGTCACAGTAGATGGAACGATCGCTACCTTCCGGATCATAACATTCGTTGACCGAGAACTGAGCCGTCAGACCGACGATCGAGTCCTCGACGATGATCGAGTAGTAGTTGACGTTGAACGAGAAGTCGAAATCGCCCCAGTTCTCGGTCAGCGCGATACCCGCGGTGAACGACTTGGAGGTTTCCGGCTCGAGCAGCAGCGAACCCTGGTTCGCCACTTCGATGCTGGACGACGTGATCGTGTTCGAACCGGCAGCGTTGATACCAACGGTTGTCGGGTCACGACCTTCACGACGACAGATCTCGAGAACGGCAGGATCACGCGTATCGTCTTCCGGCTGATAACCACCATCCAACGCCTCGAATGCTGCATCCGGAACGGCGCAGGGATCGGCAACGGTCGTGAAGCCGGTAATACCGCCGAGGAAGTTCTCACGCAGGTTCGGCGCGCGGAACGAGGTGCCGTAGGTTGCCTTCAGCAGGACCTGCGGAACCGGGCTCCAGCTACCCTTGATCGAGTAGGTGCCGGCTGTGCCGTAGAACTCTTCTTCGGTGATACGACCCGACAGGTTCATGTCGAAGCGGCCGATGTCCTCGTTGTCGAAAACGGGGATGTCGATTTCGGCGAAGCCTTCGATGAGGTACTTCGAACCGTTGGTGCCGAGGTCACGATAGAAGCCGAAGAACAGGCCGTTCGTGGCGGCAAAGTTCGGCGTCGTGTCGATGCTATCCTTGCGGTATTCACCACCAACCACCAGCGCCAGCGGACCGGCAGGCAGTTCGAACAGGTCACCGGTGGCAAAGCCGCCGATCACGATCTGCTCGTAGGTGGTGTCGACAACGCGGTCTCCGAAGAGATAGTCACGCTCAGCCTGCGTAGCGAGGTCACCGATGGCGCCGGTCAGCACGCTGGGTGCGAACAGGTTCACCGGCACACAGCCAGCAGTAAGATCAGGAGCTGCCAGGCCAGGGTTGGCCAGACCGTCCGTGTTACATGCACCGATTACCTGCGGATCGCCGCCGAAGAAATCGAGGTTGTTGTCGTAGTCGTCGGCGATGCCGTCGCCATTGTTGTCGGCGATGCCGTCACCATCAAAATCGGCCGTCGGGTCGAGCCCAAGCGCCAGGGCAAGACGGTCTTCACGAATACCGCGGATGACCGAGTTACCTTCGGAGCGCGAGTACACGCCGGAAAGTTCGAAGGTCCAGGTGTCGCCTATGAAGGGCAGATCGCCGCGAAGGCCGAGCACGCCGCGGTACTGTTCCTGGCGAACTTCCGAGTTGTTGCGGTCGCCGCGGATGGCAACGATCGGCGAAACCGGCAGGCTGAAGCCGAACGTACCGCGCGGCGCCTGAGCCGGGGGCGTTCCGGGAGGTGCGTATACGGGGAAGTTGTTCAGCGCATTGTCGATCTGGCGGCAATCCACGCCGTTCGGGTTCGTGTCTATGTTGCACGGATTGAACGCGTTGGAGCTAGGAACCGACGGGAAGAGCTGCGGCACGCCGGTGTTGGGCGCGGAGATATCCGCACGGCTGTACAGCGCTTCGAAGAACGGCGTCAGGTTCATGTCGCCGCCGAAGGAATACTCACCATAGGCCATCACGTTGTACAGCTTCTGCTGCGAGATGAAGGTCTGGTCGAGATTGGCAGCGTTGGTGTTCACATCCTGGAAGTCAACGTCGCGAATGCCGTCGCCGTCCGTATCAACCGGGTCGCCGAATGCGTTGGTGGAATCGGCAAACGGGAAATCCGGATAGCCGGGGAAACTGCTGCTGCCATCGGGCTGGAAGTAGATCGAGCCCGAGAAGTTGAACGGGTTGAAGATACGACCGGAGATGCCGGTTACCTTACATTCGCTCTCGGAAACGGAAACGGTGTTGTTCGAATCGCGGTTTACGATGGCGTTGTCGCGCAGGCCGACCGTGTAGATGTTGCCATCCTGATCGACTTCGTAGTTGGTGTTACAACCGGCCAGGAACGGACGGTCGCGCAGGCGCACTTCGTCACGCAGCGAGTATTCGGCACCGATACCGAAGAAGCCGCGCTCGAACGTGGAGCCCCATGCACCGCTGACGGTGTAGTCGTCGCCGCCACCATCGGGGTTGTAGCTGCCCGAAGCGAAGACTTCGAAGCCGTCGATGTCGTTGCGCAGCACGATGTTACCCACACCGGCCACGGCATCCGAACCGTAGATCGAGGATGCGCCGTCCAGCAGCAGGTCGTAGCGTGCGATCAGCGAGGAAGGCAGCAGGTTGATGGAGGGTGCGGTCGGCGCCCCTTCCACACCGGCAGGCGCCAGGCGGCGGCCGTTGATCAGCAGCAGCGTGCGGTCAGCGCCAAGGCCGCGCAGGTTCAGCGTCTGCGAACCGGGGCCGTTGTCGAGCACAAAGCCCTGGAAGGTTGCGTCGATCTGCTGGCCCGAAGCAGCTTCGGAACGCTGCAGGATCTGGGCTGCATCGAAGTTACCCGTGTCGCGAGCGACCTCGGTATCGAGGATCTGCAGCGGCGAGGTGCTGTTGTAGGTGTCGCGACGGACGCGCGAACCGGTCACGATGATCGTGTCGCCGGAAGTGTCGGCACCCAGCGCGCCGGTGTCGTCATCCGTAACCACGGTGACATCGCCCGGCTGATTGCTGGTCACGCCATCAGGCTGATCCTGATCGTCTTCCTGCGTATCCTGCGCATACGCAGGTGCACCGGCCAGCAGGGCGGCGGCAGATACCGACGCCACGAGACCAGAAACTGCGGTCTTTCCAAATTTCTTCATTACGACTCCAGCCCATTGTTCGAACCAGAGCTTCCAAAATCCACAATGCAGGTCGCGACCGAAATCGGCCGCGCTCAAATCATGTAAAAAGGAAGTTCCAGCCCATTGATAACGGGATCAGAGTTGCAATAGCGAACGGGTATTGTCAAAGCGCCGAAACGCATTTTATCGCATCTGTAACCAAAGTGACACAGTAACGGATGCAACCAATATCGGTGCCCGCAGGCAGGTGGATCACTCCACCTGCATCTGCAGTTCGCCGTCGCCCTCGTCGATCTTCACCGTGCTGCCATCGGGCACCTTGCCCTGCAGCAGCAACTCGGCCAGCGGATCCTGCAAATGGCGCTGCACCGCGCGTTTCAGCGGCCTTGCGCCATACACCGGATCATAGCCGACCCTGCCCAGCCAGCGGCTTGCCGCATCGGTCAGATCCAGCGTGATATTGCGGTCCTTCAGCAGCTTCTGCACGCGGGCGACCTGGATATCGACGATGGGTGCCATGTGCTCCTGCGCCAGCCGATGGAAGAGAATGATCTCGTCCAGCCGGTTGAGGAATTCTGGTCGGAAGTGTCCACGCACCACGTCCATCACCTGGTCTTCCACGTCCTCGACCTTCTGATCGTCCTCCAGATTCGAAAGGAACTGGCTGCCCAGATTCGATGTGAGGATGATCAGCGTGTTGGAGAAATCGACGCGGCGGCCCTGCCCGTCCGTCAGGTGGCCGTCATCCAGCACCTGAAGCAGCACGTTGAACACATCGCTGTGCGCCTTCTCCACCTCGTCGAACAGCACGACCTGATAGGGCCTGCGCCGCACGGCCTCGGTCAGCACGCCGCCTTCCTCGTACCCGACATAGCCCGGAGGTGCACCGATCAGCCGGGCGACCGCGTGCTTCTCCATGAACTCGCTCATGTCGATGCGCACCATCGCCTGGTCGTCGTCGAACAGGAATGCGGCCAACGCCTTGGTAAGTTCCGTCTTGCCGACGCCGGTGGGGCCGAGGAACAGGAAGCTGCCGAGCGGGCGGTTCGGATCCTGCAAACCGGCGCGCGCGCGGCGCACGGCCCTGGATACGGCCACCACGGCCTTTTCCTGCCCAATCACGCGCTTGCCGAGGACTTCTTCCATCTTCAGCAGCTTCTCGCGTTCGCCTTCCAGCATCTTTTCCATCGGCACGCCCGTCCAGCGGCTGACGACGCTGGCGATGTCGTCTTCCGTCACCTCTTCCTTCAGCAGAGCGTTGTCCGTTTGCCCTTCGGCCTCGGCCAGGGCTTTTTCCAGCTGCGGGATCTTGCCGTAGGAAAGCTCTCCGGCCTTGGCGAGATCGCCGGCGCGCTGTGCCTGCTCCAGTTCCAGGCGGGCCGCGTCGAGGTCTTCCTTAATGCGCGCCTCGGCGTGGATCTTGTCCCGCTCGTTCTGCCAGCGGGTGGTGAGTTCGGAACTCTGCTGCTCCAGATTGGCCAGTTCAGAGCGCAAGGCCTCCAGCCTGTCCTTCGAGGCCTGGTCGTTTTCCTTCGCCAGAGCCGATTCCTCGATCTTGAGCTGGATGATGCGCCGGTCCAGCCCCTCGATCTCCTCGGGCTTGCTTTCCACTTCCATGCGGATGCGGCTGGCGGCCTCGTCCATCAAATCGATCGCCTTGTCGGGCAGGAAGCGGTCGGCGATGTAGCGTTCGGATAGCTGCGCAGCGGCAACGATGGCGTTGTCCGTGATGCGCACGCCGTGGTGCAGCTCGTACTTCTCCTTGATGCCGCGCAGGATGGAAATCGTGTCCTCCACGCTCGGCTCGTCCACGAACACCGGCTGGAAACGGCGTTGCAGCGCCGCGTCCTTCTCCACGTATTTCTGGTATTCATCCAGCGTGGTGGCACCAATGCAGTGCAGTTCGCCGCGGGCCAGTGCGGGCTTCAGGAGGTTGGAGGCATCCATGCTGCCTTCGCTGGCGCCTGCCCCGATCAGCGTGTGCATCTCGTCGATGAACAGGATGATCTGGCCACCTGCGTCCTTCACCTCGTCCAGCACGGTCTTCAGCCGCTCCTCGAACTCGCCGCGATATTTCGCGCCTGCGATCAAGCTGCCCATGTCCAGCGCCATCAGCGTGCGATCCTTCAGGCTGTCGGGCACGTCGCCATTGGCGATGCGCAGCGCGAGGCCTTCGGCAATCGCGGTCTTGCCGGTGCCGGGTTCGCCGATCAGGACGGGGTTGTTCTTGGTGCGGCGAGCCAGGATCTGCACGGTGCGGCGAATTTCCTCGTCGCGCCCGATCACCGGGTCCAGCTTGCCCTCGCGCGCGGCCTCGGTCAGATCGCGCGCGTATTTGCGCATCGCGTCATAGGCAGCCTCGGCATTCGAGGTGTCCGCCGTCTTGCCCTTGCGCAATTCGTTGATCGCGGTGTTCAGTGCCTCCGGCGAAATGCCGGCATCGGCCAGCGCCTTGCCTGCCTTGCTTTGCTTCGCCAGCGCGATGGCCAGCAGCAGGCGCTCCACGGTCACGTAGCTGTCGCCAGCTTTCTGGGCCACCTGCTCTGCCTGATCCAGCACGCGCACGGCATCGTTATCGAGACCCGGCGTCTGCTGGGCACCGCCACCGCTTACGGCGGGGATCTTGGCCAGCAGCGCATCCACTTCTTCAACAGCACGACCGGGATCGCCGCCTGCCCGCTGCACGAGGCCAGCGGCCATGCCTTCCTCGTCTTCCAGCAAGGCCTTCAGCAGATGCTCAGGACTGATGCGCTGGTGGCTGTTGCGGATGGCGACGGTCTGTGCGCTCTGGAGGAAACCCTTGGCGCGATCGGTAAATTTTTCCAGGTTCATTTCGAGCCCCTCAGTTCGGTTCTCACATCAGATAGTGTTGCAATATCGCAACACAAGACCCGTTCAACTGCAAAAATCACGCGCCCGTCGATTGCGAGATGCCAGCGTCCGGCAGTGCGAGGTTGCACATGTTTCACTCCGCACGCTCGGCCCTGTCACCCTGACGGTGTCGAAACGCCTTTCGCTCACGATGAAGCGTGCTATTCGTTTCACATGAAAAGACCCAAAGCCCTGCGCACGCTCTCCCCGCTCACCGCCGCAATCGCCCTTATCGGCTGCACCACAACCGCCCCGATGCCGATGGAAGCGGACACCGGAACGGCGAACGTCGTCACCACCGGGCAAACGGCATCGCTGGACGATATCATCGCCGCGGTAGACATTCCGTACGAGACTTTCACGTTGGACAACGGGCTTACCACCATCGTCCACACCGATCGCAAATCGCCGCTGGTGGGTGTTACCGTTTATTACCGCGTCGGCTCCAAGTCAGAACCGCGCGGGCGCACGGGCTTTGCTCATTTGTTCGAGCACATCATGTTTACCGGCAGCGAGAACGTGGAGAATTTCGACATCCCGCTGGAGGCCGCAGGCTCCACCAGTACCAATGGCTCTACCAGCTACGATCGCACCAATTACGTGGAAACGGTGCCCACCGGCGCGTTGGATCTGGCGCTGATGATGGAAGCGGACCGGATGGGCTATCTGCTGGGTGCCGTCACGCAGGAGAGGCTGGATAACCAGCGCGGCGTGGTGCAGAACGAGAAGCGTCAGGGCGACAACCAGCCCTACGGCCTCATCAACTACCAGCTTTCCGAAGGCCTGTTGCCGGTCGGCCATCCCTATCGCCATTCGGTGATCGGTTCGATGGCGGATCTCTCAGCGGCCAGCCTTACCGACGTGCACGAATGGTTCAGGGACAATTACGGCCCGAACAATGTCGTCCTCGCCCTCACCGGCGATATCGATGCCGCCACCGCCCGCCCGATGGTGGAACGCTGGTTTGGCGATATCGAGCGCGGGCCAGAAGTCGAACAGTTCGACGCCGGCCCCGTCACGCTGGCCGCGCCCGTGTACGACACCATGACCGATCAAGTGCCGCAGACGATGCTGCTGCGCGCATGGACCGGGCCGGACATGCAGCATCCCGATGCGGTGCCGCTGCAGGTGGGCATGTATATCCTGGGCGGCCTCGCGTCCTCGCGCCTCGACAATGCGATGGTACGCGGAGAGGAAGTCGCCACCAGCGTTTCCGCCTATTACCAGGCTTACGAACAGCTGGGCATGGCGCAGGCAATGGTGCAGGTGCGGCCCGATTCCACGCAGGAAGAGGCGCAGGCACTGCTGGAAGCAGAGATCGCGCGCCTCATCATCGATGGCCCCACGCAGGCCGAACTGGACCGTGCCACCACGCAGATCGCATCCGGCCTGATCGGCTCGCTGGAGCGTATCGGCGGCTTTGGCGGCAAGGGTTCGATCCTTGCCGAAGGGCTGCTATACACCGGCGATGCGGATTTCTACCGCACGGAGCTGGAAAGCATGGCGGCGCTGACGCCGGCAACCGTTCAGGAGGCGATGGAGCGCTGGCTGACACGGCCTGCATACAATCTTGCCGTGGTGCCTGGAGAGCGCACGCTGGACGGCGGCGAGATGGGCGGCTGGGGTGACGAACAGTCCATGCCCGCGCCGGAGCCTGACGCCGCAGAGCCGGTCGAAGTTACCCGCACGGGGCCGGAAATCCCTCTGCCCACGCCCGAACCCGTCGGCGAACTCACCTTCCCCGAAGTGGAGCGCGCAACGCTTTCCAACGGCATCGGCGTTGTGCTGGCCCAGCGCGACTCCGTGCCCAAGGTGACGCTGGCACTGTCCTTCGATGCGGGCGCGGTGGTGGACCCGGCTGACCAGAAGGGCACGCATGCCATGATGGTGGACCTTCTGACCGAAGGCACCACCACGCGCAGCGCGCTGGATATCGCGGTAGAGGAGGAAACGCTTGGCGCCTCGCTCAGCGTGAATGCCGGAATGGAAGGCACGACCGCCTTCATTTCCGCCCTTACCCCAAATCTCGTCCCCTCGCTGGAACTGCTGGCAGACGTGGTGCGCAACCCGGCTTTCGCACCCGATGCGATAGAGCGCGTGCGCAGCCAGCGCCTTGCCGCCGTGGCGCAGGAGCTTTCCTCGCCTTCGGGCCTGGCGAACCGCGCCTTCATGCCGCTCGTCTACGGGGAAACCCACCCCTACGGCTACGCATCGTCGCAGGGCGATGCCGATGTGATCGAGGGGCTGACCCGCGCGGACATGATGGCAGAACATGCCGAGTGGATCCGTCCGGAAACAGTGACGATCACCGCCGTCGGCGATGTATCGATGGACGAACTGGTGGCTGCACTGGAAGCGACGTTGGGCGACTGGCAGGATCCGGCAACCCCGGTGCCCGCCAAGAACGTGAACCAGCCGCCTGCCTCTGCCAACGCCCCGCGCGTGGTGGTGGTGAACCGCCCCAATTCGCCCTCCAGCTATCTCGTGCTGGGCCGCCCGGCGCGCATCGCCGGCTGGCAGGAAGGCATGGAGGCGCTGGATCTTGCCAATGAGGTAATCGGCAGCGGTTTCCTCTCGCGGCTCAACAACGATCTGCGCGAAACGAGGGGCTGGACCTATGGCATTGGCTCCAGCCTGCCGAGCGCCCAGGGCCCCCGCATGTTCCGCATCGCCACGCAGGTGCAGGCCGATCGCACGGCAGATTCGATCCGCGTCATTCTCGACCAGCTGGAGGCATTTCCCGCCAGCCGTCCGGTGGATGACGTGGAACTGCAGCGGGTGACGGACGGCAACGTGCGCAACCTTCCCAACCGGTTCGAGACGAACGGCCAGATCCTGAGCGCCCTGCTGCAGAACCAGATCGCCGGACGCGACGATCGCTACCAGGTGTTCCTGCCGCAGCTTTATGGCGCGGTGGATGCAGAGGATATCAACGCCGCCGCGCGCGATTACCTGCAACCGGAAAACATCACCATCGTCGTGGTGGGGGACAGGGAGACGGTTGAACCGCAGCTCGAAACCCTCGACATGGATGTGGAATATGTAGAGGCCGACAGTCTTTGATCGGCCCGCGACAGGAGATTTGCAAATGACCCAGGTGGGTGGAACCTACGATTTCGTCGCCCAGTCCCCGATGGGGGAGCAGACCGGCACCTTTACCGTGGTACCGGGTGAGGATGGCGAAACCTTCACCGGCCAGCTTTCGGGCGGCATGGGCACGATGGACGTGAAGGAAGGCCGCATCAATGGCGACACGCTGACATGGCAGATGAAAATGGGCATGCCCATGCCGATGACGATGGATTGCGAAGCCACCGTGGATGGCGACGCCGTGGCCGGCACGATCAAGGCCGGAATGATGGGCACCATGCCCTTCACCGCCCAAAGGCAGCACTAATCTTTCAGAACTTGCCCCGCAGCGCCTGATAGGCCGCTGCGGTCACGGTGTTGGCGAGGTTGAGCGAGCGGATGTGGTGAGAGCGCATCGGCAGGCTTACCTCGCACTGCCTGTGCGCATCCCGGATCGCGGCGGGGAGGCCTTTTGTCTCACTGCCGAACACCAGGATAGCGTCGTCCGGATAATCCGGCTCATAGAAACTGCGCGGCGCATTGTCCTCGAACAGGAACATCTGCCCGTCGCGCGGGGATCGGTCTTTTAGGAATGCGTCCCAGCCCGAATATTCGGCCAGCCGCACGTGTTGCCAATAATCGAGGCCCGAACGCTTCAGATGCTTGTCCGACAGCGTGAAGCCGTAGGGCCGGATCAGCACCAGTTCCATGTCCAGCGCCACGCAGGTGCGACCGATCGCCCCGGTGTTATGCGGAATTTCCGGGTGGACGAGGACGATGGTTGTCATCGTATCATGCCTACAGCAATCGATCGCCAGATAGTCTCACGGTCAATAAATTCGCGTCGCAATACGCTTAAGGGCGCGCGGGTGGATCGCCGTTCCGTCAGGCAATTCGCCCTGCTCCAGTGCGGCTGCATGCTCCGCCTCGGAATATCCCGCCATCTGCGCGCAAAGTTTGGGGGACGAGGCGAACTGGCTGATCGTATTGTCGTGCACGGGCGTTCCCATCGCCCCGCTCTGCGCGCGCATGATACCGGATACTTCCCACATCAGGCGATTGGCTTGCCGTGCGTCTGCCAGGGCCAGTTGCAGATCGCCGCGCACGCTTTCGCTCACCGGCCCGTTTGCGGGGTTCAGGATAGATAGCCTGTCCCACGCGGCAAGCTCGGCGTCCTGTCCCTCGTACAGTTTGTCGAAAGCGAATTCGATCAGGCTGAAGGTCATCATCTGCTCCGCGCCGAACACCTTGGTGATCAGCGGGCGCGCGGCATCTATACCGGGGTTGTCCATGATATTCTGTTCCGGAACGCGGACCCAGCCCAGCGAAGACTGATCGATAGTCTCCGTGGCGAGGGCATCCGTGACCCTTTCCAGCCTGTCCAGCATGCACGGCCCCATGCGCTGGCGGATCACGGCAAGCTCCGCACTGTTGTGAAGAGACATGGCAATCCCCTGCGCCTGCGTCATGGCGCGGGCGCGCTCTTCCCGGTCTGCCAGCCAGGATTGCAGCAACTGGGCCACCAGAACACCCGCCACGACGACGATGAACTCGAGAAACAGCAGCTTCACGGTCTGCGACTTCGACAGCCGTTTCCAGGAATTCTTCAGCGCGGCTATCATCGCAAGGAGTGTGACGGTGCCGCAAGCAAGGTCAAGCGTCTAGCCCAGCTTGTCTTTCAGGATCTGGTTCACCACCGCCGGGTTCGCCTTGCCCTGCATCGCCTTCATCGTCTGGCCGACGAAGAAGCCGAACAGCTTGTCCTTGCCGCCGCGATATTGCTCCACCTTGTCCTGGTTGTTGGCGAGGATGTCGTCCACGGCGCTTTCGATGGCGCCGGTGTCGCTGACCTGCTTCAGGCCCTCGGTCTCGGCGATCTCGTCCGGCTCGCGGCCTTCCTTCAGCACGATTTCGTAGATTTCCTTGGCCTGTCCGCCGGAAATCTCGCCCTTGTCCTGCATGGCGAGGATAGCGGCCTGCCGCTCTGCCGTGGCATTGGCCATGTTCGCCTCGTCACCTAGCGATTTCACCACGCCGGGCGCGACGGAGAGGGACCAGTTGGCAACCTGCGTCGCCACCTCGGCCTCCGGCTTGCCGAGCGTTCTGGCAGCTACGCCCAGCAGCGTTTCGAACCGGCCGAAGGTTTCCACCTCCGCCGTCAGTTCGCGGGCGTTGTAGGGCGTGAGACCCAGTTCGTTCTCATACCGCGTACGCTTGGCATCGGGCAGTTCAGGCAAAGACGCACGGCATTCGTCGAGGAACGCCTCGTCCAGGATCAGCGGCAGCAGATCGGGATCGGGAAAGTAGCGGTAATCGTGTGCGTCTTCCTTGCTGCGCATGGAACGCGTGGTGCCGGTGCCGGGATCGAACAGGCGGGTTTCCTGCACGATCTTTCCGCCATCCTCGATCACGTCGATCTGGCGCTGCACCTCGTGCTCGATTGCCTGCATCACGAAGCGCACGGAATTGACATTCTTCGTTTCGGTCCGCGTGCCAAGCTCCTTATCGCCCACCTTGCGCACGGACACGTTCACGTCCGCCCGCATGGAGCCTTCTTCCATGTTGCCGTCGCACGATCCGACATAGCGCAGGATGGCGCGCAGCTTGCGGATATAGGCGCCGGCTTCCGCGGGCGAGGTCATGTCTGGGCGGCTGACAATTTCCATCAGCGCCACGCCGGTGCGATTGAGATCGACGTAGGACATGGTGGGATGCTGGTCATGCATCAGCTTGCCTGCGTCCTGCTCCACGTGGATACGCTCGATCCCGATCACCTTGTCCTCGGGGATGCCGGCCTTCTCGTCCGCCTCGATCAGCAATTGCCCCTCGCCCACGATGGGATGGTAAAGCTGGCTGATCTGGTAGCCCTGCGGAAGATCGGCGTAGAAGTAGTTCTTGCGATCGAACCGGCTCCACTTGTTGATCTGCGCCTCGATCGCCATGCCGGTGCGCACCGCCTGGCGGATGCATTCGCGATTGGGCACGGGCAGCATTCCGGGCATCGCGGCGTCCACAAGGGAGACCTGCGTATTCGGCTCCGCCCCGAAGGCGGTGGATGCGCCGCTGAAAAGTTTGGCATTGGTAGTGACCTGCGCGTGGACCTCGAGGCCGATCACGACCTCCCATTCGCCGGTTGCCCCGTGGATGCGATAGTTACTCATCGTCGATCAACTTTCCGTCTTCGTCAAAACGCGCCTCGCCATGCTTGATGCGGCGGGCGATCAGCGCCGGAACCATCAACACCAGCATTACCGCGATGCCCGCGATCAATTCGAGGGTCGCAATGCTCATGTGTTCGCCTCCAGCAGAAACGCCTCTGTCTTCTGCAGTTCGTTGCGCAGCATCTGGTCGTAGGGGGTGCTGCCCGTCACGTTGATATCGTTGATCATCGTCACCGAGATGTCGCGATATTCGGGGAAGGCCTGCAACTCGCGGATGCACGCGAGCACGATGGGTGCGCGCTTCCTGTCGCCGCGAAGTTCGTTCGTCAGCCGGTCCATCAGCGTGGTGAAAGCCAGGCAACGCTGCGCGGATTGCAGCTGGCCGCGCTGCTTGCGATTGGCGAAGTGGACGGTGGCCACCAGCGCCCAGATCGGCAGGATAAGCCCGCCGATCAGCAGGACGATGACGAGGATTTCGAAGCCGCTCACCACCACTTGCCCGGCTGCGCAGTAAAGCCCGCGCGCTGTTCGATGGCGAGACCGATCACGACCTCCCATTCGCCCGTTGCGCCGTGGATGCGATAATTGCTCATATGCTTTCCGTTATCTGATGACGGCCAAGGTTAAAAGATCGCGCTCATCTACCTGGACCGGAACTCTCGACAAAGGCAGTGCCTTTGGTGCCTGTCCTTTTTTTGGCTGACCTGCCGTTCAAAAGACGGCGTGAAAGATCGCGCCCTGGCTTTTCGACCAGATAATAGCCCGCCAGCGAACCGACAACCACTACCACCAGCATCGCCAGGGTAACTAGATCGCCGGTCAGCGGCGTGCCTTGCAAGATGGTACGCCCGCGCTCATCCACGCTTATCTCGACGATATTCGTTAGTTGCAGCACTTCGCCTATGCGGCCCTGCACGAAAATGTGGATCATGTAGATCGAGTAGCTCGTAAGCCCCAGTAGCTGGAACCCCCGATAACCAAGAACACGCGACACAAGGCCGCGCTGGCTGGCAAGCACGAAGATCATCGCACCAAAAACCAGCGGCGCTGCAAAGGTGAAGATGCCTTGCGCCAGCGACACGAAAACAGCCATCGCAACCAGTGCACCCAGTTCCCACAGATTGCCGCCGACACCGCCATAACGACGGAAGCAATGATAGGTAAGCACGCCGACGCCAAATCCGAAGATGCACCGCAACACACCCCCGTTGAAGGTGACGTGTAAATCATCGGCATAGCCCATAAGCCAGATCGCACACAGTGCCGTAAGCGCACCTGTCAGCGGAAGCATGAAGCGGCGCGGGGCAACAAATACGAAGGCAAACAGGAGATAGGTCCATATTTCGGCGGCGATGCTCCAGGCAGGCACGTTCCATCCCTCGGCACCGGGCAGCCCAAATGTCTGCACCAGAAAGATGCTCTGAAACAACGCAGTGAGCGAGCGAGAGCCGCTGAATGCGCCGCGGCTCACATAGCGCGACAACGTGTCCCCAAACACGATCAACGCTAGTTCCAGCGCGATAAAAGCCAGAAGCACGGCTATATGCAGCGGATAGATACGGCCAAGTCGCAGCCCCATGAAACGGCTGACGGACACGGAGCCTTCGGCCAGACGCCGACCGTAGGAATGGGCGATCACGAAGCCGCTGAGAACGAAGAAGTAGTCTACGAACAGCCAGCCGTTTCGTACCAGCGCCAGATTGGAAATCACTCCGTTGGAGCTGAAGTGATAAAGCGCCACCAGCAACGCGCAAATCCCGCGCAAGGCGTCCAGCACCTCGAAGCGCATTGCAGCGTCTGCTGTTGGCCGCTCAACTGTCACCACCACTTGCCCGGCTGCGCAGTAAAGCCCGCGCGCTGTTCTATGGCGAGGCCTGCGTTCAGTACGCCCTGCTCGTCCATCGGCTTGCCCACGATCTGCAGGCCAAGCGGCAGGCCGTCCTGCGTCAGCGTGGCGGGCACGCTCATGGCGGGAAGCCCGGCAAGGCTTGCGGGCACGGCGAACACATCGTTCAGATACATCGCCAGCGGATCGTCCTGCATCTCGCCCAGCGCGAACGCGGCGGTGGGCGTGGTGGGCGCAAGGATGGCGTCAACTTGCGCAAAGGCCTCGGTAAAGTCGCGCTGCACCAGCGCTCGCACTTTTTGCGCCTGCGTGTAATAGGCATCGTAGAAACCGGCTGAGAGCACATAGGTGCCGATCAGGATGCGGCGCTTCACCTCGTCCCCAAACCCTTCGGCGCGGGTGGCGGCGTACATGTCCTGCAGGCCGCTGCCTTCGGGCAGGTCGCGCAGACCGTAGCGCACGCCATCATAGCGGGCGAGGTTGGAGGACGCCTCGGCGGGCGCGATGATGTAATAGGCTGGCAGCGCATACTTGGTGTGCGGCAGCGAAACCTCGACCACCTTGGCCCCTGCATCGCGCAGCCATGCCTTGCCCTGTTCCCAGCTATCGTCGATTTCCTTTGCGATGCCGTCCATCCGGTATTCGCGCGGGATCCCGATGGTCTTGCCCGAAAGGTCCGCATCCAGTGCGCCTGCCCAATCGGGAACGGGTGCGTCGATGCTGGTGGAATCCTTGGGATCGAAACCTGCCATCGCGCCCAGCATGATGGCGCAATCCTCAACACTGCGGGCCATCGGGCCTGCCTGGTCCAGGCTGCTGGCAAAGGCGACGACGCCCCAGCGAGAGCAGCGGCCGTAGGTCGGCTTGATGCCGGTAATGCCGGTGACGGCGGCAGGCTGGCGGATGGAGCCGCCGGTGTCCGTACCGGTGGCCGCCGGGCACAGCCGCGCGGCAACGGCGGCGGAGGAGCCGCCCGAAGACCCGCCCGGCGTCATCGCGGCATTGCTGCCGTTCTTGCGCCAGGGGCTTTTCACATTGCCGAAATAGCTCGTCTCGTTGGAGGAGCCCATGGCGAACTGGTCCATGTTCAGCTTGCCCAGCATGCCTGCGCCAGCGTCCCACAGGTTCTGCGAGACGGTGCTTTCATACGGCGGCACGAAGCCTTCCAGGATGTGGCTGGCGGCGGTGGACTGCACGCCCTTCGTGGCGAACAGATCCTTCATGCCGATGGGCACGCCGGCCATCGGGCCAAGTTCCTTGCCCGCAGCACGGTCCGCATCCACCCTGTCGGCGGCGGTCAGCGCATGATCGGGCGTGGCGACGATGAACGCGTTGAGCTCGCTGGCGGCGGCCACGGCATCGTTGTGCGCCTCTGCCACTTCGCGCGCGGTGAAATCGCCAGCGGCCACGCCGTCGCGGATGGCCTTCAGGCCCATTTGCGTAAAATCGGTCACTATTCGATCACCTTGGGTACGCCGAAGAACCCGTGTTCCGCCACGGGCGCATTGGCGAGGATATCGTCGCGGCGGCCACCGCCTGTCTTGGGATCGGCATCCACCACGTCGTCACGCAGGCGCTGCTCCAGCGGGATGACGGCAGCCATCGGCTCGACACTGGTGGTGTCGACTTCGCCCAGCTGTTCCACCCAGGCGAGGATATTATTGAGTTCGGGCACCATGTGGTCGAGCGCGTCCTCGTCCATGCTGATGCGCGCCAGACTGGCGATCTTGGCGACTTCTTCTCGGGTTACTGACATGGCCCAGAGCGTTAGCCGCGAGGGGGCCGCGCTTCAAGCGGACATTCGATCTTACTCGAACGGTTCGCCGAATGGCTCCCCGTCCACGTAGAACCGCCGACCGGTCCATTCGCGGATCTCGACATTGCCCGACAAATCATCGCCATTGCCCGGCACGGGGTCCACAGGCGGTGCAGGCGGATCGGGCACGCCATCATCGGCAAAGCGAACATGCTCGATATTGCGCGCGCTGAGGAAGGCGACGTGACGGCGATCGTCCCGCGCGCCCAGGTCCATCACCACGCAAGATGTGCGGCATACCCACGGATAGCTGACCGCGTGATCGCGCACCCATTCTTCCAGTTGCGGATCGTCGAACTCGATTGCCAGTTGGCCAGGCGTGTTATCGCGCATTTCCACGGGATAGCGCTGTTCCATATCGGCAGCTTCGGCGGCAAGCTCCGCCACGCGGCCATCTCCTTCGGCCAGCCGCTCCAGCGCCTCGCGCCCGGCATTGCCGAAATCCCAGCGCAGGGCGGCAAAGTCGAACTCGTCGACGGGCACTTCGCCTGAATCCAGCCGCGCGACCTGGTGCCGCGCCGAGATCGCGCCGAAGTCGAATAGCGGCAAGGCGAGGATCAACGCGACAACGCAGGATACGACCGCCAGGTGCAGATTTGCCCGGCGCAGGTGATGGCTCCAATCTGCCAGTCGTCCGCGCGCAATGCCCACCCAGTAGGCAAGGCCATAAGCGGTCGCGAGTGCGATGGCGATCAGCGCCCATAGCCGTTCCGGCGAAAACCCGTGCTGGTCGATACGGATGCCCATGCTGATCGCGGCGAACACCGTCAGCGGGAAGATGCTGGCCGACAGGGCGAGCGCGGCATAGCGCATCACCACATTGTCGCTGCGCGCCTCGTCATCGTCGCGCACCACGGCGTTGGCCAGCACGAAGCAGCCCAGCGCGCAGGCCAGCAGCACCGGCGTGGCGCTGTCGGTCGCTTCCCACAAGGCGCTGCCACCGGTGGCGATCAGCACGAACAGGAAGAAGAGGATCGCCAATGCAAACGGCACGGCCAGCAGCGAGAACACCAGCATCACCACGCGCTGCAGCGTACCGATGATGCCAAGCTGGTTGCGCAGCACGCCCAGTGCGGCGCCGAAGGTGACGCCGATGAAGAAGCCGCCGAAACCGTCGGTATCGATCAGCGTCTCGATGAATTCGAAGCCCACCAGGCTGAAAAGCGCCTGGAGCAACCACAGCAGCATCCACGAGAGCAGCACGAAGGCGAGAGCCCCGCCCGCACTGACAGCATCGCTCCACACATGGAAATGCGTTTCGGGATAGGGCGTGGCCCAGCGCTTGCGGTGGAAACCGGCCTGGAACAGCGGAATGGCCAGCAGGGAGAAGAACACGCCAGCGGCAAAGGCGAATTCGCGGCCCGCCACGCTGTCTCCGGAATCCACCGCCAGCCAGGCGATGCCGCCCATCACCATGCCAAGACCAAGGGCGAACAGCGCGCATTCCTTCCAGCGGCGGCGTTCCAGCACGAAGCCGGTGGCAGCGGCGGAGAAGAAGATGAACGCGGCAAAAGCCGCGCCTGCGGCGGATTTCCCGTTACCTTCCAGGATCAGGTGAACAAGCAGCCCTGCCACCGCGCCAATCCCGGCGAGCAGCCAGGGGCGCAGCGGCCATTCCTGTAATGAAGCGGATTCGCCTGCGGTTGCCGTGTCCGCAGCCATCGGCCTACTCGGCCGGAGCCTCGCCGTTCGGTGCGCCCGGCGCGCCCAGTTCGCTCTGCATCTGCTGCTGCATCATCAGCATCTGCACCCGCTGCGAGAGTTGCTCGAACTCCGCCTCGGTCAAGATTTCGTGCACGGTCACCTCGAAAGTGAGATCGGCATTGGCGGGGATGGGAGAGCCCGCCGGCGGGCTTTCGCCATAGGCCTGCTCGGCAGGGATCTCGATCCGGTAGACGCCGCCCTCCCGCGTTTGCAGCATGCCATCGCGGAAGCCTTCCACCACGCCGCCAAGCTGCATCGGGATGCCCTGGGGAATCTCGTTCGCCAGGGCCGGCGGCAGATTGGCAGCCGGCGGGGAGCGATCGAATTCGGTGCCGTCGGGCAAGGTGCCGACATATTCCACGAACACCACGCTATCGGCGGTGGGGTGATCGCCCTGCCCCTCTTCCAGCACGGTTACGTCCAGCCCCTTGGGCATGGCGGCAATGGCGATGCCAAGCGCAAGCAATACGGCGATCGCCACACCGATCCAGAGCCTGGTAAGCGACCCCTTGGCAATCGGCTGCAACGGTACGCGGGTGACTTCGGCCATGTGATCTGATCCCGTCAAAGAATGGCGCGCCATGCGAAAAGGGCGCGGAAATTGTTTCCACGCCCCTTTGGCTTAGCTGCGATGTGCTTTCAAGCTTCGAGCGCCCGAAAGACGGCTGTTGTTACCGACCGCCGTCGCGCTCTGCGCGCTTGCGCTCCAGCTTGCGGGCACGGCGCACGGCTGCGGCCTTTTCACGGGCGCGCTTTTCCGAAGGCTTTTCGTAGTGGCGACGCAGCTTCATCTCGCGATACACCCCCTCACGCTGCAGCTTCTTCTTCAGCGCGCGGAGAGCCTGCTCGACATTGTTATCGCGAACGATGATCTGCATAAACCTAAGCCAACCTTTCAATCAAAATGGCGAGAGCCCGCAAGCAAGGGCGCGGGGATTGCACCATAAAAACAAAATGAAATAAAAACAAAATGAAAAAAGCGCCGAATCCCAAGCGGGACCGGCTCAACAACGCTGCAGATAAGCGAATCGCTTGCAAAAAGCAAGGCACGACACCCCTTTTGGGTTCCGCAAGACGCATTGCATGTCTAGATAGCGATCCATGTCGAATGCAACCCCGCAAATTTACGCCTCTCTTTCCGTCGCCCTTGGCGGCGGGATCGGAGCGCTCGCCCGCTACCAGATCGGTCGTGTCATGACCGGATGGCTGGGCGCGCCTGCCGTCACCGCCTTCCCCTTCGCCACGCTGGCGGTCAATACTATCGGCAGCTTGCTGATGGGCCTGCTGGCCGGATGGCTGGTGCGCACCGCGCCGGAAAATGCCGACCAGCTGCGGTTGCTGCTGGGCGTGGGGCTGCTGGGTGGCTTCACCACCTTCAGCGCCTTCAGCCTGGAACTGGCCTATCTGGTCCAGCGCGGCCAGATCGGCCTCGCCGCGATCTACCTGATGCTGTCCATCGGGCTTGGCATTTCGGGCTTTTTCTTCGGGATCACCGTCACGAGGCTCTTCTCATGAGCGGCGGCGCAGATGATGTCCGCCAGTTCACCGTTGGCGAGGATGACGATGGCGTGCGGCTGGATCGCTGGTTCAAGCGTCACCTGCCGCAGGTCGGCTTCGGCACGGTCAGCCGCTGGGCGCGCACCGGCCAGCTGCGCGTCGATGGAAAGCGCGCCAAGGTGGACGATCGCCTGACGCCGGGCCAGGTGCTGCGCGTGCCGCCGGGCGGGGAAGATGCCGCCCGCACGAAACGCCAGCGCCGCGAATTGACGGCGGAGGACGAATCCCTGGCGCAGGACATTCTGATCACCCGCACAAAGGCGGCGCTGGTGATCAACAAGCCCGCCGGCCTCGCCACGCAGGGCGGCACCAAGACGACGCGGCATGTGGATGGCCTGCTGGATGCCTATGCCGGCGAGGACGAGCCTCGTCCAAGGCTGGTGCACCGGCTGGACAAGGACACCAGTGGCATCCTGCTGGTGGCCCGCACGCCCGGCAGCGCGGCTTTTTTCTCCAAGCGGTTCTCCGGCCGCAGTGCCAAGAAGATCTACTGGGCGCTGGTGGTGGGCGTGCCCGACATTCACGAGGGCGAGATCGAGGCGCCGCTGGCCAAGCAGCCCGGTTCCGGCGGCGAGAAGATGCACGTCGATACGGAGAACGGCCAACCTGCCAAGACGGTGTACCGCGTTGTCGAACGCGCAGGAAACGCCGCTGCATGGGTGGAACTGCAGCCGATGACGGGCCGCACCCACCAGCTGCGCGTGCACATGGCCGCGATGGGCCATCCCATCGTGGGCGATGGCAAGTATGGCGGTCAGGATGCCTTTCTCACCGGCAGCGTCAGCCGCAAGATGCACCTCCACGCGCGCCGCCTGATCATCGATGCGCCCGGCGGCCAGAAGCTGGACGTGACGGCAGACCTGCCCGAACATTTCGCGCAGAGCATGGAGCAGCTGGGCTTCGACCTGAGCCTGAGCGAGGCGGAGCCGGTTGCAGCGCCGCCGCCCGAGCGCAGCAAGGCGGAGAAGAAGCAGGCCGCGCGCCAGCATGCCAAGCAATATCGCAAGGCACGGCGCGGGGAACGCAAGTCTCGCGGCGGGGAAGGCGGCAAGAAGCGCGGAAAGCCAAGAGGCCCGAAGAAGTGAGCGTAAGGCTGGCGGTTTTCGATTGTGACGGTACGCTGATCGATGGGCAGGCGGGCGTGGTGAACGCCATGCGCCGCGCCTTCGGCCGTATCGGCGCGCCGCCGCCGGATCCCCGCGACATTCGCCGCATCGTGGGCCTCAGCCTGCCCCAGGCGGTGCGCCAATTGATGATGGAGGCCGAGGAGGCGCAACGCCTGCAGGTGGTGGAAGCCTACAAGGAAGAATTTCGCAGATCGCGCGAAGAAGGCACTCTGCGCGAACCGCTGTACGAAGGGATCAGCGCCCTGCTGCACCGCCTGCATGGCGATGGCTGGGCACTTGGCGTAGCCACCGGCAAATCCGACCGGGGCCTGGCCAGCACTCTGGCCACCCACAGCCTCGCCGATCTGTTCTCCACCCTGCACACCGCCGATCGCCACCCCTCCAAACCGCATCCTTCCATGCTGCAAGCGGCGATGGAAGATACGCTGGCACGTCCTGCGGGCACCTGCATGATCGGCGATACGGTGTTCGACATGGAGATGGCGAAGGCCGCCAATGTGCGCGCCATCGGCGTATCGTGGGGCTATCACGAGCCGGACGAGCTGCGCGCGGCGGGGGCCGTTGCCGTGGCGCAAGACATGGCCGAACTGGAAGAGCTGATCGATGGAAACCCCTGAAGAGGCAGAAGCGCGCGCGAAGAGCCGGTTTGCGCTCATAAACTTCATGCGCATTGCTGGCGTGGTGATGATCCTGGCGGGCATCGCCGTCTTCAACCACGTGCTGCCGCTGCCTGAATGGGCGGGCTGGGTGCTGCTGGTGCTGGGCATGTTCGAGACTTTCGTCACCCCCACCCTGCTGGCACGGATGTGGAGCACGAACGAAAAACGATGAAGCGGTTCTGGAAAGAAGTCGACGTCAGCCGGCAGGACGATGGCTGGCAGGTGATGCTGGATGGCCGCGCGGTGAAGACGCAGGCGCGCAATCCGCAGCTGTTGCCCACCGCCCCTGCTGCGCGGCTGGTGGCGGATGAATTTGCAGGCCAGGGCGAGGAGATCGATCCGCGATCCTTCTTCCACCGCGACATTGCCGATTTCGCCATCGATATCGTGCGACAGGATCGCGCGGGCCATATCGACAAGCTGCTGGCCTATGCCCAGACCGATACGCTCTGCTACCGCGCCGATCCTGACGAGCCGCTGTTCCGCCGCCAGCAGGAGGTGTGGGAGCCTATCGTCACCGCGTGCGAGGCAGCCCATGGCATGGCGCTGGAACGCACCAGCGGGATCATCCACCGCGAGCAGCCTGAGACAGCCGTAGGCGCACTGGGCAGGCGGCTGGAGCGCGAGGACGATTTCACCCTCGCCGCGCTTGTCACGCTGACCTCGCTCGCCACGTCTCTCGTGGTGGGACTGGCCGCGCTGGACGATGATGCCGATCCCGCAGCCCTCTACGCCGCCGCCAACCTGGAAGAGGACTGGCAGGCCGAGCTATGGGGACAGGATTACGAGGCTGAGCAGGCGCGCAATGCGCGGCTCGATGCGTTCACCAGAGCGGCACGTTTCGCTGAAGCGGTTCGCGCCGCGCCAGCCGAGGGCTGAGTTAGCCGACCCACTCCGCGACATCGTCGGCCACGGTGTTGGCCGCGCGGTTCAGCGCCGCGCCCACAGCCTCGGCCTCGGGCAGGATGCCGCTGATCGATTCCTCGAAACGGCGGGTGCGGATGGTGCCATCATCGGTTTCGAGCACGGCATCATATCGCACTAGCACGCTGCCGGTGGTGGCATCGTAACCCATGTCGACAAGCTGGCCCGAAAGCTGCGTGCGCGCGGAGTATTCCAGCTCTCCCCCGCCAACCACCAGGCGGTTGCCCTTGGCGCGAATGGTCTCGGCCAACACGTTGCGGAACAATTGCGCGGGCTTTTCCACCCAGAACGCTTCCTGCAGATACGCAAGCGAACTGTCGCTGGTGGTGACGGGCACGCGCGTCACGTTGAGGCGCTGCGTCACAGAAGGCGTCTGCACCGCCAGCGCGGCGGACGCTTCGCCCTCGGCGGCGGCACCCTCGGGAATAGTGGCCGCAGGCGTGAGGGTAAGCAGCTTCTCCGGCGGTTCGGCGCCGAAGCTGATGCAGCCTGTAAGCACGGCAACAGATGCTGCAGCAGCGAGGATCTTAATCTTGGTCATGGTCATGTTCCCCGGCCTCAAGGCTCGTAATCAGGCAGATCCTGCCCACCCAGCAAGGCTCCGGCGCCTTCGGTCTCCAGCCGTTCCGTCACCATGCGCAGGTTCTGGCTGGTCTGTCGCAGGTCGCGCAGCGTGGCAGTGGCGGCGGGCAGCGTATCCTGGTTCAACTGGCGCGTCAGCGGCTCGACATTGGCGAGCGAGCCTTCGAGCGATTCCGCGGCCTGACGGGCGGATGCCAGCGTGGCGCGAAGATCGGTGGCGAGCGCGGGGCCTTCTGCCTCCAGTAGCTGGTCCGTCGTTTGCAGCGTGCCCTCGAATGCGGCCAGCGTCTCTGTGGACTGGGCCAGCGTGCTCTGCAGTTCGCGCAGCGTTGCCTGCACTTCGGGAGAGCTGGCAGCCAGTTCCTGGCTGATGGCATCGGTGTTGCGCAGGATGCCCGCAATCGAATCCTGGTTTTCATCGTCCAGCACGCGGGTCAGCCTGTCGGTCAACGTGGCGAGGCGTTCCAGCAGCAACGGGGCGCTGGCGAGAATCTCGCCCACAGCGCCTTGCGCGGGCGGGATCACCGGCACGCCCTCGGGGCAATCGGTGGTGTCGCAGGTGATGGGCGGCTGGTTGGACCTGCCGCCGGAAAGGCTGATATTCGATACGCCGGTGAAGCTGGCGGAAATGCTGGCGGTGGTGCCCACCAGGATGGGTGTATCGCCGTTTACGCGAATGCGCACCTTCACGAATTCGGGGTCCTTGTCCCAGATCGAGATGTCTGCCACCTGCCCTACCGGAACGCCGGAATAGGTGACGACCGAGCCCGGAGCGACGCCGCCCACGGACTGTTCGTAGAAGATGTCGTATTCCTTGTTGTTGCGATCATCCAGGCCGGAAAGCCAGACGAAAAACGCCGCCGCCGCCGCCAGCAGCAGCAGCGTAATAACGCCGACCCAGATGTGGTTTGCCCGTGTTTCCATTCGCCTGCCTTATGCCCCCTGCCCATCGGGCTTGTCCAACGCTTTCCCGCGTTCGTGGGTTGCCGTGGCCGCGCGGGCGCGCGGGCCGTTGAAATATTCCTGTATCCAGGGATGATCGTTTTCCAGCAGTTCGGGAATCGTGCCCACCGCGATCACTTTCTTGTCTGCCAGCACCGCCACGCGGTCGCAGATGGCGTACAGCGTGTCGAGATCGTGGGTGATGAGGAATACCGTAAGCCCCAGCGTATCGGTTAGTTCCCGCAGCAGTTCGTCGAACTTGGCCCCGCCGATCGGATCGAGGCCCGCGGTCGGCTCGTCCAGAAACAGAAGTTCCGGATCCAGCGCCAGCGCGCGGGCAAGGCCAGCGCGTTTCCTCATGCCGCCCGAAAGCTCCGAGGGAAACTTGCTGGCCGCCTCTTCCGGCAGGCCCGTCAGCACCGTCTTGTAGCTGGCGATCTCGTCCAGCAGCTTCTGGCTGAGTTCGGGGTAGAATTGCTTCAGCGGAACCTGCACGTTCTCACCCACCGAGAGGGTGGAGAACAGCGCGCCGCCCTGGAACAACACGCCCCAGCGATTGCGAACGCCGATCACCTCGTCGGGCTCTGCCTCGGTAATGTTCTGGCCAAACACCTCGATCTGGCCTTCCGTGGGCACCTGCAGGCCGATGATGGATCGCATCAGCACGCTCTTGCCGGTGCCCGATCCGCCCACCACGCCCAGGATCTCTCCGCGCTTCACGTCCAGATCGAGCTGGTCGTGAATCTTCACGTCGCCAAAGGCATTGGTCAGCCCGTGGATGCGGATGGGAAATTCCCCGTCGAAACGGTCGGGCGCGTGTTCGCTGGCGATATCGTCTACATCGCTGTGCCTGTCGTCCTGCTCGCTCATGCCCACCCTATCTCGGTAAAGAACACAGCGAAGAACGCATCCAGCACGATCACCATGAAGATCGCCTGCACCACGGCAGCGGTGGTCCGCAGACCCACTTCCTCTGCATTGCCCTTCACCTGCATGCCCTGATAGCAGCCGGCCATCGCCACGATCAGGCCGAACATCGGTGCCTTCACCATGCCGACCCAGAAATCGTAAACCGGCACAACTTCCTGCACGCGGGCAAGGAAAGTCCAGAACGGGATGCCCAGCATCACGTCGCCGATCACGGCGCCGCCCACGATGGCGACGACAGAGGCGTAGAAGCCCAGCAGCGGCATCAGCAGCACGGCTGCCAGGATGCGCGGGATGATCAGTGCCTCCATCGGAGAGACGCCGATGGTGCGCATCGCGTCGATTTCCTCGGTCAGCTTCATCGTGCCAAGCTGCGCGGCAAAGGCGGAGCCGCTGCGGCCCGCCACCATGATCGCCGTCATCAGCACGCCCAGTTCGCGCAAGGTTATGCGGCCCACAAGGTTCACCGTCAGCGTTTCCGCGCCGAATTGCTGCAATTGCACCGCGCCCTGCTGGGCGATGACGATGCCGATCAGGAAGCTCATCAGGCCGATGATGGGCAATGATTGCACGCCCACCAGTTCCATCTGCCGCACCAACGCCTTCATGCGGAAGCGGCGAGGATGCAGCAGCAGGCTGCCAAATCCCATCAGCACCGCGCCCATGAAACCGATCATGTCGCGCACGCCGATGAAGAACTCGATCACCTTGATGCCGACTTTTTCGGAGATGTCGCCGAAGGAATGGGCGCGCGGCGGGGAAATGGTGGCATCGCTGGATGCTCCCTCCACCGCTTCCAGCAGCACGTCGGCCTGCTCGCTGGCGCCCACGATATCGGCCCCGGTCTCCTCGGCAAAGCGGTGGATGACCCACGCCCCCACCGTATCGATGGGATGCGCGCCGGAAATGTCGATCGTCTGCACCGAATCGCGATAGGCGCGAAGATCGGGTTCGATCTTGCCTATGCTGGACACGAGCAGGGGGCCGGTGACGACAACGGTCGCCCTTCCTCCCTTTTCATCCACGCTGTATTGGGCCCATTCGCGCATTGCGGGGCAGCTATGCTCACAAATCGCGCCCGCAGCAAGGGTTTCGCGTGTTGCCCTTGGGGGAAAGCGGTGGCAGTGGCCTCAACTATGACGAGCGAACTGAGCAAGACCTTCGATCCCGCCGCTATCGAGGCGAAATGGTATTCCCACTGGGAGGAAACCGGTGCGTTCCGCCCGGATCGCCCGGATGCCGAGGCCTTCACCATCGTCAATCCGCCGCCCAATGTGACGGGCAGCCTGCACATCGGACACGCGCTGGACAACACGCTGCAGGACATCGTGATCCGGTATGAACGCATGCGCGGCAAGGATGCGCTATGGGTGGTGGGAACGGACCATGCCGGCATTGCCACGCAGATGGTGGTGGAACGCCAACTGGAAGAGCGGCAGGACAAGCGCACCAATTACAGCCGCGAGGAATTTGTCCAGAAGGTCTGGGACTGGAAAGAGGAATCGGGCGGCACGATCACGCGCCAGCTGCGCCGTCTGGGCTGTTCGATGGACTGGAGCCGCGAACAGTTCACCATGGACGAGCATTTCACCAAGGCCGTTCTCAAGGTGTTCGTGGACCTGCACGACGACGGGCTGATCTACCGTGACAAGCGGCTGGTGAACTGGGACCCGAAGCTGCGCACCGCGATTTCGGATCTGGAAGTCGAGACGCAGGATGTGCAGGGCCATTTCTGGACTTTCATCTATCCGCTGGCCGGCGGTTCTGGCGAAATCCGCGTCTCCACCACGCGGCCCGAGACCATGCTGGCCGACATGGCCGTGGCCGTTCACCCCGAGGATGACCGCTACAGGGATCTGGTGGCGCGCGGCGCCAGGGTGAAGCTGCCCATCACGGGCCGCGAAATCCCCATCGTGGCAGACGAGCACGCCGATCCCGAACTGGGTTCAGGCGCAGTGAAGATCACGCCGGGGCACGACTTCAACGATTTCGACGTGGGCAAACGCGCCGGCATCGCGCCTGCCGACATGCTCAACATGCTGGATGCCGATGCCAAGGTCTGCCAGACCGCCGACGGGCTTATTCCAGACGCGTTGGTTGGCCTCGACCGCTTTGAAGCGCGGACACGCGTGGTGGCGATGCTGAAGGACAGCGGCCACCTCGTCGCCCACAAGACCAGGACCAAGAAGGGCGAGGACATCGAACTCGACGCCGAGCCGCGCACCATCGCGACGCCTTTCGGCGACCGCGGCGGCGTGGTGATCGAACCGTGGCTGACAGACCAATGGTATGTCGATGCCGAAAAGCTGGCGAAGCGCCCTATCGAGGCAGTGAAGTCCGGCGAAGTCGAGATCGTGCCCGCGACATGGGAAAAGACCTTCTTCAACTGGATGGAAAACATCCAGCCGTGGTGCGTCAGCCGCCAGCTTTGGTGGGGGCACCGGATTCCGGCGTGGTATGACGAGGAAGGCAACGTGTTCGTCGCCGAAACGGAGGAAGATGCGCAGGCCAAGGCCGGTGCGGGCGTCGCCCTCACCCGTGACGAGGACGTGCTCGACACGTGGTTCTCCAGCGCGCTGTGGCCCTTCGCCACGCTCGGCTGGCCCGATGCCCAGGAGCGGGTCAACAAGCATTACCCGAACAGCCTGCTCATCAGCGGCTTCGATATCCTGTTCTTCTGGGATGCCCGCATGATGATGATGGGCTATTACAACATGGATCAGCGCCCCTGGGAGAAGCTGTATCTGCACGGCCTGGTGCGCGCGGCGGATGGCTCCAAGATGAGCAAGTCCAAGGGCAATGTCGTCGACCCGCTGGGCCTGATCGACAATTATGGCGCCGATGCATTGCGCTTCTTCATGGCAGCGATGGAAAGCCAGGGCCGCGACATCAAGATGGATGAAAAGCGCGTGGAGGGGTATCGCAACTTCGCCACGAAGCTGTGGAATGCCACGCGGTTCTGCCAGTCCAACGGTATCGGGGCGTCCAGCACCATCGCCGCGCCCGCTGCCCGCCTAGCCGCCAACCAGTGGATCATCGGCGAAGTGCAGCAGACGGTGGATGCGCTGGACAAGGCCATGGCGGACCTGCGCTTCGATGCCGCCGCCAGCATCGTCTATCACTTCACGTGGGACAGGTTCTGCGACTGGTATCTGGAACTGATCAAACCGGTGTTCCAGGGCGATGCAGACAGCCCGCCAGCCGTGGAAACCCGCGAGGTGGCCGGTTGGGCGCTCGATCAGATCATGGTGATGCTGCACCCCTTCATGCCCTTCGTCACCGAGGAACTGTGGCATGCGCAGGGAGACCGCGCCTACGACCTGATCCACGCCAAGTGGCCCAACCCGCGCGCCGAAGTCAGCAAGAATGCGACCGACGCCATCGACTGGGTGATTTCGCTCACCACCGCCACGCGCGGGGCGCGCAACGAACTGGGCATTTCTCCCGGCGAGAAACTGCCCGCCTATATCGCCAACCCCTCGGCGCTGGCGCAAGGCGTGATCGATCGCAGCAGCGCGGCCATCGAACGCCTCGCCCGCCTTGCTCCCATCACCGTGGGCGAAGCGCCCGATGGCGCGGCCATGCAGGTGGGCACGGGCAGCGATGTCTTCATCGTTCCGCTGGAGGGCGTGATCGATATCGAGGCAGAGCGGACCCGACTGCAAAAGGCGCTGGCAGCATCGCAGAAAGAGGCAAAGTCCCTGGAAGGCCGCCTCGGCAATGCCAATTTCGTGGAGCGCGCGAAGCCCGAAGCGGTGGAGAAGGCCAAGGCCGATCTTACCTTCCACAAGGACGAGATCGCACGGCTGGAAACCGCGCTGGAACGGCTGGGGTAAGCCCAGATTTCCTACTTTCGCCGCAATGTGCCAGACCAGCAGGCATGATCCGCACCAGCCGCCCCTGCCCGTCCGATTTCCACCCGTTTCGGGATGGGGCCGATTTGTGGCTCAGGACTGTGTTTCAGGTGTTCCACATTAGTTGGATTCGGCCATGCTGACGCTTGCCACCCAAGCCCCCGGAGAGGCGGAGGTTTTCGCCAGCGTGCAGGGCGAAGGTCCCAGCGCAGGAATGCCCGTGGCATTCCTGCGGCTCTCGCGCTGCAACCTTGCCTGCGTGTGGTGCGACACGGCCTACACCTGGCATTTCGAAGGCGACAACCGCCCGCACCGCGATGGGGAAACCTACGCGCGCGACGCCAACCAGCTCAAGATGGACGAGGCCGAAGTCGCCGCCCTGATCGAGGCGACCGGCCAGAACCGCCTCGTCATCACCGGGGGCGAGCCGATGATGCAGGCGGGCAAACTGGCCGAGATGCTGGCACACCTACCGGATATGCAGGTGGAAATAGAGACCAACGGCACCGTCGATCCGCCTGCCCGGCTGGACGTGCGGGTGGACCAGTACAATGTCAGCCCCAAGCTTTCGCACAGCGGCAATCCGGCCGAACTGGCGCTGAAGCCCGAAATGCTGGATCGCTGGGCCACGGACGAGCGCGCCTTCTTCAAGTTCGTGCTGGCGCGCCCCGAAGATATCGAGGAAGTGCTGGCACTGGTGAAGGCGCACATGATCCCGCCGCGCCGCGTGTTCCTGATGCCGGAAGGCACGGATAGCGAGACGCTGCGTGCGCGCATGGAATGGCTGGTGCCGCTGTGCCTGAGTCACGGCTTTCGCCTGTCTGACCGGCTGCATATCCACCTGTTCGGCGATACGCGGGGCACATGAGCGGGACTGCAGCCACCGATGTGCCGAAGATGCGCGGAGACCTGACCGACGGACCGATCCCGCGCACCCTGCTGATGTTCGCCGTGCCCGCGCTGCTCACCAATATCCTGCAATCGCTATCGGGCACGGTCAATTCCATCTGGGTGGGCCGCCTGATCGGGGAGGAGGCGCTGGCCGCCACCGCCAATGCCAATATTGTGATGTTCCTCGTCGCCAGCCTGGCCTTCGGCTTCGGCATGGCGGGCACGGTGCTGATCGGCCAGCGCTGGGGCGCGCGCAATGTGGACGGGGCGCGCCGCACGTTCGGCACCGCCGTGGGCTTCTGCGCCGTGCTGATGGCGCTGATCGCGGCAATCGGTTTTGCGCTGGCCCCTGCCCTGCTGCGCCTGCTCGCCACGCCGGAAGGTGCCTATCCGCTGGCGCTGATCTACCTGCGCCTGATCTTCCTCTCGATGCCGTTCGGCATGATCTCCATCATCCTCTCGATGGGCCTTCGCGGCACAGGCGATTCGCGCACACCGCTCATCTTCATGGCGGTGACGGTGCTGATCGACGCGGTGCTGAACCCCGTTTTCATCGCCGGGCTTGGCCCGCTGCCCGCGATGGGCATCGCCGGTTCGGCCGCGGCCACCATCGCTGCCAGCATGCTCTCCTTCGTGGGCATGGTGATCTATGTCTATCGCAAGGATCTGCCGCTGCGCCTGCGCGGTGCGGAACTGCGCTATCTCATCCCTGCGCGCGCAGAACTGGGCTTCATCGTCACAAAGGGGCTGCCGATGGGTGCGCAGATGGCGGTGATGGCGGCGGCAGGCATCGTCCTGGTGGGGCTGGTGAACCGCGAGGGGTTGATGACCACCGCGGCATATGGCGCGACCATGCAATTGTTCACCTATATCCAGATGCCCGCCATGGCCATCGGCGGCGCGGTGAGCGCGATGGCCGCGCAATATATCGGCGCCGGCAGGTTCCAGGAACTGCACACCGTCACCCGCGCCGGACTGGCGATGAACCTGCTGTTCACCGGCGTCGTCACCATCCTGCTGCTGTTGTTCGACCGGCCGGTGCTGGTGCTGTTCCTGGGGCCCGACAGTCCGGCGGTGGATATTGCCCGTCATATCCAGCTGCTGGCGAGCTGGAACTTCATCATCTTCGGCCTCACCATGATCTACACCGCCACGATGCGCGCGGCAGGCGCGGTGTGGGTGCCGCTGCTGATCGTGGGGATCGCGCTGTTCCCGGTGCGGCTGGGCTTCTATTACGCCACCTACGGCTGGCTGGGCGCGGATTCGCTCTGGCTGTCCTACCCTGTCTCGGCCTTTTCTGCGCTGGCGATGGGCTGGTGGTTCTATCACCGCTGGAACTGGCGCAAGGAATTGCCCGCCGACCCGGCGCAGGCTGAGGAAGCGAGCCACGCGGACGCGCAGCCCGCGGGCCGGATGACGCCTGATTTGTAATGTTCGATTCGAGCTCCGACCTGCGCCAGACCATCCTCGCTAGTCGCGAACCGATCGAGCATAAGTCCATTTGCCATGCGCATAGCTCGTTTGCGACTAGCGAACGACAGAGCGCGACCGCAGATGCCGCGCAGCGAAGCGGAGCGAACAGCGCCGAGGACGCTCCGGCGGATGCCGGAGCGAAAAGCAAATCAGGTGCCCTGTGCGCGCCAGCGCTGGACGGTGCGGAAAACCGCGTCCTCCTCGCCGCCGCCCTGGCTCCACAGGTCGACGAAGCTGGGGTCTTCGGAAGCGGGCCGCTTGGACTCTTCCAGATTGTCGAAGGACACGCGGATAGGAATCGATACGCCCTCTCCGCAGATGATGCACTCGCGGTTACGCAGCGCCGGGATCGAATCGAGGAAGCCGCGCGCGCCTTCGGGCATGGCTGCCTTCACGAAGGCCTGGTCCCGGTCGTTGTTGAGACGCATGGAGATGATCGTGCCGCACTGCGACAGCACGCCTTCTGCAAGATCCGACGGGCGCTGCGTGATAAGGCCCAGCGAAATGCCGTACTTACGGCCTTCCTTGGCGATGCGGCTGAGCACGCGGCCCACCGAGTTGCCATCGGCATTCTTCTCGTTGGGCACATAGCGGTGCGCCTCTTCGCAGACCAACAGGATGGGGCTGGTCTTCTCGTTGCGGCCCCAGATGGCAAAGTCGAACACCAGCCGGCTGAGCACCGCCACCACCGTGCTGGTGATGTCGGACGGCACGCCGGACACGTCGATGATGGAAATCGGCTTTCCGGCACCGGGCATGCGGAAGATCTTGGACAGGAAGTCCCCCATCGTATCGCCCACCAGCATGCCGGAGAACATGAACTGGTAGCGCGGATCGGCCTTCAGTTCCTCGATCTTGGTCTTGATGCGCATGTAGGGCGCGGTGTTGGTGGCCTTGTCCAGCTTGCCCATCTCGTCCTGCACGAAATTGGTGAGGTCGGACAGGAGATAGGGGATGGGCGAATCGACGGTAATCTTGCCCATGCTCTGCGCCAGCCGGTTCTTGCCCCGCGCCGCCAGCAGGCACTTGGCCAGAATGTCGCGGTCGTTCTGCAGATCGTTGCCGCTGGATTTCAGCAGCACCTCGCAGTGCTCCTCGAAATTCATCAGCCAGTACGGCATCTGCAAATTCGAGACATCGAAGATCATGCCGTAATTCTTGAACGCGGCGGAATATTCGCCGTGCGGATCGATCATCAGCACGTGGCCTTGCGGCGCGGCCTCGCAGATGCGGTGGAGGATCAGCGCGGCACTGGTGGATTTACCCGTACCGGTAGACCCGAGCAGCGCGAAGTGCTTGCCCAGCATCGCATCGATATACACACCGGCGCGAATATCCGTGGTGGGATAGACCGTTCCGATCTGGATCGCGCTGCGGCCGTCGGATGCGTAGATCTGGCGCAAATCCTCGGTCGTCGCGGGATAAACCAGCGCGCCGGGAACGGGATAGCGGGTGACACCGCGGCGGAAGCTGTGGATCTTGCCGGTGAGCTTCTCCTCCAACCCCTCGCCCATGAAATCGATGTTGGCGACGACCGAATTGCCACCACGGCGATCCTGCTTCTGGTTGCGTACGGAGGCGAGCAGCCAGCCATCGCGGGTGCGCACCTTGATCTGGCTGCCGACTTGCCCTGCCAGCGCGATGGAGGGATCGGAATGGTCCATGCATTCGTTCAGGCGTTCCAGATCGAGCGCGACCTGCGAACCGGAACCGGCGATGTCCAGAACCACGCCGATCGGCTGGCGGGCGCTTTCCATGGCATCGTCATCGCCTGCGCCGCCTTCGTTCGGATCATCATCGCGTACAGGCTGACTGGCCCGGGGTGCCTCGGCGACACGCGCCTCTGCCACGCGCGCCGGTTGTGCGGCCTGCGACGGATCGCGCGCCGGCGCCTGGCTCACGGCATTGCTGAAAGCCGGGCTTGGCGCCCGGGCCGGCGCCGCGCCAGGTGCAGGGCTGGTGGCGGCAGGCTGCGGTTGCTGCCCACCCGGATTGGCCGCGGGCATGGAATTGAACGGCGACATCTTACCGGGCATTTCAGTCATGGTGCTGGTTCTCTTGGCTATGAATACCAGCCCATGCCTAAGGCCAACGGAGTTAAAATCGCATAAATCAGCAGGGTAGGAGAACGGCGCTTTTCGTCAGACAAGCGCGAACAGGCGGCCCGCGGCCCAGCCCATCAGCACGGACAGGCCCACCGCGAACAGTCCGTAGAAAAAGGCATAGTCATTGGCCGCTTCCTCCACGCCCAGTTCGAACCCCTCCTTGAACACCTGCACTTCCGACGTGGCGGACGAAATCACCCTTCCATCGGTAATGGCGAAAGTCTCGGCCACATAGCGGCCCGCGATCACATTGGACGGAATGGGTATATCGGCACGATACAGCACGCCTTCGGAAATCTGCACGCCTTCGTCGAACTGCACGTAAAGCCCCTGCCGTTGACGCAGGTCCACCAGTCCTGCGGAAAAGCGTTGCTGCTCTTCAGGGTCGATCGAGCCGGATGGGGACAATTGCAGATAGGCAAGGCCAAGCTCGTAGATAGCCGCCGTTCGCTCATCCACGATATCGAGCACGGGACGCGAGCTGGCGATAGCGTAGAACGACGGGACGGAGCGATAGGACGTCGTCTCGGAATTTACCCAGATGCCGAAGAACCGCTCCTTCTCGCGCACCTGGATTGGCTCTGTCGGGCCCTTCAGCACGACAACGATATCGTATTCGATTTCGCTGTCGGCAGGGTTCAGAACGGCACCGTAAAGAAGCAGCGTCGCGCCGGTAAACCCTTGGCGCAGAACGATATCGTGCTGGGAAATCTCCGGCACGAGAATGGGGTCGCGATCCTGCGCGACGGCGGGAGGCTGAACCGCGAAGAATGCCAGCAGGCACGCGGCAAGGGTCAGTATCGCTCTCATAGCGGCACCACCGTATAAACCTCGTCCGGCCTGACGCCCAGGTTGAATGCCATCCGCAGCGCGATGAGCAGCACGATCATCGCCAGCACCAGTCGCAGATGTTCCGGCTTTGCAAAGCTGGCGATCCTGGTGCCAAGCTGCGCGCCCGTTACCGATCCGATCAGCAACAGGCCAGCAAGCACGATGTCGACGGCACGCGTCGTGAAAGCATGCACCATCGTCACCAGCATCGTGATGAAAAGGATGTTGAACAGGCTGGTGCCCACCACGACCTTTGCACTCATGCCGAGGATATACAGCATCGCGGGCACCATGAAGAAGCCGCCGCCCACACCCATCAGCATGGTGAGGATGCCGACGATCACGCCGAGGATCAGCGGGCCGAGCGGCGAGATGTAGAGGCCGGACTTGTAGAAGCGCCAGCGGTAGGGAAGGCTGGCGATCATCGGATGATGCCGCCGCTTCGCCGCGCGCTTTGCGCTCGATCCGCCCTTGCTGGTGGAACGGCTGCGCAGCGCATCCACGCTCTCGCGCGCCATCAATCCGCCGATCGTGCCCAGCATCACCACATAAAGCACGTTGATGACGACATCGATCTGGCCGGCAGAGCGCAACAGGTTGAAGATGACCGCTCCCAGCAGCGCGCCCGCCATGCCGCCCACCACAGTGACGGCGCCCATCTGGTAATCCACGCCGTCGTTGCGGCTATGGGCGAAAACGCCCGAAACGCTGGCGCCCGTCACCTGCGTGGCAGCGGATGCCGCGGCCACGGTGGGCGGAATCCCATAGAAAATCAGCAGTGGCGTGGTGAGGAACCCGCCACCCACGCCGAACACGCCCGACAAGATCCCCGTGGCCACGCCCAGCGCGACGATCACGAGACCGTCGACAGCAAGATTGGCAATGGGGAGATAGACGTCCATGCGTTGCGCCTAGTGCAAAGGCGCGATTGATTGAAGGTGAATGGTGCCTGCCGATCAAAATCCTGCCGAGAGTGTGAGCGCAGGGCCACTAGAGGGCTCTGCATCGCCCGCCACGCGGAAGCGGTAATCGGCAGCAATCCGGCCGCGCGCCTGCCCGATAAGGAAGCTGACGCCTGCGCTTGGCCCGATATCCAGTCGCTGCGCATCGTCCTGCGCTCCGCCCCACACAGCGCCGCCCGCGGTAAGGCGGAAATCGTCAGTCCCGGCCAGTTCGCGCGTCACGCGGGCCTGCCCGTCCACGAAAGGCGTCGCAAATTCGCCGGTGACATAGCCGCCTTGCACGTAAGCCTCCGCCTGGAAGCCGCCGGGGAGTTCGACCGGCGGCAATTCGCTTACCGCATAGGCCGCCGCGCGCACTCGCGTGCCTGAAACTGTCTCGCTCACCCGCGCCTCCGCTGCGACGCGAATGGGCAGTGCGGGAATGGGCCGTGCGGAAACACCCCCCGCCAGATCGCCCTCGCTCGCCCCTTCCAGCGCCCGCGTGGCGCGCAGATGCAATTGCGGGGCATGGTCGCTGGCGGGATAAAGTCGATAGCGCAGCACTGCGCCGATCTGGCTGCGGCCATAGCTGGGCCTGCCGGAGGTGATCGGCGTGGTGGTGTCGTCCCGCCACAGCGCCCACATGTCCACGGTCCAGCGGCGAGAGGAAGAAACCGGCGCAAAATCGCGCGACGCCAACGGCGCATGGACAACGCCCGGCGCGATCGGGCCGGCACCGGTGGTAAAATCATTCCGACGAAGGGTACCATCCGCGCTGTAGGCTGCCGCCAGCATCATCGTGTGCGCCAGGATCCGGTCTGCGCCTCGCAGGCTGCCGCGCGCCACTGCACTGCGGGCACGGTATTCAGATGTTGGCGGAGGGGCGGTATCGGGACGCACCAGCATCTGCGGTACGGGCGCGCGCAACACCTCGGGCGGCTCCGATCTTGGCGAAACCGGCCATTTCACGTCTTCGCGGGTCGCATCCGCAGCAGCCGACGGCAGGAGTTTCGCTGATAGCGGGCTGTGCGATGACCCGTCGGATAATGGCGAGACAGCAATCGGAAAGGGGTTTTCCCACAGCACAACGCGCATCAGTATCCACGCCCCCAACACCATGCCAAGGGACATCAGAGGCCAACCACGCCTGCCTGTGCCGCCCGCCCTCATCTGGCGTATTCAAGCGCCGCGGTGCGTGCGGGATGCGCATCGTGGGCCGTCTTTTCCCACAGGGCAGCCTCTCCGCGCAGCGTTCTGCCATACGCAAACAGCGCGCGATAACCGGACATGATGCTGATGACATTCGCGACCGGTATGCGGATCACGGCACGCAAGCCTTCGCGCCAGCCGTATTCGGCATTGGTAAAGGCGAACCGCATGAACGCTCGCCAGGCGAAACTCGCGATATTTATCGCCAGCAGCGCCACCAGCAGCCCGCTCGGCTCCCACGGCGAGGAGAGGCCTGCCAAGCGCAACCCTGCCAGCAGTGCGGCCACCGCCATCAGCACGTATCCGCTCAGCAAGACGAGGGCGGACAGTGGCCCGCGCCTGTCGCGCAGGCGCATCCACCATTCGGCGGGTCCGCCGGTCCAGCCCAGCCTGTCCCACCCCTGCAGGGCGATGCCGTGCATCCAGCGCGCCTTCTGCCTTACCGCCACGCCCAGATCGGACGGAAAGTAAGCGCGCGTTGCGATCAGGTGCCCATTGTCTCCACGCACGCGGAGGAAACTGGACTTGCCGCCCAGAGAGGCGACCTTGATGCCCAGTTCATAATCCTCGGTCAGCGAATCTTCGTCGAACGGCGTGTTGCGCACCGAACCGCGCGCGATCCTTGCCAGCATCGCCCGCTCGAACGCGCAGCCCACGCCCGCGGCTGGCAGGCTTACGCCAAGGGCATTGCGCACCACCATGGATTTGGCGTGCGCCTCGGCGAATTCCTCGCAATAATGGCTGCCAATCCAGCGAGCGCCCTTGCGCGGCAGGGGCAGCACGGGAAGCTGCACGAATTGCGAAGGGCCGATGGCCCGGTCCAGCAGGGAGAGCGACGCGGCATCCACCATGTCCTCCGCATCGTGCAGCACCACCATTCGCGCGGCGCGCTCTTCGCGCCGCTCATCCAGTTCCAGCGCCGCGTAGAGCCGGTTCAGGCAATCCGCCTTGGTGGATGGCCCCGCGCGATCGTGCACCACGATGCGAACGCGCGGATCGCCCTGCGCGCCGCGCACCGCTGCATCCAGCGTCGATGGGTCATTGCGATAGACGCCTACGTAGATACGCAGATCGTTCTGCGGCCACACGGCCAGTGCATGGGCCAGCGTGTCGGCAAGAACCTTCGCTTCCTGCCAGGCCGGGACAAGCACGGCGGCGCGCCCGGAAAGGTGGCGGTAATGAATATCGCGGCGGCTGAGGGTGGGCGTGTCGGCCCGGCCCGTAAGCCGAAGCCAGAACCATGCGAAATCCATCGACAGTTCGTCGATCGCGCCGAGCAGGAAGAAGAATCCCGCAAACAACAGCAATTCATGTTCGACAAGTGCCAGCCATCCCAGCACCGTTGTCGCCGCGTCACCCATCGCAATGCCCCGCTTTTAGGTGTTTCCCCATAGAGTTAAGGGACGCAATTGAAAAGGCATTGATAAGCGCCAGTCGCCAGCGACCGGATTTTGCGGGCTTGCATAAACCGGCGATATTAGAGAAGGGCGTTTTCCATGTCTGAACCCAGCATCATCAAATCCGCCGTCCGCAACTTCAAGACGCTGTTCAAGGCGGATGCTTTCGAAGGCATCCTGCTGATCGCCGTCGCCATCGTCGCCCTCGTGGTGGCCAATTCCGGCGTGGCGCCCGCCTATTTCGAGATGTTCAACGGCTATCTCTGGCCCAAGGACACCTTCTACCTGAACACCATGCACCTGTGGATCAACGACGGTCTGATGGTGATCTTCTTCTTCGTCGTCGGGCTGGAAGTGAAGCGAGAACTGATTTCCGGCAACCTGTCCGATCCCGCGCAGCGCACCCTGCCCATCCTAGCGGCGATTGCCGGCATGGCGGCGCCCATCGGCGTGTTCCTGCTGGTGACCGGCGGCGCGCCCGATTATCGCAACGGAATGGCCATTCCGGCAGCGACGGACATCGCCTTTGCCATGGGTGTGATCGGCCTGCTTGGCACGCGCGTACCAAAATCGCTGCGCCTGTTCCTGCTGACCGTCGCCATTGTCGACGATATCGGCGCGGTTGCCATCATCGCCATCTTCTACAGCGATCCCAAGATCATGTGGCTGCTCATTTCGCTTGCCGTGTTCCTCGTGATGCTGGCGATGAACCGGTTCCAGGTCCGCCACCTGTCACTGTTCGTGATCGGCACCATCGTGCTGTGGTATTGCGTGCTGAACTCGGGCGTTCACGCCACGATCGCCGGCGTGCTGGCTGCCTTCACCATCCCCATGCGCACCAAGGATGGCAATTCCATGCTCGAGAATGTCGAGCATTCGCTGGTGCCGTGGAGCGCCTATCTGGTGGTGCCCATCTTCGGCTTTGCCAATGCAGGCGTCAGCCTGGAAGGCCTTGGGCTTGAAAACCTCCTCGATCCGCTGCCGCTGGCCATTGCCGCAGGCCTGGTGATCGGCAAGCAGGTGGGCATCTTCAGCACGGTGTGGGCCGCGGTGAAACTGGGCATCGTGAAAATGCCGGCTGGCTGTTCCTGGCCGGAAGTATGGGGCGTTTCTGTACTGTGCGGCATCGGCTTCACCATGAGCCTGTTCATCGGCGAACTCGCTTTCCCCGGAACTGGCGATGCGGCCCGCTTCCTGCGCGACGAGGCGAAGATCGGTATTCTCACAGGTTCGCTGATCTCGGCGGTGATGGGCTATGTCATCCTGCGCCTCACCACGACGCATCCGGAAGAGGAGGCTGACGATCCGAGCAGCCCCGTCGTCTAGAATAACGAAGGCGGGCGCGTGCCAATCGGCACGGCCCGCCTCGCGGTTTAGTCAGCAATCGAGAGTGATCAGTCTGCCTTGGCGACAGGGGGATTCTCGCCCAGATCTTCGTACCAGGCTTCTACCGGTCCGGTCAGCTTGATGGTCAGCGGGCGGCCCTTGCGGTCCACCGTCTTGCCCGCCTGCACGCGCACCCATCCTTCGGAAATGCAATATTCCTCGATATCGGTGCGTTGCTTGCCCTTGAATTTGATGCCCACGCCGCGCTGCAGCTTGTCAGCATCGAAATATTCGCTGCGCGGATTGATGGCCAGGTGATCCGGCGGCGTATCGTTGTGTGTATCTTCGCTCATGGCTGACAGCCCCTATACCTGCCCACGCAAAAATCAATCGGGTGGAAGGTTGGGAATGTCCGGCACAGGCTGGGAAGGTACTTCGGACGGCGACTTGCCCGGTTCGTCGAAATCCTCGCGTCCATCCGGAAATTCGTCGCCCCCTACACCGGGATCGACGGTATCGCCGCCCTTGCCCGGTTCGTCGATATCACCGCCCTTGCCGGGTTCATCGATATCGCCGGCGAGTTCTTCCGCGCTCAACGGCTTCTCATGCGGGTCTGGCGCGGGCACCTGCCCTGCGTGATCAGCGTCGTTCTTGTGATCGGAGTTCATGGCAATTGCCCTTCCTTTGCTGGTCTCTTTCAAACGCAGCATGGCAGGTCAGCGTTCCTCATGCACAATCAGCCTATCGTGATCCTTGCCCTTTGCGCCCTTGCCCCCTATGGGCACCGCTTCGTTTCGCAGGCGTCCTGCCTGCACGGTTCATCGGGCCGCGGGCGTGGCGGAATTGGTAGACGCGCTGGTTTTAGGTACCAGTATCGCAAGATGTGGGGGTTCGAGTCCCTTCGCCCGCACCAGTTTTGCCTTATCCGGTCTCTGATCGGTAAAGCGGACCGGGAACCGCAAGGATGTTTTGAGTAAAGGCTAGTCATGCAGATTGTCGAAACCACCAATGAAGGCCTCAAGCGCGCCTACACAGTCACCATTCCGGCGAAGGAAATCGATTCGAAGATCGATGCCGAGGTGAAGAAGGTCGCCCCGCAGGTGCGCATGCCCGGCTTCCGCCCCGGCAAGGTGCCTGCCAACCTCGTGCGCAAGATGCATGGCGATGCACTGCATGCCGACGTTCTCAACACCACGCTGCGCGAATCGGTCGATGGGCTGATTCGCGACAAGAAGCTGCGCCCCGCCCTGCAGCCCAAGGTCGAGATGACCGAAGGGTATGAGCAAGGCAAGGATGCCGAGCTGAAGGTGGAAGTGGAAGTTCTTCCCGAGATCGAGGCGCCTTCCGTTGAGGGGCTTAAGCTGGAGAAGCTGACCGTTCCAGTCTCCGAAGAGCAGATGGACGAGGCGCTGGGCCGCCTGGCCGAGAGCCAGAAGAGCTACAAGGATGCCGCGAAGACGAAGAAGGCCGCCGAGGGCGACCAGCTGATTATTGACTTCGTGGGCCGCGTTGACGGCGAGGAATTCGAAGGCGGCAAGGCCGAAGACGCTCCGCTGGTGATCGGTTCCGGCCAGTTCATCCCCGGCTTCGAAGAGCAGCTGACCGGCGCGAAGACGGGCGATGAAAAAACCATCTCCGTAACCTTCCCCGAAGATTATCCGGCAGAGCACCTGGCCGGCAAGGAAGCCGAGTTCGACGTCACCGTGAAGCAGGTGAAGGTCGAAGGCGAAACCAAGATCGACGACGAGTTCGCAAAGGGCCTGGGTCTCGAGAGCCTCGACAAGCTGAAAGAGCTGATGAAGGGCCAGATCGAACAGGAAAGCGCCGGTCTCACCCGCACGCAGATGAAGCGCCAGCTTCTCGACAAGCTGGCTGCCGATCACGATTTCGATGTGCCGCCCACCATGGTGGAAGCCGAGTTCGAGCAGATCTGGAACCAGCTGCAGCAGGAAGCTGCGAAAGAAGAAGATCCCGATGCGGCGATGAAGGAAATCGAGGACGAGAAGGACGATTACAAGCGCATCGCAGAGCGCCGCGTGCGTCTTGGCCTGCTGCTTTCCGAAATCGGCCAGGCCAATGGCGTGGAAATCAGCCAGCAGGAAATGCAGATGCTGATCCAGCAGGCCGCACAGCAGTATCGCCCGGAAGATCGTGAACGGTTCGTCGAATACGTCCGCAACGAGCCGATGGCCCAGGCACAGCTGCGCGCACCGCTGTATGAAGACAAGGTCGTCGACTTCCTGTTCGACAAGGCCGACGTAACCGAGCGCGAAGTGACGCGCGAGGAATTGGAAGCCGCGATCGAGGCAGAGGAAGAGGCCGAAGCCGAAAAGGCCAAGCCCGCCGCCAAGAAGAAGGCACCGGCTAAGAAGAAGGCTCCGGCCAAGAAGGCCGCCGCCGACGAGAAGGCCGACGACAAAGCTGCGGAGAAGAAGCCCGCCGCCAAGAAGTCGGACGATAGCGATGCCAAGCCCGCCGCCAAGAAAACGGCTGCGAAGAAGGCTCCCGCCAAGAAGGCCGACGACAAGAAGACTGATGGCAAGAAGCCGGCCGCAAAGAAGGCTCCGGCCAAGAAGGCCGCTGCCAAGAAAGACGCCAAGTAAGGCTTGAACATGCCCCCTCGTGCCATGGGCACGCAGGGGGCATCGTTAGTTCTAGAAGCTGCCCGTAACGGTCACGCGCATCGTCTGGCCAATGGCGCGGCGGCGATTTTCCGTAAACAGAACCTGCCCTTCATCGCGCGGACCTGTAAAGACGGTGCGCTGCAAGGTGGTGGCGCCATCGAACACATTGCCCATCCGCAATCGCACCGTGGTGCCGAACACGTCCTTGTGTTCCACAAAAACCGATCCGAACGTGCTCGGGCCGTGATCGAAAAACACCTCTTCCACCCTGAAGAACGGCGCGCGTTCGGTATCGCGGAAACCGAAGCCCCAGGCGTAACTGGTTTCCGGTACGTCGTGGCGGAAATCCAGTTCGATCTGGAAGGGATCATTTCCGTCAAAGCGGCGATCAACGCTCGTAACCGGATCGGTAAGGCTGGAATTCTCGACCTCGAGGCGAACATCCAGTTGCGCCCCGCGAATACCCAGTGGCTCCATCTCCAGCCGCCCATTCAGTAGCGCGCCATAGCGTCGCGCGCTGTCGATATTGCCACGCGCCTCCCCGCCGCCGAAAACCGGCACGATCAGCACGAGATCCTCGATCCGTTCGTCGAACAATGTCAGCGTGGCGGAGCCCCACGGGCCGAAGTTCTTGGCCACCTCCAGCTTCGCATCCCAGTTCTGTTGGGGCCGCAGATTGTTGTTTCCGGCGTTCTCCTGCTCCTCTGTCAGGTTCACACTGGCAAGGAAGTCGCCGAAATTCAGCTGGCCCACGCGTCGCGCCAGTTCCAAGTTGATGTCCAGGCCCGCTGCCGGTGCCCAGGCGATATTCAAGGTTCCCTTGGGCCGCTGGAACGTGCGCGACAATGCGCCCGAGCCGGTCTGCGCGATCTGCGAATATTCGCCCCCGCCCACGATTTGCACCGAGAGCCTGTCGGTCAGCGGAAAGCCTACGCTCAGCAGCGCTTCGTAGCGGTCTTCCTGCACGCCTCCCGCCCCTGCGGGAAAGGGTATCTCGGCGTACTGCTCCGCCACCAGATCGTAGCCGAACAGGCGGCCAACCTGGTCCAACCTGTTGAAGGCGGCCTCTCCGGAAACCTGCCAGTCGGCGCTCCACATGCCCCAACCATATTCGGCGCGTGCAATCCGCTCTCCGGTATCGCGAACGCGTGCGAATTGCACACCGCTGGTGGGCCGCGTGCCGAGATCCAGCAATGAAGCGGTTAGAAAGTCGCTGTTTTCGAACGCCTCGAGCGCGATCAGCTTCAACTGGCCCGGCCCCAGCGGGAACTGCACATCGGCGCCTATCTCGTAAAACCATTCGTCGTTGCTGGCCCGGAATTGCTCCAGGAACGGATCGAGCGGGTTGGCGCCTATCCGCGTCTCCACTTCCTCGCTGCGGAAGAAGGCCAGTCCGCCGCTCATGTTGAGATTGGCGATGGTTTCAGGCCCAAGGTCGAACTGGAACTGACCGTTGAGAGCGGGCCTGTTGAAATCGCCGGTCGACGTGTTCTCCCGCGCGTCCACCACACCAAGAGCATCGGTGAAAATGGCCGGACCTTGCGAGCCGCGGTAAAAACCCTCGTTCTCCAGCGCCAGGGTGAAATCCATCAGCCCGACACTGCCCGACAGGGAAACCTCCCCTTCGAAGAGGCTGGGATCGGCAACGCCGGTGTAGAACTCCGGTCGATACTCAAACTGGCCTGCCAGGCCGCCCTGCTCCACGATGATGTTGGCCACCCGCCCCGAAAGTCCCGGTATTTCCAGCGTTGCGCCGTCCACCATTTCGATACGGATGACGTTGTCCACCGGGATGCGGGCAAGCTGCTCTGCCGTGCTGGTGGATTTGCTGGAGATGCGCGAGCCGTTGATCAGCAGGTTTTCCTGCGCCTGGCCAAAGCCGCGGCTGCCCCCGCCACTGTTGTCAATCTCAAACCCCGGAATTTCCTCGATCAGGTCGGCAGCGTTACGGGGCGCGAAACGCGCGAAATCGGCGGGCGTAAAGACCTCGCGTGCTGCCGCGCTGGATGCGGGCCGCTCGTCAAGAGGGGGCGGCACCTCGGTTGCATCGGGCGGAGCGGCGTCTTTCGGATCGAGATCCTGAGCAAATGCATGCGTCGATGGGCACAGGAAAGCTGCGACCAATGCCACATGGGCAGCCTGATGAAGGCGGAACGGCACGCAAGACTCTCCCTTGGTTGATTATGTCCGGCGCGCTATACCACCTTGTCACAAAGGTAAAGATGACCCAGCGAAAGCAGCGGTATGGCTGCCTGTCGGTTCAATCTTCCGCCGTGGTTCCCCAGGGTTGCCACGGGGCGATACGCGGGGTGGGCAGTTCGATCGAGCGGACCCGTTCGTACGCCGCACCGGCATGCAGTATCGCGCGATCGTCCCATTGCGCGCCGATGAAGGAGAGGCCCACGGGCAAGCCCTCGATATGCCCCATCGGCACGGTGAGATGCGGATAGCCTGCCACCGCGGCAAGGCTGCCGATCCCGATGCCGCCCGTGAAATGATCCCCAAGCACGAGATCCACGTTCCAGGCCGGGCCGCGCGTGGGCGCGATCAGGAAATCGACGGCGTTGTCGGCCAGCAGTGCATCGATGCCTTCCTCACGGGCAAGGCGGCGGGATGTAGCGAGCGCCTCCTGATAGGCCGCCTCGTCTGTCGTCTCCTGCGCCATCTCGAAGATTTCCTGACCGAACCAGCGCATTTCCGAAAGTGCGTGGACGGCGTTGAAATTGATGAGGTCCTGCAATAATCGCACTTCGATGTCTGCAGGAGAGGATTGCAGATAGGGGCCGATATCGCGGCGGAACTCGTGCAGGAGGACGGTGTATTCAGCTTCTCCCAGTGCAGACGGAGGGCCGTATTCGATATCCACCAGCACGGCACCCGCGCGGCGCAGGTCGCCCAGCGCCTGCTCCCAGATCTGGCCCAGCGGCGCATATCCGCCGAACCTGTCGCGCATAACGCCGATGCGAACGCCCTGCAGGGATGACCGCTCGATGCCTTGTGCAAAGTTGGTGGCATGCGCATCGGCATCAGTCGTGGCGGGATCACGCGGATCGCTGCCCGCAATCGCGGTGAGCAAAAGGGCCGCATCGGCGACGCTGCGGGCCATCGGCCCCGCGGTATCCTGGCTGGCGCTGAGCGGCACGATATGCGTGCGGCTGACCATGCCCACTGTGGGCTTGAAACCAACCACCCCGTTCACGCTGGCAGGGCAGGTGATAGAGCCGTCCGTCTCTGTACCGATGGCCGCCCAGGCGAAACCGGCTGCCACCGCCGCGCCACTGCCCGATGACGATCCGCAGGGGTTGCGATCCGTGGCATGGGGATTGCGCGTCTGCCCGCCCACCGCGCTCCACCCGCTGGTGGAGTTCGTGCTGCGGAAATTGGCCCATTCGGAAAGGTTCGTCTTGCCCAGTACCACGCCGCCGCGTGCGCGCAGGTTCTCGATCAAGGCGGCATCGCGGCCCGTCATGTTGTCGGCCAGCGCAAGGCTGCCGGCAGTGGTCGGCCATTCCCGCGTCTCGATATTGTCCTTCACCAGCACGGTGCGCCCTTCCAGCAGCGTATCCGGTGCCTGCGGGGCCTCCAGCGCAGCGAAGTCGAAGACGATCAGGCTATTGAGCCGGCGGTCAAGTTCACGAATTTCGGCGGAGGATCTGCCGGTCCACGGGTCGATCACGACAGGCGATGTGTCGCGCACTTGCTCGCTGTCAGCGCCAGACACGTTCACGCGCTCTGCGCGAACGTCAGGAGAACCGGATACCGGGGAGGCGACGCAGCCCGAAAGGGCGAGTGATACCGCAGCAAGTGCGGCGGGCATGTTTGCTCTCATGCCCAGCCTTGTGCGCCCTGCCCCTGCCTATCGCAAGCCTTTCAGAAGTCGCCCGTAAGGCGGAAGCTGATGATGGGCTGGACCGAAAGATCCTGCGTTTCGCGGAACAGCAGCGGGCTGCGATCGCGATAACCTGCATAAACGAAACGGTCCTGTAGCGCGCGCCCGTCCGTCAGGTTGAAGACGGAGAGGTTGGCGGTCATTCCGAACACGTCCTTATGTTCGATGAAGGCATAGGTGTACGTCGGCCCCTCGTAGTTCATGCCTGTTTCGCTCAGCCTGTAATAAGGCAGCGTGTGGTTGTACTCGAGGCCCGCGCCCCATGCCCAGTTGCTGCCGGGAATGTCGTGGCGCAGTTCCACGTCCAGTTCGCGATCCTGATGTCCGCCAAAGCTGCGGCTTTCGCCCGTAAGGGGATCGGTGAGTTCGCTTTCTTCCAGTTGCAGGGTGACTTCCAGTTGCGCACCCTTGAAGCCGACGGGCTCAAGCTGCACGGTGCTGTTCCAGCGCAAGCCATAGAGCGTGGCGCTGTCGATATTGCCGCGCGTTTCCAGCCCGCCTTCGACGGGAATGAACTCGATGTAATCCTCGATAAGGCGGGCGAAAAGCGTCAGTTCCGCACTGCCCCAACTGCCGAGGCTCTTCACGGCTTCGAAATCGACCTCCCAGCTTTGCGACGGCACCAGTTCCACATTCCCGGCGTTCTGCTGGTTCTGATTGAGGGACACGCTGGCGAGGAAATCGCCAAAGGAAAGCTGGCCCACGGTGCGCGCCACTTTCAGCGACAGGTCCAACCCGTCTTCCACCTTCCAGGCAAGATTTGCCGAACCCTTGGGCCGCCAGAAGCTGCGCGTGAGCCCGCCTGCGCCCGTTTGTGCGATCGTGGAATATTCGCCTCCGGCACCCAGTTGCAGCGTCAGACTGCTCGCCAGGCTGCGGCTGTGGGTCAGGATCGTCTCGTAACGATCTTCCGTCACCCCGCCCGTGCCGTTGGGAAAGTCGATCTCGACAAAATCGCCCGAAGGTTCGAGGTCGAACAGGCGCGACGTGCGATCCAGCCGGTTGAAGGCGGCTTCCGCATCCACTTGCCAGTCGCCGCCCAGCATGGCCCAGCTATATTCGGCGCGGCCTATGCGTTCACCGGATTCGCTGCGGGAAGCAAACCTGTTGCCCGTATCCGGGCTTCCATCCTCGAAGACGAGAACGGAATCTGCCCGGCTGCGATTGCGGTTGTAACGTTCCAGGCCAATCATCTTCAGCTGGCCGGGCCCCAGATCGAACTGGATATCGCCGCCCAGTTCATAGCCCCAGCCACGATCGCGGCTGGTGAAGGTGCGCTGGCGATCGACGCCCGTCGCCACATCGCGGAACTGGTCGTCCAGGAAATCCTCGTAATTGCGGCGGTAAGTGCCGTTGAGGTTTATCACCGCCCCGCCGGGAGAGGTCCATTGCACCTGACCCGAAGCGCGCGGGAAATCACCTACGAACTGCATGCGGATGTCGCGCGTTTCCAGCAATTCGCCATCGGGGCCGAAGATGAAGGCCTCTCCCCCTCCCGCCGCGCCCCGCCCCACGCCGTTTGCCACAGCCAACGTCCATTGCAGGCTCTCGCTCGATCCGCTCAGCGAGATTTCGCCGCCGATGAAGCTGGGTTCTGCATACTTGGGCCGGAAATTGGCGCGATAGATGAAACGACCGCTGAGAGGATCGGATCGCGTCACCACGTTCGCCACCTGGCCGGATAGCCCCGCGATACCGAGCGCGGCGGCCTCCACGATCTCGATGCGCGCCACCCTGTCGGTGCCGATGCGCTGAAGCTGGGTGAACACCCCTTCGGACTTGTTGGTGATCCGCTCCCCGTCAATCAGCACATTGGCGCTGGCCTGCCCCAACCCGCGCTGGCCGTCCTCCCCGCGCAAGGTGAAGCCCGGCACCTCTTCCAGCATGTCGAGCGCGTTGCGCGGGGCGAAGCGCACGAAATCGGCAGGAGTGAATACGCGCTTGGCGCCGGTTGTTTCGGCGGCAATCGGCGCGGGGATTGCGGCGCCGTCGGCCATCTCGTCTGCGCCTGTTTCCTGCGCGCTGGCCGGGCCAGCGAGTGCGGTGGCCATCGCGGCTGGCGAAATGGTAGCGGCAGCGGTCAGTTTTTTCCTCAAAGTCAGTGTCTTCCCTCAACCACATCTGTAATCGTTGCGGTTACAGGGGAAACTTTCTGTGGGCGCTGCACGGGATCGACGAACGTTGCGATGCAGCCGATCAACTGACCAACGGCAATCTGCGCCCGATCAACGGAATCTGAAGACACGAGGGGCACACCCCCTTGAACCTGTGGCCGCAAGACGCGACATAGGCTCCGCAATCACGAGAGAAGGACCACGCATGTTCGACCTGTTCGGCGACAAGAAAGACCAGTTCACCACAGACCCAGTTACCGGCGCACTCGTTCCGGTCGTCGTCGAATCGACCAGCCGCGGAGAGCGCAGCTTCGATATCTTCAGCCGCCTGCTGCGCGAGCGTATCGTCTTCGTCACCGGACAGGTGGAAGACAACATGGCATCCCTGATCGTCGCCCAGCTGCTGTTCCTCGAAAGCGAGAACAGCCAGGATATCTCGATGTACATCAATTCGCCCGGCGGCGTGGTGACGGCCGGCATGGCGATCCATGATACCATGCAGTACATCAAGCCGAAGGTGCGCACCGTAGTGGTGGGCCAGGCGGCCTCTATGGGCAGCTTCCTGCTGGCAGCGGGCGAACCCGGCATGCGCGTGGCATTGCCCAATGCCCGCGTGATGGTTCACCAGCCCAGCGGCGGTGCCCGCGGCATGGCTTCCGATATTGAAATCCAGGCGCGCGAGATCCTGCGCATCCGCAAGCGGATGAACGATCTCTACGTCGAATACACCGGTCAGAGCCTTTCCGATATCGAGAAGGCAATGGACCGCGACACCTTCCTGGAAGCCGAGGAAGCCAAGAAATTCGGTATCGTGGATGCCGTGTTCGCACACCGTCCCAAGGACGATTCCGAGCACGATCGCGACGGCACTGGCGGCGCACCCACCAAGGAAAGCGAATAAGTGTGCGATTGCGGGCCGGTTTCGCGATCGGCCCGCAATTCGTAGCATTTTGGCAACCGTGAACCTTCAGGCTGGCGCAAGCCGGGGGTGCTAGGTTGGCAATTGTTTGATATTCACGTTGCCTGCCCTAGATTGGCAGGCTGATTCTCCCGCGCCCCGCGTCTTTTCAGACAAAGGACCGGGCGCATAGGACGAAGGTTATGACTAAGTTGAGCGGAACCGACAGCAAAAGCACTCTCTACTGCAGTTTCTGCGGCAAGAGCCAGCACGAGGTCCGTAAGCTGATTGCGGGCCCAACCGTCTTCATCTGCGACGAATGCGTTGAACTATGCAACGACATCATCCGCGAAGAGGCCAAGAGCGGTCTGGGCGGTCGCAAGGATGGCGGCGTGCCTGCCCCTATCGATATCTGCGAAACGCTGAACGATTACGTGATCGGTCAGGAACGCGCCAAGCGCGTGCTCTCTGTTGCCGTGCACAATCATTACAAGCGCCTGAAGCATTCCAGCAAACAGGGCGATGTGGAACTGGCGAAGTCCAATATCCTGCTCGTCGGCCCCACCGGCAGCGGCAAGACGCTGCTGGCGCAGACGCTGGCGCGCACGTTCGACGTGCCCTTCACCATGGCCGATGCCACCACGCTTACCGAAGCGGGCTATGTCGGTGAGGATGTCGAGAACATCATCCTGAAGCTGCTGCAATCTTCCGATTACAATGTCGAGAAGGCCCAGCACGGCATCGTCTACATCGACGAGATCGACAAGATTACCCGCAAGGCGGAAAACCCCTCCATCACCCGCGACGTGTCGGGCGAAGGCGTGCAGCAGGCTCTGCTGAAGCTGATGGAAGGCACCACCGCCTCCGTTCCCCCGCAGGGCGGGCGCAAGCACCCGCAGCAGGAATTCCTGCAGGTGGACACCACGAACATCCTGTTCATCGTGGGCGGTGCCTTTGCCGGCCTTGAAAAGATCATCGGGGACCGTCTGCAGAAGCGTTCCATCGGTTTCGGTGCAAACGTGGAAGATCCCAGCAAGGCCAAGATCGGCGAAATGCTGGAGAAGTGCGAGCCCGAGGATCTGCTGAAGTTCGGCCTGATCCCCGAATTTGTCGGCCGCCTCCCCGTGATCGCCACGTTGCACGATCTGGATACAGATGCGCTGGTGACGATCCTGAAGGAGCCGAAGAACGCGCTGGTGAAGCAGTATCACAAGCTGTTCGAACTGGAGGAGGTGGAACTCACCTTTACCGACGAGGCGCTGGAAGCCATCGCCAAGAAGGCGATCAAGCGCAAGACCGGCGCGCGCGGCCTGCGCTCCATTGTGGAGGGGCTGCTGCTCGACACCATGTTCGATCTGCCCAGCATGGACAATGTGTCGGAAGTCGTGGTGGATGCCGACGTGGTCGAGGGCCGCAAGGAACCCGTGCGCGTGCTTGCCAACGACAATGGGAAAAAGAAGGAAGCAGCGGCGTAATCGCCTGCTGCATCCTGCCTCCCACCCGGCCATCTATTCCCGGAAATCATCACAGGCCTGTTCAGGCCTCGAACCCGCGCGCCTGATCTACGGACGCGCCAGACCAACCCCGCTCTGCGGGGCAAGAAGGAGATTACCTATGCCGACCAATTCCGAACTCGCCGCCAAGATGCTGCGCGATGCTTCCATGTTCTTCCGGCAGGTGGGCGAACAGAACCCGCCCGTCGCCGACCAGATGAACCAGAACGCTGAGGTCTATGACCAGGTGGCCCAGCTGGTGGAATCCGATCCTACCGGCGAAGTGCCGACGCAGGATCCGAACGAGGAACAGGCCCAGCCTACCGAGTAATAGCGGCAAATTACAGCAAAGCCCCGTTCCGCACCTGGCGGAGCGGGGCTTTTTGCTGCCTGCAATCAGCGGGCTGTGCGCTCGCCGCGTGGAGGCGCGACCGATTCGGGCAATGGCGGCGGCGGGCCAAGCACCTCTCCCAGTTCCTCGATCCGTTCCCGGCAAGCATCGCCTTGGCGACTGCCCGCGACGAGGCATCCATCATCGAGTTCTGCCTTGATCTCTTCACCCAGCGTCTGGTTCTGGCGCGGTGCGGACAACAGATCGCCCCGGTCCGCCACGATGTGATCGACTGACGTGCAGCTGCAAACCGCTAGGGCCAGCGCCGCCGATATCGGTCCTGCCCAGCGCTTCACCCCTCTCCCGCCTTGCGTCTTGCAGCCAGTGCCTTCAGCCGGGCGAGACTGCCCTCCGGCAGCACGTCACGCGGGTCGTAATAGCCTGGGAAATGGGGAATGGCGTCGGAAAAGCTGACCCACGGCATTGCTTCCGCAGTAAAGATCGTCACGTCAGGGGTTACACTGCCGGGATCGTCCAGCGATCCGGCTGTCACGGCCACCATCAACCGCCCCATACGGCCGTAGTAGCTGAACAGCGCCGTCGCACATTCCCGGCACCGCGCAATCGTGTGCGGCGTGCCGCTGCCGCCCGGCGAAACGTATTCATCAAGCTCACCCGACAGCAATTCAACGCGCTCGGCTTCCCAGAAGCCATTGACCACGCTGGTGGAGCCGGTCTGCTGTTGGCATTGGCGGCAATGGCAGTTGTGAACCATCATCGGTTCGCCGCCAATGCGGTAGCGCGCCGTGCCGCAGGCGCAGCCGCCTTCGCGGGTGACACTATCGCTCACTGGCAATCTTCCTGGCAGTGCTCCCACGTGATTTCCACCTGCAGGGTCACATGGCCGATGGCGTGATCGTGCTCCAGCGCATGGGCAGTTTCATGCAGGAAGGCATCACCGGGATGGCCGCCGGGCATGATGAGATGGGCCGTCAGCGCGGTTTCCGTGGTGCTCATCGGCCAGATGTGCAGATCGTGCACCGCCTCCACGCCAGGCAGCCCTTGCAGATAAGTGCGCACCCGGTTTTCATCGACGCTGTCCGGCACCGCCAGCAGGCTCATCTTCACGCTGTCTTTCAGAAGGCCCCACGTGCCCCAGGCAATCACCGCCACGATCACCAGGCTGACGATGGGATCGATCAACACCACGCCCGTCATCAGAATTGCGATGCCTGCAATCACCACGCCCACGCTCACCAGCGCATCGGCGGCCATGTGCAGGAATGCGCCGCGAATATTCAGATCATCCTTGCGTCCGCGCATGAACATCAGCGCGGTTGCGGTGTTGATGACGATGCCGATGCCCGCCACCCAGATCATGGTCCAGCCTTCCGGCTCTACCGGATCCAGCAGGCGATCGATCGTCTCGATCAGGATCGCGCCGATGGCCACCAGCAGCAGCATCGCATTGGCGAATGCCGCCAGGATGGTGGAGCTTTTCAGGCCGTAGGTAAAACGCGTCGACGGCGGCTTCTTGGCCGCGATGCTGGCACCCCACGCGATCAGCAGGCCCAGCACGTCGGACAGGTTATGGCCTGCATCGGCCACCAGCGCCATGGAACCGGACAGGAAGCCGAAAGTCGCCTCCACGATGACGAAGGCGGTGTTGAGCACCACGCCGATAGCGAACGCGCGCCCGAAATCGGCAGGTGCGTGGCTGTGCCCGTGGCCCCCACCATTACCGTGTGCATGATCGTGAGAGTGTTCGGCGCCCATCCGGCCTACTCGTATACGCAAGTATCGAGGCCGTCACGCCTTACCACGCCGATGCGCGCTTCGATGGTGTTGCCATAGCGCGCTGTAAAGCCACCGGGATTAACCGCCTCGCGCGTTTTCGGGCTAGGCAGCACGGCAGCGATCCGGCTTGCCTCATCAGCAGACAGGCGCGCGGCAGAATGACCGAAATAGCGCTGCGCACCGCTTTCGACGCCATAAGAGCCCAGCCCCGTTTCCGCGACGTTGAGATAGACTTCCATGATCCGCCGCTTGTCCCACAGGTTCTCGATCAGGAAGGTGAAATAGGCTTCCAGCCCCTTGCGAAACCAGCCGCCGCCTTGCCATAGGAACACGTTCTTGGCGGTCTGCTGACTGATGGTGGATGCGCCGCGCTGGCGCTCTCCGCGAGCGCGTTCTTCCAGCGCTTCCTCGATGGCTTCCCTATCGAAGCCGTCATGCTGGCAGAACTTGCCGTCCTCCGCCGCGATCACCGCGCTCACCATGTTGCGATCGATGCGGCTCAGCGGCTCCCAGTCACGCGTCACGCTGTGCTCGTCCATCAGCATGGTGGCTGTGTAGGTGACCGGCACGAAGCGGAAGACGATCACCAGCGCCAGGCTGATGATGACGAACCACAGGACAAGTTTGGCGATGAATTTGAAAATGCGCAGAGCCATCATCCACCTCTAGCGCGTGCGGCCACCACAGGGAAACATCCGATTGTTATCATGCAGCTTGGCGATCGGTCCTTGGCCATGCGCGCTTCCTACCGGACCATGGCAGCCTATCTTCACCTGACAGCGACCGGGCCGAAGACGAGAGCGCCGAGACGAACGAAGCTGAATGAACGAAAAAGGCCGGACGTTTCCGCCCGGCCCTTTCTGATCGCTATCTGTCGAAGCTTACGCAGCGGCGGGCATCAGCCTTTCGCCGGCGATGCGCTGCATGGCCTTTTGTAGCTTCTCGAATGCGCGCACCTCGATCTGGCGGATGCGTTCGCGGCTTACGTCGTAAACCTGCGATAGCTCTTCCAGCGTCTGCGGGTTTTCCGTCAGGCGGCGTTCGGTCAGGATGTGCTGCTCACGCTCGTTGAGGGCTTCCATCGCCTCCACCAGCATTTCGCGGCGTACGTCGGCTTCCTCGGCGTCGGCAACGATGGTGTCCTGCAGCGGACGGTCATCCGTCAGCCAGTCCATCCATTCGCCGCTGCCTTCTTCGCCACTGCGCATCGGCGTGTTGAGCGAGCCATCGCCGCCCATCATCATCCGGCGGTTCATGTTGACCACTTCCTGCTCCGGAACGCCAAGATCGGTGGCGATCTTGTTCACGTCTTCCGGCGACAGGTCGGAGTCTTCATAAGCCTCCAGCTGCTTTTTCATCCGGCGAAGGTTGAAGAACAGCTTCTTCTGCGCGGCGGTGGTGCCCATCTTCACGAGGGACCAGCTGCGCAGGATGAATTCCTGAATGCTCGCCTTGATCCACCACATGGCATAGGTCGCCAGGCGGAAGCCGCGATCAGCCTCGAACTTTTTCACGCCCTGCATCAGGCCCACATTGCCCTCGGAAATGAGATCCGAAACAGGCAGGCCGTAGCCGCGATAACCCATGGCGATTTTCGCCACGAGACGCAGGTGGCTCTGCACCAGCTGTGCGGCTGCATCGGGGTCTTCGTGCTCTTCGTAACGCTTGGCGAGCATGTATTCCTGCTCCGGCGTCAGCACGGGGAATTTCTTGATTTCCGACAGATAGCGATTGAGCCCCTGCTCACCGCCCAGCGCCGGAACGCTTGATCTAACTTTACTCACGTGTCCCAAACCTTTCTTTGTCGTCGACCGCTCGTATCGGGCCCCTGATGGGCACCCGGTCTTGGTGGTCACATTGGGTGCAACTCTGTCTATAGCGCACCGCAGGCCGATATAGGGTGCATTTCATCGATTGGAATGACCGGTTTCGTCGATCAGTTCCCGCATATCGCCCGGAATCGCACTGGAAAACGATAGACGGTTTTGCGTGACGGGATGAATGAAGCCGAGCCGGGCCGCATGAAGCGCCTGGCGGCTGAAATCCAGGGCCTTGAGAATCGGCCGTAAAGGAGCTGGAGTTCTTCCGTACACAGGGTCTCCTATTAGCGCATGACCGATTGACGCAAGGTGAACACGCACCTGGTGGGTTCGCCCCGTTTCCAGCCTGCATTCGATCAAGGTGCAGTGATCCAGCCGCTCCACAGTTGCGTAATGGGTGACGGCGTGTTTTCCGCGTGACGAATCGTCGGGCAGCACGGCCATTTTCTTGCGATCCCGATCGGATCGGCCGAGCCGCGCGTTCACGGTGCCCGATGGCGGCATGGGATGTCCGCCGCAGACGGCCAGATATGCCCGCTCCAGCGAGTGATCGGCAAACTGCTTCGCCAGCCCTTCGTGCGCCACGTCGGACTTCGCCACGACCAGCAGGCCGGAGGTATCCTTGTCGATCCGGTGAACGATGCCGGGCCGCGCAACGCCGCCGATGCCGGAAAGCTGGCCCCGGCAATGGTGCAGCAGCGCGTTCACCAGGGTTCCATCCGGATTTCCCGCTGCGGGATGCACCACCATTCCCGCCGGCTTGTCCACCACGATCAGGTGATCATCCTCGTGCACCACGGTGATGGGGATATCCTGTGGAGAAGCCTGTGGATCGCTTGGGGGCGGGATGTGGATGGCAAAGCTGGAACCTGCTTCTGCCTTGGCTTTCGGGCTGGACGCAACCTCTCCGTCCAGCCTGACCTTTCCCTCGGCGATCAGCGCCTTCACGCGCTCCCTCGAAAGGTCGGTGGCATCGGCCAGCGCCTTGTCCACTCGGCCTGGGGACTGGACTGTCCCGGTGATCGATTCACTGATGTTTTCTGGCCCAGTCATGCTAGGTTCCATGCGCAATGGGACTGCTGGTGACAAGGGACGTGATCGAATTGCTTCGCGCCGAGGCGTCTGGCGCGCATCCCGAGGAATGCTGCGGCATCCTGCTGGGCGAAGGCGATGCGATCAATGCCGCCCTTCCCGCGCGCAATCTCCACCCCGAGCCGCGAACCCGTTTCGAGATCGATCCGCAGGCCCTTGTCGATGCACATCGCGCCGCACGTTCGGGCGGCGCGAAAGTGCTCGGCTACTATCACTCGCACCCGGAAGGTCCGCCGCACCCATCCGCGACCGACCGCGCGCAGGCCGCGCATGACGGTTTGATATGGGCAATCATATGCAAGGATGCGATTGGCTGGTGGCGCGATACGCCAGACGGTTTTACTACGCTTCCCTACCCGGCCATCCGCGCCTAGATAGCCCCGATGCACCTATCGGTCCTGCCTCGCGTCCCTGTTTTTGGTAAGCGCGGGTGGCAGGAAGGATTTTTTGCCCTAGGACTGTGTTCCAGGTGTTCCACATTAACGCCAGACCAAGGCCACGATACGTCCAGATGACTTCCTCTCTCGATCTTGCTTCCCTGCTCTGCTCCCGCCTTTGTCACGATATGCTCAGTCCCGTCGGTGCCCTCAATAACGGGCTCGAACTGCTGGAGGACGAGAAGGACCCCGCGATGCGCCAGCGGTGCCTTGAACTGCTGGAGCAGAGCGCGCGCATTTCGGCAAACAAGCTGAAGTTCTTCCGGCTGGCCTATGGCGCAGCGGGCGGCTTCGGCGAGCAGGTGCCGGTGGAAGAGGCGCACGAACTGCTCGTGGCGCTTACGCAAGGGGACGAGCGGCTGACGCTGGAATGGGCGACGGGCGAACAGACATTGGCCAAGCCTGCGATAAAGGTGCTGTTGAACCTTGCCGCCATGGGCCTCGATTCGCTGGTGCGCGGCGGCACGCTGGCCGTCGGCGCGGAACGCAACGCCGGACAGACAGAGATTGCCATTCGCGCCAGCGGGCCGCGCGTGGCTTTCGACGACAATATCGGCAAGGCATTGGAAGGCAGGCTGGCGGAAGACGAGCTTTCGGGCCGCACCGCCCCTGCCCATCTGATCCGCCTGATCGTGGAGCGTGACGGCGGCGCGGTGCAGTATCATCACAGCAAGGAAGCGCTGGTGCTGGGCGCGATGCTGCCCGAACCCGAAGGTATGATCGGTTGAACGATCCGCTGGTGCACCGCGAGCTGCAATCGCCCAATTTTGACGAGCGCACGCTGCCCATTTCGATGGTGGTGTTGCACTACACCGAGATGAAGCCGGTGGATGCCGCGCTCGACAAGATGTGCAATCCCGATGCCAAGGTATCGGCGCATTACTGCATTACCGAGGAAGGCGAAGTCATCCGGCTGGTGCCGGAAGAAAAGCGCGCCTGGCATTCGGGCGTATCATACTGGCGCGGGCACAAGGATGTGAATTCGGCCAGCATCGGCATCGAACTGGATCACCCCGGCCACGCCCACGGCTACCGCGAGTTCGCCGACGCCCAGTTCGAGGCGCTGGTCCCCTTGCTGAACCGCATGATCAAGGATCACGATATTCCGCGCGCCAACGTGGTGGGCCATTCTGACGTGGCGCCGGGTCGCAAGATCGATCCCGGTGAACTGTTTCCGTGGGAAAGGCTGGCTGAATACGGCCTTTGCCTGCCCCGCCCGGAGAAAATCGCGCCCAACGCTCCGTTCGACAACGATGCGTCGTTCTACCTGGCGCTGGAACGCTTCGGCTATGACATTACCGACGGCCGCGATGCCGTGGATGCCTTCCAGCGACGTTGGCGTCCGGAGCAGATCGACGGCATGATCGATGGCGAACTGCGCGCGATCCTGTTCCAGTTGCTGCTTGATCGAGACAAGGGCCTCACGCGTTAAACGCGCAGGCCGGCCGCTGCCCCCTTCCCTACGGGCTGCCAGCGGCATATAGGCGCATTTGCCGGGGAGCTGGGCAGCCGCGTCATCCGTAGGGGTGTCGAGGAAAGTCCGGGCTCCACGAAACAAGGGTGGCGGGTAACGCCCGCCGTGGGCAACCACAGGGAAAGTGCCACAGAGAGCAAACCGCCGATGGCCCGTCAAAAGGCACAGGCAAGGGTGAAAGGGTGCGGTAAAAGCGCACCGGGGGGCCGGTAACGGTTCCCGTCATGGCAAACCCCACCCGGAGCAAGACCGCATAGGGGTCTCGCGCCTTTTACGAGGCAGGAGCGTTTCGCTCCGAGAGACCCGGGTTGGTTGCTGGAGCGGCGGAGCAATCCGTCGCCGAGATGAATGGCTGCCCCCGCGGCGCTGATGTGTCAGCATATCGGCTGCGGGACAGAACCCGGCTTACAGGCTCCCCGGCATATTTCTCGATAGCGGGCTACTCGGTGACGATCGAGATCCCGCCCGCTTCATCGCTGACCGCGCTGATATAGCGGCGACGATCGCCCTCCAGCACCAGGGCGGTAAGCCGTCCGCTGTTGTAGGCGCCCGTGTCGATTCCGATGCGATTGCCCTGGTCCACCGGCATCTCGGTGATGGTATGCCCGTGCACCACCACCCCTGCGTGCGGCTCCATATGGCTCAGGAAAGGCTCCCTGATCCAGCGCAGCTTGGTGATTTCCTGGTCTTCAAGCGCGAGCCCCGGCTGGATACCGGCATGGACGAAGATATAGTCTCCGATGCTGATAATGTTCTCGAAACTGGCGATAAAGTCCCGATCGGCCTGGGGAACCAGCTCGTTCATCAACTGCTGGATTTCCTCCAGGCTGGAAGTGAGAAACCGGCGCTTGTCCACGCCATAGCTCAGCAGGGTCTCCCTACCGCCGTGGCGCAGGAAATGCCGCAGCAGTTCGTCGTCTTCGAAAGCACGGAGGAACATTTCCTCGTGATTGCCGGCAAGTATCCGCACGTCGCGGAATTTCTGCCATTCACGCGCAAGGGCCAGCACGCTGGCGCTATCCGGTCCGCGATCCACCAGATCGCCCAGCAGGACCGCGGTGGTCTTCGCCGGTCCCTTGTCTCGATTGTCGACCTCGATCGCCTCGATCAGGTTGAGGAAGAGCTCACTACAACCATGCACGTCGCCCATCGCATACACGCGGTGGCCGTCGGGCACGCTGGCTTCGACGACAGGGCCCTGAACATCGGCCTTCTTGGATCGGAAAAATTCGAACATGTTCAAAAACGTCTGGCCCACATAGTGACAACGCACGAACGCGCAATCGGGTGACAGGACTTTCCCTGCCATCAATATCATTTCCCCGCGCTGAATGTGATGCAGAAAAAGCACACAGATATCGCGAGAACGCCACGTTGCGCAATAATCCTTGTGCAATGCACAATGGCTATGCAAGATAGCATTGCTTTCGCGGCGATTTGGCACACAAAACGATGCCGACACGCGAACGGCGCAGGTGGGACGAAGCATCAGTTCACCAATAGCAATTGAGGAAATTGCCAATGCTTACGTCCATCCGCAGTCGTACGACTGCTTCAGTTTTTGCACTCTCCGCAGCCTTCGCGGCTCCTGCCATGGCGCAGGTCACCAATCCTGCCGACGAGGTAGATGACGGCGGTATCGGCGTCGAGGTTTCGGCCAATGTCGCCATGGTCAGCGAATACCGCTTCCGCGGTGTCGATCTGTCCGGTGGCGAATTTGCCATCCAGGGCGGCGTCGATGTTGGCCTGCCCGCCGGTTTCTATGTTGGCACCTGGGCCTCCTCGCTTGACGAACAGACGGTGGGCTACGGCAGCACCGAGCTGGATGTCTACGGCGGCTGGGCCGGCGAATTCGGCAACCTTTCCACCGATGTCGGCGTGATCATGTACATCTATCCCGATGCGGGTCCGGGCGATTTCGACTATGTCGAATTCTACGGCTCTGTCGGAGCGGCAGTCGGTCCGGCTGAAGTGACCGTGGGCGTGGCCTACGCGCCTGATCAGGATTCGCTGGGCGGCACCGACAACTTCTACATCTATTCCGATGTGGGTGTCGGCATCCCGGGCACGCCTGTCAGCCTTACCGGCCACGTCGGCTATACCGACGGCTTCCTCACCTTTACCAATGATAGCGAGGCATTCGACTATTCGATTGGCGCAGAAGTTGCCGTGCCCGGCACTCCGCTGGCAGTTGGCGTTGCCTATGTCGGCGTCGAGGGCGACGGTTTCGTCGATCCGGGTGGCACGTTCACCAGCGACGGCGTGGTAGTGACGCTGGGCGCCAGCTTCTAACAGCTCATCGCGCAAAGCGAGGAACGGGAGGGCTCGTACCGGCAACGGTGCGGGCCCTTTCCCTTTCGACCATCTTCCCACGAAATAATCGCCGCCTTGCGAAGCGGCAGAAACATTCTACCTGCATGGTGCGCCCTCGGGCGGCGAATTTCACATTGCGACAATAACCGGAGCCGACAGCCAATGGTCCATTACCTGCATACCATGATCCGCGTGACCGATGCCGAGGCCACTCTCGATTTCTTCAGACTGATCGGGCTGGAAGAGGTGCGGCGCAAGGATGTGCCGCAGGGCCGTTTCACGCTGATCTTCCTGGCCGCGCCCGGGCAGGAAGATGTTGCGGAGCTGGAGCTGACATACAACTGGCCGCCGGAAGATGGCAGTGCGCCGGAAGACTATGACGGCGGCCGCAATTTCGGCCACCTCGCCTACCGCGTCGATAATATCTACGAGACGTGCCAGAAGCTGATGGACGCCGGCGTCACCATCAATCGTCCACCGCGTGACGGGCACATGGCCTTCGTCCGCTCTCCCGACGGGATCAGCGTGGAATTGTTGCAGGACGGCCACCTCGACCCGCAGGAACCATGGGCCAGCATGGAAAACACCGGCACCTGGTAAGCGATGATAAGGGCCTAGGCCCTTGCTATTCTGCTTCCCGCGCGCCACCTGCCAGCCATGAAAACGCGCAAGCTTCCCCAGGTGGTGATCATTGGCCGCCCCAACGTCGGCAAGTCCACCCTGTTCAACAGGCTGGTGGGCAAGCGTCTTGCGCTGGTCGACGACCAGCCCGGCGTCACGCGCGACAGGCGCATGGGGCTTGCCGGGCTGTCCGGCCTGGAGTTCGAGGCGGTGGATACTGCCGGCTGGGAAGACGAAGACGACAAGTCCCTTCCCGGCAGGATGCTGGCGCAAACACAGGTTTCGCTGAAAGACGCCGATGCAGCGCTTTTCGTGATCGATTCGCGTTCTGGCCTCACTCCGTTGGACGAGGAAATCGGTCGATGGCTGCGCCAGCAGGAGGTTCCCGTTGTGCTTGTCGCCAACAAGGCTGAAGGCAATGCGGGTGAAAGCGGAATTCTCGAAGCCTATTCCTTGGGCCTTGGTGAACCCATTCCCGTCAGCGCCGAACATGGCGAAGGCGTGGCAGACCTCTATTCCGCTCTGATCCCCCTGATCGACGAGAAGGCCCAGCAGATGCAGCTGGAATCCGAAGCCGAAGCCGCGATTGCCGCCGACAAGGCGCGCGCCGCCGCGGAGGCGGGTGAGGAACTGGAAGAAATCGATCCGTCCGCGCCGCTGAGCCTGGCGATTGTCGGTCGTCCCAATGCAGGCAAGTCCACGCTGGTGAACCGCCTGCTGGACGAAGATCGCATGCTGACGGGACCGGAAGCCGGCATTACCCGCGATTCCATCGCAATCGATTGGGAATGGACCGACCCCAAAACCGGCGAGGATCGGATCATCAAGCTGATTGACACCGCTGGGATGCGCAAGCGTGCCAAGGTGGTCGACAAGCTGGAACGGCTATCGGTGCAGGATGGCATGCGGGCCGTCGATTATGCCGAGGTCGTGGTGCTTCTATTGGATGCAACGCGCGGGTTGGAAGTGCAGGATCTCAAGATCGCCAGCCAGGTGATCGATGAGGGTCGTGCCCTTATGATAGCGATCAACAAGTGGGACATAGCCGAGGATCCCAGCGGTCTGTTCAACGGCATTCGCGGCGCGCTGGAAGAAGGCCTCTCGCAGCTGAAGGGCGTGCCGCTTTTCGCCATTTCGGCTGTCACCGGCAAGGGCCTCGATACCATGCTGAGTGCGGCATTCGACCTGCGCGAGGCGTGGAGCAGGCGCGTGCCCACCTCCGCCCTAAACCGTTGGTTCGACGATGCGCTTGGCGCTAATCCGCCGCCTGCGCCGGGTGGCAGGCGCATCAAGCTGCGCTATATCACGCAGGTGGGCACACGGCCCCCGCGCTTCGTGATATTCGGCACGCGGCTGGACGATCTGCCAGCAAGCTACGAACGGTATCTGTTGAACGACATTCGCAGGAAGCTCGGCTTTGGTGCGGTGCCCGTCCGTCTCACGCTGAAGAGCCCCAAGAACCCTTACGATTCCAATCGCGGCGGTGGCGGCAAGTTCAGTGGCGGCCAGGGCCGGGACTAGGTGCACCCCGATGTTTGATGCGCTTTCCCTTACCGGTGATCTGATAGAACGCACGTCCAGCACGGTGCGCGTGCAGGAAATCGTGCAGTTGAGCCTCGCGCCGGTATTCCTGCTGGCAGCAATCGGCGCGATGCTGAACGTGATGAACCTGCGTCTCACCTGGTTGTTTGACAGGATAGAGCTGATCGAACGGCAGGAGGAAGCGGGCGAATTGACGCGGGAGGTGGAAGAACTGCCCGCACTGATCCAGCGGCAAAGCTACGCTCAGATCGCGGTGAAGCTGTCCACCTCGGCCGCTCTCACGATTTGCCTGGTCGTGGCGATCCTGTTCGTCAGTGCTTTCATCGAACCGCGCATCGGCACGCTGGTGGCAATACTGTGGGTGGCGACGATGGCGCAGTTGTCAGTAGCGCTGGCCCTGTTCTTTCGCGAGACGAGCCTGGCCGCCGCCACCGCACGCGAACGCCGCAAGCGGAGCCGCGAGATTTTGGCAAAGCAGCGAGAACACCGTCATTCAGTTAACGATTGACTGCGGCAGCCTGCCCCACCCTTCCGCTAAATAGCCGAAATAACAGAAAATTACGGCGAAAAGCCGGATCAGTCTCAATCCTGACACGTTAGGGGTGCAGGAGAACCCGTGAATAAGCTGAAGGGTTCCGGAGAGGCCGAGGATCATGCAACGTTACCAAGTAAATTTCGGCCATGGAACGTCGGCGCCGGGTCTCAGCCTGGATGTGCCCGACCTCAAGACCGCGCTGATCGTCGCCGATATCAATCTGGAGCGCGGAACCGCGCGTATTCTTTCAGGCGATACGCTTATCGCGAAAGTGGAAAAGCGTGGCCAGCACCAGGCCCCTTACTGGGTGGTGGACTGACCGCGCCTCTAATCTGACAAAAGTAAGTTAGCGATGAACGATCAGGCTGCGCCAGCGTCGTTCTGCCCTTCCCCGGCGGCCTTGCTGTTCAACTGGACATAGTTCTGGATGCCCATTCGTTCGATCATGTCGAACTGGGTTTCCAGGAAATCGACGTGCTCTTCCTCGCTAGCGAGGATCTTCTCGAAAAGCTGACCTGACGTGAAATCCTTCACGTCCTGACAATAATCGGCCGCCTCGCGCAGCAGCGGGATGGCTTCGTATTCCAGTGCGAGATCCGCTTTCAGGATTTCCTCGACCGTCTCGCCAACCTTCAGCTTGTGAAGCGCCTGGAAATTGGGAAGACCGTTCAGGAACAGGATGCGGTCCGCCAGCCAGTCGGCGTGCTTCATCTCGTCGATGCTCTCGTGCCGCTCGTACTCGGCCAGCTTGTACACGCCCCAATCGTTCAGCACGCGGTAGTGCAGCCAGTACTGGTTGATCGCGGTCAGCTCGTTCGTGAGAGCCTTGTTGAGATAGTCGATGACTTTTTCGTCACCCTTCATGCCGAGTCTCCTGACGGTGTTGCGAGGGAATGATGGTCAGGGCTGGCCCGTCATTGCAAGCGAATTGGCAGAGAATTTCGCATAAAAATGGCGGAAAACGGGCTATTGCAAATGCAAAACAGAATAGCCGTCAGGCAGCTGCCATCGGCTCGACCAGCGCCTCGCGCTCTTCTGCGATCAGGTCTTCCGCCTCTTCCAGGCAGTGGCCGCAATTGGGGCGCTTTCCAAGCTTGGCATAGACGCTCTCCGCACCGCCTCGGTGCTGCCGCGCAGCCTTGCGCAGATCGGCTTCCTTTATGGCATTGCAGATGCAGGTATACATGCGCCGGCGATTCCCTTTCGATTGCCAGCGCAGGCTAATGCGAATAAATTGCATTAGCAAGCCTTCTGAGAATAATTCTCAAGGCTCCCTTTGGCTGTCCCGCTTGAGCGGAAAGAGGCGACCATACGTGAGGCAGCGCCAGAGCCATTCGAGCGGTCCGTAGCGATATCGCGCCAGCCAGGGTTTCGACCACGCAAGCATGATCGCCCAGCCCAGCGCCACCACGAGATATAGCTCGGGCCGCGTCAGTTCGCCCCACAACCCTCCTGCCCAGGGGTGGAAGATCAGCATCATCAGCACCGACGTGCCGAGATAATTGGTGAAAGCTACACGGCCGGCGGCAGACAAACGTTCCACGAGCCATCCGCTGGCGCTGTTGCCAAAGAGGCCCAGCAACAAGGCCATGCCCAGGATCATCGACAGACGCGGGAGCAGAGAGAAGGCAGACATCGCCGACATCGCGCCCCAGTATGTGAAGCCCGCAGCCTTTACCCACAGGGCCAGCGCCAGTGTCAGCCCCGTGCCGGTTATCAGCAGCGCCCACCCCCATGCCTTGCGCCTCCCCACGTCGCCTGCAGTGGAGAACCAGCCGTAACGATAGAATGCCATGCCGATCAGCATCAGTGGCACGGTTTCGAAAACGAAGAAGAACACCACGTCGAGGAGATCGCCTGCATGATCGGCAAGGTTGTGGGAGACGTAATCGGCGTAGCTCCCCTCTGTCATGATGGGTATCTCGGTCCGGTCGTCTTCCAGCGTGGCTTGCTTGGCATCGGCGATGGAACTGCGTGCCTCTTCCATGCCTTCGGCCTGGCCGAACTGGGTATCGGCAATGACATAGGCTGAACCAAGAGACAGTGCATAGAACACCGCACCGACGGCGTATCCCAGCAAGCCCAGTGTCAGCAGTTTGCCCGGCGCCTTGCGCAGGAACAGCATGGTTCCGAAACCGGCTATAGAATACAGCACCAGAATGTCGCCGCGCCAGATGAAGAAGAAGTGGATCAGGCCGAACACCAGCAGGATCGCCAGCCTGCGCGCCTGAAGGCTTCTCCCCTCGCCGCGCGACCATGCGCGTTCCATGAACAGGGCCATGCCGGCCCCGAACAACAGCGTGAACAGGCCGCGCATCTTGCCGTCGATCAGCACGAACTGCACCACCCACAGCCAGTCGGAAATCGTATCATGTCCGGTCAGAAAACCACCCGGCCAGGAATAGGCGCTCCACGGCTGGCCGAATGCCACGATGTTCGCGGCAAGAATGCCCAGCACGGCAATCCCGCGAATCAGATCGAGACTGGCGATCCGCTCCTTGGAGGTGGCGGGTGCAGCTGCCTGCTCCGGCAAATCCGGCGTCGCTTCGTCGTTCTCATGCATGGCCTGGCCGTCCCCGTTTCCTTCGATCCCTATGGATCATGCGCGAATTTTTGCAAAGCGCCGGAGTGGCCGATGGATCAGTCCCGGTTTACGAGGCAGTCGAACCCTGCCCGCTTCAGGCTGGAACACGCGGTATTTGCTGCCGCGCGGGTGGCGTAGCCTCCCGCCAGCACGAGTGTGACCCGGCCCGAAGGGACCACAAGACGTTCACGACCTGCGAGTTCCGGGCGGTCTGATACCGTGTTCCACATGCGCTCGGCATTTCCGGGTACGGCAAAGGCACCCAGTTGCACGCGCCACGGCCCGTTGGCCGCAACAGCGGCAGGTTCCTGCGCTTCAGGGGCCGCAGCGGCCAGTTGTGTGGATGACGTCTCGGACGCCCACGCGGTTGTTCCACCTGCGGTAAAGCTTGCCCCCGCCTCTGCGGGATCTTCCGTACCTGCCGCGATGCGTGCCTGCGCCACGGCATCGCGCGCGGCGGCAACGGAGGGCGATACCGAAACGGACGCGATGGATTGCGGGACATCTTGCGACGCCGCAATGGTTGAAGCTGCGGCAGACGCCTGCGCCGGAACCGCGCGGACAGGTGCTAGATCGGCAGCGGTCATTTGCGCCGAACGCGCGCCCGCAGCCTCCATCTCGATCTGCCGCGAGAGCGCGACGCCGCTCTGGCGTTGCGCCAGCGGAATGTGGTTGTCCATCTGGGCGATGGCGGGGCCGGCCTGCGGCAGACCGGCTCCGTTCGCCAGAGTAAGGAGGGCGTAGGCACGCTCCCAGTCCTGCTCCAGCAGATCACCATTGAAGTGGGCAATACCGATCAAATATTGCGCGCGCGGATCACCCCTTGATGCAGCGGCTTGAACGTAGGGCAGGGCCTCGTCGCGGCGGCCATCCTGGAACAGCAGCAGGCCGAAGGTATCGGCAGCCTGCACGTGGCCGGCATCCGCCGCGGCCCGATAGAGCTGCTCAGCCCGCTCCATGTCTTCCGCAACACCGCGCCCCAGCCTGTAGGCCTGGCCCATGTTGAACATGGCATCGGGGTCTCCAGCTTCTGCAGGTGCACGCCATTCGGCAACGGCGGCTACGTAATCGCCGCGCGACCAGGCATCCACGCCATCGCGAACCGTGGCGCTCAACGGCGCGGCGAAGGAAAGCAGCGCCAGCGCGGCGGCTGCATTTCTGAAAGTCAGAATTCTGCATGTCGGCATAACGGTTCTCGCATTCCCAGGCGGCCTATCCACGTTGTCATAGTAAACGGTGCGTTAGCAAAACGTTTATCCGCACTATTCTATTATTGGGATGCCCGCCCGCTCACCCTCGGTTTTGCCTAGCTTGGCCATGAAACAGTACGAAAAAGGCTAATGCGATCTTCGGCGAAATTAACTCAAAATAAAGGGTAGTCTGCGAAGTCCTTAGGCGAAGGCCCGTATTGAGACTTGGTCGGGTCGCTTGTTCTAGGGGGAATCGCCTTGCGCGTTTTAGCATTGGCATCACAGAAGGGTGGCTCGGGAAAGACCACTCTGTCCGGACATCTCGCCGTGCAGGCGCAGCGCGCCGGCGCCGGCCCGGTTGTCCTTATCGACATCGATCCGCAAGGGTCGCTTGCCGACTGGTGGAATGAGCGCGAGGCGGAGTTCCCCGCCTTTGCCCAGACCACGGTTGCAAGGCTGGCGAATGATCTTGCGATTCTGCGCCAGCAGGGTTTCAAGCTTGCCGTAATCGATACGCCACCCGCCATCACCATGGCGATCCAGTCGGTGATTTCAGTTGCCGAACTGATGGTGGTTCCTACCAGGCCCAGCCCGCACGATCTGCGCGCCGTCGGTGCCACGGTGGACCTGTGTGAACGCGCCGGCAAGCCGCTGATCTTCGTGGTGAACGCGGCAACGCCCAAGGCAAAGATCACGTCGGAAGCTGCCGTTGCGCTCTCGCAGCATGGCACGGTGGCCCCGATTACCGTTCATCATCGCACCGATTTCGCCGCTTCGATGATCGATGGTCGCACCGTGATGGAAATCGATCCTGAGGGTCGCAGCTCGCAGGAAGTCACAGCATTGTGGCACTATGTCGCGGATCGTCTCGAAAAGAACTTCCGTCGCACCGTTTTTGCTACCCCCGGCAGCAAGGCGGCGCAGGCAAACGGCGCTAGCCGTGCGCAAGGCGGTGGTTTTGGTCGCCGTGTGGCGCAGTGATGGGGCGCGCCATGACAGAAACGAACGGCTTCGCATCGCTCGGCCCAATGCTGCTGGCCCGCAAGGGAACGGCCAAACCTGCCATGCGCGCACAGTTGACGCAGAACGACAGGGTTGCCGAACTGGGTGACGATTTCGATGATCTCGCCGATAGCCAGTCGGACCTCGGCTGGAACGACATGGGCGATGACGAAGGGGTCGTGTCGCTTCACGTCGCCAATGACGTCGCTCGCAAGCGCTCTCCTGTTGCGGTCAAGCCGTCGCAGGCTCGCCGCATTCGCGCCGCCAGGCAGGGGCGCCGGGCCGCCTTTACCTTGCGGCTGGACGCAGAGCGGCATCTGAAGATGCGCCTTGCCAGCACGTTACGCGATTGCAGCGCACAGCAGCTGGTTACCCAGGCGCTCGACAGCTTCCTCAAGGAAATACCGGAACTCGATTCCATCGCCGCGCATGTCGCGGGCAACAAGACCAAGGGCTGAAGGGGATAATCCGATGAACGGCAAGGAAAACCGCACGACCACGATGGCGCTTGGCGTTTCTACCGCGATGGCGGCTGTCCTTCTGACAGGCTGCGCCGCCAATCCGATGCCTCGTGCCGAGATCGCCGCCGCCGATGCGCAGCGGGCCATGGATCACGGCCAGATCAGCCAGGCTGTGCAGCAGGCGGAGCTTGCCGTTTCGGCAGAGCCGCGCAACGCCGCCTACCGCCTGATGCTGGGCAGCGCCTATCTCAACGATGGCCGTTTCGCTTCCGCATCCACCAGTTTCCAGGACGCGATGGCGCTGGGCGAAACCAGCCCGCGCGCCGCGCTCAGCCTCTCGCTGGCGCTCACCGGTGAAGGCCGCTTTGCCGAAGCTGCATCGCTGCTGCGCAACTACGAGGGCGAGATTGCCGCTGCGGATCTGGGCCTTGCCTACGCGCTCGCCGGTCAGCCCGAACGCGGCATCCACATTCTTTCCAACGCCGTGCGCCAGGGCCAGAACAACGCAAAGGTTCGCCAGAACCTGGCCTATGCCTACGCAGTCGCAGGCAGGTGGCGCGATGCGCGCCTGATGGTGGCTCAGGATGTGCCCGCCGATCAGGTGGGTGCACGCATGCAGGAATGGGCGCAGCTTACGCATGCAGGGGCATATCAGAGCCGCGTGGCAGGTCTGCTGGGCGCTCCAGCGGGCGTTCGCGACGCAGGCCAGCCGGTGCATCTCGCGCTCGGCAATTCTCAGCCGAACGAACAACTTGCCGCGCAACCGGCCGCGAATGCAGAAAGCGAGCTTGCAGCGAACACGCTGGTCGCACCTGTTTCTGCCGAACTGCCTGCCGCAGACACGCCGGAGATCGGGCTGGACACGTATCAGCAGGATCGGTCCGGCAGCGTTCAGCCAGCGCAGCCCGCCGTGAACTTTGCCGAGGCTTTTGCCGTATCCAACGATGCCAGCGCCGCACTGGCCGATGTATCGACGGACGCAAGCCAATTCGCCCACACTCCGGCAGCGAAATCTGCCGCCGAGCAGCACCCGACTCCGGCCCCGCGTCAGCAAGTTCGCGACACGCAGCCTGTTGCCGCAATGGCGCGCCGTGCCGAAGCATCGCCCGTCCGCGCTGCTCTTGCAGCAGTCAGCGGCCCCGTGGCCAACGCATCGCATCTCGTTCAGCTTGGCAGCTTTACCAGTGAACATGGCGCGCGCCGGGCCTGGGACATCTACGTCAGCCGTCACCCCGAACTGGCCGATCATGAAATGGTGATCACGCAGGCAATGGTGCGCGGCAAGCGTTACTGGCGCGTGTCCGCCAGCGGCTTCAACATGGCCTCCAGCCGGTCCATGTGTGCCGATGTGAACAGCTCAGCCAACGGCGAAGGCTGCATCACGTGGGCCGCTTCGAGCCCGCTGCCGGGTGCTATTGACAATGGCGTGCGTCTCGCGCGCCGCTAGCTTCTCCTGAAGTAGCGAAAAACCCCTTCCCGCCTCTCGCGGGGAGGGGTTTTGCCTTGGCTAGAGCGAATAGCCGCCGTCGCTCAGCAGCGTGGTGCCGGTGATGGTGCCCGATGCATCGGAAAGCAGGAACAGCGCCTGCGTCGCGATTTCCTCCGCCGTTTCGAAACGGCCCATCGGCGTCATGCCTTGCGCCATTGAACTTAGCGCGGCTGCCCTGTCACCCTGGTGCTTCTCCACCAGTTCGGTGAAAAACTTCGTGCCATCCCAGATTGCCGTGTCCACGCCGCCTGGCGCGATGGCGTTCACGCGGATCCGGCGTGGTGCACCTTCCTTCGCCGCGATCTTGGCGAGGTGGATGGCACCTGCCTTGGACGTGCCATAGGGGCCGATTCCCGGCTCTGCCTTCACCCCCGCGCACGACGCGGTCAGCACGATGCTGGCCCCATCGCGCGCCAGGCGCAGGGCCGTGCGCAGCGAGAGGAACAGCCCGTCAGAATTGACCGACATCACCCGGCGCCACTCTGCCAGGGAAAGCTTTTTCAGCGGTGCCGCTGTACCGGCAATACCGGCGTTCAGAAACGCACAGTCCAGCTGCCCGCCCTCTTCTTCCACGCAGGTCCAAAGCGCCTCGTCAGCGACATCGCCCCCGTAGACAGAGGTTTCGCAAGGAAGGTCCAGCTTCGAGAGGCTATCCTCGTCGATATCCACCAGCACCAGATGTTTTGCACCAGCCGCCGCCAGTGCCTTCGCCGCGGCGGCACCAATACCCGACGCTGCGCCTGTCACCAGCACGCGCTTCTCACTGAAATCAAAGGTCAACGCGAACTCCTCCCTTCCACAGCATCGTCACCCTGCCCTGCACGGGCTGGCGATCGAACGGGGTATTTCCGGCAGCAGCCGCCATCTCTTGCGAATCGACCACCCAGGGCGCTTCCGGATCAAGCAGGGCGACATCCGCTTCGTATCCTTCCTGCAGCGACCCCGCCTCGACACCCAGCAGGCGGGCAGGGTTGCGCGCCAGCAGGTCGAAGGCGCGCGCCATGTCGATCACGCCGTCACGAACCAGCGTCAGCGTCATCGGCAGCAGCGTCTCAGCACCTGCCATTCCGGGCGCGGCATCGGAGAAAGGCAGGTTCTTGTCTTCCGGCCCGCGTGGATCGTGCCCGCTGGAGATGACATCGATCGTGCCATCGCCGATCGCTTCCACCACCGCCTGCCTGTCATCCTCATCGCGCAGCGGCGGAGAGAGGCGGGTGAATGTACGATAATCGCCTAGCGCCAGATCGGAGAGCATGAAATGCGCAGGCGTGACGCCTGCCGTTACGGCCACGCCGCGTGTCTTTGCCTGCCGCACCAGCTCAAGCCCGGCGCGTGTCGTCACCTGACGGGCATGAATTTGCGCCCCGCTCATTTCAGCCAGCGCAATGTCGCGGGCCAATGCCAGCGTCTCTGCTTCGCGCGGGGCGCTGGGCAAGCCTAGGCGGGTCGCCATCTCGCCCGCGGTGGCAGCAGCGTTGCCGACGATATCGGCATCCTCAGCATGCGTCACCACCACCATTTCGAGCATCGCGGCATATTGCAGCAGGCGCAGCATCACGCCGCTATTGCCGATCCACTTGCGACCCGTGGCGATGGCCTTTGCTCCCGCCTCCCGCATCATGGCAATTTCCGCGAGTTGCTCGCCAGCCAGCCCCTGCGTGGCTGCAGCCAGCGGATGAACCCAGAAGTTCGGCTTGCCGCTCTGCGCGACGAAGCGGATGCGTGCGGGGTGATCCAGCGGCGGGGAATCATCCGGCATCAACGCAGCCCGTGTGATTCCTCCGAAGTGGAAGGCCGGCTTGTCGATGGCGAAAACGCCCAGATCGACGATGCCGGGCACGATCAGCTGGCCCTTGGCATCGACCGTGCCTTCGTTCTCGGAAGGCGGAACGTCGCCGCCCACCTGGGAGATGGCTCCTGCCTCGCAGCGCAGGATACCATCCACGGCACCTTGCGGCGTGATAATTGTGCCATTGGCGATCGATAGCGCGCGCATCTGCTTCATACCCACTCTCCATCGCTCCAGCCCGGGACGCCGCGGCTCCTGCGCGTCAGCACGTCGAGACAGGCCATGCGGATGGCCACGCCCATTTCCACCTGGCTGGTGATGATGGCGCGATCATCCATGTCGACGACGGCACTTTCGATTTCCACGCCGCGGTTCATCGGGCCGGGATGCATCACGATGGCGTCCGGCTTTGCGAGCGCCAGCCGCTCCGGCGTCAGGCCGTAGAGATGGCGATATTCGCGCGGAGAGGGGATATATTGCCCGTCCATCCTCTCGTTTTGCAGGCGCAGCATCATCACGACATCCGCCCCTTGCAGCGCGGTGTCGAAATCGTGGAACGTCTCTGCCCCCATCCGCTCTATTCCGGCAGGCATCAGCGCAGGCGGAGCGCACAGGCGCACGCTGGCCCCCAGTGCCTGCAGGCTGAGGATATTGGAACGGGCCACGCGGCTGTGCAGGATATCCCCGCAGATCGTTACCGTCAGACCGGTGAAATCTTCTGTGTCGCTGCCACGTTCGCGCAGCTTGTGCCGCAGCGCCAGCGCATCCAGCAGGGCCTGGGTGGGATGCTCGTGCTGGCCATCGCCTGCATTAAGTACGGGGCAATCCACCTTGCTGGCGATCAGCCCCACGGCACCGCTGCTGCCGTGGCGGATCACGATGGCATCGGCTTTCATGGCATTCAGCGTCACCGCCGTATCGATCAGCGTCTCACCCTTTTTCACGCTGGATTGCGCGGCGTACATGTTCACAACATCCGCCCCCAGCCGCTTGCCAGCGATCTCGAAAGACAGCAGCGTGCGGGTGGAATTCTCGAAGAAGGCGTTGATGATCGTCAGCCCCGCCAGTTCATCGGACCGCTTGGCCGCCTGCCGGTTGAAACCGACATACCGTTCCGCCTCTGCCAGCAGGAACAGGATCTCGTGCCGCTCCAGCGACGAAATGCCGATCAGGTCGCGATGGGGGAAAGCGCGCCGCCCCTTGGGAAAGCGGCTGCTGGCGGAAGAGTTTTGCGGCGATGTCATTAAAGCAACGCCCTTAGTCGAGCCCCCTCGGCTGCTCAAGCTCTTATCTCTGGCTCTGGAGCCATTCGATCTCTAAACGGTGGCGAAAGTTGATAAACAAGGGAACGCGTTCACGATGGCATTTGCAGGTAAGGTCTGGCGGTTGCTCGTCGGCATCAAGGACGCCCTCGCGCTTGTTTTCCTCCTGCTGTTCTTCATGGCCCTGTTCGCCGTGCTCAGTGCGCGGCCCAATCCCGGCCTGGTGCGCGAAGGCGCGCTGCTGCTGGATATCAACGGCAGCGTGGTGGAAGAGGTTTCCCCGATCGATCCCCTGCAGGCGCTGATCTCGCAAACCCTGCCGGTGCGCGAATATGCCGCCCGCGATCTTGTGCGCGCCATCGACGGGGCCGCGGCCGATGAGAGGATCGAGGCGCTGGCGCTCGATCTTACCGGATTCCTGGGCGGCGGCGCCGTGCACATGGCGGAAATCGCAGGCGCGCTGGACAGGTTCAAGGCGACCGACAAGCCGATCTATACCTATGCCTATGCCTATGGTGACGATGCCATGCTGCTGGCCGCGCATTCCGACGAGATCTGGGTCGATCCGCTGGGCGGCATGGCGATCATGGGCCCTGGCGGCGAGAGTCTCTACTACGGCCAGGCGCTGGAACGCTTCAACATCAATGCCAACGTCTTTCGGGTGGGCACGTACAAGAGCGCGGTGGAGCCCTACACCCGTTCCGACATGTCGCCCGAAGCGCGGGAAAACCTTTCACAGCTCCTCGCCACCTTGTGGCAGGAATGGCGCGCTAATGTCAGCAGCGCCCGCCCCCAGGCCGATATCGATCTGGTCACGCAGGACGTGGAAGGCTGGCTGGCGGCCTCCAACAACGACATTGCAGCAGCTTCTGTGGCCGCAGGCCTTGCCGATCGCATTGGCACGCGCGTGGAATGGGGAGAGCGCATCGCCACGCAGGTGGGCGAGGATGACTGGACAGACGAGCCCGGCACTTTCGCTTCAACCCTGATCGATCCATGGCTGGCGGACATCGGAACCGCGGACGATGGCGGCGATGATGGCCGGATCGCCGTTGTCACCATCGCTGGCGAAATCACCGATGGCGAGGCAGGGCCCGGCTCTGCCGGTGCTGCCCGCATCGCCCGCCTGCTGGACGATGCGCTGGACGATGATCTCGACGCGCTGGTCGTGCGCGTCAATTCTCCGGGCGGCAGCGTCACCGGGTCCGAAACCATCCGCCGGGCCATCATGCGCCACCGGGATGCGGGCACGCCGATTGCTGTTTCCATGGGCAATTACGCAGCCAGTGGCGGCTATTGGGTGGCAACCCCCGCCCAGCGCATCTTCGCGCAGCCCGAAACGCTGACGGGATCCATCGGGGTGTTCCTGATCGTCCCCAGTTTCGAGAACCTGTTGAGCGAATATGGCGTGACGAGCGATGGCGTGCGCACCACAGGCCTTTCCGGCCAGCCCGATATTCTCGCCGGCTTCACGCCAGAGGCAGAGGCCGTTTTGCAGGCATCCACCGAAGGGTTCTATTCGCGGTTTCTCGCTCTGGTGGCGCAATCGCGCGGCATCACTCCACAGCGTGCGGACGAATTGGGACAGGGCCGCGTCTGGGATGGCGGTGCCGCGCGCCAGTTGGGCCTCGTCGATCAGTTCGGCGATCTCGATGCGGCGATTGCGTGGGCGGCAGAGCAGGCCAGCCTTGGCGAAGACTCCTACGAGGTGCGCTATCTTGGCGACACCACCCCGACCTACGACACGCTGCTGGCCCGGCTGGTGATGGGAGACAACGAAGCGGCTGCTTCCACCGGCCACGATGTCGCATCCGTCTTCGCGCGGCGCGAAGTCGCGCGTCTCGGACAGGTCGTCTCCGAGTTTGACCGACTGATGATGGCAGAAGGCGTGCAGGCGCGCTGCGTGGAGTGCGTGGCGATCCCTGCTGGCAGCACGTCGCGGGGCACAGGAATTGCGCAAGCCGGCTGGCGCACGATCCTTGCCCGTCTCGCGCTGGACTGAATCAGGCCGCGCGAGCATCACCGGCCTCATTTTGGCCCTTGTCTTGCGCCTGCGAAGATGGCAAAGGCCCGCCCCTGCCGTGAATCGGCGGGCGCGTAGCTCAGTGGTAGAGCACACCCTTCACACGGGTGGGGTCGCAAGTTCAATCCTTGCCGCGCCCACCATTTTTTCAATGACTTAGAAGAGATGGCCCGCGTTTCCATGAAAAAAACATGAAAAACATAGGTGGACTTCCGCGAACATCGGCAGTGGTCCGCGCTCGCTGAGAGTTCGGTCTTCGGCATGGGCGACATGCCAGATTTTCGTCATTGAACCAGAAGGTTACCGCTTTTTCACGATTGATTGGCATACAATGCCGACAAGAACCGAGAGAAAGCATGTCTGTCCATCAACCGATTCCTCCGACCAAAGCCATCGAGCTTGTGGAACTCAGAAACCTCGATGGAGCTGATTGTCTTCTTGCCGATTTTGCTGCTGCCGGTCTGATTAAAACATATGCGCTTAAGCGGGAAGTAAGACCCGTTGGAGGTCCGACAGAAATGGTGCGCGATGCCCAAATTCCGCCCGAGGATTGGGAAAGGATTATCGCATGCAAGAAGGTCAGCGTCGCATTGAAAGGTGGAACTGTCCGGCTTGAAGGATCGACTCTCCACGGCGGAACACCTTCGGTGCGAATTACCGGCATCAGCTTTTCCGAAACCTCGCTCGTCAAGGTTCTCGATCGTTACTGCGTCACCACGCCCACTAACTTTGCGAAGCGAACCCCCACTCCGAATTCGGATACGACGCTAAACGAACCCTTTTCGCCCTCCAAAAGTTGCAAGCCAACAAACGAGGATGTCCAGCCGATAAAGCCAGGAGCGCTGACTGTTTCTGTCGCGCAAGCCATGCAAGCGACTGGATTGGGACGAACCACAATCGATAAGCTTATGCGGAACGGCACGCTCCACAGAACGAAAGCCGGCAGGCGCACACTGATTACCGTCGAGAGCATCGAACGATATGTCGGCGTGAAGGTGAGACAATAGAACACACTCGCTGATGTCGCATGATCCTTCCCTCGCAGTCGTTTAACGGCGGCTGCTTTGCGCCCTAATCTCGGCCATTAAACTTCGACCCGCCTCATCTCGAAAGCTGTCGTTCCGTCGAGGTGCAAATATCGACAAATGGCAAGGCCATTGTGCATTTGTAACGTGGCTCGTTTAGATTCTCGCGACATTACCAGTTGTAATGGTGGGGCGGACATATAGGTAACTCACCTGCTGGAGCGGCTGAAAAAGTCGGAGCTAGTTTACTCGTCGACCGAATGCGGACGCCAACCATCCTGATTTTCTCTGTGAATGTAGAGGGTTACCTTGCCCGCATTTGCGCGCTAGTGCTGACCTCATGAAAACTGTCGATCTCAAAGCCCTTCACGATGAAATAGCCGACTGGTCTGCGAAAGCCATCAGCAACTATGGCACGCCGGCGGTCTATTTGTTTGGGTCGCTAATTCACAAGGACGGCGCGCAGTTCATCGATAGCAGCGACATTGACTTAGTTGTGGTCATTCCCACCATGGGCGACGCAATAGAGCGACATCGTTGGCTGGAGTCCTTTTTCGAGATGAAGGAAGAACTCGAGCTCGCGCTATTCCGGCTCTTGAAACGGTCGGGCAACGAGCCATCCGTTAGCATCGTGGCCGTAACCGAGCTCGAAATAGCTTCCGATGTTCATAAGGACGGACATCGCGAATTTTTTAGCGCCAATACTTTTCGCGATCTATCAACCGGCAAGGACCAGGTTGGTATGCCTGGCGTGGCGACTCATACAGTTGATCGCTTCGTAGCCAGCGGCCTCGCGTTCGCCCAGAAAATTCGCAATGAATTTTTCGCGGTCAGCGCTAACCGGACGCTTCGCTTGGCTGATTATGACGGTGATGACCCGCTTCCGAAGCCCATTATGCGGGCAGCGGCGATGGCAGCCAAAGCGACCGGCAAGGCGACTGGGCCCGGAGCCGAGCATGACGTCCAAGAGGGCTTGGATTTGCTAACAAACGTTCTCTACGATCGGCGCGACGATAACCCGGGTTATCTCAACTTGCAGGATCTGGTCTCGGTTCGACGACGCGCTAGGGGCGCGCGCAAGGCTATAGAACCGACACATCAATTGCTCTTGGGCGAAATGATCTTTGACTTGGTGAGCGCTGTCGCAGAACTGCCCAGCAAGGGCGACGATGGCGGTGCAAGTCGCCCGAGAGACGGGGATCGCAGCGAAGGCGAAACCGATCGCAGCAGATGTGGCAAAGACGAAGCTAGCGAGGGTGGGGCGGACTCAGGTCCGACAGCAGAAGCGAACGGAACAGCGAAAGCCGGGGATGGAGTAACTGCGCTTACGAAGAAACCTAAGGAAACGTCACGTGCGGTGGCAACCTACACCTCGTCGACGGCACTGTTCGCGGAGCGTTTCGCCGCTGCGTTTCCAGGTGTCCGCGGGACATCCTGGCATACCGAGCCCGATGATATTGCCGAACGGCTGCGGGTACTGCTCGCCGAACCTCTGAGCTTTGCCGGTGGCGGTACACCAATTTGGTGGTGGCGCGGGGGCAATCTTCAGATTGAAAGCTTTCGCAAGTTGTCCGACGGCTTGTTCCTCATGAACGTGGAGGAGCTAAAGATCGTCAAGCTCGCGGCAGTCGCCGGATCGACCTATCAGCGACACTTTGTGTATGTCGAGACTGCCGCAATGGAACCAACTGGCCTATACGAGGCCCGCATGAAGGATCGCGCCGCCCAGCTCAGGCAAGACGGCTATGACTATGAAGAATACGGTCTTTACCGGGGCGAAACGCCGGTTTCGCGCGCGCATTACGATGATGGCGCCATGATGATCGACGGACGAATAGTCGATATCTATCCGGAAACCGAGCTTCGTATTAGGTACACTACCCCCTACAATTTTGTGATCGCGGCGAATGGTTCGCCGATCAATAACAAAAAATTTGATAAGCCGCTGGAGAGAACTCTCAATCTCGCTCTAAATCATGGCGATGATGCCTGGTTAGACAAGCTCAAACAGTCGGTTGAAGCCTTGCCACTTCGGGACATGCCGCATTCGTGACGGCTATCCTGCGGGGCCATTCTGTCGTGCGGCAATGGCCTTGGTGCGTTGACCTCGCTATCATTTCAAGGAGTGGCGGGAGCATATTCATGCACTTAAGCGCGAAATGGGCGCTGCCAATTCGGAATTGCGCCGTCGTCGATGTAGCTTAACACGGCGCGAAAAGGAGAAGGATGCCTGCGACATTTACTACGTCCTGCGGAACTATCCTAGCGGCGTTACGACATTGGCGGAAGTTTGCCGGCCCTTGCTTGATGAGCCGAGCGGGAACGAGGGCTTCAGGCTGATCGACGCCAAGTTCGAGACGCTCGAAAGCTACGGGCCGACATCGGTTCGTAAATTCGTGGATGAAACCGATATGTTTGACGGCAGAACCGCAGATGAATGGCAGCAGGACGCTTTTGGGCAGATCGATGCCTGGCTGCGCGTGTTGGGGATTCGCAAGACGTGACTACACGAAGTGTTATTCCGATCCCAGCAGACGAAGCGATATTCGAGCAGAACATCGCTATCTTGTTTCGCAGTATCCTTGGCGACCCAAGCGTCAAACGCGTGGCTAAGCGCGGGAAGACCCAAAAAGGTATTGATGTCGTCGGAAAACGCGACCGTGATCCGGCACAGCCCGTCGGCATTCAGTGCAAACTGCGCACGACCGGGCGCAAGCTAACCGAAGATGAAGCGCGTGCCGAACTGGAGAAGGCGCTTAATTTCAGGCCCAAACTGACCGAGTTCTTCATTGCGACGACCGCCGAAGACGACGTCACCTACGATGAGATCGCGGCGAATCTGTCTCAGGAACAGGCGGCGCAAGGTCGCACGATCGATGTTCAAATCTGGGGCTGGAACACGCTGCAGGATCGCATCGGCGAAGATCAGAAAGCTCTCGATGCCTTCTATCCAGATTCCACGCCCCTCACCCGGCGTCTCGAAGCAATAGGCGAAGAGCAGGCTAAGCAGACGGAGCAGCTCAGCGCCAAGGTCGATACCACCTATCTCGTTCAGCAGGAAACGCTGACCGTTTTGCAAGGGGTCGCTGGCGAGACAGCCAAGGGCGAGCAGCTGCTGACGCAGTGGGACGCACAAATTGACGCTTACCGTGACATGCTCAACGACGGCAGGGTGAACAGCGCGTTCGAGCTGTTCACGAAGCTCGAGGATCGCTTAGCTTCATCGGACGAGCCCCGGGTCAGAGCTCGTGTGCGTGCGAATATCGGTCTATGCCATCAAAGACTTGGGGATGAAGCACGCGCAGGCGAATGCCTTCTCGAAGCCTACGCAATCTATCCCGATGATGACCGCATCGCCACGAACCGAATCCTAGGACTGCAACTGCTGCGCCGGTTCGACGCTTCGATAGAGGCAGCCGAGGAGCGGCTACAGGACAACCCGGACGATGAACATGCGGCAGGATTTGTATTTCAAGGTGCAATGCTTCTCGGCGAGGAAATCGACCCGTACGCAATCGTGCCACTCCATCTCCTCGATCGGACCCTCGTTCGCATTTATGAATGTCACTACCTGCGCCAGCAAGGCAGGATGGACGAATTCATAACGCGCGCGCTCCAGACCCTAGAGACCGATCCCGATAACGACGACGCGAAGCGAATAGCTGCGGATGCTTTACTGGAGAAGCGCCTTGGCGATGGACAATTCAGTCGTTCGCCCATCGTTGATAGCGAAAGCCGCGGCGATCTGGAGACAGCCGAGCGGTTGCTATCCGAGCAATGGGAACGCACGCGCTGCTACGACAATGCCGAGCAAGATCACTTTTTGACGAGCGGCTGCAATTTGGTCACGCTGTACCGCGCCTTGCAGCGGCCAGCTGACGCTCGGCGCATAGCTGCGCAACTGCTCGAAATTGCACCCGAAAGTCCGAAGGTTTTAACGGTCGCCGCGCACGCAGCGCTCGATGAAGAAAAGCTGGAAGAAGCCGAGGCGCATGCGTCGGCGCTTCCCGAGAGTTCGGAAAAAACATCACTTCTCCTCAACATTTGGTCGGCGACCGGTGCATGGCAGAAGATCATTGAACATGCGGATGATGAACGCCGAGCAGCGACGGAAGGCGAGCTGCTTGAACAGTTCGATACCATGGTCATCGGGGCACGTTTCCTGTCCGACCCGCCGAGCGCGACCCTCGCCGATGCCGAAGAAATGCTTGCCCGATGGCCGGACTCCCTACCAGTTCACATTATGGTGGCGGAGTTCTTCAGCCATCAATCACCCGACCGGTTCGAAGCGGTTTTCGAGATCGCAAAGCAAATGGTCGGAGGCGACGTTCCCTACGCGCACCGGCTCATGTTCGCCAATCTTTGCTATCTGACAGAGCAATGGTCGGAGCTGGTCGAAGCATTGGCCGGGCATGTCGCTACCGACATCGATACGCCGCCTCTTCGATGGCTCGCGATGGCTTATGCGAATGCCGATCGCGCTAGCGGGACGAGCGCCTTTTTCGGCTCACTTTCAGAGGAATTTCTGAAAGAGGGAGGTTATGCACGCATCGCTGCCGGGGCGCAGTACAATCGCGGCGACCTGAATGAAGCGGAACGCTATGCGCGCATCGCGATCGCTGCCTGCCCTTCCGACTTGAGGTCGCACCTACTTCTTCACGGCGCCCTCCATCGCCGAAACGACCTTCGCGCTGCCAGCCGACATATTGCAAATCTCGACCCTGAGAAGCTTGAAGGCAGCCCTCTGGAAAATCTGCGGCTTGCGCAGATCCTTCGCCAAGACGTCGATGTCGAGCGCGGCATGGCGCTCGGGTTCGAGGTCGCCGCATACAATCGGAACATCAGGGAAGTCGCGGTCGCATGGCCTGGCTTTGTTTTCTTCGACCAGAACTTGCCCGACGACATTGCCAAGGTCCCGGTCGCGAGGGAGAACCTCTGGTTCCATCTTCGCGGCATCGACGGTGACGATGATGTGCAAGGAATCCTCACCGACGACAAAATCCCCGAGGCTCGATGCTTCCCGCTCGAGCATCCCTTAGCAAAGCTCGTTATCGGCAGGAAGGTAGGCGACAGGTTCAACTTCCCGCAGCCGGTCGGACCAGACCGCGAATACGAGTTGGCCGCGCTTAAGCATCGTGTGGTCTGGCTGCTGCACGATATCATGGAAACCCACGCGGACCGGTTCCCTGAAGAGACCTCGATGTTCACCGTCAAGATGAAGGGTGATGACGTCTCGTCGGTGCTAGAAATCGCGAAAGATCACTCCGAACATGCGCGCAGCATGCTCGATATCTATGATGAACATCCGATACCTGTCTGCGTGCTCGCACCAATGTACAAACGCAGTGTGGTCGGAATGGCCGAGCATATTGCGGGTAGCGGCAGGGAGATTAGGACTTGCCACGGAATCGGCGCGGAGCGTTCTTATGCGGAAGACGTCGTGCGGGAAAGCAAAGGCAGGGGTACAGTGATTTGCACGCTTACCGCATGGCGGGCGATGCAGTTCGGGATGCTGCCTGCGCTCAAAGAATGGTTCGGCACCCTTTTCCTGGCGCAATCGAGCTTCGATGAGTTCCTACAGATGCGCAGCGAGAGCGAGCTGTCTGCCAAGCACGATCATGGATCTATCGGTTATATCGATGGCGAATACGTCCGGACTGAACAGAGCGCCGTCGAAAGTCGGATGATCGCACAGAGGATCGATGAAGGCATCGCTTTTATCCAGGAGCATTGCGAAATCTGCCCGGTCGATGATGAGGAGTTCTCTGGCGCAGACCTTGGGGTCGTTGCCCGTGACGCAGATTTGCTCGTGGATCCGATCCTGCTAGCGCGCGCGAAGGTGGCGACGCTTTTGTCGGACGAGCTCAACCTGCGCCAATTGGCGCAGCAGTTCGGGGTTGAGCGCCTTGCATGGCTCCAGACAGGCGCGACGATCTTGGCAGAGAATGAGCTTCTCACCGAGGAGGAAGAATGCGGCGTCGTAGCCAACCTCGCGGTATGGCGACATGGTCATGTCTCACTGAGTGGCCGCACACTTGCCGGAATTGCCGAGAATGGGCCACCTCCGTCATACGCGCATTTCAAAGCGGCGGCGAAATACCTCGGTGGGGCAGACGCAGACATGCCGTCACATATTCTCGCTGCGATTGGGGCTATGGAGCGGCTTTGGCAGGCGGACCTTCCGAGCTTTGAGCAAGGGCGCTGCGCCGGCCATCTCCTTGACCGCCTGATCGCGGATAGAGAAGACTGGCGGGAGGTTCTTGACGCGCTGGACCAACAACTGGATCGGTTGCGTCATATGACGTGGACGGGCGAACGCTCAGCAGAATACTTGAACAGCTGGCGGCAAGGACATTTTCTGTAACGCCAGTTATTACCTACCCCTCATCTAACATTGAAATATTCGTTGTTGGTCTGATCTGAGCCAAGAAGCTGAACGGCAGCTTTGGAGCGCTTACCGCCAAAAACCGGACTGTCCTCTTGCGGCCCCGTTTCAGCCGGTCTGCAAAGCGCCCCAAGTGCGTTCATGGCATTAGAGTTCGTCCTGCAGAACCATGTGCTGGCTTCCGTCAGCACTCCGCAGCCAGCAACCTAAGATGCACGAGGTGATCGGCAGATAACTTCATTGCATCAAATTACCGGTCTGAGCATTCGCTGGTCACTGCGAAGAATTACGGCTGAATGGAAACGGGGGAATTCTTGAAGTTCACCACCCGCTTCCGCTTGCCCATTGCAAATGCGCTGCGCGCATTTGGAGGACGATGTTTCGTGGAAACTTTGGAGGATTTTTTTGCTGCTTGCGGCAGCGCCTTCCATCCCACTCTTCCTATAAGGCGGGTCAGATCGACGGGCCGAAACTTTCTGTAATAGCCCTTTCTTTTCTTCGGTAGCGGATCTCGCCCGGCGGCTTTTGCACGCTTACGCGCGGTTGGCCCTAACGAACGTGAGATGATCATCCTGCGATGGGCAATTGGCCCTTGCGGGGCGTGATCTATGTGGAAGTGTTTCGCGAATGGTGCATCGATGCCTTTCGCAAGATAGGCAGCTGCTCTTGGACCATACCGCACCCGTTGCATTCGAACGGAACTTGGGAGCGCAACTCCAAACTCCCGTTGGAATTGTCGCCGTAGGAAGAACAGCAGACGCTTGCATTTCCTGAAAGGCCAACGGAGCATCCAGTGCACATGGAGCGGGCCATGATGCCTTCGCCCGAGCTTGCTCGATGTCGGCGGATTTTCGAACACCGCAATCGCGTCAAATGGAGAGAACGCCCTGTTTTCCTTGACCATCGTATTTCAACGTCGTCTTGTATTCTCCCAGAACTTTTTGCGGAAAACGTCATAAGGTTTGTCGCCAGACTTGCTGACCTTAGGGAATTTCATGGTAATGAAAACATTGAGCGGCCTTCTTGCGGCATAGGCATACCGCTCTGCGTGAAGGATTGCGCGGGCGCTTTCTGGGCGCAGGCATGTCCCTTTCCGCATGCGTTTCATGAAGGGGGTCATATCGGATTTCCGCATCGGAATTCTGATACCCCTAAATTCTTACTAAATCCTTTTATTGCATGGGGTTATAACAGAACCGTCGGTACTACGCCCCCGGTGCAGTATTCCCCTTCGGGGAGGGGCGCGATGCAGGAGCGATTTCAGAGTAAGGTCTGGGACGAGTGTGGATATAAAAAAGGGGCGCGGATCACCGCGCCTTTTTCCGTCAGACAGTCGAACCACACCCTTTCGCTTTTTGCAGCTTTGTCCAAGCCACATAGCCTGCCAAAACGCTTCTGCGCATGCGTGGCGGGCAGGCTGCGATCACCCAGAACAACCACGTGGCTTGCGCCTCGGTGTGGAGGCGGCCGATACGCTGAATTGCTGTCGGGTTCGGTCCATGGATCGAAATTCCGCCGACCCGTGCTGCGTGAACCAGTTGATCGTGCGGGATCACCGCGTGGATGTTCCGTCTGAGCCCGCATCGGGGAATGTACCTCGAGTAGGAGGAAGAATAAGGCAATGGTGCCAGTTTATGACGCCGTGAAAACGATGGTGCGGCAATGTGGATCAATGCCGTTGTCTCCGGCGTGAAGAGCGTTTCGATGTGGCTACGCATGCGCTCAGGGTCGTAGCCTGCGCCGTAGCCGTGCGCATATGAGGCAAACTCGGCCTCGTCGCGCCAGCGACGGTTTATGATGAATGCCCCGAAACCGAATGGCGCTTGCCGGTCGAGGGCCAGAGGCGGGGGAAGTATGGAAAGCACGACCATGCGTTCGGGGAAGCGCGAATAATTTCGATATGGCATCTGAAAATATCCTAGGAAAAGCGCAACGGGCGGATCCTTTCGAGAACCGCCCGCTGCTGATAGGATTAAGAATAAAGGCTTGCGGTCAGCCCAGGTCGATTGTCTCGTCGGCGAACCGCAACCGCAGGATATGCTCGGTAAACGCCTGTGCTCCGTCCTTGCTCGCAAGCGCCGTCCACGCTTCCCAGCGGTCGATCCGGTGAACCAACCAGGCGAACAGGCGATCGCGCGCGTACTGGTCGGGAAAAGTCATGGTCCAGAGCACGCGGCCGAGCGGGATATTCGCCCCTTCGGGCGCACCGATGAGCTTGATTCCCCATTCCCTTCCGATCTGTTCCCGGACGAACCGGCCCGGCAGATTTTCGGCGAATGCCGCGTTGACCTTGAAAACCCGCTCGCGCTCTTCCCGGGTATCGCCGCCATCGAGCCCACGCCACGGTGCGACCGTGGGAAGGCCAATTGGAATGGGCGCTGCCTCGGCACCGCGCGTGCTGGCCAGCGCAACGAGGATGGCTCTTCCCTCCGGGGTGAGATCGCCGGTCAAGCCTTCGGCGAGCTTGTGCCCTTCGAGCCACGACGCGTAATGGCGTTCGCCATCCCAGGCGCCGCCGAACAGATCGTTGATCCGCTCCTCGATGTGCACGATGCGTCGATCGATGGCAGCGAGCACGGCGAGCAGGAACTCGGTCATGGCGGTGAACTCCCAGTTGGATCCCCGCGCCATGCCAAGGCGACCGCACCAGATGTATTCGCGCAGACACGACCACCGCCGCCCATGCTCGTCGATAAGGTGCGGATAGCCGTCCGGATCCGCGATGCACCAATAGCCGAACGGCAGGTTCGGATTGCGGCGCTTCTCATAAGGAATCTCGTGCTGATCCATGATCAGCGCCCTCCCGGCTTGCCGAGCCTCGGCGGCGGCGGTGCCAGCACGGGGTCGGCTTTGGCGATGCTGCTGTCATCGATCGCTTTCAGCTGCCGAGCGAGCTGCACAGTTTCCGAGTACATGTAGTCAATGCTGCGGTAGATCTCGCCCTCTTCGCGCGCGAGGATCGGCTTGGAATCCGATGGCACCAGATCGCCCGGCCTGTCCGCAGCGAAGCCGAACCACCACGCATTGTCCCCTGTCTGATCCTCCGCTTGTGGGGCATCGGGCCTGCTATGGACGTGGCACACGCGCACGGCCTCATCCTCGTACCGCGAGCAGGCTTCGGCGTAATCGATGCCCCCATGCGGCGCGAGGCCGATTGCTGCCGGGATTGCATCGTCGCGGTAACCGTAGAGCGGATGGCCCGGAGGAACCGCGACGAACCCGCCCCAGACACCCGATGCTTGGCGCAGCAGAATGCAGTCGAGACCTGTCTCAGCGTCGTTCCAGGCAACCTTGTCGAACTTTTCATCGTTCCACGGCCCGGACCCTCGCGGCTGGCGCTTCTTGATAATGTAGAGTTGTTCGGGCCTCACCTCATGATCGCCGATGGCGACGCGCTCGGGCAGGCGAGCGAGGTTGGTGTTCTTGGCGGTCGCGACAGCGCGGCTGGCGGTGGTTTTCTTCTTGGGCATTTTGTGTTTCCTTCAGGCATAAAAAATGCCGCGCATCCTCGGTGGACCAGCGGCTCGGGTACGGTCTGCTTGCGGCAGACCCTTCGCGGCACGGTGCTATGTCTCGAGGCCCGTGCCTGCCTCCTGTTGGCATTTCCTAAGTCATCTTTTCCTCCTCTCTTTCAGATCGCTTTTTCCCGTCATGGTTCTGACGAGTACTCAATCGGTTACGCGGCGGCTCGGTAGACAGTACCGCGTAGGCCGCTTTCGGCCTTCTTACCTCGTGCCCAGGGTGCAAAGGACCGACGGATGAATTCGCTGTTCGGCAGGGCCGCGCCTGCGGCGTCCGCGATAGCCACCAGCGTATCGGGCTGATGGCATTCGATCTGGCGGTGCGCGGCCAGGTGCCGGACTGTCAGAACGGCCGTAGTGAGGACATCAGCGAGCACCTGGTCACGTACCGTTGCCCAATTGCCCGCTTCGCAATGCTTGCCGATGTCTTCCGATGGTGTCGGCTTGGATGGAACACCGACCGCGGCCGCCAGCTCGGGCAGATGCACACTGGAGGCCTGAACGCAGCTTGCCCGGCACAGATCGAGCCGCTCCTTCGCATGTGGAGAGCCGTCGATCAGCTGGTGGGGCAACACCAGCCCATGGGTCGCCGCTGCACGGCGCAGGACGGCATGGTCGCGAGCCTCCCCTCCCCACGTAGTCGCGACCGCACCGGGATCCTGCTCGAGCGCGTCGAACAACGCCGTGACCATGTCACGCTCGTCCGCATTCTCGGCAGTCAGGACGAACGG
>CANMQE010000003.1 GCA_947499975.1 uncultured Sphingomonadaceae bacterium | reverse complement strand
CGCCCCGAAACCGGCCCTGTCGTAAGACACGTAATCGCTGCGCGATCCGCCCGCGCAGCCCGACAGCACTACGCCTGCCGCAGCCAGCGTTGCCCAGCAAAGCGATCGCATGGACCAGTCCTGCGTGCGATCAGTCATTTCAGATACTCCAATTTGAAAGCGGGGATTTTCGCGTAATTAGCGGTTTACCGCAAGTGCTAAACCGGGAACCGTTCCAGCAATTCACCAATCGCCATTCCGGATGATACCCTTCTGCGGTGGTGCGCCGCGAAGAGGGCGCTATAGCTCAGCCATGGCTGCACTTGGATGTTTTCTCTTTCTGATCCTGCCCATCGTTGGCTTGTTGATCGGGGGCTGGCTTGGCGGACGAGACGGAATCATCTGGGGCGCGGGCATCGGCTTTGCCGTTGCGCTGGGCGTGACCGGAGTAATGTTCCATGCGCTGGTAAAAGCACGCCGTCGCTGAACGGGACAGGAACAGGTGCAGACGCGTATCAGACCGCCGTTTCCTGAAGCAATCTGTCAGACCGATTCGGGCTGGAAAGTCTGCCATTGAGCCAGCGGGTGACCGGCCTCTCGAATCCAGAAAAAAACAGCAGGCTGGCGATGTAGATAACCAGCATCGAAAACGCGAAAAATGGCCAAGCGCCGAACTGGAGCGGGAAGGTCGACATCGTCGCAATTGCTAGCGGTACATGCAGCAAATACACGGCGTAGCTGGCATCCCCCAGTCGATCGACCAGACGCGGGAAGGGTATTCTGATCGGCCCGCCAAGGACCGCAACCGACAACAGCGCCGCGGGGATGCCAGCCCAGGCGACATATGCGAAATCCAGTGCGCTGCCATCCTGGGGCGGCGGAGCCGAGATGTATGAAGCGATGGACAGGGCAAGAGCAATCCACCTGGAAGTTCGCGAGACATTGCGCCCGCTGCCGCGAAACACGGCGAGTGCAATGCCGAAGATAAAGATCAGCATCACGGGCCGCGAAACACTGATCAGAAAGGGATTTTCCGGTTCAAGCATCACGCCGGACACCACGCCTGCAACGATCGCTGCTGACGCAAACGCAGCGGCAGCAAACTTACCCCAGCGTAGCCCGATGCCGAACACGAAGTAGAACACCATTTCGTAGACCAGGGTCCAGCCCGGCCAGAGGAAGAATTCGGGCCGGCCTTGAAAGCCGGGAGTGTCGGTTGGCAAAAGCATCATCGAGGTGGCCACCAGAGTGCCGTCTACCGACCTTCCCAGGATAAGGGTTATGACGACCAGCAGTATCGTTGCCGCCCAGTAAGGCGGCAGGATGCGAACGCAGCGCCTCGTCCAGAAAGTGCGCGTTGCCGCGGGGCTGGCGGGCAGGTTTCTCGACGAAACGAACATCACGTAGCCGGAAATCACGAAGAAGACCGCGACGGCCGTTTGTGCAGGCTGGCTTCCGATGTCGGAAATGCCCAGTCCTGGGCCGATATGATCGGCGTAGGCAAATGCGATATGGATAACGGCCACGATGCCTGCGGCGAGTGCGCGCAAAAGCTGGATAGAGACGATCTTGCCATTTTGCCCGGACATGGACCAACTATCCGTCCCCGCCCACAGGCGGCAAGTGATTACTGGCTCGCGCCGAAGCCGGGACGCGGAGCGCCACCTGCTACGTGTCTCGGCTGAGCGTCTATGCTACCGACAGGAATTGTGTCAGCGGAAAACGCGCAACTTCGGTACCCGTCTGGTCCATTACGATCACGTGATTGCCAAGCGCGAGAATGCCTGTTTCGATTTCGCGGGATGCCAGTCGGCACGCGGCCCTGCGCGCAATGAGCGAGATCGCCTTCTCATCGGGAAGGTCGAATTGCAGCACGGGCGAATCGCCGGCATTTCCTTCGAGACGGAATTGGAAACTGGGCATGACCTGCAACCAACAGCCGTCAGGTTACAGTATCATGACTCGGACACGCGATCTTGCGGGCGCTGGGTCCTCAGCGAGGAAGTTGCGTAACGCCCATCAGCGCCTCGTCTACCGATGCGGCGCACTGGCGTCCCTCGCGTATGGCCCAGACGACCAGCGACTGGCCACGGCGCATGTCGCCGCAGGCATAGATCGATGGATCGGACGTGCGATAGTCCTTCACATTGGCATCCACATTGCCGCGATCGGTCAGTTCCACGCCACTTTGTTCCAGCATGCCCTGCTTGCGCGGATGCACGAAGCCCATCGCCAGCAGGATGAGATCGGCGGGCAGGGTGAACTCGCTGCCCGGCACTTCGGTCAGCTTGCCTTCAGACCAGTCCGCACGCACGCACTTCAGGCCCGTGACCTTGCCGTCTTCGCCCACCACTTCCTTGGTGAGAACGGCCCAGTCGCGTTCCACGCCTTCTTCATGGCTGCTGGAGGTGCGCAGTTTCATCGGCCAGTCGGGCCACGTCAGCAGCTTGTTCTCCTTTTCAGGCGGCTGCGGCATGATCTCGATCTGGGTCACGCTTTTCGCGCCCTGCCGGTTCGACGTGCCGACACAGTCGGAGCCAGTATCGCCGCCGCCGATCACGATCACGTGCTTGCCCGTGGCGGTTAGCGAACCGCGCGGCGCGGCGCGGGTCTCGTCGTCGCCTGCGTTGCGCTTGTTCTGCTGCGTCAGGAATTCCATCGCCAGTCGCACACCGGGCAATTCCGCACCGGGGATTTCCAGCATGCGGGGATGTTCGGAACCGCCAGAGAACACGATGGCGTCGAAATTTTCCTTCAGATTCTTCACCGATATATCGACGCCTACCTCGGTGCTGGTGCGGAAGGTGACACCTTCGGCCTCCATCTGCACCGCGCGGCGGTTGATCTGGCTTTTCTCCATCTTGAAGTCAGGGATGCCGTATCGCATCAGCCCGCCCACGCGGTCGCTTTTCTCGAACACGGTGACAGAATGGCCCGCGCGCGCCAGCTGCTGCGCACATGCCATGCCAGCGGGGCCCGATCCGACCACGGCCACGCTCTTGCCGGTCTTTTCCTCGGGCACCTGCGGCTTGACCCAGCCTTCCTTCCATCCGCGATCGATGATGGCGCATTCGATGCTCTTGATGGTGACCGGCTCGTCCGTGATGTTGAGCGTGCAGCTTGCCTCGCACGGGGCGGGGCAGATGCGTCCGGTAAATTCCGGGAAGTTGTTGGTAGAATGCAGCACTTCCAGCGCGTTCTTCCAGTCGCCTTCGTAGACGAGGTGGTTCCAGTCCGGGATGATGTTGTTCACCGGGCAGCCGTTGTGGCAATAGGGAATGCCGCAGTTCATGCAGCGGGCGGCCTGGTTCTTCAGGCCTTCCTCGCTGTGCGGAATCATGAATTCCTTGTAGTGCTTCAGCCGTTCTTCCGGCGCGTCATAGCTGCGATCCTGGCGATCGATCTCGAGGAAGCCTGTTTCTTTTCCCATCGTGCTAACCCTTATTCCGCCGCGACCGAGGCGGCTTCTTCGCGCTCAGCTTCAAGCTGCTTCAACGCGCGTGCATAATCCTTCGGCATCACCTTCCTGAAGTGAGTTACCGCATTGTCCCAATCGTCCAGCAGCTTGGCCGCGCGGGCAGAGCCCGTGTGCAGCTTGTGCCGCTCCAGCAGGATCTTCAGGCGTGTGGCATCGTGATACAGCGGATCGCCCATGCCCAGGTCGTCCACGGTGGAGGGGCGCTGTTGCGGGACGCCCGTGCCATCGGGATCGTCGGCAGCTGTATCAATGGGCAGCAGGTCCACCTGCGCCATGTTGCACCGGCTTTCGAACGTACCTTCCGGGTCATAGACATAGGCTATGCCGCCGCTCATCCCGGCAGCAAAGTTGCGGCCCGTCTTGCCCAGCACGGCCACCACGCCGCCGGTCATGTATTCGCAGCCATGATCGCCGGTGCCTTCCACCACCGCGACAGCGCCCGAATTGCGCACGGCGAAACGTTCTCCGGCAACGCCGCAGAAATAGGCCTCACCGGAAATCGCGCCATAGAGGCAGGTGTTACCAACGATGATGTTGTTGGTGGGATCGCGCTCGATGCTTTCGGGCGGGCGAACGATCACGCGGCCGCCCGACAGGCCCTTGCCGACATAGTCGTTGGCATCGCCCACCAGGTCCAGCGTGACGCCATGCGCCAGCCAAGCGGCAAAGCTCTGCCCGGCGGTGCCGGTGAAGTTGATGCGGATGGTGTCGACCGGCAGGCCCTTGTGGCCATACGCCTCGGCAATGCGGCCTGACAGCATGGCACCTGCCGTACGGTTGAGATTGCGGATCGGGTAATCCAGCTGAACCGCCTCGCCCTTTTCGATGGCATTCCTGCAATCGGCCAGCAGCGTGTTGTCCAGCGCGGCTTCCAGTCCATGCTTCTGCGAAAGGTGGTTCCACAGCGGTACGTCGGGAGCCAATTCCACCTTGTGCAGCAGCTTTGAAAGATCGACGCCGTCGGCCTTCCAGTGCCGGATGGCGCGGTTCATGTCGATCTTGTCGACGCGGCCGATCATCTCCTCCACGGTGCGGAAGCCCATTTCGGCCATGATGGCGCGCAGTTCCTCGGCGACGAAGAAGAAATAGTTGATCACGTGTTCCGGCTGCCCGACGAACCGCTTGCGCAATTCGGGGTTCTGCGTGGCGACGCCGACGGGGCAGGTGTTGAGGTGGCACTTGCGCATCATGATGCAGCCCGCCGCGATCAGCGGGGCGGTGGCAAAGCCGAACTCGTCCGCGCCCAGCAGGGCACCGATGGCCACATCGCGCCCCGTGCGAAGTCCACCGTCCACCTGCACCGCGATGCGGCTGCGCAGGTCGTTCAGAAGCAGCGTCTGCTGCGTTTCGGCAAGGCCGATTTCCCAGGGAGAGCCGGCATGCGTCAGGCTGGTGAGCGGGGAAGCGCCCGTGCCGCCCTCGTAGCCGGAGATGGTAACGTGATCCGCGCGCGCCTTGGAAACGCCTGCGGCCACGGTGCCCACACCCACTTCGGAGACCAGCTTTACCGAGATGCGCGCTTTGGGCTGCACGTTCTTCAGATCGTGGATCAGCTGGGCCAAATCCTCGATGGAATAGATGTCGTGATGCGGCGGCGGAGAAATCAGGCCCACGCCCGGCGTCGCATGACGTACGGCGCCGATGCGCTTGTCCACCTTGTGGCCGGGTAGCTGGCCGCCCTCGCCGGGCTTTGCACCCTGCGCCATCTTGATCTGGATATCGTCCGAATTGGCGAGATATTCCGTGGTCACGCCGAAGCGTCCACTGGCCACCTGCTTGATGCGGCTGCGCATGGAGTCGCCATTGTCCATCGGCACGAAGCGTTCCGGCTCCTCCCCGCCTTCGCCGGTGTTGGAACGGCCGCCGATGCGGTTCATGGCGATGGCCAGCGTCGAATGCGCTTCGTGGCTGATCGAGCCGAAGCTCATCGCGCCGGTGCTGAAACGCTTGACGATTTCCTCGGCCGGCTCGACTTCGGAGATGTCGATCGCCTCGTCGGCCTTCTTCAGTTCCATCAGGCCGCGAATGGTCAGCAGGCGTTCGGCCTGTTCGTTGATGGACTTGGCGTATTCATTGTATTGCTCTTGCGCGTTTGCTCCCCGCTCGCTGCGCACGGCATGCTGCAATTGGGCGATGTTTGCAGGCGTCCAGGCGTGTTCCTCGCCGCGCAGGCGATACTGGTAGATACCGCCCACATCCAGCATCTTGCGGTAGATCGGGTTGTCGCCATAGGCGGCGGCGTGACGACGCACGGTTTCCTGCGCCACCTGTTCCAGGCCGATGCCCTCGATAGTGGTGGAGGTGCGGGTGAAATAGGCGTCTACGAACTTGGTGGAGAGGCCCACCGCGTCGAAGATCTGTGCCCCGCAATAGGACTGGTAGGTGCTGATGCCCATCTTGGACATCACCTTGCGGATGCCCTTGCCCACGGCCTTGATGTAATTCTGCTCGACCGTGGCGGCGTCCAGCTCGGGGAACTTGCGCGCGCGCAGATCCTCCATGGTCTCGAACGCGAGATAGGGGTTGATCGCCTCCGCACCGTAACCTGCAAGCACGCAGAAATGATGCACCTCGCGCGCCTCGCCGGTTTCCACGACGATGCCGGTCTGCATGCGCAAACCCTGGCGCACCAGCTGGTGATGGACAGCTGCGGTTGCCAGCAGCGCGGGCATGGAAATCCTGTCCGGCCCCTGCTTGCGGTCCGACAGGATGAGGATGTTCTTGTCCTGCAGCACGGCCTCGGTCGCGGCCCAGCACATTTCCTTGATGGCCATTTCCAGGCCATCGGCCCCTGTGTCCGCATCCCAGGTGATGTCTATGGTGGCGGTTCGGAATGCGCCGTCCAGGCTGGCCTCTACGGAACGGATCTTCTCCATGCCGCGGTTGGTGAGGATGGGCTGGCTGATTTCCAAGCGCTTGTGCGTGCCGGCCTCGTGGCCCAGCAGGTTGGGGCGGGGGCCGACCATGGTCAGCAGGCTCATCACCAGCTCCTCGCGGATCGGGTCGATCGGCGGGTTGGTGACCTGCGCGAAGTTCTGCTTGAAGTAATCGTACAGCAGGCGGCTGCGGCTCGACAGCACGGCAATCGGCGTGTCCGTCCCCATGGAGCCGATGGGGTCGTCTCCGGCTGTGGCCATCGGCTCGAGAAACTTGGCGATGTCTTCCTGCGTGTAGCCGAAGGCCTGCTGGCGATCGAGCAGGCTCACCTCATGCTCCTGCACCGCGTCCTGATGCACCTCGATGGCGTCGAGATCGCGCAGCTTGTATTGCGCGGCTTTCAGCCATTCCTCGTACGGCTGCGCGTTGGCGAGGTTGGCTTTCAGTTCCTCGTCCTCGACGATGCGGCCTTCTTCCAGGTCGATCAGCAGCATGCGGCCCGGCTGCAAGCGCCACTTGCGGGTGATCTCGTCCTCGGTGAACGGCAGTACGCCGCTTTCGGAGGCGAGGCAGACAAGATCGTCCTTCGTGACGCAATAGCGCGCCGGACGCAGGCCGTTGCGATCCAGCGTGGCAGCGATCTGGCGGCCATCGGTGAAGGCGACGGCGGCGGGGCCGTCCCACGGCTCCATCAAGGCGGCGTGGTATTCATAGAAAGCGCGCCGCTTGGGATCCATCAGGTCGTTGCCGTTCCACGCCTCGGGGATCAGCATCATCATCGCATGAGCCAGCGAGTAGCCGCCCAGCAAGAGCAGTTCGAGCGCGTTATCGAGGCAGGCGGTGTCGGACTGGCCGTGTGGCACGATCGGCCACAGCTTGTCGAGATCGGCGCCCAGCAGATCGCTTTCCATCGTGCGGCGCCGCGCGTTCATCCAGTTCACATTGCCGCGCACCGTGTTGATCTCGCCATTGTGGCAGGCGAGGCGGAAGGGCTGCGCAAGGCGCCAACTGGGGAAGGTGTTGGTGGAGAACCGCTGGTGCACCAGGCCAAGTGCGCTTTCGCAGGTGGGATCGCGCAGATCGTCGTAGAAGCTGCCCACCTGGTTTGCCAGCAGCAGCCCCTTGTACACCACCGTGCGGCTGGAGAAGCTGGGCATGTAGAGCTTTTCCAGGCCCGGCATTTCGTGCTTTGCCGCCAGTTCCTTCAGCGGGTTCTGCGTCTGCTTGCGGATCACGATCAGCTTGCGTTCGAACGCGTCCTGATCGGCGCAATTGTCGCCGCGCGCGATGAAGCACTGGCGGATTACCGGCATGGAATCGAGCACGGCCTTGCCAAGCCCGTCCTGCGTGGTGGGCACGTCGCGCCAGCCGATCAGCTTCTGGCCTTCCTTGGCGATGAACTTCTCGAACTGCCCGGTGATGAATTCGCGCGCGTCGTCTTCCTGCGGCATGAAGCACATCGCGACCGCATATTCGCCCGCGGGCGGCAGGGTCAGCCCGTTATCGTCCGCCCAGCGGCGATAGAGCCTGTCGGGAATCTGGATAAGAATGCCCGCGCCATCACCCAGCAAAGGATCCGCGCCCACGGCGCCGCGATGATCCAGATTCGCCAGAATTTCCAGGCCCTGCGTGATGATATCGTGCGAGGCCGCGCCCTTGATATGGGCGACGAAGCCCATGCCGCAGTTGTCGTGCTCGTTTACGGAATCATACAGACCCTGGGTGACGGGATATTCGGTCAATCTTCAATTTCCTGTTTCGCGTGCAGGTTCCGGCGGAAAGATAGCACGCCCCGGAACCGGTTTCACCGGTAACGAAACGCGAATCAACAGCCTTGCGCTGCACGAAAATTTCGCGAGCGGGTCTCATGGCGAAAGGAAGCAATTTTTGCAAGGATTGGTGCGGTGCAAAATCGCTTGGGAATGCCAAACCTGCGGTTTGCCCCCGAGTAGCATCCGCGATTCGGCATTGCGATGGCCGCAGGGTTTCCTGTGGCGTTCGGCCTGCGCGATCGCGGGTGTTATTTGCCCATGCGCTGCAGGTTCATCAAGGCTTCGCGTAGGGCGCGGTCGTGATCGTCGTTGGAGGGGCGCGGGCGCGCGGCCTGCGGGAATTGCAGGCCCGGATCGGCAGCGACGCCAGCGGGCGAGCCCTGATCTTCGTGCTGGTTGGGGAACAGCACGGCAGGCTGGTTGCCAATTCCTTCTTCCGGCTCCGGTGATGCAGGCGGCCGGTCGAACGCGGGGCGTTCCGCCGGCGGGGTTTGCGCCAATTTCATAGTCGGCAAGGTAAGCGAAGCGGCAAACGCGTGCTCGTTCTCTTCGTCATCGTCGAACCCTGCTTCGAAATTGAAATCGGACAGCTTCTTTTCGGCAATTCCGGCCAGGGCGCCAAACGGCGGGCCGTCGCCAGTACCGGCTGCGGGAGGCGCGCTGCCGAAATAGGCGGCGGTGGCCTGCACGGCCTCTTCGGCAGGAGCCGGATCGAATTCGTCGGGCAGCGGCGGCTCGGCGTCTTCTTCCGACACGTCGGACGGCTCTTGCGCCAGGGTCAGCGCGGCAGGCGCGCCCATCGGCCCGGCGCTTGCCCGGCCCGCGCTCCATTCACGGTGCTTTTCAAGCGTGGCTTCCAGTCGCTGGACAAGCTGGACCAGCCCCTCGTCCTGTCCTGCGGTTTCGCCATCGTCTGCCGCAAGGGAAACATTTTCGGCAGGGGCGAATTCGTGCAACGTGTCGGGTTCCACAGGCGCCGGTGCGTAATCGCGCGGTTGAAATTTCTCGGAATCCTGATTGTCAGACACACTATCCTCGCTCTCTTGCACGTCGCTGACAGGGTCGAATACTGTCTCCGGCTCGCTGTCTAGCTCAACCTCGGCCTCGGTTTCCTCGCCATCGTGGTCTTCGGGCGGATTGTATCGCGCCATGGACGGCGGGGAAAACGGCAGTGGGCCCGCTGCACCGGAAGGTTCGGGTCTGGCGATTTCGTCTTCCACCGGCTCCGGCGATGCCGGCACCTCGAAAGGCTCTGGCGCAGCGCCCGCCTCGTCGATCAATTCCTCGTCGATCAACTTCTTGTGCATTTCTACTGGCAGCTCCTCGGGCTCGCCGGTCTCGGTGTCCGGTTGCGGCAAGTCATCTTCGTGCCAGTGTTCGGCCAGTTGTGCATCGACGAGCCGAGGTTCGGGGACGCTACCCTCGCCGGGAACGGGCGCGATTTCCAGGAAATCGCTGTATCCATCCTCCTCTTCGATCGCCAACGAGCGGCGGCGGGCGAGAGGGGTATCGCCAAAGGCATCGAAACCGTCCGGCTCCAGATCCATGATGCTGACATCGTCTTCGCTGATAAGCCGGTTGCGATCGGAAATGGCGCGCGTCCTGGGTGCGGCCAGCTTCCTTGCCAGCATGAATCCCAGCACACCTCCCGCCAGCGTGCCGACCAGGGCCATCAGGCTTTGCGCGGTGAAGCCCAGCGGAGGCGCAGCGGCGGGCAAGGCCGAAGCCAACCCGCTGGCGGTGCTGATGCGTTCCAGCACCGCGACAGGCAGAACAAAGCTGCCGATACCCAGCAGAGCGGCGCACCACAGCGCCACGATCCACGGGAAAGCGGGATTCGCGGTGATCGGCGGCCTCGCCCCCTTGGCAGGCGTCGCGATCAGATCGTCCATATGCTCCGGGCTGGTTGCCACGTGCCAATCCTGTTCATTGCGCCGCCTTTCGGCACCACCGCCCCGATCAGGCGGCGGCAGAAATGCGGCCATCGTCCGAATTGCCTAGGAGGCGAAGGTAAACGACCCGATAACGCTGTGCGTTCTTGGCCCAATCGTGATGAGTGCGAACATGCGCGCGGCCTGCAGCGCGGATCGCGCCCCACTCCTCCCGCCGGTCCGCCAGATCGGCCAGCGCGGATGCGCAGGCAGCAGGATCGTCCGGCGCAAACAACACGCCTGTTTCGCCATCGCGGATCAGTTCGCGGTGTCCGCCTACATCGCTGGCCGCTACCAGTTGCATCTGGGCATTGGCCTCCAGCGGCTTCAGCGGGGTGACGAGATCGGTCAGCCGGCTCTTCTTGCGCGGATAGGCCATGATGTCGGTAAGAGCGTAATACCGTTCCACCTCGTGATGCGGCACGCGGCCCGTGAAGTGGATGCGATCCGCCGCGCTGGATGCCGCTGCCTGCGCGCGCAGGCTTTCCTCCATCGGGCCGCCGCCTACCAGCAGCAGATGCGCGCCGGGCTGCCGCTCTACCAGCAGGGGCATGGCGGCGATCAGGTCGTCCAGTCCCTCGTAATCGTAGAAGCTGCCGATGAAGCCAATTACCGGCCCCTGGGTGATGCCAAGCTGGCGCGCGAGGGCATCGTCGCGCGGCGCAGGCTCTCCGAAGGTGGTAAGATCGACGCCGTTGTACATGATATCGATCTTGTCGGCGGCAAACCCGCGCGACACCAGATCCCTTTTCAGCCCTTGGCAAATAGTGAACACCGCATCTGCCCCGCGTACCGCGATGTTTTCCAGCTGACGCGTCATGCGATACTTCAGGGAACCTTGCGTGCCGGCAAGATTGCCCACGGCGGCATCCTCCCAGAAAGCGCGGATCTCGTACACCACCGGGATGCCAAGCCGCTTCCCGGCGCGGATGGCGGCGATGCCATCCAGCGCGGGCGAATGGGCGTGGATGATATCGGGTCGCCAGTATTCAGCCAGCGCCAAGATGGCATCGCAAAGCGCACTGATCTCGCGCCACTCTCTCAGGCCTGCAAAACCGCTGGGCTGTCCTTGTGTGCGGTGGAAGGTCAGGCCGTCCATCACTTCTGTCTCGGGACCGGCCTCGGCGTGACGCTGCCCGGTAATACCGCGCACCTCCAGCCCCATGCCCTGCTGCGCACGCAGGATGGCGCGGGTGCGAAAAGTGTAGCCGCTGTGCATGGGCAGCGAATGGTCGAGAACGTGAAGGATCCGTGTCATCGCCTGTCTCCATGGCAGAACAGCCTTAACGGCGCGTCAATAGCTTGGCCGTAAACAGATGTTTCCGGGCCCCGAGGACGTAAGACTTTTTCGTGATCGACTATTTCGCCATCGCACTGACGCACGGGCTGATCCTGCTGGCCTGCTGGCGCCTGCTCTCGCGCGAGGATCTGGATGTGGAGGGCGGCAGTAGCGCCGCCGCCAAGAAGCCCTGGTTGAAGGATCGCGCGCCTGCCGACAGCGAGCCTGAACGCAATGCGTGACCTGGTGCTCCTGGCGTTCGTCGCCGCGGTGGTGGCGATGGGGCTGCGACGCCCGTTCCTGTGGGTCCTATTGTATATCTATGTCGATATCGTCGCGCCGCAGAAGGTGGGCTATGGCATCATCACCAGCATCTCGCTCTCGATGCTGTGCTTCGTCGCGGCGTTTGCAGGATATATCCTGCTCGACAGCAAGAAGGGCAGCAAGTTCGCCCTGCGCCAGGGACTGATCGTCGCGCTGCTGATCTGGTGCGGCATCACCACGCTGACGGCCGATTTCCCTCAGGCCGCGGCAGAAAAGTGGGACTGGGTGTGGAAGAGCCTGATCTTCGCCGCCTTCCTGCCGCTGACCCTGCGCACGAAATTGCGGCTGGAGGCAGCGGCGCTGATCATGGTTCTATCTGCTGCCAGCATCATCATCTCGGCCGGTATCAAAACGGTGCTTTCAGGCGGCGGATACGGCACGCTGGTTTCGCTGGTGCAGGATAATTCGGGGCTTTACGAAGGCTCCACCCTCTCCACCGTGGCCATTGCCATGATCCCGCTGATCATCTGGGTGGCGCGCCACGGCACCATCTTTCCCGAACGCAAACCGGCGATGCTGTTTGCCGCCGCACTGGTGTTTGCCGCATTGCTGGTGCCCATCGGCACGCAGACCCGCACCGGCCTCATCTGCATTGCCGTGCTGGGCGTGCTGCTGATGCGCGCTGTGCGCCACCGCTTCCTGTTCGCAGGGCTGGCAGGCGCCGCCATGCTGGTGGCAATCCCCTTCCTGCCCGCCAGCTATACCGAGCGGATGTCCACGATCACCGAATACCAAGGCGACGAATCCGCTTCCACCCGCGTGGCGGTGTGGGGGTGGACGCTGGATTACGTGGAGGAAAATCCGCTGGGCGGCGGGTTCGATTCTTTCCTCGGCAACAGCTTCACCTACGACATGCGCAACACCGTGGACCTCGGCAATACGCAGGCCGTGGTTTACGAGGAAGTGACGGACGAGGGCCGCGCGTTCCACTCCGCCTATTTCGAGGTGCTGGGAGAGCAGGGCTATCCCGGCTTCCTGATCTGGGCAGTGCTGCAGGGGCTGGGCCTGTGGCACATGGAGCGGATCAGGCGGCGGTACAGATCCGATACCGGCAAGGATGCACGCCGCTGGCATTCGCTGGCCACCGCATTGCAGAACGGGCAGCTTGTGTATCTGGTGGGCGCGGCATTCGTGGGCGTGGGCTACCAGCCTTTCATGTTCATGCTGCTGGGGCTGCAGATCGCCTTCTACAGCCTGATGCAGAAGGAATGGGCAGGCGAGGAAGACCAGCCCCGGCCGTGGCTGCGCGCAGGAGACGCGGCGGGCCGACCCGCAGGCCTTTCTGCATGATCGCCCCGCCGATTCCGCCGCAACGTAACCGCACGCCGCACCTTGCCGCGTTGACGGGCCTTCGCGGTATCGCTGCCTGGCTGGTGGTGTTCTACCATGCCCGCCAGTCGCTCAGTGCCTGGATGCCCGATGCCGGCATCGCCATTGCCGCCACCGGCTATCTGGCGGTGGACCTGTTCTTCATGCTTTCAGGCTTCGTGATGTGGCTGAATTACGGTGCGCGTCTGCGGCGCGAAGGCCTGGCCGGTGCGCCTGTATTCTGGTGGCGCCGGCTTGCCCGTATCTGGCCGCTCCACGCTGCCGTGCTGGCGGCGCTGGCGGGTTTCGCCATCGTCCTGCTGGCCACCGGGCGGGACACGGCGAATTACCCCTTCGCCGAACTGCCGCTGCATATCGCGCTGGTGCAGAACTGGGGGCTGACATCGGCGCTGACGTGGAACCACCCGGCTTGGTCCATCAGCACGGAACTGGGCGCATACCTCGTCTTTCCGCTGGCCGTGGTGGCCGTGCGCTGGGAGGCGAAGCGACCGCTGGCTCTGGTTGCGGGCGTGGTGCTGGCGGCGCTGGCGTTGCACGCCGTCTTCGCGCTGTCCGGTGCCGAAAACCTGGGGGACCGGATCACGCGGCTGGGGCTGGTGCGCTGCATCGTCCAGTTCGGCATCGGCATGATGCTGGCCAATCTGTGGCAGGCATGGCGCGGCAGGCGCTGGATGACCGCGCGCTGCGGTATCGTGGCGGCGCTGGCCCTTGCCGCCGTGATCCTTGGCGACTGGCCCGAGACACTGCTGGTGCCGCTGGCGTTAGCCGCCATGCTACTGGCGTTGGCTCTGGATGACGGGCCTGCCGCGAGGCTGCTTTCCACCCGGCCACTGGTGTGGCTGGGCGATGTCAGTTACGCCACCTACCTCGTGCATTTCCCCCTGCTGGTGGCGGTGAAGCTGGTGGTGGTGGACGCGGATCTGCAGATTGGCCCCGCATGGTTCGCTGCCTATCTGGCCGTGCTTTTGGCACTGTCGGGCGGTCTATACCGCTGGCTGGAGAAGCCCTCGCAGAAATGGCTGAACGACAGGATACCGTTTGCCGGGCGCGATGCCGTGGCGGCGGAATAGCACAAAGGGTTTGCCAATGCGCATCGCGGCCCGATAGGCGAGAACGCATGGTAAAACTCAACAAGATCTACACCCGCACCGGCGATGATGGCACCACCGGCCTCGTGGATGGCTCCCGCCTGCCGAAACATGCCACGCGAATGCAGGCGGTAGGCGATGTGGACGAGGCCAATGCCGCGCTGGGATATGCCGCCGTGCTGGCGGAAGGCGCGGTGCAGGAAGACCTGTTTCGTTTCCAGAACGACCTGTTCGACCTCGGCGCCGATCTTGCCACTCCGCTCGGCGAATTTGGCGGAGAGGACTTCGAACCGTCAGAAATGGTGCTGCGCATCGTCACCGCCCAGGTGAGCCATGTGGAGACACGCATCGACGCGCTGAACGAGCGGCTGGAACCGCTCACCAGTTTCGTGCTGCCGGGCGGAACGGAACTGTCGGCACGATTGCACCATGCGCGCACCGTGGCCCGCCGCGCGGAACGCTGCATGACCGCGCTGGCCGAAGCCGAGTCCGTCAATCCTGCTGCGCTGGCTTATATCAATCGCCTGTCGGACTGGCTGTTCGTGGCTGCGCGCATCGCCAATGACGAGGGCAAGGCCGATGTGAACTGGGTGCCCGGCGCCAATCGCTAGGCAGGAACCGCACCCCTTCGCCGCCCGTTGGGTAGGCAAAGGAGTATTCCCATGAGCGACAACCCATCGAACGACAAGAAGGCCGTATCCAAGGAACAGCGGATGGCCGATCTCGCGCCCGAAATGCACAATGACGAGCAGGACGATCACCGCATGCAGGCGCAGGAAGTTTCCGAGGAAGCACGCCGCACCACTGTCACCACCCAGATGCCGACCGAGAGCGAGAAGGGTCCAAACAAGACGGACCTGATGAATGATTCCACGCAGGACACCGTCGACAAGATGCGCGACATGGAAAGTTCGGGCCGGATCGACATGCACGCCTTCGATGGCGAGCCGAACCACGACGACAATGTCGACAAGTTTGGCAAGGCCGCCAAGCCCGATGGCCTGCGCGGCGATGGTACCTGATCAGATCTCGCGTTTAAGCTCGTAAAGCAGGTCCAGCGCCTCGCGCGGTGAAAGGGCGTCGACATCGACGCCCTCCAGCTTTTCGCGCAGGGTATCGCATTCCTCTTCCTGCGCTTCCATCGCCGCGGCGAACAGGGGGAGTTCACCCAGGCCAGCGCCTAGGCCGCCCGTTTCAGCGCGGCCTTTTTCCAGCTTTTCCAGCACCCCGCGTGCGCGCTTCACCACGGGCGCAGGCACGCCCGCCAGCTTGGCGACGGCAAGGCCGTAGGACCTGTCTGCCGCGCCCTCGGCCAGTTCGTGCAGCAGCACCAGATCGCCTTTCCATTCCTTCGCGCGAACGTGATGCAAAGAAAGCGCGTCGCAGGTGTCCGCCAGCCTCGCCATCTCGTGGTAATGGGTGGCGAAGAGGCAACGCGAACGGTTGGTCTCGTGAATGGCTTCTGCCACGGCCCACGCGAGCGCCAGCCCGTCGTAGGTGCTGGTGCCCCGTCCCACCTCGTCCAGGATCACGAAGCTGCGTTCGCTAGCCTGCGAGAGAATAGCTGCCGTCTCGACCATTTCCACCATGAAGGTGGAGCGTCCACGCGCCAGATTATCTGACGCGCCCACGCGGCTGAACAGCTGGTCCACAAGGCCGATCTTCGCGGATCGGGCGGGCACGTAACCGCCGGCCTGCGCCATCAGCACGATCAGGGCATTCTGGCGCAGGAAGGTGGACTTGCCGCCCATGTTCGGGCCGCCCACCAGCCACAGCCGGTCCCTTTCGGAAAGCGAGCAATCATTAGCGACGAAGCGTTCGCGCCCTGCCGCTAGCGCGGCTTCCACCACGGGATGACGGCCCGCCACGATGGCCAGCAGCGGTTCTTCGGTTATCTGCGGGCGGCACCAATCGCCGTCGCTCGCCCGCTCTGCCTGTCCTGCCGAAACGTCGAGCCGCGCCAGCGCGGATGCGGTGGCGGCAATCGCTTCGCGGCGGGCGAACACGCGCTCTACCAACTCCTCGAAATGCGCGTCTTCGGCGGCCAGCGCCCGCCCGCCCGCCTCGGCGATGCGGCTGGCTTCCTCGTGCAGGGTCAGCGAATTGAAGCGCACGGCATTGGCCATGGTCTGTCGGTGGGAGAAGCCGCTGTCGGGGGACATCAGCTTGTCGGCATGCTTGCTGGGCACTTCGATGAAATAGCCCAGGACACCGTTGTGCTTGATCTTCAGCGACGGGGTGCCGGTCTCGTCGCGATAGCGCGCTTCCATGGCGGCGATCGCGCGGCGGGCATTGCCCGAAACCTCTCGCAATTCGTCCAGGGAGGCGTCGTAACCTTCCGCGATATATCCGCCCGATTGCCGTTCCGTGGGCGGCGATGCTACCAGCGCGCGGGAGAGCAGATCGGTGAGTTCGCCGTGGCCGGAAAGATCGGGCAGCAGCGCAACGAGCAAGGCGGGGCGATCCGGTTTCGCCATCAGCATTTCGTGCATCCGCCGCGCTTCGCCGAGGCCATCGCGGACCTGCCCCAGATCGCGCGGGCTGCCGCGTCCTGCCACCAGCCGGCCCAGCGCGCGGCCAATATCGGGCAGGCTGCGCAGCATGGTGCGCAAATCGCCGCGCAGCAGCGGATCGGAGAGCAGGTAGTTCACCAGCGCCAGGCGCGCCTCGATCGCCGCGCGGTCTGCCAGCGGGGCGGAAAGATCCTCCGCCAGCTGCCGCGCGCCGGCGCCTGTCACGCAGCGATCTATCGCCGCTACCAGCGAATTGGTGCGCGTGCCCTGCTGGCTGACGAGAATTTCCAGGCTGGCGCGGGTCGCCTCGTCCATTGCCATATGTTCGCCCGACGCGCGCAAAACGGGTGGCAGCAGCAGCGGCAGATCGCCCCGTCCCGCGTGATCCAGATAAGCCACCAGACCGCCTGCCGCCGCCAGCATAGCGCGGCTGAACTGGCCGAAGCCATCCAGCGTGGCGACGCCGTGGATCTTCTTCAGTCGCGCCTCGCCACTGTCACTGGAGAAATTGCCGCGCGGGCGCATTACGGCATCGAATGGGGCATCGTCCCAGGCTTCTGGCGCCACCACCTCGCTTGCGCCGATGCGTGCCAGCACGGCGGGAAGGCGTTCGGGCGCGCACTCCTCCATCTGCATCGCGCCTGTGGAGATGTCGCAGGCCGCCACGCCGCAGATGCCGCGCACGTCGCAGACCGCCGCCAGCATGTTGGCGCGGCGCGGCTCCAGCAAGGCCTCCTCCGTCAGCGTGCCCGCGGTGACGAAGCGCACGATATCGCGTTTCACCAGCGCCTTGGAAGACGGCGTGCCTTCGCGCTTGGCGCGCTCCTTCGCCTCGTCGGGCGTTTCCACCTGCTCGGCAATGGCCACGCGGCATCCGGCGCGGATCAGGCGGGCGAGGTAGTTTTCCGCCGAGTGGACCGGCACGCCGCACATCGGCACTGGCTCTCCACCATGCTCTCCGCGTGTAGTGAGCGCGATATCCAGCACCCCCGCGGCCTTCTTCGCATCGTCGAAAAACAGCTCGAAAAAGTCGCCCATTCGATAGAACAGCACGCAATCCCCGGCCTCTTTCTTGAGGTCGAAATATTGTGCCATCATCGGAGTTGCGTAACCAGCCATCGAGCCCAAGCGATTACAGGTGGGCACACCGATTCGGGAAGGGCAGCAATCCCGCTTTCCCCTATCGCGCGCTCCAAACCCTCTCTATGACCGGTGGCAACACGGGAGACCCAGTTTGGCCGACGATACGAATTCCAGTTTTACCGAGCGCGAAGCACTGTTTTACCACGAGACGATTCGTCCCGGTAAGATCGAGATCATCGCCTCCAAGCCGATGACGACGCAGCGCGATCTCAGCCTCGCCTATTCTCCCGGCGTGGCCGTGCCGGTGCAGGCCATCGCCGACGATCCCGCCAACGCCGCGCGCTATACCGCGCGATCCAACCTCGTTGCCGTGATCTCCAACGGCACCGCCATTCTCGGCATGGGCAATCTCGGCGCGCTGGCTTCGAAGCCGGTGATGGAAGGCAAGGCCGTATTGTTCAAGCGATTCGCCGATGTCGATTCGATCGATATCGAGCTTGATACCGAGGATCCGGAAAAATTCATCGAAGCCGTGGCACTGATGGAGCCGACCTTTGGCGGCATCAATCTGGAAGACATCAAGGCGCCAGAGTGCTTCATCATCGAGCAGGCCCTGCGTGACCGGATGAACATCCCCATCATGCATGACGACCAGCACGGAACGGCGATCATCGCCGCCGCCGGCCTGATCAATGCCGCACATCTCACGGGCCGTGACCTGAAGGATGTGAAGATGGTGGTGAACGGCGCCGGCGCATCTGCGCTGGCCTGCACGGCGCTGATCAAGTTTGTCGGCGTGCCGCACGAAAACGTGATCGTGTGCGACCGCAAGGGCCCGATCTATCCCGGCCGCGAGGATGTGGACCAGTGGAAGAGTGCTCACGCCGTTCACACCGACGCGCGCACCCTGGAAGAGGCGCTGGATGGGGCGGACATCTTCCTCGGCCTGTCTGCCGCAGGCGCGCTGAAGCCGGAATGGGTGGAAAAGATGGCGGACAGCCCGATCATCTTCGCCATGGCCAATCCGGTGCCCGAAATCATGCCGGACGAGGCGCGGGCCGTGCGTCCCGATGCGATCATCGCCACCGGACGCAGCGATTTTCCCAACCAGGTCAATAACGTATTGGGCTTCCCCTTCATCTTCCGCGGCGCGCTGGATGTGCGCGCCACGGCCATCAATGAGGAAATGAAGGTTGCCGCTGCCAGGGCCATCGCCGAACTGGCGCGGGAGCGTGTGCCTGAGGAAGTAGCCGCCGCCTACGGCATGAACCAGCAGTTCGGCCGCGAATACATCATTCCTGCACCCTTCGATCCGCGCTTGATGGAGCGGGTGTCTTGTGCCGTCGCCAAGGCCGCGATGGATTCAGGCGTCGCGCAGAAGCCGATCGAGGATTTCGACGAATACACGCTGCAATTGCGCAGCCGTCTCAATCCCACCACCGCCGCGCTGACCCGCGTGTACGAGGATGCCAAGGCCAATCCAAAGCGCATGGTGTTTGCCGAAGCCGAAGAGGACGTGGCTCTTCGCGCCGCCATCCAGTTCCGCGATTTCGGCTACGGCACGCCCATTCTTGTGGGCCGGACCGAACGCGTGCTGGAAAAGCTGGAAGAGCTGAAGGTCGACGATCCGGAAAGCTACGAGATCGCCAATTCGGCCAATTACGAACATATCGAGCCGATGGTAGAGTATCTCTACGAACGGCTGCAGCGTCGCGGCTATACCGAGCGGGACGTGCGCCGCATGGTGAACCAGGAACGCAACGTGTTCGCCGCCTTGCTGGTGGCGCTGGACAAGGGGGACGGAATGATAACCGGCCTTACCCGCCCGTTCAGCCAGTCTGCCCGCGACATCGCCAAGGTGCTGGATTCCAAGGAGGGCGCAACGCCCTTCGGCATCCACATGGTGCTGGGCAAGAACCACACCACCTTCCTTGCCGACACCACGATCAACGAACGCCCCACAGCGAAGGAACTGGCGCATATCGCCAAGGAAACCGCCGCGGTTGCCACCCGCATGGGCCACGAACCGCGCGTTGCCTTCATGTCCTATTCCACGTTCGGCAACCCGTCGGGCCAGTGGCTGGGCAATATCCGCGAGGCAGTGGCGATCCTGGACGCGGACGAGAGCGTCAATTTCGAATACGAAGGCGAAATGGCACCCGATGCCGCGCTCAATCCCAAGGTCATGGCGCTGTATCCCTTCAGTCGTCTTTCGGGCCCCGCCAACGTGCTGATCCTGCCTGGCCTGCAAAGCGCCAACCTCTCGGCAAAGCTGCTGCGCGAACTGTCGGGCGATGCGGTAATCGGGCCGATGTTGATCGGTTCGGAAAAGCCGGTGCAGATCGCCCCGATGACCTCGATCGCGCCCGACGTGTTGACTCTGGCCGTGCTGGCAAGCGCCGGAGTGGTGGGATGATCGCCGGATAAAACGGCGCCTCCGTTTCTTTTACCAGGGCTGCCAGTCATCCTCGTCACGTGGAACGCGCGGGGCGACTGGTCGCGTCTGTGCAACCTACCTCTCTGCGGTTCATTTGCGGGCAAGTGAAGCTGATCGATTGGCGGCGTGTGCACGAATGCGCACGTGAAAGGACAGACAATGAAAAAGACAATCGCAATGGTCGCAATCGTCGCCGGAATGGCGGCAACACCCGCCCTGGCGCAGGATCGCAATGCCGCATCGGGCGGCTTGTACGTCGGCGCGCTGGGCGGTTACGAAGGGCTGACCGTGGATTCCGGCGACGGGTCGGTATCGGCCGATGCCGATTCCGCGGTTTACGGGATTACGGCAGGCTACGATCTTTCGCTCGGCAATGCTTTTGTCGGTGTGGAGGGAGAGGTATCCACCAGCGACAGCTCGACTGAATTTCCCTCCAGTTTTGCAGGCGCACGTGACGGTCTTGATACCGGCGGCCAGTACTATGTTGGAGCCCGTGCAGGCGTGGCCCTGACGCCGGGCATCGCAGCATATGGCAAGATTGGTTACACCTCGCTCGATACGCGGGCCTTCACGAGCGCGGGATCGCTTTCCGAACTCGAAGAGAATACCGACGGACTGCGTTTCGGCGGCGGCCTGCAGGTCCAGCTTCCAGGTCCGCTGGAAGCACGTCTGGAATATCGCCGTTCGCAGTACAGCGATCTTTCGGATGCCGGCCTGGGCGATGCATCGACCGATCAGGTCGTGGCTGGCGTGGGTGTTCGCTTCTGATTTCCGGTAATTGACGGCGGGGCCGCTTCCGCAAGGGGCGGTTCCCCGTCACTTGCGGCGATAGCGAAAATACCAGACCTCGTGCCCCATCTTGGTGCGCGCCTTGTGTTCGTAGCGCGTCTTGCTCCAGCCTGAGGGACGGATGCGGAAATCGTCGGGACCCTGGGCCACCCATTCGAAAACATCCGTGAAGCGCTGCATCACCATCAGGGCGTGGCGCACGTATACCGGGTGATCGGTGCCGAAGCGGAATTCCCCGCCCGGTTTCAGCTTGTCGGCAATCATCTGCACCGGCCCGTCGTTCATCATGCGCCGCTTGGCATGGCGCGCCTTCGGCCAGGGATCGGGATGCAAAAGATAGGCCATCGTCAGCGCGCCATCGGGCACCCGTGCCAGCACTTCCAGCGCGTCTCCTGCATGCAGGCGCACATTGGCGAGCTTCTGATCGCGGATATGCGTCAGCGCCTGCGCCACGCCGTTAATGAAGGGCTCTGCCCCGATGAAGCCGTGATTGGGCAGCAGATCGGCGCGGTAGGCCAGGTGCTCTCCCCCGCCGAAGCCGATTTCGAAATGCAGCGGGCAATCCTCCCCGAACAATCGCTCCGCCGTAACCGGCCCGTTTTCCGGCACGGAGATCCTGGGCAGGAAATTGTCGACCAGGTCCTGCTGCTGCGCGCGCAGGGCCTTGCCGATGGAGCGGCCGTAGAGCCGGTTGAGTGTGGTGGGATCGCCGTCCTTGTGTGCCGTCATGCGCGGCTCGCTAGAGCGCGAGGGCACTGCTTGTCCAGTTCGGATACCCATATCGCCCGCCCCGGCGAACGCGCAACCGGGCTTGGATCGCCAACGCCCATCGGCTAGGCGCGCTGGTAGATGGAACAGGCAATCCAACTTTTCGAAGCGCAACCGGTGTGGGCGCAATCCGCCCTCGGTCTCGCGGCGCTGGCGCTGCTGGCGCTGGTGGTGAACTTCCTGCTGAAGAAGGTGCTGCTGGGCCTTGCCGCGCCGTTCCTCGATACCCGATCCAACACGGCGGATCGTGCGGCTGCGCGGCTTGCCACGGTCGCCCCTCTGATGATCATCGCGAACGGCATCAACCTGGTGCCGTATCTCTATCCGCAGGTGCGCGTGCTGGTGAGCAATATCGCGCTGGCCTGCGTGGTGCTGAGTATCGCGATGGCGATCAGCAAGGGGCTGGATTACGTCAACGAACTGTACACCCGCCAGCCGCACGCCAAGAACAAGCCGATCAAGGGCTACATCCAGGTTCTGAAGATCGTGGTCTATTGCGCCGGCACGATCCTGGCGATCGCCGCGCTGATAGAGCAATCGCCGCTGCTGCTTCTGTCGGGCCTTGGCGCGATGGCAGCGGTGCTGCTGCTGGTGTTCAAGGATACGATCCTGTCGCTGGTCGCCTCGGTCCAGCTTTCCAGCAACGACATGCTGCGCGTGGGCGACTGGATCGAGATGCCATCCATGGATGCCGATGGCGACGTGATCGATATCGCGCTGCACACGGTGAAGGTGCAGAATTTCGACAAGACGATCACCACCATCCCCACCTACAAGCTGATCAACGACAGCTACAAGAACTGGCGCGGCATGAACGAGGCGGGCGGCAGACGGATCAAGCGCTCGCTCTCGCTGGACCAGAACTCCGTCCGTTTCCTGAGCGCCGAGGAGGTGGACGATCTGCGCCGCTTCCGCCTGCTGGGCGATTACCTGGAAGCCAAGGACAAGGAACTCGCCGAGTGGAACACGCGGGAACTGAGCGGCGATGCGAACGCGGTGAACGCCCGGCGGATCACCAATATCGGCACCTTCCGCGCCTATGTGATCGCCTGGCTGAAAGCCAACCCGGCAATCAGCCAGAAAGGTTTCACCCTGATGGTCCGCCAGCTTGATCCCACGCCGCAGGGCCTTCCGCTGGAAATCTACTGCTTTGCCGACACCACCCAGTGGGCGGTATTCGAAGGTATCCAGGCCGACATATTCGATCACCTGATCGCCATTCTTCCCGAATTCGGCCTGCGCGTCTTCCAGGAGCCGAGCGGGCTGGACGTGAAGGCGCTGAAATCGGGCCTTGGCGAGCAGGCGAGCTAGTCCGCCTGCCGCTCCAGCCAGGCTTGCGCCCAGGCAATTTCGTCGCTCACGCTGCCATCTGGGCCGCCATCGGGGAAGGGCACGTCCGGCTGGACGCCGACATTGTCGAACGGTTCTTCCGGCAGGCGCATGGACCGGGTCATCGGCCAGGCCAGTTCGAAATCGCCCGATGGTGCGGGCGCCGTCAGGACGTTGGAATAATCGATGACACCCGCCGTCGGCCCGCCCAGCAGCGTGACCTTGCGGCTGGCGCGTGCATCGATGGCGAACTGGTCTCCCGATGAGCCCGCCCCTTCGGCCAGGATACCGACGCGCCGGGGATAATCATACACCTGCGGATAGGTGACGATCTCGAAGCCGCTTTCGGCCAGCGGCACGAAATCACTGTCGGATGCTGCTGCCCGGTCCAGCACGTTCTGCACGAATTCCTGCACCTCCGGCGGATATTCCCCGTCGTCCACATTGGCCTGCAGCGCCGCCAGATTGCGCGGCGTATCGCGCAATTCCACGCCGATCTGATAGATGGGTCGGGTGTAGAGATAGCTCATCAGCCGCGAATACATCCGGTCCGATCCGCCATTGTTGCCGCGCAGATCTATCAGCAGGTTCGGCGTCGAAGTGATCGTGTCGTGATGCTTTTCCAGCAGCGCCTCGAACTCTTCCAGATACTCGATATGGAATGTGGGCACGCGGACCAGAACCGTGTCTGCCGACAGGCGGCGGAAGGCGAATTCATTGCCCGGCGCAGGTGTGAAATTGCGCGACGTGCCGTTCTCGTCTTCGTCAGCCCAGGGATTGGGCGGCGAAACGATGTTGCTGCGCAAGCTGAGATGATCATCCTCGAACCAGTCGAGCATGGCGGCCAAGGCCCACATTCGCGCTTCGGGATGCTCGGCGATTCGCTGGCGGGCGAGGGCGACTGCGCTTTCGAACTCTGCCTCTTTCCCGTCGGCTGTCTTGGTGTCCCAGCCCGCGTAATCGGTGCGCAGCATGTCGAGAACGAAATCGATATCGTCGTCATGGGCAGTTGTCTGCGCCATGGCGGCAACGGGCACCAGCAGGATTGCCAGGGCGCAAAGCAAGACCCTGATCCCCAAGGGAATCGTTTTCATCGCGCTTGTATGCGCCCGCTTTCGAAAATTAGGAAAGCAATTTTCGACGGCCCCACGAACCAGCCCCGGAAGCGCGACGCTTCCGGGGCCTTGATACTCTCGTCCAGGAGAGAGTTCGTCAGGTCTCTGGCAGGCCTCAGGCCGCTTCGGTTTCCTCGATGGCATCGGGATCGCGCAGCACGTAGCCACGGCCCCATACCGTCTCGATGTAGTTCTCGCCGCCGCACGCGCTGGAAAGCTTCTTGCGCAGCTTGCAGATGAACACGTCGATGATTTTCAGTTCCGGCTCGTCCATGCCGCCATACAGGTGGTTCAGGAACATTTCCTTCGTCAGCGTGGTGCCCTTGCGCAAGCTGAGCAGCTCCAGCATCGCGTATTCCTTGCCGGTCAGGTGAACGCGGGCGCCGTCGACCTCGACGGTTTTCGCATCGAGGTTCACGGCCAGCTTGCCGGTGCGGATGATCGACTGGCTGTGCCCCTTGGAGCGGCGCACAACGGCGTGGATGCGGGCAACCAGCTCGTCGCGGTGGAAGGGCTTGGTCACGTAATCGTCTGCGCCAAAGCCGAAGGAGCGGATCTTGGAGTCCATCTCGGCAATGCCGGAAAGGATCAGAACGGGCGTCTGCACCTTGGCGACGCGCAGCTTCTTCAGCACGTCATAGCCGTGCATGTCGGGCAGGTTGAGGTCGAGCAGGATGATATCGTAATCATACAGCTTGCCCAGATCGAGGCCTTCCTCGCCCAGGTCCGTCTGATAAACGTTGAACCCTTCGGTCGTGAGCATCAGCTCGATCGCCTTGGCGGTTGTCGGTTCGTCTTCAATCAGCAGAACGCGCATCGTAAAACCCCTTCTTGTCCCCACGGGCCTCCTGTCAGGAGGTGTTGCCCGTTATTAACCACGCAATTTCTCACTGAAAAAGGTTAACAAACGGTTTCGCGCGTTAAGACTTTATCGGTGAGTCCTTTGGGTGACAGTTGTTTGTTTTGCGTTTCGGCCTCCGCCGAAACGTCCTCCCGGCTGTTCTCTCCGGTCAGCTACGCCTCCCTGCGAGGCCGGTCCGGGCGGCCATTCGGCCTTGCACTCGCTTCGCTCGCGTTCGGGGCGCGGGGTTTTTTCCGGGGTCCGCGTTAAGGTGTAGGTGGGGAAGTCTTAACAAGCGATCATCCGCCAATGTGGAACACATGGAACAGTGTCCAGGGTCGAAAACCGCGATTGTGTCACTTCGGGCGGTGGAAGTGTCACCTTGCGACGAGAAAGTGTGACTCTGGCTGGCAAAGTGTGACCTTTTGGGCTGGAAGTGTGACCCTTTCACTGAGGTAGTGCGACGTTGGCCGATGTTGGGGCCAATACTGGGACCGAATGGCGGATGGCTGGATCGTGGTTTCATGCCGTAGAAAAGCGCACGGAAACGGGGTTGTAGGCAAGGGGCAGCTACCCCTCGCCCGCCAGAACGTCCTTGGTCCGCTAATGGAGAAATCCGCGCAAGGCTGGAACGTCTAAAATGGGGTGGTTAGCGGACGCTAGGGTTACTAGCCAGCCTACATTAACCCGACGCTTGCTGTTCCTCTTTTGCAAACCAACTGGCCCAGCAAAAAAACAGCAATGGTATCATTGTCCAACCTCCGATCGCTTCGAAGCCAAAAACATTCTTGGCTACAAAAAGGAGAACAAATGCAAGCCAGGCGATGGAACCAGCGATCAGATGCACACCAAAGCCATCCGATTCTTTTCCACCCCTATGTCGATACCAAATATCATAAGCTGCAACTGGAAGAGCGATAACCATGAGGATGCCAATCTCTCTCGACATGTCTCTAGGTCCAATTGTTTCGAGCACCAATAGGGTAACGAGTGATCCAAGAAGCAAGAAATGCAGCCGGTCTAAATTCCTTGGGTGGTCAAGCTCCAACACGCATTAGTCTCCCAACTCATTACCGCAAGTCATTGACAATGTATAACCGGCCTTCAAGCGTCCGCAATGGGGTCGATAGCGGACTGGCCGTTTATGATTGGCTAAGCGCCCAGGCGGACAATTACCTCACCCCATTGCCGCCAGCTTCTTCGACCGCCGACGCTGCACCGACGACCCGATCCCGATAGCCTCGCGGTATTTCGCCACCGTGCGGCGGGCTAGGTCGAAGCCTTCGGCTTTCAGCAGTTCCACCAGCTTGTCGTCCGAGAGGATCTTCTTCGGGTCCTCCGCATCGGTCAGCGCCTTGATACGGGCCTTTACCGCTTCTGCGCTGGCGCCTTCGCCCTCCGTTCCGCTGGCACCGATCCGGCCCACGCCGCTGGTGAAGAAATACTTCAGTTCAAAGCAGCCGCGGTCGCAATGCAGGAACTTGTTGCTGGTGACGCGCGACACGGTGCTCTCATGCATCTCGATCGCGTCTGCCACGCGGGCGAGGGTGAGGGGGCGCAGTTCGGAAACGCCGCGGCGGAAGAAGCCGTCCTGCTGCTTCACGATCTCGGCGGCGACTTTCAGGATGGTCTTCTGCCGCTGATCCAGCGCCTTTATCAGCCAGTTGGCATCGGCCAGCTTCTCGCTCAGCCAGCCTTTCGCGTCCTTGCCCGTCGCGCCCCTGTCCTCGGCATTCTTGCGCAGTTCCACGTAATAGCTGCGGTTCACCACCAGGCGCGGCAGGGTCTCCTCGTTCAGGCGGATATTCCAGCCATCCTCCCCGTCCTTCGCCGTAAGCAGCACATCGGGCACCACCGCCGCCCCGGGAGAACCGCCGTATTGCAGGCCGGGCTTGGGATCGTAGCCGCGCAATTCGGCCAGCATCTCGGCAAAATCCTCGTCATCGACGTGGCAGATGCGTTTGAGATGCGCCACCGCGCCCCTGGCGACGAGTTCCAGATTGTCGATCAGCACTTCCATGCACGGATCGTAGCGGTCGGCCTCCTTCGCCTGCAGCGCGAGGCATTCGGAGAGCGTGCGCGCGCCAACGCCCGTGGGATCGAGCGATTGCACGACCTCCAGCGCCGCCTCCACGCGGGTAAGCGGCACGTCCAGCGCCCCGGCGATGTCGCGCAGGTCCGTGGAGAGGTATCCCGCCTCGTCCAGCAGGCCGACGATATAGCGGGCGATGAAGGCGGTGTGCGTATCGGGCGATGCGGGGCCGACCTGGCTTTCGAGGTGATCGGCAAGCGAGAGTTCGGCATCGCAATGGTTTTCAAGGTCCGGCGCTTCGCCGCCTGATCCGCCCGATGTCGCCTCGGCAGACCAGTCGCCCGTGTCGCGGTCCGTATCCAGCGCACCTGCATCGATATCCAGTGCCTCGTTCCCGTCGGCGGCGGTGGAGTCGGCGATTTCGGGCTGGTCGCTTTCAGGCGGGGCCTCGCGATCCTCGGCACGGATATCGCCCGCTTCCAGCAGGGGATTGGCTTCCAGCGCCTCCCCCACGAAACTCTCGATCTCCAGGTTCGACAGCGCCAGCAGCTTGATCGCCTGCTGCAATTGCGGCGTCATCACCAGCGATTGCGACTGCCTGAGGTCTAGCCGTGGCCCCAGAGCCATATCAGACCCCCCGCCAAAGCATTATTGCAGCCAGCGCATCACAGCTCGAAACCCTCGCCCAGATACAGGCGGCGCACGTTCTCGTCGGCCACCAGTTCCTGTGGCGATCCGGCGAACAGCACCTGCCCGCCGTAGATGATGCAGGCGCGGTCCACGATATCCAGCGTCTCGCGCACGTTGTGATCGGTGATCAGCACGCCGATGCCGCGCTGTTTCAGATCCTTCACCAGGTCGCGGATATCGCTGATGGACAGCGGATCGATGCCGGCAAAGGGTTCATCCAGCAGCATGATGGAAGGGTTGGCCGCCAGCGCGCGGGCGATTTCGCAGCGCCGCCGCTCACCGCCCGAAAGCGCCATGGCGGGGCTTTCGCGAAGGCGGGCAAGGCCAAATTCGCTCAGCAGCCGTTCCAGCTCCTGCTGGCGGACCTGCTTGTTCGGTTCCACCATTTCCAGCACGCAACTGATGTTCTGTTCCACGGTCATGCCGCGAAAGATGCTGGTTTCTTGCGGCAGGTAGCCAAGCCCCAGGATCGCGCGGCGATACATGGGCAGCTTCGTCACATCGACGCCATCCATCAGGATGCGGCCGGAATCGGGCTTCACCAGCCCCATGATGGAATAGAAGCAGGTCGTCTTGCCGGCGCCGTTCGGCCCCAGCAGGCCCAGCACCTCGCCCTTGGCAACGGTAAGGGAGATGTCGCTCAGCACCGCGCGCTTGTCATAGCTCTTGGCGATGGACACCACTTCCAGCCCGCCGGTGTCGGGCAGATCGGGCGCGGCGTTGGATGGCGCTTCCGCCATCGCGTCGGCCAAAGCCTCCTCGTCCAGGAATTCGTCGTCCAGCGCGCTCATGCCAAATCCTCAGTCACGCTGGGCCATCTAGCATGAATGCACGGGCTTTGAAGGGTGTTTGGCAAGATTCCTGCATGATCGGATACCCACAAATCGCCCGCGAAGCTGAACATATGGTTGACGCCCTTGCAAGCAAGCGCGTGAAGTGGAATACTTCGATTCGGGATTGGAGAGAGGAAAGCCGATGAACAAGGCACTCGAACAAACGCAGGAACGCAGCTCCCTGAAGCTGGACTGGCGTCGCAAGATCAGCGATCACGTGGCCTATGGCCTGCTGGTCTACACCGGACTGCATATCTTCCTGACCATGACGCAGCTGAAAAGCGCCAGCGGCACCGTGCTGCCCTATTTCGCGCTGGTCGTGCTGGTTGCAGCCATCATTCCCGCCTGCCGCCTGTTTGAAATGCGGTGGGACAGGCTCTCCGATGCAGAGGCCGCGGATCCCGCGCTGGCACCTGCCTTCCGGCGCGAGGTGGTGTTGCTGTGGCTTGCCGCCATCGGTCTGCCGCTCACCATTACCTTCGGCTTCCTGGCCATCGCTCCCCTCTTCTGAAAGCCGCTTTCCTGGTTCTGAAATCCCTGCACTGGCTGAAGTGTCTGCCCGCCGCACTGGCGCTGACGCTTGCAGCCCTGATCGCCGTGCCCATCACTCCGGCGCATGCCACCACGTTGCTGCCCGAAAGCACGCCTGCCGAGGCACCGGCGAGCCCCGCACCCAGCGCCGGGTCCATCGATGTGGAGCAGGCCGCCGGACAGGACGGGCGGATCCAGACGCGGCTGACCGATATCTTCGCCAACGTGCCCAGTCTTGCCGAGGTCGAGGTGAATGTCCGCCAGGGCGTTGTCACGCTGGCGGGAACCGCGCCCGATGATGCCGCAGCCGCCCGCGCCGAGGCTATCGCCAGCGGGGTGGAGGGCGTGGCCACGGTAGAGAACGACATCACGCGCGATGTCTCCGTGGATTTCGAGGAAGGCATTGGCGGGCTGGGCGACAGGGTGCAGCAATTCACCAGCATGGTGCCCCTGATCGGTGCCGCGCTGATGGTGGGCCTGCTGATTGCGGCCTTCGGCTATCTGCTGGCATCCTTCGGCGCATTGTGGCGGCGCATTGCGCCCAACGTCTTTCTTGCCGAACTGATCGTCAGCGCCATCCGCTTCGTTTTCGTGATCCTTGGCATCGTGGTGGCGCTGGACATGATTGGGGCAGGCGCATTGATGGGCGCGGTGCTGGGCGGTGCCGGCGTCGTCGGCATCGCGCTGGGTTTTGCCATGCGCGACACGGTGGAGAATTACGTCGCCTCGCTGATGCTGAGCCTGCGCCAGCCCTTCCGCGCCAACGATCACGTGATGATCGAAGCTCACGAGGGCCGCGTCATCCGCCTCACCAGCCGCGCCACCGTGCTGATGACGCTGGACGGCAATCACCTGCGCATTCCCAATTCCACCGTTTTCAAGGCGGTGATCCTGAATTACACGCGCAATCCACAGCGCCGCTTCGAGTTCGAGCTGGGCGTGGATGCGGATGACGATGCGGAAGCGGCACGCCAATTGGGCCGCGACACGCTGGCGAGCCTGGATTTCGTGCTGGACAACCCGGCACCCGAGGTGCGCATCGCGCAGGTGGGCGATTCCAACGTCGTGCTGCGGTTCCTCGGCTGGATAGACCAGCGAGATGCCGATTGGCACAAGGCCCGCAGCCGCTCCATCGCCAGTTGCAAGACGGCGCTTGAGGATGCGGGTTTCGCCTTGCCGGAGCCGATCTATCGCCTGCGTTTCGACCAGCGCACCGCCTCGCTACCGTTCGAAAATATCGGCGAGGGCAGCATGCGCACCGCGCCGCCTCCACCCGCGCCAGCGCCGACGCCGCGACCGCCCAGCACGGTCATCGAAGAGGATGTCGGCCCGGAGGACGAGATCGCCCGGATGGTGGAAGACGAGCGTGCCAGCGATCCCGAACAGGCGAAAGACCTGCTGGATTCCGATCGCCCGGTGGAGTGAACGAACCGCTGTTCGGTGGCGCTTGTTCGCCCGCCTTCAGCGGTGTGCCAGTTCCACGGGTTCAAGGGCGTCTGCCTGCGGCTGCCTGTGCAGGTAGATGTATGGCACTTTGCCAGTCTTGAAGCGGCTGCGAAGGGAGTTCTGGAAGAAGGGCGGAATATGATCGCCCACGATCACGATATCGGTGTTGGCAAATCCCGGCTTGCCGATCTCGCCGCGCAGGGCATCGGCAATCTGTTGCTGCACCATGTAGCTGCGGCACAACATGGGATAATCCGCCCGCCATTCGGGTGAGCCGAGATTGCACTCGCCAAGGGCCATGCTGGCATTGTCGTCCACCGGCAGATGGCCGTTGAGAGTCAGCCAGTAGACCAGCTTGCGCCTCTCCGGCTGCTGGCCCAATATCTGCGCGATGCGGCGCGGCATGTCCCTGTCGCATATGCCATCGAAAACACCGTCGCAGATGGATGCGCCGTCCCTCACCAGGTCGGAGCGGAAGCTGGTGTGCTCGAAACCCACGGCAGGATACCACGCCTCGCGATTGAAGAAACCGGACGCAAATCCGTGCAGTGCGGTCGTTTCGAAACCGGCTTCGGCGAAACGGCGCGGCAGGCAGTCGGCTTGCGCAAAATCGAGATTCTCGGGCGGATCCCAGGCGGAACATAGCTCGCGCATCTCGGCGTTCGTCGTCGAGCCGTAGAATGGCACTTCGCCAAAGCTGGCGCTGTAATGCGGCTGCCAGCGGCTCTGGCTCCAGATCGCATCGAACACCTGCCGGTCATGCTGGTTATTGGGCACGCCGACCGATTCGAGGATGATGACGAGGAGGTTGTCCGCCTCCAGCCGCTCCGGCGACAGCGCAACGCTCATCATGGCGGACGATACGGGCGTTCCTGCGGGGGCCTTCACCATGTAGCCGCCGCGATCGGCCTTGTTCATTGCGCCGTCGCCCTGCACGATCAGCATGACGCAGGCGAATGCGAGCGCGTACTGGATGGGCCCCTGCGGCCTTTGCGTTCTGGGGCCGAACCACAGGCAGAAGGCCAGGGACGCGACGAGAACCGCGCCTGCCAGCACATAGCCGGGAGAGGCGGCAAGACTCATTTCCGACAGATAGACCAGCGAACTGAACGCCTTGTCGAAAGTGAGGTAGAACACCCTGGAAAAATAGGAGATCAGCAGGAAGACGAAGATGCCCACCATGCCCACGGCCCGCACGATACGATTGGGAATCGATCCGAAGACGATCGCGGCAATGCCGGCGACCATGATCTGCACCGGCAACCGCGGCCCACCCACGAACCACATGGCAATCAGGGCGAGGTTCGGCATCAGGATCCAGAAGAAGATCCAACGTGCCGGAAAGATTTTTGCCAATTGGAACCTTGCAACCATGGACCGCCCCCGCCGGTGCGGCCACCATTGCGCCTTGCAGGGTTAATTTTGCGCTAACCCGCGGCTCGGCCTGCGTGCAGTCCGGCACCGGTTTAGGCCGCAGGTTTCGGTATTGGCGCTGGGCCATTGCCGAAACCTGTTCCCGAAGCGGGGTGCTACTGCTTCGCCCGCTCGATGCTTTCCAGCACGATGCGCTTGGCCTCTGCCGCGTCGCCCCATTCGCCAACGCGCACCCACTTCTCCTTTTCCAGATCCTTGTAGTGGGTGAAGAAATGCTCGATCTGCTGGAAGATGATGCTGGGCAGATCCTTCGTCTCGCCAACGTCGGAATAATAGGGGAAGGTGGTGTCCACCGGCACGCACACCAGCTTCTCGTCGCCGCCGTGTTCGTCTTCCAGGTTCAGCACGCCGATGGGGCGCGCACGCACCACGCAGCCAGCCATGAAGGGCGAGCGGGCGATCACCAGCGCATCCAGCGGGTCGCCATCGGGCGAAAGCGTGTGCGGCACGAATCCGTAGTTTGCCGGATAGCGCATCGGCGTGTGGAGGATACGATCCACGAACAGCGCGCCCGACTTCTTGTCGAATTCATACTTCACCGGTTCACCGCCGGTGGGCACTTCGATGACGACGTTCAGGCTGTCGGGCGGACTGTCGCCGGTGGGAATATGTTCGATGCGCATTGCGTTACCTTGTCATGCGGGCGCGGTTGCTCCCCCCGGAGCGACGCCCTTGTTAATCTTGGCGGGCACCTAGCCGCGCCCTTGGCGAAAGAAAAGAGCGCTTTGCAATTCAATCGCAGTGGCGGTGGCCAGGGGTGCGGCCTCGCCGATTTCGGAAATGTTGCGGGGAGCAGGCGCGCGGCCTAAAGGCCTCCTCCCATGAGCAAGACCAAAACGCCTCAGGCCATCAGAGGCACGCAGGACATTTTCGGACCCGATGCGGAGGCTTTCGCCTTCGTCGTCGAGACATTCGAGCGGGTGCGTAAGCTGTACCGTTTCCGCCGGGTGGAAATGCCGGTGTTCGAAAAGACCGAGGTGTTCAGCCGCGCGATTGGCGAGACGACCGATGTGGTGTCGAAAGAAATGTATTCCTTCGAGGATCGTGGGCAGGAATCGCTGACGCTGCGCCCCGAATTCACCGCCGGTATCGCGCGCGCCTTCCTTACCAACGGCTGGCAGCAGCACGCGCCGCTGAAAGTCGGCACGCACGGCCCGCTGTTCCGGTACGAGCGCCCGCAGAAGGGCCGCTATCGCCAGTTCCACCAGATCGACGCCGAGATTATCGGCGCGGCCGAACCGCAGGCGGACGTGGAACTGCTGGCGATGGCCGACCAGCTTCTGAAGGAACTGGGCATTGAGGGCGTCACCCTGCATCTCAACACGCTGGGCGATGGCGACAGCCGCGAAGCATGGCGCGCGGCGCTGATCGAGTATTTCGGCGCGGTGAGGGATGAACTTTCGGAAGATTCGCAGGAGCGGCTGGAAAAGAACCCGCTGCGCATTCTCGACAGCAAGGACCGGCGCGACCGGAAGTTCGTCGCCGACGCACCGAAGATCGATGCATTCCTGTCGGACGAGGCAACCGCCTTCTTCGATGCCGTCACCAGCGGGCTGGATGCAGCGGGCGTGAAATGGACCCGCGCCGAAAGCCTCGTGCGCGGGCTGGATTACTATCGCCACACGGCGTTCGAATTCATCCCCGACGAAGGTTCGGCAGCGGCGGATGCGTTGGGCAGCCAGAGCACGATCCTCGGCGGTGGGCGCTATGACGGATTGATGGAATCGCTCGGCGGTGCGCCGACGCCTGCAGTCGGCTGGGCCGCCGGGATCGAGCGGTTGGCGATGCTGGTGGGTGAGAAGGGCGAAGCGGCTGCCGATGCCATCGTGGTGGTGGAGGACGACAGCCTGATGACCGAGGGCGTGCGCACGCTGGGCAAGCTGCGGGCCGAGGGTTTCTCTGCCGAGATGATCGCCAGCGGCAGCCCGCGCAAGCGTTTCGACAAGGCGGTGAAGGCAGGCGCGCGCGCTATCGTGGGATTTTCCATGCAGGACGGCGCGACGAACGTCCGCATCAAGGCGGAACACGACATGACCGCGCGCATCGAGGCAGTGCTGAATTGACCATCCCCGCCGAACGCCTGCGCCAGATCGCGAACCGCTTTGCCGAGCTTGAGGCGCGCATGGCGTCCGGCCAGCTGGAGGGCGAGGAATTCGTCCAGGCCAGCCGCGACTATGCCGAGCTGGAGCCTGTCGCGCAGATCGCTGCCGAAGTTTCCGCCATGCGCGAGGAAATCACAGGCCTGGAGGAGATGCTCTCCGACCCCGAGATGAAGACGATGGCGGAGGAGGAGCTTGACGGTCTGCGCAAGGCTTTGCCCGAGGCCGAGCGCAAGCTCTCCCTTGCCATGCTGCCGCGCGACAGCGCCGATGCGCGCCCTGCCATGCTGGAAATCCGCGCGGGCACGGGCGGGGACGAGGCTGCCCTGTTCGCGGGCGATCTCTATCGCATGTACGAGAAATACGCCGCGGAGCAGGGCTGGAAGGTGGAGCCGGTCAGCATGAACGCGGCCGAAGTCGGCGGCTTCAAGGAAGTGGTGGCCAACATAAAGGGCACCGGCGTGTTCGCCAAGCTGAAGTTCGAAAGCGGCGTGCACCGCGTGCAGCGCGTGCCCGTTACCGAGAGCGGCGGGCGCATCCACACCTCCGCCGCAACCGTCGCCGTACTGCCGGAGCCGGACGAGGTGGACATCCACATCGACCCGACCGACCTCAAGGTGGACACCTACCGCGCCAGCGGGGCGGGCGGCCAGCACGTGAACACCACCGACAGCGCGATCCGCATCACGCATGAACCCTCCGGCCTCGTCGTCACCTGCCAGGACGGGCGCAGCCAGCACAAGAACCGCGAGAAGGCGATGCAGGTGCTGCGCGCGCGATTGTACGAGAAGACCCGTGACGAGGCGCAGGGCGCAGAGGCCGAGGCGCGCAAGGCGATGGTGGGCAGCGGCGACCGTTCCGAACGCATCCGCACCTACAATTTCCCGCAAGGCCGCGTGACCGATCACCGCATCGGGCTGACGCTGCACAAGCTGCCCGAAGTGCTGGAAGGCACCGGTCTTGGCGAAATGGTCGACGCGCTGATCGCGGAGGACGAGGCCAAGCGACTGGCGGCGATGGACGCGTGAGCGTTGCCAGCGCGATAGCGGCTGCGGCCCAGCGCCTTTCCCGCGTAAGCGATACATCCCGGCTGGATGCGGAATTGCTGATGGCGCACGCGCTTGGCATCTCGCGTTCGGACATGCTGCTGTATCGCATGCAGGACGATGAGCCCGCGGCGTTCACGCAATTAATTTCCGCGCGCGAGAAATCCCAGCCGGTTGCGCAGATCATCGGCGAGCAGGAATTTTTCGGCCTCACCCTGGCCATCACGCCCGACGTGCTGATCCCGCGATCCGACAGCGAAAGCGTGGTGGAGGCGTCCCTGCGGGCAAAGCCTGACGCCCGCCGCGTGCTCGATTGCGGCACCGGCTCCGGCGCATTGCTGCTGGCATTGCTGGCAAATTTTCCGCAGGCGGAGGGGGTCGGGATCGAACGCTCCGCCGCCGCGGTCGAGGTTGCGCGGGCAAATGCCGCATCGCTCGATCTCGCCAACCGCGCGCGGGTGATACTGGCGGACTGGCACCAGCCCGGCTGGGCCGACGATCTTGGCCGGTTCGATCTCATCATCGCCAATCCGCCCTATGTGGAGGATGATGCCGATCTCGCGCCCGACGTGCGACTTTACGAGCCGGCGGCCGCATTGTTTGCAGGGGCGCAAGGGCTGGACGATTATCGCGTGCTGATCCCGCAATTGCCGCGATTGTTGACACAAACAGGCGTGGCGATGCTGGAAATCGGGGCGACCCAGGCCGCGCAGGTCAGCGAAATTGCACGCGAACACGGCTTTACCGCGCATGCACATCCCGATCTTGCCGGACGCGACCGGGCGCTGGAATTGCGATTAACACTTGGCAAAGCCGAATCGGTTAGCTAACTCCATGCATAGGTCGACAGCGCAGGGCGCTTGGCCAAACTCCGAAATTTGCCAGTTCCGCGGCCAGACGGTCGCAGCGCAAGCATGCAGGTTACGGAATAAAACTATCTCGTGACGCCTTGCGATCACGAGAGATGATATGGCGCAGCGGCATTGGTCCGCCGCCAGATTGAGGAAGCGAATAGCCCTTGAATAACAATCGAAACAACAATCGTCGCCGCGGTCGCGGTAATAACAATCGTGGTGGCGGCGGCGGCGGTAACAACCTGTCGAGCAACCGGATCGATTCCCGCTCGCGCGGGAATGCGCCGCAGATGCTGGAAAAGTACAAGAAGCTGGCTCACGAAGCCTCCTTGAACGACGACCGTGTGCAGACCGAGTATTACCTGCAGTTCGCGGATCACTATTTCCGCGTCCTCGCCGATAACAAGGCGCAGAAGGACGAGCAGCAGGCCAAGCGCAACGCCGAGCGCGGGTCTGACAATTCCGACGACGATGACGATAATGACGACGATGATCGCCAGGATCGCAATCAGGACCGGAACCAAGATCGCAATCAGGATCGGGGCAAGGGCCGCCGCGGCAATGGCCGTGACCGTCGTGACTCTTCCGGAGAGCCGGAAGAAGGCGTTGAAGGCACGCAGGGCGATCAGCAGGACGACGAGAACCCGTTCACGAAGTCCGAAAAGCCGAAGAAGGCTCGCAAGCCCGCCGCGCGCAAGCGCAAGGATGCCGAGGAGCAGGTGGACGATGACGGCACTCTCGATCCCAGCATGCTGCCGCCCGCCATCGCGCGCGCATCGGATGACGAGGACGTAAAGCCCAAGCGCAAGCGTGCTGCCCCGCGTCGCAAGCCGTCGGACGACGATGACAGCGGCGAGGCTCTCGAAGCGGTGAATTCGTAAGCGCGTCCGCAGCGGCACGCTCTTGCGCAGGACACGGCAGCAATGGCCAGCGGGCTTTCTCTTTTTGACAGGATAGGCGCACATCCGCGCCTTGCCTCGCTGGCGCTTGGCGTCCTCTCTGCCACCGGGTTCCAGCCGCTTGGCCTGTGGCCCGTGGCGCTGCTGGCCATCGGTGCCTTCGCGCTTCTGGCCGCAAATGCCGCCAGCTGGAAACAGGCGCTGTTCCTGGGCTGGCTGTTCGGCGTGGCGCATTTTACCCTCGGTAACAACTGGATCGCCACGGCCTTCACCTACCAGGCGGAAATGCCGGCGATACTGGGCTGGGTGGCAGTGCCCCTGCTGGCGCTGTACCTGGCCGTATATCCGGCGCTGGCCGCGCTGCTGGCCCGCATCGCGGTGAAAGACCGCGCGCGTTGGGCTTTTGCCCTCGTGTTCGCCGGTGCGTGGATCATCACCGAATGGCTGCGCAGCTGGGTCTTCACAGGCTACGCCTGGAACCCGTTTGGCATGGTGCTGCTCGGCCCGATGGACCGGCCCGGCCTTGCCACGATTGCGCCCGTCATGGGCACCTATGCCCTGTCCGGCGTGGCCGTGATGCTGGGCTGCGCGCTGGTGCTGCTGGTGCGGGAGCGCGCATGGGCGGCGGGCGGCGGAGTTGCCGCGCTGCTGCTGGCAGGCATGTACTGGCCTGCGGGCGAGGGGCGCGAGGGGGATCTTCAGGTCACCATCGTGCAGCCCGATATCCGGCAGAACATGCTTTCCGATCCGCAATATTACGAGGCGAATTTCAACCGCCTGGCGCAGCTTTCTCCGCGCAACGGTGACGGTGATGGCCCGCGCATCGTGCTGTGGCCCGAAAGCGGCATGGCCGATTACCTGCGGGATGGGTATCCGCAGCACTATTACGATCGCACCACGGCGCTTGGCAGTCCTGCCTATGCCCGCCGCCGCCTGGGTGCGAGCGTTGGCGAGAACAGCATGCTGCTGACAGGCGCGGTCGATCTCGAACTCGCGCCGGACGAGGCAGGCGAGATGCGCGCCGTGGGTGCGCGCAACGCCGTTACCGCCGTTGGCGCGGATGGCGAATTGTTGGCTGGATATTCGAAGGCGCACCTGGTGCCCTATGGCGAATACCTTCCGATGCGCGAATTGCTGGAGCCGCTTGGCCTTTCACGGCTGGTGGCAGGCACCATCGATTTCTGGCCCGGCCCCGGCCCCGGCACGCTGGATCTTGGCGAATACGGCAAGGCAGGCGTGCAGATCTGTTACGAGATCGTGTTCGCCGGGCAGGTGACGGAAAGGGGCAATCGCCCCGATTACATCTTCAACCCGTCCAACGATGGCTGGTTCGGCGCGTTCGGTCCGCCGCAGCACCTGGCGCAGGCGCGGATGCGCGCGATCGAGGAAGGCCTTCCGGTCCTGCGCGCCACCACCACCGGCATCAGCGCGGTGATCGACGCGCGCGGCGTGGTGCGCCAGCACCTTGGCAGCCACGTTCGCGATCGTATCGACGCCCGCGTTCCGCCCGCCACAGCGCCCACGCTGTTCGCCATGGCGGGGAACGCATTATCGCTTGGCTGGTCTATCCTTTTCCTTGTTGCCGGTTTTGTTGCCTTGCGTCGGCGGGCAAGTTAGAGCCGCGCCTCAACCCGTCGAAATACATACGAGAAGGCAATCTCTAACATGCGCCAATCCTACCTGTTCACGTCCGAAAGCGTTTCCGAAGGCCATCCGGACAAGGTTTCCGACCAGATTTCCGATGCCGTGGTCGATCTGTTCCTGTCGAAGGATCCCGAAGCACGCGTGGCCTGCGAAACCCTTACCACCACCAACAACGTGGTGCTGGCGGGCGAAGTGCGCGGGAAGGGCATGATCGACACCGATGGCGATTGGGTGATCGGGGCCAAGGCCGAGATCGAGAAAGCCGTGCGCGATACGGTGAAGGCCATCGGTTACGAACAGGCGGGCTTCCACTGGGGCGATCTGACCTTCGTCAACCACCTGCACCCGCAAAGCGCGGACATCGCGCAGGGCGTGGATGCGGGCACCGAAGGCTCCAACAAGGATGAAGGCGCGGGCGACCAGGGCATCATGTTCGGCTTCGCCTGTAACGAGACGCCGGACCTGATGCCGGCCCCTATCGATTACAGCCACAAGATCCTCGAGCAGATGGCCGTCGATCGCAAGAACGGCACGGCTCCCTTCCTGGAACCCGACAGCAAGAGCCAGGTCACGCTGCGCTACGAAGACGGCAAGCCCGTCGCCTGCACGGCGGTGGTCGTCTCCACCCAGCATGCCGAGGGGTATGACACGGGCGACAAGGAAGCCGAGCTGCACGAATATGTGAAGGGCGTGGTTGGCAAGATCCTGCCGGACGGCTTCCTGTCGGACGCCACCGTCTGGCACATCAACCCCACCGGCAAGTTCGTGATCGGCGGCCCCGATGGCGATGCCGGCCTTACCGGGCGCAAGATCATCGTCGATACGTATGGCGGCGCCGCTCCGCATGGCGGCGGCGCATTCAGCGGCAAGGACCCGACCAAGGTGGACCGTTCTGCTGCATACATCACCCGCCACCTAGCGAAGAACGTGGTTGCCGCCGGCCTCGCCACGCGTTGCACGATCCAGATCGCCTATGCCATCGGCGTGTCGGAGCCGTTGTCGCTTTATGTCGATACCCATGGCACGGGCACCGTTGCCGACGACAAGATCGAGGATGCCATTCGCGGGATCGAGAAGCTTGGCGGCCTGACCCCGCGCGGCATCCGCACCTACCTTGGCCTCAACAAGCCGATCTACCAGATTAGCGCCGCCTATGGTCACTTCGGCCGTAAGGCAGAGGGCGATCTCTTCCCGTGGGAGCGGACCGATCTGGCCGCCGATCTGAAGGAAGCGCTGGCCTGAGCTGCCGGGGGCGGAGCGGCGCAGGTGAGCCATCACGGCACCGCCCTCTCCGCCGCGCCATCCGCAAGAGGCCGGATCGCCGCGCTGGATGGCTTACGCGGCGTGGCGATCATCGGCATCGTACCGATGAACGTCATTGCCTTCTCCATGCCTGCGGCCGCCTATATCAATCCGCGCGCCTATGGCGGGCATGATCTGGGCGAAACGATCCTGTGGGCTATCAGCTTCGTGCTGGTGGAAGATAAGTTCCGCGCCCTGTTCGCCATGATGTTCGGCGCGGGCGTCGCCATCCTGCTGGACAAGGATAGCGACCATCCCGTGCGCGATCACTACGCCCGCATGGGGGCGCTGCTGGCGATCGCCGCCGCGCATGCCGTATTCCTCGCCAATAACGACGTGCTGCGAAGCTATGCCGTTGCAGGATTGCTGCTGCCGCTGGCCGTGCGCTGGCGGGTGCGAACGCTTCTGCTGGCGTCAGGCGCGCTGGTGATCGGCCAACTGGCGGTCTCCGGCTGGTATGCCTGGGACTGGCTGGCATACTGGCACCAACGGGCAGGCGGCGCGCTGGTGGACCCGGCGCCGTGGCAGGTGGCAGAAGCGGCCTACGGGTTCAATCCCGATGCGATTGCCGCCGCCATTGATCGTAACGACGTGGGCCTGTGGGAAAGGGCGGCGATGCGCGTGTCGCAGTTGGAGCAGCAATTGCGCTTCGTCGCGGCATCATTGCCGTCGGCGCTCGCCGCGATGTTGCTGGGCATGGCCCTGTGGCGCAGCGGACTTCTGGCGGGCGAGTGGCAGACGCGGCGCGCCCTTCGCCTGGGCCTCCTGTGTGCGGGCCTGTCGCTACCCATACTGGTCGCATTGGCGGCGTGGACGATAAAAAGCGGTTTCGATCCCATCGTCACCCCTGCCAATGCGCTGGTGTGGAGCGCGCCCTTCGACCTTTTACTGGGCGCAGGATACGCCGCGCTGGGCATGGCCCTGCTGGGCGGCGCGTGGAAGGACGGGCGAATTACGCGGCGGCTGGCGGCAGCAGGGCGCATGGCGCTTACGAATTACCTCGCCACCAGTGTGATCTTTGCCGCGATGTTCGCAGGCTGGGGCCTTGGCCTGTTTGCCGAGGTGTCACGCGGGCAGGCGCTGCTGCTGGCGCTGGTGCCCGTCGCTGCCATGCTGGCGTGGTCCGCGCTGTGGCTGCGACATTTTCGCATGGGACCGGCAGAATGGATGTGGCGCAGTCTCGCCGATTTCAGGCCCCGGGCGCTGCGGCGGGTGGCGGTGCCCTGACGCTGTCCATATCAGCGGGCAGGCGGCGTGCCGCGATGAAGTAGTGCGCCGCAGCCCAGAGATAGCCAAGCCCGCTCACCGCCATGGCAATCGCCAGCCCGCGCGCCGCGCCGTATTCGGGCGATAGCGTGTCGCTCAGCAGGCCCAGCAGCGATGGGCCAAGGCCTCCCGCCACGCCGTAGACACCGTTGAGGATCGCCGCCGCCGTGGCGCGCATTCGCGGGTGCATCAGGTTCTGCAAGGTGGCGTAGGTGATGCCGAGATAGCCGAAGTTCAGAAAGGTCGCGATGCTGACGAGGCCCAGCAGCAGCGGCAAATCCGTGCGGGTGATCGCAAAGGCATAAAGCGGCGCGCCGAGCAGCAGGGAGACGGCGGGGATCAGCGCGTAGGCCCTTGGATTGCCCGCACCCAGCCTGTCTCCCAGCCAGCCGCTGCCCACCACGGAAAGCGCAGCGGGCAGGCTGGCGATCAGTCCTGCGTACAGTCCTGCCTCTGCCAGCCCCACGCCAAATTCGCGCACCATCAGCGATGCGAAGAAGAAGTTGAGGCCGAAGCCCAGCATCGCCGCCAGTGCCGATCCGATCACCAGATTGCGCGCGCTGGGCAGGCGGAACAGGCGCGCCAGCACGGCGGAGATGGGTGGCACGTCCTCGCTGGCACCCGGATCGTGCTGCCCGCGCCGTGGCTCTGCAATGAAGAACCACGCGACAAAGCCCATCACCAGCCCCGGTATCGCGGCGATCAGGAAGGTCATCCGCCAGCCGAATTCCTGCGCGATCCAGCCGCCGCCGACAAACCCGATGAACGCCCCCAGCGGCGGGGAAAGCAGCAGGCAGGATATGGCCAGCCCCCGCTTGTTGGCGGGGAAGTAATCCGCCACCACCGATTGGTTGCCCGGCAGGCCGATGGCCTCTCCCAGCCCCACGCCCATGCGCGCCACCAGCAATTGCACCCAGCTTCCCGCCCACCCGCAGGCAGCGGTAGCGATGGACCAGAAGATGGTGCCGAAGGAAATCAGCGTGAGGCGCCGCACACGCTCTGCAATGCGCGCCACCACCAGCCCTGCACCGATGTTGAGGAGGGCAAAGGCCCATGCCATCAGGGAAACCTGTGCGTCGGAAAGGCCGAACTCGGCCTTCACCGGCTCCACCAGCACATTCACCACGATGCGATCGATAAAGCCAACGGTGGCAATCGATGCGATCACCGCCAGCGCCAGCCAAGGCGATTTCGTGCGCGTTATCATAATGTCTCCCGGTGAACGGCATATACGAAAATGGCGGCCCCGCAATGGAGCCGCCACTTCGCGCCTTAAGTGCGTCGGGCGCTGCGATCAGGCGGGTTTCGCCCCGTGGTTCTCCCGCACCCAGCGGCCCACCTGGCGGCCATATCGGGCGATCATCTGCATGTTGAAGAAGTGCCAGCAGCCCAGCACCAGCACGGCAAGGCCCACCTTGGTGGCGACGAAGCGGATGGCCTCGGCCAGCGTGGTCGGCTCTGCGCCCCAGCTGATGGTCAGCAGGATGAAGCCGATGTTGACGAGGTAGAACCCCACCACCAGCAGGTGATTGGTGCTGCGCGCCAGCACCTCGTCATGGCCGAAGCAATCGACCAGGAACACCTCCCCGTTCACGCTCAGCGTGCGCGCCACCCAGCCGGTGAGGGCAATGGCGATGAAGAGATAAGCGAAATAGCTCAGTTCGGTCATCGTACTTCTCCTGCTTAGTAAATCATGTCGTGGTATGGATTGGTCGGGGTGTTTTCCGGCCCTTCGGCAGCGCGAGCGATGTCTTCGCGATAGCTGCCCCAGATGTGTCCACATACGCCGCCAGCCATCGCGCCGAACGGGCCAAGGAAAATGCCAAGGGAAACGCCGCTGCTGCTGAACGCTCCTTCGAGACTCGCGATAATAAGCAGGGGAAGCAGCAAGCCGCCGACGATTCCCGTTATCGAATAAATGCGCAGAAGCTCGCGCCCCAAGTAACGGAGCAGCATGGTAAGTGGAAGTCCGATGCCGATCATGCCGATCAGTGTGCCTGCGAACGCTATGCCCAATGGCAGCAGCGCCACGATCAGGCCCCTGGGCTCACCGTCTGCGATCAGCAAGGTGAGGCCGAATGGAACGGTAAACACCATGAAGAAGCCGCCACCTGCAACCGCACCCCAGCCGATGGCGCGGAAGAACGATCCGAATATCGCCGACAGCTCTCTGTCAGTCATTTCTGTAAAATCAGAAATTGTGTCGCGTGGATCGGCAGTCATGGCAAATGATCCTTTCGTGTCGGGAGTTAGCTGTCGCCCTGCTTGCGGGGGGGAATGAAGCGGGCGATCTTGCCGCCCAGGTTCATCAGGGTGACAAGCGTGCCCTTGGGCAATTTCCGCACATCTTCGAACCAGCCGGTCAGCGTGCCCATGAAGGTGTGCATGCGCCCGATTCGCTCCGCGATATGCGGCGGCACGTCCTTGCGGTTCTCCAGCCTGGCGGAGAGTTCCGCCAACGTGGCAAGGGTGGGGTCGATCTCGCGCTTCTTGCGCTCCACCGTGATGCGCATCAGCATTTCCCACAGGTCGGTTTCCGCCACGAAATGGTCGCGCCTGTCGCCGATCACGTGCTGGCGGCGCACGATGGCGTAGCTTTGCAGCTCCTTCAGCGCGGTGGAGACATTGCTGCGGGCAAGGCCCAGGGTGTCGCAGATCTCCTCGGCATGCAGCGGCTTGTCCGACAGGTAGAGCAGGGCGTGCACCTGGCTGACCGAGCGGTTCACACCCCAGTGCGAGCCCATTTCCCCCCAGTGGAGGATGAAGGCTTCGGCTTCGGGGATCTCGGTGACTTTCACGACTCGGTGCCGCCTTTCGCGATTTCTGTAATTTCAGAAATGCACGACACGGCGCGTCTCGTCAAGCCCCGCGAGGTGACGACCGTTCAATTCCGCTGGCGTGATCTACTTCGCCCTGAAGTCTTCGACGATTTCGCCGGCGGCACCAATTTCCGCCTCGTGGCTGTCCTCTCGCCAGGTTTCCGCCAGCGCGGCGTCTTCCCATTCGCGCATCGCGGGAAGCGCCAGCATGAGGTCCGCCCATTCCTGCGCGCGGCCAATGTCGAGGGAGTAGGTTCGGATGCGAAAGGCAACCGGCGCGTAGAAGGCGTCCATGGCGCAGAAATCCTGCCCCGCCAGCCACGGCCCGCCAAAGCGATCCAGGCCCATCTCGAACATTTCCTTCAGCCGCGACACGTCCTTTGCCAGCGCGCGATCCAGCGCGCCCTTGCGCACGCGCACGCCCACATTCATCGGGCACTGGCTGCGAAGGGCGGAAAAGCTGCCGTGCATTTCGGCAACCGCGCTCATGGCAAAGGCGCTCGCATCCTCGTCCAGCGGCCACACGCTGTCGTGGCGCTGGGCGAGGTACATCGTGATGGCCAGCGAATCCCACACGGTGCGCGCGCCGTCACGCAGGACGGGCACCTGTCCGGTGGGGGAAAACCTGCGAAACTCGTCCCAGTTATCGGCGCCGGTAAACCGCTCGACCCGGTCGTTGAACGCAATGCCGAGCACCTTCATCAGCAGCCACGGGCGCAGCGACCAGCTGGAGTAGTTCCGGTTGGCGGTGATCAGTTCGTAAGCCATCAGCGATTTTCCTTCGATTGCGGCCGCAGCACCAGGCCGTGCCTGTCACGATGGCAAAATCGCCGACGAGCGATCGGATCGAGCGCCAGCCTTTGCCTAGCTTTCGTAATGCGCCGTGGTTTTTTCGGCCGCTTCCTCTGCCGTGACGCCGGGTGCCAGCTCGATCAGCTTGAACGGGCTGTCGTGGTCGTCACGCTTGAACACGGCGAGATCGGTGATGATCATGTCCACCACGTTCGTGCCCGTCAGCGGCAGGGAACATTCGGGAATGAACTTGGGATCGCCGTGCTTGCTCGTGTGCTCCATCACCACGATGATCTTCTTCACGCCCGCGACCAGATCCATCGCGCCGCCCATGCCCTTCACCATCTTGCCCGGAATCATCCAGTTGGCGATGTCGCCGTTCTGGGCCACTTCCATTGCCCCCAGCACGGTAAGGTCGATATGGCCGCCGCGAATCATGGAGAAGCTGGTGGCGCTGTCGAAATAGGCGGAATGCGGCAGTTCGCTGATGGTCTGCTTGCCCGCATTGATCAGGTCGGCATCTTCCTCGCCTTCATAGGGGAAGGGGCCGATGCCCAGCATACCGTTCTCGCTCTGCAGCGTTACCTGCATGCCTTCGGGAATGTGATTCGCCACCAGCGTGGGGATGCCGATGCCGAGGTTGACGTAATAGCCGTCCTCCAGCTCGTTCGCGGCGCGCGCCGCCATCTCGTCGCGGGTCCAGCCCTTGCTTTGTTCCGACATCATGCCGTCTCCTTCTTGCGCGTCGTCACGAATTCGATCTTCTTGTCATACGGGGCGCCCACCACCATGCGCTGCACGAATACGCCGGGCAGGTGAATGCTGTCGGGATCGAGGCTGCCGGCAGGCACCACCTCTTCCACTTCCACGACGCAGATCTTGCCGCAGGTGGCGGCGGGCTGGTTAAAATTGCGCGCCGTCTTGCGGAACACCAGATTGCCCGTCTCGTCGGCCTTCCAAGCCTTCACGATGGACAGGTCTGCAAAGATCCCGCGTTCGAGGATGTAGTCCTCCGGCCCGTCCCCTGTATCGAACTGCTTCACTTCCTTGCCCTCAGCCACCTGCGTGCCGACGCCTGTCTTGGTGTAGAAGCCGGGAATGCCCGCGCCGCCGGCGCGCATACGTTCCGCCAGCGTGCCCTGCGGGCAGAATTCCACCTCCAGTTCGCCGGAAAGGAACTGCCGCTCGAACTCCTTGTTCTCGCCGACATAGCTGGAGATCATCTTCTTCACCTGCTTCGATCTCAGGAGCATGCCGATGCCTTCATTGTCGATCCCGGCGTTGTTGCTGGCGAAGGTAAGGTTCTTCACTCCGCTGTCCTGGATCGCCTTCAGCAGCCGTTCGGGTATGCCGCACAGGCCAAAGCCGCCACTGGCAATCAGCATGTCATCTCGCAGCACACCTTCCAGGGCTGCATCGGCGGAGGGGAAGAGTTTCTGCATTACGGCTTCCTTGGCTTGGTATCGTATGGGCGTGCGGGCCGCATTAAAGCGCCGCGCCGGTGCTGTCATCTAGCGTTCCAGCCATGCACCGCACAATAGCTTGCCGAAAAAACATGAATACCCATTCATTTTCTCACCATCCTGACAGCAGTGTAAGCCTGCAAATAGCTGATTTACGGTGAAGAAGGAGTTATGTTGCGTGAGATGCAACACGTCATGTTCTTTTCGCACTTGCGAGATGGGGCCGATCCAAGCATATCTGTTCGTGCCTTTTCAGGCATCCTCTCCCAAAACTTCCAGGCCCGGTCGGCAACGACCGGGCCTTTTTTCTGCCCGGAGTTCCGCCAGGCGTCCGGCAGGCGTCCGGCAGCCTGTTTCGCCCTCCGAAGGGGTAAACCTTCCGGCACGATTCATCGGCTGGCCGGTTTGCAATGAAGGCGGGCGGTTCCTACCTCCGCTGGCACAGAGATATCCGAAGAGGACAGGAGCACGCATGGCCGAGGCAGATGCAGCGAAGGTGGAAGATGGCACGGCAAGGTTGCAGGTTGCAGCCGCCCGTCAGGAAGAGTCGGGCCGGGGCGTCGTGCGCATGCCGCGTTCCGCCTTTCAGAAGCTGGGCATTACCGAAGGCGACCCCGTGGAGATCGAGGGCAAGCGCAGCACCGTCGCTCTTGCCGTTCCCGCCTATGACGAGGACGAAGCGCTGGAAGTCATCCGGCTTGATGGCCTGCAACGCGGCAATGCCGAAACCGCATCTGGCGAGCACGTGATCGTGCGCCGCGCGGAAACAAAGCCCGCCACCCGCGTGGTGTTCGCGCCCGCGCGTCGCGAGATGCGCCTGCACGGCCCTAGCGAGGCGCTGAAGCGCGTGTTCTTCAAGCAGCCGCTGACCGCCGGTGACCTGGTGGCGACGCACGGGCAGCAGCCGGTGCAGAACGTACCGCCCGAGGTGCGCCGCATGTTCAATGCGCCGGCCTATGCCCTTACGCAGATCCGCCTTCAGGTGGTGGCCACCAGTCCCAAGGGATTCGTGCATATCGACGAGAATACCGAAGTCGAACTGCGCACCGAGTTCGAGGAGCCGCGCGATGCCCGCGGCATGATCAACTACGACGACGTGGGCGGTATGGAAGACACCATCACCGCGCTTCGCGAAATGGTGGAACTGCCGCTGCGCTATCCCGAGCTTTTCACCCGCCTCGGCGTCGATCCGCCCAAGGGCGTGTTGCTGCACGGCCCGCCGGGAACCGGCAAGACCCGCCTTGCACAGGCGGTAGCCAACGAATCGGATGCGCAGTTTTTCACCATCAATGGCCCGGAGATCATGGGCAGCGCCTATGGCGAATCGGAAAAGCGCCTGCGTGAAGTGTTCGAGGAAGCCGAGCGCAGCCAGCCTGCCATCGTCTTCATCGACGAGGTCGATTCCATCGCGCCCAAGCGTGAGCGGGTGCAGGGCGAGGCGGAAAAGCGCCTCGTCGCCCAGCTCCTTACCCTGATGGACGGCTTGCAGGCGCGCGCCAATTTGGTCGTGATCGCCGCCACCAACCGGCCCGACGCCATTGACGAGGCCTTGCGCCGCCCCGGCCGTTTCGACCGCGAAATCGTGATCGGCGTGCCGGACGAGAGCGGCCGCCGCGAAATCCTTGCCATCCACACCCGCGGTATGCCGCTGGGCGAAGGGGTGGATCTGAAGGAACTGTCGCGCTCCACCCACGGCTTCGTCGGCGCGGATATCGCCGCTCTTGCACGCGAGGCCGCGATCGAGGCGGTGCGCCGCATTATGCCCAGACTGGACCTCGACGCGCGCGAAATCCCGGCCGAAGTGCTGGAGGAACTTTGCGTCGAGAAGAACGATTTCCGCGAAGCGCTGAAGCGTGTGCAGCCCAGCGCCATGCGCGAGGTGATGGTGCAGGCGCCAACCGTGGGCTGGGACGATATCGGCGGGCTGGACGATGCGGCAGAGATGCTGAAGGAAGGCGTCGAACTGCCGCTGAAGAACCCGCGCGCGTTTGACAGGCTGGGCATCCGTCCGGCCAAGGGCTTCCTGCTCTATGGCCCTCCCGGCACCGGCAAGACCCTGCTGGCAAAGGCCGTGGCGAAGGAGGCAGAGGCCAACTTCATCTCCATCAAGAGCAGCGATCTGCTCAGCAAATGGTATGGCGAGAGCGAGCAGCAGATTGCAAAGATGTTCGCGCGTGCCCGCGCGGTGGCCCCCTGCGTCATCTTCATCGACGAGATCGACAGCCTGGTGCCCGCACGCGGATCCTCCGCCAACGAGCCGCAGGTGACGGCGCGCGTGGTGAACACCATTCTGGCGGAAATGGACGGGATGGAGGAAATGTCCTCCATCGTGGTGATCGGCGCGACGAACCGGCCTACGCTGGTGGACCCCGCCCTGCTGCGCCCCGGCCGTTTTGACGAGCTGGTGTATGTCGGCGCGCCCGATCAAAAGGGCCGCGAACATATCCTCGGCATCCACACCTCTGCCATGCCGCTGGCATCGGACGTCGACCTGTCCTTCATCGCCAAGGAGACCGAGCGTTTCACTGGGGCGGACCTGGAGGATGTCGTGCGCCGCGCCGGCCTCAACGCCATTCGCCGCTCACAAGGATCGCCGGACGAGGTGACGAAGGCCGATTTCACCCAGGCGCTGGAAGACAGCAGGCCCACGGTGACGCCGAAGATGGAAGCCGAGTACAAGAAGATGAAGGGCGAACTGAAGAAGCGTGCGCTGGAGGTGAACCCCATCGGCTTCATCACCGAAGGCATGGTGGAATCCACCCGCGATTCGAAGCATTAGGTTGTGGCTTGATCCGGCATCCGCCGGATCGTCCTCGGTGCTAATTGCTTCGCGTTGCTACGCGGCACTTGCGGGCTGCGCGTTCGCGCGCCGTCGGTCGCTAGCCGCAACCGAAGATTCGCAACCAATGCATCTTGCGTGCCGGGCCGCGCTTCGACCGTGACCGAAGTGAGCTACTGCGTATCCATGCCTGCTTCGCCCGCCTCCCACAGCGCCTCTGTCGCGGAGGTGACGCGGCGAACGGCAATGGCTTCGGGCATCTTCTCCCGGATAAAGGCCAGCATGCCTTCGCGAATTTGGCAGCGCAGGTCGAACGCGTCGGACGCATTGCGTGCGCTCATCAGAAGGCGCAGTTCCATTGAATCGAGCGTGGTCTCCGTGACCTGGACAGCCTCCACCCGCCTGTCCCACAGAGGGTTCGCGTGCAGCAACCGCCCGTATTCGGCGCGCAGTTTTTCCACCTCGGCCAGCGGATCGAGATGCAGGAACACCGTGCCGAGCAGTTCGGATCCCTTGCGCGTCCAGTTCTGGAAAGTCTCTTCCAGGAACTTGTTCACAGGCACCACCAGCCGCCGCTCGTCCCAGATGCGCACGATCACGTAAGTGGTGCGAATATCCTCGATCTTGCCCCACTCGCCATCGATAATCACCACGTCATCGATGCGGATCGGCTCCGTAATGGCCATCTGCAGCCCGCCGATCAGCGCCTTCAGCGCGGGCTGCGCGGCGGCGCCCACGGCCAGCGCGGCAAGACCCGCCGATGCCATCAGCGTCACCCCGATATCGCGCACGCCGGGGATCGACAGCAGCATGAGGCCGATAGTCACGAACACGATGATGAATGTGCCTATGCGGCTGAAGATGGTGAGACGCGTGCGGCGGCGGCGCGCCTGCAGATTGTCTTCTGTGGTGATGTCGGCGCGCAATTCCATCGCCGCCACCAGCGCGCGCATGATGGCAAGGGCGATCCAGCCGATCAGCGCGGGCATCACGAAACCGGCGACTTTTTCCCACACGCTTTCCAGCACTGGCACCTCGCGCGCGGCCAGCACGATGCCCAGCGCCACCATGGCCCATTTGCTGGGCCGGGCGAGGTGGCGCACCACCACGTTATCCGCCGTGCTGTCGCTGGCGCTCGCCACCTTGCGCAGGATGCCGAAAAGGATGCGGTGCACCAGCAGGGCAAGGGCCACGCCGATAAGGGCCGCCAGCGCAGCCACCAGCCACACTTCCAGCGGATCGGGCACGAAGTCGCGCACGCCTGTAAGCCAGTTATCCATCGCGCATCGCCGTAAAGCTGCGTTGGCGGTGGGGCAAGATCAGTGCGCCGCGTCCCAGCTTTGCCCGGTGCCGATCTCGATGCCCAGCGGCACGCTCAATTCCACCGCGGGCAAGGCTGCCTCTGCCATCACCCGCTCGATTACCGGCGATGCAGCCTCCACGTCGCCCTCGGGCAGTTCGAACACCAGTTCGTCATGCACCTGCAGCAGCATTCGAACATGTGCCAGATCCGCTTCGGCGAGGGCGGGGAGCATCCGCGCCATCGCGCGCTTGATGATATCGGCGCTGCTGCCCTGGATCGGTGCATTGATAGCCGCGCGTTCGCTGCCCTGCCGCTCAGCCTGATTCTTGGAATTGATGCGGGGGAACCACGTCTTGCGGCCAAAAAGCGTTTCCGAATATCCCTTGGCCCGCACGCTTTCCAGCGTCTTGTGCATGTAGTTCTGGATGCCGGGGAAGCGTTTGAAATAGGTGTCGATCACCTCCTGTGCCTCGTCCGGTTCCACGCCCAGGCGGCCCGCAAGGCCCCAGCGGCTGATGCCATAGAGGATGGCGAAGTTGATGGTCTTGGCGCGGGCACGCGTATCGCGGTCCACCTCGCCGTACATTTCCTTTGCCGTGCGGGCATGAATGTCCTCGCCCTGCGCGAAGGCTTCCTTCAGTTCGGGCACGTCGGCCATGTGCGCGGCCAGCCGCAGCTCGATCTGCGAATAGTCGGCGGCCAGCAGGATGTTGCCATCTTCCGGCACGAAGGCCTTGCGGATTTCTCGCCCGATCTCCGTGCGGATGGGAATGTTCTGCAAATTGGGATCGGTGGAGGATAGCCGCCCGGTCTGCGCGCCCACCAGCGAATAGGACGTGTGAACCCGGCTGGTTTGCGGATTGATTGCTTCCTGCAAGGCGTCGGTATAGGTCGATTTCAGCTTCGAGAGCTGGCGATATTCCAGCACCTTGTTGGCGATGGTTGCGCCCGCCGCGCTCAGTTTTTCCAGCACGGCCTGATCGGTCGAATACTGTCCGCTCTTGCCCTTGCGGCCACCCTTGTAGCCCATCTTGTCGAACAGCACTTCTCCCAGTTGCTTCGGGCTGCCGATGGTGAATTCCTCGCCCGCCTCGGCGTGGATTTCCTTTTCGATGCGGGCCGTGGTCTCGGCGAATTGTTCCGACAGACGCGACAGTGCGGCACGGTCTACCCTGATACCTTCGCGCTCCATCGCGGCGACAACGGGGATCAGCGGGCGATCGACCCGCTCGTAGATGCGCGCTGCCCCCTCGATAGGCAGGCGGCGGTGCAGGTGCTGGTAGAGCCGCCAGGTGACATCGGCATCCTCGGCCGCATATTCGGTCGCCTTGTCCAGCGGCACCTCGCCAAAGGGTATCGCCTTCTTGCCGGTGCCGCAGATGTCCTTGAACTTCAGGCAGGTGTGGCCAAGGTGACGCTCCGCCAGCTCGTCCATCCCGTGCCCGCCACCAATGCCTGCCTCGTCGCGGCCTGCATCCATGTCGAAGCTGATGATCATGGTGTCGTGCACCGGTGCCAGGTCGATCCCGGCGCAGCGTTTCAGCACGTTGATGTCGTATTTCACGTTCTGGCCGATCTTCATCACGGCATCGCTTTCCAGCAGCGGCTTGATCGCGGCCAGCGCGGCGGCGCGATCCACCTGCTGCGGTTTCTCGTCGAACATGTCGCTGCCGCCATGCGCCAGCGGAACGTAGCAGGCATCGTTGGGGCCGAGCGCAAGACTGAAACCCACCAGATCGCACTGCATGGCATCCAGCGCGCTGGTTTCGGTGTCCACCGCCACCAGCCGTGCGGCAAAGGCGCGTTCCACCCAGTGCTCCAGCCGGTCCAGCGTCTGCACGCATTCGTAAGCTGAGCGATCGACGGCGGGCCAATCGGGCAGCGGCTGGGTGTTGCCGTCCGGCGCAGCATCAGCGCCTTTCGTATCCTGCTTTGCCGGGTTGAGATCGGTTTCGCGGCCGGGGCTGCCAGTGCCCGCGTCCAAGCGGCGCAGCAGGCTGGAGAAGCCGTGCGTCTCGAGGAACTTCGCCAGCGGTTCGGGCGGAACGCCGTCCAGCTTGAAATCATCCAGCGGCTCGGGAAGTTCGCAATCTTCCTTCAGCGTCACCAGCACGCGCGAAAGCTCGGCATCGGCGCGATGCTCTATCAGCCGCTCTTTCAGCTTGGACTTCTTCATGCCTTCCGCCGAATCGAGGGCCGCGATGAGATCGCCGTGCTCGGCAATCAGCTTGCTCGCGGTTTTCGGGCCGACACCGAAGATGCCGGGAATATTGTCGACCGAATCGCCCATCAGCGCGAGGACATCGCCCACCTTTTCGGGCGGCACGCCAAACTTTTCCTCGACCTCCTCGATATAGATGCGCGCGTTCTTCATCGTGTCGAGCATGTCGATCTTTGCGCCGTCGACCTCGCCGACAAGCTGCATCAGGTCCTTGTCGCTGGAAACGATGGTGACGTCCCATCCCTGGCGCTGCGCGGCGCGCGCATAGGTGGCGATCATGTCGTCCGCCTCCACGTCCGGTTCCTCGATACAGGGCAGGCTGAAGGCGCGGGTTGCATCGCGGATCAGCGGGAATTGCGGCACAAGGTCTTCGGGCGGATCGGGGCGATTGGCCTTGTATTCGCTGTAGATCTCGTTGCGGAAGCTATGGCTCGACTTGTCGAGTATGACGGCGAGATGCGTGGGGCCCACGGCCTTGTCCAGATCCTCCGCCAGCTTCCACAGCATGGTGGTGTAGCCATACACGGCACCAACCGGCGTCCCCTCCGGGTTCGTCAGGGGGGGGAGACGGTGGTAAGCGCGGAAGATATAGGCCGAACCATCGACCAGGTAGAGATGCTGTTTTTCGGCCATTTGCGGGCGTTAGCACGGGTCAATCGCGGCTGTAAGCACCAATGACGCCGCCTTATTCTCGCCCTCAGTTCGCCGCATTATCGCCACATTTCCCTTGCGCATGCCCAATTGCGGCCTTATTTGGGCAACAGAGCTGGTGAGAAAACCGGTTCCGGGAGCGGCAGGTGCCAATCCCAGAAACTATGCAATTCAAGGGATTTGTACCTATGCGTAAGATCACTCTCGTCGCTGCCGCAGCTGCTGGCGCCCTCGCTCTGGCCGCTTGCTCGGAAGGCACCGAAGACGCTGCTGAAGCAACTGCCGACAGCGCCGCTGCCGACACCGAAGCCAACATGGAAGCCATGGGCGACGCTGCTGAAGACGCGACCGCCGAAGCTGAAATGGAAATGGAAGAAGGCATGGCCGAAGCTGGCCAGGAAATGCAGGAAGCCGGCGCCGAAATGGAAGCCGAAGCTAACGAAGCCGAGTAATCGGTCAGCAACCTACGGGTTGAAAGAACAAGGGCGCGACCAGCGATGGTCGCGCCCTTTTTCGTATCTGCAATGCGGCAGAACCTACCGCGGGTGGATTACTGGACGGACGCTGCCGGTGTCTCGTGCTGGGCATTCACGAAGCGGCGCGATGCGGCCCGCTCGGCAAAGCCATCGTATACCGCCCTTGCGATGGACGCGATGCGCGCATCGCGGCGCCTGCGCGCCTCGCTCTTGTTGGCGTTCTCATCCGCCTGCGAGCGGCTCTGGCCGGTAACATAGATGGCGAGTGCGATAACGCGGCCGTTGGGCATTTCGACGATCCCGATATCACCGGCCATCCGGTTCAGCGTTCCGGTCTTGTGCGCTACCGTGGCTTCGGCCGGGATCATGGCGGGGATGCGGCGGCGGCCGGTCCGGCAGCGTTCCATCGCCTCCAGAATAACTGCACGGCTTTCCGGGCTGAGCCATTCGCCCTGGTAGATGCCTGCAAGCATGCGAACCATGGTCTGCGGGGTGGCGCTGTCTCGCGGATCGATGTGATAGGTGGGATCAAACTCGCCATCGTCGCGCACCAGCGTCGCGATGTCGCGGTCCAGGCTGAAATCCTTCAGGCCTGCGCGGCGTGCCCAGTCATTAACGGCGGAAGGGCCGCCCACGGCTGCCAGCAGGGCGTCGGTTGCAGGATTGGAACTGCGCGTGATCATCAGATCGATCAGGCGATAGGCCGACATGTGCTCGCCAGCGCGCACCGGCGCAACGCGGGTGGAGAAGCGCGGCGAACGCACGGCCCACATCAGGGGAAATTCGCTCGACAGGCTCCACCGGCCCTGGTCCACCCCTTCGAGGAAGGTGGCGGCAATGGCGATCTTGCTGGTGCTGGCCATCGGAAACAGCTGATCTCCCAGCACCGAAACTTCCTCGCCGCTGGTGAGGTCGATCGCGGCAACGCCGATGCGTCCGTCGCTGCCATCGGCAACGCGCGCGATCTGCAATTCCAGCGGAGTGCTGGGTTCTGCGATGATTTCCGGAGGTTCCCGCACTTCGGTGCCGAAGGCATTATCAAATGCCGATTCGAGATCCTGTGCGTGGGCCTGTGCACCTGCCAGCGGGGCCAGCATGAGTGCGATCGAAGCAATAGTTCGTGCAATCACCGTTCTATCCATAATGCGAGATTGCATGAATCGTGCTTAGCAAATCCTTAATCGCAATACGAAACGCCACTCCGCGCGACGAATCGCGCGGAAATGGCGACAGTGCGAGTTGAACTCGCGCTTTTCAGGGGGATTTTGCCCAGATCAGGCGTTGGCCAGAACCTTCCCGATCTTTTCCAGCGGCTCATGCGTCAGGGCCTTGTCCACTTCACCCACCAGCCGCTTTTCCAGCTCCACGTGATAGTGGCGGCGCATCTCGCCCAGCGTCTTGGGATCGGCGACGACCATCAACTCGTCGAACTCGCCGGCAATCGCCTTGGCATTCAGCCATTCGGTGGCGGCGGCGGCATGCGCCAGTTCGTTCAGATCGGTATTACCCGCCATCTGGCCGGCATCATCCTGATGCTTCACGCCCGCGCTGAAATTCGTCGCTTCCAGATCGGGTTCGGCGACCTTCGAAAGCTTCGGTTCGAAGATCTGTCCATCATTGCGCAACAGCACGAATCGCTCCCCATCCACGAGTGCGACATGGGCCTTGTGCGGGACTTTCATAGCTTTGCTCTCCTGCAATTGATGTTGAGTGATACCAACGGGCAGGGCGCGGAAACGTGCCGGAAAATCGCCCTCAGCCGGGCTTGCGAAGACGCCACGCGAACTGATCCGTCTGGCCGCGAATGGAATCGTCGAAAACATTGGCATCGCGCGGATCGTCGGGGCGGGAATACAGGTCCGCCTCCTCCTCCAGCGCGAAGCCTGCGCCGGTCAGAGTGTCGAGCGCCAGCTGCCTGTCCATCCGGTGCAACGTATCTGCCGCCTCCGCGCCGCTACCCTCGGCGGCAAGGTGATCTACCACGACAAGCGAACCGCCCGGTTTCAGGGCATCGAACAGCATCTGCGAAGCGGCGTCGGCCGTGCCTTCGGGCATTTGCGCGATAAACAGGTCATGGAAATTCGTTACCGTGATGATGGTGTCCAGCGGCTCCGGCCAGCCGGGCTGGGCGATGGGGCCGCGCAGCGGGAATACGCGCGTCGGGTTGCCATCATCATCGGAATAGGGCGCAACGGCTGCGTCCTGCTCCCCGGCGTATTCGGGGCGGAAGCCGATGAATTCCTCGGGCTGGAATGCGTAGACCTTGCCATTTGCGCCTACGGCCATGGCCAGCAGGCGGGTGATATAGCCGCCGCCCATGATGTAATCGCCCACCACGTCGCCCTTGTCGATCTGGGCAAAGGCCAGCAGTTCGCCGGGCCTTCGCGTCTCGTCATACTGGCGATCGTCCATCCGCGCGATGTCGTTTACGGACTGCATGTATTGCTGTGCGGTGTATCCTTCGGAAGCGGTTTCTTCTGGCGGAGCCTCGCTGCTGCAGCCGCCCAGCCCTGCCAGCAGCACACCGGCGCAAATGATCGAGCGTAAGGCCATTTCATTCCCCCTCTTCCTCTGGAGGAGGAGGCTACTCCTCGTATGCACCGCTAGCAAGCAACCCGCCGGAGAGAGGCAACGGCTTGACGCGCAGGGCGTTTCACGCTCCTAAAGGTATCAGATGAAAGCAATACCGGGATCGCAACACATGACAAAGCGCCACACCGTCCTCCGCCATGCGGCGGGGGCTTCCCTTGCTGCCATGCTTTTGGCCAGCGCTGCCAACGTATCCGCGCAGGACGTTACCATCGTGCAGCCCGGCCCCGTGGGCGCGGACCCGCGTGACCTGAGCGAAGAAGAGGCGCTGCGCCTGGCGCGCAACAGCTATTCCCCGGCGGACGTTGCCTTCATGCAAGGGATGATCGTGCACCACCAGCAGGCAGTCGACATGGCGGCGCTGGTGGAGGATCGCACCAACACGCCTGAGATCCTGGCAGTGGCGGGCCGGATCGATGCCTCGCAGGAAGACGAGATCGAGTTCATGCGCGGCTGGCTTTCCGATCGCAGCGAGCTGACGGAAATGGCCGGCATGGGACACGCCGCGCATTCAGGCATGACGGGCATGGCCACGGCCGAGCAGATGGCCGCATTGGCAGAAGCGCGCGGCACCAATTTTGATCGCCTGTTTCTCGAACTGATGGTGCGCCATCACCAGGGCGCGATCACCATGGTGGAAGAACTGCACAACCAGCGCGGCACGGCGGCCGACCCGGTGATGTATGAATTCACCAGCGAGGTGGTGAATGACCAGAATGCCGAGATCGAGCGGATGAACGCCTTCCTCGCCAGCCTTTCCGACGATCCGCGCGCCACGCTGGCGGCTGGCGTGTTCGATGCCGAAGAAGCCATCAGCAATCTTCGACACGTGTCGTTCCTGCGCAAGCCTGCAGGCTTCTTCGATCCGGAGAACCCCGGCGGACTGCGCCCCGAAATCCTCGATGACGAAAACGAAGACGGCGAGACCGACGCGGATGCCGAAACCCCGGCCGCAGAACACGCCGATCATGAAAACCACGGCGCGATGGCCGCTGCTGCCATGCGCGATCCCGATGCGGAGGAGGCGGAGCGTCGCTACGCCCAGCGCGGCGGAATGCTCAGCTTCTCCAACACCGATCTCGCCTTTGCGGGCGATCTGATGGTGGCAGGCAATTATCACGGCTTCAACGCCTATCGCCTTGGCGCGGACGGCGTGCCGCAGCTGGTCAGCTCGGTCGTGTGTCCCGGCGGGCAGGGCGATGTTTCCATCGCGGGCGACCTCCTGATCATGAGCGTGGAGGAAACCCGTGGTCGCACCGATTGCGGGCTGGAAGGCGTGACCGACCGCGTGAGCGAAGACCGTTTCCGCGGCCTGCGCATCTTCGACATTTCCGACATCGCGCGCCCGCGCCAGGTCGGCCAGGTGCAGACCTGCCGCGGCAGTCACACGCACTCCATCGTGGAGCGCACCGATGATAGCCTGATCGTCTACAACTCGGGCACCGGCTCCGTGCGAGAGCAGGAGGAACTGGAGTTCTGCATCGGCGATGTGCCGGGAGACGAACGCACCGCCTTGTTCAGCATCGACGTGATCGAGATCCCGCTCGCCAACCCCGCGCTGGCGCGCATCGTATCCAGCCCGCGCGTGTTCGCGGATGCCGACACCGGTCGGCTGGCGGGCCTGTGGCTGGGCGGCGATCATGGTGAGGAAACGCAGGACACCCGGCGTACGGACCAGTGCCATGACATTACCGTGTTCCCCAGCCTGGACCTGGCGGCAGGCGCGTGTTCGGGCAATGGCATCATCTTCGACATTTCCGATCCACTGAACCCCGTGCGCAAGGACGAGGTGGTGGATCCCGGCTTTGCCTACTGGCACTCCGCCACGTTCAACAACACCGGCGACATCGTGCTGTTCACCGACGAGTGGGGCGGCGGCGGACGTCCGCGTTGCCAGGCCACCGATCCGCGCAACTGGGGCGCGAATGCGTTCTATGCGATCGAGGATGGCGAACTGGTGTATCGCGGCAGCTTCAAACTGCCCGCCCCACAAGGCGAAACAGAGAACTGCGTGGCGCACAACGGTTCCATCATTCCCGTGCCGGGACGCAACATCTTCGTGCAGGCATGGTATCAGGGCGGTATCTCGGTGATCGACTTCACCGATCCCGCCAACCCGTTCGAAATCGCCTATTTCGATCGTGGACCGGTGGATGACGATCAGCTCGTCACTGGCGGATACTGGTCTGCCTATTGGTACAACGGCCGCATCTACGCCACCGAGATCGTGCGCGGGATCGACGTGTTCGCACTGGAGCCCAGTGAGCACCTGACCGCCGCGGAGATCGCCGCAGCGGAAGCGGCAAGCTATCAGGGCGGCGTGTTCAACCCGCAGACGCAATATCCGGTCACATGGAGCGAAGAGGTTCTGCAAGAGGTCGAAGGCAGCCGGATCGGCGGATAACCGCCCTCGGCCTTTTCCGTTTGCAACTGGACGTGCCGTTGGTGCGTGATCTGAACGGTCAGCAGATGCCGAACGCCCGGTCCTTCACCGCAGGGATGCAAAAAGCCTCTTGGCAGCAGGCTATACGGCAAAGAAAAGGGGCCGGAGAGATCGCTCTCTCCGGCCCCGTTCTTGTGCGTCTGTAAGACGGTTAGCGCGGGCTTAGAAGCCCATGCCGCCGCCCATGCCGCCCATGCCGCCCATGTCGGGCATGCCGCCGCCGGAGGACTTTTCCTCGGGGATTTCGGCGATGGCCGCTTCGGTGGTGATCAGCAGTCCGGCAACCGAGGCTGCATCCTGCAGGGCAGTACGAACGACCTTGGTCGGATCGATCACGCCGGCGCTCACGAGGTTTTCGTAAGTGTCGGTGGCTGCATTGAAGCCCATGGTGTCGTCATTGCCGTCCACCAGCTTGCCGGCGACAACTGCGCCGTCGTGGCCAGCGTTTTCGGCGATCTGACGGATCGGGGCCTGCAGGGCGCGGCGTACGATGTCGATGCCGCGGGTCTGGTCGTCGTTCTCACCCGCCAGGCCCGAAAGCGCCTTGGTGGCGTAGAGCAACGCGGTACCGCCGCCGGGAACGATGCCTTCTTCAACGGCAGCACGGGTTGCGTGCAGCGCGTCGTCGACACGGTCCTTGCGTTCCTTCACTTCGACTTCGGTAGCACCGCCAACCTTGATCACGGCAACACCGCCAGCAAGCTTCGCGAGGCGTTCCTGCAGCTTTTCCTTGTCGTAATCGGACGAGGTGTTGTCGATCTGCGAGCGGATCTGCTCGACGCGGGCCTTGATGGCATCGCCTTCGCCCGAACCGTCCACGATCGTGGTGTTGTCCTTGTCGATGGTGACGGTCTTGGCTTCACCCAGCATGCTGAGGCCGACGTTCTCCAGCTTGATGCCGAGATCTTCGGAGATCATCTCGCCGTTGGTCAGGATAGCGATATCCTGCAGCATGGCCTTGCGGCGATCGCCGAAGCCCGGTGCCTTCACGGCTGCAACCTTCAGGCCGCCGCGCAGCTTGTTCACCACGAGGGTAGCGAGGGCTTCGCCTTCGATGTCCTCGGCGATGATCAGCAGCGGACGCCCGGCCTGCACCACGGCTTCCAGCACAGGCAGCATGGCCTGCAGGTTGGAAAGCTTCTTCTCGTGGATCAGGATGTAGGGGTTTTCCAGCTCTACAGTCATCTTTTCAGGGTTGGTGACGAAGTAGGGCGAGAGATAGCCACGGTCGAACTGCATGCCTTCGACGGTTTCGAGCTCGAATTCGAGACCCTTGCTCTCGTCGACGGTGATCACGCCTTCCTTGCCGACCTTTTCCATGGCTTCGGCGATCTTCTCGCCAACCACGCGGTCGCCATTGGCGGAGATGATGCCGACTTGGGCGATCTCTTCCGAACCGGAAACGTCCTTCGAACGGGCCTGCAGGTCTGCAACGACCTTGGTCACGGCAAGATCGATGCCGCGCTTCAGATCCATCGGGTTCATGCCGGCGGAAACCGACTTCATGCCTTCGCGCACGATGCTCTGGGCGAGCACGGTGGCAGTGGTGGTGCCGTCACCGGCGGAATCGTTCGCCTTGCTGGCGACTTCGCGCAGCATCTGCGCACCCATGTTCTCGAACTTGTCCTTGAGCTCGATATCCTTGGCGACGGTTACGCCGTCCTTGGTGATGCGTGGGGCACCGAAGCTCTTGTCGATAACCACGTTGCGGCCCTTGGGGCCCAGCGTGACCTTCACGGCATTGGCGAGCGTGTCTACGCCCTTCAGAATGCGCTCACGCGCATCGCGGCCGAACTGTACGTCCTTGGCAGCCATAATGATTTCTCCTGGAGATTACTGTTGTGATGGATCAGCGTTATCGAATGGGGTGGGCAATCAGCCCAGCACACCCATGATGTCGCTTTCCTTCATGATGATCAGGTCTTCACCGTCGATCTTGACCTCGGTGCCGGACCATTTGCCGAACAATACGCGGTCGCCGGCCTTGACGTCGAGAGCGACGCGGTTGCCGGAATCGTCGCGCGTGCCTTCGCCAACGGAGACGATTTCGCCTTCGCTCGGCTTTTCCTTGGCGCTATCGGGGATGATGATGCCACCGGCCGTCTTTTCTTCGGCCTCTAGGCGGCGGACCAGTACGCGGTCGTGCAGCGGACGGAATGCCATATTGATGACCTCTTCCATAATGAGTGTTGTTACGATTGGCACTCTCCGACCGAGAGTGCCAGCGCGCCGCATTTGGGTGCGCATTCATATGGAGTCAATGGGCGGGAGACAGAAAAATTTGCGGTTCGCGCCGGGCCGTTCAGCAGATGGGATCGCTTATCGCTTGCGCAAGGGCAGCGCGGCGAACGGCCTAGCTTGCCGGCAATGCCGCCGGCCTCGCCCGCAGGGTCAGCCCCAGTCGCTCTCTCGCGTGCCAGCGCCACAGCAGCAGGACGGCTGCAAAGGTGAGGCCGGTGGCAAGGCCGATCCAAACGCCGTCCCCGCCCAGCGGCGTTGCCAGGCCAAGGCCAGCAGCCAGGCCGAAGCCCGGCACCCAGTAGGAAAAGATCGCGATCCACATCGGCACGCGCGTGTCCTTCAGCCCCCGCAGCGCGCCTGCGGCCACCGCCTGCACCCCGTCCGAAAGCTGGAAGGCGGCGGCAATCGCCAGGAAGCCCGTGGCAATCACCGTCAGCTGGGCATTGGCGGGATCGGTGGGATCGACATACAGCGCCAGCATCGCCTCCGGCATGGCCACCATCGCGCCTGCCGTCAGCACCATGAAGCCGGTGCCCAGCACCACGCCCGTCCATCCTGCGCGGCCCATCCCGTCAGGATCGCGCGAACCATAGAAATAGCCCACGCGGATGGTGGCGGCCTGGCCCACACCGAACGGAACCTGGAACGCGAATGCGGCAAGGTTCAGCGCCACGGTGTGCGCTGCCAGTTCCAGCCCGCCCACACGTCCCATCAGGAACGCCGCCGCGCCGAACACGCCCGCCTCCGCCAGCACGGTGACGGCAATCGGCGTGCCGATGCGCACCAGTTCTGCCAGCCGCGCCCAGTCCGGTCGCCAGAAGAAGCCCATGATGTGATAGCGGTGGAGCCGCGGATCGAGCCGGATGGCCGCCGCATACATGGCCACGATCGCAATGGAGGTAATGAAGGTGGCGACGCCTGCACCCGGCAATCCCATCTCCGGCGCGCCCAGGTTGCCGAAGATGAAGGCGTAATTGCCCAGCGCATTCACGCCGATGCCGAGCGCGGTGATGACCGTGGCGAACACCGGACGCCCAAGCGTGGCGACGAAGTTGCGCTGCACTCCGGCAACGATCATCAGCGGGCAGGACCATACCAGCACCCACATGTAATCGGTGGCGAGCGCGGCGATGCGCGGCTGCTGGCCGGTGGCCTGCATCAGCGGGCCGATCAGCAGGCATATTCCTATCGCGGCGACGGACACCAGCAGGCTGAGCCACAGTGCCATGCGCACCGCGCGGCGAACGGGGCGAAGCGCGGGTGCCCGCGCACCCAGTTCCGCCGCCATGATGGGCGAAACCGCTCCGGTCAGGCTCTGTAGCGACCACAGCACGAGGCCGAACAGGGCCACCGCCAGCGCCGATGCAGCAAGCTCGTCCGGCCCCAGCCGCGCGATGAACATCACGTCGATCGCATAGGTCAGCATCTGCAGCACGTTGGCAAGCGCCAGCGGCGCCGCGATCTGCAGCGTTGCAATGCCTTCGGCTTTCCAGCCGGGTGTGGGTGGGTGGGCAACAGGTCGCATCAGCAGCCGGACCGGATAGGCGCGCGCACCCCGGCAGGGAACCCCCGCTGACGATAACGGCGCAATTAAAAGCGGCGGACCACGAGCAAGGATCAAGGCTTGCCGAAAGTGACGCTTCGCGACTAAAGGACATTGTCAAAGTTTCTTGGGAAGGATCTCATGCGTAACCAGCTTTCACTCGCCACCACCACTGCGCCCGCCATTGCGCTGGCCCTGGCACTATCCGCATGCGGCGGCGGGGCGGACGATGGCGAAGCCGACGATCCTTCTCCTGTAGAGGAGGTCATCACCGCAGAACCGGACGGCGATACCCTGGCCAGCGAAACCGATGGCGAAGAGGCCGAGGGCGCCGATGTCGCCGGAGACGACGAGGATGGTGCGGCTGCAGATGCCGACGATGCGCCGGAGCCTGTTGCCAGCGCAAGCGCGCGACCTTCTCCCACGCCCACACCGACCCCTTCTGCCACGCGCGTTGCCAGCATGGACCCGCCGGCGGCTTTCACCACTTGCGGCGTCTGCCACTCGGTAGAGCGTGGCGAGAACAATATCGGCCCGACGCTGGCAGGCGTGGTGGGCCGCAAGGCCGGCAGCGTTTCCGGCGCGAACTACAGCCAGGCCATGCAATCCACCAATATCACCTGGACCGAGGCGAACCTGCGTCGCTACATCCTCGATCCCAATGCGGTGGTGCCCGGCGGCTCCATGCCTGATCCGGGTACGGATGCAGCGCAGACGCAGTCGATCATCAATTACCTGAAGACGCTATAAGAACGCGGCGCGGCATTGCCGCTGCACGCGATGGGGGCGTGAGTTGCGCCGGTCAGCAAATCGAAAGCTGGCCGGTGCCACACCATCGCCATGCAGAAACATTTCTCCCTATTGCCAGCGGCCACCGCCCTTGCCGCAATATCCGCACTCGCGCCCGTTTCGGCCAGCGCGCAGGAAGTGTTCGGCGGAGTCTATGCCCACGCCGTGGATACGCCCTTCACGCTGGAAACTACGGAAAGCGGCACCGTCGATATTGCGGCAGGCGTGCGATTTGGCGGGATAGAGGCGCTGGATTTCATCGGCTCGCCGGAACCCTATCTGGTCGGCAATCTCAATACGTCCGGTGACACCAGCTTCGCAGGCTTTGGCCTCGCCTGGACCATCGGCAAGGGCCCCGTCTACGTGCGGCCCGGCATTGGCCTCGTGGTGCATGACGGGCCGGAATTCCGCGTGAATCCCGAAACCGGCTTTCGCACCGATCTGGGCAGCCGCGTGTTGTTCGAACCTGAAATCGGCGTGGGTTACAGGTTGACCGATCGTGCATCGCTGGAGGCGCACTGGATGCACATCAGCCAGGGCCAGATTTTCGATGGCGAGCAGAACCCTGGCATCGACATGATCGGCGCGCGGGTGAACTACAAGCTGTAGGAACGGCGGGCGAGCGGTGCGGCGGGCTCAGCTCTCCTGTTCCACCTGGCCCCGGTCCTGCAGCCAGCGCGCGATCAGCCAGAACATTAGCGCCCATGATGCGCCCACGGCCCATCCTGCCAGTACATCCGATGGCCAGTGAACGCCGAGATAGACCCGGCTGACGCCGACGCCGATGGAAATGATCACGGCGACGACGAGGAAATAGATCTTCGTTCCCCTGTCCGACTGGACCCGCGCGAGCAGCGCCGCCAGCGTCAGATAGGTGATCGCAGCCATCATGGAATGGCCGCTGGGGAAACTGGCGGTGTAGACCAGGGAATCATGGGGCACGAGGTCGGGCCGCGTCCTGTCGAACACGCGCTTCAGCAGCGTGCTCATCAAAAGGCCGCTGCCGATAGCGCCCAGCACCAGCAGCATCGCGCGCCTCTTCCTTGCCAGCCACAGATAGCCGGCGACCGAGAAGGTGAGCAGCGTCAGCACGCCAACGCCGCCCAGCGCGGTAAAATCGCGCCCCATCTCCTCCAGCCACGATGGCCCCAGGGGATCGGCGAGGTTGTCGGCATTCCTCAGCGCCAGCAGCACCCTTGAATCGATGGCATGGCTCTCGCCCTCCACCACTTCGTCCGTCACGGCGATGAATGCCCAGACGGTCGCGGCAAGGCCGATCATGGCGATAAGCGTCCACGTTTCGAATCGCTCGTACCAGCGGCGGACGAAGGCCCTTATGCTCAAGATCTACGCAATGCGGTTCGCGGCGTGATTACATCGTCGCATCGGGCATGCCGGCAAGATCCTGCGCGGTCATGTCCGTCTGCAGATTGGCATCGCTTAGCATATTACCCTCGGTGACGCTCAGGCCATCGAGCGCGATTTCGACATAGCGATCGGGCTCGCTGTCCTCGACTTCCACCAGCAGGCCCGTGACGACGCCAGCGGCATCGCGGCGAACTTGCTCCACGTCGCCGAGTTCGGTGCCATCTGCGGCAACGAGATCCGCGTCGAGTAACTGCCTTTCGGTCAGGCCGAGCGCGGCGATTTCGTCGCCGGCTTCAGCGGCGCTCTGCTCGGCCTGCATCTCGATCTGGTCTTCGGCCATGTCGGCCTGCTGCTCGGCTTCGGATTCGCACGCCGCGAGGGCAAGCGCGGCGAGCGGGGCGATGGCGAGTGCTGTGCGGTTCATTTGGGTCTCCGTAAACTTGTCTTTGCGAGTCCAAGTCATGACACCGGTGCGAAGTTCCAGACCGAAGTTCGAAATCGTGTGTCTCAAGGTGCTCATAAGCGAAAAGGCGCCACCATCGCTGGTGACGCCCTTCCTGGTGATCCGGTTGGATCGAAAGCTCGTAAGCGCCCTGACGGGCAAGGCCTTACTTCAGCTCGACGGTACCGCCAGCAGCTTCGATCTTGCCCTTGATCTCTTCGGCTTCAGCCTTGTTCACGCCTTCCTTGACGGCCTTGGGCGCGCCTTCGACGAGAGCCTTGGCTTCGGTCAGGCCGAGGCCGGTGATGCCACGGACTTCCTTGATGACCTGGATCTTCTTGCCACCGTCGCCGGTCAGGATGACGTCGAATTCGTCCTTCTCTTCGGCTGCGGGGGCATCGCCACCACCGCCGGGACCGGCAACAGCCACGGCAGCAGCGGCGCTAACGCCCCACTCTTCTTCCAGGGCCTTGGCGAGTTCAGCTGCTTCCATGACGGTCAGCGACGACAGTTCTTCTACAAGCTTGGCAATATCAGCCATGATGTTTCACTCCAATTTGGGCGGGGCGTTCAATGTGCCCCATTATGTTTCGTCTCGAATGCGAGAAGCGTCTGTTATGCAGCGTCCTTGGCGCCATAGGCACCGAAGACACGGGCAAGCTTGGCCGCTGGCTCGTTGACAACGCGGGCGATTTTCGTCGCCGGTGCGTTGACGAGGCCAACGATCGTGCCGCGCAGTTCGTCGAGGCTGGGCATCGAGGCCAAAGACCGGATGCCTGCTTCGTCGAGAACCTGCGTGCCCATCGATCCACCGACGATTTCCAGCTTGTCATTCGACTTCGAAAAGTCGACGGCAACCTTGGCGGCTGCAACCGGGTCAACAGACCAGGCGAGAGCCGTGGGACCGGTGAGATATTCCTCGATCCCGGCGTAATCGGTGTCTTTCAGGGCGAGCTTGGCCAGACGGTTCTTCGCAACCTTGTAGGACGCACCGGCTTCACGCATCTTGTTCCGCAAGTCGGTGGACTGATCCACCGTCAGGCCGAGGTTGCGGGTGACTACCACCACGCCAACTTCGTTGAACACTTCGCTGAGCTGGGCGACCGATTCGGTTTTCTGCGAACGATCCATGCCGTACTCCTTCACTATGGTTACGGATGGCCAGCCAAAATCCTGGCAGGCCCGCCGCAACCGGCTCACAATTGCCACGCGGCTCATGCCGCATGGACGAGTCCGTTGATGGGGAAGGAGGTGCGTGAACATCACGCCGAATACAGGAAGCGCAACTGGCTGCCTGCGGTAAACTCTTTTCCCCGCCTAGGCTGGAAATTAAGACCGGCATATCCCGGTCACCAACTGTCTCGGACGGATGACCGCAAGCCCGATGAGGGCCGACGGTCGAGGCGCGCAAATAGTCGTTATGGCGTATCAGTCAAGCAATAAGCGAAACGGCCGCGCATCCCGGTGGGAGCGCGGCCGCATCTGTTTTCGGCAAAAGCCGCGAGAAATCAGATCTCGTCGGCGGTTTCTTCGAGGTTTTCAGCTTCAGCTTCGAGTTCAGCTTCCATTGCCTCGTTGCCCATTTCGTCAGCCAGTTCGGCTTCGGCTTCGGCAACGCCAGCTTCGGCGTCCATCACTTCGGCTTCCATTTCGGCGACATCGTCAGCCTGTTCGCCAGCTTCTTCAGCGGCGCCATCGCAAGCAGCAAGGCCAAGTACGAGAGGAGCGGCAACCAGCATGATTTTCTTCATTTCAAAGTCCTGTAATTTCCGCCCGCGAAACCGGGCTCGCGACTATTGCCACACTCTTGCCACAATTCCAAACTTTTAGTTTTCCTCGTAACCGAGCAGTTCGCCCGGCTGGCAATCCAGTTCGCGGCAGATTGCCTCCAGCGTGGAGAAACGGATCGCCTTCGCCTTGCCGGTCTTCAGGATGGAAAGGTTGGCAAGGGTCAGGCCCACGCGTTCTGCCAGTTCGGTCAGGGTCATGCGGCGTTCGTGCAGAAGATCATCCAGTTTGACGTTGATCGGCATCACACGGTCCCTTCCAGGTCTTCGCGCATGGCGGCCCCGTGGCGGAACACGCGGGCGAGGATGAACAGGATGATGACAAGCAGGATGCCAGTCAGGTCCAACCCGCCGTCTATCGTAAGGTGTACATCCTCGCCTGCCTCATCCGCATATTGCGCCAGCTGGATGGCCAGGGCGGTGGCCGGGATCAGCGTCAATTGAACACCCAGCATCAGCCAGCCCATCAGCGAGAGGCGTTCGGCATTCTGCGGCGCAAAGGGATCGCCTTTGCCCACTGTGGAGATGATCGCTTTCAGCGTGCCGAAGAATTTGAACAGAAGGACCACGATCACCAACCCGATCAACAAGAGGCCAACTAACAAGGGTAGAGGAAAGGGGAGGGGGTCGTCATTGTTCGCCAAGCCATCAAGAGCGCCGCTGCCATAAAGCAGCAAGGCCCCGAGGCTAATTACCAGCGCGGCGATGCCGATCGCCATGGCGATCTGCATGAAGACGGCGATTACCTTGCCTGCCAGCAACAGCAGGTCGTTTGGGCGATGGTCGGTAGCGGTCATCTCGTTCCTCCTACGCGCGGCTATTATGCCAGGACGGGTGCGGCGGCGAGTGCGACGGGCGATTCTACCGGAACACTGGTAATAGCCGAGAAGGACGTGAGGGCGAGAACCACGGCAGCGACAGCGGCGAGCGTGTTGTTGAGAGTGCGGGTCATATCCATCTCCTTGATGTGAGTTATTGAAAAACGATATGCGCGAGTCGCGTCTTATTGTCAATCGATAATATCGAAAAACAATAAGTCGGAAGTTGCTAAGCGATACGGCAATGGCGGTGACCGGTCTCGAAGGAATGGCACGCACGCAAAAACGCCCGCGCCCCGTTGCAAGGGGGCGCAGGCGTCTTGCCGTCTCGCGCGCGGGTCTCGGCTGTGCCTAGCCGCCAGCCAGCAGGCTGGCATTGCCGCCTGCCGCCGTGGTGTCGATGGTCGTCACCCGTTCGGTGGCGAACCGCGTCACGTAATGCGGGCCGCCTGCCTTGGGGCCGGTGCCAGACAGGCCTTCGCCGCCGAACGGCTGGCTGCCAACCACGGCACCGATCTGGTTGCGGTTGACGTAGAAGTTGCCGACCTTGGCCCGCGCTTCCACGAAGTGCCGCGTCTCGTCGATCCGGCTGTGCAGACCCAGCGTCAGGCCATAACCGGTGGAATTGATGTCATCCAGCACCTTGCCCATGCCCCCTGCGGGATAGCGGCAAACGTGCAGGATAGGGCCGAACTGTTCTTCGTCCAGATCCAGGATGGAGCCGATTTCGACGATCGTCGGCGAGAAGAAGTTCCCGTGTTCGCAATCTGTCGGCATGGAGCGCCGCCAGACGGGGAAGCCTGCCTCGATCATTTCCTCCACGTGATCCTGCAACTTGGTGCGCGCCTCTGCATCGATCACGGGGCCGATATCGGTGGAGAGATTGGCTGGATCGCCGATCACCTGCGCCTTGAATGCGCCCTTGATCATTTCCAGCATCTCGTCCGCCACGTCCTCCTGCAGGTAGAGAACCCGCAGGGCCGAACAGCGTTGGCCTGCGCTCTGGAAGGCGGAAGCCACCACGTCGCGCGTCACCTGTTCGGGCAAGGCGGAGGAATCGACGATCATCGCGTTCATGCCGCCGGTCTCCGCGATCAGCGTGCCGATCGCGCCTTCGCGCGCTGCCAGCGAACGGTTGATGGCGTGCGCCGTGTTGGTGGAGCCTGTAAAGGCCACGCCCGTCACACGCGGATCCGATGTCAGCGCAGCGCCGACGGAGCCATCGCCCGGCAGCAGTTGCAGCACATCCTTGGGAATGCCTGCCTGGTGACACAGGTCAATGGCAAGCGCGGCGATCAGCGGCGTCTGCTCGGCAGGCTTTGCCACCACGGTGTTTCCGGCCGCCAAAGCAGCAGCGGCGGGGCCCATGAAGATCGCCAACGGGAAGTTCCACGGGCTGATCGTGGCGAACACGCCGCGCCCGTGCAGGCGCAACAGGTTCTGCTCTCCCGTAGGGCCGGGCAAGGGTTGTGGAGCGCCGAACAGCATCCGCGCCTCACATGCGTAATAACGCAAGAAATCCACTGCCTCGCGCACTTCCAGCACGCCGTCCATCATGGTCTTGCCCGCCTCGCGGCGGCACAGATCCATGAAGCGGGCCATGTTCTCTTCCAGAAGGTCCGATGCCTTGATCAGCAGGTCTGCCCGCTGCTGGCCACCAAGCGCATCCCACATGGGCTGCGCGGCCGTGGCGCGGGCCAGAGCCAGATCGACATCGCGCTCGCTTGCCATGACCTGGTGACCCACCACCTTGCCGGACTGCGGGGCGCGCACTTCCTTCTTCTCGTGTTCCGTATTGGCCATCAGCGTGGGCCGCGCGACGGGAGTATCATTGCGCCAGTGGGCAAGCTTCTCGCGAAGCGCCTCGTATTCCGGCGGATGGGAGAGATCCACGCCCATGGAATTGCGCCGGTTGGGATAGATATCGATCGGCAGCGGGATCATCGGGTTGCGATAGGGAACGCAGGCGGACAGGTCCTCAATCGGATTGGTCACCAGTTCCTCCACCGGCACCTCTGCATCGGCCATGCGGTTCACGAAGCTGGAATTGGCCCCGTTCTCCAGCAGGCGGCGCACCAAATAGGCCAACAATTCCTTGTGGCCGCCAACGGGCGCGTAGATGCGCACAGGCGTCTTGTTCTCGCCCTCGATCTTGCCAAGCGCGGCGTAGACTTCCTCTCCCATGCCGTGCAGGCGCTGGAATTCGAACGGCGTATCGCCCGCCATCGCCTTGATTGCGCCGATCGTATAGGCGTTGTGCGTGGCAAAGGCGGGATAGATGGAATCGTCGGCCTTCAGCAGCTCCGCCGCGCAGGCGAGGAACGATACATCGGTGCCGATCTTGCGGGTGAAGACGGGGAAGTCCACGTGGCCGCCCACTTGGCTCAGCTTGATCTCGGCATCCCAATAGGCGCCCTTCACGAGCCTAACGAAAAGCCGACGCTCGTGCCTGCGGGCCAGCTTGGCGATCCACTTGCACAGCGGCAATCCGCGCTTCTGATAGGCCTGGACGGCAATGCCGAAACCCGTCCAGCCTTCTTCGGTGCCGTTGTCGAACAGCTCGTCGTCGGCGGTCAGTTCCTCGATGATATCGAGGCTCAGTTCCAGCCGCTCCGCCTCTTCGGCGTCCAGCGTGAAATGGATGTTCGCGTCGCGGGCCTTGATCGCGAGTTCGCGCACGATGGGCACGATCGTCTTGCGCGCGGCTTCCGCGTGGTAGAAATCGTATTTGGGATAGAGGGCCGACAGCTTCACCGAGATGCCGGGGCCGGTGTTCACATCGCCGGGCTCCTTCGCCAGGCGCTCGATCGCGTCCCAATAGGCGTTGGCATAGCGCTCGGCATCGTCGAATGTCATCGCCGCTTCGCCCAGCATGTCGAAACTGTGGGTGAGGCCGCGCTTTTTTTCCGGGGCGGCGCGATCCATCGCTTCCTCGATAGTGCGGGCATAGACGAACTGGCCGCCGATGATGCGCATGGCCTGTCCGGTGGCGTTGCGGATAACGGGTTCGCCCATGCGGCCCGTGGCACGCCGCAGCGCGTTGGAAAGTCCCTTTTCCTGAGATTTGCCGCCGCGCAGCACTTCGCCCGTCAGCATCAGGGAGAAGGTGGCTGCGTTCACGAACACGCTGCCGCTTTCGCCGATATGCTCGGCCCAGTTCTGGCTTGCCACCTTGTCACGGATCAGCGCGTCGCGAGTCGCCTCGTCCGGCACGCGCAACAATGCCTCTGCCAGGCACATGAGCGCGATGCCTTCATCGGTGTTCAGGCCATAGCTGTGCAGGAACGCATCCAGCCCGCTGCTTTCCCGTTTTCGGGCATCGAGGATAAGGCGCGAGGCCAGATCCGCCGACTTTTCATGCAGTTGGTTGACGACGGAGGCTTGCTCCATCCGTTCGGCAAGGCATGTATCCTCGTCCTGACGATAAGCGTTTCTGAGCGCGGTTCTATCGAGAGCCATCTGATGGGACATGGACATGGTTTCCAAAGTTATCAAGCAAAGTCGGTCTGTTGGCGCAGGTCTTCAGATTGTCAGGGACAGGCGCTAGGGGCGAGTCATGCTAATGGTTCTGAGCCGCAAAGGTTTCGACACTTCCGCCGGTGGCGGCCCGTCGCCAATTGTGGATGGCCGTCCGGTAAGCCTTCCGATACCGGCAAACGGCTCCCCTTCGCGCACCACTTTTGCATCGCTGGGACTGGGCGATCTGGCGGTGCGGGCGAGCAGGGGAAAGCTGCGTGCGGAAGATGCCTGCCACCACGATCCGATGTTTCTGGAAGGCGGCACGGCGATGCTGGGCCAGTGCGGCGCGGCGCAGACGCATCTGGAGCGGCAGGGCGTGGGGCTGGGCGATACATTCGTGTTCTTCGGCCTGTTCAGGCAAGACGGCGCGAAGCCCCATCACCGCATCTTCGGCTACCTGACCGTCGAGCAAATCGTTCCGCTGGCAACGGCAACGCCTGCGCAAATGGAGGAACTCGCCGCGCAGGGGATGCCTCATGCGCTGGGCATGCACGCCGTCAACGATACCGTATATGTCGGCAGGGGCTGCACCGCACATTCGGCCAGCGATGCCCTTCGCCTGACGGTGCCGGAAGGCCCGCCAAGCCTATGGCATGTGCCGCCGTGGCTTTTCGAAACGGGTCTTTCCTATCACGGCAAGGCCGATCGCTGGCGCGAGGATAGCCGCCTGCAAAGCGTGGCACGGGGGCAGGAATTCGTGGCCGACATGGGGCACCGCCGCGATGCGCGCGAATGGCTGGACGGAATTATCGCCGCAATAGAGGCCTAGGGCAGATCGCCCGGTAACGATCGTTCCACACCGCGATGATCGTTCAGCGCGTTCATGCCGGCGTGGGTCCGCGCCTCTATTTCCTTGCGCGGCAGACCCGGATCGATGGGTTCGCCGAAATGCAGGGTAATCGTGCCGGGCCGTTTCCATACGTGGTGATAGGTGGGCCCGCTGTTCACGGCGACAGGCACCACCGGCAGGTTCAGCAATTTGTACAGGGCGGCAAAGCCTGCGCCCAGCGGCGGGCGCGTATCATGCGGAACGCGGGTGCCCTCGGGAAAGATGATGACCGGACGCCCTTCCTCCACATAGGGCCGCGCCTCGCGGATCATCGTTCGCAGCGCCCGCGCGCCTTCTTCCCGCGCCACGGGAATTACGCCGTATTCACGGGCCGCCAGGCCCCAACCGGGAATGTCGAACAACTCCTGCTTGGCGAAAAGTGAAGGCTTGTCGAACAGGTGTGGCAGGCCGATGGCCTCGAAAAAGCTTTCATGCTTGATCGCGTAGAATGCCTGGAAATCGGGGCGCTTGCCGGTTTCCACGATGCGGATGCGCAGCAGCTTCTCGCAGGCCCAGTGATGCATGGCAGACCACCTGTCGCACACGCCATGCACCTTGGAAGGCGCGATATAGGCGGCGATCACCGCAGCAATCACCATGAAGATGGAGCCACCGTAGAACACGATATAAAAGGCGATATTGCGAAGGTAGATCATTTGAGTGCCTGCAACAGCCATACCGCGATGAGCTTGTGATACTCGATGAAAAGGGTGCCAAGACTGGGTTGTGAGCGCACCGCATCTTGCAGCACATCGATATTCGCCGGCAACTGGTCCTGCAACTCCAGCGCGGCGCGGCGCATGTGCCAGTCTGCGGTTACGAGGCGCAGCGAGTTGTAGCCGCGCTCGTCCAGCCATTCGGCCGTCTCGCGGGCGTTGCCGCGGGTGTCCAGCGCGGAGAAGCCCAGAGTGACGCAGCAATCCATCACCCGCGCCGGCACCTTGAACTCGGCTACGAATTCGTCGGTCTGCACGCTGGTGTCGACGCCGGTCACCAGCATTTGCTCTGCCGCGCCCGCCTGCAGCATTTCCAGCCCGCGCTGAATGCGCCCGCCGCTGCCCGTTGGCACAACGATGGCATCGGTCTGCGATTGCGGTGCGGGCTGGGGCAGAGCCACGGCGAACCAGACGAAGCCCAGCGCCCAGGCGATCAGCACCAGGGCAAGAATACGGCGAACGGTCATAACATTCTTCTCAACGCGGCGATCACGGTAAAGCGCGCCGTAAGTATGGCCAGCACCACGCCCGCAAGCGGCACTGCGGCAATGGCAAGCCAGTCCAGTAGCGCCAGCGTGCCGCCTGCCACAAGGCCGGAGCCGAGCGCCGCGAACTGCTGGCCGAGGATAAAGATCGCGCCCACGCCCAGCGCCAGCCCGGCAACGCCGCCAAGTGTAGCATCGATGCCGATGGAACGCTGGAATATGCTGGCGATCTGCCCGTCCGTACCGCCAAGGTGATGGATCACCTCTATCGTGTCGCGATTGGACCCCAGCGCGCTGCGCGCCGCCAGCCAAACCGCTGCCACGCTGGTGGCTGCCAGCAGTATGACAAGGCCAGCGGCCAGAAATTGCATGGAGCGGATGGCATCGAACACCGGCCCCAGCCAGCGTGCCTGCGCATCCAGCCGCGCGGCGGGCACCTGCGCCACCAGGGCATTGCGCAATTCGCGCAGGCGCAGCGCAGTCAGCGGGCCGGAAAGGCGCACGTCGATCAGGGCGGGCGTGGGTACGGATTCCCGTTCGTTCGCGACATTGCCCAGCCACGGCTCCAGCAGGGCGGCCAGTTCTGCATCGGGCACGCGCCGCACCGATGCCACGCCTTCGTAACCCGAGAGGAAGGTAACGGCCCGCCTTGCCTGGCGCTCTCTGGAAGCAGGCGCGCCTTCCACCACCTGCACGGTGATGCCGCCCGCAATTTCGGCACGCGCGCCAGATGCCACGTTGGACAGGGCAAGCCCGGCGCCTGCCGCCATCACGGTGAGCGCCACCATGATCGCCATCACCCACGGCATGGGGCCGGCGATACGCGCCTGCGGCATCATGCGCGAGGCGGAATTGCCGAAACGCGGCGTGCCGCGGCGGATGATCGGTCCGAGCGCCATCAGCCTTTCCCGTCCCTTCGCGGCGGATAGCGCAGTGCGCCCGTGGGATCGGACAGCTTGCCCTTGTCCAGCCGCATGATCAGCGAATCCGGCACCTTGCGCAGCAGGTGAACATCGTGGGTCGCCACCACCACCGTCGTGCCGAGGCGATTGAGAGCCTCGAACAGACGCAGCAGCTTCACGGCCATTTCCGGGTCGACATTGCCGGTCGGCTCGTCCGCCACCAGGATCTCGGGCCGGGCGATCACGGCGCGGGCGATGGCGGCGCGCTGCTGTTCCCCGCCCGATAGCGTCGCGGGCCGCGCATCGCGGCGGTGATCCAGCCCCACCCATTGCAGCATATCGGCCACGGGCTTCCTGATCTCGCTTTCCGCCATCCCGCTGACGCGCAGGGGCAGGGCCACGTTGTCGAAGGCGCTGAGATGGGGGATCAGGCGGAAATCCTGGAAAACCGTGCCGATGCGCCGGCGAAAGGCTGGCAAGGCGGGGCGCGGCTGGGTGATCAGATCGTGCCCGAACATACGGATGGCCCCGCGCGTCGGGCGCTGCGCCAGATACAGCAGTCGCAGCATCGAAGTCTTGCCGGCACCGCTGGCGCCTGTGAGAAAATAGAAGCTGCCGGGAAAGAGCGTGAAGGAAATATCGCTCAGCACTTCGCGATCGGTGCCGTACCGCAGCCCGACATTGTCGAACTGTACAATGGAATCTTCGCTCCCGCTCATGGCCGGTTGCTAGTGCCTCTGATCGGCGCGGGAAAGGGCATTGCTGGCATTTGGAAGGGATATAGACGCTGGTGCTTGTGGAAAAAAGGCGCAACCACGGTAATGATACGGCTTCCTGCGCTTGCCCGCGCACGGATGCTGGGCCTAGGGATGTACCTTAACGATGATATTGCAATGCCCCGCCTGTTCCACGCGCTATGTCGTGCCAGATACCGCCGTCGGCGTGGAAGGGCGGACCGTGCGCTGTGCGAAGTGCCGGCACAGCTGGTTCCAGGAAGGGCATGACGTTACTCCGGCCGCGGCGAAGCAATTCGCTTCCCCCAGGCCGACACCCCCGACGCCGCCACCCCCTCCTCCCCCGGCACCCGCGCCGGTAGAGCGTGCAGAGCAGCCAGCACCTCCCGCCGAAGCGCAGGAAGAGAGCCGGACCGAGCCGGAAGCGGAACCCGCCCGGCCCGAACCCACCCCGGATCCCATTCCCGATCCGCCCGCGGCGCAGGAAGATGTCGCCCCGCCGCCGCCGCCCGTGGCAGAGCCGCAGGGCTATGGCGCGATGGTGGACGAGGACGATCATTCCCCGTTCGAGGCAGAGCCGCCTTTTCGCCGTCGGCGCAACCCGCTGAAGATGTGGACATGGGCAGCGGCCATCTTTGCGCTGATCGCGGCGGGCACAATCGTCGCCGTCAGCACCTGGGGTCTGCCGGACTGGGTGCCGGTGGAACGGCCCACCTTCGCAGCGGACCAGCCCGATCTGCAACTGGATTTCCCGCAGGAGGAGCAGGAGCGCCGCACCCTGCCCAACGGAACGGAGTTTTTCGGGGCCAGCGGGCGCATCACCAATATCGGCACGCAGACACGGCAGGTGCCACCGATCCTGATCGTGCTGCGCGATGGGCGTGATGCCATCGTCTACAGCTGGGAAGTGCAGCCGCCCGTCAGCGAGCTGGCGCCGGGCGAGACCGTGGCGATCAACGAGGCGGTGAACGATATTCCGCGCCGCGCACGCTTCGCCGAATTCGGCTGGAAACCCGAATAGAGCGAGCTATTTTTCCCGCGCGCATTTGACTGCTTGCAGGCCCTACGGCCTTTTGCTAGGGGCGCGCTCCTACCAAGGCGGGCCGAGCGGTCCGACACTGTTCGATGTGCGGTCGTGGCGGAATTGGTAGACGCGCAGCGTTGAGGTCGCTGTGGGAGTTAAATCCCGTGGAAGTTCGAGTCTTCTCGACCGCACCAGACAGTCAGCCAAGCAGACATAATTTGCCCTTCTGGTGCCCAGCGCTCCCAGAATGAGGCAGGTCTGCTCAGTTGCGCCGGCCACCCATAACCAGATGAAGCCAGAGACCCTTTGCGGGCCAAGCATTTCGGCCAGAAGAACGCCCGTTTCTCCGCCTTCGAGAACCCGGCTTCACCTCTACCTGCTGGATTGCCCATGATTAGCACGTGGTGCGAGCCATGAACGACTAGACCTCGGGTCTAATTGCTCGGTTGCACGCGGATATCGGTACGCCTGAACTTGCGCGGCCCAATGGCTGTCACCACCTCATCCACCAGACGAGGATACTGCCGCAGATTTAGATGGCAGGCATGCTCAACACGACGGGGAACAGATCGTCAGCGGACGCCTAGTTCCGACGGTCTTACCGGCATTCCAAGCCTCATCCGCGTGCAGCGCCGGATCAGATTGAGAATATCCCATGGTTTTTCTCCTGGGCCAGAGATGGCCAAGGCGATAACGCTTTTGAGGGCGCAGCACTTCGGCCGGTTCCGGGCGGTCAGCTTTTAGAGCAAAGTGGCGTAAGAGCAGCGGTTAGTTTGATCAGCAATTGCGTCCGAATTTGTAAATTCAAGCGTGCACGACTTTCTGCTCGATGGCGCCAAATGGCGAACTGCCTGAGGGCGTGACACCCTCCATCCTGACCGTATCTCCGAACTTCATGAAGTCGGTCTTCGGCGCGCCTTCATCCACGATCTCGATACCGCGCCGCTCGGCGATACAGGATGAGCCGACTTCGCGAAAATTGCTGTTGGATACGGTGCCGGAACCGATGATCGTGCCCGGAACCAGATCGCGGGTGCGCGCGGCGCGGGCGACCAGTTCGTGAAAACCGTATTCCATCGGCTCGCCGTTGGCGGCGCCAAAGCGCTCGCCATTCCAGTCCACCAGCAGATCCAGGCAGACGCGGCCCTCGCGCCATTCCTCGCCAAGTTCGTCGGGCGTGATTGCGAAAGGCGCCATCGAGCAGTGGGGCTTGGCCCAAATCCAGCCAAATCCGGTCTTCATCTCCGGACCCGCAAGCATGCGCAGAGACCAGTCGTTGATCTGGACCAGCAATTTGATGTGCTGCATCGCATCTTCGGCCGAGGTGCCCATTGGCACGGCGTCTACGATCACCCCGAACTCGCCCTCGAAATCGATGCCCAGATCCTCGTCGGGCATTCTTACGTCTTCGGTTGGCGAATAGAACTTGTCCGAGGCGCCCTGGTACATGAGCGGGAAGTCGATCTTCGGCTTCGTTACGCCGATGACCTTGTCCATAAGCTCTCCGTGCGAAGGATAGACAGATCCATCGAGCCATTGCCAGGCGCGCGGCATTGGCGCGGCCAAATGTTGTGGATCAAGCGACTGGGGAAATTCCGAAATGGCCGCAAGCTGCGGTTCCACGTCATTCCAGCGTTCCAGAGCTTCTTGCATCGTGGTGACAGCAGCATCGGCAAAGCTGCCGTAGTCGGGAGATACAACTATCAGGCGACCGTCCCTGGTGCCGTCGTTCAGTGTAGCCAGGATCATGCGCGTGTCCTCAATTTCCGTCGGTGATCAGTGTGCCGCCATCTGCAACGATAGTCCCCGCCCAATCGGTGTTCACGAGGCCAGTTGCGATGGCATGCGCGCAGACCTTCAGTCCCCAGTTTCGCTGTAGGACCGGCTGGATCAAGCATGGCTCTGCGCATTGGCAATCAGCCCCTCGATACTGCCGTCCGAACGGAAGCCGTAAGAATTAGCCAGCGGCGTTTCGACGGGAGGATAGGAACCGAAAGTGCGACGCAATCCGGCATCTTCCGCAAAGCTGTAGCCTCCTGCGAGCTTCGCCGTCAGGTCACCGATCGTCACGGTCAGGCAGGGAAGCATAATCGCGGATGGTGCGGATTGCGGAGTTAGGGCTGCATGGACGATGTTTTGTGCACAAACCTTTGCGGACATCAGCCAGGTGGTGGCATCGGGACCGACAGGCACCGTGTAAGGGCGCCCCTCGCGTGCCGCGTGGAAAATCTCGCTGAGGAAAGCGGAGCCAAAACCCACGGCACCCATCGGCCGGGCGACAATCCCCGGCAGGCGCAGGCAGAAACCGTTCAAGGCATCGCGCCGGACCGCATCGGCAAAGGCGAGCTCGCTCATACGTTTGTGCGTGCCATAAACGGACTGGGGCTGCGGCACCGTATTGTCGGTTACCGGATCGGGAAGCGCACCGCCAAATACCGCTATGGAACTGGTAAGCACCAAGCGGCGACCCTCCATCCGCTCCATCAAGGCAAGTGACAAATCACAGTTGATCACGCGCGAACCGGCAGGATCGCATTCGGTCTGTGCGCCCGGCATGGCAGCAAGGTGGATCACGCAATCCGCGCCATCCAGCACCTGCTCTGCCGCTTCGCCAGAGGCCAGGTCGAGGGCGATCCCCTCGTCGTTAGTCTGCACTTCAAACTGACGATCAAACAGGCGCATTTCACCAGTAAAGCCCGCCTCCCGCAAAGCGCGCGTTACATGGCGACCGACGAAGCCGTCCGCCCCCGTGATCGCGATGCGCTGCATCAGCGTTTCAGATTCTCGTCAAACTCGCCGTCAATCAGGATGAAGGCAATGCGGCAATCATTGTCAGAACGATTGGCCCAACCGTGGTTGGTGCCACGCTGGATAATGATATCTCCCGCACGCACAGTGGTCTCGCCTTCGTCCATGATCAGCACCAGTTCGCCTTCCAGCACGATGCCATAATCAATCGTCTCGGTGCGGTGCATATGGGCATGGCGGCTACCTTCGCCCTGGTGAGAGGAGGCATCGCCTGCGCCGATCTCCGCGAAGTGCGCGCGCGCTTCTTCCGGCGTTTTTTCAGCCAGGGCCGGATCGTCAGGCGGGATATCCAGCACGCGAATGCGAGTGCCGTTTTTCGGCGGAGCGAGGGTAATGCCGTCCTCGTGGGGTTCGCCCGACCCAGGATCGATCGGTGCTGGCGCGGCGCGCGTGTTCCACACCTCGTGAAACATCGGCCCGGTGGCGCCGCCAACGCGTTGCATCCGCGGAACTGCGCCATCTTCTTGGATGATGGCCTTGCCGTTGGCATCGTGTCCGGTGACTACCCGTCTTATTGTTCTGTCTGCCATCATTGAGTCTCCTTGAATCCCTGCATTTTCTGGCAAGCCGCCGCCTTCATACCGCCGAACGTCTCGCAATCAGTGATGCGGCAATGGCGCCGATTCCCACGGCACCAGCATAAGCAAACAGCGCATTGCCCAATGTGCCTGTTAACTGCACGACTGCCGCGATCACCAGCGGCGCGACAAACTGGCCGAGGAAGAAGGCTCCCGTCCACATGCCCATGCCGCGACCACGCATGGCCGCAGGCAAGCGTCGCATGGTCCATGTCAGCATGTTGGGCAGAAGGATGCCGCTGCCGATGCAGGCGATCACGGCAAAAACACTGATCATGGCGAGTTGGGCGGACAGCGCTGCCCCGGCATAGCCAATTGCTGCCACGACAAGACCGACCAGCAACAGGTGTGGTCCGGCACGGCTCCTCAACCTGTTGAAGATCAGTGATCCTGCGGCAACACCAAGATTGGTGCCCGCGCCGATCAGTCCGATCACCCCCGGCGACACGGTGCCTGACCGCTCCAGTATCGGGCCAAGCTGAACGATCATCGTGTAGAAGATCACGCCAACGCCAAGCGTGGTAAGAACCAGCGGAAGCACAGCGCCAAGGGGAAAGCCCGATTGCGCCTTGTCTTCACTGCGCGAATGGGTAGCCGGTTCGAACAGTCCCAGCGCGGCCGCCAGTGCCACTGGCAAGGCCAGCACGTAGAGCAGGAAGGGGCCGCGCGATCCGAACGCTTCGCCAAGGCCGCCGCCGATGGCGATCAGCGCGATGGCTGCCAGACTGCCAGCGGCGATCTGCAGGGCGATCCATTTCTCGCGCCGCTCGCCTTCGAAATAGTCGCCAATAAGAGCCGTCGCGACAGTCATGATGATCGCCTCGACAACGCCCAGCGCAACGCGAGCCCCGATGATCTGGAAAAGGTCGGTCAGAAACCACGGGATAATTCCGAACCCGGCATAAAGCACCAGGGCCGCGACCAGCAGGTTCTTGCGTCCCAGCCGATCAGACAGCCAGCCAGCCACGGGGGAAAAAATGGCGACGCACAGCGCGGGGATCGTCAGCGCCATCGGCACGAGGAATTCGCTACCCGCTACGCCGCCAAACTCCCGCATCAACAGCGGAAGCACCGGAACAAGCGAAATGATCGCCATGATCGGCATGACCGATGCAGCCAGAATTGCGATACCCTGGGGGGTGCCGGCGGTCCGCGTCCGCACAGCATTCCCGGTCATTTGCCGACTACCTTGACCGGCAGGCTGGAAATAGCCCAGAGCGTGTTGTTGAGCCGCCTTACCGGCTCTCCAGCCAGCTCGATGGAACGGGCCTGCCTGGCAAATTCGGCGGCTATCAATTCTCCTTCCAGCCGGGCCACCATCTGGCCGAGGCATTGGTGGATGCCGAAGCCGAAGCCGACATGCCCGCCTGCGGGCCGTTCAATCTGGAATTCGTCGGGATCGTCCCACTTGCGCGGATCGCGATTAGCGGATGCCAGGAACAGGAGAACCTTGGAGCCTTCGGGAATGGTCGTGCCGTCAACCTCCACGTCGCAGCTTGTGGTGCGGAAGAAGGTCTGCACAGTGGAATCCCAGCGCAGGCTTTCTTCGAACGCGCGCGTCGCCAGCTTCGGATCGGCGCGCAGCTTGGCAAACTCCTGCGGATATTTGCCGAGTGCCAGCATCAGGTGGCCTATTCCGTTCACCGTCGTATCGACACCTGCCGTGAGAAACGAGCGGACGAGACGCGGTGCATAATCGGAAGGCATTCCAGCCTCGTCGACCGCGTCATACACGGCCATGCCCCAGCCGCCCGGCTTCAGGTTCTCGCGCTTGCAGGCTTCTTCCACCCAGGCGATGGCGTCTTCCTTGCCGATCAGGCTTTGTTCGAAAACGCGATTGCGCGGGCCGAAGCCGTTGAACACGATGGTGGCATATTCGATCAGCTTTTCGCGGCCTTCGTCCATCAATCCGATCGTGTCGGGAAACACCATCATCGGAAATACTTCCGCAAGATCGGTGGCCGCGTCGAAGCGTCGCTTCTGCACGAGGCTGGATACCAGCTCTTGCGCCTTTTCCTGCCACTGTGGGCGCAGTTCCTTGAGCGCCTTGAGGGAGACGATCCTGCCCATCAGCTTGCGTGTCTGGCTGTGCAGCGGCGGATCGGTTTCCAGCAGGAGCGAGGGCGCGCGGAACGGCTCTTCCTTGCTGAAGTCGGCAAGGCCGACACCGCGCGAAGAACAGAAGGTTTCGTGATCGCGAAGCGCCGCCTGTACCTCGTCAAACCGTGCCATGGCGTAGACGCCGTATTTGCCAAGCCAGACCACCGATCCGGCATCGCGCAGCGCGCCATGATGGGCGAAGGGATCGGCCAGGAACTCCTCGGCGAAGGGGTCCAGCGACAGCGTTGGCAGGTCAGACGTGGCTGATGTCATGGCTCAATCCAATTCGCCTTCCAGTCGGTGTGCGGTCAGAAGCGCTCAAAGCGCTGCGCCATGGGCGGTTTGCGCCTGTGTCATTGCGTCGATCCGCCCAGCGTTTCGGCAAACCAGTCAGACAGCAGATCTCTTCCGTAGGCCATGTTGTCTGCGCCCACGTGTTCCACGCCGCCTTCGCGCTCGGTGAAAATCACCTTTTCGCGGCGCGGCGAATTGACGAGCTGGTCGTAAAGGTCATCGGCGTATTTCGGGCTGATCTGGCGATCATTCGCGCCATGCGTGACGAGGAAAGGCACCTTGATCCGGTCCATGTGACCGTTGAGATTCATGCCGTTCGATTTCTCGAGGAAGTCGTCCTGACCATCCGCACCGAAGGCCCAGTGCACGTGTTGCCAGTAATGCGGAACGGGGTTCTCCCCTTCGCGCTCCATCCGCCTGTCCTGCACTTCGCGCCAGTTGTGGTTGGCACCCCACACGGCGCCGCTGGCAAAGCGCGCCTCGTAGGCGACGGCGCGCGGGGCGAAGTGACCGCCCAGCGAAATGCCGGTCATACCGATCTTGCTTGCATCAACATCGTCCTGCTGTTCCAGCCAGTCGACCGCCTTGCTGGCCCAGCTTTCGCTGTGCGGATCTACGGGCAGATCCTGCAGCCGCAGCGCCTCTCCCGCGCCGGGCTGGTCCACGCACAGCGTGGAAATCCCGCGCCGCGCAAGCTCTTCGGGCAGCCGGGTCCAGTAAAGCAGCTCCTTGTTGCTATCGAGGCCGTTGCAGAACACCACGGTCGGCTTCGGCCCGTCGCCTGGCGCGCGCGTGAAGAGCGCGGGCATGGTGCCTTTACCAAGCGAGATTTCCACGCGCTCGCGACTGAGTTGGCCCAGGGCGGTCGAGCGGTCGAACGCAGCCCGCGCCTTCGCGAATGTTTCCTTGCGCCCCTGCGATCCATGTGCCTGCATGCGCTCGGCAACGAAGAGGTAAAGGGCAGCGCGTTCAAGCTTGTTCGATGCTGAAAAGTTGCGACCCTTTGCTTCATCCTCGGCGGCCATCTCGAGCAGCTTCTCGCCCATGCCGGCCCACTGCTTCATGAACTGCGCAGTGCCGGCATCGGCGCCGCTGTCTGCGGCATCCTTGATCGGCTGGCACATATCGATGATTTCACCGATCTGGCCGCCACTCTCCATCGCGATGGCGACACTGAGGTTCCAGATGTAATTCTTGAAAGGCGAGTAGAGGGCCATCGATCAGGCCTCCGCCGGTGTGAACAGACAGGGGTCTGGCGCAGGCTTGGGCATGGTCTGCGGACCGCCGGTACCGATGCCCCACTGGTCCATGATCTGCGGACCCGGCTCATGCACCTTGGCCTCGTGGGTCTCGAAATCCACCTCTTCCAGTTCCGAAGTGTATTCGACGGCAAAGCCACCGGGCGTCGTGAAATAGCTGAAGGTGTTGTTGCCCGCCGTATGGCGGCCGGGGCCCCAGCGCAGATCCGTCCCGCGCTTCTTCAGTCGGCTGACGCCGCGCATCATGTCATCCACGCTCAGCATGTCATAGGCGACGTGGTTCAGGCACGGCGGTCCGGGCAGGATTGCGAGACGGTGATGGGCTTCGTTGCAGCGCAGGAAACACATGAAGTCGCCCAGCCAGTCCGATACCTTGAAGCCCAGCACGTCGGTAAAGAACTTCACCATCGCCTGATGGTCCGGCGAATGCAGCACGATGTGGCTGATCTTCACGGGCATGCCTTCCCACCGTTCCATCGCGCGCTTGTCCAGCGTCTCGACATCGGCGCTGATCTCGAACGGAAGGCCGTCAGGGGAGAAGAAGCGGAAGCCATATCCGCCGCCAGGTGCGTCGAGGTTCTTCGGATCGAAAATGATTCTGCAGCCAGCGTCCGCAACCTTGGCGTGGAGATCGTCCACATCGGCCTTACTCGCCGCAGACAGGGCAATCACTTCGACGCAATTGCTTTCGCGCTTGTGCAGGCGAACCACGTGGTGTTCGTCATGACCATGGGTCTTGAACCAGGCCGTGTCGTCATTGGCTTCGACCTCGACGAGACCCCAGTCGTCGGCATAGAACTTGCGTTCGGCCTCGAAGTTTTCGACGCCATAGCCGACATAGCGGATTTCGTTCACACGGCTCATAGGTAATCTCTTTCCTGTATTCGCGTTAAGCGGTCAGATGGGCTCGGCCACGATCTCGAACATTTCCGCGGTCGCCTTTGCATTGTCTACCGGCGGCCCCTTGCCGAGCTGGCCGCGGCATATTTCCAGTGATTTATCAACAATATAACAGCATCGCTCGAAGCGGCGATCACGATATGCCTTGAACGCTGCCTGAGGGGTGTCGTTCTTCGCAATTTCATCGGCCAGTACGATGCTGCCTTCGATGGCAAGGCCTGCACCCTGGCCAAGATGCGGTGTGGTGGCGTGGACGGCATCGCCCAGCAGAACCACCCGCCCATTGTGCCAGTCGCCGCGCAGCATCATTCCTTCCAGCGGACGGTACACGACGCCCTCGTTGTCGGTTACCGCATCGGCCATCTCGCGGATTGCCTGCGCGGTATGACTGCGCATCTTCTCGCGCATGGTCTCGGCCAGTTTGTCCTGAGCATAGCGGGGCTTGTCCGGCTCCGGCGTGGTCAGATACAGGTACATCAGATCTTCGTTTATCGGCACCAGGCCCGCACCGATGGGGCCGTTATAGGCGTGCAGCGCGTCAAGGTCGTCAGGACGCGAAAAGTTGTAGCGCCACACGGCCTGGCCGGTGAATTCCGGCCCCTCGGCCCCGGGCATGATCATCTCGCGCGTTTGCGAATAGACACCGTCGGCCCCGACGACGATATCGTATCGGCCCTCGGCCCCGTCGGAGAAGGTCACGTCAACGCCGTCGCCCCGCTCCTCGATTATGGTGGCGGTGACGCCCAGCCTGACTTCGGCACCGCAGGCAATCGTGCGATCGCCAAGGATCTTGTGCAGCGCCGGACGACCTATGCCCATGCTGGTGGGATAGCCTTCGACAAGTTGAGGCATTGGCACCTCGGCCACAAGGGAGCCGTCCGGCGCATGGATCGCCACCTTGTTGAAAGGGACCCCGGCAGCCATGTAATCGTCCACGAGGTCCAGTTCCTTCATCGCGCGGATGACGTTGGCCTGCTGGATAATTCCTACGCCATAGACGGACCAGTCGGGATCACGCTCGATCACGGTAACGGTGTGACCGTCGCGGCGCAGGGCGATGGCGGAGGTAAGACCGCCGATGCCACCGCCGATGATGAGGATGTTCAGGTCTTTCATGGCTCAGAACACGTCCAGATCGTTGGCGATAACCACCGGGCCGTCATAATGCTCGGCAATTTCGCGCAGATAGTCGAAGTGTCGTGTATCGCCGCGTTCATGCCCCGCGAAATGCGTGACCACGACAGCGCTGACCCCGGCCCTTGCCGCCATCTCGCCCACGTCCCGCGGCAAGAGGTGATGATCGCGAAGGTGCTGTTCGATCCCCCGTGCCACGGCCTCGGGCATGTTCGGATTGGCCTGGCGAACTTCGGCGATGGTGTTCTCGACGTCCATCATCTCTGCCACCAGCAAATCTGCGCCTCGGGCCAGTTCCTCGACAGCCGTACTCGGGCCCGTATCGCCTGTGTAGACAATGGATCGCCCTGGCAAACCGAACCGGAATGACAGCGATTCAAACCGGTTTTCCAGATCGCTGCCCGGCTCGAAACTGTAATGCGAATTGTTTCGCACGGTGACGCTCATGCCTGCGATTTCAACGCTGCCACGATCGCGCAGCTCGATAACTTCAGTAAGCTCATTCAGATCGGCTCGCGGCGCACCGGGAACACCATAACCCGCCGCTGCCCCAGGGACCATCGAGGCGAGCAGGCCTGCAACCATCTCTTCCGTGCCCGGCGGGCCGTAGATCCGCAGGCGCGGGGGCGAATTCGTTTGTGCGCGCAGGCCGAGAAGTGCTCCGAGTCCACCTGTATGGTCCCAATGCAGGTGGCTTATGAAGACAGCATCGACCTGCGCTGTGCGAAGGCCAAGCTTGGCAAGCTGTCCTGCCGTGCCGTCACCGACATCGACCAGAATGTTTTGCCCACCTGCGATCAGCAAGTTGGCCGGCTGTGAACGCGTTGGACTGGCTACCGGGCCGGCAACCGTGCCCAGCGCCACCCACCGACCGGCATCGAGCGCCGCATCGGTTGCCGCAGGTGCAGCCTCTGTCTCCTGGGCGTGGAGAGGCGTGCCGCAAAGCGCGATGGCGCTTGCCAATGCTATGCTCATTCTGCGCATCGTCATCTCCGATCAGAACTCGTACTTTGCGCGAACGCCATACTGGCGTGGCGGACTATGCTCGCCGTAGAAGGCGCCGGAGTTGCCGACGTTGGTGTTGACCAGATACCGCTCGTCGAACGCATTGTTGAGGAAGGCCGAGATCGACCAGTTTGCGTCGACCGGCGCTAGCGTCAGCTGGAAGTTGGCGGTGACATATTCCTCCGCCACGGTCTGCGGCGTGAAAGACAGGTCTGTCTGTTGCTCACTGCGATAAGAGGCATCGGCAAAGAAGGTGAGATCGTAATCTCCCAGTTCGAAAGTCTGCTCGAGCGCGAGATCGAGCGAGATTTCAGGCGAATAGAGAAGTTCGGTCCCGGCGCATTCGAAGTTCTGGAAGCCGTCCACCACGCCGACATTTTCGCAACCGAAGCGGCCAGTGCCGGGATCGGAGACAAGTGTCAGCTGATCGAGCGTTGCATCCAGATACTGGAACTTCAAGCCCAGCCTGGTCGTGGAGGTAGCAGCCCACTGCACATCCAGATCGACACCCTGAATTGTAGAGTCGCCATTGGCGGTGCCGAAGTTCGGCGCGTCATTGATCGTGGAGAAGTACGTGATCTGCTGATCCTTGTACTTCCAGTAGAAGGCTTCGATGTTGACCTGAAGCGTGTCGCCGAAGAAGCGGTTCTTGGCTCCGATGGTGAACGCATCGATAAACTCCGGATCGAAGCTCAGGCCACCCCCGGCAGTCGCTGCGTCAAGTTCGACGCCGCCCGCACGATAACCGCGCTCGTAAGTCGCGTAGAGGAGACTATCCGGGGTCACATCATATTCCAGGCCCACGCGATAAGTCGGCTCGTTCCAACTGTCCTCGCTGCTCAGCCCCTGCCCAGCGCCTACATCGACGATGAAACCGGCAGCACCGTTGATCAGCGGATAGAAACCATCGTCGATCGTTGAACCAGGCGGAATGAAGCCACCTGCAACAAGACTGTCGATGTAGACCTGCGGGTCCGTGGTTGTCGGCAAAACTTCAGGGTAATCCTGCGCTGCACATCCCGCGAAATCCGGGATTGTGAAAGGCGCGCCCGGAAATGGGGGAACCTCAAGCGGACAAATCGTCAGGAAGGTAAAGTCGTCACCCCGAACGAATTTGTTATCCTCTGTGTAACGTCCACCAACACTGATGCGGAACTGATCCGTCACCTCGTAGGTAAGCTGGGCGAACGCTGCCCAGGAATCGCCGCCACTTGTGAAGTTCTGGATCGGGGCATTTGCGACCTGATAGAAGTTCGCAGCGAAGTCGACCTCTTCTTCGAAGTAATAAGCTCCAAAAACGCCGTTCAGAGGCCCGTCAAAGTCCGAAGTGAAGCGCGCTTCCAGCGAAACCTGATCCCCAGCTTCCTGCGTGGCTGCGGGTGCGAAGCCCGGCCCGACAAAAGTGTAATCCTGCTCGTATTCACGGTAAGCAGGGATGATCGTGATGGTTCCGGCGTCCAGCTCGTAGTTTATTTCGGCGTTTACGCCGGTGTATTTCAGGTCCTGAAACAGATCGTCTCCGTTGATCGGCGGAAGCAATTGGAATGACGGACCCTGGAAGGTTTGCACCCGAAAGGCGTTGGAAGCAGCGCAACTCGCACCGCAATCGATATCCACCCCGGAAGGCGTAAAGTCGGTCTGCTCGCCAGGCCGGTTGCTGAAAAAGCCCAGCAGCGAACCTGACGTACCCTTGCCGCCGACATCGGTATGATCGAAACCGATCCGCAGGCTCAGACGGTCAGTCGGCTCCACCAGCAGTTGCGCGCGGACGGAACTTGCATCGAGATCGGACGTGCCATCGTCATTAAAGCCGTCTCGCTGCTGATGGCTGCCGGCCACTCTCAGCGCAGCGATATCGCCCAGCGGCACATTCACAGCGCCCTGGATTCCGATTTTGTCGAAATTGCCGTACTCGGCCTGCACATAGCCGGTGAAATCACCAAGCTCCGGTGCAGCCGGGATATAGTTGATCACACCGCCGGTCGCGTTCCGACCATAGAGGGTCCCTTGCGGACCCTTCAGGATTTCGACACGCGCCATGTCGAAGAAAGTCACGCCCCCGGCGGAGCTTGCGCGGCCAAGATAGACGCCATCATAGTTCTGGGCGACACCGGAATCCTGCAGCGGATTGACGGTGAGCGCGCCCACGCCGCGAATGAACAGGCTGGTGAGCGGTCCACCGCCGGGATTGACCCCAAGCGACGGCGAAATGCGGCCCAGATCGGCGGCGTCCTCGATATTCAACCGGCTGAGAGTCTCGGGATCGAGCGCGTCGATCGCCACGGCCGCGTCCTGCAGGCTTTCCTCACGGCGCTGCGCCGTGACGATGATCACGTCGAGGCCGGTATTGGAGCTGGCTTCCTGACTTTCGTCCTGGCTGTCCTGAGCCAGCGCGGGCTGTGCGGCCATGGCAACGGCGATCGCCGAGCTGGCGAATAAGAACTTGTGCATCGCTGAAACTCCCAATGGGCCGCTGTCATCGCGGCCTTCGATGCCTTTTTCCCATTCGCGCTTCTAGCAGTCCAATCTTTTGTTTTTCTCAAAACATATAAGTGTTACTTATACATCATGCGACTGAACAACTTCGATCTGAACCTCCTCGTGGCTTTTGAAGCCCTGCTTCAGGAGCGTAATGTGACACGCGCCGCCGCGAGGTTGAATGTCACCCAACCGGCCATGAGCACATCACTCAAAAGGCTTCGCGAGAGCTTCAAGGACGAGCTGCTCGTACTTCACGGCAAGAAGATGATCCCGACGCAGCACGCCCTGGCCCTCGCTCCGCACGTCAGCGAGGCACTCGTGTTGCTGAAGGGGCTTATCGCCACGAGCACCAGATTCGATCCGGCCATTTCGACGAGGCAATTCCGCGTCAATGCGTCCGACTACATCACGACCGTCCTGCTCGCTCCACTGATCGAACAGCTCCAGGAAGAAGCACCGGGGGTCAGGCTTCAGCTGTCCCTTCCGGGAAGCAACAGTTCAAGCTTGCTCGAAGCGGGCGAGATCGACCTTATCCTGACCCCCGATGAGTTCATGGAGGGGGACCATCCCACCGAACTGCTTTTCGAAGAGCGGTTCGTGGTCGTGGGTACGAAGAGCAATCGGCTCCTGGCCAAACCGATGACCCGGGAAACGTTTCTCGAAGCGGGGCACATCGCGGTGCGTATCGGGGGTCAGGATACCTTCATCGAAAGAGAGCTGCTCAAGTTTTTGCCCGAGCGCCAGATCGAAGTCTTTGCCCAGTCATTCATTCAGGTGCCCTGGTTGCTAAGGGGCACAAATCGGCTTTCTGTCATGCACGAAAGGCTGGCGAAGGTTGTCGCCCCCGTACTTGGACTGACCACAGTGGATCCGCCGATGCCATTGCCGAAGATGCGCGAAATGATGCAGCACCATGTTGCCCGCTCCAATGATGCTGGATTGAGCTGGCTTCGTCGACGTATCACGCAATACGCCCAGGAAATTTGATCGACAGGTCAGCGGTCTGCTCTCGGCTTCGCAGGGCTTCGGCGCGGCGCTTTCGACACCCGTCGAGAGTCTGCCTTTCTTACCACGTACTGCCTACCGCGCCGGATAACGCTTTCCGCTACGCTCACATATGTGAAATAGTAATCCGGAAGCGGCGACGGGAATCCATGCCATATGATCGATATCCAACCTCTGGCGATCCTTCGGGAAATCGATCGTGCAGGCAGCCTCAGCCGCGCGGCCGAGCAGCTTAACCTTACCCAGTCCGCAGTGAGCCACGCCATCCGCCGCTTCGAGGATCGCCACAATGTGAAATTGTGGGAGCGGGAAGGGCACAAGCTGCGGCTGACGCTGACGGGCGAATATCTGCTGGGCCTGGCGAGGCGCGTGCTGCCGCAACTGGAACACGGTGCCAGCGTGCTGGAAGATTACGCCCGTGGCCGGCGCGGCGCGATCCGGGTGGGGATGGAATGTCACCCCTGCCAGGATTGGCTGATGCGGGTGGTAGATCCCTTCCTGGCGCAATGGCCCGATGTCGAACTGGACGTGACGACCGCCTTTCAATTCGGTGGGCTGGCGGCGCTGGAAAACCACGAGATCGACATTCTGGTGACGCCCGATCCGGTGGAGCATGCGGGGATCGAATACACCCCCGTCTTCGATTACGAACTGGTGCTGGCCGTTTCTGAAACCCACCCGTTGGCAGGCAAGCAGCATATCGAACCCGGGGATCTGGCCGGCGAGGTGTTGATTACATATCCGGTCTCGCGAGAGCGGCTGGACATCTACACCCGTTTCCTCGTTCCCGCCCATGTCGCCCCGCGTCGCCATCGCACGGTGGAGACGACGGACCTGATGCTGAAACTGGTGGCCTCCGGCCAGGCCGTCAGCGCAACGCCCGACTGGCTCCTTCGCGTCGCGAAGGGCGTAACGGGCAGGAGCCTCGGCGAAGGCATCGTCAAGTCGATCCACCTTGGCCAGCGGTCAGGATCGGCGGCCAGCTATCTCGACGGGTTCGTCGATCTGGCAAAAGGCGTGCAGCTGTAGAAGTCCACTCCAGCTTCGCGCCAGCGCATGACAATTCGTCATGCTTTCCTGATAAATGATCATTTTTTATCATCTCGCATCTGCGTCATAGAGCGGGCCGCGCCAGACTTGCCGAAGCATGTCTGGCCATTTCGGGTCCACCCGCCAAAAGCAGGAGAACAGATTGCGATGACCGGCAAATTCACCTTTACGATCAACGCCACGCGTTTTGACGAGAACTACACGCCTGCCGAAAGCTCGCGCCTCACCACCAATTTCGCCAATCTCGCAAGAGGCGAAAACCGGCAGCAGAACCTGCGCAACGCGCTGGAGATGATCGACAACCGGTTCAACACCCTGGTGCCGTGGGACAACCCGGACTTCGATCGCTACGACATCGAACTGGATATCATCTCGATCGATCTCGATATCGCTGCCACGGGCGCATCCTTCCCGGCGATCGAAATGCTCAGGACGACGATCTGCGATCGCAGGAACGACGCGCGGATCGAGGGGATCGTGGGCAACAATTTCTCCTCCTACGTGCGCGATTACGACTTCAGCGTGCTGTTGCCGGAGCACAACAGCGGGCGCAGCAGCTTCACCCTGCCGGAAGACTTCGGTGATCTGCACGGCAAGCTGTTCAAGGCGCTGGTAGCTTCCGACACCTACCGCGCGCATTTCCGCAAGGCACCGGTCATTTGCCTCAGCGTCTCGCACAACAAGACCTATTGGCGCAGCACCAATCACCATCCCGTGCTGGGTTTCGAATACCAGGCGAACGAGACTTCGCTGACGCAACAGTATTTCGCCAAGATGGGCCTGCAGGTCCGCTACTTCATGCCTTCGCAAAGCACGGCACCGCTGGCGTTCTATTTTCATGGCGACCTGCTGAACGATTACACGAACCTGGAACTGATCGGCAGCATCGCCACGATGGAAACCTTCCAGAAGATCTACCGGCCGGAAATCTACAATGCCAATTCCGCCGCCGGTGAATGCTTCCGGCCAAGCCTGGAGAACGCCGATCACTCGCTGACGCGCATCGTCTACGACCGGGAAGAACGCAGCCAATTGGCGATCGAACAGGGCAGGTTTGCCGAGGACAATTTCATCAAGCCCTACCACCACATCCTGGACGAATGGTCCGCCCGGTATGCCGCGTGAACCGCTCGCCGTATCCAGGAGCTGACGCCATGCCTGACCTGTTGCCGACTTCGACGGTTGGAAGTCTTCCCAAACCCTCGTGGCTGGCCGCGCCGGAGCAGTTGTGGTCCCCCTGGAAGTTGCAGGGCGAGGAGCTGGTCGCGGGACGGCAGGACGCGCTTCGCGTGACTCTGGCCGAGCAGAACCGCGCGGGCTGCGACATCATCTGCGACGGCGAACAGACCCGCCAGCACTTCGTCACGACATTCATCGAGCATCTGAGCGGCGTCGATTTCGAAAAGCGCGAGACGGTGAAGATCCGTGATCGTTACGATGCCAGCGTGCCCACGGTGGTGGGTCCGGTGACGCGCGAGAAACCGGTCTTTGTCGAAGATGCAAAATTCCTGCGCGCGCAGACCGGAAAGCCGATCAAATGGGCGCTGCCCGGTCCGATGACCATGGTCGATACGCTGTACGATGCGCATTATAAAAGCCGCGAGAAACTGGCGTGGGAGTTTGCCGAAACCCTCAACCAGGAAGCGCGCGAGCTGGAAGCCGCCGGCGTGACTATCATTCAGTTCGACGAACCTGCCTTCAACGTCTTCTTCGACGAAGTGAACGACTGGGGCATCGCCGCGCTGGAGCGGGCGATCGACGGGCTGCAATGCGAAACGGCAGTCCACATCTGTTATGGTTACGGCATAAAGGCCAACACCGACTGGAAGAATACGCTGGGTGCTGAGTGGCGGCAGTACGAGAACACGTTCCCCCGCCTTCAGGCATCCGGCATCGATCTTGTATCCCTGGAATGCCACAACTCGCGTGTGCCGATAGAACTGATCGAGCTTCTGCGCGGCAAGAAGGTGATGGTAGGCGCAATCGACGTTGCCACCACCGATATCGAAACGCCGGAAGACGTCGCATCGACCCTTCGCAAGGCGTTGCAGTTCGTGGATGCGGAGAAGCTCTATCCTTCCACCAATTGCGGCATGGCGCCGCTATCTCGAGACGTCGCGCGCGGCAAGCTGGCGGCGCTCAGCGCCGGTGCCCGGATCGTCCGGCAGGAGATTGCGTAACGCCATCGGCGTCTATGCCCTCGCACGTAAAAAGGGCGGGCATTCCCCCCTTGCCCGCCCTTCGCTCTGCATGGGCGCGGTCAGTTTCCGCGGCAGAACTGGCCCGGATTGAAATAACGTGACGCGTTTATTCCGAGAAAGCGCAGAAAGGCGGCGAAGGTCTGGGTGAAGCCCTGGCCATCGTCATCGTCGTTCAGGCCGGAATAGCTGCATTCGGATGCCCCATTGTCCCCGCCAGGCACGTATTTGCCGTTGCCGGTGATTTCCCCCGCACTCGCCTGAACGCTGACAAGCAGGGCCGCAGTTGCCAGCAAAGTCACACCCTTTTTCATAACCATCTCCTATCTGCCTTTCGACCGGCAGTCGCGCCGGACAGGACGTATATTGCGCGGCCTCGGCATAAGGGCGCTACCGAGCATCAATGAGGATAAGATTGAGTTTTGTGTTAGGGAAGCGTGATGGCGCAACTTTATGAATGTCGAACGGCACTGTGGGAAATTATGTAACAAAAGTGGCCAGATAGCGCTTGCGGCCCGGCGTCATGCCCGCAATGCTCTGGAGGAGCAGGAACCGCGAGAGGAAGGCCTTTGGGGGAAGTCCATCATCTACAGCGTTCGGGCGGCGACGGAACGGTCCGTTCCGGCCCCGGTGAGCACGGGCCTGTCGATCTTGCGCACGAGCCGCCAATCACGCTTGGGCGGATCAGGGTGGTCCCGTCCGAACGGGTTCTCGAACATAATGGCAAGACCGTGCACCTGGAGCCCAAGGCGATGCAGGTGCTGATTACCCTCGCGCGGGTTCCGGGCGAGATCTTCTCCCGCGACGATCTGATAGACCGGTGCTGGGAAGGGCGCGCCATCGGCGACAGTTCCGTGGCACGTATCATCTCGATCCTGCGTTCCGCAATCCGCGAACTGGGTGAGGACGACGTGGAGATCGAGACGCTGCCGCGGGTGGGGTATCGCCTGCTGCACGACGGCGGCGAACTTGCCGCGCCACCCGCGGCCGACGTGCCCGCCAACCCGGCTAAACAGCCTTGGCGGAACAGTGGGGCGATCCTGATCGGTGTTCTGTTCCTCGCGGCGCTGGCTGGCGCGTTCGCATGGTGGATGCGGCCTGCCGCGACGGAGGAGCCGTTGTCGCTGGTGATGCTGCCGCTCAGCCATGGGGAGGACGTGGAACCGCTTTTCACGAGCGGTTTTGAAACCGAACTGCGCACGGAACTCGCCCGGAGCCAGGCGCTGACCGTGAAATCCGGCGATACGACCGCACGCCTGGTGCAGCAGGGCACCGCCCCTGTCGAGATCGGGCGGATACTGAAGGCCGATTACGTCTGGCGTGGCACCCTGTCGCGAAGGGATGGCCGCGTGGTGCTGGACGGAGAGCTGACGGACGTTGGCGACGGTCGCACCGTATGGTCGGAACGGATCGCCAGCGCGGACGGCCATGCGGGGGCGCTTCCCCTGCGCACGGCGCGCGCGATGCTGGCGGGTATCGGCAGGCCCGCCGATGCCGATCTGCCCGGCGATGACATGGCAGATGCCGATTTCGACCTTTACCTGACGGCACTCGGCATGATCCGGTCCCGCGAGCCGACGCAGATGCAGACGGCCCTTGGCAGGCTGCGCGGCGTGGTGGAGCGGAACCCCGATTTCTCCGGCGGCTACAGCGCGCTTGCCAAGGCAGGCTTCCTCCTCGCCAGCCGCCAGCCGGAAAACCTCGTGGCGGCGAGTGCGCGTGCGCGGCAGAATGCCCTGCGCGCTCTGGAACTTGATCCGCAATCGGTGGAAGCGTTGAAGACGATGGCCATGCTGGCGACCACCAGCGACGAGCGTTACCGCTATATCCGGCGTGCGGTGGAACTCGATCCCGGCGATGCGGAAGCTTGGCTGTGGTACAGCCATATTGCCGCCCATCCCGATTACGCGGGCGAGGAAGTGCGCGCGATGCGGCAGCTTGTCGCCATCGATCCGCTGTGGGGGCGATCCTCGCAGGCGGCCTATGTTGCCGCAGCGGAAGAGGGGCCGGAACTAGCCCGCAGCCTGGACCGCGACATCATCGCCGCCGCCGCCACGGAGCAATGGCAGCGTGATATTGCCGAGGCCCGCATCGCCAACCTGGACGGCGACGTGTCCGAGTTCTTCAGGCTGACGATGCGCGCCATGCCGGTGATGGAGAACGAGCATCGGCAGATCGCTGCGCTGCACCTTTCGAACCTCGCGCTGTTGCTGGATATCGACATGCCCGCACCGGAAATGCGCGGTGCGGCGGGCATCGTGCAGCAGGTGGAAGCGGGGCGTCTTCCCACTTCCGCAGATTTCGCTGCAAATGGACTGACCGGCAGGAATTTCTGGTCGGTAACGCCGTTGGTGATCGGTGCACCGGGCCAGTTCATCGCTGCGGGCAGGGGGGATGAATTGCTGGCGATCTACGACTCGGCATTTTCTTCTGCCGACGAGCTGGAGGCATTTGCGCAAGGGAACCTGAGGCCGCATCATTTCCTACCGCAGGTGGGCACCTACATAGGCTTCGCCATGCAGCAGGCGGGACGGCAGGCCGAAGCCGTCGAACTGTATGACCTGGCGGAACGTTCCATTGGCCGCTGGCGCGCGAATGACGGGATGACCATGACCCCCAGCCTGTTCGAAGCGAACCTTGCTGCCGCAAGGGGACAGCGTCAGCGCGCCATCGATGCCGCCTCGCGCCTGCCGCAATATGGCTATCCCTATGTCCTGCAGAGCCCCGGCGTGCCGATGACGGGCCCGCTGCTGGGCGATCCTGTCTGGGAAAACATGCGTGACGATCCGCGATTGAAGGCAGTTCTCGCTCCGATTCATGATAACCTGGCGCGGGAACGGACGCAGGTCCTGGCGCTGATGGCGCCCTAGGAACCGCGCAGCCGTTCCTCTCTGGGCAGGCAGGCCGGCAGCGCGTGGAACGTGCCTTTCCGCATCGGAACAAATATCTTCGTCCAGCCGTTGTTGGGGCAAAGGAGATTTCGAATGATTGGCAAGCTTATCGGCGCCGGAGTTGGCGCAGCACTCAGCAAGGAAACCCGCAAGATGGGCGGCGCATCAGGTGCCGTACTTGGCGCGGTGGCCGTTCCCTTCATCACCCGCCTGCGCATCCCCGCACTGCTGGCACTGGCCGGTGGCGGTTACCTGGCGAAGCGACTGGCCGACAAGGCACAAACGCCGCCCGCGAATACGGGTACCAATCCGGGCGCAACGCCAAACGTCTGATCGGTCTTGCCGACAGGTTGTAACGCGAAAGCGGCTCGATTTCGGGCCGCTTTTTCGTATCTGCCGTACTTGCATCACCAGCCGGCGCGACGACCCCGCCCGTTGAGAAGCGCGCCGGGCTTCTTGCACCGAATCGGTCGGCTTCCTAGGTCGTGCCCTTCATTCGAAGGATTCGCACTGCCATGACCACCCATCGCACCCGCATGCTCATCATCGGTTCCGGCCCCGCTGGCTATTCCGCAGCCATCTATGGCGCGCGCGCCGGGATGGAGCCGATCGTCGTGCAGGGCCTGCAGCCCGGCGGCCAGCTGACCATTACCACCGATGTCGAGAACTATCCCGGCTTCGAAGACGTGATCCAGGGCCCCTGGCTGATGGAGCAGATGCAGAAGCAGGCAGAGCATGTCGGCACGCGCATGATGTGGGACACCATCGTGGAAGTGGACCTTGAAGGCGGATCGCCCTTCCGGGCCATCGGCGATTCCGGCGATGAATACGTGGGCGATGTGCTGGTGATCGCCACCGGCGCACAGGCGAAATGGCTGGGCGTTCCGGGCGAGCAGGAACTGGGCGGCAAGGGCGTTTCCGCCTGCGCGACCTGCGACGGCTTTTTCTATCGCGGCAAGAAGGTGGCCGTGATCGGCGGCGGCAATACCGCCGTGGAAGAGGCCTTGTACCTCACCAACCATTCGGACGATGTGACCCTGATCCACCGCCGCGACGAACTGCGCAGCGAGAAGATCCTGCAGGAGCGTTTGTTCAAGTCGGACAAGATCACGCCCATGTGGAACAAGTCTGTAGAGCGTTTCGTGGCAGGCGAGAACGGCGCGCTGGCCAAGCTGGAACTGGTCGACACGGTTACCGGCGAGAAGAGCGAACTGGAAGTGGACGGCGCCTTCGTTGCCATCGGCCACGCCCCGTCGACGGAACTGTTCAAGGGCAAACTGCCGATGGACGATGGCGGTTATCTGCTGGTGGAAGCCGGCACGCCGAAAACCGAGATCCCCGGCGTTTTCGCCTGCGGTGACGTGATGGATCACACCTATCGCCAGGCAGTGACGGCGGCTGGCACCGGCTGCATGGCCGCGCTGGATGCAGAGCGGTTCCTCGCCACTCTGGAATTCGCGGCGAAGGAAGCGGCGGAGTAATCCGCGCCTAGTATTTCGAGAAGTCGGGCGCGCGCTTTTCCATGAAGGCGGTGAAGGCCTCGCGCGCTTCATCGCTTTGCAGGCGATGGGCGAAGATCTCGATCTCCGCTTCCATCTTGGCTGCAACCATGCCCGGATCGCGCATCAGCGCCTTCGTGGCCTGCACCGCGCCGGGCGGCAGGGCGGCGATACGCTTCGCCGCTTCCGTCGTGGCGCCTTGCAGATCGGCATTGGCCACCACCTGGTTGGCAAGGCCCGCGGCCAGCGCAGCGTCGGCTTCCATCGCGTCGCCCATCGCCAGCATGGCAAAGGCGCGCTGGTGGCCGATGGCACCGGGCAGAAGCAGGCTGGATGCCGCTTCGGGCACGAGGCCAAGGCCCACGAACGGCGTCGTCAGCTTCGCATCCTGCGCCAGCACCACGTAATCGCAATGCAGCAGCATGGTGGTGCCAATGCCCACCGCGCGGCCCTGCACCCCTGCCAGCAGGGGCTTGGTGAACTGGCCCAGCAGCCGGATGAAACGGAACACGTTCGCTTCCCCGACACGGCCAGAGGATGCAAGGAAATCGCCGATGTCGTTACCGGCGCAGAACAGGTCGCCCTCGCTGCGGATCACCGCCACGCGCACGGCAGGATCGCTTTCGCCCTCCTCCATCGCATCGGCCATCGCGCCGTACATGGCATCTGTCAGCGCGTTCTTCTTCTCGGGACGGTTCATGGTGAGGGTCAGCACCCCACCATCGCGTGCGATCTCAACAGTGCCGCTCATAAGCCTCTCCTATTCGTGCCGATTATTCGTGCCGATTATTCGTGCCGATTATTCGTGGTCGTGTCGGCCGAAATCGGGCCGTGCGTCGTCCTGTCCCTGTTCCACGATCCGCCGCCGGATCGCTCGGGTCTTGGAGAACTGGTCGAACATCAGTTCTCCGTCGCCTGCCCTGATAGCTTCGCGCATCATGGCAAGATCGCCAAGGAACCTGTCGAGCATATCCAGCACGGCATCGCGATTATTGAGAAAAACGTCGCGCCACATCACCGGATCGCTGGCCGCGATACGGGTGAAATCGCGGAAGCCACCAGCGGAATACTTGATCACCTCGCCGCGCGTCACCTCCTCCAGATCGCTGGCGGTGCCAACGATGGTGTAGGCGATGAGGTGCGGGATATGGCTGGTGACGGCCAGCACCATGTCGTGATGGCTGGCATCCATCACTTCCACCGTGGAGCCGAGCGCTTCCCAGAACTCGCGCAGCGCGGCCACCTTGTCCTGCGGGGCGGTATCGGGCGGGGTGATGATGCACCAGCGCTGGTGGAACAGGCTGGCAAAGCCTGCGTCCGGCCCCGATTGCTCCGTGCCGGCCACGGGATGGGCGGGAATGATCGTTGTGTCCGGCAAGACCTTGGCGAGGCTTTGCGAGACGCTGAGCTTGGAGGAACCGACATCGCTCAGCACGGCATCAGCGCCAAGACCCGGTCCGATCGCCGCTGCCGCTGCATCCATCGCGCCCACCGGCACGCACAGGATCACCAGATCGGCCCCGGCCACTGCGGCAAGGGGATCGTCGGCGATGGTGCCGCAAAGGGCGCGCTGGCGGGCACGCTCGCGCACTTCGGGATCGGCATCGTAGCCGGTGGTTGTCACGCTTGGCAGATGTTCCTGCACGGCAAGCCCGATGGAGCCGCCGAGCAGGCCGAGGCCGATGATGGCAACGTGGTGAAAACTCATCGCGCGCCCTCGCACAACTGGCGCAGCGTTGCGGCGATGCTGTTCATCTGTTCCTGCGTGCCGATGGTGATGCGCAGGGCATTGGGCAGCCCCTGTCCGGGCAGGTGGCGCACGGCATAACCGGCACCGGCAATCGCGTGCAGCGCGGTTTCAGCGGATACGTCGCCTTCGAACAGGACCAGCAGGAAATTCGCCTCGCTCGGCACGGCGCGCAATCCGTGATTGCCCAGCGCTTCCACCTGGCTTGTGAATTCCTGCCGCACGGCCGCGTTATGCTCCCGGCTGGCGCGCACGAAGCTATTGTCGCGCATGGCAGCGATGGCCGCGCGCTGGCCGCTGGTGGTGACGTTGAACGGCCCGCGTATCCGGTTCAGCGCATCGATCAGGTGCGGCGCGCCCGTGGCCCAGCCGATGCGTTCCCCGGCAAGGCCGTGGATCTTGGAGAAGGTGCGCGTCACCAGCACATTGTCGTGACGCGCGGCGAGTTCCAGCCCGCCATCGTCCATCTCCGGGGCGACATATTCGGCATAGGCCTGGTCCAGCACCAGCAGCACATCGGCGGGCAGGCCTGCGTGCAGGCGCCCGATCTCCTCACACGGGAGATAGGTGCCTGTGGGGTTGTTGGGGTTGGCGATGAACACCACGCGCGTGCGCGGCGTGACGGCGGCCAGCAGCGCGTCGACATCGGCGGTGTAATCCGCATCATCCACTTCCACCGGCGTCGCCCCGCAGCGGCGCGCCGCGATATCGTAGACGGAGAAACTGAAGCGGCTGAACATCACCTCGTCACCAGCCCCGGCAAAGCCCTGCGCTGCAAGGTTCAGCAATTCATCCGAGCCTGTGCCACACACGATGCGGGCGGGATCGATGCCGTGCACCTCGCCAATCGCATCGCGTAGCGCGGTGGAACCGGGATCGGGATAGGCGGCAGGCACGGCCACCTCCGCCAGGGCGGCCAGCGCGGCGGGAGAGCATCCAAGCGGGTTCTCGTTGGCGGAAAGCTTCACCAGCGGCTTGCCATCGGCGCCCGCGCTCTTGCCCGGCACATAAGCGTGGATCGCCTCGATATAGGGCTTCATCTGGGGGCGGGTGGTTTCGGCCATGGAACGCGTCTCTACAGTTTCGAAAGCGCGCATAGACGCCCTTCGCAGCGATTGACAGCCTGCGATTGACACGCGCGTGGCCCTCGCCCAAGTCCGCGTGGCAGAACCATGGCCATGACAAGCGCAATCCAATTCCGCACGCTGATGCTGGAAAATCCCTTGCCGCTGGACAGCGGTCGAGAGCTGGCAGGCGTGGAAATCGCCTACGAAACCTATGGCGAACTGGCACCCGACAAATCGAATGCCGTGCTGATCTTCCACGCGCTGACGGGCGACCAGTTCGTGGCGGGCACCAATCCCGTGACGCAGAGGAACGGGTGGTGGGAACGCATGGTTGGCCCCGGCAAGCCGATCGATACGAAACGCTTCCACGTGATCTGCGCCAATGTGATCGGCAGCTGCCTTGGCTCCACCGGCCCATCATCCATCGGGCCGGACGGCGCGCCCTATGCGATGCAGTTTCCGGTCATCACCATCCGCGACATGGTGCGCGCGCAGATGGCCATGCTGGACGCGATGGGGATCGAGCGGCTGCATGCACTGGTGGGCGGATCCATGGGCGGGATGCAGGCCTTGTCCTGCGCGGCCAATTTCCCGGAACGCACAGGCCGCGTGCTGGCCATCGCCACCACCGCGCGCCATTCCGCGCAGAACATCGCCTTTCACGAGATGGGGCGGCAGGCGATCATGGCCGATCCGAACTGGCAGGACGGCGATTATTACGATGGCGATGCGCCTGCAAAGGGGCTGGCCGTGGCGCGAATGGCCGCGCATATCACCTACCTTTCCGAAGAGGGGCTGACCGAGAAATTCGGCCGCCGCCTGCAAGATCGCCCCGATGGCAGCAAGGGCGCGAAAAGCTTCGGCTTCGATGCGGATTTCCAGGTGGAAAGCTATCTGCGCTACCAGGGGCTCAGCTTTACCGACCGTTTCGATGCCAACAGCTACCTCTACATCACGCGCGCCATGGATTATTTCGATCTGGCGGAGGAGCACGGCGGATTGCTGGCCGATGCCTTTCGCGGGGCGAAGGATACCCGCTTCTGCCTCGTCAGCTTCGATACCGACTGGCTCTACACCACCGCCGACATGCGCGAGATTGTGCATGCCCTTAACGCCGTGGCAGCGCCTGTCAGCTTCGTGGAACTGAGCGCGCCCTACGGGCACGACAGCTTCCTGCTGGACGTGCCCGCGCTGGACCGGGTGGTGGAAGGGTTCCTCGGCCGATGAGCGGAACCGGTTTTGACCTGAGGGCAGACCTTGCCAAGATCGCCGCCAAGGTGCCCGGCAGCAGCCGCGTGCTGGACGTGGGCTGCGGGGAGGGCGATCTGATGCATGTGTTGCAGGCCGAGAAGGGCTGCGATGCGCGGGGCATGGAAATCGATGCCGACGCGGTGGCAAAGGCCGTTTCGCGCGGCCTTTCCGTGATCCAGGGCGATGCCAATCGCGACCTTGCCGATTATCCCGATGGCGCGTTCGACGTGGCGATCCTGAGCCAGACATTGCAGACCGCGCAAAGGCCGGAATGGCTACTGAACCAGCTCCTGCGCGTGGGGCGGGAGGCTTTCGTCAGCTTCCCCAACTTCGCCTACTGGCGGATGCGGCTTTCGCTGCTGACCGGTGGACGCATGCCTATCTCGCGGCACCTGCCCGGAAGCTGGTATGAAACGGCCAATATCCATCACCTTACCATCACCGATTTTCGCGAATTGCTGGCGCAGCGCGGGGTGGCGGTGAGCGGGAACTGGTTCTTCGCCAACGGGCGGGAAATCGGCAGCGTGAATGCCAATTGGCGGGCGGAGCATGCCGTGTTTCAGCTGAGACGCTAAGGAACAGGCGAATCAGGCCGCGCGGCGCTGCCTGCGCTCTGCTGTGTCTTTCCCCGATTGCTGCCATTCCTGTTCCTCGAATGTGACCACGCGGTTCCGGCCGTTATCCTTGGCCATGTAAAGCGCGGTATCGGCTGCCGCGAACACCTCGTGAAGCGGGGCATCGCCGGTGACACGCGCGATGCCGAAACTGGCGGTGATCGGATGATCGCCCACGATTTCGACAAGGCGCAGGCTGGCGATTTCGCGGCGCATGGCCTCGGCATAATCGCAGGCAGCCTGCTGGTCGAAACGGGGCAGCCAGATGGCAAATTCCTCCCCGCCGATGCGGGCGGCCAGGCCTGGCCCTTCCAGCAGGCCCGCCACCGCGCGGATCACGGCATCGCCCGCCGCATGGCCGAAGCGATCGTTCACCAGCTTGAACTTGTCGATGTCGCAGAAGATCAGCCACCCTTCGCCGCGTGTTTCGCAGCGCATGGCGTTCTCGAATGCGCGGCGATTGGGCAGGGCTGCCACCATATCGAATTCCGCCTGTATCCGGTGAAATTCCACCGCATTGGCCACTACCTTCGCAATCGTCAGCACCACCACGGCGGGCACCAGCACGGCGAACACGATGATGAGGGATGCCTGCAGGGTCTCGCGAGAGACGATCATGAACGGCGTCTCCGCTGCAACGAGGATCGGCAGGAAGGGTATCCGCGCGACATACACCAGCGCGACAGCGGCGAGTGCCACCAGCAGGGCGGTATCCAGCAGCACACCGCGCTGGCGGTTGTGCCGCACGCAGGAAAACGCGCGGATCATCGCCCAGGCGCCGGCCAGTTGGCAGGGCACCAGTTGCAGCACCGGCGGCAGCGGGAATTGGAGGAGGACAATGGAGAGACCGATCAGGGCCAGTACCGCTGCGAAGAAACGGTTCGAGGATTGCTCCTGGTCAAAGGCGCGCCGCACCGACTCGCCCACGCAGGCGTAGGACAGCGGAATGGTGATGCAGACGAGGACAAGGTCGAAGCTGGTGATGGCACCGTCTTTCAGCGCCAGGCTCTCGATTACGCCGATACCCAGTGCGAGGGCCATCCACCGCAAGGCGACATGCCGGCTGAGCGCCATACTCATCACCCCGCACAGCACGGCGAGGCCCATCACCAGAAAGGTCATCATGAAGATGCCGCTGATCGTCACGCCCGCAATTCGCTCCTAAAAACTGAAGGAGCGGATCGGCTACAGCAATATCGTAAAGAGTCCGCTTAGACCGGCGGACATTTCGAACCTACCTCTAAAGGGCAGCGAAACCGGTACCGGCGAGTACGGACAGGGAGATGGCCGGCAACATTCCGAGCAGGCTTGCACCCAAAAATGCGCGGGCGCTGATCGGCGTGGCCGCGCATCCCGCGGTCACGAGGATATGCGGCACACCGCCCAGCCTTGCACCCACGACGTAGATCGGCCCGCGACGGCCCAGATGGTCCTGAATACCGCTGAGCCGCGCGCCGAACCGGCGCTGCAGACGCGCACTGAACCAGCGGCGCGAAGCGAGGAACAGCAGATGACTGCCGATTACGCAGCCGACGGCCACCACAACTATGCCGGCAAAGCCGAGAAACAGGCCGCCGAGGAAGGACATGGCGTTCACCGCCCCGGGCACGGACATCGCCACCAGCGATGCCGTGACCATCACCAGCAGGGCGGGCAGGGTAAGAACGCCCGTGGGCATGGCCGCCAGGCTATCCAGCAGAGACATGGGAACAAGGGCGGAAACGATGGCGTCCATATAGAACTAGCGCGGGTTTCGCGATCCGGTTCCCGCAAGGTGTGACTATGATGCAACCGCGTTGCGAGTTGGCAACATCGCGAGGCCCGAAAGGCCAAGCCGCACCGTGACCGCGTCAGCCCGTGGGCGCTTCGCCGGTCACCTGCAGCACGCTGTCATCGCGGGCAAGACACCACAGACCCAGCCCCGCCGCACGGGCGCGCTGCACGGCCATGGAGGTGGGCAGGGAAATGGTGACAAGGCGGGTTGCCCCGGCGCGCACGGCCTTCTCCACGATCTCGTAGGAACAGCGCGCGCTGGAAAGGATGAAGCCCGGTGCGGGATCTTCCCCCGCCACGGCCAGCGCGCCGATCAGCTTGTCCATCGCGTTGTGCCGCCCCACGTCTTCGCGCGCGTGGCGGATCGTGCCATCGGCCAGACAATAGGCCGCGGCATGGGCGGCACCGCTCGCCTTCGTCAGAGGCTGGTGTTCGCGCAGGCATGATAGGGCGGCAAAGATTGCCTTCGGTTCGAGCGCGTCGTGCGCTGCAACCTGGGGAAGGGGCGTGTTCACCGCCTCCAGGTTCTCTATGCCGCACAGCCCGCAGCTCGATTCTGCCACGCGGGTGCGCACGCGCTCCGTCAGTTTTGCTATACCCAGCCCGGTGAGTTGCGCCCGCACGATCCAGCCGTGCTCCACCTCGGCAACGGCGATATCGGTGATGTCGGCAGGGGTGCGCGCCAGCCCTTCTGTCAGCGCAAAGCCGCGGGCGAAATCCTCAAGGTCAGAGGGGGTGGCCATCATCACCGCGTAGGACAGGCCATTGTATTCGAGCGCGACCGGGACTTCGGGGACCCAATCGCGCTCGATCGATTTCACACTGCCATCGGCAGCGAACTGGATCGGCTTATCCGGCATCCGAATTGTGCAACTCGCCCGCCTTGGAGAAATCCGTGGCGCGCGTCTGCGATTCAGGATGCGCACCGGCGGCCAGGTGTTCGATTGCCTCGGCAGCGGCCGGGTCCAGCCCGCTGCGGTCGCCTTCGAAGATCGATGCCTTCATGCGCGGATCCCAAAAGCTGTCGATATGGTCTGCCGTGGCCAGCACCGCCTTGTCATGACCCAGCGCCACGAAATTCTTGGCGATCTGGTTGGCAAAGCGCGTGACGGTTTCCAGCTGGCTTTTGCTCATTCTGCCGGCTCCATGCTGTCTTCCCCGGCGATGCGGCGGCTGCGTTCGGACAGTTCCTGATAGTCCTCCTGCCAGTCGGTCGGCCCGTTGCTGGGCGTAACCTGCACGGCTGTCACCTTGTATTCGGGACAGTTGGTGGCCCAGTCGGAATAGTCGGTGGTGACGACGTTGGCCTGCGTCGCGGGGTGGTGGAACGTGGTATAGACCACGCCCGGCGCCACGCGGTCCGTCACCTTCACGCGCAGGGTCGTTTCGCCCGTCCGGCTGGCAAGCTTCGTCCAGTCACCATCCTTCAGGCCGCGGTTTTCCGCGTCGACGGGGTGGATTTCCAGCAGGTCTTCCTCGTGCCAGATGGTGTTGGCCGTGCGCCGCGTCTGCGCGCCGACATTGTACTGGCTGAGGATACGTCCCGTGGTCAGCAGCAGCGGGAAGCGCGGTCCTGTCTTCTCGTCCGTCGGCACGTAATCGGTGACGACGAACAGGCCCTTGCCGCGCACGAAACCTTCCATGTGCATGACGGGCGAGCCATCGGGATGTGTCTCGTTCACCGGCCATTGCACGCTGCCACGCTCGTTCAGCATGTCCCAGCTTACCCCGGCAAAACTGCCGGTGAGGCGGGCGATCTCGTCCAGGATTTCACTGGGGTGCGAGTAATTCCAGTTGGCACCCAGCGCGTTGGCGAGCAGTTGCGTGACTTCCCAATCCTCGTAGCCATTGGCAGGCTCCATCACCTTGCGCACCGGCTGGATGCGCCGCTCTGCATTGGTGAAGGTGCCGTTCTTTTCCAGGAAGGTGGAGCCGGGCAGGAAGACGTGGGCGTAGTTCGCGGTCTCGTTCAGGAAGAGATCGTGCACCACCACGCAGTCCATCGCGGAAAGGCCATCGGCCACGTGCTGCGTGTTGGGATCGGACTGCAGAATATCCTCGCCCTGGATGTAGATCGCCTTGAACGTGCCATCCACGGCGGCATCCAGCATGTTGTTGATGCGCAGGCCGGGGTTGGGATCGAGCGATACGCCCCAGTCCTTCTCGAACAGTTCGCGCGTCACGCTGTCGGACAGGTGGCGATAGCCGGGCAGTTCATGCGGAAAGCTGCCCATGTCGCAGGCGCCCTGCACGTTGTTCTGGCCGCGCAGCGGGTTCACGCCCACGCCCTTGCGGCCGATATTGCCGGTGACCATGGCGAGGTTTGCAATGGCCATCACGGTGGAGGAGCCCTGCGAGTGTTCCGTCACGCCGAGGCCGTAGTAGATCGCCGAATTGCCGCCGGTGGCGTAGAGGCGGGCGGCCTCCCGCAGGTCTTCGGCAGGCACGCGGGTTACTGCTTCCAGCGTCTCGGGGCTGTGGCGTTCGTCAGATACGAAACGCGCCCATTCCTCATAGGCATCGACTTCGCAGCGTTCCTCGATAAACTCCCGGTTCGCCAGCCCTTCTGTTACGATGACATGCGCCATCGCGGTAAGCACGGCGACATTGGTGCCGGGCTGCAGCGGCAGGTGCTGCGCGGCTTCCACGTGCGGGGTGCGCACAAGGTCAATACGGCGCGGATCGATCACGATCAGCTTTGCCCCTTCGCGCAGGCGCTTCTTCAGGCGGCTGGCGAAAACGGGGTGGCCATCGGTGGGATTGGCACCGATCACCAGCGCCACATCGGTGTGCTCCACACTGTCGAAATCCTGCGTGCCGGCACTGGTGCCGAACGTCGTCTTCAGGCCGTAACCCGTTGGCGAATGGCACACGCGGGCACAGGTATCGACGTTGTTCGCGCCGAAGACGGAGCGGATCAGTTTCTGCACGAGGAAGGTTTCCTCGTTGGTGCAGCGGCTGGAGGTGATGCCGCCCAGCGCGCCAGCGCCGTGCTTTTCCTTGATGCCGCTGATCTTGTTGCTGGTGAATTCCAGCGCCTCTTCCCAGCTTACCTCGCGCCAGGGCTGGTCGATGCTGTCGCGCACCATGGGCGAGGTGATGCGATCCTGGTGGTTGGCGTAGCCATAGGCGAAGCGGCCCTTCACGCAGCTATGGCCGCGATTGGCCTTGCCATCCTTGTAAGGCACCATGCGCACCAGCTGTTCGCCCTTCATCTCGGCGCGGAAGGTGCAGCCAACGCCGCAATAGGCGCAGGTGGTGACGACGGCGCGTTCGGGCAGGCCGATCTCCGTCACGCTCTTTTCCATCAGCGCGCTGGTGGGGCAGGCCTGCACGCAGGCACCGCACGATACGCATTCGCTGGAGAGGAAATTGTCCTCGTCTTGCCCGGCGGAAATCACGGAAGCGAAGCCGCGTCCATCAACCGTCAGCGCGAAGGTGCCCTGCACCTCGCCGCATGCGCGCACGCAGCGCGAGCAGACGATACACTTGTCGGGCTGGAAGGAGAAATATGGGTTGGACTTGTCGACCGTGGTGCCGAGGTGGTTCGCCCCTTCGTAGCCATAGCGCACATCGCGCAGGCCCACGGCAGCGGCTTCGTCCTGCAACTCGCAATCGTTGTTGGCGGAGCAGGTGAGGCAGTCCAGCGGGTGATCGGAGATATACAGCTCCATCACGCCCTTGCGCAACTTTTCGAGGCGCGGGGTCTGCGTCTGCACCTTCATCCCGTCGCTGACGGGCGTGGTGCAGCTGGCAGGCGTGCCGCGCGCACCCTCGATCTCCACCAGGCACAGGCGGCAGGAGCCGAAGCTTTTCACGTTGTCCGTGGCGCACAGTTTCGGAATATGGCCGCCAAGCTCGCTGGCCGCGCGCATCACCGATGTGCCTTCGGGCACGGTGATTTCGCGTCCGTCGATCGTCAGCGTGACCTTGCGGTCCGACTTGACTGCCGGTGTGCCAAAATCCTTGGGGGCTTCGTATCCCATAACTATCGCTCCATCGCCGCAAGGTCTGCGGGAGTGTTTATGTTTGCTGGCGCATCATTGCTTTTCACGGCCCGCGCCCTGGCGGCCTTTGCGAAAGCGAGCATCGAATGGCGTCCTTCACTCTGGAGGATGGCCGAGACGAGCGATGCGTTGCTGCTGTTCCAATGCCCGATAACGGGCTGCGTTTCAAGGTAAGCCGGTGCCGGCGAAAGATCCGACAACAGGTTGGGCGGCAGGGCGACAGAATCGACCCCGCAGGTCAGCACCGTGTCGTAATCCTGACCTTCCGCAAAGCGCAGGGCGGCGGCGATCCCGCCCAGCGGGCCCATGCCGGGCTGCGGCCAATCAGGGATGGTGGGGGCGGGTGCCGTATCGCGGCCCACCACGATCACGTGGTCGCAAGAGGCGGAAAGGGCATCCACCGCGCGCGCGATCAGGGTGCGGCCATCCAGCTCGGCCAGCGCCTTGTCGCTGCCGAAGCGTGAGGATTGCCCACCTGCAAGAACCGCGCCCAGAACCATCAGCCGATTGTCACGATGCGGTTTCCGGCAGGGCCTGCTCGACCAGTTCGGGATTGCGCGTGAAATCCTCCGGCCACTGGCGCAGCGCGCTCATCACCGGATAGGGTGTGAAGCCGCCCAGCGCGCAGAGCGAGCCGAATTTCATCGTTTCGCACAGGTCGGTCAGCAGGCCGATCTCGTCGCCTGCATCGCGGCCCTTGTCCTTGGGCGCATTGTGCATCTGCGGCGCGAGTTCGATCCGGTCGCGCTTGCGCCCACCGGCCTGGATCCGGTCGATGATCTCCACGCCGCGCACCGCCCCGATGCGGCAGGGCGTGCACTTGCCGCAGCTTTCCACGGAGCAGAACTCCATGGCGAAGCGCGCCATTTCCAGCATGTCGGTGCTATCGTCGAACACGGTCACGCCGCCGTGGCCTATCAGGGCCTCGGCATTGGTGTACTCCTCGTAGTCGAACTTGATGTCGAACTGGTCCGGGTGGATGTAGGCACCCAGCGGACCGCCCACCTGCACGGCTTTTACAGGACGGCCCGACGCGGTGCCCCCGCCGACCTTGTTGACGAGTTCATCCAGCGTCACCCCGAAGCCGACTTCGTAAAGCCCGCCGTGCTTGATGTTGCCTGCCAGCTGGATCGGCATGGTGCCGCGTGAACGGCCAAGGCCTGCATCCTTGTATTCGTCCGCGCCGCCCTCTGTAAGGATATGCGGCACGGCCTGCAGGCTGAGCACGTTGTTCACCACCGTTGGCCTGCCGAGGAAGCCTTCGAGCGCGGGCAGCGGCGGCTTTGCGCGCACTTCGCCGCGCTTGCCTTCCAGGCTGTTGAGCAGCGAGGTTTCCTCGCCGCAGACATAGGCGCCTGCACCCACGCGCACTTCGCATCTGAACGGGGCGATGATGTCTGCGCACAGTTCCAGCGCGGCGGTCAGCTTGCGGATGGCATCGGGATATTCGCTGCGCAGGTAGATATAGCCTTGGTTCGCACCCACGGCCTCGCCCGCGATCGTCATGCCTTCGATCAGCGCGAAGGGATCGCCTTCCATCGCCATGCGATCGGCAAAGGTGCCGCTGTCGCCCTCGTCGGCGTTGCACACGATGTATTTCTGCGGGCCTTCGGCTTTCATCACCGTGTCCCACTTGATACCCGTGGGGAAGCCCGCACCGCCACGGCCGCGCAGACCGGAGTGCTTCACCTCTTCCACGATCTTTTCAGGACCGATCTGGCGGGCGCGCTTCAGGCCTGCCCAGCCGCCGGTCGCCTCGTAATCTTCCAGGCTGAGAGGGCGGGTCTTGCCAGCGCGCTTGAAAGTGATGCGCGTCTGTGTGGCGATGAAGGGATGATCCTCGATGACGCCGATGGACTTGTCGCTCGTGCCATCGAGGATCGCATCCACATCGTCCAGCGTGGCAGGGCCGAAGCCCTCGCCGTCCACGTCCACCAGCGGCTCCAGCCAGTGCATGCCCCAGCTGGAGGTGCGATGAACCTCGCAACCCTTCTTCTCGAAGGCTGCCGCCAGCTTGTCAGCGCCGCCAGCGCGGGCAAGGGCGTCGTCGGAAATGCGAACCAGCGTCATGCGTTTTCTACCAGATTGGTGATCGCCTGCTCGTCCAGGCGGATATGAAGGTCGTCACCCGTGCGCGCGGCGGGGCCGGCGCTGCACAGGCCAAGGCAATAGACGGTGGAAATGCGCACGCGCTCTCCCGCAGCGGTGCTGGCCTTGTCGATCAGCTTTTCCACGCCGCGCGCCTTGCACGCCTCTGCCCGGCAGATCTGCACGTGCGGGCGGGCATCGGGTGCGGGCAGGTAATCGTGATAGAAGCTGACCGCGCCGTGCACATCGGCCCGGCTGATGTTCAGCCCCTTGGCGATCAGCGCCTCGCTTTCCGCATCCACGCAGCCCAGTTCGGCCTGCACATCGTTCAGGATGGGCAGAAGCGGGCCTTCACGGTGGTGATGGCGGGCGATGATGTCGCCAAGAATCTCGCTCTTGTCGCTCATGCTTTCAGCCTTTCCGCATGCCATTTCACATGTTCGCCAATGAAGGTGGAGACGAAGAAATAGGAATGGTCATACCCCTCCTGCATCACGATCTTCGCGTTCATGCCGGCTTCCCGCACCGCGTCTTCCAGCAGCCAGGTCTTCAGCTCGTCGTCGAGGAAATTGTCAGCACGGCCCTGTTCCACCAGCAGGTGATCGATCCGCGCGCCGTCCTCGATCAGGGCGCAGGCATCATATTCGCGCCAGGCGCTGCGATCATCGCCCAGATAGTTCGACAGCGCTTTTTCGCCCCACGGACAGTTCATCGGGCTGACGATGGGGGAGAACGCGCTGGTGGAACGGAAACGGTCAGGGTTGCGCAGCGATACCGTCAGCGCGCCGTGCCCGCCCATGGAATGGCCGGAGATGGACTGACGCTCCATGTCGACATCGAAGTTCTCCGCCACAAGGGCGGGCAGTTCTTCCTCAATATAGCGGCGCATCTGGAAATGCTCCGCCCACGGATCCTGCGTGGCGTTGACATAGAAGCCTGCGCCCTGGCCGAAATCATAGGCCTCGTCATCGGGCACACCTTCTCCGCGCGGGGAGGTGTCCGGGCAGATGAAGATCACGCCATGCTCTGCGCATGCCTTGTGATAATGGCATTTGATCATCGCGTTTTCGTGCGTGCAGGTCAGGCCGGAAAGCCACCACAGCACCGGCAGCTTTTCGCCTTCCATGTGCTCCGGCTGATAGACCGCGAAGGTCATCGGCGTGCCGGTGGACGTGCTCTCGTGCTTGTAGACGCCCTGGTTGCCGCCGAAGCACTTCGTTTCGCTGACGGTTTCGAGGGTCATGCCGCGCTCCGGTGAATGCCGCAGATCTTGTGTCCGTCGAGGTCGCGGAAATAGCACAGGTGCAGGGGGCCCATCGCGCCGCCTTCGCGAAGGCCGGGCGGATCCTCGACCGGAGTTGCACCGGCCTCCACCGCCACATCGTGGAATTCCTTCACCTGTTCGCCCGAATTGCAGGCGAAGCCGATGGTGGAACCGTTGGCCGTGCTGACGGGCTGGCCATCGATGGGCTGAGTGAGGGCGAGGATGCCGCCGTCCTGGATGAAAAACACGCGGCGATGGCCGGTCTTGTTCTCGTTTTCGAATACCTGCAGATCGCCGTCGAGCACGCCCAGCACGCGTTCGTAAAACGCCTTTGCCCGGTCGATATCGTCGGTGCCGATCATGATATGGCTGTACATCGTATTAGTCCTCCACATTCGTGGTGAAAGCGCAGATCTTGTTGCCTACAGGGTCGCGCAGATAGGCCCCGTAAAGCCGGTTCTCGCCCATATCGCGGCGGCCCGGCGCGCCTTCGTCACTGCCGCCATTGGCAAGGCCGGCCGCATGCCAGGCATCTACCTCGCCTTGCGTTGCGGCGGAAAGGCCGACGGTGCCGCCGTTGGCAAAGGTGGCGGGCTCGCCGTTGCGGGGAGGCTGAACGGAGAAGAACCCCGCCTCATACGATCCGTAATAGGATGCCTCGCCAGACCGGCCGCCCTCGATCCCGATGGCAGCGAATGTGGCATCGTAGAAGCGTGCCGAAGCCTCGGGATCGTCAGTGCCGACAACGATATGGGTGAACATGCTCATGGCTGAGCGGTCAGGCGTTTTCGTTGGGGCAGAAGACGCAGACCTTGTTGCCATCGGGATCGCGCAGGTAGGCGCCATACATCTGGCCAGGGCTGTTCTCGCGCACACCGGGGGCGCCTTCGTCGGTTCCGCCATTGGCAAGACCGGCGGCGTGCCAGGCGTTCACCTCGTCATAGGAACTGGCCTTGAGGCCCAGGGTCGCGCCGTTGGACGGGTTGGCGACTTCGCCATTGGCAGGCTTGCCCACGGCCACCGCGCCGCCTTCGTTGGCGTAGATCGTGGCATGGGGAAGCTCGTTCACCGGATTCACGCCGATGGCGCCCATCGTGGCGTTGTAGAACTGGCGCGACTTTTCGACATCATTGGTGCCGAGAAACACGTGATTGAGCATGGTGAATGTCCTCTCTGTTATGGGCGCGCGCGATATCCTATCGCCGGGCGCGATTCTCTTGTTTCATCACATAGCCGAAATTTTCGGTCTTGTGAAAGAGTGAATGTCCGCGCCGCCCGATTTCGCCCCGTTTGGTTCACGGGCGGGCGCGGAAAACCCGGTGCTAGTAGACCACCACGGAGCGGATGCTCTCGCCCGAGTGCATGAGGTCGAAGCCCTTGTTGATCTCTTCCAGCGAAAGGGTGTGGGTGATCATCGGGTCGATGGCGATCTTGCCGTTCATGTACCAGTCCACGATCTTGGGCACGTCGGTGCGGCCCTTGGCTCCGCCGAACGCGGTGCCGCGCCAGTTGCGGCCCGTCACCAGTTGGAAGGGGCGCGTCTCGATCGTCTTGCCGGCCTCCGCCACGCCGATGATGATGCTGGTGCCCCATCCCTTGTGGCAGCATTCCAGCGCCTGGCGCATCACGTCGGTATTGCCGGTGCAGTCAAAGCTGTAGTCCGCGCCGCCATCCAGCAGCTCCACCAGATGCGCCACGACGTCGCCGGTCTCCTTGGGGTTCACGAAATCGGTCATGCCGAACTTCTCGCCCCATTCCTTCTTGTCGTTGTTGATGTCGACGCCGACGATGCGATCGGCTCCCGCCATCTTCGCACCCTGGATCACGTTGAGGCCAATGCCGCCAAGGCCGAACACCACCACGTTATCGCCAGGCTGCACCTTTGCCGTGTTGGTGACCGCGCCCACGCCCGTCGTCACGCCGCAGCCGATGTAGCAGCTGGTTTCGAACGGCGCGTCGGTGCGGATCTTGGCAACGGCGATTTCGGGCAGCACCGTGAAGTTGGAGAAGGTGGAGCAGCCCATATAGTGGTAGATCGTCTCGCCCTTGTACGAGAACCGGCTGGTGCCGTCCGGCATCAGGCCCTTGCCCTGCGTCTCGCGAATGGCGCTGCACAGGTTGGTCTTGCCGCTGAGGCACATTTTGCACTGGCGACATTCCGGCGTGTAGAGCGGGATCACGTGATCGTCCGGCTTCACGCTGGTGACGCCCGGGCCAACCTCGCGCACGATGCCGGCACCTTCATGTCCCAGCACGGAGGGGAACAGCCCCTCGCTGTCGAGACCGTCCAGCGTATAGGCATCGGTGTGGCAAATGCCGGTCGCCATGATTTCGACGAGGACTTCCCCCTCCTTCGGGCCTTCCAGATCAAGTTCCACGATCTCAAGCGGCTTCTTCGCCTCGAATGCTACGGCGGCACGGGTTTTCATCGGTAAGTCTCTCCTTAGAGTTTGTCGGGTACCGGGTCGGACGGGGCCTCGACCAGTTCATCGCCTTCACGCTCCGGCAGCATCAGGAACAGGAACAGCGAAACGACCGAGCCCATTGCCATGATGATGGACACCACCAGCAGCTCGCTATCGCCCAGAAGGCCGAACAGCGCGCCCGCGATCAGCGGGCTGCCCGCCGCTCCCAGGCGGCCGACACCCAGCACGAAGCCGGTGCCGGTGGCGCGGGCATAGGCCGGGAAGCCGCGAGCGAAGGCGGCGTAATAGCCGCTGATTGCCGCATTGGTGAAGAAGCCGGTGAGGATCGTGGCCCACTGCCACGCACCCAGCGAACTGCGGCCAAAGCCGAACGAGACCACCATGACCGAACCGATCAGCAGCGCCAGTGCGGTTGGCCACCTGATGCCGAAACGCGCCATCACGAAGCCGAACAGCGCGCTGCCGAAGAAACCGCCGACATTGGCCCACGTCAGCACCGTCGCGGCATCGCTGGGCTCATAGCCCGGCGGGTAATCGGCCACGATCTGCACGGCGAATTTCAGGATGTAGTAGAAGGTGATGGTGTGGAACATATAGCCGAAGGCCAGCAACAAGGTCACCGGGCGCAAGCGCGGGTTCGAGAGGATATCGGTAACCTTGGGCTTGCTGGCGGCATCCGTCGCGCCGGGAGGCAGGGCGGCGATCGGTTCCTTGCCGAACGCGCCCAGCGTCTTGTTCACGCCGTCCAGGTTTTCCTTGCCGGCATGATAGGCGGCGGTTTCAGGCACCACCAGCCAAACGACCGGGATCAGCGCTGCTGTAACTATTGCACCGAAATCGAACACGCCGCGCCAGCCGTAGGTATCCAGCAGCCATTCCGAAGCCGCGATACCGCCAAGGATCGCGCCGAGCGGATAGCCCGCCACATAGACGGCGATGGCCGCCTTGCGCCATTTGTTGTTGGTGCTTTCCGCCGTGACCGCGTTGGTCGCGGCCAGCATGCCGCCAATGCCGATACCGGTGAGGAAGCGATAGGCGAACATGTCGGGCACGCCATTGGCGTGGCCTGCCAACCACATTCCGGCGGCCATCAGGACAAGACAGGCGATCATGGTGACCTTGCGGCCGAACTTGTCCGCAGCACCGCCAAGCAGCACCGAGCCAAAGCCCATGCCCACCAGTTCTGCCGAGAGCACGATGCCCAGTTCGCTGCGCGGTATGCCCCAGTCTGCAGTGATGCCCGGAGCGGCAAAGGCGCTGGACAACACGTCGAAGCCATCAAGCGCATTCAGCAGCACCATCAGCACCACCACCGCCCATTGGCGAGAGTTCATCGCGCCATTGTTGATCACGTTTATGGGATTTGCATTCCCGCCAGTCGGTCCGGCCATATTGATATTTTCCTCTCCCAGAAGGGCCCTTACTCGTGGATTCTTGCGAGCATTTCCACCAGTTTTTCTACTTCTTGCGGCGTGAAGCGGCTTTTTAGCCATGCCTCGTGTAATTCGATGCACTGGGTTGCCTCAACCAGTGCAGCTTCTCCTGCGGGCGTCAGATGCAGCGCCTGCTTGCGTCCGTCACTGCTCGAGCGCTCCCGCCGCATGTATCCCCGCTCCTGAAGGCGGTTCACGATTGTCATCGTGGTGGCCCGGTCCATCCGTAGGCGGGATCCCAGCTCGATCTGCGCCACGCCGGGCTTGTCACCCACCATCCACAGCACGCTGACCTGTTTCTGCGTCAGCCCAAGTTCGGAGAAGGTTTCCGTAAAATGGCGATACACAGCCCCGTGAGCCAGGCGCAGGTGAAATCCCACGATCCCGTCCAGCAGGCCGAAGCCGGGCTTGTCTGTATCGGATGTGTCTTCAGTCAATGCGGTCTCAGCCAGGTTTGCGCTCTCATGTGCTTGCGATTTTGTTAGTAAAGCATACAATCTTCCGCAAGGAGAGTAGAAAGATGGCCCAATTTCCCGATACCCCCAGCTTTACCGGTTTCAACACCCCCAGCCGGATCGAGGCGGACATAAACGATCTGCAGCACAGCGGTGAAATCCCGGCTGAGCTCGACGGCGCATTCTTCCGCGTTCAGCCCGATCCGCAATTCCCGCCGCGCATGGGCAACGACATTTCCTTCAATGGCGACGGCATGATCACGCGCTTCCATTTCCACGATGGACAGTGCGATTTTCGCCAGCGCTGGGCCAAGACGGACAAGTGGAAGCTGGAAAACGAAGCGGGAGAGGCGCTGTTCGGCGCCTATCGCAACCCGCTCACCGATGATGACCGCGTGAAGGGCGAATATCGCGGTACCGCAAACACCAATGCATGGCTGTATGGCGGAAAGCTCTGGGCGCTGAAGGAAGACAGCCCGGCGCTGCTGATGGACCCGGCGACGATGGAAACCTACGGCTACGAGAAGTTCGGTGGCAAGATGACCGGCGAAACCTTCACCGCCCATCCCAAGGTCGATCCCGAAACCGGCAACATGGTCGCCATCGGCTATGCCGCCAGCGGCCTCCACACCGATGATGTGACCTACTACGAAATCAGCCCGGAAGGCGAACTGGTGCGCGAGGAATGGTTCAAGGTGCCATACTATTGCATGATGCACGATTTCGCGGTCACGCCCGACTACCTGGTGCTGCATATCGTGCCGAGCACGGGCAGCTGGGAGCAGCTGGAAGAAGGCAAGCCGGCCTTCATGTTCGATACCACCCGCGATGTGTATCTTGGCGTCATCCCCCGCCGTGACGGGCTGCGCGAGGAGGATATCCGCTGGTTCAAGCGGGACAATTGCTTTGCCAGCCACGTGATGAACGCATGGCAGGATGGCACGAAGATCCATTTCGTGACGCCTGAATCGGAGAACAATTTCTTCCCCTTCTTCCCCGACATGCACGGGGCGGAATTCAATCCCGCAGAGGCGATGACCAAGCTGACGCAATGGACCGTGGATCTCGCCAGCAATGGGGATGAGTTCGCTTCGATCGAGACGCTGACCGACACCGTCAGCGAATTCCCGCGCATCGACGAACGCTTCACCGGCATGCAAAATCGCTACACCTGGGGATTGGAAATGGACATGAGCCGACCGATGGACGGCGAGGCCCGGTCCGCCGGTGGTGCGCCGATGAATTGCCTGTTCTTCCGCGACATGCAGACAGGAACAGAACAGCATTGGTGGGCAGGCGAAACCAGCACTTTGCAGGAACCGTGCTTCATCCCGCGCTCTGCAGATGCGCCAGAGGGCGACGGCTGGGTGGTGCAGGTGTGCAACCGCATCCTCGATCACCGCAGCGACCTGCTGGTGTTTGACGCAATGGATATCGAAAAGGGCCCGATCGCCACGGTGCACGTTCCCATCCAGTTGCGCTTTGGCCTGCACGGCAACTTCGCACGTAGCGAGGATATTGGCCTGAAGGTGGCAGAGCCCGCCTGATCGCTGCGATGAGGCAGCGTTCGGATGACTGGCCGCGCTGTCGCGTTCGGTATTGCCAGGGGAGAAGGACATGAGCGACATACCCGGTCCGCCAGGGCTGGAATTTGTTTACGAGGCGGGCGGCGAACTCGATGCGCCGCGCGAGATCGGCCCCGTGGTGGACGGCACGCGCCGCATCATCCCCATCAAGGAGGGGGGGTATGTCCGGGGCCCGAGGATCAGCGGCAAGCTGATGGGAAATTCGGCAGACTGGCAGCTCACCCGGCCAGACGGTGTGACAGTGGCGGATGCCATCTATGCCATCGAAACGGATGATGGTGCCCTGATCCAGATCCGCAACAAGGGCCTTCGCCGCGGTGCACCCGAGGTGATGGATCGCCTGCGCCGCGGGGAGGATGTTGATCCGTCGGAATACTACTTCCGTACCGTTCCCGAATTCATTGCGCCCGAAGGCAAGTATGACTGGATGAACCAGTCGATCTTTATCTGCAGCGGAGCGCGCTTTGCCAATTCCATCAAGCTGTGGGTGTGGCGGGTGACTTGATCCCGGCCTGGCCAGATGTGCTTTGTGGGCCATGCAGATCGCCTTCCGGCTTGTGGCTGACGGGGCACCCAGTTCCGTGAGGAGCATGGTCACGCTTCGATTGCATCACGCTTCTGTCGTGCTGCTTTGACAGGGCTGGCCGGACGCGCGTGCCTAGGAATAGCCGGCGCCCATAGAAAAAGGGCGGCCCTTGCGAGCCGCCCCCTTCTTTCCCTTTGGGAAGTCCGGCGCGAGGCCGTAGCTTCTTACCAGGTGACCTGGAAACCGGCGCGGGCGCCAACTTCACCTTCGTCGAAGCCGATGCCAACACCGCCCGTGAAGGCAGCGTTGTCACTGATACGGGCAGCAAAGCTGGCCGAACCGGCAACGCGGTCGTTGTAGTAGCCGAAGCCGCCGGCGAGGCCGAAGCTATCGGTCGGCATGAGGACCGGCGATTCCATCGACAGTGCCATTGCGACACCTTCGTTGGCTTCACGCACGCCCTGGGCATTCGCGGAGGTCAGATCGAACAGAGTGGTCGTCTGGCCCTGCAGAGCCGCAATCGCGGATGCGTTGGTAGCGATGTTGCCCGTGTTCATGGCGATATTGCCGGTGTTCATGGCGATGTTGTTGTTCGCCATGGCCAGTGCATTGCCAATGGTGTCATCGCTGCCGACCACACCATCTGCGTCGACCGTCAGGACCGAGATCGGGCCGGACTGTGCCGCGGTGCTGGCGGCGATGTCGCCAATGCGCACTGCGCTTCCGGTGCCACCCAGGGCTACCTGGTTGGCTGCGGTGGTTTGTGCACCGGCACCGACTGCGGTCGAGTTGTCGAAGGTTGCCAGGGCATTCTGACCCAGAGCCGTCGACGCGACGCCGCTTGCCTCGGAGTTCTCACCGATAGCCGTAGCGCCGGCTCCGGTTGCCACTGCGAAGTGACCGAAGGCCGAAGCGCGTTCTTCCGAAGCGGTTGCGCCGTAGCCATAGGCCGATGCAGCAGCTGCCGAAGCGATCGACTGCGCACCCAGAGCACTGGAGCGCGTGCCCAGTGCCTGGGCATCGTTACCGATAGCCACCGAGCTGGAGCCGGTTGCGTCGGTGTTCTCACCCAGAGCGGTCGACTCTGCGCCCGAAGCTACTGCGAAGTAGCCCAGAGCCGTCGAACGCTCGCCGGTTGCACTCGACTGGTAGCCGATTGCGGTTGCGGCGGACGAAGTGGCTTCCGAACCTGTACCGATCGAGCTCGAGAAACGACCCGTCGACTGTGCGTCGTTGCCGACAGCCAGCGAACCCTCACCGGTTGCGTCGACATTTTCGCCGAGACCGGTGGAACGCTCGCCCGAAGCCACTGCGAAGTAGCCAAGAGCGGTCGAACGCGTGCCGGTTGCACTGGATTCGTAGCCGACGGCCGTTGCAGCAGCCGAGGTGGCTTCTGCGCTGGCGCCGAGAGCCGTGGTGAACTCGTTGGTCGCCTGAGCGTCGTTACCAGCAGCCAGCGAACCCTGGCCGGTTGCATCGACGTTCTCGCCGAGACCGGTGGAACGCTCGCCCGAAGCCACTGCGAAGTAGCCAAGAGCGGTCGAACGCGTGCCGGTTGCACTGGATTCGTAACCGATCGCGGTTGCGGCAGCCGAAGTGGCTTCTGCATTGCGACCAAGAGCGGAAGTGAACTCGTCGGTTGCGATGGCTCCGTCACCAACGGCGACGGCACCCTGTCCGGAAGCGACCGAGACACGGCCGAGAGCGGTGGAGAAGTCAGCCGAAGCGTCGGACTGCCAGCCGAAAGCCTGAGCGCCGAGGCCCGAAGCGTTCGATTCCGCACCAACAGCGCTGGAGTGGAAGCCGGAGGAATTGGCCGACTGGCCAATAGCCACGGCATCTTCGTCCGAAGCGGAAGCCATGTTGCCAATCGCAATGGAGTCGAAACCCGAAGCGCTAGCAGCCAAGCCACCGGCGAAAGAGTTGGTGCCCGATGCGTTTGCGAACGCGCCAGTAGCAGTACTCAAATCGCCCGACGCCGAGCTGAAGCTGCCGATAGAGGTGCTGATGAAGCCCGTAGCACTGGAGGCGTTGCCGTTCGCAGTTGCGCCTGCGAGAGTGGCGTTGGCACCAAAGCCAGTTGCCGTTGCACCCTGACCGGAAGCATTTGCCGACTGGCCGTAGGCGCTGGACTGGAAGCCGCTGGCGGAAGCCTGACGACCCGTTGCGGTCGACTGGTCACCGGTAGCAGAAGCCTGCCAGCCGAAAGCCTGTGCGCCCGTACCGGAAGCTACGGATTCTGCACCGACTGCGGTGGAGTGGAAGCCCGAAGCAACGGCCGTCTGGCCGATAGCAACGGCATCTTCGTCGGATGCCACGGCATCGCGGCCGATTGCAACGGAGTCGAGACCGCTCGCGCTGGCCTGGAAGCCACCTGCGAACGACTGATCGCCCGATGCATCTGCCGACTGGCCATAGGCGCTGGACTGGAAGCCGCTGGCGGAAGCCTGGCGACCCGTTGCGGTCGACTGGTCACCGGTAGCAGAAGCCTGCCAGCCGAAAGCCTGTGCGCCCGTACCGGAAGCTACGGATTCTGCACCGACTGCGGTGGAGTGGAAGCCGGAAGCAACGGCCGTCTGACCGATTGCGACGGCGTCTTCGTCGAGTGCCTGGGCATTGATACCCACTGCCACGGCGTCATTGCCGAGAGTGATGGCATCCACGCCGATGGCGGTGGAACCGTCGAAGTTGGCATTGGAGTTACGGCCAACTGCGGTGGTGTTGGAGCCGATTGCGTTGGCATCCTGACCCACAGCGGTGGAGAAGTTGCCGGTCGCCTGGGCGTTGCTGCCCAGCGCGGAGCTGAACTGACCCAGAGCATTGGCGCTTTCACCAGCGGCGAGCGAAGCCGTGCCGGCTGCGGTTGCGCCAAAGCCTACGGCCGTTGCGTTTTCCTGGGTTGCCGACGCATCGGAGCCAACAGCGGTCGTGCCATCAGCAGATGCAAGGGCATCTTCGCCGCAAGCCAGCGAGTCCGTGCCGCTGCCTACTGCGCCGCCGGTGGTGTCGACGCCCGTGGTAGCGGTGCCGTCATCATTCGTGTCGAGCAGACACTCTTCTGCCGAAGCGGAGTTCGGCGTCACGCCAACCATTGCAATGGCGGCCATGGCAAGACCAGATGCGCCGATGGCCATCATGGTTGTCTTGCCGAAAATCTTGGATTCTGAACCTAGGGTTCGCGAAGTACTCATCAATATCCTCCTACTGAGTCGAACCGGGCCGAAATTGGTGACCGGGACGGCATATCGGAGAACAGCTGAGTCATTGAAAAGCTCCCCCAAATTTGCACGTCACGATCCCCTATCGCGGCGGTTACCCGATTCTGGGCGAGATGCACGCTAGGGCATCTGAGAAATTTTGCATGCAAAAAATGCGATTTATCCCAGAAAAAGTATGTGGATGCGTAAGATAGAGGTAATAAATTACCAAGTTGATGCTAGTGATACGATAGTTAGCGTCAAGTGAACGCTATCACTTGATGCGCATGTCGATCAGGGTCGGTCGGCCTGCCGCGAAGCTCCATTCGATTGACGAATCAATTTCATCGACATCGTCCACGCGCCGTGCCTCGATGCCCTGACCTTCTGCCAGTTTCACGAAATCCAGCCCCGTCAGATCGCATCCGGGCACATGGTTCATGCCGAACTCGCCGGAAAAGCCGGTGAGGGCCGCGTAGGCTGAATTGTTCAGCACGATGAAGCTGACCGGAATATCCTCCTGGAATGCCGTGAACAGTCCCTGGATGGTGTACATCGACGCGCCGTCGCCAAGGATTGCAATCACCTTGTCGGGCTTCTCGCTGTCTTTTTCGTGCAGAGCCACGCCCAGCGCGCCGGGCAGCGAATAGCCAAGGCCGCCGCTGGCGCAGGAATAGAAGCCCCCCTCGCGCGTAATCGGCAGGGTCTGGTGCTCCGGCCCGCGCGCCGTGGGAGATTCCTCCACGATGATGGAGCCTTCGGGCCTCAGCGCGGCGATGCGCTTCAGCACATAGGCGGCGGTCATTTCGGCGGGCGGATCTATCAGCTGGTGCGTCGGGCCGGAATATTCGCGGGCGTTGGTTCTTTCCGCCAGCTGCGCGAGGCCTTCGTTCACGTCGCCCAGCACGCCGCCGCCTCCCGGCAGCGCCGCCAGGTGCTGCGGATCGTCAGAGAGGGCCATGAGGCTGGCATGTTCGGGCCAGTGCGGTCCGCTGCCTTCAACGTGGTAGGTAAAGACAGGTGCCCCTGCCACCAGGATCGCATCGAAAGGATCGAGGGCTTCGCGGATCTGGTCGCGCCAGGCGTTGAGGAAGCCGGCGAATTGCGGATGATCTTCCGGGAATGTCTCCCGCGCGGCATAAGGCGCGGCGAACACGGCGCAGCCAGCCTTTTCCGCCAGCGCGATGGCGCAGGCCCAGCCGCCGCTGTTGGCAACGCCGTTGCCCAGCACCAGCGCGGGTCTTTCCGCGCTGTCTAGCATGGTGGAAAGACGTTCCACCCCCGTGGCGGAGGGTACTGTAAGAGCGTCGATATCCGGCAGGCCCGGCATCTCGCAATCGCGCTCCCAATCGTCCACCGGGATGGATACGAAGACCGGTCCCATCGGCGGGGTGAGCGCGATGATGAAGGCGCGCATCAGCGCCAGTGGCACATCCTGCGCACGGGCAGGTTCTATCGAGTATTTGACATAAGGCCGCGGAAACTCGCTGGGCCGCTCGGCATAGAGGAACGGATCGTAAGGCAGGATCGAGCGCGCCTGCTGGCCCGCCGTAACCACCACGGGCGCGTTGTTCTTCCATGCAGTGAACAGGTTGCCCAGCGAATGGCCGGTGCCCGCTGCACTGTGCAGATTGACGAGCGCGGGCTTGCGGCTGGCCCTGGCATAACCATCGGCCATGCCCATCACGACGGCTTCGTTCAGGCCCATGACATAGGGGAAGGGCATGCCCTTCAGCATCGGCAGCTCGGTAGAGCCGGGATTGCCGAACAGGCGATCCACTCCGAAATGCTCGAACACGGCGAAGGCCGCTTCCCGCACGCTCGTCATCCGATCACACCTCCTCGCCGCCGCGCCGGGCACGGCCCAGCACGCTGTCTTCATCCTTGCGGTATCGCAGCAGCACCGCAACCAGCAAGATCACAATTGCAGGCGCGACCCAGTTGATGGTGATGATGGCGCTGGCCAGATCGCCGCCGTTCCTGTCCGAAACGATGCCCACCACATAGGGGCCAAGGCCCTGGCCCAGCAGGGTCATGAAGATGAGGTAGGTGGAAAAGATGATCCCGCGCATACGCGGCAGCACCAGCCCCAGGATCAGGGTGTAGACCGGCGGCAGCCACAGCGTGAGGATCAGGCTGTAGGCGACATAGCGCATGTAGAAATCGCCGGTGGTTTCTGCACTGAAGGTCCAGATACCGAAGAAGGGCGATATCCCCAGCGACAACAGCACCAGCACGATCATCCCGCGCCCGCCCAGCTTCTTGCCAAGGAAATCGGTCAGCGGGCCTGCCACCAGAGCGCCGATCGTGGCGAGCAGCGCGGAAAGGAGGCCGAACTGCACCCCTGCCTCTGCCGTGGTAAGGCCGAAGTGGCGGATCAGCAGCGAAGGCGTGAAGCCCATGATGCCGTAATTGATGGCGGTTTGCAGGCCGCCCACCACCATCAGCATGATCAGCGAGGGATTGAGCGCCACGTTGAAGGTGGGCATATCGGTCAGCTTGAAGCTCTGGAACAGGTTCAGCACTACGAAGGCGCCGAAGCCCATCACGCTCCATTGCAGGATGTGCGGATTGATCGTGAAGCTGCCGAAATCCAGCGGCGGGCGCGGCGAGAATACGTCCGTCACCTGCACCATCACGGCGCAAAGGCCAATGATTACCGCAAGGCCGATGATGTTGATCGTCCACTGTCTGCCACCGGCATCGCGGCGCCACAGGAAGTACCAGTTGCTGCCCGGTGTCACCGCGCCCAGCACGGCCGCACTGGCCTTGAACGGCGCGGGATCCTTCTTGCTGACGATCCCGTCCATCCCGCCGCGTTCCGGTTCGCGCAGCTTGTAGATCAGCCACGCCAGCGGAAAGCCCGGAAGCGAGGCGACGAGGAACGCAAACTGCCAGCCGGAAAAGCCCAGTGGCGCGTTGCCGTCAGTGTATCGCAGATCCCACCACTCGGCCACGATGCCGCCCAGCGCCATCGAGAGGCCGAGGCCGAGCGCGAGGCCGACGCCAAGGCCGCCCATCGCCAGTCCGCGGCGGCTTTTGGGCAAGCTGTCGAACAGGATCGAATTCGCCGCAGGCTGCGTCGCGCCTTCGCCAATACCCACGCCGATGCGCGATATGGCCAGCAGGGTGAACCCCTGCGCAAAGGCCGCCAGCCCTGCAAAGAAGCTCCATGCTGCAAGACAGATCGCCAGCAGCTTCGTGCGCACCCAGCCATCCACCAGGCGGCCCAGCGGCAGGGAGAACAAGGCATAGAACAGCGCGAAGACCGTTCCGTACAGCAGCCCCATCTCCGCATCACCAATGCCAAGATCGGTGCGGATGTCATTGGCAAGGATCGAGAGGATCTGCCGGTCGAGCAGGCTCATCGCCTGCGCGGAGGACATCAGCACGATGGCGTGCCAGCCATACTTGCTGATCTTGTCGCTCCCGCCGCCATCGGATGGCGTGGCGGGGGAGGCGGGGGCAATCGGTGTGCCGCCAACATTGCCGGCGGCGGGCGGTGCCGATTTCGGGTTGCCGGTCACAAGTTGAACAACCTCTCGGCGTTGGTCTGGAAGAACTTGCGCTTGGTCTCGTCCGTAATGTCCATCGCGTCCAGCATACGCACTTCGTCGGGCACGTATTGATAGGGATAGTCCATTGCGTAGAGCACGCGGTCCTCTCCCATAACATCCATCATCAGCTTGATGCTGGCAGGGCTGGGCAGGCCGGAATTGGTGCCCCACACATTGTTGCGCAGGTAATGATGCAGGTTGTGCTGCAGCGGCTTCAGCCGCTCGTAGCGCTGGGAGCGGACGCCCGCGTTGAACATGTAATTGAGCCGATCAATCCAGAACGGCAGCCCTTCCGCGCCGTGTCCCAGCACGAGATCGAGCGAGGGATAGCGGTCGAACACGCCGGTGGTCAGCAGGCGCAGCGCGTGAAAGCTGGTTTCCATCGCGAAGCCGAAGATCGCGCCTTCAAGCCCTGCGTCCACCATGCTGCCGATCATCTCGTCGGGCGGGCCCTGGGGATGGATATAAAGCGGGATGCCCATATCGGCGCAGGCGCGCAGAATGGGGTCGAACTGCGGCTCGTCGAGATAATGACCGTGGGTGTGGCTGTTCACCTGTACGCCCACGAAGCCAAGCTCTTCCTTGCCGCGCTTCAGTTCCTGCGCAGACCATTCTGGATCCTGCGGGCAGATCGCCGTCATTCCGATGAAGCGATCGGGGTGGCGTTCGCACGCGGTGGCAAGATGGTCGTTGGCGCGGGAAGCGATGCCCTTTGCCTCTTCCACGTCGTGGATCGACTGCACGCCGGGGCTGGTGAGGGCAAGAACGGCCTTGTCGATCCCTGCCTCGTCCATTGCCGCCAGCCGCAGATCGCCGAGGTCCAGCAACCGTTCCCGAATGAACGTGGTGCGTTCGCTGGGCGATGTGCCGTAAAATCCCCAGAGCGAAACGGTGCCCTTGTCGGCGCGGCCTTCCTTCACCAGCCGCAGGATCGCATTAATCTGCTCCTCGGTGGCGAAAGCCTCCTCGGTCGCGATGCGCAGATAGCCATGCTGGCCGCCGGTCTTCAGTTCTTCAGTCATGCGCTACTCTCTCCCAAAAGCGCTGAAATCCTATCCTTCGTGCACCGCCTTCACGACCATGCATGCCTTCACGCCTTCCGGCCCGTCCTCGCTGCCGTGGCCAGACCATTGTACGCCCTGGAAAGGCGCGTCGGGCCCGGCGATCATGTGCGTGTTGATGCCCATCATGCCCACTTCCACCTCGTCGGCAAGGCGGCGCTGGCGTTGCACGTCATTGGTCCAGGCGTAACCGGCCAGGCCATAGGGCACGCGGTTCGCCTCGGCGATCATGTCGTCCTCGCTCTTGTACGGGTTGATGAGGGCGAGGGGGCCGAAGGGTTCCTCGTTCATCACGTCCGCATCCAGCGGAATTTCGGAAAGCACGGTCGGCTGGAAGAAATATCCCTGGTTGCCGATACGCTCTCCGCCGGTATTCACCGTGGCGCCCTTGGCCTTAGCGTTGGCGACGAATTTCTCCATCGCGTCGGGGCGGCGCGAATTGGCCATCGGGCCCATCTGCGTGCCGTCCTTCAGGCCATCGCCCACCACTGTCGCGGCGAGGCGTTCTGCCATGCCGTCGCGGAATTTCTCGAACACGTTTTCCTGCACGATGAAGCGGGTGGGCGACACGCACACCTGCCCGGCATTGCGCGTCTTGCCGGTGGAAGCGGTGGCCAGCACCTTTTCCATGTCGGCATCGTCGAACACCAGCACGGGGCCGTGTCCGCCCAGTTCCATCGTGGTGCGGATCATGTTGTCCGCCGCCAGCTTCGCCAGGTGCTTGCCCACCACGGTGGAGCCGGTGAAGCTGAGCTTGCGGATGATGGGGCTGGACAGCAGGTGGCGGCTCACCTCGTCGGGCACGCCGAACACGGCCTGCGCCACTTCCTTCGGCAGGCCCGCATCATAGAGGCATTGCAAGATGCCCAGCGCCGATGCGGGTGTCTCCTCGGCGGCCTTCAGGATGATGGAGCAGCCCGCGGCAACGGCGGCGGCCAGCTTGCGGCTGGGATTGCCCAGCGGGAAGTTCCAGGGCGCAAACCCGGCGACCGGGCCGACAGGTTCCCACCGCACCACGCTGCGCTGCCCGACCGGGCGCACGAGCTCGCGGCCATACAGGCGCTGGCATTCCCCGGCGGCAAAATCGAACCAGCCGGCAGAGGCCATGCATTCGACCTTCGTCTCGCCTACCGGCTTGCCTTCTTCCATCGTGGCAATGCGCGCCAGGTCGTCCGCACGCTCTCGAATGAGCGCGGCGGCCTTGTGCAGCACGGCGGCGCGCTGCGGCGCGGGGGTGTAGCGCCACTTGGCAAAACCGCGCTGCGCGGTTTCCAGCGCACGATCGAGATCGTCGGCATTTGCGAGCGGCAATTCGGCCAGGGTTTCGCCGGTGACGGGATTGACGACATCGAAGGTGCGGCGATCACCGCCTGTCACCTGTTCGCCGTCGATAACCATGTGAAGTCTGGGGTATTGCGTCACTCGTTTCACCTCTTCGTCATGTCGTCAGCGGTCTTGGCGCCGCATGTTGCATCGCGCCTGCCGGCGGCGGGGAGACACGCTCTCCCTAGTCTCTCGCCAGCACGCGCGCCACAGCAATTGGGGCGCAACGCTGCACGTGATTTGTTCTTCGGGTGAAGCCTGCGCAACGGCAATCGACGGCGCTGGAATTGCGACCACCGGCAAAGGCGCGGTTTCGCCTTTGACTGGTACCCACGCGGCCCGACACCCGTAATGCGACTCTCCCGAATTGTATGTTGTGCTTACAATTGCGTAGGCAAATGGATAGAGTCAACGGGAATGAGGAAAGGGAGGCAGGATTGACCAGTTACAGCCAGAATTACGCGCAGGACCGAGCCGAGATCGAGGACCTTATGGCCCGCTATCTGTTCGCGATGGATTGGAACGATTTCGATGCCTATGCCGAATGTTTCACCGAGGATGCCACGCTGGAATTCGCCCAGGGCAGCGTGACCGGTCGCGAAGAGATCCGCGAAAAGGCGCGCGGGTTCAAGGAAGCGGTGGGCAGCATCTATCAGGATGTCGACGGCAATCCCGCGGTGCTGCGCCACCTGCTGGCGCAAAGCGTGATCCGGGTGGAGGGTGACCGCGCCTGGCACACCGGCATGTGGTTCGAGATGGCGAACGACGGGCCACGCACGCCCGATGGCAAAAGGTTTACACCCACTGTCGGTACATTCGGCATTTACGAGGATGAACTGGTGCGCGAGGACGGCACGTGGAAGTTCACCTATCGCAATATCCGCAACGACTTCCTGCCCGGCAGGGAATCGCCCGCAGGCAATCCGGTCACTATCATGGATGGCAAGGCCGAAGGCGCAGGTTAATGTTCGCCGCGCTAGGCGATGCACCATGATACGCACCGCCATCGCACTCGCCCTGATTTGCACACCATCGCTGGCGGCGGCGCAATCAGCGTCGCACCAGCTCAGCCTGGATCAGCGGATGCTGCTGCGTTGCTCCGCCGCCTTCGCCGTCGTCTCGGCCGGGCAGAACGCAGGCAATGCCGACGCCCTGCAATATCCCGACCTTTCCGATCGGGGGCGGGAATTCTTCGTGCGCGCATCGGCGCAGGTGATGGACGAGGCAGGGCTGGACCGTGCCCAGATCCAGGCCGCGCTGACTGCCGAGGCGCAGGATCTTCGCGATAGCGGGACGATCCATGAAGTCATGCCCGTCTGCCTCGGAATGCTGCCAGCGGAATAATACGCGCCTGCCACTGTCTGTGCTGGACCCGATGTCGCTGTTGCGGCATTATAAATGTTACGCATGTGGCAACTTCATCATTTCCCTTTGTGCCCATTCAGCCGCAAGGTGCAGCTGGTGCTTTCCGAGAAGAAAGTGCCGTTTACCTTGCAGCTCGCCTATCCGTGGGATGATAACGAGCGGTTCCATTCGCTGAACCCTGCGGGCAAAACGCCAGTGTTGCACAATGCAGAACGCCAATTGGTGCTGATCGATAGCCAGGCGATCTGCGAATATTTCGAGGAAACCGAAAGCAAGAGCCCGCTGATCCCCGGCTCTGCCGCCGCACGGGCCGAGATACGCCGGCTGACGGCGCTGTTCGACGACGGGCTTTATGGCGACGTCACCGAACCGCTGCTGTTCGAGAAAATGAAGAAGCGCCTGATCCTGCGCCAGTCGCCCGACAGCGGCACCTTGCGCGCGGCGATGCGGCTGACGCACGAACACCTCGATTATCTCGACTGGCTGATCGACAACCGCCGCTGGCTGGCAGGCGCGCAATTGAGCCTTGCCGATTTCACCGCCGCAGCGCAGCTTTCGGTGATCGACTACCTCGGCGGGATCGACTGGTCCGGCCACGAACAGGCGCACAGCTGGTATCGCGTGATGAAAAGCCGGCCCAGCTTCGCCCCGCTTCTCAGCCAGAAGATGGAAGGCCTGCCCGCCCCGCGCCATTATGCGGATGTGAACGCCTGATCCACTTCGGGTCAGCCATGCCCGGCAGCCTTGCGGTTCGCGGATCGCGATCCGATATAAGTTTCAACAGCCAGTATGCGGCAGCCGGTCACGTGGTGACTGCAAGCTCCGCAATTCTTGCGCGGGGATACGGAACGAACAGCGTCCGTAACGCTTGCGCGAACAGGCGAGTGAAAGGAATTCGAAGATGGCAGACAAGGTCGAACTCACCGAAGCCGAATGGCGCGAGAAACTGACCCCCGAGCAATACCAGGTACTGCGCGAGGCAGGAACGGAACGCGCCTTCACCGGCAAATACGACAAGAACGAGCTGGAAGGCGAATACAAGTGCGCCGGCTGTGGCCAGCCCGTGTTCGAAAGCGAGAACAAGTACGACAGCGGATCCGGCTGGCCGAGCTTTACCGCTCCCGCCGATCCGCAGGCCGTGGAAATGAACCAGGATGCCTCGCACGGGATGGTGCGCACCGAAGTGGTGTGCAGCAAGTGCGCAGGGCATCTGGGCCACGTTTTCCCCGATGGACCGGGGCCGGAAGGGCTGCGCTACTGCATCAATTCTGCCGCCCTGGAGTTCGAACCGGAGGATAAAGCGGAGAATTGATGCATCTGCCGTTCACGCTGGATTATGAATGCCCTATGCATGCCGTCTGAAACCCGATGATCGGCGCTAACTGGCGCGCATTTGCAGGATTTTGACGGCACATGGCCAGACGGCGGGGCAACAGCTCCAACTCAAGAGGACAAAGGCGCGCCCGCGCTGAATCGCAGGCACGGCGCCGCGAAGAAGCTGAGCGCGGCTTCGGGCCCGCCGTGTGGCGCTGGACAAAGCGGCTGGCGCTTACCGGCGTGGTCGTCTTCCTGCTGGCCGTCGTTGGCGTGGCGACGGCCGTGTTCTTCGCCTCCCGCAGTCTGCCGTCCTATGCTTCCCTGAAGGAAAGCCAGACCGGGCAGACCATTCTCGTACGCGCGCGCGACGGTACGCAGATCGTGGAACTGGGGCCGAGCTACGGGCAGTGGCTCGATGCCGATGAAATCCCCGACGTGATGAAGCAGGCGATGGTCTCGGTGGAAGATCATCGCTTCAATTCGCATTTCGGCGTGGATCCGATGGGTCTCGTTCGCGCGGTGTACAACGCCGTGGCGCAGGATCGGCAGGTAAGTGCAACCTCCACCATCACCCAGCAGCTGGCGCGTAACGTCTTCCTCAATTCCAACCGCACGCTGGACAGGAAGCTGCGGGAGGCCGTGTTGGCCATGGCGATGGAATGGCGCTTCTCGAAAGAGCAGATCCTCGAGCTTTACCTCAACAAGGTGTATTTCGGCGGCGGCGCCTACGGCATCGATTCCGCCAGTCGCAAGTTCTTCAGCCATTCGGCCCGCGAGCTGAGCCTGGAAGAGGCGGCGATCATTGCAGGTCTGGTGAAGGCGCCCAGCCGGTATTCTCCCACAGCCGACGTGGACGCTGCGGTCAGCCGCGCCAATGTGGTGGTAGGCCAGATGGTGAAATACGGCGGACTGGACCCCGCCGTTGCACGCCAGGTGGATGTGGACGCGGTGAAGCTTTCCACCACGGAAGGGCAGAACTCCATCCGCTATTTCACCGATTGGGCGCTGCCACAGCTCGACATGCTCCTGCCCAGCGATACGTTCGAACCGATCGAGGTCTGGACCACGCTGGACGTCGGCATGCAGCGCGCGGCCACCACCGCCATTCAGTCCAACGTACCGGACGAAGCGCAGGGCGCGCTCGTCAGCCTGGATCGCGATGGCGCGGTGCTGGCGCTGGTGGGCGGCACCGATTACGTCACTTCCAATTACAACCGTGCCACCGATGCCGTGCGCCAGCCGGGTTCCTCGTGGAAGCTGTTTGTCTATCTCGCCGCGCTGGAGTCGGGCTACACGCCCGATGACGCGGTGAAGGACGTGCCGGTGACGATCGGCGACTGGTCTCCGCGCAATTCCGGCGGCAGCTATGCCGGCGATATCGATATGCGCAGCGCCTTTGCCTATTCCAAGAACACAGTTGCCGCGCAGCTGGGTAACGAGGTCGGCTTCTCCAACGTGGCAAGCATGGCCCGCCGTTTCGGCATCACCACGCCGATCAGCACCTATCCCTCCATGGTTCTGGGCACATCCGAGGTGCGCCTGCTGGACATGGTGCGTGCCTTCTCCGCGGTATCCGCGGGCGGGCGATCCATAGAGCCCTACGGCATCCTGCGCGTCACCACTGCCGGTGGCGAGGAGCTGTATCGCCACAAGGAAGCGCGCGCATACACGCTGGTGCCGGATTACGTTGCCGCAGGAATAACCGATCTGCTGCAGACCGCCGTTGCAACCGGCACGGGCCGCGCTGCACAGATTGGCCGCCCCGTGGCCGGCAAGACAGGCACCACCAGTTCCAACCGCGACGGATATTTCGTGGGCTTTTCCAGCGGCATCACTACCGGCGTGTGGATGGGGCGTGACGATAACGGCCGCGTGGCTGCGCTGCAGGGCGGGCGCGCACCGGCGCAGGCCTTTGCCGCGTTCATGCGCTATGCCGTTCGCGACCGGCCGGTGGAGGAATTCGACACCGATCTCAAGCTTCCCGAGTGGCAGCTGGAGCCCGATGACGAGTTCTATTACGGCGAGGACGACGACTACTATTTCTACATCGACGAGCAGGGCAATCTGGTCGATCCTAGCGGCGATCAGGGCCGTTATGGCGAAGGCTTCGATGTGGAGGGCGAAGGCGAGAATGTCGTGCGCGATCCCCTGGATCCGCGTGGACTGGAACAGCCTGGACCCGCGCCGTCAGCCACGCCGACTGCACGGCGGCGCGAACCCCCGCCAGCAGCGAGCGACGATTTCCTGGAGCGCGCGACGGGTCGCGACACGCCGCAGGACGATCGCCAGCAGCAGCGGCGCAGCAATGAAGCGATTAACGAGCGGCAGTTCTAACGGCGGATAGGCTGCTTGAAAGGCGCTGTTCGCGCGCGAGCCGTTGTCCGGAGCGGGCTTCTCATTCCGAAGATTGGCGAAAGCAAAGGGCGCGCCTGGCCGGTAAGCCTGGCGCGCCCCTTAATGTTTAGTCTTCCACGAAGCGAACGGGCAGCGACTGGGTCACGCCCTGACGCGACCTGACGCGCAGCAACACGGCTTCGCGGCCATCCTCGCGCACCGCACGCAGGATCGTTTCCAGGCCTTCGACGGTGCTGACCGAGCGGCCATTGGCCGAGAGGATCATCACCCCGCGCGAAAGCCCCCGGCGCGCTGCATCCGACGTCGGTGCGACGGCAGTGATGGCAAGGCCGGTAGTGTCGCTTGGCTGGCCAAGCTGGCGGGCGATCTGCGGCGTGATTTCAACGGCCTGGATGCCGAGGATCTCTTCCAGCAGCCCGGTGCCCCTTTCGGGAACGGTAGGTGCCGGCGCGTTCTCGTCGTCGTTCTGGAACATGTTCTGCCGCATCAGTTCCTCATCGCTGGGACGGCGTCCCACGGTGAGATTGACGCGGTTCTGATCGCCGTTGCGAATGTAGGTGAGGGGCACGACGGTGCCCGGCTCGATATTGGCGACGATGCGCGACAGCGTGTTTTCCGGTGTAACGGTTTCGCCGTTCACCGACACGACGACGTCACCGGGCTGCAGACCCGCATCCTCGGCAGCTTCGCCGGGCTGCACGCCCTGCACCAGTTCGCCTACGCCTTCTTCGATGCCCAGCGCTTCTGCGATATCCTCGTCAACAGGCTGGATCTGCACGCCCAGATAGCCGCGCAGGATCTCCTCGCCGCTGATCAGCGCGCGAACGATCGGTGCGGCATCCTCGGCGGGGATGGCAAGGCCGATACCCACGCTGCCGCCGGAGGGCGAGAGGATGGCGTTGTTGATGCCGATGACATTGCCCTGCATGTCGAACAACGGGCCGCCGGAATTGCCGCGGTTGATGGCGGCGTCTGTCTGGATGTATCGATCGAATGCGCCGCCGGAGCCGGTGGAACGCTGCACGGCGGAAACGATACCGCTCGTCACCGTACCGCCGAGGCCGAAGGGGTTGCCGATGGCAATGACCCAGTCACCAACGCGCGCCTGCGCACTGTCGCCGAAATTGACGAAGGGGAAAGGCTCGGCGCGCTGAATTTTCAGCACGGCGAGATCGGAGCTGGGATCGGTGCCCACCACCTCGGCCTGGTATTCGGTGCCATTGGGCAGGGTGACCGTCACCTCTTCCAACTGCGCGCGCTGATCGGGCGAGACAACGTGATTATTGGTGACAACATAGCCATCTGCCGAAACGATGAAGCCCGAACCCAGCGAGGTCGCCTCGCGGGTCTGCGGGCCACCACCGCCACGGCGCTGGTTGAAGAACTGGCCGAAGGGCGTTCCTTCGAACGGGTTCTGCGCCTGCGGGATGGTGATGGACTGGCGGGTGGAGATGTTTACCACCGCCGGTTGCAGCACTTCTGTCAGATCGGCGAAGCTGGCGGGCGCACCGGAGATCGGCACGCGATCCTGCATCTGTATGCGATCGTTCTGCGCAACCTGCGCCCCGGCGGGATAACCGGTAATCAGCGAGATGGCCGCCCCGCCTACAAGCAGGGCCGATGTGATACCGTAGGAATAGCGCACTGGCTTCACGTCCTTATATCCTCTGTCTTATCTTACTCGTCTCATCCTCATGCGAATGAGCGCGCAACTGGTTCCGTTGTGCGAGTGACATTCAGCGCGGGACGGCTGAATGCCGCTTTAACGACAAATGTAATCGTACCTGCAGCCGGGCGATCAATTCCCGCCGCCGCGGAACTGGCGCAGATATTCGTTATCCGGGCTCATGATGATCGCGCTTTCGCCCTCTCCGGTTTCGAAGGTGGTGCGATAGGACTGCATGGCGCGGAAGAAGTCGTAGAAACTGGGGTCCTGGTTGTACGCCTCGGCATAGATTTGCGCGGCGTCGGCTTCCGCCTCTGCCCGGATGATCTGCGCGTCGCGGCGACCGCCTGCACGGATTGTTTCTGCCTGTTCCTGCCTGTCCGAACGCATCCGGTTGAAAGCTGCCTGCAATGGCGTGCCTTCGGGAAGGTCGGCCTGCTTGATCCGTACGTCCAGCACCTGGGCGCCGTAATTGCGGGCCTCGTCGTCCAGCGTGTCGCGGATGTTCGTCATGGCGTTGCCGCGTTCGGGCGTCAGCAGGCTGGCGAAGGTGCGCCGGCCCAGTTCCTGCCGCAGTTCGGAGGCCAGGATCGGCTCCAGCTGGTTGCGCAGCTGGTCCTCGCTGCCGGCGCGCTGCACGAACAGCACGGGGTCGAAGATGCGATATCGCGCATAGGCATTCACCTGCAGGCGCTGCTGATCGTTCGAGAGAACGGTCTCGTCTTCCATGTCGAGCGACAGGATACGGCGATCGACCATCTGCACCCGCTCGAACAACGGGATACGCCAGGTCACGCCGGCTCCGGTGTCCTCGAAATCGGCGGAAGGGTCGAAGCGATTGATGACGCGGACGGGTTCACCTGTCCGCACCACGACGGCCTGCTGGGTTTCGGGAACGATCACCATCGAGCTTATGATCACGATCAGTGCCACGACGGCAACGATGATGGCGGCTTTGTAACGTTCGAACATGTTACTGGCCTCCCTGCTGGGCGGAGCCGTCGGTCACCGCCGGTGCCTGCGCGGCGCGCGAACGGCGCTGCACTTCGGGCAGGGGCAGATACGGCGTTACGCCATCTGTCTCGATAATGGTCTTGTCGGTGTCGCGCAGGACGCCCTCCATTGTCTCGTAATAAAGCCGGCGGCGGGTCACTTCGGGCGCGAGGCGATATTGCGAGTAGATCTCGTTGAACTCGGCGGCGCTACCTTGCGCCTGTGCCAGCAACTGCTGTTCGTAACGGCGCGCCTCGTTGAGACTGCGTTCACGGTCCTGCCTTGCGGCCAGCACGTCGTTGAAGGCGTCGATAACCTGCTGCGGGGCCTCCGTACGCGCGATATCCACGCCTTGCACATTGATCCCGGCCTCATAGGCATCGAGGATCGTCTGCATGCGGGATCGAACGCGCGTCTGCACCTGCTCACGACCGGCACCCGACAGCACCGTGTCGAGCTCGTTCTCGGCCACGGCTGCACGCATGGCGGCCTCGGCCACTTCGCGCAGCGTCTCGTTGGGGTCTTCCAGCTCGAACTTGTATTGCACCAGATCCTTGATGTTCCAGCGCACGAGGTAGGAGAGATCGACTAGACTCTGGTCGCCGGTGAGAATCAGGTTCTCCGCTCCGTCGCCAATCGTCTCGCGCCGAATCTGGCTGACGTTTTCGATCTCCACGGTCTGGATAGGCCAGGGTGCGGTCCATTCGGTGCCGGGGTTCAGCGTGCGCGAATACTTGCCGCCCAGCCACGTCACCACGCCCTGTTCGCGCGGCTGCACGAAGTGGATCGATGTCGCCAAGGCCCATACCACCACGATCGCGGCTACGGCGAAGGGGAACCAGCTGCCGCCGCCGGGTCGTTGTGGGAAGCGGAAATTCGGCCCGCCGGGGCCACCGCCGCCGCTGCGACGCGGGCCTTCGGGGCCGCGGTTCTTGAATATGTCCTCGATATTGGCGCTGCGGCGCGGACGGTCCGATCCGGCGCTGCCGCCGCCCGGAAGCCAGGGATTACGCGGGCCGCGAGGGGGCGGACTATCCCCGCCATTGTCGCTTCCTGCGGGCGTGTCGCTGCCGTCCTCCCGCCCTCCATCGTCGCCGCCGGAGCCGCCGCCTTGCGGCTTGCCCCAGGGATTGCGCTTGCCAGCCATTGCGAGGCCGTACCTTTCGAAAAACCCACCCAAACGTGTCATGTCCTTATCTATAGGAATGCTTTGCGCAAAAAACAGGGGGTCTTAGGGCCAATATTGCTGACCTGGCGCGCGCAAGTCGCTAGCAGTCCCTCCCATGAGCAGTGAAACAGCAGTGAAAGAGGCCATTCCCGCAGAACTTTCGGGCATGGTGCGTTCGGTGAAATTTGCAGACGGCGTGGCCACCATCATCGCCGATGCGGGCAGCCTTGGCCGCAGCGCCGCCGCGCAATTGCAGAAAGAGCTGGAGGAGGCGGTGGGCAGCGTTGCCGGTGTTGAAGAGGTGCGTGTGGCATTGATGGCAGACAAGGTCGCGCGGCAGGTGATCGCCGTGGGATCGGGCAAGGGCGGCGTGGGCAAATCCACCCTCACCACCAACCTGGCCGTGGCGCTGGCGAAGAAGGGCGTGAAGGTGGGCGTGGTGGATGCCGACATCTACGGCCCCTCGCAGCCGCTGCTGCTGGGCGTGGCCAACGAAAAGGTGCGGGCCGAGGGCAAGACCCTGATCCCGACCCAGACCGAGTTCGGCGTGAAGGTGTTGTCGATGGGCCAGCTGATCGAGCCGGGCAAGGCCATCGCCTGGCGCGGCCCCATGGTGGGCCAGGCGCTGGCCCAGCTGATGGAAGCCGACTGGGGTGACACCGAATTGCTGATCGTCGATCTGCCGCCCGGCACCGGCGACGTGCAGCTCACCATGTTGCAGAAGTTCAAGCCCGCGGGCGCGGTGGTGGTTTCCACCCCGCAGGATCTCGCCTTGATTGACGCGACGCGCGCGATGGATCTTTTCCGCCAGGCGCAGGTGCCGATCGTTGGCCTGGTGGAGAACATGGCCGGATATCTGTGCCCCGAATGCGGCACGCTCAGCAATCCGTTCGGGCAGGGCGGTACGGAGGCCGCGGCGCAATCCATGGGCGTGCCTTTCCTGGGGCGCGTGCCGCTGGCGATGGAAATTCGCGTGGCCAGCGACACGGGCCAGCCGCCCACCGCCAACGACACGCAATACGGCGCGCATTTCGTCGGCATTGCGGAGCAGCTTGCCGGTTTCCTCGGCATGGCGAAGGGCTGAGCCAGCGTGCAGGTTTCGCGGCGGGGATTGCTGGCAGGCGCTGCGGTTGGCGGCGGCCTGCTCGTCGCCTGGAGCCTGGCCCCGCGCAGTTTCGAAAATCCCCTCGCCCCCGGTGAAGGGGAATTCGCCGTCGATGCCTGGCTGAAGATTGCTGCCGATGGCGTGGTGACGGTGGCGGTGCCGCAGCTGGAGATGGGGCAGGGCGTTACCACCCTTTTGCCGCAGATCGTGGCGATGGAAATGGGGGCGGACTGGCGGCAGGTAGCCGTGGAGCCGGCGCCTGTCAGCGGGGCCTATGCCAATGTGCCGCTGGCCGCCGAATGGGCACCCTTGTGGCAGCCGCTGATCCCGCCGCTGATGGACGATGCGGACGATCTGCTGCTGCGCAACTGGGCGCAGGACGAACGCTTCAGCGTCACCGCGGGTGGCACCACGCTTGCCGCGTACGAACGATCGTGCCGCGATGCTGGTGCTGCCGCGCGGGCCATGCTGGCACAGGCCGCGGCAGAGCGGTGGGATGTGCCGTGGGAGCAGTGCCGCGCGGAAAACGGCGTGATCTACCACGACGATCGCGCCGCGAGCTTTGCCGATCTGGCGCTGGAGGCCGCGCGTTTCGATGCGCCGGATCCGCCGCCTCTGCTCACCAGGCCGCCAGCGGAAGCGCCCGCTCTGCCGGGCATCGCCACCGCCGATATTCCCCCGCGATTCCCCCGGCTGGACCTGCCTTCCAAGGTGGACGGCAGCCATGTCTTTGCAGGAGACGTGCGATTGCCGGGAATGGTGTTCGCCGCCATTCGACACGGCCCGCGCGACAAGTCCGAACTGTTGGAATTCGATCCTGCGCTCGCCAGCCGGGTGCGCGGACTGATTCAGCTGGTACGCTCGAAGCGATGGCTGGCCGCGATTGCCGACAACTGGTGGGCCGCCGAACAGGCGCTGCTGGCAATCTCCCCGCGCTTTGCGGTGGAACGGCCAGTCAACAGCGCCTCCATCGACAATGCACTGGAAAGCGCGGTGACGGACGGCCCGGCCACGGTATTCGAGAAACGGGGCAACGGGATCGAGGGCTACACCCCCACGATGGCGCGCCGTTACGATATTGCGCCCGGCGTCCACGGCACGATCGAGACGACCAGCGCCACCGCGCGGTTGCTGGATGGCACGCTGGAACTCTGGTTGCCGACGCAGGCCCCCGAAGCCGCGCGCAAGGCGGCGGCAAGGGCGCTGGGCATCAGCGCCAGCAAGGTCGTGCTGTATCCCGTGGCAGCCGGCGGCAGTTTCGACAGGCGGCTGGAAAGCGAGATCGCCATCGAGGCAGCCTTGCTGGCGCGGGAGGCGGAGCGTCCGGTGCAGCTGACATGGTCGCGGTGGCAGGAACACGTGGCCAGCCTGCCGCGCCCGCCCGCAGCCGGACTGATGGCCGCGCAAACCGATAACGAAGGCAATATCCGCACGCTGCGCGCGCGCGTTGCCAGCCCGCCCACCATGCGCGAATTCGGCCAGCGCCTGTTTGAAAACACGGTGACATGGGCGGCCATCGACAATCTGGAGGGGGAGGCCGACAGCTTCGCCGTATCCGGCCTCGCAGGCCCCTACGGCGTGGCGAATCTCTCGGTAGAACACGCGCCTGTCACCATCATGCTGCCCACGGCGCAGATGCGCGGTCAGGCCGATGGCTACAATTGCTTCATTCGCGAAAGCTTTATCGACGAACTTGCGCAGGAGCATGAGCGCGAGCCGATCAGTTACCGCATCGCGATGCTGGGGCAGGATGCCGGCATGGCAGACGTGCTCCAGCGCGCGGCGCGGCTGGCATCGTGGGATGGCGGGCGGCCCGGCAGTGGGCAGGGCGTGGCGTGCCATCGCATGCAGCTGGGCGAGGCGGTGGGCCGCATTGCCGTGGTGGCGCAAGCCAGCGCAGGCGAAGGCGGCGTGCGCGCCCGGCGGCTTTACTGCTGCGCCGATATCGGCCGCGTGGTGAACCGCGATCTGGCCCTGCAACAGATAGAAGGCGGCCTGCTGTTCGGCCTCGGCATGGCACTGGGCTGTGCCACGCAATATACCGAGGGCCTGCCCACCTCGCAGCGGCTTGCAGCGCTGGCCATGCCCACCCTGGCACAAAGCCCGCAGATCGAGATCGAACTGGTCGAAAGCGAAGCCGATCCGTTCGATCCGGGCGAAATCGGGGTGCCGCCCGTTGCGCCTGCCATCGCCAACGCCTTTGCCAGTGCAACGGGCATTCGCCTGCGGCGGCTTCCGCTGCTATCGGCCCTGCCATGAACCGGATCGACCTATGACTCACCAGCCGCAACAGCTTCCCGCCGATCACGCGCCTGTCCGAAGCGGGAGGATCGGCGTTCTCGTGGTCAACCTTGGCACGCCCGATGCGCCGGAGACAGGCCCGGTGCGGCGGTACCTGGGAGAATTCCTGTCGGACAAGCGCGTGATCGAGATCCCGCAGATCGCCTGGCAGCCGATCCTGCGCGGCATCATTCTCAACACCCGCCCGAAGAAGAGCGCCGCCGCCTATCGCGAGGTCTGGACCGAGAAAGGCTCTCCCCTCGCGGCGATCACGTCCGACCAGGCAGAAGGGTTGCAGGCGCGGCTGGGCGAGGGCGTGATGGTGGAATGGGCAATGCGCTATGGCCAGCCGTCCATCCCGACGCAGCTGGAAAAGCTGATGGACGCGGGCTGCGATCGTATCCTGCTGGCCCCGCTCTATCCGCAATATTGCGCCGCCACCACGGCCACGGTGGTGGACAAGGCGGCGGACTGGCTACGCGAAAGGCGCTGGCAATCCTCGCTGCGCACACTGCCGCCCTACCACGATGATCCGGCCTATATCGATGCGCTGGCCAGCGATATCACGCGCCAGATCGCGGCGCTGGATTTCGTGCCGGAGGTTCTGCTCTTAAGCTTTCACGGAATGCCGCAGCGCACGCTGGAACTGGGCGATCCCTATCATTGCCACTGCCGCAAGACGGCGCGGTTGCTGGAAGAGAAACTGATGCGCGACGACCTGCGCATCCTCACCACGTTCCAGAGCCGGTTCGGCCCTGCAAAATGGCTTACCCCCGCCACCGACGATACGCTGGAGGAGGAAGCGCGCAGCGGCACGAAGCGCCTTGCCATTGCCGCGCCGGGCTTCTCCGCCGATTGCCTGGAAACGCTGGAAGAACTGGCCATCAGGGGCAAGGAACAGTTCGTGGATGCGGGCGGCGAACAGTTTGCGACGCTCACCTGTCTCAACACCAGCGATTCCGGCATGAACATGCTGGAAGCGATCATTCGCCGCGAATTGGGCGGCTGGATCTAGAAATCGATGGCGATGCCGTCCTTCACCCAGTCGCCATAGCGGGTGGGGCTGAGCTCCTCGTCCACCTCGTTCGCTTCCGGCTTGGGCGGTGGATTGTTGTTCCAGTAGGCGGGCTTTTCAAATCCGCTTTCTGTTTCGGGGGGTCGCTTGGTCGCTCTTTTCATAGTGCTGTATAACATGGGCGCTCTGGCGCAGGCGCGCAACTGGCCCTAGGGGCATGTCATGGCCAAGACCCCCGGACTCCTCCCGCGCCGCGCTGCGCTCAAGATGCTCGATGCCGTGCTGCGCCGTGGCGAAACGCTGGAGCAGGCTGGCGGCGCGGCCAATGGCCTGCCCGCTTTCTCGGACCGTGCGCTGGCAAAGGCACTTGCGGGCGAGGTATTGCGCTGGCTGGTGGATCTCGATGCGCTGATCGACAGCGCCACGAAAACCCCGCTGCCAGGCGATGCCAAGGCGCGCATGGTGCTGCGCATCATGCTGGCGGGCTGGCTGAGGCTGGAAACGCCGCCCCACGCCGTGATCGCCACCGCCCTGCCGCTGCTGGATGGCGGGCCGAAGCGGCTGGCCCACGGCGTGTTCTCCACCCTCTCCCGCGCGGAGGCCACGCTGCCGGACGTGCCGAGTTTGCCTGAACAGGTGGTTTCGCGCTGGGGAGAGCGGGCGGAGTACGATCTGGAAGCCATCGCCGCCGGCATTGCCGCGCCGCCGCCGCTGGACCTGCGGCTGAAGGCGCCTGAGCTGACGGACGAGATGGCCACGCGCCTGCAGGCGAGCACCCTTGAGCCGGGTCATTTGCGCCTGCCGCGCGGCGCCTCCGTTTCCGATCTTGCAGGATATGACGAGGGGAGCTGGTGGGTGCAGGATATTGCCGCCACGATCCCCGCCGGCCTGCTGGGCGCGGGTAACGGCAGGAGTGTGCTGGATATCGCTGCCGCGCCGGGTGGCAAGACGATGCAATTGGCCGCCGCTGGATGGGACGTCACTGCGCTGGATGTGCATGCCAAGCGGATGATGCGCCTGCGCGAAAATCTTGCCCGCGTATCGCTGCCCGCGCACACCGTAATCGCCGACGCGCTGGAGTGGGAGCCTGAGCACAAGTTCGACGCGATCCTGCTGGATGCGCCCTGCACGGCGACGGGCACGTGCCGTCGCCACCCCGAGGTGATCCACCGCATCGGGCCGCGCCAGATTGCCGAGATGGCAAAGCTGCAATCCGCCATGCTGGCACGCGCGGCGGAATGGCTGAAACCGGGCGGCACGCTGGTGTATGCCACCTGCTCCATGGAGCGGGAGGAGGGCGAGGATATCGTGGCCGATTGCATTCTCAAGCCTGATCCGATCCGTGCCGAGGAACTGCCCGCCGGATTGCAGCCGATGGAAAACGGACAGGTGCGAACCGATCCGGGAATGCTGCCACACGAAGGCGGGCTCGACGGGTTCTTCATCGCCCGCTTCACAACATGAAGTTGACACTTGCGCTCCCAAAAACGGTTCCCGGCCATGGTTAACGGCTTCAGGCATGGCCGGGCCAGCGAACCGGGCAGGCCCGCCGCGGCGCTAGGAAAGACCGATTAACTCAAGCGCGCTTGAGGATGGCAAGTTTCCCGCTATTCGGCAGCTTCGCGAACTTCGGCATGCTCTTCCTTTGCCAGTTTCTGCACCAGCCTGTTGAACAACGTCACACCGCGATCGTGCGCGGTTGGCATCACTTGCGGATGGGCCGTATCTTTGATCACCTGCTGCTGCGCCTCGATCATGACCTTGTCCTCGCCAAAGGCCTTGTCGGCGATGCCCATCAGCATGTCGCGAACGGCCTCGTCCCCATGATCGCGGTGCGGGCCCCATGAGAAGAAATAGCGCGCCGTGTCAGCCTTCATCGGCGTGACCGCCTGGCTGGTGAAGGTGACACCGCTGACGGCCTCGTCATAATCGGGCTGACCGTATCCCATCGCTTTCGCCGTACCCAGCGGGAAGACGCCGCCGGTCATCAGCAGCACGCCGGGGATAAGGAAATCATACGACATGAAGCTGTCCATCGGCGTCTCGCTTTTGCGCGAGGACGAGCCCAGCGTGTTCTGGGTCCATCGTTCGTAGCGGATGCCCCGCTCGAGCGGGGTGATCCGTCCCGGGCTTTCGGCAAATTGCGGGCCTGCGCCGAAGCTCTCTGCATGGACGAAGGTGAGGTGGCTGAAATCGAGGAGGTTATCGTTGATCAGCCGGGCCTCGGCCGCGTAATCGAGATGGCCGTGGCCCAGGATGTAGTCGGCATGGTCCAGCCCCACCGCAGGTGGTATGAGGGTTTCATCGGCCAGTTCGGGCTCTCCCATCCAGATCCAGAGCCAACTGTGCCGCTCTGCCACCGGAAAGCGCCTTACCTGCGCCTGCGGCGGTATCTTGTCCTGCCCCGGTATTTCTACCACGCGGCCATCGGGATCGAACAGCAACCCGTGATACATGCAGCGCAGCCGCTCTCCCTCGCAACGGCCCAGCGACAACGGGGCCATGCGGTGAACGCAGCGATCTTCCAGCGCATGGATTGCGCCGCGGCCGGACCGCCAGATTACGATGCGCTCTTCCAGAATGGTGATGGCATACGGCTCGTCGGTTTCGAGCTCGTGCGCCCAACCGGCCACATACCAGGCGTTTCGAACATAACTCAAAGCGCAACTCTCCCAAGTGGCAATCGCTGCTCCCAAAATTGACTTAACACTGTTAAGGAGTCAACGCTGTCAGTCATGAATCGGCAGGCGCAACCCAATCTCAGCAGAGGCCAGATCGTGGCGGAGGCATTCGAGTTGCTGGAGGAAGCGGGGCTGGAAAATCTCAGCATGCGCCGCCTCGCCGCCAGGCTGGAGGTGCAGGCTCCGGCGATTTACTGGCACGTCACCGACAAGGCCGAGCTTCTGGGCCTTATGGCCCGCGAAATATATGCGGCTGCCTATGCCGGGACAGGGCCTGCCGCTGACTGGCGCGACTGGTTGGGGCAGTTCGGCCGCGTCTTGAACGCGCAGCTCGCGGCGCGCCGCGACGGAGCGAGATTGTGCGCACTGGCCCGCCCGCCCTCTCCGGCGGATGCGCCCCTGCACGCAGGCAGGATCGCCGCGCCGCTGATCGCGCTGGGCCTGGATGAAGAGCGCGCACTGGCGCACCAGGCCGCCGTGATATCCTTCACCCTGGGATGGACCACGTTCGAGACGAACGGGCCAATGCGCGATTACCTGCGCCAGATGATGGATTTCGATGCGACCTTCACCGCCGGTCTGGATGCGCTGGTAAGTGGGCTGAGGGCCTAGCGCCTCCGCCTCATGGAAAAAGGGAAGGCAAGCCTCGCGGCCAGCCCTCCCTTCAAGTCGTTGTTAGTGTAAACCGCGCGCCTAGTTTTTCACCTTGTCGGCAAAGCTCTTGCGCAGCTTCATCAGCTTGGGCGGGATCACGGCCATGCAATAGGGATTACGCTGACCTTCGCCTTCCCAGTATTCCTGGTGGTAATCCTCAGCCGGATACCATTTGCCGTCCTCGATGGTGGTCACCGCATCGGCATCGTGGCTCTCGTTCCAGCGGGCGATGGCCTTCTGCGCCTCTTCCCGCTGCTCGTCCGACATGGGGAAGATGGCGCTGCGATATTGCGTGCCTACGTCGTTGCCCTGCCGGTTCAGCTGGCTGGGATCGTGCGTGCCCATGAACATGTCGTAGATTTCGGTGAGGGAGACGGTTTCGGGATCGAACGTCACCTTCACCCCCTCGGCATGGCCGGTGGTGCCGGTGCACACCTGTTTGTAGGTGGGATATTCCGCATCGCCGCCGATATATCCGCTCTCGACGCTTTCCACGCCGATCACGTCCTTGAACACGGCCTCGGTGCACCAGAAGCAACCGCCTGCAACAATTGTCGTTTCACTCATCGTGATCTCCTTTGAATGCTAACATGGGGTCTTAAGTCCGCTTGTCATCCCGCCGGCTGACCGTAGAATGCGAGAGATTATCATTCCGGGAGAACTTTCGTGCGCTTTACCCCCTTCCTCGCAGCCGCAGCCATCGCGATTTCCGCGCCCGCGCTCGCCGATCATCATGCCGAGGCGCCCGCGCTGGAAGACGTGCTGGCATCCACCGCCCGCGCCGATGACGCCCCGCGCGACCAGTATCGCAACCCGGCAGAGACGCTGGCCTTCTTCGATGTGGAGCCAACCATGCGCGTGGTGGAATACGGCCCCGGCGGCGGCTGGTACACCCGCGTGCTGCTGCCCTGGATCGCGCCGGCCGGCGAATACATGGCGATGCAGCCCGATACCGGCCCCGCCGAAGCGGGAGAGCCCGCCTGGCGCGAACGCTTCATCGCCGCCGCCACCGAGATGACGGGCCGCGAGGCGAGCGACATCACCGCCTTTGAAACGGATGAGATTCCCGAGGAGCTGCTGGGCACGGTGGACAGGGTGCTGGTGTTCCGTTCGCTCCACGGCATGCTGAACAACGAGATCGCCGATACGCAGCTTCGCTCCATGCGCAGCCTGCTGGCAGACGATGGCCTGGTGGGCGTGGTGCAGCACCGCGCGCCCGAGGATGCAGCTTACGAATATGCCAACGGTTCGCGCGGATACCTGCGGCAGGCCGACGTGATCCGCCTGTTCGCCATCAACGGGTTCGAGCTGGTGGCCGTTTCCGAGATCAACGCCAACCCCGATGATCCGGCAAACTGGCCGGGCGGCGTATGGACGTTGCCACCCGTGCTGGGCGGCGGAGATGCGGAACGCCAGCGGATGCTGGACATCGGCGAGAGCGACCGGATGACCCTGCTTTTCAGAAAGGCCGACTGATGCGCGCACTGCTCTGTCTCGCCGCCGCCAGCCTGGCGATCTCCACCCCCGCGCTGGCGGATCACCACGCCGCCGCGCCAGCTGCCGAGATTGCCAGCGTGCTGGAAAACCCGCGCCGCGATGAAGACCGTGCACGCGATGCGCATCGCAATCCTGCCGAAACGCTGGAATTCTTCGGTGTCGAACCGGGTATGACGGTGGTGGACTACATGCCGGCAGGCGGCTGGTATTCGCGCGTGCTGATCCCCTATCTGGGCGAGGACGGCACCTATGTCGGCCTGAACCCTGAGCTTCACCCCGAACTCACCGGATACTGGGACATGTATCGCAACGCCGCCATGCGCATTCCGGCCGATGCTGCCGAGTGGGTGGGGGACGAAGGCGCGAATGTAATCGGTCTCAACACCGATGACGATCTCGATGCACTGGCCAGAACGGCAGACCGCGTGCTGGTTTTCCGCGAGGTGCACAACATGCGCCGGTTCGGCTGGACGCATGACACGATGCTGGCCTTCCGCGCCCTGTTGAAGGACGATGGCATGGTGGGCGTGGTGCAGCACCGCGCAGCCGAAGATGCGCCCTTCGATTACACGCTGGGCCAAAATGGTTACCAGCGGACCGAGGATGTGGTGGGCCTTTTCGCCGCCTATGGCTTCGAACTCGTCTCCCAATCAGAGATCAACGCCAATCCGGCCGATCCGGCAGACTGGGACGGCGGCGTGTGGAGCCTGCCCCCCAGCTATCGCGGAGCGGAAGAGGGCAGCGCGGAACGCGCCCGCCGCGCCGAAATCGGCGAGAGCGACCGGATGACGCTATTGTTCCGCAAGGTGAATTGATGCGGGTCGCGATTGCCCTTGCGGCGGGCATCGCGCTGGTTGCCTGCACGCCGGAACGCGAGAACGTCGATGCGGCGGCGGGCCAGGCCAGTCCGCTGCCTCAGGCTGCCGAGATAGAGGCCGCCATGGCGGACAGTGCTGCGGGCTGGAACGAGGGCGACATGGATCGCTTCCTCGGCATCTATTCGGCAGCGAAGGACACCAGCTTCGTCGGCTCCAGCGGGTTGATTCGCGGTGTTGCCGCGATGGAGGAACGCTATCGCGAGGCCTATGACTGGTCGCAGCCGGACCCCGCCGGGCGTGGAGAGCTGAGCTTCGAGACGCAGGATTTCCGCCCGCTGGGGCAGGATTTCGCCCTGTATATCGGCCGCTACATCCTTACCTATCCCGGCGATCGCGAGCCTGCCAGCGGCCTCACCAGCCTGGTGTTCGCGCGAGAAGCGGGCGGCTGGAAGATCATCGCCGACCATTCCTCGTAAATCCTGCATTCAACAGGCGGACCGAATATACGTGTGATAATGTATCATGCGAGAGGTCTGCGATGAGAAAAGAAGCATTCTTGGCGATTTGCGGCGCGGTCGCGCTGACGGGTTGCGGCGATAATGTGTACGATCCGCGCGGGGTGGAGAAATCCGAAACGTTGCTGTCCGTCAGCGCCAGCGGACAGGCCGACACCCGCCCGGACGAGGCGCATTTCCAGGCAGGCGTGCAGAACTGGGCCGGCAATGCCGAGGCTGCCTCTGCCCAAACGCAGGAAGATATCAGCCAGATCGTGGAGGCATTGCGCGAACTGGGTGTGGAGGATGACGACATCCAGACCAGCACGGTGAACGTGCAACGCATCGACTGGGGAGACAGGCGAGGCCAGTTCCAGTCCTCCAACACTCTGAGCGTGCGCGTGCGCGATATCGACAAGGCCAGCGCCGCGGTGGCCGCCGTGGCAGGCGTGGGCGCCAACATCGTATCCGGCCCCGATCTGCGCATGTCCGATCCCGAAGCGGTGGCCAACACCGCCTATGCCAATGCCTACGCCGCCGCGCGTTCGCGGGCGGAGGCCTATGCAGAGGCAGCGGGCATGGATGTCAGCCGGGTGCTGTATATCCGCGATGCCGGCGGGCGGCAGGGCAACACCTGGCTTGCAGGTGCGCAGCCCACGGCCATCGATGCCGCTACACCGCCCCCGCCCGTTGCGCCGCCGGTGCGCACGCAGGCGGTCCGCGAAAGCGCCGAACAGGGCGGCGCATCCATCATGGCGGGGCAGACGAACAGCACGGTAACTGTTCAAGTGGACTTCGCGCTGATCGAACAGTAATTGCGCTGCCCATGACCACGCTGAAAGTCGCCGCGCTGCAACTCGCCCTCTCGCAGGGGGCCGAAGCCGATAACATCGCCGCTGTCTCCGATCTTGTTGCAGAGGCGGCAGGGAAGGGCGCGCAGGTAATCCTGCCGCCGGAGCTGTTTTCCGGCCCCTATTTCTGCCGCGAGGAGAAGGACGAGTTCTTTGCGCTGGCCCAGCCCACCGCAGAGCATCCCTCGGTAATCGCCATGCAGAAGCTGGCGAAGAGGCTGGGCGTTGCCATACCCACCAGTTTCTTCGAACGCGACGGGCACCATTACTATAACACGTTGGCCATGATCGATGCCGAGGGCGAGATCATGGGCACCTATCGCAAGAGCCATATTCCCGATGGTCCGGGCTACGAGGAAAAATTCTATTTTCGCCCCGGAAACGACGGGTTCAAGGTGTGGGACGTGTTTGGCGCGCGCATCGGGATCGGCATCTGCTGGGACCAGTGGTATCCCGAAACCGCGCGCTGCCTGGCGCTGATGGGCGCGCAGGCGCTGTTCTACCCCACCGCCATCGGCAGCGAGCCGAAGGACGCGGAGATGGACACCAGCCGGATGTGGCGCCGCGCGATGATCGGCCATGCGGTCAGCAATTGCATGCCGGTGATCGCGGCAAACCGCATCGGGCACGAGGGGAGCCAGGATGCAGGCAACACGTTCTATGGCCACAGTTTCATCGCCGACGAATGGGGCGACATGCTGACCGAATTCGGGCGCGAGGAAACAGGCGCGCTGGTGGCACAACTGGATCTTGCAGCCGGGCGCCAGCACCGCGCCAGCTGGGGCTTCTTCCGCGATCGTCGCCCGCAGCTTTACGGCCGTCTTGCCGAAGACATTTGAGCGCGCACACCTATCTCCTGGCCCTGGGCAGCAACCAGCGACACCCGCATTTCGGCACGCCGCGCAAGGTGGTGCAAACCGCGATGGATCTGCTGGACGAAACGCTGGGCACGGTGCGGGTCCGATCCCCGATCATCCAGACGCCGCCCGTCGGCCCGTCGTTGCGGCGTTATGCCAATGCCGCGCTGATCCTGGATACCATGCTGCCCCCTCCTGGCCTGCTGCATTGCCTGCAGGAGACAGAGGCGGCATTCGGCAGGGAACGGCGCGGGCAACGCTGGCGCGCACGCCCGCTGGACCTCGATATCGTGCTGTGGAACGGGGGGGAGTTCTCCCTGCCGCAGCTGCAGATCCCGCATCCCCTGTTTCGCGAGAGGGACTTTGTCCTCGGCCCGGCTGCCGCGATTGCACCGGGCTGGCGCGATCCTGCCACCGGTTTGACGCTGAAACACCTTCATGCCCGCTTGACCCGCAACCGCCTCGCCCCTAGGTGAGCGCGCGCAGCCTGTAGCGCTGCGATCCCGTGGGGCCCTTAGCTCAGTAGGTAGAGCAACTGACTTTTAATCAGTAGGTCGCTGGTTCGAACCCAGCAGGGCTCACCATGATTTCACCGATATCTTCGGAAAAATCGTCGGCGGTCGGCAGGCGGCTTCCCGGCCCTCAGTCCTGTTCCCGCATGGCCTGCATCTGTGCGCGCCATTCGGCTGGCGTCGGCATCACAGGAAAATCGACACGGCGCAGGAATTTCCAGCGGCCATTCTCGCGGATGAGTTCGTCTTCGTAGCGCCCTGCGAGCGCGGGCGTCGGCTCGCCGTTCTCGCCCCGCATAATCAGCAGGTGTCGTGAATGTGCGGTCGCCCGATCTCCATCTACCGTCACCTCGATATTGCTGGTTATGTGCAGGCTTTCCCGGTTGACGTAATCGGGTGCCGGCTCACCATAGATGCTGACCAGCATTTCCAGGATTGCGTCCGGCCCGCGATAGACGCGATCGCCGTTGATCCATTCGCCTTCCTCGGCAAACAGTGCGGCAAAGGCGGGAAAGTCGCGCGCGTCCTGCGCCCATGAATAATCGACGAGCAGGCGCCTTATCGCCAGATCGTCCTCCGCGCGCTGCACGCGTTCCTCCAACGACAATGCGTCGTCATTGTCCTGCGCCGGGACGGGGACCGCAGTGAGCAGGAGCAACGCCGGAATTGCCGAAAGCTGGCGGATCATTGCGATTGTTCCCCGGCGGACATCGCCTCTCTCCATTCCTGTGCGCTTGGCATGATATCCTCCACGATACGCCGGGCTATCTTCCATTCACCCTCGTGCCGCATGAACTCATCGTGATAGAGGCCCGTCAGCGCGGGTGTTGGTGACCCTCCCTCTCCGCGCATGATGAAGATGTAGCGCGATGTGGCCGTGGCGCGGTCGCCATCGAGTTCGATGCGCGGGTTGCTGACAAGGTGATAATTGTCTGCATTGGGGCTATTCGCCGGGCCGAGCACGCTTTGAAGCATCTCGCGGATATCGGCACGGCCCTGTCGCCCTTCGCCGTCGGGCGTGGCCCATTCGCCGGTCGGGGTGAACAACTCGCTGTAGCCTGCATAGTCGCGCCGGTCGAGAAAGGCGGCGTACTGGACGATGACGCGCCTGATCGCGAGTTCATCCTCCACGCGGCTGATGCGCTGCTCTAGCGTTGCCTCCCCAGCGGTTTCCTGCGCGCTGGCAATTGTCGGTGCGAATGCAAGAAGCGCGGCAGTGACGAGCAGTCTTGTCAATTCAGCATCTCCCCAATTGGCTCACGCCCACTGGACGACCGGATCGATTGCCCTGAAAACGCGCGGCGACCCGCTGCAAACGCGCGGGCTTCAGGCATTCTAGTCCCCTATTTCAGCGCGCGGAACCAGACCCGGCCCGCGCATTTTCCAGTTTTGGCAACTCAGCCGGCCAATAGGGGCAAGGTCTGCAAACAGGTCCAACTGTATCACGATTTGACCCTCGAGGCGGGCTTGTAGCGCTCGATCACTGCGAAGGAGGCGCCATCGGGGAAGGCAGCAGCGGCAACCGACAGCAACGCGGGTGCCGCCTTTGCCGAACAAGAAAAAAGCCGGGAAATTCCGGCAGGGGAGAGGATATATGAGAGACCATTCATGGATTGCGCCCCGGCGCATTCTCCGCACGAGCCTGCTGAGCGCCACCGCGCTGGGATTGGCCGGCCTCGTGCATGCTCCTGTTCTCGCGCAGGATGCCAATTCCAACAATAACGATGCCGCTGTCACGCCGGCAGACGACCAGGGGCCGGGCAACGTCATAATCGTGACTGCGCAGCTGCGCGAACAGAACGTGCAGGACATTCCGCTTTCCATCACCGCGATCAGCGGCGATCTGCTGGAGGCGCGCAGCCAGACCAATCTGACCGAGGTCTCTCAGCAGACCCCGAACCTGCTGCTGCAGCAAAACCCCTCGGGATCGGGCAATTCGATGCGTGCCTTTATCCGCGGCGTTGGCCAGTCGGATTTCAGCCCGTCTGTCGAGCCCGGCGTCGGCATCTATATCGATGACATCTATTTCGGCACCGTCACGGCATCGGCCTTCGATCTTGTCGATCTCGACCGGATCGAGGTGCTGCGTGGCCCGCAAGGCACGCTCGCGGGCATGAATTCGCAAGGTGGCGCCATCAAGCTCTACTCGCGCCTGCCCGAAGGCGATGGCGGCTATGTCGAGGCCACGATCGGCAATCTGGGCCGCCGCGATTTCAAGGGCAGCGCCGACTTCACCGTGATCGAGGACTCCGTGTTTGCCCGTATCACCGGCGTCTATCGCAACCGCGATGGCCACGTGACGCGGTACGACTATGCCTGCATCAATCCCGAAGATCCGGATGTCGTTGCCGGAAGGCTGCCGCGCCTTTCAACCGATGGCGACTGCGTGACCGGAGAACTTGGAAACCAGGACGTTTACGCCATGCGCGGTGCCTTGCGCATTGCCCCCAGCGGCAGCCCGCTGGAGATCAACCTGATCGGCGATTACACCAACGATCGCTCCAACATCCAGGGCTCCACGCTGATCGCGAGCGCCGAATATACCGGCAGGCAAGGCTTGCCGCTGCCGTATCAGGGTGTCGAATACGATCACCGTTTCGTGCCCTATGGCCAGTACCGGCCCTCCGACGCGAAGCTGAACGATCCCTACGCCACTTATGCCAACTTCTACGATCCGGGCGTGATGTACGAGGCGATTGGCGCGCCGGCCGGTCCGCCGTCCACGGCACCTGCCGGCGATCCGTTGGGGCCGTTCATCGTCGATCCGCAGCAAAAGCTGGAAGCCTGGGGTTTTTCCGGCACGGTCGATTACGAGTTGAACGACAATTTCGCGGTCAAGTCCATCACCGGCTATCGCCAGTACGACAGCGAAAGCGGCAACGATAACGACAACTCGCCGGTGGTCTACATCCAGAGCCAGGGCCTGTTCGAGCACGAGCAGTTCAGCCAGGAACTGCGCTTCAGCGGCGTCTTGATGGATGATCGGCTGAACTTCACTATCGGCGGCATCTACTACGATGCCAGCACCCGCTATCTGGACCGGATTCACACGCCGTTCTCCGGCTTTTGTGCCGCGGCAACGCCGTGCTTCTCTTTCCTCAACGACGATACTGCCGATCTCACCGTCTGGGCAGCGTTCGGCAACGTGGCGTTCGAGCTGGCCGAGGGGCTGACAATCGAAGGCGGCATCCGCCTTACCGACGAGACGAAGGACTACACCTTCGGTCGCTTCAATCCCGATGGCCAAGGTGAATATCTGCCGCTCAGCAACCCGAACAACCCGCTGAGCGGACTGACCGACACTTACGCGAAGACGATTGCCGACTATCGCGCGGTCATCACCTACGAATGGTCGCCGGAGATCATGACCTATGCGCAGTTCGCCACGGGCCACAAGGGCGGCGGCATTGCACCGCGTCCCTACGACTTCCGGCAGGTGCGACCGTTCGGCCCTGAGAAACTGCGCAATTACGAAATCGGATTCAAGTCCGACCTGTTCATGAATCGCCTGCGCGTAAACGGCGCGGCATTCTACATGGATTACGTGGATTACCAGGGCATTCCGCAAACCTGCGTGGGCGAGGATGGGCAGCAGCTTCCCCCCAGTGGCGGCGGCATACCGGGCCTGTGCGGCCAGTACCTCAACGTGGGTGATGCCGAAGTAAAGGGTTTCGAGCTTGAGGTTTTCTTCGAGCCGATCGACGACTTCAACATCGATGCAGCGCTCAGCCTTACCGATTTCGAGTTCACCTCGGTCAACTTCCCCACCACTTCGATCCAGGTCGGCTCCAGCCGTCCGGGCATCGGTGAATGGAAGTGGAGCCTGGGGGCGCAGTACAGGATCGATCTTGGCGGGGCGGGCACGCTCACGCCGCGCGCGGATGTGAACTACACGCCGGGATACTGCGGCGATTTTGCCTGCACGCCGGAGGCGATCGTCGACAGCCGTACCCTGCTGAACGCCCGCCTGACCTATCGGACGGAGGACGAGGACTGGAGCGTGGCTCTCGAGATGACCAATGTCACCGACGAGTTCTACTACGTGAACAAGTTCTTCAACGCCTTCTACGTGACCGGCCAGCCGGGCCGTCCGCGCGAATATGCCCTGACTGTCAGGCGCAACTTCTGATCTGGCACTGGCGGAGGGCGGTCCAGGCCACCCTCTGCCCTGCGGCCTGTACAGACAAGAAAGAACCCGCAGACCTCTTGCGAAATCTGCGGGTTCTCAGGTTTCCGGGCCTTTGCATTCTGGGAGGGGCCCGGTTGCAAGCGGCAACTGCGCGCCCTGCGGCGGCTGGCCGAAAACCTCAGGGCCAGGGCGTGGGCATGTAATAGGGCAGGAACGTCGCAACGCCTTCGGCCCGCGCGACCTCGTCGCCCTCTATCTTCACGAGTTCGGCAACCAGCCGGCTCATCGGGAAGGGGCGTTCGAGCGTCGCGGCCTGTCCGCCCGCGGTGCGCAACGTCGTCTCGGCCGCGGATATATCCTGCACGCTGATGGCAAGCACCAGACCACGCTCCGTGTCGACCACCGGAAAGCGTCGATCCCGAATGCGGTCGACTGGAGCGAAAAGGCCGGCTTCGAAAACGGACGTGCAATCCCCCTCTTCAGGATCGACATCGAGATCGGCAGATGTGATCTGCACGCCATTTTCTATCATGGCGCAATCGGATGCGAATTCGGCCAGCAGTGCACCGTTGTTGCGCTGCTTCGTGGCGAGATAGGAATTGGCAAGATCCACCAGCCGCTCGCGAGACCGGCGCTGGTTCGCGGGCACGGGCTGCAGCATGGACTGGGAGAAACTGAACTCGGTCGGTTCGCCGAACACCATCGGCCAGGGCGTGCGAGCGGCGATCACCTCGATCTCCTCGATCCGGCCATCCGGGGCTTTCAGGCGAACGGCACCGAAGGAAGGTTCGTCATGGTCCCAGATCGTGCCGAACCACACCACCTCGCCGGTTTCCGTGTCAGCAAGGGAGAAAGCCTTCTGGCCGTCCTCCCCGGTGTTCTCGCCCGCAGATCCCCACCAGGAATCGCCGATCATCAGCGATACGTTGTTCTCGGTGAACAGCACTGGATCCGCCCAGGGCAGGCGGCGATAATCCTGGTCGCCGATGGCCGAAAGGGTCTCGTCAGCGAGGTTGAGCAGGCATTGCTCGTCGCAGCCTTGCGCGGCAGCCGGACTGGCCGCCAGCATGGCCGCGACAGCGAGGGTGGAAGCAAGGCGCATCATTCGTCTCCCTCCGCCCAAGGCGAATGCATGCCATAGGGCACGTAATCAAATACGGCCTCGATCGTGTGGAGCTTCCCGTCGACGATCTTGAAAGCTTCCATGATCGTGAGCGAGTTCGGCCATTTTAGCAGCGTTTCCATGGTCCGCCCGTCGGTAAGTTCGTATTCGTCGAAATAGTTGGCGTGATCGAAGAAGTTCATGCCCACGATGATCCCCCGCTCCTCGTCGATCAGCGGATAGCGGCGTTCGCGCAGCTGTTTGTTGATGCGATAGATGCCAAGGCGGAACTGCTCCTCGCAGCCTTCCGCCACCGAGGCGGAGCTGTTCGATCCCTCCACCGCGCTGGTTGTGCTGATGCCGTTTTCAAGGCGCGAGCAGTCCTCGTGAAACGGCGCGAAAACCGTGCCGTCATTGTATTCCACCGTATTGAAATAGGAATCCGCCAGCGCCCTCAGCCGAGAGCGCGGCGGTCGCTCGTCCTCCGGCATGATTTCCTGCCAGACGGGGCTGTGCGGTTCATCCCCGTCACCGAAGATCAGCGGCATGCCGACGCGCCGCGTCACCACCGTTTCCACCTCGTCGATCTGCCGTTCCCGGCTGACATGCAGCCGGATGGCGAGGAACACGAGATTGCCGTTCTCGTAGGCATGGCCAAACCACGCGACATTTCCGGTAAGCGGATCGGCCGGCATCATGCCCGCACCCGGATCGGCTGCACTGACGGTTGCCCACAAGCCGTGGCCTATCGGCATTTCCACGCTGTTCTCGGTGAACCGCACATCCTCGGCGAAGGGCGCCTGCGACGGATCCTGCGCGCCCAGCGCCGAGACATAGGACGTGGCGAATGATTCAAGGCAGGCGCGGTCGCAATCATCGCGCGGCAGGGCCGTTTCCTCTCCGTATGATTGGGCCACCGCTGGTACGGCCAAAGCCAGTCCCAGGGCAGCGGTTGCGCCACGCAGCATCAGATCTCTCCCAATATCTGCCACGAGGCTGGCAGTGTCGCGCCGCCAAGTCATTGCCCGAAAGGTAGCGGTGTCTATGCCCAGTTGGAATCGGGCTGGCGGCGGCCGCGCGACTGGGTCAGGTTCATGGCAACCGCGCCGGAAATGGAGATTGCGAGCGCGGGCGACCACGATTGGAGAGATGTCATGCGCCATGTCCTATCCATTGCCGCCATCGGCCTCATGCTGTCTGCCTGCGCGGCGAGCGACGTCCCGGACGAACTGGCCCGCGAGGTGCAGGAACTGCAGGATGAGAAGGAAATTCGCGAAGTCCTGGTGGAATACGGCGAGTTTCTCGATGCCCGCGATTACGCCTCCTACGCTTCGCTGTTTGCCAGCGATGGCGTGTGGAGCGGCGGCTTCGGCACCTATACCGGGCCCGCTGCCATCGAGGCGATGCTGCAGGAGAACATGGGCGCCTACCCTGTCGACTACGTCAACAAGGAGAACTTCCACCTCAACACCACGATGGTGGTGGACGCGGAGGGCGATCGGGCGACGGCACGCTCGCGCTACCTGTTCTTCACCGCCTCGGAAGAAGACCGACCGGTGATTGCGCTTGCAGGCCGATATGAGGACGAACTCGTGCGGGAGAACGGGGAGTGGAAGATTCTCACCCGCAAGTCACACGGCGTCATCCCCTATCGCGACGGCAATGCGCCGCCGCCCGAACAGGCCCCGGCTGGCGTGCCGCAGGCGGGGGAGGGAGATAGCGACTGACGCACCGCCTCAGCGCGGTTTCATGCCGTATGGCAATTCCGACGTGATCGCCTCCACCCGCTGGATCTCGCCGTTTCGCAAACCGAACAGTTCCACCGCCTGTAGCGTGCGCGGATAGGTCTGCGCGTCGCCATAGCTCTTTCCCGCCGCATCGGTGAATTGCTGCTGCGTCGCGGGGAAATCCTCGTAGGTCGACATGGCTACCAGTCCGCGCTCCTCGTCAACGGCAATCAATTCACGATCGCGCACGCGTTCGAGTGGTTGCAGTCGCCGGGAGGTGAACGGCGCGGCGCAGGGGCCGATCGGTTGACCATTGAGCACCCATTCGCAGTTTTCTGACAGCGCCTGCGGAGCAGTGCCGTCCTGTGCGTTCATCACCGCGTAAAAGCGATCGACCGTTTGCAGCATCTGCGCCCTGTCGGTGCGCTCGGCAGCGGGAAGGGTGGCGAAGACAGGTGCGGTTTCGGGCGCGGCGTAGGGAGCCCCGTATTCCTCGCGGCGAATGACGGCCTCGATCCGGCCGATCCGGTCGCCGTCAGCCGATACCGTGACACCGGCCCAGGCGGGCTGGCCGTGCTCCTCGATCCGGCCGAGCCACAATGCGCGGCCCAGTTGCTCATCGGCAATCACCAGCGCATCTTCGCCGATGCCGGTGGTCGAACCCCAGATCCCCTCGTTCACCTGCATGCCAACGCTGTTTTCCTCGTAGCCGACCTCTTCGGCCCAGGGCAGGTTGCGCCACTGGCCGCGCGTCGCATAGGCCTGCATCACCTGCCCGGTCAGACCGGCAAGGCACGCCTCGTCACATTCCTCCGGAGAGGATCGCGGGATGGGGGGAGCGGCGGCGGGGCCGGCGAAGGGATTGTGCATGAAATAGGGCACGTAGGTGAACACCGCCTCGATCCGGCTGATTTTCGCGTCCCTGATGCGGAACGCTTCCAGCAGGGTAATCGAGTTAGGCCATTTCAGCGCGGTGCGCATCTCGCTGCCGTCCGTCAGCAGGTAACGGTCGAATTCATTGGCGTGATCGAAGAAGCCGGTTGCCACCACCACGCCGCGCTCCACGTCGATAATCGGATATTGCCGCTCGCGAATGCGCTTGTTGATGCGGAAGATGCCCAGTTCGAACTGCGCCTCGCACCCGTCCACCCTCGTGAATTCGGACCCGTCCTCCTGCGCGCTGGTGGTGGTGCTGATACCGTTCTCCAGCCGTCCGCAATCCTCGTCGAACGGGGCGAAAACCTGCCCGTCGTTAAGCTCCACCGTGTCGAAATAGCTATCGGCGATCGCGCGCAGGCGTGGGCGGGGGCGGCGTTCTTCGGGCGGGAGGATCTCGTTGAATTCGGGATCATGCTGCATGTCCATCGTCTGGCCGAAAGGGGCCGGCAGGTTGGGCTCGCGCAGGACGACGGTCTCGATCTCGTCGATCATGCCCTTGTCTACATGGATCCGCACGGCGAAGATGCCGGGCGCGCCGTTCTCCGTCATGCCGCCGAACCATGCTGCATTCTGCGTTTGCGTATCGGCTACTTCCAACCCGGTTGCATCCAGCCGGTCTATCGTTCCCCACAGCCCTTCGCCCACGTCGATCGGGGTGTTGTTCTCCGTGAACAGGTAATCGTCGGCCAGCGGCAGCAGCGACGGGGTTCGTACGCGCAGCGCGTCGACATATTCGTTGAGCTTGCCGATCAGGCAATCGCGGTCGCATTCCAGTTCATAGACGGCGCTGTCTTCGCCCGGGGCCTGCGCTGCGGCGGGAAGGCTGATGAGGGCGGCTGCTCCGGCGAGGAGGATGGGCAGGGTTCGCATGGATCAGTTCTCCGTTGCAGCTTGCAGGGCCATGTCGGCCCAGTCTTCGTTGGCGCGGGCGATCAGGTACTGGTGGATGGCGTTGGCCTGATCCTCGTCCAGAATGTCCGCGAAGGATGCCATGCCCTTGTCGGTTCGCGTGCCGCGCAGCACGATGTCGAGGAATGCGGTATGGGTATCGGCAGTCATCCAGCGCAGATCCTTCAGGCCGCCGCGCGCGTCGTCGCCGTGACAGCTGGAGCATGTATCGGCGAAAAGCTGCGCGCCCTGTCGCACCACGTCCTCTCCAGCGGTCAGGCGGGGCGGACGGGGCAGTTCTGTCGGTGGCGGCATGGGGGGTAACTGCGTGTTGCCATCCAGCCGGAAGACCATCAGCCGCGCGGTCGCCATGTTCGCGCTCCACCCCGGAATCGAGGCGAGAATGGAGGAGGGCTGTCCGCCCCAGCCGACATTCACCGCAATATATTGCACGCCATCCACCATGTAGGTGACCGGCCCTGCGATCGGCACGTTCTGCGTCGGCATGGACCACAGCTTCGCCCCGTCGGTGGCGCGATAGGCAGCGAATTCCTTTTCCGGCGTGCCCTGGAACAGCAGATTGCCCGCTGTCGCCAATACGCCGCCCGAGCCCGGCGCGATATGTTCGACGCGGAAGGCCTCCTCCTGCCGCACCGGATCCCATGCGAGCAGGAAGCCTGCCTCCCGCGAATCCGCAATTCTCTGCAATTCACGCCGCCGTTCCGGATTGCCGACATAATCGAAGCCTGAATTGTTGCGCCACTGGACGTATTCGAAATCCTCTTCCCGGATCTTCGCCATCACCATCCAGTGTTCGTGTGCGGGAAAATACACGAGGCCAGTGTTCGGGTTAAAGGCCATGGGGTGCCAGGAATGAGAGCCCAGGGCGCTCGGGTTCATCAATTGCGGTTCGTAGGTCAGCCGCGCGTTCTCACCCTCGATCGGGCGACCCGTTTCGGGGTCGATGGCCGAAGCCCAGGTGTTCGGCACGTAGCTTTCGGCAGAGATGAACTCGCCGGTGCGGCGATCCAGCACGTAGAAAAAGCCGTTCTTGGGGGCCTGCATGATGACCTGCCGCTCGCGCCCCTCGATCTCGAGGTCGGCCAGCATCATCGGCTGGGTGCAGGTGAAATCCCAGCTCTCGGCGGGCACCATCTGGTAATGCCAGCGGTATTCGCCACTGGTCGCGTCCACCGCGACGATGGAACACAGGAACAGATTGTCGCCGCCGCCGGGAGAGCGGATCGTGTCGACATGGGGAGAGCCGTTGCCGGTGCCGATATAGACGAGGTTGAGATCGGGGTCGTAGACGATGGAATCCCAGGCAGTGCCGCCGCCGCCGTATTTCCACCATTCTCCGTTCCAGGTGGGCAGGGCAATCTCCATTGCCTCGTCCGACGCCTCGCCATCGGGCCCATCCGCCGGATTGCCGGGCACGATGTAAAACTTCCACAGCTTCTCGCCCGTCGCGGCGTCGTAGGCGGATACGAAGCCGCGCACGCCGTAATCCGCTCCGCCTTGGCCGATCACGACCTTTCCGTCGAATACGCGCGGGGGGCCGGTAATCGAATAGGGTTCGGTGTTCTCGAAGGTCTTGGCGGTCCAGATTTCCTCGCCAGTCCTGGCGTCGATGGCTATCAGCCGCCCGTCCAGCGCACCGATGTATATCTTGCCTTCCCATGCGGAGATGCCGCGCGTGCTGGGGCCACAACAGGCGAGGCGCGCCCATTGCGGATCGACTTCCGGATCGTAGGTCCACAACTTCCGCCCCGTCGCCGCGTCATAGGCGGTAACGACGTTGAAGACAGATGCATTGTACAGGACGCCGTCGATCACCAGCGGGGTGGCCTGCACGCCGCGCAAGGTGTCGAGGTCGTCATACCATGCGAGGCCGAGGCGCGAGACACTCTGCTCGTCGATCTGCGCCAGCGGGCTGAACCGCTGTTCCGCCCAGCCACGCCCGTACGACATCCAGTTTCTGGCGTTGGCACCTGCATCCAGATTGCGCATAGCCTCGGCAGAGACACCGGCGGTTTCCACGGCACCGTCGCCCGATGTCATGGAGGTTGCTGCGCAGCTTGAGAACAGCACGGCGCCCGCCACCGCTAGGAATGGCCTGCTCTTGCGCTTGTCACGCAAGAGGCGCGAAAGCACGGGCGTACACGTCGAATTGCCGGGGACCATCATCTCTCTCCTCCCAAGCGTGCGCTGGGGCGCAAGCTTGCCAATCTTATATCAATCACATATCGTTGACATATCAAGGTTGGCGTTGACCGACTTGGTGGAGAGGATTGTCGCAATTGGAACAAGGCGCCACGAGTCCATTCCTGTCTCTCGTCGATCTCGATCAGGTCGAGCGAAAAAACCGCGCAAGCAAATGGAAGAGCGCGGTGCGCAATTCCTTCCCCAGCCTTTCCGTGAGACTTTCCGGGAAAGCCCCTGCATCGGGTTCGATCAGCAGGGTGAGCATGGGTAGCGGTGATTTCTTCGAAATCGATTCCGCCCCGGCAGACGTCACCCACACCGCCCCCAATCTGTCAGCAGCAAAATCCCATATCTCGCTGATGGTTCAGGCCAAGGGCGCTATCCTCGTACGGCAGGGAGGCCGTTCGGCGATGCTGGGCAAGGGCGATGCCTGCGTGATCGACGAGGCGCGCAGCTTCCGCCTGATCGGCGAGGGGTGCAGCAAGATCCATTTCCTGCGCATACCGCGCGCTGCCGCGCTCAGCCGGTTTCCCCCGCTGGAAAAGCTCTTCGTCACCACGTTTTCCAGCCATGATCCCGGCACCCAGTTACTGGCGGAAACGATGCTGCGTTTCAGTGCGGTGGCAGGAACGCTCAGCGATACGCAGCGCAACGCGATGACCAATGCGATCATCCAGATGCTGGGCCTGGCCGAACCTTTCGTGAAGCTGGAGGCCGCACCCGACTGGCGCGTGCGCCGCGCGCTCGATTTCATCGAACTCAATCTGTCCGTTGCCGGGCTGACCGCAGAAACGGTCGCCCGCGACCAGCGGATCAGCCGCCGCCGTCTCGACCAGTTGATGCTGCAATCCTTTGGCCATTCCATCGCCAGCCAGTTGTGGACCAGGCGGCTTGAACAGGCGGCGCTGGACCTGCGCGATGAATCGCGCAGCGGCCAGTCCATCGCGCAGATCGCCTTTGCCAACGGGTTCGAGGACGCGGCCCATTTCACTCGCGCGTTCAAGCGGCGCTTTTCGCAAACCCCGCGGGAATGGCGCGCTGGCTGACGACTTATCGCGGATGCCTGGCAACCCGCTGGGTCAATTCGCGATTCCAGATCGGGCCAGCCTTTGTGTTTGCTCAAAGGATCATGTGCCTTATCCTTCCCGAAAGTCGCGAAAGTCGGCTGCAAATGGAGAGGAGCGCTTTGCGCAAGACCGCATCTGAAACCCCGATTGGCACCCGTCGGTGGGCAATGGCCACGCTGGCCCTTCTCGCCAGCGCCTGCGCCACGACGCCGGCCCATACTGTCGTCAGCGATCCGCAGGACATTCGCATAGAAGGCGCCGGCGTCTATCCGGAGAGCGTGACGTCGGATGCTGCCGGAAACATCTACGTCGGCAGCATGAGCGGTACGATCTACCGTGCCAGCTTGGGGAGCGACGTTGCCGTGCCATGGGTGGAGGCCAACGAGGAGAACGGCCTAGTCTCCCTGTTCGGCGTTCTGGCGGACGAACGGCACGGGCGGCTGTGGACCTGCTCCAACCCCAATTCCTTCGCGCCGGGCGGGCCGAGCGGCGGCTCCAGCCTCGTCGCCTTTGCGCTCTCGACCGGCGAACTCGATGCGCGCTACCCGTTTCCCGCAGGCCCGGCGGCCTGCAACGACATCGCTGTCGCCCCGGACGGAACCGTGTTCGCGACCGAGACGGCGGGCGGGCGGATATTCAGCCTTTCACCGGGGTCCGACTCATTAAGTCTCTTCGCGAGCGGTCAGGAACTGGTGGGCGTCGACGGGATCGCGTTTGCCGCTGACGGCGCAATGTACATCAACAACGTCCGCTCCAATCGCGTTCAGCGTGTGAACCGCAGTAGCGGCGGCGGTTACGCAGGCCTCACCGATCTTGCTCTCTCGCAGCCGGTCAGCGGCCCCGATGGCCTGCGACCGGTGGGCGGCAACCGCTTCCTCCAGGCGGAGGGATCGGGCGGACGTGTCGCGCTGATCACGGTGGAGGGCGACCGGGCCGAAGTCACGCCCATTGCAACCGGCCTTGATTCATCGCCCGGCGTCACCCGCGTGGGATCCATCGGCTACGCCACCGAAGGCAAGATCGGTTATCTCATCGACCCGGCCTTGCAGGGAAAGGATCCCGGCGACTTCTACATCCGCGCCTTCAGCCTACCGGAGGGATTATGAAACGACTTCTCCTGCTCGCCCCGCTCCTGACGCTTCTACCGCAACCCGCGTTCGCGCAAAGTGCGATCGACCGGGAGATTGCCGAGCTTACCCAGCGTGTCGAGCGGCTGGAGGGCGGACGCGCGATCAAGAAGCTGCAGCGCGCGTTCGGCTTCTATGTCGACCGCGGCCTATGGGGCGAGGCGGCCGACCTGTTCGCCGATAACGGGACGATCGAGGTCGGCATGGACGGGGTATATGTGGGCCGCGACCGGATCGAGGAATATCTGCGCCGCCTGCACGGCGGGCAGGAAGGCCTGATCTACGGCCAGCTTAACGAGTGGATCACCTTGCAGCCGGCCATATCGGTGGCGGAAGATGCCGCAAGCGCGACGGCCCGCTGGCGCGATCAGGGGATGCTGGGCCAGCACAAGGAACACGCCGAGTGGCGCGACGGCGTGTACGAGAACACCTATGTCCGCGAAGACGGGGTATGGAAGATCCAGTCGCTTCACCTGTTCGTGAATTTCGTCGCCCCGTTCGAGGAAGGGTGGGCACGTCTCGACGCCGGTGAAGGGATGGCGCGCAGCCAGGCATCGATGGACTTTCCGCCCGACAGCGGGCCCACGGTGGAATATCAGCCATTCCCGGCAGTGCAGATCCCCACGTTCCAGGCGCCCAACCCGGTCACCGGGCGCGCGGTAGAAGGAGATCTGTGATGCGGATGCGCAAGGCCATCGCCTTTCACGCCATAGTCCTCGCCGCGTTTGCGCCGATGGCCGCGTCGCTTCCCGCCAGTGCCCAGACGATGGAGGATCGCGTGGCCGAGTATCGCGAGCGGGTGGAACGGCTGGAGGACCAGGCGGAGATCGAGAACCTCACCGCGACCTTCGGCTATTATTTCGACAAGGGCCTGTGGGACGAGGCCGCATCGCTTTTCACAGACGAGGGCGCGTTCGAATACGAGCAGGCCGGCGTCTATATCGGGCCTGACCGGATCGAGCGGGCGATGCATCTGCTGGGGCCGCAGGGTCTCGCGCCCGGCTATCTCAACAATCACATGATGCTGCAGAACATCATCTATGTTGCAGAGGACGGGCGCACGGCGACGGGCCGCTGGCAGGGGCCGATCATGCTGGCCGAGCCCAATGCCAACGGCCAGTGGGCGGTGGGCATCTACGAGAACGACTACGTCAAGGAAGATGGCGTGTGGAAGATCGGCAAGCTGCATTTCTACCTTACCGCCAAGACCGATTATGACCGGCCATGGCCACAAGGCTCGATCCCGATGCGCGGGATGAGCGCGATCTTCCCGCCGGACGAGCCGCCGACCGAGGTCTATCGCTCCTTCCCCGGTGCCTATATCCCGCCGTTCAGTTTCGACCATCCGGTGACAGGCGAATCGCTGAGCGATCTGCCGATGGCGGGCGATGACGTGACCGGGCGCGAGGAAATTCCCTTCACCGGCCATATCGAGGGCGGCGAATGATGCGCGCAGCCAGCCTTGCCATTACCGCCACGATGCTGACCGCTGCTGCGGCGCCTGCCGCGGCCCAGTCCGCTGCCGAGCGGCTGGATGCGCTGGACGACCGGATTACCCGGCTCGAGGACATGAACGAAATTGAGCGGGTGCAGCGCGCCTACGGCTATTTCGTGGACAAGAGCCAGTGGACCCCGCTCGCCGATCTGTTCACCGAGGATGCGACGCTGGAAATCGGCGGCAAGGGCATCTTCATCGGGCGTGACCGCGTGCTGGAATACATGCAGACCGCCTTCGCGCCTGATGGTGCGAAGGAAGGGTTGCTGGCCAACCACATGCAGTTCCAGCCAATCCCCGACATTTCTGAAAACGGAGAGACCGGCTGGATGCGCGCACGCGCTTATGTGATGAGCGTGGGCTGGGGGCTGCCGCTGTATGAGAATGAATACGAGAAGGGCGAGGACGGCAAGTGGCGCATCAGCCGGCTGACAGGGCCGTTCACGATGTACACGAGCTGGGAAGGCTGGGGCGAATATGGCCTCAACAACACGTGGCCGGACAAGTTCGATCCGCCGCCCGACCTGCCGCCCTCGGTCGTCTACCTCACCTATCCCGCCTATTATATCATCCCCTTCCACTATCCCAACCCGGTGACGGGCGAGGCGTTCTTGCCCGATACGGGCGAGGTGGGCGTCTATCATCGTCCTCCCGGGACGGCAGAGCAGGCGGAATCGCTGCGCGTGGGCCGGATGGTGAACGGCACGCAGCCGATTGCCGAACCGCCGAGGGATTGAGCCGATGCGCCCCGCGTCATTCCTGCTCCGCGCTGGCATCGGCCTCGCCGCCTGTCTCGCAGCGCCTGGTGCAATGGCCCAGAGCGCGAGCGAGCAGCTGGACGCGCTGGGCGAGCGGATCGACCGGCTGGAGGGCATGAACGATATCGAGCGGCTGCAGCACGCCTATGGCTATTTCGTCGACAAGGCGCAGTGGACACCGCTTTCCGAGCTTTTCGCCGAAGACGCGACGCTGGAGATTGGCGGCAAGGGAATATTCGTCGGGCGCGACCGCGTGCTGGAATACATGCAGCAGTCTTTCCGGGCGGACGGCATTGTTCCGGGCGTTCTGATCAATCACATGCAGTTCCAGCCCATCGTCGACATTTCCGAGGATGGCACGCGCGGATGGGCGCGCAGCCGCGCTTATGTGATGGCGAACGAAAGCTGGGGCCTGCCGCTGTACGAGAACGAATTCGTCAAGGAAGACGGCGTGTGGAAGATCGCCCGTCTGACAGGGCCATTCACGATGTACACGAACTGGGAAGGGTGGGGTGAATTCGCGCTCAACAATACCTGGCCCGACAAGTTCGGCCCCGCGCCGGATCTGCCACCTTCGGTGGTCTACCTGACCTATCCTGCCTACTACATCATTCCCTATCACTACCCCCATCCCGTGACCGGTGCGGTGTTCCGGCCCGACATGGGCGAGGTCGGCGCGTATCACCGCCCGCCCGGCACGCCGGAGCAGGAGGCCGCGCTGCAAACCGGCCGCACCGTGCATGGCGATCAGCCAATCTCGCAGCCCCCGGAGGATTGACCGCTTGTTTGCAAGAATGAAATCGACATCGCCGATGCGGATGCTCGCCGCGCTGTTTGGCCTGCTGGCCCTTGCAGCATGCGCTACGGCCATGGCCGAAAGCGAAAGCGACTGGCTTTCCCGTCATGCCGAGGATGCCGACGCCTGGCTGAGCGACGGGCGCACCTATTCGGCACAGCGTTTCAGTCCGTTGACACAGGTGAATGCCTACAATGTCGATCAGTTGGGCATCGCCTGGTACGACGATTACGACACCTATCGCGGTATCGAGGCGACCCCGCTTTATGCCGATGGCGTCCTCTACAACATTCTCGCCTGGAACATCACCATCGCGTATGACGCGAGAACGGGAGAACGATTGTGGACCTTCGATCCTGAAGTCCCTCGCGAAATGGGCCGCTATGCCTGCTGCGAACCTGTATCGCGCGGATTGGCGCTGTGGGAAGATAAGGTCATCATCGCCACGCTGGATGGGCGTGTCATGGCGCTGGACCGGGCCACGGGAAACACGCTCTGGTCCACCCAGACCTTCGAGCACGAGATGCCCTACACCATCACCGGCGCGCCGCGCGTGTTCGATGGAAAAGTGGTGGTGAGCCAGTCGGGCGGCGATCTGGGCATTCGCGGTTTCGCCATCGCGCTGGACGTGGATACCGGGGAGGAGCTGTGGAAGTTCTACCTCACCCCCAACCCCGATGGCGTACCGGACGGCGCAGCATCGGACCCGATCATGCCGATGATCCGGCAGACATGGTCGGACGACGGCATGTGGAAGGATCTTGGCGGCGGTGCCAATGCCTGGGATTCGCTCGCCTACGATCCCGTGCTGGATCTCGTCTACATCGGCACCGGTAACGGCTCTCCGCTGGCATGGCGGCATCGCAGCAATGGCGAGGGCGACAACCTGTTCGTGTGCTCGATCGTCGCGCTGAACGGGTCGGACGGCAGCTATGCCTGGCACTACCAGATGGTGCCGGAAGAGGATTGGGATTACACCTGCACCAGTTCCATGGTCAGCGCCGATCTCGAGATCGATGGCGAGATGCGCAAGGTGCTGATGCAGGCACCCAAGAACGGCTTTTTCTACGTGCTGGATCGCGCCACGGGTGAGGTGATCAGCGCGGAAACCTATGTGAAGGTAAACTGGGCAAGCGGGATCGATCCCGCGACAGGCCGCCCGATCATCAATCCGGAAGCGCATTACGGCACCGATCCGGTGCTGGTGTATCCGGGGCCGGGCGGGGCGCACAACTGGTTCCCCATGGGATACAGCCCGCGCACCAGGCTGGCCTATTTCCCCGCCTATCAGTCGGGCATGGTCTACGCGCTCGATCCCGATTTCGAACCGACGCCGTTCCGGTCCAACGCCGGGTGGGGCGGCTATAGCGGGGAGGCGCTGGAGAAGCGCCAGCAATTGATGCAGCAGGCCGATGCGGACGAGAAGGCGTGGCTGGTGGCCTACGATCCGGTGGAGCAGACAATCGCCTGGCGCCACGAATTGCCGCGGCATGGCAATGGCGGCGTGATGGTGACAGCGTCCGACCTCGTGTTCGAGGGCACCACCCACCAGACCTTCGCCGCCTTCGATGCGCGAAACGGCCGCGAATTATGGTCCTTCCCGATCCAGAGCTCTCCGGTAGCAGGGCCGATCACCTACGAGCTGGATGGAGAGCAGTATATCGCGGTCAACGCCGGGTGGGGCGGCGGTGCTGCCGGAATAGAGCGATCCATGGGCATCGACAGGGCACGTGCGCCTGCGCGCCTCGTCGTCTTCAAGCTGGGCGGCGATGGCCAATTGCCCCCGCTTGCCGCAAAGGAGCCGGTTCCCTCGCCACCACGCCTCACCGCGACGGAGGCCGAAGTCAGCCGCGGCGCGCAGCTATACGCGCAAACCTGCGCCACCTGTCATGGACGCGGTGCAGTCGGCGGTGTTGCCGACCTCAGACACATGGACACGCAGACCCACGCGCAATTCAAGGAGATCGTGCTCGGCGGGATATACCTCGACAAGGGGATGGCGAGCTTTGCCGACATACTGAGCGAGGCCGAGGTCGGGGATATTCATGCATACCTCATTGCGCGCGCAAACGAGGACTGGGGCGAGAATGGCGTGGGAGGTGACGGGAACAGCGCTCCGACTTCGCCCACGAGCGGGCCGCACTGACGCCGCGCTGAACAAGCGGAGCATGGGAGACGGGTAAATGAAAGCGATGCATCGTCGAATTTCGCTGCTGGCGTGCCTGGCAGCCATGATGCCTGCGGCCCTTTCCCCCGCGCTTGCCCAGGACCAGTCGCCGCAGCACGACGTAACGCAATTGCGCGACCGGATAGCGATCGAGCAATTGCTGCGCGATTATGGCAGGACCATCGATGAGCGGAATTTCGACGCTTTCGGCAATCTTTTCACGGAAGATGGCGAATATGGCAGCGGTCCCTCGATGACAGTCGGCCCAGAGGCGATTGCCGAGGGGATGCGATCGGCGTTCGAGAGCAATATATTCGGGTTCGCCGAGCCCAACTACCACGTGTTCTTCAACACCGTGATAGATCTGCATGGCGACCGCGCCACCGCTACCAGCATGTCCTTCTACGTCGTGCCGGGTGACGACGGATCGCCCGAAATCGCCATGATGGCGAGCTACGCGGATGAACTGGTCCGCACCGAGGAGGGATGGAAGTTCCAGAGCCGGGTGGTCGAGGGGCTGATGGCTCCAAGTCCGTGATGGGCCTGCGTTACAGCGCTCACTCCCCTCGTGGCGCCGTGTCTGGGTGACGCATTCACGCTGCGTTACGATTTTCTCGGCAAACCTCGGCACACCTCTTGAAACGACAAGAGTTCCCGGCAGCGAACGCCGCATTCCTGGCGATGTCGTTGTATTTGCGGGTGCTTGCGCGGTGGGCCCGTCGATTGACTTTGCCTCCCCGAAATATAGAGGGACTGGACAAGTTGGAGATAACATGACCGAAAAAGTTCTCGAAACCACTCTTCAAGTTCTGAAGGAAGATGCCGAAGGCATTCTCGTGGACTGGATCGATCAGGCCGATGAAGACGGCGCCAAGCGGAGCGATCTGTTTTCCGAACGGGAGGGGCGCGACCAGGCCGCCAGCATGCTGCGCGCATTCCGCCTGGGCGTGCGAGATACGTCGCGCGAAGGCGATTTCGACCTGCGCGACGAGCATTGGGCGGATCTTCGCGGCATCCTTTCCGAAATCACGCACGAACGCGTCGAGCGCGGCGTGCTGCCGGGCGAGATGGCCGCTTTCGTCCTGGCCCTGAAAACGCCCCTCTTCAGCCGCATGTCGCAAAAGCTGGAAGGCGAGGCGAGCAAGCTCATCGAGGAAATTCTCGTCGTGTCGAAGGCGATCGATGCCTTCGCCATTTACACGAACGAGGTCTTCATCGCCGAGCGCGAGCAGATCATCGAGCGGCAGCGGGACGAAATGCTCGAGCTTTCCACCCCGGTCGTGGAGCTTTGGGACAAGGTCCTCACCCTCCCGCTGATCGGCACGCTGGACAGCCTGCGCGCGCAGGAAGTGATGGAAAGCCTGCTGCAGGCCATCGTGGAACGCCAGGCCGAGGTCGTCATCGTCGATATTACCGGTGTGAAGACGGTGGACACGCAGGTTGCGCAGCACCTCTTGCGCACGGCCGCCGCCGTTCGCCTGATGGGTGCGCGCTGCATCATCAGCGGCATCAGCCCGAAGATCGCGCAGACAATGGTGGAACTGGGCGTCGATGTGGGCGAAGTGCGCACGCGCTCCTCCATCAAGAACGCGCTGACAGATGCGCTGACGTCCGTTGGCGTCGCCATCCGTGCTATCGAAGACAGCCCGCGGTCAGGAAAGTGAACGCAGCAGCCATATATGCGGTGGAGGGCATCCTCCTGGTGTCCATAACTTCGGACATCACTGACAGTGATATCATCGAGCTGCAGGAACTGCTGTCCAACCGCATCGCGAAGAGCGAAACCCGCGGCGTGGTGGTGGACATTTCCGCGCTCGAGATTGTCGATACATTCGTCGGGCGGGTTCTCGCCCAGCTTACCGCGATTGCGCGCCTGCTGGATGCCGAAACCTACGTGGTGGGAATGCGGCCAGCAGTGGCCATGACGCTGGTGGAACTGGGGATGTACCTGCCCGACAACCACACGGCCCTCACGCTTGATCACGCACTGGAGAAAATGCGCAGCGCGGGGTTGATCAGTGGCATTTCCCGGCGCGCGTAAGGTCGCATCGATAGAGCTGCGAACGGATCGGGATGTCGCCAGGGCGAGATCGCGCGTCAGCGAGATCATGAAGGCCAAGGGCAGCCGCGACCTGATGATCACGCGCTTTGTCACCGCGGTTAGCGAGATCGCGCGGAACGCCGCGACCCATGGCGAGGGCGGACGCATGCTCATCTACGATCTGCCGGATCCCACGCTTATCGGGGTGGAATTCATCGACGAAGGCCGGGGCATTCGCGATGTCGAAACGGCACTGACTGACGGATATTCCACGCGCAAGAACAGCCTCGGACGTGGATTGGGGGGAGCCAAACGCCTCGCCAATACTTTTACCATCGAGAGCAAGCCCGACAAAGGAACTGTCGTGCGCATGACAGGAATTTGCACGAAGCGATGATCGGGTGGCTGAAAGTAGAGGAAACCAGCGCGGTGGCGGAGGCACGGCGGCGTGCGCGGCGCACTGCGAGCGCCCTCGGGTTCAATTCCACCAAGGTGGAGCATGTCGCCATCGTCGCAACGGAAATCGCGCAGAACGTCCTTCGGCATGGCGGCGGCGGCCAGATGCTGGTGGAAGTGTTCGGCGCGCCCTCGCTGGAGCGGTTGCACTTGCTGGCCTTCGACAATGGCCCCGGCATCACCCGCGTGGATCGCATGGTGCGCGATGGCGAGAGCACCAAGCGGTCGCTTGGAACGGGGCTTGGCGCGATCAAGCGTCTTAGCGACCGGATGGATATCGACACCTCGCCTTCCGGCACCGTCGTCGCCGCGGAATTCTTGAGGAAAGCCCTACGGTCCGCAACGCCAGCTGATCACGCCGGGCTGCGCATCGCCTATCCCGGTGAACGCCGCTGCGGTGATGCAGTCGCGGCCAGATCGGGCGACGGGGTTTGCCTTTATTTTCTGTGCGATGGCCTGGGCCATGGCCCCAAGGCTGCGCAGGCAGCCGACACTGCGAAACAGGCATTCATGGCGGCGCGCGGAAGCGACCCGTCCGAAATCCTGCAGGAAATCGCGCAAGGGCTGGGCGGCACGCGCGGCGCGGTGGGCGCGGTCATCGCCCTGAACCATACGGCGAAACGGCTGGACTATGCCGCCATCGGCAACATCAGCACGCTGATCTGGCAGGATCGCAAGGTGCAGCGCCTTTCCGTGCGTGACGGCCTGCTGGGCGGGCGAAGCGCCACGCCGCATAGCGAAACGATTTCGCTTGCCGAGGATGCGGTGGTGGTGATGCATTCCGATGGACTTGCGACGATGCGCGGCATTACCGAAAAGGTCGCCCTGATGAACAAGAGCGCACCTGTCATCGCCACGCGCCTGCTCGCCGAAACGGAACGCAAGCGCGACGATGCCAGCATCATCGTCGCCAGATTGCATGCCGGCAGGACATTGTAGGATGGATATCGTCAGCGTCAGGATCAGGGCAGAAGCGGACATACCGCGGGTGCGGCAGGTGGGCGATGTGATCGCCAGCAGCTTCTCGTTCGAAAGCTTCGCCAAGACCCGCATGATCACCGCGATCCTGGAAATCACCCGCAACGCCCTCCAGCACGGAGGTGGTGGCCGTGCCTATTTCAAGGCGGACAAGGATGGCAACCATGCCTGGCTGAAGGTCGTGGTCGAGGATCAGGGAGGCGGGCTGCCGGAGAACAGCGTTTTCGTGAAGAAGCGCCGCCCGTACCGCACGCCATCTGCATCCATGCGCGGCATGGGGCTGGGACTTACCGGCGTGCAGAGCCTTGCCGACGCGTTCGACCTGCAGACATCGAAGGACGGCACAACGGCCGAACTCGGGTTCCAGGCACCGATCCCCGTGCAGGAACTCGATGCCCGCGTGCGAACCGCACAGGAAAAGCTCGGCGAACTCAGCGCGACCGATCCGGTTGCCGAACTCTCGCGCCAGAACCGCGAACTGGCAGAGGCGATGGCGGAGCGTGAATTGCTGATTGACGAAGTGCACCATCGCACGGGCAACAATCTCTCGCTCATCATCAGCTTCATCCAGCTCAGCAAGCGCAATGCGAAAGAGGAGGAGACGCGCGAGGCGATGTCGCAGCTGGAGGCGCGTGTGCATTCCGTCGCCAAGGTGCACCAGGAGCTGCAGCGCGCGCATCTTGGCGAACGCATCGCGCTGTTGCCGTTGCTGGAAACCGTTGCGCGCCATACGCAGGATGCCTTTTCCAACCCGGAATTCGACATCAGCATCAACGTGTTCGGCGACAAGGCCAGCGTCGTCGGCTCAGCCGCGATCGACCTTGGGCTGATCGTAAACGAACTGGTCACCAACTCCTACAAGCATGCCTTCGCCGGACAGAGCAAGGGCAAGGTGGAGATCGCTTTCGAACGCGGCCCCGGTGACGAATACTGGGAGCTTTCCATCGCCGATGACGGCGTCGGCATCGCCGACGATACCAAGCCGGAACGCTCGGAATCGCTGGGCTGGAGAATGATCAGGGCCATGGCATCGCGCCACGCCGGCAAGATCACGACCAGCGGCGAAGAGGGTTTTCGCACTTCGATCAGGTTCCCGCCCGATTTCGCAAGCGCCAGCTGACGCGGAAACCCGTGTCGCCGACGCCTGCGTTCTGCAACTACCCTTTGCTTATAATCCTGCCTGACAGATATACTTGGTGTTGAGATATTCCTCGATGCCGTGGTGGGAGCCTTCGCGGCCCACGCCCGACATCTTTACGCCGCCAAACGGGGCGGAGGCGTTGGAGATGAGGCCCGTATTGATGCCGACCATGCCCGACTGCAGCGCGCGCGAAACACGCGCGATAGTTTCCGGATCGCTTGAGCACAGATAGGCGGCGAGGCCGAAGGGCGTGTCGTTCGCCAGTTCGATACCCTTTTCGATCGTGTCGAACCCGATGACGCCGGCGAGCGGGCCGAAAGTCTCTTCATGCGCCAGCTTGGCATCGGCGGGTACGTCCGTCAGCAGGATGGGGATGGCGATCCGGCCACCGGGCGATGCGCCGCCTGCGAGGCACTGCGCGCCGTTCGACAATGCATCCTCGCGGTGCTCGTCCACCTTCTTGATCGCGTCCCCATCGATCAGCGGGCCGATGTCGTTGTCCTCGTCAAAACCGTCTCCCGCAGACATTTTCGAGACCCGGTCCCTGAACGCATCGAGGAACTTGTCGCGGATGCCATCCTGCACATAGATGCGGTTCGCCGCGATGCAGCTTTGCCCGCTGTTGCGGAACTTCGCGGTCATCGCGGCTTCGATGGCGGTGTCGAGATCGGCATCGTCGAAGATCAGCATGGGGGCATTGCCGCCCAGTTCCATGCTCACCTTCTTCATCGTCGCGGCGCATGCCTCCATCAGCGAAACGCCTACGGGGGTGGAACCGGTGAAGGTCAGTTTGCGCACCGCCATGCTCTCGGTCAGCACTTTGCCGATCTCGCTGGATTTGCCGGTAACCACGCTGAACACGCCGGCGGGAATGCCCGCTTCCTCCCCCAGCTTTGCAAAGGCAAGCGCGGTGAGCGGGGTCTGTCCGGCGGGCTTTGCCACCATGGTGCAGCCTGCGGCCATTGCCGGGGCCGCCTTGCGCGTCAGCATCGCGAGCGGGAAGTTCCACGGCGTGATAGCCGCGCATACGCCAACGGGTTCACGCTCCGCCAGCAGGCGGCGACCGGGCTTGTCGGCGGGGATGATCTCGCCCAGCACGCGCGTTGCCTCGTCGGCGTAGAATTCCATGAACTGGTTGGCGTAATCGACCTCGCCGCGCGATTCCTTGATGGCCTTGCCATTCTCGCGCGTCATGATCGTGGCGAGATCTTCCTTGTGCTCCTCGATCAGTTCGAACCACCGGCGCACGATTGCGCCGCGTTCCTTGGCCGGTCTACCCGCCCATTCGGGCAGAGCCTGCGATGCAGCATCCACGGCGCGCTGCGTTGTTGCGGCACTGACGGAGGCGATTTGCGTGATCGTATCACCGGTGAACGGATCATCCACGGCGATCGGATCATTATCGCCATCCACCCATTTTCCGGCGACGAACGCCTTTGAAATGAGCAGGTCTGGTTGCTGAAGCTTACCGCGTTGTTCGGTCATGTTTCCTCGTCGAAATCCGGATTGATGATGAAGGTGTCACTGTTGAACAAATGCGCGAAGCGGCGAAAAGTGCACGGCTCCTGCCAATGGAACGCTGGAAGTCACCGGTGTAGAGCCTGATTGCGAGGGCACTGGTTCTTCAACCGGCAAAACCTATTTCTCGCACCTTCCAACAACTGCTTGATCGATCAACCATCTTTTGGTGAGTAGACAACTGGTTCAGGCCAAGCCGGGCACATCGCCCGAAACTTGAACCTGGAGCATGGCCGGTGGCATACGAACCGGCAGACCGGAACTACCCCAAGAGGATGCCAAAATGACCCAATTCAACCGCCTGAACCCGATGACCGGCGAAGTCGCCTCGTCCGCCGAAGCGATGCAGCCCGGCGATATTCCTGCCATTGCCGAGAAGGCGCAAGCGGGCTTTGCCGAATGGTCGAAGATGGGCCCCAACGCGCGGCGCAAGGTGCTGATGAAGGCGGCCGATGCGCTGGAAGAGAAGAAGGACGATTTCGTGGCCGCGATGATGGGCGAGATCGGCGCGACCGCGGGCTGGGCCATGTTCAACCTCGGCCTTGCGGCAGGCATGGTGCGCGAGGCCGCTGCCATCACCACGCAGATTTCGGGTGAGGTCATCCCCTCCGATCACGAAGGCACCGTCGCCATGGCGCTGCGCGAACCTGTCGGCGTGATGCTGGGCATAGCCCCGTGGAACGCGCCGATCATCCTCGGCGTGCGCGCCATCGCCGCGCCGCTGGCTTGCGGCAATGCCGTGATCCTGAAAGCGAGCGAGCAATGCCCGCGCACCCACGCCCTGATTATCGAGGCTTTTGCAGAGGCAGGCTTCCCCGATGGCGTGGTGAACGTCGTCACCAATGCGCCCGAGGATGCGGCAGACGTGGTGGGCGCGCTGATCGACGCGCCGCAGGTGAAGCGCATCAATTTCACCGGCTCCACCCAGGTGGGCAAGATCATCGCCAAGCGCGCGGCAGAGCATCTGAAGCCGGTTCTGCTGGAACTGGGCGGCAAGGCACCCATGGTGGTGCTGGAAGATGCTGACCTTGATGAGGCGGTGAAGGCGGCAGGCTTCGGTGCCTACATGAACCAGGGCCAGATCTGCATGAGCACGGAACGCATCATCGTGGTGGATGCCGTGGCCGACGAATTTGCCAGGAAGTTTGCCGAGAAGGCGAAATCCATGCCGGTGGGCGACCCGACCGAGGGCAAGACCCCGCTGGGCGCCGTGGTGGACAAGAAAACCGTCGATCACTGCTATTCGCTGATCGATGATGCAACGTCCAAGGGCGCCGAGTTGCTGGTAGGAGGCGAGACGACGAAGAACGTGCTGATGCCCGCACACCTGGTGGACAAGGTAACGCCCGACATGAAGCTGTTCCGCGAGGAAAGCTTCGGCCCCGTGGTGGGCATCGCCCGCGCGCGGGACGAGGCACATGCCATCGAACTGGCGAACGACACGCAATATGGCCTTTCCAGCGCGGTGTTCACCCGCGACACGGCGCGCGGCCTGAAGGTGGCAAAGCAGATCCAGGCAGGCATCTGCCACGTTAACGCCTCCACCGTGTCTGACGAGCCGCAGATGCCGTTCGGCGGCATGAAGGCATCGGGCTATGGCCGCTTCGGCGGCAAGGCCGGTATCGACGCCTTTACCGAATTGCGCTGGATCACGTTCGAGACCGAACCCGGCCATTATCCGATCTGATATTCAAGATCAGACCCAGTAAGGCCCGCCCTGGCACTACGCTCGGGCGGGCCTTTTGCTGTAGGCACGCCAGCCGCGAAATTGTCATTGCCATGGAGCGGCTGCGTCCCATACGTTGAGCCCGATAAACGGCCATCGGAGGTACAGCATCTTGGCAAGCATAACCAACATCACCCGCATTCTTGCCCGCAACGGCGCCTTTGCCAGCGCGGCCGCGCTTCTGGCCAGTCCCGTTGCCGCGCAGGAGCAGGACAGCTGCAAGCCTGAAGGCATGTTCGCCATGCCCACATACGAGGCGGTGGAAGTGCTTCCCGACAATCGCATCACCTTCCGCATCTGCGCGCCGGAGGCGACGGACGTGCGCGTCATCAGTAGCGACATGGAAGGCACCATTCCCATGGGCTTCGCACCGGGAGAGCAGGCCGGGCTGGCAATGACGAAGGACCAGAGCGGGCTATGGTCCGTCACCACGCAGCAGCCCCTTGCGGCTGACACCTATCGCTTCAACTTCCAGGTGAACGGTGCTCGCGTGCCAAGCCCGCTGGCAACCGAGTTCTCCGCCGAACGCACGGGCATCAATTCGCTGGTGGAAGTGCCCGGAGAGGCCGGCGCGTTCCAGAGCTGGAACCGCGATGTGCCGCATGGCGTGCTCAGCGAGATTGAATACTGGTCCGATTCCATCGGGGCGAAGCGCCGCGCGCATGTCTACACCCCGCCCGGATACATGGCGGGCAGCGATGATTACCCTGTGCTCTATCTTGTGCACGGGGCGGGCGACAGCGACGATAGCTGGGGCACCGTCGGAAGGGCCAATTACATCGCCGACAATCTGCTGGCCGCCGGGGAGGCGGAGCCGATGATCATCGTCATGCCCTTCGGCCACACGCCGCAAAGCTTTGGCGAGAACATGTTGAACAACGATACCTTCGGCAATGATCTGATCGAAGACCTGATCCCTCATGTCGATGCCAATTTCCGCACGCGCGAGGGCGCGGAAAACCGGGCCATGGCAGGACTTTCGATGGGCGGCGCGCATACTATCCGAAACGGCCTGCCGCGTTCGGACCTGTTCGATTACATCGGCATCTTTTCGATGGGGCTGGGAATTGGCGGCGATCAGGACCAGGTGACGCAATACACGGCGGCAAATGACGCAGGCTTGCGCCGCTCGGCAGAGGAGCTGGACCTCGTGTATTACGCCATGGGCGAGGATGATTTCCTCTATGGCACCGTGGCCCCGACACGCGCCATGCTGGACGAATACGGTATCGAACACGTGTATAACGAGACGGCGGGCGGCCACACCTGGATCAACTGGCGGCGCTATCTCCACGATTTCCTGCCGCGCCTGTTCCGCTAGCAAAAGGGCCGCCACGCCTTTCGGCGGGCGGCCCCTTTCGCGTCATCTGTAGCGCCTAGCTCTACAGATTGATGGTGACGGACTTGATCTCGGTATAGGCCTCGATCCCGTTGCGACCGTTTTCGCGACCCCAGCCCGATTGCTTGAACCCGCCCAGCGGCATGGCCGGATCCGGCCCGCCTGCACCGCCATTGATGCGCACCATGCCAGCGCGGATACGCTTCGCCAGCTTCAGCCCGCTACTCATGTCGCGCGTCCAGATGGCGGAGGACAGGCCGAAGGTGGTGTTGTTGGCAGCGGCTGCCACCTGTTCCAGGTCATCATCGCCGAAGGTCTGGGTGCAGAGCACGGGGCCGAAGATCTCCTCTTCAACCGCCTTCATGCCGGGCGCGGTATCCGTCAGCACGGTGGGCTGCATGAAATAGCCCCCCTCGCACCCGTCCACCGATGCCGCGCCGCCGCCGGTGATTGCCGTGGCCCCCTCGCTGGTGGCGCTTTCGATATAGCTGCTGACCCTGTCGAACTGCACCTGGCTGACCAATGGCCCCATCTGCGTTTCAGGAGACAGGCCCGATCCCAACTTCAGCGACTTGGCAAAGCCTGCAAGGCCTTCCATCACCTCGTCCCGCACGCTTTCGTGCACGAACAGGCGCGATCCCGCGGCGCACACCTGCCCGGCATTGCCGAAGATGCCCATCGCGGTGCCGGGGATGGCCTTGGAGAGATCGGCATCGCCGAAGATCACCACCGGGCTCTTGCCGCCCAACTCAAGCGTCACGCGCTTCAGATTGTCGGTGCAGGCATGGACGATGCCCTTGCCCGTGGCGGTGGAGCCGGTGAAGGAGATCTTGTCCACCAGCGGATGCTCCACCAGCGCGGCGCCCGCCGTCTTGCCGTAACCGGTCACGATGTTCACCGCGCCCTCGGGGAAGCCTGCCTCCGCGATCAGTTCCGCCAGGATCACTGCCGATAGCGGGGTCTGTTCGGCAGGTTTCAGCACCACGGTGCAGCCCGCGGCCAGCGCCGGCGCGATCTTTGCGACGGCCATCACGAAGGGGAAGTTCCACGGCACGATTGCGCCCACCACGCCCACCGGTTCGCGGGTGGTGAAGGCATGCCATTCGCCAGGGTTGGACGGGGTGAAGGTCTCTCCGTTCAGCTTCGTCGCCCAGCCCGCGTTGTAGCGCAGCTGTTCCGACGCGGCGGACACCCCGCCGAAGAACGCCATCATCATCGGCATGCCGTTATCCAGCGTTTCCGTCAGCGCGATGCGGCTGCCGTTGGCTTCCACCAGATCGGCGAGGCGGGTGAGCGCGCGGGCGCGCTCCGCTGGCGTCTTGCCGGACCAGGCATTGCTGTCGAAGCACTTGCGCGCGGCTTTCACCGCAAGATCAATATCGCCTGGGCCGCCTGATGCGACGGAGGCGAATTCCTCGCCCGTGGCAGGGTCGATCACTGCGAAAGTCTCTCCCGACTGGGCAGGCTGGAACTTGCCGTCGATAAAAAGTTCGCGCGACTTTGCGGAAAGATCCTTGCGAAGATCGGGAAGGATCGAAGTGTCGACGGGCATGTTCATGGGGCGTTTCCTGTTGGGGTTGGGTGTGAAGTGCGCACGTCCTGCGCGGGCAGCGGAGCCTTGCCGAGGATCATGTCCGCAGCCTTTTCCGCCACCATGATCGTGGGGGCATTGGTGTTTCCGCCGGGCACCGTGGGCATGATGGAGGCATCCACCACGCGCAATCCGTCGATGCCATGCACGCGCAGTTGCGGATCGACCACGCTCATGGAGCCTGTTCCCATGGAGCATGTGCCGACGGGATGCTGCGTCACCTCGGCGCGGGCGCGGATGTATTCGTCCAGTTCCTCGTCGCTTTGCACATTCTCGCCGGGCAGGATTTCCTCTCCCGTCAGGCTGGCCTGTGGCTGGGTGCGATAGATTTCGCGCGCCAGGCGGATGCCGTCGCGCGCGGTGCGCATGTCTGCAGCGTCAGAGAAGATGTTGAGCGTGATGGCGGGGAAATCCTCCGGGTCGGCGGATGCAAGTTCCAGCCAGCCACGGCTCTGCTGGTGCAGCAGGATCACGTCGGCAGTGATCCGATCGTCCTGGCGCTTGCGGAAGAAGGGGAACCAGACCTGTGCGTCCATGCGGATGGGGTTGCTCCACAACTGGATATCGGGTCGCTCCAGTTCTGGCCGGGTGCGGATCACGATGTTGCAGCTGTTGAGCTGGCTGGCGAAGCTGCCGGTGCCCAGCAGCCGCCATTTCAGCACCGACAGCGCCACCTTGTCAGCGCGCAATTCGTTGAGGAAGCTGACGGGTTTCTGCAGCCCGAAATGCACCGGCACGCGCGGGTGTTCGGAAAGATTGCGGCCCACGCCGGGCAGATCGTGCTGCACGGCGATGCCCTTGTCCTGCAGGTGTGCGGCAGGCCCGATGCCCGACAGCATCAGCAGTTGCGGCGAATTGTAGCTGCCGCCGCACAGTATCACCTCGCCTCGCGCGTTGGCTGTCTTGCGCTCGCCCTCATGGTCGAACTCTATGCCGGTTGCGCGCTTGCCATCCAGCAGCACCCTGCGGGTGAGCGCGCCGGTCATCACGGTAAGGTTGCTGCGGCCGCGCACCGGATCGAGATAGGCGCGGGCCGTGCTGGCGCGGCGGCCCTTGCTGTCCACGGTCAGTTCGCCGCGGGCAAAGCCTTCCTCCACCTCGCCATTCAGATTGTCGCTGGTGTTGAAGCCTGCCGCTTCGGCCGTTTCCATCAGCGGCTCGTGCAGGCGGCCTTCCGTCTGCACAGGCACCACTTCCAGCGGGCCGTCGTGGCCGTGCCAGCGCGTATCGTCGCTCCAGTGGTTCTCCATCCGCTTGAAATAGGGCAGCACCTCGGCATAGCTCCAGCCGGTGCAGCCTTGCTGGCGCCATTCGTCGAAATCGCTGGAATGGCCGCGCATGTAGAACATGCCATTGATGGAGGATGATCCGCCCAGCACGCGCCCGCGCGGCAGCATGATCTCGCGCCCGCCAAGGTGCGGTTCGGGCTGGGATTTGTATCGCCACACGAACTGCGGTTTGAACATCGCCCGCATCATGCCAAGCGGCATCTCCAGCAGGAAATGCCGGTGCTCCCCGCCTGCCTCCAGCAGCAGCACGGAATTGTCGGGGTTTTCGCTCAGCCGGTTGGCCAGCACGCACCCGGCAGAGCCCGCGCCCACGATGATGTAGTCGAAATTCATGCCGCGGCCTTCGTACTGGTGGCTTCGGCATCCTGCCTGATCAGGTCGGCCGCCTTTTCGCCGATCATGATGGCGGCGGCATTTGTGTTGCCCCCCACGATGCGTGGCATCACCGAGGCATCGGCCACGCGCAGCCCGCGTATCCCGTGCACCCGCAGCCGCGCATCGCAAACGGCATCGGGGCCGGTGCCCATGGCGCAGGTGCTGGTGGGATGCAGCGCGGTGTTGGTGGCCTGGCGCAGCCATGCGTCGATCTCGTCATCGCTCTGAACCTCGGGGCCGGGGGCGAGTTCGCCCTTGATTACCTCTGCCAGAGGAGAGGTCGCCATGATTTCGCGGATTTGCGGGATCAGGCGGCGGAAGAAGGCCTTGTCAGCCTCCTCCTTCAGCACGTTGTTGAGGATGCGCGGCGCGTCGAACGGATCGGCGGAGCGCAGCTTCACCCAGCCGCGGCTCTCCGCGCGCAGCAGCACGCAGGCCATCGAGATCACGTCGTCCGCCGCCTTCTTGATGCCGGGGAACCACGGGCGGGCGAAGATGGTGGTGGGTTGCAATAGGCACTGCGCATCGGGCCGTTCCAGATCGGGCCGCGTCTTGATGAAGCCGTTGGCGGTCACCGGCATGTTGGCCAGCCGCCCCTTGCCGGTCAGCAACCATTGCAGGCCTGCAAGGGCGATGCGATCAAGCCGCAGATCGGGGTTCAGCGTCACCTTGCGCTCCGCCTTCCAGATCATCGCGACGGAAGGATGATCCTGCAGATTGCGGCCCACGCCGGGCAGTTCGTGCACCACGGCGATGCCATGCTCGCGCAGCTCGTCTGCCGGGCCGATGCCTGACAGCATCAGCAATTGCGGCGAATTGTATGTGCCGCCGCTGAGGATGATCTCGCGGTTCGCAGCCACGCGGTGATCGGTGCCGTCGGGGCCGCCCTGCCGGTAATGCAGGGCGACGGCGCGGCCATCCTCTATCTCGATCCGAGTGGCATGGGCGCTGGAAATCACGGTGAGATTGGGGCGATCCATCGCGGGGAAAAGGAAGCGTTTCGAGGTGGAGCCGCGGCGGCCATTGTGGATGGAGATGTCGGGCGATCCCCAGCCTTCCTGATCGGGGCCGTGGTGATCGGCTTGCGTCTTGTACCCCTGCTTCTCGGCCGCCTCGATAAAGCGCGGGAAAAGCTGGTCGTCAGGGATATGCTTGGTGACGGAGAGGGGGCCGCCTTTGGCGTGGTATTCATCCGCCTCGCCCCAGTGGTTTTCCGACCTCTTGAAATAGGGCAGCACGTCCTGCCAGCTCCAGCCTTCCAGCCCCAGCTGGCGCCACTCGTCGTAATCGCGCGCGTGGCCGCGGGCGTAGAGCATGCCGTTGATCAGCGAGGAACCGCCAAGGCCCTTGCCGCGCGGCTGGCGGATCCTGCGGTTGTCGGCATAGGGCTCCTCCTCGCCGAAATAGTTCCAGTTATACCGCTTCACCCCCATCACGATGGGGAAGGCAATGGGCATGGAAAGCAACGGATCGCGCTCCCGCTTGCCCGCCTCCACCAGCAGCACCTCAGCCGAGGGATCCTCCGAAAGCCGCGCCGCCAGCGTGCACCCGGTAGAACCGGCCCCGACGACGATGTAATCGTAGCTTTTCGAACTGGCTTCCATCGTTTCACTCTTCCCGATGTTCTGACGCGGTATCGTCCGCGCCATGTCCCGCCATTGATATTACATGACTAATCAATGATTCTTGGAAGTTCGGCGTGTAGCTGTATAGACACGCGACTGCAACGTGGCGCATGATCCACCCGGCAAACGCAGGATTTGGCTTACGATATGGATAGCGAAGCACAAGCGTCACAACTGCCGGGCTGGCATCTGTGCGACCTCGATTTCCCGACATTCCGCATGGCACTGCTGGCAAAGGCCATGGACCGCCTCACCATCCGGCAGCTTTCCGAGAACTTCGGACTTTCCTATGCGCAGTGGCGCGTGATGGCGCGGCTGGGCACCGCGCCCGGCGGGGCGACGGTGGGGCAGATTGCTCAGCAGGCATGGGCGGACCGGGCGGAGGTGAGCCGCGCGGTATCCTGGCTGCAGCAGAAGAACCTGCTGTCGCGGCGCGAACATGCGGAGGATCGCCGCGTGCAGGTGGTGTCGCTGACGCAAGAGGGGGAGAGCCTGTATCGCAAGGTGCTGGCAACGCGCGCCGACTTTCACCGGAAGATCACCGGAGACATGTCGCCAGAGGAGGTGGCGCAGCTCGATACGCTGATCGACAAGCTGCGCGTCACCGTGCAGGCCGCGATGGACGATCTCTAGCGGCGATTGCACCGCTGCCGCGGGGCGCAGCTATCCCTCGTGGACGGCCTTCACCACCATGCAGGCCCGCACGCCTTCGGGTCCATCCTCGCTGCCGTGGCCGGACCATTGCACGCCGCCGAACGGCGCATCCGCCCCGCCGATCATATGGCTGTTGATGCCGATCATGCCGGATTCGATCTCGTCGGCAAGGCGGCGCTGGCGCTGCACGTCGCTGGTCCAGCCATAGGCGGCCAGGCCATAGGGCAGGCGGTTGGCCTCCGCGATCATGTCGTCCTCGTTTGAAAAGGCATTGATCAGGGCGACGGGGCCGAACGGTTCCTCGGTCATGATGTCCGCATCCAGCGGCACTTCGGAAAGCACGGTGGGCGCATAGAAATAGCCGCGATTGCCCACGCGCGTTCCGCCAGTGTCAAGCACGGCGCCCTTGTCGGTCGCATCCGCGATCAGGCGGTCCATCGCCTCCGGGCGGCGCGGGTTCGCCATCGGGCCCATGGTGACGCCATCGTCCAGCCCGCTGCCGATCACCTGGCGTTTTGCGCCTTCGATGAAACCGTCGCGGAATTTCTCGAACACATCCTCTTTCACGATGAAGCGGGTGGGAGAAACGCAGACCTGTCCGCAATTGCGGAACTTGCCGCCCACGGCGGTTTCCAAAGCCTTGTCGATATCGGCATCATCGAACACCAGCACCGGCCCGTGGCCGCCCAGTTCCATGGTGGTGCGCTGCATGTTCTCAGCCGCCAGCTTGGCGAGGTGTTTGCCAACAGTGGTCGATCCGGTGAAGCTGAGCTTGCGGATGATCGGAGAGCCGAGCAGGTGGCGGCTCACCTCGTCCGGCACGCCGAACACCGCCTGCGCAACTTCCTTGGGCAGCCCTGCATCCAGCAGGCATTGCAGCACGCCAAGCGCCGATGCGGGCGTTTCCTCGGCGCTTTTCATGATAACGGAGCAGCCCGCCGCGATCGGCGCGCCCAGCTTGCGGCCCGGATTGGCGAGGGGAAAGTTCCACGGCGCGAAAGCGGCGACGGGGCCGACAGGCTCCCACCGCACGGTGGAACGCTGGCCCACGGGGCGCACCAGTTCGCGGCCATAGAGGCGCGAACATTCGCCCGCGTAGAAGTTGAACAGGCCGACGTTCATCATCACTTCGATGCGGCTTTCGGCCAGCGGCTTGCCCTGTTCCATCGCGGCGATGCGGGCCAGATCCTCGCTCCGCTCCACCATCAGGCGTGCCGCGCCGCTCAGCACGCTCGCGCGTTCCTGCGGGGTGGATTTGCGCCAGAGGGCAAAGCCGCGCCTGGCCACCTCCAGCGCGCGATCCAGATCGGCCGCGTCCGCCAGCGGCAGGGCACCGATGCTCTCCCCCGTTGCCGGATTGACGACATCGAAAGTCCGCCGCGAACCGGCGGTCACTTTCTCGCCGTCGATAATCATGTGCAGCGATGGATATTCGGTCATGTGTTGTCTCCGGCGTGGCGGCAGGTGTGCCTGGCGCTCACCTACAGATCACTGCATGATTAATCAACTAATCAGGCTGCACCGGGAGGGCGCCGACCGTGCCAGCCGGCGCCGCACCGTCAGAATGCGATCGAGGCGGATGCCTTTACCGTGCGCGGCGTGCCTTGCAGCAGGGCCGGATTGAACGTGTCGAACGCCGATGCCCAATAGGCTTCGTCCGTCACGTTATCGACCGTCAGGCGCAGGGTAACGGGATTGTCGCCGGCCGCGAACACGTAACGCGCGCCAAGGTCCACCGTCGTCCAGCTTTCCAGCATCAGTGCGCCCGCACTGTCTGCCGCCTGTTCGCCCGTGTGGGTGACGCGCCCCGTCAACGTTGCGCCGCGCAGGAAGGGCAGATCCCACTCGGCATTGGCGTTGAAGGTAACATCGGGCACGCCGATCACTTCCAGTCCGGTGTCGAATTCGGCGCCGGTCAGCGCCAGGCCGGTGATGATGCGAAGCCCCGGCGTAACCTCGCCATTCAGCGTCAGCTCGATGCCCTCGTGCCGTTCTTCCCCGACATAGGCGAAGATCGGCTGGCCCCCCTCTTCGATCACGCCTTCGCCGGGCCTTTCGATCCGGTACAGCGCCAGCGAAGCGAACAGCGGGCCAAGCGCCACCTTGCCACCGATCTCGTATTGCTCCGAAACGCGCGGGGCGAGCACTGCGCCCGAATTGCCCAGCAGCGGATCGACCGCCGCCCGCGGGCCCTGTTGCAGCGCCTCGATATAGTTGGCGTAAAGCGAAACGCCCTCCACCGGCTGCACCACCAGCCCGGCCACCGGCGTCCAGCGATCCTCGTCATAGCTGGTATCCAGCGTGCCGCCGAAATAGCTGAACACGTCGACCTGGATTTCCTGATAGCGCACGCCGCCTGTCAGCAGGATGCGATCGTCGGCAAAGCCGATGGTGTCGGACACGAACAGGCTGGTGAGTTCGCGCTTCGTGATGGGGAAGGGATCGTCCAGATCGCCGCCCACGAAGGCGGTCGGCTGCGGATCCACCAGCACCGGATCATAGAGATTGGTGTCGAAGGGGCTGAAGAAATCGTAAGCCGTGCGGTCTTCCTGCCAGATGGCATTGCCGCCGAAATTGATCTCGTGCGTGGTGGGGCCAAGATCGAAACCGGCGCGAACGCCTGCTTCTGCCGCCTGGTTCGATTGTTCGTATGGGATGAAGGAGTGGAACCCGCTCGTCCCGTCGCCGGTGACGCGGTCCGTCACGGTGATGCCACCGTAGATACCTTCCTCGTCGCCGGAACGCGCGCCTGCCTTGGCATACACCAGCGCGCGCGGCCCCAGATCGTATTCCAGCGACAGCGTGCCGAAGATGTCGCGAAGTTCGGTGTAGTTGTAATCCTGCGCGTAATTGGCGTTGCTATCGGGCACGTCCGGGATGAAGCCCGCCAGCGTCACCTTGGGGCGCAGGGAATCGACGCGCACTTCCTGATAGGCGAGGTCCAGCGCGGCGCGCAGCGGGCCGCTGTCGTAATCGAAGGCTGCTCCCAGCACCTGCGTGCGGCGATCCTCGCGGTCCACCGATACCTCTCCAGAACGATAGGCGCCGTTCACGCGCACGCCGAATTCATTGCCGGCCCCGAAGCGGCGCGAGACATCGAAGCTGCCGCCGAGATGCGCATCGCCCACGAAACTGGCGGTGGCGCGCGCCATGTTCTCATTGCCCGCACGCTTCAATTGCAGGTTCACGCTGCCGCCAAGGCCCGATCCGCCGGGCGCCGCGCCGTTGAGGAAGGCGGTGGCCCCGTTCAGCACCTGCACCTCGTCAAACAGTTCGGGTGCGATCAACTGGCGCGGGGCGATGCCGTACAGGCCGTTTACGCCCACATCGTCGCCGAAGAGGGCAAAGCCGCGGATCACGAACTGTTCGGCCGCATTGCCGAAGCCATAGGTGGTGCGCACGGTGGGATCGTTGTCCAGCACATCACCGATGGTCAGGGGCTGCTGGTTGTAGATCAGCGTCTCGTCGAAACTGCGGATTGAGAAGGGCAGGTGCTCGGCGGACTTGTCGCCCAGCACGCCGGCATTGCCGCCGTTCACGATCTGGGTAGCGTTGTCGCGCTGCGCGGTCACGATGATGGTGGTCTCGTCCTCCTCCTGCGCGGCGGCGGGGCTGGCCAGCACGGCAGCGATGGCAAATGCCGGGAGGGTGGTGAGATAGGCGCGCATGAATGATCCTTCGAACTTGAGAAAATGGCGTCAGCCGCGGCGCGCGAAGGCGATGGCGGCAAGGATGATGGGAATGGAAAGCAGCGCCCACGAAAGCGCATCGGGCAGGCCGTCACCGGTAAGGCCCAGCACCAGCCCGGCAATGCTGGCGACCAGCAACAGCGCGGGCATCGCGAACACGCGCCATACGCTGGCGCGCGGGCGGCGCTGACGGGGCTGGGCAGTACCGACACGCACGGTGCTCATACCGGCATACCCCGCGCAGCGCCCGTGGCGATCTCGTCGATCCGGCGTTCGATCTTTGCCGGTGAACGGCGCAGCCACAGCAGCAGGCCGCTCCACAACACCCAGATCGTGGCGAGGGTGAGCGCGGCCCAGATCAGCTTCAGCGGCAGGCCGCCGTAATCACCGAAATGCAGCGGCTTGGACATCATCAGCGCCTGGTTCAGCGCGGGCATGGCGCCGGCATCGGTAAGCTGCGCGCTGCGTGCGTCGATCAGCGCGGGGGTGAGCAGGTGGCGGGTGAGCGGTCGGTCACCCTGGAAGAACACGGCATAATGATGCCCCGTGCTCCAGTCGCCGCCGGGAAAAGCGATGAATTGCGGAGAACGGCCCGGCAACGCGGATTGCGCGGACGCCATCGCCGCATCGAGCGAGCCGTAGTTGTCGGGGTCGACCGGCCGCTCGCCCGCGTATTGCGCAGTCATTTCGGCCAGTTCGCCGTTCTGCCAGCTTTCGGTCAGGGGGTCGGCAAGCGCATTGATCACGCCGGTAAGGCCCACCACCAGCATCCATCCCAAGGCGACGATGCCGATCAGATTGTGCTGGTCCAGCGTCTTTACACGTGGGCTGCGTGTCGTGCGCAGGGTGCCGAAAGGCAGGCGCCGCATGAATGGCGCGTAGAGCACCACGCCCGAGACAAGCGCCGCCACGAACAGCGCGCCCATCAGGCCCAGGAACAGCATTCCCGGCAGGCCCAGGAACATGTCCGTGTGCAATTGCAGGATGAAATCCATCAGCCCGCCCGTAGGCGCGGGGCCGATAAGCTGGCCGGTGGACCGATCCAGGAACAACAGCGTCATATCGGCGCTGTCGGCATCGGGCGTGGGGCCGGTGGTGACGGTCAGCAGCGGGCTGTCCTGGCTGAAGGCCATGAACAATGGCACCTCGCCCGGCTGCTCGGCCAAGGCATTCGCCACCATCCGGTCCAGCGGCTGGCCGCCTTCGGCAGACGGGGTGCCCTCCAGAACGGAATCGTGATCCTCGCCGATCAGCGTATCGATCTCGTCGTGGAAGATCAGCGGCAGTCCGGTGACGCACAGCATCAGCAGGAACAGCGTCGAGACAAGGCTGCTCCACTTGTGCACCACGAACCAGGCCTTGATCGTCGAACGCTTCACGAAATCTCCGGTCATCGGGGCCGGAGTAGGGAATCGGATGGCCCCGATGCGGGCGACCTAGGATCGGCTCCGCATCGCGTCAATGATAATCATTCGCATTAGCGAGATTGTTCGCAGCTTCGCTCGATCAGCGCCCCGCGCGCAGCATCTCCGCCGGTCTGCCGCCCACCACGCGCATCAGGTTCTCCTGCACCACACTGGCCACCAGCGTGCCATCCTCGGCAAAGAAGTGGCCGCGGCTCAATCCGCGTGCCTTGCCGGCCCAGGGGCTCTCGCTTGCGTAGAGGTGCCACTGGCAAAAATCGGGCGCGGTGTGAAACCACATCGCGTGATCCAGGCTGGCGATCTGTATCCCTTCCTCCCCCGGCCGGATGCCGTGGGGCAGCAGGGCGTTGCGCAGGAACAGCATGTCGGACGCGTAGGCAAGCTGGGCGCGCGCCATCGCCGCATCGGCATCGCCGGCATCGCGCGCACGCATCCACATGGCAGAACGCGGCGGATGGGCCACGCCGCCAAACAGCGATTGCACGTTCACCGGAACCACTTCCACCGGCCTCAGGCCCAGCCCGCCGATGATCGGCATCCGGTCCAGATTGTCCTGCGCCTCGCGCCATTCTTCAAGGGCACGCCGCGCGCTGGCGAGATCGGGCACGTCGGGCGGGCCATCGGCATGGGCGAAGCCGTCCTCCTCCACCTGCAGGGACACCGTCATCGTCAGCAAATGGCTATCGCCCTGCATCGCATCCACGCGGCAGCGCGAAAAACTGCGGCCTGCGCCCAGCGCGGTGACATCGTAACGCATCGGCTTGTCCGCCATGCCGGGCTGCAGGAAATGGGCGTGAAGCGAATGCGGCATGCGGCCTTCTGTCTCGGCTTCGCACGCTGCCTTCAGCGCCTGTGCCAGCGCGTGCCCGCCGAACAGGCGCTTGCCAACGCCGGGGCCGGGCGGGCCGATCCAGCTGTCCTTGCCCGCTGCTTCCAGCGTCAGCATGTCGGCAAAGGTCTTCACGAGCGTCTCCTGCAATTGTGTGCCCCTTAAAAAGAAGGGCCGGGAATGCATCCCGACCCTTCGTGTTGTTGCAAGATCGGCTGGCCTTAGAAACCGGCGCGAACGGTGATCCCGTAAGTGCGCGGTTCGGCAAGATAAACCGAATATGTCTGCTGCGGCGCGACGAACGGCGTGTTGAACGCAACCTGCGAATAATCCTTGTCGAAGATGTTGTTCGCCCACAGTTCCAGCGACCATGCACGGTCATTGCCGGAGATGCCGATACGGCCGTTGACCGTTACGAAGCCTTCCTGCTCCTTGCCAAAGGCCAGATCCGAACCGGTGTTGTAGGAGCTTACCGAACGGGCATTGAGGAAGAACAGGCCGCGCAGGCCCGAGGTGCCGATGTCGGGGGTGTAGCTGATCGATCCGGTCACCGTGGTTTCCGGCGCGTTGGAGAGATTGTCTCCCGGCAGCAGGCGCAGCGCCGGATCCAGCGGAGTGCCGTCGTCGCCGCCGATCAGATTGTCCTCGTAACTGGTATCGACATAGGTCACGCCGAACGTCATCGCGAGGTCACGCATCGGGTTGAGCGTGGTTTCCAGCTCTATGCCCTGTGCCACCACGCCGGGCTGCACGTCATCCGGGCTGCAGGAGCCGGTGGCGGCGCTGCCATCCATGTCGGCCCCGCCAAGATCGGTGCTGCACGAATTGATGTTCTGCACGAGGAAGACCGTGCCGTTGAACGTGTTGAGCTGGAAGTTCGAGAACTCTTGGTGGAACGCGGCCACGCTGGCGGTGAACAGGCCGCTGGTGTACTTCATGCCCAGCTCGAATGCGTCCACCGTCTCCTCTTCGAACTGCAGGCCGGATGCATCCACCGTGTTGACGTTGAAGAGGACGGGATTGGAAAGGGCGGAGCGGTCAAGATTGAAACCGCCTGCCTTGTAGCCGCGCGAATAGCTGCCGTAGAGCAGCAGATCGGGATTGGGCTGCCACGAGAGGACGGCGGTGCCGGTCAATTCGTCCTCATCCCGCGAATCCGCGATCGAGACCCCGTCCAGTTCGGCGGTGGAATTGCCCTGGCACGACAGGCCGATGATGCCACCCGCCAGCGCCGCCAGTGACGGCACCTGCAACAGCGGAGACAGCAGTTGGCGGTTGGCCGGGCAGAAGGTGTTGTCATTGCCGAAAGTGGCGGTGAAATCCTTCTGCTCGCTGGTGTAGCGCACGCCCAGCGTCAGGTCGAGCGTGTCGGTCAGGTGCACGATGTTGTGGGTAAAGATCGCGAAGTTCTCGCTCTCCTGATCGTAGATGTCGCCCGTGCCACCCACGTCGCGCACCTGCGCCAGCGTGTTGATGCCGGCGATCACCAGCGGCGTTGCCGGGCCGAACGCGCCCGCTCCGCCATTGGCCCCGGTAAGGGCCGCCACGTTCGGGCCGAGGCAGTTGTCGGCAGATGGATTTGCCAGCGCGGGGTTCACGGCCAGCGCGATGCGGCAGCTTGCGAAAGTGCCGTATTGCGTGCCGAAGCGCAGATTGTCCTGCGAGCGCAGACTCTCGTTGGCGTAATAGGCGCCGACCAGCCAATCCAGCCTTTCATCGAAGGCCGCGCCGTTGAGGCGCAGTTCCTGCGTGAAGGTTTCGAACGCGCGCGCGCCGCCGAATTCGTTGGGCGCGCGATAGAGAAGGTCCACCATGGTGTAATCGGTGTCCGACCCCTGGAAGTTCGAATAGTCGCGATAGCCGGTGATGGAGGTGAGGTTCATGTCGCCAAAGCGCCAGTTCAGTTCGCCCGAAACGCCCCAGTCCTCCGTTTCGCCATCGTAGGAACGGCCCGGCGTCACGTAGAGATCGCGGTCGAAGGTGTCCTGACTCAGCGCGCGGGGATCCTGGCCGAGGCCGAGTAGCACGTTGATGATCGGGTTTTGCGTGCTGGTGAGCGCGGGGCCGCCGGGCTGCGGCTTCACGAACGGATCGAGGCCGGGGCTGAGCACGGCAAGCGGCGCGAATTCCGGCTGCACGAAGGTGGCAGCGCAGCAGGCCTCATCCTTCTTCGAATAGTCGAAGATCAGGCGGAAGCTGAGATCGCTGCTCGGCTCGAACAGGGCCTGTGCACGCACGAGGTAACGGTCGCGGTCGTTGATATCGACGTCGTTGATCACGTCGTTGTAGAAACCGTCACGCTTGAAATACACGCCGTCGACACGCGCTGCCACGGTATCGCTGAGCGGGGCGTTGAACCCGGCCTCGAACCGCATTGCATCGTAATTGCCATAGGTGAAGGCGCCGTATCCGCTGAGGTCGAACTCTGGCGGGGCCGTGTAGATGTTGATGAGGCCGGCGGTGGAATTGCGCCCGCCAAGCGTGCCCTGCGGTCCGCGCAGGATTTCCACCCGCTCGATCGGGCCGAGTTCCGACAACGCATTGCCCGAGCGCGAGCGGTAGACGCCGTCGATGAACACCGCGACCGAGCTTTCGAGGCCGGCGTTATCGCCCACCGTGCCGATACCGCGAATTCGAGCGGAGCCGTTCGCCTCGTTACCGGTGGAGGACACCAGCAGCGAAGGGGCGATCTGGTTCAGTTCGCGGATATCGGTGGTGCCGGACTGTTCCAGCATCTCGCCGGAAATGGCAGAGACGGCGATCGGCACGTCGGCCAGTTCCTGCGCGCGGCCCTGCGCCGTCACCACGATGACATTGCTGTTCGCGTTCTGCTCGTCACTGGCAACCTCTGCATCGTTCGCATCCTGCGCGAGGGCAAGCGAAGGCATCCCGAGCAGTGCGCAGGCCAGCGCACCATGGGCAATAGACTGACGTAAAACCGGCTTCATAGTTCTCTCCCAACTAATCTGTTTCCATCGGGGAGTATGCTCCGCACCTTTTGCATGGGCAGCCGATTGATCGGTTCTTTCTCCATGCCTTTCTACAGGCGGTACGGCGCTCTCCATCCGTAGGCCTCTCTTTGTGCGCTCTTGCGATGCGTTAATCAAGCAATTTGAAGATTGGGTATCCTGCATGACATTCTGGCCACACTTGCGCTCGGCAACCGTCCCCGCACGGCTGTGCCATGGTGCGCCAGACGCGCTTCCTGTCGTCAGTTCTTTGCGAGATTTGATGGGCCTGATGCCTTGCCAGTGAACAGGTGGGGCTCTTCTGCGCCCGCGCCCTGCATCGACCCAGAATCTGAAAGCACCGGATCGTCACGCATCGATTCCCGATTGCGGACGGCCCGTGCGTGCAATCGGGGGCGTTTGCCCGTCCGGGCGAAGCTGGGCGATTCGCAGCAGCCTGCTTGTAACCGGGCCATACTCGGCGTTCTGCGGCCTGCGTGGCAACGTCAATGCCGTGTGCCGTGCACGTCATACCCTGTTTTCAGTAACGGCTTTTCACCCCTTGCGCAGAAGGCCTGTCCGTGCCTATCCTCGCGGCCAAGGAGAGACATGCCGATGACACTATCCACCACGGATGACGCGAAGAGCGCCCGTTGGTCGCTGCCGGAAAACTGGCCCGCGATGAGCCGTTCGAAAGTGCGCGAATTGCTGACCGCGCCGGGCCAGCCGTTCGAGATGGAGACGGTGTCCATCGATGGCAGGCCCACCCGCGTATGGAAGAACGCGCCGCCCACCCTGCGCGCGATTGCACAGGCCGCCCGCGCCCATGGCGATGCGCTTTGCACCATCTACGAAGACGAGCGGGTTTCCTACGAAAGCTGGTATCGCGCGATGGCTGCGCTGGCGCATCATCTGCGCGAATGCGGCGTGGGAAGGGGGGACCGCGTGGCGCTGGCCATGCGCAACCTTCCCGAATGGCCGGTCGCCTTTTTCGCCATCGCATCCATCGGGGCGATCTGCGAGCCGGTGAACGCCTGGTGGACCTCGGAAGAAATGGCGTTCGGCCTGAGCGATTCAGGAGCCAGGGCGCTGGTCTGCGATGCGGAGCGATGGGATCGCATCGCGCCGATACGCGCCCAAACGCCGGATCTGGAAACCTGCATCGTCTCGCGCGCCGCAGGGCCGCTGGAAGGGGCGGAGCGGCTGGAGGATCTCCTCGGCAGCAGCGATGCCTGGGCAGGCCTGCCGGACCGCGAATTGCCCGATGCGGATATCGCGCCAGAGGACGATGCCACCATCTTCTACACCAGCGGCACGACGGGCGCGCCCAAGGGTTCGCTCGGCTCGCACCGCAGCGTGTGCACCAATGTGCTGTCCAGCAAGTACAACCTCGCCTTCGCGCCGCTGCGCCGGGGCGAGATGCCGCCGGAGCCGGAGCGAAAGACGGTGCTGCTGGTGATCCCGCTGTTCCACGTCACGGCCTGCTCGGCCGCGATGGTGGGATATTTCGTCAGCGGACACACCATGGTGTTCATGCACCACTGGAATGCCGAGGAAGCGATGGGCATTATCGAGCGCGAGGGCGTTCACCTGACAGGCGGCGTGCCCACGATTGCGTGGCAACTGCTCGATCACCCGGCGCGCAAGGATTACGACCTCTCCAGCCTCGAACTCGTCACCTATGGCGGCGCGCCCGCCGCGCCCGAGCTGGTGCGCCGCATCCGCGAGGAATTCGGCTGCGAACCGGGCAGCGGCTGGGGCATGACGGAAACGATGGCCACGGTGACGGGCCATGTGGCGGAGGACTATCTCAACCGGCCCGACAGCTGCGGCCCGGCAGTCGCGGTGGCCGACCTTAAAATCATGTCCGTAGACGGCGAGCGGGAACTGCCCGTGGGCGAAGTGGGCGAACTTTACGCCTACGGCCCGATGGTGGCGAAGGGATACTGGAACCGCCCGGACGCGACGGCGGAAAGCTTCATCGACGGCTGGATGCGCACGGGCGACCTGGCGCGGCTGGACGAGGAAGGCTTCTGCTATATTGTGGACCGGGCAAAGGACATGCTGATCCGCGGCGGGGAGAACATCTATTCCAGCGAGGTAGAGAACGTCCTCTACGAACATCCCGCCGTCACCGACGCCGCCGTGATCGGCCTGCCGCACCAGCAACTGGGGGAGGAGCCTGCCGCCGTCGTCCACCTCTCGAAAGGGCAGAGTGCGAGCGAAGAGGAATTGCAGCAATGGGTCGGCCAGCGGCTGGCGCATTTCAAGGTGCCGGTGCGCGTGGTGTTCACCGACGAAATGCTGCCGCGAAACGCCAACGGCAAGATCCTGAAGAAGGACCTGCGCGGGCTGTTCCAGGTGGCGGGTGAGTGACTGGCGGATGTGAAATGGCAGACGCGTCCGACTATTCGGGCGGCCTGACCGCTGTATCGCAATGGCCGCAATCTGCCTGAATAGAAGAGAAGCCGCCAGTCCGCTGACGACCCCAGAGCGAACAATTTACTATTCGGAAGTGAATGCATAACCCGCTTAAGCGAGCGGTTTTGACACGACAATTCCCAGTGGCGAGGCGGTCGGGACGATCTCGTCGATCTCGAAGCCGGCCCTTTCGAATAGGTCTTCGAACTCCGACGCAGTCCTCTCCCGGCCCGAGATGTTGACCATCATGTTCAGGTCCATCCACTTGCCCATATCGGGCTCGGAGTTTTCCGGTATGACCGAATCGATCGCCACCAGGCATCCGCCGCGGCTGGCCGCGCGCTTTACATTGGCGAGGATTTGAAGGCATTCCTCGTCGGCCCAGTCGTGCAGGATCCATCGCATCATGTAGGCGTCGGCCTCGACCGGGATGTCCTTGAAAAAGTCGCCGCCGACGTTCTTGATGCGATCGTTGGGCTGCGCTTCGGCGACCACCTGGGGTTGATCGAACAAGATTCCTCGACACGATGGATGCTCTTTGAGGATCGCTTCGAGCTGCGCCCCCACTCCCCCGCCGATATCGGCAACCACCGCGAAGCGGCTCCAGTCGTAAGCGGCTGCGACAGCCGGGCTGATCGAGTTACTCAGGTCCCGCATCGCCTCGTTAAACGTCGAACCCATTTCAGGGTTCTGTTGCATCCATTCCCATCCCGACACGCCGGAGATGGATTCGAAACCGGGCTCACCAGTCTTCAGCGCATGCATGATCCCCTGCCAGCCGAGGTAGACATTACCTCCGCCGCCAAGGCAGATGCGGACCCACGCCCAGATCGAATTGTCGGCATTGCGTCGCAGGCATTCGCTCGCTGGGCTGTTGCCGAACACGCCTGGGGAGACTTGCGTGAAAATGCCCGTGCTCTCCAGCGCGCGCAGCAGGCGAAACAGGAATGGCGCATGTGTGCCGCTCCGTTCGGCAAGCTCTCCAACAGGCAACGGCCCATCGGCGAGATGATCTGCCAGCTCCAGCTCCGCAGCCGCGCCGACCGAGCAGGCCTGCCAGTGATTGGTAACGATGCCGAGGATTTGCTCCTCCGGGCTTGGTTCCGACATGTCATTCTCCCATCCAGTGCGGCCCGGCACAGCGTTATCGTCGAAAGAACGCGCTTTGGGAATAGATGGGACGCTTCATCGCTTCATCGCTTTGTCCGGGCCGCGCTTCCCCATCACTCGAAGGTGATGACCGACCGCGCAATCGTGCCGGTCTTCATCTCCTCGAATGCCTCGTTCACTTGCGACAACTGGATGCGGCGCGAGATCATTTCGTCCAGCTTCAGCTTTCCGGCCATGTAGAAATCGACCAGGCGCGGGATGTCGACGGGGAACTGGTTCGAACCCATCATCGATCCGCGCAGCTGCTTTTCCTGCAACAGCTCATAGCCGTTGATCTGGATCTTCTGGCCGACCGGGATCATGCCGATCACTGTGGCGATGCCCCGGCGGCGCAGCATGCGGAAGGCATCGGACGCGGTATCTGCCCTGCCGATGGCTTCAAAGGCGTGGTCCACCCCGCCATTGGTGAGGCCCAGCATCTTCTTCCACACATCACCCTCCGACGCGTCGATAAAATCGGTCGCACCGAAATCGCGGGCGAGTTGTTCTTTGCCCGCCACCATGTCGATGGCGATGATCCGTCCGGCCCCGGCGATCTGGGCTGCGTTGATGGTTGAAAGGCCCACGCCGCCGCAGCCGATCACGGCCACGCTCTGCCCCGGCCTGACTTCGGCGGTGCGGACTACCGAGCCATAGGCGGTGATCGTGGCGCATCCCAGCAGCGCGGCGCGATCCAGCGGCATGTCCTTGCGGATCTTCACGCAGGCGTTCTCGTGGATCAGCAGCTGTTCGGCAAAGGCAGAGAGGTTCAGGAATTGCGACATCGAGGCATCGGCACTGCCCAGCCGCGGCTCGGCATCTTTCGGGCGCTGGGTGTCAGGCTCGTTACACAGCGAAAGGTGGCCGCCCACGCAGAATTCGCAGTGGCCGCAGAAGGCGGAGAGGCAGGTGACCACGTGATCGCCCGGCGCCACCGTGCGCACCTCGCTGCCCACCTGTTCCACCACGCCAGCGCATTCATGGCCCAGCACGGTGGGCATGGGCGTGGGGTAATGCCCTTCGATGAAGTGCAGGTCCGAATGACACACGCCCGTGGCCGACGCGCGGATCAGCACTTCGTGCGGGCCGGGCCTGGAAATGGCGACATCCTCGATTTGCAGCGGCTCACCCACCGCGCGCAATACAGCAGCTTTCACTATGCTCTCCATCAGGCGTTACATTACGCCGGTCAGGTTCGCTGAAATTGCCCGCCTTGCCAAGGCGAAATTTTGAAACCTGAAAAATGCGTATGTAGACAAGCGAAGCGAAAAAGTGCATTTCAGGATGGCTTCGAAAGATCGGTGCCGTGGAGAGGACAGGCCAAAGTGGATTTCAATCTGAGCGACCGCCAGCGCAGGATGCGTGACCAGGTCCGGCAATTCATCAACGAGTCAATCAGGCCGCGCGTGGCCGATTACAAGGCGGCAGCGGCCAGCGGAGATCGCTGGGCGCCCAATCCCGTGATCGAGGAACTGAAGCCCGTCGCGCGGGAGGCTGGCCTGTGGAACCTGTTCATGCCGCCGCATTCAGGCCAGGACCATGTCGACGACTCGTTTACATTCGAAGGCGAACAGCTTTCGAACCTTGAGTATGCTCTGTGCGCAGAGGAAATGGGCCGCGTTTACTGGGCCAGCGAGGTGTTCAACTGCTCCGCGCCCGACACCGGCAACATGGAAGTGCTGCACCGCTACGGCACGCGGGAGCAGAAGGACCGCTGGCTGACCCCGCTGATGAACGGCGAAATCCGCTCGGCCTTCCTGATGACGGAGCCGGACGTGGCATCGTCCGACGCCACCAATATCGAGGCCAGCATTATTCGTGACGGTAACGAATGGGTGCTCAATGGCCGCAAATGGTGGAGCAGCGGGGCGGGCGATCCGCGCTGCAAGGTTGCCATCGTGATGGGCAAGTCCGATCCCGAAGGCTCCCGCCATGGCAGCCAGTCCATGATCCTGCTGCCGATGGATACGGACGGCGTGACCATCGAACGGATGCTGACCGTCTATGGCTATGACCACGCGCCCCACGGTCATGCGGAGATCAGCCTGAACAACGTGCGCCTGCCTGCCGATGCCATCCTGCTTGGCGAGGGGCGCGGGTTCGAGATCGCACAAGGCCGCCTTGGGCCGGGGCGCATCCATCACTGCATGCGCACCATCGGCGTTGCGGAAGAGGCGCTGGAGGCGATGTGCCGCCGCCTCACCAAGCGCGTGGCCTTTGGCAAGTTCATCTACCAGCAGAGCGTGTGGGAAGAGCGCGTGGCCCGCGCGCGCATCGATATCGAGATGAGCCGCCTCCTGTGCCTGAAGGCCGCCGACATGATGGACAGCGCCGGCAACAAGGCCGCGAAGAACGAGATCGCGATGATCAAGGTGCAGGCCCCGAACATGGCGCTCGCCATCCTGGACGACGCGATCCAGGCGCATGGCGGCGGCGGGGTGAGCAGCGATTACGAGCTTGCCGCGACCTGGGGCAGCATCCGCACGCTGCGCTTCGCAGACGGGCCGGACGAGGTGCACAACCGCGCCATCGCGCGCAACGAATTCGCCAAATATACAGACCTGAAGGCCAAGCCCGGAGAGCCGCGCGGCCCCGTGCCTTCCGGTGCAGGAGCAAGCTCATGAGCCAGCAAGGCATTCGCGAAGCCGCCATCGTATCCACCGCCCGCACGCCCATCGGCAAGGCGCATCGCGGCGCGTTCAACGCCACCATGCCCGACGGGCTGGCAGCCCACGTGATCGACGCCGCGCTGGATCGCTCCGGCATCGCGCCGGATCGGGTGCAGGATCTCTACTGGGGATGCGGCAACCAGTACGGCCCGCAATTCTACAACCTTGGCCGGATGAGCATATTCGGCAGCAGATTGCCGCAGGACGTTCCCGGCATGACGCTGGATCGCAAGTGCGCATCCGGCCTCACCACCGTGGCGCTGGCCGCGCGCAGCATCATGGCAGGCGATGCCGACGTGCTGGTGGCGGGCGGGTGCGAGTCCATCTCGCTCACCATGGTGCCGGGCATCGTCGATCCCTCATGGCGCTCCCCCAATGTGCTGGAGCACGAGCCCGACGCCTACATGGCGATGATCGAGACAGCGGAGATCGTGGCCGACCGTTACGACATATCGCGCGAGGCGCAGGACCGGTTCGCCGCAGAAAGCCAGCAGCGCGCCGCCGCTGCTACCGAGGCCGGGCGGCTGGCGGACGAAATCGTGCCGCTGACCACCGAAAAGGTGATCCGCGCCAAGGACGGCAGCGAGACGGGCCGCGAAACGGTGACGCTGGAAGCCGACGAGGGCATCCGTCCCGGCACGACCTACGAGGCGCTAGCGGGCCTGAAACCCGTCTTCAAGGATGGGGCAAAGGTGAAGGAAGGCCAGCACATCACGGCGGGCAACGCCAGCCAGCTTTCCGATGGCGCGGCAGCGCAGGTGCTGATGGACCGCGCCACGGCAGAGGCCGAGGGTCGCGAGGTGCTGGGCATCTTCCGCGGCTTCCAGGCGGCAGGCTGCGCGCCCGACGAGATGGGCATCGGCCCGGTCTTCGCCATCCCCAAACTGCTGGACCGCGCCGGGCTTTCGGTGAGCGACATCGGCCTGTGGGAGATCAACGAGGCGTTTGCCAGCCAGGCGCTCTACTGCCGCGATCACCTCGGCATCGATCCTGAAAGACTCAACGTGAACGGCGGTGCTATCGCCATCGGCCACCCTTTCGGCATGACCGGATCGCGGCTGGTGGGCGCGGTGCTGCTGGAGGCGCGCCGCCGCGGCGAACGCTACGCCGTGGTGTCCATGTGCGTGGCGGGCGGCATGGGCGCTGCCGGCCTGTTCGAAATTCCATCCTGATGCTGGTCTGAGCGAGAAGAACCATGAACCTTGAATATACGCCAGAAGAAGAAGCCTTCCGCGAGGAAGTGCGCGCCTTCCTGAAGGAAAAGCTGCCCGCGCGGCTTTCCACCAAGGTGCGTGAAGGAAAGAACCTGACCAAGGCCGACATGGAGGAATGGCACGCCATCCTCAACGAGAAGGGCTGGCTCGCCCCGCATTGGCCGGAAAAATACGGCGGCACCAACTGGTCCGTGATGCAGAAGTTCATCTTCGAGACCGAGACGGCCACCGCACACGCGCCGCGCGTCGTGCCTTTCGGCCTTTCCATGCTCGCGCCCGTTCTCATCAAGTACGGCACCGAGGAACAGTGCCAGCATTACCTGCCGCGCATCCTCGATGGCACGGACTGGTGGTGCCAGGGCTATTCGGAGCCGGGCGCCGGATCAGACCTCGCCAGCCTGAAATGCGCGGCAGTGCGCGAAGGCGATCATTACATCGTCAACGGCCAGAAGACCTGGACCACGCTGGGCCAGCACGCCGACTGGATTTTCTGCCTGGTGCGAACGGACAGCAGCGGCAAGAAGCAGGAGGGCATTTCCTTCCTGCTGATCGATATGGAAACGCCCGGCATCGAGGTGCGCCCCATCAAGCTGCTGGATGGCGACGAGGAAGTGAACGAGGTGTTCTTCACCGATGTGAAGGTGCCGGTGGAGAACCTGGTGGGCGAGGAGAACAAGGGCTGGACCTACGCCAAGTACCTGCTGACCTACGAGCGCACGAACATTGCCGGCATCGGGGCCAGCATGGCGGCGCTGGAGCAGCTGAAGCACATCGCCCGCACCACGAAGAAGAACGGCACGCTGCTGATCGAGGATCCGCTGTTCGCGCAGCGACTGGCGCGGCTGGAGATCGACCTTGAAAACATGAAGACCACCAATTTGCGCGTGCTGGATGCTGCGGGCAAGGGCGGTGCGCCGGTGGCGGAAAGCTCCATGCTGAAGATACGCGGCACGGAAATCCGGCAGGAAATCGGCGGGCTGATGCGCCGGGCGGCTGGCCGCTATGCGCAGCCCTTCGTCGCCGAGAGCATGGAGGAAGGCTATAACGGCGCGCCGATCGGGCCTGAATGGACCGGTCCTGTCTCCTCGCAATATTTCAACAATCGCAAGCTTTCGATCTTCGGCGGCTCCAACGAGGTGCAGCGCGAGATCATCACCAAAGCCATTCTGGAGCTCTGATCGTCATGGATTTTGCAATCGGTGAAGACCGGCAGATGCTTAGCGACACCATGTCCCGCTATCTTGCCAAGAATTTCGACTGGGAAAAGCGCCTGAAGGTGATCGAGACCGAGGCCGGCTTCGATCGCGCGATGTGGAACGAACTGGCCGAACTCGGCGTGCTGGGTGCGCTGTTCCCGGAAGACGCCGGCGGTTTTGGCGGCACCGCTTTCGATATCGGCGTGGTGTTTGCCGAAGTGGGCCGCGCCATCGCAACAGGGCCGTTCCTGGATACGCTGCTGGCCGGGCGGTTGCTGGCCGCGGCGGGCGAAAGCGATGTGCTGGAAAGCGTGATCGGCGGCGAGAAAATCGTCACCCTCGCACACCAGCCCGCCTACGACGCCGAGACGGGCGAGGAAAGCGATGTTACCGCCAGCGGCTCTGGCGAGAACTGGACGCTGGACGGCGCGAAGGGCGTGGTCGGCTATCTCGGCGCGGCAAACCTGATCGTGGTGACTTCAGGCGATAAGGCGTTCCTCTTGGAAGCGGGCGGTGAAGGCGTCTCCGTCTCCGACTACAGGATGGTGGACGGCGGATCGGGCGGCGAGCTCAAGCTGTCGGGCGCACCGGCAAGGCTGCTCTCGGGCGTCGATGCGGAAACCATCGCCGGGAATGAAGCCGCTGGCGTGGTCGCGCTTTCGTGGGAAGGCGTTGCCGTGATGGACCAGCTGCGCGACCAGACGCTGGAATACATGCGCACGCGCAAACAATTCGGCGTGCCGATCGGCAAGTTCCAGGCATTGCAGCACCGCATGGCAACGCTGGCGCTGGAGATCGAGCAGGCCCGTTCCTCCTCCATCAATGCAGCAGCCCATTTCGACAAGCCGGAACGGGACCGTTTCGCGGCGGCGGCGAAATACACGCTGGGCCGCGTGGGCAATCTGGCGGCGGAAGAAGCCATCCAGATCCACGGCGGTATCGGCATGACCTGGGAACTGCCGCTATCGCATTATGCGAAGCGGATGGTGATGCTGGGCCACATGCTGGGCGACGAGGACGAGCATCTCTCGCGCTATATCGAATTGCTGCGGGCGGCGTAGGCTTCGTCTTGAACCCACCCCGCTGCGACTAGGCTCCTGCGTCGCGAAGTCTCGCTCCCCTCCCGCTTGCGGGACGGGTTGTAGAGCTTGGTGAGCTGCAGGCGAGCCTGGCTGCAACGGGGTGGGCTTTAGTCGATCAATATCGTTCCATGCGGGCCAGCCGGTCTGCATGGAAATCCGCATCGCCGAACATCTCGGCCAGCACGCGCTGGCGCTTCATGAAAAAGCCGACGTCGTATTCGTCCGTCATGCCGATGCCGCCGTGCATCTGCACCGCCTCGCGCACGGCAAGGCTGCCGGCCATGCCCGCCATCGCCTTGGCAACCGAGGCATCGCGGTCCGCATCGGGGCTATCTGCATCCAGCGATTGCTGCGCCTTCAGCGTGGCGGCGCGGGCCACCTCCATTTCGCAATAGAGATGCGCCGCGCGGTGTTGCAGTGCCTGATAGCTGCCGATGACGCGGCCGAACTGCTTGCGCTGCTTGATGTAATCCAGCGTCATCGCGCTGGCTCCTTCGGCAATGCCCACCATTTCGGAAGATGCTCCCGCTCGAACGCCTGCCAGCACGCGGGCAAGGATGGCGCGGCCACCGTCGACCTCGCCAATTACCGCGCTTCCATCCAGTTCCACGCCATCGAGTTCGACGCGCGCGGCAAAGCTGCTGTCGGCAAGCCGCGCGGCCTCGACGCTTACGCCCGCCCGGGATCGGGGGATGGCAAACAGCGTCACGCCGTCCTCGTCCGCCACATCGCCCGCGGTGCGCGCGGAAACGATCAGCAGGTCCGCCACGTGCCCGAAAGCCACGAACTGCTTTGCGCCAGAGAGGCGAAAACCGTTGCCCTGTCGCTCCGCCTTCAAACCCACCGATTGCGGGCGGTGCCTCGCCGCCTCGTCCAGCGCCAGCGCCGCCACGGTCTCTCCCGAAACGATGCCGGGCAGCCATGCCTCCTTCAGCGCCGCATCGGCGCCGCGCAGTGCCTCCACTGCGCCCACCGCCGTGCCCATGAAAGGCGAGGGCGTGAGGTTGCGGCCGATTTCCTCCAGCACGATGCCCGCCTCGACATGTCCCATGCCAAGCCCGCCATCGGCCTCGTCCACCAGCACGCCGGTGAAGCCCATTTCACCAAACTGCCGCCACAAGTCGCGGGAGAAGCCCACCGGATCGTCCGCATCGCGCAGGGCGCGTAGGTGCGAGATGGGTGCCTCGCTGGCCATGAAGGGCCGCACGGTGTCGGCCAATGTCTCCTGGTCGTCGTCGAGAAAAAGCGGCATGTCAGCCCTCCGGCAGTTCGAGGATACGCTTGGCGATGATATTGAGCTGGATCTCGCTCGTGCCGCCTTCGATGGAATTGGCCTTGGTGCGAAGCCAAGCGCGCGCGGCCTTGCCGCTGCCCGAAGCCTCGCTGTCCCATTCCAGCGCGTCGCTGCCGCCTGCCGCCATCAGCAGCTCGTGGCGATCCTTGTTCAGCTCGGTGCCGTAGTATTTCATCATCGATGGCTGCGCGGGATGGATCTTGCGGGCCTTCAGCCGGTCGATGAAGCGCTCGCTCATGGCGGCAAAGGCCGCGCTGCGCACTTCGTACATGGCGATCCGCGCGCGCAGTACCGGGTCGTCCAGTCGCCCTTGCTCGTCGCGCCCCAGTTTGCCGCGCGCGTATTCGGGGAGCGACGGGCCCTGCGCCCGACCGCCCATGCCAGAGATCATTTCGCGCTCGTGGCCCAGCAGGTATTTGGCGACGGTCCAGCCCTGGTTTATCTCGCCCAGCACCTGGTCCTTGGGCACCTTCACATCGTCGAAGAACGTTTCGCAGAAAGGCGAGGAGCCGCTGATCAGCAGGATCGGCTTGGTGGAAACACCAGTCGATTCCATGTCGAACAGCAGGAAGGAAATGCCGCCCTGCTTCTGGCTGGTATCGGTGCGGACGAGGCAGAAGATCCAGTCGGCCTGATCGGCATAGCTGGTCCACACCTTCTGACCGTTCACCAGGAAATGGTCGCCCTTGTCCTCTGCACTGGTGGAAAGGCTGGCAAGGTCGGAGCCGGCATTGGGCTCGCTATAGCCTTGGCACCAGCGGATCTGCCCCCGCGCGATCTTCGGCAGGTGCTCCAGCTTCTGGTCTTGCGTTCCGTATTCCAGCAGCGCTGGGCCGAGCATCGAGATGCCGAAGCTCTGCAGCGGAGAGCGACACCCCAGCGCCGCCATTTCCTGCATCAGCACCTTGGTCTCGGCAGGCGACAGTCCGCCGCCGCCATATTCCTTCGGCCAGTCGGGCACGGTCCAGCCGCGCGACGCCATCACCTCCAGCCATTGCTTCTGCGCATCGCTGGAAAATTCGAACTTGCGTCCACCCCAGCAGATGTCCTTCTCGCTGCGCATGGGGGTGCGCATTTCTGGCGGGCAGTTTGCCTCCAGCCAGTCACGCACCTCGTGCCGGAAGATATCGAGGTGTTCAGCCATTGAACGTCTCGCCCTTCGCCGCCTTGTCGCGCAGCAGCTGGCTTGCCTCCATGCCGTGCTTTTCCAGCCCCGCCAGCACCGTGTCGAGGCCGATCGTGTCGGCCCAGAACATCGGGCCGCCGGTATAGGGCGGCCAGCCATAGCCGTTGACCCACACGGTATCGATGTCGCTGGCGCGCTGGGCGATGCCTTCCTCCAGGATCAGCGCGCCTTCGTTCACCATCGGGTAGAGCAACCGCTCGCGGATTTCCCCGTCGGAAATATCCCGCTGCTCCTTCCCCGATTTCGCGGCGAAATCGGCGATCACGGCGTCCACCTCGTCGGAAGGGCTACGCTGGCGGTTCTCGTCGTAATCGTAGAAGCCCTTGCCGGTTTTCTGTCCGCGCCGCCCGCGCTCGCACAGCACTTCGCGCACGTTGGCGCTGCTGGTCTTGTCAGGATCCCAGCCGATATCGAGCCCGGCCAGGTCGGCCATCTGGAACGGCCCCATGGGGAAGCCGAAATCGGTCAGCACCTTGTCCACCTGCGCAGGCCGTGCGCCTTCCATCAGCAGCGCGCTCGCCTGCTCCTGCCGCGCGGCCAGCATCCGGTTGCCGATGAAGCCGTGGCACACGCCAGAGACCACCGCGACCTTGCCGATTTTCTTGGCAAGATCCATCGCGGTCGCCATCACCTGCGGGCTGGTCCTGTCGCCGCGCACCACTTCCAGCAGCCGCATGATGTTGGCTGGCGAGAAGAAGTGCAGGCCCACCACCTGCTCGGGCCGCGATGTGCAGGCGGCAATCTCGTTCACGTCGAGATAGCTGGTGTTGGAGGCCATGATGGCATCGGGCTTGCAGATCGTATCGAGCTTACCGAACACGTCCTTCTTGATGTCCATCAGCTCGAACACCGCCTCGATCACGAGGTCGCAATCCGCGAAATCCTGGTAATCCAGAGAGGTGGTGAGATGGCCCATCGCCTTTTCCACCTGATCCTCGCTCATCCGGCCCTTGCGCGCGGTGGCATCGTAGTTCTTGCGGATGATGGCGACACCGCGATCCAGCGCCTCCTGCTCGCGCTCCACCATCGTCACGTCGTAACCGGCGGAAAGGAAGTTCATGGCGATGCCGCCGCCCATCGTGCCCGCGCCGATGATGCCCACCTTGCGGATGGGCAGCAGCTGCACGTCCCTTGGCACTCCATCGATCTTGCCCGCCTGCCGTTCTGCAAAGAACACGTGGCGCAGCGCCTTGGACTGGTCTCCCATCACGAGTTCCATGAAGAACTCGCGTTCCTTGGCGATACCATCCTCATAAGGCAGCTTCGTCGATAGCTCGACCGCCTCGATACACTTCTGCGGCGCTTCAAGCCCTTTCAGGCGGCGCGCGTGCTTTTCACGGAAGGCATCGAAGACGCCCGGATCGTGGCTGCCGATCCTGTCCGTTCGCTGGCTGGAAACCGGATGCTCGCTGCGCCCGGCCACTTCGCGGGCGAAAGCGATGGCTTCCTCGCGCAGGTTTTCGGGTGCCACGATCCTGTCCAGCAGGCCGATGGCCTCGGCCTTCGTCGCCGCAATGGGATTGCCGGTGACGATGATGGGCAGGGCTTCCTCCACGCCCACCACGCGCGGCAGGCGCTGGGTGCCGCCAGCGCCGGGCAGGATGCCGATCTTCACTTCGGGCAGGCCGATCCTGGTGGCGGGAATGCCGATCCGGTAATTACAGCCCAGCGCGATCTCGCAGCCGCCGCCCAGCGCGGTGCCGTTCAGCGCCACGACCACGGGCTTTTCCAGATCCTCGATACTGTCGATCAGTTCGGGCAATGTGGGATGCATCGGCGGCTTGCCGAATTCGGTGATGTCCGCCCCGCCGGAGAACATGCGCCCTTCCGCGCGAATGACGACGGCCTTCACGCTGTCGTCTGTCGCAGCTTCCTCAACGGCGGCGGCCATCGCATTACGCACTTCGGTGGAGAAGGCGTTCACGGGCGGATTGTCCAGCGTGATGACAAGAACTTCGCCTTCGGCTTGCGTGGTGACTTTGGACATGCTGGCTCCCATTGCGATTGGTGTTTCGCGCCGCTGCGAGAATGGCCCGCGCGACTCCTCTTGGCAGAAGGGTCTATTGCATACCGTGTTTTCAGACAAGCGGTTTGCCGAGTCTGTCGGCGGGGCTTTTCCGGGATGCGCGAAGCCGGGCGCTCCGGGCTAGCTCCTGTCCGGCCAGAGTGCCTGCCTGTCCCTTGCTGTCCTATTTCGGGCCCTTGCTGTCCCGCTGCCGATTTACGCGCTTTTGAGGCCGGGTGGCCGCGTGACGGGGTGCGAGGTGGACAGGCCGCCGTCCACCACGGTGATCTGTCCGTGCACGTAGCTGGCGGCGTCGGATGCCAGGAACAGCGCCACCTTTGCGATCTCTTCCGGCTCTCCGCCGCGGCCCATCGGGTTCAGCAGGCCGATCTTGTCCTCCATCCCCTTGGCCCGCGCGTTTTCGTAAAGCGGCGCTGTCATCCCCGTCTCGATCAGTCCGGGGCAGATGCCGTTGATGCGCACGCCGGTTCCGGCAAGCTGCTGCGCGGCTGTCTGCACCAGGTTGATCACCCCTGCCTTGGATGCGGAATAGGGCGCTGGCCCCGCGCCGGACCGCAATCCGGCGACAGAAGCCGTGCACACGATTGCGCCGCCGCCGCTTTCCTGGATGACGGGCGCGGCGTGCTTCACCGCGCAGAACGGGCCGACCAGATTGACGCGCAGCACATCCATCCAGTTGGCCGCGTCGCTATCGAAAAAGCCGCTTCGCGCATTGCCGGTGATGCCCGCATTGGCGAAGAACACGTGCAGGCCGCCAAATGCCTCGCGCGCCTGGTTCACCAGCGCGCCAATGTCCGCTTCCTCGGCGGCGTCGCCCGTCATGCCGATGGCCTGTCCGCCCGCGTCCTTCACCGCCTCCACCGTGTCGGCGACATTGGCGGATCGGTCGAACACCACCAGTTTCGCGCCCTCGGCCGCGAACAGCAGCGCGCTGGCTTTGCCGATGCCGGATGCGGCGCCGGTGATGCACGCCACCTTGCCGGAAAGCTGGCCGGTCATACTGGCACTCACATGCCTGATCCGATGGTCACACCGCCGTCGATCACCATCATCTGCCCGGTCATCCAGGCGCCTGCATCGCTGGCGAGATAGACGGCGGCCCCGGCGATATCGCGCGGTTCGCCCAGCCTTCGCATGGGGGTGGCGGCAGCGGTGCGATCGTGGGTTTTGGGATCTTCCCACAGGGCGCGGGCGAAGTCCGTTTTCACCACGCCCGGCGCGATGGCGTTGATACGGATATTGTCCTTGCCGACTTCCACGGCATAGTTGCGCACAAGCTGGAAATCCGCCGCTTTGGAGATGTTGTAGGCCCCGATCATCGCCGATCCGCGAAGGCCGCCGATGCTGGAGACAATGATGATCGCGCCGCCGCCGCTGGCCCGCATGTCGGGCAGGGCCAGCTGCACCAGCCAGTGGTTGGAAAGCACGTTGTTGTCGAGGATCTTGCGGAACTGCTCGTCACTGATGCCGTCCATCGAACCGTAGTATGGATTGCTTGCGGCATTGCAGACGAGGATGTCGATCGGCCCCAGTTTTTCGCGCGTTTGCGCCACCAGCCGCTCCAGCGCGTCCTTCTCCGAAATGCTTGCGGCGATGGCGATGGCGGTGCCAGCGCCGTGCTTTTCGTTGATGGCATTCGCCACCTCCTCGCACGCATCCTGCTTGCGGCTGGAGATGACGACGCGGGCGCCGTGATCGGCCAGCTCCTCCGCAATGGCGCGGCCTATCCCGCGCGAAGATCCCGTGATGACGGCAACCTTGCCGGTGCAATCGAACAGCGACATGCTTGATACTCCTTGAGAAAATTCGTGTGGTTCAGGCCCCGGCCTTCTTGGCGAAATCCAGCGCTGCGGCGGCCAGCGGCTCCACCATGGCGGCCTTTGCCTGCGCATCCTTGCTGGATGCGTTGCCGTCGATGATGCGCTTCTTGATGCCCTGCAGGATGCCCACGAGGCGGAAGAGGTTGTAGGCGAAATACCAGTTCATGTCCGGCACGCTGCTGCGCCCCGTGGCGGTGCAGTAACGCCGGGTAATCTCCTCCAGCGAGGGGATGCCGAGCTCGTGCAGGTCCAGCCCGCCGATCTGGGCATTGTTCCGCGTGCGGGGCAGAGCCCAGTTCATGGCGAGATAGGTGAAATCCGCCAGGGGATCGCCCAGCGTGGAAAGCTCCCAGTCCAGTATCGCCCGAACGTCGGGCGCGTCGGGGGCGTAGATCAAATTGTCGATCCGGTAATCGCCGTGGATGATGCTGGTGCGCTCCTGCGCCGGCACGGTGCCCGGCAGGAATTCGATAAGCTGCTCCACTGCGGGCAGGTCGTCCGTCTGCGATGCGCGGTATTGCTTGGTCCAGCGGCCCACCTGCCGCTCGAAATAATTGCCCGGCGCGCCGTAATCGCCAAGGCCCGCCTGTTCGGGATCCACCGCGTGAAGCTGCGCCAGCGTGTCCACCAGGGCGTGGTAGATGGGCGCTCTTTCCTCCTTCGCGCAATCGGGCAAGGCGCCATCCCAGAAAACGCGGCCCTCCACCATGGCCATGATGTAGAAGGGGGAGCCGATCACCTCCTCGTCCTGGCACAGGGCGAAAGGCTGCGCGACCGGCAGGCCAAGGGGATGCAGCGCGCTGATCAGCCTGAATTCCCGCTCCACCGCATGGGCGGAAGGCAGGATCTTGCCGAAAGGCTTGCGCCGCAGCACGTATCGCTGGCCGGCGCAGGTGATGCGATAGGTCGGGTTCGATTGTCCGCCCGGAAACTTCTCCGCCGATTCCAGCGGTCCGGCAATCTGCGTATTCCCATCAATCCACCCGCCAAGCCGCTTTGCGTCGAGATCTTCAAATTGTTTTTCGTCGCCGGCCATCGTCACGCTCCCGATCTTCCGTTTGAGGATACCATACGTTCGAAAGTTCATCGAGGACAACCAAAAACCATCATCCTTTTGCTTGGCGAAAGAGATGGATTGGGGCATGGAAGGACGATGGACGCGAAAACAATCGGCACTTCCGGCGGCAGGGCGAAAGCGCATCAGGGTGCGCGATATCGGCGCAAGCGCGATGCCCTGCTCGATGCGGCGACGGTCCTCATCAACGAGCACGGGGCGAAGGCGACCACGTTGCAGGCGGTGTCGCGTGCGGTGGAACTCAGCACCACCAGTGTCACCTATTATTTCCCGCGCAAGGACGTGCTGGCCGCAGCCGTTTTCGAACGCGCGATTGGCCGCCTGCGGGAGTATGTGGACGAGGCTGCGAAAGAGCCGACCCCGCGCGAGCGGGTGCGCCGCCTGCTGGAACTCCACATCAATCTGCGGGCCGCCGTGATCGATGAAACCGACGTGCCCATCGCCACCCTTTCCGAAGTGCGCACGCTGGACGACCCGATCCGCGTTCCGCTGTTGGAGCAATATGTCGACCTGTTCCGCGCCACTCGCGCGTTGTGGGGAGATTTCTCCGCGCGTGAAAAAACGCTGATCACCGCGCGCACGCATTTGCTGCAGGAAACCATCTTCTGGATGCCGGTGTGGTTGGCGCGTTTTCCGGCAGATGAGTTCCCGCGCGTGCACCGGCAGCTGTTCGACCTGTTCGACAACGGGCTGGCCTTGCCGGACACCACATGGTCCCCCATGGATCTGCCGCGCGATGCCGATGGGGAGCCGCTGGGCGATGAGGAGCGCGGCGCGCCCAATTTCCTTGGCGTGGCAACACGGCTTATCAACGAAAGCGGTTATCGCGGCGCGTCCGTCACGCGCATTGTAGACGAGTTGCAGGTGACGAAGGGCAGCTTCTATCACCACCTCGATACCAAGGATGATCTCGTCCTCGAATGCTTTCGCCGCACATTCAGCCGGATGTCCGCCGTGCAGACTGCGGCCGGTGCAATGGGTGAAAGCCAGTGGAAGCATCTGGAAGCGATGATGAGCTACTTGATGGATCTGCAGTTCGATGGCGAGTTCCCGCTGACCCGTACATCGGCATTGCAGGCCCTGCCGGCCGATGTGCGCAACGAAGTGCTGGCAAATTCGGACCAGGCCGCCCTCCGCTTCGGCAATACGCTGGTGGAAGGGGCGCAGGAAGGCTCGATCCGCACGGTCAATCCGCTGATCGCCAGCCAGACGATCGCCGCCATGCTCAACTCCGCCTATGACCTGCGCAAATGGGCCGCGACGATGGATCGCAAGACGGCGATCCGGATCTACGCATCCTGCCTGACGCAAGGCATGTTTGCCGATCCGGCGATGATCCTGGGAGAGGGATGACGCTGACGCCCGACGATATCGGACGCATCGTGAAGCTGGAGGGCGCAAGCAACTTCCGCGACTTCGGCGGCTATCACGCCCGTGACGGTGCGCGCGTCAGGCGGGGCGTGCTCTTCCGCTCCAACCGGCTTTCGCGGCTGACAACAGCCGATATCGCGGTGCTGGAAGATGCAGGCATCACCGCGATCTTCGATCTGCGTGCCCCGCGTGAACGAGAGGTCGACCCCTCGGCTTGGACAGCGCCACATCTTGAAGTCCACACCTGGCCGCCGGGGCACAAACGCAGTCTTGCCAAGATGGCGCTGGAATATCCGCCAACCGCAGACGGGGCCGAGGCGCTGATGCAGGATTTCTACACCGAGTTGCCGCGCACGCTGGGCCACGCCTTTGCCGACATCCTGCAGCGCATTGCCGGCGGCGCCACGCCTTGCGTCATCCATTGTTCTGCAGGCAAGGATCGCACGGGCATGGCGGCCGCGTTGGTGCTGAGTGCGCTGGGCGTGCCGCGCGACCTGGTGCTGGACGATTACGCCATGACCGGCAGGATCGTTGCCAGCGAGGACGATATGGCGCGCTCTGTTTTCGTTGGCCGCGACGGCGGTGCGCAGGCACAAAGCAAGATGCGCGAGATCTTTCCGCCCGAGGCCATCGCCGTGATGCGATCGGCAGACCCCTCTTTCCTTAACAGCGCGTTTGTCGGGATTGATCGGGACTACGGCTCTCTTCCCGCCTTCCTCGCTACCATTGGCGTCGACGAGAGCGTGGTGGACGCGCTCAGGTCACGCCTGATCGAACCAGCATCATAACGGAGTAAAGATTATCAAGGCCCTGCTATCCCATAATCCCGGCGGCCCCGAAACGCTCGAACTTGTCGATCTGCCCGAACCATCGCCCGACAAGGGTGAACTGGCCGTGCGCGTCATCGCCTGCTCCATCAACTATCCCGACGTGCTGATCATCGAGGACAAGTACCAGATGCGCCCGCCACGCCCCTTTGCACCAGGCGCGGAAATCGCCGGCGAGGTGATCGCGGTGGGAGAGGGCGTGGAAGGCTGGAGCGCGGGCGACAGGCTGATTGCCGTCACCGGATTTGGCGGATTGGCGCAGCAGCTCGTCGTCGATGCAAATCGTGCGTTCCGCCTGCCCGGAGGCGCGGACCCGATAGAAGGATCGGCACTGCTGATGACCTATGCCACCACGATCCACGCGCTGAAGGATCGCGGCGAACTGGGCGAAGGGCAGACGCTGCTGGTGCTGGGGGCAGCGGGCGGTACGGGCCTTGCTGCCGTGGAAATTGGCAAGGCGATGGGCGCCCGCGTCGTGGCCGCGGTGTCCAGCGAGGAAAAGGCCGAGGCGGCGAAGGCGGCGGGTGCGGATGCCACCATGATTTACGGGCGCGCCCCGTTCGACAAGGAGGCGAGCAAGGCGCTGTCTGCCGCGTTCAAGGACGCCGTGGGTCCGGGCGGCGCTGATGTGATCTACGATCCCGTGGGCGGCGATTATTGTGAACCTGCCTTGCGCAGCATTGCATGGGAGGGCCGCTATCTCGTCATCGGCTTCCCCGCCGGTATCCCCAAGCTGCCGCTGAACCTGACGCTGCTGAAAAGCTGCGATGTGCGCGGCGTGTTCTGGGGCGGTTTCGTGATGCGCGAGCCACAGCGCAATGCAGAACATGTCGCGCAGCTGGTGCGCTGGTGGCAGGACGGCACGATCACTCCGCACATCGACAGGACCTATCCGCTTGCCGAGGGCGGCGAGGCCATCCGCCGACTGGCCGAGCGAAAAGCGGTGGGCAAGGTCGTCGTCACGATGGAGTGACGTACTTTATCTTCGGCAAGTCGCCCTGACAAAGGGCGATGCTCCATTCCCTGTTTTCAGAAACTGCAATTCACCGTTGCCAGAAGCGGCAACGTGATGAATGATGCGGGCTCGCGAATCGTGCGAGGGAGAGAGCATGCGCAACCGGTTCACCGAAATGTTCGGGGTGGAATATCCTATCATGATGGGCGGCATGCAGTGGGTGGGCCGTGCGCCGCTCGTCGCTGCCGTTGCAGAGGCTGGCGGTCTTGCCGTCCTGACCGCCCTCACCCAGCCGACGCCAGAGGAATTGACGAAGGAGATCGCTGCCACGCGGGAGCGGACGGACAAGCCCTTCGGCGTCAATCTCACCATCCTGCCCACGATGAAACCGCCGCCCTATGCCGAGTATCGGCAGGCGATCATCGAGGCTGGCATCACAATCGTCGAAACCGCCGGCCATCGGCCGCAGGAACATGTCGAGGATTTCAAGGCCAGCGGCGTGAAGGTGATCCACAAGTGCACAGCGGTGCGCCACGCCCTGTCGGCGCAGCGCATGGGCGTGGACGTGATCTCCATCGACGGGTTCGAATGCGCGGGCCATCCGGGGGAGGACGACATCGGCGGCCTGATCCTGATCCCCGCCGCTGCCGACGCGCTGGACATTCCGATCATCGCCAGCGGCGGCATCGCCGATGGGCGCGGGCTGGTGGCTGCGCTGGCACTGGGTGCGGACGGGGTGAACATGGGCACCCGCTTCCTCGCCACGCAGGAATGCCAGATCCACGGCAATGTAAAGGAACGGATCGTCGCCAGTTCGGAGCGCGATACCAATCTCATTTTCCGCAATCTTCACAATACCGCGCGCGTCGGCAAGAACAGCGTGTCGGACGAGGTGGTGGACATCCTCTCGCGGCCCGGAGCCGAGTTCCAGGATGTCGCTCATCTCGTTGCCGGGGCGCGGGGCAGGAACGTGATGGAGGAGGGCGACCTCGATAACGGCCTCTACTGGGCCGGCATGGCGCAAGGACTGATCCACGACGTGCCCACGGTGAAGGAACTGGTGGACCTCATCATGTTCGATGCGCGCGCCATCAGCAGCGATCGGCTGCCCGGTCTGCTGGCGTGACGGGGTTTGACTGCGATATCGTCCGGCAGGGTGACACGCTGACTGGGCCGTTTCGGCGCCCGCGCCAGATGCTGAGCCGGCAGTCGGTATCGGGAAACGCCTCCATCCACGACGATGGCACCGCGAAGGAACTCGGGTTTTCGGGCGGGACGATCGAGGGGCCGACGCATTTCACGCAGTTCGAGCCCCTGGCGGAGACACTGTGGGGATCTGAATGGCGGCGCACCGGCTGCATCTCGGCCCACTATCGCGCTCCCGTATTCGAAGGCGAGGCGGTGCGCGCGCAGGCCAATCCTTCTCGCGACAGGCCGGATTACGCCACCATCCGCATGGAGAAGGAGGATGGCACCGAGGTGCTCACCGGCTCCATGTCCGTAGGCGAGGATGCGCCGCAAAGCGCGCTGCGGGCGCGGCTGGAGACGCTTGAGCCGCTGGCCGAACCGGTGCTGGTGGCAGACGTTCCCGTCGGCGCGCGAGCATCGCGCCAGACGGTTACGATGGGCCGCGACACCCGCATGGGCGATCTCTATCCCTTCACCCTTGCGGAGAAGCTGGACCTCATCACCGAGCCGAATGAACGTTTCGATAGCGAGCTGCCGTTTGAAATGATCTCCGTCCTCGCCAATGCCGGGGCCGATGAAGAACCCTTCGCGGTGCGACGGCCCAGCGTCGGCCTGTTTGCCGACCAGGAGATCCGGCTGCTGGATGGCCCGATTCGCGTCGGCGAGACCTACGAGGTTTCGCGCGAGGTGATTGCCCGCACCGGCAGCCGCAAGACCGAATCCATGTGGGTGGAGTATCGCATTGTCCGCGCCGGAGAAGGCGATCCGGCTGCGATCATGCTGCTCAACCTCGCATCGCTCAAGGCGAGCTATCCCGATTACGAGGCGGACGCCCGCGCGCTGTATGGAGAGAAAATCGATGGCTGACTTTCAGACGCTCGATCTGGAAATCGACAATGGCTTGGCCGTGGCGACATTCAATCGCCCGGACCAGATGAATACGTTCAATCCCGCCATGATCAGGGATCTGCTCGCCCTGTTCGACCTGACCGATGCGGATGACGCTGTGCAGGCGGTAATTCTGACAGGTTCGGGCCGCGCCTTTTGCGCAGGCGCGGATCTTGGCAGTGGCGGCGACACCTTCAATTACGACAAGCGCGCCGGGCGCGAGGATATCGGCGGGGCAGACCGTGACGGAGGCGGCATGGTGACGCTGCGCATCTTCCGCAGCCTGAAACCGGTCCTCGCCGCATCGAACGGCGCGGCAGTCGGCATCGGGGCGACGATGCAATTGCCGATGGACTGGCGCATGGCGGCGCAGGATTCGCGCTATGGCTTCGTCTTCGCCCGCCGCGGCGTAACGCCGGAGGCGTGTTCGGGCTGGTTCCTGCCCCGCATCGTGGGGATGCCCAAGGCGCTGGACTGGGCCTTCTCTGGCCGTGTGTTCGGCGCGCAGGAGGCGCTGGAAGCAGGCTTGGTGCAATCGCTGCACGAGCCGGACAAGCTGCTCGATGCCGCGAAGGAGAAAGCGCTGGAAATGACTTCCGCTTCTGCGCCTGTATCCGTGGCGCTGGCCCGGCAATTGATGTGGCAGGGGCAGACGATGGCCCATCCGATGGACATGCACCGCGTCGATAGCCGCGTGTTCGCCTCGCGAGGACGTTCATCAGACGTTCGCGAGGGTATCGCCGCTTTCAAGGAAAAGCGCGATGCCGAATATCCCGACAGCGTGAGTTCCGACCTGCCCGACATGGGCTGGGCCGAGGAGCCGCCGTTCGCATGATCCAGCTTCGCCGCGACATGTTGCTCCCCATTCCATCTCTCGGGGTGTGCGATCGCGCGCGAAAGGGGGCCGGTTCACCCGATCCGGCCCCCGCCTGTCTTTCCGAAAAGGATACCGCAGCATGACGGCCGAAACATCCCCGCCCGGCGAAACGACCAAGCCCGTCCTTCCTGCGAAAGCCAGCATCGTGCTGGCGATGCTGCTGCTGGTCTACATCTTCAATTTCCTCGACCGGATGATGCTGGCGATCCTGGCGGCGCCGATCCAGGCTGATCTGGGCCTTTCCGACAGCCAGATGGGTCTGCTGGGCGGGCTGGCCTTTGCAGTGCTGTATTCCACCCTCGCCGTTCCGCTTTCCGCCGTCGCCGACAGGACCAGTCGCAGCTGGGTGATCACCATTGCCCTGATCTTCTGGAGTGCCTTCACTGCGCTGTGCGGCATGGCGCAGAACTTCTGGCACATCTTCCTTGCCCGCGTGGGTGTGGGCGTTGGCGAGGCAGGCGGCGTTGCGCCGAGCTATGCAATCATCGGCGACTACTTCCCGCCTCGCCGCCGGGCAACGGCACTGGCGATCTATTCGCTTGGCATCCCCATCGGCAGCGCCATCGGGGTGATGGGCGGCGGCTGGATCGCCTCCACCATCGACTGGCGCGTGGCCTTCTTCGTGATGGGCGGGCTGGGCATGTTGATCGCTCCTGCCTTCAAGCTGCTGGTGAAGGACGTACCCAAGCCCAAAATTGCCGACGCGGGGGCGCATGGTGGGCAGCAGTCCATCTGGTCGGTCTTTCTGATCCTGTCGAAAAAGCCGTCCTTCTGGTTCATGGCATTCGGCGCGGCGTTCAGTTCCATGCTCGGCTATGGCATCGGCTTCTGGAAGCCGAGCTTCCTGATCCGCAGTTTCGAACTCGATCTCTGGGGCGCCGCGCTGTTTTCCGGCGGCGTGCTGCTGATCGGCGGCGTCACGGGAATGCTGGCGGGCGGCGCACTGGCAGACAGGCTGGGCAGCAACAAGAAATGGTATCCCCGGCTGCCGGCCATCGCCTTCATCATCGGGGCGCCCATTTACGCAGCAGGCGTGCTGACAGAGAGCCTGACGCTGGCGTTTCTCCTTTTCCTGATCCCGCAGGGCCTTGCCTATGTGTGGTTCGGCCCCGTCCTCACTGCCGTTCAGCATCTGGTGGAGCCGCGGGCCCGCGCGACGGCATCTGCCATCTTCCTCCTCATCAACAATCTGATCGGCCTTGGTGGGGGGATCTATGCTCTGGGCCTCATCTCGGATCTCTACGCGCCGATCTATGGCGATGAATCACTGCGGATATCCATCCTGACTGTGCTGCCGATGTATGTGGTGGCCGGCGTTCTCATGCTGCTGGCCACGCGCAGTATCTCGCGGGACTGGGTCGAGGAAAAATAGACATCCCCGGCAATCCGTGCTCTCGAAACTGGCGTTGATCCAGTCACAGGATTGATGAAAAACTACAAGAAAAATAGATTGGACTGATTCTCACTGCGATGCGATTTCTCCTCCCAAGGCCCGTTGAGAGCAAACGGGGCCATTGGGAGTTCAAGATGTCTGTACGTTTTCTCGCCACCACTGCGCTTTCGCTCAGCCTGCTGAGTGCTGCAGCCCATGCCAAGAATGCGTCCGATCAGGATCGCGCTGACGAGGCAGCGGAAGAGCGTGGCGGCCTCAACGTCATCACCGTTACGGCGCAGCGCCGCGAGGAAAGCCTGCAGGATGCTGCCATCCCCATCAACGCTGCCAGCGGCGAGGAGCTAGGCCGCGCGGGTGTGGTAGATGCGACCCAGCTGAACAAGGTTGCGCCCGCGCTCTACGTTCCGGAATCCGGCGGCGCGAATGCGGGCTATTTCATCCGCGGGGTCGGCAACTTTGCCAACAATGGCTACACGAACCCCGCCGTCGCCTTCAACCTGGATGGCGTTTATATCGGGCGGCCTTCCTCTACGCTGGCATCCTTCCTAGATGTGAACCGGGTGGAGATCCTCAAGGGACCGCAGGGCACACTCTATGGGCGTAACGCCACGGGCGGTGCGGTGAACGTGATCCCCAATGCGCCGCGACTTGGCGTGGTGGAGGGCAGCGTCAGTGCGCAATATGGCAATTACGATGCGCTGGAACTCACCGGCGTGGTGAACCTGCCGGTGGCGGAGAATATCGCTGCGCGTTTTGCCGGCAGCTATGCACAGCGAGATGGATATTATTCCGACGGCACGGGCGCAGCAGAAGATCTGGCCCTGCGCGGACAGCTGCTGTTCGAGCTTTCTCCCGATGTGGATTTCCGGATCTCGGCAGATTATTCAACGCAGACCGGCACCGGATCGGGCCTGAATATCGACGGTGTCTATACCTTTGCACCGTTCACGCCCGATGCCCCGGTGCCCAACTGGCAATTCATCCCGGCGCCCGAGAACGTGGCCGAGCCTTTTACCGGGCTCCACGCCCCGCAGACGCTGGCCTTTATCGAGAATAATGCGACGGCGGCCCCGCTTTACTCTCCGGTGACGGGCTACGCCTTTCCCTTCAGGGACGATGAGTTCTGGGGCGCGAATGCAGAGCTGAACGTCGATCTGGGCGGCATCGATCTTGTGGTCATCCCCGCCTATCGCCGATCTTCCCTGGATAACCAGTTCAACGGGCCGCCGTTCAAGGCTGCGATCAACCAGGACGTGGCCGAGCAGTACAGCATCGAGGGCCGGCTGTCAGGCGATGCCGGGCCTGTCGAATGGCTGGTGGGCGCCTATTATTTCGACGAGAACGTGGACGGGGTGAACTCGTACAACCAGTTCTCCACCGTGTCCTTCCAGGACTTCGAAACCAGTACGCAATCGTTCGCGATCTTCGGTCGCGGCTCCTTCAGCGTAACCGAGGATTTCCGCGTCGTGGGCGGCATCCGCTATACGGACGAGAGCCGCTCCATTGATGCGCTCTCGATCGCGACTACAGGCGTGTGCCTGATCGAACCTGCCTTCGGACCGCCAAGCTGTCCGCAGGTGCCGACCATTCCCGTGGGCCTGACGCTTGCCGATTCGCTTGGCCAGCTCGATCCCGCGCTGTTCCCGGCAGGCTCTCCGCTGGACGCGCCTGCGCCCTACGGCGCGTTCCCTTACGGGCCGTTTGGAATGATGGGGCCGCAGGCCCTGCTGATAAACTCGCCCACCGCCATCGATCGGTCCGCCGGGGATGACGAGATAACCTGGCGTGCCGCGCTGGAATACGACGTTACGCCGGACAATCTGATTTACGCGAGTTACGAAAGCGGCTTCCGCGCTGGCGGCTTCAACCTGACCTTCGGGCAGGAAGAGTACGATCCTGAGTATATCGACGCCTTCACGCTGGGCGCGAAGAACAGTTTCTTCGACAACCGCGTGCAGCTTAATCTGGAAGCGTTCTATTGGAAGTATGACGGCCAGCAGCTGGCCGCGCTGGGCGTGGATGATCGCGGCAACAACTCGTTCTACACCCGCAATGTTGGCGAATCCTCCATCAAGGGGGCGGAAGTGGACTTCCAGTTCCTGGCGACCGAAACCACGCTGATCCGTGGCGGCGTGCAGTATCTCGATGCAACCTACGACACCTTTACCTACGAACAGGTCGATCTGTCCGACGCAACCGATCCGCCCAACTTCCTCACACCGATCACCGGCTGCGATTACACGCAGAACCTCGGCGCGCAGCGTTCCTTCACCATCGATTGTTCAGGCAGGCCCGCGCTCAATGCGCCCGACTGGACGATCAACCTGGGCGTGCAGCAAACCTTCGAGATGCGCGATTACGAAGTGATAGCGACACTTGACGGCCGCTATCGCAGCGACCGAGTGATCGGGTACAATTACCTGCCCACTGGCAATAGCGGAAGCGATGTCACGCTGGATGCCAGCGTCTCCCTGGTGCCCTACGATCGCGGCTTTACAGCGACGTTGTTCATTCGCAATCTGACCGACGAGGCGATGCGTTCGCTTTACCAGTTGGGCGCGGCAAACGTGGCGGGTGTCACGCTGGAACCGCCGCGCACCTACGGCCTGCGTGTCGGCTACAAGTTCTAGGACGCGGACGGGCAAACCTGCCGGGATCACCAAGGAGAGTATCGATGAGCTTCACTTCAAGAGCAGCAATGGCCCTGATGGCGATGGGCACCGTGGCCGCCATCCAGGCCCCGGCTTTCGCGCAGGAAGCGCAGGAGGCCGCGTCTCAGGCCTATTCGATTTCGGAAACCCCTGTCGGCACCCTGCTTGACGATCCGGAAGCTGCGGAAATCCTGGAGCGGCTGATCCCTACGGTTTACGCGAACGAGATGTTCCAGACCATGGGCCGTCCGCAGACGCTGAAAGCCATCCAGCAGTTCGAGCCGGGCGTGCTTACGGACGAGAAGCTGGCCGAAATCCAGAACGCATTCGACGCCCTGAACGAAGAAGATTGATCGGGCGCTTCAAGACAGCCGATCCTATTGCAGCTTGGCAGCTTCCGCGATCCGGTTGCGCAGCCAGAGCAGGCCGGGATCGGCTTCCCGCGTGGCGTGGAACTGCATCATTTCCCGCATTGGCGGAATGTCGAACGGCGTATCGAGGATATGCAGGGGCAAACGTTCCGCCATGAAGCGGGCGAGCCGCTCATGCATGACGCATAAACGCATGGTTCCAGGCACCAGGAACGGTGCTTGGATGAATGACGGTGCGCGCACCTCTATACGCCGTTCGATCCCCTGACTCCTGAACCATTCTTCGGCGAAGGTGAACTGGCGCCCAACGGTGACAGCCACGTGACCGGCCTTCGTGAAATCGTGTTTCGTCAGGGTGCGTTCGGACAGCGGGTTGCCTGTCCAGCCGACGACGACATGGCTTTCCTCGAACACCAGTTCGAACGGATGATCGGGATGAACGAAGTTCTCCGGCGTGAGAAGCAGGTCCAGTTCGCCGTTAGCCAGGGCGACCTGGGATGTCGGGCCGGGAAGTTCGAATGTGAAGGTGACGCCCGGCGCTTCGGCAGCCAAGGTGTTCACCAGCGGAACCAGCAGCACCGTGGTGATGAAATCGGATGCGGCGATGCGAAAATGCCGTTCCGTATCGGCAGGATCGAAACGGCCTTGTCGTGCAATGAGTGCGCGCAGTTGAAAGATCGTCTGCGCCACTTCGGGTTGCATCGACAGAGCGAAAGGCGTGGGGATCAGGCGCTTCCCGTGCTGCGCCAGGATATCATCCTGAAAGCTTTCCCGAAGGCGTTTCAACGATGCGCTCATCGCGGACTGCGTGATGTTGAGCCTGCTGGCTGCCTTGGTGACGCTGTGTTCCTGCATCAGCACGTCAAACGCAACGAGCAGGTTGAGATCGAAATTGTCGAGCCGCATAACCTATCGATATCATCGATGATAATCGAGAAAAAGAAAAAATTTGGCATATGCCAGCAATCGGCCGATTGTGCCCGCTAGCGATAAGGTGAACCTGTGGGAGACGAGTTTTGGAAAGGATCGCGTTCGGCTTCTTCGCCGCCGCCCTGCACCGTTACCTGCAAGCGAGCGCTAGTCTCGCGCAGGATACAGCGCTTCAGGAAGCCACTTGAATTACCTGCTGCAGATTGTCGAAAATTCTGACGGTCCAGCGGTAATCGCCGCGGATATGGAGAGCTTCTGACCATGAAAGACCTGAATATCTTGATCATCGGCGGGGGTATCGGCGGTATGACCGCGGCGATTGCGCTGCGCCGCGATGGCCATCGCGTAACGGTGATCGAAAAAGATCCCGAGTGGGCGGTGTATGGCGTTGGGATCATCCAGCAGGGCAACGTGCTGCGCGCGATGAAGGAACTGGACCTACTCGACGATTACATGGATGCAGCGGTCGGCTTCGACTTCGTGGCCATCCATGCGCCGGATGGAACGCAGGTGGCCAAGGTGCCGAGCCCACGCCTGGTGGAGAACTATCCTGCCAACGTGGGCATCGGCAGGCCCGCCCTGCACGAGGTGCTGGGCAATCGTACCAAGCAATCCGGCGCCGAGGTGCGTCTGGGCGTAACAGCCGAGGAGATAGACGACGACAACGAAGGCGTGACCGTTCGTTTCTCGGATGGCGAGGAAGCGCGATACGACATCGTGATCGGTGCGGATGGCGTCTATTCCGACACGCGGAAGAAGATCATGCCCGATGCCGAGAAGCCCGAATATACCGGGCAGGCGGTGTGGCGCTACAATCTGCCGCGCCCTGCCGATCTCGACGCACTGCATGTCTATAACGGGCCCACCGGCGTGGGCCTTGTCCCCATCAGTTCGGAGCTGATGTATATGTATGTGACGACGCCGGAGCCGGGCAATCCCTGGTACGACAAGAAAGGCATGGCGCGGCTCATGCAGGACAAGCTGGCGAACACTGCGCAGCCGATCCGCGAAGTGGCCGCGGCGATCACGGATGACGACGGCGTGGTCTATCGCCCGCTCGAAGCCATGATGCTGGAAGGTGCATGGAGCAAGGGACGCGTTGTGCTGTTGGGCGATGCCGTTCACGCCACCACGCCGCATCTTGGCCAGGGCGCGGGCATGGCAATCGAGGATAGCATCGTTCTGGCGCAGGAACTGACCGGGGCCGACACACCGGAACAAGCCTTCGCCGCCTATCGCGAGCGCCGTTTCGAGCGGTGCAAATACATCGTCGAGAGTTCGCTGGCGATCTGTCACGGCCAACTGGGCAAGGGCCCGGCTGTCGATAACCACACGGCTACTGCGGAGATGTTCAAAGTCACCGCAGAGCCGATCTGATTTTCACCATTCCGAGGACAAGCACATGAGCCGAGTTAAGGAAATCCGGTATGTCGGATACGGCGTCGAGGATTTCGACACTGAACGTAAATTCTATGCCGAGGACTGGGGCCTTGTGGAGGTTGCAGATGCCGAGGGCATGGCATGGTTCAAGACCCACGGGCATGACGAACACCACGTAGTGCGGCTGCACGACACCGGCACCAATTGTGTCGAGGTGATCGCGCTCGCGGCCGACAGCCGTGCGGATGTCGACGCGCTGCATGGAAAGGTTGCCGATGCGGGCTGCAAGATCGTTCACGAACCGGGAATGATCGACGGGCCGGGCGGCGGCTACGGCTTCCGCTTCTTCTCCCCCGATGGCCTGCCGTTCGAGATTTCCGCCGATGTCGAGAAGCTCGACAAGCGCGCGATGGAACGCTGGGAAGGTCTGCCCGTAAAGATCAGCCACATCGTACTGCATTCGCCCGATCACCAGGCGGCGGTGAAATTCTTCACCGATGTGCTGGGTTTCAAGGTATCGGACTGGCTAGGCGATTTCATGTGTTTCCTGCGCTGCAATAGCGCGCACCACCGCATCGCCCTGCTGCCGGGGCCGCCGTGCCTGAACCACGTCGCCTACGACATGTTGGGCGCAGACGACATGCTGCGCGGCGTATCGCGCCTCAAGCAGCGCGACATTGACATCAAGTGGGGCCCTGGCCGCCACACGGCAGGCGACAACACCTTCAGCTACTTTTGCACCCCGAACGGATTTGCAGTGGAATACACGGCAGAGCTCGAAGAGGTCGATTTCGAGACGTTCGAACCGACCGTTTACGAGCCTGCGCCGCGCATCATGGACCAGTGGGGCATCGGCGTCGGCGGACCGCAGACCATGCCGAAGGCAGAACCCGATCCCTGCCTCTTCAAGCCGGCGGGGGTTTAAGGCCGTGGCACTCTATTCTCCTTTCAAGAACTACATCTGGAACCTCTCCGTCGCCATCGCGATGGAAAGCGGCGGGCGCATCGGCGAGATCGTCGACATGTGCCAGCCGATCCTGGACGCCGCCGACAACGGGGCCGATGCAGGTACGCCGGAGTTCATGCGGGCCTGGGCAGGCATGGGTCACAAGCTGCTGGAACTGGCGGCAGAGGACGAGGAGAAGGGTCGCGCCTTCTCTGCCTCCGACAAACTAGAACGCGCCGCGCTGTATCTTCTGGTGGCAGAACGCATGCAGGGCCACGGAACGAAGGGGCGCGAGGAAACCTACGCCCTGGCGCGCGAAACCTTCGATCGCTCAACCCTGCTTGGCAAGATCAACCGCGAGCGCGTGGAAATCCCACTTGAGAACGGCACGATGTCGGTCATTTATACCCGTGCGCCGGGCGACGGGGCAAAGCCCTGCGTGGTGTTCTGCAACGGTCTCGATAGCTGCAAGGAGATGCTCTACTGGACCGGAATGCCCGCCGCCCTCGCGCGCCGTGGTATCTCTACACTCTGCGTTGACCAGCCCGGAACGGGCGAGGCGCTGCGCCTGCAGAACCTGCCGGTGGATCCGCATTCCGAAAGCTGGGCCAGCAAGGCGGTGGACTGGCTGGAAGCGCAGCCGGAAGTCGATAACGCGCGCCTCGGCATGACCGGCATTTCGCTGGGGGGACACTTTGCCCCGCGCGCCGTCGCCTACGAACCGCGTTTTGCCAGCGGCGCTGTGTGGGGTGCGAACCACAACTGGCGCGAGGTGCAGGACAAGCGGATGGAGCGCGAGGGCGAGAACCCCGTGCCGCATTACTGGGCGCATGTTCACTGGGCTTTCGGGGCCGAGGGGCAGGACGATTTCCTCGAGAAGTCGGAAGGCATGAACCTCAACGGTCACATGGACCGCATCAAGGTGCCTTTCCTCGTCACGCACGGCGCGCACGATCGCCAGATCAGCGTTGGTTATGCTGATGATCTGTACGACCAGCTCGTGAATTCGCCGCGCCGGGAGAAGATGATCTTCACCGAGCGCGAGGGCGGCGTCGAACACGTGGGGGCCGACAACATGAGCTATGGCCGTGATCTGATCGCGGACTGGTTTGCCGATACGCTGGGCGGACACACCGCATGATGCGGCTGTGGTTCGCCCCGCAAACCTGCGCGCGCGTTACGCTCACCGCATTGGAGGAGGTCGGTCAGGCGTTCGATACGCGGCTGATCGCCTTTATGGCGGGCGAGCACCGGGAGGCTGCATTCCTTGCCGTCAATCCATCGGGCAAGGTGCCCGCACTGGAGACGGACGACGGGGTCATCACCCAGAACGGCGCAATCCTCACCTACCTGGCGGAAACCTACCCGGACGCTGGGCTGCTGCCCCTGTCGGATGATGCCGCCGGGCGCGCGCAGATCACGGGCGACATGTATCGCTGTTCCAGCGATCTGCATCCGCTGGTCACCCGCTTCGTGATGGCACCGATGATCTCCACCGATCCTGGCGACGCGCCGCGCATTCGGGAAAAGGCGGCCCAAGGGCTGGCGATGCAGCTGGCTCCGTTGGAACAGCGGCTCAACAGGCAGGACTGGATGGCGGGGCAGGACTGGTCGATCCTCGACGCCTATCTGGCGTGGATATGGTTTCGAATAACCGGCGCCGGTTATGACCAGGCGAATTTCCCCGCGCTGCAACGACACTATGCCATGGCGTCGGAACGCGAAAGCGCCAAGGCAGCCTTGGTCTACGAGGAAAAGGCGCAAGCCGAACTCAAGGCGCGCGGGCTGTTCTTCCAGCCTCCGCCAGGCGAAAAGCAATAAAGACAGAAAGGCTACTGCCGTGATGACAGGACCGACCCGGCGCATCGTTACCGGGCACAACTCCAAGGGGCAGGCGATCATCCAGGAGGATGGCCCCGTCCCGCGCTACCAGAACATCGGCGGCGACACCGGCCCGATGTTTCACGAGGTCTGGAACACCAGAGAAACCCCTGCCCATATCGACGCGGCTTCGGGAGAGCCCGCAGAGGAGGGTATCAAGCTGGCTCCGCCCAGGAATGGCACCCGTATCCGAGTGCTGGATATTCCGCCCGATGGCGACAAGCTGGATAACGTGACCCCGGAAGAAGCGCGCGCGCATTTCGCCGAGGTGGGCGCAGGCGATGCCTCTTCCCACTCTGCCAGTGGCTCGCGGCATGCGCACATGCACCGCACCGAAACGGTCGATTACGGCATCGTGCTGGAAGGCGAACTGGTGCTGATCGTGGACGAGGGTGAAACGGTGTGCCGCGCGGGCGACATCATCGTGCAGCGCGGCACCAATCACGGCTGGGCCAATCGGACTGACCGCAATTGCCGCATCGCCTTCATCCTGATTGACGGCACATTCTCGGAAGAACTTGCCTGATGCGGCTGGCAACGCGAACGAACGGCAGGCCGGATGGCGAGCTTGTAGTCGTTTCAGGGGATGGCACGCGATGCCTTCCCGCCGGACAGGAGCTGCCGTCCCTTCTTGCCGCGATGGAAGACTGGGAAAGGGCAAGGACGAAACTGGAACCACTCGCAGCGCGGCTGGAACGGGGGGAGGGCGAGGGTGTCGACGCTGCATCCCTGAGAGCGCCCATGCCGCGCAGCTGGCAATGGCTGGACGGGTCCGCTTTCCAGACCCATGCCGACCTCATGCAGATCGCTTTCAACACCGATCCGCTGAATCCCGAACGGCCGCTCATGTACCAAGGCCTGTCTGACCGCTTCATCGGCCCGCGCGAGGACGTGGCCTTTGCCGGTGAAGAAGGCGGGATTGATTTCGAGGGCGAATTCGGAGTCATCGTCGATGCCGTGCCCATGGGCACCAGCGCGGCTGAAGCGATGAAGCACATTCGGCTGATCGTGCAGATCAACGACTGGTCTTTGCGCGCCTATGCCGTGCCGGAGATGAAAACCGGCTTCGGCTTCATTCTCGCAAAGCCTGCCTGTTCCGTCGCGCCTTTCGCCGTGACCCCGGATGAACTTGGCGATGGCTGGCAGGATGGCCGCGTTTGTCTCGATCTGCATATCGACTGGAACGGCGAGAAGTTCGGCCGCGCCAACGGTCGAGAGATGTCCTTCGGTTTCCACGAACTGGTCGCACATGCCGCGCACGCAAGGGATCTCGTTGCAGGCACGATTATCGGATCAGGCACCGTTGCAAACACCGGCTACGCAGATGTCGGCTCAAGCTGCATTTCGGAGCGGCGCGCGATTGAGATCATCAGCGGCGGTAAACCGGAAACCGGCTTCATGAAATTCGGTGACCGTGTCCGAATGGAAGCAAAGACCGGTGACGGACGATCCCCCTTCGGCGAGATCGATCAGGTGATTGTGCGGGCGTAGCTCGGACGCTGACGCGGCTTACCGGGCCTTCGAACCGCGTTCCCGTTCATCCATGATATTGGTGTTGGCTTCCACGATCGTGCGCAAATGGGCAAAGTGGATTTCGGCCGGTTCGCGCTCCTGCGGGGAGTCCATTTCCGAATCGCTGATGATCGAGATCTTTGGTTTGCCGGGGGCGACTTCCTGATCGGTGCCCAGCACCAGTTCCACGCCCTGCTCGTCCTTACCCACGTGCCAGCGTGAGCCGGGGATGCTTGAGCTGCGAAGGCTCTGCATCATCTCGTCGAATTCTTCCTGGCAGGCATTGATCGTCGCCAGCGCCGTTTCGCGTTCCGCGAGAGCGGCCTCCATCCTTTCGCTGGCATCGAGGTAGGTCTCTTGCGCCTTCAGCAGTTCGGATTCGATCTCGGCAAAATTACGACGATTCTCGTTCATGCTTCCCCCTTGATAATATTGTTATTCTATTTTGGACGTCGAATTTCTAGTTCTCGAAAGATCTTTTCAACGATCATCGCCAATCGTCGGCGCAGCCTTTTTGGCAAGCCGTTCTCCGCGAACGATAACTGCGATGGTCATCAGCAGGATGCGCAGATCCAGCAGGAGTGATCGGTGCTCGATATACCAGAGGTCCAGCGCCAGTTTTTGCGAGTTTGAAAGTAGCGTATTGCCGCTCACCTGCGACCAGCCGGTGAGGCCAGGCAGCACCGTGCCGCGCACCTTGCCCTTCTCCCCCATCTCGGAAACCGTTTCGGGAAGAAGGGGGCGCGGTCCCACGAAGGCCATCTCGCCGCGGGCGATGTTGATGAGTTCGGGCAGTTCGTCAATCCGCGTGCGGCGCAGGAGCTGCCCCACGGGCGTAACGCGCTCTGCATCGGGCAACAGTGTTCCATCGGCGCCGCGCGCGTCAGTCATGGTGCGGAATTTCAGCAGGAGAAACGTGCCTCCGCCGACGCCGGATCGCCATTGCCTGAAGAGAACGGGCCGGCCGAGCGAGAGCGCGACCAGAAGCGCCACGACGGCGATAAGCGGAATCGCCAGCACGAAGAAGGCGCCGCCGAGAATCTGCTGTACCAGCTTGCCGAAGGTCAATTTCGTGCCGCCCGCTTGCATGGGCCGCGCAAGATGAGGCCGCCGAGGCTCGCGGCGAAAATTGCAGGTGTCGCGCGTACGGAATCTTCGATCATGTGCCCACGGTCCACTCCATCGATCGTGAATGCGTGCAGCACCCCCGGACCGTTCGGCCCGCAAGATCGAAGATGTTTTTCCACCCCTTGTGTATCATTGCGTCCGTTTGAAGAGACAAGCAGCGAGCATGCTCGCTGCGGCGACCCAGTTCGCGCAAACCTCTTTATCTGCCTGGCGAATCATGGCGAGAATCTAGTCTTCAAACGCACGGCAAGTCGAGTCTGCGCGATCCGATGTTTTGGTAGTGGCACGAAGTGAAACACCTTGCGATGCACAGGAGAGAAGCGGCGCGCGTCAAGTTGCTGAAATAATTCGGGCTATCTTAGCGCCACCTTCCCCAAGCCCGAATTCGCAAAAATACCTGGTGCCAAAAGACTTGCGCCAGCACCCGTACTGCTATCTTCACTTACCGACTTTTAACCATCTCGAGGTTAGCGCTGCCTCAGCTGATAGCATGCCGGTGTGGTAGCTTGTCCGGGTCATTCCCCGATCCGACAAAATATGGGTATGAAATCGATGATAGCTGACCAACTGTGTCAAAATAACGACGAACCTCCTTTACCTGACAAGAAAAGGGAGAATAAGTCGAAGACGGGGTCGCTAAAAATTGGGGGAGGAGTGGGACTGTTTCATGGCATCGCAACGCCAGTCGCTTAATGCCCAGATATTGCGAGACAAGCGAGGCTCACCCCGGCGCACGATCTGTTTGACCGCGGATGTCGGCAGCATATCGGACCAATCGCGCGCCCGCATAAACGATCTTTCCGAAACCGGCCTGAAAATCACGAGCGCGACCGCCTTCGAAAAGGGCGAGACGGTTGTCGTCGAACTGCCGCTGGTCGGGACGGTGGAAGCCCGTATCGTGTGGACTGCGGGCAACTCCTGCGGGGCGGAGTTCCTGATCCCGGTATCGAAGGCAACGATCAGCGCGGCACTTTTGCGCTCGCAGCATCTTTCACCTGCCAGCGGCAACGAGACTGCCATCAGCGAGGTCGTGATCGGAACGAATCCCTCGCTGGAAGAGATCGCGGCCTGGGCCTACGATTTTCAGCGAGAGAAGGGCGCGAACGGTTACAAACTGCTCGGCTTCCGCAAGACAGATGACGGCACGATCACCGCATGGTGCTCGAAAGAAATCGGCGACCCTCATTGAACAGGATCGGCTGGCGGTGCTCTGTCGGCTTGAGCCGAAACGGCCTTACCTCGAAATCGCTGCGCCCGATTTCGTCTCCAGTTTCGATACGTTGCTCTGGCTGGCGGGGACGATATCCGGCTGGCTGAGCTCGATACCGTTATTCACCGCCCAGATCGCGGCCTGCGTGCGGTTCTGGACGCCGAGCTTTCGCAGGATCGCCTTCACATGCACCTTCACCGTGGCTTCGCTGATATCGAGATGTCCGGCGATCACCTTGTTGGGCGAGCCCAGGATCAGATAGCGCAGCGTCTCGATCTCGCGATCGGACAATTCGGAAATCACTTCACGATCGGGCATGGAGGGGAGAGAGTTTCCGCTCCAGCGTGAAGGGAAGCCCCTCGCCAGTTCGCTCGGCATCACTTTCTCGCCAAGGTGCACGAGCTTGAGCGACTCGATCAGCGCTTCGCAATCGATTCTCTTCACGATGTACGCATCGACGCCGGCATTGAATGCCTCGAGCATCGGCTCGAAATTGAAATCGTCGGTGAGGACGACGACCTTCGCATCCGGCATTGCTGCCTGGCAGGACTCCACCTCGGCGGCGTTGTCGTGATCGGCACCTATGTCCAGAATCACGATCGCAGGATTGCTGCGACGTTCCTTCAGGTCAGCCAAACCGCTGCTGGATGAGTGGGATTCCACGACGGTGAGTTCTTCACCATCCAGGATGCGGCGCAGACCCTCGCGGGCGAGAGCGTTGTCACTCACAATAGCCACAGTGACCGGCGTAGTACGTACCATCTGAACATTCCCCCTGTTCATCCAAGACGCAAAAAAAGGTAATCACGAGACGGATGGGTTAAAAATCACCCATTCGGCTAGCGCACCATCCATGCCTTACCTCTTGTAGAGCTTTAGTAATAACCGAAATAGACACGTCTAGTCGAGTCTTAAAACCAGACATTCGATGATGTGCCATTTTCGAACCACAAAAGGCGTATTAGCTGATCTCTCTCAACAGCATGAATCCTTCTGCCGCTGCGAGATAGACTGTGGATCCTCTTACTGTGGCGAGCGCTTCGATTGTCTTGAGTGAACGTTCATCAGGGAATGACTTAACCTGACTTTGGAAGCAATCAAAGGCACTTAGCTTGCGTTCGATTGTTTCGCTGACATCGATGTAAACATTCGGAACGAAAGCTTCGGTCAGCCCGGGCGCTGCCCAGTTCGTTTCCGAAAGAGTTTCGTAGGCGTAGATCCTTTTCGGGATATCGGGGCTTCTCGGACGCGCGGCAACAAGGCCGGCGGTGAACACGAGCTGGTGGTCGCGGTGGATGTCCCCCACGAACGGCAGGAACAGCGAGTCGGGTTTGAGCTTGTCGACCAGACCGCCGATCGCTGCGTTCAATTCCGAACCGGGAAGTGTATCGAGCGCCGCCGCGGGCAGATCGAGGAAATGGCACTGCGTAACGCCAAGTATCTTGTGCGCTTCTGCAAGTTCGCCGCGCACCTGTTCGACCATCGCCTGGGGGAAGGCGGGCTCGTAACCCTTGGTGACAACGGCAACATGCACCTCCTGCCCGCTGTCGGAGAGGCGTGCCATGGTTCCTCCGCACCCCAGCACTTCGTCATCGGGATGGGGCGCTATGATCAGCGTCTTTCCAAGGTGAGAGAGATCGTTCTTCATCATTGCCCCAATACTTCGTGGTTTTTGATGGAGGGGATGTCTTCCCCTTCCCATTCATGGACGCGAAGTATGCCGTTTCCTGTCATGATGTCGAACCACCCGTCGTGTACTTCGACGATCTGGCCAGTCGATGCGTAATGATCATGACGATTGGCGCATTCCGCTCGCCAAATGACAAGCCGCTTGCCGTTGTAGGTGCTGAAGGCGCCAGGATACGGTTTCGAAACGGCCCTTATCAGTCGGTCTATCTCTTGTGCGGAAGCTGACCAGTCGATCCGCCCGTCTTCCGGGCGGCGCCTGGCGCCATAAGTCGCGCACGAATCGTCCTGTTTCGTGAACACCGGATCGCCGGTGGCGATGGAAGACAGGGCGGCACGGATCATGGATTGAAGCGCCAGCATATGCTTGTCGTAAAGCGTGCGCGCCGTTTCCCGCGGGGCCACGTGGAAGAAGCGCTGTTCCAGAATGTCGCCTGTATCGACGCCCTCGTCTATCCGGAACAGGCTACCCCCCGTGATCTTCTCGTCGTTCAGGATCGTCCAGGGAAGCGTGGCACGGCCCCTGAGGCGCGGCAGGGCAGCGGGGTGATAGCCTATCATCCGGCCCGGTGCGATCTGCATGAATTCCGGACCGCAGATCTGCGACCATCCAACGACGAAGACGTAATCGGGCGCAGCATCGCGGATGGCCTCGATGGATTCGGCATCGTTGACATTGCGTAACCGCAGGACGGGGATGCCATGCTCGCGTGCCACGGGTTCCAGGTCGACGAAATCCGAATGCCTTTGCGATAGCTCCGCTTTGAGTGTTACGACCAGCGAAGGCGGCACTCCTGCATCGATCATCGCTTGCAAGGCGCGCAGGGAACCTTCCACCGCTCCTACGAAGGCAATCTTCATTGTTTCAGCCTGCCCCACGAATTGCGCCTGCCTGGCTGTCGATCTCGGCAGCAACTGAAGTCTGGCTGGCCGGGCTCGCTTGCCTTTCTCTCAGCAGGTCCATCTCGCGCATCAGAATGGCGTTCACCTTCCTCACATCGTAAACGTTCTCTGCAAGCTCTCTCGACCGTTCGCTCATTCGTTTCAGAAGCTCGCTGTCAGTCGCCAGCTTCTCCATCGCTCCCGCCAGATCTTCGGCATTGCGAGGGGCGACGAGGAAGCCGTTTTCGCCATCGGTCACGGCATCGCGGCAGCCCGGCGTATCGGTCGTGATGACAGCGCGGCCAACGGCCATCGCCTCCAGGATAGTTCGCGGCAATCCTTCGCGGTAATAGGTCGGGAGAACGAAAACGTGACAGCGTGCGAGGAATGCGGGCACATCGTCAGTTTCGGCGATCACCTCGACCGGTGAATTTCTTTCAAGCCGGGCCAGGTCCTCCTCGTCCAGCCCCGTCGGGTTGCTTGGCTCGGGTCGCCCGATCAGGCTGAAGCGAACGCCGTCGCGCCGCGAGGCAACTTTTGCAGCGGCCTCGGCAAACTCCCATACGCCCTTGTCGCGCATGAGCCGTCCGATCATCAGGAAATGCACCGGTCCCGGTGGAAGCGGGGCATGTTCGAACCTTTCAAGATCGACGCCGGAGCCAGGCACTTCGAAGACCGGTGCCGAGCTATCGACGATCCCTGCCTCGATCATGTCCGGCCTGTCGTCGGAATTGAATACGAAGATGCGTTTCGCGCCCTTCAGACCGGCGCGGTACAATCGGCAGAACACGGATTTCAGCAATCGACGTCCCGACGCAGCCTCGCTGAAAAGATAGCCGAGACCGGACATCAGTGCGTAATACCGTTTCACGCCTGCAATACGGCAAGCAATCCCGCCATAGATAATAGGCTTTTGCGTGTAGGCGACCACCACGTCGGGCCGTTCCTCGCGCATCAATTTGACGTAGGAGCGTATGGTGCCGAGGTCCGCGAACACATTGGTGCCGGTCCTCGCCATTCCAACGGTTCTGAAGCCGACGCCCATTGCCGCGAGCTTCGCGCGAACCGCCTCGTCCTCGTCCGGAGCAACCGCGACCACCTCGTGTCCTGCCTTGCGCATTTCTTCCAGCAACTTGCCGCGGAAGTTGATCAGCGAAAAAGCCAGGCTGGAAAGGACCAGTACTTTCAAGGCGGTGCTCCTTTCATAAGCGCACGAAGGCAGTATTCCATCCTCGCCTTTGCTTACAGGGCAAGGACAGCCGGACCTGTTCTGACAGGCTGACGGCGGGTTACTTCACGCCGGACGGTAGGGAAGTTTGGTCCAGATGGCAGCACTCTCTTCCGAGAGCGCCAATGCTATCCCTTTGGTGCAATCGCTATCACCTGTTGGGGAGGATTGTTCGCATACGAGCCATTTTGGCTATTGCTATGATGCGCAAGTGCAGGCGGCCCCCTGTGCAGGTAATTGATGATTGTGGAACTCGGAATGTTCTGCCTGAAAGGGAGGGTCGACACATGGCGAATGCAGGCGAAGGCTATGTCGAACCCGGCGCGGAAGAAAACTCTGCCGAGCACGAAGAAGTCGTGATCGGCAGCGGCGACCGCCTGACCCGTCTTTCGCTCCTGATCGCATCGCGTTTTGGCTTCGCCTCTGCTTTCCGTTGGAGAAGCGCCATCCGCCTGACAGGTGTGATGGTCCTCGATTTTACCGCCATCGTCGGCTCGATCTTCTTGCTGATGCCGCTGCTGGAAGAGCGCATCGAGCCGCAATCGAGCATCCTCACCCTCTCGCTCTTTGCCATCGCCGGCAGCGCGGCGTCGGTCTTCCTGCTGCTCTTGAGCGGCCTTTACAAACGCAACTGGCGGTTCACCTCCTTCGGGGACTGCTTCGCTCTCATCCTGAACATCGCTATCGTCATCGGGCTATTCTGGACGGCGATCTGGCTGGTCTTCGATCCGCAGGATATCGGGCGGTTCATCATCCTGGCCACGCTGCATTTCTGCCTTTCTCTGCTGATCATGCAGTTGATGCGCATGTCCCGGCGGGCAGTCGTGCACCTGCCGTTCTTCGCTTTCACCAAAGACGCTGCGGCAAAGACCGATGCCGAACAGGAGAGGGTGGTTCTGGTAGGCCGGGCGGACTGGGTGGAATCCATTATCCGCATCACCCGCAACGATCGCCATTCCTCCGTTCTCGTCGTCGGTATCCTTCTGCCCGAGGCGGACGGCCCGATCTCGCAGGTTCGCGGCGTGCCGGTTCTCGGCTTCCCCGAAAATCTTCTCTCTGCGGTGATGACGCTGGAAGAGCGTGGCCAGAAGCCTGAAACGATCATGATGTGCGATGACGCGATCAACCTGAGCGCGCGCGACATCGCTTCGATAACGCGCCGCACGCAGGGCCTGGGCATCAAGGTTGTGCGCGTGAAGGACGACTGGGGGCATCTGCTGGGCCGCACCACGCCATCGGCGCTGGAAAACTTCTCGACCACCGACCTGCTGGAGCGGCGGGAGTTCGAACTTCGCGAAGCCGTTATCTCCAAAGAGGTCGCCGGTGAAACGATCCTGGTGACCGGTGCCGGCGGCACGATCGGGGGCGAACTGGCGCGGCAGGTTGCCGCTTTCAATCCGTCAAAACTGGTCCTGCTCGATCACAGCGAGTTCAATCTCTATTCGATCGAGCGGCAGGTGAAGGACGCATTTCCCGATCTGCCCGTCGTGATGTCGCTGGCCGACGTGCGCGATTTCTCGCAGATTCGGCGTATCTTCGAAGCCGAGAGGCCTGCAATCGTTTATCATGCCGCCGCGATCAAGCATGTGCCGATCGCCGAGGCCAATCCGTGCGCAGGTGCACACACCAACATCATCGGTACGAAGAACGTCGCCGATGCCGTCTGCGAATTCGGCACCCGCGCCATGGTGCAGGTGAGTACCGACAAGGCGGTAAACCCGGTGGGTATCATGGGTGCCAGCAAGCGCGTTGGCGAACTTTACGCGCAATCGCTCGATCTATGCGGCATCGACGATGTGGACGCGCCGCGCTTCATGACCGTTCGCTTCGGCAATGTGCTGGGATCGTCAGGCTCTGTCGTTCCGTTGTTCAAGCGTCAACTGCTCGCCGGTGGCCCGCTGACGGTGACCCACCCGGAGATCACGCGTTTCTTCATGACAGTGCGCGAAGCGGTGCAATTGATCCTCCAGAGCAGTTCGCGCGCGCTGCAGGACGATACGCCGCGCGGGCGCATCATGGTCCTCGACATGGGCGAACCTGTGAAGATCGTCGACATGGCCAAGCGCATGATCAGGCTGCACGGCATGGAGCCCGACGTCGATATCGAGATCAAGTTCACCGGCCTTCGCCCCGGCGAAAAGATGTTCGAGGAATTGTTCGACGGTTGCGAGGAGCAGCAGCCATCCTCGATCCCCGGCATCAACGAGGCGCAATCCCATCCGATTCCGCTGCCCATCATTACCCGCGCGATCGACCAGCTGGCCCGCGAGATCGACAGGGGTAATGCCGGAGCCGTGCGGCGCATCACCTATCATCTCACGACATTGCCGGGCAGTTCTCCCACGCTGGCGGGCTTCGTCGCCAATTCCAGAACATTCTGGAAGCGCAAGTTCCTGACGGTAGCAGAGAGCTGAGCAGATGGAGCAGAGCACACAAACTGCCGCACCCCCGCGAGAAGCCAGGGCCGAAATGCCGATAGCCGTAACGTCGCACTGGCCACAGCATGACGATGACGAGATCGAGGCCGTCCGACAGGTGCTGGAGTCGGGCAAGGTCAACGCGCTGGTACACGGGGAGCAGACGCGGGCGTTCGAGACGGAATTCGCGGATTATGTAAATGCGGAACATGCCATCGCTGTCAGCAATGGTACGGTCTCCATCGAACTTGCTCTGCGCGCGCTCGGCGTAGGGCCCGGCGACGAGGTGATTGTTCCGGCGCGCAGCTTCTTCGCCACGGTCAGCGCAGTGCTCGCCGTGGGCGCGCGGCCTGCCTTTGCCGATGTCGAGGTGGAAACGCAGAATATCGATCCGGCCTCGGTGGAGCGGCTCGTTGGCGAGAAAACGCGTGCCATCGTATGCGTGCACCTGGCCGGGCAGCCCTGCGACATGGATCGGCTGGGCGCGATCACCTCCGCGAACGGCCTCTTCCTGATCGAGGACTGCGCACAGGCACACGGCGCGACATGGAATGGCCGGCAGGTCGGGTCGTTTGGCGACGCGGGCAGCTTTTCGTTCTGTACCGACAAGATCATGTCGACCGGCGGCGAGGGCGGAATGCTCGTGATGCAGGACCAGGATGTCTGGCGCGCGGCCTGGGCATATAAGGATCACGGCAAGGATCCCATCCAGTTGCGCACGCCGTCGAACTCGGCGCCGGGGGAATTCAGATATCTCCACGATCGCTTCGGCAGCAATTTCCGCATGACGGAGATGCAGGCGGCCATCGGGCGCAAGCAATTGGCGAAGCTGGACAGCTGGGTAGCGCGCCGCCGCGACAATGCACAGACCCTGATCGAAGAGGCGTGCAAGAGCCCCGCCGTTTCGCCGATGCACCTGCCGCAAGAGGCGACGCATGCCTATTACAAGGCCTATGTCCGGCTGGACCTTGACCGCCTATCTCCCGGAACCTCGCGATCCGACATCATTGCCCGCCTGATGGCCGAAGGTATTCAGTGCGGCAGCGGATCATGCCCTGACATGAGCCGCGAGGCTGCATTCGATGATCAGACCGTAGAACGCGACGGAGATCTTTTGAACGCGCGCCGTCTGGCGAAAGAAACGATCATGTTCCAGGTCGATCACACGCTTTCGCCCGAACAGACGGCCCATGTCGGGCGCCGCCTCGCCGAAATTGCTAACGATCATTTAGCGGCGTATGACTGATTAATGTCCTGAAATGACTTTCAGGATAGGCCTTGATAGGCAAGGATCTTGGAATTCGGTCGAAGGAAGAGATGACGATAAAGGGGTAAAGCATGATGGGGTTTCACAAACGATTTCACATCCTGGCAGCGGCCATGTGCCTTGCGCTGACCGGGGCATGCTCCAGCGGGATGGGCAATCTGCCATCGCTGGACAGCATCAGCGCGACAGAAGTGAAGCTTGCCCCCGGGGACAAGATCCGCGTCTCTGTCCAGGATCTGGATGCCATGTCCGGTGACTATATCATCGATGAAACGGGATCGGTCGCGCTTCCGCTTATCAATCAGGTCGCGGCAGCAGGCATGACCTATACCGAAATGCAGAGCGCCATCGAAACCAAGCTGGCGCAGCAGCAGGTTCTGAACAACCCGAACGTGACGGTGCAGCCGCTCGAACTGCGCCCGATCTACATCATGGGCGAGGTTCGCCAGCCGGGCGAATACGCCTATCGCCAGGGCCTGACGGTCTTTGCAGCGATCTCGATGGCGGGGGGTTACACCTATCGTGCGGCCACTGACGAGGTGGCGGTGACCCGGATGGTTGGCGATAAGCCCACCACCGCCGTCGCCACGGAGAACAGCGTCATCCTGCCGGGCGATCGCATCGAAGTTTACGAGCGCTGGTTCTGATGCGGTTCGTGAACGGTCGCAGGAAGGCCGGCATTGGCTTCACGCTGGGAATGCTGGCGTCTTCCACCAGTGCATTCGCCCAGACCACCATCGCACCCCTCGTTCAGGGCGACGACCCGGAATACGAGATCGCGCCGATTACCGTCGGCCCGGTGCTGGTGTCGCCCCAGGTTCTGGCCGACGCTACGTATGACAGCAACGTTCTGGCGAGCCCAGATGGCCTGGAGATCAGCGACGTCGAAATCATCGTCCGGCCCGAGCTGAATGCGCGGGTGGAAAACGGCAGCATCCGTTTCGATCTGGCCACCTTTGCCGAGTTTTCGCGGTTCGCCGATTTCTCAACCGAGAACTCCGACATCTACGGGGCAAGCGCGCAGTTCGCCTACAGCCCCAACGCCGCCGATCAACTGGTTCTGGATGCCGGCTATGCCCGGCTGAAGGAGGATCGCAGCGACCCGGAAGCGCGCGATCTGGCGGGGCCGGGGCCGCGTCTTCTCGACACGACATTCGCAAACGCTGCCTATCGCCGAACAGGTGCCCGAACGCTCATATCGCTCACCGCGGGTTACCGGAAGATCGATGCCGTCTCGCCACTGGACGACGAACGCGAACTCGAGACGTTCTCCGGTTCGGCAACGGCTGGCTACAGGGTAAGCGGCCCGATCTATGCGACCCTTACAGGCTTCGTCACCTCGCGAAACTTCAGGCTGGAACAGACCCTTTCCAGTCCAGACCGCGACGCGAAAACCTACGGTGCGCAGGTCGGTGTCAGCTTCGCCGAGAGCGAGCGGCTGCGTGGCCGGGCGCGGGTGGGTTTATTCCGCTTCGATCCGAGCGATCCTTTGAGAGACGCGCGCACCGGCCTTTCCGCCGATGTCGCGATCACCTATCTGCCGACGCGCAGGTTCGCCGTTCTCGTGGAAGCTTTCAACGGCGATGTCGCCACGTTCAGGGGCGGTGCGCAGGCGCGTACCGATACGCGGGTATCGGTTACCGGCCAGGTAGAGGTAAGGCATAACCTTTACGGTCGTGCGGGTCTTGGCTGGGTGCGCAGCAAGTTCATCGGCAGCGGTGTGGAAGAGGACCTGCTCAGGGCGGGGATCGCGGCGGAATATCTCGTCAACCGCAGGCTGTCCCTGATTGCCGAGGTCGATGCAGCCGACAGGTCGAGCGACCTTCCATCGGAACAGTTTGCCAAATACCGGGCCAGCATCGGCGCACGCCTTCGCTTCTGACGAACGGGTTCTCTCTATGTCAGAAGATCGTCGTAAACCCGCCTGATGGTCTGCGCGTGGCGCTGTTCGCTGAACCGCTCCCGCGCAGAAATCGCGGCGCGGTCCAGCACCTGCTGCGTGGCCTGCGGATCTTCGAGGATGGCTTCCACGCCATCGGCAAGGGCGGCCGCATTCTCGGGTTCGACCAATAGGCCGCACTCTCCGGCAAGCGCCTCGACATTGCCGCCCGATCTGGTGGCAACGACGGGCGTCTTCACCATCATCGCCTCCACCAGCGTCCGGCCCAGCGGCTCACTGACGGCGGGCACCAGCAGCGTGTCGCAGCCAGCAATCCATTCATGCCCCGGAGACTGGAAACCCATCAGCCGGACAGCATCCTGCATTCCGGTTTTCGCGATATGCGCGCGCAAGGCTTCGTCCATCTGCGGGATCTTCGCTTCGCCGAACATCAGGCCGTAAATGGGCCGGTTGGAACGGGAGCGAAGTTCCGCGATCACATCCACGAACAGCAACGGGCGCTTGCGCGGAACGAAGCTGCCGAAATAGCCCAGCAGTATTGCATCGGCAGGAAGATCGGCGTGGCCTAAAATGCGCTGGCGGGCTTCGTCACGATCTGCCTTTATCGACGTGTCGAACGGGCTAAAAACCACTTCCGCCTTGTTCGCCGCGCTCCAGATCTGTTTTTTGGGAAGGGAGAATTGCGACACGGTGAGCACCCTGCTCGCCGCGAGCGGTGCCAGCAGGCGCAGGCCCAGGGCATCGGGATCGGCCCTGTGGTGCCACACCAGCCGCGCCCCTGCGAGGCGCGCGGCCAGCGACCATGTGGCATGGGTGCGCCCGTCATTGGTGTGGACGATATCGACGCCATGCTCGCGAAGGAAGCGGACCCGTTCCTTCAGGCCGGTAAAGGTGCTGAGGAACTTGGACACGCTGAATTGCTCGCCCGGGGTGAAGGATCCCCTTGGCCGTGCCGGGTTCTCGTAGAGATCGAAATCCGCAAAATGCGCCGCTATCGCGCCGTCGGAAAATTCCGGCACGAGGAGCAGGCGATATTGCGCCGGATCGAGGTTCTTCAGCAATCCGCGCAAGGAAACGTGGCTGCCGCCAACGCTGTCTCCGGCAAAAGGATAGCAGATCGTCATTTTCCTGTTCGAAGCCGCGCCGCTTTGCGCGGTGATCTCGGCCGCTGGTTCGGCGATTCGCGTCACAGCGCCCCCTCGCTCAAGATGCTCTCACGATAGGAAAGGAACTCCTCGAAATTCGAGATGCCGTCTGCATTGGTGTCTTCCCACGTATCGGCAACCTGCGGATCGGCACCGTGGCTCACTTCCCAGCGGTCGTCCATCCCGTCCCTGTCGCTATCCGGATAGGGTTCGCCGCCAGGCAATTCAACGATGCTCCCCGGTGTCCTGATGATCTTGCCGCGCCGGTTCTCGATATCGCTGACGACCTGCGTATCGATCGCGTCGCGTGGCCATGCGCCTGCAGTTGCCAGCACACCGGCATAGGCCTCTGCCGCTTCCAGAGGATCAATCGTCAGCGGGCAGGGCGGCCGCTCCACCTGTGCCGAACGGGCGGTGCCGGAAATGTGATCGAAATCGCCGTGAAAATCATTGTCCCAGATGTAGATCTGCGCCGTGCCTGTTGAGCCGATCGTGTTGCGCGCGATACCCTGTGCGACAATGCGCGTGTCCGATCCGGCGATGAAAGTGTTGCCCACGATGGATACGGGGCTGCCGCCGAAACCTTCCCACACCTCGGCGAATTGCGATTGCGCGTTGTAGAGCACGTTGTTGACCACCTCTGCGCAGGATTCCGGCGGGAAATTGATGTCCGGATTGCGGTCGCCATTGTGCGCGCAGATGTTGCCGATGAAGCTCAGCTTCTGGGCATCCTGCGGATCGCTGGCGAGCAGGGCGCACTTGTCGTGACTGGGAATGCCGTAGGAAAAGATCGAGTTGCTGATGGTGATGTTGTCGTTGTCACCATAGCCGTTGATCAGTTCGTCACTGGCCCAGCTCGCGCTTACGTGATCGACGATGACGTTGCGGCTGTTCTCGATCGTAATGCCGTCGTCGCTTTTCCGGTTTTCGCTCAACCGGTCCAGCCGGACCCTCACATGGCGAATGATGACATCGTGCGTGTCCTTGACGACGATGGGCGTGCGGGCGGTAGAACCGCCAGTATGAGTGATGACCACGCTACCCCCGGGCGCCGTCTGGCCGGCCAGCGTGAGATAGGGGTTCTGGATCATGGGCGGCCTGGTGGTGAAGCGGAAGGTGCCGCCCACCGCAAATACGCACACGCGCCTGCCCTCTGCTGTCAGGCAGTCGCGCAAGGAGCCGGGCCCGGCATCATCGTGGTTGGTCACGTGGATGATGCGGCCACCCTGCCCACCAAGCGCGCTTGCGCCGTGCCCGATGGCAGCGGGGAAGGCGGGTCGCTCGGTCGCGACCTGCGGCTCGCCCGGCGGCTTTGCATCCACTTCCACAGAACAGGACGCGAGTGGGGCGGTGGCTCCCAACAGCGCGAGGAACGGTGCCTTGCGCCAGACGCCTGCCGGTTTGACGTTCATGCCGCTTCCTCTCTCACCTTGCTCTCTGGTGAGAGCCGGGCGTCTTCATCCGGGGTGTCGGATGCGAAATAGCCATATCTGCTGAGCAGGGGCGCGGCGAGGGCCGAGAACAGGCGGCGCTTTGCGCGGGGCATGCGGGCCATCCATCCGTTGTCTTTCTTGATGCGGATCTCGTTCTGCATGCGGTGGCGGCTGCCCGCGATCTGGTGCTGGGGGATCATTACATCCTTGCCCTGCGGCGGCCGCTCGTAAGTCAGGCCGACCATTGCCATGACGGATTTCACGGCGCGTTCGGGATCGGCAACGAAGTCTTCGTAGCGCACGCGGATGCTCCGCTGGCGCGGCAGGCGGCGGCGCAGCATTTCCACGCCCAGGTTTACAGAAGCCCAACGCGCGGCCGTGTACCAGATCGGGTTCGGCTTCAGTTCCTTCTGGATACCGTCCTCTACCGACCGTTGGTATGGCTTCGCCATCGACCAGCCCACTCCGCGCCCGTCGCGCACCATATGAACGACGTAAACCTCGATATCCTCGATCGACAAGAGTGCCGCTGCACGGCCGGGCAGCTTGGATGAATCCACGATCACTGACGAACCCGAGGCATTCGCAACCTCTTGCAGCAGGTTCTGCGTCGCTTCGGCATAGGCAGAGCCCTGCTTGCTTGCGCCGAAGCGCCACAGGAGGCGCCGTGGATCAATCAACCATTCCGATCGGGCAAGCAGGTTGCCGTATCGATCCATCGCGCCGGGCTGCCGACCGTTCAGCCAGGCTGAACTGACGCGAGCCCAGAAGCCGCACTCGTCCGCCTGTTTGCGGCACGCGCAGAACTCGCGTTCCTTCCATACGTGACGGGCAAGGGCGGTCAGCTCGCCAGCCGCGAAAACTCCCGGCTGTTGGCCAAGCGCGATGTCGAGAAGCGTGGTGCCGCTGCGACCGTAACCCGCGATATAGATGACCTTCAGAGGGCCTTTCTGCGGCATTGGAGATCTCCGCGTCGATTCCCTCCAGATTGCCACTGGCTAGGTATTGCGGCAACGTATCAATGGTATATCCGGGCGGCCCATTCCTATAGGCGGCGCATAGCCCTAATGCGCCGCAAACTTGACTCATAAGCCGTTGTTCGCAGCCACCGCGAGTGGCAAAAAAGCACAATGAGCGAGCCATCCGATCTGCAGACTGCGCCGTGGCAAGGGCCGGCCGGCGAACCCGGCGGTTTCGCTCGAGAACGCTCCGGCTTCGGTTTCCCGACGACGCCTTTCGAAAAGGCACGGTATCGCGCCAGCCCGATCAGCCGCCTGTCGCGGATCATCCTTCTCATCGCCGTGTTCTTCTGCGGCTGGGCGCTGTTGCGCATCGGACAGATCAGCCTGACGTTCAGCGATGTGCTGCTTTCGCTCGTACTGGTTGTCATGCTGTCTCGCGGCGAGATCAACATGCGGCCCTTCGGCAATCTCACGATCTTCTGGTTAATGGGGCTGGGGCTGATGCTCGCCGGCCTGTTGATCGGCACCATCGTCAATGGCGGCGTCGACCGGTGGCTGATCGTGGTGGCCCAATATCTGTTCGCCTTTTTCCTGCTACCGATGCTGCTTACCGGACAGCAGCTTTCCCTCACGCGCATTCTGCCTGCGCTGTTCGTATTCGGGATTGCCGTGTCCCAACTGATCGGCATCTCGGCAATGCTGCTGTTCGAGAATGCGGACACGAAGGATTTGCTGGGCAATGGCTTCCTGACCGGCAATGGCCGCGTCGGTGCCATGACCGGTGAAGCCAATCCGAATGGGGCAATGATTGCCTTTGCGCTCCCCATGCTGCTCTATTCGATCCGTGAACGCACCATACCGCTGAGCTTTGGCATCATTTGCGGCGTGTTGCTGGTGTGGGGTTTGATGGCCAGCGGCTCCTTCACGGGATTTGTCGCGGGTATCGTAGCGGTTGCCGTGTATTTCACCGTGTCAGGGCTGCGCGTGCTGCTGCGCGCCGTGGTTCTGGGGGCCATTGGCCTGGCTCTGTTCCTCGCATCAGGCCTTCCCCTGCCCTCGGCATTCGAAAACCGCGTGGCTGGTGCAATCTCCACCGGCAATATCGAGGAGGCGGGCACATATACCGGGCGTTCCCTGCTCATCGAGGAAGCCTGGAACAGGGCTGACGACAATATCCTGATCGGGCTGGGCGTAGATCGTTTCAGGGAAGTGAGCGTTTATGGCGCGCCAGTGCATGAATTGCACCTGCTGATCCTGAATGAAGGCGGCATCGTTGGTTTTGTCGGGCTGTTGATCGTGCTCCTGACGATGGTGGGGGCCGCGTTCGTCGCGATCGGCCGAAGTCGAACGGAAGGCGCGATGATCCTGGCCGTTGTGTTCGTCTTCAATGTCTACACGTTCTCGATTCCTCATATGTATTCGCGCGTCTGGATACTTCCCGTCCTGCTCGCCATGGCGACAGTCTTTGCCCGCCGCGCCACCTCATCGTCGCCGATCGACGGCACGGCTCCCGTGCGATGACGGGGGACAGCTCTTCTTCCTCGCCGGCGGCATTCGATCTTAAGGGAATGCTTTTCTCCCGGCTGGGGAGCATCATGCATTTGCTGACCGGCAGCGTGGCCGTTGCAGTGGTGATGGCGCTCAGCACCATCGTCGCAGCAAGGGCGCTGGGCCCGGAGGCGTTCGGCATTTTCGCGCTCGTCCTCACTATCGGAAGGATTTGCGAGAAGCTGATCCGGTTCGAAAGCTGGCAGCCGCTGATAAGGTTCGGCTCGCAAGAAGAGATCGAGAGTGATCCCAAGGCCATGGGCGAGTTGTTCCTGCTCGGCCTGCTGCTGGATTTCGGCTGCGCCTTTCTTGCAGCCGGGGTAATGCTGGCGGGCGGTCTCCTCATTCTGCCGCTGATCGGTCTTGAAACCTCGCAATTCTATCTCCTGATGATCTTCGCGCCCGCGATCGCGCTGAATATCCGGGGCACGCCGACAGCGGCGATGCGCATGGCCGGACAGTTCAAGCTGCTGGCCTACTTCCAGCTGTTTGCCGCGACGCTGCGCCTCGCCATGGGGGCCGTCGCCTGGGCAGCGAATGCCGATCTGCCGACTTTCATGGCGATCTGGACGATTGCCCAGTTGATCGACACCGCGGTTTTCGGGTTTCTCGGCGCGCGCGCCATCGGGCTGCTGAAGATCGCCAATCCGCTGCGCGCTGGCGTGTCCGGCCTTACCACGCGCTTTCCGGGTTTCATGAGTTTCGCCTGGTCCACGAATGCGTCGAGCGCGCTGCGCACGCTGACGCACGAGGCCGACACGCTGCTCGTCAGTGCGCTGGCGGGGCCAACATCGGCCGGTATCTATCATCTGGCAAAACGGTTCGCCAAGGTTGCGCAGCAGGTCGCCACCCATGTGCAGACGGTGCTTTACCCCGATCTTGCGCGCATGTGGGCGCGCAAGCGGTTTGGCGATGTTCGCGCGGTGAAGGCCAAGGTCCAGCTCGTGCTTGGTGCTATCGGCGTCCTCATCATTGTCGGCGTTGCGGTGGTGGGAGAGAGAGGCATCAAATGGCTGTTCGGATCGGACTACGGCATGGTCTATCCCTTGCTGCTCACCCAGTTGGCAGCCGTAACATTGATCATGATCGGGGCACCAACACGCTCGTCCCTGCTCGCCATGAACAGGCCGGGCATCGTCTTGAGTATTGCGATCACGGCGACCATCACGTTTTTCGCCGTGGCCTCGTTCAGCATTCCAATGGCGGGGCCGATAGGGGCGAATTTTGCCCATATCGGCTTCAGCGCCATCATGCTGTGCGGCATGGAGATCGCTTTTCGCCTTTTCTACAAGACGAACCAGAATGCGGCGGTAGCCGGTCAGTGATTGCGGCCGATTCCATATCATCGCGGGGCAGCGCATGCGCATCTGCTCGATCGTGAACAGCCTGACGACGGGCGGCGCGGAAGTGCTGGTCGCAGCGCTTTCGGCCGAGTTCGCGCGGCTTGGCGACCGACCGCTCGTGATCGCGCTATGCGACGCGGAAACCGTGGGCAATTCGCCGGAAACAGAGAAACGCATGGTGCAGGAGATCGAGGCCGCCGGCGGCGAATTCGTTTCCCTGGCCCTTCCTGCCAATAGAAATCCGGTTGCCGGAGCATCGCGGCTGAGAAATGCGCTTTCGGACTTCGCGCCGCACGTCATTCATGCCCACACCGTTCGCGCCCTGCCGATGCTGGCGCTTGCGCGGACGGGTGCGCCGGTCCTCCTCACCCATCACAATACCCGGCTGCCATTCCCGCCGTGGATGTTCCGCCTGGTCGACCGGATGACGCAGGGCTACGTCGCGATCGGTGCTGAGGTGGAGAGTATCCTTCGCCGGCATGTTCACAAGCCGATCGTGCGCATACCCAATGCGGCCAGCCGCCTGTTCAAGCCCGGCGCGCCGCGCAGCCTTGGCGATGGTCGCCAGACGATCCTTTCGGTGGGAGCGATCAGCAGCCAGAAGAACTACGGCCTCCTGATCGAGGTTGCTGCGGCGATGACAAACGCCGGTAGGCTGAACCCGCTCCCCCGCTTTCGTATCGCGGGCGGCGGGGCGGACCTGTCGGTTCTGAGAACACGGGTGGCCGAGCTGGAGCTGGGCGATGTCGTGGAGTTTCTCGGAGAGCGTTCCGACGTTCCGCAATTGATGCAGGAAAGCGACCTCTATCTCAATGTCTCGCTATACGAAGGCATGCCGCTGACATTGCTGGAGGCCATGGCCAGCGGCCTTCCCATTGTTGCAACCGACGTTCCGGGGAACCGCGAACTGGTGGAAGACGGCGCAAACGGCGCGAAGGCACCGCTGGGCGACGCCGAGGCTATTGCACGGGCGATATCTGGCGTCCTTTCGGACCCCGATCGGTATCGGCAATTGTCCGAAGGCGCGATCAGGAAAAGCGCTGATTTTTCGATAGAACGCGCGGGCGAGCGGCACAGGGATCTCTATGAAACGGTCGCTTCGGTATCCGTGTGAACCGCCTGTCCAAAAAAGTAGGTAGACTAAAGAGACAAGGGCACTCCCCAATACCCATTTCCGCCTGGGCGCCCCTTACTGTATCTTTCTGTTGAATTCCGAAGCCGCGCACCGGGGAGACTTGCAGTGAATGATATCGCCCTTAATCACTCGAGAGAGGGCCATATTGCGCACCCGCCGGCTCCGCTCACACCGCATTATCAGCATAGTACGGCGGAACCGACGTCCGACGGCTTCGGTATCGTGGATCTTATTCGCACGTTCGAGCGTCACAAGATCCTCGTTCTTGCCATCGTCACCGTCGTGACGCTGGCGACCCTCGCGTGGCAATTGTCCTCACCAAATCTCTATCGCTCCACCGCCAATATCAAGGTGGAGCTGATCGACGAGACAGGCACCAACCAGGCCGACGTCCTCGCCCGCAACGCCCAGCGCATCGCGAACGAGAGCAAGCTGTATCGCTCGCGCAATTCGGCGCAGACGGTGATCAACAATCTTGATCTGCTGAACAACGAGGATTTCATCAGGGACCTGGGCGGCAAGCCAACCGGCGATGACACGATCCGCATGTCCGTGGCGATTTCGCAGTTGCTCGACATGACCGACGTCAATTCCGAAGAGGGTTCAGACCTTATCGAACTGAGCGCCGTTTCACGCTCTCCTGAACTTGCCGCCCTGATCGCGAACTCCTTTCCCGAGGCCGTTGGCGATCAGCGGCGCGCGCGCACGCTCGAGCGGCGCGAACAGCTGATCGAGGAACTGAGCGCGGAGCGCGACCAGCGCATGGAACGGGCCCTGACCGCGGCAAGGGAACTGGCGCAATTCAGGGTCGACAATCAGATGCTGGTGGGCGCCGGCGGGGCGGAGGATCTTGCGCAGATCAACCGGATCGCCAGCGAAGCTGCGTCTGCCAGCGCCATGGGATCGGGATCAGCCGCGCAAAGCGCCGGCATCGCGCGCGCAGCTTCGATCAGTTCAACTGCCGGCGCGACTTCGGCCGCGGTGGAGCAGCTGCAGCGCCAGGAAGCGCAGTTGAGCGCCGAGCGCGCCAGGTTGGCCCAGACATACGGCAGCGGATATCCGGAGCTGGCGCGGGTCGAGACCGAATTGCAGAATGTTCGCACCGATCTGCAGCGCGAACAGGCTGCCGCCCGCCGCGCCGCGCAGGAACAGGCGAATGCCGAGGCTGCGCGGATGCAGCAACTTGCGCGGGCCGATGCCTCGCGTGATGCCGCGCGCGCCAGCCAGCTGCGCTCCGCCGTCGCATCGCTGACGTCCAAGGCGTATCAGAACGCTGCCAGCACGCCGCTTCTGCAGGAGCTTGAAAGAGAAGCCGGCGCGACGGCTGCGGCCGTTACAGAAGTCGCGGAACAGATCACGCAGGTGCAGTCCCAGCAATTGGTGGAAGGTGTATCTTCCGATATCATTTCGCCTGCCATTCCCAATGGCGAGGCCTTCTCCCCCTCGACCGTCAAGACGACGCTGGTGGCGTTGATCGGGGCCACCATCCTGTCCCTGATGATCGCCTTCATGATCGATCTGCTCGACGACCGCCTTCGTACGGTCGCGCAGATCAGGCGGTATTTCGGGCTGCCGGTGTTCGGGATGCTGCCCGACATTTCGGGCGGTATCTCGCCCAAGCTGCGCGAGTCTCCGGTTTTCGGTGAGCCCCAGTCCCTCTTCGCCGAGGTTGCGCGGTCGATCTATTCCGAAACGCGCACGCTAGCCCCCCGCGGCCAGTCGCAAAGCGTGCTGATTACCTCGCCTCTGCCGGGCGATGGCAAGTCTGCAATCGCGCTCACCATGGCTGCCGCTGCCGTGGCAATGGGCGACCGGGCGGTCATCCTCGACCTTGACCTGCGTCGTTCCGGCATTCTTCAGAAGGTGCAGCAGGACATCAATTCGCCCGAACTCATGGATCTGGTGAAGGGCAAATGCGATGTTCACGCACTGCTCGCGCCTCCCGCCGAGGGAGCGCATGAAGAGGGTGGCCCGAGGGGGGATCTTACGCTGGAGCAGGGCACAAACGAGGCGTTGTCCCGATTCATGCTGTTCAGCGCTTCGCAGCCTGTAGCCGAACCGGCTGCCGTTCTCAGCTCGTCGCGGTTCAAGGAACTCGTGGACGAGCTGAAGACGCGGTTTGACCTTGTGGTCGTCAATGCTCCTGCCACGTTGGCCGTGCGCGATGCCCGCTCGATGACGAATTACACCGATCACACGATCCTGGTGGCGAAATGGGGCGAGACGAAGATCGAGCAGATGCGTGCCACGCTCGAACTGCTGGGCTCTGCCAACGTGGCCGGCTGCATCTACAACCAGGTCGATTACGCCGAACACGCCCGCCGCAAGTATGGAGATTCCATCCAGTTCTACTTCGAGGCGTCCGATTACTTCGACCAGCCCGTACCGGCCCGGCTGACGTTTCGGGAGCAGATTTCGCGGTTCTTCTCCGGCATGTTTTCCCGCAAGAGCGCGGCACACTGAGCGATAGGATCAGGACGGTGCGCTACGCCGTGACTACCGATCTGTTGCACCCCCGCGTTCTCCCGATACCCTGCTGAAAGCTATGCAGGGGAAAGGCTTCCACGTTCGATGACGTCATCTCCAATATCGGTCCTCTTCACTTCGGCTGGCAGGCGGGTCGAGCTGGTCAGGTGTTTTATCGCGGCAGGTGAGCGACTTGGTATCGAAGTGTCGACGCACGCCTGCGATCATGACCCGGACATGAGCGCGGCCTGCCATGTCGCCTCCAGCGCCTTTGCCGTGCCGCGATGCGATGCACCGGACTATGTCGACACCCTCCTCGACTATTGCACTCGCCACCAGGTCGACCTTCTCGTTCCCACGATCGATCCCGAGCTTTTCCCTCTCTCGCTTGCGCGGGAGAAATTCGCGGCGATCGGGACGAAGGTGCATGTCAGTGGCCCCGAAACCATCGAGATCGTGCGAGACAAGGCAAGGACCTGCGAAGTCCTGGGCCAGCATGGCGTGCCAGTGCCTCGCACCGGATTGGCGCAGGATGTGAAGCGCCAGCCCGAGGGTTGGGACTGGCCTGCATTCATCAAGCCTTCTGCCGGCAGCGCCAGCAGGGGTATCGATATCATCCACGAGCCAGGCGCGATTGCGCAATCCTATGATGAGCCGATGATCGTCCAGCAATTGCTGGAGGGAGACGAGTACACGATCAACATGTTCGTGGATCAGGGTGGCAAACTGCGCACGGCCATTCCCCACCGGCGCATTTCTGTGCGCGCTGGCGAGGTTGAGAAAGGGATTACGGTCCGCCGGGCGGATATCGAGGATGTTGCCCGGAACGTCGTAAAGGCACTGCCCGATGCCGAGGGGGTGATGTGCTTCCAGCTTATCGACGACAGGCGGGATGGACCGCGTGTTTTCGAGATCAACGCGCGTTTCGGCGGCGGCTACCCGCTGGCGGACAGGGCGGGCGGACGTTTTGCAGAGCGGTTGCTTGCTGGAATTGCCGGCCGGTCGGACTGGGTCGAGAGCGAATGGATCGAAGGGGTCACGATGCTCCGCTACGATGCGGCGGTTTTCCTGTGATCGAGATCCGGGCCGAGGTCATCGTCTATGATCTCGACGATACGCTCTATCTCGAAAAGGATTATGCCGAGAGCGGATACAAGGCTCTTTCCAGGCAGTTTGCGGAACGGATTGGTGGGGCGCGCTTCGCCGACGAATGTTCCCGGCTCCTTGCCGAGGGCGCTCGCAACAATATCTTCGATCTCGCGCTGGCCCGCTGCCGGATCGACGCCACGCCAAGGCTGATCGCCGAACTGGTCGCAGCCTATCGCGCGCATGTGCCCGCAATCGGTTTCTGCGGGGATACGCTGAGGTTCTTCGACCGCGTCGGCAAGGAAATGCGGACCGGCCTGATCACGGATGGTCCGAAAGAAACTCAATGGGCCAAGGTGAAGGCACTCGGCCTCGGCGAAACCATCGACCACGTCGTGGTGACCGGGGAATGGCCGAAGGAATTCTCGAAGCCCCACCCGCGTGCTTTCGAACTCATCGAAAGCCTGACGTCTGCGCCAAGGCGCAACATCGTCTATATCGCCGACAATGGGGCCAAGGATTTCGTATCGCCGCGGCAGCTGGGATGGCAATCCGTGCAAATACTTCGCCCTGATCGCATTCACGCAGGAACGCCCAGGTCACCCGATCACAAAGCGGACCACGTCATCGCATCATTCGACGAGCTTGAAGTCAGGGGCGTCGCTTAAGCCGGCGCCACGACGCTCCTTCAGAAGGAGCCCGCGGCATACTGGTTCAAGCCGGATTGATAGGCGAATTATACTCGCGCATCACGTCCAGCGGACGTTTTTGCGAATAGGCGACCATCGCTTCAGGATCGGGGTAGCCGACGCCCATGAAGAAGATCGGGCGCTCGAACCCCTTCAGGCCCAGCACCTTTTCCGCGCGCCTCTCGTGCGATTCGATGTCCGGCCAGTTGAAGATGCAGGCACCCAGGCCGAGCGTTTCCAGCGCGTAGGAGAAGCTCATCGCGGCCAGCGACCCATCGATATAGGGAACGTGCCGATCCTTCTCGCTGTAGAAAGCGTCCCACGTGCCGAGGATCACCACGACGACCGGAATGTTGTGCTTGAAGCCGATCGTACCGCCCGGCAGCGATGCCACCGTCTCGGTGATTTCGGGATCGTCATAGACCAGGAAGCGGAATGGCTGCCGGTTGCAGGCGCTGGGCGAGAGGCCGGCCAGTGTGAAAGCCTTGTCCAGCAATTCGCGCGGCACCGGCTTCTGGTCGAAGAACCGGACCGAGCGGCGCCGGATCGCGAGTTGCTCAAGCTGTTCGTAAGTGACTGGCTGCTCTTCCAGCATGCGCAGGTACGGCACTCTCTTTTTCGCGTCGGGCGTGCCGCATTCGGGAGGCGGGCATTTCTGGAACACCTCGCGGGCATGGTCCACCACGGGATCGGAACCGACCTTGTCGAAATACTCGCTCAGAACGTCGTAGCCCCAACGAAGGGAATCGAGCGAGCTTTCTTCGGATCGCACGGGTTCGGCCACGATCTTGCGATACACATTCACCGTCTCGAGGATGTAGTCCTTCGCGAACACCGGGCGCCTTGGCTTCATCAGCAGGCCTTTTTCCAGGCGGTGCACGTTGCGGCGCATCAGGAAGATGTTGGCATCGTTATCCTGCAGCTCCTCGTGATACTTGGCCCGTCCCAGTAGCACGGCGCGTTCCTCGCGCTTGAACTTACCGGATAGCAGCGCGTAATAGGCCGAGGCGAGAGGCTTTACCTGCGAGGCGACCTTCATCCCGGTCGTCTGCGCGGAGGTCCACATCCGGCTTGCTCCGGATTCCCTGAAAAACAGCCGCGCGTCGCGGAGCCGATCGACCTGATGCGCAGGCAGGAATTTTTTCACAATCGAATTCATATCTCGCACTCCATGAAAGCCATCGTCCCGAAACCGGGGTGGCGGCCCGCTACGGATCCTCTTGTCGTCAAATCTGTTTTCATCGGGCCAGCGCGCTCACGGCGTCCCGGATGACCGAACTCGTCTGCAGGTCTTCGAGGTTTTTCTTGATGAGCTGCGATTCCTGCTCGTGCCGCTCTGCCATGTCGTCGATCTTGCCGAAGATCTCGTCATTGCCCGGATCGCGAACGTCGACGACGTAATCCTGCTGGCCGAAATGTGCCGCAAGATCGGTGTATTTCGCCGCCCATCCGAAAATGATGGCGGGAACGCCGCTTCTGTAGCCGAACACGATCGAGTGATAGCGGGAGGCCACCACGTATTTGAAGCGGCTGATCATGTCGATCAGCTCGGGGCTGGAATAGTCACCGGTGATTACGGTGACCTTGTCCCTGTGCTGCGTCTCCTGAAGGATCTTCTCCGTCAGTTCGAGGTCTGCCGTCGAAGTGTTGAGGAAGTAGACCTTCTCCCCTTTCTCCACCAGCTTGTCGAGCAAGCGGGCGTAGAGGGCGCGCACCGCGGCGGCGTCGCCGATCCTGAACAGGTTCTCGTTCACGATAAAGCCGACGGAGCCGCGTTCGGGATATTCTATCGCGCGCGGCGTGCCGGAAACGAAGATCTCGCCGATTTCGGGGAAGGGCTTCTCCCTGATGACCAGGTCGGCTGACAGTTCGACATTATCGAGGCCAAGCGATTTCAGGCACTCGTAACCCTCTTTCTCCCGCGCGTAGATCTTCGTGCAGTAGGAAAGCTCTTCCTTCACCTCTTTCAGGAACTTCGCATCATCGTCCTGGCCCCAGTCGAACGGGCCAAAGCTTTGCGGCATGAGTACGACCTTCGTGTCGTAACGCCGCGCGGTCCTGATCGTATCGAGAAGGTAGGTGCCGCCCTCCCTGCTCCAGCCCGATCCGAGCGTGTAGCCGCTGGCGTCGAGAACGACGTCGGCTTCGCGCAAGGCCTCGTCCATTTCCGCGATGGTGCCGTTCCACTTGTCTGTCTTCCTCACGCGCCCTGCAAGACGCGAGGCCAGCGAGGCTACGAAAGGAATGCCGTTGAGGCGGTACTTGAAAACAAGGCGGGTGAAATCGTCGTGTGGCAGCAGCTTGAAGACGTATTGTTCGGGCGCGTCCGACTTGAAGGCGAAGCCGATGACTTCGCAATCTTTGTAGATCGATTTCAATCCATGATAGAGAGACAGAAACATGGCCTGGGAGCCCTTGTTCCTCATCTGGATGCCGGTGATGATAACCTTCTTCATTGTGCGTTGTCGCCCGTGGATAAACTCTGAAACCAGGCCATTGCGCACAGCGGCCTACGCATTCCTTGAGGTATCACCACGCGGCTTTGTTCGCATGTGCGCAAAGGGACTAACCCGTTATCGAACCCGCTCGTAACTAAGGGGTTTGGGTCATTCTGCGGGTGTTAGCGAGCCGTGCCAGTGGCTGAGGGACTGGCCGCTGATTTCTTCCAGTTCCTCTATCGAGGGCGCAAAATAGTCGTGCAGCCGTTCGCGCAAATCCTCGCTCAGCGCCGGATAGCGGATCTCGCGCGCGATCGAGGCACGCACGGCCTCGAAAGCGGCCGCGCCTCTGAACGGGCGAACGATGGGTTTCATCCATGCCAGCCGCTCTCGCATGGTGTGCGGGACATGCCGCGATCTCTTGTCCTTCACCTTCCGATCCGGTTCGGTGGAAAGCTCCCGCGGAGGCAGCCCCAGGTGCTGCCTTACGCGTGACATCTGCTCTTCAGGGTTGCCCGCCACGCCTTCGAAGAACAGCACCAGAAGCTTCTCGCGGCCGAAAAGGTCGATGTATTTCTGCAGGTGCGATGCGTAGTTTCCTATTCCCCAGAGCCGCCTCATCTCGCCCTTTCGGGGATCGAGGTGGGTTTCGATATCCGGCCCCACCTCGCCGCGATTATACATCATGCAATAATGCGAATAGGCGCGCTCTACCGGGTTTCGCAGCTGCGCGATCAACTTCACCTGCGGCAGGTCCCGATGGATCCGGGCTGCCCCCTCGTGATGGTCGAGATAGGAATTGGATTTTTCGCCAACGGTTTTTGCGGCGCCGGAATCGCAGAATTGCGAGAGATACCATTCCTCCCCCCGTTCGTAGTGACGGGAGAAATAGTGAAGCTCCGGATCGGGCATGTAGACTTCGGGATCCGACTGAAGCTGCGTCTGCAACCATGTGGTCGCAGACTTGCCGGCCCCGATGATCAGGAAATCGATATCACTGAGTTTCAAGCCCAACTTGCACCTGCTCTTCTACCTGTCGGATATCCTGCTTCCAGGCGGGATTGAGCCGAAAGCATTGAGATATCAACTTTATCGAGATAGTCTCGAGATAGCGGACAGATGACTTGGTCGATTGTCTTTTTCAATTACCCTGATGGATAGTGGCCCGTGCCATCGGGGCCGGGGGCTGGCCTTGCGGTCTAGCCAGAAAGCTTGCGTGCGCAGTTCCGTCTTGCCGGAAGAGCGCCGTTTTTCCTAGGGGCCGGACAGGAAGCTTCAGCATTCCGGCTGGCCGTCCAAAACGGGGTAGTCCGTTTTCCCAAGCGCCGCATATAGCTTCGACTGATAGACCAACGGTTTAGGGGCGCGGTGCCAATGGACGAGATCAGGCTCGAAGGCGTGGGGATGGAAATAGCAACAGGACAGGAGGCACCGCTTCCGCATGGGGACGACGCCCGCATTCTCTTCGTGCTTCCCTCGCTTGGAGCGGGCGGTAGCGAGCGCGTGGTTACGACGCTGGCGAATTACTGGGCGGGGCAGGGGCGTTCGATCGGCATTGCCAATTTTGACGCGCCCACGTTCGAGCCGTTCTATCCGCTGGCGCCGGCGGTGTCCCTCTTCCGGCTGAACCTGCCCGCCGCATCAGGCGGACTTCCGGCACAGATCGGACAGACCGCACGGCGCATCAAGGCGCTTGCAAATGCCTATCGCGAATTCAGGCCGGATGTGGTGATCAGTTTTCTTACCAAGGCGAACGTGATGGCGATCCTCGCCGCGCGCCGCCTGGGCGTGCCCGTCATCATCTCGGAACGCAACAATCCCACCCTCCAGCACTTCAATGCGTTCTGGCGAACGGCGCGATCCTATGCCTTCCCCAAGGCCTTCTCCTTTGTGACGATGACGAGGGGCGCCGCGGAATACTTTCCGGAGCGCCAGCGGCCACGAACCACGATCATTCCCAACCCTGTCCAGCTGCCCGAAAGCTGGGAAAACCGGCGCAAAGGGAATAGGATCACGGCCGTCGGAAGGCTGACGGACCAGAAGCAGTTTCACCTGCTGATCGAGGCATTTGCGAAGATCGCAGCGCAGTTTCCCGCCTGGGATCTGACCATCTGGGGGGAGGGGGACGAACGGCCCGAACTGGAACAGCAACGGACACGTCTTGGCCTGCAGGATCGTGTTCACTTGCCCGGACTGACGGATTACCCCGGACAGTGGGTGGAGACAGCGGATGTCTTCGTGCTTTCATCGGCGTACGAAGGATGGCCCAATGTCATCGTCGAGGCGATGGCCGCCGGATTGCCCGTGGTCTCCTTCGATTGCGAACATGGCGTGACCGACATGATCGAGGATGGCGTTTCCGGTTGTCTTGTCACGAAAGACGATGTCGATGGACTGGCCGGCACCCTGGCCAGCGTTCTTGAAAATCCCGAATTGCGGCAGAGCCTCTCGGCCAACGCGCTCAAGGCTTCGGAGCGATACAACACGCAAACCATTGCCGACCAGTGGATGCGCCTCGTTAAGGAAGCGACCGCATAAAGCGGATGCTCCGCACGCTGCAACGCCGCGGCGCGAGCCGGGAATTGGAAGGGGGCGAAGCTCGAAAACCTGATGGTAATTCGTGCTCCCCCCCTACCCGTATTGGCCGTGACTAGCCGTGTCCGAACCAGAGGCGTGACATGACCGGATCGAAAATACGCGGGTTCAGCTCTTCGGCCTTGTTGGCCGCAGCGCTGGCAGCATCTTCATTCCCCAAGGCTTCCTCCGCTTCGGACAGGCGAGCGTAAAGGGGAGCACTGCGCCAGCCCTTCGCCTCCGCCTGCAACAGGTGCGAGCGCGCTTCGGCCGGACGGTCAAGCTCCAGGAAAGCCTCCGCCACCAGGATATGCGCATCGCCGTAGGGACGGTGCAAGAGGTTCTCCAAGGCGAGGTCCAACGCCTCGTGCGGGTTCCCGAAGGCCAGCGCGTTTTCGAACGTGTGCGCCGTGTATGCCAGCGGCATCCTTTCCGCCCGATCCTGCCATATGCTTGCACTGCGGCGCGTCAGTCTTTGCGCGGCTGCCTCGTTCCCCTGTGCAAGATAGAGCGAAGCCGCAGCGTCCATCGCCTGCGGATCGTTCAGTTCATCGGCAAGCCGTTCCTGCGTGGCAATCGCCGGGGAAAAATCTCCGGCAACGCCCTGCTGTTCGGCGATGTAGAGCTGGTTTAGCCAGTGGCCCGGAAAGAGGCGGTCGGCTTCGGCGAAACGCTCTGCCGCGGCATCGAAATTGCCGCGCGCACTTTCCACCATGCCAATCTGCAAGGCATAGGATGCCATGCCACGCGGCGTTCGCAGGCTGTCCCTGCGTGCCGCCTCGTTGATCAGGCGGATGGCTTCGTCGAACTGGCCCTGCGAGCGGGCGAGAAGCGCTTTCCTGATCGCGGTGCCGGATGTCGGGACTAAGGCGTCGGCGCGGCCATAGGCCCGCTCCGCCCCGATCATGTCACCGCGATAGAAGGCGATGTCTCCGCGCATCCCCTCGGCAGCCGCCCGCTCCGCACGCGTGGGAGGAACGGCGACCTTGTCGAGCCTGTCGAGATAGATCTCGGCACCGGAAAGATCGTGGCCCGCCATCGCGATTTCGGCAGAAGACAGCAAGGGGCCGGAACGCTGCGGCGCCAGCGACTGGGCAGTTGCAATACTCTCCAGCGCGTCCGAGAAATCATCGGGGTCCGCCGTCAGCTTGAACCGGGCAAGCTTCGCCCGCGCCAGCCCTTCATGGGGAAGCCAGTCCTGCGGCCCCCCGGCCACGCGTTCGTTGGCCAGGGTAAGCTGCCGGTCGGCTGCTGCCAGCTCTTCGCTGAAATTGCCGGGGCCAAAGCTGGCCGAGGGTAGGACCACAGCGGCGGTAGCGGGGACCCCGCCGCTCCAGAAGACTTCGGCCCCGACAACGATCAGGGCCGCCGCCCCGGAAAGGGCGAGCGTGCGGAGCGCCACCTTCTTTCCGAGGCTGCGACCCTTGGCAGGGGTGAGTTCAACCCCTGTTGCTTCACCACCCACCATCAGCTTGCGCTGGCGCAGGGAGTCAGCCCTGCGTTGGTCAGATCATCCGCCAGTGCTTCGGTCAGGCCCGTCAGCTGTTCGGTGAGTTCGGGCACGAATTCGCCGGCAACATCATCCTGGGGCGTGGCATCGTTATAGGGGATCTTCTGATCCGACCCGATCAGCACGGTCGCCACTGCCGGCATGCCCATCCGGTCCACCCGGACATAGGTGTTTGCCGGATCGGTCCTGAACGTGAAGTTCGATCCGCTGGACGAGGCGATGGGCGGCGATCCCTGCGGCGGTGCCAGGAACGGGAAGCCGCCCTGGAAGGCCACGTCGTTCTCCGGCGGATTAAGCGGAATGTTCGCAAAGGTGAACGGGCTGTGCTGGGTCAGATCGAGGAAGATCACCGCCAGCGTCGCGTCGATCACAGGATCGGTCAGCAGGCGACCGTTCGGAAATCCTGCATCTGCCTGGAGATTGAGCGTGAGCGTATCGGGGATCACCGCGTCAGCCACGGTGAAACCCGTGCCCGGAATTTCCTGCTGCAGGCAGGGGGTCACATCGAAAGCCGCCGTGCTGGGCGTTGGCGTCGGTGTCGGCGTGGGAGCAGGGGGCGGCATGGGTGCCATCGCCTGATCATCGTCATCGTCGTCGCCGAAACAGGCAGGCAGCAGCGTCAGAGCCGCAAGGGCGGGGACCATGGCCAGCTTGCGCAGGGTCTTGCTATTTCTGGTATTCATTAGATCTGCCCTCCGAAACGCGAAGTGTCAGCCCACACGTCGATTAGATTGTCGCCATTTTCGATGCGATCGCGCGGGATCGAGATAACGACGGCCGTCAGGTTCTGGCCGGCGAAGAAATCGCGGTCCGCCATGAAGCTGAGATCGCCCGTGTCCTTGGTTTCCATGAAACCCTGGAGATCGAAGAAGAAGGGATCGTCGAACAGGCCCGCGTGAACCATCACGCCGTCCTTCGTAATGTCCGTTTCCACCGGTCCGGTGATCGAACCCGATACACCCGGAACATTGGACACCTGCACGCCGAACTCGTCGGTCATGGCGCCAGTGCCGAAGCGGATGCGGATGGGAATTTCCGTGCTTTCCCTGCTGCCGGAGTTGGAAATGTAGATCTGGTAGAGAACGTCGGGATCGTAATTGGCAGGCTCGTCGGTGGCCTGCGGGCCCGAGAAGGTAAGAATGAAGTTGATCTTGTCGTCCGTGTGCCAGGCATACAGGTCGGCAATATCGGCTGCCCTGTCCGGCGTGCTGTCGACGCTGGGATCGGTGCGGCCCGGCGGATCCAGGTGGTCTGCTGCGCTAAGGCCCAATCCCGGCAGGATTTGCGCAGCTCCGACGGCGAGGGCCAACCCAGCCGCTCCAGCCGCCAATTTCGCGTTTCTTCTCATCTAAGAACTCCCCTTGTGTGAGCGCGGTGACGCGCCTGGAGCGGGAACGTCTGTTGCCGCCCGGTAAGGAATACGACGGCGATCCATGATCGGATTTCGGGAAATTGAGAAAAGCTTTGCGGCATTGACTTTGGGAAGTGGAACCAACCGCAACCCAATGGGTTGGTGGGCATGGGCGAGAGGATCCCGGATAGTCAGGTGGCAGAGCATCTCGAGCGCATATCGCGCCGGGACATGACTGCTTTTCGGGACTTCTTCGAAGCGACCTCCGGCCAGCTCACCGCACATATTTTCGGCATCGTGAAAAACCGCCCGGCGGCCGAGGACGTATTACAGGAAGTATACATCAAGGTTCTGAACCGGGCGAAAGCGTTCGACCCCGATCGCGGGAAGGCGTGGCCATGGTTGATCATGATGGCCCGCCACACCGCGATCGACTGGGTCAGGGCGCGCGGCCGGCGTAACAATCTCGACGGTGAAAAATTTCTTATCGCGATGGAGGAGACAGAAGGCGAACCGCTGGACGATGCGCTGGCAACACAGGTAGAAGGCAACCGGGCAATGGAGCAGGTAAGCGATTACGATATCGCCTGCACCAATTGCATCCACGCGGCGTTTTACGAAGGCCTGACGTATTCCGAAATTGCCGAGAGGGAAGGTCTTCCGCTCGGCACGGTGAAAAGCCGCATCAGGCGCGGCATCCGGCATTTGAAGTCCAAGATGCAATCATGACTAGCAGCCCGATCAGCGATGCGGAACGCAATTTGCTGGCAGCCGAGTATGCTCTCGGCCTGCTGGATCCGGCTGAGCACGCCCGCGCGGCATGGCTCTACCGGACGGACCCGGCGTTCGCAGATGAAGCGGACCGCTGGACCGAAGAGGGTGCCGGGTGGATCGAAGAGACCGAGGCAGAAGCACCTTCCGAAGAATCCTACCAGCGGATTGCCGCCAGCCTTGGGCTAAATGAGGGGCCCGAGCATGGGGTGCCTGAACATGAAGCGCATGAACCGCGTGAACAGCATGAACCGCAAGTGCGGCTGCAGCCTGTGGTCACCAGCACGCCGGGAGCATGGCGGCCCTTCGCCATCGCAGCATCACTAGCTGCTGTAACCTTCGCCGGATTGTGGCTGTTCGATCGCCCCTCGGCGCCCGAACAGACGACTACGGTGCCGGAGCCGACGACGGCTTCCTACGCTTCGGAGAACCTGAGCATTGCGCAGATCAATTCCGAAGACGCGACCTCGCTCGTTTCGGCCCTTTATGATGGCGATACCGGCACCTTGTATATCCGGCTGACGGACATTCCCGATCCCGAACGCGTGCCGCAATTGTGGCTGCTGGACAGCGCCGGTCAGCCGCGCTCGCTCGGTTTTGGGACACGCGATGCCAATGCCGAAATCGTGCTCTCGCCGGAACAGCGCCAGATCGCGCGTGACGGCGGAACGCTGGCCATTTCGCTGGAACAGCCTGCATCGGTGCCGCACGCCACGCCAAGCGACGTTCTTGGCGCTGCGCAACTCGCCCGGCTGGACATCGAACCTTAACGCAGCGGCCCATCGCGTTGTGATGCGGCAATCTGCAACGCCTGACTTTTTAATCGAAAGGCCACCGCGCAACAAAAGACGAATTTTTGCGACGAAGCGTGTGAACCTATCGCCAGGATGCGCGTTGCGGCACTGATATGGCTATACCCGAGTGGAAACTGGACAAGACTGCGGACGACGCAGCTTCTTATCGCTTCGCAAATACCAACCCGAAACTTGTGTTTCTGCTCGCGCTATTCGTCGCTATCGCGACGGTTGCCTGTATTTACGGCGCCTACGTTCTGCTGAACATGGCGATCGATGCAGATCTTATTGCCGAGCCACTGCGCCTTGATGGCCTGGTGCCCTGACTGTCCGCAAATACAACGATTTAATCAGATCAGATCAGCGAAATGGCGATATATGCTTTTGCGGCGAAAATGCCGACGGTGAACAGCACGTCACCAAACCTTTCGTATAGCGGCACTGTCATCATCAGGTCTCCGGTTGGTTCGCGCGACCCTGTGCGCGCCACCTTGCGAAGACCCTTCAAACCATCGTTACCGACCTGTTTATCATTCGCCCGATAGGAACATCCCAAGTTGGATTATACTGAAACCGACACCACCGTGCCTGAGCGCGTGCCCGTGTCCGCGCAGGCTGACGTGGTGCCCTATGACGGGCCCGATAGGCGCGCGTTCGGATTGCGGCGCGACACCGCCTACTGGCGTCGCCGCGCGGTGCGCAGGAACACGATTTTCCTCACCTCGCTCGTGTTTGCGAGTGCGTGGGCGCTGTTCAGCGTCTGGCTGTCGCTGCCCTGGCTAAGCGACCTTTCCAACCTGTCGCACCCGCTTGTCGCGCTGAGCGTGCTGACCTTCATCGCCTATGTTCCCGGCTTCATGAACGCCTTTCTCCTCGCAACGCTGGCGCTGAGGCCTGCTGCACTGAAGGAAGATCCGGAAAACTGGCCCGGTCTCTCCGTTCTCGTCGCCGCTTATCAGGGAGAAGGCCTGATCGCCGATACGCTGCAGAACCTTGCCGAACTGGCCTATCCCGGCGAGATCGAAGTGATCGTGATCGACGATGGATCGAAGGACGCCACCTTCGCACAGGCGCAGGCGTGCCAGCCGATGTTCGCCGGGCACCCGCGATTTTCGCTGCGGGTCGAGCGCATGGCACGCAACAGCGGCAAGGCGCAGGCGTTGAACCACGGGCTTGCCATCGCCTCGCACAGCCTGATCGTCACCATCGACGCCGATACCCTGCTGGAAGCGGGCAGCCTGAATTCGGTGGTGGCGCACCTTTACGCCAGCCCGCCGCAGACGGCCGCCATTGCCGGGGCGATCCTGCTGGCCAATCCGATGGATAGCTGGGCCACGCGGGCGCAGCAGTGGGACTATTTCCACGGCATTTCCGCGGTGAAGCGCATGCAGGGCATCTTCAACGGCACGCTGGTGGCGCAAGGCGCCTTCTCGCTCTACCGCCGCGATGCGCTGGAGCAGGCAGGTGGCTGGCCCGATACCGTTGGCGAGGATATCGTGCTCACCTGGTCTTTCCTGCGGCGCGGCTACACCGTCCGCCATGCCGAGGATGCCGTGGCCTGGACCCATGCCCCGCAAAGCTGGGGCGCGCTTTCACGCCAGCGCAAGCGCTGGGCGCGCGGCATGATCGAGGCGCTGGCGATCCACCATAACCTGCTTGTAAAGCCCCGCCTTTCCACGATGTTCATCTACTGGAACCTGATGTTCATCAGTATCGACCTGGCGTTTACGCTGGCGTTCGTTCCCGGCTTGCTCCTGGCCGCATTCGGCATCTATTGGCTGGCGGGGCCGGTCACCTTGCTGGTGCTGCCACTGGCGGCACTGTGGAACATCGTGATCTACCGCATCCAGATGCGGATGCTGCGGCGCAACGATATTGAAATGAAGAAGAGCTTTGCAGGTTTCCTGCTGTTTGCCTTCATCTACCCCTTCATCATGCAACCCGTTTCCGTCTGGGGATATGCCTCGGAACTGTTCGGAAGAAAGAAAGAGTGGCAGTGACTTACCCTCTCAAGACAGCAACCCTGATCGGCCTTCTCACGCTGGCAGCCCCTGCCGCGGCGCAGGACAACCCCGAGGCCCAGTCCGCAGTCGGACCGGCGATCGGCACCGAGGTTTTCGTCTCCAGCGACAGCGACGACACCACCGTCCTGCGCGTGGCAGGCGACTTCGATCTGCGCCATGCACCCGACGGCAGCCGCCTTGGCATCAGGGTAGAAAAGGCATGGTACGATCCGTTGGGGCGGGGCACGGTAGAGCGCGAGCGCGTGTTCTTGCAGGTGGCCGATCGCGGCGACAATCTGGAATGGTCCGCACGCATCGGCACCGATGGCGACACGATCATCGGCGCGGCCTCGATCAACGACAATGCGCCGTTCCGCAAGGAGGCCTTTGTAGAGCGGGACATCGTGGAGACACCGCGCGGGCTTGAGGAGGGAATCTATTCCACCTTCCTCGGCGCGGCGATCGATCTGCCTGCGGACGAGAACAACATCTTCACCGTGCTGGGCGGTGTGCAGGAATTCACCGGCGATAACGTCCGGCTTCACCTGCGCGCAAATTATGTCCACGTGGTGGATAGCGACCTTGGCATCAGCGCACAGCTGCGCACCCGCTATTTTCACAGCACCGTGCCGGGCGAGTTCGATTACTTCTCGCCAGAGGACTACGCGCAGATCCTGCCCGTCCTCCAGGTCCGCCGCTTCGTGGATGGCTGGCAGTTTCTCGCAGCAGGCGGCATCGGCGCGCAACGCAGCACCGGAACGGATTGGCAGCAGGCAAACTTCGCGCAGCTGCGCTTCGTCAGCCCGCCGCAGGGCGACTGGACGGTGTCGGGCGAAGCGATATATTCGCAAACGCCGGGCAACAATGCAGTCGTCGGATCGGGCTACGATTACTTTCAGGCGCTCGTTTCCGTGAACTTGCGGCTTTAGCGGTACTTGACGTGCGCAAATTGCTGAACATATCCGCGTTGCGGAAAATCAGACAGTAACTTACAATCGGATAGGCTTGATCTGCTGCCCGGTCATTGCTGGCACGTTGAAAGGATGAGGCTATCCCACGCTCGCACGATGAAACCGGGTCGAAGAAGATCTGGGAACTGGCGCCTGACCTGTTCGGCATTCTCGATGATACGGGGGTTTTTCAGCACACCAATCCGGCGTGGCTTTCCATGCTGGGGTGGAGTGCTGACGAGGTGGAGAGCCGGAAGTTTACCGATCTGCTCCATCCGGACGACGCCGAGGCATCCTTGGATGCCTTCCACAAGTTGAAACTTGGCAAGCCGGCGCTGCATTTCGAGAACAGGTTTCGGCACAAGGACGGCAGCTATCGCTGGTTGTCATGGAATGCCATTCCCGATGGCGAGACCTATTATTGCACTGCCCGCGATATCAGCGGCGACAAGGAGAATAAATCCTCGCTGGATACCAGCCTGGAGCAGGCGCAATTGCGCGAACAGTTCATTGCCGTTCTGGGCCACGATCTGCGCAATCCGCTCGCCGCGCTTCGCGCAGGTGTGGGAATGCTGGAGAAGGAGGAGCTGAGCGATCGCGGCAACATGGTGATCGCTGAGAGCGAAAAGTCGATCAAGCGCATGTTCGACATGATCGACGATCTGATGGATTTCGCGCGCTCGCGGCTCGGCAGCGGCGTTTCTCTCGAAATCGTGGAGAATGCGGATCTGTCAGTCGCGCTGAAAGCGGTCTTGCAGGAAGTCGCGGTTGCCCATCCCAAAGCCGAGTTCGTCTCCGATATCGAGATGGCGGGCCCGGTTTGTTGCGATGTGGGCAGGGTGAGCCAGCTGACCTCCAACCTGCTCGCCAATGCCGTGACCCATGGCGATGCCAATGCGCCCATCACCCTGATCGCTCGCGGCGAAGGCAATTTCCTGGAAATCTCCGTGTGCAACGCGGGAGAGCCTATTACCGATGCCGTTCGTAAAGGCCTGTTCGAGCCATTTGTGAGGGAGCAGGCGCGCCCCTCCCAGGAAGGGCTGGGCCTCGGGCTTTTCATATCGTCCGAAATCGCACGGGCGCATGGCGGGTCCATCTCTGTCCGGTCGGACGCCGAGGAAACCTGTTTCACGTTCACGATGTAGCCTGATGACATCCGGCTCTCGCGCGACCGGATGCGCGGGGCAGGGTTCCAGCAGACGCTCACGACAGTCGTTGGCAATCCCCGGCCCGACAGGTTAGGATGCATCGCATGACCACGAAAATCGAGACTAGCACGCAAGGCAGCGGATCGAAGCTGCTGATGATCCACGGGCTGGGGGGAAGCGGCGGCTCGTGGTCGCCGATCCTCCCTCTTCTTGCCGGCCAGCGTGAAGTTCTTACCATCGATCTGCCCGGGCACGGCGACACACCCGCGCGGGCTGACAGCGGCACTTTCGCCGGCCTGGCCGACGATCTGCAGGAATATATCGAGCACAACGGCCTCAGCTCCGTCGATGTCGTCGGCTTCTCGCTTGGCGGAAGGCTGGTGCTGGAGATGGCGCGGCGGGGCTGCGTGGGAAATGTCGTCGCTCTCAATCCCGGCGGTTTCTGGCGCGGGTGGGAGCGGACATATTTCAAGCTGACGCTCACTGCTTCGCAAAAGCTGCTGCGCGCATTGAAAGGCCAGTTGGGAACGCTCAGCGGATCGTCGATCTCGCGCACCGCGCTGCTGGCGCAACTCTCGGCCCGGCCATGGGCTCTCGATGGTGACATGATCGAGAGGGAACTCGTCGCTTTTGCCGAAACGCCAACGGTTGCCCCGCTGATCAAGGATCTGGCGAGCGGCCCGGCACAGTCGGGGCCCGCATCCCCGCAGGCTGGCCGCGTCGCCATCGCCTGGGGCGAAAAGGATCGCCTTTGCCCCCCGCGCCAAGCACCCCGTGCCCGCGCCGCCTTTCCCGGCGCTGCGTTCCACTGGATCGAGGACAGCGGACACTATTCCATCTGGGACAGGCCGAAAGAAGTCGCCGACATCATTCTGGACGGGACCGGTCCGAAGTAACGCCGTCTGTCAGCCGGGCGCGAACCATTCACGTGCGTAGGTTGCTGCCGCGCCTGCGCTGCACACCCAACGATGCGCGAGGCGGGACGCCGGCGGAAAGCCGCCAGTTCGCAGAAGCCGAAGGTGGCGTTCGAGCGCAAGGTGCTGGAAGGTGGCCCGGTTCAATCGGGCGCAAGTGGCGGAGCGGGAGGGATTCGAACCCTCGATACGGGGTTACCGTATACACACTTTCCAGGCGTGCGCCTTCGACCACTCGGCCACCGCTCCGCATGCCTGTGTTGGCAGAAGGCGCGCACCTAGCGAAGCTGCGCGGCAATGACAAGCAGCGTAATGACATGACCTGAAAGAAGCCTTATCGCGGCAGGCATGACACGCAATATCGGCCTTGCTCCCTCGATCCCTGAAATGGAAGCGATGGCCTCTGCCGCCTTCGCTCGCCTGCCTTCGCAATTTGCCGAGCACCTTGGCGAGGTGGTGATCCAGGTGCAGGATTTCGCGGAGGACGATCTTCTAGCCGAGATGGAAATCGACCACCCCTACGAACTCACCGGTGTCTACGAAGGCCTGCCGCTGACCGAGCGCAGCATCGAACATTCCGGCACCATGCCCGACCGGATACGCCTCTTCCGCCTGCCCATCCTGCTGGAATGGTGCGAGCGCGGCGACGAGACGCTGGAGCATCTCGTGGCGCATGTGCTGATGCACGAGATCGGCCACCACTTCGGCCTGTCGGACGATGACATGCACGCGCTGGAGGAACAGGTGCGATAGCCCCCTTCCGGACCCAAACGCGGCATCAGTCGTAGGGAAGGGCAACAGGGAGTTGAAAATGACCAGATTTTCCGGGCTGCTGGCCCTGATACTTGCATTTCTCGCCGTGCCGCTTGCCGCGCAGCAGGACCCCGAGGTTCCGAGCGGGTCGGAGCCTTACGTCTACGAGGTCGAGAGCCTGAACGGCGGTTTCGCCGCGCCAGGGGAGCCGCTGGAACTCGACACGCCGCAGGCCCTTCTCGAAAGCTTCTTCGCCGCTGCCGAATCGGGCGAGTGGGAACGCGCTGCAACCGCGCTGGACATGAGCAACCTCTCGCAACAGGAGCAGGCGCTGCAGGCGGAAGACCTGGCGGCGATGATGTACGAAATCGCCAACCGCTCCATCGCCATTTCCTGGGCCGACCTGCCCGACAGGCCCGATGCGGTGGACACCCTGGCCAGCAACAAGAACCCGATGGCAGGGGCAGAGCGTCGGCATATTTCCCTCGCCCACCTTCAACTCGATCGTCGCAGCGTGCCCATCAGCATCGCGCGCCTGCAGGAACCGGGCGGAGAGCCGGTGTGGATGTTCAGCCGCCAGACCGTGGGCAATCTGCCCGAACTCTACGAGCGGTTCGGCCCTTCCGATTTCGAGCTTCAACTGCCCACCTTTCTGCGCAAGCAGGCGTTCTGGACGCTGGCATGGTGGGAAGTGGTGGCCATTCCGCTGGTGCTGATGCTGGCCTTCATCGCGGCGGTGCTGACCTACATGGCCGTGGGCAAGGGCAAGGATCGCTTCGGCGATGACAATATGACAGGCGCCATCCTGCGCGCCGTGCAGGTGCCTGTCACCCTGCTGGCGCTGGCAGGGAGTTTCGCGCTGATGCGCAACGTGCTCTTTACGCTTTCCGGCCCTGCCGAGGGTGTTCTGGGCCCCGCCCAGCTTGCGCTGATCGTGATCGCCGTGGGTGCCGTGATTGTCACCAGCGTGGAGGCGGTGCTGGATCTTGCGACGGATCGCAACGCCCGCAAGATCGAGGAACCCGATAACGAGGACGCCCGCGATTTCTACACGCAAGCCTCTGCCGTGCGCCGCCTTGTCATCGTGCTGGTGATGCTGGCCGGCCTTGGCATTGTGCTGGTGCAGAGCGACATCACGCAGACGCTGGGCTTCTCGCTGCTGGCAGGTGCCGGCGCGATCGGCCTGGTGATCGCCTTTGCCGCCCGAAAGGTGCTGGGCGATATCATGGCCAGCCTGCAGATCGCCTTCGCCAAGACGGCGCGGATCGGGGATGCGGTCTATTACGAGGACCAGTGGTGCTACGTGGAAAAGATCGGCTTCACCCACCTGCGCCTGCGCACCTGGGACGATCGCCGGGTGATGGCGCCGGTGGCCGAATTCGTCGGTTCCAGTTTCGAGAACTGGACCAAGCAGGATCCAGCCATCATCAAGCGCGTGCCCATATTCCTGGACCACCGCGCGGATATCGATGCGCTGCGCAAGAAATTCGACGCCTTCGTCGCCGATGATGACGAGATCATCAAGAAGGACGAGGCGAAGATCGAGGTGATCGATCACAATGCGCAAGGGCAGGTGGCGCGGGCCTGCGTGTGGGCGAAGGATCCGAAAATCGGCTGGGACATGCATTGCCGCCTGCGCGAGTTCCTGATCAAGACGGCAATGGAAATGGACGCGGCGACCGGCAACGAGCCGACACCCGCCTATCTTCCCCGCGAACGCGAAGTGCAGATCGACATTCCGGCGGACCGCCAGCAGGATTGACGCGCCGCCGAGGCGTGGCAAGGTGCGGGACATGAAATGTATTCTGGCCCTGTCCGCCCTTATGTTTGCCGCGCCGATCTTTGCGCAGGATAGCAGCGAGCCTGCTACCCCTTCTTCGGTGGTCGCGTCGGCCAGCGCGGAGGAATGGCTCAGCATTGCGCCTGAAGACCTGCTGGTGATGGAGCTTGCGCCCGATGCGCGGGGCAATGGGCGGACCGTGGTGATCCAGTTGATGCCCGCGCCGTTCAGCCAGCCGTGGGTTGAAAACATCCGCACTCTGGCAAGCGCGCATTGGTGGGACGGAACGAGCGTCTACCGTGTGCAGGACAATTACGTGACGCAATGGGGCGATGTGACCGAGGAGAAGCCGCTGCCGGAGGGGGTAACTTCCCCGGCTGCTGGTTACGACGTGGATGTCGATACTCTTGGAATGGCTTCGGCCGAACTCAATCGCCCTGCGCCCGAGTATGAAGAGATTCCTGAATCTGTACGAAGCGTTTTCGAGGATCCTTCCTCCACCCACGCAGATCACAAGGAAGCCATCGAAGCTTTGATGAACGCGGCAGGATTGGCCGGGCCGTCTGAACCGAACCGGAGCGAAGAGCTTGCAATGCTCTCCATCACAACCACCCAGACTCGATTAACCGAACTAGGTTGGCACGACAGAGACAGCTACGCGCATTGGGTCGAGTTTTGGAACGGCTGGCCGATCGGCAATGTCGAACAGGATGTTCATTGGGAAGACATCGAGGGAAATATCGTCGAGGAGCCGGGAAGACGATTGCCTCCTCAGCAATTCGATGAACCCTACAAGGTAGCGGGCACCAGTCGTTTTTGGCCCGTCCACTGCTACGGTTACATCGGCGTGGCTCGCAATTACGCTCCTGATACTGGCACCGGGGCAGAGCTTTATACAATCATCGGCCAGCCGCAGCGGCACATGGATCGCAACCTTGCCGTGGTGGGCCGTGTGATCGAGGGGATGGAGCATCTCTCCAGCCTGCCACGCGGCTCCGGCGATCTGGGCTTCTACACCGAGGAGGAGGCAGACCGGCGCACGCCCATTCTCTCGGTGCGGCTGGCCAGCGAAATCGATGCGGCCCCCCGTTACGAATACCTTTCCACCGACAGCGAGACTTTCGCCCGCTACGCAGAGGTGCGCGCCAATCGGAACGATGCCTTCTACACCGTTCCGGCAGGCGGAGTGGATGTTTGCAGCGTGCAGGTGCCGGTTCGCCGCGTGACCGGTTGAGCGCCGCTATGCGGGCTAAACCCGCTCCGCCTGTGCCACAGCGTCCGTCGCGCGAAGGGCGCTAAGGATGCGGGTGAGGTGGGCCAGATCCTGCACTTCCAGATCCACATTGTAGGTGTGGAAGGGATCGTCGCGCTGGGTCAGTTCCAGGTTCAGCACATTGGCATTGTTGCGCGCAAACACGCCCGCCATTTCCGCCAGCGTGCCGGGTCGGTTGTAGAGAACCACGTTCATCCGCCCCACGGCGCCGAAGGATCGCTCCCCCCACGAAAGGTCAACCCAGTCCGCATCCACGCCATTGGCCAGTTCCAGGCAATCGATGGCATGGACTTCAACGGTTTCGTGCGGACGGCGTAGGCCCACGATCCGGTCTCCGGGCACGGGGTGGCAGCACTCGGCAAGGTCGAAGCCCACGCCCGCGGTTAGCCCCCTGATGGAAATGGCGCGTTCCTGCTCCGGTTCATCGGGCATGTCCGCCGTGCTGCCGGGCACGATGGCTTCCATCACTTCGCGGTCGGACAATTTGGCAGCGCCGATGGCGTACATCAGCTCCTCCACATCGTCCATTTCCAGCCGTTCCACCGCCTGCTTCAGCGCCTTCTTTCCCACCTTTGCTGGCAGGCGTTCGGCGATCTCGTCATAAAGCTTGGTGCCGATCTCGGCGATTTCGGCGCGTTCCTTCGCGCGCACGGCGCGGCGGATGGAGGCGCGGGCCTTGCCCGTCACGACGAAGCCCAGCCACGACAGCTGCGGCTCTGCCGACTTGCCCTTGATGATCTCCACCACGTCGCCATTGCCCAGCGGCGTGCGCAGCGGCATGTGCCGCCCATTGATCTTTGCCCCCACCGTGTGCGCGCCAAGATCGGTGTGTACGGCAAAGGCGAAATCCACGGCGGTGGCGCCCTTTGGCAGCTGGAACAGCGCGCCCTTGGGCGTGAAGGCGAAGATGCGATCCTGGTAGATCGCCAGCTTGGTATGCTCCAGCAGTTCCTCTGCATCGTGGCTGGCATCCACGATCTCGATCAGGTCGCGCAGCCAGGCCACCTGCCCGTCGTGACTGCCGCCCTGCTTGTAGGCCCAGTGCGCGGCCAGGCCAAAACCGTTGGTGCGGTGCATCTCGCGCGTGCGCAGCTGCACCTCTGCACGCATGGACTTGTCGTAGAACACGGTGGTGTGCAGGCTGCGATAGCCGTTGTTCTTCGGCGTGGAGATATAATCCTTGAAGCGGCCCGGCACGAACTGGAACGTGGTGTGCAGCACGCCCAGCGCGGCGTAGCATCCCTCTACATCGTCGGTCAGCACGCGGAAGGCCATGATGTCCGTCACCTGCTCGAACGGCAGGTGGCGTTCGGCCATCTTGCGCCAGATGGAATAGGGATGCTTTTCGCGCCCCCACACTTCCACTTCCAGCCCGGCGGCGGCCAGCGCCTGCTTTATATCCAGCGCGATGCGATCCACCTGCCCGCCATCTGACTGGCGCAATTGCTCCAGCCGGCGGGTGATGGTGTCGTATGCCTCGGGCTCCAGCTGCTCGAACGCCAGCAACTGCATCTCGCGCATGTATTCGTACATGCCCACCCGTTCTGCCAGTGGGGCATAGATATCCATCGTCTCGCGGGCGATACGGCGGCGCTTTTCCGGGCTCTTGATGTGGTGCAGCGTGCGCATGTTGTGTAGCCGGTCCGCCAGCTTCACCAGCAGCACGCGCAGATCCTCGCTCATGGCCAGCAGGAACTTGCGCAGGTTTTCCGCCGCGCGCTCGTTCTCGGCCATCTGCTCGATCTTGGAAAGCTTGGTAACGCCGTCCACCAGCCGGGCCACTTCGGGGCCGAAATGCTTGGTTATGTCGTCGATGGTGGCCAGCGTGTCTTCCACCGTATCGTGCAGCAGCGCGGTGATGATGGTTTCCTGATCCAGCTTCAGGTCCGTCATCAGGCCGGCCACTTCCACCGGATGGCTGAAATACGGATCGCCGCTGGCGCGCTTCTGGCTGCCGTGCTTCTGCACGGTGTAGACATAGGCGCGGTTCAACAGCGCCTCGTCGGCGTCGGGGTCGTATTCCTTTACCCGTTCTACAAGTTCATACTGGCGCAGCATCGTGCGTGAATGTGCGGTTTGCCGCGTCTTTCGGCAAGGGAAATCACGCAATGTCCATTCGCAAAATATCACGTTATTGCGATACGCGAAGGGAACGGGCGTGCTATCGGTATGATGAAGGGTAACGGGCGCGCCGGCCGGAGGTGATGCGTGAGAAAAAGGAAGGCGTCTGGCATCGCGGTGCTGATCGGTTCTGCCGTGGCTGGCTATGGGCTGATTGGCGCGGCAGCAGCGCAGGATAGCGGTGAAGCAGGCGCCTGCCGCGTGGCCGTGATGCGCGGGCAGCCTTCCGGCACGCTGGAAGTATCGCGGATGGTGTTCGCCGATGGCAATTGCCGCTGCGTCGTCAGCACCGGCAGCGAAGGGCAGGGCGCTATTCTGGAAGCGCGGATTGCGCGCATCGCGGCCAGCGGCGCGTGCCCTGCGGCAGAGGTGATCGCGGTGCCGGAACCGCTGGGAATTGATGCAGGAGGCGAGGGTGAAATCGTGTCTCTTGCCAGTCTTTTGCCGCCCGCGCCGCCACAGGAAGGCGGCATGATCGAATTGCAGGAAGGCATCCCTGCCGGACCGTGATACAAACCATGTGCAACGCGCCTTATTTTGCACTTGCAGCGAAAGCCCATCTGCGCGAAGGCATCGCAGCTATCTAGGGGAGCATTTGAATGACTGATCGCACGCAGGACAGGTCCATGCGATCGCTTTGCTGGGCAACGCTGGCTGCGACAGGCGTAGTGCTGTCGGGCTGCGCGGGCGGATCGCGCAGCGATTACGTGTCTTACGACAGGGCCGGTTTCGGGGCG
>CANMQE010000002.1 GCA_947499975.1 uncultured Sphingomonadaceae bacterium | reverse complement strand
AGCTGGATCGTCAGCGTCGTCGTCGAGAGGTCGCCGTCGCTGTCGGCAATGGTGTAGACGAACACGTCCTGCGCATCCGCATCTAGCACATCGGCATTCGCCTCGTAGCGATAGGTGCCGTTCGCCTGCAGCGTCAGCGTGCCGTAATCGCCCGCGATCTGCGTGCCCACGCCGCCTGCCGCATCGCTCGTCACGTCGGCAGGATCGCCATCCGCACGAACGCCCACGATCTGGCCGATGCCATCGGCACCGCCCTCGTCATTGGCCAGCACGCCGGCATTGTCGCCAAAGTCGATCGTGCCGCCTTCGACAACGCCTGCGCTGTCCGCGCTGGCGGTGGGAACATCGTCGGTCACGTCCACGCGGATGGTGCCCGTTACCGTGTTACCGGCGGCATCTGTTGCCGTGTAGGTGAAGCTTTCCACGTCCTGGTAGACATTGCTGCCATTGTCGCCGCCCTCGTCCGGCACCAGGCTGTCGCCGTCCACCGGATCCGTCAGCGTGTAGGTGTAGCTGCCGTCATTGTTCAGCTGCAGCTGGCCGTAGGTGCCCTGCCCGCTGCCATCCAGCGCATAGGTCACCGTGCCCGAGGCGCCCGTCACCGCGAGCTGGCCCGTCGCCGTCTCGCCGGTGCTGGCAGGATCGCTGCCGGTCACATTGCCCGCGACAAGATCGTCGCCGTCCGCCACGAGATCCAGCGCCGCTTCCAGCACCGCCACGTCATCGTCGTCGCCCACCAGCGTTACCGCCGAGAGCTGGATCGTCAGCGTCGTCGTCGAGAGGTCGCCGTCGCTGTCGGCAATGGTGTAGACGAACACGTCCTGCGCATCTGCATCCAGCACATCGGCATTCGCCTCGTAGCGATAGGTGCCGTTCGCCTCCAGCGTCAGCGTGCCGTAATCGCCCGCGATCTGCGTGCCCACGCCGCCTGCCGCATCGCTCGTCACGTCGGCAGGATCGCCATCCGCACGAACGCCCACGATCTGGCCGATGCCATCGGCACCGCCCTCGTCATTGGCCAGCACGCCGGCATTGTCGCCAAAGTCGATCGTGCCGCCTTCGACAACGCCTGCACTGTCCGCGCTGGCGGTGGGAACATCGTCGATGATGTCGATCTCAAGCGCGCTGCTATCGGTGGAACCGTCCGTGTCGGTCGCCACGACCGTGAAGCTGTCCGTTACCCGGTCCTCTCCGGCAAGCTGGTGCGCATCGGTGTTGTCGGACAGGGTATATTCGTAGGACACGCTCGCCGCGATAACGTCGCCGTCGGCATCCAGAGTGTTTGTCACACCTGTAATCGTGAGCGTGCCGAAGCTTCCGGTGAACGTGGCGGGATAGGTCACTCCAGCCCCGTAGATCGAGGTGCCGTCGATCGTGAGCGTGGCCAGGCCGTCGACGCTGCTCAGATCAAAGGTGCCCGACTGCTTGAGAGCGGCGGCATTCGGCGAGCTGCCGTCCGCCAGATCATCCTCGTCGACGACCTGTTCGGCGCCGCCGAGATTGAAGCCGCCTAGCACCACCGGATCATCCGCACCATTTACCGTCACGGTAATGGTGGTGGTGCTGGTATCCCCGTCGCCATCGGTAAGACTGTAGGAGAAGGTCTCTGCAAGCGTTTCAGTCGCGCCCAGGCCCTGGACCCTCGGATCGAGGTTATCGAGCACGTATTCATAGCTGCCATCGGCATCGATCGTGATCGAACCGTAGAGGCCGGCCACCGCCGTGCCGACGTTGCCCGACACATCGCCGGCCGCCTGGCCAGCGACAACGCCGGTCACCAGCGCACCGTCCGCACCTTTGATATCGGCCACGCCGTCAGTGGCGTTCGCATCACCCTGCGCGATGTCGACGCCGGTGATGACGTTACCCGTAGCCGACAGCGGCCCATCCTCGACGACGGAATCGAAGTCCGCATTGGCCGTGGGTACATCGTCCACGATGTCGACCGTGATCGTGCCCGAGACGCTGTTACCGGCAGCATCTGTCGCGGTGTAGGTATAGGTTTCGACGCCCGTTTCCACATTCGTGCCATCGTCGGCATCGGGGCTGCTGTCGAACGGCTGCGTCAACGTGTAGCTGTAGCTGCCATCGGGATTGAGCGTGAGCGTGCCGTAGGTGTCGCTGCCGCTGTCCAGCGTGTAGGTGACGCCGGATCCGCCCACGGCCAGTTGACCGGTGGCGGTTTCTGCCGTGCTGGCAGGATTGCTGCCCAGGGCATCGAGCGCGGCCTCGTTCACGGTAACGGTATCGTTGTCGACGGCCAGATCGACATTGGCGACATCGATCGTCAGCGTCGTGGTGGAGAGGTCTCCATCACCATCGGCAATGGTGTAGACGAACACGTCCTGCGCATCGGCCTGAACCGCATCTGCCGTGGCATTATAGGTGTAGCTGCCATCCGCGTTCAGCGTGAGGGTGCCGTAAAGTCCGTTGATCGTCGTGCCGATATTTCCATCGGCTGCGCTTGTCAGGTCGCCACTTGCAAGGCGTACGCCCACCATGCCGCCATCGGCTGCGAAGCCGTCTGCACCCGGCGTATCGGCCCCGGCGGCACCGCTTTGCGTGCCCGTGCCATCCAGTACATTGCCGGAAATCATGCCGCCCTCGATGACCGTGTCAGAATCGGCCCGCGCGATCGGGGTATCGTCGACGATGTCGATGACGAGAACGTCCTCCGCCGCATCGCCATCGAGATCGGTTACCACGATATCGAATGAGACGGACGTGTCGTCGCCCGACGTGTTGTCGGCCAGCGTATAGGTATAGGTGATCGTGCCATCCCCGGTGACGGGATCGTACGTGAACTGTGTCACGACGAGCGTGCCGGTATCGTCGGATACGATGGTCTGCGGCAGATTTCCCTGCTCTACCGTGGTGCCGCTGATCGAGATAAGGGAGACGCCATCGGGCGAATTGAAGGTGATCGTGCCCGTGGTTTCTTCGCTGTTATCGCTGTTGTTCGCGCCATCGTCGTCAGCGATTTCGCCGCTACCGGCAGGCTCGTTCGAGCGGGCGGGAAGGCCTTCTTCGTCAACGCTCGTGCCTTCACCGATGACCGGTGCGACGACGACGTTTCCAGTGTTCCCGATCGTAATGGTGAGCTGTGCCGAAGCGGTCGATCCGTCCTGGTCCTCGATTATGTAATCGAAGGTTTCTTCCACGCCGCCGGGCGTGTTCAGATCGCGGATGTAGGTGTAGGTGCCATCGCCGTTCAGCGTCAGCACGCCGTATTCGCCCTGCAGGCTGGTGCCCGGTTCTGCCGTTCCCCCATCGTTGCTGAAGCCGGTGACGGCGCCGTCGAGGGAATAGCCATCCGCACCCGGCTGATCGTTATCGAGCACGTTGCCGTTTATCGGGGCGTGACTTCCGCCCGGAACAATGCCGATATCGTCAGCGGCAATCGGGCTATCGTCGGAAATCTGGATCTCCAGCGATGCTGTCGCCTCGTCGCCATCTGTATCGATGACCGTGGCTTCGAAGAAATTGTCGCTCTCGGTGCCCAGCGTGTTGTCGGTCAGCGTATAGCTGAAGCCGATCTCGCCCGTGGCAAGATCGATGGACGTGATCGTGAGAATGCCGTTGGGCGAGGTGAAGGTCTGCCCCACAGCGGTTATCTCGACCCCGTTAATCAGGATCGCGGAAAGCCCGTCCTGGGCCACGAAAACGATGGTGCCGGTCGTGGTTTCGCTATCGCTGGCGGCATCGGTGCCCTCCGGCTCTGCCGGATCGCCGCGCGATGGCAGGCCGTCTTCACTGACGGATGCGATGGCGTTTTCCACGCCGACCGGACTGTCGGGAGTCTGGATGATGACATCCGGCTCCTCGTCGATGAACCCGGGAATGACTTCCTCTTCCGGCTGCTCGTTCTGCGGCAGTTCGGTGTAGGGCAGGAGATTGCCGATATCGAAGGCGGACTGGATCTCGCCGGGATCCGTGGCGAAATTGCCTCCCGAGCTCTGCGTTGCACCGGCAGCGGGTTCCGGCTCGCTACCCACAAGAAGGGCGGCCACGTTGGCAGGCGGGATCGGCGTGCCGTCGATTACGATCTGCGGAATGACGATTGCGCCATCGGGAACGACGATGCGCGTGCCATCGGTCAGCACGATCACAAGATCGCGTCCTTCCGCCTCCAGGCTTTCGATTGCCTGGCCCGACGGCAGGATTACGGTGTTATCGGAACCGGCCGCCTGCACCTGAACCTGCGGCGAAGCCTGCTTGCCTGCTTGCGTCGGCTTTTCGTTGTCCAGCGCGTCTTCGCTGCCGGTCGTGTCGATGCCGAAATCGTTCAGTTCTTCGCTCATAATACACCCCATCTGCAGTGAGGCGAACCAATGGCAGCCGACTGCAATATTGCCGCGACCAGTCCCCCAACCGGTCGCTCATCGGGGAAACGAGAACAGGAAAACCTCATGGTTACAAGGTTGTTAACCATTTGACGAAGTTCAGATCTACATGGGGCCAATCACAGCCGAGGCGATGACCAATTCAAATAGTTGAGTTCAAATGCTTTTCCCAAGAAGTTCACGATGGGATTGATCGACTTGAAAGCAGCGGAATATCGGTACTGTGCCACTGGCGAACACTTTTTCCCGACATTCAAAATCGGTGGGGGCGCGACTTTGCTGTCGCGACTCGCACCTCGCCTGAAAGCAATTTTTTGATAGGGAGGACACCGATCCCGACATCAAAGGCCATCCATGCAGAGAACTCTCTACAGAAAGCAAGACTACCTCTAGATTGATTCTATTAGAAAACTTTCTTTGTTTTCAAAAGTCTTTGCAGACTGGACTGGCTGATGACCATTCGCACGAACGCAACGACTGGTTCGTTAGTCCTACAGAAAGAAAACTCTGCTAAAGATACTTTAAGTCAGCAAGAGATAGTCTGACGACGTCAAGCAGGACGAAGATGCCAGGGGAAGGTGATGGTTACGGTGAGAGATCCGAGCGAATGCTTCGTGGTGAAGCCGGATCAACTGAATGCCCTGAACTATCTACATGACGATTGTCCCAAGCCCGAAGAGGTGGAATGGATCAATCGCGCCACTGACAAGTGCCTGCGCCAGTCAAGCGTCGACCAGCTTCTGCGGACCCTGTATCACGACAACCTTTCCGACAGCGTTGCCCGGCTGAAAGACAATTCAGGCCTTCGGGCGATCTTCGCTTCGGCCAAGGACCGCAATGGCTTCGTCGGCGGGTTCAGAGAGGCCGTGAAAGAAGAAAGAGCCATTCGTAACCACGCGGTAACCGCTATCTTCAGATCGCGGGAACAGGCCGATCGCGCAGTGGCCGACCTTTCCCGTGCAGGCATGCCACAGGACGCGTTCTGCGTGCTCTCCAAGGCTTCGTTGTTCATTGGGCAGAGTCTCGTCTGGCCCGATGGCCACGGCCGAATGGAAGTGACCGGCGCGACGGCGGGTGGCGGCATCGCGGGCGCTCTTTTCGGCATCGTCGTCTTTGCTATACCCGGCGTCGGGCCAATCGCAGCGACAGGCGCAGCTGCCGCTTCGGCCTTCGGATCGGTGGCGGCTCTCAGCGGGGTGATCGGCGCTACCGGGGCCGCACTCTCCAAAGTGCTTTCCGACTTCGACGTGGATGGCATGGCCAGCAACTACCTCGAGCAGGAAATCAGGAAGGGCAGCGTTTTCGTGACCGTCGATACACGCATCTGTCCGCGCGAACGCAGCGAGATCGTGAGCAAACTCTTGGAACTGGGCGGAAAGATTCCCAAACGCTAGGGCGCCGCGACCGGGCTGCATTAATCCTCTCGAACAATCGCCTGGTTATCGCGCCAGACTGCCCCCAGCATCATTTCATCGGCTCTGCCGACCGAACTATCCCACTTCGCCCATGCGGCAAGTGCGGATCTGGAACGACGCTCCGGGGACGTCGTTAACCATTTAAATACTATCAATTGTAGCATGAGCAGGAGACGCCGCTCTATCCGGTTCGTTATCGAGCATATCCCGTTTTAGCGGACGCCCGAGCTCATCTAAACAGCTGGTTTACCCCTTCTATTGTTTCCAATTACTGGCCGCTGGCCGGGATGGAGAAACTTTTTGTCAACGATGATCAAGTAACAAGAGTTCATGAGCTTCCTAACCTCCCCTTTGTTCGACATGTTCACCAAGGCTTTTGCCGTTCTGCTGGTGGCCAATGAGGTAAGAGGCATCGTCTTGACCGCGCCTGTTTTCTACGGCCTTTACCAGGCCGGTGGCACGCTGATGGCGATCTGGATGGCAATATGCTCGCTTGGCGGCATCGCACTTTCGGTTATCGTACCGCTGTTCGCTGCCAAGAAACTGAAGTGCATGGCAGCGCGTGCAAGATGTGCCGAAAGTCAGTAGCTCGCACTGCTAACTGGCGCGCTCAATTGCAAAGATAGCCCCAGCCCTTTCTACAAAGCGGCCTTCATTACATGAGCGCGGTGACCGTAAAGCCGATAGTGATTGGAACGGCATAGGGAACGGTGAAGCTCTTCCCCCCCTCCCTGAGCGGCTTTCCCGAAAGCCGGCGCGTAGCCGCCATGACGATCAGCAACCCCAGCCCGGCGACCGAAGTCCAGCCAAGCATCTGCAACGCGCCGCCCAGTGGAACCGCGAAGGCCGCAGAGCTATACATCTTCGCATCCCCAGCCCCGATGAAGCCCGTAGCAAAAAGGGCCATTCCTCCGAGCAATGCCAGGAGAGCGTGAAGGGCACTGGATCCCAGAAGCGCGAAACCGCCCATCAGATAGCTGGCGCCGATTGCCGTGGCAGCAATCCCCGCACACAGCAGATTGGGTATCCGCCGCGTGCGAACATCCCAGACTGCTGCAATCAGGCATAGCGCGATACAGAGGTAGATAGAAACCTCTGCGGCCTCGATCAAATCTCGACCCTTACCGGATACTCGATGACCTTGGCTTGCGAGACTTCAGCCTGCGGTTCTACCGGCTGACCTTGCGTTTCCTCGCGCTCCACCATCTGCACCACGGGACGCCGCTTGTAGATTTCCATCTGCGGCGCTTCGCTTTCGGCTCTCTCGCTGGTCTGGATGTGAATGACATGCCGCTGCTGGCGCGGAGCGACACGTGCTTCGCGGGATCCGCGAACCTCGGCTACCGGCACGGCAAGCTGCGCCATTTCCGTTGCGGGTTCAGCGCGCGTTTCCAGCGCCTTTGCGCGGGCGAAACTCACGTCTCCTTCAAGCCGTGCGAGATTGGTCGCGAAGCGCGCGTTGTCCGGCTGAACCTCCAGCGCTTCTTGGAAATAGCGCTGAGCCACATCGAGCCGGCCCAGGCGCACGTAGACCACGCCGAGCGCGTTCGCCGCATCGGCGCGGGTTTCCGGGTGCATGCGGGCTCCGGCGAGATAGCGCGCGGCCGTGGCCAGGTTCCCCTCGCTGAGGTTCTCGCGCCCGACTTCGAGCTGGATTTCGGCAACCGTCTGCGCTGTCGATGGATCCGCTTGCTGAGACGCACTGAGCGCAGAACCACTGTTACCGCTGAAAAGACTGCAGCCGGACAGAAGTGCGCCCGTTGCAGCAATCAGACCAATTCGGCGAATAGCTTTCATGTCTTATCCCCCCGATAGAGCTGGGAAAAGTGTTCTAACCGCTCTTACGACCCCAGGTATCATAAGAACGCCGATCATCGTCGGCAGCATGCAAACCACCAGCGGGATCGAGATCAGTACGGGTAGGCGATGGGCCTTCTCTTCGGCCCGAAGCCTGCGCTTCTCCCGCATCTCGTCGGCGTAGACGCGCAGGGTTTCTGCAACGCTCGTCCCCATCTTGTCCGACTGGATCAGGAGCGTGGAAAAGCTGCGGATTTCATCCACCCCGCTCATGTCACCCATCTTGCGCAGGGCGTCGTCGCGCGATGCACCAGCGCGCATTTCCAGCGTGGCGAGCGAGAGGAGCGCCGAGATCTTCGGATGCGATGCGATCATCTCCCTGCCCACGCGATCCATCGCCGCTTCGAGACCAAGGCCGGCTTCCACGCACACCAGCATCAGGTCGAGGCAATCGGGGAAACCCCTGCGGACCATTTCCTCGTGGCGGCTGGCTTTCGCCGAGATATAGAGGTTGGGCAGGAACAGACCGATTGCGGCAAACAGCACGCCCAGAAAATAAAGCTGCAGGATGCTGAGATCCTGTTCGGTCAAAGAGACAACCACGAAGAAAAAGATCGGCAGCACGAAAACGAGGACGATCCTCGTCAGCGTATAGACACGCGGGGCGTGGTTGGCGGTAAAGCCTGCTGCCACCAACTGTTTGCGCAGCTTGTCGCCGCGTGTATCGGCAAGGCTTAATCCGCTCTTTTCGATCTTCTCGAGAAGCCCCAGCCAGGCGCTGTTCCTGGCCTCTACGAGCCTGCCGGTTCTCAATTGCTCGGTCGGTCCGGTTCCGATCTTTGCGATCTGCTTCTGCACCTCCGCCCGCTCGGAAAAGTATCGCGTCACATAGGCCACGACGCCGAGCACGACGATGAAAACCAGAGCGAGGACTGCGAAGCGTGCGATCTCGTTATTGGCAATGAAATCGACCATCTAGACCTCCAGATTGATCATCTTGCGGATGGCGATAACGCCAACGAAGTACCACACGATCATGAGCGGGAACGAGATGTAGAAAATCGGATCCGTCGCAACCTCGAGATAGAACTCGGGATTGAGCGAGAAGAGCATGACGAAGGTAATCACCGGCAGTGCGGTGAGTATCCAGCCGGTCATTCGTCCTTCCGAACTGAGCGCGCGGATCTTTAGATAAAGAACGGCGCGTTCGCGAATGACATGCGCCAGGTTCTCCAGAATCTCGGCAAGGTTGCCGCCGGTCTCGTTCTGTAGCGAAAGCGATACGACGAACATGCGAATGTCATCGAGATCCCAGCGCTCGGCCATCGCGCTCAGCGCATCTGTCAGGTCAGCGCCGTAGGAAACCTCGTCCGATACAAGGCCGAATTCGCTGCCGATGGGATCTTCCATTTCTCGCGTCAGCAGGTCGATGGCCGAGGCGACCGGATGACCCGAGCGCAAGGCGCGAACGAAGATGTCCAGCCCGACGGGAAACTGTTCCTGCATCTTCTTGCGTCGCCGCTGGGCAAGGAAGCTGATGGCCAGCAGGGGAAGGCCGATGGCCACTGCAGCGGCGAAGGCCGCCAACAACTGGATCACTCCGATGGTGAGCGCGTAGTTCGCCGTCCAGGCAAGGATCAGAATGGCCAGGAAGATGACGACGAAGGCAGCGCCCATCAGCATCAGCACCTGTGTGGGGCCGTAGGGCAGCGAGGCCATCATCAAATTGCGCTTCAGGCTGCGTACCGAAGATCCCCACAGGCCGGGCAGATCAGGTCCGCGGTTCGGATCGTTCCTGAGAAGGAACGTCATGATCCGCTCTCGGTCGGTGCCCTGCGCGATCATTTTCAGGCGCTTGTTAACTGCCGAGGAATAGGCGCGGTTCTCGACACCTACGCGAAGGGTGACCTGCACCACAAGGAAGACCGTGGCGAAGATGGCCAGCAGAATGAAGAAGCGGCCAAGCGTGGTGTCGAGAAAGTCGATCATCCGATCTTGAGCCCCGGCCTGAACAGCTCGGGCGACATTTCAATGCCGTGCTCAAGCGCGTGATTGAGAAACTTGGGACGTATTCCAGTTGCCTGGAATTCGCCGAGCACGGTTCCGTCGTCTGCCCGCCCAGTCTGATGGAAACGGAAGATCTCTTGCATCGTGATCGTCTGGCCTTCCATGCCACTGATCTCTGAAAGGCTTTTTAAACGGCGACGACCATCCGAAAAACGCCCGATCTGCACCACCACGTTGATGGCCGATGCGATCTGGTTGCGCGCGGCGATGGCCGGAATGTCGATGCCGCTCATGCCGATCATCTGTTCGAGGCGAGAAAGGGCATCGCGCGCGGTATTGGCGTGGACTGTCGTCATCGAGCCATCGTGACCGGTGTTCATCGCCTGCAACATGTCGAAGGCCTCACCGGCGCGCACCTCGCCCACGATGATGCGATCGGGCCGCATACGCAGTGCGTTCTTCACGAGGTGGCGCTGGGTAACTTCACCGCGCCCTTCCATGTTCGGCGGACGGGTTTCGAGGCGGGCGACGTGTTCCTGCTGCAATTGCAACTCCGCCGAATCCTCGATCGTCACGATGCGTTCGCGATTGTCGATGTAGGAGGACAGGGCGTTCAGCAGCGTCGTTTTACCGGAGCCCGTGCCGCCCGAGATGAGGACGTTCCGGCGAGCCTGCACAACGCCTTTCAACACCTCGGCAACCTGTTCGGGAATACTGCCGATTTCGACCAGGCGGTCGAGGCTGTAGGGTTTCTTGGAGAATTTGCGGATCGACAGTAGCGAGCCGTCGATGGCCAGCGGCGCCACGATGGCATTGACGCGCGAGCCGTCCGCCAGGCGGGCATCCACGAATGGCGAGGATTCATCCACGCGCCTGCCAACAGCGCTCACGATCCGCTGAATGATACGCATCAGGTGCTTTTCGTCCTGGAAGCGAACCGGCACTTTTTCCAGCAGGCCGAAGCGTTCCACGAACACGTCCTTGTATCCGTTCACCAGAATATCCGTGGTGGTGTCGTCTTCCAGCAGCGGCTCAAGCGGGCCGAGACCAAGAAGTTCGTCGAGTACCTGCTCGACGAGCATGGAGCGCTCGCGGGTATTGAGTGCGGCGTTCTCTTCGGCGAGCAGCTCGAAAATCAGCCCGCCGGATTCTTCCATGATCTGGTCACGGGACATCTTGTCCAGCATGCTCAGATTGATGCGGTCGAGCAGCTTGCGGTGGATCGCGCTTTTCAGGTTCAGCCAGCGATCGACGTCCTCCGGATTTTTCTCGCCGAGCGCCTCGACGTTTTCGACCACGGCCGGCACCACGTCCTCGCGTTCGATATCGCTCTTGGCATCATCGCTGTCGTTCCGGCTCTTGACCTGCCACCGCATCACGCATGCTCCTTGGAAATTCGGTTATAGAGGATCTCCGCGAGCTTAGAGACTTCGGCGCTGAACTTGCTCTTCCCCTGTATCTCGGAAAACAGCAGTCCCTGATCCTGCGCCGTGGTGATCTTCGTGCCCTCGTTGGGCAGCCCTGCAAGCACGTCTCGCTTCAGCGCATCCTTCACGTCCCGAAGGCTGATGCTGCCGAAAAGCTTTTTCTCCACGCGGTTGACCACGATGGAGACCTTCGATGCGTTCACGCTCACCGTGTTGAAAAGCTCGAGCCACCTTTTCGCTTGGCGAAGGCTCGAAATCTCGAGTTCGACCACCATCACGATCTGCGAGGCGTCGAGAAGCGTGGAGAGATTCCAGTTCGTCCAGTTAGCCGGCAGGTCGATCAGCACGAAATCGTACTCCCGCCTCGCCAATTCGATCACACGGGCGAGCTGATCCGTATCGATGGCTTCGAGAGGATGTATTTCGAACGGAGCGGCGATAATGCTTATCCCGTCCTTGCGCTCTGTCACGATTGAATTGAGAACCGATCGGTCGAGCCTGTGACCGGCCTCCAGGAGGTCTTCCAGGCTGCGACGCGGCGTCACGCCGAGATACGATGTGACCGAACCTGCCTGGATATCCAGATCGATGACGCACACACCGCGATCGGTTTGCGCCCATTCGCCCATCTCGCTGGCAAGGTGCGTCACCAGCGTAGTTGCGCCTTCCCCGCCCCGCGATTTGACCACGGCGATCAGCGGAGCGAGTTCGACTTCCGGCTCATTCTCCACAGCACCGCTTCCGTAGGCGTTGGCTGCGGAATCGAGCATTTCATCCAGTTGCAGGGGAACAGAGGCGATGTCCTCGACGCCCTGTCGCAGCAATACGCGGACGTTAGCGACCTTCGCATCGCGCAGTCCAACGACGATGGGCAAACTGGGACGCAGCTGGCGAATGAAACGGATGCGGTCCATAGACTGCGGGATCGTGGGATCGATTTCGACTACAAGGATCTCGGCACCCAGGACGATCTCTGCAGGAATGTCTGCGTCGATATCGAGTTCATGAATCGACAGGTGATCCGCTCCCTCCCGTTCGACGCTCTCGCTCAAAAGGTCGAGTGCAGAGCCAGAGGCTACGACCGACACGCTCGCCGGTATCTGTAGTTTACGGCCACTGTCGAGATTCAAGTTGAGACCTTCCCTTGTCATTATCGCCCCAGTGCAATTGCCTTCCGTTCAAGAAACCGCAGAAACTCCATTTGATCTCTGCATTTTTGCGAAGAAAACCGAACCAGGTAACCAATCAAAATTCTCTGTCCCGAACACGGACATCATCGCAGCGTTACGAGCACGGGCGAGATGCATCGATTGTTCTGGACCAGGCTTTGCCAAACGGGGCCACGATCCATGTGAAAACCCGGGCACAGCCCCTGCCATTTCGCGAGCCCCTGTCTGAGCGATCAAATGTCTGGTTTCCCCCTTTCCAGTCACGATGCGCCATTCATGGTCCGACGTGGCGATCAGCGTCCGCCGCCACCACCACCGCCGCCGGTGACGCCAGTGGTGGTGCTATCGCCTGCCGGGTCGGGAACTTCGTTGTTCCGGTAACGCTCAACGGCGTCGGCAGCATGTTCGCCGCTGGTTGTCATGGGATCGAGATAGACCGGATTCGGATTGACGACCTGCGCCATCATCGTCTGGCGGTTCGCCTCGCCGAAGACGCTGTCGCCCTCGCGTTGAAGTACGGATTCTGTCGCGCAGCCGCCCAGCAAGGCAGGGATCGTGCAGACAGACAGGAGTTTCGCCTTAGTATTCATAACCGCTTCCTTCCAGATTGTCGGCCGGAACCGCGCTGCGTGCGGGAAGCGGATCTTCCCCTTCGCCCAGCATGAAGATGTCGACAGGATCCGGTGTCTCGACGCGGTCCGTCGGCAGATAAACCTGATCGGGACGGATCGGCTGAACCAGGCGCGGTGTCACCACGATCAGCAGTTCTGTCTCGCCGCGCTGGAACTCGGTCGACCGGAACAGCGAACCGAGGATCGGTATGGAGCCTAGCAAGGGAAGCTGGCGGACGACCGTCTCGTAATCTTCCTGCAAGAGGCCGGCGATGGCGAAGCTTTCTCCATCGCGCAGTTCGATGACCGTGCTTGCGCGGCGCGTCTGCAGGCCCGGAACGGTGATGCCGTTCAGGGTGACCGAGGACGCCGGATCGATCGACGAAACTTCAGGGCGAACCCTGAGGTTGATTGTATCGTCGGCCAGCACCGTGGGAACGAAGCCAAGGCTGACGCCGAACTGCTTGAACTGGATCGTGATCGTGCTCGCCTCGGCGCTGCTGCCCTGCGTCACGGGAATTGGATATTCGCCACCAGCGAGGAAGGATGCCTCTTCCCCCGAAAGCGCGACAAGCGTCGGCTCCGCCAGTGTTCTGGCAAAGCCCCTGCTTTCCAGCGCCGTCAGTATGCCTTCGATGTCGACGCTGCCGATGGAAAACAGCTGCGAAAACACGCCGAAGGAATCCGAAATCAGGGTGGTGCCAGCCGTCGCCAGCCCGCCATTGCCCGGAGACAGCAGAGCGCCATCACCGATCACGCCATTGAACAGGCCGCCATCCGACGAGCCGATGCTTCGCACGCCGAACTCGTCGCGAACCTGGCGGTTCACCTCGGCAAAACGAACTTCGAGCATCACCTGCTGGCTGCTGCCCAGCGAGATCATGTTCACCACGTTGTCGCCCGCATAAGTCGAGGCGAGTTGCATCGCGCGGTCAATGGCCCCGGCATCGGACACAAGCCCGGTCAGCACCATGGAAGATCCTGAAATCGATGCCTGGATATCGGCGTTGGGAATAAGCCTGCCGACCTGCTCCTGATAGGCCTCGACATCGGGGCCTACGGCAACATCCAGCACGGAAAGCACTCGGCCGCCCTGACCGTAAAGCGTGAGGCTCGTAGTCCCCATCGATTTGCCCAGCACGTAAACCGACTGGTTGGTAAGCGGCAGGATATCCGCGATCTCGGCGTTGCCGACCATCGCCCTCACGATAGGCCGATCAACACTGATAACCCTGCTCTTGTTCAAGGGGAGATCGATTGTCCCGCCATGCACGTCCTGGATTTCCGCCTGCGCAAGGGCCGGAGCCGCCGGGATTGCACATCCCAGCCCGGCAACCATCAGCGAGACTGCGGTCAAGAATTTAGCGCGAGCCATAACGCGGCACCTCATATTCAGTTGCTTGGGTCCCTCTGATGATCGTCATCTCCGGCGCCGATGGCGTGGCGGACATGGACGGACCAGACGAAGCGACACGACTAGGAGCCGGATTGCTGTTCGGCTGCGGAGCGCGAGGCGCAGGGTTTGAAGCCCTTGCCCTGGCGGGTGGTGCGGAGAAATAGCCGAGATCGGCAACCGTCACACGGGGCCGCGGGCCCATTTCCTGGTTCTCGACATTGCGCAGGGCGAGCGACAGATTGCCCACTTGCCGCGCCAGCGTAAGGCGCTGGGCCGAGACAGGATCAAGCTGCAGCGTCGCGGTATCGACCACGGCAGGTTCGGTTTCCTGATCGTTGGCGCGCCGGTCTATCGCGAGGACAAGGACGTTCTCGAGCAAAACCGTGGTGGTGTTGTCTCTCGTGAGCATCACGTCGACCACATCGCCCGGAAGGACGAAGCCGGCCACGCCCGATACGGCGTTAACGGGAATGGACACTGCCCGCATGTCTACAGGTAGATTTGCGGAAAGCGAGGCGCGCCCCGAAATGCGCGATTGCAGGATCGGTTCGCCCACTGCGATCGGACGGATCGCGACCTGGCCCGGATCAATACTTCCGAGATCTGTGAATGCCCCGGCCGGAACCGAATTGCGCGGCCAACTGACCATGCGGACATTGTCGGTGTTCAGTGCCGTGCCAAATGCGAGCTCCTGAGAAGCGACCGCGATATTCACGAGCTCCTGCTGCTCCGCAATTGCTTGCTGGCGCTCCTCGACGCCGCTGAACCACGTGTTTGCAAGATAGACCGCAAGCACGCCGATCAGGCCTGCCACGACCAATATGATTATGTTTCGCTGGCTCATCGTACCCCCCTGATGAACCATTAAGATGACTTAAAGAAACATTTTACTCAACAAGAAAAATCGGCCCGTCCCTAATGGGGACGGACCGACTCTTAATAGCAACAGCTTTTATTAGAAGCTGGCGCAGGCACCCGAAGTACCGGCATCGATACAGCTAGCAGCGCCGCTCATTGCGTCGCCGATGGAGCCACCGAGTGCCAAGGCGCCAACAACGATGGCGATACCGACGATCACGAGGATCAGGGCGTATTCGGCAGCCGAAGCGCCGGATTCGTTACGGACGAACTGAGAAATGAAATTACGCATATTGATTACCCCTATTCAAGCATTCAAAACCGATCATGGATCGGCATTTTCAACAATCCCGGCATCTATTTCCGGTTATGAAAAGCGAATCTTCGGAAGGTTTTCTGGTGCCCCCAAGAACCCGAAGAAGATGTAGCCATCATTCCGCTTCCGCCATTATGTTTCCCATAAGTGATTAACATTCGGAAGGTTTTTGTTAGGGTTTGTGATCTATGTCTGTTTTTCAATGCCTTATCGGCAGCAGAAGTTAGTGGAAATGGTAAACGCCTGCCCCTGAACCAAAGTTCACCTCGCAAATCGGGCCGCCATCAAGGATAGGGAATCGCCCGAGACAGTCGCGAATCAAGGCATATCAGTCGTGGATGGGCGAAAAGCAGAACACTTTGATTAAACTAAAGAAAAACCCATTCGAGGGAATACAAAGCGTCTGGTCAATCGGAATCAGGACGCGACGTCGTCCGATCTGAGCGATCTCAACCCTCGGAACTTTCGAGTCGCGAAGGCCCCAGCAAGCCATCCAGAAACAGCCGTACCGCTGCCCAGATGATGACCATGGCGAGGGCGCTCACCACTCCGTCCAGCGCATAATGCCATCCAAGGTGCACCGAGCCGACGAAGATCACGAACACATAGGTCAGCGCCACGAAACCGGGCAGTCTGCGGTTTGGAAACTGGTCCTTCACCACGAGCCAAGTCAGTACCGCGATCGCGACATGCAGCGATGGCATCGCGGAGATCCCTCCACCCAGGGCATCGGTCCCTGCAGACGCAAGCAGATACTGCATTGCCGTAAGGGAATGCAGCCCCTGGTCCCCGCCAATCTCGTTGAGCCGCGCCATCAACGGCGCAAAATCATCGCTGCCGAAGAAATACTCGTAAAAGCACGGTCCGACGGAAGACATTCCGGTTGCCAGGGCTGCCCCCAGTACGAGCCAGGCCAGCTGGTAACTGATGCCCGCCTGAAGTTGCATCCTGCGGCTCGGGCTGAGGCATATCCAGCACAGCAGGCTGATATTCACCAGGTGCCACAGGCCATAGATCACGTCGATGATGCGGGTCGCGACTGGCCCCAATACGGCGTGCGTATATTGCCATGCGTCTGCGCGGAGAATCGTCCTCTCGATCTGCACCAGATAGGGATCGAGATAGAACGGTTGTATCTGGGGAATCAGTTTCTTGAAGCGCGAGGCGGCTTCCAGACTTTCCGGAACGGCGAGGAGCATGATGACCATGCCCAGCAGGGTAGGCCAGTGTTGCTGAACGTCCTGGATGAGCTGGCGAGTCGGATGCGGATGCTTTCGCGCGACCAGATAGAGCGGGCGCAGCATGGCAATCATGAAAGCGATCGTGATGGAAAAAATCACGAACGGGAAACTTCCATCGCCCCAGTCCGGCAGCACGTAGCTATCGGCAAGCAGGTGCAACATGGCCGCAGGCAGCAAGGCAAGCGCGACGACGACGCCATACCCCGTGATGATGCGCCAGTTGGCCGAAGTGATGCAGGCCACCCAGGGCCAGAAAGCCATTCTGGCTCGTGCTTCGCTCATGCCTTAGCCCCGATTATCTGTCTGCTGGATCGACAGCCCTGCCGTTTACCCGGGTTTCGTAATGAAGATGTGAACCTGTCGAGCGTCCCGTCGACCCGACGTAGCCGATGATCTGCCCGCTGCTGGTCCGGTCCCCTACGGAGACCGCGACGCGCGACATGTGCGCATAGCGGGTTTCCAGGCCATTGCCGTGATCCAGCCGGACCAGGAGTCCATAGCCACCCGCCGGGCCTGCGTGAACGACGGTGCCATCGCCCGTGGCCATGATCGGCGTGCCATGCGCAGCGCGATAATCAACGCCGGCGTGCTGGCGCCGGACCCCGTCGATAGGATGCCGCCGCGAGCCGAACCGGCTGGTGACGGTAAGGTTTGCAAGCGGAGCGCCCGAGACATTCGGTTTTGCACCGATGATGACGATAGGCTGATCAGAGTAGGACGAACTGGCGACATCGTCACCCAACTGTTCCCTCACTGCCCGTGTAGGTCGCCCGACCAGGTCCGCGCCGCGGCTCACACTCAGATTGACGCTGGCGGCCTGCCGAGGGGACGCAACGTTCTGCGATAGTTCGTTGCGGCGAAGAGTTCGTTCCGCACCAGCTTGCGCGGCCCCCGATACACTAATCACCACGGCCGACCCGTCTTCTGAATTTTCAGACTGTGCTGATGCGGGAACTGCCACAAGCAATGGCGCGACAAGGCAACAAAGCCAACGCATGGCGCCTCTGCATCCGAAATTCCCAAGTGACATAGCGCGCGCCCCCTGAATTGATTTGCATCCCCCACGAGCAGGCGCGGCAATACATCAGTTTGCCAATAAAGAGAAGGCACATTGACCGACAGATGATAGTGGTTTTCTCTGTCGCCCCTCGACTCTTGAAACAGAAACGGCACTTTAAGAAGTTGTTTACCATCTGACTCTAGAAGTTGAAGCCACAGGACGCGAAAGCGGTCTGGCGAATTCAAGCAGGAGATCGGAAATGGCTTTCACTCTTACTCATCCCATCACGCTGTTGCGCCAATACCAGCGCGTGCGCGCCGAGCTCACCAAGCTGAAAAGCGTAACGATCTAAGACAGCCGAAATCCCGTTGGCGCAGCACCAGCGCGAACGCATCCTTCCTTTCGAGTTACTCAGCGCACTTGCCTTGCGCGGCGCGATGCTCGACAACTTCGTCCATCAGCACGCGCGGATATGGGGCATGGCGCGCTGACATCGGGCCGAATTGCTGCGGTTAACGGGGGGAATGGTCGATGATCAGGACCGGTTGGCACATCCTCTGGGTGACGCTGGCGATCGTATCGGCCTCCCTTCTTCTGCTGAAGAGTTTCGGGGTAGACCCCCGGCTTTCCAGCTATCTGCTAAATTTCCAGCTCTACATTCTCTCGACTTGCCTCGTCCTGGGCCTGCATCTCCTGCTGCTTTTGTGGCGGGAGCGGCCAGATCGGCCAATCGGCTATACCGCAAACCTTATCAGCAAGAAACGAGACAAGGCATTACAGGCCCTTCCCCTCCTTCTCGCCGTGGCGGTCTTCATGCCGACATTCTCGGCGATGAAATCCGCGATACCGCTGTTCAACGATTACCGCTGGGACAATGTGTTCATCGCCTGGGATATTGCGCTGCATGGCCGCGATCCGTGGCTGCTGCTGCAACCCATCTTGGGCTTCCCCATTATCACGGCGATCCTGGCCGTAATGTATCACGTCTGGGTGCTGCTCATTTACCTGGGGAGCGTCTATTTCGCGCTTTACGTTTCAAACCGGGATCTGGTTCTCCGGTACTTTCTCTCCTTCATCCTGACATGGTCGTTGCTTGGCATGGCGCTCGCGACCTATCTGGCATCTGTCGGTCCGGTCTTCCTCGATCCCATCGTTGGCGATAGCCGCTTCGTACAGCACGTCGCCTACCTCGAAGCGGCGAATAGAGTCTTCCCGATCCTCGTGCTTCCGGTGCAGGAGCAATTGCTGGCCGGATATCAGGATGGACTTCACGGCCTGGGCCGGGGGATCACCGCCATGCCTTCCATGCACGTGGCGCTTGCATTCCTGTTCTGGCTGGCCGCGCGGCAGATAAGCCGGGTTTTCGGATGGATCATGTTCGGTTTTCTCACGATCATCCTGATCGGCTCGGTCCACCTTGCCTATCACTATGCCGTCGACGGATATGTATCGATAGGTCTGACCTTTCTCATCTGGAAATTTGCGGGTGCACTGACCTCGCGCCGGAACGACGAAGTGCGATCCGCCGATACGCGGACATCCGAAGTTTCAGCGTGCAAGGCAGACCCTTCGTCGTCCTGACCGGCTTAGCTCATCGCGATACATTTGCGTTGTAGAATAATAGCTTAGTTAATTTCATGAAAACCGGAAGGGAAGCAAGTCGACCGGCCGACTGTGCAAGTCGATAGCGCGCCTGAATCGCCGCGAGCAATCCCCGCCTCCGGTTTCTTGCAGATCAAATCAATACAGCAATGGGACAGGCACATCTTTTGTGTTGCGTTTCTGGCCGCGAAGCCTGTTCTTTGCTCTATTCGCACGCATGGCGATAGAATCGTCAAAGTTGCGGTACTGCAATATTTGCGGTAGGATTAACTCTGTTTCGTGTGGGGCTTAATGCGGACAGTCAGGGGCAGAACATGAACGACGCTGTACAAGGGCTTGTCAGGGATTTCATTGGCGATACGCGGGCGGCTGTCAGTTCGCTGACCGCGCTTCTCCTCATACCGCTCATCGGTATCGTGGGGCTCGTTGTCGATGTCGGCTACTGGTATTACAAGCAGCGCGACATGCAGAATGCCGCGGATTCAGCAGCTATCGCCGCCGCGCAAACTCCCGATGAAGATCTTGGCTTCGACGGGGTGAACGACGATTTCATCAAGACCGCGCGCGGCACTGCGCTGCGCTATGGCTATCAGAACGCCTCCGGTTCCACCACCGTGGACGCCGCGCGCGTGCCCTGCCCTGCCGATCCAACTCGCACATGCACGCAGGTTACGATCGGCTACGATTCGCCGCTGTTCTTCTCACCCATCGTGGGGTTCGTGGGCGACAGTTCCGGCGGTAATTCACAGGGCGTTGCCGCCCTGGCTATTGCGGGCGAACCGCCCGACACAGGTGCAATCGAACTGTGCCTCGTGTCTCTGGACACCACCAGCGGAACCGCCGGAGTGCTCGGGAACGGTGTTCCGTTCGCAGACCTCAACGGCTGCGACATTTTCTCCAACAACGACATGACCTGCAACGGCAACAACATGAATGCAGGCTCCGGCATCGCAGTCGGGACGAGCAGTGGTTGCGGCCTCACGCAAGTTTCAGGGGCCGATGTTTTCGAGGACCCTTATACGGAACTCGCGGACAATATTCCCGGAGACACCTGTGGTGGCTCGTATCCCCAGGCCTACAAGCAGGGCAAGAACAACAAGACAGATACGGTAGCGAACCAATTCGCCGGATCACCCGTGGTCAGCGGAGAAACAATACGCTGCGGTGATGTCGTGGTGACGGCGGATACGATCCTGAATGACACGACGCTGGTCATCTACAACGGTCGTCTCATTCTCAATGACAATACTCTGACGGCGAACAATTCCACCATCATCTTCGCGGGTGACAACAATGCGTCCTATAATCACTATGTAACAGACACGATTGGTGGATCGAACCTGACGGACAGCGCGATTGACATTTCTTCGCCGACATCCGGCGACTGGTCTGGCGTGGCAATCTATACCGATCCGGATCTGACCACGAATGTGGATACGGAGCAGTCCGGCAACGCTCCCGCCTATGCAATCTCGGGATTGATGTACACGCCCAACTCCAATTCCATCATGAGTGGCATCATCAACAAGGCCGGCACGGGCTATGAATGTTTCGTATGGGTCAACAACACGCTGACTCTGAACGGCACTGCCCAGATTTTTGCCAACCCGACCGGCAGTTGCGACCAGCAGGGTCTCGACGTGCCGTCCATCGGGGGGAATGAAGGACGCCCATGGCTGGTATTCTGAACATGAAGCTGAAATCTTGCCGCAGGTTCACGCGCGAAAGCGGCGGGGCTGTCGCAGCGGAAATGGCGATCGTCGCAGGTTTCCTCGCGATCCTGATTGCGCAGGTTCTCGATTTCGGCTGGATGGCCTACAGTTCCGTGCAGGTCCGCACCGCCGCGCAGGCTGCTGCAGCGGAAGCGGCCAGCATTTGCCAGACACAGGCTGACCTGCCTGCGACCGTGAACTGCGAAGCCAACCAGAGTATCGATCTGCAAGCCAAGATGGAAGAAGCCGCAAACAGGGTCTCCATCGGAGATTCGGCCACCAGAAGGGTCGTGATCGCCGAACCGTCAGAAGGCTATTTCTGCCACGACGCATCTGCAAACAATGCGCTTGTCGAAGTCGGCGATCTGAACAATCCACCAGCCGATTGCTCTGCCTATGGTTCTGCCGAAGCACCGGGCAATTACATCTACACGACGGCCACCTACAATTTCAGTCCGATGTTTCCCGGCCTGTCCGTAGCTTCGGTGATCGGCAACCCTATCACGGCTGACGGCTGGATGAGGCTCGATTGATGCGCGCGAAGCGATCAGGCTTGCGACCGATCAGCGGGCTGCGCCGGTGCGAATCCGGCGCGAGTGCGGCGGAGTTCGCTCTCGTATTGCCCCTTTTCCTGATTCTGATCTTCAGCGTGATCGCGGCGGGCCTGATGATGCACAGCGCCATGGCCCTGCAACGCGCTACCGAGGTGTCCGCGCGCTGCCTTTCCGCGCAGCGCGCCGATTGCACCATTGCCGGCATCAACACCTTCGCGCTGACACAATACGAAGGGCCCTATCTCGAAAATCTTGCCTTCGTGGCCAGCGATGCAGACGCGGAATGCGATGGTTACCGTGTGACGGCCACCGGAACGTTCAACTGGTTCGAAGGCAGCGGCCTCCTGTCGGCACCCCTGAATACGAGCGCGTGCTACCCTGGCCCGTATTGATCGCGACCTCTGTTCCGGATCCCCAATCCCGCTCGGAAGGTTTGCAAAGGCAATCTTCACCGACGCAAGCGATGTTGATCGGTCTCATCATTTGCGACCCGTCATGAAAGCATGACAATTCAGGCCTCGGCTTGGCTTTGCAAATCCAATAACGGAGTGGCTTCACGTGCAGGATGAAGATCAATTTGTCGATTACTACGCGCTGCTCCAGGTCAGCCCTGATTGCGACGACAAGATTCTCGACATGGCCTATCACCACTTTGCCAAGGTTTATCATCCCGACCGTCTCGAGACTGCCGATGTCGACAAGTTCAACGAGCTAACGGAATGTTACAGGCTCTTGAAGGACGCGAAGAAGCGCGCCGAGTATGATCGTCAGTACGAGAAGAACGTCAGCGACAAGGCCACGCCATTCCGGCCAAATTCAGCGCTGCTATCCGACCAGAATACCGCGATAAACGATGCGAAGATGCACGATCGGATCCTGCTTCTTCTCTACAAGAAGAGGCGTGAGGATGCCGCGAACGCCGGCATCGTGCCGTGGCTGCTGCAGGAAATTCTCGAATGCCCCGAGCAGCAGTTCGAGTTCCATTCGTGGTATCTGAAATCGAAGGGGTTCCTTCAGATGACCGAGGAAGGAACGCTGGCGATCACGATCGAAGGGGTCGACCATGTCATCGCAAATTCGCTCAGTAGCGAGGCTGCAAAACTGCTGCTTCCAAAGGACGAGCAGAGCGCAGACGACATAAATTGAGCCGAAGGGCCGCACCTTTGCAAATTGACCGGAAGGCAATGCTGTTGGCAAAGGGCAACATCCGTGGGCGCTGAGGCCGATCATGCTGGGCGCTTTGGCCCTGTTCATGATCTACGCCGTCAACAATCCGGAAATGGCCGGGGCAATTTCGATCGTCTCTGCGTCGATTGCACTGTTCCGTCGTATGGCGAAATAACAATCACGAGAGCGCAAGCTGCGCCATAAAGAAGCTGCGGCCCGGTTTCACGCTCCGGCGCGGGAGCGATGCTCGATCAGGAAAATGGATGCCCCGCAAGGATTCGAACCTTGATTGACGGAGTCAGAGTCCGCTCTCTTACCGTTAGAGGACGGGGCAGTAAGGAGCGCGCCACTAGCGCTGCTGCAGGATTCGGTCAACCCTTGTGAACGAAAGAGTGCATGGCGAAATCAGTTCGCCGCAGGCCAGACGCGGGTGCGGCAGAACAGGGTGACGCACCCTTTCACTTCAAGCGCGCCATTGGCTGCAGGACGCACCTCTGTGCGGTAGGTGTTGCCGTCCTCGGGATTGTACACCTCGCCGCGCCATGCGCCATCGTCCCAGCGAAGGTTCTGCAACACGGTGATCCCCAGGATCGGGCGATCCCGCAGGGAAGGATCGTCGTTATGCACGTCGCGGTTGGGCTCCCCCGGCTTTCGCTTGATGATGCGGGTGATCTCACCGCATCGCGCGCTGCCGCAGCGGGCCACGGTAATCTCGGTATAGCCGCCGGAATCGACATAAGTCCCGTCGATGTTGCTTTGCGCAGCAGCGGGGGTGGCGAGCATGGCGGCCGGTATGGCGAGAAGGCTGAGATTTGAAAGTTTCATGCAGGATTATACGACTGAAACGTCTGAATGGCTCCTGAGGAGGCCAATCATGCGGAGCAGCTCGCCCCGCCAAGAACGCAGAACCGCGCGCAGTGCGGGTGGTTCAAAGGCACATCGCAATCCGCCTCCGCCACACTTGATCCCAGATCGAAACCGGCATCGTATGGCAACAGCGTGCAGGCCACCACGCGCGGGACAGGCTCTCCCTTGCGGTGGACCACCATGCGGCTGCTGGAGCACATTACATCGTCAGGCGACTTGCCGAGGATGCCCCAGCAATCGGTGGTGATCTCGGGCACGTCGGCGGTTGCGTCCATCTCCGGAAACAGCACCAGCCGGGTTTGATCACCCACGTTAAGCGCGATCGCTTCGGTTTCGAAGAGCAGCCGATAGGAATTGCGCGCAGCCTCGTCCGTCTCCCCCGCCAGGCGACGGCCCGCCGCGGCGAAGGAGAAGCCGTTTGCGGAAAGCCAGCGTAGCCCTCCCAGCATGGGCTGCCAGGTGCCCGGTCCGCGTTCCGCCTCGTGAACTTTCTGCGTGTGATGATCGATCGAGACGCGGATCGTGAGCGCGTCTGCGTAGGCGTCGCGCAGGCGAAGCAGTTCCGCCTCGTGGCGGCGCATGGGCTTCATGGCATTGGACAGCACCAGCACCTCGTGCCCGCGCGACAACGCATCCTCGATCATCGCGATGATCTCAGGGTTCATGAAAGGTTCGCCGCCGGTGAAGCCGATCTCGCGCACGCCGCGCTCCGCCACCTCGTCCAGAAAGCGCGAGACGTGCTGTGCCGACATGTAGATCAGCGCGTCATTGGTCGGGCTGCTCTCGATATAGCAATTGGCGCAGGCGAGATTGCACAGCGTACCGGTGGCGAACCACAGGGTGTCGAGCTTTCTCAGGCCAACGCTTGCGCGGGCGGAGCCGTCTGCCGTTACCCGCGGATCGGTGAACTTCTCTCCTGCCAGCCGTTCGGCCTCCACCGCGAAGGGGGATGGTCCTGCAGGGGAATTGCGGCTTTTCGTGCGGGTGGACATCAGCGTGCGCGCCTGATCTTGGCCAGCAGGGCCACCCACTTCTTCGGCCATTTGCCGAATACCGTCGGCTCCCACGCACTGAAAGCCGTCGCTTTCACGATCTCGGCACGGGTAGGATAGGACACGATCGCGCCGCCCACATCGAACGTTCCGCTCTTGCCGGTAATCATCTGGGTGAACGGAAGCAGCAATTCGCCTGCGTTCTTCCCGCAGATACTGGCGCCGACCACTTTCTTGCCCTTCAACATCACCTTCAGGTGGCCCCCGCTGCGCCCTTCCGCAATAGCGCGCTCGTTGTGATCGAACCCCTCGGTAACGACGCGCAGCTTGTCCCCGTGCGCTTCCCGCGCCTCGCCCTCGGTCATGCCGATCTGGGCCACTTCGGGCTCGGTGTAGGTGCACCAGGGCAATGCGCGGTAATCGACCTTGGCAGGCAGGCCGAGGGCGATTTCCAGCACCGCGTTTGATCCCTCGTAACCGGAAACGTGGGTGAGGCGCGGCCCCTCGCGGCAATCGCCGATGGCGTAGATATGTTTCAGGCTGGTGCGACGCCGCTCGTCCACGACGATGCCGTTGTCGCCGATCTCGACGCCCAGTTCCTCAAGCCCGTATCCCCCCGTTCGCGCCTTGCGGCCCACGGCCACCAGCAGGTGCGATCCGCGAATTTCATCGCCACCATCCGTCGTCAGCGTGATGGCTCCGGCAGCGCCCGACACCTTTACTGCCTTGCCTTTGACGAAGCGGACCCCTTCTTCCTGCATCACCTCCTGCACCACCGCCACCGATGCGCGGTCATCCCGGCCCATCAGTTCGCCCGGCTCGATCACCGTCACTTCACTTCCCAGCCGGCAGAAGGCCTGGGCCATTTCCATGCCGATCACTCCGCCGCCTACGATGACGAGATGTGCCGGCTGTTCCTGCAGATCGAAGAGGTTTTCGTTGGTGAGATACGGCACATCGTCGAGGCCATCGATCGGCGGCACCAATGGCTCGGAGCCGGTGGCGATGACGATGCGCGGCGCGGTGAGCGTGCGACCGCCGACGGTGACAGATCTGGAGCCGTTGAACGTGGCCCAGTCCTGGATGACTTCGCAGCCCATCTCCTCGAACCGCTCCACCGAATCGTGCGGGGCGATGTCCGCGATGGCCTTGTGGATGTGCGCATGAACTCCGCCCCACTCCACCACCGGGGCGGAAAGTTGCACGCCTGCACGCTTTTCCTCCCGCGCCTCGGCGGCACGGCTGGCCGATGCAAGCAGCGCCTTTGATGGGACGCAGCCGTTGTTGAGACATTCTCCACCCATCTTGTGACCTTCGATCAACGCCACTTTCAGGCCGAACATCGCGCAACCCCCGGCAGCCGTCAGGCCGGCAGCGCCGCCGCCGATCACGATCACGTCGTGCGTATAATCCAAGGGAATCTCCTGCAAATGGGCAATTCAGGATGGCCGACGCAGCAGCAATCGTCCATGCATCCTTTCGGACCAGAAGGGATACGGTTTCATGAATCTCGAGAACAGCCAGAATTACTATGGCAAGGTGCTGGAAGGCTCGAAAGACCTGCGCACCGATGCCTGCTGCACGTTCGAAATGCCATCGCTTTCGGTGCGAGAGGCGCTGCGCAATGTGCATGAGGACGTGAAGGCGCGCTATTACGGCTGCGGCCTGGTGGTGCCCCAGGCGCTGGAGGGATGCCGGGTCCTGGATCTGGGATCGGGCAGCGGACAGGATGCCTATCTGCTGGCGCAACTCGTCGGCAGCACCGGCAGCGTAACGGGCGTGGATGCGACGCCGCAGCAACTGGCCGTGGCCAATGACTACAAAGATTGGCACGCGCAGCGCTTTGGCTATGCCAATGTCGATTTCGTCGAGGGCGATATCGAGAAACTGGATCAGCTGGGGCTGGAGCCGGAAAGTTTCGACATCATCGTATCCAATTGCGTAATCAACCTGGTGGCAGACAAGCGTGCGGTGTTCCGCGCGGCGCATCGGCTGCTGAAGCCGGGCGGCGAATTGTATTTCTCCGATGTCTATGCCGATCGCCGCGTTCCCGAACACCTGCTGGATGATCCGGTGCTGCATGGCGAATGCCTGTCAGGCGCTCTTTACTGGGGCGATTTCGATTCCATAGCCAAGGAAGCAGGCTTCTCAGATCCGCGACTGGTGACGGACAGGCCGCTTGGCATCAACGATGCGCAGGCCGCGCAGAAGCTGGCCGGTATCAACTTCGTCTCCGCCACCTACCGCCTGTTCAAGCTGGCCGGGCTGGAGCCGCAATGCGAGGATTACGGGCAGGCAGTGATCTACAAGGGCACCGTGCCGGAGCATGAGGAGGCGTTCGAGCTCGACGCCCATCACGCCATCGAGGCCGGGCGCATTTTCCCCGTGTGCGGCAACAGCTGGCTGATGCTGGCGGAAACGCGCTTTGCCCCGCATTTCGAGTTCGTAGGCGATTTCTCGCGCCATTACGGCGTGTTTCCCGGCTGCGGCACCGCTGTGCCGTTCGGCCAGTCGAGCGCGGGCAGGGCTGTCACGGCTACAGGTTCGGCCTGTTGCTGAAAGTCCTCGTAACAGGTGCTGCCGGGCTGATCGGCGGGGAAGTATGCGCAAGGCTGGCGGCACGCGGTGCGCAAGTCACCGCAATGGTGCGCAAAACGCCGGAAGTGCGCGGCAATGATGGCGCGCTGGTAGTCGAGGCGCAGGTGGTGCCGGGCGATGTCACCCTGCCGCTGATGGCGCTGGAACCAGACCGCTTCGATATCGACGTGGTGATCCACTGCGCCGCCTGCCTGGAATTCGACGCTTCGCGCGAACTGCTAGCGGCGGTGAATGTGGAAGGCACACGCAATGCCGTGGAATTCGCAAGGGCGGCTGGCGCGGGCTTCATTCACGTCAGCACCGCCTACACATGCGGTACGCGCGAAGGCGTAATTGCGGAAGAACCGGTGCCTGCCGGAACGCGCTTCACCAACAATTACGAAGAGAGCAAGGCGTTGGCCGAAGCAGTGGTGGCGCAAAGCGGCGTGCCGTTTGCCATTGCGCGGCCTTCCATCGTGCTGGGCGATCATGCCGATGGCGCAATCCGCGATTTTCCCTCCCTGTGCAATGTGTTTCGCCTGATGGCACGCGGGAAAGTCAGCGTCTTTCCCGCGCAGGAAAACGCCACGCTGGATCTCGTGCCGCTATGCCACGTGGCAGAGGGCATCGCCCGGATCGCGCAGCAGTTCGACGCGGCGCAGGGCGGCTATTTCCACCTCGTCGCGAGCGAGCCGACGCGCGCGGCGGAACTGGCGTACGGCGTTGCCCGGGTCGATCATTTCCCCGATCCCGAGGTGGTGGCACCCTCCACTTTCGACCCTATTACCCTGCGCCCGGCAGAGCGGCTGCTGCTCCGCCGCATGCTCGATACTTTCGGCGCCTATTTCACCCGCAATCCGCAGTTCGACGATACACGGTTTCGCGCCCTTACCGGCCTTGCGTGCCCGCCGACGGATCGCGGCTGGCTGGATCGCATGATCGCCTACGGGATAGAGCGCCGGTACCTGCCGCCCCCGCCTACTTCACAACAGCCGGTCAGCGAACGTCGGGATAATGCCTCTCCAGCCGTTCCCGAACGCCGCTCGCCCACAGCATCCCGACCTTGAAGTAGATCCAATTCGCCTTCAGCGCGCCCCATTCGGCAATGCGCCTGTCGGATGTCTCTACCGTGCGGCGAAGCAGTTTCACCTTGCCATGATCCAGCAGGCGCACGCACAGATCCGCCTCTTCCATCACCTTGGCATCGGGCGTGCACCCGCCGCTTTCCAGGAATTGCGCACGCCGAAAGAACATGGCGTGATCACCGAATAGCAGCCGCGCACCGCGCAGGAACAGATGCGGCCTTGCCAGCAGCGGGGCATACCATGTCTTGGCCCAGTTATGCGCCGTGGTGCCCCAGCGCACCTTGTCCGGCCCGCGAATGATCGGGGTGAAGCCTGCAAGGGCGATGGATGGGTCTGCCAGCGTCTCGGCAATCACGCCCACCATGTCGGGCGGCGGCACCGTGTCGGCATGCAGCACCACCACCAGATCCCCGCGCGCTGCCCCAACGCCTGCATTGATCTGGCTGCCCCGCCCCTGCCGCGCCGTGAACACCCGCCAGCCCGCATCGTTGGCGATGGCGCGAGAGCGATCCTCGCTCCCGCCATCCACCGCCACCACTTCCAGCGGCGCGGGGTCCAGCCTCTTCAGGTGAGCAACAAGGGCGGGAAGCGCCCTCTCCTCGTTCAGCATGGGGATGACGATGGAAACGCTGCTCATGGCATCAGCCAGGGCCACTGCGCCAGGTCTTCCGGCCTGTCGCAATCGTCCAGCTCGTCCAGAAACGCGTGGGGAATTTTCAGCGAGTCCAGCCGGTCCCTTGTTTCCTGAAGGACCGTATCGCTTCCCCAAGAGATATCCTGCCACAATTGGGGGATGGCCTGCGTGAAACCGAGAAGGTAATATCCGCCGTCGCTGGCGGGGCCGATCGCCACCGGCAGTACTTCCAGCGCCTTCACCGCATCGTGCAGGTGGCGCACCGACAGACCCGGAATGTCTGCTCCCAGCACGATACCGGGCGCTTCGACTTGAGCCAGCCGCTCGCCAAGATCGCCCCCGCCCTGCTCCTCCAGCGGCACATCATCCCCCAGCCAATCGGAAAAATCCGCAGCGCAGGCGCCGGAGTAATGCACCGTGAACGGCAATCCGCTTTCCCGCAGCGTTGCAACGGTGCGTTCTACCAGGCGGCGGTGAAGCTGCGCAGCGCCATTTTCCCCCAGCAGGGGCGCAAGGCGCGTCTTCACGTGTCCCGCACGAGGGTATTTTGCAAACAGGGCGATGGTGGGTGCGGGCGTCATCGAACCCGCTGTAACCGCTGGACGCGGTTCATGCGAATAGTCAGTGTAACGGCCATGGCCTTGCGACTCGCAAAATTCGCCGGACTTGCCGTGGCCGGAGCCGCCGTGGGCGCGCTGATGCTGGCAGAACGCGCCCGTCCGCTCCGCCAGAGAACGGCGCAGCAATTGCCGCGCGTGGCACGCAATGCGGCGATGGGCGCGGCATGCCAGGCGGTGATCATGGCCACCGAAGCGCCTTTGACGCAGACCATCGCGCGCGCGAACAACCGTAATCGGCGCGGCCTGCAACACGCCATCGGCGGCCTGCCGGGGCGCATCGCGGCCTTCGTGCTGATGGATTACACCTATTACCTGTGGCACGTCGCCACGCACAAGGTGCCGTTCCTGTGGCGCTTTCACCGTGTGCACCATGTTGATCCCGATCTCGACATGTCGACCGCTATCCGCTTCCACGCGCTGGACATGCTCTTGTCCACGCCCATGCGCATGATGCAGATGCGGCTGTCGGGTGCGGACCCGGAGACGCACAATGCCTGGCGCGGCTTCTTCTTCGGGTCCGTGCTGTTCCACCATTCCAACCTGCGCCTGCCCGGCGGCGTGGACGATGCGTTGAGCACCGTTCTCACCACGCCCCGAATGCACGGTATCCATCATAGCGTGGAGCGGGACGAGATGGATTCAAACTGGTCCAGCGGGATCAGCATCTGGGACCATCTGCACGGCACCTATCGCGGCGATGTGCCGCAACACGAGATCGTGATCGGGGTGGACGATGCACAAGCCGATCGCGACGCGGCGCTGATCCCTGCGATGGCTGCGCCATTCAGAACCGGCGGCAACCGCCGGGGCTAGCTGGGCCCGCAATCTGGCCCTCACTTGTGCGCGCACCCTGCTTGGTCTAACCTGTCTTCAGGTTCCGCCGGTTTTGGCGGGTATATAGAATAGTGAAAGTAATCAGGCATGGCGGATATCAATCCGCCGGATCGACGCGAGAAGGCCAGAAAAAGAGCGCCAGAAGGACAGGCAAGGCGCCCCCAGAGCAAGAGAAACGGCCCCAACAGCAGTTCCGGCGATAACAGTGGCAGCACGCAGCGCAATTCTCGCAACTGGCGTCGCCCACCGCACAAATCTTACAAGCAGGCTTACGCGGCGATCGATCTCGGCACCAACAATTGCCGCCTTCTGATCGCGCGTCCATCCGACGAGAACTTCGTCGTGATCGACGCCTTCTCGCGCGTGGTGCGCCTCGGCGAAGGGCTGGCGCAGCATGGCCGCCTGTCCGACACCGCCATGGAAAGGGCCCTTGGCGCGCTGAAGGTCTGCTCCGACAAGCTGCGCAAGCGCAATGTGCACCTTGCGCGCTCCGTCGCCACCGAGGCCTGCCGCCGCGCCTGCAATGGCGAGGCATTTATCGAGCGGGTTCGACAGGAAACAGGGATCGTGCTCGATATCATCAGCGCGCAGGAAGAAGCGCGCCTCGCGGTGCTGGGCTGCCATATCCTGCTGGAAGACGGCATCGGCCCTGCCATCATTTTTGATATCGGCGGCGGTTCCACCGAACTGGTGCTGATCGAACCGGGCGCCCCTGTACCGCGCATTCTCGACTGGCAGAGCGTGCCTTGGGGCGTCGTGTCGCTATCGGAAACCGTGGGCGACGAACCCGAAGACGCAGCAGGCAGGCTGGCCCGTTACGAGAAGATGAAGCGACTGGTGCGCGACAGCTTTGCCGATTTTGCCGAGCGAATCGATGCCCACAAGGCTCCCGATCAGAGGTTGCTGGGCACCAGCGGCACGGTGACGACGCTGGCCAGCGTCCACCTGGGATTGCCGCAATATGATCGCAACGCGGTGGACGGGCTGATCGTGCCTTCCGAATCGATGCGCGGCATCTCTCAGCAATTGTCCGGCATGTCCGCCGAGAAACGCAGCGAGCTTGATTGCATCGGTGCCGATCGCGCCGATCTGGTGGTGGCGGGGTGTGCGATTCTCGAGGCGATCCTCGATATCTGGCCGGCGGAACGCCTTGGCGTGGCCGATCGCGGCATTCGTGAAGGCATTCTGCGCAGCCTGATGGCGGCCGACGCCGACGGCAGCGAAGCGCAGGCGGCGCTGAGACGGCTCAAACAGAACGGACAGGAAAACTGATGGCCCGCGCAGGACAGGATTCCCATCGCCGCCTCAAAAGCGCGAAGAAGCGCAAGGCAAGTTCCCAGCGCTGGCTGGAGCGGCAGCTAAATGACCCCTACGTCAAGCGCGCAAAGGAAGAAGATTATCGCAGCCGCGCCGCGTTCAAGCTTACCGAACTGGACGACCGGTTCGGCCTGGTAAAAGGCGCGAAACGCGTTGTCGATCTGGGCATTGCGCCCGGAGGCTGGGCACAGGTGGTGCGCCGCCGCGCGCCGCGCGCCGCAATTGTCGGCATCGATATTCTGGAGACGGAACCGATCGAGGGCGTGGAAATCCTGCTGATGGATTTCATGGACGATGCGGCGCCGCAAGCCTTGACCACGGCGCTGGACGGCCCGCCCGATCTCGTCATGTCAGACATGGCCGCCAACACGGTGGGCCACAAGCAGACCGATCACCTGCGTACCATGGCGCTGGTGGAAGCGGCCGCATGGTTCGCGGTGGAAGTGCTGGAGGAAGGCGGATCATTCGTGGCCAAGGGCTTTGCCGGCGGCACGGACAAGGATCTGCTGGACCTGCTGAAAAAGCATTTCAAGACCGTGAAGCACGCCAAGCCACCCGCCAGCCGCAAGGGCTCCAGCGAGTGGTATGTCGTGGCTCAGGGTTTCAAGGGCCGCAGCGAGTAAGCTCGCCGCAAGCGGTATCAGTCGCCGGTGTCGGTGGCCGATACCTGCTCGGGAACGGGCTGTTCTGCACCCATGGCGCCGGCAGCTTCGTTGGAGTCAACCGGTGCGCCTTCGGTCTGGCCGGGGCCCTCGCCCGCGCCATCCAGTTCACCTTCGACGTCCACGGGTTCTTCAGCCGGAACTTCGGGCAGAGCCGGTCCGCCGCCGTTTTCACGCATGTAGAGGATGACATTGGCACGATCTTCCGCGCTGGAAAGACCGGCAAAGCTCATCTTCGTGCCATTGGCGAAACCGCGCGGGCTGGTGAGCCAGGCGTTCATGTTGTCATAATCCCACGAACCACCCTTGCCCGAAAGCGCGGACGAATAGGCGAAGCCCGGCGCATGTGAGCCGATGGACGTGCCCATGACACCGTAGAGATTCGGACCGATGCCGTCAGCACCGCCCTGCGCGATCGAATGGCAGGCCGTGCATTTCGCAAACACGGCTTCACCTGCAGCAGCAGAACCTTGCGCCAGCAATGCGGCGAACGGCGGGCCGTCATCTCCCGCGGCGCCTTCTTCGGCGGCCTCGATGACGTAGCCGAACTCGCCCTCTTCAACATAGGGCTTGTCGGCGTGGAAGATCTTGCCGCTGATCGAGCTCAGACCCAGTGCGACGATGCCGCTGGCCAGGACCCAGCCAAAAATGGTGTTGGAGTTGCTCATGTCGAAATATCTGCCGGTGTGGATGTGTCGGCACGCGCTCTAGTGTGCGCGCGCGCGGTTCGCAAGGGGCCTATGCGTGCTTGTCGCCAGCCCCCGGCCTCGCTACCGGCGTTGTCCTTATGGATTCTTACCCCGCCCCAGCTCTCGAACTGGTCGAGAAAATGCATGTCGCCGCAGCGCAGGAGCCTACCCGCGCCATCGCTTTCCAGGGGGCACCTGGCGCCAATTCGCACCGCGCGGTGTCCGAATGGGATCCGCACGCCCTGCCCCTGCCGTGCTTCAGCTTCGCCGCAGCGATTGAAGCGGTGGAAGAAGGCCGTGCATCCTGCGCGATGATTCCCATCGAGAATTCGCAGGCGGGCCGCGTGGCCGATATCCATTTCCTGCTGCCCGAAAGCGGCCTCAGCATCGTGGGCGAGCATTTTTTGAAGATCGAACATTCCATGATGGCGCTTGGCAATGCCGGCCCCTTCAAGGGCGCTTTCAGTCATCCCCACGCTCTCAGCCAGTCGCGGCATTACCTGCACGCAAAAGGCATCGTACCGCTGGCTCACGCCGATACCGCTGGCGCGGCTGCGCATGTGGCGGAACTGGGCGATCCGCAATTCGCCGCTATCGCGCCCAATCTGGCAGCCGATCTCTACAACCTGCAAATCGTCGACGAAAATGTGGAGGATGCCGCCGATAACACCACGAGATTCGTGGTGCTGGCACGCGAAGGACTGGATCCCGCTTCCCTGCAGGGCCAGGAGGCCATGACGACCTTCGTCTTCGAGGTGAAGAACATCCCCGCCGCGCTGTACAAGGCCATGGGAGGTTTCGCCACGAACGGCGTCAACATGACGAAACTGGAGAGCTATCAGCGCGGAGCCAGCTTTGCCGCCACCATGTTCTATGCCGACATCATCGGCGCGCCCGGCGATCCTGCGGTGGATCGCGCGCTGGAAGAACTGGCGTTTCATTGCAAGGGCGTGCGCATGTTCGGCACCTATCCGCTGGCCCGGCAGCGGGGATAAGATGTGCGGCCTGGCCGCGTCCGAAGCACTGTCATCGCCCGGTTTTGTACGCTGAAGCGTTGCGTCCGGTCCCGGCGCGTGCAACCAAGGAACGGTGACGACCGGACCCGCGAACGCTGCAGCGCCTGCAAGGGCCGATGAATTCGACGCTGCGTGGCAGGATCTGCGCGCCGACGAGGATGTGCAGTTTTCACAAGTCACCATACCCGAGGCAGATCCTCCACCCGACTGGCTGACCGATTTCCTGGAATGGCTGGAGACGATATTCCAGCCGATAGGCGGCCTGCTGGTGGCGGCATGGCCGGTGCTGAAATGGGTGCTGCTCGCTGCGTTGGTGCTGGCCGTCATCTATTTCCTCGTCGACACCTTCGGCCCCGGTATGCGCCGCAACAGGCGAAACAGGCAGGAAAGCGACGAATGGGTGCCGCGCGAAAAAGAGGCGCTGGCCCTGCTGGAGGAAGCCGATCGACTGGCGGCAGAAGGCGCCTATGACGAGGCGACGCACCTGCTGTTGCAGCGATCCGTCGGCCAGATTGCGGAGGCGCGACCGGACCTCGTGGAGCCATCCAGCACCGCGCGTGAACTGGCTTCGGAACCGCGCCTGCCGGAAGGCGCGCGCACCGCGTTCGGCCTGATCGCCGCGCCGGTGGAGCGCAGCCTGTTTGCCCTGCGACGCTTGGAAGAACGGGACTGGCAAGCTGCCCGTGCCGCCTACGCCGATTTCGCGCTTGCGCAAAAGGCCATGAGCGCATGAGGGCTCGCACCAATCCGTTCAGCCCGCGCGGCGTTCTGGCCGTGCTGGTGGTGGGCGCGCTGGCGTTCCTGCTGCTGCTCTATGCCCTTGGCCAAGGCTGGACCGGACAGGAGGATCGCAATGGCGGCAATCACGCCGCGGCCAACGGGCTCAACGGCTTTTCTGGCCTCGTCACCCTGCTGGAAAGAACCGGCAATAGCGTAAGCCTGTCGCGCAACCGTGCCGAACTTGAGGACTACGGGCTTCTCGTCATTACCCCATCGCATTGGGCTGATGGGGAAGAAATCGGCGAGATCGTGCAGCAGCGCATCGATTACGGCAATGGCCCGACCATGCTGATCCTGCCGAAATGGCAGGCTATGCCGGTTCCCGAAGAGGCCGACGTGCAAAGCCAGGATGGCTGGGTCATCCTCGGAGATCCGCTGATACCGCAATGGTTTGGCGATCTGGACATCGTGGGAGGCATCGACCTTGCAATCGGGCAAACCGGCGGCTGGCAGGGCCTGGGCGAAGCCGGCGCCCTGCCGGAAGAAAGCAAGGTCCAGGCTCTTGTCACAGATAACCCCAAGATGATGCGCGCCCTGATCCGTGACGCAGAGGGCGACATACTGGCAGCGGAACTGGTGCAGCAGGACGGCTACGACGATTACAACGCCTGGCCGGTGATCGTGGTGTTCGAACCGGACCTGATGAACAATTACGGCATGGCAGACCGCACCCGCGCCGCCATGGCACTGCGCCTTGTGGAAGAAGCGACGTTGGGCGAAGATCTGGCCATACGGTTCGATCTTACCCTCAACGGGCTTGGCGCGTCGGAAAACCTGCTGACGCTGGCTTTCCGTCCGCCCTTTCTTGCAGCCACGCTGTGCATGTTGCTCGCCGCACTGGTTATCGGGTGGCGCGCTTTTCACAGGTTCGGCTCGCCTCTGGCAGAGGCGCCTGCAATGGCGCAGGGCAAGCGGCAATTGGCCCGCAACGGCGCGGCGCTGCTGCAAAGGGTAAAGCGCTGGCACTTGGTCAAGACGCCGTATGAAGACATGGTAGGGCGCCGCGTGGAAAAGGCGCTGGGCCTTCGGCACACCGAGATCGACGCCCGCAGGGATGCCATCGACAACGCGCTGACGCGCCGTGGACACGATGGCCCTGCATTCTCGGGGCTGGCTGCAGATCTGCGCAACGCCGAAGGGCCAAAAGAGATAATCCGCGCGGCGCGCCGCTTGCGGTCATTTGAAAGGACGCTGACACAATGAACATGACGCTGGAACAGACCGCCGAACTGGCCACCGCAATTCGCGGTGAAGTGGGCAAGGCCATCGTCGGCATGGACGAGGTGGTGGAGCACCTGCTGATCGCGCTGGTGGCGCAGGGTCATGTCTTGCTGGAAGGTCCGCCGGGCACGGCAAAGACCTTCCTCGCCCAGTGTTTCGCCCATGCCACCGGGATGGAGTTCGGCCGGATCCAGTTTACCCCCGATCTGCTGCCGGGCGATATTCTGGGCTCCAACCTGTTCAACTTCCAGACCAGCCAGTTCACGCTGACGCGCGGTCCGATCTTTCGCGAACTGCTGCTGGCTGACGAGATCAATCGCACTCCGCCCAAGACGCAGGCCGCACTGCTGGAGGCGATGCAGGAACGCCGCGTGACGCTGGATGGCGAGACGCACGCCCTATCGGACAGCTTCATGGTGGTGGCGACGCAGAACCCGATCGAGAACCAGGGTGTCTACCCCCTGCCCGAGGCGCAGCTGGACCGCTTTGCTTTCAAGCTGCTGGTCGGCTTTCCCAGCGCCGAGGAGGAGACACGGATCGTGAAGCGTTTCGGCGAGCGCAGCGGCCCGCAAGGCCCGCAGGATTTCGGCATCGAACAGATCGCCAACGCGGCCACCATCTCTGCCGCGCAGGCTGCCACCAAGGAAGTCACCCTGTCTGACGAGGTTATCGGTTACACCGTCGCGCTGGTGCGGGCCACGCGCGACAATCCCGATATCGCCAGCGGAGCCAGTCCGCGTGCGGCCGTGCTGCTGGCCAACGCCGCCCGCGCCCGCGCTGCGCTGGAAGGGCGTGGCTATGTCATTCCCGATGATGTGAAGGCACTCGCCACGGCGTGCCTGCGGCACCGCCTGCTATTGTCTCCCGCCGCCGAGATCGAAGGGAAGCAGGTGGAGGATCTGGTGTCCACGATGATCGAACAGACCGAGGCACCGCGCTGATAACGTGAAAGCCCTGCGCACCCTTCTGGACAGATTGCCCCCCATTCCGCTGGTGCCGACTTCGCGCACGCTGGTGCTGTTGGCACTGCTGATCCCACTGGCCGTGCTGGTGGCCGCCACCGCGCCCGGTGCATGGATCGTCGCGCCCAGTGCGGCGCTGGCACTGCTGCTGGTGGCCATGATCGACGGGTGGCTTGCCGGTTCGCTCGTGACGTTCGCCTATCGTGTGCCGGACGATGTCGAGGTGGGGCAACCGGCGACGATACGCGTGGAGGCGGAAATACGGCGCGACAGCGATGCAGCCTTGCCCGAGGCCGCCGTAGGATTCGACCCGAGACTGGGAGAGCACGGCGCTGCGAGTTTCACTTTGAAGCCGACCGGCGAGGCCAATTCATTTGCAGGCGAAGGTCAGGCGGTGCCGCTGCGCCGCGGCGAGGGGCGGCTCCACGACCTGTGGCTCCGCTGGCCGGGGCCACTGGGTCTGGCTGTGCGCCAGAAGCGCGCATCGCTGGATGCCGCGATCCGTGTGTGGCCGGATCTTTCACCTGTTCGATCACCGGTGTTGCAGAGCTTCCTGCGCGATAGCCAGTTCGGCCTTGTTGCACGGCGTATCCGCGGCGAAGGCACCCAGTTCGAGGCGCTGAGCGAATACGAACCGGGCATGGATCGTCGCCGCATCGACTGGAAGGCCAGCGCCCGGCACACGTCCCTCTACGCGCGCGAGAACGAGGCGGAGCGCGACAATCAGATCATCTTCGCCTTCGATTGCGGCCAGTCCATGTGCGAACCCGTGGACGGCCTGCCGCGTATCGATCGCGCCGTGTCCGCTGCATTGATGGCGGCCTATGTCGCACTGAAAGGGGGCGACAGGGTGAGCCTGTTCGGTTTTTCCGATCAACCGCAGGTGATGACGCCGTTCGTCACGGACACGCGCGCATTCCATCGCTTGCAGAGCGCAGCAGCGCAGCTTGATTACACACCGCGAGAGCCGAACTTCACGCTGGCCCTTGCCACGCTGACAGCACGGTTGAAACGCCGCTCGCTGATCGTCCTGTTCTCCGACTTTTCCGATCCCACATCGGCAGAACTGATGGTGGAAAGCGTGCAACGCCTGGTGCGCCATCACCTCGTGATCTTCGTGACGATGGTGGATACCGAGCTGGAAGATATGGCCATGATCTCGCCTGATACGATGGGCGATATCGCCGTGGCGGTGGGCGCGGATTCGCTGGCCAGGCAGCGTGAACTGGTGATCTCCCGCCTGCGCAGATTGGGCGTCAACGTGATCGAGGCGCGCCATGATGTCATCGGCTACAGGCTGATCGATCTCTATCTCGAGACGAAACGTGCAGAGGCGATCGGCTGATGGTGCTTTCGCTGTTCAAGAAGGCCGAGATCCAGCCGCCCGCCGATGTCGAGGCAGCCAGCCTCAGGTCCGACCGTTTCCGGCTGGAGCGGGAGAGCGACTGGCAGCGGTTGGAGAGCATCGTCACCGCGCTGGAGAAGAACCGCCCGCGCAGCATCAGCGACGATGACCTGCTGGAACTTCCCGTGCTTTATCGCAAGACGGCATCCAGTCTGGCCGTGGCGCGGGAAACATCGCTGGATGCAGCGACGCTCGACTACCTTGAATCGCTGGTGCGCCGTGCCTGGTTCCAGGTCTACGGCCCGCGCATCGGCCTGTTCGGATGGCTGCGCCGTTTCCTTGGTGGCGGCTGGAGCGCGTCGGTGCGCGCGATCTGGCTGGATATCTGCGTCGCGTTGGCGGTGATGGTGGCGGGCACGATCGTCGGCTGGCTGCTGGTGGAGCAGGACGAACGCTGGTTCTATTCGCTGGTGTCGGGTGGCATGGCCGGCGGACGCGTGCCGGGCGCGGATCCCGAAACCCTGCGAGAGACACTCGGCACCGCCGAAAGCTCCGACGGACTCGGAATATTTGCCGCCTACCTGTTCTCCAACAACACGGGGGTCTGCATCCTGGCCTTCGCGCTGGGATTTGCATTTGGCGTGCCCACGCTGCTGCTGCTGGTGCACAATCTCGCCCTGCTAGGCGCGATGTACTGGGTTTTCGCCGACACCGGGATGGGGCTGGACTTTGCAGCATGGCTCAGCGTGCATGGCACCACCGAACTTGGCGCCATCCTGCTGGCGGGTGCAGCGGGATTGCATGTCGGGCGCACGATGGCCTTCCCCGGAGACCGCTCCATCCTCGCCGCGATGAAAGGCGCTGGCGTGCGAGCTGCGCAGGTGATGGCGGGATGCACCATCATGCTGATCGTGGCCGGCCTGCTGGAAGGCTATGCGCGCCAATTGGTAGGGGATACGCCGTCACGTCTGGCAATCGGCGCTGTCATGCTGGTGATATGGGTGCTCTATTTCGCGCTGATGCCCGCCCCGCAGGAGCGCGAGACATGAGCGCACCCGAAAGTGCCGGACCGAGGCCCCATACGCTGCAGACCAGAGCCCGATCCAAACGCGAACGTACGCTGGTGACGCCGGAGGGCCTTTCCCTCCCCCTCACTGTGGGCGCGCGGGGCGCGCGGGCGGGCGCCTTGCTGCTCGATCTGCTGTTCCTGTTCATCGGAATCGTGGTCGTGATGCTGGCGTTCTCGGCCATCGGCTTCGGCCTGCTGGATGTCGGCTCCACGCCGCAGGGTGGCGCTGTTATCCAGGCCCTGCTGATCGCGGTGATCTTGCTGCTGTTTCTCTCTCGCTACGGATATTTCCTGTGGTTCGAACTTGGCCCGCGCGCTGCCACGCCGGGCAAGCGGATCGCCGGCCTGCGCGTGGCTGCGCGCGATGGCGGGCGGTTGACGGCGGAAATGGTGATTGCCCGCAATCTGGTGCGCGACATCGAGGTTTTCCTGCCGGCATTCTTCCTGCTGGGTGGCGGGGCGGAGGGCGGGGTATTTGGCCTTGCCACCTTCGTGTGGCTGATGATCTTCGTGCTATTCCCCGTTTTCAACAAGGATGCGCTGCGTGCGGGTGACATCGTGGCGGGTACATGGGTGGTGGAAGCGAGGGAAGCCAAGCTGAAGCAGGCCATGTCCCTCGCTCCCGACAGGCAGGATCAGTACAGGTTCGGCGAGGCGGAACTGTCGATTTACGGCGAGCACGAATTGCAGGTGCTGGAGCGCGTTCTGCGACAGGACCGGCCTGAATCGCTGCGGGACGTGGCCGAAGCGATCACCGCGAAGATCGGCTGGCAACTTGGGCAGGGGGACGAACGGGAGTTTCTGGAAGCCTTCTACGCTGCCCTTCGCGGCTATCTTGAAAGCAACATGCGTTTCGGCAAGCGAAAGGCCGATAAATACTCCTGAAAATCAGCGCGTTTGCTCATTGACCCGTCGGCGTGTTACGCTGCGCCCACAAATAACGGGGAGTAGAATTGCTCATGGGCATAGGTAACTATCGGTTCGATCAGGATCTGTTTGTAACGATCCTGGAAAAAGTCGGCCTCGCACTCATCATTCTCGCTGTCACATGGCTTCTGGCCAAGGCGGCGAAATGGGCCTTTGCGAAGCTGGTCGACAATGTCGGTTTCCTCCAGCGCAGCACGTCTTCCGGCGAGAGCATCGGCCATCAACTGGGCAGGATTGTCAGCCTGCTGGTCTGGCTGCTGGGCCTTCTGGCGATACTACAGGTGTTCAGCCTGGGCGGTGTGATGCAGCCTGTTTCCACCCTGCTTGAGAATATCATGGATTTCATCCCGAACATGATCGGGGCCGCGCTGATATTCTTCATCGGGCTGATGGTGGCCAAGATCGTGCGCGATCTTACCGTCACCACGCTGCAGACGGTGGATTTTGACAAGTGGATCAATCGCGGCGGTGCGGAAACGCTCACCGGCAACACCACCCTTTCCAAGACCATCGGCACGATCATCTACGCCATCATCGTGATCTTCGTTTCGATCATGGCGCTCGAAGCGCTCAATCTGGAAAGCGTATCCGGCCCGGCAAGCGATATGCTGGCGCTGATCCTGGATGCCATTCCGCGCATCATCGGTGCGGCCCTACTGCTGGGCATCGGCTATCTGGTCGCCCGCTTTGTGGCGCAGCTGGCCCGCGAAGTGCTGCCCGGCCTGGGTGTCGACCGGGCGCTGACGGACACCGAAGTCCTGCCCGACAACACCAGGCTTTCTTCCATCGTCGCGCGGGTTGCGCAGATCGCGATCATCCTGTTCTTCGCCATCGCTGCAACGCGCCTGCTCGGCTTCCCCGAACTCACCATGATCCTTGACGAGATCCTGGAGCTCGGCGGCCGCGTCGTGTTCGGCGGCGTGGTGATTGCGGCGGGCTTCCTGATTGCAGGGATGCTTTCCCGACTGATCGGCGGCATGGCGGGCTCGATCGTGAAATGGGCGGCCATCGTCCTCTTCACCTTCATGGGCCTGCAGTTCATGGGCGTAGGCGAGGAAATCGTGCAGACCGCCTTCAGCGCACTGGTGATCGGCGGCGCGGTGGCTGCTGCCCTCGCCTTCGGTCTTGGCGGGCGCGAATGGGCTGGCCGCAAGCTGGAGCAGGTGGACCGCCACCTGGAGGCGAACTCCTCCACCACCAGCCATCCCACGGCAAAGGACGATCCGAAGGATCTGCCACCCGGCGCTTGACCTTTACTCTTCAGGTTTAATCACGATACGGGGCGCGAGACATGATCTTGCGCCCCGCTTCTTTATCGGATGCCGAAAACCTCTCTCGCCTCGGGCGGGACAGTTTCTGCCATGCCTTCGAACACCTTTATCGCGAGGAAGATCTCAAGCCCTTTCTGCAGGAGGTCTATTCGGCACAGGCCGTGGCAAGCGAGATTGCCGATCCCGCGATCACGCATTGCCTGGTGCAGGACACTGCCGATGGCCCGTTGACCGCTTTCATCAAGGTAAAGCAGACCAGCCCCTATCTTGAGCATTCGGACGCCAGGACACCACTATGCCTGAGCCAGCTTTATACCGATCCCGCGCGGACCGGGGGCGGCATTGGCGCTGCCCTGATGGAATGGTGCCTGGACCTTGCCCGCCATCGCGGCTGCGACGCGGTCCAGCTTTCCGTCTGGAGCGAGAATTACGGCGCCCAGCGGTTCTACCAGCGATATGGTTTTACGAAGATCGCCGATATCGGCTTCTGGGTGGGGCAACAGCGCGACGAGGAATTCCTCTACGAACTGCGGCTTTAGTAGAGATCGGGAAGGTTTGGGTTAAGGGTGCTTTAGGGCTTTCTCACTAGAGCCTTGGTCAATGGGAAACCTAGCACTCCAACTGCCCGCATTCGACTCAGCGCCCGCCGGACTTCTGGCCGACGAGTTGATCACCGATCCCGGTATCGACAGGATCCTGAGGGCCGTTCGCGGTCATCTCGGCGTCGATATCGCGTTCGTATCCCGCTATGTGGAAAACGAGCAGCGCGAACTGACCCACGTCAGCAGCGATCTGGACTTGCCTATGGGGCCGGGTTTCCGCGAGGACCGCGAGAACACCTATTGCTGGCACATTCTCAATGGCCGCCTGCCAGAACTGATACAGGATCCGGTTGACTATCCACTGACGCAGACGCTGGAGATCACCGACTTCCTGCCGGTGGGCTGCCACGTAAACACGCCGCTGCGGCTTGCCGATGGCACCGTGTGGGGGAGTTTCTGCGCGCTTGGCCGCCAGCCCGATCGCAGCATGAACCTGCGCGATCTGGAAATCCTGAAGAGCTTCGCCGGACTGGTGGGAGAGCGGATCGAGGCATCGCTGGAAGAGGACGTGGCCCTGCGGCATGCCCGCCAGCGGGTGGAAGCCATGCTGGATGGCCACGCCGTCACCATGTTCCAGCAACCCATTCACGATCTCAAGAGCGGCAAGCCAGTGGGCGTGGAATGCCTTGCGCGCTTTCCCGATCTCAACAAGCGCGGACCGCAGGCCTGGTTTGACGATGCCGAACGCACAGGGCTTGGCAACGAACTCGAGATGACTGCCGTGCGCTGCGCACTTGATACCGTGGGTCAAGTGCCCGACGGTATCTATGCCGCGATCAACGCCTCGCCCGCCACGATCCTTTCCGGCAAGCTGCGCGAGGTGCTGGAGGAAGCACAGGCGCCAGACCTGGTGATCGAGATCACCGAGCACCAACAGGTGAGCGACTTCAACGCCCTCGCCCGCGAGATTGCCGCGCTGAAACCCTTCGCCAAGATCGCCATCGATGATGTCGGCACTGGCTATGCGGGTCTGCGCCATCTGATCGAACTGCAACCCGATATCCTGAAGATGGACATGCTGCTTACACGCAATTGCAACATCGATCCGGCTCGGCGCGCCATCGCAGCTGCCATGGTGCAATTCTCGCACGATATCGGCGCCAAGCTCGTCGCCGAAGGTATCGAGAACGATCTGGAGCGCGATGTGATGCAGGATCTCGGCGTGGATTACGGCCAGGGCTACCTGTTCGCGCGTCCCCTGCCGGTAGTGGCGGCACAACAGCACCTGCTCGGCGTAGTCATGGAATAGGCGAAACGTCTATTTTCCGCGGCGCAGTTCGCGCTGCTGTTCCCGGGTCATTTCCCTTGCGGCGTAGATATCGCCGCCTTCGATCTGCACCCCCATCCGCTTGCTGTCATTCTCGCGATAGGTCGCTTCGGCATCTTCGATCTCGCGTTCGCTCAGCCCGATATTCTTCATCGCCATTCGCGACACCGCGATTGCGCTCTCGTACACTTCGCGGATGACGAACTCGGCCTTGCTTGCCAGTTTGATCACGCTGGTTCGATCGAACCCGCGAACATAGATGACGGCATCGGGGAATGCGTCGGCAACGGATGCGAGGAAATCGGCCTCGGGCGCCTCGTCGATACAGAACATGATCAGCTGCGCTTCCTGCGCGCCTGCCTGCCGCAGCATGTCCAGCCTGGTGCCGTCACCGTAATAGACCTTGCTGCCGAACTCCTCGGCAAGATCGATCTGGTCTATCTTCCTGTCGATCAGGGTGACGGACAGCCCGCCCGCCAGCAGCGTTTGCGCCACCGTCTGGCCGAAACGGCCAAAGCCCACCACCAGGGCGCTGGCGCTCTCGTCATGCGGTTCCTCCCTCGTGCCGTCCTCCCTTGCAGGCTCCTGCCGGATACGGCGCGTTGCCATCATCAGGAACGGCGTGGACGCCATGGATAGCGTGACGATAGCCCCGAAAAGGCTGGACTGTTCCAGCGTGATCAGGTCGCCCTGAACGGCCTGGGTATAAAGCACGAAGGCGAATTCACCGCCCTGGCTCAGCAGCAGGCCGAGTGCCAGCGCGCTGCGCCACGTCATCTTCAGCAGCAGGCCGAGGCTCATGATAATACCGGTCTTCAGCGCGATCAGCAAAAGCGCCAGGCCAAGGACGAACAGCGGATTATCGGCGATCACGCCCAGATCCAGCATCATTCCCACGGCCACGAAGAACAGCCCCAGCAGGATGGCTCGGAACGGCTCGATATCGGCCTCCAGCTCGTGCCGGTAGGGCGTATCGGCCAGCATCACCCCGGCAACGAAGGCGCCCAGCGCCGCCGACAGGCCGAGCATCTCCATCACCACCGCGCTCGCCACCACGGTGAACAGCGCGGCAACGATGAACAGTTCGCGCTCCCCCAGCCCGCCAATCAGTTTGAACAGCGGGCGGATCAGCAGGCGGCCCGCCGCGATCAGGCCGATTACGGCGACGACGGTGAGCAGGCCCAGCATCCACCCCGAAGGCCCCTCGTCCGCGCCCGATCCCATCGCGGTTACGATGGTGATGAGCGGGATGATCGAGAGATCCTGGAACAGGAGGATGGCAAAGGCGCGCTCGCCAAACGGCGTGCGTAACCTGCCGCCAGCCTGCAACATCGGTAGCACCTGTGCGGTGGAGGAAAGGCCGAGCGGAAGGCCGATCGCGAGCGCAGCTGCTATCGGATAGCCGGCCAGCGCCAGCACGGTCGCGCTCAACGCCAGCCCGCACGCGGTCACCTGCGCCAGCCCGAGCCCGAAGATGGCGCCCTTCAAGCGCCACAGCCGCGAAGGCGAAAGTTCCAGCCCCACGACGAACAGCAGCATCACGATGCCAAGTTCAGCAACCTCGGCCATCTCCTCGGCGCCGTCGACAAGGCCGAACACCGATGGCCCCAGCATCGCGCCTGCAATAAGGTAGCCAAGTGTCGCGCCCAGCCCTGCCCGGCGGAAGGCCAGCACCGCCACCATGGCAAAACCCAGCATCAGCAGCGCATCGCGCAGCATGAAACCAGCGGCATGTTCTTCCATGAAATACCTTCCCCCCGACCGACAGGTTATCTGACTGCTAGAGCCACTTCCATTTCCAGAACAGGGCCAGCTGAACCAGCAGAATACCGCAGCACAGGGCAACGACGATCCAGAAGGCATCGCCATCTTCCACGCCCGGCATGCCGCCCACGTTGATGCCCAGCAGCCCGGTAATGAAACCCAGCGGCAGGAAGATGCCTGCCACGATGGTGAGAAGGTAGGTTGCCTGTTCGTTACGCGCAATGGACCGGCCGCGAATGTCGTCCATGAGGACGACGGCGCTTTCCTTGCTGATATCCAGATCTTCCAGATAGCGGCGCAGACGGTCGATACTCTCGGCGATTTCACGCCGGTCGTGCTGTTCGAACCAGTCCGGCGCGTAGCGGGAGATCGCCTCCAGCGCCTCGTGCATGGGGCCCATGTGGCGCTTCAGGCCCAGGCAATTGCGGCGGATAATGGCGATCTTCTCCAGCATTTCTTCCGCATCATCATCCTGCTCCTGCTCTTCCAGCGCGTCTATATGCTCGTTCATATCGACTATGGCGCGGTTCATGCGCGTAATCATCGCCTCGGTCAGTTCGGTGATAAGCGCGCCTGCGTCCGTCGGTCCGGTCTCGCGCCTGTCGATCATGGCCAGCACGCGGCGCGGGGTCTGCAATGGCAGGCGGCGCAGCGTGATGAGCCGCGCACCGTCGCACCACAGCTGCATGGAGAGCATGTCCTCGGGCTCCGCTCCGGGATTGAAATTGATGCCGCGCAACGTGGCCACCAGCGTGTTGCCTTCGCGAAAAGCGCGCGGGCGGGTGCGATCGCTCACCAGCAATTCGCGCGTGGGTTCGGGTATGTCCAGCTGTGCCAGCCACTCCTCCACGCCGGGGCGATTGCGGCACAGATGTACCCACATCACCTCTCCGGGCTGCGATGGCTGCCAATGGCGCGCCTCCTCCCAGTCGATCGGTCTGCCAGCACCCACTCCGTCCAGCACGCGGCCAAACAGCAAGGGGTGTTCGTCAGGGCAATCGGGCGCGGGTTTTTCTTCGACTTCGTCCATTGCGCATCGTCATGCCGCAAATGCCTGCGCCTGTCATTGCTCCTTCATGCTTGCTCGCCTATATTCCGCCCCATGTCCGCAGACACTATCTCCAAGGTTCGCCCCTGGCGCACGATAGAGCGCCGCCAATCTCGCCAGATCATGGTGGGCGATGTGCCGGTGGGCGGCGACGCGCCGATCACCGTGCAGACGATGACGAACACGCCGACGGAGGATGTGGGCGCCACTATCGACCAGATCCGCCGCTGCGAGGATGCTGGCGCGGACATTATCCGCGTATCCTGCCCAACGGCAGAATCGACCGCGAATTTCGACCAGATCACCAAGGCAGCGAACATTCCGATCGTTGCGGACATTCACTTTCACTACAAGCGCGCGCTGGAAGCGGCGGACAAGGGTGCGGCGTGCCTGCGCATCAATCCGGGCAATATCGGATCGTCCGAGCGCGTGGCAGAAGTGGTGCGTGCGGCAAAGGCCAATGGCTGTGCCATCCGTATCGGGGTGAACGCCGGCAGTCTTGAGAAGGATCTGCTGGAGAAATACGGGGAACCTTGCCCCGAGGCTCTGATCGAAAGCGCGCTCGACCATATCAAGCTGCTGCAGGATCACGATTTCCACGAATACAAGGTGGCAGTGAAAGCCAGCGACGTGTTCCTTGCCGTGGCCGCCTATCATGGCCTTGCCGAAGCGGTGGATTGCCCGCTGCACCTCGGCATTACCGAAGCCGGCGGCCTGATCGGCGGCACGGTGAAAAGCTCCATCGGTATTGGCAGCCTGCTGTGGGCAGGCATCGGTGACACGATCCGCGTATCGCTTTCGGCAGAGCCGGAGCAGGAAGTGCGCGTGGGCTTCGAAATGCTCAAGGCGCTGGGCCTGCGCACCCGCGGCGTGCGCGTCGTTTCGTGCCCCTCATGCTCGCGCCAAGGTTTTGATGTGATCCGCACGGTGGAGGCGCTGGAATCGCGGCTGGAGCATATCAAGACTCCGATGAGCCTTTCCGTCCTTGGCTGCGTGGTGAATGGCCCCGGCGAAGCGCGCGAGACCGATATCGGCATCACCGGCGGCGGTGCTGGCAAGCACATGGTCTACCTCTCCGGCGTGACCGATCACCACGTCGAAAGCGAGAAGATGCTCGATCACATCGTCGAGCTGGTGGAGAAGAAGGCCGCCGAGATCGAGGCTGGCACCGCCACCGCCTTCGATCCGCACGCCCAGGCCGCAGAATGACGATCCGCACCGCGCTGGCCGCTCTTGCAGGGGCTGCCCTGCTTTCGGGCTGCGCCACGACACACCAGCCCACAGGCGCCCAGGAGATGCAGCATCCCGAAGGCGCGATTTACGACCCGTCCATCGATGCAGGCGCAGAAGTGGACGCCGCGCTTACCCGCGCATCAGAAAGCGAAAAACGCGTCCTGATCGTAATGGGGGCCAATTGGTGTCACGACAGCAGGGCGCTCGCCAGCTATCTGGCGGAGGCTGACCTCGCGTCATATCTCGATGCGAATTTCGAGACCGTTTTTATCGACGTGGGCCTGCCGCAGACGGGTGACGGCTTCAATCTCGACATCGCTGAGCGCTTCGGCGTTTCGCCGCAGGGCACTCCCAACGTGCTGATGCTGAACAGCGAAGGCGAATTGCTCGATACTCCGGAAAACGCGATCAGCTGGCGCAATTCCGCCAGCCGATCCTCGGCAGAAGTGCTGCAAACCTTGCAAGGCTGGGTCGCGCAATGATCGACGCCGATCACCTCGCCCGCATTCCCGCGCGCGACGACGACGGGCTGCTGCATGCCTTCATCGAGTGCCCCAAGGGCAATACGCACAAGATCGACCTCGACAAGAAACTTGGCATCTTTCGCTGGGCTATCGAACTGCCCGAGGGACTGACCTTTCCGGCCAATTTCGGCTTTATCCCCGCGACGATGGCAGAAGATGGAGACGCGTTGGATGTGATGGTGCTGACCGGCGGCGCATTGCCATCCGGCACGCTGGTTGCCGTGCGGCCCGTCGCCATCCTGCGCATGGAGCAGGAGGAGAACGGGGAAATGGTTCGCAACGACCGCCTTGTCGGTGTGCCACCTCTCAGCCAGACATTCGGTGCAATCGAAAAGCTGGACCAGTTGCGCGACACGATGATGTGGGAACTCGGCGTATTTTTCCGTACCTATAACGAGCTGATCGATCGCAAGGTCAATATCCTCGATCCCGGTGACGAGAAGGAAGCGGCAGAGCTGGCCGAGAAAGCCATCGCGATGAAGCAGAACGCCAACCTGGGCTGATCGCGCGCTTGCTCCACGTCGTCCATCACGTCGATTACATGGCCCCGCGCCCCGAACGCGGCACCTTCCGCTTCGACAAGTACTTCCTGGTCATGGAGGAACTGCGCGCCAGCGGGGCTGACATTCGCGAACACGCACCCGATCCCATGCCGCGTGAATGGCTGGAAGCCGTGCATTGCCCCGACTACGTGGAACAGGTGTTCACCAGCACCGTGCCACGCGAGAAGGAGCGGCGGATCGGGTTTCCCGTTACGCCGGCTATCGCTTCTCGCGTGCGCCACACCAATGGCGGCACATGGCTGGCGGCGCAGCTGGCTATGAAGAATGGCTATGCCGCGAACAGTGCGGCGGGCAGTCACCACGCGCTTTACGATACAGGCGCGGGCTACTGCGTGTTCAATGATCTGGCCGTTAGCGCCAATCGTCTGATTGCCCAGGGTGATGCGCATCGTATCCTGATCGTCGATCTCGATGTGCATCAGGGCGATGGCACCGCCAGCCTCACGGCCCTGCGTGACGATGTCTTCACACTCTCCATTCATGCCGAGAAGAACTTTCCGGCGCGCAAGGCGCGGTCAAACCGGGATATCGGCCTGCCCGATGGCACGGATGACGATGCCTATATGGAGGTGCTCGACAGGAACCTGCCGCCCCTCTTCCGCGAATTCGCGCCGGATCTGGTGCTTTACCAGGCCGGTGTCGATCCGCACGAGCACGACAAGCTGGGCCGCCTCGCCCTGACAGACGACGGCATCACGCGGCGCAATCGCTTCGTGGTGGGCGAAGCGCGCAAGCGCGGCCTGCCCATCGCCAGCGCCCTTGGCGGCGGATACGGGGCAGACCAGCGCGCCGTCGCCGCGCGGCACGCGGCATCCATGCTGGCCATGGCCGATGAAAACCGCCTTTACCCGGTGGCAACTCTTGACCGCTAAACTGCGGGTCGATGGATATGCGGCTCCCCCTTGCCTGTGTTCTGATCGCCGGCGGCGCGGTCGGCCTCGCCTTGCCCGTTTTCGAAGCGGAGCAGCAATTGGTTGCCGAGGTATCGAGCGAAGCTGACAAGCCGATCGTGCTTGGCGCGGCGCAGGAACTGCCCAGCACAGACTGGGCCCACGAAACCGTTCTGCGACGCGATGGCGACGGACATTTCTACGCCGATGTGACGGTGGACGGCGTCACATCCCGGATGCTGGTGGATACAGGTGCCAGCGTCGTCGCGCTGACGGGTGAGGATGCCGCGGCCATGGGGCTGTACTGGAATCCGGCCGAAGTCGACACCGTGGCGCAAGGGGCCAGCGGTCCGGTATACGGGGTGAACGCGGTCCTGCCGCGCATGCGCCTTGGCGAATTCGAAGCGCGGGATGTGCGCGCGGTTATCATCCCTGAAGGGCTGGGAATATCGCTGCTGGGCCAATCCTTCCTGGAAACGATCACGAATGTGCGCATCAATGATGATCGCATGGTGCTGGAGAATTGAGCCTGTGAACATGAGCAGCCTGCTCCCGCGCCGCTGGCGATCCAAGGTCGAGGCCACCCGTCATGCGGAGGCGATAAGGGACATTCTGGAAACCCCGCCGATCCAGGCAAGACAGGATGGCGTCGTGCTGTTTTCCATGATCGGCACGGCCGTTCTGTTGCCCTACCTGGTGGCGGTAAAATCGCTCTGGCACGAATTGCGCCGGGGCCGGGTCGCTATCCTGGACGACGGCACGCTGACCGCGCAGGATCGCGCGATACTGGCGCATCATTGCGGCGATCCGCAGATTATGCGCATTGCCGATGTGGTGCTGGATGGCTTTCCCGCCGGTGGCACGTGGGAACGGCTGCTGACCATTCTGGACAACAGGGCGGGCGAGTACTGGATCCAGCTGGATAGCGACACGGTCACGCTGGGCGCGGTGGACGAGATTGCCGAGGCCATTTCCCGCAACCGCAGCTTCCTCTTCCTGGGCGGCAGGGACGCGGAGATCGGCCCCTTGCCGCTGGCAGAATTTCGCCGCCACTTCTATCCCGGCGGTCCGCAGGACGGGCACGTACAGGCCCGCATCGAATCCCGCCTCGATTCCATCGACGAGCAGCGCGGATGGAAATATGCGCGTGGATGCTCCGGCTTTGCAGGATTTGCCGCCACCGGTAGCGGTCGGCCGCTTGCCGCAGCGTTCCTTGCGCAGATGGAACGGATGATCGGCCCGGAAGGCGTCAGTATCTGGGGCACGGAGCAGGTGACGTCCAACTTCCACCTCTCCAACGAACCGCAATTGGTGGTACTGCCCTATGATCGCTACATGAATTACTGGAACGAGGATTGGGGCGCCGATACGCGCTTCATCCATTTCGTGGGCACGCATCGCCACGATAACGGTGCCTATATCGATGCCAGCCTCACCGCGATCGAGAAGCTGAAAAGCTGACGCGCCATCGTTCGCGCGAGGTGCGAATTGCGCGGTCTTGATCGCTCCCTTCGTGTAACGTTCAGGCTTGATGTGCTAGAAGGGCAAAATGGAAAGACGCCGTTTTCTCACCGGAACACTCGCCGCAGGGGCAGCCTTGGCTGCCGCGCCCGTGCGCGTATTCGCACGGGCCGCGCCCGATCTGCGCACCCGCAAACTGCTGGAAATCGCCCGGCGCGAGGTGTCGCGGGCGGGCAGCCAGCTCTGGCGGACGGACATGGTGGGTATTGCCGACTTTGGCCTGCATTCAAGCCTGCCGCGCTTTCATTTCGTGAACCTGGAAGCCGGCACCGCTGACAGTGTGCTGGTAACCCACGGCAGCGGATCGGACCCGGAGCATGATGGCTGGCTGAACGGCTATTCCAACCTCCACGATAGCTGGGCCACCAGCCGCGGCGCCTATATCACCTGGGAATGGTACAAGGGGCGCTATGGTACATCCGTGCGCCTTGGCGGACTGGACCAGAGCAATTCCAACGCCTTTCCGCGTGCCATCGTAATGCACGCGGCCAGTTATGCCACGCCGGAACACGTGGCACGCTGGGGCAGGCTTGGCCGGTCCAACGGTTGTTTCGCCTTCGGGCCAGAGGTGTTTCCGCAAGCACTTACCCGCCTGATGGGCGGGCGACTGCTGTTTGCCGACAGCCTGGGCATAGGGCCGGACGGGCAGGAGGTGGCCCAGCCATCCCAGCCCGATGTTGATTTTCAGGCGATCGCCAATCGCAACAATGGCCGCGACGATGCGCCGACCGACGGGCTGTTGAACGACTCCTGATCCCCGTGGATCAGGCGCCAGGCCTTTCGATCGGCACCACTTCCTCGCTGGAGAAGGTGGCACGGTTTCCAACGCGCGCACCATCCAGCGCCGCCAGAACGGGCGCATCGCGATCATAGAGATCGTCGAACTTGCGCAGATTGCCGTCCACGTCCACGCCATAGGTAAAATAGGTGATGTAGACCGGAATGGTCCGCTCCACCGGAACGCGCGTGTAATCGCCGCTTTGTGAAACGGCCACCGCCTCGTCTCTCGAGGCACCGCCGCCCAGGATGGCCACGGTCATCGCCAGTTCCAGCGCCCGCTCCACACGGATGCAGCCGTGGCTGCGGGCACGATTAGCGCTGTCGAACAGGTTACGCGCAGGCGTATCATGCAGGAAGATGGCATGCGGATTTGGCATGTCGAGCTTCATCATGCCGAGCGAATTGCCCGGCCCCGGCTGCTGCACCACGGTGATGAAACCATCCGCCCCTTTCGTGGCGCGATAGCCGTTGTTGCGCGCCCATGTTGGGTTGTTGAGCACGCGGTTGCCCAGCCCTTCGCCCATCACGATGCTTTGCGGCACCGTCCAGGTGGGATTGAAGACAACGCCTTCCACCGTTTCTGCCAGTTGCGGCGTGGCGGTGCGGCCCGGTGCACCCACGATGGTGCGATATGTGCGAATGATGTTCCCGTTCACCATCAGGCGAAGCTGGTATTCCGGCACGTTGGTAAGCAGGTATTGCCCGCCCAGATCGCGCGGCAGCCAGCGCCAGCGATCCATGTTCGCGCGAATCAGTCTGCGCATCTCGGCATCGTCCGGCGCAGTTTCGGCCAACGCGTCGCGCAGGGCGGCGTAATCGGCATGAACCGGCGTGAGCATCTCCACGATATCGGAAACGCTGCCGCTTTCCAGAAGCTGCGTCATCAGGTCGCCGGTAGGCAAAAGATCGGCATCGGGATCGACGACGAACCACTGCCGCCGCGAATCCATCGGGGTGCGGCCATCGCGCAGATCTTCCACCAGCCAGGTGAATGCTCCGCTGGCACGCATGTCCAGCGCGCGGCTTTCACCTTTCGCGATTTCCTCGCGAAGCAGGTCTGGCCGATAATCTTCAGGTTCCAGCCCCTCGCTACCGATCCCCTCGATCACGGCGAGCAGCGCCATTGCATTGTCGACGGACCACGGCTGGACGGCAGCGGCGCGCGGATCGTCCTGCACGACCTCGCCAGTCTCGAAAACGGGCGTGACGGTTACCGGGGCAGGATCATCCTGCCGCAGCGTATCCTGCGCGAACAGAACCTGCGCACTCGCGGCTGAGGACACGGAAAGCCCGATGCCCGCCAACCCCACGGTGAGAAACCGCCTCATGCGCATTCGAATCAATCCCTTGTCAACCATCAAAGCCCCGTCATTCTGCCCCTTGCACAACCACCGATCAAGCACACGCGCTTTCGCAGTGCTGAATGGCAGCGCGCCGGGTGCCCTTAAAGCGTTGGTGACGCGCGGAAGCTGCGCCTCTAGGGGTGCGACATGCAGCGCAACCACCATCACCTGATGCCATTCCTGGCAGCATTCGCCGGTGTCGGTTTCCTTTCGCTGATGGATGCGCAAATGAAGGCGGCATCGCTGCTGGCGGGTGTCTACACCGCTTCCCTGCTGCGCTCTTCGCTGGCCTGCGTGCTGATCGCGCCCGTCTGGCTGGCGCGCAGGGCGGGTTGGCCCAGCGGCCCTGTCATGCGCCTGCATATAGAGCGCGGCGTGGTTTCCGCCTTCATGGCGCTCACCTTCTTCTACGCGCTTACCAAGCTGCCGATTGCGGAAGCGATTGCCATCAGCTTCGTGGCTCCGCTGCTGGCACTGTATTTCGCCCACCTATTGCTGGGCGAGAAGATCAGACGCGGAGCGATCGGTGCCTCGGTGCTGGGATTGATCGGTACGCTGGTGATCATTGGCGGCAGGCTCGGGCGCACACAGGTGGAGGAGGACGTTCTTCTGGGCCTCGCCTCGTTATTCGTTTCCGCCACCCTGTATGCCTACAATTTCGTGGTTATCCGCAAACAGTCCCAGGTGGCCGGCCCGGTGGAGGTAGCCACCTTCCACACCGGCGTGGGCGCTCTGGTGCAATTGTTGGCGGCACCCTTCTTTTTCAGGCTTCCCGGCGCAGAGGCAATGACGGCCATCGGGATCGCCGCCCTGCTGACCGTGGCGGGATCGTTGGCTGTCGCCTGGGCCTATGCGCGGGCAGAGGCGCAGGTGCTTGTGCCGGTGGAATACACGGGATTTCTGTGCGCCGCGCTGTTCGGCTGGCTGCTGTTTGGCGAAGTGGTGACAGGCGCCACCATCGCCGGTGCAGTGCTGATCGTGCTGGCCTGCTGGATAGCCGCGCCGCGGCCCATCAAGCGATCCAACACCGAGATTACCGGATTGTAAGCGCCCGCGATCTAGGTTCCTGCAACATCCTCCATCACCACTTCCTCCTCCACCGTACCGTCGGTGAACCAGCCCGAATTCTGCCAGATCAGGCCGGCAGCCGCGCCCAGAAAGGCGGCGATCACCAGCGCGACCAGCATGAAGAACACGTTGAGCGATCCGGTTTTCCTGCGTGGACTTCCAAATGCCATAGTCTCTCGCTTCCGCTCCAGACGCGCACGGAACATCAGGCCCCGATGCCGCGTTGCAATAATACCCGCGCACCTGCCACTCTTGACCAATGCGACGCAAACGCGCAGATCGCGCCCAAACTGGCTCTGTCCCTCGCAACAATGGGGCCGATCCGCAACACACTATGAGGACGAAACGCCCATGACACAGGTCGGCTCCAATTCACTCGGCACCCGCAAGTCTCTTGATGTAAACGGCAAGACCTATGCCTATTACTCCCTTTCCGCCGCGGCGGAGAAGGTGGGCGATGTCAGCCGACTGCCCTTCAGCCTGAAGGTGCTGCTGGAGAACATGCTGCGGTTCGAGGACGAGGGCTTCACCGTCGGTGAAGAGCACGTCCGCGCCATCGTGGATTGGCAGAAGAACCCTGTTACCGGCAATGAGATCCAGTATCGGCCAGCCCGCGTGCTGCTGCAGGATTTCACCGGCGTTCCCTGCGTGGTGGATCTTGCTGCGATGCGCGATGCCATCGGCGCGCTGGGCGGCGATACCGCCAAGATCAATCCGCAGGTTCCCGTCAACCTCGTGATCGACCACTCCGTGATGGTGGACGAATTCGGCACTCCCAAGGCGTTCGAACACAACAAGGCGCTGGAGTACCAGCGCAATGCGGAGCGTTACGACTTCCTGAAATGGGGCGCGAAGAGCCTCGAGAATTTTTCCGCCGTGCCTCCTGGCACAGGCATCTGCCACCAGGTGAACCTTGAGCATATCGCCAAGGCTGTGTGGTCCAGCAAGGATCAGAACGGCGAACTGGTTGCCTACCCCGATACCTGCGTCGGCACCGACAGCCACACCACCATGATCAACGGCCTTGGCGTTCTGGGCTGGGGCGTTGGCGGTATCGAGGCAGAGGCTGCAATGCTTGGCCAACCGATTTCCATGCTCATCCCCGAAGTCGTCGGCTTCCGCCTGGAAGGCGCTATGGCGGAGGGCGTTACCGCGACCGACCTCGTGCTCACCTGCGTGCAGATGCTGCGCGAACATGGCGTGGTGGGGCGCTTCGTGGAGTTCTACGGTCCCGGCGTTTCCAACCTGACGCTGGCCGACCGTGCCACCATCGCCAACATGGCCCCCGAATATGGCGCAACCTGCGGCATATTCGGCATCGATGACAAGACGATGGAATACCTGCGCCTGACGGGCCGCAGCGAAGAAGATATCGCGCTGGTCGAAGCCTATACCAAGGAACAGGGCATGTGGTTCGACCCGGCTGCAGAGCCCGTGTTCTCCAGCACGCTGCAGCTCGACATGAGCACCGTGGTGCCTTCGCTGGCCGGTCCCAAGCGTCCGCAGGACAAGATCGCACTGCCGTTGGTGGACGAGAACTTCAACGGCGATCTCAAGTCGGTCTATGGCAAGGACAGCCCCGTGCGCGTGGATGTCGAAGGTTCCGGCCACGATGTCGGCGATGGCGACGTAGTGATCGCCGCCATCACCAGTTGCACCAACACCTCCAACCCGGACGTAATGATTGCCGCCGGTCTCGTCGCCAAGAAGGCCCACGCCAAGGGCCTGCTGCCCAAGCCCTGGGTGAAGACCAGCCTCGCCCCCGGATCGCAGGTCGTTACCGACTACCTCGTCAAGAGCGGCCTGCAGGACGATCTCGACGCCATCGGTTTCGATCTCGTCGGCTACGGCTGCACCACCTGCATCGGCAACTCCGGTCCGCTTGCGCCGCCCATCAGCAAGGCCGTGAACGAGAGCGATCTCGTTGCTGCGTCCGTGCTTTCGGGCAACCGCAACTTCGAAGGCCGCATTTCGCCCGACGTTCGCGCCAACTTCCTCGCCAGCCCGCCGCTGGTGGTGGCTTATGCGCTGAAAGGCACCGTGACCGAGGACATCACGACGACACCGATCGGTCAGGACCAGGACGGCAACGACGTGATGCTGGCCGACATCTGGCCGACGAACGAGGAGGTTCACAGCCACCGCGTTGCCAATATCGACCGCCAGATGTTCGAAACCCGCTATGCCGATGTCTACAAGGGTGACGAAGACTGGCAGGCGATCAAGGTCGAGGCTTCCGACACCTATAGCTGGAACCCCAGCAGCACCTATGTCGCCAACCCTCCCTATTTCGAGGGGATGAAGATGGAGCCCGCTCCGGTGGAAGACATCGTGGGCGCCAAGCCGCTGGCCGTTCTGGGCGATTCGGTCACCACCGATCACATCAGTCCTGCCGGTTCCATCAAGGAGGACAGCCCGGCCGGTGAATATCTCATCAACCACCAGGTGGCGAAAAAGGACTTCAACTCCTACGGCTCGCGTCGCGGCAACCATGACGTGATGATGCGCGGCACCTTTGCCAACATCCGCATTCGCAACGAAATGGTGCCCGGCATCGAGGGCGGCTACACCACCTACAAGGGTGAGCAGATGGCGATCTACGATGCCGCCATGAAGCACAAGGAAGACGGCACGCCGCTGGTTGTCATCGGCGGCAAGGAATACGGCACCGGCTCCAGCCGCGACTGGGCAGCCAAGGGCACGATCCTGCTGGGTGTGCGCGCCGTGATTGTGGAAAGCTACGAACGTATCCACCGTTCCAACCTGATCGGCATGGGCGTGCTGCCCCTGCAGTTCAAGGAAGGCGAAGGCCGCAAGGAACTGAACCTGACGGGTGAGGACAGCTTCACCATCAAGGGTCTCGACATCCTTACGCCCAGCCAGCAAGTGGAAGTGGAAGTCACGCGGACCGACGGTTCCACCGAAACCTTCACCGCGCTGTGCCGCATCGATACCGCCAACGAGATGGAATATTACAAGAACGGCGGCATCCTGCATTACGTGCTGCGCAAGCTCGCGGCAGCCTGATGCGCGGCGCAATTGCCGCGCTGACCTTGGTGACCGGGGCCGCCCTTGCGGGCTGCGCCCCGGCTACCGCTTCAAACGATCCGGCATCTGCCTCCGGCACGGCTACCTCGGCCTTGGTGCAGACAATGTCGGCGCAGGAGCTGGCCGCTCTGATACGTGCTGGAAATGCCGTGTTGATCGATGTGCGCACTCCGGCGGAATTTGCCGAAAGCCGGTTGCCCGGCTCGCTCAACGCGCCGCTCGGCACATTCGATCCGGCCTCCATCCCGGTCGAGGCGGAACGCGAGACAATCCTCTATTGCGGCAGCAGCCGACGCTCCGGCATCGCCGCTGCGCAATTGTCCGAATATCTCGGCGCGCCGGTCCGCCACTTGGAAGGTGGTATCAAGGCCTGGAGCGACGCAGGGTTGGAAACGATCTCAAGCCAGAACGACTGATCCGGCGTTCCCGAAGCTGACGCCGGCCATCACTGCAGGCTGAAACGAAAACGGGCGACACGCTGGCCGCCCATTCGCCTTTTGTCTGTATCGTATCAGGCGGCGAGTTCGCGCTCACCTTCGCCGATGCTCTTGCGACGTCGGCGCAGGAACACTGCGCCCGCCGCAGCGCCGAACAACACAAGCATGCCCGGTGCCGGCACCTGCGTTCCCGAACTGCTGGGAGGAGGTGGTGGCGGAGGGGGCGGAGGCGGATCACCACTGGATGTCGAACCGCCAGACGAAGTGGAACTCGATGTGCTGCTCGACGTCGAAGTCGAGGTGCTGCTCGATGTCGAGCTGGTGACATTGCCGGAGGTGGAGCTGCTCGTGCTGGTTGAGCTTGTGACATTTCCGGAAGTCGAGCTGCTGGTACTCGTGGAACTGGTGACATTGCCGGAGGTGGAGGTGGAGGTCGTGCTCGTCACGCCGCCTGTGCTGCTGCTGGTCGAGGAGCCACCGGTAGAGCTGGTGCTGGTGACGTTGCCCGAGCTGGTCGAGGTCGAGGAGCCGCCAGTGGTGCTGGTAACCCCGCCGGTCGTGCTGGTGACGCCGCCCGTGCTGGTGGAGGTCGAGGAGCCGCCCGTCGTCGAAGTGACCCCGCCGGTGCTCGTCGAAGTAGACCCGCCCGAAGTCGAGGTGGAACCGCCAGATGTCGAGGTGGAACCGCCCGAAGTCGAGGTAGACGATCCCGTGCTGGAATTGTCGTTGTCGATGTCGATCACGATGTCGCCGCCGCCATCGCCGCCGGTCGTCGTGGTAGTGCTCATGTCCACCACGGCGCTGCCTCCGCCGCCCGATCCGCCGAAGAAGCCCCCGAAGAACCCGCCGCCAAATCCACCGCCGAAGCCGCCGGTGCTGCCCCCGATCAGGACTGGCTGGCCGCTTCCCGCCGCGCTTACCGGCGCGCTGGGAAGCGGCGGCAGCGGCAGGGGCTGGGCCAGCGCGTATTCCGGCTCTTCCTCGCAGCATTCCGTCTCGATCACGCGGCGCAGGCGCATCTGCTCTCGCGGACGGGGCGGAATGGTGCGGCGGGCCGTCTGCTCTTCCTCACCCTTGAGGTAGGTGAGTTCGGGCTCGGCTTCCTTATCCGTCTTGTAGCCAACTACGGCGGACTGCGGCTCGGCAACGTGCACCGCGCCTCCGCCGACGACTGCACCGCCGGCGGCGGCGGCAGTCAATTTCGCGATGGCCATACGTACGGACATGAAAAATCTCTCTCAGCTTGGCCGGATGTTCGCGGACGTGCCCCTGTGACACCCCGCGCCTTTTTCCGGTTGCTGCCAATGAGACCGTCAATCGCCCGCTCCGCAATTGCCTTAACCAAGATTCCCGCCTGTCGAAGCGCAAAAAACTGCGGTTTTTCCGTGCCTCGCGCCGCAGTGTCCCACAATGGAACCGAATGGCGGCCCCGCACGAGGTCGGCGCCCGCTGCCCCGCGCGCGTCAACCCTCGTCCTCGAACAGGCCGCCCTGCTGCGCGCGGCCCGATTCGGGCGGTGACATTCCAAGATGTGCCCAACCGCCATCGTTCAGGCAACGGCCCCGCGCCGTGCGGGCCAGCAGGCCAAGCTGGATGAGGTATGGCTCGATCACCTCCTCCACCGTGTCGCGCGGTTCGGAAAGCCCGGCGGCCAGCGTCTCCACGCCAACGGGTCCGCCCTTGTAGGTGGTAGCGATCATGGTGAGATAGCGCCTGTCCATCGCATCGAGGCCAAGATTGTCGATCTCCAGCCGGGTCAGCGCCTCGTCTGCAATCGTCGCGGTGACCGTGGTAGCGCCTTTCACCTGCGCAAAATCGCGCACGCGGCGCATCAGTCGGCCCGCCACGCGCGGCGTGCCGCGAGAGCGCCGCGCAATCTCGCGCGCGCCGGTGGCATCTATATCCATGCCCAGCAGACTGGCCCCGCGCTTCACCACGCGCATCAGCTCTTCCTCGGTATAGAACACCAGCCGCACGGGGATGCCGAAGCGATCGCGCAATGGGGTGGTGAGAAGCCCCTGCCGCGTGGTGGCGCCCACCAGGGTGAAGGGCGGCAGGTCGATCCGCACGCTGCGTGCCGATGGCCCCTCCCCGATGATGATGTCGAGCGCGCGGTCCTCCATCGCCGGATACAGCACCTCCTCCACCACGGGATTGAGGCGATGGATCTCGTCGATGAAGAGCACATCGTTCGGCTCAAGATTGGTCAGCAGCGCGGCAAGGTCGCCCGCCTTGGCGATCACCGGCCCGCTGGTGGCGCGAAAGCCGACGCCCAGTTCCTTCGCCACGATCTGCGCCAGCGTGGTCTTGCCGAGGCCGGGAGGGCCGAAGAACAGCACATGGTCCATCGCCTCGCCCCGGCCTTTCGCCGCCTCGATGAAGACGCGCAGGTTATCGCGCGCGGCCTCTTGCCCGACGAATTCGGTGAGCGACTTGGGACGCAGCGCCGCGTCCGGGTCTTCCGGCTGGCGGTCGGGGGAGTGGATGGGTTGATCAGTCAAGGGAAGTATCGGAAGCAAACTTTTCGGCCAGAAAGGCGACCAAGCCAATGAACGGAAGCATCAAAAGCGCGGCAAACACAGGATAAAGGAAAATCGCGATACCGGATGTCGAATTACCAAACACAACGATGTCCCAAGCCACAAAAGCGGAAAAAGCGAAATATAGGACGGCTACAACCTTGAGAACACGGTGAGTGGTTCGGTTGTCACTCGCTCGGCCGAGCAGCAAGGTGCCCCAACCCACTGAACCCATAAAGAATGCGGGGAGAAGCAGCGAAACCCACACCTCCAAGTTAATAATGTCGGCCCAATTATCGTCACGAACAGCGTGACCCACCTGCATCACTATAAGCAGAAGCATAAGACCAGCCACACCTATGATCCGGTGCGGGACTTTGTCGAGCAATCGGTTCAAAACGGATTCACCGAATAGCCGCGTTGTTGCAACAGCGCATGCGCGGTCATCGCAGACAGCGCCATTTCCACGCCGTCAATCAAATCCTCATTTACCACGCCGATCCCTGCCGCACTCTGGCCGCAGACGATGAAGCGCACGCCTGCATCCAGCATTGCGCGCACGTGGTCGCCGCCGGGGTTCGCATCCCCTTCCAGATCGCGTGCGGCCCATGCTGCGTCGGTCAGCAAATCCTGCACCGCGCGGCCGTGAACCACCACGGCCACCTCGATCCGTTCGGGGTCCACGCCATTGGCCGCGTGCATGTTGATGAAGCGCGCCGCGCTTTCGAAGCCGCGGTTGAAGCGGCCATCCTCGGCAGCGGCGGCAACATCGAAGCTGTGACGCAGGGCGAGGTCGGCGGGCAGCGGCTCCGTCTGCTCCACCTGCGCATGGGGGCCGAAGTCCTCGAACACGGGGCCGGTGGTGAAGGTGGACATGTCCTGCGCGGCGGCAGGAGCAGCCAGCAGGCTGGCAGTGAACAGGCAAAGCATCGTCTTCATCGTCAGTTCTCCTAGCCCGCGGCCTTCTTCAGCGCCACGCGGATGAGGTCGCCTTCCGCTGCGCCTTCGCCAAGTTCTTCCTGCGCGCGGGCGACGGCCTGTGCGGCGACGGCAGGCTTGAAGCCAAGGTTCTGCAATGCGCTGACAGCGTCGGAGCTTGCTCCGCCGGCGGGCATGATCGAAGCGCCACCAATTCCGCCGCCGGCCGCGCCGGGCATGGCGCCGGCCCTGTCCTTCAACTCGTTCACGATACGGCCCGCCAGCTTCGGCCCCACGCCGTTTGCCCGCGCCACGCTGGCGGCATCGCCGCCGCCGCAGGCATCGCGCAGTTCACCGGTGGATAACGCGGAGAGGATCGCCAGCGCCACCTTGGACCCCACGCCCTGCACGCCTGTCAGCAGGCGGAACCAGTCACGCTCCGCACTCTCGGCAAAGCCCAGCAGGCGCATGTCGTTCTCGCTCACCTGCAGATCGGTGTGGATGGTGCAGGCGTCGCCCACCGAACCCAGCGCGTTAAGCGTCTTGGTGGAGCAATGGACCAGATAGCCCACGCCCTGCACATCGACGATGGCCCAGTCTTCGCCGGTTTCGTCCAGCCTGCCCGATAGCTTTGCAATCATACGTTTCTCTCTGCGCTATCGCTTATGCTGCTTGAGCGCTTTTCTTTCCGCGCTACCGCTTTCGCTACTTGAGCGCGTTTTGTTCCTGCCTGCTGGAGCCGCCGAAAGCCAGTGCAAAGCGCGATTTTTCCGCAAGGGCGGCGCTAATGTGGAACACATGGAACAGTGTCCTGCGCCAAAGAGCACCGAAGTGTGACGCGGCGCTGCCAAACTGTCACCTTCCGCGCAAAAAGCGTGACGTTTCGCGTGGAAGTGTCAGCTAGGGTGCGCTCAAGTGTCATCATGTCCGCATGATATTGCCGAGGATGAAAGTAGGAAAGTTTCGCCCCACTCGACATGCGCGCACAAATCGACCAAAGGCGGCCCCATGAGCTGGAACACATTCGGACGCGTTTTTCGCTTTACCACGTGGGGGGAAAGCCACGGCCCCGCGCTGGGCGTGGTGGTGGACGGGTGCCCGCCGGGCATCGCGCTTTCGGAAAGTGACATCCAGCCCTTCATGGATGCGCGCAAGCCCGGCCAGTCCAAATACACCACGCAGCGGCGGGAGGCGGACGAGGTTCGCATCCTGTCCGGCGTGTTCGAGGCCAAAGACGGCATACAGCGTACCACCGGCACGCCCATCAGCCTGATGATCGAGAACACCGATCAGCGATCGAAGGACTATTCGGAGGTCGCCAAGGCATACCGGCCCGGCCACGCCGATTACACCTATGACGCGAAATACGGCTTTCGCGACTATCGCGGCGGCGGACGTTCCAGCGCTCGCGAAACGGCTGCGCGCGTGGCGGCTGGCGCGATTGCGAGGCTGGTGATCCCCGAAGTCGAAATCACCGCGTGGGTGGAACAGATCGGCAATGTGGCGATGGACTATGACCGGTTCGACAAGGCCACGATCCGCACCAATCCCTTCTTCTGCCCAGATCCCGAAACGGTTACGCGGTGGGAGGATCTTGTGGACGGCGCGCGCAAGTCCGGCTCTTCCCTCGGCGCGCTGGTCGCGGCGCAGGCGGTGGGCGTGCCCGCCGGCTGGGGCGCACCCATCTATGCCAAGCTCGACAGCGAACTGGCCGCCGCCATGATGACGATCAACGCCACCAAGGGCGTGGAGATCGGCGACGGTTTCGGTGCTGTTACCAATACGGGCGAAACAAATGCCGATCCGATGCGTCCCGGCGCGGATGGCGGCGCCGTGTTCGAGGCGAATCATTCAGGCGGCATCGCGGGCGGCATCTCCACCGGCCAGCCGGTCACCTGCCGCGTGGCGTTCAAGCCGACGAGCTCCATCCTCACACCGGTCGACACCATCACCAACGAAGGTGAAGCGACGCAAATCCAGACCAAGGGTCGCCACGATCCCTGCGTCGGTATTCGCGGCGTTCCCGTGGTCGAGGCGATGATGGCGCTGGTGCTGGCAGACCAGAAACTGCTGGACCGGGCGCAAGTCGCGCAGCGATAGCCCGCCGAGAGATACGCGCCATGCGGCCGACATGCTTGGCAAGAGGCATTTCGCCACCTACCCGCTGCTGATCCATGCTGCAGGAACTCTACCGCCCAGAATTTGCCATGCTGTTGACCGGGCTGCTGCTCGCGCTGACGGTCATCGCCGGTTTGCTGACATCGCGGATCGGGTTTCCCGCCATCGTGGGTTTCCTGGGCCTTGGCATCCTTGCAGGGGTGGAGGGGCCGGGCGGCATCGATTTCAGCGATTACCTGCTGACGCAAGGGGTGGGCATCGTGTGCCTTGCCTTCATCCTCTTCTCCGGCGGGCTGGATACGAATTGGCGCGCCGTGCGCCCGATGCTGGGTCCGGCACTGGCGCTGGCCACAGTCGGCGTCGGCATCACCGCCGGTGTGGTTGCGTTGTCGGCCATCCTGCTCCTCGATTTCGCGCCGCTGCAGGCCTTCCTGCTGGGCGCGGTCGTCGCCTCCACCGATGCCGCCGCCGTCTTCTCCGTATTGCGATCGAGCGACCTCGATCTGAAGGACGATGTGCCCGCCTTGCTGGAGCTGGAGTCAGGCTCCAACGATCCGATGGCGATCTTCCTGGTCACCGCGCTGCTGGCCTTCACCAGTGCCACGGGCGCGCCCGCGCCGCTCTCCCTCCTGCCCGAATTCGCGCAGCAGATGATCGTGGGTGCTGGCGTGGGCCTGGTGGCGGGATATGCCCTGCCCGAGGGTCTGAAGCGCATGGGCCTGCGCCAGGGCGGCCTTGCCTTCGTGGTCTCGATTGCAGGCGCGCTACTGGCCTTCGGCTTCGCCAGCCTGTTGGGCGGAAACGGCTTCCTCGCCGTTTATGTCGCGGGCGTGTATGCGGGCACGCGCGCCTTTGCCGCAAAGCCCATCGTTCGCACCTTTCAGGACGGGCTGGCCTGGCTGGCGCAGGTAGTGATGTTCCTGACCCTTGGCCTGCTGCTGACGCCGTCGAACCTGCTGCCGATAATGGGCGAGGGCATCGCCATCACGGTGGTGCTGATACTGGTCGCGCGGCCCCTCGCCGTGTTTGCCTGCCTGCTGCCGTTCCGCCGTTTCGACACGCGCACGATGCTGTTCGTATCGTGGGCGGGCCTTCGCGGCGCGGTGCCCATCGTGCTGGCGATCTTTCCCATGGTGGCAGGCATCGAGGGCGCGTTCGCCATTTTCAACGTCGTGTTCTTCGTGGTGCTGGTTTCCAGCGTGGTGCAGGGGCCCAGCATCAACAGGGTGGCGAAATGGCTGCATATCGGAGAGCGGCGTCCCGCCGATTGAGCGCCCCACGCCAAACACCCGCATCCATGCGTAAAACGCAACACCTGTTGCAGTTTCCGAAACTTGCTTCGCTGTGATCGATTATTTCGATGTTAGCAATCGCACAAAATCGCTTTTTCGCATCGCAACAATCCCTATCTCGACCGTTGAAAGCACAGACGCACACAAACTGAAAAAGGGATTATTCAATGGGTATCATTGGCAGCCAGATCAAACCGTTCACCGCCACCGCCTTCCAGGCCGGCAAGGACTTCTTCGACGTGACCGACGAAGACCTGAAGGGCAAGTGGAGCGTGTTCTTCTTCTACCCCGCCGATTTCACCTTCGTCTGCCCGACGGAACTGGAAGACATGGGTGAGAAGTACGACATGCTGCAGAGCATGGGCGTGGAAGTATACGGCGTTTCGACCGACACGCACTTCAGCCACAAGGCATGGCACGACACCTCCGAGAAGATCGGCAAGCTGAAGTTCCCCTTCCTGGGTGACCAGCTGCACACCCTTTCCAAGAACTTCAATGTTCTGCGCGAGGAAATGGGCCTGGCCGACCGTGCCACCTTCGTCGTCGACCCCGACGGCGTGATCCAGATCATGGAAATCACCTGCGAAGGCGTGGGCCGCAATGCCAACGAACTGACCCGCAAGATCAAGGCGGCACAGTACGTTCGCGAGAACCCCGGCCAGGTATGCCCGGCCGCATGGGAAGAAGGCGGCGACACGCTGGCGCCTTCGCTTGACCTCGTCGGCAAGATCTAAGCCGACCTGACGACTTGCGCGAGCGGCCCATAGCGCCGCTGCGCCCTTCCCGACGCTGGTTCAATCCGGGTCGGGTCGCGAAGAGACCCGGGGCTTCCCCCCCTCCCCTGCCCCGGGTCTCCAACGCGTCTTTTTCATCCGATAATCCCCACCCCGAACATGAGGAGATAGCCATGCTCGATGCCAATATGACGCAGCAGCTCAAGTCCTATCTTGAGAATTTGCGCGAACCTATCGAACTCGTCGCCTCGCTGGGTGACGACGACAAATCGCCGCAGACGCGCGAATTGCTCGAAGAGATTTCCGCCCTGAGCGACAAGGTTTCGGCCAGCTTCGACGGCACCGACGATCGCAAGCCCAGCTTCGTGATCCGCCGCGCGTCAGATGCCACCAAGTGGGTGCGTTTTGCCGGCCTGCCGATGGGGCATGAATTCACATCGCTGGTGCTGGCTTTGCTGTGGGCAAGTGGCCATCCGCCCAAGGTGGAGCAGGAGGTGATCGACCAGATCGCCGCGCTGGAGGAAGATCTCGAATTCGAGATGTATTTCTCCCTATCCTGCCACAATTGCCCGGACGTGGTGCAGGCCCTTACGCTGATGGCCCTCGTCAACCCGCGCATCACGGCCACGCTGATTGAAGGCGGCACTTTCCAGGACGAGGTGGACAGCCGCGACGTGATGGCCGTGCCCGCCACGTTCCTGAACGGTCAGCCGTTCTTCAACGGCAAGATGACGCTGGAAGAGGTGCTGGCCAAGGTCGATACCGGCGCCAGCGCCAAGGCAGCCGAGAAACTTTCCGCCAAGGACCCGTTCGAGGTGCTGGTGGTGGGCGGCGGCCCCGGCGGCGTTGCCGCTTCCATCTACACCGCGCGCAAGGGCTTTCGCACCGGCATCGCGGCCGAACGCTTCGGCGGTCAGCTGAACGATACTCTTGGCATCGAGAACCTGCCCGGCACCGAATATACTGAAGGCCCCAAGCTGACAGCTGACCTTGAGCGGCAGGTGAAGGCGCAGGACGCCATCGAACTGATGAACCTCGCCACGGCCAGCAAGCTCGTGCCCGCGAAGAAGCCGGGCGGTATGCACGAACTGCACCTTGAAAACGGCGGCGTGCTGAAGGCGCGCAGCCTGGTGCTTTCGACAGGTGCCCGCTGGCGCGCACTGGGCGTGCCGGGCGAACAGGATTATCGCAACAAGGGCGTGGCCTATTGCCCGCACTGCGATGGCCCGCTGTTCAAGGGCAAGCGCGTAGCCGTGATCGGCGGCGGCAACTCCGGCGTCGAAGCTGCGATCGACCTCGCAGGCATCGTCGGCCACGTGACGCTGGTGGAGTTCGACGAGAAGCTGCGCGCCGACCAGGTGTTGCAGGACAAGCTGCGCTCCATGAGCAATGTCGAGATCCTGGTGAATGCCCAGACCACCGAGATTACCGGAGACGGCAACAAGGTGGGCGGCCTCGTCTACAAGGATCGCGCCAGCGGCGAGGAACATTCTGTCGAACTGGAAGGCGTGTTCGTGCAGATCGGCCTCGTCCCCAACACGGAATGGCTGAAGGACAGTGGCATCCAGCTTTCCCGGCACGGCGAAGTCGAGATCGACGGCAAGGGTGCCACCAATCTGCCGGGCGTGTTTGCCGCGGGCGATTGCACCGCCGTGCCCTACAAGCAGATCGTTGTGGCCATGGGCGCAGGATCGAAAGCCGCGCTCTCCGCTTTCGATTACCTGATCCGCAACGAGGCGGCAGAGGACGTGGCGCAGGCGGCCTGATCGGCCACACGAATTGTTCGAAGAACAGACAGACCCGGCGCTGCCCATGGTAGCGCCGGGTCTTTTCGTTGGCCTGCATCACGGCTGATCGTGTGAGCGGGACAGTCGATCAATAAATTCCAACTTATCGATTGGACGAATTACCGGATCAGGAGCATCCTTCCCGCATTGATGAGTCGAGAGACCAGTGAAAGGAGAACATCATGGATGCAGAAACAGGTTCGATTTCCGGCGGGTGCCCGTTCAGCGGGAACGGAGGTACGCGCAGCCTGCTGGGGCGTACCAATCGCGACTGGTGGCCCGATGCGCTGCAGCTGGAAATCCTGACGCAGGATGGCAAGGCTGCCAATCCGCTGGACGAGGATTTCAACTATGCCGAAGCTTTCAACGCGCTGGATCACAACGCGCTAAAATCCGACATCAAGGCGCTGATGACCGACAGCCAGGATTGGTGGCCGGCCGATTATGGCCACTACGGCCCGTTCTTTATCCGCATGGCATGGCACGCTGCGGGCACCTATCGCACGGGCGACGGGCGCGGCGGTGCCAGCAGCGGCCAGCAGCGTTTTGCCCCGCTCAACAGCTGGCCCGATAACGGCAATCTCGACAAGGCGCGCCGCCTGCTCTGGCCGATCAAGCAGAAATACGGCAAGAACATCAGCTGGGCCGACCTGTTCGTGCTCACCGGCAATGTCGCCATCGAAAGCATGGGCGGCCCCGTGTTCGGCTTTGGCGGTGGACGCGAAGACGTGTTCGAGCCGGAGACCGTGTACTGGGGCACCGAGGAAGAGTGGGTGGACGAAGGCGTCGAAACCCGCATCATTCCCGATGAAGGCAAGGCGCTGGATAACCCGCTGGCGGCCATCCAGATGGGCCTGATCTACGTCAATCCCGAAGGCCCCGGCGGCAATCCGCACGACGCCGAGGGCATGGCCCGCGACATGCGCGAAACCTTCTCCCGCATGGCCATGAACGACGAGGAAACCGTCGCGCTGACGGCCGGTGGCCACGCGTTCGGCAAGTGCCACGGTGCCGTTCCGGCAGACCAGCTTTCTGGCGCTCCCGAGGGCGAGGCGCTGGCATTGCAGGGCTTTGGCTGGGCCACGGATGAAGAGCATATCCGCCAGGGCCACATCACCACCTCCGGCATCGAGGGCGCGTGGACGCCCAACCCTACCGAGTGGGGCGGTGATTATTTCCGCCTGCTGTTCAAATACGAATACGAGCTGACCGAAAGCCCGGCAGGGGCCAAGCAGTGGACGCCGATCAATCCCGAACCCGAGGACATGGCGCCCGACGCGCGCGATCCTTCGAAGAAGGTGCCCACCATCATGACCACCGCCGACATGGCGCTGAAGCGTGACCCGGAATATCGCAAGATTTCCGAACGCTTCCGCGACGATCAGGCCGCGCTGGACGATGCCTTTGCCCGCGCGTGGTTCAAGCTGACGCACCGCGACATGGGCCCCAAGGCCCGTTACCAGGGCCCCGAAGTGCCCGCCGAGGATCTGATCTGGCAGGATCCGGTGCCCGAAGGCTCCGTCCCGTCCGATAGCGATGTCTCCTCTTTCAAGAGCAAGGTGCTGGATAGCGGCCTGTCGGTTTCCGAACTGGTGAAGGCGGCCTGGGCGTCTGCCTCCACCTATCGCAATTCGGACCATCGCGGCGGTGCCAACGGTGCCCGCGTGCGGCTGGCCCCGCAGAAGGACTGGGCGGCCAATGATCCCGAGGAACTGTCGAAGGTGCTTTCCAAGCTGGACGGACTTCGCGGCGGTATCTCCATGGCCGATGCCATCGTGCTGGCAGGCGCTGCGGCGATCGAAAAGGCGGCGAAGGATGGCGGCCACTCGGTTTCCATCAATGTCTCCACCGGTCGCGGCGATGCCACGGACGAGCAGACCGACGCCGAAAGCTTCGAGCCTCTGGAACCTTTCGCCGACGGCTTCCGCAACTACCTGAAGACGAAAGCCAGCGTGAAGACCGAGGACATGATGGTGGACAAGGCCCACCTCCTCGGCCTCTCCATCCCGGAGATGACCGCACTGGTCGGCGGGATGCGCGCATTGGGTGCCGTCAGCAAGCATGCCAAGCACGGCAATTCCATCGGCGTGCTGACCGATCGACCCGGCACGCTCTCCAACGACTTCTTCGTGAACCTGCTAGACATGGGCACGAAATGGGATGTTGTGGACGAGAGCGGCGACGAGGAATTCGTCGGCAAGGATCGTAAGTCTGGCGAACAGCGGTGGACCGCAACGCGCACCGATCTCGTCTTCGGATCGAACTCGCAATTGCGCGCCATTTCCGAGGTGTTTGCAGAGAACGGTGGCGAGGAGAAATTCCTCAAGACCTTCGTATCCGCCTGGACCAAGGTGATGGACGCAGGCCGCTTCTAAACACGGCTGAGCGAGATGATGAGCCCCCGGCAGCGATGTCGGGGGCTTTTTCGTGCGCGCGTCAAATCCAGCCGCGATCCTTCAGCAGGGACAGATTGGCGCGGCTGACGGGTGCCTCTATCCCGTTATCCAGCACGAGGCGCACATTGCGCCCGTCGCGCTTCACATCGGCGACAGCGCCGCGCGCCACCCACCAGCTGCGATGCACCTGCTCTCCCGCGATCCCGTCCAGCTCCGCCACGGCATCGCGCATCCGCATCAGCACCAGCTCGCTGCCAAGGGCAGTGTGTGCGCGCACGTAATGGTCTTCCATTTCCAGCGCGATCAGGTCCGTGCCGATTTGGGCGGGTAGCCGCTCCAGAAAGCGCGGGCCTGCCGGTTGCGCGGGGGGTTCGGCCACGGGCGCGGGCGGCGGTGATGCAGGCGGATTACTCTCGGCAGGCGGCACTGGCGGGGCAGGTGTACGCGCGGCACCGGTAACGGGCAGCAGGTTGAACAGCATCGTGATTACCGCGCCCACCACCAGCACGAAGAAATAATGCACCAGCGCCACTTCCAGCGACGGGATACGCACCGGCCCGCGCCCCTCGTTCACGAACCACACCAGTATCGCCATCGGCACAGAAGCAATCACCACGGAGGCGGACCAGAGGAACCAGTTCGGCAATTCGAGCTTCGGCCCCAGTTGCAGCACGATTGCGCCAATGGGTTTGTAAAAAGCGTATCCCGCCACGGCCAGCACCATCCAGTAGGCCATGCGGGCAGGCAGGCTCATGTAGCCGGTGCCGAGCGGCGCCAGCATCGCCAGCACGGCGCCGATGGCCAGCAGCACGGCGATGTCGATGATGACCTGGCGGATCAGCCGCGCGCCATTTCGGGTGGTGGGAGTGTCCATCGGCTGCAAGACTACTGCCCATTCACGCATCGTAAAGTGGCAATCGCCCGCAGATGCGCACCTTTCACGAAGGCAGCGCCCCATCCACGGTTTGGCGATTGCCCGTAGAAGGGCATCTTCCAGAACGGTCTCACGAACTTTGACGGAGACTGCAAATGACCACCCTGACCCTGCCCTTCACCGCCGCGGCCACCGCCGCGAAGATCGGTTTCGATATCGGCCCCGTGGCCCGCACGCTGGTGTCGATCGCCTGCTTCACCATGTGTTTCTTCGTGGTGATTGCGCTGGGCCGGGCGGCGTTCGGCCTGGTGGACAATCTGCACCACTATGCCAAGCTGCCCGTCCTCATCCACGTCGCCAGCGTGCTGCCCGCCATTCCGCTGGGTGGTTACCTGCTGCTGGCGAAGAAGGGGACGAAACTGCACAAGCAGCTGGGCAAGGTATGGCTGGTGCTGATGCTGATCACGGCTACCAGCGCCATCTTCATACAGTCCAGCGGCGGCTTCAGCTTCATTCACATCTTCGTGCCAATCACCTTCCACGCCGCGTGGAAAACCATCGCCAACGCGCGCAAGGGCGATATTGCCGGGCACAAGAAGCACCTCGTTTTCACCTATCTCACCGCGCTGATGATCCCCGGCGTGGTGGCCTTCGCCATCCCCGGTCGCCTGATGAACACCATGTTGCTGGGCTAGGGGCTGCCGGGATAGCCTTCAGCGTCTGCGCCGGAGCACCAGATAGAGCGCACCCTCGCCCCCGTGGCGGCGGTGTGCCTTTCTGATGGCGGCAATGTCCGATGAATGGGCACCGGCGGCCAGCCAGTCGAGGATCTTGGCGCGGATCGCCCCGCGCTTCTCGCCACGGTCTGCGGCATCGACCGGGCGCGATTTGCCCGTCACCACCAGCACCAGCCGCGCGCCCATGGCCTTTGCCTGTGTCAGGCCTGCGTCCAGCCGCCTGTAGGCCTGGTCCAGCGTGTGGCCGTGCAGGTCCAGCGTGAAATCGGGATCGGTTCCGGTGCGCGCCAGACGTCTTTCCCAATGCGAATCGAGGCCCGGACTGGACTTGGGAGGCGGCGCGGGCACGGGTGTCGCGGGCTTGCGGGGCAGCGACGCGGGGACGCGGCCCTTCAGCCGCTTTGGCGGCGCTACCGGAGTGGGTGCCGCGGGCTTCACGGTAACGGGCCGAGCCGCCTGCTTCGGCTCCAGCGGTTTCACGGTAGAAGCCACCTTGTTCCACAGCGCGCTTTCTTCTGCCGAAAGGCCGCGCGGTGGGCGGCTCATCGCGCCGCTCCAAGGCCCAGCCTTTGCGCAGAGGCGCGCGGCAACAGCACCAGCGCCTGGCCGCGCCCGCTCATGCCGCCTGCAATATCGCGCGCCCGCTCCCCTGCGCCCCAGAACGTGTCGAAGCGATTGGGGCCAGTGATTGCGCCGCCGGTATCCTGCGCCACCCACAGCCCGTCTGCCACGTCGCGGTCCAGATCGAGGAATACGGGCGCGCCGTAAGGCACGAAATCGGGATCGACGGCGACGGTGTTCTCTGCCGTTACGGGCACGCTTATGGAGCCGAGCGGACCTATCTCGGCATCCGGCCCGTCCAGCACGCGGAAGAACACCCAGCTTTCATTTTCGCGCATCAGCGCGTCGCCCGCAGCGGGATTCTCGCGCAGATACTGCATGATGCCTTGCATGGACCCTGCATATTGTCCCGGCCCATCGCCCAGCAAACCGCGCTGCCGCATCAATCCGCCGATGCCGGTGTAGGCCTGTCCGTTCTGACCGGCGTAGCCGATGCGCACCACTTGGCCGTCCGGCGCGATCAGCTGGCCGCTGCCCTGTATCTGCAGGAAGAAGAACTCCACCGGGTCAGCCGCCCAGCCGATTTCCAGTCCTCGACCCGCAAGCGCGCCATCCTCTATCTCGGCGCGGGTGTAATATTCCACGCATCGCCCGTCCGCCGTACGGCGGGAAAGCGGCGCGCGGCCTTCGCGCTGGTCTGCTGGCGTGCCATCGCGCCAGCAGCGCTCCAGATCATCCGGCACGCCGTAGACGGGCACGTCGAAGCCCGGCCTGCGCGCGGCGCTGCCTGCGATCTGCGGTTCGAAATAGCCGGTGGCGAAGCCCTGCCCGTCGCCCACGATGGCGGGGGTGAAATAGGCGTTGAAGAATTCCATCGCATCGCCGCGCGGCCATGCGGCGGCGGCATTGCAGGGCGCAGCCCAGTCATCCAGCCGCGTCAGGCCGGAAATGTCCTGCCGAGAGGTGGCAACGCTGCAACTGGCCACGAACGCGCCCAGCGCATTGCCCGCGTCGATCGGGCGGATCGGCAGGGATGAAAGCGCAGGACCTGCACGAACGCCCAGAGATGCGGCATTGGGCTCCACCGGAACGGGCGGCTGCTCCGCACCATCGGGGATGATGCCGGAACAGCCTGCAATCAATGCAAGCGAGGCGATGGCGAGAAGGAGGCGCGGCTGTGTCACGCGCCGGGCCGCTATCAGCCCTGGTCGGTCTCGTCGAGAAGCCACTGCGGATCGTTGCTGCGGATATTGCGGCTGAACGTCCAGATATCGCGGCTTTCCACGGCATCGTCCAGCGAACCGGCCACGACATTGTCATCCTTGTCATAGGATACGCTGGCGATATCGGAAACGAAGCGCACGGCGATGCGGGCGGTCTTTCCGTCCAGTTCGGCGGAGTGAACCGTCACGTCCTCGATCCGCACCAGGCGGTTGTCCATGCGGATGCCGGCCTCGTCACGCTCGTCGATCACGGCGGCGAAGCTTTCGTAAACATCGTCGTCGCACATCTGCTGCAGCTCTTCCTTGTCGCCGCGCCAGAAGGCCTCCAGCACGATCTCGTAGGCGCCCTTTGCGCCCTCGAGAAAGCCAAGCAGTTCGAAATTGCGATCCGCCGTGGAAATTTCGCGCAGGCCCCGCTCGATGGCGGGCGGGAAGCCTGCCAGCGCGCGCTCGTTCTGCGCGGTTTCGGCAGCGGGCTGCGTGATGGTGCGCGGGGCATCATCCTCTTCACCGCGTTCAAAACGGCTGGTGGGGATGGCCTCTTCCTCATGCTCCGCCCGTCGGCCCAGCACCGAATAAAGGCGCATGCCCAGAAAAGCGGCAATCATGGCGAGGATGACGATTTCTACGATCACGCAAATTTCCCATTCTGCCCGCGAAAATCAGTCACCGCGGGCTGTGATGTGCATTGTGGCTGAAATAGGCACCAATATCAAATGAACAACCCAGCCTTAAGTATCCCTGAAGCGCGCGGTGCACACTTCGCCGCAGCATTGCAGCACGGGGAAAGGGGTGATAGGCGCGCGCCACGTATTTTCCTGCGCGATTCACCTGCCTGGCGATCTATTCGGGGCGGGCGCGCATAACCCATAGCGAAAGACAGACCGATCATGGCCGACGAAGGCGACGTCCTCAAGAATCTCGATGCCGCAGCGCCCAGCAATGGCGACGACCAGGGGCCGGTGGCCGGTATCATCACGCAGTATGTGAAGGATCTCTCGGTAGAGAACCCGAACGCGCCGCAGGCCTACCGCTGGCAGGATCAGCCCAAGATGGACGTGCAGTTCAACATCGGGGCAAAGCCTGCAAGCGATGATGTGACCGAGGTGGAACTGCGCATCACCGTGTCGGCCAAGATGGAACAGGGCACCGCCTATATCGTGGACCTTGCCTATTGCGGCCTGGTGGGCATTCGCAACATGAACGAACAGCAGAGCCACGCCTTCACCTATGCAGAGGCACCGCGCATCCTGTTCCCCTTCGCGCGCCGCGTGATTTCCGACGCGATCCGCGATGCAGGCTATGCCCCGCTGATGCTGGACCCCATCGATTTCAACGGCCTCTACGTCCAGCGCATGCAGCAGCAGCGCGCCGGCGGCGAAGGTGCGCAGGGCGAAGGCGGCATGGCACCGGCGGGCACGAACCCTGCCGGCAGCCAAGGCTGATTCCCACAGGTAAAGGCGGGCAGTTGAACCAATGAGCCTGCTCAGGAGCGTCGGAACGATTGGCTCGCTCACCATGGTGAGCCGCATCGCCGGAATGGCGCGCGAGATGATTTTCGCCCGCGTGATGGGCGCGAATGACGTGACCGATGCCTGGTTCCAGGCACTGATCATCCCCAACGTGTTCCGCCGCCTGTTTGCCGAGGGTGCCTTTTCGGCAGCCTTCGTGCCGATGTTCTCCAAGCGATTGCATGCGGGCGATGACGGGCTGGAAGAAGCACGCAGCTTCTCGCAGGATGTCATCAGCGTCTTCGTGCCGGTGCTGATCGCGCTGACGGCGATCTTCGAAATCGCCATGCCCGGCGTGATCTGGCTGCTGTCGGACAAGCCGATCGATCCTGCCCGTTTCGACTATTCGGTCGATTTCGCGCGCATCATGTTCCCCTACATCTTCCTCGTCAGCATCGTCACCCTGCTGACTGGGATGCTCAATTCCGTTTCCCGCTTCGGGCCGGGGGCGAGCTTTCCCATCATCCTCAACATCGTGATCATCGCCACGCTGCTGGCGGTGGACTGGATGCCGGGGGCGGATAGCGATGTGCAGGCGATGGGCTACATCGTCGCCTGGGCGATCCCCGCAGCAGGCGTGCTGCAACTGGGCTGGCTGCTCTACTGGGCGCATGTCGAGGGATTTCGCCTGCGCTGGATCAACCGACCGAAACTGACGCCGGAAGTAAAGCGGCTGGGCATCATCGCCCTGCCCGCGGCCATCGGTGGCGGCGCGTACCAGATCAATACGCTGCTGCAGGTCTATTTCCTCAACCAGCTGGACGGCAGTGCCATCAGCTGGATGAATTACGCGGACCGGCTGAACCAGTTGCCGCTCGGCATCATCGGCATTGCCCTTTCCACCGCGATCCTGCCCACGCTTTCCAGGTTCGTGGGTGCGGATGACAAGCAGGGCGCGGCGCGCATCCAGTCCAACGCGATCGAACTCGGCATGCTCCTGACCCTGCCCGCCACCGTGGCGCTGGCGGTGTGCGCCGTGCCTTTCGTCACCGTGATCTTTGGCGGCGGACGCTTCGATGCAGCCGATGCCGCCATGACGGGCAACGTGCTGGCCGTGCTGGTGACGGGCCTTCCCGCCTATGTGCTGGTGAAGGTGCTGGTGCCAAGCTTCTATGCCCGCAGCGATACCCGCACGCCCGTATACGCCGCCTTTGCCGCACTGGTGGTGTTCATCGGCTTCAACCTTGCCTTCCTCCAGCGCTTCGGCGTGGAAGGCGTGGCGGCCGCCAGCGCCATCGGCGCGTGGTTGAACGCCGCCATCCTGTTCGCCGTGCTGCGGATCCGCGGCTATTACCACCTCGACCTGTCCCTTGTCGGCAGGCTGGCGCGCCAGCTGGTTGCCGCTGGGGCCATGGGCGCGGCGTTGTATTTTTCACGCGGGCTGTTAGCGCAGGTCTATTCGATGAACCTCGTCGTGCAATTCCTGGCGCTGGGCCTGCTGGTGGCCATGGCGATCCTCGTCTACTTCGGGGTCGCCTTCGTCATCGGCGCGGTCAGCCGCGACAGAATCGCCATATTCATGAAGAAGAGAGAGCCAAAAGCGTCATGATCGTCGTATCGGGAATCCAGCCCACCGGAAATCTGCACCTTGGAAATTACCTCGGCGCGATCCGCAACTGGGTGAAGATGCAGGACGATATGGACGGTGATTCCAGATGCCTGTTTTTCCTGGCCGACTTGCACGCCATCAGCATGCCGCACGATCCGGCGCAGCTGAAATCCAACACGCTGGAAATGGCCGCCGCGCTGGTGGCTTGCGGGCTCGACCCCGCGCGCTGCACACTGTTCAACCAGGCGCAGGTCCCCGCCCATCCCGAATTGCAGTGGCTGCTTAATGGAACTGCCCGCATGGGCTGGCTGAGCCGCATGACGCAATGGAAGGACAAGGCCGGCAAAAACCGCGAAGGCGCCAGCGCGGCGCTGTTGACCTACCCCGTTCTGCAAGCGGCCGACGTGCTGTTGTATCAGGCTACCCACGTTCCGGTAGGTGACGATCAGAAGCAGCACCTGGAACTGGCCCGCGACATCGCGCAGAAGTTCAACAACGACTTCGCCACCGAGGAGAAGCCCGTCTTCACCCTGCCCGAGCCCTTCATTCCGCCCAAGGCCGCACGGATCATGAGCCTGCGCGACGGATCGAAGAAGATGAGCAAGTCCGATCCTTCGGAGATGAGCCGGATCGAATTGGCCGACGATGCCGATACGATGGCGCAGAAGGTGAAGAAGGCGAAAACCGATCCCGAGCCTTTGCCCAGCGAGATCGAAGGGCTGGAAGGCCGGCCCGAGGCGCTGAACCTTGTATCCATCTTCGCCGCGCTGGACGAGAGCACGCCAGAGGCGGTGCTGGCGCAATATGGCGGACAAGGCTTTGGCCAGTTCAAGCCTGCGCTGGCAGACAAGATGGTAGAAAAACTCGGCCCGATCCGGGATCGCTTCGTTGACCTGAATGGCGATCGCGAACAGCTGGACGCGATCCTGGCGCGCGGCGCGGCGCAGGCGCGGGACCTTGCCGGCAACACGCTGGATGCCGCCTACGAGGCGCTGGGTCTGGTGCGCGGGTAAAGGTGCGCAAATGAAGTCAATCTCACTGTAATAATTGACTTTTTTCAATTTACGGGTTCAACTTCAGTTCACTCTACCCTTGCTATTGCACTGATTATCGCAGAAATTCATGCGCGCCAGAGCCTGAAGAGCCGCGTGCCTGTGCAGCAGATGAAAGAGTTGACCATGTTGAAATCCATATTTTCCATGAAGGGCGCAAAGCTGGCCGCCGTGCCTGCCATCGCGCTGGGGCTGGCCGCCTGTGCAACGCCCTTCCGCGCCGATGTCTCGCGCTTCGAAAGCCAGCTTCCCGCGCCGCAGGGGCAGAGCTTCTACGTTCTGGCCGATGACCCCGCGCTTGCCGGTGGCCTCGAATTCTCGCTTTACGCCGACGCGGTAGAGGACGAGATGGCGCAGCTTGGCTATGTCCAGGCCGCGACGCCCGAAGATGCCACCTTGCTGGTGCGCTTCGATTACGGGGTGGATAACGGCCGCGAGCGGATCCGTTCTACCGGCTTTGGCTACGGCTATCGCGATCCCTTCTACAGCCCGTGGCGCAGCTATGCCCGCCCGGTGGTGTTTCGCGACCGCAACGGCAACCGCCGCGTCGCCTATGTGCGTGATCGCGGATGGGGCTTTGGCTGGCAGGATTCGTTCTTCAACCGCGGGCCGGATGTCACCAGCTACACCGTCTACACCAGCGGTATCGATCTGAAGATCGACGACGCCGCCACGGGAGAACGTCTGTTCGAAGGCAAGGCCGAAGCAGCCTCCACCTCCGATCGCTTGCAGTATCTCGTTCCCAATCTGGTAGAAGCGATGTTCACCGACTTCCCCGGCAATTCGGGTGAAACCGTACGCATCTCCGTCGCCCCGGAAGACCAGCCGGTGCGCCGGGACGAGCGGTAATCGCAGCAACCGACATACGAGAAGGGGCGGCACCGCAACAGCGGCGTCGCCCCTTCTTTTTTGGTTCGAGCGCGCTAAGGTCAGCTTCGAGCAGGGGAGTTCGGTAATGTCGGTATTCGTTCGATTGGGCGCTGCGGTTTGCGCCGCGCTGCTGGGGCTTGCGATCACGCCCGCAATGGTGGCCGCGCAGGTGCTGGATCCGCTGGACGATTGGGCATGGGGCAAGACCGATGAATATTGCGGCCTGGTGCGCAATTTTGGCGATGCGTCCGATCCCGTGCGCCTCCAGATCACGAGCTACGGCACCACCGGCAGCTATCGCATCGAGGTGAGCGGGACGGACCTGCCCAGCAACTCGAACGCCGCCGTAACGGGCAGCGCCGCGTTCGGCAGCGCGCAGGACTTGCAAAGTCTTCACGTGGTGGTCGGCCGCCGCGGCGATGGCGGCTCGATCGAATTCCTTGCGCGGCGCGGAGACGGCTTCCTGTTCGCCTACGGCTGGTCGACCGGTTTCGACACCCTCGCCGCCCTTACTTTCGAGCCTGACGCAGAAATGCTCACGGTCGGCACGCCCGCGATGGCTCCGCTGACGCTGAAGCTGGGTTCGATGCAGGACGGCGTTACCTTGCTGCGCGAATGCGAGGATCTGTTGCTGGAAGGCTGGAACCTCGATGTTCCCGCCCCCTCCACCATCGCGGAAGATGCCGTCATCACCAATGGCCGGGACGTTCTGAGAGCGATTCGGCTTCCTGCCGTGATGATGCTGAACCGCCAGAGCCAGATCGTGCAGGTGCGTCTGGTGATCGACGAGGAAGGTGAAGTCGCGGATTGCGCGCTGCAGTCACCCGACTGGCGGGACCGTGATGCGCGCGGTCTGTGCAACGCCTTCGAAAGAGACGGCGAATACACGCCCGCCCGCGATGCGTCGGGGCAGCCGGTCGCAAGCCTGCTGCGGGGAACCTTCCTGTTGCTGATCTACGATTGACGCGGGCCCTGACGCACCGATCTGCGCACGGCCAGCGCCACGGCGGTGACGAATACGGCGGCCTCTAGCGATGCGGTGGCGATCAGGCTGACGGGCCCGAACTGGGGATCGCCCAGCAGCGCGCCCAGCCTTCCCACCTGCAATTGAGAGCTTTCCAGCGAGGCATCCAGCAGGGCGAGGCTGCCCGCCATCAGACGCCCACCGATCAGGGAAACAAGCGCGCCGCCCGCAGCGCCTGTCAGCGCGGCAAGCAACAGCGCGGATGGGCCACGGCGGGTGAGAGCGATGGCGCATCCACCGCCTGTCGCCATGCCGATGATCGCCCCTTCCAGAAGGCCTGTAACAGGCCCGATGCCGATGCCCGCCAGCACGCGAAACACGTCCAGCCCCACCAACCTGCCAATGGCGCCCACCACCAGACCGCCCACGCCGCCGCCAAGGATCAGGCTGGCAGCCGTGCGCCCGCGCACGCCGCTGGCCAGCGCCATGCCGATGCCAGTGCCCGCTCCGCCCAGAATGCCCACCGCGACGCACAGGGCGAGAATGGTGAGAAACACCGCGCTGCCCCCGCCGCCCGGTGCTGCCGCCAGGATCGCCGCATAAAGCAGGCCGCCGGCAAGCCCAGCCGCCGCGCCGCCCAGCGTTGCAGCAGCGGCCAGCATGCCTGCCGGCCCTATCGCCGGCCCTATCGCGGTGGACGGGTCCGTGCTGCCAATCCCTCCATCCTGCGCAAGCTGCGGCTCGGCCAGATCGCCGACGAAACGATAGCCGTGCTTGGGCACCGTGGCGATGAAGCGCGGCGACGCCGCATTATCATCCAGCGCGCGCCTGAGAGACCGGATGCACTGCGTCAGCGCCTCGTCCGTTACCGGAACGCCGTGCCACACCTCGTCCATGAAGCGATCCTTCGTCACCAGGTCTCCGCGCGCCTGCACCAGCAGCACCAGCGCATCGAAATAGCGGCTGCCCACGTCCAGCGCCTGCCCTTCACGCGAAAGGCGTCGGTTCGCCCGATCCAGCGCGAAGCTATCGAAATGAAGGATGGGCAGATCGTCTTGCATCGTGGCCGCCGTTCTATGCAATCGCGCAGCGCAGCGGAAGGTTTTCAGCCATTGCTCACGAATTCCTCATGCCTGTCAGCCTCCTGATAGCGCATCGATGCGGCCAACCCGAGCAACAGGAGTATCGAGCATGATCCAGTCCGCCAGCGCCGCGCCCCTCCATCGCCGATTGAAAGGCTGGCGTATCGCCGGATGGAGCGCCGCTGCCGCGCTTCTTGCCCTGCCCGCAATTGCCATGCAGTTCACGCAGGAGGTCGACTGGACCGCCGGAGACTTCGCAGCGGCAGGCATCATCCTGCTGATCACCGGTCTTGCGGCGGAGGGCGGGCTGCGGCTGGCGCGAAGCTGGCGGCATCTCCTCAGCTTTGCCCTTGCCACCTTTGCCGCCTTCTTCACGGTGTGGTCTAACCTTGCCGTGGGCATCATCGGCAGTGAGGATGCGGCCATCAATCTCGGCTTCTTCGCGGTGCTGGCAATCGGGATTGTCGCTGCCGCCCTCTTCCGCTTTCGTGCACGGGCCATGTCCGTGATTACCGGCGTGACCGGCGTCAGCCAGCTGGCGCTGGGAATGGCGGCATTGCGGATGATACCGGGCCACGATGTGGAATGGGGCGTGCTCGCCCTGTTCGCCGTGCTGTGGCTGGCATCCTCGCTGGCCTTCCGGCTCGACGCGAGGGACGCTGCCTAAAGCGCGCCGTGCCCGCCAGTGGAGCCGAAGCCGCCTTCGCCGCGCGCGGTTTCGTCCAGGTCGTCCACCTCTTCCCAGCCCGCCAGCGTCACCGGAGCCAGCACCAGCTGTGCGATCCGGTCGCCGCGCCGGATGGCGAAATCGTCGGCGGAATGATTGATGAGAATCACCTTCACCTCTCCGCGATAATCGCTGTCCACGGTGCCGGGCGTGTTGGGGACGGTAATGCCATGCTTCAGCGCCAGGCCGGAACGGGGGCGCACCTGAATCTCGTATCCGTCAGGGATCGCCACGGCAAAGCCGGTAGCCACCGCGTGGCGCGACCCGGGGGGCAGCGTGACGTCTTCCGCCGCCACCACGTCCATGCCCGCAGCGCCTTGCGTGGCATAGGCGGGCAGGTCCAGACCCTGACCGTGCGTCAGGCGCTTCAGCCTTACAGCTACGCGATCAGCCATCCGCGTTCAGTCTCTGGGCGATTTCTTCCACCAGCTTGGTGGCGACATCCTGTTTCGTCATCGGATCCCAGTGTTCAACCTTGCCCTCTTTCACAAGGTGGACCTCGTTATCGTCCCCGCCCATCACTTCGCCAGAAACGTCATTGGCCACGATCCAGTCCACGCCCTTGCTCTTGCGCTTCTTGCGGGCGTTATCCACCACGTCGTTGGTTTCCGCGGCAAAGCCGATCAGCAGGTCGGGCCGCTTGGGATTGGCGGCCACGCTGGCGAGGATATCGGGGTTTTCGGCCAGCACCAGCGCCGGCGGGGCAGAGCCGCGCTTCTTGATCTTGATATCGTTGTAATCGCGCGTGCGCCAATCGGCGACGGCAGCCACCATCACGGCGGCATCCACCGGCAGCGCCTCGCGCACGGCGCGCGCCATGTCCTCCGCGCTTTCCACATCGATGCGTTCCACGCCCAGCGGCGTGCGCAGGTGGACGGGGCCTGCCACCAGCGTCACCTTCGCGCCGGCGGCTGCGGCAGCGGCAGCAATGGCAAAGCCCTGCTTGCCGCTGGAGCGATTGGCCAGATAGCGCACCGGATCGATGGGCTCATGCGTCGGCCCGGCGGTGACGAGAACGTGTTTCCCGTAAAGCGGGCGATGCTCGATATCCTGCTCGAAGGCGGGCTGGCCCTCCAGCGGATCGAAGGTGTCGATAGGGTCGAATTCGGGCGACTGCACCTGGCCCGGCTCCAGCGGGTTCACGGGCGCGGCAGCCTCCTCCCCTTCGAAAGGTTGCGGCGCTTCCTGCCTGGCGTTCACCTCGTGATTGATCGCCTCGCGGTCTGTCGGCGGGGCGGCCTTGGCCTTGCCCTTCGTGGCCATCAGGTGTTCCACGCCGCTGTAATCGGGCTCGGGCAGGTCCGGTCCGTGGCCGAGGGCTTCCTCGCCCTCGAATTCGCCCTCTTCCAGTTCCTCGCCATCGAAGGTTACTTCGTCTTCCTCGATCTTGCGGGGATTGGCGCGCGGGATGATGCTGGCCAGCATTCCGGCAAGCCCGCCGGGATGATCGCTGCCTAGATCGCTGTCCTCGTAATCTTCCTCTTCCGCGCCCGCTTCCACGGCCCGCAGGTAATCCTCGATGTCCTGTCCGGCGATGCCGGGATCGAGGCCCAGCATGTCGGCGATTTCGAGCCACACCATTTCGGGTTCGGGCAGGCGACCGGGGCCGAATTCGCCGCAGGCCATCGCGCCTTCGTCGGGCGTCATCACGCGCACGCCGGATTCGCGCAGGTTCTCGATATTGCGCTGGGTGGCGGGATGTTCCCACATCTTCACGTTCATCGCGGGCACGGCCAGTACGGGCTTGTCCGTCGCCAGGATCAGCGTTGTCGCCAGGTCATCGGCGATGCCGGCGTTCATCTTCGCCATCAGGTCGGCCGTGGCGGGGCATACGACGACGAGGTCCGCCTCTCTGGATAGCTGGATATGGCCGATCTCTGCCTCGTTCTTCAGATCCCACAGCGAGGTGTGGACCTGGTTGCCCGAAAGGGCGGCCAGCGCCATGGGGGTGACGAATTGCGCGCCCCCGTTGGTGAGGACACAGTTCGTCTCGCCCCCACCCTTGGCTATCAGGCGGACGAGTTCACAAGACTTGTAGGCAGCGATACCGCCGCCCACCACAAGCAGGATTCTAGGACTTGTCGACTGTCCCTCCTGTTCCAAAACTTCGATCTGCTGCTCCAGCATCGATTGCAAGGCCCGCTAATAGTCCAAGCAGGCCTCTTGGCAAATCTTGGTTAAGGTTGCCTTTCACCAAGTGCAAAAGCATTTCGCGTCAATTCGATGATCGCACGCGGCGCAAAGGCCAGTCCGGCCATGTATGCAGGCAGGATCAGCTGTATCCAGTAAAAATTGTCCGGCCTGGCAAACAGCGCCATCGCCGCGAAATATCCGGCGAACCACAGCACCGCGAACAGGCCGATCCGCCCGCCGAGGGCCGCCCAGCCCACCAGCGGCAGCAACGCCAGCGGGGCCGCCACGGCCAGCGGCAGCAGCAGCAGCGCGGTAAGGGTGGAAATCGCGTTCAGCGGCAGGGCAAGCCCGGCCATCGCATCCCACCCTTGCGAGGGGAGATCGCTGGCCAGTCGCTGCGCCTCCACCGCCTGAAGATGGGCGAACATGCCCACGGCGAACACCAGCAGCAGGCCCAGCAGCGCCGCCACCTCACCCCACCTGCGGCCCGCTGCGGCCAGGGCCAGCCACAGCAGGATGAAAGGCACGGCCAGTTCGCGCACCGCCAGTGCCAAGGCGGCGAACAGCAGGCTGGGCCACCAGCGCCGCGGGGTGTAAAGCGTGAAGGCAAGCGTCAGCAGCATCCCCGCCAGCACCTCGTGCATCAGGCCGGATGCGGGGGCCGCCACCGCTGCAGCCCCGCCCAGCGTCAGCATGAACAGGGCACCGATCCGCTCTACGACAGAAACCGTGTGCGCCAGCCGTATGTGCAGGGCAGCGATGCTGGCCAGCAGCAGCGCGGCGCAAATCAGGCGCACGCCGCCCACGCCGATGGCGGCATGCAGCCACGCCAGCGTGGGCAGGCGCACGGTAAAGAAGGGGCGCGTGGGGTAGCCGCTGGCGCGCTGCTCTTCCATCGCGGCAACGTAATAGCTTTCCCCGCCGGTCACGCGGCCTGAAATTCTCGCGTAGAGAGCGAGGTCGCCTGCATCGGTGCTGGCGTCATTGCCGGCTTCGGAGGGCGCTTGCGTTTCTGTCTGGACTTCCGGACGCGCAGGCTCCGCCACGGCAAGCGCGCTCCACACCATCAGCGCTGCCAGCAAAGCCAGCAGCGCCGCCGCCGCCACGCGCGGCAGGCGCGTCAGCGGACGGCCGAGGTTCTCCCACCAGGCAACCGGGTTTCGGGAAAGCGAAGTTGTCATGCAAGGTGTCTGAACCGCGACCGCCGCCCGCTCAAGCGGCATCGGGGGATTTCCCCAGCCCTTCGCGCAGAAGGCCTCAGCCGATCAGGTTCGCCATCATGGCGCCCCATACGGCCAGCCCGCCAACGGCAGCAGCCGCGATGTAGCCCGTCCAACCGCGCCCCTGTCGCTGCTTGCGCTCCCACACCAGTTCCACCTCCGGCAGCGGCGGTGCCTCTGGTGCTCCGCCCTTGGCCGGGAAGCGATCCTCTATGCGCCGCACCAGGTCCGGCAGGCGCAGCAGGGTCTCGAAATCGGTCCGGATCCGGTCGGCAAGGGCCGCTTCGGGGCCAAGTTCGTCGCGTATCCAGCTGCGCACGTAGGGTGCGGAAACGTCCCACATGTTGATCTGCGGATCGAGCTGGGTGGCGATCCCTTCCACCATCACCATCGTCTTTTGCAGCAGCAGCAGGTGCGGCTGGGTCTGCATGTCGAAATCGCGGGTGATGGCAAACAGGCCGTCCAGCATCTGGCCGACGGAAAGCTCGCTCACCGGCTTGCCGCGCATCGGCTCGCCCACGGCGCGCAGCGCGGTCGCAAACTCGTCTACCGAGTGATAGCTGGGCACATATTGCGCCTCGAAGTGAATCTCGGCCACGCGTTTGTAATTGCCGGTAATCAGGCCGTAGAGGATTTCCGCCAGCCATTGCCGCGCGCGCCGGTCTATCCGGCCCATGATGCCGAAATCGATGGCGACGATAGTGCCATCGGCTTTCACGAACAGGTTTCCCTGGTGCATGTCGGCATGGAAGAAACCGCCGCTGATCGCCTGCGTCAGGAAAGCCAGCACCAGCCGCCGCGCGAGATCGGGCAAATCCTGCCCACCCTCGATCAGCGCTTCCATGTTGCTGATCTTCACCCCGTCGATCCACTCGATCGTCAGCACGCGGCCATTGGTGCGATCCCAGTCGATGCCGGGGATGGCATAGCCTGCAACGCCGCGCATCTCGTCCGCCAATTCGGACGCGCTGGCCGCCTCGCGCCGGAAATCCAGCTCCGAATTGGTCCAGCGCTTGAAATTGGCGATGGTGAGGCGCGGACGCAGGCGGCGGGCTTCTCCGCCCATGCCTTCCAGATGCGCCGCGGCCCATTCATAGGTGGTGATGTCACGCTCGAACTTCTCGCGGATGCCGGGGCGCAGCACCTTGATGGCGACGGTGCGACCCTCTGTCGTCACGCCCTTGTGCACCTGCGCGATGGAGGCAGCACCAACGGGATCGGGATCGATCTCGGCAAAGATATCTTCCAGCGGGCGCTCGAAGCTGTCCTCGATCTGCTTGCGGATGCCTGCAAAAGGCACGGGCGGCAGGCTGTCCTGCAGGCTGAGAAGGTTCTTCGCCGCCTCGTCTCCCACCAGATCGGGACGGGTCGCCAGCGTTTGCCCCAGCTTGATAGCGGCAGGGCCGATGTCGCGGAAAGCGGCGGCGTAATCGGGCTCTCCCGTCTTGCCGGTGAAGGTGGACCAGCGCGCGTACTTGGCCAGCGTCTTGACGGGCAGCGGCGTGTTGGGATCGTTCTCGATCCCCACCAGCGCACGGTGGCGCGCCAGGGTGCGGCCCCAGGTAAAGAGCCGCCAGATATGCGTTGCAGGCCGTGTCACCCGTTCAGACTTTCCAGCCCGAATGGATGTTAACGGCGCCGCCCAGGATCTTCTCCACCCGCGTGCGGACAAAGCCTGAATCCCTGATCATTCCCTCGAACACGGGCGGCCTGGGGAAACGGCGGATCGATTCGGCGAGGTAGCGATAGCTTTCCTCGTCATTGGCGATGGCCTTGCCGATCTGCGGCATGAGCTTGTGCGAATAGGCGTCATACACTTCCCGGAAGCCCGGCCATTCGGTAGTGCTGAATTCCATGCAGAAGAAACGCCCGCCGTATTTCAGCACGCGGTGCGCCTCTGCCAGCGCCTTGTCGATATGGGTGACGTTACGGATGCCGAAGACGATGGTGTAGGCATCGAACTGGCGATCGGGATAGTTCAGCGTCTCGGCATTCTGGCAGGACCACGAAAGGCCATCGATGCCGCGATCCATCGCGCGTTCGATGCCAACGTCCAGCATATCCTGGTTGATATCGGCCACCACGACCTCTGCCCCCTTCGCCGCCATGCGAAAGGCGATGTCCCCCGTGCCGCCCGCCATGTCGAGGATCGCCTCGCCCGGCTGCGGCTTCACGCGGCGCACGAACTGGTCCTTCCACAGGCGGTGCATCCCGCCCGACATGGCATCGTTCATGATGTCGTACTTGCGCGCGACATTGGAAAACACCGCGCCCACGCGCTGCGTCTTCTCTTCCGGGGCCACATCTTCGTAGCCGAAGGAAACTCTCGCGTTCACGGGGTCATTGGTTGGGTCGTTCATGGCTGCTCACTTAGGGGCAATTGTCGCACGCGCAAAGGGTGTTAAAGGGCTGGGTCATGCCTGAACTTCCCGAAGTCGAGACCACCGTGCGCGGATTGGCGCGTTTTCTGGAAGGCGCGCGGATAGAACGTGTGCAGCTGGGGCGGCCCGATATGCGCTTCCCCTTCCCCGCTGGCCTGGGCCAGGCGCTGACGGGCGCGACGGTGACGGGCCTTGGCCGGCGCGCGAAATACGGGCTGATCGGCACGGACCGCTCGCAAACGATGATCTTCCACCTGGGGATGAGCGGGCGCTGGCGGATCGATCCCGAAACGCCGGACAAGCACGATCACCTCTTGCTGGAAGCCGCGGGCCACCGCTTCGCGCTCAATGATCCGCGCCGCTTCGGCTATGTCGACCTTGTCGAGACAGAAGCACTGGATACCTGGCCCGCCTTTGCCGCCATGGGGCCGGAGCCGCTGGGCGATGGCCTCACGGTGGAGCACCTGCGCGCCGCCATCAAGGGGCGCAGGCAGGCGATCAAGCTGCTGCTGCTGGACCAGCACGTGGTGGCGGGCCTTGGCAATATATACGTGTGCGAGGCGCTGCACCGCGCGGGCATCCATCCGCGCAAGGCGGGCGGGCGCGTGTACCGCCCCGCGCTGGAGCGGCTGGTGCCGATGATCAGGGACGTGCTGGAGCAATCGATTCGCGATGGCGGCTCCACCTTGCGCGATTATGCCGCCCCCGATGGAGAGCTGGGCTACTTCGCCACGCGCTTCCTGGTCTACGGGCGCGAGGGCGAGCCTTGCCTTACCTGCGGCAATGGCCATATAAGGCGCATCGTACAGGGCGGGCGCAGCACGTGGTTCTGCAACAACTGCCAGAACTAGGTGCCGGGACTAAGCGAATCCTTGACCGTACGGCTCACGCGCACTATGTGGCGCGCTTTCCGGCGTTGAGACCGAGTCTCGCGCGCCAGTGTTTTTTCGAACACGTTATACAAACATCCGGTCGCCTCGAGGTGGCCATAGCAGAACGCGAGACTGAACCGAGATATGGCCAATACGCTCCAAGCAAAGAAGCGCATCCGTCGCAACAACACCCGCGCCGAGATCAACGGCGCGCGCAAGAGCCGCATCCGTGGCTACATCAAGAAGGTCGAGACGGCCGTTACCGAAGGCAACAAGGACGAGGCGCAGGCCGCGTTGAAGGTTGCCCAGCCGGAAATCGCGAAGGGCGTTGCCAAGGGCGTGCTGCACAAGAACACGGCCGCTCGCAAGATGAGCCGTCTGAGCAAGCGAGTCTCGGCTCTCTGATCTGCCGCTGCCGCCGACCTGATTCGGGTCTGGCGAGCGCGTTTCACAGAACGAAATCGGAACACGAGTTCCATGGGGCCGGTGGTTTTTCCACCGGCCCTTTTCGTTTGTGTAAAGCCGCCCGACAGGGCTTGCGGACAAGTCTAGGAAAACCCGCGATTCGCGAGACTGTCATATAACTATCGTTTGGATTCAGTGATTTGAACGTAAGTCTGCGGGTCTGCGAGGTGTCAATCACCATTATTTGTGTTTTTTTGACAGGCCGGTCTTGAGGTTCCATCGGTAAGGTTCATAACAAGATCACGGCAGCGGCACAGACCGTCGCGGCCATCAACAGACGAGGTTTTGACTGGCAGACCGGCGGGCGCTTTCGCGACCACGGAACGGGGAAGTTATGCCACATGTCGAAACCCGTTTGGGGCAATTCGGGAACGCCCTGCGACGGGCAGAACAAATAGAATGATATTGTGCATGGGCCCGTACGTCGGGCTCAGCCAATTGGCGAAGCTTGAGGGTATTGAGGATCATATGGAAGAGCAGGAAGCGATCGACCTCGCAGCAGACTGGGCCGACATCAGCCAGGGTTTGCGAAAAGATCTTGGTCACCAGCTTCACACCCAGTGGATCAAGCCGATCCAGCTCGGCAAGCTGGACCACGACACGGGCACGCTGGACCTTTTCCTGCCCACGGAATTTTCCGCCGGCTGGGTGGAGGATCGCTATCACGATCGCCTCTCCCTAGCCTGGAAGATCGCCAGCAGCGAAGTGCGCCATATCTCCATCAAGGTGCATCCCGGCCGTCGCAAGATCGCCGATCTCGACCTGCGCGGGCATGACGGTTTCGGCCACCGCGCGGCGAACGATTCCAGCCTCGCCATGGAATCGATCGGCGATGACGGCTTCACCGCCAGCGTCGGCCTCGATCCCAGCCAGACCTTCGCCTCCTTCGTCACCGGCAGCACCAACGTGCTGGCCAAGAACGCGGCAGAGCGCATGGCCAAGGCGGAAAAGCCGCAGTTCAGCCCCCTCTACCTGAAAGCCGCCACCGGCCAGGGCAAGACGCACCTGCTGCACGCCATCGGACATTCCTATCTGCAGACGCATCCGCGCGCCCGCATCTTCTACTGCAGCGCAGAGCGTTTCATGGTGGAGTTCGTGCAGGCGCTGAAATCGAACGAGATGATCGAGTTCAAGGCGCGGCTGCGCGGGTTCGACCTGCTGCTGGTGGACGATATCCAGTTCATCATCGGCAAGGCCTCCGCGCAGGAAGAGCTGCTCTACACCATCGACGCGCTGCTGGCCGAGGGCAAGCGGCTGGTGTTCGCCGCCGACCGCGCCCCGCAGGCGCTGGACGGTGTGGAACCGCGCCTCCTCTCGCGCCTCTCCATGGGCCTTGTCGCCGACATCCAGCCCGCCGATATCGAACTGCGCCGCGCGATCCTGGAATCCAAGCTGACCAGGTTCGCCCCGCTGGAAGTGCCCGGCGACGTGATCGATTTTCTCGCCCGCACCGTGTCGCGCAACGTGCGTGAACTGGTGGGCGGCCTGAACAAGCTGATCGCCTATGCCCAGCTGACCGGGCAGGAAGTTTCGCTGCAACTGGCAGAGGAACAGCTCACCGATATCCTGTCGGCCAACCGCCGCCGGATCACCATCGACGAGATCCAGCGCACGGTGTGCCAGTTCTATCGCATCGACCGCAGCGAGATGAGCAGCAAGCGCCGCGCCCGCGCCGTGGTGCGTCCGCGCCAGGTGGCGATGTATCTCGCCAAGGTTCTCACCCCGCGCAGCTATCCGGAAATCGGTCGCAAGTTCGGTGGCCGCGATCACTCCACGGTGATCCACGCCGTGCGCCTGATAGAAGACCTGCGCCAGCGCGATGCCGACATGGACGGCGACGTGCGCAGCCTGCTGCGGCAGCTGGAAAGCTAGTTTGTTTTTCGCTCCCACCTCCGTGGGAGCGTCCTCGCTAGACGCGCAGCATAGCTGCACCCGCTGCGGGCGGGCGTTCGCCCTTGCGATCCGCTGGTCGCGATCGTCTCCGGACCCTAAGGTAATGCAGACGCGGGTCGCGGTCGCGAAGGCGACCGCAAGCGCGACCGCGCGCCCGAGCTAGTGCGAGGATAGCCAAGTGAGCGGAGGCGAATGCCGGCGCTTGAGGCCAAGACAAAAAACGTCCAACAGCGCTTTGCAATGAGCGATCACCCCCACCCCCTCACCGAAGACCGGCTCGACCGCTTCGCCCGCCATATCGTGCTGCCCGAGATCGGCGGCGCGGGGCAGGCGGCGCTGTCGCGCGCGCACGTGGTGCTGGTGGGCCTTGGCGGGATCGGCGCGCCCGCGCTGCAATATCTGGCAGGCGGCGGCGTGGGCCAGCTGACCTTGATCGACGACGACAAGGTTTCGGCCAGCAATCTGCAACGCCAGACGATCTACACCACGCGCGATATCGGCCATGGGAAGGCCGTGTCCGCGCGCCGCTGGCTGGCCAATTTCGATGAGAAGCTGACCGTATCCATCCACGACAGGCGCATCACGCAGGGCAATGTGGCGGCCATGATCGAGGGCGCGGACCTGGTGATCGACGGGACGGACAATTTCGCCACCCGCCTTGCCGTGTCAGACGCCTGCGTTGTTGCCGGTGTGCCCCTGCTCTCCGCCGCCGTGGGGCGGTTTCAGGGCCAGGTGGGCGCCTTTGCCGGGCACCGCGAGGATCAGGCTTGCTATCGCTGCTTCGTGGGCGATGCCTTCGATGCGGAAGATTGCGACACCTGCGCCGAAGACGGCGTGCTGGGTGCGATGGTGGGGTGGGTCGGCACCTTTGCCGCCATGCAGGCCATTCGCGTGCTGGTGAGCGCAACGGGCGGCATGGGCGATCCGCAATATGGCCAGCTGCACCTGATGGACGGGCTGAAGCCCGGGATGCGCACGCTCAACATCGCGAAAGATCCGGCCTGCGGAGCTTGCGGCTAAAGCCCGTTATCGCGCTCCAGATCAGCCACGCGCCTTCCCTCGAACGGATTGTGCCTGTTCGCGGGGTCCGGGCGACAACGGACGCTGGAACCCTCGTCGACGCAGATCCTCCCCAGTCGGTCACGCCCTTCCTCGACATCGGGAAACCAGATCGAATAGATCTTGTTGGACATAAAAAGAGCCGGGATCGCCACGATCACCGCAAGCCAGACAAATCCTGCGCGCATGGTCGCCCTGACAGGCTTTCTCTCGACCAGATCATCCTTCAGCGCCCGTACGCCCTTGAACGCAGAGGACAGCGCAAAGAAGGCGATGAGGAATGGCAATGCCATGAGCAGGACGAAGCTGTTGAGCAACATTTGCGCTTCGATCCGCGTCGTCTCCGCAAACAGCCAGAAATGCAGCCAGTACCAGCGACATAGGCATAGGGCAGCAAGACGAGCAGGCCGATGAGTTTAAGAGCGCGGGACATGCGAGGCAGGTTAAGCGCCAAATTCTTAAACTGTCTTCAAGGCCGCCGATTTGACTCGAGCCGCCGCGTGGCGGACAGTTGGTATGCCAAAGGGCGGCATTGTGTTTGGTCGCAGGGTCGCCCGCCCCTTTGGATGACACGCCACGTTGGCGTGCAATCACACTCGAGAAGGGGCAATATCATGAGAAAATATGCACTTGGTCTGACAGCCGCCGCGCTGGCGCTTACCGCTGTATCCACGCCTGCAGCAGCGCAGCTTAGCGAATACGAGGATTACGAATATTCCGATTCGGTGGTGGAGCTGACCACCGTTCGCGTCGATCCCGGCCAGCTGGATACCTATCTGGAAGGGCTGCGACAGACCTGGGTCGCCAGCAACGAGGTGGCCAAGGGGCTGGGTTACATCACCGATTACTGGATTTATTCCAACATGGCGCCCAGCAGCGGAGACTTTCACCTGCTGCTGGCCATCGAATTCCCCGGCGAGAACCTGCAACCCTCTCGCGAGAGGTATGATCGGTTCATGGATGCCTGGGGGGAGGCGAATATGGAAAATTCGAACCAGACGGTGCTGAACGTCTATAACGAGATCCGCGAGATCCAGGGCGTGTACCTTACCCGCGAGATCGAGATGACGATGGATTGAGCCGGACGCCGCCGGGTATCGCAGCGCGAGGCCCGGCGGCGCTAGCCTTTCAGCACCTCGTCCACCCATGCAGGCACAAGCTCGCTTGCCGCGCCCAGCCGGCTCTCGTCGAAATTGCTGCTGCCAAGGCTTTCCTCCAGGTTCAGCTCCAGCGCGCGCGCGCCGCTGGCGGAGGCTTGCTGAACGAAGCCCGCCGCAGGATAGACCGCGCCCGAGGTGCCGATGGAAACGAACAGGTCGGCGCGGCTCAACGCTTCGAAAATACGGTCCATTTCATAGGGCATCTCTCCGAACCAGACGATATCGGGCCGCATCGCCGCCTCTCCGCAGGCGGGACAGGCAGGCCCGTCGCCCAGCGTGCCTTCCCAGCGGTGGCGGGCATCGCAGCCCTGGCACCAGACGCTCAGCCCCTCGCCATGCATGTGCAGCACATTTCCAGCACCGCCGCGTTCGTGCAGATCGTCGATATTCTGCGTGACGATCAGCAGTTCGCCCGAAAATTCCCGGTCCAGCCGGCCGAGAGCTTCGTGCGCCGCATTGGGCTGGGCCGCGCGGATATTCTTGCGCCGCTCGTCATAGAAACGCTGCACCAGGGCAGGATCGCGGGCGAAGCCTTCGGGCGTGGCCACCTGCTCCACGGGGTGATCTTCCCACAGGCCGTCTTCCGCCCGAAAGGTTTTCAGCCCGCTTTCTGCGGAAATACCCGCCCCTGTCAGGATCACGATATTGCGGATGTCGGCATTGTTGCTCATTGGCCCTCATGTAACGAGGCGATAGGGTGAGCAAAACCCTCGTGTAACCGCATGACAATGGCAGGAGTGGCAATGGCACGTATCGGGATCATCGGCAGCCGGGGGCGCATGGGGCAGGCGATTGCCGCGGTGCTCGCCGCAAACGGGCACGAATGTTCGGGCGGCGTCGACAAGGGCGAGAACCCTGAAAGCCTTGCCGATGCCAGCGATGCGCTGGTGGATTTCTCCTCTCCGGCGGCACTGAGAGACAATCTGCACGCCGCGATCGGCGCCGGTATCCCGATCCTGATCGGCACCACGGGGCTGGACGAGACGCATACCGCCGCGCTGGACAATGCCGCGCGTGCCATTCCCGTTCTGCAGACGGGCAACACCTCTCTGGGGGTCACGCTGCTGGCGCACCTGGTCGAGGAGGCTGCAGCGCGGCTGGGCGATGACTGGGATATCGAGGTGCTGGAAATGCATCACCGCATGAAGTTGGATGCGCCATCGGGCACCGCGCTGCTGCTGGGCGAAGCGGCGGCAAGGGCGCGCGGCATCGATCTTGGTGCCAACACCGAAAGCGGGCGCGACGGACACACCGGCCAGCGCGCGCAAGGCGCCATCGGTTTTGCCGCGCTGCGCGGCGGGACAGTGGCAGGCGAACACTCTGTGATCCTGGCCGGAGAGGAAGAGCGCATTACCCTCTCCCACTCTGCCGAGAACCGATCCATCTTCGCGCGCGGCGCGGTGAAGGGGGCCACGTGGCTGATCGGAAAGCCCGCCGGGCGCTACTCCATGAACGACGTGCTTGGACTGGAGTAACGCTGACTATGGGAGGGGGACAAGCCGGAACGCTGCGACGCCGCACCTATCTCCAGCTATTCGCCTCCTCCGCTGGCGATGGCCGGCTGACGATCACCAACCGCATCATCATTGCCGTCATCCTCGCCTCCGTGCTTATGGCGGTGCTGGGCACGGAAGCCGCGCTGGCGAGTGAGAACCGCGCCTTCTTCATCCTTGCCGAAATGGCGTTCGGCGTGATCTTCCTTGCTGAATACGTCGCGCGCGTATGGTCCAGTGCCGAGGCCGAGGGGGACGAACCTGCCTGGCGCAAGCGATGGTCCTTCATAATCTCGCCCTTTGGCCTGCTGGATCTGGCCGTGGTGCTCGCCTGTCTGGTGCCGCTGCTGGTGACAGGCGCGCCGCTGTTCCGATTGCTGCGCCTCTTGCGGCTGGCGGCATTGATGAAATTCGGCCGCTTCAGCGTGGCGCTGCACGAACTGGGCGGTGCAATTGCGGAGCGCAGATACGATCTCTTCGTCACGCTGGCGCTGGCGGCTGCGCTGCTGCTTTTCGGTGCGGCCGCGCTGCATTGGGCAGAGGGGCAGGTGCAGCCGGAAGCCTTCGGATCGATACCGCGCGCCATGTGGTGGTCCATCATCACGCTGACCACGGTGGGCTATGGCGATGTGTCGCCGATCACGCCGGTGGGCAAGTTCCTGGCGGCGCTGGTGGCGCTTGGCGGTATTGGCCTGGTGGCCATGCCCACGGGCATCATCGCTGCCGCCTTCTCCGACGCCATGCAGCGCCACCGAGAGCGGGCAGAAGCACTGCGCCGCGCCCAAGGGCACCAGGATTGATCGAGAAACCATGACCAAGGACCAGATTTTCGAATTCTTCCGCCGCCTGGCGGAGGACAATCCGGAGCCGGAGACGGAGCTGGAATATGGCAACGCCTACCAGCTTGTCGTCGCGGTGGCGCTATCCGCGCAGGCGACGGACGTGGGCGTGAACAAGGCAACGCGCGCGCTGTTCGCCAAGGTGGAAACGCCGCAGCAGATGCTGGATCTGGGGCACGATGCCCTGGTGGAGCACATCAAGACCATCGGCCTGTTCAATTCCAAGGCGAAGAACGTGATGGCGCTGAGCCAGCTCCTCGTCGATGAATACGGCGGTGAAGTGCCCGATACGCGCGAGGATCTCGTGCGCCTGCCGGGCGTGGGCCGCAAGACGGCGAACGTGGTGCTGAACTGCTGGTTCAGGCAGGAAACCTTTGCGGTCGACACGCATATCCTGCGCGTGGGCAACCGCACCGGCCTTGCCAAGGGGAAGACGCCGGAACAGGTGGAGGCAAAACTGGAAAAGCGCGTGCCCCAGCCTTTCCGCCTCCATGCGCATCACTGGCTGATCCTGCACGGCCGCTACACCTGCAAGGCGCGCACGCCGGAATGCTGGCGCTGCAACCTGGTGGACCTGTGCAGCTTCCGGAAGAAGGTTACGGAGAAACCGAAGGGGCGCTAGCAGGCCTGCTGCCCAGCGGCGGAACAAGGCGCGGCAGGCGCCAGCTTTCCACGCGGCCCGCAACGTACCAGATCGGCGCCACCAGCATCGCCGACACCGCCGCATCCAGCGCATAATGCCAGCCGAGGTGAACGGACGCGACAAACACCGTCGCCTCGAACGCGATGGCCAGCCACAGCGGCCAGCCATTGCCGAAACGATCATGCACCATCCAGATCAGCAGCAGGTACAGCGCATTGTGCATGGATGGCATGGCGCTGATGCCCTTGCCGAAGCCGGGCGCACCGAAGTTTTCCAGCAGGTAGGCCTGCGTCTGCGTGGCCACGAGATCGGGCGGTAGAACGGCCAGCAGATCGGCAAAGCGCGTGTCGCCATAGAAATGCTGCATGTAGATCGGCCCCGCCGAGGATAGCGCCAGCGCAGCCCAGTTGCCGATGATGAACCAGCACATCGTGATCGCCAGCACGGAACGGCGCGCGAAGGCACGGTCTTTCGCGAAACAGGCCCACAGCGTCATGCCCGCGGTCACGATCAGGCAGGGCGTGACATAGAACCAGTCGAGGAAGCGCGTGGCCGTCGGCCCGAAAACGGCATGGGTGATGCGCCAGGGATCCTGCCCGAACAGCGCGGCATCCCAATCGGCCAGCGCCGGATCGGCATAGAAGGGCACGAATTGCGGGATGGCGACTTTCAGGATCATGTAGACCTGCATCATCACCGCCAGCGCCACCAGGAACAGCGCCCCTTCGGTGTAGCGTTTGCGGCGTGATCGCAGCACGCGCAGCATCACCTTCGTGGGGCTCGCCACCCGTTTCACAGCCACCTGTACGAACAGGATGACGAGAGCGATCAGCACCAGCCACACCAGCAGCAGTGATTGCAGGTAAACCGCGCGCCACGCCTCGCCAAGATCGGACACCGGCATGGCTGCGGCCACCAGCATGTGCACCGCCAGAAACAGGCCAAGGAGAACGCGGCTATCCATGCACCAGCGCGTAGCAGCGCAATGGTTAATTCGCGGTTGTCGCCTGCAATGCGGGCCTAGACGTCGTCCGCGCTTATCATCTCCTCGCGGTCGATATCGCCTGTCAGGCTGGCCACGGTGGTGGCAACGGCCGCATCGCCAGAGACATTGGTGGTGGTGCGCATCATGTCCATGATCCGATCCACCCCTGCCACGAAGGCGATGGTTTCCAGCGGAACGCCCACGGCGCCGAACACCAGCGCCATCATGATGAGGCCGGCACCCGGAATGCCCGCCGCGCCAACGGCGCCCAGCGTGCCGAGGATTGAGATCATGAAGTAGTCGCCCCAGCTTAGATCCACGCCGAAGATCTGCGCACCGAACAGCGTGGCAAGGCCAAGGTACATGGCCGTGCCGTTCATGTTGATCGTCGCGCCCAGAGAGATGACGAAGCTGGCCACCGAATTGCTGATGCCCAGGTTCCGCTCCGCACAACGCAGGGTGACAGGCAGCGTGGCGTTGGAACTGGCGGTGGAATAGCTCACCGCGATGGCATCCACGATCCCGCGGAAGAAATCGCGCACCGGCAGGCGGGCGATGAACTTGATCATGGAGCCATAGATCAGGCCGATGATCAGCAGGCAGCCGAGATAGTTCAGGAACACCAGCTTGCCCAGCGCAGCCAGCGCCTCCAGCCCCAGCGTGCCAGCCACCCACGCCATCAGCGCGAAAACGCCGAAGGGGGTAAGCTCCATCACCACCATCGTCACCTTCTGCATGACGACCGAACCGCTGTCGAAAATCTTCAGGACCGGCTCGCCCTGCTCCTTGGCCATCAGGATGCCGATGCCCAGCAGCAGGGAGAAGATGATCAGCGGCAGCACGTTGACGTCAGCCATGACCTGCACGGGACTTTGCGGCACCATGCCCAGCAGCATCTCGCGCCACGTCGTTTCGTTGGGTTCGGGCACCGGTCCCATCTCGATGGAGGAGGTGTCCACCCCGGAGCCCGGCGCAATGACCGTGCCGAGGAACAGGCCCAGCCACACGGCGAGTTGCCCCGTCACCACGAACAGCAGCAGCGCGCGCCAGCCGATACGCCCCAGCTTGCGAATATCGCCGATGCTGGCCACGCCCGCCACCAGGCTGAAGAAGATCAGCGGCACCACCAGCATCTTGATGAAGGCGACGAAGATATCGCCGATGATCTTGATGCTTTCCGCACCCGGACCCCAAAATCGGCCAACGATGATGCCCAGCACCAATGCCGCGATTACCCGCTGCCACAGCGGAATGGCTAACCAGCGTTTCATGGAAGTCCCTTTCTAGGTGGCATGCGCATCAATTGGTCAGCGCAGCCTTTGCGATCCGGCGGTAGATTGCCGTCAGTGTGGCAAGATCGTCAACCGCAACGGCCTCATCCGTCTTGTGCATGGTGGCGTTGACCAGCCCGAATTCGATCACCGGGCACAGATCCTTCAGGAAACGCGCGTCGGATGTGCCGCCGGTGGTGGATGCCTCCGGCTCCACGCCGGTTTCCGCCTTCACCGCATCGGCGATCATCTGCGAAAATTCGCCCGGCGGCGTCAGGAAAGGCTCCCCGCTGATGATTGGCCGCGCCGTGCCACCGTGCTTCCCGGCAATCGCGATCACCTTTTCGGAAAGCGATGCGCCCGAATGCTGATCGTTGAAGCGGATGGAAATGCGCGCGGTGGCCTTGCCGGGGATCACGTTATGCGCCCGGTTCGGCACGTTGAACTCGGTGATTTCCAGATTGCTGGGCTGGAACCAGTCGGTTCCCTCATCCAGCACCAGCGCGTCCAGTTCGGCAAGGATGGCGACCATCCTCGGCATCGGGTTGTCCGCCAGGTGCGGATAGGCGACATGGCCCTGCGAGCCTGCAACCTCCAGCCAGATGTTGACGGAGCCGCGCCGCCCGATCTTCATCATGTCGCCCAGCCGGTTCACGCTGGTAGGCTCCCCCACCAGGCAAAGGTCGGGGATGTCGCCGCGCTCTCGCATCCGGTCTATCAGCGCGGTTGTTCCGTGGAGTGCCGGGCCTTCCTCGTCGCCGGTGATAATGAAGCTGAGCGTGCCCGCCTCTGCCGGAATTTCGGCGACAGCCGCCACCATGCAGGCAATTGCGCCCTTCATGTCCACCGCGCCGCGACCGTATAGCAGGTCTCCGCGGATTTCAGGCTCGAAGGCGCTGCTTTCCCAGCCCTCCCCCGGCGGCACCACGTCCACATGGCCGGCAAAGGCGAAATGCTGCGAGCCGGCGGGGCCGCGGCGAATGGCGAAGAGGTTCTCCACCGCCTCCTCGTCCGTGCCTTCCTCGCCCTCGCCCTTCACGAAGCGATCGACTTCGAAGCCGAGAGCGGCGAGCATTTCCTCCAGCATGTCGAACACGGGACCGCGCGCCGGCGTCACGCTTTCACAGGCCATCAGGTGCCGGGCATTGGCAAGCGGGTCGTGGCTCACGATGCGGCGTCCACTTCGAATTGCGAGATGGTCCATTCCTCGGCCATCGCTGCTTCCACCCACTGCTGCATCCAGTCATGCTCCCACAGCGCCTGCATATAGGCCTGCGCAAATCCGGGCACGCCAATGCCATAGGTGAGGAAGCGGCTGACGATCGGGGCATAAAAGATATCGGCCGCGCCGAATGTGCCGAACAGGAAGGGTCCGCCCTTGCCGAAACGCGCGCGCGATTCCGCCCACAGGCCAAGGATGCGAACGATATTACCCTTCGTCTCGTCCGACAGTTCCACCGCCGAACGGGCGCGGATGTTCATCGGGCACTGGCGCCGCAGCGGCAGATAGGAGGAATGCATTTCCGCCACCATTGCGCGGGCCATGCCGCGCGCGGCATCGTCCTTCGGCCAGAACCGCTCGCGCCCCACCTTGTCTGCAAAGTAATCCATGATTGCGAGACTGTCCCACACCACCACGTCGCCATCCCACAGGACGGGCACCTTGCCGGCGGAAGGCTGGAACTCGCCGTCGTTCCGCTTCATCGCCTGCCAGTCGTCGCCGTCGATATGGACGGTCAGCTCCTCGAAAGACAGGCCGCTCTGCTTCGCCGCCAGCCAGCCGCGCAGCGACCAGCTGGAGTAATTCTTGTTACCGATGATGAGCTTCATGTGCGCGTGGGTCCCTGTTTTGCCCAAGGCGTAAAGATTAAGGTTCAGCCTGTCGAGCATGAACGGGAAGCCGTAACCGACAGCCTGCGTCAAGGCGTTATTTTGGCATTGCCGCTTTGTTAACCATCTTGTGCGAAGACAATGGCTGTCCATTGATGCTTGGGCGCGACGGAAGGTGATTGAGTGGTCGACAAGACCTCGACATCCAAGGGGAAAGCCAGATGGCTGATGCGCGTTCGTCACGTGGCATGGGCCGGGTTGATCGCACTTGTCTTGAACGCGCTGCTTATCCTCGATCCGGTTGATCAGTTCCTGTGGACGCTGGAATCCCGCATCAACAGCGGCGAAGCATCGGGCGAAATCGTTTTCGTCGGCGTCGACAGCGACATCGCCGATCCTGATATGCCGGAAGGCAGGACGCAATTGGCCAGCGTAATCAATCGGCTGGACGATGCAGGTGCGCGGGCGGTCTACCTCAATGTAGGATTTCGCGCTCGTTCAACACACGAAGCAGACGCCCGGCTCAACACGGCATTGCGCAGTTTCTCTGGCAGTTCTTTTCTTGTCCGCGATCTCGAAACGAGTTTCAATGGAGAGGAAGTGCTTCACGCGAACACGCCGGCGGTCGGAAAGGGCGTCTCGGAAGTAGGAGCCGATGCCTGGAAGAACTATCTCGGACTAACATGGTCCGTCCCCTTCAGTGTCTCGCATAATGGTGAGACGCTCCCCAATTTGCCAGCCAGCATAGCCGGCGTGAGGCAGGGCGGAAGCGACTTCATCCCTATCCGCTATGATTTCGACCTGGTTTCAATACCGACCTATCGGTATCAAGATCTGACCAGCAGCGATGCCGACTTCGCTCCGCTTGCCGGCAAGACAGTGGTTATCGGAGCGAGCGCCGCGCGAAGCAGGGAGGCGTCCAATATTCCCGGGCACAAATCCGTGCCCAAATCCATCGTGGCGATCTACGCGGCAGAAACGTTGAACGCAGGCCCGCTGCGGTTTGTCAGCGGCTTCATTCCGGTTCTGGTCATCCTTGCCGCACTGCTTTGCGCGGTGGCCGTCAGGTACCGCCGCCTTCGTTACGTGGCCTATGGCGCGATCGGCTCGATCGCATTTGCCACGCCAATGTTCGCACCCCAGGTCGGGCTGCGCATGCAGGTGGCCTATATGCTGGCGGTTTTGCTGGTGTATTCGCTGTTCAGGGCGCGCACCCGCTGGCAGCAAACGCTGCTGCTGGTGGATCCCGACACCAATCTGCCGACCTTTGCTGCGCTGGAGGCGGATGACGATACTTCGAACACCGTCCCCGCCATCGTGGTTGCACGCATTCACCGGTTCGAGGAGGTGCGCCGCACCCTGCCAGCCGAACTGCACGCCGATTACATGCTGGCGATTACCGCACGGCTGAAGGCGGCAACACAGGATGCGACGATCTACCTTGGCCAGGGCCATCTGATCGCCTGGACAATGACGGAAAAAGACCCGGCCCTTATGCGTGAGCATCTGGAGGGGCTGCGCGCGCTCTTCGCCTCCCCATTGGTGGTGGCAGAGGAACAGGTGGATGTGGGCATCACTTTCGGGATCGACATCACGCCCAGCCCCAATGTCGCGCGCCGCCTTGCCTCTGCCATCGCCGTTGCAGAGAAGACGAACGAGACTTTCGAGCCGATCGCCATTGCCGACATGGCTTCGCAGGAAGATCTGATCTGGAACATCTCCCTGCAGGCCCGCATCGATGCAGCTCTCGAGAACGGCGAGATCTATCTCGCCTATCAGCCCAAGGTGATGCTGCAGTCGGGCGAGATCGTGGGGGCAGAGGCGCTGGTGCGCTGGAAGGACCCGGTAAAGGGCCATATCCCACCCGACTTCTTCATCCGCCAATGCGAAACGGCCGGCCGGATGAGCCAACTTACCCGCTTCGTACTGACGCAGGCTTGCCAGGCCGGTATCGCCTTCGAGAATGAAGGCCTCCACCTCCCCATCGCGGTGAACATTTCCGCCACCCTGCTGCACGAACGATCCATCGTGGCGATGGTATCGCAAATCCTGGACGAGACCGGTTTCGATCCGCGTCGCCTTACCCTGGAGATCACCGAGACTTACCGCATCTCCAATCTCGATCTGGCCGCCGAGATCCTGAACGAACTGAAGGCCCTGGGCACCAAGATATCGATGGACGATTTCGGGGTCGGTGCCGCCAGCCTCGAGGCCTTGCTGCGCCTGCCCTTTTCCGAACTCAAGATCGATCGCCTTTTCATTGCCCCCATGGCCACCGATCCCAAGGCGCTCGGCATCGTGAAAAACGTGCTGCAAATGGGCCGCGATTTGCGAATCATCGTGGTTGCCGAAGGCGTCGAAGACCAGGCCACGTTAACCCTGTTGCGCGATTCGGGCTGCATTGTGGCCCAGGGTTTCGCCATTTCCCGACCCGTAAAACTCGATCAAATCCTTGAAATTCATGGAAATACAGCTACCGAACCATTAAGAAATATAGTTTAAACTTTACAAAGATTGATGGTTAACGCATGATTGCTCCAAGCAACTAAGGAGACTAATCATGGGTGGCAGTATTTGGGATTGGCTGTTCGGCGGCAAGCAAGCCAGCTGAGTTAAGCATCTTTCATATTGAAAAAGGCGCCCCAGCGGCGCCTTTTTTGTGTCTGAAATCCGCTTCGGATGGCGGCCGTCAGTCCCTGACGTCGCTGAGGATTGCAGCCCGCAGTTCGGCAAGGCCCATGCCTTTTTCCGCGCTCGTCACATGCATCTGAGGATAGGCAGCAGGGTGCTTGCGCGCCTCTGTCGCTGTCTTCTCGCGCATTTCTTCCAGCGCGCTGGCCTTGATCTTGTCCGCCTTGGTCAGCACCAGGCGATAGCCTACGGCCGCCTCGTCCAGCATCGTCATCATGTCACGGTCGGTATCTTTCAGGCCGTGACGGCTGTCGACCAGTAACAGCGTGCGCTTCAGCGGCACCCGCCCGCGCAGGAAGGTGCGCACCAGTTTTCGCCACTTCTCCACCACCTTCACCGGCGCCTTCGCAAAACCATATCCCGGCATGTCGACAAAGCGGAACTGCGTGGGATCGCCCACTTCGAAGAAGTTGAGCTCCTGCGTACGGCCGGGCGTCACCGAGGCACGGGCGATGGCCTTGCGGTTTACCAGCGCATTGATCAGCGAGCTTTTGCCGACATTGGACCTGCCGGCAAAGGCGATCTCCGGATAATCGGGGTCGGGCAGGTGCTTCAGCTGCGGGGCAGAAAGCAGGAATTCCACCCGCCCGGAAAACAGTTTGCTTGCCTCTTTCGCAAGCTGTTCGTCTTCGGAGGTCATCCTTCTTCCGCCTTCTTGCGTTCCGCTTCGCGGGCCTTTTCCTCGCGGTCCTTCGCCATTTGTGCCTTCAGTTCAGGATTGCGCGAATAGAGATACCATTGCTGTGCCAGCGTAAGCACGTTGTTGCTGATCCAGTAGAGCAGCAGGCCGGCGGCGAAGGGCGCCATCACGAACATCAGCACCCACGGCATGATCATGAAGATCTGCTGCTGCATCGGGTCCATCGCGGCGGGGTTCAGCTTGAACTGCAGCCACATGGTGAAGCCCAGCAGCACCGCCAGCACGCCGATCGCCAGGAAACCAGGGGGATCGAACGGCAGCAGGCCGAACAGGTTGAGGACGGTGGCAGGATCGCTGGCGGAAAGGTCGCGCAGCCAGCCGAAGAACGGCTCGTGCCGCATTTCGATGGCCAACAGCAGCACCTTGTAGAGCGCGAAGAAGATCGGGATCTGGATGAAGATCGGCAGGCAGCCCGCCAGCGGATTGACCTTCTCTTCCTTGTAGAGCTTGGCCATCTCCTGCTGCAATTGCTGCTTGTCGTCCTTGTAGCGTTCCTGCAGCGCCTTCATCTTGGGCTGCACCGCGCGCATTTGCGCCATCGAGTGGAACTGCTTTTGCGCGATGGGGAACAGCACGAGGCGGATGATCAGCGTCAGGCAGATGATCGCCACGCCGAAATTGCCGACCACGCCGAACAGGAAGATCAGCACCTGCCACATGGGCCAGGCGATGAAGCGGAACCAGCCCCAGTCGATGGCGAGGCCGAAGCGATCGACGCCCTGCTCCTCGTACTGGTCCAGCACGGCGCTTTCCTTGGCGCCGGCAAACAGGCGGGTGTTGCGGGAGACGGTTTCGCCCGCAGGCACCGTCACGGCATCGTAGATGAGATCCGCGCGGAAGATGTCGCCGCCCGTTTCGCGGAAGGTGCCTTCCGCACCACTGGCATCGTCGGCGATCAACGCGCTCATCCAGTAGATGTCGGTAAAGCCCAGCCAGTTGGTATCGCCGGCGAGGTTGACCGGCCCTTCATCCTGGATGTCCTCGTAGTCCCAGTCGAAATTCACCTCTCCATTGCCTTCCGCGATGGGGCCGGAATGGACGGTGAAAGTGCTGGGGCTGGCGTTCTCGCTGGTTCGGCTGACAAAAGCGTAGGGACGCAGCGCGATGGAACCGTCGCCATTGTTGATGACCGACTGGGTGACGTCGAACATGTAATGCTCGTCCACCTGGAAGGTGAGGCCGAACGTCTGGCCCTGGCCATTGTCCCACGCCAGCGTGACAGGGGTCTCCTGCGTCAGCTCGCTGCCGTTCACCACCTGCCAGGTGGTCTGCGCGTTGGGCACGGCCACGCCCTCGCCCACCCAGCCGAACTGGGCGAACTGCTGGGCCTCCGTTCCTGACGGGGCGAACAGGCGGATGGGGCCGCTATCGCCGTCCACCGTCTGGCGGTGGGTCTTGAGCGTGATATCGTCGATGCGCGCACCCACGGGGTTGATCGAACCCGAGATCTCGGGCGCATCGATAGCCACGCGGCTGGTGGAAAGCTCTGCATCCAGATCGCGCACGATGGCTGCGCCCGATGCGTTGTTGCCGTCTATCTGGCCGTCGACGCGCGCGGTCGGCGCGTCTTCGCGGCCTGCCATGTTGGCGGGCACTTCTTCTGTCTGCGGATAATAGGTCCGCATGGCGAAATCGAAGCCGAACAGCAGAATTGCGCTCAGCACGACGGCGATGATAAGGTTACGCTGGTTATCCAAGATCGAAATTTCCGTCGCGGCTAGTCGTTATGCGGTACTTCGGGCACCGGGTCAGCCCCGTGCCCCCCCCAGGGTTGGCAGCGCATTATACGCTTGAAGGCCAGCCATCCACCCCTGATTGCACCATGTTTCTCCAGCGCCTCTATCGCGTACTGGCTGCAGGATGGCTGGAACCGGCACGTGGGCGGCAGAATACGGCTGGGGCCGAGCTGCCATCCCCTGGCGATCAGGATGAAAACCCGTTTCATCGCGGCCTCTTGCGGTTGCCCCGTCGCGGGCTGCGGGCAGGATCGCCCTTGCCTTCGCGCGCGGCTTCCAAGGCGTAGGAGAGTTCCTTGCCCATCCGCTCGAAATCGCGTTCCACCCCGCCTTCGCGGCCGATCAGCACGTGATCGTGATCAGCCAGGCCGCCTTCTGTCAGCGCAGTTCGCAGCAATTCGCGGAACCGCCGCTTCATGCGGTTGCGCACCACGGCGTTGCCGATCTTCTTGGTGACCGTGATGCCGTAACGCACACCCTGCCCGCCGTTGGGACGGGTCAGCAGCACAAAACCGGGCCGCGCATTGCGAAGCCCGCGATTCGCGGCGAGAAAATCGGCGCGTTTCGTGAGGACGGAAATCGTCATGGTGTGTTAGATAGATAACGCGCCTGCAAAGCGCGAATCCTTTGTTGTCGCGCGGGCCGGAGCCATCGCGCAGGGCAGGCACGAAAACGGGCTCCGAGAGGAGCCCGCGAGGCCGATTGGCCGGTCTAAGTGCGCAACGCTGGACTGCGCACCTAGCGAGGACGCCCGCCCACCAGGGGCGAGCGCAAAGCGAATCAGGCGCTCAGCTTCTTGCGGCCCTTGCGGCGACGGTTGCGCAATACATTGCGGCCACCCGGAGTAGCCTTGCGGGCGAAGAAGCCGTGGCGACGTGCACGCACGAGGTTGCTCGGCTGGAAAGTGCGCTTCATGGTACAAACCTTCAAAAGTCAGAATAAAAAGGGCCGCCAATCGAGAGGCGGCCTCACATGGAGCGCGCGTTACTGAATGGCAGGCTCCGAGTCAAGATATGCAAGCGTCTTCGCGCCGATTGCATCTTCACCTTCGCGCACCGCCACCCACGCCCGCATCTCGCTGCCGGTGAGCCACAGGGCATCTTCGAACGGCACCGAATTGGTCATGGCATAGAATTCGCGCGCCTGCGATTCGTTCATGCCCATCTCCATGTAATAGTCGAGATAGCGGCGATGCTCTGGTGCATCTGCAGGGTAATCTTCCGCGCCGCGTCCGGCATCGTCAAGCCAGCCGTGGACGGCAAACTCGCTGCCGGGTGCAATCTGGCGGGTGGTGCCTGCCAGAAACAGTTCTACCGCACCCGAACGAACCGATCCGCCATCGCGAGCGCGGGTGGACATGCCGCGCGCCCTGATGGTGCGGCCCAGCGCGAGATTGGCGCGGTCGTCATGGGTGCCCGGCGCTTCCACGAATTCCAGCGTGTTGATATCGGGATATTGCGCCAGCAGCGCTTCGAACCAGTCGGGCGACGCGCCGTCGGTGATGCCGACCAGCGCGGCGGTGGTTTCGTTTAGCACGCGAAAGGGGCCGAACGCGGCGATCGCCACCTGCTCCGTCTGCGCCTGCAGGGGCGTGACATAGCGCGAGGCGGTGCTTTCCACGCTCACCCATTCCTGCGTCACCGTCACGCTTTGCGCGGCGGCGGGCGCAGCCATGGCCAGCATGGCGGCAAGAGGGGCAATGGCGGCAAGAAGGGCATTTTTCATGCCTGCCAGTCTGGCGGATCGATACTGCGGCTTTGCCAACACAAGAGGTTGAGACCGGGTTAACGTCGATCTCGTCCGGCACAGGTTTACACCGGCAAACTACGCGCTATCACGTTGTGAAAATGGGGGTTTCAATTGGTAGCTCTGGTTCAGACGGTGGCCTATCTCGGGCTGGAGGCGCGCAAGGTCGAGGTGCAGTGCCAATTGGCAGCGGGCATGCCGCGCTTCACCGTGGTGGGCCTGGCGGACAAGGCCGTGGCGGAAAGCCGCGAGCGCGTGCAGTCCGCCCTTGCCGCGATGGGCCTTTCCCTGCCACCCAAGCGCATCACCATCAACCTGTCCCCGGCGGATCTGCCCAAGGAAGGATCGCATTACGATCTTCCCATCGCGCTGGCGCTGCTGGGCGCGATGGGCGTGGTGGATGCCGAGGAACTGAGCGAATGGCTGGCCGTGGGCGAACTGGCGCTGGATGGGCGCATCGTCGCATCGCCCGGTGTACTGCTGGCAGCCCTGCACGCCAGCGAGAACGATCTTGGCCTCGTCTGCCCCGCCGCGCAGGGACCGGAAGCGCGCTGGGCCAGCGGCGTGCGCGTGTGCGCCGCGCCCAATCTGGTGGACCTGCTGGCGCATCTCTCTGGCAAGACAGAGCTGCCCGAACCACAGCCGGGCGAAGTGGCGGAAGACAATCACGGCCCTGATCTCAAGCGGGTGAAGGGGCAGGAAACCGCCAAACGCGCGCTGGAAATCGCCGCGGCCGGTGGTCACAACCTGCTGATGAATGGCCCCCCTGGTGCCGGCAAGAGCCTGCTCGCCAGTTGCCTGCCGGGCATCCTTCCGCCGCTCTCCCCGGCAGAGGCGCTGGAAGTCAGCATGGTGCAGTCGGTGGCGGGCCTGCTGGAAGGCGGGCGGATCAGCCGCACGCGCCCCTTCCGCGCGCCGCACCATTCGGCCAGCATGGCGGCGCTGACTGGCGGCGGCCTGCGCGTGCGACCGGGCGAGGTAAGCCTGGCGCACCTTGGCGTATTGTTCCTGGACGAACTGCCCGAATTCCAGCGCGCCGTACTCGATTCGCTGCGACAGCCGCTGGAAACGGGCAAGGTTGATGTGGCCAGGGCCAACGCCCACGTCGCCTTTCCCGCGCGCGTGCAGTTGATCGCAGCGATGAACCCGTGCCGCTGCGGTCATCTGGGTGACCCCGCACTCGCCTGCAGCCGCGCCCCGCGCTGCGCTGTCGATTACCAGAGCAAGGTCAGCGGCCCGATGCTCGACCGGATCGATCTGCATGTAGAGGTGGACCCGGTGAGCGCCGCCGATCTCGCCCTGCCCCCTCCTGCAGAAGGCAGCGCCGAAGTCGCGGCGCGGGTGGCTGCAGCACGAAAATTGCAGGTGGCGCGCGGCATACGGTCCAATGCCGAACTGGATGGCGATGCGCTGGAGCAATACGCCACGCCCGACGAAGCAGGCCGTACCTTGCTGATGCAGGCGGCGGAAAAGCCGCGATTGTCCGCGCGCGGCTACACACGGATGCTGCGCGTTGCGCGCACGGTCGCCGATCTGGCTGGCGCGCGGGACGTGGGCCGCATCCACGTGGCCGAAGCTCTCAGCTATCGCAGGCAGGCGCCGCGGGCCTAGGCTGGCTTCTCGCGTCGATTTGACAAGGATGCATCGGTGCCGAATACTCGCGGCCCAGGCCTTGAAAGGCACCAAGATGCTTAAATGCCTTGCCACAATTGCCATCGGCACCGGCCTCTTGTGGTCGGGCCCTGTCCTGGCGCAGTCGCTACCCGAACCTGCACAGGAAGCCGTACCGCTGAATTCTGCCCAGTTGCAGCGCGCCGTCACGCGCCAGTTGCCCGCTACGCAGCGGTTCCATGGGCTTCCCGAGATGCGCTTCGGCTTCCTGGTCGACGCATCCGGTTCCGTCCGCTCCTGCCTGGCCCTGCCAGTTGCCGAGGATGAGCCTGCTCGCGGCCAGAAATTGTGCGACGGGTTTATCGAGGATGCCCGTTTTCGTCCCGCGGTGGATGAGCAGGGCAATGCAATCGACAGCGTCTTCATCGCCCGGTTTGAAGAGACGAGGCCCGTTGTTGCCGCCGACTTTGCAGGCGTACCTGTCAACTGACCGCCTTCGGGTGATCTGCCGCCGCGCGCGCAACACCCGCTGACCGTGTTCAGCATCCGTGTTGACGGATTGCAGGTTTTCGCGGGCGATCAAACCTGACAAAGGCCAGTGCGTGATCGCGGTTCTCATTCTTTCCCTGGCGCTGGCGATGGATGCCTTTGCCGTGGCGCTGGTGCGCGGGGCCGCAGGCCCGCATTCTGCCTGGCGCGCGCTGGAAACAGGCGCGGCTTTCGGCGCGGCGCAGGGTATAATGCCGCTGCTCGGCTGGGCGCTGGGATCGCTGTTTGCCGGCTGGATGGAAGCCGCCGATCACTGGATCGCCTTCGCGCTGCTTTCCTTTCTCGGATATCGGATGCTCCGCGAAGGGCTTGAGGATGACGAGGACGAAGCAACGCCAGAAACAACCGGGCGTTCTCGCGTCGTGGTGTTGTGTGCCGCCGCCATTGCCACCTCGATCGATGCTGCGGCAGCGGGTCTGACGCTGGATCTGTTCGCCCTGCCCGTGCTGGCTTCCTGCCTGGTGATTGGCGCCGTGACATTCGCACTATGCGTACCTGCCTACTGGTTCGCCGCCCGCATCGGGCCTGCGCTGGGCAAGAAGGCCGAGGTTTTGGGCGGCGTGGTGCTGATCGGACTTGGCGTAAGGATCCTTGCAGAGCACACCGGCTGGTTCTGACTGTCTTAAAAGTGAAACATTCCATGTCGCTGCCCGTTAAACGCGCATGGAAGAATTCACCGGCCCCGATACATTCACCTGGATGCAAGTTGTTGTAAGGCTCGGCGCGGCCGCCGCGCTGCCTTTCCTCATCGGGCTTGAGCGTTTCCTGCGAAAGAAGCCAATCGATTTCCGCCCCTTCGTCATCATCGCGGTGGGCGCCGCCGGGCTGATCATGGCCTCCATCGAATTGCTGCATTCCACGGCCGATCCGCAATCGCGCATCGATCCCACCCGCGTGATCGAAGGGGTCATCACCGGCATCGGCTTCCTCGGCGCAGGGGCGATGTTCAGGCAGGGCAATTTCGTGCAGGGCGCGGGCTCTGCCGCATCGATCTGGACAGCGGGTGCGATCGGCCTTGCCTGCGGCATGGGCGAGGTGTGGCTGGGGGCGATCATGGCCGGGATCGTTCTGCTGCTGCTTATCGCCAGCGGCCCTTTCACCGCGCGATGGGATTCCACCGCAGCGGTGGATGAGGGCGACACTGCCAAGCAGGACGACTAGCCCAGGCTTGCGCCACTACCCCTCCTGCTTGTCCCACCACTGCGCATAGGGCGTGTTCTTCGCCATGTGACGATTGTAATCCGGCGCACCGTCTTCCCACCATACCGGTCCGCGCTCGCCCAGGGCAGTCTTGGCCGCGTTCACGCTTTGCCGTGCCTTAGCCAGCGCAGCCTCGTCCCCCTTGGCATCGCGCACCGCGCGGCGGGCATCCATCAGTGAATTGACGAGCCGCTGACGATCTTCCTCGTCCAGCGCGGGATTGCTGGCTCTCCACAATCTTCCACGCACAACAATGTAGCGGCCGTCGGGTGTTCTGGGCGGGTCCGTCAGCCGAAATTCTCTATCTTGTCAGGCGCTTTGTCCGCGCTGTGTGCCTCGCTCCCGCGATCCACTGGCTGCCCCACCTTGTCGGGCGTTTGCCAGCCCAGTTCGTGCCAGCTCAGTTCGCGCCCGTCATGCGCGCGGATGGTAATCGGCTGCACGGGCAGGCCATCGCGGCAATCCACCAGCACCAGCCCCGTGTTGAAATTCTCGGTATAGCGTTCGCCCCACTGGCGCAGCGCCAGCATGGCGGGCAGCAGTCCCAGGCCCTTTTCCGTCAGGCGGTATTCCACTTTGCGCCGGTCCGTCTCGCATGGTGTGCGCACCATTACGCCGTTCTCCACCATGCGCGCCAGGCGGTTCGAGAGGATGTTGCGGGCGATCCCCAGTTCCTGGGAAAATTCCTCGAAATGATAGAGGCCGTTGAAGGCAGCCCGCAGGATAAGGAAAGACCAGCGTTCTCCCATCACATCAAGAGCATGCGGCAATCCGCAAGCCATCTCGCTAAGTGGTTCCCTAATTCCCATGTGCTTTCCCTATCCTGCGCAAAGCCTACAGCGAATTGTGACAAAGCCAACACAATTTGACCGAATCCAGTTGCATTAGGAAACTCAGTTTTATAGGTCGCGATTCGCAACTAGTCTTGATCGCCAGCCGATTGCCATCGAAAGGTTTCGTCCATGTCCTGCCTTCCTACCCTGGCAATCGCTGCCACTCTCGCCCTTTCCGGCGCGCTTGCTCCCGCCTCGGCGCAAACGCGAGATTCAGCGCCTTTCTTCACTGCCGAGCTGGCGCAGCCTGCCCGCACGGACCGTGCAATCGCGGGCGGGGTGCTGTTCCGCTGCGAAGGCTCTACCTGCACCGCGCCCCGTAGCCGCGATCGCAGCTTGCGCGTGTGCAGCGAACTGCGCCGCGAAGTGGGCACGATCGCCAGCTTCAGTGCAAATGGCACGCCGCTTTCCGAATCGCAGCTGGCGCGGTGCAACGGTTGATCTGAAATCCGCCCCTCTCTCCATCCGGGCGGTAACTGGAAGGCTCCGGCGCCCTGGCGCCGGGGCCTTTTTTCATGCCGACAGGAAACCCAGCCTCACCAGGTCCTTTTCCAGCGCATCGGCGCCATTGAACACATGGCCATGCCACCCGCGCGCCTTGGCGGCGGCAATGTTCTCGGCCTTGTCATCGATGAAGAACAGCTGCTCCGGCGGCAGTCCGAAGCGCCGCTCAGCAATGGCGTAGATCTCGGGCTCCGGCTTGGCGACCTTCTCATGGCCTGACACCACGATGTCTCCAAAGCCATCCAGAGCCGGCTCGTTCGCGATGAACTCGTCCCAGAAATCGGCCCCGAAATTGGACAGGCCGAACAGCGTCACGTCCCGCGCCTTCAGCCGTGCAATCAGCTCGCGCGTGCCGGGAACATGCTCGGGATAGGTTTCGGGAAAACGCTCCGCATAGGAGCGGATCAGATGCGCGTGATCGGGGTATTGCGCGATTCGCTCCGGCACCATCGCGGCAAGGGGGCGGCCCTCATCCTGCTGGTGGTGCCATTGTTCCGTCACGACATTGGCGAGGAACCAGTCCAGTTCCGCCGGATCGTCGATCAGCTTCTCGAACAGGTAGCGCAGGTTCCAGCGGATGATGACCCGCCCGATATCGAACACGACCACCTGCGGATTTGCCTGAACGTCAGACATGCAAAAAGCCCCCGTGGTGGCGGGGGCTTTGCATGAGACCTGTGTCGCAAGGGTGCGACACGGCGCCGAATCAGCCCTGGCGGGCCTTGAAGCGACGGTTGGTCTTGTTGATCACGTAGGTGCGGCCGCGACGACGGATCACGCGGCAATCGCGATGGCGGTTCTTCAGCGACTTGAGGCTGTTGCGGATCTTCATGATTCTTTTTCCCGAAAAACAAGCGGCACCGGAGATGGTCTCCGATGCCGGAAATTCAAGGCGCGCGGATACGGTCGCGCCCCATTAAAGTCAAGCATCACCGCGAATATCTGTCAGCTTGCGCTCCCACGCCAGTGCGTGGCTCACGAGGGTATCCAGATCGTCATATCGCGGCCGCCACGGCAGCGTGGCCTTTATACGCGAAGGATCGGAAATCAGCGAATCGGGATCGCCCGCCCGGCGCGGCCCCATCTCGCGGTTGATCCGCAAGTTCGTCACCCGATCCACCGCGTCCAGCACCTCCAGCACGGAAAAACCCCGGCCATAGCCGCAGTTCATCGTCAGATTGCGATCGGGCTGCTGGATCAATGCCTCCAGCGCCAGCACGTGTGCTGCGGCAAGATCGCTGACATGGATGTAATCGCGCACGCCGGTGCCATCGGGCGTTTCGTAATCGGTGCCGAACACGCTCACGCTTTCGCGCTGGCCCAGCGCTGCTTCCACCGCCACCTTGATGAGATGCGTGGCGCCCGCGGTGGATTGCCCGCTGCGCGCCTGCGGATCAGCGCCTGCCACGTTGAAATATCGCAAGGCGCAATAATTGAGATCGTGCGCCGCTGCGGTATCCGCCAGCATCTGCTCCGTCATCAGCTTGGACCAGCCGTAGGGATTGATCGGCTGGCGCGGCGCATCTTCCGTGACCGGGGAGACTTCGGGCACGCCATATGTCGCCGCGGTGGAGGAGAAGATCATGTGCGGCACGCCCGCCTTCACCAGCGCATCCAGCAGCATGCGGCTCTTCACGGTGTTGTTCTCGTAATACTTGAGCGGATTCTCGACGCTTTCAGGCACCACGATGCTGCCGGCGAAATGCATCACCGCCTTCGTGCCACGCTCTGCAAAGATGCGCGCCAGCAATTCACCATCGGCAATATCGCCCTCGTAGAAGGGCACGTCATCCGGCACGGCGAAGCGGAAGCCGGTGGTGAGATTATCGATGACAGCCACGGGCCAGCCCGAATCGCGCAAGGCCAGCACGGCATGACTGCCGATATATCCGGCACCGCCGGTAACAAGAACGGGACATTTCTCGGTCATTGCACCTGTATAGCCCAAAGCCGTAAAACCGCGATTAACTGCGATGGCCTTTCGGGCACCTTTCCCCCGGTTCCCGAGTTATAACACTATGATCAAGCGCTTTATCCCAATTTCCCTCATCGGCGCGGGCGCCCTGCTCGCCGGATGCACCACCCCTGCCTATGTCTCGCCGGTGGAAGTCACCCGCTTCATCGGCGATGAAACGGCATTCCTGGCGCAAGGTACGATCCAGATCGTACCGGCCCCCGGCATTCCGGCTGAAAGCCTGGAGTACGATCTTTATCGTGACGCGGTGCGGATGGAGCTGGAAGAGCTGGGGTACCGCGTGGTGCTGGTGAACGGCGGTCAGATCGCGCAGCTCTCACTCGATCAGTACGTGCTGGATGATGGCCAGCGCCGCAGCCCCGTGGACGTGGGCGTCGGTGGCTCCACCGGCACCTATGGATCCGGCGTTGGCGTCGGCATCGGCTTCAATCTGGGCGGCAGGGAGGCAGAACGCATCGTGCGCGAGATGTCCCTCACCATCAGGAGCGAAGGCGGCATGCAGAACCTGTGGGAAGGCCGCGCCGAGATGGTGGCAACCATCAATAGCGATTACGCATCCGACACTGCTGCGGCACCGCGCATGGCGGATGCCTTGTTTTCTGGGTTTCCCGGCACTTCCGGGGAGACTATCGAGGTTGAATGACTACATCTGATATCATGATCGACGCCGCTTTCGACAGCGGCAACATTGAGGTCGTCTCGGTTGACGGGGCCCGCGCGCATTTGCGCATCCCCACCGATCGCAACAGCGAGTTTGCACAATGGTTTCACTTCCGCGTCTCCGGCGCGGCGGGCCGCGAACTGGTGCTGACGATCGATCAGCTTGCCAGCAGCGCCTATCCAGAAGGATGGCCCGGCTACAACGCCGCCGTTTCCGAAGATCGGCAATACTGGGGCCGTGCCGAATCCTCCTATGACAAGAGCGCGGGCAACGGCACGCTGACGATCCGGTACACGCCCGCATCGGACGTTGTGTGGTTCGCCTATTTCGCGCCCTATTCGATGGAACGGCACAATGATCTGGTGGCCGCCGCCGCGCAGAGCGAGGGCGTTGACTATCGCCGCCTCGGCGAAACACTGGACGGCCGCACGCTCGACTGCCTGGAAATGGGCACGGGTGATACGCAGGTTTGGCTCTATGCCCGCCAGCATCCGGGCGAAAGCATGGCGGAATGGTGGATGGAAGGCGCGCTAGAAGTGCTGACCGACCCTGCTGACGTGGTGGGACGCGCGCTGCGCGACAAATGCCGCGTGCATGTGGTGCCCAACTGCAATCCCGACGGCAGCTTCCGCGGCCACTTACGCACCAATGCCGATGGCGTGAACCTCAATCGCGAATGGGCCGAACCCACGGCCGAAGAATCGCCCGAAGTGCTCGCCATTCGCAATGCGATGGATGAAAGCGGCGTGGACTTCGCGATGGATGTGCATGGCGACGAAGCCATTGCCGCTGTGTTCCTGGCGGGCTTCGAGGGTATTCCTTCGTGGAGCGACGAGCAGGGTGAGCGTATGTATAGCTACCAGCGAATTCTGAACCGGCGCACGCCCGATTTCCAGACGGTCAAGGGCTATCCGAAGTCCGCGCCCGGCACGGCCAACCTTGCGATCAGCACGAACCAGGTGGCCGAACGCTACGGCGCTTGCGCGATGACGCTGGAAATGCCGTTCAAGGATAATGACGACATGCCCGATCTTGAGCAGGGATGGAGCCCGGAACGCTGCAAGCTGCTGGCGCGAGAGTGCCTTGCTGCCTTGGTGGAATGGCTTGATACGCCGAAGAAATAGGACCCTTAGGGCTGCACCACCACCCAGCGCAGCGGTCCATCGGCCCCTTCGCCTTTCAAATGGGTCGTGGCAGTCCATAATGTCCACGGCCTGCCGGCATAGTCCGGCTCAAGGAAGTCACGGTTGAGCCAGAGGTTGCGCTCCATGCGAGCGGCGATGCCGTGGTCTGCCTCGAACGCGGGGCCGATCTTCAGCACCACGGGCTGGCCAACATGGCCCTCCACCTGGTTGATGAAAGTCGTCAGCTCGCTCTCCAGCCCCGCCTCAACGATGGGATCGGCGCATTCGCTCGCCAGTTTGTCCAGCGCGATGGCAGGCGGCAGCATTTGCGCATCGCGCGGCACGATGGTGACGAAATTGGCAGCCTGCCGCTCTGCCGGAAGGCATGGATCGAAGGCGTGCACCACGCCGTGTGGCAACTGCGCATCGGCAACGGTGGCCAGATTGCGCCCGAACAACTCGTCACGCCCCTTCGCACCGGCGCTGGCTTCCAGATAGACGAAGTCTGCCCCGGTTGCGCGCAGGGCGTTGAAATCCACCGCGCCATCGCGCGCGCCCACCAGTACCCCCTGCATCGGATATTCGGCGCGGGCCGGCTGCCAGCCGATGGCGCGCCACCAGCCATAGCCCCCTGCCACGATGGCAGCGAGCAGCAGAAGCGCGACAATACGCCAGCGCCATACGGTTTTACGCGTTCGACCCATGAAATCCCGAAATTCGAATCAGCCCTTGATATGCAGTACGCAAATCAAGGTGAAAAGCCGCCGTGCGGTTTCAAAATCGGTTTCCACCTTGCCTTCAAGGGCATCCAGCAGATGGCGTGTGCCACGATCGTGAATGCCGCGCCGCGCCATGTCGATTGTCTCGATCTCTTGCGCGGACGCTCGACGCAGCGCCTTGTAATAACTGTCACAGATAGCGAAATAATCTCGGATCGCCCGGCGCATCCGCGCCATGCCAAGGCCGATGGTGCCGGCGGGCTGTCCGCTGGCATCCGTCAGGTGCCAGGCCAGCATTCCTTCCACGACTTCAAGATGCACGTGCCACGGGCCTTGCTGCCCGTCCTGCGTCGCCCTTACAGGTTTGAAGGCATTCTCTTCCACCAGATCGCGCAGCGCCACCTCGCGCTCTTTCTCGATATCGTCGCTGCGCGCGATCACGGTGGCTTCATCCAGCGTGATGGCCTCGATGCGGTTGGTGGTATCCTGATCCATATCCGGGCCTTTCCTGCCCCAGCAGGCGGCGGCATTCAATGGCAATAGCGCGTAACCCAATCATTCTCCACGCTATCCACAGGGTGGTGCACGCTGTATTGCAGACCATGGCCTTGCAGTAACCGGCGCTCTCGCCCATCACGCTGCCATGGCCGAAGAAGACCTCCTGATCCGTTCCGAATCCAGCGCGAAGAAAATTGGCGAACAGGGCCGCACCCTGCCTGCAAACCTGGAGGCGGAAGCCGCTTTCCTGGGTGCCGTGCTGATCGATAACCGTGTGCTGGAAGAATTGCCGATCGAACTGCGCGCCGGCCATTTCTTCGCGCCGATCCACGGCCGTATCTACGATCGGATCGTGACGCTGGTAGATCGCCAGATGGTGGTGACGCCGGTCACGCTGAAGCCCTATTTCGAGGGCGACGAGACACTGGCCGAGCTGGGCGGCACCGGTTATCTGGCGCAGTTGACGGCGGATGGGCAAGGCCTGCTGGCCCCGCGCGAACTGGCAAAGCAGATCTACGATCTGGCCCTGCTGCGCGAACTGGTGGGCGTAGGCCGCGAACTGGTGGAAGGCGCGCTGGACACCTCGGAAGAGGTGGAGCCGCAACGCCAGATCGAGATGGCGGAAGCGCGCCTTTTCGAAGTGGCAGAAGGCGCGACGACCGAGAAGGCAGGCATCGCCTTTCGCAGCGCGTCGATGGAAGCGATCCGCCTTGTGGAAGCCGCGATGAATTCCGGTGGCAAGCTGTCGGGCAAGACCACCGGGCTTGAAACCATCGACAACAAGACCGCCGGCCTGCACAATTCGGATCTGGTGATCCTGGCCGGCCGTCCCGGCATGGGCAAATCGTCGCTGGCGATGAATATTGCCTTCAACTGCGCGGAAGAACACTTGCGCTACCAGCGCGACGGCGGCCCGCACAATTACGGCGCGCCCGCGGCATTCTTCAGCCTGGAAATGAGTGCCGATCAGCTCGCCACGCGTATCCTGGCAGAGCAGGCGGAAATTTCTTCCGAGGCACTGCGTTCGGGCAGCCTGAAGCGCGACGAGTTCCAGAAACTTTCCTATGCCGCGCAGAAATTGGCCGAGCTGCCGCTGTATATCGACGATACGCCCGCGCTCTCCATCTCCGCCCTGCGCACCCGCGCAAGGCGGCTGAAGCGGCGGCACGATATCGGGCTGATCGTGGTCGACTATCTGCAACTGCTGCAGGGGTCGGGCCGCGCCAGCGATAACCGCGTGAACGAAATTTCGGAAATCAGCCGTGGCCTGAAGACTTTGGCCAAGGAGCTGCAGGTGCCGGTGATCGCGCTTTCCCAGCTGAGCCGTGCGGTGGAGCAGCGCGAGGACAAGCGCCCGATGCTTTCCGACCTGCGCGAATCCGGCTCTATCGAGCAGGACGCCGACATGGTGTGGTTCATCTTCCGCGCCGATTACTACCACGAAGCCCTGCGCCCCGAGATGCCGAGCGAGACCAGCTCCGAGGCGGACAAGGAAAAGTACCGCACCTGGGAAGACCGTTATCTGGAGCTGCGCAACAAGGCCACGCTGATCGTTGCAAAGCAGCGCCACGGCTCCACCGGCAACGTGCCGCTGCTGTTCCAGAGCGAGTTCACCAAGTTCACCTCGCCCAACATGAAGGATTATTCGGACTACGGTTACGAGTAATCGGGCGCCTGCCGGATACGAGGAAGCAACGCTGGCCGACGAATCGCGGCCCGGACGACGAACGCGACATGGTGATCGACCTCGATTTCGAAGGCGTGTGGTATTCAATACAGTCGGAAATCCGCCATTTCCTGGACGTAGGCGGCGGCACCATCTTCAAAGACTGCATCCGCCGGTGCCCTGATCCGATCCCAACATGGCGGCCAATTGCGCGGTGGAATATGCGCAGCGCGGCATCCGATCGACGGCGGCCAAACCGCGCACCAACCGCACATTGAGACGGCTTACAGCCCCAGGTTCAGCTTCCTGCTGACGGTGTAATCCACCACCGATACGAGGAACCAGCTCGCCCACCATTTCGCCCGCGTCCAAGGCGTCATCCGGCGACGGTGCATTTCCTGCGTCACGTGTTCGCTGGCGGGGACATGGTCCTTGATGAACTCGCGCATCCGCTCCGCCAGTTCGGCATCCTCGATCCGCAGCACGATTTCCAGGTTCACATAGAGGCTGCGCATGTCGAAATTGGCGCTGCCCATGTAAACGGCATCGTCCAGCACGATCAGCTTCGTATGCAGCTTGCACGGCTGGAATTCGTAGATCTCCGCGCCCGATCTTAGCAGGCTCTTGTACAAAGCGCGGCTGGCACCGATGGTCGCGCCATTGTCGCTCTTGCCCGCCAGCAGCAGGTTCGTCTGGCCCTTGCGCGCGATCTGGCGGATGCGTTTCCTGAGGCGGGTGTTGGGCGAGAAATAGGCCATCATCATGTCCAGCCGGTCACCCTCGATCAGATCGTTGCTGACGCTGCGCGCCCATGATGAAAGACCCTTCGTCGGCCCGCCGATCAGCAGTTGCACCGGGCCGTCGCCAGCATTCCAGTTGCGCACGCGGTGGCGGATATCGCGGAACTGGGCATCATCGTCGCCAGCCCATTCGACCAGTTCGGTGAACCATTGCGAAACCCGCTCCACGACCTCGCCTTCCAGCCGGAATCCCAGGTCATTCCAGCCGTTCTGTTCGGGCGGGGCAAAATAGTCGTCCTCGATATTGAAGCCGCCGAGCATTGCCACCCTGTCATCGGCCACAAGGATCTTCTGATGATTTCGGATGAGCGCGCGGCGCGACCACTTGGCCATGAAGCAGAGGAACGTGCCGCCAGCATCTGTCAGCTCCTTGAAGAACTCTTCGTCCGCTTCCGAGCCGAAGCCATCCACGATCAGCGTCACATCCACGCCGCGCCGGGCCGCCTCTACCAGCGCCTCGCGCATTTCATTGCCGATCTGATCCTTGGCGAAGATATAGAAAGCCACCTTCAGGCTTTCCTGCGCCTCCTCCACGATTTCCAGCAGCGCCTTGCGCCGATCCTTGCCCGCCGGAAAGAAGGTGAAGGATAGCCCCTGCGCCTCGGCCGAAAAGGGCTGCGGATCACGATAGGCGCTGACATCGTCCATCCCGCCTGTTAGCACGGTGAGCGCTAAGGGAAACCTTGACGAAACGGGTTCCCGGGCATAGATGGGGCGCTTTCCGAAACACCTAACCTTCCGGAGTGCCTATGGCGCGCGTTACAGTCGAAGATTGCGTCGACAAAGTTCCCAACCGTTTTGACCTCGTCCTGCTGGCTGCCCAGCGGGCGCGCGAGATCTCTGGCGGCGCAGAAATGACCGTTGATCGCGACCGGGACAAGAACCCCGTCGTGGCCCTGCGCGAGATTGCAGAGCAGACGGTAAAGCCCAAGCACCTGCAGGAATCGCTGGTGCAATCACTGCAGCGCGTCCTTCCCGATGAAGAGGACGAGGCTGATGAGGTCGGTTCGCTGAGTCAGTCGGCAGAGGCCATGCGCCTGTCCGCCGCCGCACCCACGCGTTCCACTTCGATCGGCGCCGATTACGACGGCTGATCAGACAGCGATCAGGCAAGCACGAACAAAAAAGGGCTGCGCTGCGAGGCGCGGCCCTTTTTGTTCGTGTGATGCGATTCGCTCAGCTCCCCCTGCCCGTCACCGCCTGCATCTCGTCGATACGTTTCGACGCATCGGCTTTCGTCAGTTCGGGGTCATAGGCTTCGGGCTGGCCGGCTTCCTCGCACAGCGTCTTCAGGTAGCTGGCCTGCGCGCCAGTCATCTTCTCGTCGCCCGTGGTCCAGTTGGATGGTTTCTTCTCGGCATTGGATACCGGATCGGACTTGGGATGGGCATTGGGGGTCGGGGCACTCATTCGATAATCTCCTTTCCCGATCAACCATCGTCGGTCTCCTTTTGTTCCGTCTCGACGGGAATGGCTGGCGTCGTTAGGTTGCGTGAGGACGGTCGGGGGTGAAACCGCATGAGCGATATAATCGGAGGCCTGGGATCAGCTGCCGAGGGCGGCCTTTTCGCACGCGCTCTCGATCCTGATGACGGTGCCAAGGATCCGCATCCTGATCAGCCGGAAAAATGCCTTAACTGCGGCACGCCGCTCACCGGTGCATATTGCCATGCCTGCGGGCAGCGGGGCCACCTGCATCGCACCATCGGCGCCTTCATGCATGACCTGCTGCACGGCGCGCTGCATTTCGAAGGCAAGCTGTGGCGCACCCTGCCGATGCTCGCATTCAAACCGGGCGGCCTGACGCGGCGCTATATCGAAGGTGAGCGGGCACGGTTCGTTTCACCGATGGCGCTGTTTCTCTTCAGCGTCTTCCTGATGTTCGCCGTATTCCAGGTGCTGGGCTTCACGGCGCCAACCGATCTTGGCAACGGCATGGTGGCTGAGGACAGCGTGGAAACCGCGAACGAGGCCGTGGCCGAGCAGATCGCGGCCGCGCGGGAACGGATTGCCAGCGGCGACCTGACGCCCCAGGAGCGTGAGGAAACGCTAGGTAACATCCGCGTTCTCGAACAGATGCTGGGCGAAGGGGCTGCTGCGGAGCGATCCGTTCTGCAAGATTTCGCCGACGGCTTCAGGGACGGCGTGGGAGGCGACGAGGCCGAGGGTGAGGCTGAGGCGGTGACCGACGCCCAGTCGGAAACTGCTACCCAATCGGATCCCGTCGTACGCGCAGATCTGTCAGACACCACCCGCGAGGGAACGGGCATCGCTTTCATCGACAAGGCCATTGGCAAATGGACCGAGAACCCGGGCCTGATGCTCTACAAGCTGCAGGCGAACGCCTACAAGTTCTCCTGGCTCCTGATACCGATCTCCATACCCTTCGTCTGGCTGCTGTTCTTCTGGAAACGGCGTTTCGGTGCCTACGATCACGCGATCTTCGTCACCTATTCCCTCAGCTTCATGACACTGCTGTTCATTCTCGCCTCGGTCGCGGGACTGATCGGCGTGCCCGGCAGCATCTCGACCCTGGCGGTGCTGCTGATACCGCCGATCCACCTCTACAAGCAATTGCGCGGAGCTTACGACCTGCGGCGCTTTTCAGCGTTCTGGAGACTGCTGGTGCTCAGTGCTTTCATCTGGATCATCGTCGCGCTTTTCGTGCAACTGCTGCTCCTGCTCGGCCTGTTCTGAGGACAATCAGTTGCAGGGAAAGCGGCGTTGCATCATGTCGAAGAACGCCTGACGCACGCTGATCGCGGAGCGGCGGCTGGCGGGATAGCTGCGGAAATGGGCCAGCAGATCATCCGAATTCAGCGCAGCGCCGTCGCTGCCCCGTGGCGGCGGACAACTGTGCGCCGCCCTTCCCGCTGCGCGGTCTGCCGCAATTCTCTGGCGGTAAAGCTCGCCACTCGCCTCTACCTCGCCTTTCAGCAGGCCAATATCGCTGGAGAACAGCGCGAGGGGGCCGCGCCGCTCCAGCCGTTCCGCCTTCTCGAGAAACGTATCGAGCCGCATGTCCTGTGCATGGGCTGCCGCGGGTGCGAGCATTGCCGGGATCAGTGCTGCTGCAAACCATTTGCGCATGGCATTTTCCTTTCAGAAGATTGGTAGCGACTTTGATCGCGCAGCGTGAACCATGAATGAAAGAGGCGGCGCATCGCTGCACCGCCTCGTTCGATTTTCCGTTGCTATAGAAAAACACGCGATCCGCGACGGATCAATCGGTTCCGTCCAGCTCGCCATCGCCCTCGTTCGGGTCGGTGGTGTCATTCTCGGCCAGTTCGTCACGCAGTTCGCTCGCGCCCTCGCTGACTTCATCGGCAGCCACGATCGCGCCTTCGCGCAGTTCGTTGCCGACCACCTCCGCATTGGCAGCTGTATCCGCGGCAGCGCGCTCGGCGGTCGTCTCAGCATTGCTCTGTGTTTCTTCGGAGCAGCCAGCCATCATCACCGCGGGGGCGGCAAGGGCGACCAGAAGCAGCTTGTGCGTCATCACGTCAATCCTTTCGATCATGCACCCTGCGGTGCTTCGCCGCCGCCAAAGCGCTTGCCAGCCTTGGGGATCGAGGATCCCTGCGCAGGCTTCACCGTAACCGGACCCGAAGGCGTGTCGGGACGATCGATCTTGCCGTCATCCAGCAAGGTCTTGATCTCGTCGCCGGTCAGCGTCTCGTATTCCAGCATCGCCTGGGCCAGAAGGTGAAGCTGATCCTCATGCGTGGTGAGCACATCGGTTGCCCGCTTGTGCGCGCCTTCCACCAGATCCTTGATCTCCTGGTCGATCAACTTGTTGGTTTCGGCACCCGCCATCGTGCGCGTGGTCTGCCCCATGCCAAGATAGCCTTCCTGGCTCTGCTCGTACTGTAGGGGACCAAGCTTCTCGCTCATGCCCCACTTGGTGACCATGTTGCGCGCCAGATCGGTGGCATACTGGATGTCGGACGATGCACCGGACGAGACCTTGTCATGGCCGAATATGATCTCTTCCGCCACGCGGCCGCCCATCGAGACGGAAAGGTTCGCGTGCATCTTGTCGCGGTGGTAGGAGTAATTGTCCCGCTCCGGCAGGCGCATCACCATGCCCAGCGCACGGCCGCGCGGGATGATGGTGGCCTTGTGAATGGGATCGGACGCAGCCTCGTGAACCGCTACGATGGCGTGACCCGCCTCGTGATAGGCGGTCATCTTCTTCTCGTCCTCGGTCATCACCATGGACTTGCGCTCGGAGCCCATCATCACCTTGTCCTTGGCGTCCTCGAACTCCTGCATGGCAACAAGGCGCTTGTTCCGGCGCGCGGCCAGCAGGGCTGCCTCGTTGACGAGGTTGGCAAGGTCCGCACCGGAGAAGCCGGGCGTACCGCGCGCGATGGTGCGCGGGTTCACGTCGGGTGCCAGCGGCACCTTCTTCATGTGCACGGCCAGGATCTTCTCGCGCCCGTCGATATCGGGAATGGGCACGACCACCTGACGGTCAAAACGACCGGGACGCAGCAGCGCGGGGTCCAGCACGTCGGGGCGGTTGGTGGCGGCGATGATGATGATGCCTTCATTGGCTTCGAAACCATCCATCTCCACCAGCAGCTGGTTCAGCGTCTGCTCGCGCTCGTCATTGGAATTGCCGACGCCATTGCCGCGATGACGGCCCACGGCGTCGATCTCGTCGATGAAGACAATGCATGGCGCGTTCTTCTTGGCCTGTTCGAACATGTCGCGCACGCGGCTGGCGCCAACACCCACGAACATCTCGACAAAGTCGGAACCTGAAATGGTGAAGAACGGCACGCGCGCCTCGCCCGCGATGGCGCGGGCCAGCAACGTCTTACCCGTACCGGGCGAGCCGACAAGCAGCGCGCCCTTGGGGATCTGTCCGCCCAGCTTCGAGAAGCGCGAGGGGTCCTTCAGGAACTCGACGATCTCCTGCAATTCCTCGCGCGCCTCATCGATGCCGGCAACGTCGTCGAACGTGACGCGGCCCTGCTTTTCCGTCAGCAGCTTCGCCTTGGATTTACCGAAGCCCATCGCACCGCCAGCGCCGCCGCCTTTCTGCACCTGCCGCAGCGCGAAGAAGGCAATGCCCAGGATAAGGAGGAATGGCAGCGCCTGGATCAGTACAACCAGCAGCACGTTCATTTGCTCGGGCTGGGTGCCGGTGTATTGCACGCCAGCCTCTTCCAGCTGCGCAGTCAGATTGGCATCGCCGGGAACGGGCGTCGTGACGAAACGCTCCTCGTTCTTCAGCACGCCCGAAATACGGTCTGGCGCGATGGTGACCTCTGCAACGGAGCCTTCGGCCACCTTGTCCTTGAAATCGGAATAGAGGATCGCGGTGCCGGGCGCTTCGCGCGGCCCACCAAACATGGATACAGCCAGCAGCAGGGCGAGAAATACGCCGCCCCAGATCATCAGGCTCTTCATCCAGGGATTGCCACCGCCCCCGTTGCCGCCACTGCCGTTTTCAGGCTCTTGATTATCACTCATGCGAGAACGTGTCCTTTCAGGCTCTCAATGTAGGACCGCGCGTGTGAATGACAAGATAATGGCGACCATGGGCTTTGGGCCAAGGACAGGCCGAATGACGGCGGGCGGCGAAGTTGACAGGGTTGGCGTCAGGGCGAAGTCCCGATCGGTCCAGAAACGGCGGAAACGCGCGGGGTTTCGGGCATCGGGCGAAATTGGCACCCTGCGGGCAGTTATTGGCGTGATGAGGCAGCTCGTTGCCGCGTGCCCTCCCCCGTGATCGATGTGCAGGGAAGTTCAGCGCCGCTCGCGCGAGAGAATCACCCTGTCATCAAGGTCCGCGCCCTGCTGGCCTGTCACCTGCACCAGCGCCTCTGTTCCATAGGCGCCTGCATCCGCGTCGATGCCGTCGGGCAGTTCGCCGGAGACCACGATCGGACTGATACCGCGAAGGCCGGTTTCGCGCTGGCTGGCGATGATCACCACCTGCGCGCCGGTGCTGGCCGTGAAGCGCGCGAGATAGGCGTAGTCGCGGTAGAAGGCGGGCGATGCCAAGCTGCGCGCCTCCTCGCTGGTCCAGGTCTGGCCGCTTTCGCGGTCCACCAGCTCGTCATAACTCTCGCCGATGCGCAGCGTGCTGCCGGTGAAGGTCTGTTCCTCCAGCAGGTCCATGCCCGAGAGAAGGCCGATATACACGATGTCGTAGCGGTTGAGCATGTCGGGCTCCAGCGCGCTGGCGGCGACGACATCAACCTGTCTGCCGCTTTCGGCCAGCACCGGCATGACATGTTGCAGGGCGTAGGAGGCGGAAAACGGCAGGTAGGATAGCCCCACATCCTCGGCAAAACCGTAACGCTCCGGCTCGGCTTCCTGCAGGGCGGAAAGGTCTGCCTCGCTATCGACGCGGAAATCGCGGATCAGGCGGCTCTGCTCTGGACGGACGGGGTCGATCTCGCCGAAGATGTAGTAATCGCCCAAGACCAGCAGCACCGGCCTGTCCGACGCGGCGAACGGCTCCCAGAGGGCGTTGGGTGCGGCGGGCCGCTGGGTCCATGCGAACAGCGCGACAAGCGCCAGCACCGCCAGCGCCACCCCGGCTGCGATCAGCGTGCTGGGACGGTTGGCGCGATAGCTGCCGGGCCGGGTGTGCACATCCTCCGCCGCTTCCACCCCTTCCAGCCGCAGCGCATAGGTGCCCTGCGGCAGCACCACGCGCGCACCGTTCTCGCCTGCACCATTGGCAGTGTAGAAATCCTCCAGCTTCTTGCGCAGCCGGTGCACGTAGACACGCACGGTCGCATCGTCTGCATCAGTGTTTTCCTGCGCGAACACTTCTCTCGCCAGGTCGTCCTGAGACGTGCTGGGCGCATCGGGACCGCGCTGGGCAAGAAAGTCGAACAGGTCACGCACGCGGCCGCTGTTGCCGGGCACTCCGGCATCCCTGAGACGCGCGATCTCGGCGGAAAATAGGTGTGTAACGTCCATGTAACGCGGGCGATTACCGTAATTAACGATCCGCGGCGAGAAGTTCTTCCGTACCGGGAATGTCGACCCATTCGCAACGGATCCGATCCCTTCATGAAAAGCCTTTATCGCACCGCCCTGCTTGCTTCGTCCAGCGCCGTGATCGCAGTTTCTCCCGCTGCCGCGCGGAGCGCTGGCGTGCAGGCAGAGGAGCGGGAAGCAACCGCCGCAGATATCGCCGCGGCCAAGGCCAATGAAGACGATACGAACGTGGTGCGCGATACCGAAACGGGCGACATCATCTATGTCTACGGCCGCGGGGAACGGCGCATTGGTCTTGCCGGTGCGGCAAGCGAAGGCGGCGTTGCAGGTGCCGATATCGAGATCCGCCCGCTGCTGCGCCCCGGCGAATTGCTGGAGGCGACGCCGGGCCTGATCGCGACGCAGCATTCCGGCGGGGGCAAGGCCAACCAGTTCTTCCTGCGCGGCTTCAATCTCGATCACGGCACGGATTACTCCGTCTATATCGACGATATGCCGCTGAACTTCCGGACCCACGGCCATGGCCAGGGCTATCTCGACGTGAACGGCCTCATTCCCGAAACCGTGGCACGGGTGGATTACCGCAAGGGACCGTACCGCGCCGATGCGGGCGATTTCTCCCTCGTCGGCTCATCCCGCATCACCACGCATGACAGCCTGCAGCCCTTCGTCTCTGCAGAGGCAGGCAGCTACGATTACTATCGCGTCGTGGCAGGCGGCTCCACGCGACTGGGCGAAGGTGACCTGCTGCTGGCGGGCCAGGCAAAGTTCAACAATGGCCCATGGGAACTGGCCGAGGATTTCGAGGGATATTCCGCCTTCGCCAAGTATTCGCAAGCCTTGGGGAGCGGCGATTTCGCCCTGTCTTACAGCCTGTTCGATGCCAGCTGGGCACCCACTGAACAGATCCCCGAACGGGCACCTGCCACCAACATCTGCGAAGACCGCTTCTGCGCCATCGACAAGACCCTGCGCGGGGAAACACAGCGCCACATCCTCACCGCCAATTACCTCTCCGATGACTGGCGCATCTCAGCCTACGCACAGAATTACGACTGGGAGCTGCTGTCCAACTTCACCTACTTCCTGGAAGACCCGGTGAATGGAGACCAGCTGCGCCAATATGACGACCGCTGGACATTTGGTGGACGGATCGAACACACCGCCCAGCTATCGAACACCTTCAGCCTGCGCGTGGGCGCGGAAGGCCGTTACGACGATATCGGCGAGGTGGGCCTGGATGAAACAATCGACGGCGCGACCGAATTCACCGTGGGCGCCTTCGCGGTGGAGGAAGCGTCCGTCGGCCTTTATGCAGAGGCGATCTGGCGGCCTGTCGAGCGCCTGATGGTGATCGGCGGCCTGCGCGGCGACTGGTATGATTTCCAGTCGGAAGGGCTGCGCGGCACGCTCAGTTGGTCAGGCGATGCCAGCGACGAAACCTTGCAGCCCAAGATCGGGGTGAATTACGAAGTGGTAGACGGCATCGCGCTCTATGCCAATTACGGCGAGGGCTTCCATTCCAACGATGCGCGCGGCGTCACCAATCCGGTGGACCCCGTGCCCGGCCTGGTGGATGGCAATTTCGAGGAAGTCGGCATGCGCTTCGAGCGCGACGGGCTGATCTTCACCGGCGTATACTGGTGGAGCAGTATCGACAGTGAACTGATCTACGTCGGCGATGCTGGCACGGTGGAGCCCAACGATGCCAGCGAGCGCCACGGATACGAGCTCACCGCATTCTACAAGCCCAACAACTGGCTGGCGGTGGACGCCGTGTGGACGGGCACCACCTCGCGCTATGTTGGCGTGCCGGCCGGTGAGGATTACATTCCCGGCGCGCTGGAAAATTCCGGCGAGCTTGGCATCTCCGCCGCCTTCCCCGACTGGAACGCCGCTGCTCGCCTGCGCTATCTCGGCCCCGCCGCGCAGGTCGAGGACAATTCCATGCGCAGCAATTCCACCACGCTGGTGAACGCGCGCCTTGCCTGGACGCCGCAGGACATCGGTTTCCTCAAAGGCTGGGAAGTCCGCGCCGAATTGCTGAACGTGTTCGATTCAGACGATAACGACATCACCTATTTCTACGCCACCCGCCTCCCCGGCGAACCTGCCGAGGGGATCGAGAGCATCGTCAGCCGCATCGTCGAGCCGCGCCAATTGCGCGTGGGAGTCACCAAGCGGTTCTGATTCGCAAAGCCAGCTCCCTGACGGTCGGCGCATTGCGGGCGCCGACCGTTCACCAAGAGCCCCGCCTGTTCGCCCTTTCTGCATGGGGCACAGGCGGGGTTTTCTTTTGGTTTGCAGGAGCTTGCCATCCGTGACGTCAAGCGAGCCAATCGTTATGTCAATGTCGCTTGACATTTGGGCGCGACATGTCTAGCTTCCTTTACATAATTTCAAGGGAGGTTGATATGAGCAAGACAATGCAGGCCATCGCATGGGCCGCCGTGATCATCAGATTTGCCATCGCTGCTGTCTCCGGCTGGGTGGAGAACGATATGGCGCAGATGATGATGATCACCCTGCCCGGCCTTGCATGGGCCACCATCGGCAATCGCGCGTCCGCGCCCTGCCCGCTGACGCGATCGGGCCGGTGCTGATGTTTTCGCGGTTCCGCAAAAAGCCTGAAGCGCGCCGCTATCTGCTGCGTGTGGCGCTGGCGATGGTGATCTATCTCGCATCGCTGTTCGCTGCAGAAATACTGATCGAGGATCAGGGCATGTCGGGGCTGCCGGCCTATTTGCTGGCTGCCCTGCCGGGCATTTCCTTTGCTGCCGTGTTCTGGATCTTCGCCCGCCTCATCATAGAGGAGCGGGACGAGTTCCTGCGCCTGCTTTACGTGCGGCAGGTGATGGTGGCGACGGGCATCGCGCTGACGGCGGCGGCAGTCTGGGGCTTTCTGGAAACCTATCTGCCCGTGCCGCATGTCGCCGCCTTCTGGTGGCCGACGATCTGGTTCTTCGGCATCGGCGTGGGCGCGTTTTACAACAAGATGACGATGGGCAGCGCGGGGGAATGCGTGTGATGGATAATGCTACCAGAAGGGGCGCGAAACCCGGCCTGTGGGCAGGCATGTTCGCGGCGAACATGGCGCTGATCTTCGTCCTTTCCATCACCGGCGCGCTGGAGCAGCCCATACCCCTGATCCTGATTGCGCTGAACTGCGTTCTGCTGGTGCCGATGGTGAAGGCGGCGATGCAGCGGATGGAGGATCGCGGCGCGGTGACGACGGCGGTGCGTCGGTATAACCGCCGCTTTCTGGGCGCGAGCGCGCTTTACGCCATCGCCATGATCGCGGCTGGCGCGGCCACCAATTACATTCCTGACGCTTCGCCGTTGATTTGGGCGCTGGCCATTCTGCCCATGCTGCCCGCTTTCGGCATGATCTGGGCGATGATGCGCTACCTGGCGGAGGAGGCGGACGAATATCAGCGCCACCGCGCCGTGCAGGCATCGATGGTGGGCCTGGCGCTGGTACTGGTGATCGGCACCGGCTGGGGCTTCCTGGAAACCTTTGGCCTGGTGCCGCATATCTGGGCATGGTGGGTGTTCCCTGCCTGGGCCATGGGGCTTGGCGTCGGCATGGCGTGGACCGAGTTCCGCCAGCGCGATGCAGGAGAACCGCAGTGAAGAACCGGCTGCGCGTGCTGCGCGCGGAACGCGAGTGGAGCCAGCAGGATCTCGCCGACCGGCTGGATGTCAGCCGCCAGAGCGTGAACGCCATCGAGACCGGCAAATACGATCCCTCCCTGCCGCTGGCCTTCCGCATCGCCGATGTGTTTGCACTGCGGATAGAGGAGATATTCCTGCGCGAAGTGGACGCGCAGGCCGCGCAATAAGCGGCGATCAGAACAGCGTGTGGCGGGCCGGGATAGTTACCCCGGCCTGCTGCGCAATCATGCCGAGCCACTGGCCCACCTGTTCCACTTCCTGCGTGAATGCGGCGGATGGTTTTGCCGCCTGCGCATCGCCTGCAAATTCGCCGCCCAGCTTGGCATGACTGCGAAACAGCGGGCCGTCCACCACCGCCTTTACCGCTTCCGGTTCAAACGGAACATCAGCCAGCGTCAGCACGGCCTCCAGCGTTTCGGCACGGCTTTCATCGAACCGATCGCCATCCAGTACGCGCAGCCTGTTGCCTTCCGCCCCGGCCTGAAGCGCGGCGAACATGCGCTGCGAGAGGAACCACGCAAGGCCCGCGGCCTGCAGGTCGGTCATGCTGAACTGCTCGCGCCCATTCATGCCCAGATCCATCCCGGCATAGCCCATCATTTCAAGGTAAAGCTGCCTGCCCCAACGCCGCCCAATCAGCGCGCGCTTGTCCACCGCCTTCAGGAAGGATTGCAGCGGATTGGTCATCAGCACGGCCCGCGCATCGGGCCGCGCAGCCAGCAGGGCCGGGATCAGCATGTTGGCGTGATTGGTAGGCTTTACGAACACCGCCTCTCCTGCTGCCCACGGGCGGGAGAGCAGATCGCACACCGGCTTCACCAGCGATTGCCCCGCTTGTCCCGCGCCCGCCAGCGCGGCAAGGATACCCGGCTCCGCCAGGCCGGCAGACACCCCCGGTATCTCCAGCGCGCGCACCAGCAGGGTGGAGCGGCAGAAGGCGGTGTGAAAGATGAAATGCAGCGGCCCCGTTTCGGGCCGCATGGCCTTCACGTCGTCGAACGAGACCCACGCTTCCTGCGCGGCGGAGGGCGGCTGGAAATCCGCGAGGAAAGCGGGCTGCGCAAGTACCGCCCGCTCCACCTTCACGAACTGCATCCGCCCGCCCGCCATGTCCAGCGCATGGGGCAGCCAGCGCGGATCCCGCTCTATTTCGGCAAGGCTCGTCATTGCGGAAGTGCTCAGTCGCTCATGCCCGTCATCACGAAACGCTGCACGCGCCTGCCGGTGCTGACTTCGGTGGTGTAGACATTGCCTTCGCTGTCCACGTCCACGCTGTGCAGCCAGATGAACTGGCCCGGATAGCGGCCATTGCGGCCGAACCAGCCGACGGTCTCGTGATTTTCGCGTAGCAGGATCCATACGCGGCCGTTCATCATGTCGGCCACGTAGACGTATTTGCCATCGGGGCTGAAGGCCACGTCCGAGGCGGACCGCGTGCCGCCGGTGCCATCGGCGATCACGATGTCTTCCACGAACTCCACACCGTCCGCCGTTTCGCGGAACACCTGCACGCGGTTGTTGCGACGGTCGCAGACGTAGATGGTGCTGTCCGGCCCGCGCGTTACGCAGTGCACGATATCGCCGAAGCTCTCGCTTTCGGGATTTGCGCCGCCATCGCCGGTGCTGTTGGCCTGCGACTGGTCGAACTCGCCTTCGCGCGTGCCGCCGCCCGGCTGGTCGCCATAGGCGCCCCACAAGTGCTCGAATGCCAGATCGTCCGCGCCGAATTCGATGATGCGCTTGTTGATGTAGCCATCGGCCACCAGCACGCTTTCGCCATCGTAGTGAATGTCCGCCGGATTGCCGAGATATTGCTGCGACAGATTGCCGTCGGTCTGCTGTCGCCTGCCGATCTGGCGGATGAATTCGCCATCGGCGGTGAAGTTCAGCACCACGTGATCGCCCCCGCCATTGCCGCCGATCCAAACGTTCAGCGCGTCATCGACATACAGGCCGTGGACATTGGCGGGCCATTGCTCATCGCCCACCTCGCGCGCGTCTTCACCCTCGCCTTCCATCGTGCTGCTGCCCGGCGCAAGATCGGTGCCGCCCCAGCTGCGCAGGAGATTGCCATCCTGATCGAACTGCAGGACATGCGGCGGCGCACTGCAGCAGGCTACGCTTTGCCCGTTGTCCGCGCCGACATCGCTGAAGCCGAGAGAATTAGGCCTGTTGAGCACCCAGATATTGTCATCCCTGTCCACCGCCAGGCCCGGCGCCTGACCCAGGATCATGTCCTCCGGCAGGCGTGGCCAGCTGGCATCCACTGCGAAGGTGGGCATGGGCACATTCTCGTTCACATGCTCTGCATCCACTTCCACCAGCGCATCGGCCAGTGCCGGGGCGGAGGGAATGGCAAGGGCGGCAAAGGCGGTACCGATCGTGAATGCGCGCATCATGTCTGTCTCCCGTTTCAAGAACTCGCTACCATCGTAACGCCGACGAAGACGAGGTAAATGCCGAATACACGCCGCAGCAGCGCGGGCGAAAGCCTGTGTGCCAGCGCCACGCCCAGCGGCGCGAACATCACGCTGGTGACGATCACGCCCAAAGCCGCGGGCCAGTTTACATATCCGGCAGAGCCCCACGGCAGGCCCGTCTGGTCCAGTCCGATCAGCATGAAGCCGATGGTGGCAGGAACGGCGATGATCGCGCCCATGCCGCTGGCGGTGCCGATGGCGCGGTGGATGCTGGTGCCGCACAGGGTCATCGTCATGGTGGTGATGGTGCCGCCGCCAATGCCCAAGAGGGACGACAGCAGCCCCAGGCCGCTCGCGAGGCTGGCGCGAATAATCCCGCCCGGCATGGTATCGGCCAATTGCCTGTCGTGCACGCGGGGACTGAGGAAATGGACAGCAAAGGCCAGCACGCCCACACCGAAGATCAGCGCCAGCGTGGCGGAGCTGACGAGATTGGCGATCCATGTGCCCAGCACCGTGCCGCCCACCACCCAGGGCGCCCAGCTTTTCAGTACACTCACGTCCACCGCGCCGCGCCGGGCATGGCTGCGAACCGATCGCAGCGAGGTGAAAATGATGGTGGCAAGGCTGGTGCCCACGGCAACGTGGGTCACCTGATCTGGCGCAGTGCCCAGCAGCGGCAGGATCAGCACCAGCGCGGGAACCACCACGAAGCCGCCGCCGATGCCGAACAATCCGCCCGCAAAGCCCGCGCCTGCCCCTGCAAGCAGCAATGCCAGTACCGGCAGAAGCAAGGCCGTGTCCCCGTTCACGCCGTGCATCCTAGGTTGCAGCGCAACATTGCGCGAGGTGTTTTTGCGGGGCTGACCTTTTCCAAACAAGCGTCTAGACCGGCGAGGAAATGGAGAGGCCGGCCAGTATGGTTAAAGGATTGAAAAGCATTGAGGCGTATGGCCAGTCTCATGTTCGTTTCGAAAATTGAACCGTCGATGGTGCTTTCGACCCATATTGTCGAAAAGGTCTGGGGCCGCGAATCGCTGCCGCCACCCTTCGTGGTGCCCGAGGGGGTTCGCGTAGGGGAGATCTGGTTCGATACCCCGCCAGCGCTTTCGGAACTGCTGGTGAAATACATGTTCACCAGCGAGAAGCTTTCCGTCCAGTGTCACCCGAACGAGGAACAGGCCCGCGCCCTTGGCGAAGGCACGACCGGCAAGGATGAATGCTGGGTGGTGGTGGCGGCAGAGCCGGGCGCATCGCTCGGCATTGGTTTCAACGAACCGCTTGATGCCGATGCCATGCGCAAGGCCGCGATGGATGGCACGATCGAAAGCCTGATGACCTGGTTCGAAGTGCAGGCGGGCGATGTGTTCTACATCCCGGCAGGCACCGTGCATGCCATCGGTGCGGGCTGCTCCATCGTGGAAGTGCAGCAGAACACCGACATCACCTATCGCCTGTATGATTACGGCCGTCCGCGCGAATTACACCTGGAACGCGGAATGGCCGTTGCCAGTGGGAAACCTTACGACACCACCCTGCACCAGCGCCTGCCCGTTAGCGGCAGCGCCATGCTGGTGGACGGGCCGTTCTTCCGTATCGACCTGGTGGCAGGCGTGCCGGACGAAGCGCAACTCTACAGCTATTCCCAGCCCGTGCTGGTGCTACCCCTGTCGGGCCAAGTGCTGGTGGCGGGCGAGGCGATTGCCGGGCCGGGCGAATGCGCCTACGCGCCGGACCTCGCCAGCATAACCTTCGCGCCGGAAGGAAAGGCGCTGGTAACAGCGCCTACAGGGTAAGAAACCCCGCCAGTCCGGCGACCGCGAGGAAGCTGCCAAGTCCAAGACCGAGCGCGGCCTGCGCATAGCGCGAGGCCCGGTCGAAACCCGTGCGCGGTAATGGCTTTTCATCCGTGAAGCCGAGCATTTCGCGCTCCAGCCACGGTATCGCCCGATCATCATGGCGATGCCGCCAGTTGTTCCAGCCGACGCGCAGGAGGAAGACACCGATAGCGACGACCGCCAGGCTTTTGACTAACGCCCCGTCCACTTCGCTTCGCGCTTCTCGACAAAGGCCTTCATGCCTTCCGTCTTGTCCTCGGTGCCGGCCAGCACCTGGAACAGGCGGCGTTCGTGCTTAAGCCCCTGGTCCAGCGTCGTTTCAAACGCGGCATCTACCGCTTCCTTGTTGGCGATGGCGGCAAGCGGGGCCATTCCGGCGATGGCCGTTGCGGCCTTCATCGCCTCGGTCATCAACTCGTCATGCGGCACGACGCGCGCCACGAGGCCGCTGCGCTCCGCCTCTTCTGCATCCATCATCCGCCCCGTCAGGCACAGGTCCATCGCCTTGGACTTGCCCACGGCGCGGGTGAGGCGCTGCGAACCGCCCATGCCCGGCAATACGCCCAGCTTGATCTCGGGCTGGCCGAATTTTGCGTTCTCGCTGGCGATGATGAAGTCGGCCATCATGGCAACCTCGCAGCCACCGCCAAGGGCAAAGCCGTTCACCGCCGCGATCCACGGCTTGCGGGTGCGGCGGGCGAAATCTTCCGTCCAGCCGGAGAAGAAATCCTGCGCGTACATCTCGGCAGAGGGCTTGTCCGCCATCTCCTTGATATCGGCACCGGCGGCAAACGCCTTGTCGCCAGAGCCCGTGAGCACGAGGCAGCGCTGGCTGTCGTCGGCATCGAACGCGGCATAGGCATCGATCAGTTCGGCAAGGACGCCCGTGTTCAGCGCGTTCAGCGCGTCTGGGCGGTTGAGCGTGACGAGGGTGACTGCATCGCGCTGTTCTACGAGAATGTTGCTGTAATCTGTCATGTCTCTCCAGATAGGCCCGCGCGGGCCTTGTATAAAGGTTCAAAGGTATAAAGGGCAAAGCTGCCCCGCCGCCAATCTCCCTGACGGTCCGCCTGACTGCCTCCCGGCCTACACCACGCCGAAGGCCAGCATCGCATCGGCGACCTTCTTGAAACCGGCGATATTCGCGCCCTTGGGGTAATCGATGTAGCCGTCCTTCCCGTCCTGCTGCCCGTATTCCACGCACTTGCCGTGAATGTCGCGCATCAGGTCTGCCAGCATGTCCTCCAGCTTGCCGCGCTCCCAGCTGACCCGTTCGGCATTCTGGCTCATCTCCAGCCCCGATACGGCAACACCGCCTGCATTGGCCGCCTTGCCGGGTGCGTAGAGAACCTTGGCTTCGCGCAGGATCTCCACCGCATCGACGGTGGTGGGCATGTTCGCCCCTTCCACCAGCGCGCAAAGGCCATTGTCCGCCAGCGACTTGGCCTCTTCCTCGCCGATCTCGTTCTGGGTAGCGCAGGGCATGGCGATGTCGGCATCCACGTCCCACGGCTTGCCATCCTCCGTGAAGGACGCGGAAGAGAACTTGTCAGCATATTCGCTGATACGGCCGCGTCGCTCCAGCTTCAGCTCCTTCACCCATTGCAGCTTGTCCGCATCCAGCCCGTCGGGATCGTGAATGCAGCCATCGCTGTCGGAAAGGGTGAGCACCTTTGCGCCCAGGTCGATCAGCTTTTCCGCCGCGTGCAGGGCGACATTGCCGGAGCCCGAGATGATGACCTTCTGCCCCTCCATGTCACGGTCGATACCGTCCAGCATGTTCTGCAGGAAATGCACGGCGCCATATCCCGTCGCCTCCACCCGGACGGCAGATCCGCCGTATTCGCTGGCCTTGCCGGTCAGCACGCCTTCCCATCGGCCGGTTATCCGCTTGTACTGGCCGAACAGGTAGCCGATTTCCCGGCTGCCAACGCCGATGTCGCCAGCGGGCACATCCACGTCGGTGCCGATGTGGCGATAGAGTTCGGTCATGAAGCTCTGGCAGAAGCGCATGACTTCGGCCTCGCTCTTGCCCTTGGGATTGAAGTTTGACCCGCCCTTGCCGCCGCCCATGGGCAGGCCGGTGAGCGAGTTCTTGAACGTCTGCTCGAACGCCAGGAACTTCAGCACGCTTTCCGTAACCGAAGGGTGAAAACGCAGTCCACCCTTGTAGGGGCCGATGGCGTTGTTGTTCTGTACGCGCCAGCCGCGTTCCACGCGGATGTTGTGGTCGTCATCCTCCCAGCACACGCGGAAAGACACGATCCGGTCCGGCTCCGCCATGCGGCGCAGGATCTCCGCCTCGTGATATTCGTGCTTGTCCTCGATCCAGTCGAAAATGTCGTGGGAGACTTCATGCACGGCCTGGACGAACTCGTCCTGTCCGGGATTGCGCTTCTTCACGCCTTCCATGAAGGTATCGAAATCGGGGCAGCTGGCAGACATTCACACTCCTTGATCGTTGCAAGGGCGCGCAAGTTTTCACTGCCCCGCTCCGTTAGAGGCGATTGAGGGTGATATCGGTTCCTGACGCGTCAGTCGTATTCGGTGATGATCGCGGAGAAATCGCGGCTGCCATTGCCCGAACCGTCGAAGGCTTCGTAAAGCTCCTTCGCCAGCGCGCCGATGCGCGGGCTGATATGCGCGGTGGCGGCGGCATCCATCGCCAGCTTCAGATCCTTCAGCATCAGCGCCGTGGCAAAGCCGCCCTTGTAATCATTGTCGGCAGGCGACTGCGGGCCGACGCCGGGCACCGGGCAATAGCTCGTCATGCTCCAGCACTGGCCCGAGCTGACCGAGGAAATGTCGTAGAAGGTCTGCGGATCGAGGCCCAGCTTCTCGGCCATCTTGAACGCTTCTGCCGTGCCGATCATCTGCACCGCCAGCAGCATGTTGTTGCAGATCTTGGCGGCCTGCCCGTTGCCGGCATCACCTGCATGGATCACCGCCTTGCCCATGTCTGCCAGGACGGCTTCTGCCCGCTTGAACGCTGTCTCGCTGCCGCCCACCATGAAGGTGAGCGTGCCGCCCTCTGCCGCGGCAATACCGCCGGAGACGGGGGAATCGACCATGTCGTGCCCGGCCTCCTCGGCTGCCGCGATCACGTCGCGCGCGGTGGCAACATCGATGGTGGAGCAATCGATCAGCACGGCATCGCCGGGGGCATGGCCGATCACGTCCGACTGGTATACGCTCTTCACGATCTGGCCATTGGGCAGCATGGAAACGACCGCCTCCACCCCTGCGCAGGCCTCCGAAGCAGTGGAGAATGTCTCGCAGCCCGCTTCCTTCGCCTTGCCCAGCGCCTCTTCGGAAAGATCGAATGCACGAACGGTGTGTCCTGCCTTCGCCAGGTTTGCGGCCATGCCGCCGCCCATGTTGCCAAGGCCAATGAATGCAATTTTCATAGTCTGCTCTCTCAATCCTTATCAGCCGCTGCCGGGGCAGCGCACATATTCGGTGACTTCCGGCGTGCCATCGCCATCGTCAATATTGATGGCCAGGGTGCCGTTATCCTGCAGCGCGAAATCGCGGCGCTCGGAAGTCGGCGTATCGGCGTAGGTGGTATCGAACGTCGCATCGATCATGCTGTCGGTGCGGCGATGCACCGTCTCGATCCGTCCGCCGGTTTCGAAGTAGCTGTATCCGCCATCACGAACGGTAATCAGGCGATCGTATTCCACCGTTCCGCGCAATCGGTCGTCGCAATCCTGCGCTGTCGGGGCGCGATCCAGCGCGTTGATGTGCCAGTCGCCGATCATGGCGGAAGGCATTGTGCCTGCCTGCCCGCTCTCGTCCCCCTCGCCGCTGGCGTCAGGCGGACCGGCGCCGTCGCCGATGCCTCCATCTGGTTCTACCGGCATCGGGGAAGATTCTTGCGTCGAAGCATCCTCCGGCGTCGGTTCATCCGAAGAGGGCGAACAAGCCGCCAGCGCAGTTCCAAGCAGAAGGGTGAGGCAAAAACGCATCGCGGACCTCCCTAAAGCGTCGGGATGAGGAAGGCGTTGGAACCGTCGCCCCCAAGGTCACTGGCGCCATCGGGCCAGCGCTGGGTCACGGTTTTCACCTTGGTCCAGAATTTCAGCCCCTCGGTGCCGTACTGGTTCGTGTCGCCAAAGGCACTACGCTTCCAGCCGCCGAAGGTGTGATAGCTGACGGGCACGGGGATCGGCACGTTAATGCCCACCATGCCCACATCGACACGCGCGGCAAATTCGCGCGCGGCATGCCCGTTGCGGGTGAAGATGGCCACGCCATTGCCATACTGGTGCTCGCTCGGCAGACGCACGGCGTGTTCGAAATCGTCGGCGCGCACGATCTGCAGAACGGGGCCGAAGATTTCTTCCTTGTAGCTTTCCATGTCGGTGGTGACATGATCCAGCAAGGTCGGCCCGACGAAAAAGCCCTTCTCGTGGCCCTGCAGGCTGAACCCGCGGCCATCCACCACGACTTCGCTGCCCTCGTTCTCGGCGGTGTCGATCCACTTCTCGATCCGCGCCTTGTGCTCGGGCGTGACGACAGGGCCGTAATGCGCGTCGGGATCGTTGGAAACGCCGATGCGCAGTTTCTCGATAGCCGGGATCAGCTTATCCTTCAGCCGCTCCGCCGTGTCGGCGCCCACGGGCACCACCACCGGCAGTGCCATGCAGCGCTCCCCGGCAGAGCCGAAGGCCGCACCGGCCAGATCGTTCACCACCATGTCGAGATCGGCATCGGGCATCACAATGCCGTGGTTCTTCGCGCCGCCCATGGCCTGCACGCGCTTGCCGTTATCGGCCCCGCGGCGGTAGACGTAATGCGCGATGTCGCTGGAGCCTACGAAGCTGACACCGGCGATGTCTGGGTGATCGAGAATGGCGTCCACCATCTCCTTGTCACCATGCACCACCTGCAGCAGTCCCTTGGGCGCGCCGGCTTCCATGAAAAGTTCAGCCAGCCTTACCGGCACGGAAGGATCACGTTCTGAAGGCTTCAGGATGAAGGCGTTGCCCGCCGCGATCGCCATGCCGAACATCCACATCGGGATCATCGCGGGGAAATTGAACGGGGTGATGCCCGCGCCGATGCCGATGGGCTGGCGCATGGAATACACGTCGATGCCGGTGCCTGCGCCGAGTGTGTGTTCGCCCTTGGAAACCTGCGGAATGCCGCAGGCGTATTCGATCACTTCCAGCCCGCGCTGAACATCGCCCTTGGCATCGTCCACCACCTTGCCATGCTCGCTGGAGAGCAGCTCTGCCAACTCCTGCATGTTCGCCTCGATCAGTTCCTTGAAGGCGAACATCACGCGGGCGCGCTTTTGCGGATTGGTGGTGGCCCATTCACCCTGCACCTTCTTGGCGGTGGCCACGGCGCGATCCAGCAGCGCGGAATCGCCCAGCGATACCTGCGCCTGCACCTCGCCCGTCGAAGGGTTCCAGATGTCGTGCTTGCGCGCATCGGGCGTCTGGTGATGCTCGCCGTCGATGAAATGGTGGACCTGTCGCATGGCTGGATTTCCTCTCTCGATCTGTCTTGCCCCCTCGCCTGTCAGGCGAGATAGTTTCATGCAAGACTATTTTTCCGGCGGGACGCAGCGATGCCGCGCGCCCCTTCGCCCATTGAACGCGAGGGGTGCGGAATTGGTGCCGAAAAAGAGGTGGACGGGGCGCGCGGTGCGGCTGCGCGCCTATTCGCCTGCCCGCGCCAGCAATCGCTGCGCCTGCACCAGGTGCGGCCTGTCGATCATCTTGCCGCCCAGTTGCAGCGCGCCTGCATCGGGTGCCTCGGCAAAGGCGTCAACTATGGCCCGTGCATGGGCGATTTCCTCTTCCGAGGGGGCGAAGGCATCATTGATGATCGCCACCTGAGCGGGGTGGATCGCCATCATGCCGGCAAACCCGTCGCGCCGCCCTCGCGCGGCGTAGGCGGCGAGGCCGTCTGTATCCTTGATATCGGGATAGACTGTCTCGATGGCGGGCACGCCGGCGGCATGTGCACCCATCAGCGTAAGGCTGCGCGCCAATTGGTAGGGCGCAGTATAGCTGCCGTCATCCTCGCGAGAGGATGCCGCCCCGATGGCGGCGGGCAGGTCTTCTGCACCCCAGGTCAGCCCCATCAGGGCAGAGGAGGTTTCGCGGTACGAGCCAAGCTCGAAAATCGCGGCAGGCGTTTCGGTAGCGATGGGCAGGATGGGGATCGCCGCGCCGTCCATCATGCCAGCCAGTCGCTCGACGCTTTTCGTGCCCTCGGCCTTGGGCAGCATCACGCCTGCTGGCGGGTTCGGCAGGACCGCAGCAAGATCGCGCGCGGTCTCTGCGCTATCGAGCGGATTAACGCGCACGATTACGGGCACGTCGCACGGCGATTGCAGGAACTCGGCCACGGCCTCCCTGCCCTTCGCCTTGTTGGCAGGCGCAACCGAATCCTCCAGGTCGATGATGATCGCATCGGCCCCGCTGGCGGCAGCCTTGGCAAAACGCTCCGGCCGGTCGGCAGGCACGAACAGCAGGCTGCGCAGCTTCACGCGGCGCTGCCCTTGATCAACGCCATGCGCAGGCATTCGCACACCACCTCGTCGCGCTGGTTCAGCAGGCGGTGCCTGAAGGCGACGATGCCGGAGCCGGGGCGGGACTTGCTCTCGCGCTTTTCCACCACCTCCGTCTCAGCACGCAGCGTGTCGCCAAGAAAAGTGGGCTTTGGATGCAGCAGCTTGTCATAGCCAAGGTTTGCCACCAGCGTGCCCAGCGTGGTGTCGCCCACGCTCAGCCCCACCATCAGCGCAAAGGTGAAAGTGCCGTTCACCAGGATCTGGCCGAACTCGCTTTCGCTGGCCGCCTGCGCATCGAGATGGAGCGGCTGCGGATTGTGCGTCATGGTGGAGAACAGCAAATTGTCGGTCTCTGTCACCGTGCGGCGGATATCGTGCGCGATTGTCTCGCCCACCTGCCATTCGTCGTAGAACTTGCCTGCCATCAGCCCTCGTCCTTCTCCACCACGGCCAGCATGGCTTCCACCTGCACCTGCCCGCCTTCGCTGGCGCAAAGCTGCGTCACCGTGCCGTCGAAAGGCGCGGTAAGCGCGTGCTCCATCTTCATCGCTTCCAGCACCATCAGGCGCTGGCCTGCGTTGACCTTGTCACCCTCTGCCACATCCACCGCGATCACCTTGCCCGGCATGGGGGCAAGGATCGCGCCATCCCCTGCTGCCGCCGCGCCCGTGCCGCGGGCATCGCGGGTGAATTCGAAACTCTGCCCGTCGGCGAACACCAGCGTGCGCGCGTCTTCGACAAAGCCGGTGGCATGGGCCGCGTCCTGCTTGCCGCGTGCCGAGACCGTGCGAACCTCGCCCTTGTAGCCCAGCGTGGCGGCGATACGCGGCGCGGCGTTCAGGCGGAAGCCCAGCGCGCTTGGCACCGTGTCATCCATCGCTGCCATCAGGGTAAAATCGGCAGCGGTCTGCCAGATCGCGTCGTCGGCGTCGTCTGCACCCACAAGCGCGTCCAGCTTGCGCTCGATAAAGCCCGTGTCGAGATTGGCATCGCCGAAATCATCGTCCAGCAGGGCATTGGCGAGGAAGGCGGCATTGGTTTTCACCGGCCAGATTTCCACGCCTTCCGCAATGGCAGCCAGCTCCTCGATCGCCTCGTCGCGCGTATCGCCCCAGGCGACCAGCTTGGCCACCATCGGATCGTAATGCGGCGAGATCACGTCGCCTTCTTCCACGCCCGTTTCGATGCGACCGACATTGCCAAGGTCGAAATGTTCCAGCGGTCCGGTGGAAGGCAGGAAGCCGCTGGCCGGATCCTCTGCATAGAGCCGCGCCTCGATGGCGTGGCCGTCGATGAAAAGCTCGTCCTGCGTCAGCGGCAGGGTTTCACCGCTTGCCACGCGCAGTTGCCACTCCACCAGGTCCACCCCGGTGATCTCCTCCGTCACGGGATGCTCCACCTGCAGCCGCGTGTTCATTTCCATGAAGAAGATGCGGTCTGCGCGCAGCCCTTCGCTGGCATCGGCAATGAATTCGATGGTGCCCGCGCCCTCGTAATCCACCGCCTTCGCCGCGCGCACGGCGGCGGCGCAGATTTCCTCGCGCGTGGCCTCGTCCATACCGGGAGCGGGCGCTTCCTCGATCACTTTCTGGTGGCGCCGCTGGAGGGAGCAATCGCGTTCGAACAGGTGGACGACGTTGCCGTGGGCATCGCCGAACACCTGCACTTCAATGTGGCGGGGCGAGGTGATCCACTTTTCCAGCAGCACCTCGTCATTGCCGAAGCTGGCCTTTGCCTCGCGCTTGCACGATTGCAGGTCGGCCTCGAAATTCGCAGGATCGTCCACCTTGCGCATGCCCTTGCCGCCGCCGCCGGCCACGGCCTTGATCAGCACGGGATAGCCGATGGCGTCGGCCTCTGCCTTCAGACGCTCCACCGACTGGTCTTCACCCAGATAGCCGGGCGTTACCGGCACGTTGGCGGCGATCATCCGCTCCTTCGCGGAATCCTTCAGACCCATCGCCTCGATGCTGGAGGGCTTTGGCCCCACCCAGATCAGGCCTGCATCGATCACGGCCTGGGCGAAGCCAGCGTTTTCGGACAGGAAGCCGTAGCCCGGATGGATCGCCTCGGCGCCTGTCTCTTTTGCTGCGGCGATGATCTTCTCGCCGTCGAGATAGCTTTGGGCAGCGGCGGGCGGGCCGATGTGCACGGCCTCGTCCGCTGCGCGCACATGCGCCGCGTGGCGATCGGCATCGGAGTAAACGGCGACGGTGGCCACGTTCATCTCGCGCGCGGTGCGGATGATGCGGCAGGCGATTTCGCCGCGGTTGGCGATGAGAAGCTTGGAAATCATGGCCATTACATCCTGAACACGCCGAACTGGGGTCTGTCTGGTATCGGGGCTTCCAGACAGGCGGCAAGGCTGAGGCCCAGCACGTCGCGCGTCTGCACCGGGTCGATCACGCCGTCATCCCACAGGCGGGCGGTGGCGTAGTAGGGATTGCCCTCGTCCTCGTATTTCTGGCGGATCGGGGCCTTGAATTCCTCGGCCTCCTCCTCGCTCCAACTGTCTGCATCGCGGTGCACGGTGGCCAGCACGCTGGCGGCCTGTTCGCCGCCCATCACGGAAATGCGCGCATTGGGCCAGGTGAACAGGAAGCGCGGCGAATAGGCCCGCCCGCACATTCCGTAATTGCCCGCGCCGAAACTGCCGCCGATCACCACGGTGATCTTGGGCACCTGCGCGGTGGCGACGGCTGTCACCAGCTTCGCGCCGTGCTTCGCGATGCCTTCCGCCTCGTATTTGCCGCCCACCATGAAACCGGAGATATTCTGCAGGAACAGCAGCGGAATGCCGCGCTGGCAGGCCAGCTCGATGAAATGCGCGCCCTTCTGCGCGCTTTCGGAAAACAGCACGCCGTTATTGGCTAGAATGGCCACGGGCATTCCCCAGATATGGGCAAAGCCGCACACCAGGGTGGAGCCGTATTCCTTCTTGAACTCGTGAAACTCGCTGCCGTCCACGATGCGCGCGATCACCTCGTGCACGTCATAGGGCGCGCGCACATCGTCGGGGATGATGGAATACAATTCCTCGGCGTCGAACTTCGGCGAGCGCGGATCGCGAATGTCCAGCTTCGCGCCATCATTCCTGCCAAGGTGGCTGACGATGTCGCGCACGATCGTCAGCGCGTGCTCGTCGTTCTCGGCAAGGTGATCGACCACGCCCGATTTTCTGGCGTGGAGCGCGCCGCCGCCAAGATCCTCGGCGCTGATCTCCTCGCCCGTGGCAGCCTTCACCAGCGGCGGGCCGGCCAGAAAGATCGTACCCTGTTCGCGCACGATCACGCTCTCGTCGCTCATGGCGGGCACATAGGCGCCGCCCGCGGTGCAGCTGCCCATGACGCAGGCGATCTGCGGGATGCCCTTGGCTGACATGTTCGCCTGGTTGTAGAAGATGCGGCCAAAGTGATCGCGATCGGGGAAGACTTCCGCCTGGAACGGCAGGTTCGCCCCGCCGCTATCGACGAGGTAGATGCACGGCAGGCGGTTCGCCTCGGCAATCTCCTGCGCGCGAAGGTGCTTCTTCACCGTCATCGGGTAATAGCTGCCGCCCTTCACCGTGGGATCGTTGCAGGCGATCATCACCTGCCGCCCCGACACGCGCCCGATGCCTGCGATCATCGAGGCACCGTTGACATCGCCGCCGTACATGCCGTTCGCTGCCAACTGGCCGATTTCCAGGAAAGGCGATCCGGGATCGAGCAGCCGCTCCACCCGCTCCCTCGGCAGCAGCTTGCCACGCGCTACGTGCCGCTCGCGGTGCTTCTCGCTGCCGCCCAGCGCGGCCTCTGCAACTTTCTCACGCAATTGAGCGGCCAGGCCACGATTGTGATCAGCCCGCGCCCTGGCTTCGGGACTGTCGGGATCGAGCGTGGAGGTGAGGACAGGTGCAGTCATGTTCAGGGCCTTAGACGGTTTCATGCGTAACCAGCAATGCTGGCGATGCGCCGCGATAACAAGGGCGCGGCGCTACGGATAGTCAGCTTTGGTCCCAACGCGCCAGCCCCCGCAGCGTGCCCTAGACGACGGGCGTCGACGCACCCACGGCGGAATAGAGGTCGATAAAAGATGCGGCCAGCGCCGCCTCGCTATCGATCAAGGCCTGCCGGCTACTGATGAGCTGGCGCTGGGAATCGAGCACGTCGAACAGGCTTGCAAGCCCCTCGCGATAAAGCGCGTTGGACTGTTCGAAGGCGCGCTCGCTTTCCGTGATGGCCTGCGTCAGATCGGCGTTGCGCTGCGAATAGGATTCGATCCCCACCAGCGCGTTCTCCACCTCGCCCATCACGCCCAGCACGCCCTGCCGGTATTCGAGGAACCGCGCCTGCAATTCGAACTGCGCGGCATCCACTTCCGCACGCCGCCTGCCCCCATCGAACAGCGGCAAGTCCAGCGCCGCGCCAAGACCGGTTAGGAAATCGGAAACGATGCCTCCGAAAGAGCCATCGCCCAGCAGCGCCCGGCCGGTGATGGTGAGTGATGGCAGCAGGTCCGATCGCTCTATCCCAACATTCGCGGCGGCTTCCAGGAGATCGGCCTCGGCCACCAGCAGATCGGGTCGGCGGCGCAGCAGGTCTGCGGGCATGCCCAGCGGTGGCCCGCCGGCAAAGGCCGGGATGCGGCCCTGGTCCTCGTCCACGGGCGGAGCGGAACGAGGCACCTCACCCGTCAGGATCGCCAGCGCGTGCGCCGCGCGAGCGCGCTGCAATTCCAGCAGGCCGCTTTGCGCACGCGTCTGCGCAAGGTCGGCAGCGGCACGGCGCACGTCGAGATTGGCGGAAAGACCCGCTTCGAAACGCAGGGTGACGATGCGCAGCGTCTGCTCCTGCAGGCGGGTGGATTCGCCCAGCAACACCAGCCGCTCCCCGGTGCGGCGCAGCTCGATATATTGCCGCGCGACTTCTGCTGCCACCAGCCGCTCCTGATCGGCGACGAGATATTCGGCGGCGGCGGCGCGGGCCGAAGCGGCCTCTATCTGCGCCGAGAGCCTGCCGGAAATATCGGGATCGAACAGGGCGACCGCACCTGCCGAGAGCGTGTCCGCAATATCGCCCGACGACGCATCAATGCCGACATCGGCTGCCCCGTCAATGCTGGGCAACCTGTCGCCGCGTGCCGCCCGCAACAGCGCGCGCGATGCCGAGAGCCGCTCCCGCGTCGTGGCGATATCGAGGTTGGCGATCAGCGCTGTCTCGACCAGCGCGTTCAGCCTGGGATCCTCGAAACCTTCCCACCAGTTCGCATCCCGATCCAGCGGAGGGCGATAGGCGGAGGCGAATTCCTGCGGCAATTCCACGTTCGCCGCTCCCGGTGCATCCGGGATCGGCGTGGCACAGGCGGACAGGGCAAGCGCGCCTGCAATGGGAACGAAAACGCGCCCGATCATGATGCGAACCGCGTTCACGATGCAGATAGGGCCGCGCCCTCGTCGGCCCCCTCTATCTCTTCCCGCACGCGCTTCAGATCCACGCTGCGCGAATTGCCGAAACGGGCGATGCCCATGTAGATGACGGGGGTGAGGAACAGGGTGAAGACGGCGGCGATCCCCAGCCCGCCGAAGATCACCCAGCCAATGGACTGGCGCGCTTCCGCCCCGGCACCGCTGGCCAGGATCAGCGGCACGGCGCCCACCACGGTGGAGACCAGCGTCATCGCGATCGGGCGCAGACGGATGGCGGCGGCTTCCTCGATCGCCTCGCGCAAATCACGCCCTTCCTGGCGCAGCTGGTCGGCAAACTCCACGATGAGAATGCCGTTCTTGGCCATCAGGCCAATCAGCATCACCAGCCCGATCTGCGAATAGATATTCAGCGAGGTGCCCGAAATGAACAGCGCGAAGACGGCGGCGGCCAGTGCAAAGGGCACGGTCAGCATCACCACCAGCGCACTGGTAATGCTCTCGAACTGCGCAATCAGGACCAGCAGCACGATCACCAGCGCGAAGAGATAGGTCAGCAGCAGTTCGTTGCCGGTTTCCTCCAGCGACTGCGCCTCGCCCTGCAGCAACAGGCCGATATCGTCGGCGACAACCTCGTCCGCCAGGCGTTCGATTTCCTCCACCGCATCGGCCAGCGGCACGCCGGGCGCGATGGCGGCCTCCACCTCGATGGCGCGGCGCTGCTCGGTCCGGTCCAGCTCTGCAGCAATGCCCTGTTCCACGATGGTGGTGACGCTGGAAAGCGGGATCAGCGTATCGTCATTGCCGCGCACGTAGATGTTGCGCAGGTCTGCCGGATTGCTGATCGACACCGTCTCCGCGGTAAGGAACACCGGGATCGACTGATCGCCGACGTTGAGATCGACCACTTCCACTCCGCCCACCATCGCGCGCAGGGCCAGCGATAGATCGCCCAGGTCAACGCCCAGATCGGCAGCGCTGCGCCTGTCTATCTGGATGGAAATCTGCGGCTGCGTTGGCTGGTAGGATATGTCGGGATTGGAAAGGATGTCGGATTCAAGATCGATTGCTTCGGCCAGCGCGCGGGCGGATACGTAGATGCCTTCATACTCCGCGCCCGTCAGCGCCACCTCGATGGAATCGCTTCCGCTTCCGCCGAAGCTGAGAGTGCCCCTGCCGCTGGCCGAGGCCCGCGATCCGGGAATATCGCTCAGCGGTTCGCGCAATTGCTCCACCACCTCGGTCTGGCTTACGTCGCGATCTTCCCACGGGGCCAGTTCGGCGCTCACCTGCACGCGGTTGGGGTCGTAGCGGCCCACGATGGACAGCATGGAGACGATCACGCCATCGTCCACCAGCGGCTGCAGGATCGCTTCGACCTCGTCCAGCTCGCGGTCCATGAAGGCAAGGCCCACGCCGTCCGGCCCCTGCGCGCGCACGACTACCGAGCCGCGATCCTCGTCGGGCACCAGTTCGTTCTCCAGGCCGGAATAGAGCAGGCCAGCAGCAACGGCCGCCGCGACAGATGCGCCCAGCGTGACCCACGGGCGATTCAGGCAGCGGCCAAGGCCACCGGTATAGGCATTGCGGATGCGTCCGCCGACGCGCGCAATTCTTTCCCTGAAAGCGTGGAGCGCGCCCGCTTCCTCCTCGTCCTTGCCGGTCAGATCGATCCGCGCGGCCAGCGCCGGCACCAGCGAAAGCGCGACGAAGGAGGACAGGATCACCGCTACCGCCAGCACGAAGCCGAACTCGCGGAACAATCTGCCCGCCTGCGAGGGCAAAAAGGAAATCGGCACGAAGACCGATACCAGAACTGCGGTGGTCGCCACCACGGCGAAAAACACCTGCCGCGTGCCGATGACGGCGGCAGCGCGCTTGCCGAAGCCTTTCTTCTGCAGCCTCTGCGCGTTTTCCAGCACGACGATGGCATCGTCCACGATCAGGCCGGTGGCCAGCACCAGTGCCAGCAAGGTCAGCAGGTTGACGGAAAATCCCATCATCCAGATGCCCGCGATCACGCCCGTCAGGGCGACGGGGATCGTCGTGCTGGGAATGATCGTCGGCCCCAGGGCGCCGAAGAACAGCAGCATGGTGAGCACCACCACCAGCACGGTGAAGCCCAGCGTGATGAGCACTTCTGTAACCGAGGTCTTGATGAATTCCGCATCGTCGGAAATGACGCGGATATCGATGTCGGGAAAGCGTTCATCCACGTCCAGCACGGCTTCATTCACGGCATCGGAAATCTCGATGGTGTTCGATCCAGCCTGCCGCACCACGCCCAGCCCCACCACCTGCTCGCCATTGAGCCGCACGAAATTCGTGGCGTCGGCGGGGGCGAAATAGGCCTCCGCAACATCGCCGATGCGGGTGTTGCCGCGGATCACCACGTCCTTGATCCGTTCAGGATCGCTGGCGTTGGCCTCCGCGCGCACCACCAGTTCCTGCGCATCGCTGCGGAAGCTGCCCACCGGCACATCGAATGGCGCGCGTTCCAGCGCGGCGGCAACGTCCGATACCGTCAGGCCGAACCGGCTGAGCCGCTGCGGGTTGAGTGCCACGCGCAATTGCACCGGTCGCGATCCGAATTCCTCGATGCTGGCTACGCCCTCTGCCGTCAGCAATTCGGGAATGATGTCGTTCTGCACGATGTCGGTCAGTTCCGCCGTGTCGTATACCCGGCTGGAAACCGCCAGGGTCAGGATCGACTGGGCATCGGAATCGGCCTTCACAACGCGCACCTGTTCCACCCTGTCGGGCAGTTCGCGCGTCACCCGTGACACCGCCTCGCGCACGTCGGCGGCCACGGAATCGAGATCGGTGCCGGGGTTGAATTCCACCCGGATGCGCGTGTTGTTCTCCTCGCTGGAGGAACGGATTTCGCGCACGCCGCTAACCCTCGCCACGGCATTCTCCAGGATGCTCGTCACCTCGGCATCCATCGTCTCGGGCGCGGCGCCGGGCAGATTGGCGGACACGGTCACGATGGGCCGGTCCACATCGGGCAACTCGCGCACTTCCACCCCGAAATAGGCGGCAACGCCCGCCAGCACGATCAGCAGGTTGAGAACGCCGATCAGCAGCGGCCGCTTTACCGCGAGGAGGGGGAGATCGTTGACGTCGGGCTTCATTCCCCGTCGCTTTCGGTGGCGCCTGCCTCGGCATCGCCGCGCATTTCCACCGATTGCGCGTTGAGGTCCAGCGGTTGAACCAGGTTCACCGCCTGCCCCTCGCGCACCTTCTGCACGCCTTCCACGATCACGAGATCGCTCTCGCCGATCGGCGCGTCCACCAGCACCATGCCTTCGCGGCGCGAAGCGATGGTCAGCGGCACGCGCCGTGCCTCCCTATCCACCACCTGCCACAGGTAGGAACCCTCCCCGCCCCAGACGATGGCCTGTTCGGGCACGGCGGGACGCACCACGCCTGCGCCGTCGAAACGGACGCGAAAGCTCATGCCGGGGCGCAGGCGATCATCGGAATTGTCGATCGCGATGCGCACGGTGAAAGTGCGCTGATCCGGCGCGATGCTGCTGTCCACCGTCAGGATACGGGCCTGCACCGTGCGGTCAGGTTCCGAAAAGGGAGAGACTTCCACCGCCGTTCCCGCCGTAAGGCGCGAGAAGGCGGCCTCGGGGGCGGGAAAATCGACATAGAGCGTGCTGCGCTGGTCGATCTGCGCGATCAGCGTATCGGTGCCAACGCGGTCGCCGGTGTCGATCTGCGTCAGGCCGATGTGCCCGCTGAAAGGCGCGCGAACGGTGCGATCGGCCAGCGCCTCGCGCGCCTGCTCCAGCTCCACCCTGGCAGAGGCGAGCGCGGTTTCGCCTGCCTCGATCTGGCTGTCGGAAATAGCGCCGGTATCCTCGATCCGGCGATAGCGGCCCAGGAGCTGGGAGGCTTCCTGCACCTGCACCTGCGCCAGTTCGACGGCTAGTTGCTGCTGCCGGCTGTCCAGCACCACCAGCGGCTGGCCCTGCCGAACGAAGTCCCCTGCCGAAAACCGCACCGAGACAACCCGGCCTGCGGTTTCGGGATACAGGTCTGCCGAGGTGGCAGCACGTGCGGAGCCGACCGCCTCCACCTGCAATTGCTCGGCAAGCATGACCGGGTTGTCGGCAACTACGGTCACGGCCCGGTCCTCGGGCTGCTCTTGCTCGTCGGAACACGCTGGCAGGATCAGCAATGCTGCGAGCATGCAGGCTTGACGGAAACTCATCTGGCAGGCTTCTAGAGCATTATCACGGCAATAAAAGCCATGCTTTAGGCCCTGCTTGCTTGCTCCAGCCGGGCGAGGTTCAGCTTTGCCCCATGCGCGAGGGGATGAATTCCTCGCGCACCGCCTGCGCGATCAGATCGAGCGGGATGATGCCCTGGCTCAGCAGGAAATCGTTGAACGCCATCTCGTCGAAGCGATCGCCCAGGGCCAGTTCGGTTTCGATGCGCAGATCGATCAGCTTGCGGTATCCGTAGTAGTAGGAACCGGCCTGGCCGGGCATGCGGAACTCGTAACGGTCCAGCTCCTGCTTGGTCATGCCTGGCGAGAACAGCGCATCCTCGCGCAGCACGCGTTCGGCCTCCTCGCGTTCCATCAGGCCAAGATTGAGCGCGGGATCGAGAAAAGCGCGGGCAGCGCGCAGCAGGCGGAACTGCAAGGCGATGAACTGCCCCTCGATCGGTTCATAGGGCAGCATTTCCGCCTCGGCATAGAGCGCCCAGCCCTCCACGTTCACGCTGTTGAAGGCGTAGAGCATCCGGGCGAGGCTTACGCCCTGTTCCACCAGCGCGGCGAATTGCATCTCGTGACCCGGTCGCGCCTCGTGCGCGCTCAGCGTCCAGCTGGCGGCGGGGAAATTGAAATCGTCGTAGCGATCTTCCGGCCCGGCGGTGGGATTGCCCACCGTCAGCACGAATGTGCCCTGCTCGCCGGTGTTGCCGACAAGGCGGGGCGGGCGCATGTGCGGGGCCGGCTGGGCGGCGCTTTCCGCCTGCGAGGCGACGCGCATCTGCAATTCGCTATCGGGCAGCGACACGATGTCGTGCTGGCGGATCTGCCCTTCCAGCTGGCGGTTCACATCGCGGTAAAAATCCTCGATTTCGTCATCGGGCACGGTCATCTGCTTCAGCCCGGCCATGACGGAGGCCATGTCGGTCTCTTCCCAACCGTATTTCTCGGCGATCTGCGGGGCCAGAGCCTCCATCTGCGCGCGCAGTTCGTAGAAGCCGCGGCGCGCCTCGCTCATCAGCGCGCGCGGATCCTGGTCGATTCCCACCTGCTCCAGGTTGAGGGCATAAAGCTCCTCGGGAAGGCGCGCGGTCTGGCGGCTCGCGGGCAGCACTTCGGCCTGCGTCCATTCGCCATATTCGCCCAGCTGCGCCTCCATCGCGTCCAGCGCGTCCTCTGCGCCGTCCACTTCGTATCGCTCGAACAGCTCGCGGATACCGGCGACGAATGTCGGGATGTTCCTGACCGATTCCTCCACCTCCACGCGGTAGGGGCCGACCTTGCCTTCGCCGAGGCTTGCCTCGAAGCGGCGCCTGGCAAGATCGGTCATCGGCTGGGTATCGGGCCACAGGCCGGTGTAGCGTTGCAGCAGCTCCAGCGCGCTGGCGCGGCGGCTCTCGGCGGTCTGATCGGAAAGGAGCTGGCCGATATTGCCGAACATGCTCTGCGGCACATTGGCATATTCCAGCGTCAGGCGGTTGCCGAGTTCGACCTCCTCGATATCGCGCTGAAGCGAGTCGATTAGGATCTGCAGGTCCTGCTTCACGAACTGGTTCGCCTCGCTTTGCTTCGCGGTCTCGAAATCCACGATCAGCGCGCGGGCGGCGACAATGTAACGAGCGTCCCGGTCCAGCGACATGTCGTCCACCAGCCCGTCATACTGCTCGTAACCCAGCGACGATGTGCTGGTGGGAAAGAACTCCGCCTGCATTTCTATCACCTGCTGGGTGTAGGCATTGCTGGTTTCCACCCAGTCCGGCGATGCCGGGGTGGCAGCCGTATCCTGCGCAAGCGCTGGCGCTGCGGGCAGGGCAATTGCGGATGCAGTGGCAAGGGCGATTGCCGCGGCGAATGTCTTCATGCGTCTCTCCGTTCCAGTTACGGTTCGGGTTGAGCGCATTGGTTACGATTTGCAACCGGATTGCCCTGCGCCGCCTTACATGGCGACCTTCTGCACCTCTCCTGCGCGGGCCACGCGGATGGAGGAGATCAGCCCGCCCTGAAGGGTGTAGAAAACGAAGACGCGCACCTCCACGGCCTCCCCCTTCTCCAGCGGCGCGACCACGAAATCAGGCGCGTCCACCTGCGCGGTAAAACGGCTGGTGGAATCGACGAAGATCGCCTCGTCATCGGCCAGCAGCTTGTGAATGGTCAGCCGTTCGCGCACCTGCTGGAACATCGGCTGGTAGAAATCCACGATGCCCTGCTTCCCCTTGATCAGCGGCATCGTGTTGAGCTGCAGGGTCACATCGTCGGTGTAGAAGGCAGAGAAGCGTTCGTGATCCGCCCCGCTGAACGCGGCGGTATAGGCCAGGTATGCCGCCTTCTGGCTGGGGTGCGCGCCCAGACGGGGGATTTGCGTCACGCCGTAGCCGGGCGGCCATGTCATGGAGTTGAGCGCCGCGATCTTTTCATCGCGAAGGGTGTAGGAGACGTGGAACTTAACCGTCACGCTGTCACCGGGATAGAGGTGGCCGAAGGGGAAATCGGCCCGTTCCTTCGTGGCGTGAAAATCCATATCCACGTCGGCAAACAATATGTCGCCCTCGCGCGCATAGTGTTGCACCCGCATTACCTCTCGCACGCCGTCGTGCGCCCAGGCGAGAAATTCGCGCAGGCCATCCTTGCCGTGATGGCGGCGCGTGCCGCCGGTGAACACCAGATCATCATGGTAGAAGCGTTCAACAAGGGCATCATCGTCGCCCGAATTGAAGACCTCGATATAGTCCGGATAGTGGAAACCCTCGGCCCATTGCCGCGGCGCGGACTGCGGGCCGGAAGCCGCATTCGTGTTCATAGCTCTCTCCCCATCGGCCTTGCGCACGGTCGCTCTCGCTCAACCACGGCGGCCTGTTCGAAAGCCAATTTCAGCGCCTGTCATTGATATGTCAACCAATGTGGGCACAAGGGAATTGCGCGCTTACGCTTCGCTTTCTTCCTTGGGGCTTCGCTCTGCACCGGAATAGCCGCCCTCGGCCAGCATGTCGTCTGCCTTGCTGGCAATACGGAACAGGAATTTGTCCAGTTGCTCCAACTCCTCGGTTTCCAGATCCGTGGTCAGCGCCTTGAAAAAGCGCAGTCGCGATTTCTGGATGGTGCGGAACACCTTTGCGCCCTTTTCCGTCAGGCTCAGCAGCGCGATGCGCCTGTCTGCCGGATCGGACAGACGATGGATCAGATCCTTGCCCGTCAGCAGGCTGACGGCGCGGCTGATTTCCGCCCGGTCCGCCAGCGTGGCTCTGGAAAGGCGGCTGGCACTGGTATCGCCCATCGCACCAAGATGCGCCAGCACGCGCCATTCCGCCAGGCTGAGATCGGCCGTGGCGCGCAATTGCCGCGTTGTCAGCCGGTCGATCATCTTGCCCAGCAGCAGCACGCGGTAGGGCACGTGGGTCGCCCCGAACGTTCCCCACACATCCGCCAGCGTGCCCGCTTTGTCCTCGCTTCCGTTCTTCGTCATTCTCACCCCTCAACCCGATGCGCTCCTACTAGAAAACAAATCATGACTTGTCATGCGATATAACGTTGAGTAATCAACAGATCTAATGACTTCTGAAAAGATAGTCCGCAGTTTGACGAGAGGGGTGTTCATGAATTGGATCAGGATCAGCGCGCGTTCGCTTTGCCACGGGACGGTGCGGCCATGAGCAGCGATCATCCATTTGCGCCCACTCTGGAGCACGCATTCACCATCGGCATAGAACTGGCAGGCCTGCAATGGGTGAAGCCCACTTCGCGCGGGGAAACCCGTGCCGCCATCTATGCCGCGGAAGGCTGGGTGAAAGGGCCGCTGCTGAACGGCAAGGTTATCCCGATGTCAGGTGGCGATTTCCCGCTTGTCCGGCCCAATGGCGTGATCGATTTCGACGCGCGGTATCTGCTGGAGGCTGACAATGGCGATGTGATCTACCTCGAGAACCGCGGCTATCGCTGGGCCAAGTCGCCCGAGATCGCGGAGAAGATGGCACGCAACGAGGATGTGGACGCGGACGACTACTACATGCGCGTGACGCCGCGGTTCGATGTGCCGGAAGGCCCGAACGACTGGATGGCAAAGCACGTGTTCGTGGGCGTTGCCGAGAAGGTGCCCGGCGCCAATCGCATTCACTACTTCGTCGTAAGATGACGCAGGTCGCCCCGCAATTTCGCCCCATCATGCGCCCCGGCGTCGATCCCGCCAGCGCCCCGCACAAGCCGCCCCTGCCCCCGGCAGGATACCGCCGGGAAATGCGCGCCGGCCTGCTGTTCGAGCAGAACGTGCCGGTGACGCTGCGCGACGGCACGCAAATCTACGCCGACATCTATCGCCCCGAAGGCGCGACCGACCTTCCGATCCTCCTGTCGTGGAGCCCATACGGCAAGCACGCGAAATCGAACCAGGTCTTCTGGCCGGCATCGGGCGTAAATCCCGAGTGGCTCTCCCCCGAAACACCTTTCGAGGGGCCGGATCCAGTCTTCTGGTGCGCGGCAGGATATGCCGTGGCCATCGTCGATCCGCGCGGGGCATGGCTTTCGGGCGGCGATTTCCATCACAATGGCGAGACCGAAGCGCTCGACTGTTTCGACACGATCGAATTTCTAGCCAGCCGCCCGTGGGCCAGCGGCAGCGTGGGGATGACGGGCGTCTCCTACCTCGCCTGCATCCAGTATCTCGTCGCGCCGCTCGATCCGCCAGCACTGAAGGCGATCAATCCGTGGGAAGGCTTCTCCGACTGGTATCGCGAATTCGGCTTTCACGGCGGCATACCCGAAACGGGCTTCGCGCCGCGCGCGTCGGACAATATCCAGTACAGCCTCAATCGCACGGAAGACACCTGGGCCAATTTCCAGGAGCACCCGCTTTACAATCCGTTCTGGCAATCGAAGGAATTGGCGCTGGAGGGGATCACCCAGCCGGCCTACGTGGTGGCCAGCTGGGCAGACCAGGCGCTCCACACGCGCGGCACAATGGAAGCGTTCCGCCGGATGCGCAGCGAGCAGAAGTGGCTCGAGGTTCACGGCCAGAAGAAGTGGGCGCATTACTACCTCGCCGAAAGCCGCAAGCGGCGGCGCGACTTCTTCGATCATTTCCTGAAGGCGAAAGGCACGACTGTTCCGGCATGGCCGAAAGTCAGGCTGGAAGTTCGGACACGCTACGGCGAGGCGCGCGAACGCATCGCCAGCCAATGGCCATTGCCGCAGACCGAGTATGTGTCCCTGCATCTCGACAGCGACGGCACGATGTCGCCAGACAGCAAGGGCAGCGGCACGGTGGAATATCCGGCGACCGACGGGCAGGCCGTGTTCGATCACACCTTTGCCGAGGATACCGAGATCACCGGTTATGCCAAGCTGGTGCTGGACGTGGAAGCGCGCGGGTCCGATGATATGGACCTGTTCGTCGCGCTGGAGAAGCTGGACAGCAAGGGCGAGAAGGTCGGCTTCGGGTTCTATGCCTTTTTCGAGGACGGTCCCGTGGCCCTTGGCTGGCTGCGCGCAAGCCATCGCGCACTCGATCCTGATCGCTCCACCATGTTCCAGCCATTCCACCCGCATGACCGCGAAGAAAGGCTGAAGGAAGGCGAGAAGGTGCAGGTCGAGATCGAGATCTGGCCCTCGTCGACCCATTTCGGTCCGGGAGAGACCCTTCGCCTGATCGTGAAGGGCGCGGACATTTATGACGAGGGCCTGCCGAACCTGCCCTTCGCCCGGCACGAGGATCTGCGCAACGCCGGCACCCACATCCTGCATTGCGAGAATTCCTATCTGCAGGTTCCCAAAATCCCGCTGGAGGAGAGCAGACCATGAAGAGCTTCGTCGATGTCGAACTGGAACACGCATTCGATATCCGCGTGTTCTTCGGGGAAGACCGCACGATCTTCGGCCCGCTGCCGGGTTCCTCCACGCACCAGGGCTATACGCCGCCAATCGGCGGGGACATCACCGGCCCTCTTCTGCAAGGAGAGGTGGTGCCGCACTCAGGCGCGGATTACGCCACAGTGCGGGCAGACGGCACGATCGAACTGCGCGCGCATTACCTCCTGAAGGCCAGCGACGGCACGCTGATCTACATCAATAATCTGGGCTATCTCAACAAGGCCGAGGAAGGCCGCGAGGAGACGAACGACCAGGGGCTGGCGCAGCCGGCCTATTTCCGCATGACGCCCTATTTCCGCTGTCCCGAAGGCCCGCACGACTGGCTGACGCGCACCTGCATCGTGGGCGGCGGGGAAAGGCGCACCGATCCCGATCACTCGCTGTTCCGCTATTACAAGGTGAAGTGACGCCCGCCACGGGCGGGGGCGCGTCAGAAGGCACAAGATCAGTGCGCCCGAAATAAACCGAGAGAGGATGCAGCATGACGAGAGAAGATTTCGAAGCGTATATCGCCGCCTTCAACGCCAATGATTTCGAGGGATTCTCGAAATATTACGCCGAGGATGTCGACTTCAACCTGGGGGACCGGAAGCACATCAAGGGCCGTCAGGAAATCGTCGATTTCTACAAGGGCGTGAAGGAACACATTCACGAGGAACTGACGATCCTCGATCTGCTCGTGGCGCCGGACGGGTTCTGCATGCACAACCGCACCGTATTCACCACCATCAAGGACTGGCCCGATTTCGAGATGTGGCCAACCGAGAAGGGCGACGTGCGCAAGATCGAGAGCATCATTCTCTATCGCACCGATGGCGACAGGTTCACCTCGATCAAGTCGGCGCGGTTCAAGGAACTGTAACCGCCGCACAGCCTCGCAGGGCCGCCCGGGTACGGATTACTCGGCGGCCTCGAAGCTGTCCTCGCGCAGGGTACGCGATGCCATCCAGTAGAAGAAGCTGGCTACGAAGAAGATGCACACCGCCACCAGCAGCGCATCCTGCACGCCGTTTGCCGATGCCGTCTCGCACGCAGCCTGCAGCGATGCGCCAGCGCCATCGGGCGCCACGCCGCCGGGGCAATCGGTGAAGAATTCCCCGTCATAGGCACGCTGTGCCATGCGGTCGCTCACGAAGCCCACGAACACCGGGCCCATGCCGGATCCGAACAACGTGTAGAGCAGTGTGAAGCAGGCGATGCCGGTTGCCCGCATACGGGGCGGCAGCAGGTTCTGGATCATGCCGCTGGTGGGCGCATAGAACAGCAGCAGCATCGTACCCGCCAGGATCAGCAGCGCCGTCGCCAGGATCAGATTGTCTGCCCTGAAGGCGACGAAATACACGAAGGGTGCAATGAACAGGCCGATCGCAGCACCCCATGCCGGCCAGCGCGCGTCGCGCTTTGCCAGAAAGTCCGTGCCGAAAGATCCGACCAGCAGGCCCAGCGTCAGGAACGTGGCGGAGATCATGCCGTAATAGGTCGCCGCCTCGCTCGTCCCCAGATTGTGGACGCGGGCGAGGAACACGGCGAGAAACTGCGAGATCGACGTCATCCCGAAACCGGCAGTAGCGCCGCCAAGGATCACGAACAGCAGCGCACGCTTCTGCTTCAGCGTGGAAAGGAAGGCCTTGAAGTCAGGTGGCGGCTTGATCTCGGGCTTGGCCCCGTCAGCCAGACCGCGCGAGGGCTCGCGGATGAGGAACCACACGGCAAGGGCGGTCAGCAGGCCTGGAATACCCAGCGCGAAGAAACCCTCGCGCCAGCTGGCGATGCTGGCGACATAGCCGCCAACCAGGGAGCCTGTGAGGATGCCCGCAGGCGTGCCCAGCATGATGAGCGCCATCACCGAGGCTCGGCGGTTCTTCTGCACCTGATCGCCCACCATGGAATTGACCGCGGGCAGGAAGCCCGCCTCTCCCATGCCGACGCCGATCCGGCCCAGCGCCAGCGAGACGAAGCCAGTGGCAAAGCCGCACCACGTCGTCGCCGCAGACCAGATGGCAGTGCAGATGGCTATGATGTTCTTGCGCGACTTGCGCTCTGCAATGCGTGCGATGGGAAGGCCAAGACCGGAATACAGCAGTGCGAATGCAAGGCCCTGCAGCAGCCCGATCTGGAAATCGCTGATCAGCAGCTCTTCCTTGATGGGCTGCGCCAGAACGGCGAACACCGCCCGGTCTGCAAAATCGAACAGGCACACCAGAAACATGAGCGCGACGAAGCGCCGACGATACGACGGCTCGAGCACCGACCGGTCAACCTGTGACTGTTCCAACCTCTTCCCTCTCACCAGACCTACAAGATCGTTGATTACTCAATCAGTAGGGATAGTTGAGCGGCCGAACAAGGAAATTCCGTTACCTCCAAGATCCTTGCTCAGCACTATCATTGATAGATCAACGTTTATGATTGATTGATCAACAGCGTTTTGGTAATGATGCGAACTGGAGAGGGGCGTTTCAAACAGACCCCCGATGTTCAACTGGTGGAGTGTGTTGTTCAGGCGCCGGAGGAGGCGAAATATCGGCCCCGGGAAGCAGGTTTGCTTCTTTCGGAATGGAGGCATTTCACGGCCCAAGGAGCCGAAAGCCGAGATGCCGCAACCTTGCTGGCTCACCTGGACAACTACAGCGTCGAAAACCGGTATTTCCGTTCGCAACGGAATGACCGCGCGACAGACGCACAAGAACAAGTTTGCTTGGGAGAGATTGAGATGAACAGATTTAAATCCAGCCGTCAGCGCCATGCGCTGGGGATGGCCAGTTATCTGGCGATTGCCGGCGCCATGTCGGCAACCCCCGCCATGGCGCAGCAGGGCGCCGTGGACCCGGCGGCAACCGAGACCGGCGTGGAAGAACCGCCCACATCGGAGCCGATCGTGGTGACGGGTTCGCGCATTGCGCGCGACACCTTCAGAACGGCAACGCCGGTTACCGTGGTATCCGCCGACACGATCCAGGATCAGGCAGCGATCAACATTGCCGATGCGCTGAACGACCTGCCCAGTTTCCGCCCGCAGGCAACGCCGGCAACCACGGCCATCTTCATCGGCAATGCCGGTGCAAACCTGGCTGACCTTCGCGGCCTAGGCGCGCAGCGCACGCTGGTGCTCGTCAACGGTCGACGCTTCGTGCCGGGCACCGTCGCCGGATCGGGCAATTCGCCCGGCTTCACCGTCGATCTCAACATGATCCCCACCGCTCTGGTGGCGCGCAGCGAAGTCGTTACCGGCGGTGCTTCGGCAGCCTATGGTTCCGATGCTGTTGCAGGCGTAGTGAACCTCATCCTCGACAATGAGTTCGAGGGCATTCGCGCCTCCGCCCAGTACGGCATCAGCGATGAAGGGGATAACGAGCAGTTCTTCGTATCGGGGGCCTATGGTGTCGACTTTGCCGATGGCCGCGGCAATTTCATCATCGGCGGTGAATTTGCCGACAGCAACGGTGTTGGCGATTGCTACACCCGCGAATGGTGTGCCGAGGAATATGGCCCTGTCTCCAACCCCATCCCGCAGATCAACGGGCTGGCACGGCAGATCCTTCTGCCCAATGTGCGTACCTCTACCGCCACGTATAACGGCCTGTTCAACTCCGGCCCGTTTGCAGGCAATGAGATCCTGCCGGACGGATCGCTGACCCCGCACGATTATGGCACCTATTACGGTCCGCCGATCTACCAGTCGGGCGGCAGCAACGATCCGCGCAACGGCTTTTACCTCGAATTCCCGCTCGTCTCACCGGTGCAGCGCTACAATCTTCTCGCCCGTGCCAGCTACGATGTGGGCGATAACTTCACCCCCTTCGTGGAAGCGAGTTTTGCCCATATCGAAGGCCAGACGACCGGCGCACAAAGCCGTAACCTCGGCCTGAGCCCCACCGACATCGGCATCGCTTCGGACAATGCCTTCCTGCCCGACAACCTGCGCCAGCAGCTTGTGGATGCAGGCGTCGGCTCCGTCCGCTTCGGCAGGATCGCAAACGATCTGGGCCACTCGCAGGGCAGCGTCGAACGCGATGCCTATCGTATCGCGCTTGGTGCGGAAGGCGAATTCGGCAGCAGCTACAGCTGGGATTTCTATTACCAGTACGGGCAGACCGATTATTCGCAGATCGGCCTCAACACCCGCAAGAACCGGGAATATTTCTGGGCTATCGACGCCGTTGACGAAGGCGAGTTCCTGAACGGCACGGCCAACGGCAACATCGTGTGTCGCCAGGTCGCCCTGGGCAATCCCGCGGCAGCAGGCTGCGAACCACTGAACCTGTTCGGCGAGAACAACTTCAGCCCCGAAGCCAAGGCATACGCCTATGGCACCGTCACCCAGAATACCGAGCTTAGCAGGCAGGTAGTCGCGGCAAACGTCAGCGGCGATCTGTTCGAACTGCCGGGTGGCATGATGGGCTTTGCCGTGGGCGCGGAATATCGCGAGGAAGAAGCCTTCGGCACAACCGATCCCGATTCGGCCGCCAACAATTTCTACACCAGTCCGGGTTCGGCGATTTCCGGCCCCGCGATCAAGGTGAAGGAAGGCTATTTCGAACTGGCCGCACCGCTGCTGGCGGCCACGCCGGGCGCGGAGCTGCTGGAAGTGAACGGCGCGGTGCGCATCACCGACTATTCCACCAGCGGCACGGAGTTCACCTGGAAAGTGGGCGGCACCTGGGAACCTGTGAACGGCGTGCGCTTCCGCGTTACCCGCTCGCGCGATATCCGGGCACCCAACTTCTTCGAACTCTACAATCCCAGCGTGGCAAGCTTCCAGTTCCTGGTGGATCCACAGGATCCCAGCGGGGCGAGTTCACTTACCTCGGTGCGGCTCAGCGGCAATGACGGCCTGCAGCCGGAACGCGCCAACACCTTCACCGCGGGCGTTGTGCTGTCCCCGGCGCCGGGCCTCAACTTCGCTGTCGACTATTACGACATCAAGCTGGACGACGTAATCTCCACACTTGGCGGGCAGACCATCCTGAACCGCTGTGCATCGGGCGCAACCGACCTTTGCGATCTCGTGAGCCGAAGCAGCACGGGCGCTCTGGAATCGATCAATAACACGTTGCTCAATCTCAATCAGTTGAAGACGAAAGGCGTCGACATCGAGGCAAGCTACTCGCTTCCCGTCGGCAACGGAGACCTCTCGCTGCGCGCGTTGGGCACTTACGTGTTCGATCTCATCACCGTCGATCAGGCGGGCGAGGTGAACCGCGCAGGCCAGAACGGTTCGCCCGTTTCGCAGGAATCCGGCGTGCCGGATTTCACGGGTCGCATGTTTGCGGCCTACGAAACGGAGCGTTGGGAAGTCGGGCTGGAAGCGGAGTATATCTCCGGCGGCGTATACAACGCGACGCAGATCGGCCCCGATCAGGAGGGATACGATCCCACCCTGCCCAACAGCATCAGCGACAACTCGATCGACGATGTTTGGTATTTCGATGCCCGTGTCGCGTTCCGTCCCTTGACGGATCGACCCGAAGTGGAGCTGTTCGCCCGTGTCGACAACCTGTTCGACAAGGATCCGCCCAACAAGTTCCCTTCGAGCTACGGCGTGACCAACCCAATTCTCTACGACGTGGTTGGCCGCATGTACCGGATGGGCGTTCGCTTCGAATACTGATCTGCAACGTACCTCCCTGTTGCATTGGGGCCGGGGTTCAATCCCCCGGCCCCTTTTTTGTGCGTTCTGCGTAAACCTGATCGGCGCGGTTAAGCTGTCGTCTTTTGGCGCCCGATTTCGTTATTCGACAAGCAATGAAAACCTCCGCGGCGTGACCGTGGCAGACCCGCGACAAATGATTTCGATACGACCACAGCATTGCTGACGGAATCCTTCTGGTGCTTTGCGGTGAGGTCGATGAAGGAACATTGCTGCGCGACATCGTTGGCGCGCAGAACGATTTCCTGTTCGCCAATACAGGCGCGCTGCAGGCCGAGCCGTGTTAACGCCCGTAGCGACCGGAAAGCTGACCGTAGCCTTCTACTCTAAGCCTGCCTGGATGAGCCAGATGCTGTTCCGCGTGCGGCAGGAAATCGGCATCCAGCACTTCGTGCAATGGGCCAAGGCAGGCCTTGTCGCCGCCAGTTTCGTGCAGATAATCAAGCCCGGCTACCACGCCGAACTGACCGCCCGCGCCGTTCTCGGTATCACAGCCGGCGACCTATCGGCGCTGGCGGTCCCTGATCGGCTTTGGGCTGGTGTACAGGCGCGGGGCAGGTTTGCGCGCATCCGCTCCGCTGAACGCCAGTCTGATCATGGTGCGATTCAGGACCTGATCTTGATCTTACCGCAGGGCGAACGATATTTCAGAACACTGACCGATGACATTACTGCCGATCCTTCTTCTTGGCCTGCTGATTGTCGCGGTCCTTGTTTTTCGTCGCTTTTCGTCGCGGCGGAAGCGGAACCGTCTCCTGGCGACGCCGCTGACCTCGGATCAACGAGAAGCCGTAGCAAAGCTGGTTCCCCTCGTGCGGAGGATGCCCGCATCGCTGCTTCCCAAGCTAGAGGGGAAAATAAACCTGTTCCTCGATCAGGTCACCTTCCACGGTAATCACGGCCTCGAGGTGACGGAGCAGATCAAGCTCTCGATCGCTGCGCAAGCCTGCTTGCCTGTCGTCAACAGCCCGGTCTGGTATGAGACACTCAGGACCATACTCGTCTACCCCTCGGCGTTCAGCACCAACCGCAATACGCATGACGGTTTCGTCGTCCATGAAAGCGAGAGTGGCGCACTGGGAGAAAGCTGGCAAAGAGGGCCGGTGGTCCTGTCCTGGGACCATGCGCTCCAGGGCGGGCTTGACTCAACCGATGGCCATAACGTCGTGATACATGAATTCGCGCACCAGTTGGACAGTCTGTCCGGCCACACCAATGGCGTCCCGATCTTGCGCAAGGGCCAGGCTTTCGCCGGATGGGAGAAAGCCATGCTGGAAGCTTTTCACGAGCATGTGAAACGGGTCGAGAGGGGACGTCCGACGCTGGTCGACGCCTACGGCGCGACGAATCATCAGGAGTTCTTTGCCGAAGCCATCGTCACCTTCTTCGAACAGCCCCAGGCCTTGCGCCGCGAAGAACCGGCTCTGTACGATCAACTGGCTGAAATCTTGGCGATAGACCCCGAACGATGGACTGAACCCAAGCGTTAGAAGAAATCCGCGCCTGAGGGAGCGAACGATATAAGGTCGTAAATGGCCGGACCGGGCTCGGCTCCAAACTCGGCGAGCGTTCCAGTCGCTTTGGCGAAAATGTATGATGGTGCCAGAAGAGGACTCGCAGTATCTTGATAAACTTCTGTTAAATATGGTTTTATCCGATGGTCTATTGAATGAAGCCCCGATAGAGGCCCCTTTGCCCTAGGGATGAAAAGGGTACGAGTCCCTGTCGACGAGAATGCACTCGCGAATCGCGTTTCTGATGTCAGCTTTGCGCCCTAATTTCTGTCACTTCGGGCAGTGAGCCAAACCCTCTAAAGCTGACGTTCGCTCAATTGCGATTCGGCCCCGCGTGCGCGTCTCTGGCACAACGAGTTGCAAGGTGCTGTATTTGAAAGCTCCTTAAATGAGGTTTTTTGCACCCGCCTCGAACGATCAAGCTGCGTTATTTGCCGTTCAGCAAAAGGGGGCGGTACCTCCTTTGTGTGAATAGTGACGTGACCCCCAGCTTTCCCCCAGCTGGGATTAGAGCCAGACCGCTTTGTTGCGCATGAGCGCGGTTGAAGCAATGGGCTGCGTAGCGGAGCCCGTAGGGCGTAGCGAAGCAGGCCATTGCTTATCCAGTTCGCCGGCGAATGCCGCCGGTGTTGCGTAGCCAAGGGATGAGTGTGGTCGCTCCCGATTGTAGTCATCCACCCAAGCCGCGATCTCGACACGGGCATGGGCCATGCTTAAGAACAGCGTCTCATTGAGCAGTTCGTCCCGCATCCGGCCGTTGAAGCTCTCGACATAGCCATTCTGCATCGGCCTTCCGGGCGCGATATAATGCCACTCGACGCCGATCTCGCCGCACCATGCCAGCACGCCGTTGCTGGTGAGCTCGGTTCCGTTGTTGCTGACGATCATGCCGGGCTTGCCACGCTGGGCGATCAGTTCGGTCAGCTCACGAACAACACGGCGACCAGAGATCGAGGTATCCGGCACCGCTGCCAGACACTCCCTCGTCACGTCATCGACCACGTTGAGCACGCGGAACCGCCTGCCAGACGCCATCTGATCGTGAACGAAGTCGAGGCTCCAGCGCTGGTTCGGCAGCGCCAGCACCGGAGCAGGTGCCCTCGTGCCGACTGCGCGCCTGCGACTGCGTCGACGCCTCACCGCCAAGCCTTCCTCCTTGTAGAGCCTCTGGGTCTTCTTCCGGTTGATCATGATCCCTTCCCGACGCAGCAGGATATGCAGCCGCCGATAGCCGAACCGACGACGCCGGTTGGCCAGCTCGCGCAGCCTCTCCCGAAGCTCGACATCATCGTCACGCGTGGAACAGTAACGCACGCTCTTGCGATCGGCATCGACAACACGGCACGCCCGCCGTTCGCTCATCCGGTGGCACGCCTGGAGATGAGCGACAGCTTCCCGCTTCGCGGCGGGCGTCAAAACTTTTTTGCCAGGAGATCCTTCAGCGCTGCCTTGTCCAGCATGGCATCGGCCAGCAGCCGCTTGAGCTTCACGTTCTCGCTCTCGAGCTCCTTCAGCCGCCGAGCCTCGGACACCTCGAGCCCACCATATCTCGACTTCCAGTTGTAGATCGTCGCTTCAGATACACCGTGCCGCCGGGCCAGGTCAGCGGTCTTCGCGCCCGCCTCGGCCTCCTTCAGCACGCCAATGATCTGCTCTTCTGAAAACCTCGTTCTCTTCATCCCGTCCGTCCTTCTGTCAGGGCCGGACTCTAATCATACTTGGAGGAAAATCAGGGGGTCACGTCAATAGCAACCCACAATTTCGCAGTCTCAAAAATCTCGATGTCGCCCTTCGGCGGCAGACGCCGGTCTGCACTAGACATCAATCATTGCGGACTCAAAGAAGCTGTCAGCCGATATGATATCAGCCTTTCGCATCCACTACCGTGTTGGCCTCACCACCCAGAACAAAAATCCAGATTATAAGACAGGCGATCCAGCCGGCGTTGAATATGAGCAGGGCGGTCCACACTGCGGTTGGTGTCGCCCTTTGCTTTCCAGGACCGCGTACTAGTTCGCCGGGACTGCCACCCCTAAAAACCCGCGCTACGTCGCGAAGGTGCAGCAGGAGCCAAATCCCCGCGGTAAGGCTGAGGATGGCGAAAAATGCGATTAGTGCAGGAAGAAACCACAGTGGCATGGCGTTAAATCCTCATGAAAAGCCGGTTTAGACGGCCGAACTGAAACGGCGCGCGGATTTGGGGCGATAGGCATCGAAGTTTGCAGCGATTGCTCGGGAATAGGGCCGCCCCTCGGGTCGAATTGAAAGCTGGTTTCCATCGAAAAGCACGAGTTGACGGTCAATAAATGGCTGAAACGTTTCGCGGATAAATCCTGACATGGATCGCGGGATGTCCGTGCGCCCATAACACAGCAGATTTTCGATGAGTCGGCCTCGCAGCTGATCTTCGGTTGAGCGAGAGATACCCACACTGGTCGTCAACCTGCCTTGGCTTGCCAGCATACGGTAGCGCCCGCTGTTCTTTTCGTTCTGCACCAGCAAGCCCGGTAGGCTGCTTACCGCCGAGCTGCCGAGACCGATCAGAGTAGATGCCTGATCGTCAGTGAATCCCTGGAAGTTGCGCCGCAGCTTTCCGGTCGCTGCGGCTTGCGCGAGCGGATCGCCGGGTTTGGCGAAATGATCGAACCCGATGGCGCGGTAGCCATGAGAGGTGAGCAACTCGTGCCCCAGCGAGGCCATTGCAAAGCGATCCACAGGACCGGGAAGCGTGCCGCCGTCAATGACGCGCTGGCGCGGAATTAGATGCGGAACATGCGCATAACCGAAGAGGGCAATCCGGTCCGGCTCCAGCAAGAGCGACCTCTCAATGCTGTCGTGCAGGTCTTCGTGAGACTGATCGGGAAGGCCATACATCAGATCGAAATTGAGCGAGGAAACACCATTATCACGAAGTAGGTCGACGCTTCGTTCGATCAGACTTTCCGGCTGAATTCTCCCGATGGCTTCCTGACATTGCGGAGCGAAGGTCTGCACGCCAAGGCTCGCGCGTTTGATCCCGACGTGTCCGATTGCCTTCGCCCATTCCGCGGAGAAAGTTCGGGGGTCGAGTTCGATCGAGAAAGCCGGATCGTCGATCCTGAACCGCGCTATCAGTCGGTCCACGAGGGCTACAAACTCTGCTGGACTGATTGCATTCGGGCTTCCGCCTCCGAACGCGATCCTTCGCACATAAGCGTCGAATGGGAGAAGTCCGGACACGAGGTCGATCTCGCAGCAGAGGGCATCCAGATAGGATTCCAGCCGCTGTCGCTTCCCGGCTTTGCCGGTGTTACAGCCGCAGTAGAAGCAGATCTTCTCGCAGAATGGAATGTGGACGTAGAGTGAAAAGTCGCCGTGCGCGCTGCCGAGTACTTCGGCATGGTCGGCGGGTGACAAGGGGCCGAATTCGGCTGCGGTGGGATAGCTGGTGTAGCGGGGAACCGGGGCTGCCAGCAAATCGGGGTAATAAGGCCACATGGCTGATCCCATGTCCATGTTCGAGGATGATATCATTGCGCTGGATCAATCCGTTTACGACTGCATGAGGCATGGCATCCCTGCGCATGACATGGCGCGCGTGGCCGGTCTTCGGGACTTCGGATTGGGATGGTGATGACGCCCCCTCCACATAATCGCGCTTCGATCGTTTTCGCCGTCGCTGGCTGTGGCCCCACGAATGCCGGAATTATTGCGAAGAGCGCGAAAAGGCTCGTTTTCACCGGTCAGCCTCCTGTTCATTCGCTTCCGCATCTGCCTTGTCTTCCTCATCATCGATCAGGATGCGGTTCGCGGCCCCTTCGAGATCCTCGAACTGACCGTTGCGCATGGCCCAGAAGAACAGTGCAAGGCCAGCGCCGCCCAATGCGAGAGCCACGGGGATCAGATAAGCAAGAACGCTCATGACGAGAGGCCTTTCGGAACGCGCGCCAGGCGAAGCGAATTGCCCACGACGACCAGTGAACTGAGCGACATAGCGATCGCGGCGATCAGCGGCGTGGCCAGGCCCGCGAGCGCCAGAGGCACCGCCAGCACGTTGTAGCCGATGGCGAAGCCGAAGTTCTGCCGGACGGTGCGCATTGTCCGGCGTGCGACAGCGACCGCGAGCGCAACCGGCATCAGCGCCCCGCCCAGGAATACTGCATCGGCAGCCTGCTGGCTGACGTCGCTCGCACTGCCCGGCGCGATCGATGCATGGGCAGCGGCCAGCGCAGGACCATCGTTGATCCCGTCGCCGACCATCAGCGGGTGATGCCCTTCCGCTTTCAGCGATTTTAGCAGCGCCAGCTTGGTATCCGGGCGCATTTCTGCGTCGCCTGCGATACCAAGTTCACTGGCCAGTTTTCCCACGGGTGCTTGCCGATCACCGGAGACGATGCGGCTCTTTATACCGCTGGCATGAAGAGCGGCGAGGGTCTCGCTAACATCAGGCCGCAGTGGATCCACAAATGGAATGGCGACCAAGCCTTGCCCAAGCCGGAGAGTGGTAGACAGCCCATTGCCCACGGCATCCGCCCTCTCCAGGGCAACACGGATGCCGGTCCAATCACCGCTGATGCCCTCGCCGCCCACTTCGGATAACGAATTAACCGCGGCGGGCGTGATACCTTCTGCCTCGAGTGCGGTTGCCAGCCCCTTGCTCAACGGATGACGGCTGGCTTGCGCCAGCGCGAGGGCGACGGATTTTTGTTCGCACGACAAGCCATCAATCTGTGGAACCGGCTCCCCCATCGTCAGCGTCCCGGTCTTGTCGAACAGCGCAGTATCGACCTCCGCAAGCCGCTCGAGCGCGCTGCCGTCTTTTACGAGCAGGCCGTGCTTCGCGAGGGCACCCGATGCCACTACTTGTGCTGCGGGGACCGCCAGCCCCATGGCGCAGGGGCAAGTGATGATGAGCACGGCGATCGCGATGACCAGCGACTGGTGCAAACCGACACCAGCAATCATCCACCCGGCGAATGCCAGCAAAGCGAGTGTATGGACCGCTGGCGCGTAGATGCGCGAGGCGCGGTCGGCGATGCGGACGTAGTGGCTGCGCGACTGTCCGGCCTCGTCCATCAACCGCGCGATTTCGGCTATGGCCGTATCGGAGGAAGCGGCAGTGACGCGAACACGGATGGGATTGGCCAGGTTTATAGCTCCAGCATGGACCAGGTCGTCCTGGGACACGGATTGAGGCATGCTCTCGCCCGTCAGCATGGCATTGTCGATCGAGCTCCGACCGTCTTCGATCACTCCGTCGGCCGCTAGAGCGTCGCCAGCCGCGACGAGCATCAGCATGTCTGGCTCGAGATCTTCCGTGGCAACCGCTCTTGTCGATCCGTCCTCCGTCAGTACACGCGCAGACTTGCCCATTCGGGACAGCAAGGCGCCGATCCCTGCGCGGGTCTTGTTCCGCATCGTCGCATCGAGTGCGCGCCCGGTCAGCAGGAAGAACAGCAGCATGACCGCGCTGTCGAAATAGGCGTGCTCACCGCCGGTCGCAGTCTCGTAGACGCTCAGTCCCGTAGCGAGCAGGACCCCTATGGAGATCGGTACATCCATGTTCGTCCGGCGATGCCGCAGCGCCATTGCAGCGCTCGCAAAGAACGGACGCCCGGCATAGGCAACCACCGGCAGCGCGATCAGCGCCGAGACCCAGTGGAACAGTTCGCGTGTGACACCGCCTGCCCCCGACCAGACGCTGACCGAAAGTAGCATGATATTCATCATGCCAAAGCCTGCGACGGCGAGTGAACGCAGGAGCATGCGGCTTTCGACGTCATCCTGTCCGAGCGGATTGGCCTCGGCGGCCTGTGCTTCGAAGCCCAGTCTCCCAAGTGCTGCAAGCAACGTCTCTGCGTCTATCGCCTGGTCATGCCGAACAGCGACCCGCTTTGCCGAAAAGTTGACGCGCGCAGATGCTACGCCCTCAACGTCTTGCAGGCCTCGCTCAATCTTGGCGATGCAACCGGCGCAGCGAATACCCGGCACAGTGAAGCGGCTGTCCGTGAACTCGGATCGTTCAATCGCATCAAGAATCAGCGGAGCATTCACGGCATGTGGTCTTCCATCGCCCATGTCCGACCATCGGGTGAAGTGATGGTTAGCCGGACTATCCAGCGCCCGGACTCCAACGGCACCAGCGAGACGTAATTGCCAGGTGTCGCCTCGATGAAGCCAAGCCGGGCGGTTTCCGGCTTCCCAAGCGGCCTGCGGGCGACCGCGGCGACGGTGGAATTATCAGGCAACGAGGTTGTCTCTACAACGATGTGGCCGTTTTGGCTGCGCGATGTGCTCACTGTCCATCCCAGCGCTTCCTGACGCTCGGCAGCCTCAAGCCAGCCGTTGAACTCCTGGCTCGCGACGTAAGAGTTCTGCACAACGACACCTCCGAACCCGCGAACGGCCAGCGTGGCCATGAACAGGTTTACCGCGATAATGATGGCGAAGCCGGACACGATGATTACGGCCATGTGCTTGCCGGTGAATTCGCTCTTCATTCGCTGCCTCCCGGCGTGTCGAAGCGTGCCTCGGTTTCGGCGCTTTCCCGCTGCTCGTCGCGCGATGTCACGCGGAAGCTGAATTCCTGTGTGTCCACTCCTTCGGGGGCTATCACATAGGCGCGGACGACAAGGACCTGGTCTGCCGGAACCGTTTTAACCTGTGTGCGCGCAGCCGCATCGCGCCCGCTGGTGTCGGTCCACATGACCGCGCCCGGAAGACCTTGGAGCGCGATCTCCATCGCGCGCGGGCGGCTTTCCATATTGCGCAGCTTGAGCGTATACGAGTTGCGAACCGATCCATCGCTCATCAGAATGTAGGGCGGGTTGCGGTCGGGCGAAACCGACAGGCCCACGTGGCTGCGCACGCCGAGCGCGAACAGCATTGCGAGCCCAACACTCCCCCAGATGAGGAAGTAGGCGATGGTCCTTGGTCGCAGCAGTGCTTTCCAAGGTGGCCGCGCAACTTCGCCGTTCGCCTCTTTCTCGCAGTCTTCAAGCGTCGCGTAATCGATCAGGCCGCGCGGCCGCCCGACTTCGGCCATCACCTTGTCGCAGGCATCGATGCATAGAGCGCAGGTGATGCAGCCGACCTGTGGCCCTTCGCGTATGTCGATGCCCGTCGGACAGACGGCTACGCACTGCAGGCAGTCGATGCAGTCGCCGAATTTTTCCGGGTTCTTCTTCGCCTTCTTGACGCTGCCGCGCGGTTCTCCTCGCCAGTCCTTGTAGGTAACGAGAAGCGATTTTTCGTCCATCATCGCCGTCTGGATCCGGGGCCAGGGACACATGTAGATGCACACCTGCTCGCGCATGAAGCCGCCGAGCGTGAACGTGGTCAGCGTCAGTATCCCAACCGTGATGTAAGCGGCGGGCGCCGCCTCGCCCACCCAGAAATCGCGCACGAGAGTGGGTGCATCGGCGAAATACATGATCCACGCGCCGCCGGTCCAGAAAGCGATGACGAGGTAGATCGTGTATTTGAACGCGCGCTTCACAATTTTTCTCAGCCCTAGCGGCGCCGCGTCCAGCTTGATGCGGGCGTTGCGATCACCATCGACAAAGCGGTCCACATGCTGGAACAGGTCGGTCCAGACCGTTTGCGGACAAGCGTATCCGCACCATGCCCGGCCCACCGCGCTCGTCACCAGGAATAGGCCGAGCGCGGCCATTATGAGAAGGCCCGCCACGTAGTAAAATTCGTGCGGCCAGATCTCGATGCCGAACATGTAAAACCGGCGATTGGCCAGATCGACCAGCACCGCCTGATCTGGTGCGTAGGGGCCGCGATCCCAGCGGATCCACGGCGTGCCATAATAGATCGCCAGCGTGACAAGCATGACAAGCCATTTGAAACGGCGAAATGGACCGTCGATGCGCTTGTTGTGCACTTTCGTGCGCTTTTCGAACAGCTTGGCCGGCAGAGGCTGGCGGGGTGGCTCGTGCGGCTCGTGGCGAAGCGTGGTAGCTTCCGGTTCGGCTACAGCACTCGATACCGGTTCGTTACTCTTGGCGCGTCCGTCCTCGACCACGACCGCCTGATCGCTGTTCTCTCCTTCTCGACGAGGAGGTGCGCTCGATGCGCGGCCGGGATCACGGTTCTTCATCGACCTCCACCGCAGGATTCTCGGAAACTTCGACGAATTCTTCACCGCCGCCGAGCGACCAGACATAGGCCGAGAGCATCTTGATCGTGACCGGGTCGAGACGGCCGATCCAATGTGGCATCCGGCCCATCTTCGGGTTGAGGATTTGCTCGCGGACTTGCTCGCGAGAACTGCCGTAAAGCCAGATTGCATCGTTCAGACGCGGCGCTCCGAGTTCGCGGTCACCTTCGCCAGCGGGGCCGTGGCAGATGCTGCAATTGTCCTGGTAAAGCTGCGCACCTGAACTGCTCGACGTGGCCTTCCCGCTGAGCGAGAGAACATGGTTCACCAGCCCATCGATCTGGGCAGGTTCAAAAACGCCCGCAAACGGTGGCATGAGGCTGGTTCTGGTGTCTTCTACACCCGGAGCGCGAATGCCGTTGACCAGCGTGTATTCGATCGCCTTGAGGTCGCCGCCCCAAAGCCAGTCGTCATCGTTGAGGTTGGGATAGCCCAGCGTCTTGCTGCCCGCTGCGCCCGATCCGTGGCATTGCGAACAGTGAACCTGAAACGCGGAACGGCCGCCCGCCACCGCTTGCGTGAAGAGTTCGCTGTTTTCCGGCAGTCGCTCGATTGGGATGCGCGACAGCTCCTCGCGCATCGACACACGCGCCTGATCGACGACGCTCATCTCCTCGGCAAGTTCGCCGCGGCTACTCCACCCAAGTACGCCTTCGGTCGCCCTGTCGACAAGGGGCCAAGCAGGGTAAAGTATCACATAGATCACGCCCCAGATGATCGTGAGGTAAAGCGTCCAGAGCCACCAGCGCGGCATTGGAGTATCGAGTTCCTCGATCCCATCCCATTCGTGACCGACGGTTTCGGTTCCGGTGGGCTCGTCGATGCGCTTATTGGTCATCGTCGTCTCTCTCGATCTCTTCGTCCTTGAATATCGAGCGTGCCGCCTCTTGGTTGTGCTGCCTGGCGCCGGGGCGGAAGACCCACAGGCAAAGACCGAGGAATAGGACGATGAGCGCGATCAGACCGTAGCTATCCGCGAGATGGCGCAACTGATCGTAGAGGCTCATCGACCCTTCTCCTCGGCCAGTCGTTCCTGGGCCGCCGCACTGTCGACATCGACCAGCGTTCCGAGCATTTGCAGATAGGCGACAATTGCATCCATTTCGGTCACCCTGCTGGGATCACCGTCATAGTCGCGCACCTGCGCCTTGGGATAGCGCTGCTGGAAATCCTCGACATCCCCGCCACTGTCGGGATCGGCCTGCAGAATGATATCTGCCATTGCTTGCTCGATATCGCTTTCCGAATAGGGAACGCCCACGCGCCGCAGCGCGATCAGCATATCGGCAGCATTTTCGGTTTCGAGCGGAGCGTCGCCGAGGAACGAGTATTGCGGCATGATGCTTTCAGGCACCACACTTTGCGGATCTTCGAGGTGCTGGACATGCCATTCGTCCGAATAGCGACCGCCAACGCGAGCAAGGTCGGGGCCGGTGCGTTTCGAGCCCCACTGGAACGGATGGTCATACATGCTTTCCGCAGCCAAGCTATAGTGGCCGTAACGCTCCACTTCATCCCGGAACGGTCGGATCATCTGGCTGTGGCACGCATAGCAGCCCTCGCGCACGTAGATGTTCCGCCCGGCTTGCTCGAGCGGCGTGTATGGACGCATTCCCTCAACCTCCTCGATCGTGTTGTCGATCCAGAACAGCGGTGCAATCTCGACGATTCCGCCGATCGCGACCGCGATGAACGATCCGATCGCGAGCAGATTGATGTTTTTCTCCAGCTTCTTGTGCTGGGAGGCGAGACCCATGACGCGCTATCCTATTCGGCTGGTTCGGGGGTGGCGGGGCGAACGATGGGACGATCCTTATCGGGATCGTAATCGGGCATAGCGCCCATCGGCGCTTCCTCGCGGAGCCTGCCGGCAATGGTCATCCACACGTTGTAACCCATGATGATGGCACCGCTGAGATACATGACGCCGCCCAGGGCGCGGATGATATAAAGCTCGTGCAATGCTGCGACCGTTTCAGCAAAGCTGTTTACGAGGTAGCCGTCTGCGCCATATTCGCGCCACATCAGGCCTTGGGTGATACCTGCCACCCACATGCTTGCGGCGTAAAAGACGATCCCCAGGGTGGCGAGCCAGAAGTGCCAGTTGATCATTCGCAGCGAATACATCCGCTCGCGCTTCCACAGCCGGGGAACGAGGAAGTAGACTGCAGCGAAGCTGATTAGTCCGTTCCAACCCAGCGCGCCGGAATGAACGTGTCCAACCGTCCAGTCGGTGTAGTGCGATAGCGAGTTCACCGCCTTGATACTCAGCATCGGACCCTCGAAAGTCGCCATGCCGTAGAAAGCCAGCGCCATTACCATCATCCGGATGATCGGATCGGTGCGGACCTTGTCCCATGCGCCGTTGAGCGTCATCAGACCGTTGATCATACCGCCCCAGCTGGGCATCCAGAGAATAACCGAGAAGACCATGCCGAGCGTCTGCGCCCAGTCCGGCAAGGCGGTGTAATGCAGGTGGTGAGGTCCCGCCCAGATGTAGAGGAAGATCAGCGACCAGAAATGGATGATGGAGAGCCGGTAGCTGTAGACCGGTCGCTCGGCCTGCTTGGGCACGAAGTAATACATCATCGCGAGGAATGGCACGGTCAGAAAGAACGCGACGGCGTTATGACCGTACCACCACTGCGTCAGCGCATCTTGAACGCCGGCAAATGCGGAGAACGAGAGTGAACCGTTCCAGGCAACCGGCACTGCCAGATTATTGACGATGTGAAGCATCGCTATCGTAATGATGAACGAGAGATAGAACCAGTTTGCGACGTAGATGTGCGGCTCTGTCCTGCGTGCCAGCGTGCCGACAAAGACTATCAGGTAGGCGACCCAAACGATCGTCAGCCATAGGTCCACATACCATTCAGGCTCGGCATATTCGCGGCTTTGCGTGACACCGAAAAGGTAACCCGAGGCCGCGAGGACGATGAAGAGCTGGTAACCCCAGAAGACGAAGCGCGCCAGCGTCGGAAAGGCGAGTTGCGCGCGGCAGGTGCGCTGCACGACATAAAAGCTGCTTGCGATGAGGATATTGCCGCCAAAGGCGAAGATCACCGCAGATGTGTGAAGCGGACGGACCCGGCCAAAGTTGAAATAGGGCTCGAAATTAAGCTGCGGGAAGGCCAGCTGCGAGGCGATGAAAACGCCGGCGAGCAGTCCGACGAGAGCCCAGAACATAGTGGCGAGCACGCCCCATCTGATTGGATCGTCGTCATACCGGGACAGACCTTCGGGCATGCGGAAGAATCCGCGGGCCTTCCCCATCGGATCGAAGCGGGCGGCCGACATCCACATGAGCACGAAGGCAACGACGGCAATTATCGTCGCGTGGGCGGCAAAACCCGTGTCGCGGGCAGTCGCTGCGAGAATGATCGAGATTAAGAGGACGCCGAACCATAGGCCCACCCGTCCAAGGGCTGCTTCCGCCTGCATGAAAGACTCCGATTGACTATCCAGCGCCTCTATGTGGCGGCCGCCGCATCTGCATTGACTCAGATCAAAACGTCGAAAGAATCAGCCAATACATGCCACTAGGGCGGCACGTTCGCGTAGCTGGACACTATCCAGAATACAGATTTCCGATCTGCCTTGGGTACGTATGATCCCACAATTGCGCAGATCGGTGAGTTGGCGACTGACTGTCTCGATGGTCAGCCCCAGGCTGTCCGCGATCTCGCGGCGAGACATGGGAAGGTTCAGCGAGATGATCCGGCCTCTGGGCTCGCCGATCCTGTCAGCCATCGAGAGCAGGAAACTGGCCACGCGCTCACCTGCTGTTTTCCTTCCCAGAAGAACCGATTTTTCGCGGGCTCGATCCAACGCCAGTAGAGACCTTTCGAAAAGTGAGCATGCTGCTTCACCACTCTCGGCCGCCGCCTGAATGAATTCTTGCGCTTGAAAGGCGATCAGACGGCATTCTGTCAGAGCATGAAACGTAAATTGCGCTTGCGAGGCTGGCGATAGTGCAAGCAGATCTCCGCCGAAGGCGAAACAGACGATCTGGTCGCGGTCGGTCCCTACGTGAGCGACCAGTTTGGCGGCTCCGGTCGAAAGGAAGATCATCCATCTTGTTCCATGTCCATTGAGTTCAGCCAGCTCTCTTGGATCCACATCGTGGACTCGCCCCAGCGTTCGCAGACGTGTCAGGAACGATATTTGCAGATCGACGGGCAGCAGCACCTTCGCAAAATGCTCGAATGGGTCGCGCTGCGACATGGTTTGAGATCCCGACAAACTTTGACAGGACCCCGATTACAGCCGGGCGGCAGCAACTCCTTGATACAAGTCAAAAGGAAGACTCAGGTGTGAATAGCGCCCAGCGAATCCTAGTCGCCGGGTACAGCTTCATAATTACGAGGCGAGGTCTTCCAGCGCTCCTCGCTTGCAGATGGTGACATGCCTCCGGCCCTGAATTTCAATGACGCCTTCTTCCCGCATCTTTGTAAATTGGCGGCTGACTGTCTCGATGGTCAGGCCAAGAATGTCCGCGATCTGCTGGCGTGACATGGGAAGTTCGAAGCGATCCCGATCGGTCGAGTTTGAATTGTCGCAATTCGCGGCGACGGAACGCTTGCCGATTTCCAATAACAGGGTCGCCAGTCTCTCCTCGGCGTTCATCCGGCCAAGGAGCAGCATCCAGCGCCGGGTCCGATCAAGTTCGCCCAGCGTGCGCTCGAGTAGCTTGTGCTCGAGCTTCGAGTGTTCGATCGTAAATCGCTCGAAGTCAGAACGTCGGAACACGCAGACTACAGTCTCGGTAAGAGCCTCGGCATTGTAGGGAGTGGTATCGCCGAAGGGTCGGCCAAGGAAATCGGACGCATACGCCAGGCCGAGGATCTGCTCGCGGCCGTCGCTCGTCTGGGTAGAGAGCTTGAGGACTCCGGAGACCACGTTGGCGACAAACACCGCCTCGTCGCCTTCCCACAGAAGCGATTCTCCGGCCTCCAGGCGTCGTTGCCGTCCGATCTTGTTGAGCAAGGCTATCTCGCCATCGTCCAGATCAGCGCAAATCGCCCTGTTACGGACCGAGCAAGCCTGGCAGAAATTCAGTTCGTCTTGGGGTGCGGGCGCTTCCATTGGCCACACCTAGGCTTAGTGCCTTAGCTTTCCAAGTGATCGTTCGGCTGGGTCGACCGCAGGCAAGGTAAGGCTTTGCTAAGTACGAGGGCATAAAGTCCGAGCCGCGCGATATCCAGAGCGATCCACCAATGATGGAGCGAGGAGGGCTCGAGAATTTCGCCTGCGATGCGGGATAGAGTGCGCTCATCCAGGCGCGGCATAAGAATGAGCCACTGGACAAGCAGGATCGTGGCAATTCCTGCAATCAACCAGCGCATCTTTCCGCGCGCAGTCAGCATGAGCGTCGCAAGCAGCACGCTCTCCAACCCCAGCGAAGCCCGAAAGGTAACTCTTCCCACCGCGAGCAAGTGTGCGATCGGCACATCCTGTGCCAGGAATTTCACAGGCGTTGCCACGAAAGAGAGTGAGAACAGCATGGCAAGCGCTGCGGCGGCAAGCACCACGGTCAAAGAGTCGCGTTGCCAGGGTGTCATGGCATCTTCCCTTGAGGGTCATCGCGTCTGGCTGAACAAAGCATTGGGCCATATTCGAGCAGGAACAGGCCAAACGCGCCGAACCACGCCGCTCCTGCGATGGCCAGCATCATCTGCTGCTGGGCGATTCCAAGGCCAGCCGCGACGCGTATGATCGCTGCCAAGGTCACCAGAAGGTAGAAAGTCAGGGTGATACGGCTCGCCACGAGCGGGCGTCCGGTATGACCCAGACTGGCGCGGCTCATCACGGCGAGGATCATCGTCGCCATTGCACCCGCTGACAACGCATGGATGGCGGAAGATTCAGGAATTAACGCAAGTTGAGAAAGGCCGAGAAGGAAAAGCCCGATTGGCAACCAAGAGTAGCCGACGTGAAGGACCGCCACGAGACCATTGGAGTAGCATCTCCAGCCCTGCCAACGCAGCAACCGCACGAATTGCCCGATCGCGGCAATCGACAGGGCCGCTCCGGCCAGGAGCGACGATGGCGCGAACAGCCATAGCAGCAAGGCAACGAGCGTCAGGATGAGAACAAGCTTGTCAAACAGGCCGGGTTGGGTCGGCAGCGGCCCTTGGGCACTCTGTGCGGCTAACCAGTTCCTTGTAAAACTCGGCACAATCCGACCGGCGACGACCGAAATGAGAAAAATAACGAGCGCCAACCCGCATTGCCTACCGAGCGATCCGATCTCGGTATTGCCTGCCATTGCCGCTCGGTCGAGCAAGGCGGCTACACCGAACAGCGAGATCACCGCTACTATAGGTAGGTTGCGATTGTGGCTCTTGATTATTTCGCGGCCGAGAAGGCCAGCGAGAAGGAGATAGAAACCGCCATCGAGCGCGATCAGGAAGACGTTCTCGTCTGCCAAGACAAACGGTAAGATTCGACCCGCTGCCCAGATACCAAACAGGGCGGCAAGGGGCCCTCCAGCGATGGGAAGCCGTCCGGTCCAGTTCGGTACGGCAGTGAGCGCGAAACCTGCAATTGCCGCACCGACGAAACCGAACAGCATTTCGTGCCGATGCCAGGCCAGCGGATCGTCGATGAGGGTATGGGGAGCCAATCCAAAAAGGAAGGCAAGCCAGGCAGCAAGAGCGAAAATAGCCCAAAGGGAAGCACCGAGGAAAAAAGGTCGGAAACCGCCCCGCAGGACAGCCGGACTGTCCGCCATACGCTTGCGACGCAGCTCAAGGCGTTCCGTATTGGTAGGCATTGCGTGAGCGATCTCCGAAGATGGTTGATCGACCTTTATACCGAGGCAAGGGTCACCAAATTGATCTAACGCAAGACATCTCTCAACAATTCAGTTGCCTGCCTTCCCCTTGCTGCTCTTTTACGGTTCGCAATAATCCCTTCGTCAGACATTTTGGAGCGCGCTCCGGATGGGCTACCAAAAATCATGGCCACTAGATTTTAGCTGGCGGAACGACCGCTCTACATACCAAATCGACAACAGCAGACCGTCTCTTACCGGCCCAATTGCAGACATCGGTGGCGGTCCTACTGCCGGACTCGAATTTGCTTAAGCTTAATGCCTGCCGAAAAGCCGGTTGCCCCGCTTGAAGCCCCTAAGCAGCGATCATTCGTAATGATGGGGTCAGAGGTTCGAATCCTCTAAGCGGCACCAGCACTTTCAGAAGTAAAATTCGAAGCGCACGGCGGGAAGGCCGTTCGGCTGGACGCGGCTTTGGGTCCTGTTTGGGACGCTTTCAGAAGGGCTCCCGCCTCTCTGCACATCTGAAAGTCGGAAAGTGGGCCGCAAGCGATCTTTCTTATTCCGGGGGCAAAAGCATTGAAAGCTGCCATTCGGCCAGCGACCGAAACTCGGACAACCTCAACGCGACCAAGGGAGCTACGACGCTGTCATCAGATTTGAAGTGCCCAGCGATCGGAAGCTGAGCCGCTAAAAGTCTGTTTGTTGCGCAGAGAAAACCGCGAGGGCCTGCCGAAAGCAAAAATCCAGCTTTCAGACAAGAAAGTAACTCATTACCTTCAGGAACGACTGTCTTGGCGACGATCGATATGTCGGTTCACGGCTCGGTAAAATGCATCGAGATCGTCGACATCGACGTCGAGCACTTCGTTCCAATCAGCTAGGACTTCCTCGATGTCATTGCGGGTATGGTTGGCGTTTACCGACCTGGGCGGGCCGGGCGGCAGCTGCAGATGGTGCGGCCACTGGTGACCGGTGAGGTTGTTGTAAATCCATCCCACTAGCGAAAGGGTCAGGACATTCGCCGCGATCGGCCAGAGATAATACCATGTCCACGCATCCGAGCCAGCGGCGCCCAGCGCGCACAGTAGTGCGCAGGCACCGCCAGGAGGGTGGAGGCAGCGTGCGAAGGTCATCACCGCGATGGCCACTCCTACCGCCAGACCAGGAGCGAACATTGGCGAGCTGGTGTAGATGCCCAGACCGATGCCGATGGCGGCAGAAATCAGGTTTCCGCCGATCACCGACCACGGCTGCGCCAGCGGACTGGCCGGAACGGCGAAGACAAGGACTGCCGAAGCACCAAGTGGCGCCACAAGCCAAGGCATCTCGGCGCTGTTTGAACCCAGCAGGAACCAGGTCAGCAGCGCCGAGAGGCATAAGGCGAGCGCCGCTCCAACAGCGCCGCGCACCCATCCAAGGTGGCCAAAGGCGCCCTGCGGAATGAGTGAGGCGGAATGGGCAACAAGGGTTTTGAACAAGCTGGATTTCGATCCCGATTATGAAACGCGATCCGGCCTGTGCTTCAAATCACCTGATCATGCAGCAAGGATTTCATCGGCGGGTCCAAAGAATTCATAGTGTATTCTGTCCGAAGGCACGCCAGCAAGCGTCAGGGCCGACACGGCACCCCGGAGAAAGGGCCGGGGACCGCAGATGTAATATTCCGCCGAGGCCGGATCGGTGTTGTCCAGAAGCCAATCGTCGGTAATCAGGCCTGCCCTGTCGTAATCCACCCCTTCCCTCTCGCCTTCGAGCGGCGTCTGGTGAAAATCGGTTACTGTCACGCTGCCGCATTGTGCAGAAAGCTTTCGCACGTGATCGCGCATGGCATGGGTGCGACAATCGTGCGTTCCATGCACATAATGGACAGGGACCTGCGCAGCTTGGGCGACCATCGTTTCCAGCATCGCGACCATCGGGGTCAGGCCGACGCCGCCCGAGAGAAGCACGACGGGGCGCGCAGGTTCGCCAGCCAGGTAGAACTCGCCCGCCGGAGGCGCGACCTTGAGGATCGTGCCCGGTACCGCATGGTCGTGCAGCCAGCCCGAAGCGAGGCCCTGCGGCTCGCGCTTGACGGAAATGCGGTAGCTCGTTCCGTTCGGTGCGCTCGAGATGGAATAGTTGCGTTTTACCGGCGCGTTTCCGGGTATCTCCAGCCAGAAGGTCAGGTACTGGCCCGGCTTGTGGCGCATGACCGGCCCTCCGTTTTGCGGCTTCAGCACGAAAGAGCGGATCACGCTGCTTTCCTCGACCACTTCATCGACCACGAACGCGCGCCAGCCGCTCCAGCCACCTTCGGCGTCTTCCTGTTCTGTGTAGATCCGGTTCTCGCGCGCGATCAGGATGTTTGCCAGGAACCAGTAGGCTTCGCCCCAGGCTTCGAGCACTTTTTCGGTGGCTGCGTCTCCGAGGATGGTCTTGATCGCGCCAAGCAGTGCCTCGCCGACATAGGGATAATGTTCCGGCAGGATCTGCAGGCCCACATGCTTTTGCGCAATCCGCTCTACGGCGGGCGCAAGGGCCGAAAGGTTCTCGATATTGTGGGCATATGCCAGGATGGCAGTCGCCAGAGCCTTGGGTTGCGAGCCTTCGGCACCGTGGTGCGACTGGTTGAAGAGATCGCGTATCTCGGCGTTCTCGAACATCCGCGAATACATCTCGCGGACGATTTCGAGGCCATGTTCTTCCAGGGCGGGAGCGGTAGCTTTGACGAGCGCGATCGTGCGCTCGCTGAGGTCCTTGGACATCGGCGGTTCCTTTAATTTCAGTGACGGTAGAAAATGAAGTCGAGTGGTTCTGAAGGATCAGGCGCGCGGAGGCGGTTGGTCGTAAAAGTCGATCTGCACCTTCATCGGTCCGCACAATGTGACGAAGTGCCATTGCTCGGGCTGGAGAATTCCCGGCGCGCCGGGGCGAAGCGTCACCTCCGACTGCGGATCGCAATAAGCGAGGCGCAACTCACCTTCGAGGACACGGATAAGACCCCATACACCGGCCTTCGTGTTGTGCCGCTTCTGCAGAGCAGCCGGAAGCGTCTCCTCGGTGAAGACCGGCGTTGACCTGTATGGGGTTATTGTCATGTCAGGCCACCATCCGGATATCGTCGGCATGCTCAGGATACGGAGCGACTGCCACAGCGGGATTGGCATACCCGGCCAATTCGTTGGCAAAGCCATGGTTGACGTCGCGGTGATGCGCCTCGTCCGCCCGGACGACCAGCACCACGTCCCGCAGGGTCGCGTCCTCTGGCAGCTTCCAGTAATGCTTCGCGATTTCCGGCGCCGGGACATTGGGACTGCGCCCTTCGTCCAGCTCCTTCAGATACATGGTGTAGCTGATCACCGCCTCTTCCTCGAAATAGCCGACCACGCGGTGGGCGGTTTTCGGGCTGAGAAGATAGAGGGAGAAAAAGGCGATGTAGAACACCCACTGCACGCCAAGGATGACGAGCCGTTCGAACAGGTTGGGCTGCGCGACCTTGATGAAGGTCATCAGATGCATCCGTTCGTTCTCAGCTTCCTCCATCAGCGTGCGGATCCAGTTCTGATCGTCGCACATGCGTCGAAGGCATTTGAGATGCGTGATGGTGGCGCCCACCATGCCCGGCACGGCCGCCACCGTTTCCAGTACGATCGCCCGATGGCCATATCGCTTGGCGAAGAAAGTGTCGGCGCAGAAGCGCAGGGTCTTGGTAAAGGCGAGCGCGATGCGGTCGGAGAAATCCTTCGGCCGGTGATGGACTTCGCAATCGACGAGCGGAATCTTGGTCATTGTCAGGCTCCTTGCGTTTCGACCCGGCGTGCGGGTTTGGTCTTGAGTGGGGGAAGTTTGAAGAAAAGCGCGAGCTTCAGGCTTTCCGCGATGCGGTTTGCCTTGTCTTGCAACCCGCGCGCCGCCTCGGGCTCCATCAACTCGGATGTCGTCTTTGCCCAGAGGGCCAGCCAGCTATCGAACATGGCGGGGTCGATGCGATCAATGTGCTTGCGATGGGCGGGAACAGGTTGCCCCTTGTAGCGGCCTGAGGTCAGCATCACCGACGACCAGAACGCGCACAGCTTGTCGAGATGCGCAGGCCAGTCTCCGATCGCATCGTTGAATACAGGGCCGAGCATCTCGTCGGCGCGGACGCGCTCGTAGAAATGATGAACCACCGCCCTGATGCCGGGTTCGTCGAGAGTGTAGCGGGTCATTCCAGGCGCCTCCAATCATTCATGTAAGGCGCATGTATTAAGGTGACTGGAAAGATGCAAGCTAAATGCATATATAATTTCGGAACCCGTCACGGAGATGCGAATGCGCCTCACGCGCTATACCGATTATGCGATGCGAACCCTGATGTTCATCGCTGCGCGTCCCGAACGGTTGTGTTCGATTTCGGAAGTCGCGGACGCCTACGGCATCTCCAAGAACAATCTGATGAAGGTGGTGAACGACCTGGCCAGCGCGGGATACCTGGAGACAGTACGCGGCCGCAACGGAGGCGTTCGGCTTGCTCGCCCCCCCAGCGAGATCAATGTGGGCCAGGTCATTCGCCATATGGAGGAAGGGTTCGACCTTGCCGATTGCGCCAATTGCGTGATTGCCCCGGCCTGCGGGCTCACGGGCGCGCTTGCGCGGGCGGTCGATGCTTTTCTCGCGGTGCTGGACGGCTATACGCTGGAGGATCTGACCCAGACCAGCGGCGATTTTCGCAAGCTGTTTCTCGGTGCCGAAGTCTAGGCTTACACCAAGTTTCAATGACTCATCAATGCGGCTTTCACTGCCACTAATGGGCCGGTTGCGGTCGGTTTGCATGTGACTTCAGGAACGGCGAAGCGAACATAGCTGCACCGGGAATGTCGCATGGAACGAACGGTCGAGTTTCCGCTTTTTTGATTATGAGAATCTTCCCATGCATTGTGATGATCGGCGCGCTTTTAGCCTGTTCGGACCAGCCGAATACCGCAGCGCCGAATGCTTCTTCGGCTGGCTCAGATTCCGTGAATGCCGGAAGTATGTCATCGGCATCTTCAGAATCGAACGCTCCTTCGACGCTCGCCCGCGACAGCTGGTATCGCTATACCAATGAGCGGTTCGAATTCTCGATCGAGGTTCCGCCCGGCTTTGAAGCGGTGCCGCCGCCGCAAAATGGGGACGGCCGCTTGTTCACGCGTGGCGGCGCGAGGCTCCGCGTATCCGGTCGACATAATCTCGACGATAGCTTCGAGAGGCAGGTGCGCAACGCGCTGCAGGGCCTTTCCGACGTCGTCGGTCAAACAACCTCGCCGGCTAGTTGGCGTGGCCATGCCCGTGGAGCTGAAGGCCAGCGCGTAATGCTCCGGCTGGCGCGCGGCGAAGACAGGATCGTGACCGTTCGCATCGACTATCCGGCAGGTGATTCCGGATTGACTGAAATCGCTCAGCGCGCACTCGACAGTATGCTGTTCGCGGATCATGCCGGTCCGCTATCTTTTCGCTATCAGCCCGAGCGCTTTTCGCTGGTACCGGCGCCGATTTCGCTACCCGGCGCGCATGACAAGCCGATCGAGGCCGTTAAGCTAATCCCGTGGGTGAGGGCCGAACAATTGGGACAGAGAAGGTGTAGCTACGGTCTGTCGGGCCTGACGCAGATCTGCACCGTCAATATGGAGGCTGGTCTGGCCTTCGCGGCGCTCAACAGATCGATCGCGGAACTGCGCAAAACTGTGCCGGCCACGCTGGTCGAGCCATCGCGCCCTGCTGGCAGGGACGGCTTTCGCGCCGTCGAGAAGGTAGAGGGTTTCGGTTCGTCCTACGCCTTCGTCCCGGCAGGATCGGCCACCGTCGTCGTTGTGAACCAGTTCCGTCCCGACGATAAAGCCGCCAGTTTTCGAGCCGTCCTGCGGAGCTTGTCGGTTGATCCTAATGTCGCAGGAAACTCGAGGACTACACGATGAAACGAACTCTTTTGATATTGGCGCCGGTGCTGGCACTGGCCGCCTGCGACGATGGGAGCCAGAAAAGCGAGACCCCGCGCGTCGCCCCTGAAGAGGCGCGAATGGTCGGCGACTCCGAACCATCGGAACCACCCGCGGAGGCAGCGCCGCAGCCTGAAATCGAAGGCGGAGACGACCGCATGTCCTGGAAATTCAGCACCGCCGCCGGGCCGAAGCTGACCTACGGAGAGCCGGCGACCGACAATGTCCGGCTGATGATGCGCTGTGCAGGCGCGGACCGCGTCATCCTCTCCTTCCTGCAATCCGCTGCGCCAGACAATGCGAGCCGGATGACGGTGCGCTCCCATGGTGCAAGCCAGACGATTGCGACGAACATTGAAGCAACGCAACTCGAAGGCGTTTCCGTCAGCGCTGAGCTTTCCGCGAGCGCCGCACCGCTGGAGCAATTTCGCGAGGGCAATCCCTTGCGCGTCGAATGGGCGAGCGAAATGTTGACTGTGCCTCCGGCCGGTGCGGAAGCGGAGCGCTTCTTGGGTGCCTGCTGAGACCCACGCGTCGCTGCTATCGCGAGGAACATTGTCATGCATGCAACAAGCGTAATTCTCACGCCGCAGCGGATAGCCAGCTGTCTGAACCGAGGACCGATGTACAGGCGGATTCGTTTAAGGAGAATAGCGGTCTCTTCGGGTTCAACTTCCGCTGGCCAGCGCAAGTCTCTGCGGCACCGGCGCTGGAGCGCCGACTGCGCCCGTGATCTGGCGCCATGAGGTCCTGTCGCCCATGGCGAGCGAACCCACCAACAGAATAAGCGCGGGTTGTCCGGATTGCCGCTACATCGCGTAGAGTATGGTCGTTTCCTGAAACCCGGTGTAAAGCAATGTGTTGAAAGCGCCAATCCCAAGGCACCCCAGCACCATGAGAATCTTCCAGTTTTCGCGGATGAGGGACCAATCAAGTCGCAGATACCGCCAGGCGAAAGAAAGAATGAGGAGGAGCGCGAAGCTCCATCGCCAGAACGCCAAGGTTACGGGCGTCACTACATCACGCGCTGCTTGCGCTACGATCGCATTGTCGGCCCAGAACAATGCGGTGAAGGTCAGCAACACAAAAGCGCGAGACCATGCGTCGCCGAGCGCTCGCGCAACCACGTTCTTTCTCCTGCGATTGTGAGATGAATGGGCTGATTAGGCCGTGCTCAGTTTTCCATCAGCCGCTGGAGACCCCTTGCAACGCAGCCCGAAGCGTCTTTGGCCACTGTTACGGAAACACCGCACTCGCGCTCGATCGCATCGGCCAGGAAATGAGCGCTGATCCCGCCCCCGGTGGCGATGATCCGCTCGTCGAGTAGATCGGCTGAAAGATCCGGCGACAATTCCCCGAGCACAACGCGCGTAGCCTCGGCGAACCTGCCGAAGTGCTTCTCGAACACTGGGTCGAACGTCGATGCCTGCAGGGTAAGCATACCGGGCAGTCCTGTCCGTAGGTCACGCCCTTTCACTTCCACTACGTCTTCAGCCGGCGAGGATTTGCCGGTCCGGGCCGAAAGCTCTCGCTTGAGGTTTTCCGCCGTCAGCCTGCCGATCAGGAAATTATGCTGCGTCTGGAGATATTCCAGCAGGGCTTCGTCGAGGCTCTGGCCGCCCAGACGCACCGAACGCGTCTTGCATTGTCCGTCGATCGAAAAAACCGCGATCTCGGTCGTGCCCGCGCCGCATTCAACAATCATTGATGCGCGAGCTTCGCCCACAGGGAGTCCGGCTCCGATCGCTGCGGCGAAGGGTTCGCGGATCAATTCGATCCGGCCGATTCCGGCATCATCGGCGGCAGCGAGCAAGGCATTTGCTTCCGCCTTGGTGGCGTCGGCAGGGAGACCGATCAGGGCGCGGGGGCGAGATCGACGAGTTCTCCCCGAGATTGAAGCAAGGCCATGTGCCAAGAGAGCAGTGGTCGCCTCGATATCCTGCAGGACACCCCTCGCCAGAGGACGACGAACACTAAATGTCTTGGGCATCCGGTCTACCATCGCCAGGACTGCCTTTCCCGCAGCCATGAGCTGAGAACGCCCATTGAGATCCTGAAAATAGCAGAGCGAGGGTTCGTCAAAAACACACCCCTCAGCCGGAACAACCATGCGCATATTGGCCGTTCCCAAATCGATAGCCAGATCCGGTTTTTGCCGCCGCGCGAAAGAATGAAGATTGAACATTTCAGGATAATAGCCCCCTGAGAAGCGAAAGTCGCTGACATTTATCCGAGCAAACGAAATCTTACCCATAATTTGACGCAACCCAAATTTCGGCGCACATATCGAGAATGGTATTTCCGCGTTGCCAGAAGCGCCACTTTGCTCATGCAGGCCAGCTGCCCGCACGGGCGCGTGCCTCGTCTCGATCGCAATAGGCGGGTTCGGGACGAGGCTCCAGAACCTTCATCAGCCCCAGCCGCGGCATCTTCGCCCGGCCTCATTGCGAGATACTACCATGTCGAAATCAATCGCCGGCAAAAAGCCGGAAATATATCTTGTCGATAGCGAAGCCGATGCCTTGTCAGAACTGGCGATGGCCGCTGAAGCACGCTCCCCTAAAGTAACCGCCAAGCTTTTCGAAGAGATCGAACGCGCGATAATTCACCGACGTGACACGCTTCCCGCGTATGTCGTGACAATGGGCTCCCGCGTCGAATTTGTCGACGAAGGCTCCGGCGCCAGTCGGTCCGTCGAACTGGTTTGGCCGCGCCAAGCCAATCTGGAAGAAAATCGCTTGTCCGTGATGAGTTTGGTCGGAGCGGGACTGATCGGCATGCAGGAAGGCACCTCGATCGAGTGGCCGGACAGGACCGGTCACCTTCGACGGTTGCGGATTGCTAAGGTGAGTCAGCCTGTCCGAGGCGAAGAGGCTGTGTGAACCTTGATGACAGGGTACAGGTGAGCGCGCGCTGATCTCGTCTGTTGCGGCACCCACCGCGTCAGCACGCCGAAACAATGTGAGGCCTGAAGCGTGATGGATATGCGGGACTTCTCCGAATACTGACAGAGGCAATCTATGGCACAGCCGCGGACACGCGCTCTTAGTGAAGTTCTCGATCAACTGGAAAATGCGGTTGATGGCGACTCTATTTTCGTTCGTGATGTTGTGGAACAGCTCGGCCGGAAGTCGTTCGCTTCCCTCATGCTGGTCTTTTCATTGATATCGACATCGCCAGCCAGCGCCATTCCGGGTGTTACGGCAGTGGTGGCGGCGCTCGTCTTTACTCTGGTAATTCAGATGATCATCGGGAGAAAGACGGTATGGCTACCCGAGTTCGTCGGCCGGAAACGCCTCTCGACCGCCAAACTCTGCAAGGGCGTCCGCTGGCTGCGTAGTCCGGTGCATTTCCTCGAGCGGTTTCTGAAGCCTCGCTTCACAATCTTGCTTCACCGGCCTTGGATTTTTCTACCGCTCTTTCTTATACTGGCTCTTACCCTGTTCATGCCCTTCATGGAGATCGTGCCTACCTCCGGCTCGATCGCTTCGGCGGTCATCGCGCTTTTTGCAGCGGGTCTGTTGACGCGAGACGGTGCGCTTATCCTGTTCGCTCTGTTTCTGCTGTCAGGAATACCGCTGGCAATCTGGCATTTCGGGCTTGCACCATGACCAAGAGTGTAGCCGGACTTCCAATAAGCTCGCGTCCATGGCTCCTAATGAGCTTCCTGATAGCGCTGTGGCTCCTCGCACTATATCTCGGTGGCGCGCAGTCCGATCTGGATCTTCGCATTTTTCTCGCTTTACATCCCGGCGAACAGAGTTTGCTGGTGAGGTTAGCTTAGGCGATCACCTGGCTCGGTGACTGGTTGGTACTCGTTCCGATCGGGTTGCTGGCAGCTGGATCGCTTTTCTTGCAAGGTCGAAGACCGGACGCGGTTGCGTTACTTGCGACGATCACTGCGGTCCGTATCCTGGTCGTGCTTCAGAAGGTTCTATTTAATCGCAGCCGTCCGGATTTCGAACAATGGATGGCAGAATATTCCGCCAGCTTTCCGAGCGCACATGCGGCTAATTCGACCGTGACATTTCTCGCGGTCGCAATCCTCATGACCAAGTCGCGGTTAGCGACAGTCATTGCAGTGGTGCTAGCAGCCGCCGTCGGGTTGAGTCGCATTATTCTCGGCGTTCATTGGCCGCCCGATGTCATCGGCGGTTGGGCGTTCGCCGGTCTCGCCTTACTCCTCTTCTCGAAATTCCGTGATTGGCAGAATCGGTGAACAGTTGCCTACGAAAACCCTGCTTTCGAAAGGCCGCTTTCGGTAACTTAGTGTCGTGCCGGGAATGACGGATTGTGGGGCGCAAAACAGACGCGGGAAATCGGGTATCTTATATGAGGTAGGCAAACCTGCCGCCCCCTCCCCCCACCAAGCCCTCGGATAACTTCCGGGGGCTTTTTCTTTGCCCGAAAGGAATTTCACCATGTTTGTAATTCGTACGGCGGAGGAGATGGCCTGCGCGCTGACTTCACCGCTTGATCCAACACTGAGAGAGCGGCTGGCCGCCCAGCGAGACCACCTACTCAACTATCCTGAACATGCCTTCGAAGAGCTAGGGGTGTTCATCGTGATCCAGCCGGGCGACAGCCTGAACGATATCAGCAGAACAGCCGCCTACTGTCTCGCAGATGGAGAAAGCTTCTCGATCGAAGCGGAAGCCATCGATCAACATGGCGGCTGGTTGGAGCTACTGTTTATCCTTTCAGACGATGGCTTCGGCCTCGTGCTGTTCGTGCCGCTTCAGCAGGGCACCGATCCCGGCATCCTCAAAGCATGCCAAGCTTTGGCTCCCAACCGCGATCTGCTGAACACCCCTTAACGAGAAGCCATAACCGCAAGCGGCTTCGATGCCTCTCGCAGGCAACTCGAATTTCCAAACCAAGCAAACCCACACGGCGTCCACTTCGGGCGCCTTTTTCATTTGGAGAAACCACCATGCTTTCCATCTACGATAAAGCCACCGCCTCTGCCGTTCTTGACCAGCCGCTCAGCGATGAACTGAAGGACATCATCCAGGCGCGCTGGAGCGATGCCGAAACGCTTGGACTTGGCGGCGAGACCCACATCGCCGTCATCCAGCCGCAAGACAGCGAACAGACGATCCTGAGCGAGCTCGGCTGGTCGCCGCTTGTCCACCCGATCAATGAGACGCGGTTCGGGTCGGCAGACTTCCAACCCTACTGGTCATGGCTGCAGGACCTGGGCGGCTGGTACGAGCTGTTGCACACGGTCGGTAACGCGGGCTTCGCGTACATCTTACTAATCGAAAAGGGCTCGAATGAGTTCGCAGAAATGTGTGAGCAGGCGCTGAATTCGGACAGCCAGCCGTGCGCCTTCTAGGATACATCATCGCGGGCTGCGTAACATTGGCAGTGCTACGAGCCATCATATGGGCGGGAGTGGTCCTTTGGGGGCTGCTCCTGCTCTACGCGGCAGTCAGACGTCCGAAGGCGTTGCTTGGCTTCTTGGCAACAATGGGTGTGTTATCAGCCATTCACCATAGCCCAGTTGGCATTCTCACCTTAGCAACCCTTGCTTGCGGCAGCGCCGTATTCGCAGCCAACACAAAATAGATTCCAAGTCAAAAAGTCGTTAAATCTCTGCTACGGTCTCCAATTCTGCAGAAGATCTGGACGGGCTCACGTGCCAATTTTGATTAAAGGTAAAACACTTCGCGCCCTTCGCAAGGCGAAAGGTGGGAGTCTTGACGACTTGGTACGGAAGAGCGGTGTCAGCAAATCAACCCTCAGCCGCATTGAGAAAAGTCGAGTTCGCAAATCCAATGGAGCGCAAGCGGAAAGGCTGGCGGAAGCTTTTGACCTCACCGCTGAGGATCTGACTGGTAACGGCGCCAAGCAGATCGTCGTCGCTGTAGGTGATTTCGTTCCGATCCGCGTGATGGCTTTGAAAGTATCCATCGGCAAGGACGGCCTAGACATCCGCGAAAAGAGAAGCGGCACAGATGACCCGGATGCGCAGGTTGGATATTTAGCATTCGAGGGTCTTGCACCTGATACTCTCATCATACGGGCGGACGAAGGTTAAACTTGCCTGGTCGGTGTCCTGTGAGCGTCCGCCAACGCTGATCGACGGCTCGACTCCAACGATCGCCCGCGAAAATTTTTGCAGTCCAGGCCCCGGCAGCATCAAATTCCGGTTTTTGACATCAACTTGACACTGTTCGAGTGCGCTTGCGGTCGCCATTTTCGAGCCACTGATCCTGTGGCGAAGGCGTCAGGCACATTGAACGGCCGTTTCGCCCCAGCCAACTCGACAGAGATTCGACAGCAGTGCGCTGTCGCGACATCTAACTGCTTTATATAAAAGGAAATAGTGATGAGAGGCAGTAACCACTACGATACTCCACACCGCTTCGGCTTCCGGATGCTGGAAGTCGCGGAACGACAGAAATACCGGCTGGCGGCGAGCGGCGAGGCCGGCATGCACAGCTTGATCTACGCATGCATCGCTTCCGGCATCAACACGGACGAAGCGATCTTCAAAAAGGCAGACAGCATCCTTGGGAAACATGGCGAAAAAATTGCCCGACGCGTTCTATTTGAAGGCGAGCAATTCGATTGGGAGTGCTGCGACGATGACACCTTCACGGTCAGACTAGCCTGACAAGCACCGGGGGGTGCGGAGGGTGAATTCCCCGGCCCCTGCCACCTACTAAATGAAAGGAAGAGAATGCAAACCAACGTCGTCGGGATCCCCGGCGAAAACTCAAATTTGACTAAGAACGATGCATTTCCAGCACGACTGCCAAGAGGCGAATATCCCGACCAGCCGCCAACCGAAGGTGGCAGACTACCCAGTACGCTTGAGAATGTCCGCCACCTGCTCGCCGAGAGCGATGTCGAGGTTCGATACGATGTCATCAAAAAGCGGCTGGCAATCAAACGAAAGGAGAAAGATCTAAGCCATGCAACACTCGACAGCCTGGCGAACCTCAATGGACTGCAATCCCAGTTCCTCGGAAGCTTCGTCCAGGAAATCGGGCAGCAAAACCCGGTTAACCCGGTCAGGACATGGATCGAGAGCCTGCCTTGGGACGGCACAAAACGGCTTCCCCTGTTTTGCGAAACAGTCGAAGTGGACGAGGACTTCCCAAACGAGCTGAAGGACAAGCTGATACAGCGATGGCTCTACAGCGCCGTTGCAGCGGCTAAGAAGTGGGATGGCTTCAAGGCTCGAGGTGTTCTCACGCTTCAAGGCGAGCAAGGCATCGGTAAGACAAGCTGGATCGCGGCTCTGGTACCGCCGGAACTGCGAAACGATTTTGTCAAACTCGACCATCACCTTGACCCTAATAACAAGGATTCGGTCTTCATCGGGGTCAGTCACTGGATCACGGAAGTTGGCGAACTCGACAGTTCCTTCAAGAAGGACGTAGCGCGGCTCAAGGGCTTCCTTACCAATGACTGTGACAAGCTTCGGTTGCCGTACGATAAGCGACCGATTGAAATGCCGAGAAGGACGGTGTTTGCGGCCTCCGTGAACGATCCGAACTTCCTCATCGATCGGACAGGGAACAGCCGGTTCTGGACCCTCCCGGTGCTCAGCCTCGACTACGAGCACGATGTCAACATGCAGCAACTCTACGCGGAAATAGCCCTGATGATTGAGGAGGGCGCCACGTGGTGGCTGACACCGGAGGAAGAGGCGGAACTTGAAGAAAGCAACAAGCGGTTCCGAGCTGTAAGTGTGATCGAAGAGCGGCTCCTCGAGCATCTCAGCGATAACGAGGCTCAGGCCAAGTACCGGACGGCCATGCAGGTTCTTCAAGCGGTCGGTATGAACTATCCCAGCAACCCGCAATGTCGTGAAGCCGGACAAATTCTTCGATCGCGCTACGGTCCTCCCAAGCGGGTCCAGGGGCGAGACTGCTGGAAGGTTGCTCTTGTTGAAGAGAGCGGCTGGCCAAAGCCAACGCACGTTGACGAAGACGACGACTACTAGGGCCAAGCGGCCAGGTGGGGGCAAGGGGCGGCAAAAATAGCCATCCCTCGCTCCTGCCGACACCAACGGGCGGGGGTGGCGCGATTGCTACCCCTTCCCCCCACGACATTCCGGCAAGGGGCGAGGCTCCAACGCGATACCACTTGAGGTGCCAGAGAACGGCCCAGGGGACGCGTTTCGACCTCGCCCCTTACCACCCCCCATCGCGCCCCGTTCGCAGCCCACAGCGGCCCAGAAAATGCCGGGGTGCCATCACTACCAACAAAGGAAGCTATCATGCCCAAGCAGAAGCTTGATGCGGCTCATTGTCTCGCCGCAACCTGCCCAAGGGGCAAAAAGAAGACAGATTACTGGGATACCGTCATTCCGGGCTTTATCCTGGAAGTTCGCCCCAGCGGCGGAAAAACCTACTACCTTCGATACATCGACAGCAACGGAAAACAGCGCCAGATCAAGATCGGAAGGTTCGAGGCCATCACTTTTGCGCAGGCCAGGAATAAGGCTCGCAAGCTACGGTCGGAGGTCGAACTTGAAGGCAATCCCGCTGAACGTAAGGCCGCCAAGAAAGCGGTTCCGACCTATGCCGAATTGGCCAAGCAGCATATCGAGCATGCGAAAACCTATCAGAAGCGTCCAGAGAACACTGAAGCGGTTCTGCGTGTCCATCTGATACCCCGGTGGGGATCACTACGGCTCGACGAGATCAAGCAGCAAGACGTTGCGCGGTGGTTGGCCGAGAAGCGAAAGGAACTGGCCCCCGCCACGGTCGAAAAGCTACGCATGATACTGGGCCGCTCTTTTGCCCTCGCAGCCAGTTGGGAGCTACCGGGTGCCGAACGCAATCCAGTAAAGGGTATTTCGAGGCCGAGGTTCAACAACGCCCGAGAACGGTTCCTAAGCGCAGCAGAAGCCGATCGCTTGCTGGAAGCAGCCGCACAGTCAACCAATCCGCAGCTATTGGCCATCATCCATCTGCTGATGCTTACCGGGGCGAGGAAGTCCGAGCTGCTTAACGCTGATTGGCGCAACCTCGATCTGGAAAGGAAGGCATGGTTCATTCCAGACAGCAAAACCGGGAAACCACGCCATGTGCCTCTCTCAAAGGCAGCCATCTCGGTGATTGAGGATCTGCCAAGGTTCGATGGCTGCCCTTACCTCCTGCCCAATCCCAAGACCCGGAAGCCCTACAACACAATCAAACGAGCGTGGGCTACGGCGCGGGATACGGCGAAGCTGGGCGATTTCCATCTGCATGATCTGCGCCACTCAGCGGCATCCTTCATGATCAACGGCGGGGTCGACCTGTTCACTGTCGGTCGAATATTGGGCCACGCCGATCATCAGTCGACAATGCGGTACAGCCATCTCGCGAACGACACGTTGCTCGCTGCGGTGGAAGCAGGAGCGGCTGGTATGCAGACGCCATCCACGCCGTAGATCGTAATCACTAAACTCCCCACATCCCTCCGCAAGGTGTCCACTTGGACCCTAGCGGAGGGCCCTTTCGCTAAATTTTTTGCATGGAAGTCAGCCTGAGGCAGGCAGCTATCCAGCTAAACTAAGGAAAATCATGAACGAAAGAACCAAATCCAAGCCCATCAATCCGGCAACGCTAGTTATCAAGCCGCAACGGGCCAGAATTCCTCAATACGACTTCAAAGACAGCACTGACGGCCTGTTCGCTCGGCTGCGTCTGCTTCGCGAGCAGTGTGGACCCACAGCCAACGAGCATGATCTCGCATACATACTGATCAACGCCTGCATAGAGGAAGGCATCAACACGAAGGCCCATATGAATGGCGTCCTGAGGCATCTAGACTTGAGCCGTGGCTTCATCGCCATCACGCTCAAGCAAGGTACGGGGAGCAATCCAGAGAGCTTTGCCTGGCGATGCGTCGAGGGCGTGTACAGCTCGCACGATGCTTAAACCGAAGTTTCGCGGCCCATGATGTGATCCTACTTACCTAGCTGACGGTTCTCCGCCCTTGTAGTCGCCTGCGGGTCGATGCAGGGGGCGGAGGCAATCCTTGGACGGGTGTCGATCTACGCAGTGCATGTAATGCCTCTGCTACCCTACAACCCTCCAGAGAATGACCAAGCTTCGTAAGACAGTAAACAGTCCCCAAAGAGTGTTGATTATTGAGTCCTTTGCAACTCATCAGCGGTAGGCTCTGTGACGGTGTAGATTTCAAACTTGATGGGCAAAGGGCTGGCTAGTTTGAAGAAAGAGTCTAAGCCACTCAGATGCTTCGATCAATTTTACACGGAAAGTCCAGAAGAGCTGAAGGCGTCAATGGCATCTCCCAATCGGTGGGAGCGTTGTTCCGAAATTTAGAAGACGCGCGAACATCGACAATTTTTGAGCGATTAACGTATTTTCCTCCTGTGATCGCTTGGGATTTGCTTCGACTTAGTAGTAAAAACGCAGTTCCGGATTTTCGTCTTGTTGAACTCGCTGAGGTCAAGTTCTGGCCCAAATGGCAAATAGCGCGCTCTGGCCGTAAATTTGTCGAGCCCGATGTATATATGAGATGGGTAGTTGGTGATCCCTCGATCATAATCGACATGATAATTGAGGCGAAACTGCCCGGTGCAATTTCGCAATCTCCACAGCAGTGGTTAGATCAGCTTGAGGGCTATCGCGATCACTTTCACGCACCTGAAGACAGCAGCATTAACGAAACCGATGCGGCGAAAACAGGCGTCGCTCAGACCGTAATACATTTGAGCGTAGATGGTTTGGGAAGCGACCCGCAATCCCGGCAAAAACTTCTGGTCCCCACTGTCGTCACAAAGGGTTTGCCGGCGGTTAGGTTTGTTGCCTGCTCATGGCAAAGTCTCGCGGAAGCGCTCGATGAGTTGGGTAGATTAGGTCGCCTAGAACACGTACCAAATCCGCTGGTGGAGGATCTAAGAAAAGCTTTCGATTATTGCGGTCATTATACTTTTCGAATTTCAAAATCTCTATTCACCCAATACCTCGAAATTGATTTTGAAGACACAATTTCAGCTTTAAATAAATGGGTCTTAACTTCGTGAACGACGGAAAAAATGCTAACCTGAGCAAGACTCTTTTGGCGGTGCGCAAGTCTTTCCGGATTGTTGCATCTTATCAGCAGCGCACTTTACAATTAATCGACTATATGTGCAGGCTTTTCCCCGAGCTTGAATATGACTTCTGGACCCCAGAACACTGGGACTCGACGGGGCGCAATATACTTCCATCGCAAGGTAAGTGGGAAATCGATGGCCTTCCATTTTACAGCTTTTCGGTATTGATGATTGAGCCCAAGCTGCGGTTTGCGATCGAAATTTTACACTCTGCTGATAGCGGGCTCGACGATATTGAAGATTTCCAATCTTTCAACCCGACAGAATTGGCCGATCCAGAAGAGACTTCGACTACCCTCTCCTTAATTGGCTGGCGAATGGAAGGGATTGAAACTCGCGCGGAGTGGCGCTCAGCCTATTATGAATGCGAGTGGCCGCACGAAGACGATCAGCTCGAACCGACAGGTTTGAATGAGATATCGAATTTCCGACACCAGATTGATATTGGTAAGCTTGAAAACCGAGACGCGATCGATTCATTCGTAAACCATTTTCGGTCGCGACTTATCGCGAACGGTTTTCCCATTGATGAAGCGCTACGCTGACCAAGAAGTATTATGCGAGTATGACAGCATTATTTTGATGCTAGCATGTCAGTTGCAATTAATAAGCCCCTTCCCGTCAATAGGCGTCGCTCGTTCAAGGAGCAGAGTTGCTGGTCTAGTGCCAAGCCCTCTCGTGAAAACCTCGCGCGGCTGCAGTTGGCGCGCAAAACTGTCATCGAAGCCTGCTTCAGCGTATTATTGAAATTGAGCCGCTAGCGGACAGTCAGCTTTCGGCTAGTTGGCTCAGAAAAGTGGGTCAGGCGGAGGTTGCTTTATCGGAATCTTTCCTACCAAAGCACTTTCACCAGTATGCGTACGGCGCTAGCTTTTAACGCACTTTGGGTCTGATGTGGGTCGCAGGCAGAGGACCCTGCACATTACCCTGCAGAACAATGATAATAAAAGATAAATTTCCAGCCGTTCCTCGCTTTCGTAATGATGGGGTCAGAGGTTCGAATCCTCTAAGCGGCACCACCTCTTCCAGAAGAAACACGGAGACAGACAGCGGAAATGCCGTTCGGCTGGTCGCGCGTTTGGGTCCTGCTTGGGGCGCTTTGGATGAGAATGTGGGCAACGCCCACGCTAGACCCTTTTAACCAATATTTGGCTTTGCATTCAGTAACGAAAGGCGGGATGGAGTTTCTTTGCTTTATCTGAACCGAAAGCCACAACCCAATGCTAACCGGCGAAATTCGCAATCAAGTCGACCAAATTTGGAATGCTTTTTGGGCTGGAGGTGTTTCCAATCCGCTCTCGGTCATCGAGCAAATAACCTATTTGCTGTTCATCAAGCGTCTGGATGACTTGCAATCCCTTGAGGAGAGCAAAGCTGCCAATCTCGGCATCGAGATGGAGCGCCGAGTGTTTCCTGATGGCATCGACGATCAGGGACGCCCGTATTCCGATTTGCGCTGGTCTCGCTTCAAGAACTTTGAAGCGCGCGAAATGATGGACGTTGTTGCTGAACGCGTTTTCCCGTTCTTGCGCCAAATGGGCGAGGAAGGCTCAAGCTACGGCGAACATATGAAGGACGCGCGGCTGGGGTTCAGCAACGCGACGCTACTCGCCAAGACCGTCGATATGCTCGACAAGATTCCGATGGATGATCGCGACACCAAGGGTGATCTCTACGAATACATGCTTGGTAAGATCGCTAGCGCTGGTACCAACGGCCAATTCCGCACCCCGCGGCACATCATTCAGTTGATGGTCGAGATGACCCAGCCAACGCCCAACGATGTTATCTGCGACCCTGCACTGGGCACGGCGGGTTTTCTGGTCGCAGCGGGCGAATATCTGCGCGACAAGCACCCTCAGGCATTGCGCGATGAGAAGCTGCGCAAGCACTTCCATAGTGGCATGTTCCACGGCTTCGACTTTGACCCGACCATGCTCCGCATTGGCAGCATGAATATGACCCTTCACGGTGTTGATAATCCAAATATCACCTATCGTGACAGTTTGGCCGAAGAGCATGGCAGTGATGCAGGCAAATACAGCCTCATCCTCGCCAACCCACCTTTTGCAGGATCGCTCGATTACGAAACGACGGCCAAAGACCTTCAGCAAATCGTAAAGACCAAGAAGACCGAATTGCTCTTCCTTGCCTTGTTCCTGCGCTTGCTGAAAACGGGCGGACGCGCAGCGGTGGTTGTTCCCGATGGCGTACTGTTCGGATCATCGAAAGCGCATCAAGAATTGCGCAAACTGCTGGTCGAAAAGCACAAGCTTGAAGGCGTTTTGAAACTGCCTTCCGGTGTGTTCAAACCCTATGCGGGGGTGTCCACCGCAATCCTGTTTTTCACCAAGACAGGCGTAGGCGGGACAGAGCATGTCTGGTTCTATGATCTACAGGCCGATGGCTATTCGCTCGATGACAAGCGCAATGCGCGGCTTGATCCGGAAAAGCTTGGATCGCTTCCGGCCGCGCAACTAAGCAAAGAAGATCAATCCAAGAACAATCTGCCCGATGCGCTGGCGCGTTGGCTAGATCGTGAAGGCGTCGAGCTCGAAAATCCGCGCACAGCGCAAAGCTTCTGCGTTTCCAAGGACGATATCGCGGCGACTGGGACCTATGACCTTTCGCTCAACCGCTACAAAGAGGTCGAGCATGAAGAGATAGCGCACGACAAACCCGCCGACATCATCAAGGAGTTGCGCGCGCTTGAGAAGGAAATCAACGATGGCCTCACCAAGCTGGAGGCGATGCTAGGATGATGCAGCCGCTCAGCTCAGTTTGCGAGATCATTATGGGCCAGGCCCCTGCGGGTGATACCTACAATGATGATCGAGTTGGTCTTCCTTTGATCGCAGGAGCCAGCGACTTTGGTCAGAGCACCCCCAAGCCAACGCGCTTCACAACCGCTGCCGCGAAGATATCCCGCGCCAATGACATCATCGTGTGCGTTCGTGCGACCATTGGCGACTTGAATTGGTCGGACAAAGAATATTGCCTTGGCCGGGGCGTGGCTGCGTTGAGAGTCAACGAGCAGAGCGCTGATCGGAACTATATTTGGCGTGCAGTGGAGCATGGAGCAGCTCGTTTGTCCTCACTCGGACGAGGAGCAACGTTCAAACAGATATCTAAACCTGATATCTCTAACTTCGAGATCGCACTCCCCTCTCTCGACGAACAGAAGCGGATTGCGGCGATCCTTGATCAGACGGACGATTTGCGCCGCAAGCGCCAGCGCGCCATCGATCGCCTAAAGCAACTCGGCCAAGCCATCTTTCACGAAATGTTTGGTGACCCTACGGCAAACGCCAAAGGATGGCAGTCAGCAAAACTCACCGATGTTGTCGAACAAGATGACAAGATAAATTACGGAGTCGTGCAACCCGGAGAGGAAGTATCCAGAGGAGTTCCACTCATCAGAGTGACAGATCTGTTAAAGCCGATAATTGATCCCTCGACGGTGAAGCAAATCGACCCAACCATTGAAGCACAATACCAGCGCTCCCGCTTGCGAGGCGATGAAATTTTGATCGGATGTGTCGGCTCAATCGGCACAGTGAACCTTGCACATCTTGGTTTGAAGGGAGCCAATATCGCTCGTGCTGTTGCACGCATTCCTGTGGATGAGCGGCTTGCGGAGCGGAGATTCATCGCGGAGGTGATAAGGTCACCACTTGTGCAGCGCTATTTCACCGCAGAAACGCGCACCGTTGCTCAGCCGACCTTAAACATTAGCCTAATCAAAGACGCACCCATAATCCTGCCTCCAATCGATCGGCAGAAAGAATTTGTTCGCAAGGTTGAGGCCGCTGAAGGCCTTCTGAAGAAACTCGATACTGCTTGTTTATGCGTAGATCGTCTGTTCGCTTCCGTGCAAGCGCATGCCTTTAAAGGGGAGCTGTAATCATGCGCGGCGAACTCCTAAATGTGTGGGATAAGGTATGGTCAGAGGTATTCGTAAAGCTCTCGAAGCACAAAGAAGCTCCAACCGAACTATTCTCGGAGCTCTACGAAGCCATTGTTCCTGAGCCCGTCCCGCCTATCGAACCAGATGAGCCGACGCAGTACGATGAAGACGGCCAACTAACTGACCCCGACGAAATCGCAGCTGAAGAAGCTTACAAAGTAGCACTTGAGAACTTCAACGCGGCCCGATCCCACTACGAGCAAGCCGTGTCGGCAAACACGAAGTCTCGTCGATGGTTACGCACCGAAATGCCGCTGCACATTGCCAGCGAGTCAAAAGCTCTACATGCGTTGAAAGCGGTGCATGACAAGGTCCGCGACATAAGCGGCGACGAACTGACCAACAGATACTTCAAACTGGTCGAAGCATTTATCGACAAATACAGCCTGCGGTATGATCTTCGCAGACCGTTTTCGATGCACCCAACGCTTCCGGGCATCTTTGCACGAATGATCCTCAATCTTAAAATTGCATCACAAAGCGACGTTCACCTGTCTACCGCATTCCATGAATTCGAGGACGCGCTGCGCGACCTAACGATTGAGCAGACACCAAACCGCATTAAGACATGCATTTCTAAACAGACTAACTTCCTTGAAGCGATAGGAAGACTTGCTCCAAACGTGACTGGGAACACCCTCGGTGCAATTTGTAACCAAGTTGGGACCTGGCCGCACGAGAAAGTCAAGGAATCTGTCAAAGGCCTCTATGGCTTCGCTTCAGACTACCCTGGTATCCGTCATGGCGGGACCCCTGCCAATCAAATCCGCGAAATTGAAATGCGTGACCTCATATCAGTCTGCGTGGTTATGTTCGGATTTTCTCCGTATTTAACTGACCAGCTCGATTCTGCTGATATCTATTCAATCGCTGAACCAGTCTGATAACTAACTATTCCGACCCTATACGAAACGAATTGGAAATTTGATCGATGAAAGCAACTGAAGCTGGGCTGTTAGCTTTCCTCAAAAAATCTCCGCAGTTTGTCATTCCGATTTACCAGCGCACCTACTCATGGACTGAAGCGGAATGTCGCCAGTTGTGGGGCGACATCATCAGAGCCGGGACGAGTGATGCCATCTCCGTGCACTTCGTGGGATCAATCGTCTATATCGAGGAAGGTTTGTCTCAAGTCTCCCACCAAGCACCGCTCTTAGTTATTGACGGACAACAACGCCTCACAACAGTAACTCTGCTTCTTGCTGCGCTGGCCAAAGCGCTCGGTGAGGAGGAACCTGTCGACGGATTCTCTGCCCGAAAGCTGCGAAACTACTACCTGCTCAACCCGGAAGAAACCGGCGAACGGCACTACAAGTTGCTGCTTTCTCAAACCGACAAAGCGACCTTAACTGCGCTCGTAACGGAAGGGGAAATACCAGCCGAACATTCCCTGAAGGTACTTGCGAACTATCAGCTGTTCGAAACTCTAATCGCTGGGTGTAAGGGTGATCTCACTGCAATCTGCAGGGATCTGGCGAAACTTGTAGTGGTAGATATCGCGCTTAGTCGTGAGCAGGACAATCCGCAGCTCATCTTCGAGAGCATGAATTCGACTGGGCGGGAGCTAAGCCAAGCCGATCTAATTCGAAATTTCGTCCTTATGGGCTTGGAGCCGGAGCTTCAGACACGCTTGTATGAGCAATATTGGAGACCAATGGAGCGTTCCTTCGGTCAGGAGGCATATACCTCGGACTTCGACGCCTTCATGCGCCACTTCCTCACAGTGAAGACAGGCGAGATACCCCGACTGGACGAGGTCTATGATGCGTTCAAAATGCATGCTCGGTCCGTCGGAGCTGTAGGTGCGGAAGTAGAGCCGCTGGTCAAAGAAATCAGGGACTATGCCAGCTACTACTGCGCCATGGCGTTAGGGGCCGAAACCGAGCCTGACCTTCAGCTTCCCTTCGCTGATCTCCGCGAGCTAAAGGTAGAGGTGGCGTACCCGTTCCTTCTGGAGCTCTACAGTGACTACAAGCGCGAACAACTGACGAAAGAAGAACTGATCGATGCAGTCAGGATGGTCGAGGCGTACGTCTTCCGCCGCGCCATCTGTGCCATTCCGACGAACTCGATGAACAAGACGTTCGCGACCTTCTCCAAGGCGTTGAAGAAGGACCGCTACCTCGAGAGCATCAAGGCGCACTTTCTAACTTTGCCTTCATACCGGCGGTTTCCGAAGAATGATGAATTTGAGAGGGACATCAAAACTCGGGATCTCTACAACTTCCGCAGCCGGAGCTACTGGCTTCGCCGCTTCGAAAATTACGGTCGGAAGGAGCGGGTGGTCGTCGATGACTATACGATTGAGCACATTATGCCGCAAAACGAAGATTTGCCTGCGGAGTGGAGAACAGAACTCGGGGAGCAGTGGGAGCACGTACATGAGACGTGGCTGCACACCTTGGGTAACCTGACCCTTACCGGCTACAACTCTGAGTACAGCGATAAACCATTTGCTTCCAAGCGCGATATGGAAGGGGGTTTCAGGTACAGCCCAATCAGACTGAATGACGGCTTGGGGCAGCTTGAAACTTGGGATGAGGGGGCGATCCTCAGTCGCGCCGCGGTGCTGGCCAAAAAGGCGCTGGCAGTCTGGCCAAGTCCGAACCTGCCGCAAGAAATCATCGAGGCTTATAAGCCGAAGACGCAGGCGAAAGATTCCTATTCCCTTGATGATCACCCCTACCTGACAAGCAGTCACATGGCCGAGCTGTTTGGGGCATTCCGCAAAGAAGTAATGGCGCTTGATCCTTGCGTCACCGAAGAGTTTTTGAAACTCTACGTCGCATACAAGGCTGAAACGAACTTCGTCGATGTTGTCCCTCTGGCTAAGCAACTCCGCATATCGCTGAACATGCGGTTTCCAGAAATCAACGATCCTAGATCTCTTTGTCGAGATGTGTCCGGACTTGGGCGTTGGGGCAACGGTGACGTCGAAGTTCGACTGAGCGAGATTCAAGACCTTCCCTACGTGATAGGTCTAGTTCGGCAGGCACTGGAGCGCCAACTTGGTAACGGGGAAAGTGAGTGAGTCAGTTTGCCTTCTTGAATGCTGAGTTTCCTACGGTCTCTCAACTGGCGGTAAAGGCAGAGACCGCAGCACTGGCCGACCCTCGGGGAGCTTGCTTCTATGCGCGCTTGGCTTTGGAAAGCGCGGTCAAATGGATGTACGCCAACGATCGCAGTCTGCGCTCGCCCTACGACACTGCTCTTTCAGCGCTGATCCATGAAGGAACGTTCCGCACTCTCGTAGGCAATGCGCTGGTCACCAAGGCGCGGATCATAAAAGACTTTGGCAACAAAGCGGTGCACGACACGCGCGCCGTGCCGGCTCAGAACGCTGTCATTAGCGTGCGCGAGCTATTCCACTTCAGCTATTGGCTGGTGCACACCTACGGGCGCGGAGCAAAGCCTGCTGCTACGCTGACGTTTAACCAGGCGGTCTTGCCGCAAGCGGTGCAGATCGAAGCATCCACTCTCGCCAAGCTGCAGGCCCTCGCAAAGGAACGAGAGGACGCCGCAAAAGCGCTCGCAAGAGAGCAGGCGGAACGGATCAAGAGCGAGGAAGATCGCGCAGCACTGGATGCCGAGATCAAGAAGCTTCAGGCCGAAATCGCCGCCGTAAAGAAGCAAAACTCCAAGGTCGAAGACAAGCACGACTACAACGAAGCTCAAACCCGAGACACTTTCATCGACCTGTTGCTGGCCGAAGCCGGCTGGCCGCTCGACCAAGCGCGGGACCGGGAGTTTCCAATCAAGGGCATGCCGAGCACCTCCGGCGATGGGTTCGTTGATTACGTTCTCTGGGGTGATGACGGAAAGCCGCTTGCGGTGATCGAAGCTAAGCGCACCAAACGCGATGCGCGGGTAGGCCAGCAACAAGCCAAACTCTACGCTGACTGCCTCGAGGAGGAGTTTAGTGTTCGACCCTTGATTTTCTTCACCAACGGCTACGAGCACTGGCTGTGGGATGACGAGCGATACCCGCCTCGGGCGGTGCACGGGTTCATGAAAAGGGATGAGCTTGAGCTGTGGCGGCAGCGCAAGGCCGCTCGCCGCTCGCTCTCGGCCACCAAGATCGATGAAGACATTGCTGGCCGATACTACCAGACCCGCGCCATTCGTCGCGTCGGAGAAGTGTTCGAGAAGGACAAACAACGCAAAGCCCTGCTCGTCATGGCGACAGGCTCAGGCAAGACTAGGACCGTCATTGCTCTGATCGACCAGATGATGCGCGCAAACTGGTGCAAGCGTGTACTGTTCTTGGCCGACCGCGTGGCGCTGGTGAAGCAGGCGCACAACGCCTTCAAGGCGCAGACACCAGCAACACCGAGCGCAAACCTGATTGAAAGGCACGATCCGAAAAAGAACGACCACAACGGCGCCCGCGTTTGCGTAGCAACCTATCCGACGATGATGGGCTTGATCGACGAGATGCAGAACGGGCAGAAGAAGTATGGTCCCGGCCACTTCGATCTGGTTGTGATCGATGAGGCGCACCGCTCGGTCTACCGGAAATACCGGGCAATCTTCGACTACTTCGACAGCATGCTGGTTGGCCTGACAGCGACACCGCGCGCTGAGATCGACCACGACACCTACTCGCTCTTCGAGCTTGAGCGGGAAGTGCCGACCGACAGCTATGATCTGGACGAAGCGGTAGGTGACGGCTTTCTGGTGCCCGCCACGCCGACGTCTGTCCCTCTCAAGTTTGTCCGGGAGGGTATCAAGTACGACGACCTTTCCAAGGAGGACAAAGAAAAGTGGGATATTCTCGAATGGGAAGGCGGGCTTCCCAAAGGCGATATCGATGCAAACGCCGTCAACAAGTGGCTGTTCAATGAAGACACCGTCGACAAGGTACTCGAGCACCTGATGGTCAACGGGTTAAAGGTAGCTGACGGTGACCGCCTTGGTAAGACGATCATCTTCGCCAAAAACCACAAGCACGCGCAGTTTATCGCCGATCGGTTCGATGCAAACTACCCTCACCTGAAGGGCTCGTTCGCGCGTCTGATCGACTACTCGGTCGAGTACCCGCAGTCATTGATCGATGACTTTTCGATACCCGACAAACCGCCGCACATCGCAATCTCAGTCGACATGCTCGACACCGGAATTGATGTTCCCGAAATTCTCAATTTGGTCTTCTTCAAGATCGTCCGATCAAAGACCAAGTTCTGGCAAATGATCGGTCGCGGCACCCGCATTCGCGAAGACCTCTTCGGGCCGGGGCGGGACAAGAGTGAATTCCTGATTTTCGACTACTGCCAGAACTTCGAGTTTTTCAGCCAGAATCCAAAGTTGAAGGAAGGGGCTCAAGGCACTTCGCTCACTGAGAAGCTGTTCGTGGCGCGCGTGGAATTGACTGGTGCCCTATCAGAGGTTGGTCAAGGCGAGGGCAACACAGAACTCGCCCAGCTAGACGAAGATCTTCGGGCACGTTTGTTCGAGCAGGTCAGCGCCATGAACCTGGACAACTTCCTCGTGCGAGCCAAACGGAAGGACGTCGAGATCTTTCAGGAAAGGGCTGCTTGGAATGACCTCGGTCCTGACGAGCGCGAAACCCTGATCAACGAGATCGCGAGCTTGCCGTCGGCCTTTCAGGACACTGACATTGCAGCGAAGCAGTTTGACTACATCATCTTGAAGGGGCAGCTCGCCATGCTCCAAAACGATCCCGCCTTTATGCAGTGTCAGGAAAAGGTCGCCGCGCTAGCTTCCAAGCTGGAAGAACTTAGCAATGTGCCGATGGTCGCCGCGCAGATGACGCTCATCCTTGAAGTCCAGACACAAGACTACTGGACCGACATCGATGCCTGGGCGCTGGAGCAACTACGCCGCAAACTCCGTTCACTGATCAAGCTGATTGAAGGCGACGAAGCCGTCATCATCTACACCGACTTCGAAGATGAGTTAGGTGATGCCTCGCGCATTGACCTTCCTAACTCAGGTGTTGGGACCGACAAAGCCCGGTTCCAGCTCAAAGTCCGCCATTTCCTTAAGAATCATGCTAATCACCTTACCATCCAGAAGCTTCGGCGGAATGAACAGCTGACACGACAGGATTTGGACGAGCTGGAGCGCATGTTGCGCGAGGAGTCTGAAGCTAGTGATGATGATCTTGCCGCCATTACAAGCGAGGGCGGGCTCGGTATATTCATTCGATCACTAGTTGGTCTCGAGCGAGACGCCGCCAAAGATGCCTTCGCAGGTATCCTTGCGGGCGAGAACCTTTCAGCCAACCAGATCGAGTTTCTCAATTTGGTCATCGACTATCTGACAGAGCGCGGGGCAATGGATCCTCGTCGCCTTTACGAAAGCCCATTCACAGATCTGGATGATCAAGGGGTAAGCGGGATATTTGATCAAGCGTCGAGTACGGAAATCGTCCGCGTAGTCCGGTCCTTCTCTGAGCGGGCGGCTGCTTAACCGGCCATACCTTCTTTGCCGCTATGTAATGAATGCATACCCAGAAATTGTTGAGATATTGAGATTTCTTGAGCAAGTGTTCCAGAGCAAGCAGGGAGGGGCTCGGATCGTGGGACAGGATAGGAAAATAGACTCGCTAAGCGCGGTGGAGAGAAAACTAAACTCGAGGCTCAGAGCAACGACCAATGTTGGGTTCGGACTGGGCGCTGCGTGCACCCTCCTCTCAGTAGCCCGCACTTTCGGCGTTTCATCACAATATCTCACCGATGCCGAGGCCATTCTGATCATGGCATCACTGATGCTGCTCATAGCGGTCATTGCTCGACAGATGGTCAAGGCGCGCCTCTCTCGATTAAGATCATTCGAGCGTGAGGTGCTCGAAGCGATGAAGCTCGGGACCTCCTGTGATTTGCAGCAGACCTTAGACGATTTGTGGGAGCGAGCAGAGGCTCATCCAGATCTCGCAGGAGTGCTTGCAAAATACCAACCTCGACTTCGCGCGTATCTCGAAACTGTTTTAGATAAGGAAGCCCGTCAAATGCGGGCGGCGAGGATCGCTCAGCTTTGTGAAGAAGCGGATCAGCTTGTCAAAAATGCCATCAAGCGGCGCCACGAGAGCAATCCAAATGTGCGTGCCAAGTTGGAGCTCCAGAAGGCGCTCAAGCATCTCCGAAATCTGGTGGAAGAGGCCGATAGGCAGTTCGAAGAGGCCTTGGAAAAGCGATTTCTGACTGCTTGGGCGCGGATAACACGCCCTGGACGCAAGAAGCTGCGGGAAATCCGAAATCAGATAAAGGCGCTTGAAATTGCCTTGGCGAAAGTCTCCGCCAACGTTGAGTTGATCGCCACCGAAGACGACTACGAACAACTAAAGGAAATCGTCGATCAGCGTATAGGGACCGCAAGGAGGTTGGCAGCGGACGCTATACCGGAGAGCCATCGACACTCCTTTGAACCTGATCATGCCCTAAGTGTTGGCCTAATCTCGGCCTCCTTATCGGTCCCCGTCTCGGTCGCAATGGACCTCGACCAGGCAGGAAGTGTCTACGACGCCTTGCGAGAGGTTAACGGGAACTATGCCCAGATGACCGATCTGGAAATCTGGCACGAGACCTTGACCATGTCTCCAGATAGCCTCGTCGGCTTGGCCTCGCTCACCAAGGGTTCGTATTTCGAAACCCTAGTTGAGAGCGACTTTGGCGGCGAGCGTTTCGCTAACTTCAACCATCCTGATACCGATATCATGATCGATGGTGTCGCCTATCAAATCAAGGCAACCGACAGTGTCGCCTATGTCGAGAGCGTCGCTGATCACATTCCGGTAGTCACGACGACTGAAGTAGCTGACGAGACCGGTCTTATTGATGGCGGCTACACCGATGTCGAACTGTCGGATGCAGTGGATATCGCTCTTGGAGGCTCCCTAATCGATGTCGGGGATACAATCCTCGATGGCATCACGACCGGTATTGGAGGGGTAGGCATCATTGCGATTGTCCGCGGCGCACATGCGGCCTGGGGCCAGTATCGCAAGAACGGGAGCGCTCTTGGTGCATTCGGGGTGGGAATTGGCACGACCGCGTCAGGCGTAGCCCGCACCGCCGTGAACGTCGCTGAACTTGGCTATAAGGGGGCCGTGTTCGCCACCAGGAAAGTTACGAATTTGGCATCTTCCGATCGCAAACTGGCGGATGATGAGCAGCAGAGAACGACGTCGGCTGCGTCGCCGTCCGAGTATAGAACGGCCTTTGACAGTCCGTCCGATAAAATAATTCAGATCACGCCCAATTCCTCTTCATCGTGATGCATCAGGTCAGCGCTAATTTTTTAAAAAATTTGCTGAGACTTGGACAGGCTTAAGCGTTGGGTAACTCGCCATAACCACAAAACGCCCCGAGAAGTTGACTGCGCTTTGCTGGATACTATTCTTCGTTCGCGCAAGCGGCACCAGTACTCCCAGTAGAAGGTTTCGGACCTTTGGGTCCTGCAGCGGGACCCGAATAGACCCGCGGTGCGCGGCGTAAATCGGCGTCGTTGATTTGCAGTCGGCAACCGAGGCCCCATAAGAAGCCCCGACAATGATCGCTTCCCTCCATTGTACATCAATGGACGAGTTGGCCGCCAGAGTCGATCTGGCTGTACCGGAGCATGGCCAACTCGCCTACGATGATGCCCGGCAAGGCGTTTTCGAAGATCTCGATCCGCTGATTCTGCTGTTCGAGGACCACCTCGATTTCGCACAAGGCGACGTCAAAGATCTTCTCCGCTGCTTCGACTGAGTCAGCAAATGTTTGCAGTAGCAAATTAAGACGAAAGGTCTCGGCGTACAGGCCCGAAACAGGTTCAACCGGGTAGAGGTGCCAGAGCTCCTCATTGCCGCGGTAGCAGACCGCGAGCTCGAAGAGGCGATCTTCAAGGTGATCGATGGTCGACTGATCGCGACAGAGCTCGAGCGGGCAAATCGTCTCGACTTCACAGAAACTGCTTACAATTTCCGCATCGCCGAGCCTGGAATATTCTCCCCAGCTTCTGCGCAGCTTTTCCCGAATTGAGCCTACGTGGTAGTCGAAGGCGACGTACATATCGTAGCGGGCGAACAAAGGCATTCGATAGTCGTTCACGATCTTCACTCCTTTGGCGGTCAGGTCTTGCCTAAACGACCAGCAATCGCTGGATCATCGAGCAGCAGAACGGGCAATTCATTTCTCCTTGTTCGTGATCGAGTTGATGAGAGCTTGAACGCTTGGTGTCCTGAGCATGTCTTCAAGCTGGCGCAGATCCGACGACTCTTCGGTAGGCGGATCAGCTGCAAGGCGGGCGAGAATAGTAGCCTGCTGTTGCATCTGCACAGCTCCATAAGCGAAGGTCGTCATGAGCTCGTCGTGGCCAAGGTTCTGTGACCACACCTTCATTTCCTCGGGTGTTCGACAGATTTGTTCGCCGAGCCGGGCCAGCGTGCGCCTAAGCGAATGCGGAGAAAAATAGGGTATCCGGCTCGCTTCGAATGCTCGCTTCAGGATCGTGCGCACGGGAGCAGGGGTTTTCCAATGCTTCCTCAACAATCCGACAGGTCTAAGCCAGCGCTGACCATCTCGCGCTTGGTAGGTGCTGGGGAAAAGGGGTTCATCCTCACCCCAGAGCAAGTTTGTCCGCAGATGACGTACGTAGTCTTCGAAAATTTCCTTTATTTCCACGCCTACCGGAAAGAAGTAGGTCGTCTGCGTTTTGGCGAACTTGGTTCTCACCTCACGTGCATCCTGGAAGATGCTGTCATCCGCCCTGACATGCTTCAGCTTCAGCGAGATTGCAGCGGAAACTCGAACTCCGGTGAGTAAGAGCAACGCAATCAGAGCGCGATCTCGTTTCTCGAGATCTGTTGTTGCTGGCATCAAGCTGATGGCGTGCTTGACTTGTTCGACGGTAGGCGTCGGTTTGATCGGCCTTTCGTTGGCCAGACGCCGATCGCGGTTGGACAGTTTGAAGTATCTGGCATCTTCAGCGGTGATCAAGGACTTGTAGCCAGGCTGCTTGGAGAGCCATGTGAAAAATCTCTGCACCTGGATCAGCTTTGTATTCACGGTCGAACGACTACTGAGTTCGGTGGCGCGCTTACCACCACTAGCCATTAGCCTCTTGCGATATGCGATGGCATCTCGGGAATGGAAGCGTTTGAAGTCGGCCCAACCGGTAGAGCGCTCGAAATCGAAGATTGCTCGTGCAGCATGTTCAATCGTAGCGTCTGCAAGGCCATCGGCCTCCTTCAACTCGTGGAAGTAGCGCCGTTTGATCCGCTCGTTGGTTGTGTTGATCTCATTCACTTGACCAGCTCCCTAGAAGAGCCGGTACGAGGAAGCTCAGCGTTCCCGTTTACAGGTGCCGAGACACCCTTATGCCGAACTTTGAGGTTGCCAGCTTTTCGAGAGATATCGTCGTTGCGCACCCTCTGGCACACGCCATGAAAGCAATGGGGGCAAGAGCCGACGAAATTTCCGTTCATCAGGCCCATCGGCACGAAATCGACCACGCCTCCGGCTGGTTTGATCCCGCGCTTGCAGGCGACGCAGTAGATTTCGCCCGGCCCGGTCGGCTGATAGGGCTTGTTGTGCTGCCTGAGAAATTTTTGGATTGCCGGACCTGCGAAGAGGAACGGCCGTTGCTGATCAATCGGCTGGAGACCCTTTCCGCACCAAGCGCGAACCGTGCTGAGGCCGACGTCGAAGACTTCGCACAACTGTTTGGCCGTATAGGTGCGGTGCAGCCTTGCTCGCCGCGGATCGTAACGGCGCGTCATTTCCAACCGCCTGAGTGTAGGCGCCGAAGTACTTCAATGGAGCCGGGTGTTAAAACACTGATCATGATTGAGGCTCATCGTCGTGAGCCAAGAGATCGAGGAGGGAGTCGGCCAGAACAAGCGTGCGGCGGCCGATACGCTTAACCTGCAAATCGCCCGAATTTACCAATTCGTAGACGCGAGTCTTGCCCAAACTCAACAGGTCACATGTTTCTTTGATCGAATAAGCCAGCCGGCCGGTATTGGTCATTTTTGGATGCTCCCGTTCGGAATTGAACGGGTTAGCCATCTGCTCCCAATTGCGGTTCAGCTCAAAGGGTATTCGCGACCTTTCTAATCGCGCTCTGAACGGTCACTCTTGCGCGATGAACTTTGTGAGAGCCGCGATGGAGATGTGGCCGTCAAATTTTTCGAAAGGTCCGGACGAGGCGTTGAACTGTTATTCCGGAAAGTTTCGGGGATTGTTTCTGCCCCACCTCATGGCAGACCCGCGCATACATGCCACGTTGGAATCCGCCTTTTCTGCGCACCTGCTTAGCCAATTCAAAGTCGCGCTTGACTGTTTCGAGCAAGGGGCTCTGCTTTGGATTAAGTTTCTTGCTCCGCCCCCAGCTCAAGCGATGATACCGATGGGTTCCTTCAAGCAACTGCAGTATGGTTTCGCCGACAACTGGGTGGATCCAGCAATCGTTCTTGTCGATATACTCCGCGAGCGCGTCTAACCTTCCCTCCTGTAGCGCAAAATCAACAAGGATGGCATCTTCCAAGCCTTCACCAAAGTGTAGGGATCCCTTCTTAAACTTTCTCGGCATAGCTGCCATTTTCTCCAGATCCTTGGCCTCATTTCAGCCCTTCGAGGTAGTCACTCCACCACTGCGCCATACGAACTCGCTCGTCCCAATGCTGACCGCGATGATAAATTCCGCGGACGACGTTTTGATCCTGATGCGCGAGTGCTCGCTCGATTGCGTCATGGCTCCATAGGCCGGACTCATTGAGAAGCGTTGAAGCAGTAGCGCGAAGCCCGTGTGCGGTCATTTCGTCGCCAGAATACCCCATGCGCCTAAGTGCTGCGGTAAGCGTATTCTCGCTCATGGGCCGGCCCCGGGCGTGAAGTGACCGAAACACATAGTTTGAGCCGCCATTAAGGTCGCGCAGCTGCAGGAGCAATTCCCGCACCTGGGTGGATAGCGGGACCGCATGCGGACGGCGCGATTTCATCTTGCCGGCGGGAATCTGCCATACTGCCGCATCAAAATCAATTTCATCCCATTCGGCATGACGAAGTTCGCCCGGTCGAACGAATACGTGGGGCGCGATCTGCAGAGCGAATAGCGTCGTGTGGTTACCTTCGTAGCGGTCGATCGCGCGCAGCAGGCCGCTCAGTTCGGCTGGATCGGTGATGGCGGCATAGTGCTTGGGTTTGGGATTGATGAGCGCCCCTCGCAAGGGCGCACAGGGGTCGTGCTCGGCGCGCAGGGTCGCCACGGCATAGCGGAAGACCCGTGAGGCAAAGCTACGCAGGCGCTTGGCTTTCTCGTAATTGCCTTCCCGCTCGTGGCGCTTGAGCACAACGAGCATCTCGTGCGGGGTAATTTCCGCAACTGGCCGATGGCCGATCGACTTGCTCAGCAAGCTCGCCAACCAGTTGTTCTTGACCAGAGTGGCCATTGCCAACCCCTCGGCCTCTCGCTTGGCGATATATTCGTGCGCCACCGCCTCAAACGTATCTCCGGCTCTGATGAGCGCTGCGATCTTGTCCTCGCGCCTGCGCCTGGCCGGATCGCCCCCCTTCCCAATCTCGACGCGCGCCTCATCGCGCATAAGTCTTGCTTCCCGAAGTCCGACCTCAGGATATTTCCCGAACGAAAGTTTCTTCTCCTTGCCATGCTGACGGTATTTCATCCGCCAGAGCTTCGAGCCGTTTGGCCGGACGAGAATAAACAGGCCGCCGCTGTCGGAGAGTTTCCAGTCACGCTCGCGCGGGGCTGCCTGCTTGAGTTGCAAATCCGTCAACGCCATCGGGGCCTCGCCTCCAAGAAGGGCGCTTTCTGGGCCGATTCTCGTGGGGGCTTCGGGCAATAAAAGGCCCCCGAGGCCCCCAGATCGAAAATGAACGCAGATGAACGCCAGCGATCAAAACTTGCGTTTTTATACTAGATTTCAATGGGTTTGGAAATCGCGAACGAACGTTGGCGAATGTGTAAATGGTGCCCAGAAGAGGACTCGAACCTCCACACCCTTGCGAGTACTAGCACCTGAAGCTAGCGCGTCTACCAATTCCGCCATCTGGGCACCTGAAGCGCGCCGGGCGATTGCTCCGGGCGCTGGGTAGGGGCGGGCCGATAGGACAGGTGGATGATGCTGTCAACGAGTCGTGTGGCCTGCGCATGCAAAAAGTTTTGCCGGGCTGTATGGATACGGGCGATACCGGCCTATCGGGGCATTGAAGGGCGCGCGGCTTTCGGGCTAAGGGCGGCGCAACCGACAATTTCCCGCTAAGGAATCACCGCGCACATGGCACGTACCTCTCCGCTCAATGGCAAGCTGGTCACCCTGATCGGCGGCAACGGCTTTATCGGCAGCCATGTGGCACAGGATCTGCTGGAGCGCGGCGCCCGGGTACGTATCGCCGCTCGTGAGCCGGAGAAGGCATTCAAGCTGAAACCGCTGGCAAACCTGGGCCAGATCCAGTTCGCCCGATGCAATGCTCTGGACAAGCGCAGCATCGATGCCTGCGTCGCAGGATCGGACGCGGTGGTTTATCTGATCGGCGCATTCGACGGAAACCAGCAGGCCTTGCAGGCCGATGGCGCGGGCCAGGCAGCAAGGGCGGCAGCGGAAACGGGTGCCACGCGCTTCGTCTATATCTCTGCGATCGGTGCCGACCCCGAAGCGCGAACGGACTATTATCGCACAAAGGCGGATGGCGAGCGTCAGGTGCTCGAGGCCTTTCCCAAAGCCACAGTCATGCGTCCGTCCGTCGTATTCGGGGAAGAGGCCGGACTGATACCGATGTTTGCCGATCTGGTGCAGATGATGCCCGTTCTGCCCGTGTTCGGGGCTGACAGCGAGTTCCAGGTGGTATGGGTGGACGATGTCGCCGCAGGCATCGTTTCCGCGTTGGAAGATCCCGGCGCGCATGGCGGCAAGACCTACGAGGCTGCCGGACCGGAAAAGCTATCGATGATGCAGATCAACAAGATGATCGCCGAGGGCCAGGAACGTGATCGCACGTTCTTCTCCATGCCGTCATCGGTTGCAAAGATCTTTGCGTCCTTTCCGCTCACGCCGATCAATTCCGACCAACTTGCCATGCTGGAGGAAGGCAGCGTCGCCAGCAAGGGCACGCCGGGCCTGGCGAAGCTGGGCGTCAATCCCAAGCCGCTTTCGCTCTTCATCGATCGCTGGATGGTGCGCTATCGCAAGCACGGGCGCTTCAGCATGAAATAAAGGCCCAGTCCGAGGACGGGACCTTATTCCTCTGGAGACTGATCCATTCCGCGCAAACGCGTGGAGGCGGGGATATTGGGAATGCCTTCGTAAAGTCTTGCGAGCCATGCCCTGTCGAAATCGGTAAGCCCGGCAGGCGCTACGCCTGTTGCATCGAAAAGTTGCAGCATACTGGCGCCGCCATCGTCCGAATGCTGGGGAAAACGTGTCGCCAGTGCGCGCAGCGTGGCGTAATCCGCCAATTGCCGCAGCGTCACACCTTCCACGCTCTCGCGGCTCAGCAGCACCAGCGCATAGGTAATGTCATGCCGCACGGGCCGATAGATGCGCGAATGAGCCTGCCACATGCCGGCCTCCGGCGCCTGCGTCAGATTGTCGCTGCGCCCCACGGCGATGCCATCTCGCGTTCGCGATGCCACCTGGTGCCACACGGCGGAGGCACCGGCATCCGCCAGCATCCGGTTGCGGTCCGCCGGGTCCATGTCCCTGAAAAGGTAACCGCGCCGCTCGACAAGGTCGGCAAGATAGCCGCGACTGTCTTCCACCACGGCCACAACCAGGTTGGGTTCGCATTTCCCATCTGCCGCAAGCCGTAGACCGAGGTCGCTTGCGTTGTCGCGCAGGCGCGTCACCATCAGTTGCGCGAACTCGTCCTCCAGCCCGATAATGCCTGGGCACAGGCGATCCTCGAAGCGCGGCAGCGGCTCGTCCATGATGCCGTCGGCTTGTGCGGGAACGGACATGGCCAGCGCCAGAAACGCGGCAATACCGAACAGTTTTCGAATGCGAGCAATCATCGACGCAGCTCCTTCCCGTGGCATCTTACACCATCTGGGGCCATGTGGCACGTTCGCATGGCGAGGCTGCTGACCGGATTTTTTCTGGACAAAGTCATCTTGCGGGCTGATTAGGCAGCGCAAGCCGGTGTCGAAGCCGCCCGAAGGCCAACTAAACATCGTGAGCGTGCCGCCAGCATTTGACTAGGCACGCATGCTGGTGCGAAGGGCCGTACAAACCAATTTGGAGACCTGCCCGATGACCAAGCACGTTCTTGAGAAGCTAGCCGAAACCAATCCGGAAGCCGAAATCTGGTGGGACAGTTCTCCGCTGGTGTTTCCCAGCTGGAAGGAAGAGACGCTGGCCGACGCACCCGATGGCAAGCGCGATGACTGGGAGGCGCAGCTGACGCGCTTCTACAACCCCGATGCGCCTGCCGAGATGGGCTTTCGCGGTGTCACCACCAATCCGCCGCTGTCGCTGCAGGCCGTGCAGCTTGATCCCGAAGGCTGGACCAAGCTGGTGAAGGACATTGCCGCCAGCGATCCCTCGCTGGATGTGGAGGGCGTCTACTGGAAAATGTATCTGCACCTGGTGAAGCTGGGCGCGGATGCCATTCATCCCAAGTTCGAAGCATCGGGCTACAAGTACGGCATGCTTTCCGGCCAGGTCGATCCGCGCTTCGTCACCGATGGCGAAGCGATGCTGAAGCAGGGCCTTTCCATCGCCGAGCAGGGCGACAACGTGATGGTGAAGCTGCCCGGCTCGAAGGAAGGCTACGAAGTGCTGGAGGAGCTGACCGCACGCGGCATTTCCACCAACAACACCACCAGCTTTGCCGTGGCGCAATATGCGCGCTGCCGCGCCGCTGTCAGCGCGGGCCTGCTGCGCGCAAAGGCCGCAGGCGTGGACCTGAGCAAGTGGCGCAGCGTCATCACGCACATGTCCAGCCGCCTTGGCGAAAAGAGCGACTGGAAAAAGCAGGCGGAGCAGCGCGGCATCGACCTGTCGCTGGACGAGATCCGCGATGGCGAAGAAGCCGTGCTGAAGCGCGCCTACTGGCACGGCAAGGATATCGACCATCCTTCCAAGATGCTGCAATGCTCCATGCGCGTGGAAAAGGACAAGGACGGCAACACCGTGAGCCGCCACATCTCCGATTTCGCCGGCAGCGACATGGTATACACCTGCCCGCCCAGCTACATCAAACAGCTGATGGACGTGGAAGACGAATTGGCCGATTTCGATCCAAAGGCGATCGAGCGTGAAGCCAACCCCGCCAGCGTGGAAAAGCTGATGAAGCTGCCATCCTTCCGCCAGGCCTACGAATTCGAAGGCATGACACCGGAGGAGTTCGCGCATTTCGGCAGCTTCCAGGCCACCGCCACCGAATTCGCCGCGGCAACCCGCCAGACGGTGGATTTCGTGCGCATGGTGATGGAAGGCTAATCCGCGGCGCGCGCCTCTATCCAGGCGCGCGTTCCGTAATGCCGGCAGCTTTGCGCTGCCACTTCGGCGGCGTGGGAGAGGGCATCGTCTATGCCCACCCCACGCGCCAGGTAATGGCAGTATGCGCCGTGGAAGATGTCGCCCGCGCCCAGCGTGTCCACGGCTTCGACCTGCGGCGCAGTGATATCTCCGCCCTGCCCCGCGCTGCTCCAGGAGATCGGCCCCGCCCCGCGCGTGATCGCGGCGACAGAGGGGCCAAGAGCGTGAACGGCTTCAAGAATATCTGCGCCGCCCTGCTCCGGCGGATGGAACCGCTCCGACACAACGGCATGGTCCACATGGGGGATCAGGTCGGCCGTCCACGGCTTCCACGATCCGCCATCCAGCACAACAGGGATACCACGCTGGCGCGCGGCGCGGGCAAGCGGGACGGCGATTTCCGGCAGGAAACCATCGCAATATAGCACGCGCACACCATCGAGGCAGGATGCGTCCGGCACGTCGCGGCCCAGATCGGCTGACGGCTGCTGATCGATAATGGTGCGTGTAGCGGCATCGGGCACCACGATGATGCTGGAAACCGGCAGCACCTGCGCATCGCTGGCGGCATAATCGTCGAACGGGACATCGTATTGTTCAAGTTCGGCGCGCACCGCGTCTGCAAAGCTGCCCGCCCCCAGCAGCGCCAACAGTTTCACATCGCTGCCCAGCGCCCGCGCCGTTACCGCGCCGTTCAGCGCCGAACCGCCTGCCCCGGCCCAGAAGTGCGTTGCCGACAGCTTGCCATCCTCCTGTGGGTAGAAGGGGCAGGCATAGCCGAGATCGAAGGTGGCGCGTCCGATGCACAGGATCGTCATGGGTTTGCTTTACATCGCTGGCCTGCGAAGAGGGAACACCCATTCCTGCCGACCGGTTGAAACTTTCGTGCAAAGCGTCCTTGAATTCCTTGTCCACTTCCTGATGGCGATCACCGGCGCGCTGGGCCTCGCCATCGTGTGGGTCGGCACGCTGGCGCTGCTTGGCGCGCTGGGCGTGGTGGGTGGCGGCTGGTTCTTCAACAGCCGCCGCAAGGGACGGCGAAAGAACCCGCCGCGCGATTAATTCGCGCCGCGATTGGCCAGCCACTCCTCCCTGAGCTTGAACTTGCGGATCTTGCCCGATCCCGTCAGCGGCCATTCGGTAACCTGTTGCCAGTGCGCCGGGCACTTCTGCGGGCTGATCTGCGATCGGCAATGCGCGCGCAGGGCATCGGGATCGAAGCCGGCGCCATCCTCCACCCGGATGAAGGCAGCCACGGCTTCGCCCAGCACATCGTCGGGCACGCCCACCACGGCGCATTCGGCAACGCCGGGGTGTTCCAAGAGCACGTTCTCGATCTCTGCCGGGAACAGGTTCTCGCCGCCGCGGATGATCATTTCCTTTACCCGGCCCGTGATTTTCACATAGCCTTGCTGGTCCATCGTGCCGAGGTCGCCGGTATGCAGCCAACCTTGCGCGTCGATCGTGGAGGCGGTGGCTTCGGGATCGTCATTGTAGCCCAGCATCGTCGATGCGGAGCGACAGCGGATTTCGCCCACTTCGCCGCAATCCGCCACCTCATCCGTTTCGGGATTGAAGATGCCGACTTCGCAGCCCAGCGCGGGCTGGCCGATGGTGGTGCTAATCTTGTCGAAATCGTCGCTTGGCCTGCCGGTGGTGATCAGGGGGCTGCTCTCGGTCTGCCCGTATGCCACCAGCGTATCCGCACCCAGCACGTCGCGCACGTTGCGCGCCAGTTCGGGCGCGACCATCGCCCCACCCATGCCGATGCGTTGCAGCGAGGAAAGATCGCGCGTCTTCTGTTTCTGCGCCGCCACCATCGCAACCGCCATCGTGGGCACGCAGATCGTCCAGCTCAGCTTCTCCGCCTCGATCAAATCCAGCGCTGCGCCGGGTTCGAAAGCCAGCAGCGGGCAATATGCGCCGGCCGATTGCAGCGCGCCCAGCACGCCCATCGAACAACCCATGGTGTGAAACAGCGGCGTCAGGCCCAAGGCGCCAAGTCCGCGGGGCAATTCGCCAACTTCCACGAACAGGCGAGCGTTGTTGGTAAGGTTGCGGTGGGAAAGCACCACGCCCTTTGGAAAGCCCGTGGTGCCGCTGGTATACTGGATCTGCGCAGGATCGTTGGTGTCGACTTGCGGCAAGGTGCCGCTGGGGTCCGTAAACAGCGCGGCTGCGTCCCCCATGTCGATAATCTCACGCAAGGCGGGCAGATCTTCCGCCACCTCGGCCGCGATCTTGGCCATCGGATTGCCGCGAAATTCGTCCACCAGGAACAGCGCGGCAGAGGTGCTCTGCTGCAGCACATAGGCCAGCTCACGCTTCTGGTAGGCCGGGTTCACCGTCACCACCGTCAGCCCGGCCAGCGCGGCGGCATATTCCACCAGCACCCATTCCGGCACGTTGGGTGCCCACACGGCCACGCGCTCGCCCGGCTGAAACCTCGTGGCCAGCCCCTTCGCCAGCCGTTCCGCGTCGTGGAGCAGTTCGACATAAGTCCAGCGCCGGCCCACGGTGCCATCGGGCAGGCCTTCCAGCAACGCGTCGCGCGCGCCGTTCGACGCGGCCTGATCGCGCAGCAGCCCACCGATCGTGGTATCGAGTATTTCGCTGTCAGCGAACCAGTCGCACAGCGCTTTTTCAAGGCGGCGCTTACTTTCGGCCATGTCTCTCTCCATCGTGGCCGGTCTGAAGCGCCAGCCTTGTCAATCAGACCAGTATAGCCGGTTCGGGTTCTCTACCAAGAGCTTCTGCTGCAATTCTTGGCTGGGCGCGATGCGTGGGATCATGTCTACCAGATGGCCGTCGTCGGGCACCTCGTCAGCCATGTTGGGATGCGGCCAGTCGGTGCCCCAGATGCAGCGATCGGGGTAATCCGCCACCAGCGGCGCGACGGCGGCCGCGAAATTGTCCCACGGATCGCCCTTGCCGCCTTCCTTGATGGCATCGAGCCTGTCCGGGCAGGTAGGCTTGAACCAGATGTCCTCGCGGCTATCCAGCAGGGCACGAAAAGCGCGCATGTCCGGTCCGTCCGGCCCCTGCGTCACGTCGGGGCGGCCCATGTGATCCACCACGATGGGCACGGGGATCGCGGCCATGAAGGGCTTCATTTCCTCGAGGATGTCGGCCTCGAAATAGATGACCACATGCCAGCCTTCGGGCAGGCGGCCCGCAACCTCCAGGAACTTGTCCTTGGGTGCATTGTCCACCAGCCGCTTCAGGAAGTTGAAGCGGATGCCGCGAATGCCGCCTTCGTGCAGCTTTGCCAGATCGGCGTCCGAGATATCGGGATCGACCACGGCAACACCGCGCGCCTTCCCGTTCGATTTCGCAATGGCATCCAGCGTGGCGGAATTGTCCGTGCCGTGGCAGCTGGCTTGCACGATCACGTTCTTGGAGAATCCGAGGTGATCGCGCAGGGCGAACAGCTTGTCCGGCCCCGCATCCTCCGGCAGGTATTTCGCCTTAGGGCTGAAAGGGAACTCCGCCATCGGGCCGAACACGTGGCAATGCGCGTCCACCGCGCCAGGCGGCGGCGTGTAGGCGGGCTTGCTGGGGCTGGGATGCCAGCTGGTAATACGATCAGACATACACGGTTCCATCCATCAGCTTGCGCGCGGTGCGCAGCAGCGCAGCGCTGGTGACATCGCCATTGGCATCGACCTTCATCACGCAGGTCGTCTCCCCGCTGGGATGCTCGATGCTCATGGTCTTTTCGGGGCCTTCGGGAATGTCCGCCACCTCGGCGGCGGGTGAACCCTCTACCAGGCAGGCGGTTGCGGCGGTAACGGCGCCCAACACGCCGATGCTGGCGTGGGCGCGGTGCGGGATGAACACGCGCGTGGTGACAGCGCCGCCGTTCCTGGGCGGGGCGACCAGCGTCATCTTGGGTACGGATTTTTCTGTCACATCGCCAAGGTTCATCCGCTCGCCAGCCGCAAGCCGGATCGCTTCGATCTTTTCGCGGATGGGCGCGAAGGCGTCGGCCTCCATTTCTTCGCGGGTTTCATAACCGCTTGCGCCGACGTCCTGCGCCTTGAAGACGATGCAGGGCATCCCGTTATCGATCAGCGTGCAGGGCACACCGTTGATCTCGTCCACCGGATTGCCGGTGGGCAGCAATGCGCCGCAGCTGGAGCCTGCCGTATCGCGGAACTCCACCGGGATGGGCGCATGGCTGCCGGGCACGCCGTCAATTGTCGCATCGCCTGCATAGTTCACCGTGCCGCCGGGCGTCTGCACGCTGGCGACGGCGGTCTGGCCGGTGTTTTCCATGTAGATGGTCACATCGGTCACATCGCCGCGCGCCGAAACGAGCCCGCGCTCGATAGCGAACGGGCCGACGCCTGCCAGGATATTGCCGCAGTTCTGCGCGTCGGTGACGATGGCCTGATCGACGAACACCTGCAGGAACAGGTAATCGACATCCACCCCATCACGCTCCGACTTTTTCACCACGGCCACCTTGCTGGTGAGCGGGTCCGCCCCGCCCATGCCGTCGATCTGGCGCGGATCGGGGCTGCCCATCACGCCGAGCAGAAACTGGGCGCGCTCTTCGCTGTCAGCAGGAAGGTCGGAAGCGAGGAAGTAGCCGCCTTTTGACGTTCCCCCGCGCATCCACATCACAGGTGCTTGTTTCATTGGTCGTCAGCTCCCGATCAGACCCATTTCAGGCCCATGTCGGTCAGCTTCTGGCGGAAGCCGTACATGTCGAGGCCAAGCTCGCCGCTTTCCAGCCGCTTGCGCTTGTCTTCCTCGTTGGCTTCGCGCGCCTGCGCCTTTTTCAGCACCTCCTCGGCATCTTCGCGGCGGGTAACGCACACGCCGTCATCGTCGGCCACGATGATATCGCCGGGGCGGATGAAAGCGCCCGCGCACACCACGTCCACGTTCACGCTGCCAAGGCTCGCCTTGATCGTGCCTTGCGCATAGACGCGCTTGGACCAGACGGGGAAATCCATCTCCTTCAGGTCCATCACGTCGCGAATACCGGCATCGATGATCAGGCCCTTCACGCCCCGCGCCTGCGCGCTGGTGGCCAGCAAGTCACCGAAGTAGCCATCTTCGCATGGGCTGGTCGGCGCGATCACCAGAATGTCGCCCGCCCGGCACTGTTCGATCGCGGCGTGGACCATGTAATTGTCGCCCGGAGGCACGGAAATGGTGACGGCGGAACCGCCGATACGCGCGCCGGGATAGATCGGGCGCATGTAACTGGCGAGCAATCCAGTGCGCGCCTGCGACTCGTGCACGGTGGCCACTCCGCAGGCGCCGAGCGCCTTCACGACTTCCGGATCGGCACGTTCGATATTCTGAACAACGACACCCATAGCTGGCGATTCTCCTCTCGATATGCTTTGCCTCGCGTGAACCCCTCCACCACCTTGCGTCAAGACACGCAAAGGCAACGGGTGGCGGAACCACACGCAAACTTGTATGTAACACTTACAATTGATAGGAGGCGACGTCGAGAGCGATGTCAGCGCAAGATTCGGAAACCATCACGCCCAAAGTGGCACTTATCGGCTTCGGCGAGGCCGGGGAAACCTTCGTGCGCGCCGCAAAGTGGGACGGCGCGAAAGGCTGGGACATCATGCCCGAACGCCGCGCAGCCATGGCCAAGGCAGGCGTAGGACTCGGAGAGGACTGCGGAGAGGTGCTGGGCACCTGCAACGTGATTCTCTCCCTCGTCACGGCAGACCAGGCCTTGGATGCCGCGCGTGAATATGCGCCCTATCTGCCGCAGGAAGCCATGTGGCTGGATATGAACTCCGTCGCACCGCAGACCAAGGCGATGGCCGCAGAAGCGATCGAGGCGGTGAATGTCCGTTATATCGATGTCGCCATCATGGCGCCGGTCGATGCCGGCCTTTCCGTGCCGCTGCTGGTGGCGGGCAACAAGGCCGAGGAAGCTGTCGAGATCCTCGAAACGCTGGGCTTCACCGATGCGCGGGCCGTGGGCAAGACCGTGGGCCGCGCCAGCGCGATCAAGCTGTGCCGATCCATCATGGTGAAGGGTATCGAGGCGCTGACGGCGGAAATGGTGCTGGCCTCCAGCCAGGCCGGCGTTCTGGACGAGGTGCTGGATTCGCTGGACGCCAGCGCGAAGGAACAAAGCTGGGCAGAGCGGGCCGATTACAATCTGGACCGCATGCTGAAGCACGGCGGCCGCCGCGCTGCCGAAATGTACGAAGCGGCAGAGATGCTGCGCGCCATGAACACGTCTGCCGCGATGAGCGATCAGACCGTGGCCTGGCATTCGCAACTGGGCGGCCTCGACATGGTGCCGCCGCCGAAAAAGCTTTCCGCCAAGCTGAAAGCGATCCGGGCGACTCCGGAATTCAAGGGAGAGAACTAGGCATGTCGCTGATCATCGATTGTCATGGCCATTACACCGTCCTGCCCAAGGGGCATGACGCGTGGCGCGAGGAACAGAAGAAGGCGTACGACGAAGGTACGACGCCTCCTCCCTATCCCGAGATCTCGGACGACGAGATCCGCCAGACGATCGAGGATAACCAGCTTCGCCTGATCAAGGAACGTGGTGCGGATTTCACCATCTTTTCCCCACGTGCCAGCGCCATGGCGCCGCACGTGGGCGATCAGGCGGTGGCCAGCGAATGGGCGCGACGCTGCAACGATCTGATCTACCGGGTGACGCAGCTTTTCCCCGATACCTTCATCGGCGGCTGCATGCTTCCGCAAAGCCCCAAGTCCGACATGTCGGAAAGCGTGCGCGAACTGCGCCGCTGCGTGGAAGAGCTGAATTTCGTCGTCTGCAATCTCAATCCCGATCCCGGCGGCGGCTATTTCAAGCACCCGCCGCTGACGGATGAATACTGGTTCCCCATCTACGAGGCGATGTGCGACCTTGGCGTGCCCGCGATGATCCACGTCTCGGGCAGCTGCAACCCGTCAATGCATGCGACAGGCGGCTATTACCTTGCCGCCGACACGGTGGCCTTCATGCAATTGCTGGAAGGCGACCTGTTCAGCCGCTTCCCCGACTTGAAACTGATCATCCCGCACGGCGGCGGCGCGGTGCCCTATCACTGGGGCCGTTATCGCGGCCTGGCTGACATGCTGAAGCAGCCCGATATCGAGAGCCACCTGATGAACAACGTGTTCTTCGACACCTGCGTCTATCACCAGCCGGGCGTGGACCTGCTGGCCGACGTGATCGAGAACAAGAACATCCTGTTCGGCAGCGAGATGGTGGGCGCGGTTCGCGGCATCGATCCACAGACCGGCCATTATTTCGACGATACCAAGCGTTACGTCGATGCGCTCGATATCTCTGACGAGGAAAGGCACATGATCTTCGAGGGCAACGCCCGCCGCGTCTATCCGCGCCTCGATGCAATCCTGACGGACAAGGGCCTGTAATGACCGACACACCCATCATCGCGCACGGTTTCGCCAAGTGCGAGAAGCCCGAGAGATACATCCAGCAGCTCGTCAAGCACTGGGGGCACAAGATGGCCACCACCTATGACGAGGGCGATGGCATGGGCGCATTCCCGTTCTCCGACCTGGAGAGCGCGGTGATGGTGGCGCGACCCGAGGGGATCGCAATTACGCTGACGACCGCAGAGGCCGATCGCAACGTGCACATGCGCGGCGTGATCGAGGAACACATCGATCGCTTCGCCTTCCGCGAGGCACCGCTGGATTACAAATGGAACGACACCGAGGAAGCCTGAAAATGACCGAGAAAAAGAAAGAGCGGATCAACATCCACGAATATCTTGCCGAGATGGACGACATCCCCGGCACGCGCGTGTTCACCGCCCAGCGCGCCCGCAAGGGATACCACCTGAACCAGTTCGCCATGAGCCTGATGAAGGAAGAAAACCGCAAGCGGTTCCTCGCCGACGAGAAGGCCTATCTGGACGAGTGGGAGCTTTCCGACGAGGCGAAGCAGGCCGTGATGGACCGCGATTACAACGCGATGATCGATCACGGCGGTAACATCTATTACCTCGCCAAGCTGTTCTCCACCGACAGGAAGAGCTTCCAGTTCGCCGCCGGTTCGATGACCGGCATGACGCAGGAAGATTATGCAAAAATGATGCTGGAAGGCGGCCGTTCGCCCGAAGGCCAACGCTCGATCAAGGGAAAGTACTGATATGGCCCGCGTAACCACAGGCATCACCTCCAGCCACATCCCCGCGCTGGGCGCCGCCATCGAAACCGGCAAGGCGAACGACGAATACTGGGGCCCCGTGTTCAAGGGCTATCAGCCCATCCGTGACTGGATCAAGAAGCCCGACAACATGCCCGACGTGATCGTACTGGTTTACAACGATCACGCATCCGCGTTCGACCAGAACATCATTCCCACTTTCGCCATCGGCTGCGCGGAGAAGTTCAAGCCCGCTGACGAGGGATGGGGCCCGCGCCCCGTACCCGACGTGATCGGCCATCCCGATCTTGCCTGGCATATCGCGCAGAGCCTGATCCTAGACGATTTCGACATGTGCATCATGAACGACATGGACGTGGATCACGGCTGCACCATCCCGCTCACGATGATGTTCGGCGAGCCAGACGCATGGCCCTGCAAGGTCATCCCGCTGCCGGTGAACGTCGTCACCTATCCGCCGCCCTCCGGCGCGCGCTGCTATGCGCTGGGTGACAGCATCAAGGCCGCGGTGGAAAGCTTCCCCGAAGACCTGAACGTGCACGTATGGGGCACAGGCGGCATGAGCCACCAGTTGCAGGGACCGCGTGCCGGCCTGATCAACAAGGACTTCGATCTCGATTTCATCGACCAGCTGATCAACGACCCCGAGGCGCTGAGCAAGAAGCCGCATATCGAGTATCTGCGCGAAGCGGGCAGCGAAGGGATCGAGCTGGTGATGTGGCTGATCATGCGCGGCGCGCTGGGCGAGGAGAAGGTGAAGGATCTCTACAACTTCTACCACATCCCCGCATCCAACACCGCATTGGGCGCGCTGATCCTCCAGCCCGAGGAAACCGCGGGCGAGGCGCTGGAACCGCGCCGCGTGCTGAGCGGCGGATCTTTCGCCGAAGCGTAACGAATATGAGGGCACCTGGCGGAACAATGGCCGCAGGTGCCCTTTGATTATGTGAACCCCCCTCGCAACTCTCGATAGGGAGAACCCTCATGAAAATCGCACTCGCCGGTGGCGGCGCATTTGGTGAAAAACACCTCGACGGCCTGAAGAACATCGACGACGTCGAAGTCGTCAGCCTTGTCGGCCGCACGCAGGACAAGACGCAGGCCATGGCCGACAAGTATGGCATCGGCCACGCCACCACCAATTACGAAGAGATGCTGGAGAACGACGATATCGACGCCGTGATCCTGTGCACGCCCACGCAGATGCACGCCGACCAGGCGATCAAGGCGATGGACGCGGGCAAGCATGTCGAAGTCGAAATACCGATGGCCGACAGCTGGGAAGATGCAAAGGCCGTGGATGCCAAGCAGAAGGAAACCGGCCTTGTCTGCATGGCGGGCCACACCCGCCGCTTCAATCCCAGCCACCAGTATGTGAAAAACCGCATCGACGCGGGCGAATTCAACATCCTCTCGATGGATGTGGAAACCTTCTTCTTCCGCCGCGAGAACAAGAACGCCAAGGGCGAGCCGCGTTCGTGGACCGACCACCTGCTGTGGCACCATTCCGCCCACACCATCGACATCTTCCAGTACATGACGGGTGCCAAGGTGGTGAAGGCCAATATCCTGCAAGGGCCAAAGCATCCCGACCTCGGCATCGCGATGGACCAGTCCATCCAGATGAAGACCGACAAGGGCCAGATCCTGACCCTTGCGCTGTCGTTCAACAACGACGGGCCGCTGGGCACCTTCTTCCGCTACATCGGCGACACCGCGACCTATATCGCGCGTTACGACGATCTGGTGGACGGGCGCGAGGAAGCCATCGACCTTTCAGGCGTGGACGTCCCCTCCACCAACGGCATCGAGCTGCAGGACCGCGAGTTCATCTCCGCCATCCGCGAAGGACGTGAGCCCAACAGCTCGGTTGCGCAGGTGCTGGATTGCTACCGCGTGATCGGCGAACTGGCCGAGAGCCTGGAGCAGCAGGACGGCTGGTCGTAATGGCAGCACTCGCAAAACGAGAAATTGCAGGGCGCGTGGTCCATCCCGTCGGGCTGGGCTGCATGAACCTGTCGTGGGCCTATGCCACCCCGCCCGAGCATGACGTCAAGATCAGGCTGCTGAACGAGGCGCTGGATCTGGGCTACGACCACCTCGACACTGCCAACATCTACGGCGGCGGCGATAACGAGGAATTGCTGGGCGAGGCGGTGATGCACCGGCGGGACGAATTCCTGCTGGCCAGCAAATGCGGCATCGTGGTGGACGGCGCGAACCGCGGCGTTTCCTGCGCGCCGGACAGTATTGCCGAGAACCTCGACAAGAGCCTGCAGCGCCTGAAGACCGATCATATCGACCTGTTCTACATGCATCGTTTCGATCCCAAGGTGCCGATCGCCGACAGCGTGGGCGCCATGGTGCGCGCGATGGAAGCGGGCAAAATCGGCGCCTATGGCGTTTCCGAGTGGAACGCCGCGCACATCCGCGAGGCGCATGCGGTTCATCCCGTGGCTGCCGTGCAGCCCGAATACTCGCTGTGGACCCGCAACGTGGAACTGGGTGTGCTCGACACCTGCAAGGAACTGGGAATTGCGCTCGTCGCGTTTTCCAGCACCGGCCGCGGCGCATTCGGCGGCGAGTTGCGCGACCCGGCCACGCTGGAGGAGAAGGACCTGCGCACCAAAATGCCGCGGTTCAATGCCGAGAACTGGCCGAAGAACCTGAAGGTGATCGAACAGCTGGAAGCTTTGGCGAAGGACGTTGGCGTTGCGCCTGCGCAACTGGCCAATCGCTGGGTGCTGGAACAGGGCAACAATTGCCACGTGATCCCCGGCACCACCAGTATCGCGCATATGAAGGAAAACTTCCACGCGGCCACGGTCGAGATTCCGGCGGACGCCATCGCGAAAGCAGGTGAAATCGTGAACCACCAGTCGGTGCACGGCCATCGATATCACGATGCGATCCGCCCCACGATCGATACCGAGGAATTCTCTGAATGATCGGGGACGCCTGACATGGCATCAATACGGGCGCAGATCGGGTACAGCGAACGCACCGAGAAGCGCCCGTATTTCTACGCCAACGCTCATGAAAAGGACTTTGTGCCACTCGCCCCCAGGGAGGTGGAAATCCACGATGCCCGCGGGCGAGACTGCTCTCTCGATGTCGAGGGCTTCACGCTCACCACACACGCCAGCACGCTGGCGGACCTCACCGATCTCGATGAAGTAAAGCGCACGCACTCACCTGAGATTGCGGATCTACTTACCAGGCTGACCGGCTGCGATCAGGTGGCGATGACGCCGATGGGCATATTGCGCTTTTCCGAAAGTGCCGGCTCCAACGCCAATCATGACAATTCGCATCCTGCCCGCTTCGTCCATGTCGACATGGCGAGAGAAGCCGCAGCCGAAGCACGCCGTAAAACTGCACCCGGCAACCGCGAGATTGTGCGCAGCGCGCAGTACAATGTCTGGCGGGTTCTCAGCCCACCACCGCAGGACGTACCGCTGGGCCTGTGCGACTATACCAGCCTGCAGGACGGCGACCTGCTGGATTGCCGGGCGATTTTCGATCCTCTGGATGGGTCACCCGAATGGGAGTTTCCCAATTACCTCTTGCAGCACAACCGGGCACACCGCTGGTTCTATTACAGCAATATGCATCCGGGGGAGGCGCTGGTGTTCAAGACCAGCGAAAGCGATCCCGAACGGGCGCAGTTGATGCCGCACGGCGCTTTCGACAATCCGCAGGCCCCTGCCGATGCCGCCCCGCGTGTCAGCCTGGAGATGCGCGGCACCGCCTATTGGTTCGCCTGACGAAAAAGGGCCCTGCCACCGGGTTGATGGCAAGGCCCGTCATTCGTTGCAGTACTTTCGCTCAGCTATCGTTGCGGCCGCTTACTTCTGCAATGGCCAGTTGCACGCGCTCGGCAACGTCCTCGTCGCTCTGCGCGGCGGCACCGATGGCGTTGTAGGTATCGGGATCGAGACCATGCTCGGCCAGGATGGCGCCCGCCTGCTCCTGCCGCGCCTCTGGCGCTAGCGCACGAATATCGATCGCGGCACCGACGAATGCGTCGATCTGCTCATCGGAGAAATGCGCGGATGCAGCCGCGTCAGCGGCAGGCGCAGTCGCTTCTGCCGTGGGTTCGTCCATCTGCGCGGGATCCAGCGCGCTGTTCGCGTCCTGTGCAGAGACAGCGCCCGCGGACAGAAGCAACGCGCCAAAAGCGAATGTGTTGAGGGTCTTCATGCAAAATTCCTTCCAAGCGTTCATCACGCCCCCGCCACCGCGCTGCGCCCAAGCGCCTTCCCCTGCAATCGCGCTGGCGCTGGAGCGCGTGCGGAAACGGACGGGAGGAGAAAAATGTTCGCCACGCACGATGAGCCGATGCAGAAGCGCCGGTGACAGGCGAACGGCACCCCGCAGCTTGTCGCCACGGCACGCCGTTTCATCGCCGGCCAGCCTCCCGAATCGCCAATGCAAGCGTCGGAAGGACGGTTATTACAAGGCCTCGGAATACATCTGCAGCAGTGCGGACCATGCCCGCTCCGCCTCGGCCTGATTGTAAACCGGGCTGTCGAGAACGGTCCAGCCGTGATCTCCGGCGTAGACTTCCACCTCGATTTGTGCCGCCGCATCTTCGGCAGCGGCGCGCATAGCGGTTTTCGCGTCGGGATTCTCGGCGTCATCGTCCTGCGCGATGGCGATCAGCGCCTGCGCATCGGCGGCCATGTCGTCCAGCAGGTTCACAGGTGCAAGCGCACCATCACCCACCAGGCCACCTCCGTGGAAGCTGCCCGCCGCCTTCACGCGAGAAGGCACCGCCGCGGCGGCCAAAATAGTCCATGAACCGGTCATGCAATAGCCCTGGTTGCCGATACCGCGCGAGGAATCCACCGCGTCCTGCGCATCGAGCCATGCCACCGCCGCACGCGCCGTTTCCTGCACTGCCGCGGGCGTGTTCGCCTCCCGCCAGGGGGTCACCTTGTTCCAGCCATCATTGTTGCGCCAGTCGTCGAAATCCTCGAACTGCTGGCCGGATACGCTGCGGTAATAGGGGTTGGCCACCAGCACGGCATAGCCCGCTTCGGCCAGCCGGCGTCCCATCTGCACCTTGGCGGGGCGCAGGCCGGCAATATCGGGCCACAGGACCACGGCAGGGTGCGCACCTTCGGCAGGATGGATGAACACGCCGTCGAACGTGCCGCCGGGCGCTGCGAACGTCACCGTGTTCTCAACCAAGCCGCCCGCCATCGCTGCATTACCAACGGGCGCGCAAGCCGCCACGGCACCTGCCCCCGCCATCGCCCCGAACTGCCGGCGATTGAGATTGCCCATGCCGGCGACCTGATCCTGTGTGCACATTGTGTCTCTCCTGCTGAAAACCGAGACATAGCATCGCGCACCAAGTGAAAGAAAGCTTTACAGCCATGCCGCAAAGCGGTTGTTTCCTTAATGTTAACCATGCTGGTCCATCGGGGGACACGGATAAGCGAGGGCATGTATGCAAGTGGCATTATTGTGCGGGGGGCTGGGCACCCGCTTGAATGAAGAGACGGTATCGAAACCCAAGCCAATGGTGGAAATCGGCGACAAGCCGATATTGTGGCATCTCATGCGGTATTACCGCCACTTCGGCCATTCCGACTTCGTGCTTTGCACTGGCTACAAGGGCAGCCAGATCAAAGACTATTTCATCAATTACAAGTACCATGCCAGTGATATCCTGGTCGATCTGGGCAAACCCGCCCTCACCATGCTTGATGAACCCCAGGACGATATGGATTGGCGGGTCATTATCCAGGATACCGGTATTCCCACGCAAACGGGATCGCGGCTGAAGCAGGCGCTGAAGCATCTCAAGGGCGATATCTTCATGGCCACCTACGGCGATGGACTTTGCGATGTCGACCTGGATCGCTTGCTGGATCACCACAAGAGTTCCGGCAAGCTGGCGACGGTTACAGCGGTGCGGCCTTCCTCGCGCTTCGGCGAGTTGGGGCTGCACGGCGATTCAGTAACCTCGTTCGAGGAGAAGCCGCAGACCGGCAAGGGCTGGATCAATGGCGGGTTCTTCGTCTTTCACCGCTCCATTTTCGAAGATCTTCCCGATGACGATGACACGATAACGCTGGAAAGCGGCGTATTGCAGCCCCTGGCGAGCAAGGGAGAGCTTTCGGTCTATCGCCACGACGGTTTCTGGCAGTGCATGGATACTTTGCGCGAAAAGCAGTTGCTGGAACAATACTGGCAAAATGATTACGCCCCGTGGAAGATCTGGCGGTGAGCGAGACCTTCTGGCGAGACAGGCCTGTCTTCCTGACGGGCCACAGCGGGTTCATGGGGGGCTGGCTTTCCGCCTTTCTTCAGGACGGCGGCGCGCGTGTGCACGGGTATTCCCTGCCCGCCCCTACCGATCCCAGCTTCTTCGCCGCCACCGGGCTTGGCGATAACCTGGCCGCCTCGACCTTCGGCGATGTGCGCGATCTGGATGATCTGACCTCCGCAATGCAGGCTGCCGCGCCGTCCATCGTCTTCCACCTCGCCGCGCAACCGTTGGTACGGCGCGCGCATGACGAGCCAATCGAAACCGTATCCACCAATATCATGGGCACGGCCAATCTACTGGAAGCTGCAAGGCAGGCCGGCTCTGTCGAAGCGATAATCGTGGTCACGACGGACAAGGTGTACCGCAACCTAGAGCGGGAAGAGCCCTACGGTGAGAAAAGCGAACTCGGCGGACGGGAACCCTACAGTGCCAGCAAGGCCGGCAGCGAGTTCATGGTGGAGGCCTGGCGTCATTCATATTTTCGCGGCAAGGGCGTGGGTGTTTCCACCGTGAGAGCTGGCAATATCTTCGGCGGGGGCGACTGGGCACAAGATCGTATCGTTCCCGATGCCGTGCGCAGGTTTTCTGCCGGACAACCCCTGATCCTTCGCAATCCCCATTCAACGCGGCCTTGGCAGCACGTGCTCGACCCCCTGCGAGGCTATCTGACACTCGCAGAGAGGATGGTCGCGGAACCACAGAAATACAGCGATGGGTGGAACTTCGGTCCCGCGCTGGAAGATTGCCGCGAGGTTGGCAAGCTTGCCGCCATCATGGCCGCCTCCTGGGGCGAAGACGCAAGCGTCGAGGTGGAAAGCGACCAGCGCATATTCGAGGAAAAGTTTCTTTCACTCGATTGCAGCAAGGCGCGTGAAGAACTCGGATGGACACCGCGATTGCCGCTGGAACAAGGAATCGAACAGACGATGGCGTGGTACCGCGCCCATCAGGATGGGGCGGACATGTGGGAATTTACTCTCGGCCAGATACAGCAGCACAAGAGCATGGAAGCCCACGCATGACAGACAATTGCCGCAATTGCGCAAACCCGCTGGAACTGGTGATGGCCGATCTTGGCATGACACCTGTGTCCAACGAATTGCGCGACCCGAAAACGGCATTGAACGCCGGGCAGACCTTTTATCCGCTGAAGGCGATGGTGTGCGAAAATTGCTGGCTGGTGCAATTGACCGATGTCGAAACGCCAGAACATTTCACGCCGGACTATGTGTATTTCTCTTCCTATTCCAGCAGCTGGCTGAAACATGCGAAGGATTATGCAGCTGGGATGACAGAGAGGTTGGGTCTCAATAATTCCAGCCTCGTCGTGGAATTGGCCAGCAATGACGGTTACCTGCTGCAATATTTCAAGCAGGCCGGCATCGGCGTATTGGGGATTGACCCGACAGCCAATACGGCGCGCGAAGCGAAGGAAAAGCACGGGATTTCTACCGTGGTAGATTTCTTCGGCGTGAAACTTGCAGAGAAGCTAGCCGCACAGGGCGTCGCCGCGGATCTGATTGCCGCGAACAACGTCCTTGCGCATGTTCCTGACCCTAGAGACTTTCTGTCTGGCGTGCCCCATGTCCTGAAGCACGGCGGCAGTTTCACAATAGAATTTCCCCACCTGCTGAGAATGCTGGATGGCTGCCAGTTCGATACCATCTATCACGAGCATTTCTCCTACCTGTCGCTGCTGGCAGTGGAATCGATGCTCGAAACAGTGGGCCTAGAGGCATACGGGGTGGAAGAACTGTCGACCCACGGCGGTTCGCTGCGCGTCCATGCCTGTCACCAGGGCGCCGGAATTTCAGACGATGCGCTGGCGAAGGGGCTGGAGAAGGTCCGCCGCGACGAAGCTTCTGCAAAACTCGACGCGGCAGAGACGTATCGCGGCTTCGCGGCTGAGGTGGAAAAACGCAAACTCGACCTGCTTGATTTTCTCATCACCGCACGGCGCGAGAACAAGACGGTGGCAGGCTATGGCGCACCCGCCAAGGGCAGCACGATGCTGAACTATTGCGGTGTGGGGCCTGAACTGCTGCCCTTTACCGTCGATCTCAGTCCGGTGAAACAAGGCAACTACCTGCCCGGCGTGAACATCCCGATCCATCATCCCGATCGTCTGCGGGAAGCAGAGCCCGACTACATTCTTATCTTGCCGTGGAACCTGAGAGACGAGATTGCCGGCCAGATGCCGGAGGTGCACGAACGGGGGGGCAAGTTCGTCGTCGCCATTCCCAGGATCGAGATATTCTGATGCGGGTGTCGCCAACCGCGATTGCGGGCGTCGTTGATATCGAGAGTGATATTTTTCGCGACGAACGCGGAAGCTTCCAGCGCGCCTATTGCGCGCAGGAATGGCAGGCCGCCGGGCTGGAACCGGTGGAAGCCCAGAGTGCGATTTCCCGTAATCGCCTGCCCGCAACCCTGCGTGGGCTGCATTTCATACCGGAGGAGGACGGAGAGGCGAAATTCGTGCGGTGCATCCGTGGCAGAATTTTCGACGTTGCCGTGGATCTGCGTCCGCAATCGCCTACCTATCGGCAGCACATCTCGCGCATGCTCGATGCAGATCGCGGGAATGCGCTCTATCTCCCCCGCGGCGTTGCGCACGGGTTCGTTACCCTGCAGGCCGATAGCGACATCTTCTATCAGTTCAGCCGTCCGCACCGCCCCGGGATCGAGTGCGGCATTCGCTGGGACGATCCGGCGATCGGCATCGACTGGCCTGTGGCGCCCGAGGTGATCTCGCAGAAGGATCGTGACCTGCCGTACCTCTCGGCAATCGAGAGCGCATGACATGGGCTCACAAAGGATCCTGCTGACCGGCGCTACGGGCTTCATTGGCACGCAGGTGCTTCGTCATCTAACCAGTGCCGGGCAGGTCCACTGCACGTCGCGCCACTTGCAGGAAGCGACGACAGACGTGCATTGGCATGAGGTCGACCTGAAAGATTCAGGGGCGTGCGAGGCCGTGATCCGAAAGGTCCGCCCGGATATCCTCGTGCATTGCGCGTGGAACACCGATCATGGCGAGTTCTGGGAAGCCAAGGATAACGTCCAGTGGCTGGAAGCCGGGATGGCGCTGTTCACGGCCTTCGTCGAGTGTGGCGGCGCCCGCATCATCGGTTGCGGAACCTGCGCAGAATATCCCGGCGATACAGCGCAGCCAGCCAGTGAAGATGTCGCGATTGCTCCGAGTGATCCGCCTACGCTTTATGGACGCAGCAAGCTTGCCCTGCTGCACCATCTGCAATCGCTGGATGTCAGTCACGCCTGGGCGCGGATCTTCCTGGCCTATGGCGTTGGCGAGGACCGGCGCCGACTGGTCCCTTCCATCTGCTGTGCCTTGCAAACCGGCCGGGAGGCCAGGTGTTCTTCAGGTAGACAGGTTCGCGATTTCATGGACGTGCGCGATCTTGGCAGGGCCATCGCGCTTCTTGCCGCCTCTGAGGTGGAAGGGCCGGTGAACCTTGGCAGTGGTACGCCCGCCAGCATCGCGGAGGTGGCAACGAGGCTTGGTGAGCTTTCCGACCGCACGGATCTTATCCGCCTTGGCGCTCTACCCGATCGCCCCGGCGAGCCCCCCGTCCTGATCCCCGATACGCGCAAGCAGAACGGGGAACTGGGATTCTCGCCCGCAATCACTCTCGAACAAGGTCTTGCAGACGCTGCGGCCTATTGGTCAACGCTTTGTTGACCATAAATTCACCACTCCAAGGCATAGGGAAGCCATGACAGACACAGCTTTCGAAAAACAACGCGCCGACCTCGTCGACAGGCTTGGCACCGATGCCGAAATGGCGAAACGCACCGGCGAATGGCTCGGCAAGGCGCAGGAGCTTGGTTACTCCTACAATTTCGATTGGCTTGGCCTTCCGATCATCCAGTATCCGCAGGATATCGTCGCGATGCAGGAGCTGATCTGGAAGCTGCGTCCGCAGGTGATCGTGGAAACTGGCGTCGCACGTGGCGGTTCGCTTATTTTCTACGCCTCCATGCTGGAACTGGTCGCCATCTGCACGGGTGAGCCCGCTGGCAAGGTGATTGGAATAGACATCGACATCAGGCAACCCAACCGCGAGGCGATCGAGGCGCACCCCATGGCCAGGCGCATCGAACTCGTGCAGGGCTCCAGCATCGATCCAGCCATCGTCGGGCAGGTAAGGCAATTGGTGGGAGAAGCGGACCGCGTTCTCGTTTGCCTGGACAGCAACCACACGCATGAGCATGTTCTGGAGGAACTTCGTGCCTATGCCCCGATGACGACGCCAGGCAGCTACTGCGTGGTGTTCGATACCTTGGTGGAGAATCTGCCCGAAGAAGCAATTGGCGATCGGCCGTGGGGCAAGGGAGACAATCCCCTTACCGCCGTGCGCGAGTATCTTGCCGAAACCGACGCATTCGTAACGGATCATCGTATCGATGCCAAACTGCAGGTATCGGTCGCCCGCGAGGGATATCTGCGCCGCCGCGCCTGAAAGGCATCCCGATGGCCGATTTCACGGTAGCTATCCCAGTTTACAACGGCGCACGCTTTCTGGGTGCCGCGCTGGAATCCATCGCCGCGCAGGATGATCTTGCGGGGGTGGAGGTGCTGGTGAGTGACAATGCCTCCAGCGATGCCACACCTGCCATCCTTTCAGAATGGAAATCCCGTCTGCCGTTGCGCGTCATCCGGCGGGAAAAGACCTTGCCTATGCGCGATCATTTCAATGCGCTGCTGGATGACGTGGACGGGGATGCGTACATGCTCCTGTGCCATGATGATTATCTGGCCGATCCTGCGGCTCTGCGGATGACGAAGCAGGCGTTGAAGGATAATCCTGACATTGCGGCAATCTATTGTGACATGCTGTATGTCGACGAGGGCGGCAGAACACTTGCTCGCCGCAAATTCGGGCGATCCGGGCGTTTCGATCCCGACGCGACCGGCCGGCGATGCCTGGCCACAGGACGCAACCTGTTCGGAATACCGCTGGCTATCAGGCGCAGTGCCCTGAATGACCTGCGATATGACGAGCGTTTTCTTTACGCAATGGACATCGATCTATCGTGGTCACTGGCCACCGCGGACGATGCCCTGCACATTGATCGCGCGCTTATCGCCAACCGCTATAGCGCGGACAATACGACATGGCGGCTGCTCGGCACCACTTCGGGCGAATACCGCCGCCTCGCGGAGAAGCACGTGGGCAAGCAATCCGCGCTCCAGACGCTGAAAATGGTGCTGACCTGCCATTTCGTCACTGCGCAGAAACTGCTGTTCGGCCTTTATGCCAGACTGAAGCCCTGATGCCGAGAATGCCTCGTATCGATCTTGCCCTGGAGCGTGGCCATCTTTTGCGTTTCCTCGTAGTGGGGGCAGCGAATACAGCGTTCGCCTATGCAGTCTATGCAACAGGCCTCTGGCTGGGCCTGACATTCCAGCTTGCTATCCTCATCGCCTTGCTGGCAGGCATCGCAAGCGGTTTTGTGCTGCAGGGAAAAATTACCTTCAAAACGCGGCTGGAAGGACGCTTCCTTCCATTCCTTGCGCTTTGGGTACTGCTCTATCTTGCCAACATCGCTTCGATCGACGCCATCGCCTTTTTCGGTGCCGATTATTACCTTGCCGGACTGCTTGCTGCGGTGCCGGTAAACGTCCTGTCGTTTTTCGCCCTGCGCACGGTGATTTTCGCGGAACGAGATTACGGGCCGCTTCGGCTGGCGCTGATCTGGTGCCTTGGCTTGGTGGCCGTGGGCCGCCTGTACGTCGTGACGCACCTCGGCCCCAACTGGGACGAGTATCTCAATCTCTCGATGATCTACGATCTGCGCCGCGGTGATTTGACCGAGATTTTCCAGACTTCCTTCACCCATCTCTTTATCTGGGTGCCCTATGTCTCTGCCAACGAGCTGGACCAGATCGTGGCAGCAAGACTGTTCAATCTCGTATGGGTCGGGATCACCAGCTGGGCAATCTACCGCGCATCACGGCGCTTCGTAGGTGTAAACGGCTCGCTCGTCTCGGCGCTCGCTTTCAACTGCTTTGGGTACTCGTTTCTCTACGGCACGGATTTTCGAACCGATACGCTGGCCACCGCCGCGATGATGACGGCAATCGCCTTCGCAACTGCAAGGCCACTCGCTTACAGGCCCGTGATCATCTCAGGAATGCTGATCGCGGTGGGCGGTGCGCTCACGATCAAATCCGTGTTTCTTCTACCCACGCTCTGCGTGGTGTTGCTGGCAACCGCATTCGAGGAGCAGGACCGCTGGCGCGCGCTGCGTATTCTGACTGCCGGCGGCGTGGCGGCCTGCGTAACGTTTGTCGCGATACTCGCTCTCCATTCTGCCAGCCTTGCAGACCAGGCTTCGCCCACGTCATTTCTCGGCCGGACCGGCGGGGCCACCTTGTTCACCTGGGATTACACCATCATCTCAGCGTACGCCGTGCCGATCCTTATTCGGAACATGATCTTCTGGTTCCTGATCGCATGCGCCCTGCTCGCATTGTTGTTCGGAAAAAATCAGCTGCGGTGGACGTATCGCATCGCGCTCTCCAGCTTTGCTTTCACGCTGACGGTGCCGCTGATCTACAGTGACGTTTATCCATACTACCACCCGTTCCTGATTGCCCCCGTCGCCGTACTCGCCGGTTTCGGGTTCGGCTGGATACAGGACTTCCTTTCCAGCGCTCCTCACCGGACGAGAAACATGGCCCTGTTCGTCGTCATCAGCCTGCTGCTTGCGGGCGCTGCGCTTTCGGCGGCGTGGCGGCTCGACGACCGGTTGGAAAAACAGCGCGGCTTGCTGACGCAGGTCCACGCGCTGTTTCCGGAACCTGTGCCCTACATCGATCACACCTCGATGGTTTCGTCCTTCCCGAAGAAGGGCATTTTCATGAGCAATTGGGGCATGACGGATTATCGTGCCGCGGATGAGCCGATAATGGGCGCCATCATCGCTCGCGACCAGCCCCGCTTCATTCTGCAGACGCGCGGCACCCTGGCGGTTGACGAGATTTCGCCGGAGCAATCAGAAGCAGCGGCAAGAGGGTTGCTGGCCGCAGACGTTCGTAGTCTGCGCGACAATTATCAGCGCTATTGGGGCCCGATCTTCCTGCCGGGCAAAGTTCTGTCAGGTAACGGTACGATGGATATCCTGATCGCCGGCGATTATCGGGCGGAAGCCACTTCACCGATCGTGATCGCTGGAAGTAACGTGCAGCCCGGCGAAACGATGCATCTTGAACCCGGCGAATATCGCTATTCGGCGGCAGGGGATGCGCGTCTGGTCTGGGACGCGCCGCCGCCACCTGCATCTGAGCCTCCAGCCAACCTGTTTTCAGGCTGGTGATTGTCGCGACCCGTGGCATGTAGCTCCACGGTGTCAGGATCCACGAAGTAAAGCGGCCTGCGCTTCACCTCGTTATGGATGCGCCCAATATAGAGGCCCACGACCCCCAGCATCAGCAATTGCAAACCGCCCAGCAAGGTGACGATCAGGATCGTCGATGTCCAACCTTGCACGACCTCGTCATTCAGGAACCAGCTGACGAGAATGTAGAGGCCGAAGGCAAGCGCCAGCACCGAAATGATCATGCCGAACCACAGGGCCAGGCGAAGCGGCACGTCGGAGAAACCCAATACGCCGTTCAGTGCCAGCTTCAGCATGGCGCGCAGCGGATACTTGCTTTCTCCTGCAGCACGCTGATCGCGCTGAAAGGAAACCTCGGCCGTCTGAAATCCCACCCAGCTGATCATCCCGCGCAGATAGCGGTCCTGTTCCGGCATGTTCGCCAGCGCATCCACAACCTTGCGATCCAGCAAGCGGAAATCGCCTACATCCAGCGGCATGTCGATGGATGAAAGACGCCTGATGATCCGGTAGAATGCTGCTGCCGTCGCCCGCTTGAAAATGCTTTCGCCGGCCCGCGCCTTGCGTCTGGCGAGCACGACGTGATTTCCTTGGCGCCATTTCTCGATCATCTCCGGCACCACTTCGGGCGGGTCTTGCAGATCGGCATCCATGGTGATCACGGCATCCCCTCGTGCGGCGTGCAAGCCCGCCGTTACCGCCGTCTGATGACCATAATTGCGTGAGAGGTTGACGATGCAAAAACGGTCGTCCCCCCGTGTCATGGTGGAGAGAAGCGATAGGGAATCATCGTGACTGCCATCATTCACGAGAACAATTTCCGACCGTTCGGAAAGCTGATCGACGAGGGCGGTCATACGCTCCAGCAAAGCCGGAATAACCGCCTCTTCGCAGTAGATAGGTATCACGAAGCTGATCAAGGCATTCCGGTTGTCGAGCACGTTCTGTTTCCCCCCGAGGCGATACGGGCAGGGCTAGCAGGAAAACTCAAACACGGGATAAACAAAATCGCGACTTCCCGGCGCACTATTGCGCGCGAAAGCCTTCTGTTCAGCTATCCTAAGTCAGGTCATCCATGGCCACCGCCACGCCGGCCTCGGCATCTCGTCCCGCCTGTCGTCGCAACTCCTCGATGTGGGCGCGGCCCGGCGGGCAATCTTCCACCGGCAGGGCGGCGATCTGTTTTGCGAATTCTTCTGTGAAATCGATGGCGTGTTCCGGGTGGGTGAGGATCAGCCCGTCCTGCTGGCTCATGCCGCGCAAGATCTTCGCACCGACTTCGTAGGGATCCATGCCGAACTGCTCGAATGCGGTGCCGAACTGCTCCAGCTCGCCCTCCTTCGGCTCGGCGAAGCCGGCGTCGGCGAATTCGTCTGGCCGCTTTTGCGCGCTGGCCCAGGCGTTGGTGCGCGTCAGTGCCGGGCAGCACAGGGAACAGCCGATGCCATGCGGTGCCAGATTGTATCGCAGGCTGTCGGTCAGCCCGCGAACGGCGAACTTGCTGGCGATGTAGATGCCTGCCTGCGGGCCCGGAAGGAAAGCGGCCATGCTGGCGACATTCACGATATGGCGCCGCCCTTCGCTGGCCTTGATGCGCGGCATGAAGCTTTGCAGCCCGTTCACGACGCCGCCGAAATTGACGCCCATGATCCAGTCGTAATCGTCGTAACTTGCCTCGTCTGTCGGTCCGAAGACGGAGACGCCGGCATTGTTCACCAGCACGTGCACTTCGCCGAAGTGATCGACAACCTCCTCCGCCACCTGCGCAAAGCGCTGCCGGTCTGTCACGTCCAGCTTGCAGAAAAGGGGAATTGCGTAGCCCTTGTCGGCAAACCATTTTTCGGTCGCTGAGCGGTCATCCTCATTGCGATAGCTGAGCGCCAGCCGCATTCCGGCGTCGGCAAATGCCTGCGCCGTGCCAAGGCCTATACCCGTCACGGCGCCGGTAATGAAGGCCACGCGCCCCTGCCATTCGTTTCGATATTGTGCCGGATCCGGTCCCATGCCTGCCTCTCCTTGCCTCTAAACGGGCTTCCATTGATCTTATCGTTCGTTAGTGTTGCATACAAAGAACACTATTGGGAGAGTCGAAATGAGTGATGTGAACACGCGCCTCGATGCGCTGGAAAAATCCGTCCACCGCCTGGAAGACGAGGCCGCGATCCAGCGGCTGCAGATGGCCTATGGCTATTACATCGATTACAATCGACCTGAGGAAGTCGCCGGACTTTTCGCAGAAGATGGTGTCGTGGTTTTTCTCTCCGGCGAATATGTCGGCCCCGAAGGGGTGATGCGCCTCTACGGCACATGGTTCCAGAACCTGTTTACCCGTGGCCGCCGTGGCCCCGTGCATGGCCTCTTGCTGGATCATTTCCAGCTGCAGCCCGTCATCACCGTGGCCGAGGATCGCCAGACCGCCAAGGGCCGCTTCCGCGGCATGCTGGCCGGTGGCTGGCACGACGAGGCGATGGACTGGAAGCCCGAAGGCCCGCCGCAGCAGTTCTGGGAAGCCGGGATCTACGAGAATGATTACGTGCGCGAGAACGGCGTCTGGAAGATCAAGAAACTCGATTACCTGATGCAGTGGCAGGGCGATTACGAGACCGGTTGGGCCAAGACCACCGCGCACCTCCAGCCTGCAGAGCAAGCCTATCCGGAAAACCCGTTGGGGCCAGATCGCATCCTGCCCAAGGAGGAATGGCGAACCACCTGGCCCAATCGCCATGCCGTGGAAATGAGCTTTGCCCACCCCGTGCTGGGCGAAGCGTTCAAGGTGGGCCATTTCACCGACATGATGGTGAAAGACGAGTACGGCAATTGAGGCTGCGTTTTGCAGCCGTGCTGGCGGCGGGCCTTGTGCTTGCCGCATGCGACCGGGCCGGAACCGGGCCGCCGGACATGGAAACGGATGCGCAGGATAACGCGGCGGCCGATCCGATGGATACCTCGAACCGCGCAAGCCTGAGCGACCGAGAAGTGTCAGAACGCTTCATCGAGGTGTTCTATAACCAGAACCGCCTGACCGACGGGTTCGAGGCCTGGGTCCACCCCGATTACATCCAGCACGATCCCAATTCGCCCACGGGCCGCGATCCCACCATCGCGGTGCTTGCCGATCACATGCAGGCCAACCCGGAGATGACGCATGACGTAAAGCGCGTGATCTATGGCGACGAAGGACCGGACGGAACGCTGGTGGCAGTGCACTACCATTTCAAGCGCGCGCCTGACGATCGCGGCAGCGCGGTGGTGGATATCTACCGCGTGAACGACGGCTATCTGGTGGAGCATTGGGACGTGATCCAGCCGGTGCCCGTAGAAGCGCTGAACGACAACACGATGTTCTAGCACCAGCCGATTGCGGGAGAGACCACAGGATGACGAAACTCGAAGACGGCAGCGAGAAAGGCCTGAAGGGTCATTTCCAGGAGGATTTCTCCCACCGCACGCGCGTGGGCCTTGCTCCGCCTGCAGGCGAGATTGACCGCACCGCGCCCTACAAGCGGATCGCAACCGAGGAGGCCTGGACGTTTCCCGACCTCGTCAAGGCGCAAACGGATTATCTCGGCAGCGGCGATGCGCCGGAGGACGATTCGCTGAAAATGGCAGGGATGTTCGCGCAGATGCCCAGCCTGCAGGGGATGCTGCAGGATCTGGGCGATCTTCGCATCAGCCATATGGACGAACTGGGCATCGACCGGCAGCTTTTACTGCTGACGGCACCCGGCGTGCAGGTGGTGAGGCCGGGAGACGGCACCGCCCTCGCCCGCCAGGCAAACGACATCGCTGCCGAGGCGTGCCGCAATCACCCGGATCGCTTTTCCGCCTGCGCGGCTTTCGATCCGCGCGATGTTGCGGGCAGCGTGAAGGAAATCGAACGGGCCATGGGCGAGCTGAAGTTGAACGGCGCGGTGCTCAATTCGCACTTCCAGGGGCACTACCTGGACGAGCTGGACTATTGGCCCATCCTAGAAGCGCTGGAGGCGATGGATGCCGCGCTCTACATCCACCCCACAGCGCCGTTCAACGCGCCGCATTACGAGGATCGCGGATTTTTCGGTGCGCTGGCGGGCTTCCCTCACGATGTCTGGGTGCATACGATGGGGCTGGTGCTATCCGGCGCCTTCGATCGCTTCCCGAGATTGCGACTGGTGATCGGCCACATGGGCGAATGCCTGCCCCTGCACCTTTATCGCTTCGACTGGATGCAGGGCAATGCCGACGGACGCCCGCATCTGCGTGGCGGGAACCAACCCAGGCTGGAACATCCCGTAAGCCATTATTTCAAACACAACATCTGGATCACCACCAGCGGCGTGGGCTGGGAGCCGGCGATCAAGTTCTGCCAGCAGGTTATGGGCGAAGACCGCGTGCTTTACGCGATGGATTTCCCCTATCAGCAGAGTTCGGATGAAGTGGCCGCATACGACCGAATGGATATGGATGCGGCGGTGAAGAAAAAGCTGATGGAAGACAACGCTCGCGCGGTCTTCCGCATCACCGATTAGGCAGTCCTGCCCAGCCCTTCGACAACGCAAGGGTGCAGTTCTCCGAAAAAGCGGATCGACGCCTTGCGACCATCGAGCGAGACGATCTTGCCGTTTATCTCGATCCGCTCGTCAATGGTGAGGTGAAGGAAATCGTAGGCGTCTTCCCAGTCGCCGCTGGCTTCCACTTCGCAGCCATCGCAGCTGATGTTGGCAATCGCGATGGGAAAGGCAACGCGGCCACAATCGCAACGGCCATTGAGAAACCGTGGTCGGGAAGAAGTATCATGCTTCGCCATGGAATGGCTCCTGCCGTGGAGCGCCCACCTTACAGCGATATGGTTAACCAATCGTTGGAGAGCCGTTCAGCGCAGGGCCAACACCAGGCCAAAACGAAAAAGGGCGGCCTGGCAGAGCCGCCCTCTCGTAATCGGTATAGTCGGCGCAATCAGCCCCAGACTTCCTCCGCCACCTCAACGCACAGGCGGATCTTGTCGGCCTGCTGCTGCGTGGTGATGTCATTGCCGTGCACGGTGCTGGCAAAGCCGCACTGAGGGCTGAGCGCCAACTGATCGAGGTCGGCGTATTTCGCAGCCTCGTCGATCCGGCGCTTGATGTCGTCCTTGCTTTCCTGCTCTCCCAGCTTGGTGGAAACCAGTCCGAGAACAACCGACTTGCCCTTCGGCAGGAAGCGCAGCGGAGAGAAATCGCCCGAACGCGCATCGTCATATTCAAGGAAGAAGGCGTCGAGGTCGCATTCGTTGAACATCACCTCTGCCACCGGATCGTAGCCACCTTCGGCTGCCCAGCTGGAACGGAAGTTGCCGCGACAAAGATGCATGGTCTTCACCATGTCGGCAGGGGCTCCGGCGAAACTGGCGTTGATCAGCTTGGCATAATCATGCGTGACCGAATCCGGGTCCATCCCGCGGTTCTTCGCGTCTTCACGGTGGCCGGTGTCGCACAGATAGGCGAGGTTGGTATCGTCGAACTGTACGTAGCGGCAGCCAGCGTCTGCCAGATCGGCAATCTCCTCGACATAGGCCTTTGCCACGTCGTCATAGAAGTTCTGCATTTCCGGATAGGTGTCTTCGGGAATGCCGGCCCTCCCCGCGCGGAAGTGCAGCATGGTGGGGCTGGGAATGGCCACTTTCGCCATCGCGCCCGGCGCGCTGACCTGCGCGGCGAGAAATTCGTAATCGGCCCGCTGAATGGGCTTCGTGTGTTCCACCTTGCCGGTGATGATCATCTTGGGCGGAGCGAACTCCACGTCCACGCCCTTGTCGTTCTTGAAGGCCTTCTTGATGCCGCCGGTTTCTTCGACGCCGGACAGCTGCAGCAGGAAATCGGTGTGGAAGAACTTGCGCCGGTATTCACCGTCGGTGATCGCTTTCAGACCGAGGCTTTCCTGCCACTTGGCAAGCTCGGCGATTGCGGCGTCTTCGGTTTCACAAAGAGCGGACGCATCGATCGATCCGGCGGCGAAGGCATCGCGCGCCTCGATCACGGATTGCGGGCGAAGGAACGAGCCGACGTGATCGGCGCGTGAGGGAAGTTTGAATGTCATCGGGTATTCCTGTCGTGGCCAATAGCAAAAATGCAAAGCCAGGGTCATGACGCGGGCTCGCGCTCGACTGACGCGCGATGGCATAGTCTCGGCGGCGGCATCTGCGCAATATGATTTTACGTGGCACCATCCAAAGGCACGCTTGACCTCGCGCGTCACCTTTCTAACGATGGTTACAATCATGCGGCCGCAAAAGAGAGAGTCGCACCTGATGCTTTGGGAGAGGCTGGGATGAATTTGGGTAAATGGGCGGCAGGCGCCGCAATGGGTCTCGCGCTGGCAAGCTGCCAGACGACAGAGGCAACAGACGCGGTGCAAGGCGTGCCCGCCAGTGTCGGCCCGATTGATCGGGCGGATCTGGTTGCCGCGGCAGGCAACAACGCCAACTGGCTTACCTACGGCCGCGATTACGCGGAGCAGCGTTACAGCCCGTTATCCTCCATCAATGCCGGGAATGTCGGACAGCTTGGCCTTGCCTGGTATGCGGACATGGATACGGCCCGCGGGCAGGAGGCCACGCCGCTGGTGATCGACGGCCAGATGTTCGTCACCACCGCGTGGAGCAAGGTGAAGGCGTTTGACGCCACCACCGGCGCGCCCTTGTGGGAGTACGATCCGCAAGTGCCCGGCGAAACAGCCGTGAAAGCCTGCTGCGACGTGGTGAACCGCGGCGCGGCCGCGTGGGGCGACAAGCTGTATCTCGGCACGCTGGACGGCCGATTGATCGCGCTGGACCGCGCCACCGGAAACGAGGTCTGGTCCAAAGTCACCGTGGACCAGTCCAAGCCCTATACCATCACCGGCGCACCGCGCGTGATCGATGGCAAGGTGCTGATCGGCAATGGCGGCGCGGAATATGGCGTTCGCGGCTATGTCTCGGCCTACGATGCCGAGAGCGGCGAAATGCTCTGGCGTTTCTACACCGTGCCCGGCGCGCCCGAGGAAGCCTCCGGCGAAAGTGCCGCCATGGCCGCCGCGAGAGAAACATGGAACGGCGAGTGGTGGACCCTGGGCGGCGGCGGCACGGTGTGGGATGCCATGGCCTACGACCCGGATCTGGACCTGCTGTATATAGGCGTCGGCAACGGCGCGCCGTGGAACCAGGCCTATCGCAGCCCCGGCGGCGGCGATAACCTCTACCTTTCCAGCATCGTCGCGCTGCGCCCCGATACGGGCGAATATGTCTGGCACTATCAGACCACGCCCGGCGACACGTGGGATTTCACCGCCACGCAGCACATCATCCTCGCGGATCTCGAAATCGGCGGGGAGACGCGCGAGGTGCTGATGCAGGCACCCAAGAACGGCTTCTTCTACGTGATCGACCGCGCCACGGGCGAACTGATCAGCGCCAACAATTACGTGCCGCAGAACTGGACGACCGGGATCGACATGGAAACGGGCCGCCCCATCGAAGTGGCAGAAGCACGCTATGGCGATACCGGCGTGCCCTTCGTTTCCACCCCCGGTGCAGGCGGCGGGCACAACTGGCACCCAATGGCCTTCCACCCGGGCGAAAGGCTGGTGTTCATCCCCGCTATCGAGGCCGGCTTTCCTTATGTGCCGGAAGAGAATTGGGAGCCCGATCTCAATTACGGGTTCAACGTCGGCATCGACCAGTCGGCGGGCTTCCTGCCGGCCGACGCGGAAATCCGCGCGGCTTCGGCTGCGGCCACGAAGGGCGCGCTGATCGCCTGGGATCCGGTGGCACAGCAGGAACGCTGGCGCGTGCAGTATCCCGGCCCCTGGAACGGCGGCGCGCTGGCAACCGGCGGCGGACTGGTATTCCAGGGCACGGCAGCGGGCAACATGGCTGCATACAGCGTGACGGACGGTACCGAGCTATGGCGTTTTCGCGCGCAGACGGGCGTCGTCGCCCCGCCCATCACCTACATGATCGACGGGCAGCAATACATGGCCGTGATGGCCGGTTGGGGCGGAATCTGGTCACTGGCACCCGGCGGCATTCTGAACGAGACCAGCGGCCCTGTTCAGAACATCTCGCGCCTGCTGGTGTTCAAACTGGGCGCGAACGGCGAACTGCCGCCGGAACCCGAACTGGTTCGCCTGCCGCTTGATCCGCCCGCCTTCCGCGGCAGCGAGGCACAGGTGGCAAGCGGCACCTACGATTACGGCCGTTATTGCGGGGCATGTCATGGCGACAATGCGGTCGGCTCGACAGTCCTGCCCGATCTGCGCCGCAGCGCCGTGCTGCAAAGCGACCAGGTATGGCAGACCATCGTGCATGACGGTGCGCTGAGCCAGCGCGGCATGGTCGGCTTTGCCGAAAGCCTTTCGCCAGAGCGGATCGAGGCGATCCGCCAGTTCGTTATTTTCCGCGCCAATCAGGACAAGGAGTTGGACCAACGCGGCGGATAGTGATGGCCAGGACGACTGGATATTGCTATGACTTACAACAATTCTGATGATTCTCCCGGGAAAGGAGCCCACCCATGAACGAACAGACTACGATAGACCGCACCCAGCGTGAGTATTCAGCCGCCGCGAAGAAGGCGCTGGAACGCTCCCCGCAGCTCTACATCAATGGCGAGTGGGTGGATTCCTCCGCTGGCGAGACCATCGATGTGGAAGATCCTTCCTCCGGCAAGGTCGTTTCCACGATCGTGGAAGCCAGCGACAAGGACGTGGACCGCGCCGTAGCCGCCGCGCGCACCGCCTTCGACGATGGCCGCTGGCGCAACATGCCGCCCGTCGCCCGCCAGAAGATCATGACCAAGCTGGCCGACCTCATCGAGGAAAATGCGGACGAGCTGGCCGAGCTTGAAGCCATCGACGTGGGCAAGCCAAAAGGCATGGCCGGCGCGATCGACGTGCCGGGCGCTGCTGCACACATCCGCTTCTGCGCTGGCTGGGCTGGCAAGATCAATGGCGAGACCATGAACCCCTATGGCATGCCGGGCGAAACGATGTTCGCCTACACGCTGAAGGAGCCGGTGGGCGTCTGCGCGCAGATCGTGCCGTGGAACTTCCCGCTGCTGATGGCCTGCCTGAAGATCGCACCGGCTCTGGCCGCAGGTTGCACCACCATCCTGAAGCCCGCCGAGCAGACCAGCCTGACCGCGCTGCGCCTTGCAGACCTGGTGCACGAGGCTGGCATTCCCGCTGGCGTCGTCAACATCATCACAGGCTATGGGCACACCAGCGGTGACCGGATGGTGAAGCACCCCGATGTCGACAAGGTGGCCTTCACCGGTTCCACCGAGATCGGCAAGCTGATCAACCGCAATGTCACCGACACGCTGAAGCACATCACGCTGGAACTGGGCGGCAAGAGCCCGGTGGTGGTGATGCCCGATGTCGACGTTCAGGAGACCGCACCCGGCGTCAGCCAGGCGATCTTCTTCAACTCCGGCCAGGTCTGCGTCGCCGGCAGCCGTCTCTATGCGCACAAGAGCGTGTTCGATGAAGTGGTGGAAGGCATGGCCAACACCGCCGAATTCTGGGCACCGCGCCCCAGCCTCGATCCCGATGCCCACATGGGCCCGCTGGTTTCGAAGGAACAGCACGAGCGCGTGATGGGCTATATCGATGCGGGCAAGCGTGACGGTGCCTCCGTCCTGATGGGCGGCGATGCCCCCAGCAGCGATGGCGGCTATTACGTGAACCCAACCATCCTCACCGATGTGAACCCGCAGATGAGCGTCGTTCGCGAGGAAATCTTCGGCCCGGTCGTCGTTGCCCAGCGCTTCGAGGATCTGGACGAAGTGGTGAAAGACGCCAACGACACGCAGTACGGCCTCGCCGCCGGCGTGTGGACCAAGGATGCATCCGCAGCGCACCGCATTGCAGCCAAGCTGCAGGCGGGCACGGTGTGGGTGAACTGCCACGCCATGATCGACGTTGCCGTTCCCTTCGGCGGCTACAAGGAAAGCGGCGTCGGCCGCGAACAGGGTCGCGAGGGTATCGAGGCCTATCTCGAAACCAAGTCCGTGATCATGAAGCTTTGATCACTGTTTGAAACGCGGGGGCCCGCCTTCGGCATTGCCGGGGCGGGCCTCGTCGTGTTTACCTTCCACTTAAGTAATGCAGGGGAAGAGAGTGCCCGTAGATCCCAGTAAAGTCCGCGCCATCGACGTGCATGTACACGCCGAGATTTCCTGCCATGACCCGGAAGACCCGGTGATGGGCAAGTTCTTCGATGCCGCCTCCGCCTATTTCAAGGCGCCGCGCGAACGGCCCAAGATGCCCGAGATCATCGAGCTATACCGCGAGACGAACATCGCCTTCTGCATGTTCACCGTCGATGCCGAGAGCGGTATGGGGGCTAAGCGTGTCTCGAACTACGAAGTGGCAGAGATCGCCAACAAGAACGACGATATCTGCATCCCCTTCGCCAGTATCGACCCGCACAAGGGCAAATACGGCGCACGCGAGGCGCTGGACCTGATCGAGAACCACGGCGTGAAGGGTTTCAAGTTCCACGGCATCGCGCAGAACGCGCATCCGGCGGACCGCATGGGCTATCCGATCTACGAGGTTATCAACGAATACAAGCTGCCGGTAATCTTCCACACCGGCCATTCCGGCATGGGAACGGGAATGCGCGGCGGCGGCGGGATGCGCCTGAAATATGGCGAGCCCATGCTGGTGGACGACGTGGCGGTGGACTTTCCCGACATGAAGATCATCCTTGCCCACCCCAGTTGGCCGTGGGTTGACCAGAGCCTGTCCATGGCGTTGCACAAGGACAATGTCTTCATCGACCTCAGCGGCTGGAGCCCCAAGTATTTTCCCAAGCAGGTGATCACCTATGCGAACACCCAGCTGAAGCACAAGATGCTGTTCGGCAGCGATTTTCCGCTGATCCATCCGGACAAGTGGATCAAGGCCGCCAAGGATGTCGGCTTCCGCGACGAGGTGATGCCGGGTATCATGAAGGACAATGCGGCGCGCGTACTCGGCCTGGCCTGAGATATGGCGCATAGTCCGGCTTGAGGGAGAGCCAAGCAGAATGGATTTTGACGGAAAACACATCGCGATAACCGGCGCGTCATCGGGCATCGGGCTGGAAACCGCGCGCATGCTGTCGGCTCGCGGGGCGGCGGTTACTCTGATCGCACGGCGCGCTGAGAGGCTGGAGGAAGCGGCGCGGGAACTGGGCGAAAACGCGGCATGGGCAGCAGCAGACGTCGGCGATCGTGAACAGCTGGATGCCGCCCTCGATAGCGCGGTGCAGCAGAACGGCCCCATCACCGGCCTGTTTGCCAATGCCGGTTTCACCGGCGGCTTCACCCCGCTGCCGGAATATCCGGGAGACCTCTGGGACGACACCCTGCGGATCAACCTCTCCAGCGTGTTCTGGGCGGTGCAGAAGGTGCTGCCCGCGATGATCGAGGCGAAAGGCGGCAGCATCCTTGTCACAGGCTCGATGGCATCGAAACGCGGCATGGCCATGAACCCCGCCTATGTTGCATCGAAGCACGGTCTGCTGGGCTTCAGCCGGGCGGTGGCGGTGGAGATGGCGCCCCATTCCATCCGCTGCAACTGCGTGATCCCCGGCTTTATCGAGACAGAAGCCCTCGCCCGCATCCCCGAACCGCAGCGCAGCAAGATAGAGGGCCGCATCCCTCAGCGCCGGATGGGCAGCGCTGCCGAGCTTTCCGAAGTTGCGTGCTTCCTGCTGTCCGATGCGGCAAGCCATGTTACCGGGCAGGATTGGGCAGCGGACGGCGGAACGCTCACCACGCTGGAAGTTTGATCAAGGTGATAGCGAGATCATCAGCGCCCGGCAGATAAACGCGGTTCAACAACACCGCCGGCATGGCGGTAGACGAAGTTCAGCCGGGTCCGGTATTGTGCCGAGGATGAATTTGGGGCCGGCAGGTCAGGAAGAATAAGCGGCCCCGTGCCGCGAACAGGAGAGATACGATGCGTGCTTGGTTCTTGCCGGAAGGCTCCGACAGTTTCGAGAAGCTCTACATGGACGAGGTTGCCGATCCGGCGCCCGGGCCCGGTGAAGTGCTGATCGAACCCACCGCGTGGTCTCTCAACTATCGCGACTTCGCCGTCGCCTCCGGCCAGTATTTCGGGGGCGCGATTTCGGAACCCGCGATCCCGCTGTCCGATGGCGCGGGCAAAGTGGTAGCCATAGGCGAAGGCGTCAAATCCGTTCGCATCGGTGACGAAGTGCAATCCACCTTCTTCCAGGGCTGGTATGACGGTCCGCCAAAGTTCGTGCCCGCGCTGGGCGATGGCAAGGCGCCGGGAATGCTGGCCGAGAAGGTCGTGCTGGATCAGCACGGGGTCATCCCCATCGCCCGCAGCCTGGATGTGCAGCAGGCCGCATGCCTGCCGTGCGCGGGCGTCACCGCGTGGAACGCCCTTTTCGAAGGCGGCAATCCGCTGAAATCGGGCGACAAGGTGCTGGTGCTGGGCACCGGCGGAGTATCGATGATCGCGCTGAAACTGGCCAAGGCCGCTGGTGCGCAAGTGATTGCGACCAGTTCCTCCGACGAGAAGCTGGAACAGGTCAAGGAACTGGGTGCCGATCACACCATCAACTACAAGCAGACGCCGGACTGGGGCGAATACGTGCGCGAGAACTTTGGCGGGGCGGACAAGATCGTGGAAGTCGGCGGCACCGGCACGCTGGAGCAGAGCATGAACGCCTGCGCACCACTGGCGGAAATCGCGCTGATCGGCGTGCTGGCCAATGGCGAACCGCCCGAGCCGCGCGGCCTGATGTTCACAGGCTCTTCAATCCGCGGCATCTTCGTCGGCTCGTCACGCATGGCGCGCGATCTCAACACCTTTGTAGACAAGCATCACCTGACCTTCCCCGTGGGCAAGACCTTTGCCTTCGAAGAAGCCGACAAGGCCTATGCCTTCGGCTGGGGATCGGACAGTTTCGGCAAGACCGTGATCGCGCTGGGATAGGAGACTTCAGATGTGGCAGGTGCGCGTCGCCCCGTGCGGCGATTTCGACAATCACCCGTTCCAGTCCGCGCATTTCGGGGTGGAGCCGCTGGCCGCCGCCATGGGCGCCGAGATTACCGGCGTCCGCCTGCCTGACCTGTCGGACGACGGCATCGCCAGCCTCAAGCAGGCGCTGTGGAAGCACAAGATGGTCTATCTGAAAGACCAGCACCTCAGCCATGGAGAGCACGAGGAATTCGCCGGGCGCCTCGGCCGGTTCGCCGTCGATGCCTACACGCAAGGCGTGCCGGAGCACCGCGAAGTTCACCCGATCATCAAGGAAGCGGACGAGGTCACGCCAAGCCTCTTCGGCGGTGGCTGGCACACCGACAGCCCCTTCCTGGCAGAGCCGCCCAGCGTCACCACGCTGCGTCAGGTCGAAGGCCCGCCCTACGGCGGCGATACCACGTGGACGAACACGGCGCTGGCCTTCCGCCATCTTTCCGAAACCTATCAGGCCATGCTGCGCCCGCTGCGCGTTCATATGAGCGCATCGAACAACTTCGCCACCCAGGCAAAGCTACGCGGCGAGCCGATCGACTTTGGCGATGATGAAAAGCGCGAGCAGGGTCTGAAAGGCAGCTTTCACCCGCTGGTGCGCAAGCATCCCGAAACGGGCGAGGACGCGCTCTATATTTGCGACACTTATGCTGTCGGCATCGAGGGGATGACCACGCACGAGGCGAAGCCGATCATCGATTTTCTCGTCGCGCATACCACGCAGCATGCCTTTACCTGTCGCCTGCGCTGGCAGCCGGGAATGGTGTGCATGTGGGACAATGCCGCCACGATGCATCTGGGGCCCAACGATTACGACGGTTTTCGCCGCGAAATGTATCGCACGACGACGGCAGGCGGCGCGCCCGTATGATCGCGACCGGAAACTAGCGCTCTCCGGCGCGTTCACCCCTCATGGACGGCGCCTTCTTCGAATTTTCGGCATATCATATCCTGCTTGCGGGATGCGGTGTCGTGATCGTGGCAGCCTATTGGCTGCCGCGGTATTTTTCGGGAAGGGAGCCTGCCGCATCCGGTCTTCTGATCCTAGGCGGCCTGGCCGCCTTCGGCCTGCTGCCAGGCGTGCCAGAAGCGATCACCCCCCTCGATCGGCCGACGATATGGCAATTTGCATCCGAGTTCGCGGTAATCATCGCGCTGTTCGGTACCGGCATACGAATAGACAAGATTTCCGGCCACGGATTATGGTCACCCACCATCAGGCTGCTGGTGATTGCCATGCCGCTTTGCATCCTGGTGGTTGCCGGTCTGGGTCTGCTCGCCGGAATGACCCTTGCGGGCGCCGTCCTTCTGGCGGCGGTCCTGGCGCCAACCGATCCCGTGCTGGCGGCAGATGTGCAGGTTGGCCCTCCGCTGGAAGGGGGCGAACATCCCATCCGCTTTGCCCTCACCACGGAAGCAGGTCTGAATGATGGCCTGGCCTTCCCGTTCGTCTATTTTGCCATCTTCATCGCCGCTACGGCAGGCGGAATGGATGGCTGGATCGGCGAGTGGTTCGGCCTGTATGTCGTTTACAAGATCGCGCTGGGCGTATTGATGGGCCTTGGCGCGGGTTGGCTATTAGGCCTTGTCCTGTTTGCCTTTCCGCGCGGCAATCCTCTCGCCGAAACCGGATCGGGCGTGATTGCGCTGGCCGGCGTCCTGCTGACCTACGGCTTTACCGAACTGATCGAGGGATACGGTTTTATCGCCGCGTTCTTCATGGGCCTGATGCTGCGCCGCAAGGAAGATGATCACAAGTACCACGCGCGCCTTCACAGCTTTTCCGAAGCGCTGGAACATGCCGTCACCGCTGTGCTGCTGGTGATGCTGGGCGGCGCGATACCGGCCTTGCTGCCTTATCTGGACTGGTCCCTGGCGCTGATCGGGCTCGGGCTCATCATGGTGATCCGTCCCGCCAGCGGAATGCTATCGCTGCTCGGCACATCGCTTTCATTGAAACAGCGCGGCGTAGTAGCCTTTTACGGCGTGCGCGGCATCGGCTCGATCTATTACCTCGCCTATGCCGGTGCGCAGCTGGATCTGGTGAACGAGGGGGAATTGTGGGCCACGGTGGTGTTCACCATCCTGCTATCCACCATGATCCACGGCTTCAGCGCAGGCAGCGTTGTGTGGGCCGCCACGCATGAAAAGGATGACCCCTCCACGGAAAAGCAAGGCAGCTAGGCGGTCCTTTCTGGCCAGTCATTCCGCGAAGAAGTTCAGTTCCAGCAGGATATTGTTCGGATCGGCGGTGAAGATCTGCCGCAGGCCGATGGCCTCCACCACATTCTCCTCGTAATCAGCACCGCTTTCATCCAGCCGCGCCTTCATCTCTTCGTAGCCGCGCAGGCGCAAGGCCACGTGGTGAAGCGCCCCGGTAACATCGCCCGGCTTCACTTCCCGATCATAGGTCCGCGCGCAATCGAGCGAATTGATATGCACGATTGCGCGGCCCTGCTCGTCGAACATCCACGTTGCGGTTTCAGGCGTCAGAGGAGGCGGTGCGTCCCGGCGCTCCAGTCCGAGCATCCGACTGTAAAAGCTGGCCGTGCCGTCAAGATCGTCCGTGATGATGTTGATATGATCCAGCGCTTCCACCTGCATGATGCACCACCTGTCCGTTTGCTGCGTTTTCGCCTTGCACCTGTAGCCGAATATTGTATGCACTGCATACTAATTTCGCATACGTGATTCATTCACATTCATGGAGAGGAGCCAATTATGGCCGATAATCTGGAACAAGTTCTGGCAAAAGCGAACGGCGATATCGTCACGCAGCTGCGCAACAATCAGATCGGTGCCTATGTGTACCCCGTCGTCGCACCGGAATTTTCCAACTGGCGTGACGAGCAGTGGGCATGGCAGCACGGCGCCGTCCTGTTCGATCAGTCGCACCATATGTTCGATCTCTACATCAACGGCCCGGATGCGCATAAGCTGCTGTCCGACACCATGATCAACAGCTCCAAGGGCTGGCAGGTCGACAAGGCCAAGCAGTACGTTCCCACCACGCCTTATGGCCACGTGATCGGCGACGGCATCATCTTCTGGCTCGCCGAAGAGGAATTCGTCTACGTGGGCCGCGCGCCTGCTGCCAACTGGCTGATGTATCACGCCGAAAAGGGCGGCTACAACGTCGACATCACCAACGATCCGCGTTCGCCTTCGCGCCCGATGGGCAAGCCTGTGAAGCGCATTTCGTGGCGCTTCCAGATCCAGGGCCCGCGCGCCTGGGACGTGATCGAGAAGCTCAATGGCGAGAAGCTCGACAAGCTGAAGTTCTTCAACATGTCCGACATGAAGATCGGCAACAAGCGCGTGCGCACCCTGCGTCACGGCATGGCCGGTTCGCCGGGACTGGAAATCTGGGGCCCGTACGAGGACCAGGAATATATCCGCGACGAGATCCTGAAGGCAGGCGAAGAATTCGGCCTGATCCCTGTCGGCAGCCGCGCCTATCCGTCGAACACGCTGGAATCCGGCTGGATCCCCAGCCCGCTGCCCGCGATCTACACCGGCGACAAGCTGGAAGATTATCGCAAGTGGCTGGGTGCCGACAGCTACGAAGCCACCGGTTCCATCGGCGGTTCGTTCATCGGTGACAGCATCGAGGATTACTACCTCAACCCGTACGAGCTGGGCTATGGCCCGTTCGTGAAGTTCGACCACGATTTCCACGGTGCCGACGCGCTGAAGGAGATCGCCGAGAACAGCAAGGACCAGCAGCGCAAGAAGGTGACGCTGGAATGGAATGCCGACGACATGAAGAAGATCGTCAGCTCCATGTTCGATCCCGAGGGTGAGCAGTACAAGTTCTTCGACCTGCCGCTCGCCAACTATGCCAACTCCAACTACGACAAGGTCGTGGATGCCGATGGCAACACGGTCGGCCTGTCGATGTTCACCGGCTACAGCTGGAACGAGAAGAAGGCGCTTTCGCTCGCCACCGTGGACCCCGAAGTTCCGCTGGGCACCGAGCTTGAAGTTGTCTGGGGCGAAGAGAACGGCGGCACCGAGAAGACCACCGTCGAGCCGCACAAGCAGATCAACGTGAAGGCTATCGTTTCGCCGGTTCCGTATTCGGAAATGAGCCGCGAAACCTATGCCACCGGCTGGCGTACATCGCGCAAGTCCTAAGACCTGCAAGACCTATTGATGAAGGGCCCGCGCATCGCCACGATGTGCGGGCCTTTTCGTATCCGGGAGAGATTACATGGCCAGTTTCATCCTCGTGCACGGCGCCTGGGGCGGCAACCACACCTGGGGTGACGTGCCCGCCCGGCTGGAGGCAGAGGGGCACACCGTGCTCAATTGCACCCTGCCCGGCCTTGGTACCCGGCAGGACGAACTGCATCCCGGCATCACGCTGACGGACCATGTGGACGATGTGTGCCGGCAGATCGCCGAAGCCGGGCTGGAGACATTCATCCTTGCAGGCCATTCCTACGGCGGGATGGTGATCTCTGCCGTCTCCAGCCGCCTTGCCAAACACATCGAGGCGATCTGCTACGTTGATGCTTTCCTGCCCGAAAGCGACCAGTCGCTGTGGGACATTACCGGCGAGTTCGAGCACAACTGGTATGTCGATACGCAGCGCCACCAGCCGGGATATGTGACGCCCATCGGCTCCATCGACTTTACCCACGTCCCCGGCAAGGTCGGCTTCCATCCATTGCTGACACTGCTGGAGGCCATTCCCTTTTCTGGCGAGGAGCAGGATATTGCAAAGAAGTGCTACATCTTTGCCACCGGCTATCAGCCCACCCCCTTCGCCGCCTTTGCGCAAAAGGCACGGTCGCAAGGATGGGAATATCACGAAACGGACACCGATCATTTCGTGATGCAGAACGATCCGGAAACGACGGTAAAGGTGCTTCTGGGGCTGGCGAACTGACCCCGATCCTGCGGTGCGGGCATCCTCTTCGATCTGGATCGACCGGCCTTCCGGCCCGGCATTGGCGAGTAGCAGGGCGTCGCGCACCGCCGCCGGGCGGACGAGGAGAAGAAGCGTGGCGAATATCGCACGCAGCGGTGTCAGACCCTGTTGCGCAACGTCAGCGCGGCTTCGCTTTCCTGCATCAACTGCGCGATGATCTCGGCGGCTGGCTCTTCCGCCTTCACCATGCCGACAGACTGGCCCGCCATCAGCGATCCGTTCTCCACGTCGCCATCGATCACGGCCCGGCGCAACGCGCCCGCCCAGTAATGTTCGATCTGCAGCTGCGCCTCGGCCATCGCGATTTCCTCGCGATCCAGCACGGCGGCGACCTCGCGCTGCTTCGCGGTGAACTCCTCGGTCCCCTTGTTCTTCAGGGCGCGCACGGGGATCACCGGAAGGCGCGAATCGACCTGCACGCTGGCCACGGCATCGCGGGCGTTGGCGCGGAAGAAGGCCTTCTTGAAATCGGCGTGCGCGATGCTTTCCGTTGCGCAGGCGAAGCGGGTGCCCAGTTGAACGCCCGCCGCACCCATCTCCAGATAGCCTGCGATCATGTCGCCCCTGCCGATGCCACCGGCCACGAAAACGATGTTCTCGGCCGCGAGTTCGGGCAGGATTTCCTGCGCCAGCACGCTGGTGGACACAGGGCCGATGTGGCCGCCTGCTTCCATCCCCTCGATCACCAGCGCATCCGCGCCCGAACGCAGCAGCTTCTTGCCCAGCGCCAGCATCGGCGCAAAGGCGATCAGCTTTGCACCTTTCTGCTTGATGGCATCGACGCTGCCCTTGGGCGGCAGGCCGCCCGCCAGCACCACATGCGTCACCTCGTGCGCGGCACACACGTCGATCAGGTCGAACAGATCGGGGTGCATGGTGATCAGGTTCACGCCAAAGGGCTTGTCCGTCATCGCCTTGGTCGCGGTGATCTCGGCGTCCAGCAATTCGGGCGTCATCGCACCGCAGGCAATGACGCCGAAGCCACCGCCATTGCTGATCGCGCTCACCAGGTTTCGCTCGGAAACCCAGCTCATCGCGCCGCACATGATGGCGTGATCGGTGCCGAGAAACTCATTGCCGCGCGCCATCAGCGCCGAGGTCTTGGGATAGGCTGTCATGCGCAGACCCTTAGGGGCACCGCATTGCCTTCACAAGCACCAGACTTCGCGTATCTGCGGGGGTTGCAAGGCGCAGATAACGCTATGCGGCGCAGTTGATCGGCAGTAAATGTACGCGCGTATGCTCACTCTTCTTCCGGCGTGGATCGAGGGTTACGCCCCCATCATCGGCCTTGTCGCCCTTCTCGGCCTGCTGATTGCCTTCATGCTGGAGCGCCTGCCACCCGTGGTAATCGCGGCAGGAGGAGCCGTCGCGATGCTGGCGCTGGGTTTCTTGCCGACCGAAGAGCTGATGGGCGTCTTTTCCAATTCCGCGCCCATCACAATCGCTGCCATGTTCGTCCTGTCGGGCGCGCTGCTACGCACCGGCATACTGGAGGCGATTTCTGGCTGGGTCATCAGGCGCACATTGCGCATGCCGCGGCTGGCCATCGCGGAAATCGGCACGGGAACCCTGTTCGCCTCCGCCTTCATGAACAACACGCCCGTCGTCATCGTGATGATCCCCATCGTGCGCCGCCTGGCGCGCGTACTGGGCGCTGCGGCCACCCGGCTGCTGATCCCGCTGTCCTACATCTCCATCCTCGGCGGCACGCTGACGCTGATCGGCACATCCACCAATCTGCTGGTGGATGGCGTGGCGCAGGAGCAGGGGCTGGAGCCGTTCGGGATATTCGAGATGACCCCGATCGGGCTTGCCGCGATGAGCGCAGGGCTCGTCACGTTGCTGCTGCTTGGCCCTCGCCTCCTCCCCTCGCGCGAACCGCGCAAGCTGGACGCGGATTCTGAAAGCAACGCCTTTCTGTCGCACCTCACCCTGGTTGCCGAGAGCACGCTGGTGGGTCGGCGGCTCGATCAGATACCATTGTCCCGCCGCCCCGGCGTGCGCATCATCGGTGTGCGTCGCGGAGCCGGGATCGAGCGGCGCGGCTTTGACGATCACGTGCTGGAAGCGGGCGATCAGCTGGTGGTTTCGGCAAGCCCGGAGGAACTGGCCTCCTTCGCCGAGAACGACGATTTTCGCACCGGTTTGACCGGTGTCGGCGGCGGCGTTTCCACCAGTGGTCGCGACCGTCCGAAGGACTTGCGACTGGTAGAGGCGGTGATCGATGCCAGCCACCCGGCAATCGGGCGACGGCTGGCGGATATTCCGCTGCTCTCGCGCCTGCAGGTGCGCGTTCTGGGGCTATCGCGTCCGCGGCGCCTGGCAGGGCCGGAGCTGGCCGAGGTGCGCTGCCGGGCGGGTGACCGCCTGCTGATCGCCGCCGGCACCGATGCCGCGCTGGCGTTGCAGGGCAACGTCGCGCTTGCCGACGTGTCTGAAACGCCGGTGCGCGCCTTTCGCCGGACCAAAGCGCCCGTAGCCCTCGGTGTTCTGGCGCTGGTCGTCGTCACTGCCGCTGTGATGGGCTGGCCGATTCAGGCACTGGCGCTGGCGGGCGTGGCCATCGTGCTGCTGACGCGTTGCATCGAGCCGGAAGAGGCGTGGAGTTCCATTGACGGCAACACGCTGGTGCTGATCTTCGCGATGCTCGCCTTCGGCAAGGGGCTGGAGAATGCGGGCACGGTAGAATTGCTGGTCGAGATGACGCGTCCGATCCTGTTCGCAGCCTCTCCCCTGCTGATCCTCGCCGTGCTCTATGCCCTCACCAGCGCGCTGACGGAGGCGGTTACCAACAACGCCGTGGCCGTTATCCTCACGCCGCTGGCCATCGGCCTGGCCGAAGCTGCCGGCATGGATCCACGCCCGCTGGTGATGGCCGTCATGTTCGGCGCTTCGGCCAGCTTCATGACGCCTATCGGCTACCAGACGAACACGCTGGTGTATGGCGCGGCGAACTACCGCTTTACCGATTTCGTGAAGATCGGCCTGCCAATGAACATCGTCGTCGGCGCGGCAACCTGCCTTGCCCTCAGCACCTATTTCTGACGCGCCGTGCGTGTTGTGCTGGCAAACCCGAAACTCAGGCCGCCTCGTCCCCGATATCGTCCGGCGCATCCAGACCGTAGGCGGTGTGCAGCACACGCACGGCCAGTTCGGTCTCGTCCTCGTCGATCAGCACGGAAACCTTGATTTCCGAGGTCGAGATCGCCTGCACGTTGATGCCGCGATCGGCCAGCGACTTGAACATGGTGGCAGCAACGCCGGTGTGGCTCTTCATGCCCATGCCCACGACGCTGATCTTGGCCACCTTGCTATCGGTGATGATGCGGTTGAAGCCCAGCGCCTGCTGCTTGTCTTCCAGCAGCGCCTGCGCACGGGCCAGTTCGGCTTGGGGCACGGTGAAGGTCACGTCGGTCTCGCCCTTGTCGCGGCCCACGTTCTGGATGATCATGTCGACGTTGATGCCCGCCTCGCCCAGCGGGGTGAAGATATCGGCCACCGCGCCGGGCTTGTCGGGCACCCGGGTCAGCACCACGCGGGCTTCGTTCTTGTCGTGGGCGATGCCGGTAACGGACTGACGTTCCATATTCGTATCCTCGAGAATCTTCTGCATCTCTTCTTCGGAGATGATCATCGTGCCGGGAAGTGTATCGGCAGGGGGCGATCCTTCGTCCACGAAGGATGACAGCACCTGCACGGGGACATTGTGTTTCATGGCCAGGCTGACCGAGCGCGTCTGCAGCACCTTCGCGCCGACGGAGGCCAGTTCCAGCATCTCTTCGTAAGAGACATATTTGATCTTGCGCGCGCGCGCCACGATGCGCGGATCGGTGGTGTAGACGCCGTCCACGTCGGTATAGATATCGCAGCGATCGGCATTCACCGCCGCGGCAATTGCGACGGCAGAGGTGTCGGATCCCCCGCGACCCATCGTGGTGATCCGCTCCAGATCGGAAACGCCCTGGAAGCCGGGAATCACGGCGATCTCGCCTTCCGCCATCGAATCGCCCAGCCGCTCTGCATGAATCTCGCCGACGCGGGCGTTGGCGTGGGCAGAGAATGTCTTCACCGGCAATTGCCAGCCCAGCCAGCTGCGCGCCTTGCAACCCATGGCCTGCAGGGTCAGCGCCAGCAATCCTGCCGTCACCTGCTCTCCGCTGGATACGACCACGTCGTATTCCGCCGGATCGTACAGGGGATTGGCTTCACGGCAGAAATTCACCAGCCGGTCCGTCTCTCCGGCCATGGCGCTTACCACCACGGCCACCTCGTTACCGCCCGCTGCCTGTGCGCGCACGATATTGGCGACGCGGCGAATGCGTTCGGTCCCGGCGACCGACGTGCCGCCAAATTTCATCACGATCCGGGCCAACTTCAGTCCCTCATGCGTTAGTCTGGTTGAAACTCTCGCGCGCTGTTAGGGAGCAAGCATGCCCGACGCAACTGTCACATCTGCAACCAATCCTGTCACCATCCGCCCGGAGGAGGCCGAGCACTTCGGCGCGCTGGCGGCGGAGTGGTGGAATCCTGCCGGCAGCTCCGCCATGCTGCACCGGCTCAACCCCGTCCGCCTCGGCTTCATTCGAGAGGCGGTGGATATGCATTGGGGCGGCGATATCGAAAACGCGAAGCCCCTGGCGGGCAAGCGCGCGCTGGATGTCGGCTGCGGCGCAGGCCTGCTGTGCGAGCCGCTGGCGCGCCTGGGCGCGGAGGTGACCGGCGTGGACGCCAGCCCGCAGAACACGCAGGCCGCCGCCGCTCATGCGGACGGTGCGGGCCTCGATATCCGTTACATTCCCGGAGAACTGGGCGCGGCGGGGCTTGGCCATTTCGATCTCGTCACCAGCATGGAAGTGATCGAGCATGTCGAGGACAAGCAGGCCTTTGCCGTGCAGCTGGCCGCGCACCTGGCGCCCGGCGGGCTCATGGTGCTTTCCACGCCCAACCGCACGCTGAAAAGCCGCACCCTGCTGATCGGCGCAGCCGAGGCGACCGGAGCCGTGCCCAAGGGCACGCATCACTGGGACGATTTCGTTACGCCGGAAGAGCTGGAAGCACTGCTTTCGGCTGCGGGCCTTACGATGGGATCGCCCAAGGGCATCGCATGGCGCCCGGACAAGGGCCTCCACCTCTCCGATGACATGAGCCTCAATTACATCGTTATCGCGCGCCACAGCGGCTAGCGATCCGCATCGGTCGGCGTAACCGTGCGCTGAAGGCGATCGTCACTCGGGAACACCTGCCTTTCGACCACGGGCCTCACGACCACGGGATCGTCGGTAAATACACCATCGGTCCCGATACGCTCCAGCATCAGGGCCAATCCTGCAAGATTGCCCGGTTGCGCATCGTCGCCATAAGAGCGTAGCGTTTCGGGCAGAAAGGCGTTTTCCTTTCGCAGCGTCCAGGCGTGCACCAGCAGGCCCGCATCATGGGCGCGTTCCACAAGGCCGGTGGATCCGCCATTTCCATCCAGCAGGAGCGGAACCGCCGCGCCGATGCCATCGGCATAGCTGGCAATGTCCTCAATGCCCTCGCTATCCAGCATTTGCTCGTAGCTCACGCCGGGCCGATCCGCCGGTCCGCCTTGCGCGGCCACCAATTGCACCAGCGGCAGATCGGTCATGGTATCGAGGCGGACGAGCGGTTCGATTTCAAAGCTCTGGATGAACACCGGCGCAGTGGCGCCTTCGTAACCAGCGGCGTGCAGCTGCTCCACCAGCATTTTCGCCAGGTCGTGGCCGATCTCGGCGAAGTAGGTGGGGTGCTTGATCTCTGGATAAAGGCCGATGGTGCGCCCGGTTTCCGCCTCTTTCGCGCGGACGAGGCGGATGATCTCGTCCAGCGTCGGCACCGGGAACAGACCGTCGTAGCGGGCATTGTGCGGGCGCAGTTCCGGCAAGCGTTCTCGGGCGCGCAGGGTGCGTAGCTCGGCCAGGGTGAAATCCTCGGTGAACCAGCCCGTCACGTCCTGCCCGTCAATCGTTCGCGTGATCAGGCGTGCGGCAAATTCGGGACGCTGGCTAACATCGGTAGTGCCCGATATCTCATTCTCGTGCCGCGCCACGAGAACGCCGTCCTTCGTCGCCACCAGATCAGGCTCGATGTAGTCCGCACCCCGATCGATGGCCAGTTCATAGGCCGCCAGCGTATGTTCGGGTCTCTCCCCGCTTGCGCCGCGATGTGCGATTAGCAGCATGTCACCCTCCTTTGCTGCAGCCGATGCTGCGCAGCAAAGTGCTGTAAACAAAAGAGCCATGGCCTTCAGGGCGGGTCGGATATTCAGCACAAAGCTTCTCATTCGCCATCCTCCAGTTCCTCTACCTCGCGGTATCGGCGGTCGTCTCCTTTCGACAGCGCCTGCCCGGCATCCAGCCAGCGATCCGCCTCGTCCAGCTTCGTCCCATTGTCCTTCTCGCCCTCGCTCGCCAGCCTGCCGTGCGCCACGTCTTCCAGAGACAGGCGGAGCCGCTGCTTGCACTCTCGCCATTGTGACACGCGGATGCCTATGGGCTTTCGATACCAGCGCCCGCGCAGTGTGCGCGTTGCTATCCGCTCCACATATTCAAGCTGTTCTTCCAGCGCCATGGATGCAGCATCCAGATCGCGCAGGTGCTTGCGAATGTCCTCGCACGATCCATCGCTGCGCAGGCACTCGTGCAGATCGCGCGCGGCGCCCGCCATCTTGCCGCCCTCCTCCCGCAGGATCTTGAACGGGTCCGGCGTCAGCAACACCTGGCTGAAACCCAGCGCAACGACGCCGCCGATCAGCGCGTCGATGATCCGCCGGAAGCTGTCGACATCCTGCCCTTCCACCAGCACGATCACGGTGGAAACGCCCGCCTGGATCCCCACGATGGGCTGCACCTTGAAGGCCAGGGCCGCCATCATGGCGATGAACACCGCCGCGCCAAGCACGGCGGGGTGCGAACTGCCCGCCACGGCCAGCGTCACCTCCCCCACCACGATGCCGGCGATCACCCCCACCAGCAGGCCAATCGCCTGTTTCGAATGGCTCGGCAGGCCGGGCGCGAGGCAGACGACGGCCGTAACCGCGGCGAACAGCGGGGTATGCTCCCCGCCGAAGACAAGCAGGCCGATCCACCATGCCAGCGCGGCGGCCAGCGCCGATTCCAGCGTCTCGCGAAAGGCGGTTTGCCAGTTCTGCAGCAGGGCGTGGATCATGCGCGCATCACGTCAGGGCGTTTTCCCACTCGCTGGCGGCAAAGCCCACCAGCACGCGCTCCCCGTCGTCGGTTTCCATCACGGGCCGCTTTATCATGCTGGGATGCGCCTGCATCAGTGCCAGTGCCTTGTCCCGGTCGATATCGGCCTTTTCATCCTCATCCAGTTTGCGGAAGGTAGTGCCCCTGCGGTTCAGCAGCACTTCCCAACTGCAGCGATCGGCCCAGCGGGCAAGGTTCTGCTCGTCCACGCCTTCCTTCTTGTAATCGTGGAAGCTGTATTCCAGCCCCTGCGCATCGAGCCATTTGCGGGCCTTTTTCACCGTGTCGCAGTTGGGGATCCCGTAAACATGGATGGTCATTCAAACAGGCCTTTCGCGCCTAATGTGGAACACATGGAACACTGTCCTAGAGGCAAAATTCCCAAAGGCGAAACGGGCTGTTTTTGCAAGACGCTGGAAGGGATGAAGGAGGGGCCGGGTGCCATGCGCACGCGTTCTGCCACGAGTGCTGCCGAGTAGGACATTGCGCCGTCAATCGCTCGCGCTGAAGCAGTGAGTTCGCGGGTTGTCACAGGCGTAGAGGGTATATTCGCCATACCATCGATTGCGCCCCTCGGCCTGCGCCACCTTGTGGTCCGCCACCGCACCCCATGCGCGCGCCGATGCCTCGTCAGCCCATTCGGACAGCGCGACAACCTCGCCATCTGCGGCGACATAACTCTTGAAGGAGAGGTAGCCGGGTTGCTGCGCCGCCAGCGCCTCCATCGCGCCCGCCTGCGCGTCGTACGCTGCCTGATCGATGCCAGCCCGTTTACGGTTGCGGAACACCACGAGATACATGGTGCCGGATTAGGCCGAGACTCGTGCTTGTCAATTCAGGCACGGCTGGTCTTATCGACGCGGCGGGAACTGCACGATGACAACTCACTTGGCCGCGTCATTTGTCGCTCCATTGGATCAGAAGACGCGGAAGCCTGCGATGCGGCCGTCGCTGCGGAAGGTGCAGGTGAATTCGTCGCGATCGCGGTCCCGCGTCTCGATGCGGCCGTCCACGCGCACGGTATCACGGCTGGTCTGGTCCACGCGCTCCACGCGGATGCGGTCGCGCGTGTATCGCTGCGCTTCCTGTCCGCATGCATTCACCGCGGCACGTTCGAAGTCGCTGCCGTTGCGGTCGTCATAAGCGCCGCCGCCGCCCAGGATTCCGCCCAGAAGTCCTCCGAGCGGGTTGGTGCCGCCAACGCTGTTGGTACATCCGCCAAGCAACAGCGTGCCGGCGATCAGGGCGGGGAACAGGGTCTTGCGCATAATCGGATACTCCTAAGTCGCATCCGCGCCATGATATCGTCGTGCCCGGATATGCTAGACTACGAAGGGCGCAAGGCCTTGTTCCGGTTTGGTTTCATCGGGATCTGCGCGCGATGGCGCAAACGCTCAGCCGAGATTGGCGTCCGCGATGGCCACCGCCAGCGCATCGGCGGCATCCGCGCCTGTCAAACTGGCGCCCGGCAGCAGCACTTTCAGCATGGCCTGCACCTGCGACTTTTCCGCGCCGCCCGTGCCCACCACCGCCTTTTTCACCAGTCGTGCGGAATGTTCGCGCACGGCAAGGCCCGAGGCACCGCAGGCCGCCAGCACGGCGCCGCGCGCCTGTGCCAGCTTCAGCGTGGATTGCGGGTTCTTGTTGGCGAACACTTCCTCAGCCGCCGCGCGATCCGGCCGGTGCGCGGCGATGACTTCGGCAATGCCCGATTGCAGCGCGGCCAGCCGCAGGGGCATGGCCGTTTTCGCATGGGTGGCGATCTGGCCGTTGGCGATGTGGGAGATACGGCTCCCCTCCACCCGGATCACGCCCCAGCCAGTGCAGCTAAGCGACGGATCGAGGCCCAGGATTAACACGAGGTCATCAGCATGGCGGTGCCTTGTCGATCTGAATGCAGTCGCCGTGCATGACACCGCCACTCATAACGAACCAGATTGCGAGTAGGATGGTCACCGCTATTACGAATGCCCATCCCTTCCAACTCACCCTTCGATTTTTTCCATCACCTCGTCGGAGATGTCGTAATTGCCCCAGACGGTCTGCACGTCGTCGTCGTCGTCCAGCACGTCGATCAGCTTCAGCAGGGTGCTGGCGTTCTTCTCGTCCATATCGACAGTGATATTGGGCTTCCAGGCCAGCTTCACGGTTTCTGCTTCGCCCAGCGACTTTTCCAGATCACCTGCGACCTGGTGAAGATCGTCTGCCGCGGTCCAGATCTCATGGCCGTCCTCGGTGGAGGTGATATCCTCTGCGCCTGCTTCCATCGCGGCTTCCAGAACCTTGTCCTCGCTGCCGACATCGGCTGGATAGACAATGTAGCCGAGCCGTTCGAACCCGTGCTGGACGGAGCCCTCGGTACCCAGGTTGCCGCCATGCTTGCTGAAGGCGGTGCGCACGGCGGTGGCGGTGCGGTTGCGATTGTCCGTCAGCGTTTCCACGATGATGGCGCTGCCGCCGGGGCCATAGCCTTCGTACCGCACTTCCTCGTAATTCTCGTCATCACCGGCGCTGGCCTTGTCGATCGCGCGCTGGATGTTGTCCTTTGGCATGGACTGCGCCTTGGCCGTGTTGACGGCGAGACGCAGGCGCGGGTTCATGTCCGGATCGGGCGTGCCCATTTTTGCCGCCACGGTGATTTCGCGACTGAGCTTGGAAAAGAGGTTGGAACGCTTCTTATCCTGCGCACCCTTGCGGTGCATGATGTTCTTGAATTTGGAATGGCCTGCCATGATGGTTCTTCTAACGGGTGCTGAAAATAAAAGCGGGGCCTAGCCCAGCCCCGCTTTCGCTTCAACACATCATGGCATCGATCATCCGCCCACCACGGTGCCGCCATTGGGGTGCAGCACCTGGCCGGACATGTAGGAACTGTCCTCGCACGCGAGGAACAGGAAGGCGGGCGCCACTTCGTTGGGTTCGCCCGCGCGGCCCATCGGCGTATCGGTGCCCCAGTCGTCCATTTCCTCCTCCGGCATGCCGCCACAGGGGTTCAGCGGCGTCCAGATCGGGCCGGGAGCCACACCGTTCACGCGGATGCCATCGTCGACAAGCTGGCCGGAAAGCGAGCGGGTGAAAGCCGTGATCGCGCCTTTGGTGGCGGAATAATCCAGCAGGATCGGCGCACCCTGATACATGGTGATGGAGGTGCAGTTCACGATCGTCGCGCCTTTCTTCAGGTGCGGACGCACGGCCTGCGCCATGTAGAACATCGAATAGATGTTGGACTGGAACGTGCGCTGCAACTGTTCCGGCGTGATGTCGGTGACATCGTAATCGGGATGCTGCTCGCCCGCGATCTGGATCAGGCTGTCGATCTGGCCGAAACGCTCCATTACTGCGTCGACAAAGCCCTGAACATGCTTCGGGTCGCCAAGGTCTCCGGCGGACAGCAGCACTTCTGCGCCTTCCGCCTCGCACAGGTCGCGCGTCTTCTTCGCGTCGTCATGCTCGCTGAGATAGGCGATGGCCACTTTCGCCCCCTCGCGGGCGAACAAGACGGCGGTGGCGCGCCCAATGCCGCTGTCCGCGCCTGTCACGATGGCAACCTTGCCCTTCATCCGGCCGGAACCGGGATAGCGCGGCTCCCATTCGGGCTGGCGATCCAGCGCGCTTTCGTGGCCGGGCATGTCCGGCTCTTCGGCGATGGGTTCGATGAAAGTGGCGTCTTCGGTTTTCTGCAAAGGGTCGGTCATGATCGCTAATCCTGCATATCGGGGTGCTGCAGAATTAACGGACCGGATGGAGACGGCGTTCCGCACACCGTCTCCACAAAGGCTCAGCCCATCCCAAGAGCGTTCTTGTAGGTATCGAGAATCATTTCCTGCTCGCTGCGGTCGTTCGGCTCCATCTTCCGCAGGCGCACGATCTGGCGCATGATCTTGGGATCGTAACCCACGGCCTTCGCCTCTGCGTAAACGTCGCGGATATCGTCGGCGATGCCCTTCTTTTCTTCTTCGAGGCGCTCGATACGCTCGATCAGCAGGCGCAGGCGGTCGTCGGTGGCTTCGGCCATTTTCGGTATGCTCCGGTAGGAATGTGAGAATCGGTTGGCCGCTGGTTAGCGTGGCCACGCGTCGGTGCAAGCGGGACTGTGGACCATTTTGTGCAAAGCCGTGCTTACGCGTTCTTCGCGATACTGGCCTTCATCCGTTCAAGCTGCTCCGGCGTCGCCTCGGTCTGCCTCGTGGCCTTCCATTCATCCATCGGCATCCCGTGGATCAGTTCGCGCGCCTGGTCCTTGCTGCCGTCGTATCCGGCATCGCGAATCCAGTCTGCCAGGCAATTGCGGCAAAAGCCGGAAAGGCCCATCAGATCGATATTCTGCGCATCGTGGCGATGCCGCAAGTGGCGCACCAGCCGGCGGAACGCATCGGCGGCCACATCGTCGGGCAGCATCTCCAGGGGATCTTGGGGTTCACTCATTTTATGTCCTTGTGTTGTAGCCTTCGCCTGTCATAGGCGTGGGCCATGGCAAAGCCCGATACCAACAGACTTGGCCCGCGTGGCCGCAAGGTCAAGATCCTCGCCACAACAGGCCCTGCCTGCAGGGATATCGATATGCTGCGGCGGCTGTTCCAGGCCGGTGCCGATGCCTTCCGCGTGAACATGAGCCATGGCGAGCATGAGGTGCATGCGCAAACCATCGCCAATATCCGCGCGCTGGAGAAGGAATTCTACCGGCCCATCGCTATCCTGGCCGATCTGCAAGGCCCGAAGTTGCGCGTGGGCACGTTCAAGGATGGCCGCGCCACCATTCCGCACGGCAGCACCTTCACGTTCGACCGCGTGGGCGAGCCGGGCGATGCCACCCGCGTGGAACTGCCGCATCCTGAAATCTTCCACGTGGTGGAAGAAGGCCAGCGCCTGCTGGTGAACGATGGCAAGATCCGCCTGAAGATCAAGTCCGTCAGCAATGGCGAGATCGTGTGCAAAGCCGAGGTTGGCGGCGTGATTTCCGATCGCAAGGGCGTGAACGTGCCCGATGCCGAGATCCCCATCCCCGCCCTTACCGACAAGGACCGGCGCGACCTCGCCTTCGCGATGGAGCACGGGGTGGACTGGATCGGCCTTTCCTTCGTGCAGCGGCCAGAGGACATCGCCGAAGCGCGCAAGCTGATGAACGGCCCCAATGGAGAGCGGCGGGGCGCATTGTGCGCCAAGATCGAGAAACCGCAGGCCGTGCGCCGGCTGCACGAGATTATCGAGCTGGCCGACGGCATCATGGTGGCACGCGGAGACCTGGGCGTGGAGCTGGAGCCGCAGGAAGTTCCGCCGCTACAGAAAAAGATCGTCAACGCCACCCGCCTGACGGGCAAGCCGGTGATCGTGGCAACGCAGATGCTGGAAAGCATGATCGAGAGCCCCGCCCCCACCCGCGCCGAGGTGTCCGACGTTGCCAATGCCGTTTACGACGGTGCCGACGCAGTGATGCTGAGCGCGGAAACCGCCGCGGGCGACTGGCCCGAGGAAGCGGTACTGATGATGGATTCCATCGCCCGGCAGGTGGAGAAGGACGAGGGTTACAAGCAGCGCGTGCGCATGCTGGATACGCCGCCCGATCCCACGCTGGCCGATGCCCTTTCCCACGCCTGCATGACGATTGCCGACACGGTGAACATCACGGCGATCGCGGTATTCACGGCATCCGGCAGCAGCGCGCGCCGCGTGGCGCGCGAACGGCCTGCGGTGCCGGTGATGGTGATGACCCCGTCCATGCAGGTGGCGCGGCGCGTGTGCCTCTTGTGGGGCGGCCATCCGGTGGCCACGAAGGACATCGGCAGCTTTGAAGAGATGATCGCAAAGGGCAAGCGCATGGCCCTGCGCCACGGCTATGCCGGCGAAGGCGCGCGCATCGCGATGCTGGCGGGCGTGCCGTTCGGGCAGGCCGGGGCAACGAACCTGGTGCATGTCGTATCACTGCAGGGTGATGAACTGGACAATTACGACAACTGATCCCGCAGTCGATCCTGCCGCTTGATCCTACTGGCCGGATTTTCCGCTCCCATCGCCGTGACTTCGCATCGGCCCGCGGTTGACCGTTTCAGCTATTGCGCTATCGCGCAACGATCTTAAAAGGGCTGGAAGGCAAGAAAAATGCGCAAGGATATGTGGTTCGATCAGGAGGGCCAGACCGAACTGCGTGACCGGCTGCGCGCCAATCGCCGGCACTGGCTGGTGACAGGCGCTGCCGGCTTCATCGGATCGAACCTCGTCGAATCGCTGCTGCAACTCGATCAGACCGTTACCGGGCTGGACAATTTCTCCACCGGCCATGCCTACAACCTGGATCACGTCAAATCATGCGTTGGCGAGAAGTGGGAGAACTTCACCCTGATCGAGGGTGACATTCGCGACTGGGACACCTGCACTGGCGCGGTGAAGGACGTGGATGCGATCCTGCACCAGGCGGCGCTCGGCTCCGTCCCGCGTTCCATCGAGGATCCGCGCACCAGCCACGACGTCAACGTGACCGGCTTTCTCAACATGCTGGATGCCGCGCGGCAGGCAGGGGTGCAGAGCTTCGTCTATGCCGCCTCCAGTTCCACCTATGGTGACGAGCCGCAGCTGCCCAAGGTGGAGGACCGGATCGGCAATCCCCTGTCGCCCTACGCCGCCACCAAGCTGTTCGACGAGATCTACGCCAGCATCTATCGCCGCACCTATGACTTCTCGTCCGTGGGACTGCGCTATTTCAACGTGTTCGGCCCACGGCAGGATCCGCAGGGCGCCTATGCCGCGGTGATCCCTAAATGGACCGATCTGATGATCGACAACCAGCCGATCACGATCAATGGCGATGGTGAGACAAGCCGCGATTTCTGTTTCGTCGACAACGCCGTGCAGGCCAATCTGCGCGCCGGGCTGGCGCAGCTTCGCGGCAATGATGAAGTGGTGAACGTGGCCGTGGGCCAGCGCACCACGCTGAACGATCTGTTCGCCCGCATCCGCAGCGAATTGAACAATTACGGCATCGCCTACGACAAGGAGCCGGTGCACGGCGATTTCCGCAAGGGCGACGTGCGCCACTCGCTGGCCTCGATCGACAAGGGCCGCGAACTGCTGGGCTATTCACCCACGCACACCATCACCACCGGGCTTGAGACGGCCATGCCATGGTATGTGGAAGAACGCCGCCGCGTAATCGCCCAATATAACGGCTGACGGATCAGCGCAGGGCAGGCCCGGCAACGCGGCCACCCTGCCAGGCAGTCGACCGATCCCGCAGGCCGAAACTGCGGGTGGAGACGCGATTGCTGTTGTTCTCCTGCACATCCAGCCCCGGCCCGAAATCATCGTCTATCGAAAGCACGGAGCCCTGCCCGCCGCAGGCTCCATCACTGCGCCGGGGCCCATAGGCTTCCAACCCATTGAGACGCCTGTTGCTGGCCATCGAGCGGTAGCGGTTGGCCTGCGACAGCAATCGCCCGCCATCGCGGGCAAGCGCGCCGTAGGACCCGCTCATCTCGCCAGAATTCCGGCGGCGCGGCGCAAAGGCGATGTCGTTGCCGTAGGAATGCACGAAGCTGTCCCCCGCGACACGGGGAATACGCTGCGCCACGCGAACGAAGCGGTTGCGCAGCAGGCTCACCTGTAGCTGCGCATTGTCAACGTCGCCCGCGAAACACGCCCCGCCAGCGGGCGCAGCCGCGGTGACGAGCATCACCTTGTCGTGATCGCTGAAATGATTGTCGGAAATGGTCACGCGGCCGCGGCGATCGCCTCGTTTGGCCGTCACGTCTATCATGCCGTCGCGGCAGGCGGAGAAGGCGGAGGAGGACACCCAGATCCTGTCCGCGCCATCGCGAACGGTGATGCAGTCCCCGCCCTCTTCCCGGTCGCCAAAGCCCGACTGGGAGAGCGCCACGCCGATCACGATCACGTTCTGCACGCCATCGAGATAAATCGCGGAGCCTGCACTGCGGTCAACAATGCGCGGCTCGGCACATCCACCATCGAAGGTCAGGTTCGATCCGGGGCGCAGCGGCGATCCCAATGCTATCGGAGCGGAACCGCGCGGCAGATCGAAAAGGATATAGCCGCCCCCGCGCGCCGTGGCCGCCTCCACCGCGTGGCGCAGCGTGCCGGCGGCGGGATTGCGCACATTGTCTGCCGTGGAGGTGACGCGGTACAGCCGTTGCCCCAGCCCGCCCGTGGTGTCTGCCGCGTCGGCAAAGCCATCGCGCCTGGCGAGGTAATCGGCCGCAACGACCCGGCCATCACGCAACGTCAGCCCGGTGCTGCACGCCTGCACGGCGGTAAGCGCCGCACTGGTACTGCGTGGAGAGCCGAGCAGGATGAGCGCCAGCGCCGCTGCCGCCAGCAGCACCAGGCCGACGGCGGAAAAGCGGATCGCAGAAACGCGGGCCATTAGGTTCCCTGCGGAACGATATGGCGCCAGATGCCACCTGCGAGGCGAAGGTTTTCCGGCGCCGCCGAAAGCACGACGCGCAGCTGGTCCAGATAGGCTTCTCGCCAGCGCGCCGTGAATTCGTCCAGCGTCTCGCCTTCCTTCGGGTATGGCAGCTTGGCGAGGTGATGCTCGATTATCCCGTCACGCCACTGCGGCACGGCAAATACCGAGGGTGCTTTCTGCTTGTAGGCAAGGCGCGAGGCGAACCCTGCATAAGTGATTTCCTGCCCTTCGAAGGCGATCCTTGGCGCGGCGACATTCATCGCACCATCCACCGCAATCGTCAGCGTTGCGCCCTGCGCCAACGCGCGCATGGCCTGACGCGCGACCTGCGCCTCGGTCTGGTCGCTGGTGCTGATAAGCTGGCGGTTGAAGCTGACCGATGGCAGGCCGGGGGTGGACGCCATCCAGCGGTTCTCGAACCCCAGCAGTTCCAGCGCCAGCGGGCCTGTGAACATCGCGCCGATATGGGCGGATGCGAAGATGACGCCGCGCCCCTGGTCAATCAGCGGCTGCACCATTTCGTGCAGCGGATCCAGCTCGCTGACCTTGTCCAGCACCTGTCCGGCCTCTTCCATCCGGCATTCCAGCCAGTCGTAGATCAGCCGGTCCGCCAGCAGGCCCCACTTGCCGCGCCGCTCCCATTCCTGGCGATCGGTGAAGCGTTCCTTGTCACGAAACTGCCAAGCCCAGTCGAAGCGGGCCTTGGGCACCTCCACATCGTCCACCTTGTCCCACAGGGCTTCCAGCCCGCGATGGAAATCGTCGGGTAGGCCGGCCTCGCGTGATTTCAGGAGGTGATCGTAGAGGCGCATCGCAGCCTCGGGACGGCCCGCCTGGCTGAGCGCGGAGGCCGCCGCACGGCGCAGCTCGACGCTCTCTGGCTGGTTCAGGCAGGCGGCCACCATCAGGTCTGCCGCGCGATCGTATTCACCTGCTCCCTTCAGCGCCCGGCCCAGCCAGACGTTGAGGTGATTGAGCTGTGGTGCCAGTTCCAGCGCACGGGCAAGGTCGATGCGGGCGGCGCGGTAATCGTTCTTGATCAGCAACGTCTCGCCGCGGCGGGCCAGCCCGCGGACATTGTCAGGCTCGATCTGCAGGGCGCGGCCAAAACGTTCCACGGCATCGTCCCGGCGTGCCAGCGCCAGCAGCGCGTCGCCCACCTCCAGGTGAACGGCGGCAGAGTAGGCATCGGGATCGTCGAGGCTTGGCGCCCGCTTCAGCACCTCTTCGTAACGCTTGCGCTTGTTGAGCAGTTGCAGCCACAGCGCCAGCTGCCCCATGTCATTCTGGTCGCCGCGCGATTCCAGAAGCGTAAAGGCGTTCTCGGTCCGGTCCGCACGGATAAATGCCTTCAGCGCCAGGGTCGTGATCCGCGCGTCCTTGGGCCAATCCTGAAAGCCTTCCGACAGATCGGCGGCGTATTGGAATTCCTTGGCCTTCAGCAGACGGGTGAGCACGACGCCGATGCCGGAGGCATCACCTTCGTGATTGCGCATGATCTCTGCAAACAGCGGCCTCGCCTGCTGCCTGTCGAACTCCCACGTCAGGTGCGCCCGCGTCACCTTGTCGGCATGGCGTGCGGCGGGCGAGCGGAGAAGCACGGCCAGCACATCAACGGCATCGCGCGTCCGATCCTTCTCGATCAGGGGGCGCACGATCCTGTCTCTCACGCGCTGGTAGGTGGCGGCATCGGCGAGATCGAGCGACTGGATTTCGAGGAGATCGACTTCCCCCGTCTGCTCGAAGCGCGAAACCAGCGCCTCGGAGGCGTTCATCTGTCCTGTCAGCCCCTCATCACTCATAGCGTCTCTTTCATGGGTCTTCTCAGCATGATCACACCAACGATCAGGATCGCCGCGAGTGCCGCTGCAAGAGCCAGGAGAATATCCAGCAAGCGGCTCTCCTCGCGCTGCACCGGCTGCATGGGCTGCGCGATTACCACCAGGTACTTGCGCTGCTCAAGCCCCCGAAGGCGCGCCTGTTCCAGCGTGCTGCGCGCAGAGGCGAGCGTGGTCGCCGCCGCATCGCGTTCGGCCACCGCAGTTTCAAACGCGGCGAGCGAACGGCCAAGCGAGGCATCGCCCTGCGATCCACCAAGCCGATCCTGCTGCTGCGCGATCTGCTGCTCCAGCGCATTCACGCGGGCGTTCAGCCTGGGCAGGAAGGGGCTTTCCGTCAGGCCGTTGGCAATAAGCGCCTGTCGCTGCGCTTCTGCCTCTGCCAGCTGTACCTCCAGATTGTTGATGATCGTATACAACCCTTCCGCGGAAAGGCGGGGATCGAGTTCGGCCTGCTGCATCTGCACTTCCTGCACACGCCCCTGGGCCTGGTTCAGCCGGTCCTGCGCCTCCTGCTCAACGGAGAGGAGATCGGCCAGCTGGTCCTCATCGATGGAACGCGAGATTTCCAGCACCTTGTTGCGCGCCAGTTCGATCAGGATGTCGGCATAGCGCACGGCGTCTTCGGGCGTTTCGGCCGCCACGTTGAGAGTGAGAATGCCTTCCTGCTGATCGGCGAGGATGGAGACGCGATCGCGATAGGCGTCGAGATCGAGATTGGCCGAACCGGCCTCGGCACCGTCGAAATGACTGAGATAGCCATGCTCGGCCTCCATGATCCGCATCACTTCGGCGGACCGCAGGTATTCGCGCACACGGTAGCCATCGGTCATCCCGGCACCGCCGCCGCCCACGCCAAGGATATTGGCCGCCGGGGACTGGGGCGCGGAATTCACCGTCTGGATGGCGAAGGATGCCTCGGTTTCGAAATAGTGTTCCTTGATGAAGGCAAAATACGCGATCGCCAGCAGCACGGGCACCAATCCGAACAAGGCCAGAGAACGCAGCCGCTTCACATGGCGGCGGCGCTCACGCCGGTTCAGCTCTTCCAGCCGTGCCGTTACGTCCGTGTCGGTGGGCAGGAGAGCCTCGATCTCCTTGCGCCGTTCCTCGTCCTGCTGGCGCAGTTCTTCCTTGCGCGCAGCGCGGCGCTGGGCCGCGCGCTCTGCCTTGCGTTCCTCGGCGGACCGCTGCGTATCCGAGCCCGTCTCGCCGGTTTCCAGCAGGTCCGAGATGTCGGCTTCCGGCGCATCGTCCCGATAGGCGGGCGTGCCGCTCTTGTCGGTCGGCTCTTTCCCGCGCGAACCCGAACCGATGGATTTCGATTTTTTCCAGGCTTCCAGCCGTGCCTTGTTATCCATAGCAAACGCTCGCTTCTTGTGCCGCAAACTCAGTCATTGGCAAATCCCTCCACCAGCAGCCGCAGGTCGTCCTGCTCCGCCAGTTGTTCCTCGAATGCCTTCTCGGCAGCGCTGAAATCCTCGAACAGCACGAAGTGGCCATCCCTCAGCACGGCAAACCGGCGACCGAACTTCTCCGCCATTTTCGGTGACTGGGTGACGAGGAACAACCCTGCATTGTCGAGTTTGCTATCAAAGGCAACTTCGCACTTCGCCCTGTACGCCGGAGAGCCGGAGCCCACGTTTCCATCCACCACATAGGTATCGGCGGGAATGGCCATGCTCAGCGCAAATCCCAGGCGCGACCGCATGGAGGATGAATAGGTTTCCAGCGGACGGTAGTAATCATCGCCCAGTTCGGAAAACTCGGCGACATAGGCGCTCACCCAGTTGCGGGGCTCCTCCGCCAGATCGGCGATGATCTCGATATTGCGAACGCCCGTCATCGAGGGGTGGAAAGCGCCAGCGAAACCCAGCGGCCATGATATGCGCCCGCTGCGGTGGACCTGCCCGGCCGTGGGCCTGCCGAAGCCCGCCATAAGATTGGCCACCGTCGTCTTGCCCGAACTGGGCGCACCCAGAACGGCCACCCTGTCGCCCGGATCGAACATCAGCGTCGCCTCGTCCAGGATGACGCGATGATCGTTGTCGAGCGGAAACTCCTTGGTGCAGTTCTCGAACCCGATCATCAGATCGCCCATGACGCGTCCTCCTCGGTTCCTTCTCCGGAGAAGCGGCGACGCTGGACCACGAAGCCCACCGCAATGCAGCCGATGATGAAGACCAGCGGCACAGTGCTGGCACCCAGCAGCGATTCGTAACCTTCGAAGAGGCCGTTGCGCAGGATTTCGATGCCGTGAAACAGCGGGTTCCACGAGAACAGTTCGCGTATGTCGGGCGTCAGCTCGTTGGCGGTGTAGAACACGCCCGAGATATAGAAGAACGGACGCAGCAGAACCGGCGTCGCGCGCGAGAGCGCGGGCCATACCGTGGAAAGCGACATCATCAGATAGCCGAAGGCGCCGCCGCTCGTCACCGCGAGGAAAAAGCCCCACAGGGCGAGCGCGGGATCGTGCATCTCGAAATAGCCGAATGCCGCGTAGTTCAACAGCAACAGCACCAGGAATACGAGGATGCTGTTTCCCAGCTCCAGCAGGAAGACCGAACAGGCAACCAAGTTGTGGCTGACCGTGGAGAATGACAGGATGTGCCGATAGGCGGTGCGCGCGCGCAGGATCGCGTTTACCGCGTAACGCGCGCAAATATAGGGCACGACGCCGGAGCAGATGAAGCTGCCGATATCGGTGTCGATGGGTATCGTGCGATCCAGCGCGATGAACAGCACGTAGATCACGCCGATCCACGCCAGCGGCACGATATAGGCCCACAGATAGCCAAGGGCATCGCCGGTGTAGCGCGAGCCTATCTCGCGCAGGATGATGGCCTTGACCTTGCGCAGCCAGATCGTGACTGCGCCCAACGGCCCCGCACTCGGTGCGGCGCTCATCTGATGCGCGTTGCCGAGCTGGCCAGGCTGGATACGCCGCTGATGGCCCGCAGGACTTTCTGCGTCTGGTTGAAGGGCGCGAAGCTGACGTAAACGATATCGCCGGGCACCAGCGGGAAACTGGTGGCGGCAAAGATGTTGGACGGCTCGCTCATGTCCATGCGGTAAATCACATCCTGCCCGGCATCGTTCGCCACGCTGGCAGCGCGGCGGAACACAAATACGCCGGTCGGATCCGCAGTTGCATCCTCGAGCCCGCGCGCATTGCCCAGCGCATCCATCAGCATGTAGCCATCGCGAGGCAGCGGCACGCGCGCGGCTTCGCCCACCGCGCCCATGATGATGTAGAAGCGGCTGTCGCGGCGCAGCGAGATCACGTCGCCCGGCATCAGCGCGATGTTGTAGGAGGGATTGGAATAGAGCGCGTCCAGCCCGATCTCGGCAGTCGCGCCGTCTCGGTGAACCTCTACGACATATTCCGCGCCTTCCTCCCGGACGAGGCCCGCAGACCCTACGACGGCAGAGAGGTTGGACGTTTGCGGCGTGAGTTCCAGCGCCCCGCCCGATGCGACGTCGCCCGTCACCGTGACGCTGCGACTGGTAGAGCCTGTGCGCGTGACGTAGATTTCCGGGCGAAACAGCTGGCGCACGAGTTGGCGGCGGATATTCGTCGTCAATTCGGCAACCGTAAGCCCGCTGGCCTGGACCCGGCCGGCAAACGGCAGGGTGACAGCGCCATCATCGGCGATCTCGACATTCTCTACCGTGACAGGCGCCATGATCGTCTGCGGAAAGCTGCCGTTGCCGGCGGCCTCGCTGATGGTGACGTTGAGGATGTCGCCGCTGCGCAGCGTCTGGAAATCTGCTGTCCGCGTGGCGGTGAAAATTTCCGGCACCAGCGCGCTGGCCGCCGGATCCGCCACGTTGCCCTGCCACTGAGTGATCGGCACCAGCAGCGCCTCGGTACGGCCGCTTTCGACCACTTCTGCCGTGGAGGGGCCACCCTTGGGCAAGGCGCACGCACCCAGCAATCCGACGCTGATGGCGACAAGCATGGTACGCATAAGACGTTTCATTGGTTTACCCACCCCGAAGCTCCGACCATCCCCGACCCGGCATGCTGGATCAAGCTTCGCAAAGCCGGAGAAATGTGCGCAAGGATTGCTCATCGGAAAATCTCTGGCCGACAAAGTCGCGCGCGGCCTGACTGGCGCCAGCATCGTTGCGAAAACGCGTGGCGAGTTCATGCGCTTTTTCGACGGCCTTGTTAAGATCCGGCTTCAGGATGTCATCAAGAATATACCCCGTCTCGCCTTCGACGAAGCATTCGGACGATCCACCTGTCGGCGTGGCCAGTACGGGAACGCCTGCAGCCTGCGCCTCGATCAGCACATTGGGCAGCCCCTCGAACTGGGAAAGCAGCAGTTTCACATCCATCTTCTGATACCAGAAGCCGACGCTGCGCGTGCGGCCAACCAAAAGGAACCTGTCCGTCAATCCAAGGCTGGCAATCTGCTTTTCCAGTTTCTCGCGCATCCTGCCATCGCCAAGCAGGATAAACCGCGACTTGGGAAAGCGCTCGTAATAATGCGCCGCAAAATTAACCCACAGACTGGGTTGCTTCAGCCCCTCCAGGCGGAACACGCCGCCCAGGGTCGTATCGGCATCATATGTCCGTTCGGCGAACTTCCGCCATTTCTGCTCGTCCTCTGCCTCGCTATCGGTGGGATAGGCGGTGACGGCGTTGTAGAGAATGTCGACATCGGCTTCATCGATGTCCAGCCACCGGGCATACTCGCCTGCCACCAGCTTGCTGTTACTCACCAAGGTAACGCCCGGGATCCTGGCCATGCCCTTGTAGAGGACCTCGTATTCGGGCTGGTCCCGTTCCTTGCGTACGCTGGGGGGTAAGCCGCGGAACACCAGCTGGATGTTGGGCACACCGGCAAACAAGGCAGCAAGGCAACCGTAAAGCGTCGCACCGTCCTGCCACACGCTCGCGACATTGATCTTGTTTTCCCGGTAATAGGGAGCGATGCGGGTAACGCCGTAATGGACCTGCGGCGGGAGCATCGAGAACAGCAGCGCCGTATCCTTGTCCAGATCGACCTGCCGCGCAGCCGCGACAGGCTCCATCGCCTCGATCTCGACAACCTCAATTTCATCCGCCTGCAAATCGGGCAGGAAGAAATCGTTCGGCTTCACCTCGTTCAGGAGCAACGTCTTCACGACGACGCAGACCTTGTGCAGATCGCCGTGCTCGGACTTCAGCAATCGCGCCAGCCGTGACAACTGCCGCTCCGCCCCTCCTGCGCCAAGCCCACCGGTTACCAGCGCGATATTGTATCCGTCGCTCGGGGTGGACACTTCGCGGTTCTCGAACTGGCGCAGCAGGCACTCCAGCGAAAGAATGCGGCAATCCACGCCCTCCAGATCACGATCGGGAGCCAGACGACGCAGCACATCCACCTTGGCCCGCCATTGGGCAAAGGTCTTGGCGTGGCGCTCGTCCTCTTCCAGCTTATCCGAAACCGGCTCGATTGCGTGAACGGCATCGGCAAAGCGCCCGACCTTTGCCAGGCGTATGGCATAATGCAGCCGCGCGCGATCATCCTCAGGCTGTTCCTGGATCAGTCGCTCGTACAATTCGTAGGACTGCCCCGGATAGCCGATTGCCTCGAGTATGCTCGCCCGTTGAACCAGGATGCCGCGCTCGTCCGTGTCTGCCGGGAAATGGCGGTTGGTCAGATCCAGTGCATCTTCCCCGCGCCGATGCTTGGCGTGGGAATTGATGAGATTGCGCACCACGATGTCGACGCCCGGATCTTCGTCATACAGCGACTGCCATGCGTCGGCCGTTTCATCGATCAGCTTGGCCTTGTCCTTGATCTGCAGGAGCAGGATCATGGCTTCGTTGTCGAACCGCGCAACTTCCTCGAAACGACGGGCCTGTTCTGCCGCGATCTGAGATTTGCGCAGGCTGGTGCAGCTTGCGAGCAAACCCTTCAAGGTCTCGATCGTATCGCCGTCAAGACCGTCGGGTTCTTCCGAATTGAGCGCAAGGTGTTTCATAATTGTCTCGTCTCAGTCCGGCCCGGATCTCATGCCGCCTGCCGCGCCAGCTTGGCTTGGCATTTGGCGATGTTGCGATCCACTTGCGATTTGCTGCTTGTAAGCGGGCGCATCGCCTGAAAATACTGGATCGCAGTTTCGAAGCGTCCGGCCTTCATCGCCCCGACAGCCGCATTCTTCGCAGCGAATTCATTTTCCGGATCGATGTCGAACAGGCGGCGCCCAAGCTCCATCTGTTTCTCGAATTCGGAATCTTCCAGAACCTTGATCTGCTTCTTCAGGGCCGAGGCCAGCTTACGCATCTCCTGCCCTACCCGCTCTGCCGCACCATCGATCCTGGCCGTCTTTTCCAGAAGCGAACGCGCTTCGTCGAATTCGCCTTCCGCAGTCAGGTCACGCACCTTGTGCACGGATTTACTCACCAGGCGGTCGAGCTTGACCTGGGCGTCTTCCCGGTCCGCAGTTTCGCTTTCCTCGTCTGCCGCGATCAGCAACAGCTGGTCGATTGCCACGCCATACCGCTCTGCATAGATCGCCGCGCGGGCGATGTTCCAGGCTAGGCGGCTGTCAAATGGCTGACCGGCGACTTCCTGCAAAAGGTGATCCACCGACGCGCCATAATTCTCGAGCGCGTAATGCGACCGACCGGCCAGGAGGTGCATCTGCCGGAATTCGACCAATGCGTTCTCGGCCACCCGGAGAATCTGCAACACCGCCTCGTAATCCTGTGCCTTGTAGGCCTCACGCGTTTCCTGAAGCAGCACCCGCTCCAACTCCCGGCGAGGCTGATAGGCCCGCCGATCGCCAACGATATGGGCGGCATTGATACCCTGGGCAGCATTTACGAGATCGCCTGCTGCAAGCGCCTGCTCGCCCTCGTTCAGCCAGCGCGAACGCTTTTCATCGAGCCATTCTCGCCACATCCGCTCCTCTTCTTCGCGAACGGAGTCGGGATCCTGGCCCTTGTCGCGGAAAGTGAGAAGCTGCGCGCCGATGGCCGGCATATTGGCCTCGTTGCAAGCCCGTGCCAGTTCGATTGCCAGCTCGTCCGACATGTGCCGGGACTGGCCGAGAAGATAGAGCGCCCTGTCGGCGGATCCCTTCGCAATAGCCGCCTTCCACAGTACCGCCAGCGCATCCTCGTGTTGCGGATAGCGTTCCAGCACCAGGGCCACCCATTCGTCCTTGCGCGCGTCGGCATTCGGAAACCGGTCCAGCAGGTCGAGGATTTCGCTTGCAGCTTCCAGCGCGTTCTCTCCGCGGAAGAACAGGCGTTTCCAACGGGCGATTGCCGTATCGGTCTGCCCCAGATCGGCAGCGGCACGCGCCACCGTGGAATAGATCATCGGCGATTCAATCTCGTCGGCAAGCAGGGTCTCGCCAAACTCAAGCGCCTTTTCAGGCTGCCCGACTTCATAGGTGGAAACCAGCCAGGCCTCCTGGTCGGAATCGGAGAGATTGCAGTCGCCCCCTCGCTCGTCGAAGAACGCGAACGCCGCTTCGTAAGCGCCCAGACGGTAGTCCAGACGGGCGCGCTCAAGCTGCAGCGATAGGTTCTGGGGGTAGCGTCGCGCGGCGTGACGAAGGCTGCGCGAAGCCTCGAACACGCGTCCGTTCTGGATCGCGTAATCATACCGGGCCTTGCTGAAACCCGCGATTTCCTCGTCATCATTGTCGGCCCGCGGCGCGATACCATAGAAATGCGCGTTCCAGTCGCGGAAAAGCGCATCGGAATACTTGTCCGTGAAGTGAGTCAGATCCCGGCCATCGAGCTTGAGCGCTTCTTCCTGTCCGATACGCTGCATCAGGCCGGTGGGGTTGTAACAGGTAATGTTCAGCGCCTCGCACGCCTTCTCCACGTCAACGATACATTTGTGGCGTTTGGCGAGACGCAGACCGTCTTCATCCAGCGCATCGACATGCGTCGTCACCAGGAGCTTTTCGCGGCCCACCATCTCGGCAATATCGGCGAGCGCGGCCTCGATCTCCTCCTGCGTGTCGGTGGAAATGCGAATGTCCTTCAGCATTTTCTGCTCGTCCGGCGACAGTCGGCCGAACTGGGGCTGCGCATCGAGCCAGTCATGCAGCGCCTTGCTTGATGGCCTTTCGGCAAGCTGGGAATAGCGCAGCCGTCGCTCGGCTTCCGAGAACAGATCGTCGAACCGGCGGTAAAGGTAATTCACCTGAACTGCATAGCCATCCAGTACGATATGCTTCGCGGACGACACCTCGACCAGGTAGTGATCGGGTTCGCTGGCCATCTCTGCGTCCAGGCTCGGCTCTATTCCGTGCCGGAAAACCAGCGACCGCAGCCGTTCGGGAATATCGATCTCGCCGCGCATGAAACGCAACTGTTGCCGCGCCTCGTGCGCCGTATGCGTAAAGCCGTAATTCCGTGATTTTTCCAACGCGACGAAGTGCGTGTTCCGCGCGCGCTTCAGGGGCGTGTGAATTCGGCAGGTGCCTATCGGACAGATTATCGACATGCTCATTTCTAACAGATCACAACGACCAGTAATTGTATTTTTTCTCGTATCCCATCGGCGACAGGATCGACTTCAGATCGACAAGCGCGCCGCCCTCCTTCAGGTTCTCGCCGATCCACGCTTCGAGACCGTCCATGAAGGCATCGTGCCTTACCGCGATCACCAGCGCATCGAGATCGGTCAGACCGTCCTTCGGAGAAAGGTCCAAGCCGTATTCATCCTTTACCTCGTCTGAATTCGCCATCGGATCATAGGCGATCACTTCAAGCCCGAAGCTCTTGAGAAAGTCGACGAGCTCAAGAACCTTGCTGTTTCGAACGTCAGGCACGTTCTCCTTGAAAGTGACCCCCAGAACGCCGACGCGCGAGCCGCGGATCGGAGAACCGCTAGCAGCGATCATCTGCAGCATTTCCGTGGCAACATAACGCGGCATGGAATCATTGATGCGCCTGCCCGACAGGATCACCTCGGGGTGATAGCCCAGTTCCTCCGCCTTGGACGTGAGGTAATACGGATCGACACCGATGCAGTGCCCACCGACGAGACCCGGCTTGAACGGCAGGAAATTCCACTTCGTGGAGGCTGCATCAAGAACGTCGGCCGTGCGGATGCCGGCCTTTCGGCAAATGCGAGCCAGCTCGTTCATCAGGGCGATGTTGATGTCGCGCTGGGTGTTCTCCAGCACCTTGGCGGCTTCGGCCACCCTGATCGACGTGGCCTTGTGCGTGCCCGCGTCGATGATGATGCCATAAAGGTCTGCCATCGCCTGGGCCGTTTCCTCGTCCTGGCCGGAGACCACCTTCACGATCTTCTCGACTGGATGCTCCTTGTCGCCCGGGTTGATGCGTTCAGGGCTGTAAGCCAGCTTGAAATCGACACCGGATTCCATCCCGGATGCTTCGGAAAGGATCGGGGCGCAGATCTCTTCGGTGGCGCCGGGAAACACCGTCGATTCGAACACGATCGTCGCGCCGCGCTTCATGTGCTTGCCCACCGTGTGGCACGCGCTCTTGAGAATAGAGAGATCAGGCCTTCGCTGCGTATCCACCGGCGTGGGAACGGCGACAATGACCACATCGGCCTCCGCGATCGCGGCAGGATCGGAAGTAACCTTCAGCGTTGTCGCTTCCATTTCCTCCCGCGTGAGCTCGGCCGTGCGATCATATCCGTCTTGCAACTCGGCAATCCGGCTCTCTGACACATCAAAACCAACGACGTTCTCGAGTTTCTTTGCAAAGCAATGAGCAAGCGGCAAACCAACGTAGCCGAGGCCCACCACGCAAAGACGCGCCTGAATGAAAGACAATTTTTTTCCTCTGATCATTTCCAACGGGGCAGGACCGACCGACGGCCTGAAAGTTGTGACGTCCCCACATCAAACTTTGGGGCAAAGCCTATATCAGAACAGTAACCTTGGTCAATTCAGCGGTTTGACCTAGTAAAACCGCCCATTAGCGCCAGTTCCTGCGGTATGATTATTTCCAGCGATAGCGTTCTGCGAACGCGCTCGGCTGCCGCTCGCGATTTGGCAAGGAATATCTCCGGATCCGTGGCCAGAGCGAGCAATCCCTGCGCCAGGCTGACGTGATCTTCCCCCGGCGCGAGCCATGCACACGATGGATCGGCAAACTCGGGAACCGCGCCCACCGCGTTGGTAATCGGCACAAGACCCGATGACATCGCTTCGTCACGGCTGACGCCCTGCGCATCGTTGCGCGTGGGGCACAGGAAGATCCCGGCGCTGCGGTGCAATTCGGCGACCCGCTCCTGCCGCACGAAGGTTTTCTCGACGCTTACATTGTCGAAATGGCGGATCGGCGCGACCATTTCGTCGAACAGGTGCCCCTCCCCCAGAAAGCGAAAGTTGAAGCGTCCAAACAATTCGTGTTCCGCGAGCAGGCAGATGGCCTTGGCCGAAAGGTCGTTGGCATAGCGCCAGTCGCTGAACGGCCTGATCGAGAGGACTTCGAACCTGTCTTCTGTGGATCTGGGCTCGTGCCGGAAAAGGTCCGTATCCACCGGGCTTGGCGAGATCGTCCACTGGGGAAGCTCCTGCCCGACGGCGCGAAAGGCCTCGTCGGCGGAGAACTGCGAAACGAACACCATGCGAAAATTCTCGGGCCAGCGCGCCACAAGGTCGCGCCAGTAGGCGATCCGCCGGTCGAACACCTTGCGCGCCTTCTCCCAACGCTCGGCGTTGTGGCTTTCCCTTTCGGTCACTTCGTAGAACGGCATGATCTCCGCGCCATAGATCCAGCCGTGCACGGGGATGGAGCGCGGCACACCCTCGATGATCTCAGCGAAATCGTCTCCCGGTGCGTGCAGCGCCACGGCATCGGGCTGCTCCCGCACGATCATTTGCAGTGCGTCCGCGGGGGTGAGCACCTGCACCTTCACGCCGTCGAACTCATAGGCAGCGACTGGCGGGCGATGATGCCGCCAGATCACCGTCACCTCGTGCCCCAGCGCCCGGTACGCCAGTACGCGGCGATGGACGAAGCCGTGATTGTAGATGCGTTCTTCCGAAGGATAGCCGCGAGATACGATGACGATTTTCATGGCGCCCCCGCTATCCCGCAATCGCGGTCGCTTCAATGGCGCAGAAATCAGGCCAGCAAGTCGCAGGCGCGCGAAAAGGCGCCCGGCCCCGAAGGGCACGAGTTCCTGATCTGCTGTCAAATCCGAAGAAAATGGAGCGGGCGAGGCGATTCGAACGCCCGACCCCAACCTTGGCAAGGTTGTGCTCTACCCCTGAGCTACGCCCGCTCACTGACGCTCCCCGAAATCGCTGTTCCGGGTGGGGAGCGGGGCAGTTAGCAGCGGTTCGCACACCCCGCAAGAGCAAAAATGCAGCAAATGTTCGCATTGCCTGCAAAGCACGTCATGCCGCCGCTTTGCCCTTCACATTGGGCACACAAACGCCACATGGTATGGCGATAACGAACCAAACAGGCAGGAGCAGAAATTTGGCAAGCATGGGCCTCAGCATGGAAGAGCAAAAGGCAGTCGAGAAATTCCGCAAGGAAGTGGTGGACCCCAGCCAGACCAAGCTGGTGATTCTGGATTTCTGGGCGGAATGGTGCGGTCCCTGCAAGGCGCTGACGCCGCTGCTGGAAAAGGTCGCTGCCGAATATGCCGACAAGGGCGTGATTCTCGCCAAGATCAACGTGGACGAGCAGAAGTTCATCGCCAGCCAGTTCCAGGTGCAATCCATCCCCACGGTCTATGCCATGTTTCAGGGCCAGCCGGTGGCGGACCTGACCCCGGCCCGTACCGAGAGCCAGCTGAAGCAGGCGCTGGATGAAATCCTGAAGCAGGTGCCCGTGCAGGCGGGCGCTGATGATGGCCAGAACGGCGCGGAAGGCCAGCAGGCCCCTGATATCGACCAACTGGTAGCCATGGGCGAGCAGGTGCTGGCCGATGGCGATGCGGAGCGGGCAGCCTCTGTCTTCATGCAGCTGTCGCAGATGGCGCCGGACAAGGCAGAGGTGCAGTCGGGCCTGATCCGTGCGCTGGTGGCAGCGGGGCAAGCCGATGCGGCGCAGCAGGCCTATGATGCTCTGCCACAGGAAATGAAGGACGATCCGCTGGTGGGCCAGGCGCACAGCGCGCTGGAACTGGCGGGCACGCAGGTCGACACCGGCGAGTTAGATACGCTGCGCAAGTCCGCAGCGGAGCGTCCGGCGGATACCGAGGCCCAGATCGCCTTCGCCGAAGCCGCCTTCGCAGCCGGAGAGCGCGACGAGGCCGCCGAAGTGTTGCTGCGTTCCATCGAGGGGTCGAAAGGCACCGGGGAAGAAGAAGGCGACCAGCAGGCCAAGGAAAAGCTGCTCAAGATGTTCGAGGCGACAGGCATGGAAGACCCGTGGGTGGCCACCCAGCGCCGCAAGCTGTCGCTGATCCTGTTCGGATGAGCCGAAAGCTTTCCATTTTCCCGCTGACGGGGGCGATCCTGTTTCCCGGATTGCAGTTGCCGCTGCACATATTCGAGCCGCGCTATCGCGCGCTGGTGGGCGATGCGCTGGCGCGTGACAGGATGATCGGCATGATCCAGCCCGCCGATTCGATGGAAAGCGCCCCGCTCTACGATATCGGCTGCATGGGCAAGATCGAGGATGTCGAGACCAGCGAGGACGGTCGGTACAACATCGTGCTGACGGGCGAATCGCGTTTCCGCGTCCTGCGCGAACTGGAAGTGACGACTCCTTTTCGGCAGGTAGAGGCGGAGCTGATGGAGGAACCGAAGCAGGAGTTTCTCTCCCTCGGCGAACGCGCCAGTTTCGAGCACGAATCGCGCAAGTTCGCCGACAGCCAGGGTTATGCGATCGACTGGGATTCGGTCGCGCGGCTCGACGATGTCTCCCTCATCAACGGCGTCTCCCAGATCGCGCCGTTCGATGCCGCTGCAAAACAGGCGCTGCTGGAAGCCCCCAACCTGCGCGAACGGTGCGACCTGCTGGTGCAACTGATGGAGTTTTTCGGACGGGGCGACCCCGACGACGAGCACGTTACCCTTCAGTAGTTTGTTTTTGCATCAAGCGCCGGCGTTCGCGTCCGCTCACTTGGCTTTCCTCGCACGGGCTCGGTCGCGCTTGCGGTCGCTGGCGCGACCGTGTCCCGCGAGATCAATGGTGGCCGGCAAGGGTTCGGTCCGCGACTAGCGGACCGCGAGGCCGAACGGCCGCCCGCAGCGGGCGCAGCTTGCTGCGCATCTAGCGAGGACGATTGCGCGGAGGCGCTTTCGAAAAACAAACATAGACGCGGAACCCTGGCCCAGCATCTGCTGGCTAAACCAGGAAAGCACCCCGCAGCCCGTCGATAACGTATTGCGCCGCAAGCGCCGCCAGCAGCACGCCCAGCAGGCGGGTGATGACAGCTTCCACGCGGTCTCCCAGCAGCCTGATCAGCGGGCCTGCCGCGATCAGGGCCAGCATGGTGAGGATCAGCACCGCGACCAGCGCGCCCAGCACCACCAGCGATTGCTCCACGCCCTGTGCCTCGTTCATCAGAAGCATGATCGCGGCGATGGCGCCCGGCCCTGCCAGCATCGGCATGGCCATGGGGAAGATGGACACGTCCTCCACATGCTCTCGCGTGGCGCGTTCGGCGCGTTCTTCCCGGCGCTGGGTGCGTTTTTCGAACACCATTTCCCACGCGATCCAGAACAGCATGAAGCCGCCTGCAATGCGGAAGGAATCGAGTTCGATATGCAGCGCGCGCAGCAGGTCTTCCCCGAACAGCGCGAAGATCAGCAAGATGATAAGCGCCACCACCGTGGCGCGGATCGCCATCGCGCGGCGCTCCGCATTGGTGGCCTGCTTGGTAAGCCCGGCATAGATCGGCGCACAGCCCGGCGGGTCGATCACCACAAACAGGGTGATGAAGGCGGAAATGAAAAGCTGCTCCACCGGCTTACTCCGCTACAACAGGAGCGACGAGCGAGACGGCTTCGCGCCATTCGCCATCGCGCCACCATGTTACCTCGACCCTGCGGAGATCGCCCGGAGCATGCACCCAGGTCCATTCCAGCGTCCCGTCGGCAGAGCGCGTGGTGTCGCTCGCAACACCGGCGTCGTAAATTTTCAAGGGCGGCAGCGGCGCGCTTTCGCCCGCCGCAGGGCAATCGGCCACCATACCCCTGACAGCCGTCAGGCCGGGCACAACGATCGCGCCTTCGGGAATTTCCTCGCGCGGCTGCGGCACAGGCTGCGGATCGTCCGGCGTGCCGAGGTCGTAGGTGTACTTGTAACTGTTGTCGTTCTGCAATTCCCACACGCTGACGTAGCTGCCGACGAGGCCTTCCGGCTCCTGAAAGCGGCCGTGGGTCGCGGCAAGCGTGCCATCGCAGCTGGACCATACCTCGTTCGGCCCCCACGCCACGGCCTGCTCAGGATCCTCCTGCGTTGCCAGCCACGGCTTTGCGGGCACCAGCCCGCCGCGACCGTGGATCACTGCATCATCGGCGGCATATTCGCGAAACGCGGTCCACTGGCCTTCCTCGCGCGCCATCTTGGCGAAGGCGAAATCGGCTGCGGCAACACGGCCCGGATCGCCGATGCTGCCCTGCCGTTCGAGAAACGCGGTCGCCGAGCGCCGTTCACGCTCCATCTGCTGGCGCTGCGGACTGGCGCAGGCCGCGAGCGTCGCCAGCATGGCAAGGGCAATCGTAGCACGTGAAATCATGTTCGCGCCCTGCTCTTGCCCGGTCATTTTGTCAAAGATTGAACGACGGCGCGATCACGTGGCGATGTCGGCCAGGATGTAGATGATCGCGTTCAGCCCCAGGATCAGCACCAGCGGGCTGAAATCGATCGCGCCGGTGCTGGGCAGTACGTTTCTGATCGGCCGCAGCAGCGGATCGAGCAACGAATTGATGGAGTTGTAGACCTGCATCAGGAAATCGTTGCGCGGGCTGACCACGTTGAAGGAGAACAGCAGGCCGATGATGAACTGGATGATCACCAGGAAAACGATCGCCTGGGCAATCATCGAAAGAATCTGGATCAAGGCGAGCACGAAGTTCTCCGCTAATGGTCATTCAAAAGTGTATCACTGAGGTAATACGCGTCAAGCGCAGGTCAAGCGCTACTCAATCGGGGTTCGCTTCCGCGCTGACCAGCGTGCCGGCACCGCGACTGGTGAAGAATTCCAGCAGCATGGCATGGGGCACGCGCCCGTCCAGCACGACCGCCGCATCGCAGCCGCCCTGCACCGCGTGCACGCAGGTTTCCAGCTTGGGAATCATGCCGCCCGAGATGGTGCCATCCTCGCGCAGCCGGGCAATATCGGCAGGGGTGAGATCGGTGAGGAGATTGCCGTCCTTGCCCAGCACGCCGGCAACGTCCGTCAGCAGGAACAGGCGCGCCGCGCCCAGTGCCGCTGCCACGGCCCCCGCCATCGTATCGGCGTTGATGTTGTAGGTGTGGCCGGCGCTGTCGCTGGCAATGGGGGCGATGATGGGAATCATGCCTGCACTGCTTACGGTTTCCAGGATGGTCGTGTCGACATGGCTTGGTTCCCCCACAAAGCCCAGATCCACCGCCTGTTCGATCTGGCTGTCGGGATCCTTCACCGTGCGGTTCACCTTCTCGGCCAGCACCATCTTGCCGTCCTTGCCGGAAATGCCGATGGCCTTGCCGCCCGCCTGGTTGATCCAGCCGACCAGTTCCTTGTTGATCGCGCCCGACAGCACCATTTCGGCGATGGTCGCGGTTTCCTTGTCGGTGACGCGAAGCCCGTCGATAAACTGGCTTTCGACGCCCAGCTTCTTCAGCATGGCGCCGATCTGCGGGCCGCCGCCGTGCACCACCACCGGATTGATGCCCACGGCCTTCAGCAGCACGATATCCTCGGCAAAATCGCGCGCCGCCTCCGGATCTCCCATGGCGTGGCCGCCGTATTTCACCACGAAGCTGCGCCCCGCGTAGCGCTGGAAATAGGGCAGCGCCTCGATCAGCGTCTCGGCCTTGGCCAGCATCCTGTTGTCATTCGTATTGGTCATGTCGCGCCCCGCTTAGCCCGCGCGGGTGCCAACGCCAATAGCGTCTTGCAGGCGCGCGCGCTTGGTGGGACAGGTGCAAGCCATGAAACGCAAGCAATACGAAAAGCTCCTCGAACCGCTCGAGCACGAACTGGTGCGCATGGCGCGCTGGGCAAAGGTGCATGGCGAACGCATCTGCGTGCTGCTGGAAGGGCGCGACACCGCCGGCAAGGGCGGCACGATCCGGGCGATCAGCCAGCGCATCAATCCACGCCAGTGCCGCGTGGTGGCCCTGCCCAAGCCCAGCGATGTCGAGCAGACGCAGTGGTATTTCCAGCGCTATGTCCCGCATTTGCCCGCAGCGGGCGAGATCGTGCTGTTTGATCGCAGCTGGTACAACCGCGCTGGCGTGGAAAAGGTGATGGGCTTTGCTACGGGCGAGCAGGTGAAAAAATTCCTGCGCGAGGTGCCCAAGTTCGAGCAATTGCTGGTGGACGATGGCATCCGCCTGTTCAAATACTGGCTCTCCACCAGCCAGGAAATGCAGGAAGAACGCTTTGCCGAGAGGCTGGAAGATCCGCTGAAACGCTGGAAACTGTCGCCCATCGATGTGAAGGCGCGCACCCTGTACGATGAATACAGCAAGGCGCGCGAGACGATGTTTGCCGCCACCCACACCGATCACGCGCCGTGGACGGTGGTGGATTACAACGATCAGAAGCATGGCCGCCTCACGCTGATCCGCGACCTGCTGGATCGCCTGCCCGATTCCCACGTCCCTCACGATGAGATCGACTGGCCCCGGCTTGGCCACGCACCGCTGGAGGAAGATTTCGACCTGATCAAGCCTATCGCGCCCTACCCGCTGGAGGATTGAAGGCGCTGGGCCGGGTCGTTCCCTTTCGCCGCAGGTCGAAACCGTCAAGGCGCAGGCCAGCGCGCACGATGCTGGCACGCTTTCGCCCGTGGCTCGTGCTGATCGTGCTGGCGCTGGCGGTGGCGACGATGGGCCGGTTCAGCGGCTATCTGCGGTTTGCACAGCCGCAGGAGGTGTCCCTCGCCTTCCCACTATGTTCCGCGCCCGGTTATGCGAAAAACTGCGTGGTGGATGGCGACACGATCCGCATCGGCGAAAGGCGCATCCGTCTCACGGGTTACGACGCGCCGGAGATGGATGGGGAATGCCCGGCGGAAAGCGCTGCCGCACGGCAGGCGCAGGCTGAACTGGTCCGCTGGCTGGCGCTCGGCCCGTTCCAGCTCGATGGAGGAGGCGATCCGCCAAGAGACAGATACGGGCGCGAACTGCGCGCGGCCCGGCGGATTTCTGCGTCAGGTACCCAGCTTTTGGCGAGCCACATGATCGATGCGCGGCTGGCGCAGGGCGATTACTGGGGTGCGGGCTGGGCCGATGACTGGGGCATCGGCAAGGGCAGCTGGTGCGGGGCGGACCGGATACGGTCCTGATCCACCCCCGCCATAGCTGTTTCGGCAGGCGCTATCCCGCAGCATTACTACTGCGCGGGGTCGACCAGTTGCTCTTCACCCAGATCGCCCGTTTCCTCGCCCTCGGGCACATCCAGCTGCACTTCGCCCTCGGCACCGTACGGCTCTGCCTCCACGGGGTAATCCTGCAAGGTGTCGTCGCGATCGATCGATGCCTCGTCAGCCACGGCTTCCATCTGCGCTTCGTCTTCGCCGCGCAGGGGATTGAGGATGAAGATCAGTGCCACCACGGCCAGCAACGCCAGCACGATGTACCATAAGGTCTTGTTAGATTTAGATTCGGCCATCTCGGTGTTTCTCCGTTTCTATACAGGCCAAGAACACGGCGATGCCGCCCAAGGTTCCGGATGTCATCGCCTGGCGGGGTTCAAGGTTTGATAACGATATCCTGCCAGACCAATAGGCATTGGTCCGGAATGCGTTTCCGGTGACAGAGGGGGAACTGCAATGGCGGACGGCTTAGTGGAACAGGGCGCGGGCGATCGCCGCATTGCAGACCGTCGGCGCGAACAGGTGGCAATCGACTTCCCCGATCGCCGGGAGGGCGAACGCCGCAGCGGCAAGGACCGCCGCGCTCACCCTCGCAGCTGACGTCCGGCAGCCCCGTGACCGAGTCGGATCAGGCCGTTAGCGTATCCGTCTTGGCCGCTTGCGTTTCGGGTTCCGGCAGCGTCATCTTCAGCAGCAGATAGCCCGAGACTGCCGCCACCAGCGATCCTGCCAGCACGCCGATCTTTACCGCATCCACCTGCGCCGGATCGGCGAAGGCGAGATTGCCGATAAACAGGCTCATGGTGAAGCCGATCGCCGCCAGCAAGGACAGCGCGTGGATCTGCCGCCAGCTCACGCCTTCGGGAAGTGTGGCGATACCCGCCTTCACCGCCGCCCAGGCAAAGCCCACGATACCCAGCTGCTTGCCTATCAGCAGGCCTGCGGCAATGCCCAGCGGCAGTGGCGCGAACAGCGTATCTAGGCCAACGCCCGATAGCGACACGCCGGCATTGGCAAAGCCGAAGATGGGGATCACGAGGAAAGCGACCCAGGGATGCAGCGCGTGCTCCATCCGCTCCAGCAGGTTGACCTCGCCGTCCTCTCCACTCGCCGCGATGGGTACGCACATGGCGGCGGCAACGCCGGCCAGCGTGGCGTGGACGCCCGATTTCAGCACGAACACCCACAGCACCACGCCCAGCAGGATGTAGGGGATGGTGGAAGCAACCTTTGCCCGGCCAAATCCACCGAGCAGCGCCACCGTGACAGCCGCGCCAAGGAGCATGTTGACGTCGGTTTCCGCGGTATAGAACAGGGCGATGATGGTGATGGCGCCGATATCGTCGATCACCGCGATCGCCAGCAGCAGCGCCTTCAGCGCCACCGGCACACGCGGCCCGAGCAGCATCAGTATACCCAGCGCGAAGGCGATATCCGTCGCAGCGGGAATGGCCCAACCGCCAAGGTTCTGAGGTGCGGAAAGGTTGAACGCGATGAAGATAGCTGCGGGCATCGCCATCCCGCCGATCGCCGCCATCAACGGCAGGGAGGCCTTGTTCCAGCTGTTGAGCTGGCCCACGAGCGCTTCGCGCTTCACTTCCAGGCCCACCAGGAAGAAGAACACCGCCATCAATCCGTCGTTGATCCACAGCAGCAGGGACTTGTCGATCACACCCGATCCGATGCCTGCCACGACCGGCACATCCAGCATGTCGAAATAGCTGGCGGCAAAGGGGGAGTTGGCGATCACCAGTGCCAGGGCGGCGGCCACGATCAGGGTAATGCCGCCCGCGCTTTCCTTCTGCATGAAGTCGCGCAAGGGGGGTGCGACGGCCCTGATCACTGGCTTTACGGGGTTCACTGAGATCATCGATCATGCTCCGGTTGCTGAGGGCCGGTGGGCTTTGGGAAACGGGTGGGGCGCGCTGGTAAGGGCAAGGGCCCGATCTCGCCCGATCTGAGGGTGCGAGGGACAGGCGGAGTGCAGAGGTCGGAAGGGAAGGCAACGCCTCCACCCACCCCTCGCGGCGCGCATCGATCAGGCGCGCATGGCGCCCGCTGTCAGGCGGGAGAGCATGTCCTTCACGCGCAGCTTTCGCCGCTTCAAGGTCATTACCTTGAACTGGTCTGGCGAGCGGCGTCTGATTTCGCGCCGGATCGCTGCATCCAACTTCTGGTGAAGCTCAGTGAGCTTGTAAAAACGGGCCTTCATCCTTCGATCTCCCAATTGGGGTTTAGGGTGATCGGACCGCCGTTGCGTGTCTTGCCAGAGGTTTCTGGCCGGTGGTGTCTGGATTTGGAGGCCTGGCCATCCGTCAAACACGCATCGGTTGTCCGATGCGGTCCGACATCACGAGGGCAAATGAGCACTCGCCAGAGGGGCCCGGTCCGCATGAATGAGAGTATGTATCATGCGGGCCGGTTTCAAGGGAAATCGGGCCGGAGCCTTCGAAAAGCCTACTCGGCGGGTTCCATCGCGGTATCTTCCTCCACCGCGTCCTCCGCATCGGCGGCGGCGATTTCCTCGTCACTCGCCATGGTCATCTCGGTTTCGGGAATGTCTACCGGAACGGCAGGCTCTGCCGGATCGCGCGTGGTGAATTCACCGCCCGACAGATCTTCCGCGCCGACTTCGTATTCCTGCTCCTCCGGCTCTGCCCCGCCGCATGCGGAGAGCGCCAGTGCCGCGCCCAGCATGAATGCGCCGGGTGCCGTCCTGCCTGCAAATTTGGTGATACGCATGATTTCCGTGTCTCCTTTGTTTGGTCGCTGCCAGTCTTCATCAACCAGTCTGCATCCGCAGGCGGGCGCCGGGCAAGGGCTTTCTCCCTCAAGGGCGCTTTCCTGCAGCCAGTGTAGGACGTTGCACGCTGCCGTCCTTGTCCTGCGTCAAGTTTGCGGGGCAGGCAGCCGATCTTTCAGGAAATCGGTGGCGGATGACGCATCGGTGGGGCAGGATGCGTCGATGCACACAGCTTCCCCCCGCTTCGCCCCCGCCTTCCTCCGATCCGCCCTCATAGGCTCCGTCATTTTTGCCCCTGCCCTGCTGTCCGCCTGTGCCAGCACGCCGGACGCGCCTGCCCTGCCCGCTGCGCAGGAGGCGTTCTGGGACAATCTCTCCAGCCACTGCGGCAACACCTACAAAGGCGCGCTGGCCAGTTCGGACGAGCGGGACGCGGATTTCGTCGGCAGGACCATGCTGGCACACTGGGCGGAGTGCAGCGACACGCGCATCGCCATTGCCTTTCAGGTGGAGGACGCCAGCGCGCCCGGCGCGCCCTCAAGTAGCGAAGCGGTAGGACGACAAGAAACGTATGATCGCAGCCGCACCTGGGTGGTGACGCGCACCGGAGACGGCCTGCGCCTGAAACACGACCACCGCCACGAGGACGGCAGCGAGGACGCGGTAACGCAATATGGCGGTGACACGCTGTCAGCCGGAACGGCGCGGGTGCAGGATTTCCCCGTGGACGCCTATTCCATCGCCATGTTCGAGCGGGAGGGGCTGAACGTCTCCCTCACCAATGTCTGGCGGATGGAGGTGGAGCCGGAAGGCGAAGCGGGCGCAACTTTCGCCTATCAGCTCACCCGCCGGAATGACCCGACGCGCCTGTTCCGCGTGGAGTTCGACGCCAGCGATCCGGTGGACGAAGCGCCGCCGGCATGGGGCTGGTGAGAGCCGGCAGACCACGAAGATAAGCCGTAAGCCCCGCACATGAAAAAGGCCCCGAATTGCTTCGGAGCCTTTCTCTGATCCGGTATTACCGTCAGTTCAGCGTGCGCGAACCCTGGTGTAATGCGTGCCGGAGGCAGCGCGAGTATCGTTATAGATGACATGGTCATCCTTGATATCGAGATGCTCGACAGCCACGAGGCGGCCATCGCTCATCCGAACGGCCAGCACGTGCTTTTCATTCTTGTCGACCAGCATGTCGTCAATCTTGCCATACTCCTCGCCAGAGGCGGAGCGTACGGGATAACCGCGAATGTCCTGGTCTTCGTTTTCCAGCTGCCAGTCGGACAGCGTATCGAGATCTGCGAACTTGTCGTCATGTTTCATGGCTGGTGTCCTTAATCTACTGTTTCAACGCTGCTGGCGAAGATCATGGCGGTGGCAGTCGTATCGACTTCTTCCGTCACGCTCTGCGGCAGGTCGCCGGGGAATTCGCGCACTTCGCCCGTGATGGTGACGTTGGAACCGGGGTTCACATCGACATTGCCTTCCATCGGCGTATTGGGCGTGCGTTCTTCGTCGAACATGATCAGCGTCTCGTTATCGCCCTCGCCGACGGTGAAGGCTTCGTCGCCCACCACCTCGTTTACGGCGACGCCGCTGAGTTCGACATCGCGGCCGATCATGTCGGCCAGGCTGGCAAGCCCGGCAACGCCGGTAATGGCGGCGACATCGCCGGATGCATCCATGCCGGTATCGTTCATGGCATCGGGGTCTGCATAATCGGCATCGCCATCCACCACGGTGCCATCATCCAGGTCGACATCCGCATCGTCATCGTTGGAAGCGACGAGCCACCAAACCAGCGCGATGATGCCGGCCAGCAGCAACAGCCACCAAAGCCATGCCATCGAGGATTTTTTCTCTACGGGAATTTCGGCCATAGTTCTCTCTCCGTTCCGAACGCGCGGCCTGCCGCCCTGTACGACAGCGCCGCGTCCTATAGGCTGAACAGCGGGTTAACGGCGCGAAGGTTCCGCTTTTCAGGAATTTACCCCTGCGTTCGACGCAGAGGCGGACAGGAAACGTCAGGCATGCCCACCCCGCTGCGACCAGGCAACAAGCTGCCAAATCTCGCCGTCCTTCCCGCAAGCTGGATGGGATGCTGGCACAAGAAACTTCTCTGCCGCTTGCGGGAAAAGCCGGGGGTGAGTGTTCTCCCCTCCCGCTTGCGGGAGGGGCTGGGGGTGGGCAAACACAGGAAATGCCTGACTGGAAACCCCGCAACACCACCCGCGCCCGCGCGCTGCGCCGCACGGCCACGCCTGCGGAGCGCACCTTGTGGCAACACCTATCCCGTAGCCAGACCGGCGCAAAGTTCAGCCGCCAGATGCCGGTCGGCCCGTATTTTGCGGACTTTCTCTGCCGCGAATTGAAGCTGGTGGTTGAATGCGACGGCTTCAGCCACGACGCCCGCCGGGAGCATGACGCAGCGCGGGACCGCTGGATGGACGAAGCAGGCTACACCGTCCTGCGCTTCACCAATGCAGATGTGCTGGAGAATACCGAGGGCGTAGTGCAAACGATCCGCACCGAAGCGCAACGCCTGAAATAAAAGCCCTCTAGCTCCCTCCCGCGCGCGAAAACGGAGTGGAACATGCAGAAGATGTCCGACAGGCCCACCCCGCTGCGACTAGGCAGCAAGCTGCCAAGTCTCGCTGCCCCTCCCGCAAGCGGGATGGAATAAAAGCGCACCCTACCGCCCTCCCGCCAGCGGGAGGGAAGCGAGACTTGGAGAACGCAGCGTTCCTAGGCGCAGCAGGGTGGGCATGCGCAATCCAAGCGTCCCACATAGGTTAGTACTGCGTGACCATGACAGCGACGCTTGTCACGCGAGCTACTCCGCCGCAACGCTCCCAGCACCGCCGCTCGTTTCACCGAACATGTCCGGGCCCATATCCTCGGCCTCTTCCTCGTTCGCGGCCTTGGCGCTCCGGCGTTTGTCGAAGCTGGACCACACGGTCTGCCAGTCGCCCTTGGTGGCGCCCTTGGAGTATTCCGTGGCGCGGGTTTCGAAGAAGTTGGCGTGCTCCACGCCGTTCAGCAACGGGGTGAGCCAGGGCAGCGGGTGATCCTCGATCATGTAGATCGCGGGCAGGCCCAGCTGCGACAGGCGCCAGTCCGCGATGTAGCGGATGTAGCGCTTGATTTCCTTGGCCGTCATGCCGGGCACGGGGCCCTGCTCGAACGCCAGATCGATGAAGGCATCTTCCAGCCGCACCGTCTTCTGGCACATGTCCATGATGTCTTCCTTCACGGACTTGGTCAGGCAATCGCGCTCCTGCGTGAACGCGTGATAGAGGCGGGTGATGCCTTCGCAGTGCAGCGATTCATCGCGCACGGACCACGAGACGATCTGCCCCATGCCCTTCATCTTGTTGAAGCGCGGGAAGTTCATCAGCATGGCGAAGCTGGCGAACAGCTGCAGCCCCTCGGTAAAGCCGCCGAACATGGCCAGCGTGCGGGCGATGTCCTCGTCATTGTCGACGCCGAATTCCTGCAGGTAGTCGTGCTTGTCCTTCATCTCCTCGTATTCCAGGAACATGCCGTATTCGCTTTCGGGCATGCCAATGGTGTCGAGAAGGTGGGAATAGGCCGCGATGTGGATCGTCTCCATGTTGGAGAAGGCGGCCAGCATCATCTTCACCTCGGTCGGCTTGAACACGCGGCCGTATTTCTCGTGGTAGCAATCCTGCACCTCCACGTCGGCCTGGGTGAAGAAGCGGAAGATCTGCGTGAGCAGGTTGCGCTCGTGATCGGTGAGGTTCTGCGCCCAGTCGCGGCAGTCCTCGCCCAGCGGCACTTCCTCGGGCATCCAGTGCACCTGCTGCTGGCGTTTCCAGAACTCGTAGGCCCACGGATATTCAAAGGGCTTGTAGGTCTTGCGGGCTTCGAGCAACGACATCTGGTATCTCCGGCTTTGTGTGCGAACGTCCTACATAGGGTTTCATTAACCCGATTCGATAGCAAGAGTGGACTTTGTGTCGTGGATAAACCCGGTGATTGGCAGCTGGCGGGCGCTCAGGCGATCCAGATCGCCAGCATGACAATGCCAATCACGCCCGCTGCCGTTACCAGTCCCAAATCCCGCGAACGATGGCGATGGCTCCCACCGCGTAGCCGAACATCGCCCACCAGTCGCTGTCGAGAGCAAGGGCCAGCACGAAGGACACGGCGATGGCGGCATTCAGCGCGATTGCGCCGTGCTTGTGCTCCCTGTCCGTTCCCTCCGTCATAGCGGGGACGCATGATGGTGGCGGTGCAGCGCGTCAATACAGGCGTCAACACAGGCGGATAAACGCACGATCCGCCGCAGCTGGGCGCGCAAGAGGGGCGAATGGCGGAACAGGCTGGCGCTCACATCCGTTGATATTCCAAGAACCTATCAGTCAGGAGGCCCCCGATGGGCGAATACGAACCACGCGACTCCCGCAATGTTACCCAGAAGCCCGGCCACGAGCCCGGCGGCATCAAGCGCACCGGCCCGATGGAAGATGAAGAGCGCGCCAAGGCGAAGAAGCGCGAGGCCGAAAAGGACGAGGACGACGGACACGGCAACGCCGACACCGCGCGCCGCTCAGGGCGCTGACACCGAATTACGCGGATACGACCGCCACTTGAATTTCACGGAGATTACCATGACCGAACAGACCGGAAACGACCGCTACGCCGGAACCAGCGCACCCCAGCGACAAAGCCAGTCGCAGCCCGCGATCAACCAGCACAATGTAATGGGATCGGAAAAACAGGCCGGTGCCCAGCTGGAGTCCCCGCAGAACCAGCCGCGTGACCAGGATGACGACGCCCGCCGACAGCAGGCGGGTGCGCAATCCGACAAGGGCTTCGGCTATGGCGCGGAAGATGGCGATGAAATGGCGGAAGCGCCGGACGCCAGCACCGATGGCAACAGCCAGGACGACGGAGGCGACGCGCCCAAGCCCAGCGACCGCGGATATGGCGGCGCGGCTGAAGAGCGGGAAGAAAAGCTGGACAAGGACTGATCCCGCCCGGAGCGATTGTCGGGAGCCAGTGAATTCAGCCGTCTTTCGACATCCGGCGTGACACTTCCAGACCGATCAGGATCGGGGTTGCCCACAGCCATGTGAGCAGCCCCGCTTCACGCCAGCCGCCGTTTTCCGGCAGCCGCATGGAGCAGCCGTAAACCTCGATCAAGTTCTGCGGCGTGCATGTCGAGGGCCAGTAGGCGTCGGCGTAGAGGTAAAGGCCGAGGACGAACCACGCGACCTGCGCCAGATACAATACGAAATACCGCGAAACCTTGAGTTCGCCATATCCGTAATGCGTCGGAAATCGTTTTTCGCCTCGCTGTGCCATGCAACCGGCTGTAGCGCGCGAATGGTTAAGATCATCTCACCAGACGCGCAGCCTTAGCAGTTACGGCTACTTCCAGAAAATCCCTTTTTTCAGGCGCTTGGCACGTCGGCTCTTCCACATCTGCAAATCGACCCACATTCCCGAAACGGTAAAGAACACCAGTGCAAGGCCGGAGAGCATCACGATGATCTCTCCCCAGAGGCCGCCCTCGCTGCCGGAATGCAGGTGGTGAAACAGGCCAAGATACTGGCCCAGCGGGTTGCCTGTGTCAGCCCTCGGCGGCATGCAGCGCCAGCCCTCGGGGCAGACGAAGCCCGCTGGCGGCGTGGCAGCGGCCAGCGATTGCGCGGTCGGCTCGCCAGCGGGCCACCATACCACGACGTAGTGCAGCAGCCCCGGTGATCGCGACCCACACCATCACCACCGCGAAAAAGACCGACATCCAGCGGTGCCACTTGCGCATTCCTTATTCCCTCATGCTTCTGCAAATCAATTGCAATAGCCAATAGCGATTTTCGCGTGGGTCGCAATGCGTCAGGCGGATGGTATTTGCTTTGCGTCACGTTTTTCTTGCCCCCATTCGATGTCGCGGGGCATGGCACGGTGATGGACAGGCTCGACAGTTACCTCGCCCGGATAGGCATTGCGGAAAGGCCGGTTGTGGGCGCGGACGGCCTGGCGAAAATCCAGGCGGCGCACCGGCGTGCGATTCCGTTCGAAAACCTCTCCGTTCCACTTGGCCACGGCGCGCGATGCGGCAGCGGCGAAGTGTTCGAAAAGCTGGTGGAAGCGCGGCGCGGCGGTTTCTGCTTCGAGCATAACCGCCTCCTTTCGGACATGCTGACGGCCACAGGTTTCAGCAATCGTATCGTGCTGGCACGCGTGCTGCTGGGCGATCCGGCGGACATCACCCCGCGCACCCACTGCCTGGTGCTGGTGGAGCTGGAGGAAGGCGCGTGGATCGCCGACGCGGGCTTTGGCGGATCCTACGCCCCGCCCATGCCGCTGCGCGATGGCGCGCAGGCGATCACCGGCGACGGGGCGCACCACCGGCTCACCCGCATCGGGAAGGACGGCGATCTTCCGGGCGCCTGGCTGGTGGAGCGCATGGGGCCGAAGCTGGCGACCGACGGGCGCGTGAAAACAGACGACGCGTGGGAAGCGCAATACGCCTTCGACCTGCTGGCCGTGCCGGAGGCTGATCTGGCGCTGGGCTGCCACTGGTCCGCCACGCACGATACTTCGCGCTTCACCAATCACGTCGTCGTCAGCCTGTGCCTTCCCGATGGCTTTGCCAGCCTGGTGGACCGGAACCTTACCGTGTGGCGAAAGGGGCAGGATGTCCGGCGCGCCTCGCTCGATACGGCCCACGCCTACGGGGATGCGCTTGCGCAGACTTTCGGCCTGTCGCTGAGAGACGAGGACGTGACGCGCCTGCCCCTGTTCTAGCTGCGCCAGCCCGTTTGCTGCGGCAGATAGCAAAAGGACCGCCCCGCAAAACGCGGCGGTCCTCCTGAAAGGTTTCGACGGTGGTCGGCGCGCGCCTTACTGGCAGGCGAGACATTCGTCGTAATCGGTCGTCGGCAGTTCGTACTTCGCCGGTTCGCCGGTGTTGTCCGCTTCCACGCCGCCGGCAAAGCCTGCGCGCTGCACGCTCTTGGAGCGCAGGTAATAGAGCGACTTGATGCCCTTTTCCCACGCCTGGAAGTGCAGCATCGCCAGATCCCACTTGTCGACATCGGCGGGGATGAAGAGATTCAGCGACTGCGCCTGATCGATGAAGGGCGCGCGGTCGGCGGCGAATTCCAGCAGCCAGCGCTGGTCGATCTCGAAGCTGGTCTTGAAGGCGGCCTTCTCCTCCGGCGTCAGGAAATCCAGGTGCTGGACGCTGCCGCCCTTCTCCAGGATCGAGTTCCAGATGTTGGTGGAGTTCTTGCTCTTCTTGTCGAGGATCTTTTCCAGGTAGGGGTTCTTCACCACGAAGCTGCCCGACAGCGTCTTGTGGGTATAGATATTCGCCGGGATCGGCTCGATACAGGCGCTGGTGCCGCCGCAGATGATGCTGATCGACGCGGTGGGCGCAATCGCCATCTTGCAGCTGAAACGCTCCATTGCGCCCATTTCCTCTGCATCGGGGCACGGTCCGCGTTCCTTGGCCAGCATCATGCTCGCCTCGTTCGCCTTGGCGTTGATGTGCTTGAACATCTTCAGGTTCCACACCTTCGCCATCGGGCTTTCGAAACCGATACCCTTGGACTGCAGGAAGGAGTGGAAGCCCATGACGCCCAGGCCCACGCTGCGTTCGCGCATGGCGGAATATTTGGCACGGGCCATCTCTTCGGGCGCGCGGTCAATGTAATCCTGCAGCACGTTGTCGAGGAAGCGCATCACGTCCTCGATGAAGGTCTTGTCACCATCCCACTCTTCCCACTTTTCGAGGTTGAGCGAGGAGAGGCAGCACACCGCCGTGCGATCGTTGCCGAGGTGATCCACGCCTGTGGGCAGGGTAATTTCGCTGCACAGGTTGGAGGTGGAGACCTTCAGGCCCAGGTCGCGGTGATGCTTTGGCATCATGCGGTTCACCGTGTCGGAGAACACGATGTAGGGCTCTCCGGTAGCGAGGCGCGTTTCCACCAGCTTCTGGAACAGGCTGCGCGCATCCACTTCACCGCGAACGCTGCCGTCCTTGGGCGACAGCAGCTGGAACTTCTCGCCAGCGCGCACCGCTTCCATGAAGGCATCGGTCAGCAGCACGCCGTGGTGCAGGTTCAGCGCCTTGCGGTTGAAGTCGCCAGAGGGCTTACGGATTTCGAGAAATTCCTCGATTTCCGGGTGGTGAATGTCGATGTAGCATGCAGCCGAACCGCGGCGCAGCGACCCCTGCGAGATTGCCAGCGTCAGGCTGTCCATCACGCGTACGAAGGGGATGATGCCGCTGGTCTTGCCGTTGAGGCCCACAGGCTCCCCGATGCCGCGCACGCTGCCCCAGTAAGTGCCGATGCCGCCGCCCTTGGAGGCCAGCCAAACGTTCTCGTTCCAGGTGTTGACGATGCCATCGAGGCTGTCCGACACGGAGTTGAGGTAGCACGAGATCGGCAGGCCGCGACCGGTGCCGCCGTTGGACAGCACGGGCGTTGCCGGCATGAACCACAGGCGCGAGATATAGTCATACAGGCGCTGCGCATGCTCCTGATCATCCGCATAGGCATCGGCCACGCGGGCGAACAGATCCTGATAGCTTTCGTTGGGCAGCAGGTAGCGGTCGGTCAGCGTTTCCTTGCCGAATTCGGTCAAATTGGCATCGCGCGATGGATCGGTGGTGATGGTGAACCGCCGCGGGTTCACCGTCTTTGAATCGCTCTGGGGCTTGAGCGCGGCCTTCGTCGCCTCGGCCAGCGCTTCTGCCGCCGCTTCACTCACCAGCTCGTCGCTGCCTTGGTCTGTCTTTTCCATGCTTACCGCTTTCTCGTCGGAATTCTCGCTTGCCGCCCCAGTTTCGGATTCCGACAGGTCTCCTGAGATCGACTGTTCGTCACGCGTCGAGAATTCCATAGTACTAGGTCCCCTTTCTAATTCGAGGGAATGCGTGAGTCGAGAAAGCTCGAAAAGCAGTCAGCTCTTCGAGCGGAGATTGTTCTCGTCAAAAACGCCGATGAGATCACACACTATATGGGGTGCGATCTCTCATATCCCCACAACGGATTGTGGTTAGAATCTATGTAGGTTTTTTTGTCAATCCGAGGTCAATCGGAATTTTCGATGAGTGGTCTGACATTAAAACGGGCAGTCGTCGACCCCAGAGTTACCGAGCCAAGGAGTGACCTCATCTTCTGAGTAATTTTCATTGAACACCGACATCCACTTCTGACGGAATGTTCGATCATAGATATCCACAACCCAAACGAAGCGTTCAACATAACCTGCGATTTCAACCGGCGGCTTCCTTTTATTCATCAATCTTATCCCTCTCATTAACGGAGGTTGAAAACCACAACATGTAGTGCCTCCCTTCCGCATCAAGCACACTATAATGGAATCAAGCGAGATACGGAGTCCAGCGTAAAAGTTCGAATCGGTGGAAGAACATAAGTGGAATATGCGGTGTATTAGAACAGCAATACAGCGTGATGCGTGGTCGATCCTCGACTCCCGCGCCGCGCAAGAGGCAAAATCAAACTGCGGAAAAAAAGCCGTTCGGGTGCTGCATGGCGAATCAATCGAATCAGCTTGCGCAATTATGCGTCGCACGCGGCCGGCCAGCTGCAAGCGCACTGGCTCATCGGGCCGGCATGTGCCACATAGTCCACGGCTGAACGCCTGGGTCCGAAAACTTGTCCAACGATCAGGGGACACACAATGATCACGATGCTCAAGGCGATACCTTTCGGCATCTTCCTGACGGTGCTGGTTGCGCTGTTCATCGGCTCCGGCGGATCGACCGGCGGCATGCTCAACGTCTTCTCTTTCGACGTAATCGTGCCCGAGATCGGCCTCGACAGCACGATGTACTGGAGCTGGGCGCTGTTCCTGGCATCGACGGGCCTTGCCTTCGCCATCCTGTTGATGATGGACTGACGCAGCGCCCCCGCGCTGATCGAACAACCTTCCAAGCAAAAAAGCCCCCGCCTGTCGGCGAGGGCCCTTTTCTTGCGTACGGTCGGTCAGCGAAATGACCGGCGCTGCGCTTATTCCATTTCGTCGGCGCGCTCGTTGAGGGCGTCGGCGGCATCGTCACCGATGTCGTCCACTTCCTCGGCACGCTCGTTGAGCATGTCTTCACGGGCGTCGGTATCGGCTTCGTCGGCCATTTCCTCAAGCTGCCCGGCGCGGTCGTCGCCTACGTTCTCAATGGCGTCGGCCTGTTCTTCCAGCATGTCGCCACGCTCTTCAACAGCACTATCTTCACCGCAGGCGGCAAGTGCGAGAGCGGGGGCGGTTGCGATAAGAATCAACTTCTTCATGATGGTCTCCATCCTGATTTTCTCGTTTCGTGTTGTTGTTGAAACGGGCGCAGGACGCGATGGTTTCAAAAAAGGCGAAAAAAAGGCAAGCCACTGCCTTGGTATCTCGCCACTTTAGCAGACAGGCGGGCTTCAGGGCACCAGCACGGTGTCTTTCGCAAACTCGTCCGTCTCGGGATAATCCAGCGTGTAATGCAGGCCGCGGCTTTCGTGCCGCTTCAGCGCGCTCTGCACGATCAGCCCGGCGCACTGGTGCAGGTTGCGCAGTTCGATAAGATCGGTGGTGACGCGGAAATTGCCGTAATAATCGTCGATCTCGCTGGCCAAAAGGTCGATCCGGTTCTTCGCCCGTTCCAGCCGCTTGGTGGTGCGCACGATGCCGACATAGTTCCACATCATCCGGCGGATTTCCGTCCAGTTCTGCTTGATGACCACTTCCTCGTCGGAATCGGTCACGCGGCTTTCATCCCATTCGCGGATGGCTGGCGGTTCCTCGAACCCGTCCCAATGGGCCAGCACGTCACGCGCGGCGGCCTCTCCGAAAACGAAGCATTCCAGCAAAGAATTGGACGCCAGTCGATTGGCCCCGTGGAGCCCGCTTTCGGACACTTCTCCCGCGGCATAAAGGCCCGGCAGGTCCGTGCGGCCGTTCAGGTCTATCACCACGCCGCCGCAGGTATAATGCTGCGCGGGCACGACGGGGATCGGACCCGTCGTCATGTCGATGCCCAGCCCCAGCAGCTTTTCGTGGATCGTAGGGAAATGGCCCGTGATGAAATCGGCGGGCAGGTGGCTGATGTCGAGATGCACGTAATCGAGGCCGAAGCGCTTGATCTGGTCGTCGATCGCGCGGGCCACCACGTCGCGCGGGGCAAGTTCCATGCGCTCCGCGTCGTAATCTTCCATGAAGCGGTGGCCGGTTTCGGGATGGAACAACCGTCCGCCCTCGCCGCGCACGGCCTCTGTCACGAGGAAGTTCTTCACCTCCAGATTATACAGGCAGGTGGGGTGGAACTGCATCATCTCCATGTTGGAGACGCGTGCGCCCGCGCGCCAGGCCATGGCGATGCCATCGCCCGTTGCGCCGCGCGGCGCGGTGGAGAACTGGTAGACGCGGCCCGCGCCGCCCGCCGCCATGATCGTGGCCCTGGCGGTGTGGGCCACCACCTTGCCCGTCACCGTATCCAGCGCATAGGCGCCCCACACGCGCCCGCTGCCCGAATACTTCGTTTCGTGTCGACCGGTGATAAGGTCGATGCAGCTGCGATCGGGCAACAGGGTGATGTTGGGATTTTCCTCTGCCGCCTTCAGCAGCGCGGCCTGCACCGCCCAGCCCGTGGCATCGTTCACATGCACGATGCGGCGGTGCGAATGGCCGCCCTCGCGGGTGAGATGCAGGTCGCCGCTTTCGCGGTTGAACGGCACGCCCAGTTCGCACAGCCGGTCTATCGCGGCAGGGGCGCGCTCGATGACGAATTCCACGGTCTCGCGATCGTTAAGCCCCGCGCCCGCCACCATCGTATCGCGGACATGATCGTCGAAAGTGTCGCCCGCATCCAGCACGGCGGCGATCCCGCCCTGCGCCCACGCGGTGGAGCCGCTCGTCAGCTTGCCCTTGGCCAGCACCAGCACGCGCAGCTTCGTCGCCAGCGTAAGCGCCGCCGTCAGCCCCGCCGCGCCGGAGCCGATGACCAGCACATCGAATTGGGTCGAATTATCGTTCATCGCGCAAACCCTTGCCCGCAGTGCCCGCCGCTCGCAAGGCTGCAAATGGCGGGGGGAGAGCATGGCAGGACGCACTGCCGGACGATGCAAGCGACCACACGCTTTATCGCAACGCTCTTGCCAGTGCGCACCGCCTCTATAATGTTGCAACGCAGCAAACGGCCTTGTTCGGCCGTTTTACGGGAGGGGCTGGCAAACCGGAGGATTTGTTATGCTCGGGAAAATCCTGTGCGCTTTCAATCGCCATTCCCCGCCCCGCCGGCGTGCCGACTGGAACGGCGAAACCTTCGTCAGTCGCTGCGCCCATTGCCACGAACCGATCAAGCGGGTCGGCAAGGGCAAGTGGCGATTGGATACCCAGAGGCAGGACTGAGAAAAGGCGCTGCCCACACGAGTTGGCCCCGCGATCAGGCCCCCCAGGATCAGGCCCCCAGGATCAGGCCCCCAGGATCAGGCCCCCAGGATCAGGCCAGCGCGTCATCCTGCGATGTCAGCTGCACGAACACGTCTTCCAGATCGGCCTCCCGGGTGGAGACATCGTCGATCACGAAGCCCTGCTGCTGCACCTTGGCCAGCACCTGCCCTGCCGTCATCTCGGACTTGTCGAAGGTGATCTCGATCACCCGCTCGCCCGCTCTCTCGCATTTGCGGAAGCGCGGATCGGCAGGCAGATCGGTGAAATCATCGTCCACCGTAACCGCAACGATCTTCTCGCCCATCATGCCCACCAGTTCGCGCGTGGGCTTGTTGGCGATCAGTTCGCCATGGTTGATGATGGCGATCTGCTCGCACAGCTCTTCCGCCTCTTCCAGATAGTGCGTGGTCAGCACCACGGTCACGCCCTCGGCATTCAGTTCGTTCACCAGTTCCCACAGCTGCTTGCGCAGTTCCACGTCCACACCGGCGGTCGGCTCGTCCAGCACCAGGATGGGCGGGGAATGCACCATGGCCTTGGCAATCAGCAGCCGCCGCTTCATCCCGCCCGACAGGGTGCGGGCATAGGCGTTGCGCTTGTCTTCCAGCCGCACCGCCTTCAGCAATTCTTCCGACCGGCGCAGCGCCTTGGAAATACCATAGAAGCCGCCCTGGTTTTCCAGCACCTCGAACGGGGTGAAGAACGGGTCGAAAACGATTTCCTGCGGCACGATGCCGATATTCAGCTTCGCGTTGCGGTGATCGCTGTCGATATCGTGACCCCAGATCTTCACCTGGCCGCCGGTCTTGTTCACCAGGCCCGCCATGATGTTGATGAGCGTGGACTTGCCCGCGCCATTGGGGCCGAGCAGCCCGAACACGCTGCCTTCGGGCACATCGAAGCTGACGCCTTTCAGCGCCATTTTCGGCGGTTCGTCGCCCGAACCTGCGTATTCCTTCACAAGGTCGCGGATCTCGATTGCTGCTTCACTCATGCGCGATGCCCTTAGGGGCTTTTCTGCCTGCGCGTAAAGCGATAGGAGCGCTTCTCATGGATCACGTACCTGAAACCACCATTGTCGATGGCCCGCGCGTATGGTGCGATGGCGCCGGCGACATTCGCGGCGGCGAGAACTATCTGCCCGCCAGCCTCGGACATCCGCGCGTCTGGATGCAGATCGACGAGAAGGGCTATGTCGATTGCGGTTATTGCGACCGGCGCTTCATTCTTGCCAATGGCCCGGCCGACGATGGCAATGTGCCAGATGCAGCCAAGCCCGACGCGGTGATGGATGCAGCGCCCGATGGCACGGGCGTCTAGGCCCTAAGCGCGCACGGTCAGTGCCGGTTCATCGTGCATGGCGTAGTGTCTGGGCAACAGGAGACGCAAAAATGACGAAAACCTTTGCAATTTCCGCAGCCATCGCCGCCATGGCACTTACCGCGCCCGCATCGGCGCAGGATCGCGAAGAACGCGCACAGCAGGCCTTTGCCGAACTCGTCGAAGGCCGCACTGCGGGTGAGCCGCAAAGCTGCATCAGCACCTTCAGTTCCAACCGCCTTCGGGTGGAGGAGAACGTGGGCTTGGTGTATGAGCGGGGCGACACGATCTGGGTGGCGCGCACCACCAATCCGCGCAGCCTTGATCGGTGGGACGTGCCGGTAATCCAGCGTTACAGCTCTCGCCTTTGCACGACGGATGTGACCCGCACGATCGATCGATCCTCGGGCATGTTCAGCGGTGTATTGTTCCTCGACGACTTCGTGCCCTACACGCTGGACGAAGCCGAGGGCTGATCCGGCAATGGCCCAGGCACACAGGTACTGGGCCGCCGATCTGCTGCATTTCTGGTTCCACTCCCTCTCTCCGCAAGACTGGTGGGGCGGGAGCAGCGAACTGGACGCAAAAATGGAAAAGCGCTTCCGGCCCACGCTGGAGGCGCTTTTATCCTGTCCGGCAGAAAGCTTCCTTTCCGATCCACAGACGGCATTGGCCGCCGTGCTGCTGTTCGATCAGGTGCCGCGCAACGTGTTTCGCGATACACCGCGCGCCTTTGCCACCGATCCGCTGGCGCGTGCCATCACGCACGGGGCGCTGCGACGCCGCTATCTGCAACCCCTGCACCGGCAGCAGCGCGTGTTCATGGCCATGCCGCTGATGCACAGCGAGGACATTGCCGATCACCTGCTGTCACTGCGCATCTTCGCGCGCATCAATGGCGGGGCAAACTTCTCCTTCGCCAGGTCGCACTATCGCATGATCGCACGCTTTGGCCGCTATCCGCATCGCAATGACGTGCTGGGCCGCGGATCGACACCTGCCGAAAAGCGCGCCGTGGAAGCGGGCTTCACCTGGTAGGCCCTATTTCGGCTTCACTAGCTTTGCCGGGCGCGTGCGCTGGGCATCTGCAAACAGGCCGTAGGTGCGATTGACGTAATTCGACACGTCGATGATCGAATCGAGATAGCCTTCCAGCTCCTCGGTCATTTCCTGCTCCACCAGCCGCACGCGCGCACCCGGATTCTCGGTTTCGAAATGCACGTAGAACCACGGCTCTCCACGCGAGAGCTTCAGCGGTTTGGTAATGTCATACCACTCGAATGCCCAGGCCAACGGTCGCGGCCAGATGTGCACGGGATACCGTCCGCCCATCTGCACGCCGGGGCGCGGGGTCGGGAACCAGTGCAGGTGCGGCGCGGTCTGCACCACCCAGCACGGCTCGTCCGCCACGAAGACGTATGGCGCGGTGAACTGGATGATGGGCCTGTCCGGGTGGCGCCATTCACTGCTCGGCTGGACGATGAAGAGGTTGGCCCGACCCTGCGGACGCATGCCAGATTGCTCGCCATTGTTGTCCACCAGCTGCAATTGCCCCTGCGCATTGCGGGCAAAGGCCAGTTCCAGGTCCACCGGGCACGGGATGACGAAATGCCGCCTGTCGAAATCGATCGCGGCCGGGCACGCCTGGATGGACTTCGCGCTGCCTGCCTTGGGGTCAGACCGGCTGAAGGGCTGCGGCGGAGCCCAGATCGCGCTGCCCTTCGCATCCCATTTCACGGTCCAGCCCACGGTCAGCGTGCGCGGCTTGCCCCGCGTTTCCGCTTCGTTGGCGCCGGCATCCTCGGCAAAATAATTATCCCAGCTCATGCATTCTCCCCGCCGGTCGCGGCGTAATATTCGCACAGGTCGTTTACAGGGCATTCGCCGCAAAGGGGCGAGCGCGCCTTGCAAACGCGTTTCCCGAACTGGATTAGCCAGAAGTGCCCGTCACGCATAGCCCAGTCGGGAGAGCGGCTTTCCAGTTGCTGCGCTGTCTTGTCCGCCGTTTTTGCATCCGTCAGTCCGATGCGGTTACACACGCGGTGGACGTGCGTATCCACCGCGATCACGTCCTTCCCGAAGGTGAAGCTCATCACGATATCGGCGCATTTGCGGCCAATGCCGGGTAATGACAGCAATCCTTCGCGCGTATCGGGCACAACCCCTGCGTGCTCTGCCAGCAAGGCCTCGCAGAACTTGCGGATATTGCGCGTCTTCATATTGTAGAGGCCGCAGGGCCTTATCGCAGCGGCGATCCGCTCGTCAGGCAGGGCCAGCATGTCTTCGGGCGTTACTGCCAGCGCGAACAGCGCCTTCGTTGCCGCCGCCGTGTTGCGATCCAGCGACTGGGCGGAAAGCATGCACGATATGCAGGAACGGAAGGCATCGGGCTGCCCCTTCGGCCCCTTGGCATGTCTCGTGCGGCCCGGCATCGCGCGCGACAGTCTGCGATAGACTTCCTCTGTCTGGCGCGCATCAAGCATGGATCATCAGCGCACGGATTCTATTGCGGTTCCGGTCTCGCAATCGGGATGGATCGGGCACACGCTGCAATGCGGGCGCGCGGGTCGGCAGTGCACCTGCCCCAACCGTTTCACCAGCAGGTGATGCTCGTCGATATCGGCGGCGCTCCATTCTTCGGGCAGCAGCGGCATCAGCGTCGTATAGGTGCGCGCGGTGTCTGCCCGTGGGGGCACCAGCCCGGTGCGCTGCATCACGCGGCGATGATGCCCGTCGATCACCACTTGCCGCCGTGCGAAAAGCGAGGTGTTCATCACCCCCGCCGCGATCTTGCGCCCCACGCCTGGCAACTCCTCCAGCCAAGCCATCGCCTCTTCATCGGGCAGGTTGGAAAGGTGGCGCATATCCACCGCGCCGCGCTCCTCCATGATGGCAAGCAGGCACGCCTTCAGCCGCTCCGCCGCCACGGCGGGGAAGGTCTGGTTGCCCAGCAAGCGCTGCAGTTCGGCGATATCGACGCGGGCCACATCTTCCCAAGTTCCGAAACGCGCCAGCAGCGCATCGGTAGAGGCGTTGGAGACAGGCGTTTTGGTCTGCGCGCCGATCACGCCCTGCACCAGCGTCCATGCCGGATCGCGGCGCCTTTCATCCTGCCGCTCTATCCGGCCGAACGCGCGGATCAGCGCGGCATGGATGCGGGCAAGCGTCTGCGTGCGCGGATCGGGGCCAAGGGGTAGCTGCATCACCGCCTGCCTAGCCGCGCCGACGCCCGCGTTCCAGCAGGCGGCCTACTGTCGCAGCTGGCCGCGAATGGCACCGCCGGGATATTCGGCGGTGTGGACATTGACGTAGTAGTTCTGCAGCCCTTCGGTGAAGGCGGCCTGCACCCAGTCGGTGTCACCGCTGCAGCCGCGCCAGCCGCCCTCTGTCGCCTGCTTCAGCGGCAGGACGACGGGCCCGTCCACACCGGCAGCTCCGCGATGGATATGCGCGCCGGTGATGGGGCCGAGCCCGGTAAGATCGTTCAAGTCCCAGCACACGCGGGTCAATTCGTCAGAGAAGCTGATTTCCGCTGTACCCGATCCGGTCGGATCGCCTTGCTGCACTTGGTTGGAACCGCGCAGTTCAGCCGTATAGGTGGTGGAAATCCGCTCGTAATACGCCTCCTCCACGGTTTCGCAGCCGGTCAAGGCGACAAGCGAGGCAACGATGGCGACAGCGCGAAAATTCATGGGATCATCCTTCTTGGGCAACACGGCTCTTTCCGCATAAACGGCAGCTTCGTGCGCCTGTTCCCCGCCGGAGGTTCACCCGCGTACGGATCGGGGCCGGGAGAAAGCGACTGCTCCCGGCCCCGCTGTATCCGCTCAGCCAGCAGGCAGGGGATCGTCGACCGTCTCGAGAGAGGAATAGTCGACATAGCCATGCGCGTCGCCGCCGTAGAACGTGGAATCGTCCGGCTCGTTATACGGGCCGCCCTGCGCGATCCGCGCGGGCAGATCGGGATTGGCGATGAAGTTGCGGCCAAAAGCCACGGCATCCGCGCGGTCTTCCGCGATCCAGCGCGCCGCCTCTTCCGGGGATAGATTGCCGTTGGCGACGAAGGTACCGTCGAAATTCTCGCGCATGTCCTTCAGGATGGCATCGCCGCGCGACTGGTTGTCATCCGCCCCGCCGTGATCGGTGGCGCGCACCACGTGGAGATAGGCAAGACCCCTGCCCGAAAGCAGCTTCGCCGCTGCGGGATAGGTTTCCTCCGGCTTTTCGTCCGTGCTGCCGCCGGCCCCGCCAAGCGGGGTTAGCCGCACGCCCACGCGCCCGGCGGGCAGCTCATCTGTCACGGCATCAATGGCCATCCCCAACAGACGCAACCGGTTTTCCAGGCTGCCGCCAAACTCGTCGTCACGATTGTTGACGCCCGATCGCATGAACTGGTCGATCAGATAGCCATTGGCGGCGTGCAGCTCCACGCCATCGAAACCGGCCCTGGCGGCCTGCCTTGCTGCGTGACGGTAATCTTCGATCACTTCGTCGATCTCTTCACGCGTCAGCGCGCGGGCCTCTTCATGCGGTACGGTGGGGCCATCGGGATGGCGGTCGCCAACGAAGGCCTCGCCCTCGGGCGTCCAAGCGCTGGAGGAAACGGGCGCGCGTCCGTCGGGCTGGAACACCGGGTGGCTGACCGCGCCCACGTGCCACAACTGGCAGAAGATCCGCCCACCTGCATTGTGCACGGCATCGGTCACCAGCTTCCAGCTTTCCACCTGCCCGTCTGTGAAGATGCCCGGCGTCCAGGCGTAGCCCTGCCCCTGCTGGCTGATCTGCGTGGCCTCGGAAACGATCAGCCCTGCGCCAGCGCGCTGCGAATAATAGAGCGCGTGGAGCGGGGTCTGCTCGTTATCGCCGGCGGTGGAGCGGCTGCGGGTGAGCGGGGCCATCCAAACGCGATTGGGCACGGTGACGTCACCGGCCGTAACGGGGGTGAACAGGGCGGCGTTGTGTGTTTTCTGGTGGTCGCGGGCCATAGGTTGTCCTTTGAAATGTATCGATGCGTTTGCATCTTCAAATGGACAGGTGGGCCTCACCGTTCCGCGCCGCCCAGCAGAAGATCTGCAGCGTGCCTCAGATTTTCTTTGGGCTCTGTGTAAACTGCCGGGCCGGCAGGCTTTTTACTGCCTTACCAGCCTCGGCGATTTATTCCCACTCGATCGTGCCGGGTGGCTTTGAGGTGTAATCGTACACCACGCGGTTGATGCCCTGCACCTCGTTCACGATGCGCGTAGCGCACTGGGTGAGGAAGCTGGCGTCGAAGGGGTAGACATCCGCTGTCATGCCATCGGTGCTGGTAACGGCGCGCAGGCCGCACACGCTGTCGTAGGTGCGCGAATCGCCCATCACGCCCACGGTCTTCACCGGCAGCAGCACGGCAAAGGCCTGCCAGATCGCATCATAGAGGCCGGCATTGCGGATTTCCTCGAGGTAGATCGCATCGGCCTTGCGCAGGATGTCGCAGCGTTCCTTGGTCACTTCACCGGGAATGCGGATGGCGAGGCCGGGGCCGGGGAACGGGTGCCGCCCGACGAAGGCATCGGGCAGGCCCAGTTCGCGGCCCAGATCGCGCACCTCGTCCTTGAACAGTTCGCGCAAGGGCTCCACCAGCTGCATGTTCATGCGTTCGGGCAGGCCGCCGACGTTGTGGTGGCTCTTGATCGTTACCGAAGGGCCGCCTGTGAAACTGACGCTTTCGATCACGTCGGGATAGAGCGTGCCCTGCGCCAGGAAATCCGCGCCGCCGATCCGCCTCGCCTCTTCCTCGAACACGTCGATGAAGGTCTTGCCGATGAACTTGCGCTTCTTCTCGGGGTCGGTCTCGCCCGCCAGGCCGGACATGAACATCTCTTCGGCGTCCACATGCACCAGCGGGATGTTGTAATGCCCCTTGAACAGGCTGACGACCTGCTCAGCTTCGCCCATGCGCATCAGGCCATGGTCAACGAAAACGCAGGTCAGCTGGTCGCCGATGGCCTCGTGAATCAGCACGGCGGCAACGGCGGAATCCACGCCGCCCGACAGGCCGCAGATGACCTTGCCATCGCCCACCTGCTCGCGGATTTCGGCGATCTTGGTGGCGCGGAATTCGGCCATGGTCCAGTCGCCCGAAAGCCCGCACACGTGGCGTGCGAAGTTCGACAGCAGCTTGCCGCCATCGGGGGTATGGACGACCTCGGGATGGAACTGCGTGCCGTAGAACTTGCGGCCTTCGTCCGCGATCACCGCAAACGGGGCGCCATCGCTGGTGGCGACGATTTCGAACCCGTCGGCAAACTGCGTTACCTTGTCGCCATGGCTCATCCACACCTGGTGGCGTTCACCCTTTTTCCACAGTCCGTCGAACAGGGCGCAATCCTCGGTCACCGTCAGGAAGGCGCGGCCAAACTCGCCGCCCTCACCCGTCTCGTGACCGGGACGAACCTCTCCGCCCAGCTGGTGCGTCATCACCTGCTGGCCGTAGCAGATGCCCAGGATCGGCAGGCCGCTATCGAACAGGAACTGCGGCGCGCGCGGGCTGCCCTCGTCAGGCACGCTGGCGGGGGAACCGGAAAGGATGATGCCCTTGGGCCGCATCCGTTCAAAAGCCTCTTCTGCCTGGCTGAACGGGGCGATCTCGGAATAGACGCCAGCCTCGCGCACGCGGCGCGCGATCAGCTGCGTAACCTGGCTGCCGAAATCGACGATGAGGATGGAATCGGGAAGATGGTCTGGCTGCATGGCAGCGCATTGCCCAAAGCGGGCCCGCAAGTCCAGCACGCCCGTATCTTCGTGTATGCGAAGTATCCATAATTGCGAAATACGCAAAAGCAGTGGATTATTTCGCACTTGCACAATTTATGCTGCAACTGCACACAGGATGCGGAAGTCGAGGATGATCTGAACAAAGTCCACCACCCAGTGAATGGAGTTCAAGTCCGATGAAAACTATTGCCTTTTCCGCCTTCGCCCTTGCCCTGATGACCGCCATGCCTGCCTACGCCCAGTCGGCCTTCGTGATGGTGATAGGCGAGGCGCCGCGCGCCAGTGAAAAGCGTGCCGCCGTTCCCGTGACGCAGGAAGCGCGGGTGGAGCGCGCCGTGAATACCGCGTGCGTCCGCCCTACCATAAGCGATGTGTCCAGATTGATGGCCTACCGCGAGTGCGCCCAGCAGGTGCGTGCCGAACTGGCCTCCGCACAGCGTGCGCCGGAGCAATTTGCCGCCCGCTAATTCCCCCATCAGCGAACGAGAAAAGAGATAATCGGCTTGGGTTGCAAAACACGCAACACTTGTCGATTATTTCGCATTTGCAAAACAATCATGCTCAGCCCATCTGCGCCCTCGACGACGGGCTTCCCGGCGAATCTGCACAAAACAAAGGAAAACAAACCATGCGGCATTTCGCATCGAACATTCTTGCATCGCTCGCAGCGGTTTCTGTCAGCACCACGCTGCTGATGGGCATCCTCTAAGCGATTGAAACCCCTCCGGTCCGGTAAGCCTCTCTCCCCCCTACCCCGCTTCCGGGCCGACATATGGCCGCTCTTCACCCCCCGAAGAGCGGCCATTTTTGTATCCTGCGCGAGCCGGCATCAGCGACCGGGGTTTGACGGCCTAAAGTCGCGCCAGCAGCGCGTCGATCGCCGCGCGCCGGTCCGCGCTCGCAAATTCGCGCATGTCCCGGATTATGGGGCGCGCCTCTGCCGTCCGACCATTGGCGATCAGGGCATTGGCGTAATGCCAGCGGATCTGCAGATTGCCCGGCTGCGCGGCAACCGCAGTTTCCAGATGCCGCAATCCTTCCGCTGCCTTGCCGTTTTCCAGCAGCACCCAGCCCAGCGTATCGGCCACGCGCGGATCGCGCGGCGCCAGCGCATGGGCTGCACGCGCGCGGCGAAGCGCCGCTTCCCTGTCGCCTGAACCAAGCGCGGAATGGGCGGCGTTGTTCAGGATCACCGCATCGCTGCTGCCGCCTTTCTCCAGCAGGGCAGTATAAAGCCTTTCCGCCTGATCCGCGTTGCCTGCCAGCAGCGCGTCCTGCGCCTCACTTGCCCGGCGCGCGAATCCTTCGGGCAGACTCTGCGCCAGCCTTGCTGCAAAGCGGTCATCCTCCTCCAGTTCGCCGGCAAGGCGGGAAGCCAGCGCCAGCATCTGCGGGGTTGCAGTGGCGCTGTCGGCCAGCGGGGCGACAAGATCAAAGGCGCGGCGCGTTTCACCCTCCCCCGCCAGCGCCTGCGCCAGCACCGTGCTGGCGTGGAAATGGCCCGGCTGCATCCGCAGGAATTGTTGCAGATGGGTGATCGCCTGGGAGGGGAAGCCGCGCAGATAGGCGATTTCTCCCATCAGGAGGCGCCCTGCCGGTATCTTGCCAATATCGCTTTCCGCGCGCTGGACGATAGCCTGCGCTGCGTCCAGATCCCCCTCGTTGAATGCCAGCCGCGCGCTCAGCAGCAGACCCATGGGATGGCCCGGCGCCGCTGCATCCAGCGCGGCGAGGTTCGCCTTTGCCGCCGCGTTGTCGCCCAGATCGGCCTGCGTGGCGGCCAGAGCGAACAGCGGGCCAAGGTCTGCCGGATAATGGTCGTGCGCGCGGGCGTAGAAACTACGCGCACCTTCGTAGTCCGCGCGCAGCAGGCGCAACTGGCCTGCCAGCATCAACGCGTCCAGCTGGTTCTCCCCGGCCTCCAGCGCGCGCTGTGACCAGCCCTTTGCCTGCGCCACCTGTCGCTGCGCCAGTGCCATCGCGCCGCGCGTTGCCAGCAGGCGGGCATCATCGGGATAGGCTTCCACCGCGCCATCCGCACGCGCGAGCGCCTCGTCTGCGCGATTCAGCGCGGTAAGGGCGCGAATGGCAACCCATGCGCCCAGCGGCGTCTGCGCGCCGGGCAGTTCCGCGCGTGACAGCGCCTCTTCATGGTCGGAGCGCAGGAAGGCCGCGTGGGCCGCCATCGCATCGAGATCGGCGGGCGCGTGTCCATGGCCGCGTAGCTGCCCGATGACGCGCTCCGCTCCCTCGCCATCTTCCAGCGCCAGCAGGGTACGGGCATAGAGCGGCAAGGCGTCTGCCGAGCTTTCAGGATCGTCAAGCGCCTCTGCCAGCGCGATGCGCGCGGCACGATAATCGCCGGCTTCGTAGGCGGCCTGCGCATCCTCCATCGGATCGCCGCCTGCAAGGCCGCATCCGGCAAGGGCCAGCGTCAGCGCGACGGCGGGAATGACGAATTTCGCACTTTTTCTCATGCAGCGCAGCCTAGCGCAAATGCCTTAAGCGAGGCCTAAGCGCTTGCGCCCGGGCCTCGCTCGGAAGGTCGGATTCGAAGTCCATCGCGCCGCGCAATGGGGGACGATCAGGCAGCAGCGACCTTTGCCTTGCGGCGGCGCGCACCCCATACACCCACCAGGCCAAACCCCAGGAGCAGCGCACCGGCCGGAGCGGGCACCTGCGTCGGCGAGGGCTTGAGATCGAAATTGATGTCGAAATGCGGCAGCAGCGCGCCCAGTGGGTTGAGCACGTTGAGCCATGCAGAGCCGCCGAAGTCGCCGGTCTTGTCGTTCGCGCCGTCACCAAACTGGAAGGACGTGTTGCCGGCGAAGGGATCGACGGGGTTCAGCGTATAGGTGATGCCGCCCACATTGATCGTGCCGCTGGCAGAGCTGAAGTAATCCTGGTTCGCCGGATCGTAGGGTCCGCCGCCGGACTTATAGTCGAAACCCGTGCCATCCATCGTGTCGATCAGGCCGCTGAGCGAGAGATCGAGCGTGGCGACGGTGCCCGCCCGGTTGATCGCGGTGCCGGTGAAGGTGCCGGTGCCCGTGTCGGTATCCACGGAGAACAGCGAACCGTCCTGGAACGAGTAATAGCGCGAGCAGCCGCTATTGAGCGTGTTGGTCCACAGGCCATGCGCGCAATCGCCGCCGGTGGCGTTGGTGACATCGTAATTCAGGATGTCGGCCTGCGCAGGCGTGGACAGGCCCATCGCGATGACTGCAGCGCCCAGCGCCAGTTTGATCTTCATGACAATTTCCCCCGTCGTGCGATTCGCGTGATACGTGGATGCTGCAAAGCAAAACGCCTGGACCGCCGCCATGCTGCGGATCGCGGCGTCCCGTTTCGGTGCAAATCGGCCCCTTCACGGCCAAAGGGGCGGTAAGGCGTGGAAAAGCAGGTGCCGGGACGCGGCCAGCCTTCCGCATGGGGCCTGCAATGCCTATATGGTTGGCATGGAAAATACGCCTGAACAAGCTCCCGAAAAAGTCCGCCAGAACGGCGAATACAGTTCCGACAGCATCAAGGTCCTCAAGGGACTGGACGCCGTGCGCAAACGCCCCGGCATGTACATCGGCGATACCGACGATGGATCGGGCCTGCACCACATGGTTTTCGAAGTGTCGGACAACGCCATCGACGAGGCTCTGGCAGGGCACTGCGATCTCGTCCTGATCGAGCTGAACCCCGATGGCAGCGTGTCCGTGGAAGACAACGGCCGCGGCATTCCGGTGGACATCCACAAGGAAGAGGGCGTTTCTGCGGCAGAGGTCATCATGACGCAGCTGCACGCGGGCGGCAAGTTCGAGAACACCAGCGACGACAACGCCTACAAGGTCTCGGGCGGCCTGCACGGCGTGGGCGTTTCGGTGGTGAACGCGCTTTCCGAATGGCTGGAACTGCGCGTCTGGCGCGATGGCGAAGAACACTGGATGCGGTTCGAGGACGGCAATGCGGTGGAATCCCTGCGCGTGGTGGACAAGGCTCCGCCGGTGGAAAGCAACGGCGACGACAACGGCCTGAAAAAGGGCACCCGCGTCACCTTCAAGGCCAGCGAGGAAACGTTCAAGAACGTCATCGAATTCGATTTCGACAAGCTGGAGCACCGCTATCGCGAGCTGGCGTTTCTCAATTCCGGTGTGCGCATCCTGCTGCGCGACAAGCGCCACGAAGAACCGCTGGAGCATGACCTCTATTACGAAGGCGGCATCGCGGCTTTCGTGAAATATCTCGATCGCAACAAGGCGCCGCTGGTGCCAGAGCCCATCTCCGTCAGTGCGGAGAAGGACGGCATCGGCATCGACGTCGCACTGGAATGGAACGACAGCTATTACGAAAACGTGCTGTGCTTCACCAACAACATCCCGCAGCGCGACGGCGGCACCCACCTGGCCGCATTCCGCAGCGCGCTGACCCGCACGCTGAACAATTACGCCAATTCCGCGGGCCTGCTGAAAAACGCCAAGGTCACCCTTTCGGGAGAGGACATGCGCGAGGGCCTGACCGCAATTGTCTCGGTAAAGCTGCCCGATCCCAAGTTCGGCAGCCAGACGAAGGACAAGCTCGTCTCTTCCGAAGTGCGCCAGCCGCTGGAAAGCCTGATGGGCGAGAAGATGACCGAGTGGCTGGAGGAAAACCCGGCCGACGCGAAGTCCATCGTTCAGAAGATCATCGATGCCGCCGCCGCACGCGAGGCGGCTCGCAAGGCGCGCGAGATGAGCCGCAAGGGCGCGATGAGCGTCGCCAGCCTGCCCGGCAAGCTGTCCGATTGCCGCGAGCGCGATCCCGCCAAGTCCGAAATCTTCCTGGTCGAGGGTGATTCCGCCGGTGGCTCCGCCAAGAGCGGGCGCGATTCCAAGTACCAGGCGATCCTGCCGCTGAAGGGCAAGATCCTGAACGTGGAGCGTGCGCGGTTCGACCGGATCATCTCCTCGAAGGAAGTCGGTACGCTGATCCAGGCGATGGGCACCGGCCTTCGCGACGAGTTCAACCTGGAGAAGCTGCGCTATCACAAGATCGTGATCATGACCGACGCCGACGTCGACGGTGCGCACATCCGCACGCTGCTGCTCACCTTCTTCCATCGCCAGATGCCCGAGATCATCAAGGCCGGGCACCTCTTCATCGCCCAGCCGCCGCTCTATAAAGTCGCCAAGGGCAAGAGCGAGGTCTACCTGAAGGACCAGGGCGCGCTGGATCGCTACCTGGTGCAGAACGGCCTGCAGGACCGCGTGCTGGAGACGCAGGAAGGCGCGCGTTCCGGCGCGGATCTGACCGACCTGGTGGAAAAGGCGCTGCAGTTGAAGAACCTGCTGGCGTTCGCCCCGCGCAAATACGATTCCGCCGTGATCGAGGCAATGGCCATGGCCGGCGCCCTGGAGCCAAGCCTTGCCTCTGCCGAGCGCGACAATCGCCTCACCCACGCCGCAGGGCAGATCCAGCTGAGCGATCCCGAAGCCGAATGGTCCGCCCGCACGACCGAAACGGGCGATGTCAGGTTCGATCGCGTATGGCGCGGCGTGACCGACGTGCACCTGATCGAGGAGAAATTCCTGGAAAGCGCGGAGGCACGCAAGCTCAACACGCTGGGCGTGGCGCAAGCCGAGACTTTCAACCGGCCGACACGGCTGGTGAAGGCCGGCAGCCAGGAAGCGCAGCCGGTGGACGATAACGCCGACGAGACCGATGCCGATGCACCGGCCTTCGATCCCGGCACCGCGATTACCCGGCCCACCCAGTTGCTGGAAGCTGTGCTGGCCGCCGGCCGCAAGGGGCTGTCCGTCAGCCGTTACAAGGGGCTGGGCGAGATGAACGCGGAGCAGCTTTGGGAAACCACGCTGGATCCCGACAATCGCGAGCTGCTGCAGGTGAAGGTGGAAGATGCCGACGTGACGGACGAGATCTTCACCCGCCTGATGGGCGACGTGGTGGAACCGCGCCGCGAGTTCATCCAGGATAACGCGCTGAACGTCGCCAATCTCGATATCTGACGCTTGATATCCGAAGGGGGCCGACACCACCTGACACGAGCCGGGAGGGCCTTGCGTGAACACGATAATGGAACACAAGCGGCTGGAAGGTGGCGGCTATCTGCTGTTCCTCGCCCTGATCACGCTGGGTTTCGCGTTCATCATCTGGCCCTTCCTGCTGCCCATTCTCTGGGCGGCGCTGGCCGCGATCATGTTCCAGCCGATGTTCAGGTGGTTTCGCACCAAGCTGAAAGGCGATAACCGCGCGGCTATCGCCACGCTGCTGGTGATTACAATTGCCGTGATCATCCCTGCCTTCCTGATCGGCGGCGTGGTGGTGGAACAGGCCACGTCCGTGGTGGTCGCCTTCCAGGAAGGGCGGATTGATCTTGCCGCCTGGTTCGAGACGATCTTTTCCGCCTTGCCCGCCGTTCTACGGGAAAATCTCGAAAACTCCGGCCTCGGGTCGCCAGAGCTTATCCAGCAAAGGGCGCAGGAACTGGCTCTGGAAAGCTCGGGTCTCATTGCGCGGCAGGCGGTTTCCATCACCGGGAGCGCCATTGGCTTCGTGCTGGCCTTCGGCGTTGGCCTGTACGTCGCGTATTTCCTGCTGCGCGACGGAAAGCGCATCGGCACGCAGATCATCAACCACCTGCCGCTGGGCAGCGATATCGCGCAGCAACTGGCGAACCGCTTCCTTTCCATTGTGCGCGCCACGGTGAAGGGCTCCATCGTCGTGGGGCTGACACAGGGCGCGCTTGGTTCGATCACCTACTGGATCGCCGGGATGCCATCGGTGGTGTTGCTGGGCCTGCTGACGGCTTTCTTCTCGCTGCTGCCTGCCATCGGCCCTGCCATCGTGTGGGCACCCGTGGCGATCTACCTGCTGGCGATCGGTGACATCTGGCAGGGCGTGGTGGTGCTGATACCGGGTGTCGCCATCATCGGCATGGCAGACAACGTGCTGCGCCCGATACTGGTGGGCCGCGATACTGGCATACCGGACTGGATCATCCTGATCTCCACACTGGGCGGCATTGCTACCACGGGGCTTGCGGGCATCGTGATCGGGCCGATGGCGGCAGGGCTTTTCCTTGCAGGCTGGTCCATCCTCTACCAATCGCGCAGCGATGGCGCATTGCCGGCGGGTAGTGCGACTGGCGGCACGGGGCCCGAGGCTGCGAAGGAACACGCCTGATGCGCGGCGCGCGTCCCGGCAGCCAGGAGGAGCAGGTCGGCCGCCTGATCCTGGCAGCCGTGCTGGTGCTGTTTCTGCCAGCGCTGCCATTCGGCAACTTACTGATATGGCCCTTCGTCATTCTCACCACGTGGTTTCACGAGATGGGGCACGGCCTTGCCGCCCTGCTGACGGGCAATGCTTTCGATGAACTGGTGATCTACGCCAATGGCTCCGGCTATGCCTCCTCCCGCACGGCGCTGGATAGCGGCGGGCTGGACCGCGCGGTGATCGCCATGGGCGGGCCGCTGGGGCCAAGCGTGATGGGCGCGTTGCTGATTCTTGCCAGCAGCGCACGCAAATATTGGCAGCCAGCGCTCTACGCATTGGCGGGCGCGCTGGTGCTTTCCACTGTGATCTGGGTGCGCAGCGGTGTGGGATGGCTGGTGCTGCCCGCGCTTGGTGCAGGCCTGGGCCTGATCGCCTGGCGCGCGGGGCGCGGCGTGCAGCTATTCACCTTGCAATTCCTGGGCGTGCTGGCCGCGCTCTCCATGTTTCAGGACATGGACTATTTGTTCTCCGAAACCGCCATGGTGGGCGGGCAGCCAATGCTATCCGACACCGGCGCGATCGAGGCGGAGCTGTTACTGCCGCACTGGGTGTGGGCGGCGGTGATCATGGGCGTCTCAGGCCTGATGGTAGGCGCCAGCCTGAAATACGCGCTGAACCACGAAGGGCATCGCTAGGCACTCCCGCCGACGCAAGGCGTCAGTCTTCCGGTACCTCTGCGATGAGGTTATCCGCATCGTAGCCGTCGCCGCCCTTCGATGCCTCCTCCAGCTCATCGCGCGCGTTATCGACCGCGTCCTCCGTCAATTCGGGCGCTTGCTGCTGCGTTTCGAAGCGGGCCGATTGCAGGCAAAGCTCCACCTCCAGGGGGAAATGGTCTGACCCGACATCGGGCCCGGCGGAGAACGCCAGAACGCCGAAATCGTCAGTGTGAAACACGTGATCCAGCGGCCAGCGCATCAGCGGATTGCGCGCATCGAAAGTGGCGTTGAAGCCGCGGCCCTGCCGCGCATCGATCAACTGCCCGATCCGCTGGAATGTCTCTGTCACGCTGGACCAGCCGACATCGTTGAAATCGCCCACCACCATGGTCGGCTTGCCGGATTCGCGCACCAGGTCTGCCAGCAGGATCAGCTCCGCATCGCGCTGCCCGCTATCCTGCCCCGGGCGCGGCGGGCGCGGGTGCACGGCAAACAGGGTGAACATATCGCCATCGGCCCGCTGCACGCGCGCCTTGATCGACGGGGTGCCACCGCCCGCCAGTTCGTTACGCTCCGTCTCGGCAAAGGGCAGGCGTGACCACAGGGCCATGCCATAGGTGTTGGGCTGCGGGATCTTCACCGAATAGGGATATTGCGCATCCAGCGCGCCGGAAAGCGCATTTGTCCATTCCGCATCGTTTTCCATCGCCAGGAAGATGTCCGGGCTTTCCCCCTGCACATATTCGATGGTGGAGGCGTAATCGCGATTGGTCTGCAACACGTTCAGCGAGACAAGGTGCAGCCTGTCAGCCGGGGCGCATGTCGCGGCCCCCACCGCCTGCTGCGGCGCGAGGGAGAAATAGGGCAGGATCTGGAACAGCTGGATTCCCAGCGCCAGCAGCGCCACGGGCAGCCAGATCACCAGGCGGCGGGGCCGGCTCACCAGCAGCAGCACGATGGCGATGCCCAGCAGGATGGCAAATTGCAGCCGCGGAAAATCGAACACCCGTATCCACCAGGCATCGGCGGCCACCATGCTGACCAGCGTCGCAATGGCGAGCACGGTAACAATGACAAATGCAATACGTGCAACCCAGGTTTTCATTTGCAGTCCATGCCCCTTCTGTTCGTCCCTGTCATCTTGCGCGCCCGGTCATTCCCGCTTCACCGTCGTGGCGGCATCGGCACAAAGGCGGAGGTGCGCTGCACATAGGCGGAAAAATCGTCCCCGTATTTTTTCTCCATCCCCTCCTCCGTCATGGCCGCCCCTGACCATTTCACCAGCGTGAAGGTAAGGAAGATCGGGCCCGGCAGTGTCCAGATCACCGCGCCCGGATCGATGGAGAGCGCGACGATGAAAATGCCCCACCACGCGCAGGCATCGCCAAAGTAATTGGGGTGGCGGGTGTAACGCCACAGGCCGGTGTCCATCACTTCGCCTTCGTTGGCAGGATCGGCCTTGAACCGGGCAAGCTGCCAGTCGCCTACCCATTCAAAGACGATACCCAGCAGATACAGCGCCACGCCAATGTATGCCCATGACGAGAGCGAAGCGTCGCCGCCTGCCGCCAGGATGCCCACTTGCGCAGGGCTGCTCACCAGCATGATCAGCGCGGATTGCAGCAGCCACACCTTCCATAACGCGGTAATGGCGAAGCGCGCACGCCTGTCTGGCGAAGGCAGCATCTCGGTGTAGCGATCGTCTTCGCCATTGCGCCAGAACCGGCGCAGCAGGTGCACGCCCAGCCGCACGCCCCATGCCACCACCATCGCCGTCAGCAGGTTGGCAGCAAGGCCCGGCTCACCCACCTGCCACCAGCTCAGCAGCGCCAACCCGGCCATCGCCAGCCCCCACACCGCATCGACGAAGCTGACCTTGCTCAGCAGCGCGGACAGCAGCCAGAGCGCAATCGCCGCGCCCAGCAGCGCGGCAGCATTCAGGGCCAGAGCCTCGATCACCGCTCAGTCATTGCGCGACTTGGGCGTGGCAACTTCGCCGCGCGCCTGCTCCGCCAGCACGTCGAACCGCTCACAATCGGGCAGCTTGGCCTGATAGAACGCCGCGATCTTTGCCAGGTCCGCATGGAAATCGCCGCTTGGCCAGATCGGCTCGCCAAAACCGGCTTGACCCGTTTCGTGGTTCACCCAGGCAGGCACGATGGGTACGCCCGCGCCATTGGCGATATGATAGAACCCGCTGCGCCAGCGCCCGTCGGTAGACCGGCTGCCTTCGGGCGCGATCACCAGTGCCATCTCGTCCGCCGCCTCGATCTGCTGGATCACGCTGCGCACATAGCCTTGCGGGGCGGACCGGTTGATCGGCATCCCGCCCATGTCCAGCATGAAGCGCGTCATGGGCCATTTGAACAGCGTGTGCTTGCCGATGAAGCTGGGCCTGATACCCATCTCCTGCACGGCACCCGCGAAATAGATGAAATCCCAGTTGGACGTATGCGGCGCGCCGACAAGCAGGAACCTGGGCAGCTTTTGCGGATGGTTTTCCAGCGTATAGCCGCGCCAGTCATAGACCTTGCCCAGCGCCCACCAGACGATGCGCGACAGGAGGCTGGGCTTTCGGTTCGTCGGTATCGGCAAATGTCTCTCCCCCGCCGTGCCTAGCAGGCAGGGGACATATTGCCAGCGATGTTAACCCCTTGTCGCGACGACGGGAATAAGGGTCAGGCCGCGCCGATCAGCTCCCGCCCGATCAGCATCCGGCGGATTTCGTTGGTGCCAGCGCCAATGTCCAGCAGCTTGGCATCGCGCAGGTAGCGTTCCACCGGCCAGTCGGTGGTGTAGCCTGCGCCGCCCAATGCCTGTACCGCCTCGCCCGCCACGCGGAAGGCGTTTTCGGAGGCCAGCAGGATGGTGCCTGCGGCGTCGAAACGCGTGGTCTTGCCGTTGTCGCAGGCCTTTGCCACCGCGTAGGTGTAGGCACGTGCCGATTGCAGCGCCACGTACATATCGGCCACCTTGGCCTGGATCAGCTGGAAATCGCCGATCCGCTTGCCGAACTGGTTACGCTCCCGGACATAGGGGATCACGGTATCGAGGCAGGCCTGCATGATGCCCAGCTGCACGCCCGAAAGCACCACGCGCTCGTAATCCAGCCCGCTCATCAGTACGGCTGCGCCCTTGCCCACTTCGCCCAGCACGTTTTCCTCGGGAACGAGGCAATCCTCGAACACCAGTTCGCTGGTGATGGAGCCTTTCATGCCCATCTTGTCGATCTTCTGGCCGGGCGCGAAACCGTCCATGTCCTTCTCGATGAGGAAGGCGGTGATGCCCTTGCTGCCGCCTTCGGGGTCGGTCTTGGCATAGACCACCAGTGTTTCCGCCACGTGGCCGTTGGTGATCCAGAACTTGGTGCCGTTCAGCAGGTAGCCTCCCTGCACGGTTTCGGCCTTCAGCTTCATCGAGACGACATCGCTGCCCGCGCCCGGCTCGCTCATGGCAAGCGCGCCCACGTGCTCTCCGCTGATGAGGCCGTGGAGGTACTTTTCCTTCTGCGCGGCATTGCCCCAGCGCGCGATCTGGTTGACGCACAGGTTCGAATGCGCGCCATAGGAAAGGCCGATGGCAGCGCTGGCGCGGCTCACCTCTTCCACCGCGATGGTGTGTTCCAGATAGCCCAGACCGGTGCCGCCATCCTCTTCGGACACGGTCATCCCGTGCAGGCCAAGCTCGCCCATTTCGGGCCAGAGTTCGATGGGAAACCAGTCTTCCCGGTCTGCCTTCGCCGCCAGCGGCGCGATTCGTTCATCGGCAAAGCGGGCGACGCTTTCGCGGATCATCTTTGCTTCTTCGGTAAGGCCGAAATCGAAATCGGGGGTGGCGCGCATGGTATCGAGGCTCCTGTATCTGACGCAGCCCTTAGCAAGCGAGCGGCAGGAAACAAACAGGTTACAATCGCAACCGATCGCGCGCTAGAAATTCGGCACAGCTACAGCTAAGCGAGCCGTAATGGACTTCAACGATGACAAACCGGCCTCCGCGATGCCCGCACCGCGCGGAGAATTCGCCGATGAAGCGCGCCGCCTGGGTGTGGTCAAAAGCTTCGATACAGAGGCGCTGGAAGATGACCCGGAATTGCAGGCCATCGTGGAATTTGCCGCGCGGCTTTGCAATTCGCCCGTCTCGATGGTGACGCTGCTGGATAGCGATAAGCAGCGCTTCCTGGCGCGCCAGGGTATCGAGCAGAAGGAAACCGATCGCGACGTGGCGTTCTGCAATCATACGCTCGGCCAGTCGGACCTGCTGGAAGTGCCCGATGCGCAGTCCGATCCGCGTTTTTCCGCCAACCCGCTCGTCACCGATCCGCCGCAGGTACGCTATTACGCCGGCCAGCCACTGGTTTCGCAGGAAGGCGCTTCGATTGGCACCCTGTGCGTGATCGACAACAAGGCGCATCCGCAACCGCTCGACGATTTCCAGCGTGAAGGGCTGGCCGTGCTGGCGAGTGCGGCAGCGCGCCGGCTGGAAGCGCGGCGTTCCGCTATCCAGGCCAAGCGCATCATTGCCGAGCGCGAGGAACGCCTGCGCCGCATGATCGAGGGCGTGCCGCAGATCGCCTGGTCTGCCGATGCACAAGGCAATTTCGACTATTTCAACAAGCGCTGGACCGAGATAACCGCGGCCGAACCGCCGCGTGTTTCGGACGACTGGCTGCCATTCATCCACGAGGATGACCGCGAAGCCGTCGCAACGGAATGGGACCGCTGCTTCGCCTCCGGCGAGGGCTTCGAGCTGGAATTCCGCATGAAGCGGGCGGACGGCAGCCATTACTGGGTGCTGTCGCTGGCCGTACCGGTGTCCGAACGCGAGGGCGATCCGCTGCAATGGTTCGGGACCGTCACCGATATCGACGAGGTGCGCAACGCACTGGAGGAGCGCGACCTCCTGGCGAAGGAACTGGCGCATCGCATCAAGAATATCTTCGCGGTGATCATCGGGCTCGCGTCGCTGAAGGGCCGCAAGTCGCCCGAGGCCGCGCCATTCGTAGCTGATTTTACCGAGGCCCTGCGCGCCCTTGGCCGCGCCCACGAATTCGTGCGGCCGCAGGAAGGGCCGGAGCAGGAAAGCCTGAAAGGCCTGCTGGAAGCCCTGTTCCAGCCCTACAACCTTGCCGCCGACCACTCGCAGGTTCGCATTACCGGCATCGACAGCCAGATCAGCACGCGGGTGGCGACACCCCTCGCGTTGGTGTTCCATGAACTTGCTACCAATTCGGCGAAGTACGGCGCGCTTTCGGTGGATACCGGCCACGTGGAACTGTCGATCGGGGAAAAGGATGACGAGATCGTCATGCAGTGGAGCGAACACGGCGGGCCGCCGGTCGAGGACGACGGCACCACCGGCTTCGGTTCGCGCCTTGTCGAGATGAGCGTGACCGGCCAGCTGCGCGGAAGCTGGGAACGCCGCTTTCTGGAAGACGGGCTGGTGATCGACATCAACATTGCCAAATCGGCGCTCGCCACCTGAATGGCCTCGCAGGGGCCTGCATTCCTGCGCTTCGAGGCGTTGGGCAAATCCTGGGGCGACATACAGGCCGTGCGCGATGTGACGCTGGACATTGCGAAAGGCGAATTCGTGGCGCTGGTGGGCGCATCGGGCTCGGGCAAATCCACTCTTCTGAAATGCATCAACCGGCTGGTGGAGGCGACCAGCGGCCGCGTGCTGCTGGATGGGGAGGATGTGTTGGCCGGCCCTGCCGCGCCGCTGCGCCGCCGCATCGGTTACGTGTTCCAGGGCATCGGCCTGTTCCCGCACATGAGCGTCGGCGACAACATCGCTCTGACCCCGAAACTGGAGAAACAGCGGCTCTCGGACGAACGGATCTCCGAACTCCTGACGCTGGTGGAGCTGGACCCTGCCCTCGCCAGCCGCCTGCCCGCAGAACTATCGGGCGGACAGCGGCAGCGCGTGGGGGTGGCCCGTGCGCTGGCGGGGGATTCGCACCTGCTGCTAATGGACGAACCGTTCGGTGCGCTGGACCCCATTACGCGCGGGCAGTTGGGGGATCGGGTGCGTGCGCTGCACGACGAGCTTGATCTCACGACCGTGATGGTGACGCATGACATGGCAGAGGCGCTGCTGCTGGCAAGCCGCGTGCTGGTGATGGATGCAGGCAGGATCGTGGCCGATGAAACGCCGGCGGACCTGCTCTCGGGCAAGGGCGGCGAAATCGCGCAGGCGCTGGTGGCCGTGCCGCGCGATCAGGCGCGCAAGCTGGCGGGACTGACGCGGTGAACTCGCTATTCGATGCCGTGATGGGCCTTGGCCCGCAACTGGCAGAGCATGTTCTGCTGTGCGCTGCCGCCGTGGCGCTGGGCATTGCGGTGGCGCTGCCGCTGGCGGTGTGGGCCAGCCGGTCCGCAACGGTGGCGCGCGTGGCGCTGGGTTTCGCCAGCCTCGTGCAGACCATTCCGGCGCTGGCCCTGCTGGCGCTGTTCTTTCCCATCCTGCTGGCCGCGCGCGCGATCTTCGGTGAAGGGCTGCCCACCCTGGGCTTCCTGCCCGCCTGGCTGGCGCTGGCGCTGTATGCGCTGCTGCCGATCCTGCGCAACGCGGTGACGGCACTCGCCAACATGGACGAGGAACTGATCGAGGCGGCAGATGGCCTTGGCATGACGGGCTGGCAGAAGCTGCGGCTGGTGCAGGCACCGCTGGCGGCGCCTTACGTGATGGCAGGCATCCGCACCGCCAGCGTCTGGACGATCGGCGCGGCAACGCTTGCCACCACGATCGGCCAGCGCTCTCTCGGCGATCCGATCTTCGCAGGTTTGCAGACCCAGAACTGGGTGCTGGTGCTGGCCGGCTGCATCGCCAGCGCGGGGCTGGCGCTGATCGCCGATGCGCTGTTCGGCCTGGTGGAACGCGGCTTTGCCACGCGCCGCCCCGCGTTCGTGATAAGCGGTGCGCTGCTGGCGCTGGCAGGAATTGCAGCAGCGGCGGTCAGCCTGATGGACTGGCCAGGCGATGAGCGCGACAATGGCCGCGAAACAGTGGTGATCGGGGCCAAGAGCTTTTCGGAGCAATTCATCCTCGCCCGCGCCATCGGCGCCCTGCTGGAACGCGAAGGCTTTTCGGTGGAATATCGCGACAGCCTGGGTTCGGCGGTGGCGCATAACGCGGTGGAAAGCGCAGAGGTGAACGTGCTGGTCGACTACACCGGCACCATCTGGACCAACGAGATTGGCCGCACCGGCAATCCGGGGCGCGAGGAGATGTATGATGCGATTGTCGACTGGGAGGCCGCCAATGCAGGCGTTCAGGTGCTGGGCCGCCTCGGTTTCGAGAACGCCTATGGCCTGGCGGTGACGCGGGGAACGGCGGATCGTTACGGCCTTTCTTCCATCGCCGATCTTGCCGGGGTGGCTTCGCAGCTGGTGATCGGCGGCGATCCCGAATGGTTCGAGCGGCCCGAATGGATCGGTGTGCGCGACGCCTATGGCCTGCGCTTTGGCGAGCAGCGGACCTATTCGCCCACCTTCATGTACAATGCGCTGATCTCGGGTGAGGCCGACGTGATCAGCGCCTATACGTCCGACGGGCGCATCGCGGTGGAGGATCTGGTGGTGCTGGAAGACCCGCGCGGCGCGCTGCCATCCTACGATGCCATCGTGCTGGTCTCGGGCAATTTCGCCGACGATCCGCAACTGGCAGAAGCATTGCAGCAGCTGGTGGGGGCCATCGACGTGGAAACCATGCGGCAGGCCAATTACGCGGTGGACCGGCAGGAAGACAAGTGGCCCGCGGATCGCGCAGCCCGCTGGCTGCTGGACGAAATCGGGCTCTAGCCGCCGGTGAAGCCAGCCCCGTCGGGAAAGTCCGGCCCGGCAAGACCCAGCACCTTGAACAGGTTGCCCATCTGGTCCGGCGCGGTCAGCCGGTCCTTCGCGCGCATCAGAGCCTCGCGGTGCTGCGGCGCAGTTCGGGCCAGTGCCTCGGCGCGTTCGGTAATGCCAAGCGCTGTCAGCCAGTCACCCTGCGTCGCCGTGCCCAGAACGCGGGCACCGCGCGAAAGAGCGATCTGCTCCATCTGCGCGAAATCGACATGGGCGGTCAGATCACTTTCGCCCGGCGCATCGAAAACGCCGATCTTCCGGTGATCCTTCACCGCCTGCAGGGTGGAGCCGCTGCGCCCGTGGGTGTAGCCATAGTCCACGAACAGCGCCGCCCCGCCCTGGCTGGCCAGCCGCCCTGCCACCTCGAACATCACCGTGGCGCTGGCGGGCGAGGTTTCAATCACCGTGCCGGGCGGATCGTCACGGCGCGCTTCGGGCACGGCGGAATCCATCGGCTGGCGGCCGGGCGTTTCGAAGAACTTGTCCAGCCCGTCCACGCCAACCATGATTTCTCGCCAGCCGTCTACTGTCTTCACCAGCTGGCGCACCGGCAGCGCGTCGAGAAACTCGTTGGCCACCAGCAGGATCGGCCCTTCCATCGGAACGGTGGAGAGATCGCCATGGTGGATCGCATCGGGCATCGTTGAAAGCTGCAGGTCGCGCATCCGGGCGGAGGTTTCTACCAAGTGGATACGCGGCGTCAGCCCGTATTTTTTCATTGCCCGCTGCGCATCGCGCGCCAGCGTGCCCTTGCCCGGCCCGAGTTCCACGTAGTGGACAGGCTGTGCCCGCCCGCTCCTGATCCAGATATCCGCGAGCCACAGTCCGATCAGTTCACCGAACATCTGGCTGATTTCGGGCGCGGTGATAAAGTCGCCGCCAGCTGCCCCCGCGCCGCCGATCGCGCGCTTCTCGTTGTAATAGCGTGTGTTCGATTCGCCCATGAAATGCATCAGGCTGATCGGGCCGGTGCTGGCGATCAGGCGGCGGAACGTCTCTCCCAGGTCGCGCTTCGCGTCGTCTTGCCAGAGGTCGCTCAATTGGCCTCCCGCGCGCCTTTGGCAGGGGCTTTCGCCGTGGCGGGCGCACCGCTGGCAATGGGCTTTCTCGTCAGCGACCAAGCCACCAGCGCCACGCCCAGCAGGATCAGCGGGATGGTGAGCCACTGGCCCATGCTGAGCCCCGTGCGCGCGGCAAAGTCCGCAAGCTGGGCGTCAGGCTCGCGGAAGAATTCCACCACGAAGCGGGCGCACGAAATCACCGTGGTGAAAACGCCCACCAGCATGGCCGGGCGATAGCGCGCACGCGTCAGCCAGAACAGGCACAGCATGACGATCACCACCAGCAACCCTTCGCCCAGCGCCTGGTAAAGCTGGCTGGGATGACGCGGGACGAGGCTGGAAAGGCAGGTGCCGTTCACGCCGCGCCCCTGGTCGCAAAAGGTCATCGCCCAGGGCACATCGGGGCTGGCGGGGCGGCCCCACAATTCGCCGTTAATGAAATTGGCCAGCCGGCCGAACAGCATGCCGAAGCCGACGTTCACGGAGATATAGTCGGCCACGCGAATGAACGGCAATCCACCGCGCCAGCTGACATAGGCGATGGCCGCCACCACGCCCACCAGCCCGCCGTGGAAGCTCATGCCGCCATCCCACAGGCGCAGCACCTTCCAGCTTACGAAGCCGTCGCCGGAAAAATCGGTCCAGTGACCGGGTTCGTAGAAGGTGACATAGCCCAGCCGCCCGCCGATAATGATGCCCAGCGTGCAGTAGAAGAACAGGTCGTCTACGTGCACCTGCGCCATCGGCGCGCCGGGGGCTTTCACCATCCTCGACAGGTGCCAGTAGCCAAGGATGATGCCGGCCAGATAGGCCAGCGAATAGTATTTCAGCTCGAAGAAGCCGAGGTCGATTCCGGTTTCCAGGCCCAGATCCTGCCACCGCAGCACCTCGCTGCTCGTTGCTGCCAGAACATCCAAAATCACGCTGCGCCCCTCAGATTTGCCGAGGCGCCGCGCGCCTCAGAGTGCGGTTTGCGCTTTGACACATGGCCGCAGTGCAGGAAACCCCCTTGCCGCAGCGTTCGAACACCTTTGCAATGCCTTGCCCAGCCGACTATCTCGGGATCGTGAGCCTTCCGAACATCCCCAAACAGCGCGCAATCATCGATCGCCGCAAGCTGACCGCCGCCATTGCCGATATCGTTGCCGAGCAAGGCGCGACGGATGGGCGGCAGGCGATCGTCGAGCAATTGCGCGCCGCGCTGGATAGCGGACGCGCCGAACTGGCACGCAGGCTGGAGGAAAAGCCCAGCTCCGGCCACGAGAGCGCCAATGGTTTTGCCTTCCTGGTGGACCAGCTGATCCGCATCATTCACGATCACGTGATCGACGATGTCTACCCCGTGGGCAATCGCAGCAGCGGCGAACGTCTGGCCCTGATTGCCGTTGGCGGGTACGGCCGCGGCGAGATGTCGCCGCATTCCGATGTCGATATCGCCTTCGTCACGCCCGACAAGCCCACTGCATGGTGCGAGCAGGTGATCGAGGCGATCCTCTATTACCTGTGGGATCTCAGCCTGACGGTGGGCCATTCCAGCCGCTCCCTGGACGAGGTGGCACGCATGGCGAAGGAGGATCTCACCATCCGTACCGCCCTGCTCGAAGGCCGCTTCCTCTGGGGCGACCAGGAGATTTACGATGCCGCCAGCGCCCGCTTCTGGGCAGACGTGGTGCCCGGCACCGAAAGCCGTTTCGTCACGGAGAAACTGGCGGAGCGCGATGCGCGGCACAGGCGCATGGGCGATTCCCGCTACGTGGTGGAACCCAATGTGAAGGACGGCATGGGCGGCCTGCGCGATTTGCAGACGCTCTACTGGATCGGCAAATACTTCTATCGTGTGAAAAGCGCGCGCGAACTGGTGGACAAGGGACTGTTCACGCAGAAGGAATACCGCAGCTTTCGCCGTGCCGAGGGGTTCCTGCTGGCAGTGCGGGCGCATCTGCACACCATCGCCCGGCGCGGGGAAGACCGCCTGACCTTCGATCTGCAGCGCGAAGTTGCCAGCCGCATGAACTATGCCGATCGCCCCGGCAAAAGCGCGGTGGAACGCTTCATGCAGTTCTACTTCCTGCAGGTGAAGCACGTGGGCTATCTCACCGGCGTGTTTCTCTCCCACCTAGAAGAAGAGACGCAGGAACGCAGCCGTATCGGCGAATTCCTCTCTTCCTTCAGGCCGACAAAATCGATCGACGGCTATCCGGTGGATGCCGGGAAGATCGGCATTCCCGATGACGACTGGTTCAAGGAAGACCCGGTGCGCCTGCTGGAAATCTTCACCATCGCCGAGCGTGAGGGGCTGGAAGTGCATCCCGCCGCGATCCGCAGTGCGCGCCGCGATGCCAGCCTGATCGATGCGAAACTGCGCCGCGACGAACGCGCCAACGCGCTCTTCCTCGAACTGCTATCCGGCCGGCGCGATCCGGAAACCGTGCTGCGCTGGCTGAACGAGGCAGGCGTTTTCGGGCGCTTCGTGCCCGATTTCGGCAAGGTCAACGCGCAGATGCAGTTCGATATGTATCACCACTATACCGTGGACGAGCATACCATTCGCGCCATCGGCCTGCTGAGCGAGATCGAACGCGGCGAGCTGAGCGAGGACCATCCCCTGGCCACCGAGATGCTGCCGCTGATCAAGAACCGGCGGGCGCTGTATGTCTCGGTTCTGTTGCACGACATCGCCAAGGGGCGCGGCGGAGACCATTCGGTGCTGGGCGCGGAAGTGGCGCACCGGCTATGCCCCCGCCTTGGTCTTAACAAGCAGGAAACTGCGCTGGTGGCATGGCTGGTACGGTATCACCTGTTGATGAGCGCCACGGCCTTCAAGCGCGACCTTTCCGACCCCAAGACAATCACCGATTTCGTTTCCGAAGTGCAGAACCTGGAACGGCTACGACTGCTCAGCGTGCTGACCATCGTGGATATCCGCGCCGTGGGTCCGGGCATCTGGAACAGCTGGAAGCGCCAGCTGATCGGCGATCTCTACGAGAACGCGGTGGAGCGGCTGCGACTGGGCCACAAGGCCCACGGGCGCGAACAGAAGGTTGCCGCCAAGAAGGAAATCGTCGCCGAAATGCTGGGCGACAAGGGCTATCTGGTGGAATCGCTGAATGAGCGTTTCGACGATGCCTACTGGATTGCCGAGCCGGAGGACGTGATCGCCATCAACCTGCCGCATTACGATGCGGCGCGTGCGGCAGAACACTCGCTGTCCATCCACGCCCAGTATTACGAGGCGCTTGGCGCCACTCTGGTGACGGTGATCGGCAATGACCATCCGGGCCTGTTCTTCCGCATCGCCGGGGCCATTCATCTGGCTGGCGGCAATATCATCGATGCGCGCATTCATACCAACCGAATGGGCAAGGCGGTCGACAATTTCCTCGTCCTCGATCCGCTGGGCAAGCCGTTCAAGGAAGACCAGCAGCTTGATCGACTGAAGAAGTCCATCGAGGATGCGCTGGCCAACCGCATCGACATGGTGCCGCGCCTTGCCAAGCGTCCGCTGAAGCAGAGCCGGGCGGAAAATTTCCATGTCGCCCCGGTGATCCTGTTCGACAACGATGCGTCCAACCGCTTCACCGTGATCGAGGTGAATGCCACCGACCGCCCCGCCCTGCTGAACCGGCTGACCCGCGCGATGTTCGAGGCCAGCCTGATCATCAATTCCGCACACATCACCCAGTATGGAGAGCGCGCCGTCGATACGTTCTATGTCACCGATCTTCTGGGCGACAAGATCGTGAAACAGGATCGGCTCGACAAGGTGGAGCATGCACTGCTGGAGGCGATTGCCGGGGGCGAACCGGAAAAGGCCGGACCTGAAAAGACGCCCGAGAAAACGCAGGCTGCCTGAGACCTGGGTAGGGGTCTAGCGGATACGCGTGACCCGCAAGTAGCCGCTGCGCCCTTCGAAGCGCATTTCATACGCCCCGCTCCAGTGCCGCGTGATCTCGGCCACCCAGCCATCGCGGACCCGATTGCGCAGGGTGGACCCGTCGATCTCCCGCCATAGCTGGCCGTTATCCAGCAGCAGCACCTGCGAACGCCGCGCACCCTGCAACACCTCGGTTACGGTCGCTGAAAGCGCAACCTCCTCTTCCTCGCGCTCCAGCACAGCGTCTTCCTCGCGGAAACCGAACACTTCCTCGCGCTCCGCCTCTTCCACTTCCTCGCGCTCGGCGATCACGACCTGTTGTGCCTGATAGGTCCGGTCGAAACAGGCGAGGCGTGCGGCATCATCGGTGGTGGCAGCGCATGCTGCGTAGGGATCTTCATCCTGCGCATGGGCGGGAACCGCCAGCACGGCGGCGAGGGCGAGAGCGACCAGAACTTTCATCGAAGTATTCATCCTTTCAGGCCCAGGCGGAGCCGGTGCTGAACATACGTGCCTGAAAGCGCATGCCTGCGTCAATCGCGCGCGCCGAACAACGCGGTGCCAACACGGATATGCGTGGCACCCAGCATGATGGCGGTCGGATAATCGCCGCTCATCCCCATGCTGCGCCCGTCCAGCCCGTGATCGTCGGCAATCTTGGCCAGCAGGGCGAAATAGGGGGCGGCCTCAATACCGAAGGGCGGAACGCACATAAGACCGCACACGGGAATATCCGCGCCCCGCGCCTGCTCCAGCAAGGCTGGCAGATCGCGTATCGCGCAGCCACCCTTCTGCTCCTCCTCCCCGATATCCACCTGGACAAAGCACGGCACCTGTCGCCCCGTCTTGTCGAACGCCTTGCCCAGCGCCTTCACCAGTGAGGGGCGATCCAGCGAGTGGATGCAATCGAACAGTTGCGCGGCATCCTCCGCCTTGTTCGATTGCAACTGGCCGACCAGATGCAGCTTCGTATCGGAATACCGCTCCTGCAAAGCGGGCCATTTCTCCTGCGTTTCCTGCACGCGGTTCTCGCCATATACGCGTTGGCCAGCCTCCAGCAGCGGCACGATCTCGTCAGCCGGATGCGTCTTGCTGATCGCGATCAGCGTCACGTCCTCGGGCTTGCGGCGGGCGATCTTGCAGGCCTTGTCGATTTCGGCCTGCACCTGCGCGAGGCGCTGAGGGGCGTCGGAAGCGGTGGCGTTGTCAGTCATGCGGGCGCTATAGCGAGCCGATGGCGACAATCCACTCCCTTCCCCGCCTGTGGCTGCTTTCCGATGAGCGCAACGACGATTTGCTGGAAGCGCGGCTGGCCGAATTGCCCGCGCCTGCAGGCTTCGTTTATCGGCATTACCATCTGCCGCCCGCGCGCCGCTTCGCCAGGTTCCAGCAACTGGCGCGCATGGCCCGCCGCCATGGGCACCTGGTCATCTTGTCGGACAGCACGCTGACGGCGCGCGAATGGGGCGCGGATGGCGTATATGGCGCGCCGCTTTCCATTTATCCCACGCGGGCGGACATGATCGTGATCGCCGCTGCGCACGACATGCGCGAAATCGCCCAGGCGAACCGCCTTGATGCCGATGCCGTGATGCTCTCGCCCGTATTCGCCACCAGATCGCATCCGGGCGGGGCGGCGCTTGGGCCTTCGCGGTTTCGTGCCCTGGCCGCACACGCCAGGATGCCGGTAATCGCGCTCGGCGGAATGGATGCGATGCTTGCAAGAAAGCTGGGATGGCGCAATTGGGCGGCGATTGACGGTCTGTCCTGACAGCCGGTTTTCACCGCGGACGCTTCCGCCGACCGAAAAACAAAAGCAAAACATTTGACCCGAGAGTCCCCCTGTGGGATTCTGCCAGCGGGACGCATCGCAAGGGGATTGACCATGGCCAGCAGGGCCGCAAAGCAGAACGCGGACTGGCGTGCCGCCTTTCGTCGCTCGCTGGCGCGCAGTGCGCAGCTTACGGGCGCGGTGCTATTGTTCGCCTTCACGCTGTTCCTGGCCGTGTCCCTCGTCAGCTACAGCCAGACTGACCCCTCGCTATCCACCGCCGCCGGAGACACCATAGATAACTGGATGGGCGCGCCCGGTGCATTCGTGGCCGATCTGGCGCTGACAGCATTCGGCTGGGTCTCGATCCTGTTCCTGCCGCTCACCTATGTCTTTGCCCGCAAGCTGTGGCGCGATGCGGAGGAGGACGAGCGCTGGGGCGGTGCATGGTGGCGCACCGTCGCCATCCTGCTGGTGGCGATGCTGCTGCTGTCCACCGCGATTTCGCTGGTTACCGATCCGCGCGAACACAGCTGGCCAGCGGGCTTTGGCGGCCTCGCCGGATTGCTGGGCGAAAACGGGCTGGAGGCGCTGGCAGAACTGCTGCCGGAAGGCGGCCGTTTCTGGGCGATCCTTGCAGGCGGACTTGCCTGCCTTGCCGGCGGCGCGCTGCTGGCGGGCCGGATATTCGCGGTGGACTGGGCCAGCCTGTTGACCCTGCCCGACTGGGCCAGCCGTTTCCCGCGCCTTTCCGCCCCGGCAAACCCTTTCAAACCCGACGAGCAGGAGCGGCCCAAGGCCCGCCGTGCCCGCGCGAAACCGTCGAACGACGATGATGACGAAGCTGCGGGCGCATCGCCCTTTGCCGATCGCAGACCGGTGGAAATCGCCGATCCTGCCGCGCCGCCGCGCCGGGCAAAGCCTTCGTCCAAGACGCAGCAGAAGGACATGTTCGCCGATTACGACCTGCCCAGCCTCGATCTGCTGGAAGAAGGCGAAACCAATCAGGCGCCACCGCTCGACAAGCTGGCGCTGGAACGCAACGCCCGCCTGCTGGAAACCGTTCTCGACGACTTCAACGTCAAGGGCGAGATCACGGCGGTGAAGACCGGCCCGGTGGTCACCATGTACGAGCTGGAACCGGCACCCGGCATCAAGGCCAGCCGCGTGGTGGGCCTGGCCGAGGATATCGCCCGCAACATGAGCGCGATCAGCGCGCGCGTGGCGCCCATTCCGGGCAAGACGGTGATGGGTATCGAACTGCCCAACTCCAACCGTCAAACCGTGAATTTCCGCGAGTTGTGCGAGAGCGAGGCCTTTGTCGATGCGAAGGGCGGCCTGCCGATCATCCTGGGCAAGGGTATATCCGGCGATCCCATCGTGGCCGATCTTGCCGCCATGCCGCACCTGCTGGTGGCGGGCACCACCGGCTCCGGCAAATCCGTGGGACTGAACGCGATCCTGCTCAGCCTGCTCTACAAGTTCACGCCTGCCGAATGCCGCCTGATCCTGATCGATCCCAAGGTGCTGGAGCTGAAAAGCTACGACGACATTCCCCACCTTCTCGCGCCCGTGGTGACGGAGCCGCACAAGTCGGTCCGATCCCTGAAATGGGCCGTGGAGGAGATGGAGAAGCGCTATCGCATGATGAGCGAGATCGGCGCGCGCAACCTGCACAGCTTCAACGAGCGCGTGGCCGCCGCCGCAGCCAAGGGCAAGCCGCTGAAGCGCACCGTGCAGACAGGCTACGACCCCGAAACCGGCGAAGCCATCGTGGAAGAGGCGGAACTCGATTACGAGGTCCTGCCGCAGATCGTGCTGATCGTGGACGAGCTGGCAGACCTGATGGTGGTGGTCGGCAAGGAAATCGAAGTGCTGATCCAGCGCCTTTCGCAAAAGAGCCGCGCGGCGGGCATCCACCTTATCATGGCGACGCAGCGCCCGTCGGTCGACGTGATTACCGGCGTCATCAAGGCCAATTTGCCCACCCGTATCAGCTTCAACGTCACCAGCCGCATCGACAGCCGCACCATCCTTGGCGAACAGGGCGCGGAGCAGTTGCTGGGCAAGGGCGACATGCTTTTCAAGCCCAACACCGGCGCGATCAAGCGCGTGCACGGCCCGTTCGTCAGCGACGAAGAGGTGGAGAAGGTGGCACAGCATTGGCGCGACCAGGGTGAGCCGGCCTATGTCGACAGCGTGACAGAAGAGCCGGAGGACGGCGGCCTGTCTTTCGATGACGATGTCACCGCGTCCGACAACCCGGAAGAGCGCAAGTACCGCCAGGCCTGCCAGTTCGTGATCGAGAACCAGAAGGCGTCGGGCTCGTGGCTGCAGCGCCAGATGGGCATCGGCTACAACACCGCGGCCAAGCTGATCGAACGCATGGAAAGCGAAGGCCTCGTCGGGCCCGCCAACCACGTGGGCCGTCGCGAGATCTTCCGCGATCGGGACGGCAATCCGTTGTAGGACGGATCGGGTTATCCGGCAGGCGGGACCGGCGGTGCCTGCCAGAACCGCTCTACCTCGTTCGCCAATCAGTACAGACCGCCCATTGACCCGACTCGTGCGGGCACCTATGTGGTCCCCATCGTCGAAGAACTTCGAGCAAGGTGAGCCTTTACGCGGGGGCACATCCAGGAACGGAAGTTTCGGCATCTGCGTGAGACATGAAGAACCAAGGCTGCAGCGGCAGCGCCCACCGGGGTGCGCCTACTTGCGGCCTTTCGCGCGTTCGGCCTGTCTTGCGTTTTCCCGCACCGTAACGGTTTAGATCACGATTTCCCGGCTGGTGCACGATGCACTCATGCCTACACGCGAAAAAGAGGCCACGGCTTTCATATGGCGAAAAAGTCCGTCCCGGCGACCACCAATGGTGGCGTCACCAAGAGCAAGCGCATCCGCAAGATCTTCGGCGACATCCACGAAGTGGTGCAGATGCCGAACCTGATCGAGGTGCAGCGCGAGAGCTACGAACAGTTCCTGCGCTCCGATCCCTCGATCGGCTATGTTTCCGGTCTGGAAAAGACGCTGCGCAGCGTTTTCCCGATCCGCGACTTCGCCGGCACGGCCGAACTGGACTTCGTTCATTACGAACTGGAAGACCCGAAATACGACACCACCGAGTGTCGCCAGCGCGGCATCACCTATGCCGCCCCGATGAAGGTGACGCTGCGCCTGATCGTGTTCGAGGTGGACCAGGAGACCGAGACCCGCTCCGTGCTCGATATCAAGGAGCAGGACGTGTACATGGGCGACATGCCCCTGATGACGGGCAACGGCACCTTCCTGATCAACGGCACCGAGCGCGTGATCGTGTCGCAGATGCATCGTTCGCCCGGCGTGCTGTTCGACCATGACCGCGGCAAGACCCACTCCTCCGGCAAGTTCCTCTTCGCCGCGCGCGTGATTCCGTATCGCGGTTCGTGGCTGGATTTCGAATTCGACGCCAAGGACATCGTGAACGTGCGTATCGACCGCAAGCGCAAGCTGCCGGTCACCGCGCTGCTTTACGCGCTGGGTCTCGATAGCGAGGACATTCTCGAGCACTTCTACAACACCGTCACCTGGAAGCGCGGCAAGGACGGATGGGAAATCCCCTTCGTCGCCGAATCGTGGCGCGGTTCGAAGCCGTCCTACGCCCTGGTGGACGCCAAGACCGGCGAGGAAGTCTTCCCCGCTGGCCAGAAGGTGAGCCCGCGCGCCGCCAACAAGGCCGCCAAGGATGGTCTTGAAACCCTGCTGATCCCGACCGAGGAAATCTTCGGCCGCTATGCCAGCAAGGACATGATCGACGAGAAGACCGGCCGCATCTACATCGAGGCCGGCGACGAAGTTTCGCCCGAGAACCTCGACAAGATCGATGCCGCCGGTATCGACCAGCTCGTGCTGCTGGATATCGACCACGTCACCACCGGCCCGTGGATCCGCAACACCATGGAAGCCGACAAGGCCGAAAACCGCGAGGAAGGCCTCGAGGCGATCTACAAGGTGATGCGCCCCGGCGAGCCGCCGACCAAGGAAACCGCCGAAGCACTCTTCGAAGGCCTGTTCTTCGATGGCGAGCGCTACGATCTTTCCGCCGTGGGCCGTGTGAAGCTGAACATGCGCCTCGGCCTCGACGCCGAGGACACCGTCACCACCCTGCGCAAGGAAGATATCCTCGCCGTGGTGAAGGAACTTGTCGACCTGAAGGACGGCAAGGGCGAAGTCGACGACATCGACAATCTCGGCAACCGCCGCGTGCGTTCGGTGGGCGAGCTGCTGGAAAACCAGTACCGCGTCGGCCTGCTGCGCATGGAACGCGCCGTGAAGGAGCGCATGAGCAGCGTGGACGTGTCCACCGTGATGCCGAACGACCTCATCAACGCCAAGCCCGCCGTGGCTGCCGTTCGCGAGTTCTTCGGCTCCAGCCAGCTCTCGCAGTTCATGGACCAGACCAACCCGCTGTCGGAAGTCACCCACAAGCGCCGCGTTTCGGCACTCGGGCCGGGCGGCCTGACGCGTGAGCGCGCAGGCTTCGAAGTCCGCGACGTTCACCCCACGCACTATGGTCGCATCTGTCCGATTGAAACGCCGGAAGGCCCGAACATCGGCCTGATCAACTCGCTTTCCACCTTTGCCCGCGTGAACAAGTACGGCTTCATCGAGACGCCTTACCGTTCGGTGAAGGACGGCCAGGTGTCGAGCGAGGTGAACTACCTCTCCGCCATGGAAGAGCAGAAGCACACCGTGGCCCAGGCCTCGGCTGCGCTGGATGAAGACGGCAGGTTCGTGGAAGAGCTGGTCTCCACCCGCGAGAACGGCGAATTCGCCATGAGCCCGAATGAGAACGTCACCTTGATGGACGTTTCGCCCAAGCAGCTCGTCTCGGTTGCCGCATCGCTCATTCCCTTCCTGGAAAACGATGACGCCAACCGCGCGCTGATGGGATCGAACATGCAGCGCCAGGCCGTGCCGCTGGTGAAGGCCGAGGCTCCGTGGGTGGGCACCGGCATGGAAGAAACCGTGGCGCGCGATTCCGGCGCTGCGATCGCGGCCAAGCGTGGCGGCATCGTGGACCAGGTGGACGCGGGCCGTATCGTGATCCGTGCATCGGGCGAGGTCGACACGACGAACCCCGGCGTGGACATCTACACGCTGCAGAAGTTCCAGCGCTCCAACCAGAACACCTGCGTGAACCAGCGTCCGCTGGTGAAGGTGGGAGAGACGGTGAACGAAGGCGACATCATCGCCGACGGTCCCTCCACCGATCTGGGCGAACTGGCGCTGGGCAAGAACGCGCTCGTCGCCTTCATGCCCTGGAACGGCTACAACTACGAGGACTCCATCCTCATCTCCGAGCGTATCGTGAAGGACGACGTCTTCACCTCGATCCACATCGAGGAATTCGAAGTCATGGCTCGCGATACGAAGCTTGGCCCGGAAGACATCACCCGTGATATTCCCAATGTCGGCGAGGAAGCCCTGCGCAACCTCGACGAGGCGGGCATCGTCTATATCGGTGCAGAAGTGCATCCGGGCGACATTCTGGCCGGCAAAATCACGCCGAAGGGCGAAAGCCCGATGACGCCGGAAGAAAAGCTGCTGCGCGCCATCTTCGGCGAAAAGGCCAGCGACGTGCGCGATACCTCGCTTCGCCTGCCGCCGGGCGTTGCTGGCACGGTTGTGGAGGTTCGCGTCTTCAACCGTCACGGTATCGAGATCGACGACCGTACCCGCGCCATCCAGAACGAGGAAATCGAACGCCTCAAGAAGGATAGCGAGGACGAACGCGCCATCCTGAACCGCGCCACCTACAATCGCCTGCGCGACATGCTGGTGGGCCAGACCGCTTCCGCAGCGCCCAAGGGTGTGAAGAAGGGTTCGGAAATCACCGACGAGGTGCTGGACGAGGTGGATCGCAACGACTGGTTCAAGTTTGCCGTCGCCGACGACAACATGCAGAGCCAGCTGGAAGCGGTTAAGGGCCAGTATGACGAAGCTGTGAAAGCCATCAAGGACAAGTTCGACGACCGCAAGGAGAAGCTCGAACGCGGTGACGAACTGGCGCCGGGCGTGCTGAAGATGGTCAAGGTGTTCGTCGCGGTGAAGCGCAAGCTGCAGCCGGGCGACAAGATGGCCGGCCGTCACGGCAACAAGGGCGTTATCTCGCGCATCCTGCCGGAAGAGGACATGCCGTTCCTAGAGGACGGTACGCCGGTCGACATCGTGCTGAACCCGCTGGGCGTGCCTTCGCGCATGAACGTGGGGCAGATCTTCGAGACGCACCTTGGCTTCGCCGCGCGCGGCCTGGGCCAACAGATCGGTGTCCAGCTCGACGAGTGGCGCGCTTCAAACCCGGATGTGACCGCGGGCAAGCCGCCCGAGGCGCTGATGGACAAGCTGAAGGACGTCTACGGCGAGAACTATCACGAGGATCTCGACAGCCGTACGAACGAGGAAGTTGCCGAACTGGCGCACAACCTGCGTCGCGGTGTGCCTATGGGCACCCCGGTGTTCGACGGTGCACGCGAAGCCGACGTGACCGACATGCTGCTGAAGGCAGGCTACGATAGCTCGGGCCAGTCCACGCTGTATGACGGCCGCAGCGGCGAGGCGTTCGACCGCAAGGTGACAGTGGGCATCATCTACATGCTCAAGCTCCACCACCTGGTCGACGACAAGATCCACGCCCGTTCCATCGGCCCGTACAGCCTCGTTACCCAGCAGCCGCTGGGCGGCAAGGCGCAGTTCGGTGGCCAGCGCTTCGGCGAGATGGAGGTCTGGGCACTCCAGGCCTACGGCGCCGCCTACACCTTGCAGGAAATGCTGACGGTGAAGTCCGACGACGTGGTCGGCCGCACCAAGGTCTACGAAGCCATCGTCAAGGGCGACGACACCTTCGAGGCCGGCATTCCGGAGAGCTTCAACGTTCTCGTCAAGGAAATGCGCTCGCTGGGTCTCAACGTCGAACTCTCCTCGCTCAACGAGGGTGGAGAAGACGAGGACGGCTTCGGCCAGATCGCGGCTGAATGACAGGGTTAGGCGGCCCACAAGCCTGAAAAGGCCGGGCCGCCTCCCCGCCAACCCTGTGTTAATCCCCCCAAGGGAATTCGAACTATGAACGAACTGACCAAATTCACCAACCAGCTGGCCAAGCCGGAAACCTTCGACCAGATCCAGATCGGGATCGCGTCGCCAGAGCGTATTCGCAGCTGGTCCTTCGGCGAGATCAAGAAGCCGGAAACCATCAACTACCGTACGTTCAAGCCCGAGCGTGACGGGTTGTTCTGCGCCCGCATTTTCGGCCCGGTGAAGGACTACGAGTGCCTGTGCGGCAAGTACAAGCGCATGAAGTACAAGGGCGTCGTCTGCGAGAAGTGCGGCGTTGAAGTCACCGTGACCAAGGTGCGCCGCGAGCGCATGGGCCACATCGAACTGGCCGCGCCGGTTGCGCACATCTGGTTCCTGAAGTCGCTGCCTTCGCGCATCGGCCTGCTGCTGGACATGCAGCTGAAGCAGCTTGAGCGCGTGCTGTATTTCGAAGCCTACATCGTGACCGAGCCCGGCCTCACGCCGCTGGAGAAATTCCAGCTGCTGACTGAGGACGAACTGCTCGAAGCGCAGGACGAATATGGCGAGGACGCCTTCACCGCCGGCATCGGTGCCGAAGCGGTGAAGATCATGCTGATGGACCTCGACCTGGAACAGGAAAAGGCCGATCTGCTGGAAGAGCTGGAGACCACCAAGTCCAAGCTGAAGCCCGCCAAGATCATCAAGCGCCTGAAGGTCGTCGAGAGTTTCATTGAATCGGGCAACCGCCCCGAGTGGATGATCCTCGAAGTCGTGCCGGTCATCCCGCCTGAACTGCGTCCGCTGGTGCCGCTGGATGGTGGCCGCTTCGCGACGTCCGATCTCAACGATCTGTATCGCCGCGTTATCAACCGTAACAACCGCCTGAAGCGCCTGATGGAATTGCGCGCTCCGGACATCATCGTGCGTAACGAAAAGCGCATGTTGCAGGAATCGGTCGACGCCCTGTTCGACAACGGCCGTCGTGGCCGCGTGATCACGGGTGCCAACAAGCGTCCGCTGAAGTCGCTGTCCGATATGCTGAAGGGCAAGCAAGGCCGCTTCCGCCAGAACCTGCTCGGCAAGCGCGTCGACTATTCCGGTCGCTCGGTCATCGTGACCGGCCCGGAATTGAAGCTGCACCAGTGCGGCCTGCCCAAGAAGATGGCCCTGGAACTGTTCAAGCCGTTCATCTACGCCCGCCTCGATGCGAAGGGTCTTTCCATGACCCTGAAGCAGGCGAAGAAGTGGGTGGAGAAGGAGCGCAAGGAAGTCTGGGACATCCTGGACGAGGTTATCCGCGAACACCCCGTGCTTCTGAACCGCGCACCGACGCTTCACCGTCTCGGCATCCAGGCGTTCGAGCCCGTGCTGATCGAGGGCAAGGCCATCCAGCTTCACCCGCTCGTCTGCTCGGCCTTCAACGCCGACTTCGACGGTGACCAGATGGCCGTCCACGTGCCGCTTTCGCTGGAAGCCCAGCTGGAAGCCCGCGTGCTGATGATGTCCACCAACAACATCCTCTCGCCTGCCAACGGCAAGCCGATCATCGTGCCTTCGCAGGACATGGTGCTGGGCCTGTACTACCTTTCGATGGACCGCGAAGGCGAGCCGGGCGAAGGCAAGGTGCTGGGCGACATCAACGAGGTGCACCAGGCGCTGCACGTCGGTGCCGTGACCTATCACTCCAAGATCACCACCCGCGTTCCGCAGACGGACGAGGCCGGCAAGCAGTACATGGAACGCGTGGACACTACGCCGGGCCGCATGCTGATCGCCGAATGTCTGCCCAAGAGCCACAAAGTGCCCTTCGCCGTGGTGAACCGCCTGCTGACGAAGAAGGACATCGGCGACGTGATCGACGAGGTCTATCGTCACACCGGCCAGAAGGACACGGTGCTGTTCGCCGATGCCATCATGAGCCTTGGCTTCCGCCATGCGTTCAAGGCCGGCATTTCCTTCGGCAAGGACGACATGATCATTCCCGACAGCAAGGTGGGCATGATCGAGGAAACCAAGACGCTTGTTGCCGATTACGAGCAGCAGTACCAGGACGGCTACATCACCGGCCAGGAGAAGTATAACAAGGTGATCGACGCCTGGAGCCGTTGCGGCGACCAGGTGGCGGCTGCCATGATGGAAGAGATCAAGGCGACCCCGAAGGACGCCGACGGCCGCGAGGCACAGATCAACTCCATCTACATGATGAGCCACTCCGGCGCGCGTGGTTCGCCCGCACAGATGAAGCAGCTGGCCGGTATGCGCGGCCTGATGGCCAAGCCTTCGGGCGAGATCATCGAGACGCCGATCATCTCGAACTTCAAGGAAGGTCTGACCGTTCTTGAATACTTCAACTCCACCCACGGCGCTCGTAAGGGCCTGGCGGATACGGCGTTGAAGACGGCAAACTCGGGCTACCTCACGCGTCGCCTGGTCGACGTGTCGCAGGATTGCACGATCGTCATCGAGGACTGCAAGACGGATAACGCGCTGGAAATGCGTGCCATCGTGCAGGGCGGCAGCGTGATCGCTTCGCTTGGCGAACGTATCCTGGGCCGCACCGTGGCCGAGGATATCGTGAACGTCGCCACGGACGAGGTGATCGTGAAGGCCGGTACCATGGTGGACGAACCTATGGCCGCCGCCATCGAGGAAGCCGAAGTGCAGCAAGCCAAGATCCGCTCGCCGCTGGTTTGCGAAGCCGAACAGGGCGTTTGCGCGACCTGCTATGGCCGTGACCTTGCCCGCGGTACGCCGGTCAACATCGGTGAAGCTGTCGGCGTGATCGCCGCACAGTCCATCGGTGAGCCGGGCACGCAGCTTACCATGCGTACCTTCCACATCGGTGGCGCGGCACAGGTGAACGAAACCAGTCACCTGGAAAGCATCTCCGACGGCAAGGTCGTTTATCGCGACATGCCCACCATCACCGACAAGAAGGGTCGTCGCCTGTCGCTGGCCCGCAATGGCGAGATGGTCGTGGTCGATGCCGAGGGACGCGAACGCGCCATCCACCGCGTGCCTTACGGTACGGTGCTGATGTTCGAAGACGGCGAAAAGGTGAATGAGGGCGACCGCCTGGCAGAGTGGGATCCGTTCACCCTGCCGATCATCACCGAACAGGCCGGCGTCGTTCGCTACCAGGATCTTGTCGAAGGCAAGACGCTGGAAGAGCGTGTGGACGAAGCCACCGGCATCGCCCAGCGCGTGGTGACCGAGTATCGTGCAGCCGGTCGTTCCAAGAAGGAAGATCTGCGTCCGCGCCTGACCTTCCTTGGCGAGGACGATGCCAAGGCCAAGGGCAAGAAGGGCGACGAAACGGAAGCTCAGCGTTACATGCTGGCACCGGGCACCACCCTTTCCGTCGAGGACGGCCAGGAAGTGCAGGCAGGCGACATCCTTGCCCGTGCATCGCGTGAAGCTGCCAAGACGCGCGACATCACCGGTGGTCTGCCGCGTGTTGCCGAGCTGTTCGAAGCGCGTATTCCGAAGGACGCTGCCGTGATCGCCAAGATCAGTGGCCGGATGGAATTCATTCGCGACTACAAGGCCAAGCGCAAGATCGCCATCGTCCCGGAAGAGGGCGAACCCGTCGAGTACCTGATCCCCAAGACGAAGGTGATCGACGTGCAGGAAGGCGACTTCGTCAAGAAGGGCGATACGCTGATCTCGGGCAGCCCGAACCCGCACGACATCCTGGAAGTGATGGGCGTGGAGGCTCTTGCCGAGTTCCTCTGCACCGAAATCCAGGAAGTCTATCGACTGCAGGGCGTGAAGATCAACGACAAGCACATCGAGGTGATCGTTCGCCAGATGCTGCAGAAGGTCGAGATCACCGATGGCGGCGACACTGTGCTGCTGCCGGGCGAACAGGTCGATCTGGAAGAGATGAAGGAAGAGAACGCCAAGCTGAGCAAGGCCAAGAGCCACGCCCAAGGCACGCCGATCCTGCTCGGGATCACCAAGGCAAGCCTGCAGACGCGTTCGTTCATCTCCGCCGCCTCCTTCCAGGAAACCACGCGCGTGCTTACGCAGGCCGCGGTCGAAGGGAAGAAGGATACGCTGGTCGGCCTGAAGGAAAACGTGATCGTGGGTCGCCTGATCCCCGCCGGGACCGGCGCAGGCATGAACCGCATGCGTGTTACCGCCTCTTCGCGTGATGCCGCTCTGCGCGCACAGTACAAGAAGATGCAGGATGCGCTGGTCGCGGCGGAAGAAGCCGAAGCGGCTGCCAAGGAAGAGGCGGTTGTCGCCGCCGATTCCGCCACGGAGCAGCACGAGGCCGAACTGGCTCGCGATCCGGCAGATGCCGCAACCGGCGATGCTACCATGGCCACCATGGTGGACAGCGGTGAAGGCACCGATGCGGACGCTGGCGATTACAAGCGCGATGACGAGGGCTCCGAGCCCGAAGCCATCGCCAAGAAAGAGGATTCCGACAGCGAAGACTGATCGGTAATCTCTCGATGATCATGCAAAAGGCCCCGGCGGAGCGATCCACCGGGGCCTTTTTCTTTGTCTAGAGTAATAAAACGCCATGAGACTTGTCGCACTTGCGGTTCTTGCCCTCGCAGCCTGCTCTCAAGAGAGCGAGCCTGAAGAGCAGGTCACCACCCTTCCCGCGCCAGGCGGGATCGAGAGCCCTCCTCCCGCGCCGCCCGCCAGCCCGCTCTCGCCCGTAGAGACCCTTGCTGGCGAGTGGCGTGTCGCGGGCATCGACGGGCAACCGCTGGATGAACCTTATGGCCTGGCTCTCAGCGCCGACGATACGGAAATCTGGTGGGAGCCGCGCTGCGCGAACTTCGCCTTCGGCTATCGTATCGACGGTTTCACGCTGGACACCGGCACAGCAAGACCTGACGGACCAATGACACCGCTGGAAACCCCGCCCCCTGTCTGCGCGATCGGCATTCCGCCGCGCCTGAGCGACGTAGCGCGCGTGCTGGACCTCGCCGAATCGGTGGGCCGCACGCCTTCAAATGGAATATTGATCGAGGGCGGCGGTCACAGCCTCACGCTTTATTCGCAATAATCGCTATTGCGAGTGAGTTGCAATTGCTCGCAGGACCGCTAGGCTAGTTTGCGAATGGTTTGCAAAAAGGCTTCTCACATGTTCGAACGATCACGCTTCCAGCCCGCCGATTCCCGCTCCCCTGCAGCTTCGCGGGGCGAAATTGTTGCTGGCCTTCTAAAGCCACCGATGGCCAGCCAGTTTTCCGGCACGGCAATGACGCTGGTGATGGGCCTGCGCCTGATGGCCAGCTGCGTGGCAGGCAATCACGATCCGCTTGTCGAGCTTACGCGCAGGCTCGAATCGATCACCGCGGCAAAAGCGATCCTGGATTTTGCCCGCACCTGCGCGCGCGCCTGGCCCGAGAATGTAATGATCTCGCGCCCGTGCTGCCACGCGCTCACGCCGGACGAGGCAGTGTTTGCGCACATGGCCGAGGCCGCGCGAGCGGGCGACAGGGCAGCGTTCGCCGCGATACTGGATGGACTGATCCGGCGAGAACGGCATGACCGCTTGTTTGAAGTAACACGCGAAAGCGTAGCAGCAATTTCCTCTGCGCCGTGATGCGCGCCTTGTAGACCGGGGCAGCCCATCGCCGCCTACAGCTTGTCGCCTGCTGGCAAGCGGGCTAACCGCGCCGGATGACTGTCAAAACCCGCTTCGCCCCCTCTCCCACGGGCCGCCTGCATGTCGGCAATATCCGTACTGCGCTGCATAACTGGATGCTGGCGCGCAAGGCTGGCGGCCAGTTTGTGCTGCGTATCGACGATACCGATGCGGAACGCAGCGAGGAGCGCTATATCGAAGCGATCAGGCAGGATCTTGCATGGCTGGGCCTGACGCCCGAAGCCGAGGAACGCCAATCCGAACGGCTGACGGAATATGAGGCAGCGTTCGAAAGGCTGAAAGCCGCTGGCCGCGTTTACCCCGCCTATGAGACTGCGCAGGAACTCGATCTGAAGCGCAAGATCCAGCTCGGGCGCGGGCTGCCACCGATTTACGACCGCGCAGCCCTTTCCATGGGAGAAGAGGAGCGGGCCGGGAAGGAAGCCGAAGGCGTGGCGCCGCACTGGCGGTTCAAGCTGGACCATGACGAGCCCATTGGCTGGGACGATGGCGTGCGCGGGCCGCAGAAATTCGATGCGGCGCAGCTTTCCGATCCGGTAATCCGCCGCGCCGATGGATCGTGGCTCTACATGCTGCCAAGCTGCGTTGACGATATCGCCATGGGCATCACCGATGTGCTGCGCGGGGAAGACCATGTTTCGAACACCGCAGTGCAGGTACAGATGTTCACCGCGCTAAATGCCGAACCCCCGCGTTTCGCGCATGAGGCGCTGTTGGTGGGCAAGGAAGGCAAGCTTTCGAAACGGCTGGGATCGCTGGGCTGCGACGCCTTTCGCGACCGCGGCATAGAACCCGAGGCCCTGATAGCCCTGCTCGCTCGCTTGGGGACGAGCAAGCCCGTCGAGCCGATCGCCACGCGCAAGGCGCTGGTGGAAAGCTTCGACCTTTCCACCTTCGGCCGTGCGCCCGCGAAGTTCGACGATACGGAACTGGACAGGATCAATGCCGCCATCGTCCACCAGCTGGATTACGATGCAGTTGCAGCGCGCCTGCCCGCAGGGATGGATGCCGCCGCATGGCAAGCAATCAGGCCCAACCTCGAAAAGGTGGGCGACGCCGCAGAGTGGTGGAGCATTGTGACGGGTCCCGTATCGCAGCCAGAGTTCGATGCGGAAACCCGCGCCTATCTTGCAATGGCTGCCGACGTGCTGGTGTGGACGCAGACGCCCTGGCGTGATCTCACCGCCGCGGTGAAAGAAGCGACCGGGCGCAAAGGCAAGTCCCTGTTCCTGCCGCTGCGACAGGCGCTGACGGGAATGGATCACGGCCCCGATATGGGCGAGCTCCTGCCGCTGATCGGGGAGGATGAGGCTCGCGTCCGCCTGCAGGCCGCTGCGCGGGGCTGATAAATGCAGTTTTGTGCGGATGCTCACTTGAAGTTAATTGCGCATCCTCTAGATGCGCAATGATACATCGTAACCTTTGATCGAGTGAGTATTTCATGATCCGCAAGACCGCCCTGCTTCTGGCAAGTGTTGTTATTCCATCTCATGCCTTGGCGCAGGAGGCGCCGCAGGATCCTGAAACCCGCGCCGAGGCCCCCGCCAATGAACGTGGAGATCCATCCAACGATGACTTCCACGGCGATATCTATGTCACCGCCAGCGGCGTTGACCGGCTGGACGTGGTGGCCGGCACCTCGGTGCTTTCAGGCATGCAGTTGCAGCGCGAAAGCGCGGGCCAGGTGGGTGATATTCTCGCCAGCCTGCCCGGCGTGGAGGCGAGCGGTTTCACCCCCGGCGCGTCGCGCCCCATCCTGCGCGGGTTTGGCGGAGATCGTGTCCGCGTCCTCATCAACGACATCGGCACCATCGATGCCTCGGGCGCGTCGGACGATCACGCCGTGGCCGCCGACCCCCTGATCGCGGAGCGCATCGAGGTGCTGCGCGGACCGGCCGTGCTGCTTTATGGCAGCCAGGCCGTCGGCGGCGCGGTGAACGTGATTACCAAGCGAATTCCGCCCGGCGTGCCGGACGAACCCTTTCACCTCGACATGCTGGCGGGCATCGATAGCGCGACCGGCCTGCTGGAAGGCGGCGTCTCGCTCGACACGAAGGTGACCGACAATATCGTCTTCCATGTCGACGGTTCCTATCGCAACACGGATGACATCGAGATCCCGGGCTTCGCTGCATCCGACACGCTGCGTGCAGACCTGCTGGCTGACGCGGCCGAGGAAGAGGAAGAGGGCGAATTCGAGGAAGCTGAGGAACTGCGCGAGGCCGCCAATATCGCCGGCACCGTGCCCAACACCTATACCGAGACGTGGTCTGCCGGAACGGGCTTTGCCATCTTCTCAGGCGAGAGCAATTTCGGCGTGTCGTTCGATTATTACGACACCAATTACGGCGTGCCCGGCGCGCCCGGAGTGGGGCATCACCATCATGGCGAGGAAGAGCATGATGAGGAGGAGCATGGCGAAGAAGCGGGCGAGGAGGAAGGCGAGGAGGCCGTTTCCATCGGCCTGAAGCGCTATCGCGCCGATTTCCGCGCCAACATCGATCTGGGCGATGGCTTCTTCGATTCCGTCCAGTCGCGCGTCGGCTATTCCGATTATACCCACACCGAATTCGAAGGTGCCGAGATCGGCACCGTATTCGATGTTCAGGGCGTGGAAGGCCGCGTGGAGCTGGTGCAATCGCGCATGGGCAACTGGAGCGGCGCGACAGGTGCGCAGTTCTCCGCCCAGAAATTCGTCGCTACCGGGGCAGAGGCATACATCCCGCCCAACAATTTGGAAACGATCGCGCTCTTCACCCTGCAGGAATTCTACTTCGGCCCCGTCGAACTGGAAGCGGGCGTGCGTTACGAGAACACCGAGATCGAGGCATTGACACTTGGCTTGCAGCGCGACTTCGACACGATCTCCGCGTCCGTCGGTGGCGGCTTCACCCTGTTCGATGATTTCCGCGCCGGGCTGAACGTCTCTCACACCGAACGCGCGCCTACAGCAGCAGAGCTGTTCGCCGAAGGCCCGCACATCGCCACGCAGCAGTTCGAGATCGGAAACCCCGCGCTGGTGGAAGAAAGCAGCTGGGGCACGGAAGGCTACGTTCGCGGTGAAATCGGCGAAGTGAAGGTCAACGCCAGCGTCTATCGCAACTGGTTCGGCGACTTCATCTACCTCGCCGGAACCGGCGCGGAAGAGGACGATCTGCCGGTCTTCGCCTTCATGCAGCAGGATGCAGACCAGTGGGGGGCAGAAGCCCAGATCACCTTCCCGCTGATCGAGGGCCGGGACTTCTCGCTGCTGGGCGACGTTCGCGGTGCCTATACCAGGGTGGAACTTGACGACGGCACCAATGCGCCGCGCATCCCGCCCCTCAGCCTCTATGGCGCGCTGGAGGGTCGCTGGGAACACTTCGACCTTCGTACCGAGGTGGAATGGTACGACGGCCAGGATGACGTTTCCCCGTTCGAGACGCCGACCGATGGGTTCACCATGGTCAACGCGTCACTGGGCTGGCACCCCTTCGAAGGGCGCGAGAACCTGACGATCATGGCGCAGGTGGACAATATCTTCGATGTCGAAGGCCGCCGCCACACCAGCTTCACGAAGGAATTCGTTCCGATGCCGGGCCGCAATTTCAAGCTGACGGCACGGGCCAGCTTCTGATCGCAAACGACTGGCGCAAGCCTCGGGCGCGTAGCGAATACGCGCCCGAGGCTATTTCTGAATCGCCAGGCAAAAGCCTCTCAGACTTCGTCGTAATGGAACGGCGCGATCACCGCGGTGGGGTGCGCTTCATATTCGAAGCTTATCGGGTTGTCAGGCTCCACCCCCTCGGTTGAGCGGAGCAGTGGCACGCCGCCGCGATGCCAGCCCTCGTCATATTCGCAGTAAAAATTGATGATGCCGTGCAGCGAGGCGATCCGCCATTTGCCGTCCTCGCGCACATAGCTGTTCTCGTAGGTCGCTTCGCCCCAACGGCCTTCCCTGCCGATAAAGCCCACCATCATCAGCGTGCGCCAGCGCCCCTTGGCGGTGCCGGCTTGGCTGTCGATATGCAGCACGGGTTGCAACTGCATGTGATTGAAAATGGTGCCGTCCTGATATTCCGGCAGGCATTTGAGATATTCGCGAACCCTGTCCTGGCCCACGTAGACGCCGCGTCCGGCGATCTCCAGCGTGCCATCTTGGGCGAACAGATCGGCCGCCTTGTCCCACAGGCCCTTGTCCACGTAATAGCCATAGGCGCCCTGCAGATTCACGAGGTCGCGGTAATCCTCGGCACCTTGGGCGCGGGCTTCCAGCGCCTCGATCCGGGCCAGTAATTCCTCGTTCGATGCCATGTCTCTCCCTTTCCCGGCCTTTCACGACCGCATTCAGAGCCGTGGCAGTGTCACTCCGCGCTGGCCCATGTATTTGCCGGCCCTGTCAGCATAGGTGACATCGGGCCGCTCGTTACCTTGCAGGAACAGGAACTGGCATGCGCCCTCGTTGGCGTAGATGCGCGCGGGCAGCGGCGTGGTGTTGGAAAACTCCAGCGTCACATGCCCTTCCCACCCCGGCTCCAGGGGGGTGACGTTCACGATGATGCCGCAGCGCGCATAGGTGCTCTTGCCAAGACAGATCACCAGCACATCTTCCGGCACGCGGAAATATTCCACCGTGCGGGCAAGAGCGAAGCTGTTGGGCGGGATTACGCATACATCGGTCTTGCGATCCACCAGGCTGTCGCCATCGAAATTCTTGGGATCGACGATGGCCGAATTCACATTGGTGAAGATCTTGAATTCGTCCGCAACGCGCGCGTCATAACCGAAGGAGGAAAGGCCATAGGATATGCAGCCGTCGCGCCGCTGGCCTTCGACGAAGGGCTCTATCATGCCTTTCGTCTGCGCCTGCTCGCGAATCCACTTGTCTGAAAGAATTGCCATGCGGCATGGGATTCCCGACTGTCGGCCCGAGAGCAAGCTGTCAGACGAAAATATCCCCTCCCCCGTCCGCTATGGCATCCGGCATTCGTAGCTTCCCACGCTGCCGGCATCGCCACCGGTGTAGTGGGCGTATGACGGGTGCGGACACAGCGGCATCTGCGCGTCGCTATCCCTCCGGCTGGCAACGATGGAGGCGGGTGCCTCGTCCCTCTCCACCCAATCCACCAGAGGGCCGAGCAGATCGAAGCTGTCGAAGGCATTGCCGCCCGCGCAGTGGCCCATTCCCGGCACCATGTAGAAGCGCGCGGCATCGTCCCACGCTTCGCCGCCATTCGTTTCGCGGGCGCGCTGGAAATAGTCCCACGTGTCGAAAGCGGAGAACCACGGGTCGGATACGCCGTGGAAGAACATCAGCTTGGAGCCTTTGCCAAGATAGGTGGAAAGGTTGGTCCAGAATGCCGTGTCGGTCAGTCGCCCGGTCGCATCCCAGCGAATATCGTGGATGCGCTGGTCGACATTCAACGTTTGCGCCGCGCTGGGCGGCCCCAGCGGCCCCCCCTGTCCCACGGGAAGGAAACCGGGCAGGCCCGGCCCCGAAGCGGTGATGCCGGTATCCCACGGATAGGGCACATAGACCGGTCGGCCGTTGCTTTCGCGCGGGGAAGCCATGGCAAGCCGCACCGCTTCTGCCCGATCCGGCGCGAGGCAGCCCTCGTTCTCGCCCGCCTCGCACACGAGCGGTGCGGTATCGAACGTGCGGCACGCCTCCACATTCGCGATGATGCCATCTGCGCTGCCATCGCGTGCATCGCACTGGCGCACCACTTCGCGGCTGATCACGGTGAGTTCGGCGGGCGACAGGCTGGCAATGCCGGTTTCCCCTTCCGGCTGGGTCGCGTTGAGCAGGACCTGCGCATGTTCGATCGCCAAATTGGAATGGCCGGGCCGCATGGCGGGCGCGCCGATCACGATGCCATCGAAGAGTTCGGGGTAGCGCTGGCTCGCCAGCATCCCCTCCCGCCCACCGGTGGAACAGCCCGTCATGTAGGAATGGTGCGGCTGCGTGCCATAGAACATCGCGGTGAGCATACGGGCCGTGCGGGTGACAGCCGGCACGGAGCTTTCGGCGAAATCCAGTGCCGCGCGCTGGTCTGCATAGAAACCGGCATCGAACACGGCGCCCTTGTGCCCGCTGTCGTGGCTGGCGACGGCAAAACCCCTTGCAAGCGCGGGGGTGCGCGCCGCCGCGACGGGCCCGATGGCCGGGTTCACACTGCCGTTGAGGCCGCCGCCGCCCTGCAACAGGAAACGGCCGTTCCATTCGGCTGGCAGGCGAACCTCGAAACCGATGCCGTATTCCACGCCGCCAAAACCCTGCCGCCGATTGATAACGCCGCCCACCTTGCAATGGGCCGGCAGCGCGATGTCAGGCTGGCCGAACTGGCCGGGCAGCGTGCCCGCTTCCATGAAAACCGCGCTTGCCTCGCTGACCCCGTCCACGCCCGCCACCTGCTGGGCGAAAGCGTTGCATTTCGCCGCCTGGTCGGCACCCGCATCCTGCGAGGCTGCAGGCATGGCGGCAGCAAGCGCGGCAATGCCCGCACCGGCAAGAACTGACATGCGCATCGTTCGAATTCCCCTCTTTCCCAATCTTGAGGCTAGGCTACCCCCAAACAATCGCTGGATAAACCGCTATTCATGCCTAGGCCGAATCGTCCCCGGTCCCTATCCCTTTGGATGTGAAAGCGCACATCGACATCGGCAAGGACGCGCACGGCACCCCCGTGCAGGTGGACGTGGAGGAATTGCTCGCCACCCGCCTGCTGGTGCAGGGCAATTCCGGCAGCGGCAAATCGCACCTGCTGCGCCGCCTGCTGGAACAGAGCGCCGGAATGGTGCAGCAGGTCATCATCGACCCTGAAGGCGATTTCGTCAGCCTGGCCGACCATTTCGATCACGTGGTGGTGGAAGGCGCCAGCTATTCCTCGCGCGAGATAGAGGCGCTGGCGGGTCGCATTCGCCAGCACCGCGCATCGGTGGTGCTGGCGCTGGAGGACCTGGAGGTGGAGCAGCAGATCCGCTGCGCCGCGCAGTTCCTCACCGCATTGTTCGATGCCCCGCGCGAACACTGGTTTCCCGCCCTCGTGGTGGTGGACGAAGCGCAGATGTTCGCACCCGCCGCCGCGGGTGAAATGGCGGAGGACACCCGCCGTCTGACGCTGACCGCCATGACGAACCTGATGTGCCGGGGCCGCAAGCGCGGCCTTGCCGGCATCGTCGCCACGCAGCGCCTGGCCAAGCTGGCGAAGAACGTGGCGGCAGAAGCCAGCAATTTCCTGATGGGGCGCACTTTCCTCGATATCGACATGCAGCGCGCGGCAGACCTGCTCGGCATGGACCGCAAGCAGGCGGAGCGTATCCGCGATCTGCAACGCGGCCATTTCCTGGGCCTTGGCCCTGCCGTCAGCCGGCGCCCGGTGGCGGTGCATATCGGGGAGGTGAAATCAGGCGGGAAGAACGGTTCTGCCGCGCTCACCCCCCTGCCCCAGGCGGACGCCGTCGCGATGGGCGAATTGCTGCACGCCGATCTGGCGGAGGAAGCAGCGGAAAAGGTTCACCAGCCGCCCCCACCCCCGCCGCCCGCGCCGCCGCCGGTGGAGGAACTGGCGCAGAGCATGGCCGCCAGAGCGGAGCCGGACGAGACCCTCTCCGCCGAAAGCACGGCGGGCGATGTCGACAGCGTACTGGCCGACATGGCGGCAGAGGAAGGCGCAACCTTCCGCCCGATCGCTACATCCTTCCGCGATTTTGCCACCCGCTGCCGCCAGCAGGGTGTGGCAAGCGCCCATATCGACATGCCCACCTTTCGCCGAATGTTCGCCTTTGCCAGCGCCGGTGTCGGCATGCTGGAAGAAGGACAGCGCGAACGGGTGGAAGAAATGGCGCAAGGTGTCGCCGACGATGTGCTGGCGCCCTACCTTGCCATCGTGGTTTCCGCCGCGCGCGGCCACGGCACGCCGGACGAGGATCATCTCGCCCGCGTATATGGCACCGCGTCACCCGGTCGCATCCGCCGCCTGCTGGAGCATCTGGAGAAGACCGGCCTGATCTCCGTTCACGAAGATTTCGGCGGCGAACGTACTATCACCGTGCCGGGCATCGAGGACGTGATGGCCTGAGGCGCTTGCCCCCCTCGCTTTACCGGCTAAGCTTTCCACTGACGCAAACCTGCGCAGCTTCACGAGGAATGCCATGCCGATCGAATTTCGCCTCGCCCTATCCGCCGCCGCTCTCGCCCTCTCCTCGCCAGCCATTGCGCAGGATGGCCCGGCCGCCGCGCAGGATAACTGGGTGGCCAGCTGGACTGCATCGCCGCATGCCCCGCTCGCTACCGAAGGCATGTTTGCAGGCGCCGAATATGATGACGTGACGATCAGCCAGGTATTGCGCCTTTCGGAGGGCGGCGAACGGCTGCGCGTCCGCTTCACCAATCGCTATGGGGATCGTCCACTCAATATCGGGCAGGCGCGCATCGTACTGCTGGACGCAGGTGGGGCCGAAGTGGAAGGCACCAGCCGCGCGTTGACATTCGGCGGGGAAGCCAGTGCGATTGTGCCGCGCGGCGCACCGTTCGAGACAGATACGGTGGACCTGACGACGGGCGATTTCGACAAGGTGAAAGTGGAGCTCTACCTGCCGGAGCCGACCGGCCCGTGCACCTGCCACCTCACCGGTCTGGATACGCTGGCCGTATCGGCACCCGGCAATCACGTGGGCAAGGACTGGCAGCCTGCATCCACCGCCATGAACCGCGCGTTCCTTTCCGTGGTAGAAGTGGATTCGGGCGATGCTCTGGGCACCATCGTCACCTATGGCGATTCCATTACCGATGGCGTCGGCTCCACCCCCGGCGAGGACAATCGCTGGCCCGATGTGCTGGCAGAGCGGCTGGACGAGGCGGGCCTGGAATACGCCGTGGCCAACGCCGGGATCAGCGGCAATCGCGTGCTCAGCCCCGGAATGGGCGAAAGCGCGCTGGCACGGCTGGACGAGGACGTGTTCAGCCTGCCCAACGTCACGCACATGATCGTGTTCGTCGGCGTGAACGACATCAGCAACAGGTTTGGCGGCGCTTTCGACAATCCGGGCGAAGGACCGCTGGGCGGCTTGCAGCTCGATCAGCCCGATATCGATGCCCAGCAGATGATCGCCGGTTTCCGCCAGATTATCGCCCGCGCGCATGACGAGGGCATCGCCGTGATCGGATCGCCCATCGGCCCATACAAGGGTGCGATGTACTGGACCGAGGAAGGTGAGGCCGCGCGGCAGACCATCAACGACTGGATCGTGAACTCGGGCGAGTTCGATGCCGTCGTGCGGCTCGACACCGCCTTTGCCGATCCCGACGATCCGCAGACCATGCGCGATGGCTATCACATGGGCGATTTCCTGCACGGCTCCGATGCCGGGCTGCGGGCTGTCGGCGAAAGCATCGATCTCGGCCTGTTCGCGCCGGAATAGCATTGCGATGAACCGGTTTCACCTGTAACGGCATCGACATATCCCCCAGCTAATCCGGAGTTTTCACCATGCGTATCGGCTGCCCGCGAGAGATCAAGAACCGCGAATACCGCGTCGGCCTGACGCCGGAAAGCGCCAAGGAACTGGTCGCCAACGGTCACGAGGTATGGGTGGAGACCGGCGCCGGTCACGGCATCGGCGCGTATGACGACCAGTACACCGCCTGCGGCGCGAAAGTGATCGACAAGGTGGAAGACATCTTCGCCGAATGCGAGATGATCGTGAAGGTGAAGGAGCCGCAGCCCGAGGAAATCGCCCGGCTGCGCGAGGGCCAGATCCTCTACACCTATCTCCACCTTGCCCCCGACGCCGCGCAGACGGAAGGACTGGTGAAATCCGGCTGTACCGCGATCGCCTATGAAACGGTAACAGGCCCGCGCGGCGGATTGCCGCTGCTGAAACCGATGAGCCAGGTGGCGGGCCGGATGAGCATCCAGGCCGGTGCCAACGCGCTGGAAAAGGTCCACGGCGGACGCGGCGTGCTGCTGGGCGGCGTTCCGGGTGTGCTGCCCGGCAAGGTGGTAATCATCGGCGGCGGCGTGGTCGGCTTCAACGCCGCGCAGATGTCCGCAGGACTTGGCGCGGATACCGTGATCATGGATCTCAACCCCGAGGTGCTGGAAAAGGTGGGCACCCATTTCGAAGCACGCGCCAGCACGCGCTTTGCCAGCAAGGCCAATATGGAAGAAGCCGTGGCCGAAGCGGACATGGTGGTGGGCGCCGTCCTGGTGCCCGGTGCCGCAGCGCCCAAGCTGGTTGACCGTGCGATGCTGAAGACGATGAAGCCGGGCGCTGTCTTGGTGGATGTCGCCATCGATCAGGGCGGCTGTTTCGAAACCAGCAAGCCCACCACGCACGACCACCCCACCTATGTAGTGGATGACGTGGTACATTATTGCGTGGCCAACATGCCCGGCGCGGTCAGCCGCACCAGCACCTATGCGCTCAACAACGTCACCCTGCCCCATGCCATTCGCATCGCCAACCTTGGGTGGAAGGAAGCCATGCGGCGCGATCCGCACCTGGCAGAGGGCCTGAATGTGCACGCCGGCAAAGTCACTTATCCTGCCGTGGCCAGCGAACTTGGTTACGATTTGCTGTCCACTAAAGAAGCGATCGCTTCCTAAGCGCCTAAGTTACTTTAGTTTATTTTATTTCGGCCCTTAATTCTATTTAAAAGGCCGGCGCTTACTTTTGCAGGCATGGATTGGATCCTCGCCCGCATACTGGTGGTAATCGTCGGGGTGATGGCGCTTGCGGGCGTCAGCCCCCCGGCAATGGCGCAGGTCGTGACAAGCGGCTTCGCGCCCGGTTCGGTCTGCCAGATCGCGGCCGGGGGAACGGCGTCTTACGCCGAACTGGCCCGCCATCCCGAACGGTGGAATTGCGGCGAGGGCACTGTCGAACCACAACCGCGCGGCGCAATCCGTATAGACCTGGGCAATTGGCCGGAAGATGCGACCGCGCCCGACCATCTCAAGCTGAGGCGGGTACATTTCGAGAGCGTGGAAATCATCTCCATTGCACCCGATGGCAACGCCGCCAGCCGCATGCTGGGCCGCGATGATCTGTTGCCGGGCCGCAATCTGATGGAAGCCGCGATTGCCCTTCCCGAACTCGATGCCCGGCCCGCAGCGATTGCCGTGATCGTGAAGGGCGCTTCTTCCTTCCAGCCGTTCCTGCAAGCCGAGCCCGTTGCCGGTTCGCCCATCGAATATATTGCCGGATACGAGCAATTGCTGATCGCCATGCTGTGCGGGCTGCTGCTGGCCCCGATATTCTTCGATTTCGGATTTTACCGAACCCTGGGCGCGCATTTCCCGCTTTATCACGCCGCCTTCTGCGGATTGGCAGTGGTGACGACCGCGACGTTCTCTGGCCTCATGCTGCTGATGACGGACCTGACGCTTGCCAACCAGCGCGTGCTTTCCATCCTTTCCTTCGACTTCATGATCGCCGCCAGCAGCCTTTTTATCCTGAGCTTCGTGGAGCGCGGTATCTTCGCGCCGTTTCACAAGCGATTGCTCTGGGCGATGGCGGGCCTGACCGTCGGGCTGGGTCTTTTCGCCAGCTTCGCCCTGCCGTTTCTGGGCGCTGTGACCGGCACGTTCTATTACGGCGGCTACGTGCTGTATCTCGTGGGGTTGGCAATCGTTCTTGCCCGAGCGCTGCGAGGGGGCAGCCGGGCGATCCGCTTCGTCATCATCGCCCATCTACCCCTGCTGGCAATCGGCATCATGCGCGTGGCTATCGGCCTTTTTGCCCCCGGCACCATTATCGACAGCTTCTGGCTGCAGAACTTCGCCCTCGCTTTCGAAGTGATCGTGACCTCCTTCGCCGTTGCCGATCGCTTCATGATCATCAAGCGGGAGCGGGATCTCGCCCGTAGCCAGGCCCGCGCGCTGGAAGAATTGAGCGAGCGCGATGCGCTGACCGGCCTGCTGAACCGCCGCGCTCTGGAGGCACGCTTTGCCCTTCTGCGCGCGCAGGGCTTCACCACCTTCGCAGTGATCGATCTCGACCATTTCAAGCGCGTGAACGACAGGTGGGGCCACACCGCGGGCGACAGGGTGCTGCAATGCGTGGCCACGGCATTGCAATCGGGCAGCGGCGATTCGCTTGCCTTCCGCATGGGCGGGGAGGAGTTCGTACTGCTGCTGCGTGGGGAGCATTCTTTCGAACGGGCCGAAAACCGCCGCCTCGCGATCAGCGATTGCGTGGACGAGGCCTTCCCCGAAACCGTGCGCGTAACGGGAAGCATGGGCATCGTGGAAGCGCCGCACGATGCGCTGGCGGATCCTTCCTTCGAGGCGCTGTATGCGCGGGCGGACAGGCTGCTGTATGAAGCAAAGGCCGCCGGGCGTGACCGGACTATCTCAGAGCGGCTGCAGGTGTTTCGCGCCAGGAAGCAGCGGACAAGGCGCGTGGCGGCCTAGGCCGCGCCGTCATCCGGCGGCAGGAACGGTGCGGCCACCTCTGCCGGCACGCGCATCAGTTTCGCGCTGTCCTTGTCCACCATCGCCCAGGTCGATTTTGCGCGCACCAGCACTTTACCTTCCGCATTGCGAAACTCATAATGCCGATCAAAACGCGCGCCGCGTGGCCCATCCTTGATGATCGTCTCGCCCGTCACCTGCGCGCCTTGCGTCACGTTTCCGCGATAATCGATCTCGTGCCGCGTCACGACCCAGACATAGGCATCGCGGTGCCGGGGCAGCGCGTCTGCCTCCCAATGGGCGACGGACAGTTCCTCCATCCAGCGCGCCCAGACGGTGTTGTTCACGTGCCCGTTGGCATCGATATGCTCCGGCAGCGCGGTGAACTTCAGGGTGAAGCGATTGCTCACTCCTCCACCCCCAACTGCCAGAGGATGAAGGTCACTTCCTCCGCCGTTTCGCGCAATCCCTCGAACCGACCCGACTTGCCGCCGTGCCCCGCGCCCATGTTGGTTTTCAGCATGAGGATGTTCTCGTCGGTCTTGTATTCGCGCAGCTTGGCGACCCATTTCGCCGGCTCCCAATAGGTGACGCGCGGATCGTTCAGGCCTGCCGTCACCAGCATCGGTGGATAGTCCTGCCGGCTTACCTGGTCGTAGGGTGAATAGCTGAGGATGTGCGTGAAGGCAGCCTTGCTTTCGATCGGATTGCCCCATTCGGGCCATTCACCCGGCGTCAGCGGCAAGGTATCGTCCAGCATGGTGCTCAGCACGTCGACGAACGGCACATGCGCCACGATCGCACCGAACAGCGCGGGATCCTGGTTCACCACCGCGCCCATCAGTTCACCGCCCGCAGAACCGCCGCTGGCGGACACCTGCCCTTCGGCGGTGTAGCCCAATTCCACCAGCCCGCGGCCCACGTCGACGAAGTCGTTGAAGGTGTTGGTGCGTGCGGCCATCTTGCCTTGAAGATACCAGTTGCGCCCCAGATCGTCGCCGCCGCGAATATGCGCGATGGCATAGGCCACGCCCCGGTCGATCAGCGAGAAGCGCGAGGTGGAGAAGCCCGGCGGCACGGCATAGCCATAGGCGCCATAGGCGTAGAGATGCAGTGGTGCCGAATTGCTGCCGTCCGCCATCGGGCGATCCTTGCGATACACCACGCTGACCGGCACCATCGCCCCGTCGCGCGCGCGAATCTTCAGCCGCTCCACGGTGTAGAGTGAGGGATCGAAGCCGCTGGGAATTTCCTGCACCTTGAGCGTTTCCAGCTCGCGGCTCGCCACGCGATAATCATACACCGTATCGGGCGTGATCAGGCTCTCGTAGGTCAAGCGGATGCGATCCACGTCCCATTCCGGGTTGTTGCCCGTTCCCGCATCGTAGGCGGCTTCGGGAAACGCGATCGACTCCACACGGGCGGGATCGTCGTAATAGCGCAGCTGCACCTGATCGAGCCCGTTCAGCCGACCCTCGGTGACGTAGAAATCCTTGAAGAGCTCGAAACCCGTCAAATAGAATTCGTCCGACCCCGCGATCAGCGTCGTCCAGTTCGCCGGATCGGCAATGGGCGCCGTGGCGAGACGGAAGTTCACGTGGCTGTCGTTCGACCAGATGTAGATCGTGTCCTCGCGGAAATCGGCGGCGTATTCCACGCCAACCTCGCGCGGCTTGATGACGGTCAGCTTGCCTGTCGGATCGTCGATGCGGGTGAACATCACCTCACTCGTCTCGTTGTCGCCCGTGGAGATCACCAGCCATTCACGGTTGGCGCTCGCACTTGGCGATGCGGTGTAGCCCAGCGTTTCCTCGTGGTAGATTTCCCGGTCGCTGTCCCCATCCTTGCCAATGGTGTGGGCGAACACCCGGTCCACGCGCCAGTGCTCGTTGGCGCGGCCATACACCAGCACGCTGTCATTCGCCGCCCAGACGAGGGCGGTGTTCACATTGGCGATGCGATCGTCCAGCAATTCGCCGGTCTGCAGATCCTTGATGAAGCCGGTGTAGAATTCGCCGCCCGTTGTGTCGGTGGAATAGGCGAGATAGCGCCCGTCCTCGCTTACCGAGAACGCGCCGAGGCTGAAGTATTCCAGCCCTTCCGCCAGCGCCGGCACATCGAGGATCAGGATACGCTCGTTACTGCCGGCGGGGCGGCGGTAATACTTGCGATACTGCCCGCCGGTTTCGAACTCGGACCAGTATTCGAACTCCCCGTCGCGCTGTGGCACGCTGGCATCGTCTTCCTTGATGCGGGCACGCATCTCGGTGAACAGGTCTTCCACCAGCGGCTTGTGGCTCTCCATCTGCGCCTCGAAATAGGCGTTCTCGGCGCGGACGTATTGCAGCACGTCCTCGTCATCGATGGTGGGATAACCCTGGTCGCGCAGCCAGTGCCACGGATCGGAAATGGTGATGCCGTGAAAGGTGTAGCTGTGCTCGCGCTGCTCTGCGCGGGGCGGCTTGATGGAGGTATCGTAGTTCAAATCGCTATCCTGTGCCGGAGTTCTGGCCTGTGCTTCGGCCTGCGTCTGTGCGCTGGTGGGAAGGGACGTAGCGAGGATGGCAAGGGCGGCAAGGGTGATGTTGCAAATGGTGGCCATCGGTTCGGCGTCTCCTGGAAATACCTGGCCCTGAGATTGCGCTAGTGCGGGTGGAAACCTGCAGTGCAAAGGCCTATGTCTGCGCCCTAACGCCAATTTGTTTCCTCTGAAACCGGGAAGACGCCATAATGCTGATGCAAACCCACGAAGCCCGCCTCGATGCTCTGCGCAAGGAGCTTGCCCGCCGCAATCTGGACGGATTCGTGATCCCCATCAGTGACGAGCACCTTTCCGAATATGTCGGAGCCTACGCCCAGCGCCTTTCCTGGCTTACCGGCTTTGGCGGGTCTGCCGGCAGCGCGGCCGTGCTGAAGGACAAGGCAGCCATGTTCGTCGACGGTCGCTATACCTTGCAGGTGCGCCAGCAGGTGAGCGGGCAGCTCTACGAATACAAATCCGTGCCCGACGATTCGATGGCCGATTGGCTGGCCGAGAACGCCGTTGAAGGCGCGCGTATCGCCTACGATCCCTGGCTGCATACGCGCGGCTGGGCAAAGTCCGTCGCGAAAAAGCTGGCCGACGCCGGTGCAGAGCTGGTGCCGGTGGACAGCAATCCGCTGGATGCCGTGTGGGAAGACCAGCCCCAGCCTTCCGATGCGCAGGCCTATGTGCAGGACGATACCCTCACCGGCCGATCCAGCGCGGAAAAGCGCGGTCAGATTGCCGAATGGCTGAAGAGCGAGAAGCTGGATGCGGTGGTGATCAGCGCGCTGGATTCCGTGGCCTGGACGCTGAACATTCGCGGCGCCGATGTGGATCACACGCCCGTCGCCCTGTCTTACCTGATGGTTCAGTCCGATGGCACGGCAGACTGGTTCATCGCACCGGACAAGGTGCCCGCCGAAGTGGCGCAGGCGCTGGGCAATGCCGTGCGCATCCGCCCGCGGGACGAGTTTTCCGCAGCGTTCGATGCCCTTGCCGGCAAGCGCGTGGCCGCCGATCCGCAGCGTTCGGTCGCAGCGATTTTCCAGCGGCTGGACGATGTGGGCGCCGAGATCGTCACCAGGGACGATCCCACCGTTCTGCCCAAGGCGATCAAGACCCCTGCCGAACAGCAGGGCCACCGCGACGCGCAGGCGCGTGACGGCGTTGCGATCTCGCAATTCCTGCACTGGCTGAGCGTCGAGGCACCAACCGGCAATGTGGACGAGCTGGCCGCAGCGGCAAAGTTGCACGAACTGCGCCGCGCCAACAGCGATCTGCTGCGCGATCTTTCCTTCGACACGATCAGCGGCGCAGGCCCCAATGGTGCCAGCCCGCACTACCGCGTGGACGAGGAAAGCAACATCAAGCTGGAGCCGAACAGCGTCTACCTGGTCGATTCAGGCGGCCAGTATCCCGATGGAACGACGGACATTACCCGCACCATCTGGACCGGCCCCGATGCCCCGCCCTCCGACGTGTGCGACCGCTTTACCCGCGTGCTGAAGGGCCACATCGCGCTCGACATGCAGACCTTTCCGCCCGGCACCCCCGGCTCCGCGCTGGACGCCCTGGCACGCCAGCACCTGTGGATGGCGGGCGTGGATTATGCCCACGGCACGGGCCACGGCGTGGGTGCATTCCTTGGCGTTCACGAAGGGCCTCAGCGCATTGCCAAGCCCCGCGGATCGCAAACCGGAACGGACCAGCCGCTGATGGCGGGCATGATCCTCTCCAACGAGCCGGGCTATTACAAGGCCAACGAATACGGCATCCGCATCGAGAACCTCGTGCTGGTGGAAAAGCGCGAGATCGAAGGCGGCGAAGGCGAATGGCTGGGCTTCGAAACCCTCACCTTCGCACCGATCGATCGCACGCTGGTGGACAAGAGCCTGCTCAGCTCCGCCGAGATCGAATGGTGGAACACCTATCACGCCAAGGTGCGCGACGTAATCGCGCCGCAGGTGGAAGGCGATGTGCTGCAGTGGCTGGAAGAAGCCTGCAAGCCCTTGTGACAGCCGCGATGGCGCGCGTTTCGAGGCAGTTACTGAACGTGCGCCAACGGCAGATAAGCAGGCGCTGAACGGCATTGGCTGCGCGCGACAAAGTGCGACAATTGCGTGCGCTGGCGGCAAACTCCTGCGACATTGCCACTCTATACCCGGTCTAGAGAGTGGCGGGGTGCCGGATCCCTCCTCCCCCCCTTCAAGCCGGCGCCCCGTTGCTCTACCGATAGGAATTGGAGAGCAATGATGAACACGAAGAAAACCCTCGGCCTGGCCGCCGCAGCCACGTTGGCGACGCTGGGCGTTGCCGGTGGCGCGATTGCACAGGACGCCCCGGCGCGCGGTGCAGAAATGACGCGCGCCGATGTCGAAGAACGCGTTGCCCAGCGCTTCGCCCGCATGGACGCCAACAGCGATGGCGTGATCGACGCGAGCGACCGCGAAGCACGAGCCCGCGCCCGTTTCGACCGTATGGATGCCGATGGCGATGGCATGCTGAGCTTTGCGGAAATGCAGTCCGCCCGCGAAAATCGCACGGAAATGCGCGAGGAACGCCGCGCCGAACGCGGAGAGAATCGCCGTGGCCACCGCATGGGCCGCCGTGGCGGCATGCGACAGGACATGATGCAACGCGCCGATACCGATAACGATGGCACGATCACGCAAGCCGAATTCACCAGCGCCGCCCTCGTGCGGTTCGACCACGCGGACGCCAACAATGATGGCACGATCACTGCTGACGAACGCCGCGAGCAGCGTCAGGAACGGCGCGCCCAACGTCGCCAGAACCGCGGATAATCGCCCGGTATGAGCGACGATCAGATCCGGTTGCTGCTGGTGGATGACGAAGCCAGCCTGCGTGAACCCCTGGCCGACTATCTGTCGCGCCAGGGGTTTGCCGTGCGGCAGGCCTCCGACGCGGCAAAGGCGCGTTCCGCCTTGCAGGAATTCGTGCCGGATCTTGTGCTGCTGGATATCATGATGCCAGGCGAGGATGGCATTTCGCTGTGCCGCCACCTGGTGGAAAGCCGCAATCTGCCGGTCATCTTCCTCACCGCGAGGGGAGAGGCGACGGACCGGATCGTGGGCCTGGAAATCGGGGCCGACGATTACGTGGTAAAGCCCTTCGAACCGCGCGAACTGGTGGCGCGGATCAGGTCCGTCCTGCGCCGCGCGACCCGTAGCGAACAACCGGCGGACAATGGCACCGATGCGCATTACGAATTCGAAGGCTGGCAGCTCGACCCGCTGAAGCGCCGCCTGTCCGACAAGGATGGCACGGTGGTGCCGATCTCCACAGCGGAATTCCGCCTGCTGGTGGCGCTGCTGGATCACCCCAACCAGGTGATGGACCGCGACCGGCTGCTGGACATGGTGCAGGGCCGCGAGGCGCATCTGTTCGATCGCGCGGTAGACAACCAGGTGAGCCGCCTGCGCCGCAAGGTGGAGGTGGACAGCCGCGATCCCAAGCTGATCCAGACCGTGTGGGGCGGCGGCTACATGCTGGCAGCGGAAGTTCGACGCTTCACGCCGGATAGCGATTGAGGCAGGCCGCGCACTTTACATGAAACGCTTCCTGCCCAAGAGCCTGCTCGGCCAGATGCTGCTGTCAGTGGCGCTGGCGCTGCTTGTGGCGCAGACCCTTTCGGCCATTCTGCAATACCGCGCGGAACAGCGGCGGATGGATTTCGAGGTGATCAGCACACTCGCGTTCCAGCTGGTGCGCGATCCGCGCATCGACGTGCGCGAGAACAGCCCGCAGAGGCGGGGCCGCGCGGAACGCAGGCGCATCCGAATCGAACGTGCGCTCGATTCGCCCCGCATCGGCGAGGCGCGGGACGAGAGGCGCGAAACCATCCTGCGCGACGTACTGCGCGAGCAGGGCGTGGCGGTGGACGAGCTGGTGGTGTTCACCCGCGAGGTGCGGCAGGACCGCTTCACGCTGGACGCGATGCGCAATTCCCCGCGCCTGTTCACCCGCGGCTTCGACCGGGAAGGCCGCGTCATCATCGCCGGGCTGAAACGCGACGGAGCCGATCGCTGGCTGGTCGCCCGCGTCCCCGAGCCAGCGCGCAACGTGCGCGCGCTGCAGGGCGTTATCCTGCAGACCGCAATCCTCTATATCGTGCTGGTGGGCGGCCTCGCCCTGCTGCTGCGGCGCATTACCCGCCCGCTTGCCGCGCTTACCCGCCGGGTGGAGCAATTCGGCGGTGTGCCCGATGCCGGCGATCCGATCGAGCCAACCGGGCCGCAGGATACCCGCCGCCTGATTTCCGCGCACAATGCGATGGAGGCGCGCATCGCCCGCCTGCTGGACGAAAAGAACGTTATGCTGGGGGCTATCGGCCACGATCTGAAGACCCCGCTGGCGGCCCTGCGCGTGCGTATCGAGAGTGTGGAAGACGATGCCGAGCGTGCGCGCATGGCGGCCACCATCGAGGACATAACCAATTCGCTGGACGACATTCTCTCGCTGGCCCGCGTGGGCCACCCCAGCGATCCATTGGAGCGGACGGACCTTGCCGCTCTCGTCTCCTCCGTGGTGGAGGAATATGAGGACATGGGCGAGGACGTGATGCTGGGCGAGACGCAGCGCGTTGCCCTGCCCTTGCGCACCACCTGGATGCGCCGCGCGCTGCGAAATCTCATCAGCAATGCCCTGCGCTATGGCGGGCAGGCGCGCATCGACATGCTGAAGGAAGGATCGCTGGCCGTGATCCGCATCGAGGACAGCGGCCCGGGCATTCCCGACGAGCGGATCGGGGACATGATGGAACCGTTCACCCGCGGCGAAACGTCGCGCAACCGCGAAACGGGCGGCGCGGGCCTGGGCCTGACGCTGGCACGCGCCATTGCCGAACAGCATGGCGGCACGCTGCACCTCTTCAATCGCATTGCCCGCGATGGCCGCGTTACCGGCCTGATCGCGGAGATCAGGATGCCGGCCTGAACGGCGCCTAGCGCATCAATCCACCGATGATATTGCGCACGAATGCCGTCGCGCCGGTGCGCAGCGGGCTTGCGCTGGACTTGCGGCCCATCGCGGTCGCCACCGCGATCGAGGCGAGCGAACCAGCCGCTGCGCGGGCGGCGCTCTTGCCAGCCTTTTCCCAGATGGAGGGCGATTTGCGGGGCTGCTTGCGCACCTCCTCCCTGCCCTTGTCCGCCACTTCCTCCGCCGTTGCCTCGGCGTCGAGGGTTTTCTGTGCCAGCACTTCTGCCGCGCTCTCGCGGTCCACGCGCTCGTCATACTTGCCATCGTGCGGGCTCAATGACTGGATGATCAGCCGTTCCTTTGCGGTCAGCGGGCCAAGGCGGCTGCGCGGCGGCTTTATCAGCGTGCGCTGCACGATGGTGGGCGCGCCTTCATCGTCCAGCGTGGAAACCAGCGCCTCGCCCACGCGAAGTTCGGTAATGGCCTCCTCCACGTCGAGATCGGGATTGATGCGGAAGGTCTCCGCCGCCGCCCGTATCGCGCGCTGATCCTTCTTGGTGAAGGCGCGCAGGGCATGCTGCACCCGGTTGCCAAGCTGGCCCGCCACTTCTTCCGGAATGTCGATCGGGTTCTGCGTCACGAAATACACGCCCACGCCCTTTGACCGGATCAGGCGCACCACCCGCTCGATGGTTTCCTGCAAGGCGTCGGGCGCATCGTCGAACAGCAGGTGCGCCTCGTCGAAGAAGAACACCAGCTTCGGCTTTTCCGGATCGCCCACTTCCGGAAGCGATTCGAACAGTTCGGCCAGTAGCCACAGCAGAAAGGTGGCGTAAAGCTTGGGGCTGCGCATCAGCTCTTCGGCCGCCAGCACGTTCACCACGCCGCGCCCCTGATCGTCCACTGTCAGGAAATCGTCGATCTCCAGCGCGGGCTCGCCGAAGAAGTGGTTCGCCCCCTGCGATTCGAAACTGAGCAATTGCCGCTGGATCGCGCCCACCGATTGCTTCGACACGTTGCCGTATTCGCCCGACAGCTCCTTGGAATTGTCATAGGCCCAGGCCAGCATGGCACGCAGGTCTTCGAAATCCAGCAACAGCAGATTGTTCTCGTCGGCATGGCGAAACACGATCTGCAGCACGCCTTCCTGCGTATCGTTCAGGTCCAGCAGGCGGGAAAGGAGCAGCGGCCCCATTTCCGATACGGTGGTGCGGATGGGATGGCCCTTCTTGCCGTAGAGATCCCAGAACACGACAGGATTATCGGAATAGGCGTAATCCTCCATGCCCAGTTCCTTCGCGCGGCTTTCCAGCTTGTCGGCGTGTTTGAACTGCGGTGATCCGGGCATGGCGATGCCGGACAGATCGCCTTTCACATCGGCCACGAATACCGGCACCCCGTGGGCGGAGAAGCTTTCTGCCATGCCCTGCAACGTCACCGTCTTGCCGGTGCCGGTGGCCCCTGCGATCAGGCCGTGCCGATTGGCGCGCGACAGGTCCAGCGCCTGCCGGTTGCCATCCAGATCGTTGCCCAGAAAAATATCGGCGGCTGCTGCCATTTTCGCCCGTCCCTATTCGATTGTTGCCGTAATCCATGACGGACCCTAGAGCGGGCGGAATGGATGGCAAGTCCCCCTTCGTCCTGCTTGATGATGCGCGCGCGCAAGGCGCCAGTGATGCGCATTGCTTCACCGATCCCTCGCAGGTGTTCGTGGCACGGCGGGCCGAGGACGTGGCGCGCGTGCTGGCGGAGGCTGACGCGGCGCGGCGAACAAGCGGGAAGCATCTTGCAGGGTATCTCGCCTACGAAGCGGGGCTGGCGCTGGAAGACAGGCTGATGCCGCTGGCCGCATCGCGCAGCGGCAGCGCCGGGCCGCTGGTGTGGCTGGGCCTGTTCGACGATCCCGAGATCATTCCCGCTGCCGAGGTGGATGGCTGGCTGGCCGCGAAAATGCCTGAAGGCAGCATGGCAGACGCCAGCATCGGGCCGCTGGATCCGCAGGTTTCGACGGGCACCTATCTCGACGCTTTCGATGCGCTGCAGGAGGCGATCCGCGCGGGCGACATCTACCAGGCCAATCTCACCTTCCCGCTGGCTGGCGCTGCGCGCGGCGATCCGCTGGCACTCTATGCGAAAATCCGTCCCACCGCGTCTGCCGGATACGCCGGACTGATCTTCGACGGGTCTGACTGGCTGCTGTCTTTCAGCCCGGAACTGTTCTTCGCGCTGCGCGATGGCAAGGCCAAGGTAAAGCCGATGAAGGGCACCCGCCCGCGCGGCGGCACCGCTGCCGAAGATGCGGCGCTGAAGGAAGAGCTGAGCCAGTCCGTGAAGGACAAGGCCGAGAACCTGATGATCGTCGACCTGATGCGCAACGATCTGTCCCGCGTGGCCAGGGCCGGCAGCGTGCGGGTGGAGCATCCCTTCGCCATCGAAACCTATCCCACGCTGCACACGATGACGACGACGGTGCTGGCCGAACTGCAAGACGATGCCAGCGCGGTGGACGTGCTGCACGCGATCTTCCCCTGCGGATCCATCACCGGCGCGCCCAAGATCCGGGCGATGGAACTGATCGACGAGGTAGAACGCGACGCGCGCGGCCCTTATTGCGGCGGTATCGGCAGGATCGACGCCAGCGGCAATGCCGCCTTCAACGTCGCCATTCGCACGATCAGGCTCACGCCCGGAGAGAACCAGCGGCACAAGGCCGTGCTGGGCGTGGGCGGCGCAATCGTGGCCGATAGCGACGGTATGGAGGAATGGCGCGAGTGCCTGGTGAAAGGCGCGTTCGTGCGCGGCCCGGCGGGCGGCCATGACCTGATAGAAACCATGCGGTTCGATCCGGAAGCGGGAACGCCGCTGCTGGAAATGCACCTGGAACGCCTGAAGGCCAGCGCGGCGGAACTCGGTTTTGCGTTTGACCGGCACGAAACGCGCAATCGCATCCAGGCGCTGTGCTTCGAGCTGGAGGAAGCCGCGAAGCTGCGTCTCGTCCTGTCGCGCAGCGGCGCGGTGACGCTGGAGGCGCATCCGCTGCCCGCGCCCCTGCCCGATCCCGCGCCCTGCATCGCCCTGTCCCATCCAACCGTGGCGCATGACTGGCGCCTCAGCCACAAGAGCACGGACCGGGGCTTCTACGAAGAGGCGCTGGCCGTGGCGAAAAGCGTGAGCGCTGTCGAGGCCCTGCTGGTGCGCGATGGCCTGGTGACGGAAGGCAGCTGGACCAATATTTTCGTGGAACGCGGCGGCGTGCTTCTCACCCCGCCACTTTCCGCGGGTCTGCTGCCGGGCGTGCTGCGCCAATCCCTTATCGAGGAAGGCCGCGCGAAAGAGCATGATCTTGCGCTGGAGGATCTGGAGAATGGCTTCTTCCTAGGCAATTCCCTTCGCGGCCTGATCCCTGCCACGCTGCAAGTGCCATGAGCGCGCAGCATCTCAGCCAGGCAATCCAGCGGATGGAGGCATCGCCCACCACCGCGATGACGGACCGCGCCAGCGAATTGCGCGCGCAGGGTCGCGACATCATTTCGTTGAGCGTGGGCGAACCCGATTTCGATACGCCCGATCACGTGATCGCCGCTGCCAAGCACGCGCTGGATGCAGGGGATACGCGCTATACCCCCGTCACCGGCACCGCCGCGCTGAAAGAGGCGGCTGCACTGCATTTCCACCGCGATCTGGGGATCGAAACCGATCCTTCCCGCGTCATCGTAACGGCGGGCGGCAAACAGGCCATATTCGAAGCGCTGGCCACCACCATCAGCGCAGGGGACGAAGCCATCGTGCCATCGCCATGGTGGGTCAGCTATCCGCAGATGGTGCGCTTTGCCGGTGGCACGGTGGTGCCGCTGCGCACCTCTCCCGCCAACGGTTATCGCTTTCAGCCCAGTGAGCTGGAGGGGCTGATCACGCCGCGCACGAACTGGCTGCTGCTCAATTCGCCCGGCAATCCCACGGGCGCGGTCTATCCGGCAGAAATGCTGCGCGGCATCGGCGAGGTGCTGCGCCGCCATCCGCAGGTGCTGGTGATGAGCGACGATATCTACGCTCCGCTGCGCTACAGCGATGCACCCCACGCCACGCTGGCGGTGGAATGCCCGGACCTTGCTGATCGCATCATCACGGTATCCGGCGTTTCCAAGAGCCACGCGATGACGGGCTTCCGTATCGGCGTTGCCACCGGACCGGAGTGGCTTATTTCCGCCATGGGCCGCCTGCAAAGCAATTCCAGCGGAAACCCTTGCAGCATCTCGCAGGCCGCGGCCGTCGCAGCTTTTAACGGGTCGCAGGATTTTCTCACCGAATGGCGCGAGGCGTTTCGCCGCCGCCGCGACATGGTGGTGCAGCGGATCAACGCGATCCCCGGCCTTTCCACACCCACGCCCGACGGCGCGTTCTACTGCCTCGTCGATGCCACGCCGATCATGGATCAGTTCGGCGGAGACGACGGTAAACTGGCACTCCACCTGCTGGATCACGGCGTGGCCACCGTCGCCGCCAGCGCCTTTGGCGGCAGGGACGGTTTCCGCATCAGTTTCGCAGCGGATGAAACGGTGCTGACCAAGGCGCTGGACCGCATCGAGGAGGCGCTTTCATGACCCACATTCCCATCCTGTTCGAAGACGGAGAGGCGCTGGTGATCGACAAACCCGCCGGTCTTCCCATCGAGACCCCGCGCAAGGGTGGCCCGGCGCTGGCCGACCATCTGGAGCAACTGAAACTGGGCTTCCAGCGCGAACCGGTGCCGGTCCACAGACTGGATACCGATACTTCGGGCTGCCTGCTGCTGGCGCGCAATCCCAAGGCGCTGAAACGGTTCAACAAGTCGTTCGAGGAAAAGCTCGTCTCCAAGACCTATCTGGGCATCGTGGCCGGCCCGGTGGAGGAGGAGGAAGGCACCATCGACCTCGCGCTTTCCAAGATCAGCAGCGAGGCGCGCGGCTGGCGGATGATCGTGGCGAAGAAGGGCAAGCCTTCCGTCACCCACTGGACGAAGCGCAAGGAGCTGGAAGGCGGCCTCACGCTGGTGGAGTTCCGACCGGAAACTGGCCGCACGCACCAGATCCGCGTGCATGCGGAACATGCTTTCGGGCGTTCGCTGCTGGGCGATCCAGTCTACGGCAACAAGGATTCGCGTGTGCGGCGCACAATGCTTCACGCCAGTGCGATCATCATGCCGCGCGAAGGAAAGCCCGACATTACCGCCACCGCTCCGCTCCCTGCCGATTTCGAGGCTCTCGGAGCGGGGTGATGGGCAAGATAGTCGACCGGGCGCACGAGATCGCGGAGGAAAGCTTCATCGCTGCCTCCGGCCCCGGCGGGCAGAACGTCAACAAGGTGGCAACTGCGGTGCAGTTGCGCGTGAACATCTACGCGCTGGGCCTGCCGCCGCGAATCTTCCACCGGCTGAAGGATATTGCGGGCAATCGCCTGAACCAGGCGGGCGAGATCGTGATCGACGCGCGCAACCACCGCACGCAGGAAGCCAACCGGCGCGAGGCGCGTTCACGGATGGCGGACATGATCGAGACGGCGTGCCGCGAACCCAAGAAACGGGCCAAGACCAGGGTCAACAGGCTGAACAAGCGCAAGCGGCTGGCCAACAAGAAAGCGCATGGCGAAAAAAAGGCCCTGCGCGGCAAGGTCGATCTTTAGGCGCTGGCGGCGCGTTCGCCTGCGCGCGAAGCTTGACTTTTCCCCGATTCTCTACCAATGGCCCCGCTGGAAGGGCGGCGCGTGGCGTCGCCCGTGTTTTTTCGGGCCGCTCTACCGGTGTTTTGGGCCCACCTAACCATTTTGAAGGCAAGACCATGGCGAAGCCCGCAACCATCAAGATCCGCCTGAACTCCACCGCGGACACCGGCCACTTCTACGTGACCAAGAAGAACCCGCGTAACCACACGGAAAAGTTCACCTTCCGCAAGTACGATCCGATTGCGAAGAAGCACGTCGAGTACAAGGAAGGCAAGATCAAGTAAGAGGCCATCGGCCTCCTATCGATCTGCCCTTGCTGAACGTCGGGAACTTTCAGGGTTCACTGACGGTTCAACGCCTCACCGGTATCCGGGTCTCCTAACTGGTGAGAGTATGAACGCCTTGAAAAATTTTATCCGCACACCCGCCCTCGCCGCTTTTGCCGGCGCCATGGCGGTCGCACTGCCGGCCACCCTCTCGGTGGCCGCAGCGCCCGTTGCCGCCCAGGCGCAGACGGACCAGCTTCAGCGAGCTGCCACCGCCCTGCGATCCATCAAGACGATGCGCGCCGATTTCACGCAGACCGATCGCCTCGGCAACGTGATATCCGGCGAACTCACGCTGAAGAACCCGGGCAAGATCCGCTTCGAATACAGCGACGATGTGAACATGCTGGTGGTGTCCAACGGCAGCGCCCTGTCGATCATCGATTACGATGTGTCGCAAGTGGAGCGTTACCCGGTGGGCGATTCCCCGCTGGGCGCTTTGCTGAACCCCGATCGAGACATCCGCCGCTACGGCAGGGTGCAGCGCACCACCGGCAACGGTGTCGTCAGCATCCAGGTGAACGATCCCGACCGTCCTGAATTTCCTGCCATCACGCTCATCTTCCTCGAGAAGGCCTCGGCCCCCGGCGGTCTTGAGCTGAACAGCTGGGTAGCCCTGGATTCGCAAAACCAGCGTACCACGGTGCGCCTGCGCAACCAGCGCTACGGCATGAGCGTTTCTGACAGCGAATTCCGTTTTCGCGATCCACGCCGTTCGTCCCGTCGCCCGGGATAAACAGGCCAGAGGCGAACGGTTGTAAATTTGCGACAAAATACACATCGTGTTCATTGCTGGGACAGGCGAAAACGCCTATTTCTAGGTCATAGAGACGCGGTGAGGCGGGTTTCCCCCCTGTTGCCCTGATCCTCGTAAAATACCGCGTTTCTTGCGAAGCGTGACGAACGCTCGGAAAAATGAACCCCCGTCGCATCATGCCCCCGCGACGGGGGTTTTTTTATCTGCGCTGCAGGACTAGGCACCTGCCATGGTCAAGATCACCACCTGGAACATCAATTCCGTTCGACTGCGCATGCCCATCGTGGCGCGTTACCTGCAAGAGCACGCGCCCGACGTGCTGTGCCTGCAGGAAATCAAGTGCCAGGAGGACCAGTTTCCGTACCAGGCCTTCGCCGACCTCGGCTACGAACACACCGCAGTGCACGGCCAGAAGGGCTATCACGGCGTCGCCACGGTCAGCCGCATACCGCTGAAGGAATTCTCCCGCCACGACTGGCAGGACAATGGCGAGGCGCGCCACGTGGGCGTGGAACTGCCAACCGCTGGCGGCATGATCCTGGAAAATGTCTATGTGCCCGCCGGTGGGGATGAGCCGGACCGGGAGAAGAACAAGAAATTCGGCCAGAAGCTCGATTTCCTCGAACGGATGACGCGCTGGGCCGACGCAATCGACCGCCCCACCATGATCGTGGGCGATTTCAATATCGCGCCGCTGGAAAGCGACGTGTGGAATCACAAGCAATTGCTGAAAGTCGTCAGCCACACGCCGGTGGAGGTGGAAAGCCTGCAACGCTTCATGGATGCGCACGGATGGTCCGACATAGGGCGCGAGCATATCCTCGCGCCAGAGCGGTATTACAGCTGGTGGAGCTATCGCTCGAAAGACTGGAAAGTGAACGATCGCGGGCGGCGGCTCGATCACATGTGGGCATCGCCCGAACTGGCGAAGCAGGCCGTGGCGCACAGCGTGCTGGAAGACGCGCGCTCGTGGGAGAAGCCCAGCGATCACGTGCCGCTGATGACGGAGTTCGACCTCTGAGCGCAGCGCAGCCTCCCTCTCCGGAAAGGCGCGTGGCGCAGGCGGTGGATGCCTTGCGCCATGGCTGGCCGATCAAGTTGGGCGATGCGCCATTGCTGCTACCGGTGGAAACCGCGCCGGATCGCACCGCGCGCGCGGATCGCCTGCTGATCTCTGCCGCGCGGGCGGAAACGCTGAAGCTTACCAACCAGCGCGCAGCAGCCGATGGGCATTCGCCCGTGCTGATACGCGCTGCCGAAACGCTGGACCTGCACTCCGCTTTGCCGGTGGCCGATCCGGCGCTGGACCCGGCGAACCCGTTAAAAGGCCCGTTCCTGGCCGAACCACTGCCGTGGCTCTCTGCCGCCGGTGCGGCCTTGGAGCTTGCCCGCATCGCAGGCATCCTTCCTGCATTCCTCGTCGATCCGCAACCCGCAGGCGAACCCGCCTGGCTGGATGCGCAAGATCTCGAGGCGTGGTCCGATCCTGCACACCTCGCCATCGCCACGCGTGCACACTTGCCCATCGCCGCAGAAGAAACCGCGGAAATCATCGCGTTTCGATCCGCAAACGACATGCGCGAGCATGTAGCGCTGGTGTTGGGGCGGCAATCGCTGGACACGGTGCCGCTCGTCCGCCTCCATTCGGAATGCCTGACAGGCGATATCTTCGGCAGCCTGAAATGCGATTGCGGGCCGCAGCTGGATGCGGCGCTGGCGGCGATGTCTGCACGGGCCACGCAGGGTGGCTGGGGCGTGCTGCTCTACATGCGGCAGGAAGGGCGCGGCATCGGCCTTGTCAACAAGCTGCGCGCCTACAGGCTGCAGGATGAAGGTTTCGACACGCTGGAGGCGAACCGCCGGCTGGGATTGCCGGAAGAAGCGCGCGACTTCCCGCTGGCAGCGCGGATGCTCGACCTGCTTGGCGTATCGCAGGTGCGGCTGATGACCAACAATCTGGAAAAAGTGGTGGCGCTGGAAAATGCAGGCGTCACCGTGACAGAGCGCGTGCCGCACGAACTGCCGGCCAACCCCCACAACACCCGTTATCTCGCCACCAAACGGGACCGCGCCGGGCATCTGCTGAAATGAGCTGGACAATCCGCGAGGAATTGCCGGAAGATGCGCCCCTCATCCGGGCCATGATGCTGAAGGCGTTCGACGGCCACCCTTATTCCGACGGGGACGAGTCCGACGTGGTGGATCGCCTGCGCCGCGATGGCGACCTGGTGTTGTCGCAAGTGGCGGTGGAGCGCGGCGCGGTGATCGGCCACGCGGCCTGGTCTGCCGCACGCCTTTCGAACGAAGACGCAGGCTGGATGGTGGTCGGGCCGATTGCTGTCGATCCGGCAAGGCAGGGAAAAGGAGTAGGCCACGCCCTGATTGAAGCGGGAGAGGCGGCGATGCGCGCCAGTGGTGCGAAGGGTATCACCGTGCTGGGTGATCCGCTGCTTTATCGGCGTTTCGGTTTCAAACAGCACACGCCCCTGCGGCTCGAAGGTGAGCTGGGCGAATTCCTGCAAGTAAAGAGCTTCGGCGCCGAGATACCTTCGGCAACCATCCGGTACGCGCCCGCTTTCGGCTAGGTCCAGCGCCCCAGCGCCTGCCCCATGCGCACGCAATCGCCTGCCTTGAACTGCTCCAGCCACTCGACACGCCCCGGTTCGAACAGCAGCACCACGGTGGAGCCGAGGAAGAAGCGGCCCATCTCGTCACCAGCCGCGAAGTCGTGTTCGCCATCGGCGAAGGTGCGGTGCCGTAACTGCCCGGCGTGGGCAGTCTCGCGCCCATCCCAGACGGTCTCGATACCGGCCACGATCATCGCGCCGACCATCACGCTGGCAAAGCAGCCGCGAGGGCCGTCGAACAGCGCGGCTAGCCGTTCGTTACGGGCAAACAGGTCGTCCACGTTCTCGGCCGTTACCTGATTCACGCTGAACAGGTCACCCGGAACGTAAACCGTGCCCAGCAATTCTCCGGCAGCGGGCATGTGCACGCGGTGGTAGTCCTTGGGGCTGAGGTAGATGGTGGCGAAGCTTCCACCCTCGAACCTGTCGGCTATTTTCGGGTCGCCGCCCAGAAGCTGCTTGGCGGTGAACTCGCGGCCCTTGGCCTGGAAGATGCGGCCTTTCGCGATTCGCCCGATCTGGCTTATCGCGCCATCGGCGGGCGAAAGGACATGCGTCGATGCATCGGCAAGCGGGCGCGCGCGCGCCTTCAATTCGCGCGTGAAAAAATCGTTGAAGCTGGCGTAGGCTTCCGCAGGGCGGGCAGCTTCCGCCATGTCGACGTCATATGTATCGATGAAGCGGCGGATGAGCCTGTCTTTCACCCACGGTTTTTCGCTGCCTGCAAATTTCCCCGCGAAGCGCGAAACGGCATGGTGCGGCAGGGCGTGCTGTAGCCAGATGAAGGGTGATGTCATTGTGATAAGATACGCTCAGCGAAGCTGACTGTCCTTGGAACCGCGCCGGTTATACGCGGAATGTCGCACGGCGCTGTCCTTGCCGGACTGGCATTCCACACAGGTGCGCACACCGGGAACGGCGATGCGGCGCTTTTCCGGAATATCCTCGCCGCAAATGTCGCAATATTCGGCGCTCTCGCCCCTGGGCAAGCGTGAGCGCGCGGCAGCCACCGCGTCGCTTACCGTGTCGTCAATCTGATCCTGAACCGCGCCATCGCGCGACCAACCGCCTGCCATAAACTTGCTCCTTGCCCTACCAACGGCAAAGGTTGGCGCGTTGTTCCAGCGGGGCGCCTGCGCGGCGAGGAGACGTGTCAGTCGATAACTTCATAGCGCGTGAGGCGGCGATCCAGCGTGTTCTCGCCAACACCGCCCATCTCGCCGGACCAATCGGCCACGAAGATGGAATTGCGATCCACTCCCGTGGCAAATCGCGCGTCGTTTCCTGTTACGGAGAGGCCTGAGCTGTCATGCGCGCGGCCTTCTGCCGCGATTGCGATGAAGGCGGCGTAATTCTCCTTGTCATGTCCCTGCACGAACCAGTTGTTGCTGATCTGGCCGCTGGCCCCGCCTGGCAGGTCGATCATGTAGTTGGTGCCGCGCCCCGCGGCGTCATCGAAGCTGGAAGAGGCGACATTCACGCGGATCGCCCGCGATTTCAGGTAATGCCCGCCGCGCCCTTCCTCGAAACGGCTGCGGGTGACGCGCACCTCGCCATATTCGCCGGTGTAGATGGAGTGGGCACACCCGCCCGAGCCTTCGCAGGTGCCGAGCCGGGTGAAGGTGCTGCGGTCTATCACCAGGCGCCCTTCGGGATCGTTGTGCGTCAGTATGCCCTGCTGGCTATCGCGAAACCAGCTTTCGGCGATTGTCAGATCGCCCTGCTCCAACCTGATGCCGGAGCCGTTGAAATCGGGCACGCGCATGTTCTGGAAAACCAGGCCGGAAACTTCCGCGCTGCGACCGCGTAGAACCAGTGCAGCCTTGCCCTCGCACGTCACGCCATCAAATATCGCAGAGCCCGGCTGGCTGGCGAGGAAGGCGATATCGCCTGATTCCTGCACCGCGCATTGTTCGTATCGGCCAGGCGCGATGGCGATGCTGCCGCGCGAATTGCCGATGGCATCCACCGCATCCTGCAGCTTTTCGTAGCCCTGCCCGGTTTCCACCACGGTGAACGGCGCGGCGCGATCCTGAGCGAGAAGCGAGGCAAATGGAATGGCGGCTATGGCCAGCGCCGCGATGGCAGCGATCGTGCGGAGCGAAACGCGCGTGGTCGCGGGGCGGGGGTTCGACGTCAACATGCAGGAAGACATAGCCGGCAATGGTTAACACCCGTTCAAGACCTGCACTTGCGGGCAGCCCGCGACTGCGTGTTCGCAAGTGTCAGTTGTCCGCAATCGCCTTCAGGAAGGCCTTGCCATAAGCCTCCAGCTTCTTCGCGCCCACGCCCGGTATCTGCGACATCTCGGACAGGCTGGCGGGCCGGTCTGCCGCCATCGCGCGCAGGGCCGCATCGTGGAACACCACATAGGGCGGCACGCCCGCTTCCGAGGCAAGGGTGCGGCGCAGCTCACGCAAGGCATCGAACAGCGGATCGCCCACGGGATTGGGCGCGGCCCCGTTCCGGCGAGAGCGCCCACGTTGGCGTGCGGGCGGCTTGGTAATGGCGACCGTCGCCGTGCCGGAAAGGATTTCACGCACATCACCCGCCAGCCGCAGCCCGCCATGCTCCGTCTGCGCCAGCAACCCGCGCACCTGCAACGCGCGCACCACGGGCTGCAGCAAGGGTGCCTCCTCCGGCGAGACGATGCCGAATACCGAAAGTTGCTCATGCCCCTTGGCACGCACGCGCTCATCCTCCACCCCGGTGAGCACCTTCTGCAAATGGCCAAAGCCGAAGCTCTGCCCCGTGCGATAGGCGGCGGACAGCACCTTGCGGGACAGCTGCGTCACGTCGATCATCGCCGGCGGGTCGAGGCAATTGTCGCAATTGCCGCAATTTTCCGGCGGGCTCTCGCCGAAATGGCGCAGCAGCACGGCGCGGCGGCAGCCGGGCGTTTCCACCAGCCCTGCCAGCGAATCCAGCCGCTGCCGCTCCCCCTGCTGGCGTTCCGGCTCCACCTCGGCGATACGCATCCGCGCCTGGGCGAAATCGCCCGCGCCCCATAGCATCAGCGCGACGGCAGGATCGCCATCGCGGCCCGCACGGCCGGTTTCCTGGTAATAGGCCTCTATCGATTTGGGCGTTGCCGCATGGGCCACGAAGCGGACATCGGGCTTGTCGATCCCCATGCCGAAAGCGATCGTCGCCACGATCACCATGTCTTCCGACGCGACGAAGGCCGCCTGATTGGCCGCGCGCGTTTCCGGCGGCAGGCCTGCATGATACGGCAGTACGGGTCGGCCCGTCGCTTCTGCCAGCTGCTCTGCCAGTTGCTCGACCTTGCGGCGGGTGGGGGCGTAGACGATGCCGGGGCCGGGATGATCGTCACACAGGCGGGCAAGCTGGCGCGGCAGCGAATCGCGCGCACGGATGGCGTAGCGGATATTGGGCCGGTCAAAACCTGCCACCACCAGCCCATCAGCCGGAATGCCCAGCTGGGCAAGGATGTCGGCGCGCGTATGGGCATCCGCCGTCGCCGTCAGCGCAAGGCGCGGGACATCGGCAAAGGCATCCATCAGCGGGCGCAGCTGGCGATAATCGGGGCGAAAATCATGCCCCCATTCCGATACGCAATGCGCCTCGTCCACTGCGAAGAGCGCAAGACGCGCCGATCCCAGCAATTCGCGGAAACTCGGCTGGCTGGCGCGTTCCGGCGCCACATAGAGCAGGTCCAGCGAACCGCTGCGGAAGGCGTCCAGCGTTTCGCGCCAGTCGGCATCGGCGCTGGTCAGCGTGGCGGCGCGGATGCCGTTGGCCCGCGCAGCGCGCAGCTGATCGTGCATCAGGGCGATCAGCGGAGAGATCACCACGCAGGTGCCCCCCAGCATGGTGGCGGGCAATTGGTAGGTAAGCGACTTGCCCGCGCCCGTGGGCATCACGGCCAGCGTGGACTGGCCAGCCAGCACCCGTTCGATGACATCGGCCTGCCGTCCGCGGAAATCGGGAAACCCGAAAAGGCGGCGCAGTTCGGCGCGTGCGGTGTCGAGATTGGGCGGCTGAGGCATTGGAGACGCTTTGGCAGGTCCGGCCGCGCCCCGCCACAGCAGGATATGGCATTTCCACGCGCGCACGAAGGCGCTATTGAGCGTTCTCCATTCAACCGGATGAAAAGGGCCATTTGCGCCATGAAGAAACTAGCCATCATTGCCAGCACCGCCGCACTTGCGCTCGCCGCCTGCGGAGACACCACCGACGCCTCCGACGACGCTGTTGCCGATACCGTCGAAGTGCCTGCCGACGATGCCATGCAGGATGCACCCGACCCCGTGGCGGACGACAACTCCATGATGGATGACGACGAGACCATCGACGCCGCCATGGACGAGGCAGAGGCCGACGCCGAAGCCGCAGGCGACGCGGCTGAAGAAGCTGTCGACGATGCCATCGCCGCCGCAGAAGCTGCACAGGACGAAATGGACGCAGCCGCAGAGTGATCGGCGGCATCGTCTTGCAACGAAAGGGCCGGGCCATCGCAGGCCTGGCCCTTTTGCTTTGCGCGGCGGGTTGTAGCGATGACGAAAATCGTGCCGGCCCCGCTCCCGCCACGCAGGGTGAAGAGGCCGCGCTGGACGATGCGCGGGCCATGCTGGATATGCGCGAACCTGCTGATCCGGAACAGGAAACCGGCTCCGCCGAACCGCCGCGCCCATAGGCCGGCCGGATTCGCATGTGCGGACCAGATATGGTATCAAACGAAACATGAATGATATCGCCGAACACGCCCCTCGTACCGATGCAGCCTCGCAGGATTTCACCGCTTTGCCGGATGTCTCCGACGAGGTTTTCACAGCCCCGCTCAAGCGGCCCTCCCACGTAGGGGAAGATTGGCTGGAACCGCAGCAGACGCAGTACACGTCGGAGGATGACGTGATCTGGAACGAGCTGTTTGCGCGCCAGATGAAGGTACTGCCGGGCCGCGCCTGCTCTGCCATGCTGGAAGGGCTGGAAAAGCTGGATCTCGGCAAGGGCGGTGTGCCCGATTTCGGCGAACTGTCGGAGGGGCTGGGCAAGCTGACGGGGTGGAGCGTGGTGCCCGTGCCCATGCTGATACCCGATCACGTGTTCTTCTGGCACCTCGCCAATCGCCGCTTTCCAGCGGGCAATTTCATCCGGACGCGCGAGACGTTCGATTACATCCAGGAACCCGACGTGTTCCATGATGTGTTCGGCCACGTGCCGCTGCTGACCGATCCGACATTCGCGGATTACATGCAGGAATACGGGCGCGCCGGGTGGAAGGCCATGCGCTACAACAGGCTGAAGGCGCTGGGTGCGCTCTACTGGTACACGGTGGAATTCGGCCTGATGCTGGAAGCCGGCGAACCGCGCATCTATGGCGCGGGCATCCTGTCCGGCCCGACCGAGGCGATCTTCGCGCTGGAAGGGCAGAGCCCCAATCGTATCATGCTGAACGTGGACCGGGTGATGCGCACCGATTACGTGATCGACGATCTGCAGCCGACCTATTTCGTGATCGAGAGTTTTGAAGACCTCTACCGCCAGACGGTGGAGCGTGATTTCGACCGGCTTTATCGCAATCTCGGCGCCAGTTTCACCTACGCCAATTCCGCGGTGATCGACGTGGACAACGTGATGCACCGCGGAACGCAGGAATATTTCCTGCGCGGTGGCAGGGGCAGCAGCGCGAAACCGGCCTGACGCGGCAGCTCGCGTAGCCGTCTTTTACGCAAGGCATGAAAAAACCGGCGCTGGATCGCTCCAACGCCGGTTTTTCGTGTTCGATTAAGTCGAACTTACATTTCGTCGATTTCGTCGGCCTGCTCTTCCATGCTTTCTTCCATGGCGTCCGTCTGGTCGTCCATCTGGTCAGCCTGCTCGTCGGTGATCATGCCGTCAGCTTCCATCTGGTTCACTTCGGCGTCACGGGCATCTTCCATCTCTTCGATGTTCTCTTCAGCCTGGTTCTCTGCGGCGCTGTCACAGGCAGCGAGACCAAGACCGAGAACGGCGGCGGATGCGAAAGCAATAATCTTCTTCATTAGAAATTCCTTCTTATTATGGCCCTCATGAATTTTCGGCCCAGATACAAAACTTGGTTACAAAACTTCTTGATAGCGCAGGAAATTGGCGACCAGAAGCATCGCTAGCGAGCCGGCCATGGATATGAACAAAGCATCCACGGTATAAGTTCCCGAAGCTAGATTCCCAGCGTGCATCGCGGGGCTTATAACAAGGCCTGCCAGCATTGCACCAATGATTCCGGCACCGATGTTGATCTTCAGGCTTCGCGAGGATTCTGCGCGCAGGGCGAACGCAGTCAGCCATCCAAGGATGGCTCCCACTACGATCAGGAAAACAATACCCACGTCAGAAATCCTTCCTTCTCTCTTGAAGGCTCAACGGGGGACTGGCGCGGCAGGTTCCTCAAGGCTTTCGGGAACCTGGTGCGGATTGACGGGGAATGCTCCGCACCAGCCTGAAATCACGGTGAAATATTGGTAAACACATGGTTTAGAACAACCAGAGAAGTGCCACCCCCATCGCGATACGATAGATCACGAAGACCAACATGGAGGCCTTCTTCAGGAAGTTCATCAGGAAAGCCATCGTGGCAAAGGCCGCAACGAATGTGAGTGCGCCGGTAATCAACGCCTCCATCACCATCTCGCTGCCGGCGTCCACCAGGTCCGGCACGATCAGCACGCCTGCACCGGCAACGGCCGGGATGGACAGCAGGAACGAGAAGCGCGCCGCCTCCACCCGGCCAAAGCCGAGGAAACGGGCCGCCGTCATCGTCACGCCGGAGCGACTGGTGCCGGGGATCAGCGCCAGCGCCTGCGCCATGCCTACCAGCAATCCGTCGCGCCAGGTCAGGTCTTCATAGCTGCGATCTTCCCGGCCGAAGTAATCGGCAAGGCCCAGCAGGATGCCGTAGACGATCAGGTTCACCGCGATCAGATCCGTGAAGCGCAAGGAAGCGAGCAGATCATCCTCCAGCACGGTCAGCCCGAACCATTGTTCGGCCACGCTGTTGAACGCGCCCAGCTTGATGGAAAGGCCCACGATCACAGCCGGAATGGTGCCCAGCACGATCCACCAGAACAGGCGCTTTTGTTCAGGCGCATGGCCGATACCGACGGTGGCGAAGCCGCCGCGCGCCAGCCCCCAGGCATCCTTGAAGAAATACACGATGATCGCCAGCAGCGAGCCGATGTGCACGGCAATGTCGAGCATCGGGCCCTGATCGGGGAAATCCAGGAACACCGGCACCAGGATCAGGTGCCCAGAGGACGAGATGGGCAGGAACTCGGTGATCCCCTGCACGATGGCGAGGATCAGCATCTGGATGAATGTCATGGGCTGGCTTCAGTCCGTGGCTGGAAATCGGGAAACGGTGTTTCCCCCGCCTCCAACCAAAACGGGGGCGAAGTCAAGCCTCGCCCCCGTCGGTTATTCGGTTTTTCGGTATCCTACCAGATGGCGATACGCTCTTCCGGCGGCAGATACAGCGCGTCGTCCGGGCCGACATCGAAGGCATCATACCATGCATCGAGATGGCGAACGGCGTTGTTGAGGCGGAATTCACCCGGCGGGTGGTTGGCGGTCATCACGCGGTTACGCAGCGATTCCTCGCGCTCCATCCCGCGCCAAACTTGCGCGAAGCCCAGGAAGAAGCGCTGGTCGCCGGTCAGACCGTCGATCACGGGCGCTTCCTGCCCGTCCAGCGAGAGGCGATAGGCACGGTAAGCCATCTGCAGGCCGACCACGTCGCCAAGCGTTTCGCCCATGGACTGGCCGGGACGCAGGCACACGGGGCCTTCGGGGCTGTCTACCGGGCAATAGTTCTCGATGAACTCGCCCATGCTGGCCGTGAACTGCTCGAAGCCTTCGCGGTCTTCATCCTGCCACCAGTTGCGCAGGGTGCCCGTTGCATCGAACTGCGAACCTTGGTCGTCGTAACCGTGGCCGATCTCGTGACCGATAACGGCACCGATCGCGCCATAGTTCACCGCCGCGTCGGCATCGGCATTGAAGAACGGCGGCTGCAGGATGGCGGCCGGGAACACGATGCGGTTGGTCAGCGGCGAATAATAGGCATTCACCGTCTGCGGCAACATGCCCCATTCGCTGGGATCAACCTTGGTGCCGAGGCGGCTGCGGCTATCCTCGATGGCCCAGCGCGTGGCGCTCATGCGGTTGGCAAGCGGATCGTCAGGCGTGATTTCAAGGCCGTCGTAGGTCTCGAACTCGTCCGGGTAGCCGATCATCGGCACGAAGCCTTCCAGCTTGTTGCGTGCCTCTGCCAGCGTGTCGCCGGTCATCCACGCGTTGTCGTCCAGGGCCATGGCCATGGCGCGCGAGAGATTGGCGACCAGCGCATCCATGCGCGACTTGCTTTCGGGCGGGAAGTACCGCTCCACATACAATGCGCCAAGCTGCTCGCCCAGAGCGCCTTCAACCGCGCCGATCGCGCGCTTCCAGCGTTCCTGCTGCGCTTCCTGTCCACCGATGGTGCGGCCGTAGAATTCGAAATTCGCATTATCCAGCGTGCTGGAAAGGACGGGTGCGTTCGACGTGAGGAAGCTCTTGGCCATATACGCTTTCAGCGTGGCGAGCGGGGTGTTGTTCACCAGCTCCATCATCGCCGGCAAGCCGCCACCGATCATGTCGATCTGCTCCGGCGTCAGCCCCAGCGCTTCGATCTCTTCCTCGGTCGGAGGAAGCTGCGATGCGAGAAACCGCGTCTGGTCGGCGAATTGACCGGATTCCAGCAGGGTGGTGATGGGGAAATCACCGGCCATCTCGACCAGTTCTTCGCGCGTCAGCTCGTTATAGGTAAGCTGGGGAAGGCGGAACATCTGCCGTGCCCATTCGATCCCGGCGACCTGCCGCTCGAACCCGTAAACCGCTTCTGCGGCACCGCGGGCATCGGCGTAACCGGCCTCGCCCAGGATCAGGGTGAGGTAATCCATGTAGGCTTCGCGAATTTCCAGATTGCTCTCGGAATCGACGAGGTAATAGTCGCGATCGGGAAGGCCCATGCCATCGAAGCCGAGCGACACCACATATTCGGTGGGGTTGCGGGCATCCACACCTACACCGGCGGAAACGAGGGCGGGATAGCCGGGGGTTTCGAACAGCTGGACCAGCCGATCGAGATCGGGCGCGGAATAGATTTCCTGCAGATAGGGCTGCGCCGGGGCAAGGCCGGTTGCGTCAATCGCTTCGACATCGACAAAGGCGTTGTACGCATCGACGATGCGGCGCGCCGTGGTTCCGGGCGCAGGGTTGGATGCCACGAGATCGCGCACCAGAACTTCCACGTCGTGGATCGATTCTTCGCGCAGCATGTCAAAAGCGCCGTAACGCTGGCGATCTGCGGGGATCTCGTTCGCGGCGACCCACTTGGCATTGGTATAGGCGTTGAAATCGTCGCCCGGATCAACGCTGCGATCCAGCTGTTCAAGATCGACACCCCAGGTGCCGAAATCCATCGTAGGCGTTTCGCCGGCGGTTGTATCCTGCGCCAAGGCAGGGGCGGCGACGGCGAGTCCGATAACGGAGGCCGAAGTAACAAGCAGCTTGCGGATCATATGGTGGGCAGTCCTCTTCACGCGAAAAATTTCTGTCAGCGGCCGCTCGTCGAGGGCAAAGCGGTTTCCGTCGATACGATATCGATGTAGGGGCGATTCCGTCCGACGCAAGACATGAACGCCCTGTCTTTCCAAGTGATTGGGTCTTTCAGGGGATCGACGGTCAGGCAATCGCAGGATCGTCGAACTGCAGGGCTGCGAGGCGCGCGTAAATGCCCTCTCGCGCGGAAAGGCTGGCGTGATCGCCCTGCTCTGCAATGCGGCCGTTTTCCATCACGATGATCCTGTCGGACTTGCGCACGGTGGCAAGGCGGTGGGCGATTACCAGCGTGGTGCGATCCTGCATCAGGTGTTCGAGCGCGTCCTGAACCAGCCGCTCGCTTTCTGCATCCAGCGCGCTTGTTGCCTCGTCCAGCAGCAGGATCGGCGAATCGCGAAGGATGGCGCGGGCAATGGCGATGCGCTGGCGCTGCCCGCCCGACAATCGCGCGCCGCCATCGCCAAGATAGGTATCCAGCCCATCCGGCAGGTCCCGCAGGAAATCCTCCGCATGGGCCGCGCGTGCCGCATCCCAGATCGCGTCCTCGTCGGCATCCCACGCGCCGTACCGCAGATTGTCCCGCGCGCTGGCGGCGAACAGGATGCCTTCCTGCGGCACCAGCGCCATGCGCTTGCGCACGGCGGCGGGATCGGCCTGCGTCAGCGGCACGCCGTCGATACGCACCGTGCCTTGCGAGGGATCGTAGAACCGCTCGGCGAGCTGGAAGATGGTGGACTTGCCGGCACCCGAGGGGCCGACGATGGCCACGGTCTCTCCCGGCTCCACCGTCAGCGAGAAGTCGGAAATCGCCTGTTCGCCGGGCCGTGTGGGGTAACTGAAGCTGACATTCTGGAAAGAGAGGCTGCCGCGCGGCGGCTGCGGCAGATCCTGCGGGCGGGAAGGCACGGTGATTTCCGGCTGTTCTTCCATCAGCTCGCTAAGGCGGCTGGCAGCACCTGCACCGCGCAGAAGATCGCCCACCACTTCCGTCAGCGCGCCGAAGGACGATGCCGCGATAGCGCTGGCGAACACGAAGGCGCCGATGGTGCCGCCGGTAATCTCGCCACTGGCTACCAGCACCGCGCCGCGCCATAGCAACGCAGTGATCCCGCCGAAAACCAGGGTGATTACCATCGCCGTCATCACGGCGCGGATCATCACGCGCTTCTTCGCAGTGTCGAACGTGCGCTCCACAGAAACGCCGAAGCGTTCGCCCTCGCGGCGTTCCTGGTTGAACCCCTGCACGATCTTCATCGCCGAGAGGGTTTCCGTCACCATGGTGCCCACGTCGGCGACGCGATCCTGGCTGGCGCGGCTGATGGTGCGCAGGCGGCGGCCGAAGATGGTGATGGGAATGATGATGACCGGCAGGCCCACCAGCAGCCATACCGCCAATTGCGGGGCCAGCCAGAAGAGATAGCCCGTGGCAAGCGCGGCCATGATGATGTTGCGCAGCGCGATCGATACGGTGGTGCCCACCACCTGTTCGATAATCGCCGTGTCGGAGACCATGCGGCTGCTGATTTCCTTGGGGCTGTTCTCCTCGAAGAAGGAGGGCGACAGCCGCAGGAGGTTGTCATACGCCTTGCTGCGGATGTCCGCCACCACGCGCTCCCCCAGCCAGCTGACGAAATAGAAGCGCACCGCCGTTGCCAGGCCCAGCACGCTCACCAGCACCAGCAAATAGCGGAACCACCGGCCGATCTCGCCATCGCCGGAGAACCCGCGGTCGATGATCAGGCGCAGCGCGCTGGGCAGCGCGAGGGACGTAATCGTGGCGGTGACGAACAGCGCACCGATCGCCAGCGAAACCTGCAGGGGGTATTTCTTCCCCTCCCGGAAAATCATCGCCAGCGGGCCGAGGCTTTTTGCCTTCTCCGGGGGGTTGCTCACATCGGGAATTGCCATGGTGCGAGCGGCCCTAGCCCAAAGCGGTGCGGCTTTGAAGAACACTTTGCGTATGTCCGGCAATGGACCCCTGCACGGGCATCATTTGCCCATGCCGCATTGCACAATGAACGAAAAAGCCCCATGTTCGCCCCACAGTCGCAGGTGCCGCACAAATGCGCGCCCGTGCGTAAATCCAGTCGTGGTTTTGAAACCAGGGGACGCTACAGAATGCTTTACTCCGCCTACGAAATGCAGCGGACCATGCTCGGTTCGGCCAGCAATTGGGCCTCCGTCACTGCTCGCCTTCTCGATAATCCTGCCCTGCCAATGGGTTACTTGGGCATGGGGCCTGCGTTCGCGTCGGCCCTGAAGGTCTTCGCGCACCTCTATGAAGAGCGTGGAAAGCCCGATTTCGATCTCCAGCCGATCCAGATCGATGGCAAGACGAAGCATGTTTCTGAATCGGTGGTATTGGAAAAGCCCTTCGGATCGCTACGCCGCTTCACTCGCGACGATCTGCCGGAGGACGCGCCCAAGCTGCTGGTCGTCGCCCCGATGAGCGGGCACTATGCCACGCTGCTGCGCGGCACGGTGCAGCGCATGGTGGAATCGCAGCAGGTGTGGGTGACGGACTGGGCCGATGCCGGCCAGGTCCCCGTTTCCGAAGGGGAATTCGATCTCGATGACTATATCGATTACCTGATCGAGTTCCTGCAGTTCCTCGGCCCCGACACGCATGTTCTGGCCGTCTGCCAGCCGTCCGTGCCCGCCTTTGCCGCCACGGCGATCATGGCCGCGAACAAGGACGAATGCCGTCCTGCCACGCTCACCATGATGGGCGGGCCGATCGATACGCGCGCCAGCCCCACGGGCGTAAACGATCTCGCCATGGAAAAGCCGCTGAGCTGGTTCGAGAACAACGTGATCGCCACGGTTCCGCTGAATTACGCAGGCGCCGGTCGCCGTGTGTATCCGGGCTTCCTGCAGCTTGCCGGCTTCATCTCGATGAACCTCTCGGATCACATGATGAGCCATTACGAGATGTTCAAACACATGACCGTGGGCGACAATGACAGCGCCGACCGGACCAAGGAATTCTACGACGAATATCTCTCCGTCTGCGACATGACGGCAGAGTTCTACCTGCAGACGGTGAAGCACGTTTTCCAGGAGCATTCGCTGCCCAAGGGCGAGTTCGTGCACCGCGGCAAGGTAATCGATCCGGGCGCCATCCGCGACACCGCACTGCTCGCCATCGAGGGTGAGAACGACGATATCTCCGGCATCGGCCAGACGCGCGCCGCGCTGGATCTGGCGGAAAACCTGCCGATTGCGCAGAAGAAGTATCACATGGCGCCCAATGTGGGCCATTACGGCATCTTCAACGGCAGCAAGTGGCGCGACAAGATCGCGCCCGTGGTGGAAGAATGGATGCGCGCCAACCCTTCGGTGTCGAAGGGCTGATCGCCCGATCCCGGGTGGTCGTCTAGCTGTTCACCATCAGCAGCACGGCCACCACCACGATTGCCAGCGCCTGGTACTTGATACGCGCGAACATCGCCTTGTTCTGCCGATCCATCAGCAGTTTCGAATTCTCGCCGCCGCTTTCCAGATCCACCTTGGTGGTCTGCAGGAAGGCTACGATACCGCGCACCAGCGATACGGCGGCCATGATGGCGAAAATGGCGAGAAGGATAATGAGAATTGTGTTCATGATACCCCATGTGGGAAGCGCGACAGCGTAATTCCACACGGCATTTGGCCCATACGCAGCCGATCGGCAAGCGCGCGGCCATCATCGCCCGCCTGACGCATGGCGGAAAGGCCCAGCCCGCTTTCGCCGGACTGGCGGCTCTTGGCGAGCTTCTTTTCGTCCTCGTCCAGCAGCAGCTGGTGGTGGTGCCAGCGCGGCACCGGCAGATCCAGCAGCGCCTGCAACACGCGGTGGATGTGGCTGGCAAAGAACAGGTCCCGCCCCCGTGTCACCAGCGTAACCGCGTCGGCGGCATCGTCCAGCGTGGCCGCCAGATGATAGCTGGCGGGCGCATCCTTGCGCACCAGCACCACGTCGCCGAACTCGCGCGGATCTGCGCTGATCTTCCCTGCCTCCGCATCTTCCCAGGTGATCTCGCCAACCCGCGCCATTGCCGCCTCCATGTCCAGCCGCAGGGCGGACGGGCGGGAGGGATCGCACCGCTCTCCCCTGCACGTGCCGGGATACACCAGCCCTTCCGGCCCCATGCGCGGCTCCAGCGACTGGATTTGCGCGCGCGTGCAGGTACAGCGGTAGAGCAAGCCCTCCCCCATCAGGCGGCGCGCGGCTGCCTCGTAGCTGTCCAGCCGCGTGGATTGTGGAGGCACCTCTTCCCATTCCAGCCCCAGCCATTCCAGGTCGCGGCGGAAATCGTCCGCCAGTTCCGGGCGCGATCGCGCGCCGTCGATATCCTCTATCCGCAGCAGGAAACGCCCGCCCGCATCACGCGCCAGATCATGCGCTATAACCGCCGAATAGGCGTGGCCCAGGTGCAGCGGACCATTGGGACTGGGGGCGAAACGGGTAACGATCATGCGGGTTTGCAATAGGTCATTATCGGGGGGCTTGTGAATATCACTGTGGATAGCCTGTCTGTAACAGGCTTGACGCATCTGCGTGCAAGTGCATTTTCTAACGTATCAGGGAGGACACCAGAGTGTTCAAAGCCGAACTGATCGAACGGGCCGCGAAATTCCGGAGCGCGGCGGAGGACCCGACCCGGACGCTGGATAGCTGCCCGGCACTCGTGCTCAATGCAGATTACACGCCGCTGTCCTATTACCCGCTCAGCCTGTGGCCGTGGCAGACCGCGATCAAGGCGGTGTTTCTGGAGCGGGTGGATATCGTGGCGAGTTACGACCGCGCCGTGCATTCGCAATCGCTGGACATGCAGGTGCCATCCGTCATCGCGCTACGGCAATATGTGAAAACCAGCGAATTTCCCGCCTTCACCCGCTTCAACCTGTTCCTGCGCGATCGTTTCTCCTGCCAGTATTGCGGCAGCCAGCAGCACCTCACCTACGATCACGTGATCCCGCGCCGGCAGGGCGGCAAGACCACGTGGGAGAACATCGCCACCGCCTGCGCGCCGTGCAACATGAGGAAAGGCGGTCGCACGCCGAAAGAGGCAGGCATGCAATTGCAGATCAAGCCGATCCGCCCCACCAGCTGGCAATTGCAGCAGCATGGCAAGGCCTTCCCGCCCAACTATCTGCACGAAACCTGGCGGGACTGGCTGTATTGGGATATCGAGCTGGAAGAATGACGGCCCATCGTGCTGGCCCTGTCGCATTCGATGCGGCCAAGGGCTGCGGCAGAAAAAGCTACGCGGCTTGGCCAGCTACGGTCGAACACCGGTTTGTCTGAAGACGACCGCTTTGCGGACGTCAGCAATTGAACCCGTGTTGGCGGAGAGAAAGGATGTATTCTTCCTTGACGCTGGCTAATGGTTTCCGAGTTATTCGACCACATACCCTGGCCAAAGTGTCTGTTGCATAATCTGGATTTGCTCCGTTCGACAAGAGAGCCTGAAACGTGTCAGCATTCACCCCCGGCTGCCATGACGATCGGGGTTTGGCCCATACCGTTTTCCTCGTTCAAGTCATATCCACAGCCGGCTAAGGAGTGGATGTTTTCGGCTGTTCCTCTCACAGCCGCGTCGTGAACGATCGTAGAGTAACGATCGAAGACACTGTTGCCATCGATTGGTGCGAACTTCTGTGGAGGCACTGTTACCCTTGAACAAGCCGCCACCTCGAACAGTTTGGTATTTTCAAGACTGAGAATAGCTCGAATTGGGTATTGGCCATTGCCCTGCCCCATAAAAGGATTGGCCCCCGCCTCAAGGAGCTTTTCAATCAATACAGTATCAGGCGACCTTGCATTCGCCGCACGATAGAGAGGGGTCTGTCCATTCTCATCCAAGGCATTGATATTTGAGGAAATTTCTCGGTCCGACAATTCGCCATGCTCAAAATCGGCAAGAAATTGATCAGAGCCACTTGAGGACATTGGCAACTGACACGATGCAACGACAAAGCTGAGGCCCACCAGCAATCTCTTAGCAAAGTTCATAGTTACATAGATTGAAGACGCGACCCGAAAAACGCAAGTTCCGCTTCCCACCCAATCCCAGACACGGGCATTTCGGCACTCGCGCCTGCGCGCTGGCGTTTAACCCGTCGTAAACCGGGTGCGCCTAGCGTGGTGCGGTTATGGCTAACTGTGAATATCCTGCCGTCGAACACCGCTTGGGCCCTGCCCAGCGGGCGTGGTGCGTGCTGATGATGCTGGTCATCCTCGGGAGCGCAGCCGCCCTTGGCGCGTTCATGACGGACCATATCCATCCCGAAAGCAAGCCAGCCGTGCGGCTGGCACTGGCGGACTTGGCGCCGAAGCCCGGTTTCGGGCTTTAGTGCCCGCCTCCGCGCCCATTTGACGGCCTATGTGACGGCCCTATGTAACGGCGGCGCGCTCCGCGTATTGCGGCCTTGTCCATTCGCCACTGTCCAGCAGGTCGCGCAATTCGCTCACCGCACGCCAGCAATCGGCGAAGCGGACATAGGCGGGCGCGAAGCCGAGGCGCAGGATGTCGGGCGCGCGAAAGTCTCCGATCACGCGGCGCGCGATCAGGGCCTGACAAAGCTCGTAGGCATGATCGTGCCGGAAGGAGAGCTGGCTGCCGCGCGCCTGCGGATCGTCAGGCGAGATGCACGGCAGTTCGGGCACCAGCTCGGCCATGGCCTTGCGCGTGAATTCCGACATGGCGCGCGATTTTGACACCAGCGCCTCGATCCCGATTCCCGCCATCAGTTCCACGCCGACGTTTAGCGCGCTCATCGAGATGATCGGTGCCGTGCCGCATAATAGCTGGTCCACGCCCGGTGCGGGTTTGTAATCATCCGAGAATTCGAAAGGCTTGGCATGCCCCATCCAGCCGCTGAGCGGTTGCCGGAGCGAAGCGTGATGCCGCTCCGCCACGAAGGCGAAGGCCGGCGCGCCGGGGCCGCCGTTCAGATATTTGTAGCCGCAGCCTACAGCAAAATCCGCGCCCGCGCCGTTCAGGTCCACCGGCACCGCGCCCACGCTGTGCGAAAGATCCCACAGCACCAGCGCGCCCGCATCGTGCGCGGCCTGCGTCAACCGGGCCATGTCGAACATCGCGCCGGACTTGTAGTGAACGTGGGTCAGCAGCAGCAGCGCCACGTCATCGTCCAGCGCGTCTTCAATGCTAGCTCGATCCGCCAAGCGCCGCTCGGCCAGGCCCTGCGCCTCCAGCCCTTCGATCATGTAGAGATCGGTGGGAAAATTGCCGGGTTCGGACAGCACGACCTTGCGGCCCTTCTGCATCGCGAGCGCGGCGCTGATGAGTTTGAAGAGGTTGATGGAGACGCTGTCTGCCACCACCACCTCGTTTCCCTGCGCGCCCACCAGCGGGGCGATCTTTGCGCCGATACGCTGGGGCAGATCGATCCAGTTCGCCGTATTCCAGCTCGAGATCAGGCCCTTGCCCCACTCTTCCTGCACCACGCCCCCTATGCGGGCTGGCGTCGCCTTGGGCAGCGCGCCCAGCGAATTGCCATCGAGGTAGGCGACCGCATCATCCAGCAGGAACTCCCCACGATGCGGCGCCAGCGGATCGGCGGCGTCCAGGCGCTGCGCTTCGGCGTTCCAGTCGGTCAAATCTCGGTCCTCACGGCCAGCAGTTCGGGGAAGAAGCCCAGCTTCAGCACGCTTTCCAGATAGGGCACGCCAGCCGTGCCGCCCGTACCGCGCTTGAACCCGATGATCCGTTCCACGGTCTTAAGATGGCCGAAACGCCAGCGCTGGAAATGGTATTCCAGGTCCACCAGTTTTTCCGCCAGTTCGTAAAGGTCCCAATAGCGCTGCGGATCGCGATAGACATGCGCCCACGCCTCCGTCACCGTGTCCAGCGGCTCGTGCGGGGCTTTCAGATCGCTCTTCAACAGTTCCTCGGGAATGGCGAAGCCGCGCCGCTGCAGCAGGCGTAGAACCTCGCCATAGAGGCTGGGTCGCGCAAGTTCGGCATTGAGCTTGTTGGCCACCTCAGGCGTCGCCTCGTGCATGGTCACCATATCGGGATTGCGGCCGCCCATGATGAATTCCATCAAGCGGTACTGCGCCGACTGGAAACCGCTGGAATTGCCCAGATGCGGGCGAATCAGCGAATAGTCATGCGGCGTCATGGTGGAAAGCACATCCCAGCTGGCGATCAGCTGCCTCTGCGCCTGCGCCACGCGGGCCAGCATCTTGAACGCCGGGCCGAGATTGTCTGCGATCACCAGTTCGCGTGCGGCCTCCAGCTCGTGCAGGCACAGCTTCAGCCAGAGTTCGCTGGCCTGGTGAACGATGATGAACAGAAACTCGTCATGCGCTTGCGAGGCAGGATGCTGCGCAGACAGTATGCGCTCGAGATCGAGATAGGATGAATAGGTTACGTCGCGCTGGGCCATGCAGAATGCCTTAGGGCAAAGCGGTGACGGTTGAAACTACTGCTCGATCACCCGTGTTTCGGGATGATGCTTGTCGAGGTGCTTTTTCACGATGCGCAGGTTGCGGGTGTTGGAGCGGAACATGAAATCGAACACGTCGCCCACCACCGGCACCGCGCCAACGGCGGTATCGAAGGCGACATTGCCGCCCATGCGCCACAGTTTCCATTTGGGAAGGCCGAGATTGCGCGCTTCCCACACGATCCACGCGCCCATGCCCATGGCGATGATATCGCCCACGACCGGCACCAGACCGATCACGGCATCCAGCCCCACCGGGCGATTGAGGCCCGGAATGATGAAGCTGCGTTCCAGAACCATCTCCATCGCCTCTATCCGGCGGCGGATCGAGGCCGGGTCCTTGCCGATCGGCAGATCGTCGCCAAAACGCATGGCGCGCGGGCGGGCTGCGCCTTCGGATGTGGTCGGCTCGATCACCGTCAGCTTCGATTCGGGCGGATTGGACATGAAACCGTCTCTCCTTCATCCTTATCTGGGTATTTCAGCCAGTTCAGGCAAGGGATGGAAGGCGTAGGGGTTGGCCACGAAGGTATCCAGTCCGCCGCGCACCAGAGACCATCGTAGCGGCGCGCCGAAGGGGATGAAGACGTTGGCCAGGGTCAGCTCCGCTTCCGCCCGCGCCAGCATGCGCGCACGGGCAACAGGGTTCGTTTCCGCCATGGCCTCCTCGATTAGCGCATCGACCTCTTCCTCGCACAGGCCGCGATCCAGTTCGCAATTGAACTGGTTGAGGAACCACCGCGGCGCGGGATAGCGGGCCACGCGGTCCACCAGCAGGAAATCCGCCTGGCGGGCATCGTCCGCGCGCTCCAGCCGCATCCCGATGGTTGCCAATTGCCCGGCAAGATCGTCGAAGAACAGGTCCCACCCCGGCCCCTCCGGCAGCGCGATCGTCACGAGCACCGGCTGTGAGAGATCGCCGTCGTCGAACTGCTGGCGCCAGGCCGTGATGCGCGCTGCCGCTTCTTCACGCAGGTCCGCAACAGGCTCGTCCTGCCAGCGTTCGCGGATCAGGCCGGGATCGCCCGGCAGGCCCGGTGAAACGGGCCGGGTAGTGGGCACCCAGCCGCCGATATTGTAGCGCGCCATCAGCGCTGGACGATCAATCGCCATCGCCAGCCCTTCCCTAACGCTGGTGTTGGACAGCAGCCCATCCTGCGCGCGTACCTGCAGGCCGAAGAGGCCGAAAGTGGAATCCAGCCGCAATGTGCCCGATGAAAGCGGCCCGGTTTCCACGAGGACGAGATCGGCAAGCGTTCCGCCTATCACCGTCTGCACCGCGCCGCTGTCGAACATGGCGATCGCCTCTGCAGCGGGTTCGACGTGCAGGCGGATATCGCGCACATTTTCTTCCCAGTCCTCGCTTTCAGGCAGGCCGCGCTCCAGCGGCGGCTTGAACGTCAGGGTGAGCGCGTCCTCCTCGCGCTGCAGCGTCATCGGGCCGGTTTCGCCGCCGGGCTGGCGCAGGGCAAGCTCCGGCTGGGCCAGCATCTGCAACAGGTAAGGTTCGGGCGTGGAAAGGCGCAGTTCGATCACGCGGCCGGCCATCGCGCGCACTTCTTCTACCGGTTCAAGATCGAGCCCGAGCGAAGTACCGCGCAGGCCCTCTATCGCTTCCATCAGGGCGTCACGCGCGCTGGCCGCGGTCATCTCGCTGCCGTCGGGCCAGGAGCCCTCGCGCAAACGGAAGATGAAGCTGCGCCCGTCATCGGTGACGATCCAGCGTTCCGCCAGTGCCGGCACCGTTTCGCCCTGCGGATTGAGAGCCACAAGGCCCGACTGGGTGGCCGCCCGCACGTGCTGGGCCGGGGGGGAAAGGCGCATGCTGCTGGTCAGCGTGGTTTCGGGAGAGCCGATCAGCGCGATATCGATCGCGCCCTCATCGCTCTGGCCGCAGGCGACAAGGCCCATGCACATCGCTGTAAGGATCAATTTGCGCGCCCGGAACATGGCCCTTGCGATAGGCCGCAGGGCCATTCGCTTCAACCGCGCTGATAGCGGCCGGGCGTAATTTCAACCGTCCGCAAATACGCTGCAGCTAGGCCCCGTTCGGCGCGGCATCATTGGCATTGGCTGCATCGCCGCCTGTGGGCGGATTGCGCACGCGCCCGGGGTCGATTTCGTCCACGAAGGCAATGCCGAAGCGGTCATCCTGCTTCCACGCCACAGTGCCTTCGATCCAGCCCAGATTGCGCAGTTCCACCTCAACACGGGCGCCCCGCATGACCTTTACGGCCCCCTCGGCCATCATCCCGCCCACCGAAAGGTTGCGCAGTTTCACGCGGTGAATGGAGTCGCTGCCATCAACGCGCAATTGCGCCAGCAGCAACAGGTTCTCGCGATCGACCTGGCGGGTTTCGGAATTGCTCATGCTGCACGCCTCTTTGAATCACTGCGATTGCGACCCCGCTTTTGCAACGCATTGCGGGCTGGTGATTTTTCAAGGAGGACGGTTGCGGAAAAAAGGCTAACCGGAAGTTAACGCGGCAGGCGCGTTATTTGACTGTCCCGATCCGGGTCAGGGGGCGTGGCTGCCCGGCCTTTTACCGAATCAGCTGTCGCGAGAGACTTTCTCGCGGCGCTCGTGCGCCTGCTGCGCTTCCACGGTCATCGTGGCGATCGGGCGCGCAATCAGGCGATTGATGCCGATCGGCTCGCCGGTCTTGTCGCACCAGCCGTATTCGCCATCGTCGATCCGGCGCAGCGCCGCGTCGATCTTGGAGATCAGCTTGCGCTGCCGATCTCGCGTGCGCAGTTCGATGCCCCAGTCGGTTTCGCTGGATGCACGGTCGTTCAGGTCGGAATCGCGAATTGGCCCGTCCTGAAGGCTTTGCAACGTGCCTTCGGAGGCCTTCACGATGCTTCTTTTCCACTCCAGCAGAAGGATGCGGAAATAGTTCATCTGCTTTTCCGACATGTATTCCTCATCCTCGCGAGGCGCGTAGTCGGCGGGCAGGGCGCGCTTCGCCTTTGCAAGGATATCTATGTCGTCATGTTCGGCGATTGCCATTCAGTAACTCCGGAATCCGATCGCGGAGGCTTCCCCTGCTGCATCCGGCGACTGTCCCGCTTGATATCGGGATCTATTCACCCGGCTGCTGAAGCCGTGATCCGGCGGCCCTATAGGGCGGGCGCGATAGTGGAGCAAGAAACAATCTGGAAAGCGGCCAAGCTGTTGAGGCTGAAGCCTTCCCGGTCCGGCGCGTTCTGCCGCCTCGGATTTCCTGAAGCGTTAACGAAGTCGCGGCGGCGTTAACCATTTCTTGACCACGTTCGGCTGAACATCGCCCTTCCCGGACATTGGGGACCGGAGCTAACAGGGGACCAGGATCATGGAACTTGCCAAGATCGAGACTTTCGTAAAAATCCAGCCCGCCGACGTGTCGGGCGCGGACATGATGGTGGCGCGCTGCCTGTCGGCCGCTGCTGATGGCGACACCGATGCCTATTATGATCTGGGGGTGGCCTATTCCACCGGCAGCCACGGCGTGGATTGCGACCTGATCGAGGCGCACAAGTGGTTCAACCTTGCCGCTGCGAGCGGGCACGAGGAAGCCAGCTGGTGCCGCGCCGACGTGTCGGACGAGATGAGCGCCCGCGAAATCGCCGAGGCCCAGCGCCGCGCACGCGAATGGCTGCGCCAGGGTCTCAGCAAGGCTGCGTGATTCTGGAGCGATCAGCCCCGTTTGAACGGTGTGCGCTGTGCCAGATGCAACTGGTCCATTCCCACGCCCATCCGCTCGCGGGAGAGGAAATCCTCCACCGCGTCGCGAAAGCCGGGATCGGCGAGATAGTGCATCGACACCGTCGTGACCGGTTCATATCCGCGGGCCAGCTTGTGCCCGCCCTGCGCGCCGGCTTCCACCCGCTTCAGGCCGCGCTCAATCGCGGCATCGATGGCGCGGTAATAGCATAGTTCGAAATGCAGGAAGCGGCGCTCTTCCAGGCAACCCCAGTACCGACCGTACAGGGCTTCGCCGCCGATGAAATTCAGCGCGCCCGCTATCGGCATGTCGTCTTCGAAGGCGAGCAGCAGTAGCAGCTTGTCTGCCATGGTCTGCCCCATCAGATCGAACGCATCGCGCGTCAGATAGGGTGTGCCCCACTTTCGCGCGCCCGTATCCTGGTAGAACAGCCAGAAGGCATCCCAGTGTTCGGCACGAATGTCGCTGCCCGACAGCGCCCTTATCTCCAGCCCTTCCACCGCGGCGCGGCGTTCCTTGCGCAGGTCCTTGCGCTTGCGGCTGGTGAGATCGCCGAGAAAATCGTCGAAGCTCTCGTAATCGCGGTTGTACCAGTGGAACTGGATATCCTCGCGCCGCAACCATCCCGCGTCCGCAAACAGCTTTTGCTGGGCGGGCTGGATGAAGGTGGCGTGCACGCCGGACCAGCCGTTCTGCCCCACCAATTGCTCCGCCGCGCGCAGCAGCGGTGCGGCATACCGATCCTCCTGCACCATCAGGCGCGGACCGGTGGCCGGCGTGAAAGGCACGCTTATCTGCAACTTGGGATAATACTCGCCGCCCGCCCTCTGCCATGCATCGGCCCAGGCGTAATCGAACACGTATTCGCCCTGGCTGTGCCCTTTCAGATAGCTGGGCAGGGCCCCCACCAGCGCGCCCTCACTATCTTCCAGCAGCAAGGGCGCAGCCTGCCAGCCGGTGCCGGGGCCGACGCTGCCCGATTCCTCCAGCAGGGACAGGAAGGCATGGCTGGTGAAGGGATTGTCCGCGCCTGCCAGCCGATCCCAGTCGGCTGCCGGTATGTCGCCGATTGACGGAGCAAGTCTTGCGGTGAGCGCGGATTCGGCCATTGGCCGTAATCTAGGCACCCTCCTCCCACGCTGCCACCCCTGCGGCCTCCAATATCGGCACCGCGCCGCTTTCCTGCGCCGTTTCGAGATGCGCGGCGGTTTTCACCGTCCAGCTGAACAGCGCCTCTCCTTTCGCCAACTGCCTGCGCGAGAGGCTGCTGGGCAGATCGCGGATATCCAGCGCAAGGAAATCGGTTCTCGCCCCGGCGATGGCCATTCTGCGCTTGATACCGGCGACAAGCGTGCGCGAGTTCTGCTCTGTCACCACGAGGCCCCGCAGGACGTCGGGATCGTGACTGGCAAACCAGCGCGGTACGCGTGGATCGAAGCTCATGACGCCAACGGGGCCGACATACCCTTCCAGATCACGCCGCACCGCGCGGCAGATGGCATCCACGGGACGATGATCGTCGCTCTTGATCTCCAGCAGCAGCGACACCTTTCCCGCGACAAGATCCAGCGTATCGCGAAGAGTGGGAATCTTCTCGTCGCTGCCGCTCAGCGTGATGGCCGTCAGTTCCCCGACAGGAAGCGCGCCAAACGTGCCGGGCTGGCCGGTGAGCCTCTCCATCTCGGCATCGTGGAACACCACCGCGCGCCCGTCGCTGCTCTTGCGAATGTCGCATTCGATGCCCAGCCCGGCGGCAATGGCCGCGCGGAAAGCGGCCAGCGAGTTTTCTGGCACACCGCCTGTATGCAGCCCACGATGGGCCAGAGCCTGCGCAGTCAGCGCGGCAAGGGCATCACGCCGATGCAATGGCGATCACCGCGTCCACTTCCACCGCCGCGCCCACAGGCAGGCTGGGCACACCGACTGCGGCGCGGGCGTGGCGGCCCTGTTCGCCGAACACCTCGAACATCAGGTCCGATGCGCCGTTCACCACCTTGTGCTGATCGGTGAAATCCTGTGTCGATGCGACGAAGCCGCCCAGCTTCACGATCCGCGCGACCCGGTCGAGAGAGCCGATCTCGGCGCGCAATTGCGCCAGGATCATCAGGCCGCAAGCCCGGGCAGCGGCGATGGCATGATCCAGCTCCACGTCCTTGCCCAGCGTGCCGGTCACCACCGCGCCATCGATGAAAGGCAACTGGCCCGACACGAACGCGAGATCGCCCTGCACCATCACCGGCACATAGCTGGCAAGCGGCGGGGATACCTCCGGCAGAGTGATGCCGAGTTCTTTCAGCCGTGCTTCGATGCTCATTGCGTATCTCCGTGAAGGGTGTGCCTGATCCATGGCAGAGCCTCTGCCCAATTGTCTATTCGCGCGTGGGCGTGGCCCGCCTGGTGCGCGCAGGGAATGTGCGGGGCGATCGCCGGTTCGCCGCAGAAGTGCAATCGCTGCACATCTGGCACCGTTTCGGCGGCGGACTGGTGGTGGTTGGCAATGTCGTCGATGAACACGATCCGGCGCGCCTTGTGTTCAGCCACGATACGGCTCAGCGCGTCGCCCTTGGGGCCCTGGTTGGTGTAGACGCTGGCATTGATGCCCAGCGCTTGCAGTTGGCGGCGGCGGGCCTCGTTGTGCTTGTCGCGCAAGTTGGTCAGCACCACGACGTCGGCATCGCGCTGCAATTCGGCGATGGCCGCCACGGCCCCGTCGATGGGCACCTGCGTATCCATCTGCGTGTCGAAAAAGCCGCCCAGCAGCGCCCACACGTCTTCTTCTGCCAGATCCTCGTCGCTGCCGCGGCGGCGCATGGACTGGACGAAGGGATTGCCCTCCATCTCGAAATCGATGTCGTGGCTTTTGTCCAGCCAGTCGCGGAAGTGGCGGATCATGTGCAGCAGCACTTCATCGCAATCGGTAACTACAAGTGGCCGGTTCATCGATGAAGCTCCTGTTGGGCGGCAATCAACGTTTCGGGCGCAACGCCGATGGCCTCGGCAGCGCCGACAAGGTCGGGCTCGTGCGCGGAGAGAAAATCCAGAATGGCGCGGTGGGTTTCCACTTGCTCGATCGAATCGCGCAAACGATCGGGCGTGAGGCCGGTAAGATCGAGCAAACGATGCGCCCTCGCCTCGTCCGCCAGTAGCCAGCCAAGGGCGGCCAGTGCCAGTGCGGAGGCATCCTTTACCGGATCTTCATTCGCGTTAAGAATTGTCAGCAGTCCATTCACAAGTTATGCACAGGTTTGCCTCCATCGGGTCGGAGGCGTTTGGGGGCTAAATGACGAAGCGTATCCTCGTTGTCGAGGACAACGATCTCAATAGAAAGCTTTTCTGCGACGTCCTGCAGGCCGGCGGCTATTTCGTGGAACCGGTGGCCGATGGAAATTTGGCAATCGAAAGCGCGCGCGCCTTCACGCCCAACCTGGTGGTGATGGATATCCAGCTGGCCGATGTTTCCGGCCTCGATCTCATTACCATCCTGAAACACGATGCCGATCTTTGCGAAGTGCCGGTGCTGGCGGTGACGGCCTATGCCGGCAAGGGGGACGAGGAGCGTATCCGCGAATCCGGCGCAGAGGGTTACCTGTCCAAGCCTGTCAGCATCGGGCCGTTCATGGCAGCAGTCAGGGGCCTGGTGGATCGCCCACCTGCGGCAGAGGCTGCCGAATAGCCAGCAGCGCAAGGGCGCTCCTCTGGCCGAGACCAAAGGCCCGCTTGCCGCGTAACAGCCCTGCCTTATTGACAATAAGCAGCGTGAAGGCTTTGCCGCGAGGCTTGCCCTGCCTTATAGGGGGCCAACCGCTTTCTAGCCCAAGGAATTTCCCCGCATGGACCGCGCCGAAATCGACAAACGCATCCGCTCGATCATCGAACCCTTCAACAAGAAGGGGGTCGCCATCTCCGAAGACACCACCTTTGCCGGGGATCTGGAGTTCGACAGCCTGACCGTGATGGATTTCGTCGCCGCGATCGAGGACGAATTCGACATCATCATCTCGATGAACCAGCAGGCCGAGATCGAGAAGTTCGGCCAGCTGATCGATGCCGTGCACGATCAGGTCAACAGCTGAGGCCATCATGAGCGAAGGCATTATCCAGGCGGATCAGCCGCCCGAGCGCACGGGCAATACACCCGACCTTTTCAGCAAGTTCGACGATACGATCGCACTGCGGAACAATCTGCTTGCCAGCGGCGTGGAAGATCCGTTCTCGCTGGTGATGGAAAAGGTTCTCTCGCCCACCCGCGCGGTGTGCAACGGGCGCGACACCATCTTGCTCGGCACCTACAATTACATGGGCATGACGTTCGATCCCGATGTGATCGCCGCAGGCCAGCAGGCGCTTTCCGATTTCGGATCGGGCACCACCGGCAGCCGCGTGCTGAACGGCACCTACCAGGGCCACCGGGAGTGCGAGGACGCGCTGCGCGAATTCTACGACATGGATCATGCCATGGTGTTCTCTACCGGATACCAGGCCAATCTCGGCATCATTTCCACCATTGCGGGCAAGGGCGATTACGTCGTGCTCGACATCGATAGCCACGCCAGCATCTGGGATGGCTGCGCGCTGGGCAATGCCGAGATCGTGCCCTTCAAGCACAACGACATTACCGCCATGGAAAAGCGGCTGAAGCGCATCCCCGATGGCGCGGGCAAGCTGGTGGTGCTGGAAGGCGTCTACTCCATGCTGGGCGATGTCGCTCCGCTGAAAGAAATGGTGAAGGTCGCCAAGGAAAACGGCGCCATGGTGCTGGTGGACGAGGCCCATTCCATGGGCTTCATCGGCGAGAACGGCCGCGGCGTGGTGGAAGATGCGGGGGTGATGGACGATGTCGATTTCATCATAGGCACCTTCTCCAAGAGCGTGGGCACGGTCGGCGGCTTCTGCGTTTCCAACCATCCCAAGTTCGAGATCATGCGGCTGGTGTGCCGCCCCTACGTCTTTACCGCTTCCCTGCCGCCCAGCGTGGTGGCAACGGCGGCCACCTCCATCCGCAAGCTGATGACGGCGAAGGACAAGCGCGAGCATCTGTGGAAGAACTCCGGCCGCCTGCATGCCGGCCTGACGGAGTTGGGCTTCAAGCTGGGCACGGACGAGCCGCAGAGCGCCATCGTCGCGGTGATCATGCCTGACCTGGAAAAGGGCGCCGCGATGTGGAGCGCGCTGCTGACGGAAGGGCTCTACGTGAACCTCGCCCGTCCTCCTGCAACACCCGCCAACATGACCTTGCTGCGCTGTTCGCTTTGCGCCGAACATTCGGACGAGGAAGTGACGACGATCCTCGGCATGTTCGAGCGGGCCGGCAAGGCCGTGGGCATCATCTAGCGACGGAACAACCCGCCAGCCTTGCTCGTCTTGATGTGGAAAGGAGATTTCACATGAAGACGACGAACAACGGCTATGCCACCTACGAAGGCCTCGGCAAGGGCGGCAAGGGACACGTCTCGACCGGATCGGGCGCGCTGTCCGCGCAGCCCTATGGTTTCCAGACCCGCTTCGAAGATGCACCGGGCACCAACCCCGAAGAACTGATCGCGGCGGCCCATGCCAGCTGCTTTACCATGGCGCTCAGCTTCAAGCTGGCAGAGGCGGGCCACGAGGACGGCTCCGTCACCACCAGCGCCGAAGTGACGCTGGAGAAGGATGGCGACGGCTTCACCGTCACGAAATCCGAACTGAGCACGAAGGGCAAGGTGCCGGGCCTCGATCAGGCCACGTTCGAGAAGCTGGCGGGCGAGGCGAAGGAAGGTTGCCCTATTTCGAAGCTGCTCGATTGCGAAATCTCGCTTTCCACCAGCTTCGAAGGCTGACAGCTGGCTAACACTGGGCGGCCCTGCGCCGCGCGAGAAATGTGACGGCGGGTTGCCGCATGGCCGTGGCCCGCCGTTCGCGTTTCTAAAGCTGGCTCATGTCCGTCACCTGGGAACAGGGATCGGCATCGCTGCCGTCCCCTTCCCCGTGGCCGCCAAGCTGCGTGATGGCGAGGAAGCCGCCCACCACCAGCACCACGAAAACCGTGGTGACCGTGCCGAGATACTTGTCGATGATCGCCTTGATCGGTGCACCGAAGAACTGGAACAATATGCCCACCACCATGAAGATAAGCGCGCGGCCCGCAATGGCGGCGATCACGAAGGTGAGCAGGTTCATCTCGATGAACCCCGCCGTGATCGTCATCAGCTTGAACGGGATCGGCGTTCCCGCCGCCAGGAACACGGCAATCGCGCCCTGTTCGCGGATATAGCAGGCGGCCTGCGGGAAGCTTTCGGAAAGCCCGAGGACACCGATCAGCCATTCTCCCACCGTTTCATAGAGGAAAAAGCCGATCAGATAGCCGAACAGGCCGCCCACCACCGATGCGGCGGTGCAGATGGCAGCGAAGCGGATCGCCTTTTTCGGCTCTGCCAGGCACATCAGGCCCAGCAGCGGGTGCGGCGGGATCGGGAAGAAGCTCGATTCGATGAAAGAGAAAAACGCCAGCCACCACTGCGCATGGGGATGCGCGGCCTTGGCCATCGTCCAGTTGTACAATCCGCGAAGCATGGCTGATCCTGTTTAGCTTTTCGGCGCTTAGGCGAGGTTGCTATGCCCGGCAAGTCCTACAAACTAACCTATCTGGCACTTTCATATTGACATCGTGACATTGTTTGGTTAGAGAAGCGGAACATCGCGATAAACCGAGTCGGCAGCCAGCCGGTCTCAAGGGCGGTCCCGCAGGGGAGCCGCCCTTTTTCGTGCCTGCAACAAGGGCGCTGGCTGCCGTGCGAAAGGAGGGCGGGATCACATGGCGAAACGCGTAAAACCTCGCAAGGACCAGCAGGGACAGAAGCTTCCCCAGAACTGGAAACACATCTTTCTCGAAACACTCGCGGAAACATCGAACGTCTCCGAAGCGGCCCGCACATCGGGCGCCTTGACGTCATATGCCTACAAGTGGCGCCGCGAGAACCCGGAATTCCGCGCGCTGTGGAGCGCGGCGTTGCTGGAGGGTTACGAACATCTTGAAATGGAAACGCTGCAGCGCCTGCGTTTCGGCACGCCGCCGGGCGATGCGAAGTTCGATATCGCCAATGCCCTGCGCCTGCTGAGCGCGCATCGCGAAGCGGCTGCGAAGGAAAAGGCCCGCCAGGGCAAGCGTGACAAGGCCACGGTTCTTGCCGGCCTGAATGCCAAGCTGGACCGGATGCGCGAGCGCCGCGCCGCCGCCGAACGCATGTTGGCCGAAGACGGCGTGATGAAGGTGGAGCCCGATGGAGGAGATTGAGCGCCAGAAGGCGCTCGTTTGTGCAGACGAGCCGGAGCGGCACCATTTCCTCGACGAACTCAGCAATGACGAACGCGATCTTCTGGAAAGCTACTGGCCGCTATGGGCACGACGGGAGCAACTGCCTCCCGCCGGCGACTGGCACCTTTGGCTGATCTGCGCGGGACGCGGCTTCGGCAAGACCCGCGCCGGTGCCGAATGGGTTCGCCACGTGGCAGAGGAGGACCCGAACGCCCGCATCGCCCTTGTCACGCGGTCAATCGTCGAAGCGCGCGCCGTGATGGTGGAAGGGGAGAGCGGCCTGCTGGCCTGCCATCCCTACGAAGAAGCGCCAGAGTTCGAACCTTCCTTGCGACGGCTGACCTGGCCCAACGGTGCGCAGGCGACGCTGTATTCCGCCAGCGAGCCGGAATCGCTGCGTGGCCCGCAGCATGGTTATGCGTGGTGCGATGAAATCGCCAAATGGGATAATTCAGCCGAGCGCGCGATCAAGGCATGGGACAATCTGCAGATGGGCCTGCGCCTTGGCGAATGCCCCAGGGTGCTGGCCACCAGCACGCCGCGTGCGGTGCCGATCATGCGGCGCCTGATGGAGCAGGAGAAGGAGCCCGGAGTGATCGTGACGCGGGGCAGCACCTATGACAATGCAGAGCATCTTCCCGCAGGCTTCATCCGCACCATCCGCGGCCAATACGCTCGCACCGCGCTGGGGCGGCAGGAACTCGACGGCGTGCTGTTGAACGATATCGAGGGGGCGCTGTGGTCCCGATCCTTGCTGGAGAAATGCCGCGAGCCTTTCAGCGTGGAGCCATGTGCCCGCGTCGTGGTGGGCGTGGATCCGCCGGCCAGCGCGCGCGGCGATGCCTGCGGTATCGTGGTGTGCGCGTTGACGCCAGACGGGCAGGGCAAGGTGCTGGCCGACGCCAGCGTGCTGCGCCCCAGCCCCGAACGCTGGGCGCGTGCAGTGGCCTCCACCGCGCTGCACTGGAATGCGGACCGCGTGGTGGCGGAAGCCAACCAGGGCGGCGCTATGGTGGAAAGCGTGCTGCGCGCCGCTGATTGCCAGATGCCCATCCGCCTCGTCCACGCCAGCCGTGGGAAAAGCGCGCGCGCCGAACCCGTCGCCGCGCTCTACGAGGCAGGCCGGGTGAAGCACGTCGGCCAGTTTCCCAAGCTGGAGGACGAGATGTGCGGCGTGATGGCGGGCGGGACATACGAAGGCCCCGGTCGCTCACCGGACAGGGCGGATGCCTTGGTGTGGGCGCTGACCGAGCTAATGCTGGGCCCGAACCTAAGGCCCCGCGTTCGGACCATAGGTGATTGAATTTCTTGGGCTGGTTTCGATGGCTTCCCACGAAATGACCTCGTCGACCATGATCCGGGGGGCGTCAGGGTACGGGTTACACAAACGGCGTCGCCCAATGAACTCGATACGACCGATCGCTGCGCCTTCCCCCTTGTCGATCTCGCCGAGAGGTTCGGGACCGTACAACTGCGGCAGCCAATCACTGTACCTCTTGTAGTCGTCGAGGTCATCGAAGGTCCGGGCCTCGCCACCATCTTCATGGAATTGGTTCCATTCGAAGTCGGTCACCCAAATGCCTGTGAGAAGCAGGCTTTCCGAATGGGGAATGCAAAGATCCCATCTACCTTGTTCAACCGCGGCGCGATTGGCCTCGACACATTCGAAAATCTGGCGGTTCGCCGTGGGGCAGTCGATTGGCTCGTCCGCAGGTTCACCCACACCGCAGGAGGCCCCGATCAGAAGCGCAGAAAGCGCGGACGCTGAACGCAAGTAACGAAGCAAGACCTTCTCCCCGATCCCGGTATCGGTGCCACATCACAGCCTTGGAGCCAACCTATGTCATTTCTCGACAGCCTCCGCACCGCCTTCAAGGGCGGTGGCGGAGCATCAGCCGTGCCTATCGGGCGTGGCTTCCATTCCGCCTGGAGCTGGACGCACGAGCGTGGCGGGACGCGCCAGCCGTTCGAATACCGCTCTGCCGTGCGCCATGCCTTTCTGGATAATCCGGTGGCGCAGCGCGCGGTGCGGATCGTGGCGGAAGGCGTCGGTAACACGCCGCTGAACGAAACCGCGCCCGAGGTTTCGGCGATGCTGCGCGCCGGGCAGGACGGCGGATCGCTGCTGGAAACGCTGGCCGCGCACCTGCTGCTGCATGGCAACGCCTTCGTGCAGATCGGCAAGGGCACCGCCAATCGCCCCGTCTCTCTCTTCGCGCTGAGGCCGGAGCGGGTGTCGGTCTTGCAGGGAGACGACGGCTGGCCCGTCGCCTACCGCTATCGCATCGGAGACGCGGTGCGCGACATTGCGCTGGAGGATGCGGATGGCTGGCCCGGCCTCATCCACCTGAAAGCGTTTCACCCGGCGGACGACCATTACGGCGCGGGCTGCCTGTCGGCGGCCGAACAGGCCGTGGCGATTCATAACGAGGCCGCGCGCTGGAACCTGGCCCTGCTGGAAAACGCCGCCCGGCCATCGGGCGCGCTGGTGTACGAGAGCGGGCCTGACAGCATGGGCCTTTCGGCAGACCAGTTCGACAGGCTGAAAGCGGAACTCGCCGCGGCCTATCAGGGCGGTGGCAATGCCGGGCGGCCCATGCTGCTGGAAGGCGGCCTGAAGTGGCAGAGCCTCTCGCTCTCGCCAGCGGACATGGATTTTGCCGAGCTGAAGGCGGCCGCCGCGCGCGACATTGCGCTGGCCTTCGGCGTGCCGCCCATGCTGCTGGGCCTGCCGGGCGACAACACCTATTCCAACTATCGCGAGGCCAATCGCGCGCTGTGGCGGCTCACCCTGCTGCCGCTGGCGGGCAAGATCCTCTCCGGCATTTCGGAAGGGCTCTCACCCTGGTTTCCCGATCTCTCGCTCACCGTCGATCTCGACCGTGTTCCCGCCCTCTCGGAAGACCGGGAGAAGCTGTGGAAGCAGGTGAGCGATGCCGATTTCCTGACCCCTGAAGAGAAGCGCGCGATGCTGGGACTTGCACCCGCTCCCACCACCACCGGAGAAAGCCGATGAACCGACAGGACATGCTTGCAGGCCTGATGGCGCAGGCCATCGATACCGGCGCCGACCTCGTGACGCTGCGCGCCATCATCGAGGAATCGAGCGAGCTGGGCGCGGAACGCGTGCTCGACAGGCTGGGCCTCGATGACGAGGGCGCGCATGACGACCTCGACGAATTGCGCGATCTGCTGAGCGCGTGGCGCGCGGCCAAGGTGAGTGCCTCGAAAGCGGTGATCGAATGGTGCGTGCGCGGCCTGATGGCGCTGCTGCTGATCGGCATCGCCGTGCGCCTCGGCGTGCCGGGGCTGCTGCGGTGAGGATCGCCGGATATGCCGCGCTGTTCGACATTGCCGACAGTGCGAAGGACACCATCGTGAAGGGCGCCTTCGCCCGCACCTTGGCCGATCGTTCGCAGCCATTGCCGCTCTACTGGCAGCACAATCCGCAGCAGCAGATCGGCACCGTGGAACTGGCGCAGGAAGATTCGCGCGGGCTGCGGGTGATCGCCCACATCGACAATCCGCAAGGGCGCGCGACCGCCGACCTTCTCTCGCGCCGGATCAACGGCCTCAGCTTCGGCTACCGCGCCCGCGGCTTCCGCCGCCACCCGCATGGCCGCGTGCTGGAGGATATCGACCTGTTCGAGGTCAGCCTCGTCACCCACCCGCTGCAACCCGGCGCGCGGGTTCATCTGCTTGCCTAGCCGCGCGGCCCGCCGCGCCACCTCCCTTCGTACGAAGACCCCCCAAGAAAGGACCTTTCTCCATATGGATATCCAGATCGAAACCCCGATGACCACCGACGCCCTCAACGAAAGCTTCGACATCGTTGCCCGCCAGGACAAGGCCGACGAAGCGATCAAGGTGCTGCGTAGCGACGTGGACGAGGTGAAAGCCCGCGTCGACAAGATCGGCCGTGCCGCCGTTCGTCCCGTGATCGGCACCGCCGCCGCCAGCACCGCCGAGGGTGAACCCAGCGCCGAAGTAAAGGGCTTCGTCAACGGCTACCTGCGCCGTGGGCGGGAGAACGAGATCAAGTCGATCTCGGGCGCGGTGCCCGTTGATGGCGGCTATGCCGTGCCGCGCGAGATCGACGCGATGATTGCCAGCGAACTGAAGGAGATCTCCCCCATCCGCCAGATCGCCCAGGTCGTGCAGGTCGGCTCTGCCGGCTATCGCAAACTGGTGACCACGGGCGGCACCGCGTCGGGCTGGGTGGGCGAAACCGCGCCGCGTCCTGAAACCGATACGCCTGATTTCGCCGAGATCTCCCCGCCGACGGGAGAGCTTTACGCCAACCCCGCAGCCAGCCAGTCCATGCTGGACGACGCTGCCTTCGATCTCGAGGGCTGGCTTGCCAGCGAGGTGGCGATGGAGTTCGCGCGCGCCGAAGGGGCTGCCTTCGTCAATGGCACCGGGGCGGATCAGCCGCTCGGCTTCCTCTCCTCCCCCACCTCGATGGCGGGTGACGTGGTGCGGCCGTTCGGCTCGCTGCAGTATATCGGCTCCGGCGATGCGGACGGGTTCGACGCCAATCCCGAAGCGCGCCTGATCGATCTGGTGCACACCATGAAGGCCGGCCATCGCCAGGGTGCAAGCTGGGTGATGAACTCCTCCACGCTTGCCAATGTGCGCAAGCTGAAGACGTCCGATGGCGCGTTCCTGTGGCAGCCGGGCCTGGTGGAAGGCCAGCCGGATCGCCTGCTGGGCTATCCGGTGATCGAGGCGGAGGACATGCCCGATGTGGCAGGCGGCGCCTTCCCCATTGCCTTCGGCAATTTCAAGGCCGGCTACATCATCGCCGAACGCAGCGCCACGCAGATCCTGCGCGATCCCTTTACCAACAAGCCATTCGTGCATTTCTACGCGACGAAGCGCGTTGGTGGCCAGGTGCTGGACAGCTCGGCGATCAAGCTCCTGAAAATCGAAGCGTAAGCGCGCGCCTTATTGACGCTTCGACCAGCGGGCGGCGGATCCTGATCCGTCGCCCGTTTTCGCGCCCGTCCGCCGTCGAGACCCTCTCATCCCACTCCGGCGGGCGGGCGTGTATCTTACAAAGGAATTTCCCATGAAGCGGGCTATCATCGCGCCGGCCGCCCTTCCGGCGACGGCACTTGCCGAGCTGAAAGACTGGCTCGCCATCACCACCACGCGCGACGACGAGGCGCTTTCGGGCCTGCTGCGTGCGTCAATCGACACCTGCGGAGCGTTTACCGGCAGCATGCCCCTGGAAACCGGCTGCGAGGAAACGCTGCGCGCAGATTACGGCTGGCAGCGCATTGCCGCATCTCCGGTCGTGTCCATCACCGGCGTGGAACGGCTGGCCAGTGACGGCACGCGCAGGGCTTTGCCGGTCGATGGATACTTGATCGACATCACGGCCAGCGGCTGCGGACGCGTGCGGCTGACGCGAACGATTGCAGATTCGCGCATCGTCGTGAAGTTCACCGCCGGCCTTTCCGCCGACTGGGCAGGCCTGCCGGACGGTTTGCGCCACGGCGTCATTCGCCTCGCCGCGCACCAGTATCGCGAGCGCGATCAGGCCCATGGCGAGCACGCACCGCCTGCCTCGGTCGCGGCGCTATGGCAGCCCTGGCGGCGGATGCGCCTTACATGATCGTGGCAAAGCCAAGGAACGCCGCCACGCTTGCCGCGCGTCTCGCCAAGCGGGCGCGCATCATCGTTGCCGCCCACGCCGAGAACACCCTGCGCGCGCGCCGCCGCGACCCCGCGCGCTGGCGCGATCCGCGGCTGATCTGGCCCGGATCAACAGCCGACATCACACGGGAGCCCTGAGCCATGGAAAGCCATTTTCGCACCATCCTGCTGGACTGGCTGGCCGATGATCCGCAGCTGTCTGCCGCGCTGAACGATTTTGCCGAGGAAGCGCCGTCGCGCGCCAGTATCCCGTGGATCGGCATCGCCGCCAGCGCCAGCACCGACTGGAGCACCAAGACATCGCGGGGGCGCGAGGTGCGCGTCGCGCTGGAATTGCAGACGCGCGGCGATGATCCGGCGGAAACGGCAGACCTCGTCGCCCAGGTCGAAAGCCGTATCGAGAGCCTGCCGCGCCACCATCCCGGCCTTGCCCTCGCCAGCACCGCATTCCTGCGCGCCCGCGCAGAACAGCGCCTGCGCAACACTCGCGCGGTGCTGATCGAATACCGCTTCCGCATTCACGAAGCCTGATCCTCAACACCCGGAGACCCGAATATGACAGCCCAGAAAGGCAGCGCCTTCCTCCTCAAGATCGGGGATGGCGCGCAGCCCCCCACTTATGAAACCGTGGCCGGCCTGCGCACCACGCAGATGTCGATCAACGGCGATGCCGTCGTGGTGACGCACAAGCAATCGGGCGGCTGGCGCGATCTGTTGTCGGGCGCTGGCACGCGCTCTGTCTCGGTAAGTGCGGCGGGCATTTTCCTGGGCAGTGATGCAGAGGCATCGATCCGCTCGCACGCGCTGGCCGGCACGATCGAGGATTACGAACTCTCCTTCGAGGATGGCGCGAAACTGCGCGGACGTTTCCTGGTGCAACGCCTGGATTACGCGGGCGATTTCAACGGAGAGCGCAATTATACGCTCCAGCTTGAAAGCTCGGGCGCCGTGATCCCGGCATGATCGAGCAACAGGCCAATGCCTCTCGCGGGGAGGCATCTCTCGTCATCGGCGGTGTCACGCATGTCCTGCGGCCCAGCTTTGCCGCGCTCGTCGCCGCAGAGGATGAACTCGGCCCGCTGTTCGCACTGGTGGAGCGGGCGAGTGAGAGCCAGTTGCGCCTTTCCGAAATCGCCGCCCTGTTCTGGCACTGCTGCGAGGGGCGCGGCGCGATCACTCGGCAGGCCGTGGGCGAGGCGGTGATGGCGCTGGGCCTTGCTGGCGCCGCCGTGCCGCTGCGCGAACTGCTGCGGCAGATCCTGCAGGGCCGGATATGAGCGAGCGGTTCGGCGATCACGCCCGCCGCCTCGCCGGTGCCGCCAGCCGCCTGCTGGGCTGGCCGCCGCACTGGTTCTGGCGAGCCACCCCCAGCGAATTTGCCGCGATATTCGAAACCCCTGACGAACAGGCGCCGGGCATGGATCGCGCGCAATTGAACAGTCTTCTGGAGCAAGAACGCAATGGATGAAACGGTAGAAACACTCATGCTCGACGTGCGCGCCAGCACCAGCGGCTTTCGCGCGGACGTGGAAGCGATGCGCTCCACGCTCGACACCTCGCTGGTCGATGGCTTTTCCAAGGCGGGCGACGTGCTGGAACGCGGCCTGCTGTCCGCCATCCGCCGCGGCAAGGTCGGCTTCGACGAGCTGAAGGACGCCGCCTTCCGCGCGCTGAACCAGATCGCCGCGCAGGCCGTGCAATCGGGCATCTCCGGCATTTTCGGATCGGCAGGCTCCGGCGGCGGTGCAGGCGGTCTGGGATCGGTGGTGAATGGCCTCGTCGGATCGCTGCTTGGCCTTCCCGGCCGTGCGACGGGCGGCCCCGTCGGCCCCGGCAGCGCCTACCTGGTGGGAGAGCGCGGACCGGAGCTTTTCGTGCCGACCAGTTCGGGTCGCATTGAAACAGGCTCCACGCAGCAGGGCGGCGCGCGCGATGTGCGCGTGGCCATCAACCTTGCCGCACCGCGCGGTACCGACGCCCCCGTCATGCTGGCCCGCTCCTCCCGCCAGGTGGCCAGCGCCGTGGCCCGCGCGATGCGCGGCGCCTGAAGGAGAACGTCCCATGGCCTATTGGCTCGCAACAGAACGCAACGGACAGCAGACCGATTTCATCCAGCGGTTCGATCCCCGTTTCTGGACGGTGGATTTTCCGCGGGGAGACATGGCCTCGATCGTTTCCACTGGCCCGGATTCGCTTCGGGTGGATTGCGAACTCCAGCTGGGCAAGGGTCTCGTCGGACTGATCTGGGAGAGCGAGGACCGGTTCGACCATCCCCTGCTCTCCTACGATACCGATCGCGATTACCGCCGCACCACCTTGTCCTTCCGCTGGCGCAGCGAAGGCGTATTGCCGCTGGACGCGGTGCACGGCCCGACCCTCACCATAGAGGGGCGCGATGCTGCAGGGGTTCCGCGGGTCTGGTATGTGCGCATGTGGAATTACGCCACCGGCTCGCCAGGCGACGCCGTGGTTACCCTGCCTTTCTCCGAACTGCGCGAAGGCTGGCTGGCCGACGGGCCGACCGTCGAGCCTGCGGATATCGACCGGATGTTCATCTCGCTGGTGGCGCCCGGTTTCGATCCGGCGGCAAGCGACTTGTTGCCGGAACCCGTTCAAGGGTGGGTCGAACTGACGCAGATCCATTGTGACGGCGAGAAGGCCATGCTGGTGATCGGCGATGTGCTGGTGCCGGAGCACGGGCTGCACATGTCCACCGCGTATGACGACAGCTACAACCTCACGCCTGCGCGTATTTTGCGGGCGACCATGCACCTGGGCTATCGCGATGCGCTGATCCACTATGTCGGTATGAGCCACTACTACAGGCTCGTGCGCGAAAACGGCGCGCTGGTGGCAGACGCGAGCGGCGCGCTGTGCACCCCGTGCACGGCATGGCACCGCGATTTCTTCGCCCGCTGCGTGGAGTACGGATTCGAGCCGATCGTATCGCTGTCGTTCGAACTGTTCGCCGCCCATTGTCCGCCGGAATGGAGCCAGCGCGCCTATGACGGCGCACAGGCGCTGACCGGGTGGGAGCCTCCCTCGACGCTTATCTCTCCCGCCTCCGCCGCGGGCCTTGCATTCCTGCAGCAAATCGCCGCCGATTTCACCGATCTCGTACTGGCCGCAGGCCTGCCGGTTACCTTCCAGATCGGGGAACCGTGGTGGTGGCTGACGCCGCAGGGCAAGCTGTGCGTGTATGACGACAATGTGAGAGCCGCGCGACCGGATGCGCCCGACATCCCCGATCTCACCGCACCGATGGACACGGCGCAGCGTGACTTGCTGGATTGGGCCGGACAGCAACTGTCCGATGCCACCGCAGCAGTGCGTGATACCGTGATAGCGAGGGCGGGCGGCAATGCAGAAATCCTGCTGCTGCTGTTCACACCCACGATCCTCGATCCGGCATGGCCCGAGCTGCGCCGCGCGAACATGCCGGAAGGCTGGGCCTATCCCGCCTACTCTCGCCTGCAGCTGGAAGATTACGACTGGCTCACCGCCGGTAACGAAAGCAAGCGCCTGCAAGCTTATGACGATGTGCAGCAACGGCTGGCCTACCCGTTGGCCTTGCAGGATTATCTTTCCGGCTTCGTGCTGGATGCGGCCGACGCTCAAGCCTTCTGGCCCCTGATCGACGCAGGCATCGACGAGGCCCGGCAGCGCGGTACGGACAGGCAGTTCGTCTGGGCGCTGCCGCAGGTTTTTCGTGATGGATATGTGCGGCTTCCCGTTTCCCAGGAGGATGAATTGCAAGCATTTGACGATGTATTATACCCGCTGGCGCTGGGCCGGGATGCAACCGCCAGCCCGGAATTCTCCACCTCGATTTCGCTCACCGCATCAGGCTTCGAACGGCGCAACAGCCAGTGGAGCGATGCGCGGATGAATTACGATGTCGGACCCGGCATCCGCTCTGAAACGGAACTTGGCACACTGCTGGAATTCTTTCGCGCACGCCGTGGCCCCGCGCGCGGCTTCCGCCTTTCCGATCCCTTCGATTTCAGCTCCAACGGGCTGACAGGCAACCCCACGCCGACCGACCAGCCGATAGGCGTTGGAGATGGCCAGACGGTGAGCTTCCGCCTTTCCAAATCCTATGGGCCCGGCACTGATCCGCAGGTGCGCGCCATCACGCGTCCGCGTGCCGAAAGCGTGCTGGTAAGCGTGAACAACGCCGTGACGCAGGACTGGACGCTGGAGGCCGGCGGTCGCCTGATTCTGGGCGAGGCGCCACCAACCGGTGCCGAGATCAGGGCCGGCTTCCTGTTCGATGTGCCGGTGCGTTTCGCGCAGGACAGGCTGGACATTTCCGGCTCCACCTTCGCTGCTGGAGAGGCACCTTCCGTCCCGCTGATCGAAATCCGCGAGGAAATATGAGCAGGCCATTCTTCTCGACCCAGCTGGAAGGCGTCGCCACTTACTGGCGCATCTTTCGATCCGACGGTGTCACCCTTGGCTTCACCAGCCACAATCGCCCGCTCACTTTCGATGGCATTACCCATCGTGCTGCTCCCGGCATGTTGCCTTCGGCCATCCGGCGAACCGCGCGCCTGGAACGGGACAGCGTGGAGGTACAGGGCATCCTTTCACACGACGCGATCAGCGAAGCGGACCTGGAGAGTGGCCGATATGGCGACGCCCGCGTCACTATCGGCCTTGTCGATTGGGAAAACCTGGATCGCGCGGCGCTGTTTCAAGGCACCCTGGGCAATGTATCTTCCGAAGACAACGGCTTCGTTGCCGAACTACGCTCTGCCAAGGCGGCATTGGAAGCGGACTTCGTGCCACGCACCAGCCCCACCTGCCGCGCGGCGTTCTGCGATGCCGCGTGCCGCCTGAACCCTTCCTTCTACACTCGCCTCGCAAAAGTCACGGCAGTGGACGTAGAGGATAACATGGTGAGCTTTGCAGGCCTGCAGCAGGGCAGCGATTACCTGCAGGGCACGGTTCGCTGGATTGACGGGCCGCATGCAGGGGCCGCGATGCAGGTGGTGGATCACGGGGCCGGAGGATTTGTGCTGGACCTTCCCTTGTCCGTCACACTCGCCGCAGGGCACCGGGCAATCGTCCGGCAAGGATGCGATCATACGATCGACACCTGTGCAGGCCGCTTCGGTAACGCGGTAAACTTCCAGGGCGAACCCTTCCTGCCGGGCAATGATCTGCTCACCCGGTATCCCACCAGTTCATCATGACAGACGCCGCGGCGCTGGCGCTTGCCGCCCAGCGAATGATCGGTACGCCTTTCAGACCCCGTGGACGAAGCCTGGAAACCGGTATTGATTGCATCGGACTGGTCGTTCTCGCGCTGGCGCAGATCGGCAGGCCGGTGCCGCCATTTCCGCGATACACGATGCAAAATCTCGACATTGCGCAATTCATCCCGGCCGCCACTCGCGCAGGCCTGATTGCCAGCGAACGGGCGGCGGTTGGTGACATCATCCTGGTCCGTCCATCGGCGGCGCAATATCATCTGGCGATCCTGGGACCGTGCCTGGCGCCAATCCACGCCCACGCAGGCTTGCGGCGCGTGGTGGCCAGCCCACCACCATTGCCCTGGCCGCTCGCAATGCGCTGGCGACTTGCAGAAACCTGAAGGAAATCCATCATGGCAACACTCGTCCTGACCGCAGTCGGCACCGTCGTTGGCGGACCGATCGGCGGCGCCATAGGATCGCTAATCGGCAGCCAGATCGACGGTAGCCTTTTCGGCCCGGCAGACCGTGAAGGTCCACGCCTGCAGGAATTGTCCGTCACCACCTCCAGTTATGGCACGCCCGTGCCGCGGCATTTCGGTACGATGCGTGCCGCCGGTTCGATCATCTGGGCAACCGACCTTGTCGAAAGCAGCGAGGAGAACGGCGGCGGCAAGGGCCAGCCTTCCGTTACCACATTCAGCTATTCCTCGTCGTTCGCCGTGGCCCTCTCCAGCCGCCCGATTGCGTCGGTTGGCAGGATCTGGGCGGACGGCAACCTGCTTCGCGGCGCAGCCGGGGATCTGAAAGTGGGTGGCACGTTCCGTCTCTATAATGGCTACGCCGATCAGCAGTCCGACCCGTTGATCGCGGCTGATCGGGGCGCGCAATGCCCCGCCTTTCGCGGCCTCGCCTATTGCGTGTTCGAGGACCTGCAACTGGCCGACTTCGGCAACCGCATACCCACTCTTACATTCGAAGTGATCGCCGATGATGGAGAAGTGAGCCTGCAATCCATTCTCGCCGTTACTCAGCCCGATGCGGCAATTACGCCGCGGCTTGCCGGCCTTCAGGGCTATTCGGATCAGGGCGGTGCCTTGCATGGCACGATCGATGCCGTCGATCGCGTCTATCCCGTGGCATGCGACGCCAGCGGATCGCGGCTGGAGTTTTTCGACGCCCACCCCATGTCGCCGCCCGTCGTCCGGCTGCCCGAACCTGCAATCGATGGCTCGAGGGAAAGCTTCGGCTCGGTGTCGGGCCGCGCCAGCCAACGGCGCGCGGAAATGGACAGGGTGCCAGATGGCCTGCGCTATTACGACGTGGATCGCGATTACCAGGCCGGACTGCAAAGGGCGGGCGGCAGAGCGCAGGCCGGTCGAAGCCGGATCGTCGAATTTCCCGGGGCGCTGGATGCCACCAAGGCACGCAAACTGGCGGATGACGCTGCGGATCGCGCGGGCTGGTCGCAGGAACGCCTTTCCTATCGCATTGCAGAGCTGGACCCGGCGCTTGGCCCGGGCCGTGTCGTCTCGGTCCCGGGGAAGCCCGGCAAATGGCGCATCGAAACGTGGGAATGGCGCGAAAACGGATTGGAGCTGGAATTGCTGCGCCTACCTTATCTTCGCAGTGCACAGGTGGTGAGTGACGCAGGCGATGCGCTCTCTCCCAAGGATGCGGTTGCAGGGCCGACTAAGCTCACCGCTTTCGAAGCACCGTGGGACGGCATTGGCGCGGCAGACCAGCGGCAGGTGTATGCTGCAGCCAGTTCCACAACATCGGGCTGGACGGGGGCCACACTCTACGCGGAACGGGCAGGCAGCCTCACGCCAATCGGAGCAAGCGGATCGCGGCGCAGTATAACCGGCAGGCTCGTCGCGCCGCTTCCGCCCTCCGGCGCACTCTTTATCGATCGCCATGCCACGCTCGAGCTGGAACTGGACTCGAGCGACTTCGTCATGCTCTCCGCTTTGCCTGAGGACCTCGCCAACGGTGCGAACCGCGCGCTTGTCGGCAATGAAATCCTGCAATTCTGTCTTGCGGAAAGCCTCGGGAACGGTCGCTGGCGTTTGAGCGGTCTGCTTCGCGGGCGGGGTGGCACCGAACTCGATGCCTATTCAGGATGCGAAGCCGGCTCACCGTTCTGCCTTCTCGACAGCAAACCCGTTGCCCTTGATGCAGCAAAGCTGGGCGACGCTATTTCGGTTGCCGCCATCGGACTTGCCGATAGCGAGCCGGTGATCGCGCCAATCATCGCATCGGGCCGCAGTCTCAGACCACTGATGCCCGTGCATCCGAAAGCAGATCCGGTGTCTGATGGTGGACTGGCCCTAGGTTGGCAGCGCCGTGCTAGAGGGGCCTGGCAGTGGCCACAGGCCGTGGAAACCCCGCTCAACGAGCAGACGGAACGCTACGAAGTGGGCATCGGCGATCCCGATCGGCCGAGCCGTATCTGGGAAGCCACATCAAACTCGCTGACGCTGGATACCGCCACGACTGCCCAGATCCGCGCCGAATTTGCCGGATCGGACCTGTGGGTCCGCCAAGTCGGTACTCACGGCCTTTCCGAACCCTTGTTCCTGACCACAATTAGCTGAGGTTGCCATGCCCAACGCCTACACTTTTGCCTCCACCACGCCGCGACTGGGGCTGCCTAACCTGTTCGTCGCACAGGCGCAGAAAGAAATGACGATCAACGAGGCCTTTGCCCTGATCGACGCGCTGATGCACGCCGTCGTCGAAGGAGAGGCGAACAGTCCGCCCCCAAGCCCAAGCGATGGCGATTGCTGGATCATCGGGAGCAGTCCGAACGCCGAATGGTCGGGCAAAGCCGGCCATATCGCCTGCCGACAGAGCGGCAACTGGCTCTTCGTTGCTCCTGTGAACGGGATGACCGCGTTCGACACATACGCGGGCCAGACAATACGTTACGCAGATGGCTGGCATCGCGCAGATAGCATCAGCGGACCGGCTGGCGGAACCGTCGTCGATGCACAGGCGCGCAATGCGATCGAAGAGATACTCGCCGCCCTGTCCGCTGCCGGGATCACCGCGCGGGCGTGAAGAAACAAAACGCTTGGCAATGCGTAAGTGAGTGATCCCTAATCTAGGAGGCTCGCAAATGCTTCGCACGAAATTCTCACTTCTCGCCCTCGCCGCTCTCACAGCATCAGGCTGCGCCACCACCTACGAAGAACCGTCCGACATGGTCGGCACTGCCATGCTCGCCGATCGCAACGGCAACAACGTGGGTGAGGCCATGCTCTATGATCAGAATGGCGAAATGACCATTTCAGTCTCGCTGGAAGGACTGTCGCCCGGTACGCACGCTGTGCACCTCCACACAACGGGCGATTGCAGCGCCAGCGATTTTACCTCTGCTGGCGGGCACCTCAATCCGACGAACAACGAGCACGGCACGCTTAACCCGCAGGGCGCGCATCTTGGCGATTTGCCAAACGCAGAACTCTCTGCGGCCGGAACCGGCACTGTCAGCACCACACTTCGCGGAACAGGCGCGATGGCGATGCAGCAAATTTTCGATGCCGATGGTACCGCAGTCGTGGTCCATGCAGGTGCCGATGATTACCGCACCGACCCCGCCGGAGACGCTGGCAGCCGCGTTGCTTGCGGCGTGATGTCGCGCAGCTGAGAACTGGCGAGATCTGGCGTGCAGCGTCAGGTCTCGTCGTCAGGTTTGCAGGCGTAGGAGAGCGTATCGGTTACCCCTGCCTCTGCAAACCCCTTGATGCGCAGTCGGCAGCTATCGCACAGGCCGCACGCTCTGCCCCCGGGCGCCGGGTCATAGCAGGACCAGCTCCATGCCGGATCGAGACCCAACCTTGCGCATTCGCGGGCAATATCTGCCTTGGTCATCTGCTGTAGCGGCGCGTGAATGGTGAAGGGCCTGCCCTCCACGCCTTGCTTCGTACCGAGCCGGGCGGTTTCCGCGAAACTGGCGATGAACTCCGGTCGGCAATCGGGATAACCTGAATAATCCAGCGCGTTGACGCCGATGAAGATGTCGCTCGCGCCGGAGCTTTCCGCGAAGGATGTGGTCAGCGCCAGGAAAAGCAGGTTGCGCGCCGGTACATAGGTGACGGGTATGTCGTCTCCCACTCCGTCTTTTGGCACATCGATATCGGCCGTAAGGGCAGATGCGCCGAACTGGCGCAGATCGAGCGGCAGGTTCACATGCCGCTCCACCCCAAGTTTCTCAGCAATCGCTTTCGCGGACTGAAGCTCGCGCGAATGCCGCTGGCCGTAGTCTATGGTAAGCGCGTGAAGGGCATAGCCCTTCTCCCGCGCGATGGCGCTGGTTACCATGGAATCCAGGCCCCCAGACAGGAGAACGACGGCAATTTTCTGCGATCGGGTCATGCAAATTGGCTAGGCAGTCTCACCCCACAGGGCAAGCGGTTGGTTTAACAGCTGCCGACGTGGCGCGCTTCACCTTCTATCGTGAACGGTTTGCCAGAATGAATGCCTTGGCTGCGGATTTGCACGATGTCCGTGCTCTCGCGGCGAATTGTCGTCCGTCCGTAGCCATTGCCGCGACAGGTATACTGCACCGTCACCTCGTTCCGTTCATCCTGCACGACAAAGCGGTCGCAAGTCGGCTGGCGATGACGGATCTGGATGAACTCCCGCCCGTTTCTCACGCAGATACGACGTGTCTCGCCACCGGGGCGCACGCGCAATTCCCAGGCTCCGCGATCTAGCGTGCCGAGCATGGCAAGCTCGGGCGCTTGCGCGGCGGCAGGCGAAAGCGCAAGAACGCCCGCCGCCGTGGCGCTTGCCAAGCCAAGTCTTGCCCTTGATCCAAACACTAGTGTCAATTCCCTTCTATTTGCCTTGTAGCAGGTAAAGTGTGAACGACCAATTGCCCTGCCTGCGCGACAAGTTGTTAATCCTGAATCGGGAAAACCTTCGAGCAGAATGCGCAATCGACCAGAATGATCCCTTCGTCGTCCGCCATTTCGCGCCGCTCCCCCTTGGGAAAGCGCGAAAGCACGTCCTCGAAATGCGCCACGGTGCAGCGGCATCCCTTGGAAAGCCGCGCGCCAGGTGTCACCAGAACCTTGTCCTCCTCGTGATAGAGGCGCCATACGATCTCTTCCAAGGACAGACTCGGTTCGACGAGCTCCTCGTGACGCAGGCTTTCGGCCAGGATCGACACGTGCTCCCACTCGGGATGATCGAGTTCCACGTGCAATCGTTCTCGGCCCTCTTCGCCTTCGGGTAGGTGCTGCACCAGCAATCCGGCAGCAACCGTGTGGCCCGCCCCCAGCTTGATGGCGGTCCGGATCAGCGTCGGTATCTGCTCGCTTTGCGCAAAATAGCTTTCTACCGCGGCAGAAAGCGAGTTGCCTTCCAAAGGCACGATGCCCTGATAGCGTTTGCCGGTCTTCGCGATATCGAACGTGATCGCGAGATGCGCCTTGCCGAAAAGCGCATCGAGAGAGGGGTTGGCGCTCTCGGCAGCCATACGCTCCTCATCATGCTCGATATAGCCGCGTATCTCTCCATTGCGATAATCGCAGACCAGCAGGCTGACGATGCCGCCCTCGCCCTGCGCCTGCATGGTCAGCTGATCCTCGTCGTCCTTCAGGAGCCCGCCCATCAGCGTTGCCAGCACGAGCGCTTCGGCAAGCGCATGTTTCAGCGCGGGCGGATAGTCATGGGCCGCCAGGATATCCTGCAGCACCGGACCAAGCCGGACGGCACGGCCGCGCGAATCGCGCGTCGGAATGGAAAATCCGAGCAGCTCGTCGGAGTGGGTCTGTGATCGCGTTGTATTCATGCGCCCCATATGGGGCCAGCCATCCGTTTTTGAAGATGATCAGCCGATCAGGCCGAAACACCAGAGCAGGATGGATTTTTGCGCGTGAATCCGGTTCTCAGCCTCATCAAAAACAACGGACTGCGGGCCTTCGAAAACCTCTGCACTCACCTCGTCTCCGACGTGCGCCGGCAGGCAGTGCAGGAAAATCGCATCACGCTTCGCCTTCGCCATCAGCGCCGAATCGACACGGAACGGCTCCATCGCCGCCAGCTTTTCCTCCGCGTGTTCCTGGCCCATGGAGATCCAGGTGTCGGTCACCAGTACATCGGCATCCCGGGCCGCTTCGGCTGCGTCGGTGGTCAGGGTCACGGTGGACCCAGCATCGCGCGCCATTTTCACGAACTGTGGGTTCGGCTCGTACCCTTGCGGCGTTGCCACACGCACGTTGAACTTCATCAGGGCGGCAGCTTCGAGAATGGAGTTCAGTACATTGTTGCCGTCGCCAAACCACGCGAGCTCAAGACCGGGCAGTGCCTTGCGATGCTCTATCACGGTCAGCAGATCGGCAACGATCTGGCACGGGTGCGAAAGATCGGTCAGCCCGTTGATGACCGGCACATGCGCGTGATGCGCTACCTCTTCGATCTTTGAATGATCATCCGTACGCACCATGATCGCATCGGCCATCCGGCTCAACACGCGCGCCGTATCCGCGATGGATTCGCCCCGCCCTAGCTGCGAGGTGGAAGCGTCGAGCAGGATCGCGCTACCGCCCAGCTGTCGCATGGCAACGTCGAAGCTGACGCGGGTGCGCGTCGAGCTTTTCTCGAAAACCATCGCCAGCACGCGGCCTGCCAGCGGCTGATCGATATCGGGCTTGCCCATGGGCCAGCCGCGACGCGCCATCTTGCGATCCTGCGCATCGTTGATCATCGCCGCAATGGCATGGCCACCAGCATCGGACAGGTCCAGAAAAGACCGGATAAGCGGGGCGACTTCGAGAGGCGGCTCGTTGGTCATGACGCTTCCGGCACCTCGTAATCCGCAGCACCGGCGGAGAGCTTGTCGAAAAACTCGTCCATCTCGCTATCCTCGATCACGAGGGGCGGCAGCAGTCGCAAGGTCGAATCGCCGGCTGCCACGGTCAGCAACTGGTGGTTGTCGCGAAGGTGCTGCATGAAAGGTCTTGGCTCCACCTTCATCTTCAAACCCAGCATCAGGCCCAGCCCGCGGACGCTTTCGAACAGGTCGGGATAATTGCCGATGAACTGTTCCAGCCGCGCACGCAGCCGCTCGCCCTTGGTGCGCACGTCGGCCAGGAACGCATCGTTCGCCACCGCGTCCATCACCGCCATGCCGGCGGCCATGGCCAGCGGATTGCCGCCATAAGTGGAACCATGCGTGCCGAACACCATGCCACGCGCCGCCTTTTCGGTTGCGAGGCACGCACCGATCGGAAAACCGCCGCCAATGCCCTTGGCCGTGGCCATCACGTCAGGCTCGATGCCGAACTGCTCATAGGCATAAAGTGTGCCGGTACGCGCCACGCCGCTCTGCACCTCGTCCAGCACCAGCATCAGATCATGCTCGTCGGCCAGCTTGCGCAAACCCATCATGAATTCCTGCGAGGCGACGCGGATGCCGCCCTCGCCCTGCACGGGCTCCACCAGGAAGCCGGCGGTGTTGGGCCCGATGGCCGCCTTCACGCCTTCCAGGTCATCGAAATCGACGTATTTGAATCCCGGCAGCAGCGGGTTGAAGCCCTTGTGCATCTTCTCCTGATTGGAGGCGCTGATTGTTGCCATGGTGCGGCCATGGAAAGCGTTCTTGAACGTGATCAGCTCGAACTTCTCGTCATTGCCGACGTGCTGGTGGTACGCGCGGGCGACCTTGATGGCGGTCTCCACCGCTTCGGCACCGGAATTGGTGAAGAACACGGTGTCGGCAAAGGTGGCGTCGGTCAGTCGCTGCGCCAGCGCCTCGCCCTGCGGGCTGCCGTAGAGGTTGGAGACGTGCATCAGCTTCGCAGCCTGCTGCTGGATCGCATTGACCAGTCCGGGGTGCGAGTGTCCCAGGAGGTTCACCGCGATGCCGGCGGCAAAATCGAGATAGCGCGTGCCATCCTCGTCGATCAGGTGACAATTGTCGCCCTCGACGGGCCGAACGCCGCACCGCGGGTAAACGGGCATCAGCGGAGTGATAGACATGGGATGTTGTCCTTGATGAAAATGCAAAATCAAAAAAAGCGGCCATTACGGACCGCCAATACACTTCATCTAAGAGGGTGGTGGCGGCCGGTCAAACATCGCGGCCGCCACTACGCTGGTATGTGGTTCAGGAAGCTTAGCCCTGTACCGGCACCAGATTGACAGCCGAGTGCTTGCCTCGTCGATCGACTTCAAGATCGAATTCGAAACGGTCGCCTTCGGCGATGCCGGGAAGGCCAGAGCGTTCCACGGCACTGATGTGCACAAACGCATCGTCCTTGCCATCATCGCGGGTGATGAAGCCAAAGCCCTTCATGGAATTGAAGAACTTCACCGTGCCCACGGCCTTTTCGCCCGTCAGTTCGCGCTGCGGGGCCTTGGCCTCGGGTGCAATCACGTCGCCCACAACCTGCAGATCCGCCGCGGATACCTTGCCGCCGCGATCCACCAGGTTGAACTGCAGTTCCTGACCTTCGGCCAGGCCTTCCAGTCCGGCGCGTTCCACCTGGCTGATGTGAACGAAGACGTCCTCGCCGCCCTCGTCACGCTGGATGAAGCCGAAGCCCTTCTGCGCGTTGAAGAATTTTACCTTGCCCTGGCCGGTGCCCACGACCTGTGCAGGCATGCCGCCTCCACCGCCGCCGCCGCCGCCGCGCGGAGGGCCGCCACGGCCACCGCCGCCACCGCCACCAAAACCACCGCGATCGTTGCCGCCGCCGTAGCCGCCGCCACGATCGTCATTGAAACGACCGCCGCCGCCAAAGCCGCCGCGGTCGTTGCCGCCATCGCGCCAGCCACCGCCGCCACTATCCATGGGCGGTGCGCCATCCATGAAGGGATCGAACCCTTCTTCGCCAATATTGTCCCGCTTATCGCGTCCCCGACCGCGACGTCCTCGATCATAACCCATGAACTCAACAAACCTTCATTCCCGCCCTGAAACACCAGTCGACAACGCGAGCGAACTTCCCATCGACCGGAAGCGGCAGACAATCCCCGCCGCTTCGGGCGGTGGGTATAACTTAGAAATACGCCAGATGCGAATGATTTAAGATTGCGCTTTTGTCACAATTTGCGATGCGCTCTTCGCTGCGCCATGAAATGCAGCTCCATCCCGCTCTCGAGCGGCGGCAAAGCAGTCACTTTCAGGAACGAGGCAAAAGCAGGATGAGCGATTTTCGCAAACTATCCGAGTCGGTATGGGCCAGCCCGCAGATCACTGCGGATGATGTGGCAGAGGCGGCGCAGCAGGGAATCACTCTGGTAATCAACAACCGGCCCGACGGCGAGGACGATGGCCAGCCGGAAGGCGCCCGGATCGAGGCTGCCGCGCGCGAGCACGGCCTTTCATACGTCGCCATCCCCATCGACCATTCCGGCTTTTCGCAACCGCAGGTGAAAGCCATGGCCGATGCGCTGGAGGGCGCGGATGGCAAGGTGCTGGCCTATTGCCGCTCCGGCACGCGCTCCACCTTCCTGTGGTCCATGGCAGAGGCGAGTCGCGGCGAGGAACCCGCAGCACTGATCGAAGCCGCGCGCGGGGCCGGTTACGACATCAGCCCTGTCAGCGCGATGCTGGAAATGCTGGCGGCAAGATCGGACGGCTGATCGCACATGGGTGGCGAAACGGTGCAATTCCTGGGCGCGCTTGCCGCTGTCGTCGCCCTTGTCGCCATCACCTATGTGCTGGGCTTTCGCCTTTCGGGCCGGATATCCTCCATCGAAGAAGCGGCAGAGCTGTTCCGCCTCGCCCCCGGCGGTTTCGAGCCTGCAAGCATAGCGCTGGATGAAAAGGGCGAAGCGGCGATCGCACGTGACGGCGTCGGTCGAATCGCCCTTCTGATCCAGCACGGGAGCCAGTTCGTGGTGCGCGAATTGCCCGATGGGACGCCAATCAGGGCCGTGGAAGGGCGTCTTGAGATCGAACCGGTACCCGCCGCGCGGCTGCGGATTGGGGATGACGCAGGGGACTGGGCCACTACTGACATTGATGCTAATAGCGGCTGATGCCTTTCGATCCGGTCGCCATTGCCATCCCCGTCTTCGTGGTGCTGATCCTGGCCGAATTACTCTGGCTGCGGCGCAAAGGTGAGCGGCACGGCTATGAATGGCGCGATACCGGCACATCTCTCGCGATCGGTCTCGGCAGCACGGTGGCAGGCGCTCTTACCGGCGGAGTAACCGCCGCATTGCTGGTGTGGCTGCACACGCTTTCGCCATTATCAATCGGCTGGGCGTGGTGGGCATGGCCACTCTGCTTCGTGCTGGACGACCTCGCCTATTACGTCTTCCACCGCAGCGCGCACCGGGTTCGGTGGTTCTGGGCGTCCCATGTGAACCACCATTCCAGCCAGCATTACAATCTCTCGACCGCACTGCGGCAAAGCTGGACCGGCTTCTTCGCGCTATCCTTCGTCTTCCGCATGCCGCTCGCGCTCATCGGATTTGAGCCCGGCATGATCCTCGTGTGTGCGGGCCTGAACCTCGTCTACCAGTTCTGGATTCACACGGAGGCGGTGAAGCGGATGCCCCCCTGGTTCGAGGCCGTGATGAACACGCCGTCCCACCACAGGGTGCATCACGCGGTGAACCCGCGCTATCTCGATCGCAATTTCGCCGGCGCCCTCATCATCTGGGACAGGCTCTTCGGCACATTCGCGCCGGAAGATGATACGGATCGTATCCGCTATGGCATCGTCAGCCAGCTTGGCACGTTCAACGTGTTCTACGCGGTGTTCCACGAATGGATTGCCATCGCCCGTGACATGTGGCGCGCGCCGTGGCGGCACAAGCTATCCTATCTCCTGCGCGCGCCCGGCTGGAGCCACGACGGCAGCCGCGAGACATCCGACCTGATCCGGGAACGATGGCAGCGAACGCAGAAAGATCGGCACGGTAGTTGATGCTGCATGAAAAAAGGGGCCGGAGGATCGCTCCTCCGGCCCTTCTCGTATTCGCTGGAAGCGTGTTCGCTTACATGCCCGATCCCGGACCGTAGCTGATTTCCACGCGGCGGTTCTGCAGTTCACGCACACCGTCGGCAGTGGCGACACGCAGTTCGGTCTCGCCAAAGGCTTCGGTGGAGATGCGCGACATCGGGATACCGCGGCCGGTCAGGTATTCCTGCACCGATTCGTTACGACGTTCTGCCAGGCCCATGTTGTAGGCCTGCGTACCCGACGTATCGGTGTGACCGGCCAGCATGATGGCAGCCGAACCGCAATCGCCGTACGCCGTGATCGCGCTGTTCAGCACGGTGGCAGCTTCCGGTGTGATGTTCGCTTCATCCCAATCGAAGAACACGATGTAGGGGCCCTGCTCGCAAACCGGAGCCGGCGGAGGCGGCGGCGGAGGCGGCGGGGGCGGAGGAGGCGGCGGGGGCGGAGGAGGCGGCGGGGGCGGAGGAGGCGGAGCGGCCTCTTCGCCCCCGAAATTGTAGATGAAGCTCACCAGCCCCGAGTGCGAGTCGACATCGTAATTCACCGAACGGCCAAGCGCGTCGGTGAACTGGAAATCGTCGGTCATGAAATAGCGATATTTCAGGCCGAGTTCGATGGCGCTGGAGACAGGCAGGCGAACCTGCGCGAGGCCCTGGTAGGCCCAGGCGTTGTCTTCGTCGTCCAGCAGATTGCCGCCGAGAACGGTGTTGTCGGTGTCGATACCCATCCAGGTGCGGCCAAAACCACCACCCAGCGAGAAGGCGATGTTGCCATCTTCACCGCCGATGTCGAAGAGCGCATTGGCCATCACCGAGGTGAGGCGCTGCTCCGTTCCGGCAAAATCGATGGTCTGCGGCGGGATGGGTGCGCCCACGGCGGCACTGCTCAGTTCCTCGCTGCCGGCTTCCTTGTAGGAGCCTTCGATCTCGGTACGAATCGGACCCCAGTCGTAACCGAGAACGGCATCGACATCGAAACCTGCATCATAGTTGATGGTCGCAGACGAAACGCCCGAAATGTCGAGCTCGGTTTCGCCAAGCTCGATCGCGCCGGCATCCAGACCGACGTAGACGTCACCATCGCGGGCCATAACAGGCGCGGAAATTGCCATTGCGGCAACCCCGATTGCCAAAGCACTTTTACGCATGATTGATCTTCCCCAAATAATTAAACTCGCGCCATAAAATCCGGATCGGCCGGCTGTCATGGCAAGGCAGATACGATGCCTTCATCCTTCCATTGCGAGAATGGACGATAAAAGGCAATACGCATTCACTATATGATTATTACGTATGCGCCGAATTCGTTGCAATTCCATTATGATGGAACGCGCCGGATCGGTGCTGTCAGAAGATGGATCGTGGTGAGATCGGGGCCAGTATTGCGCTGCGTGATGAAAAACGCCTTGCCCGTCAGATTGCGAGTTCGCCCGTTTCGCCCGTACGGATGCGGGTGACGCCGCCCACTTCCAGCACGAAGATCTTGCCGTCGCCAATCGATTCGGTGTTGGCGGCATCGCGGATCGTTTCCACGATCTTGGGCACAATTTCGTCGCCCGCAACGATTTCCAGACGCACCTTGGGCAGCATGTTCACCGCGTATTCGGCCCCGCGATAGATTTCGGTCTGCCCCTTCTGCCTGCCGAAGCCCTTCGCCTCGCACACGGTCATCCCGGAAATCCCGATGGCAGCCAGCGCCTCTCGCACCTCCTCCAGCTTGAACGGCTTGATGATTGCGACGACCATTTTCATGGATTGATCCCCTGTAGAGTGCGGTCTGCCGGAGCTGGCAAAGTGTCACGCGCTTGTAACCGATGGGGTGGGGCCGCTGGCAACTAAAAAATGGGCCGGAGCTTTGCAGCCCCGGCCCTTTCAAGTTGTACGTTCGCAGGAGGAACGAATGTTGGCGAGGTCGGGGGGAGAAGAGGAGGAGAGAGGTCCCGCCCCCGCCAATTCGGTGTTGGGTTACGCCTGGTTGGCGAGACCCGGATAAGCTTCCACGCCGGTTTCGTGGACATCGAGACCGGCAGTCTCGATTTCCGCCGAGGGGCGCAGGCCGATGGTGGCCTTCAGAATCATCCACACGATACCCGAGGCGATCGATACCCAGACCATGGTGGCAAGAACGCCGACCAGCTGACCCACGAAGGTGGCATCGCCGGTCCAGGCCACGATCAGCGTGCCCCAGATGCCGGCCACGAGGTGAACCGGAATGGCGCCGACAACATCATCGATCTTGAACTTGTCGAGCAGCGGAACGGTGAACACCACGATGGCGCCGCCGATCATGCCGATCAGGATCGACTGGCCCACGGTGGGTGCCAGCGGCTCTGCGGTGATCGATACGAGGCCGGCAAGTGCGCCGTTCATGGCCATCGTCACGTCGGCTTTCTTGTAGCGGATCTGCGTCAGGATGATCGCGACCACCACGCCGCCGCAGGCAGCCATGTTGGTGTTCACGAAGATCTTCGACACGTCGGACACGTCACCCACGGTGCCCATCGCCAGCTGCGAGGCGCCGTTGAAGCCGAACCAGCCGAGCCACAGGATGAAGGTGCCAAGCGTTGCCAGCGGAATGTTCGTTCCGGGAAAGACCTGCACCTTGCCGTCCACGTAGCGTCCAAGACGCGGGCCGAGGATCAGCGCGCCGACCAGGGCAGCCCAGCCGCCGGTTGAGTGGACCAGGGTGGAACCTGCAAAGTCGGAGAAGCCCCAGTCGGTGTCGAGGAAGCCGCCGCCCCATTCCCAGCTCACCACGACCGGATAGATCACGGCGGTAAGGATGGTCACGAAGATGAAGAACGGCACGATCTTGATGCGTTCGGCCAGCGTGCCCGAAACGATCGAGGCGGTAGTGGCGCAGAACACCATCTGGAAGAACCAGTCCGATGCGACGGAATAGCCCGTGCCGGTGTCAGCCTCGCCCACGGCCTGCATTGAATAGACGCCGTTGAAACCGCCGATAAAGCCGTTCCAGTCGGCCCCCATGTCGCCCGGATAGGCAATGTTGTAGCCGATTATCCAGAACATCAGGCCGGCGATCGAATAGAGGCCGATGTTCTTGAGGCACTGCGTGGAGGTGTTCTTGGCGCGCACGAGGCCCGCCTCCAGCATGGCAAAGCCCGCTGCCATCCACATCACCAGGAAGCCTCCGATAAGGAACAGCAGCGTGTTGAAGATATAGGCCGTTCCGCCGCTGACGACATCCGCTGCCACATCGGCAGCAGGCGCGGCGGCGTAGGCCGGGCTGGTGGCGAGAAGTGCTGTTGCACCCACTGCGCCCAGTTTCAGAATTGCAGATTTCATTGTCTCAGACCCCCTGATCAAAGCGCGGTTTCATCGGTTTCGCCGGTGCGGATGCGCGTGGTCGAAGCGAGTTCGAGCACGAAGATCTTGCCGTCGCCGATGCTTTGCGTGCTGGCGGTTTCCTGAATGGTGTCGACGACCTTCGGCATGAGCTCGTCGCTGACAGCGATTTCCAGCTTCACCTTCGGCAGCATGTTCACCGAGTATTCGGCACCGCGGTAGATCTCGGTCTGGCCTTTCTGCCGACCGAAGCCCTTCACTTCCGACACGGTCATGCCGGCGACGCCCAATCCGGCGAGTGCTTCGCGCACTTCGTCGAGCTTGAATGGTTTGATGATGGCGATGACGAATTTCATCCCTGACCCCTATGACTTGCCGGGTCGCTCCCGGCCGCGATTGTGCAATGCAACCGCCGTGCCAGAATCGATGAAACGTTAATTTTCGGGAACTTGGTTGCGGGACCAGTGTTGCACTGCCCCGCCCGCGCCTAATTCTTCGGCACGGTGCCTAAGAATCGTGCAGCGAAAGCTTCGCGTAGATCGGCAGGTGATCAGAAGCGCGCCTTGCCGTGGCGCTCTTGTGCACGTCCGCCTCGTCCAGCGTCCAGTGCGAAGTGTGCACCACGCGGTCCAGCGAAAGCATCGGCCGCTGGGACGGGAAGCTGCGGCCAGGCTCCACCATTTCCCAATGCGCGGCCAACCCGCGAGAGCCGCCGAAAGGTTTCAGCCATTCGTTGCAATCGCCCAGCATCACCGCGGGCAGACCCGGCGCGCGGCTGGCGTTGCACACATGCGCAAACTGCCGCTTTCGGCGAAGTCCGGACAGATCGAGATGCATTCCGGTCACGCAGATATCCCGGCCCTTGGTCCGCAGGGTAGAGCGCACAGCACCGCGCGGCTCGACCTGCGGCAGGTCATGCGCGTCAATATCGATGATCTCGATCCCCTCGCGCACCAGAAGGGCATTGCCGTGCCAGCCCATGCTGGCAGGCTTGGTGCGCTTGCTGGCCACCTGATAGCCCGCCTCCGTCAGCGCATCGGGATCGAGAACGGCACGCCTCGTGCCAAATCGTTCGTCCACTTCCTGCAGCGCAACCACGTCGGCATCCAGCTCCCGGATCACCTCGATGATGCGGTCGGGATCGCGGCGCCGGTCTGCTCCCACGCCCTTGTGAATGTTGTAGCTGGCGAATGTGAGCTGCATCAGTCGTCTTGCGGAATGTCGCCCGCAATGTAGCGGTCCGTGGTGCGGGTAGGCAGCCCATCGATACTTTCGCGGCGCCGCTTGTGCTTGCCCGCCCATTCCAGCGGATCGACATTGCTGTGCGCTTTCAGCAGCGTCTTGCGTTCGCGCTGGTAACTCATGAATGGCACGCCCCAGCCACAACTGGTCTGCACGCTTTCCACCTCGATATCGAAAATCTGGCGAGTGCCGGGCAGCAAGGTGAAGTGCTGCGAAATCTCGTCCCAGCCGGATTCCCACGGCAGGACGGGATTGGCGCGGCCGTAGATGCGCAGGATCAGCGCAGGCTGCTGGAAATTGCAGAACATCAGCGTGATGCGTCCGCCCTTGCCATTATCGTCGGCCAGCAGATGCGCATTCGTCTCGTTGCCCGATCCACCAAGATCCAGATAGGCGACGCGTTTCGGCGAAATCACGCGAAACGCATCGTAGCCCTTGGGCGACAGGTTGATGCGGGCGTCCGCAGCGGCGGTCGCCACGAAGAAGACCGGCTGGTCCTCTATCATCTCGATGTGCTTGAAATTCAGTTCGTCGAAGAAGTCGGCCATCGGCAAGGCTTAGCGGCTTGCGCGGCTCTTTCCTATATTGAAAGCGGCTGGCAACGAGGTGTCGACTACGTGCAGGTTTACCGCTCCTTGGTGGCGGAGAAGGCGAGATCGGGGTTCTTCTCTTCCTGGTAGCCCACGTCCCATGCGCTCTTGGCCATGAACACCATGTCGCCATCGCGGTCTTTCGCCAGATTGCCCTGATTGAACTTCTCGAAATCGCGCAGCGCGGCGTCCGGCCCCTTCAGCCAGCGCGCCGTGGCGAAAGGAGAAGCTTCCAGCGCGGCATCGACCTTGTATTCCGCACCCAGCCGCGAAATCAGCACGTCCAGCTGCAACTGGCCCACCACGCCCACGATGCTCGATCCGCCGATTTCGGGATAGAAAACCTGGATCACGCCCTCTTCCGAAAGATCGTCCAGCGCCTTTCGCAACTGCTTCGTCTTGGTGGGGTCCCTCAACTGCACACGGCGCAGAATCTCCGGCGCGAAATTGGGCAGGCCGGTAAAGCGGATCTCATTCTTCTCGGAAAGCGTATCGCCCACGCGCAGGGTGCCGTGATTGGGAATGCCGATGATATCGCCCGGCTCGGCGGTATCGGCAATCTCGCGGTCCTGGGCGAAGAACAGGATGGGTGAATGCACTGCAATGGGCTTGCCAAGCCCGCTGGGCGTCAGCTTCATGCCGCGTTTGAAAGTGCCCGACACCTGCCGCATGAAGGCGATGCGGTCCCGGTGGTTCGGGTCCATATTGGCCTGCACCTTGAAGATGAAACCGCTTACCTCGTCATGCTCCGGCCCGATCTTCTCCTCGCCCGCGGGCTGCGGACGCGGCGGCGGGGCGTAGCGGGCGATGGCATCGATCAGCTCTTCCACGCCCAGGTTCTTCAGCGCGGAGCCGAAATAGACAGGCGTCAGATCGCCGTTGCGGTAGGCTTCCAGGTCGAATTCGGGATAGCCTGCCTGCGCGAGCTGATATTCTTCCTCGTAATTCTCCGGGATATCGGCATCGGCTAGGGCATCGCGCTTGCCCATATATTCGTTGGAGCCGCCTTCCACCCGCGCAACTTCCTGCGTGCGGAAATCCAGCAGGCCCTTGAACAGGCCGCCCATGCCGATGGGCCACATCTGCGGCGACACGTCGAGGGCCAGCATATCGGCCACCTCGTCCATCGTCTCGAACGGGTCACGCCCCTCGCGGTCCACCTTGTTGACGAAGGTGATGATGGGAACAGAGCGCAGGCGGCAGACCTCGAACAGCTTGCGCGTCTGCGGCTCGATACCCTTTGCCGCATCGATCACCATGATGGCAGAGTCGACCGCGGTCAGCGTGCGATAGGTGTCCTCGGAAAAATCCTCGTGGCCCGGCGTATCGAGCAGGTTGAAGGTGATGGTCTCGCCTTCGTATTCCTTCTCGAACGTCATCACCGAGGAGGTGACCGAGATGCCGCGCTGCTGCTCGATCTTCATCCAGTCGGAGCGTGCACGCCGCGCAGCACCGCGCGCTTTCACCAGCCCCGCCTGGTGAATGGCCCCGCCTTGCAGCAGCAGCTTTTCGGTCAGCGTGGTCTTACCCGCATCAGGGTGCGAGATGATGGCGAAGGTGCGGCGAGTGGAAGTCATGGGAGGCGCGCAAATAGCGCCGCGATCACTTGCCGTCCACTCAGGCTTGCGCAAATCGCGCCAAAGATGACCGCGAATGCCTGAATTTCTCCCGTTTCACCGTAGTTTTGAAGGTTCAATGGATGATCTCGCCGAGGAGATGACACAGCGGGGCTTCACAGTATCCATGCAGGCGCTGATGGCGGACGAGCGTGTTGCCGCTGCCATTGAGTAGGGGCCTTTCGAAATGGTGGCGTTAGCCCCGCAGTTCCGCACCCTGCTTGGCAGCGGCGGCCACCACCTTGTCGCTGATCGCCTTCAGATCCTCGTCCTTGAAGCTTTTCTCTCCCGGCTGCAGCGTCACCTCGATGGCGATTGATTTCATGCCCTCCGGCACCCCCTGCCCGGCAAAGACGTCGAACACGCGAGCATCGACGATATTGGCCTTGTCCGCGCCCCTCACCGCGCGCAGCAGATCGCCAGCGGCCAGATCCTGCGGCACGAGGAAGGCGAAATCGCGCTCCACCGATTGCAGCGCGGGCGGGGTGTAGGCCGGCTTTTCGAAGCCGCTCTTGCCTTTCCTTGCGGGAATTGCGTCGAGATAGACTTCCACGGCAACCACCGGCCCATCGATATCGAAAGCGTCGAGCGTGGAGGGATGCAGTGCGCCAAAGCGGGCCAGCACGTTCTTCGGACCGAGCCGCAGCGTGGCGGACTGGCCGGGGTGGAACTGCGCGCCCGCCTCGTCCATCACCATCAGCTTGTCGACAGGCGCTCCTGCCTCGGCCAGCAGGGCCTCTGCTTCGGCCTTTGCGTCGAAGGCGTCGACAGGCCTTGCCTTGCCGGTGGCCCAGCCGCGCGGCGTCTTCTCACCGGCCAGCAGCACCGCGAGCGTGGGACGCTCGTCGCTCGATCCGTCCTTCGCCCGCAGATATCGGCGGCCCAGTTCGAACAGGCGCGATCCCGCTGCACCGCGATCGGCGTTGCGCTTTGCAGCCGACAGCAGGCCGGGGATGAGCGAGGGGCGCATGGCCCTCATGTCCTCGCTGATGGGGTTGTCGAGCGACCACAGGCTTTCGCCCTCGGCGGCAAAATGCTCCGCCTCTTTCGTTGGCAGGAAGGACCAGGTGACAGCCTCGTTCAGACCGCGCGCGGCGGCGGCGCGGCGCAGGCGGCGCTCCAGCGACTGGATGGGCGTTGCCGTGGGTCTCGCAACACCATCGGCACGGGGCAGCGCCACGCTTTCGACATTGTGCAGGCCGTGGATACGCACGACCTCTTCCACCAGATCGGCAGCGCCTTCGATATCGTGGCGACGGGGTGGACAGCTTACCTGCCAGTCTGCATCCACCGTGAAATCGAGCGCCTCGAGGATGCGCTTCTGCTCGTCCTGGGCCACTTCGACGCCGCCAAGACGCGCGGTCAGTGTCGGATCGAAGGAAATCACCTTCGGCTGTGTCGGAGGGGTGCCAGCGCGCACGATCTCGCTCGCCTCGCCGCCGCAGAACCGCTGGATCAGGCTGGTGAGGCTTTCCAGCCCCTCCTCCAGCCAGGCGGGATCCACGCCGCGTTCGAAGCGGGTGCGGGCATCCGTGGCCAGGCCCAGCTTGCGCCCCGTCACGCCGATCGCCTCGGGATCGAAATAGGCGATCTCCAGCAGCACGTCGGTCGTCTCGGGCTGGACGGAGGAATCCTCTCCGCCCATGATGCCCGCAATATCGTGCACGCTGTTGTCGTCAGCGATCACCGTCATGCTCGGGTCGAGCGTGTAGGTCTTTTCGTTCAACGCCTGCACGGTCTCGCCATCCTTCGCGCGGCGCGCCACCACCGGGCCGGAAAGCTTCGCGAGATCGTAGACGTGGGCCGGACGGCCGAACGCCAGCATCAGGTAATTGGTGATGTCCACCAGCGCACTGATCGGGCGCTGTCCAGCCGCCAGCAGGCGCTTCTGCATCCAGTCCGGACTCTGGCCATTGGTCACGCCCCTGATCACGCGGCCATAGAATGCCGGGCAACCTTCGGGATCGTCGGTGCGGATCTGAACCGGGCAGGGGAAGGATGCCTCGATGTGATGCTCGCGCAGCGGTTTCAGCGTGCCCATTCCGGCAGCGGCCAGATCGCGGGCGATGCCGTACACGCCCATGCAATCGGGGCGGTTGGGCGTGATGGCGACATCGAATACGGGAGAGGCGCCGTGGTATTCGGCAAAGCTCTTACCCACCGGCACATCGCCTGGCAGATCGATGATGCCTTCGTGATCGTCGCCCAGCTCCAGCTCGCGCACGGAGCACATCATGCCGTTCGATTCGACACCGCGGATTTCGGACTTGCGCAGCTTCATGCCGTTGGCGGGCACTTCCGCTCCCGGCAGGCCGAGCACGCCCTTCATCCCTGCACGGGCATTGGGAGCGCCGCACACCACCTGCAGCGGTTCGCCCTCGCCGGTGTTGACGGTGAGAACCTGCAGACGGTCCGCATCGGGATGCGGTTTGGCGGTCAGAACCTCTGCCACGCGGAAGCCCTCCAGCTTCTCGGCAGGGTCCTCGATATCCTCCACCTCGATGCCAATGGCATTCAACTTGGCGGCGATTTCAGCGGTGCTGGCCCCGGTTTCGAGGAAATAGGTCAGCCATTCGAGCGAGAACTTCATGAGCGCGCTCCTACGCCTGCGGAAAGTGTGGGTTGGTCGAAAGGGCTGAAACCGTAGTGCGAGAGCCAGCGCGTATCGCCGTCGAAGAAGGCGCGCAGATCGTCCATGCCGTATTTCAGCATGGCAAGCCGATCCACGCCCAGGCCCCAGGCAAAGCCCTGCCATTCGTCGGGATCGAGGCCGCTCATTTCGATCACGCGGCGGTTCACCATGCCGCTGCCCAGCAGTTCCATCCAGGCATGGCCGGGTTCGTCACCCGATCCGCCAAGAATGCGCTTGCCGTTCTCGATCGCGAAACCGACGTCCACTTCCACCGAAGGCTCAGTGAAGGGGAAGTAGCTGGGGCGCAGGCGCAGCACGATGTCGTCGGTCTCGAAGAAAGCCTTGAGAAAGGTTTCCAGTGTCCATTTAAGATGGCCGAGGTGTATGCCCCGGTCGATCACAAGGCCTTCGATCTGGTGGAACATGGGGGTGTGCGTCGCATCGCTATCGCTGCGATACACCCGCCCCGGCGCGATGATACGAATGGGCGCGCCGCCCGGGTTGTTCTTCACCACATCCAGCATCGTGCGCACCTGCACCGGGCTGGTGTGCGTACGCAGCAGCATCTTGCCGCCCTTGGGCGCGGTGTCGGGGAAATAGAACGTGTCGTGCATCGCGCGCGCCGGGTGGCTCTCCGGCATGTTGAGCGCGGTGAAATTGTACCAGTCGTCCTCGATTTCAGGACCGGTAGCGACGGCGAAGCCGAGATCGGCGAAAATCTCCGCCAGCTCGTCCATCACCTGGCTTACCGGATGCACGCTGCCCCGCTGTGCATCGGGAGCAGGCAGGGTCAGGTCCAGCCGCTCCGTCGCAAGGCGCGCTTCCAGTTCGGCGGCTTCCAGCTCGTCCTTGCGGGCGGCCAGTGCATCGGCCACCGACTGGCGCAAGGCCTGGATTGCAGGAGCCTTCTCATGCCGCTCTTCCGGAGACATCTTGCCGAGCGTTTTCAGCAAGGCGGAGACGCTGCCCTGCTTGCCGAGATACTCCACGCGAAGGGCCTCCAGCGCGGCAAGATCGGGCGCCGCGTCTATGCGCGACTGGGCCTGTTGAGCGGTTTCATGGTGATCGGACATAGGTGCTTCGGACAGTTTCGTTTCAGATTGCGGTCAGGCCGCGCCTGTTAGCCGCCATGCTGCCCTTGCCCAAGACTTAATTGCCGGGGCCGGTACGGCGGCAGCACGGCGGCGGTCTCAGTTGGGACCGTGCTCGGCCAGGCGCTGTACGAAAATGCTGTCGAGAAGGGGATGCGGCATCTGGGCGTATTCGCTCGGCGTCATCCCCATGAAGGTGCGAAACTCGCGAACGAAATGGGCCTGGTCCACGTATTGGTCATCGACCGACATGCTCCACGAACGGCCCGGCTCCACGGTAAAGCGGCTCAGGCTGCGAAGAAAACGCTGCCGGCGCAGCAGGGTCTTGGGCGGAAAGCCGAAGAAGCGCGATGTCAGCCGCTCAAGGGTGCGACGACTGAAACCGAGCGTCTCCGCCAGCGATTCGACATCACCGATAGCGGGTTCGCGCAGGGCGTTATGTATGGCCTCCACCTTGCCCTCGTGCGGGCTGCAAGCGGGCCTGATCGCGCTCAGGAATTTCTCGATTCTGCGCGCGGTATGCTCGAACTCCCCTGGCTTCTCCTGAACGATCTCGCATATCGGCGCAAGCTTGGCGAAGGCCGGGTGCTCGTTGGCATCCACCACCTTGTTCGCCAGATCGGCCGCCGCGCCATTTGCATATCGAGCCCAGCCCACCGGGGTCAGCCCGATGCTCCACGAAAGCGAGGTTCTCAGCTCCAGCCCCAGCGCGCGCGTTGTAGGTCCGTTGGCGATACAATCGTCATACTCTACCGCGGGCTCACCATTTATGGAGGTCCGGTGCTGATGGCCGCTGGCGACGAAATGGATCCCTGCCCAATCGGGGTAATGGCAATCGATCAATGGCGAATGGTCGGGGGTATCTACGCGAAAGTGGTAAAGCGCGCTGAAATAGCGTCGCATCTCGGGCGGAAGTATATGAACCCGCACCTCGGCAATACTACGCTGCGCCCCGTTTTCGAGAATGATCTGCTCCCTGTCACCCACGCACCATTTGGCCCCGTCGCAAGACGAGAAGTTCTCTCCCAATTGTAATAAATAACAACAAACTACAAGGTTGTTTTCGTAGAATGGCGAGTATTGCATCCAGATTGGAGCAATCTGTTATTTGTGAATTGTAGCAGAAGCGCGCTGACACACGCAGTCGCCCGCGCTGTTGGCATGGCGACGGTATCCGTACTGTTTCTCGCTGAATACTTGCCGCCATATGGCCCCTGAAAGACCAGTTCGCCGGCCGGCTGGCCCAACTCCCATGCCGTCGCACGGCAAACAAAAAGGGCGCGGATGACAATGCCATCCGCGCCCTTTTTCTGTTTGCAGTCGCTGCTTCGCCTATCAGGCGGGAAGCGCGTCCTTCGCCTGCTTGATGATGAGGCCGAAGGCTTCGGCTTCGTTCATCGCCAGGTCTGCCATCACCTTGCGGTCCAGCTCGATACCGGCGAGCTTCGCGCCGTGCATGAACTGGGAATAGGTGAGGCCTTCGGCGCGAACCGCAGCGTTGATGCGCTGGATCCACAGGGCGCGGAAATTGCGCTTCTTAACCTTGCGGTCGCGATAGGCGTACTGTCCGGCCTTTTCGACGGCCTGACGGGCGACGCGGATCGTATTCTTACGACGGCCGCGATAGCCCTTGGCCTGATCGAGTAGGCGCTTGTGCTTCTGGCGCGTGGTCACGCCGCGTTTAATGCGAGGCATATCTTAGTCTCCTTGAACCCGGCTCAATCGAGGCCGTAGGGCGCCCATTTCTTGACGGCAGCCCAGTCGGCCTTGGCCAGAACCTTGGTGCCGCGCTGCTGGCGGATATACTTCGCATTATGGCTGATCAGGCGGTGACGCTTGCCGGCGACACCATGCTTGACCTTGCCGGTGGCAGTGAGCTTGAAGCGTTTTTTCACGCCGCTCTTGGTCTTTAGCTTGGGCATTTTCATCTCCTTTGCAGAGACACGTACAACCAGCCCTGGCAGCCCTTACGGCCAGACCGGCAGATGAATCACGTGTCAGTGAAGGGCGCGCAAATAGCGGTTCTGCGCAGGAATGCAAGCCTGCCGACCACGTGCTCTCAGCGCGAAGTGATGGCGCGGCGCCCGGTTTCGCTGAGCCAGGCTGCGAAACTGCCGCCGTCGATCGGTTCTGCTCCATCAGGCACGGTGCGGGCGTAGCAATAGGCCTGCGCATCCACCACCAGCGCATTGGGCAGCATTACGGGGATCGTCTGGCGGCGATATTCGGCATCGGGGCCGTCGTGCGCGTCCTCGAACGTGTCCATCGCCTGCCATTCCATTGCGCCTGCCTCGTGCACCACGCCATAGACTTCCGCGCCCTGCGGGTCGGGCAACAGGATCGGATACCATCCGCCATCCCTGCCCTTCACGCCATACAGCTTGCCGCGAGTAGTGGCGGGAAGGCCCGAATCGAGTGCGGCGACCAGGTCTGCCGCCTGGCCTTCTGCCAGTTCCTTCATCAGAACGCCGTAAACAAACAGGCGCATCACTGGCCTCCCATCGCTTCAAGTACGTCTTCCAGCCGCGCCGGATCGCCCAGCGCCAGCACGGTGCCGTCGGAGCCTGCGTGCAAAGGCTCGCCCGCCCAGTCGCACATCATGCCGCCTGCGCCCTCAACCACGGGGACAAGCGCGGCGTAGTCGTGCAGTTTAAGCCCGGCCTCGCACACCACGTCGAGGTGGCCGGAGGCAAGGCAAGCGTAATTGTAGCAATCGCCGCCCATCACCATGCGCCGGTGATCGGTCTTGGCGGCCAGCGCCATGAATACGTCGCCCTCGGACTGGCTGAGATAGTGCGGGCCGGTGGTGGCAAGGCTGGCGGCGGACAGTTCGCGGCAGCGGCGGGTTTCCACGCGCCTGCCGTTGAAGGTGGTCGGCTCTCCCGCAACCCCCAGCCACCGCTCCGACGCAATTGGCTGGTCGATCATGCCGAGCACCGGAAAGCCCTCCACCAGAAGCGCGATCAACGTGCCGAAAATCGGGCGGCCGGCAAGGAAGGCCGTGGTGCCATCGATAGGGTCCAGCACCCACTGGCGGCCGGAAACGCCATCCTTCACGCCGAATTCCTCGCCGTGGATGCCGTCGCCGGAAAACTCCGCCTCGATAAGCTTGCGCATGGCCTCCTCGGCATTGCGATCGGCGATCGTCACGGGCGAGGCGTCGTCCTTCGCCTCGCTCTCCACGCCGGAGCGGAAAAGCGGACGGATTTCCTGCCGCGCAACGTCGGCAAGACGGTGGGCGAGCGCGATTTCAGCGGCGAGGTTCATCTCAGTCGAACAGGCTGGATACGCTGCTCTCGTCGGCAATGCGGCGAATTGCCTCACCCAGCAGCGGCGCGATGGGCAGAATGCGGATGGATTTCGAATCCTTGGCGGCATCGGTCGGCTGGATGGAATCGGAGATCACCAGTTCTTCCAGCGCGGACTTGTTGATGCGCGCCACCGCGCCGCCCGACAGCACGCCGTGTGTGATGTAGGCCGTCACGCTTTTCGCGCCCTGATCCAGCAGCGCCTGCGCCGCGTTGCACAGCGTGCCGCCCGAATCCACGATATCGTCGATCAGGATGCAGCAGCGGCCCTTCACGTCGCCGATGATGTTCATCACCTCGCTCTCGCCAGGGCGATCGCGGCGCTTGTCGACGATGGCCAGCGGGGCATTGTCCAGTCGCTTTGCCAGCGCGCGGGCGCGCACCACACCGCCCACGTCGGGGGAGACGACCATCAGTTCCTTGTCGCCGTAGCGCGCCTGAATGTCCGCCGCCATCGTGGGCGCGGCGTAGAGATTGTCCGTCGGGATATCGAAGAAGCCCTGGATCTGGCCTGCGTGCAGGTCGACCGCCAGCACGCGATCCGCGCCTGCCTCGGTAATCAGGTTCGCGACCAGCTTTGCCGAAATCGGCGTGCGCGGGCCGGGTTTGCGATCCTGCCGGGCATAGCCGAAATAGGGCACCACGGCGGTGATCCGCTTGGCCGAGGCACGGCGCAGCGCGTCGATCCCGATCAGCAGCTCCATGAGGTTGTCATTCGCCGGAAAACTGGTGGACTGGACGATGAACACGTCCTCCCCGCGCACGTTCTCGTGAATCTCGATGAACACTTCCTCGTCGGCAAAGCGGCGGACGCTGGCGTCGGTGAGGGGAACTTCGAGATAGCCGGCAATGGCGCGGGCGAGCGGCAGATTGGAATTGCCGGACATGATTTTCATGGATGCGAATCCCTTGGGGTTGAGGCGGTGGGTTCGCCCTAGCCGAGCGTCATGGAATTGCAACGTGGCGGATGGCGGTTGTCGTGCAGGTTTGTTTTGCGAACCCGCCTCTGCGGCTTCGTCCTCGCTAGACGCGCAGCAAGCTGCGCCCGCTGCGGGCGGGCGTTTGCCCTTGCGGTTGGCTGAACGCCGACCGGGTTGGCGTTCTCATCCGGCGCTAGGGAGAACTCAGAGATTGCTGTATGGCCGAAAATACGCGGGAGAGATGACGAAAAAAGATGCTCGTGATACCGCGTCCCTATGAGGGTAACTTTTTTCTGTTTCGTGCTCGCTGCGGTCCTAGCATGGGGTTCCGCGATCCTGTTTGCGGGCTGGCAGGTCGTAGGGCAAATCGTAAGTTTTGATCCGCCCTCGTTTTCTGCGATCATGCTTTTAATCGCCGCCGCGCCGTGGCTGTACCGCCTGTACGAAAAAGATCAGTCATCCTGACGTCCGCAATGGGGTCGTTAACGGATTGGCGGCCTTTGGCGGTTTCTCGCCCGCCCAGCGCCTTAACGATGGTCGTCGCTTGGCTGGTCGATGATCGCTTCCGAAGGGTTCTCCTGCGTTCTCCTGCGCAGGAAGTCGCGCGCTGCCGAGGCGTGCAGGAAGCTGGCGGCGAAACGCGTTGCCACGCTCAGCGCGAGGAGGAGAGCGATATTGCCCAGCACGCCCCAGCTCGCCGAGAACAGCGCGGCCAGCATCCCGGTGAACACCACGCCGATGCCTGCCAGCAGCACGCCCAGGATGACGCCGAGCATGCCCCATTCGATATAGGTCGAGGCCAGCGCATAGAGCCAGAGGCTGATCCCGAAGATCAGCGATGCAAAGCCGAACAGCCCGCTCGCCAGTCCGCGTGTTGCGGGAATGAATGCCAGCGGCACGAGGGCAAGCGATACCAGCGTTGCAACACCGATGAGATCGGGTATCCAGCCCAGTGCCCACACGCTGAACTCGGCAGCACCGAACAGCAGCAGGACGGGGACGGCAATTATCGCCAGAAGCACCACCCCGCCGATAACAGAGAGGCCAATGGGCGAAACGCGCAATGTCCTGACTTTAATTCCTGCCACTGACTGACCTCGACGTGGCCTAGATGCGGTGCTCGCCGCGCACCCAGCGCACCGTGCCCGACGATGCCCGCATCACCACGCTCTCGGTGGTCATGATGCGTTCGCCATTGGGGCGGCGGATCTTCTTCACGCCGTCCAGCAGCGAGCCGTCGGTAACGCCGGTTGCGGCAAAGATGCAATCGCCCTTGGCAAGGTCGTGCAGCTTGTAGATGCGGTCCAGATCCTCGATGCCCCACTTGGCGGCGCGCTTTCGCTCGTCATCGTTGCGGAACAGCAGGCGACCGTTGAACTGCCCGCCCACGCAGCGAAGCGCCGCAGCGGCCAGCACGCCTTCGGGCGCGCCGCCAGATCCCATGTACATGTCGATAGTGGTGTCCTGATCGGTGGTGGCGATCACACCCGCCACGTCGCCATCGCCGATCAGCACCACGCCGCAGCCGATGCCGCGCAGTTCCGCGATCAGCTCTGCGTGGCGCGGACGATCCAGTACGCACACGATTATGTCTTTCGGCTCAACGCCCTTGGCCTTGGCAACGGCTTCCACGTTCTGCGTGGGCGTTTTCGCCAGGTCGATCACGTCCTCGGGATAGCCAGGGCCAACGGCTATCTTGTCCATGTAGACGTCGGGCGCGTTCAGCAGGCAGCCTTCTTCGGCAGCGGCCAGCACGGCCAGCGCATTGGGGCCGGCCTTGGCGGTGATGGTGGTGCCTTCCAGCGGGTCCAGCGCGATATCCACCTTCGGCCCCCTGCCCGGCGCGCCGCCCACCTTCTCGCCGATATACAGCATAGGCGCCTCGTCACGCTCGCCCTCGCCGATCACCACGGTGCCATCGATATCCAGCGTATCGAATGTCCTGCGCATGGCTTCAACGGCGGCAGCGTCGGCTGCCTTCTCGTCGCCGCGTCCCACCAGAGTGGAGGCTGCAACGGCGGCGGCTTCGGTAACGCGCACCATTTCCATCACGAGAACGCGGTCGAGAACGCTTTTTGCGGATTGGTTGGAATTCATAAGTAATTCAGGCTCCGATCTGAATGTCGGCACAGCGCTTAGGTCGGGGGGGCCACATTGTCGAGGCAACTTGCCGCGTTTTTTGCGACTGTTCCAGTCATCCTGATGCCCGTCGGCGCGTCTGCGCAGGCGGTATACGGTCCGGCGCTGGAAGAGACGGAGGCGCGCGAATCGCAAGAGCCCGTTCCACTGTTGGAGCCGAAACGCTGCGAGGAAGAGGTGCGGGAGGATGGCGCCATCGTGGTGTGCCGCGAACTTCCAGATGCCGAGCGTTACATGTCGCCGCTGCCGCGCCCCGTGCAATCGGACAGGCGGCATGTGCCCGGCCTCACCGATCCGCCCTGCTGGGTGCTCGGACTCGGTCCGCCAAGCTGCATGCGCGTGGGCTCGGTTCCGCCCTACCCTCCATTGATCGACACGACGGCCTTTCCAGAGCCCCTGGGCGCAGAGGACGCAGCTGCCGTGCGCGCCATCGAAGCCCCCACGCAGGAGAACCAAATTACCGGCGAACGCGTGCCGATAGACCTGTCGGAGGAGGGTTGATCCGCAGCGCGGTCAGCCAATCAGGCGCATCACCAGCGGTTCTTCCACCAGCGCCGGAGATCCTTCCAGCAGATCCAGCGCCCTTGTCACCCCGCTTTCCGGGCCTTCGTGGGTGACGATCGCCACCAGCACCGGCTCGTCGCTATCCTCTTCGGGATGGCCGTGCTGGATCATGCTCTCGATAGAGACCCCCGCATCGCGCATCGCGGCGGTAATTTCCGCCAGCACGCCGGGACGATCCGCCACGGTGAAGCGCACATAGGCGCGGTTACGGCGATCGCCGGGATCGGCGGGCGTGCTCTCCACCAGCGTTTCCACCGGCTGGGAGAACGGCGCCATGCGATTGCCGCGCGCAATATCCACCAGGTCTGCCACCACGGCGCTGGCGGTGGGACCATCGCCCGCGCCTGCCCCCTGGAACAGCAGGCGACCCACGTGATTGCCCTCTGCCACCACGGCGTTGGTCGGGCCGTCCACCGCAGCCAGCGGATGCCGGATCGGCACGAGATAGGGCGCAACGCGCTGGAACAGGTGGCGCATGCCATCCTTCTCGGCGCAGTCGGAAAGGCCGATCAGGCGAATGACGTAGCCCAGCGCGCGGGCCTGCGCGATGTCGGCTGCGCGGATGCGGCTGATGCCATTGGTGTCGACCGCAGCGAAATCCAGCTGCGTGCCATAGGCGATGCTGGCGAGGATGGAGAGCTTGTGCGCCGCGTCCACGCCCTCGATATCGAAAGTGGGATCTGCCTCTGCATAGCCCAGCGCCTGCGCATCGGCGAGGACATCCCCGAAATCCCGGCCCGTGGTTTCCATTTCGGAGAGGATGTAATTGCAGGTGCCGTTGAGGATGCCATAGATCCGCTCGATCCGGTTGGCGGCCGCGCCTTCTGCCAGCCCCTTGATCACGGGAATACCGCCCGCCACCGCCGCCTCGTAGCGCAGCGGTACGTCGGATCCTTCCGCGAGGCGCGCCAGTTCCAGCCCGTGATGGGCCACCATCGCCTTGTTCGCAGTGACGAGTCCCGTGCCCGCTCCCAGCGTCTTTCGCGCCAGGGCCAGGGCTGGGCCGTCTGATCCGCCTACCAGTTCGACAACCACGTCCACGTCATCACGCTCGGCCAGCGCGGTCATGTCGTCTTCCCAGGCGTAGGGCGAGAGATCGACACCGCGATCCTTGCCGCGATCCCTTGCTGAAACGGCTACCACCTGGATCGGACGACCCGCGCGGCGGGCGATCGCCTCACCGTTGTCGGCCAGCAGGCGCAACACGCCCGCACCCACCGTGCCCAAGCCTGCCAGTGCGATTCGCAAATTGTCAGCCATCGATTTTCCAACCCCGTCCTTTGTCGCCATACTTCAGCGGCGGACGGGTTAGGCAAGGCGCTGCCGATTGGCCAGTGCAGTCCTGCTTTGGTCAGGTAAAGCGTCGCTCGCACGGGCCGAGTTCGGACAGCACGTAGGCGTAGTCGTTGCGCGCCCTTTCGCGCGATTCGCGATCAGTCTGGAGGAAGGAATCGGCGGGCAGCTCGCGCGGAAGGAAGCAGGCAAATCGATACCAGGCCAGCGTGTCGGGCCGGGGCGCAGTGGCGCTGGAGTCCACGAGCTCACCAAGGGAGATGCCCCATTCGGGCGCCATGCCGGGACGGCGAATCACGCTCAGCGATACGGGCGTTCCGGTGTCGGTCTCCACGAACATCTGCGTTTCCGATTCGCCGGCAAGGTTGCCTTCCACCGAGATCACGTCGCGGATGCCGGTGACGACCGGCGGCGCATCTGCTGCGGCCAGCTGGGTCAACACCGTGCGCACGCGGCTTTCCAGTTGCGGGCCGGCAGGCAGCATCGAATCGGAAGAAAGGAGCTGGATTGCGCCCGGCGGGCTGCGCGAAAGATCCCCGAAAATCACGAAGCGGCGGTTCTCGATATCAGGCGCATCGCCATCCGCATCGCGCGGCTGATCGACGACGAAGGTAAGCTGCTGGCCAATGCCCTGCGGCGCTGCCAGCAGGTTCTGCACCAGCGCCTCTATATAGAGGCGGACTTCCGAAACCGCGACATCCGGTGCGCGCTCCGGCGGGAAGGTGATCTGGTCCTCCACCGCGACGATGGCGACCGTGTCTGCTTCCAGCGCCATGGTCACCAGATCGGCATAGGTGGGCGCCTGCGAAGGCGGCAGCTCCGCGACAGGCATATCCTGCGGCATGGCGGTGCCGGTGCTGGCGCACGATGCCATGGCAAATGCAAGGCCCGCCGTCAGCGCGGCCCGTAGTTTTGCGGAAGAAATGCGTGTCGACATGGCCATCCTTTTGAGCGCGGGAAACTGGGAGGACAACGCGCGATGTCGCCATCGGGGTCCACGCCAGAGCCAATCACAGCGTGGCAATGATGAATCGTGACTTAATCAACAAAGGGTTTGCCCCATGCCAATCCGACCGTTAATAGCCGCCACGGTCTGTCCGGGAAAATAGATAGAAAATTTCCCGCTGTGATGTTTTTGGCACAATTTCGATTGTGTCTGGCACGTGTCGCAAGCTATCAACGATAGGCATACAATTCATGCGGGACCGCCCGGCTTCGTCCAGGTGGTCTCTTGAGGGCCGGATTTCAATCCGGCTGGACGTAGAACGGAGTGAAGGGACTGGATGGCTTACGCTGACCAAGAAATGAGCGGCAGTCGAGTTGTCTCGATTGTCATCGTTGCCCTCATCCACGTGGCAGTGGGCTACCTGCTCATTTCCGGACTCGCCATATCGGCGGTGAAGGAAATCGCGGAGCGGGTGACCACCGTGGATATTGAGGAGCCGGAACCACCAGAGCCGGAGGAGGAGCCCCCGCCGCCGCCGCCTGAGCAGGAAGTTGCACCGCCGCCGCCGGTAGCGCCGCCACCGCCGATTAACGTCAGCGTGGCACCGCCGCCTATCCGCACGCAGACGAACATCCCGCCGCCGGCACCCCCGGCCCTCAGGATACCGCCTCCGGCCCCCGCAGCACCGCCTGCACCGCCGCCGGCCCCGCCCCCGCCGCCTTCCCAGGCACGTGGCGTGACGCCGGACGGCCAGGCCCGCTGGACGCGCCGAATCATCGAGAACTACCCCTCGCGCGCCCTGCGTCGTGAGATCGAGGGTACGGTCGGTGTCTCGGTCACCGTGGGTGCCAACGGTCGCGTTGCATCGTGCCGGGTCACCCGGTCTGCCGATCCGACCCTGGATCAGGCCGCGTGTGACGACATTACCCGTTACGCTCGTTTCAACCCTGCATTGGACGACGCAGGCAACCCCACCACGGGCAGCTGGTCGACCAATATCGTTTATCAGATCAACTGATCGAACAGACTTTCTCTAGGAAGAGGACTTAATCGCATGCTTATCGAAATTCTTGCCGCAGCCGGAGATGCTCCAGCTAACCAGTTCGGCTTCATGGAAGCCATGGAACAGGGCGGCCCCGTCGCCTGGTCCATTCTCGCCGTGCTGGTCATCCAGTCGGTTGGCTCGTTCTACATCCTGTTCACGAAGATCTTCGAGCAGAACAAGGTGATGAAGGAATACCGCAGTAACCGTGCCGCTTTCTGGCGTGCCGGCTCGATGAAGGAAGGCGCCACGAAGTTCGACAAGGACAGCGCATGGCGCCAGCTGGTCGACGACGGCATCCGTGCCGGTGACGAATCCTCCAAGATGAGCGACAGCCTGGAATCGCATGACTGGCTGCACGGCACGCTCTCGCGTTCGGAAAGCGCCATCATGGCCAAGCTGAACGGCGGCCTGCCCTTCCTCGCAACGGTGGGTGCAACCGCTCCCTTCGTCGGCCTGCTCGGCACCGTGATCGGTATCTACCGCGCCCTGATCAACATCGGCCTCGAAGGCTCCGCCTCGATCGACAAGGTTGCAGGCCCGGTTGGTGAAGCTCTCATCATGACCGCCATCGGTCTGCTGGTGGCTGTGCCTGCCGTGTTCGCCTACAACTACCTGATGAGCCGCAACCGCAAGATTTCGGCGATGCTTTCGGGCTTCTCCACCGATCTGCAGGCCAACATCACTTCGAACGGCGCCGTGAAGCCGGCAATGGCTCCGGCCAAGTCGACTGCCACGACTGCCCCGACGGCCAAGCCTGCAACGACGAAGGCTGGTGCAACCACCACCTCGACTTCGCCGAACGCACCGCGCAAGTAAGCTCGGCAATCCGAATTGGCGGGCGCTTTCGCATGCGAGCGCCCGCCACCTGAATACGTAATCTGAGATAGGACTAGAGACATGGCCATAGCGATGGGAGATGGCGCCGGCGAAACGCCGATGTCGGAGATCAACACCACGCCGCTGGTGGACGTCATGCTGGTGCTGCTGATCATCTTCCTGATCGCGGTTCCGGTTGCCATCCAGACAGTCGAAGAGCTCGAGATTCCGGTCTTTGCCTCCTCCGAATCGGATGACAAGGTCGAGAATCTGCTGATCACCGTCTCCACCACGGACGAGGAGGGCCGCACGCCCAGCACGCTGAACACCGCCTTCACTGGCGCGACGCGTGATGGCGAATGCCGCATCTACCTCAACAACACCACGCTGGTGGATTCCGGCGAACTGTATGACCGTGCCTTCGGTCGCCTCGATGCCATCGTGCAGGGCGCCGGCGGACCCGAAGCGATCATGCAGCAGCCTGAACTGATCCCGCAGGTGCACATCCGCGGCGACGTGAACGCTCCGTGGCGCTGCGTTGCGGGCACGATTTTCAACGTCCAGGCGGCGGGCTATCCCACCGTCGGGTTCATTTCCAACCCCGTCGATCCCAACTGATCGACGCCGGACGAGCAATTTAAGGAGTAAGCTACCATGGCAATGTCAGGCGGCAGTGACGATGGCGAACCGATGATGGACATGAACATGACGCCGTTGATCGACGTCTTGCTCGTGCTTCTCATCATGTTCATCATCACCATCCCGGTGGCGACGCACGCGGTCAATATCGACCTGCCCTCGCCCACCAACAACCCGGATACTCCCGATGTGGACCCGGTGAAGAACAAGATCGTGCTGACCCCGGACGGCCAGATCCTCTGGAACGCAGAGACGATCAGCCAGGGTGAACTGGTTGGAAACCTGCAGCAGTCTCTCACCTTCGCGGTGGAGCCGGAACTGCAGTTCGAACCGGAAGCGAACGCCAGCTACGACCTGTCGGCCAAGGTGCTCAACATCATCAAGGCCAGCGGCGTCACCAAGTTCGGCTTCGTCGGCAACGAGAAGTATCGCAGCTTCGGCAAGGATTGATCCTCGCCAGCAGCAAATAAAGAGGGGCGGAGCGATCCGCCCCTTTTTTGTGCCTGCGATCCGTCGGGGGGCGGCGCGTCAATCCGAGCGAATTCCAGAATTTGACCGCCATCGCGTTTTGTGATGTTATCCTGTTACATAAAACTGGAGAGTGACATGGCCATACGTTCCCGGATGCTCGATCGCAATTTCAGCACGGTGCCCCAACCGATGAGCCAGCTGAACATCACCCCGTTGATCGACGTGTTGCTGGTCCTGCTCGTCATGCTGATCCTTTCCATTCCAATTGCAACGCACAGGCTGGACGTTGACCTTCCGGGCCCCGGCCCTGTCGCCCCCTCGAATTACGAAGCCGTCGCGCTCGTCGTGCAGCAGAACGGATCCGTGCTGTGGAACGGCGAGGCTGTCACGGGCGCACAGCTCGACGCGCGCCTTGCCGCCGCGGCCGCGCAGGTAGAGATGCCCCTCATCCGCTTCGAGCCGGAAGCCAACGCCAGCTACGCAGACAGCGTTCACGTGATAAACGCCGTGGCAGACGCAAAGCTCGACAAGTTCGCATTTGTCGGAAACGAGCGGTATCGCCAGTTCGACACCGAATAGGACGCGATTGTGCTTGCCGCCTGAATGGGGCAGCACAGTTGGATGTTTGAAGACCCCACAGGCGCGCGGCACCACCCTGCCGCGTGCCGTCAGCAACTCGGCCCCTTGCTGGAAGCCCTGAGCAGAACCTGCGGAGCCGGACCGGGACATCGCTTTGCCGATCTACGCCCCCTCGCCTTTTGACTCGTTGAAGTTGCCGCTGGAAAGATCGCAAGGTCGAGCCTTGGCGCTCGCGCGCGCCCGGTCCGCGCAGTCCTCTTCGACAAGACACCGGCAAACAACTGGGCCTTGGCGTGGCACCAGGATCGCACCATCTCCGTCAGGCGGAGGGTAGAGGTTCCGGGGTTCAATCACTGGACGCTGAAGCAAGGTGTTGCGCACGTAGAACCACCATTCGCCATCCTCGCCAGCATGATAACCTTGCGTATTCACCTCGATGACGTGACCGAGAATAACGCACCACTCGTCATATCGCCGGGGTCGCATGAGTATGGCCGGATCGCGGAGAAGGACGTTGCGAGCATCGTCGAGCAATGCGGTACGGCGACGTGCCTTGCCACGGCAGGTGACATCTGGAGCTATGCCACGCCCATCCTGCACGCATCCAGCGCGTCCACCACGCCAGGCAGACGGCGCGTTCTGCAAGTCGACTATGCTGCAAGAGAACTGCCGGGGCTCTTGCAGTGGCTCCCCGCCTGAAAGCTCAGTTCCCGGCGCCTTCGGGCAGTCCATCCACCCGCATCGCCGCGCCCGCCAGCGTTTCCGCCTCCAGCAGCAGTTCGTCATCCTGCGCGCCCTGTGGCACGCTTTCACGCCCGATCATCACCATCACCGGCACCGCCAGCGGGCTGACCCTGTCGAGCACCACGTGATCCAGCTTTTCCGCAGCGGTGTCCAGGAGATCGCCCAGGCGGCCGATGTCGGTCATGCGGGTACGCGCATCGGCCCATGCCGCTTCGATCAGCACATGATCGGGCTCGTACTTGCGCAGCACGTCGTAGATGAGATCGGTGCTGAAGGTGACCTGCCGCCCGCTCTTGCGCTTGCCGGGATGCTGGCGCTCCACCAGTCCGCCAATCACCGCCACTTCGCGAAAGGCGCGCCGCAAGAGGTGCGAATCCTGCACCCAGTCGATGAATTCCTCGGTCAGGATGTCGGGCGAGAGTAGCGGGCGCGGGTCCTCCACCGGCTTCAGCCCCCACACCGCCAGCGAATAATCATTGGCCACGAAACCGCCTGGCATCAGCCCCATGGATTCCATTCGCGCGGTGATCAACATGCCCAGCGACTGGTTCGCGTTCCAGCCGGTGAAGGTATAGTAGACGGTGTAGTGGCGCTTTGCGTGCGGAAAGCTTTCGACCAGCAGGCTTTCCGGTCCCGGCATGCGGCTGCGCCAGTCCTGCACCTCCAGCCATTCACGCACGTCGTCGGGAAAACGCGCCCATCCGGCCCTGTCCATCAGCAGGGCGCGCACGCGGTCCGCCAGATGGGTGGTAAGGGGCAGGCGTAGCCCGCCGTAGGACGGGATCATCGCCGATTTCGCGCTGGCGCGAACGATCAGTTCCATGTCCTTCAACTGCTCGACTTCCACGTTCACGCCGCTGAACTGGAACGTGTCACCGGGGCGCAGCGAGGCGGCGAAGCGTTCTTCCACCCTGCCAAGAGAACGGCCGTTGCGAAAACGTACCTCCAGCATTTCGGAGTCGACGATGATGCCCGCATTCATCCGGTGGCGATGCGCCTGCTCCGGGTGGGACAGTCTCCACACGCCATCCTTGTCGCGGGTTATGCGCTTGAACTTGTCATAGGCTTTCAGCGCGTATCCGCCGGTAGCAACGAAGGCCAGCACGCGGCTGAACTGTTCCTTGTCCACCATCGCGTAGGGCCAGCATGACCGGATCTGGTCAAGCAGGTCATCTTCCCGGAAAGGCGCGGCGCAGGCGCAGGCCATCACGTGCTGGGCCAGCACGTCCAGCCCGCCGGGGCGGAAATCCTCGCCGTCGCGCTGGCCTTCGTCCACCGCCTGCATCGCTGCGGTGGCTTCCAGGAATTCGAAGCGGTTGCCCGGCACCAGCAGGGCGCGGCTGGGCTGGTCCAGCCTATGGTTCGCCCGTCCGATGCGCTGCAGAAGGCGGCTGGAGCCCTTTGGCGCGCCCATCTGCACCACCATGTCGATATCGCCCCAGTCCACGCCCAGATCGAGGCTGGCCGTGCACACCAGTGCCCGCAATTCGCCCCGCGCCATTGCGCCTTCCACCTTGCGGCGCGCCTCTTTCGAAAGCGATCCGTGGTGGATACCGATCGGCAGATTGTCCTCGTTTGCATCCCACAGGTGCTGGAAGATATATTCGGCAAGGAAGCGGGTGTTGGTGAACACCAGCGTCGTGTTGTTCTTGCGAATGCGCTGGTAAAGCTGCGGGATGGACCATGTGGCCGCGTGACCGCCCCACGGCACGCGCTCCTCCTCCGGCAACAGGATTTCCACCTCGGGCTCCGCGCCCTGCTCGCCTTCCACCAGCGCAACACTGTCGATATCGCCCCAGGGCGCGATCCATGCCCGGTAGCCTTCGGGATCCGCGACGGTGGCGGAGAGCGCCGCGCGCTGCATATCGGGCGCGATGGCCTGCAACCGTGACAGGGCAAGCGCCAGCAGGTCACCGCGCTTTTGGGTTGCGAAAGCGTGGATCTCGTCCACCACCACCCGCTTCAACCCCTCAAACAGCGTCAGGCTGTCTTCAAAGCTGAGAAGGAGGGAGAGGCTTTCAGGTGTCGTCAGCAGCACGTTGGGCGGCTTGGCCCGCTGGCGCCGCTTTCGGTCCGACGGGGTATCCCCGCTGCGCGTCTCAATCCGCAGGTCGAGGCCCATTTCCTCCACCGGGGTGAGCAGATTGCGCTGCACGTCGTGCGCCAGCGCCTTCAGCGGTGAGATGTACAGCGTGTGCAGTCCCTGTGGCCGCTCCCCGTCACCGATGCGGGACGGGCAGAAAGCGGCGAGCGTGGGCAGAAAGCCTGCGAGTGTCTTGCCCGCGCCCGTATCGGCCACCAGCATTGCGTGCTTGCCGGCGTCCGATGCGCTGAGCATCTCCTCCTGATGCCGCCGCACGCGCCAGTCACGGCTGGCAAACCAGTCGGTGATTTCAGGAGGGATTGCGGCTTTCACCATACGAAAGCGTTCGGCCAAGCACCGCGTTCCGTCAAACCATCAATGCCCGCCATGCGCGCGCCTCTGGCGCTACATGCCCGACGCGCGCATCTCCGCAGCCGCGGCCAGAGCTTCGCGCAATTCCTCGGCGGAAAGTCCGGTAAGTTCCATCACCCGCCTGCGTGCCTCGGGTGAGAGTTGCTCAAATTCGCGCGCCTCAGGAATGTCGGCCAAGGCCGCTTCCATCGCTACAGGCATCTGCGCAACTGCACCCAGCATCACCTCGGGATCCTGGAACATGGCAGCCATGATCCGCGGATCGCCGGCCATAGCGTAGGATTGCCGGGCGAAGCTCGACCCGCTTTCGGTGGCGAAGAAAGCGTTGATATCGGCCAGTTCCTCCGCATCGAAATAGATGGCGTAAAGCTCCCCCATCACATCGCGCATCAGCGGCTCCATGCGCGTCGTCATGTCCGTCATCATGGATGTTGTCACGCTGCTGAGCGCCGCAGTGCGATCTTGCCAGGCCGGATCGATCAGCTTCAGAATTTCGGCGGTCTCCTCCTCGTCCAGATCCAGCTCGGCAGGCCTGTATCCGAGGGAGGATGACAAGGCCGTGGCGGTATCGGCATTCGCCATTTGCTCGATCGGGCCAAGCACGCTGGCAAAGGTGGAGCCCATCACCTCCATCATCGCGCCTTCCGGCATGACCTTCTCCACGATTTCTCGCGCCAGGGGCAGGCGCGCCTCCTGCTCGGCGGTCAAGGGCTCCAACTCGAACACGCCAGAGAGCATGGCAAAGGTCTGCTCCATCTCCTGCTCCGAGGGCTCGGAGGGCTGGGACTGTGCCAGAGCCGCGGCCGGCGTGCACACCAGTAAAGCCGCGCCCGTCAGAGCGCACAGGAATCTACCAACCATCGTCTCTATTCCCCTTTAGTGTCCCACACTTTCGCCGCGCTCCAGGCCGCTCAGCGCCAATTGCTCGTCGATCTGGTGCATCAGGCGCTCCAGCCCGTCCTCGCTATCGCTCTCGGCGCGGGCCACCAGAACGTCCTGCGTGTTGGATGCGCGCAGCAGCCACCAACCGTCGGAATTGGTAACGCGCACGCCATCGGTGGCGTTCACTTCCACGCCAGCAGGCACATCGTCTCCGGTCATGCGCGCCTTCACCTCGTCGATCGCGGCAAACTTGCGGCTTTCATCGACCTGGAAGCGCATTTCCGGCGTGTTGAGCATGTCGGGCATGTCCTCGCGCAACTGCGACACCGATTTGCCGAGCCGGGCAGAAGCGGCGATCAACCGCACGCCTGCATAAAGCGCGTCGTCGAAACCGTAGTAATCGTCCGCGAAAAACACGTGGCCGCTCATCTCGCCCGCCAGAGGCGAAGACGTTTCCTTCATTTTGGACTTAATCAGCGAGTGCCCGGTCTTCCACATCACGGGCTTGCCGCCGCATTTTTCCACGTGATCGAACAGCGCGCGGCTGGCCTTCACATCGGCGATAACGGTGGAGTTAGGTAGTCTTGCGAGGAGGTCTTCGGCGTAAATCATCAGTAGTTGATCCCCCCAGATGACGCGGCCTTCGCCGTCGATCGCGCCGATCCGGTCGCCGTCGCCATCGAAAGCTACTCCAAAGTCGAGGTTCTTCTCGGCGACAAGCGCCTTGAGGTCGGCAAGGTTGGCCTCAACAGTGGGATCAGGATGATGATTGGGAAAATTACCGTCGACTTCAGTGAACAGCAAGTGGTGCTCACCTGGAAGACGCTTGGCGAGGAGCTCCAGCGCGGGGCCGGCAGCGCCGTTGCCCGCATCCCAGCCAACCTTGAGGCTGGAGAGCGCAGCTTCATCCACCCCAGAGAGTGCAGTCAGCAGACGCTCGATATACTCTTCGATGATGTCGACGCTCTCGACAGAGCCGGACCCGTCGAGCCAGTCACCTTCGGCAGCCATCTTCCCGATGGTCTGGATGTCGGACCCGAAGAAGGGCCGGCCACGAAATACCATCTTGAAGCCATTGTAATTGGCGGGATTGTGGCTGCCAGTTATCTGAATGCCGCCATCCACCTCTTCGGCTGAAGCCTCGGCGTAATACAGCATCGGGGTGGCCCCCATGCCGATGCGACGCACGTCGCAGCCGCTTCCCGTCAGGCCCTCGATCAGCGCGTGCTCCAGCATGGTGGAGCTTACTCGCCCGTCATATCCCACCGCGACCTTCGGCTTGCGTCCGCTGTCTTCCAGGTCGCGGCGCAGCAAGGTGCCGAACCCGCGACCGATGGCGCGCGCATCGTCTGCGCCCAGCGTTTCGCCGATGATGCCGCGAATATCGTATTCGCGCAGGATCGTGGGATCGAACTTGTATGTCATGAAAGCTCCTCGGGCCTTGTTAGCGCGGCATTATTGCAGCGCGTCAGGCAGCTCGTCCAGCAGCAGATCACGCGCGGCATTCGCCTCGTGAACCTGCGCGTTGCTGCCGCCACGGTCCGGGTGGACCGTGGCAACGAGACGCTTATGCGCGGCAATTATGTCATTACGATTAGCAAAGCGCGAAACGCCAAGGGTTTCCCGCGCCCGCGCAACCGCCTGCTCGCTCGCGTTCAGCTTGGGCTGCCAGGGCCAGCGCTTGAAGATCCAGTAATAGACCAGGATAACTATGCCGACGATGACGATGAACTTGCCCATGGCCTAGGCCGGCTCCACCATGGGCGTCGTGGCGAGGCGAGGGGCCTTCTCGTCCCGCTTAGGCACGCGCAGGTTCAGGTTCGCCACCAGATTGCGCAGTTCCTGCCGCGCCACCAGGTGGCTGGTGCCCAGCTCTCCCAGATGCCCCTTGTCCAGCAAGGTCAGGCCGGAGGGAAACAGCTCGCGATAGACCACGCGCTCGGATAGGCCCTGCACCGCGCGAAAGCCGACCCGCTTGGAAAGCTCCGTTAGCGCTTCGTCAATGCGGCGCTGGTTGCGCGCATCGGTGTAGCCTGTGCGGTTGCGCACCACCACCCAGTCCATCTCGCGCTTGCGCTCCTCGATCTGCGCGCGGCTGCGCTTGATCCGCGCCTCCCAGATCAACTCGGCATAGAAGCTCAGCTTGCGGACCTTGAAATTCTCGGCGTCGACCTGTCCGATCAGGTCAAAATCCACGAAACTGTCGTTCATCGGCGTGACCAGAGTATCGGCGCTGGCGGCCACGTGGCGGGCGAAAGGATCGTCGCGGCCCGGTGTATCGAACAGCAGGAAATCCATGCCCTCGCCGATGCGCTCCGCCTCTTCCTCCAGCTCCTGCACCGTGTCGCCGTGGCAGGTATCGAACACCGGCCCGGGCAGTTTCACATTGCGTCGGCGCTGCGTCTCGGCGCGGTTCTCGCAATAGCGGAAGAAGGTTTTCTGCCGCGTGTCGAGATCCAGCGCGGCGACGTTGGCTCCCTGGTAGGCCAGAGCCACGGCCACATGCACGGCGGTGGTGGATTTGCCAGTGCCACCCTTTTCATTGGCGAATACGATGCGATGGGGGGCTGTCACGGTCGGTCTTTCTCTCGATGATCTGTGGCGCTAGGCCGTGCATACAGTCTATCGGAGCCCTTCGCCCATGCAAACAGTCACCACCCTGCCAAAGCTGCGCCAAGCTGTGGATGAAATACGCGGAAACGGCGCAAATCGCGCAACTCTGGCGCTTGTCCCCACTATGGGTGCGCTGCACGAAGGCCACCTGACACTGGTTCGCGAAGCTGCGGCGATGGCCGATTTCGTGGCCGTCTCCATTTTCGTGAACCCCAGGCAGTTCGGCGAGGGGGAAGATCTGGATGCGTATCCGCGGCAGATGGCACGCGATGCCGCCCTTCTGGAAGCAGAAGGCGTGGCCCTGCTGTGGGCACCCGATACGATGGCGATGTATCCCGAAGGCTATGCCACCAATGTCTCCGTTGCCGGGGTGAGCGCGGGGCTGTGCGGCGCGGATCGACCCGGCCATTTCGACGGGGTGGCCACCGTGGTGTGCAAGCTGTTCAACCAGGTACGGCCCGACATGGCCGTGTTCGGCGAGAAGGACTGGCAGCAGCTTGCCGTGATCCGGCGGATGGCGCGCGACCTTGATCTGACGCAGCCGCATGTCGATGCCATCCACGGTGCTGCAATCGTGCGCGATCCCGATGGCCTGGCGATGAGCAGCCGCAACGCCTATCTCTCCGCCGAAAACCGCGCGTCAGCCGCTACGATCCCCCGCGCCTTGGACGAAGCGATAGCCCGCATCCTGGGCGGGCACGATGTGTCGCCGACGCTGTCCGCGCTTGAGGACGCCCTGCTTGGTGCCGGATTTTCGCAGGTGGATTATGCCGAGCTACGCGATGCCGACTCAATCGAACTGCTGAACGCAGACAATGGCAATGCGCGCCTGTTCGTGGCAGCCAGGATCGGGGGAACGCGGCTGATCGACAACAAGCCGGTGCGCGGTTGATCGGACGATAGCTTCAACAACGTGAGGTTGGAGCGGGTAGCGGGAATCGAACCCGCATAACCAGCTTGGAAGGCTGGGGCTTTACCACTAAGCTATACCCGCCCGCTCGTCAGCGCCGATTGCCACCGGTACGGGGCTTTCGTCAAGCGTCCTGATCGGTTTCCGCATTGGCAGCGGGCGTTTCTGCATCGCCGTCGGTGTCTTCGTCTTCCGGCATCACGCTTATCTCGACCCGGCGGTTCCTGCGTCGTCCTTCCTCGTTCGGCGTACCGTCCGGCTTGGCATTGGGAGCGATGGGGTTCTGCTCGCCAAAGGCGATGATCTCAATCCGCTCGTCATCCACGCCGCGTTCCACCAGCCAGGCCGCCACGGCCTCTGCCCGTGCGCGCGAGGCGCGCAGGTTGGCCTGGTCGTTACCGCCTGAATCAGTGTGTCCCGACAACCGGACCGGCCATTCCTCCTCGATCGCTGCCTGGTTCATCAATCCGGCAAGGCGGCGCTCTGCCGCGGCGCTGATGTCAGAGCCGTCGGGGAACGGCACGGAAATTTCCACCGGCTGCACGGGCAGCACCACGCTCTCTTCCTCCGGCGCGGTATCGTCGCGGATGATGGAAGCTACGGGCGATGCGCTCTGCGTGGGGGTAGGAGACGCCATGGGATCGGGCGTCGTAGCGTCCTCGCCCGTCATCGCTTGGTCCTCATCCCCGTCCCGGCGCAGTTCGCAGGCCGAAAGTGCGAGGGCGAGCGTGGCGGCTGCGCCTATGGTGAAAATCGGTTTCATATCCAGCATCCTCATGCGGGCTGCGGCTTCTGGCCGCCCTTTCCATTACGTTTTGCCGCCTTTTCCTCTGCCGTCGTGGCGCGAGGGGGCGAATAGGAGATGATCGTATCTCCCGGCATCGGGTCCGGTGCGGCTGCGTGGGTGAAGAAGTTCAGTTCGCCGTTCTCCTTCACCAGCAACAGCATGCTGGCCGCCTCAGGCAAGGTCTCGCGCGCATCCTCCAGGCTGAATTTCTCGGACAGTTTCGTCCGGCGGAATTCCCAGCCCTCCATCTGGCGCTGTTGCACGTCTTCCACGCCGAAGCCGGAGCGGAAGAGCGAACGACCGCGAAGGGTGGATGGCAGTGCCTTGTGATCGTCGTCATGCGCACCCTCACCCAGCTGATACACCCGGTCGGTGCCGATTTCCGGCGCGAACTCCGAACAAACGAGCGTGTTGTACGCCTCGTTGTCTGTTGCCGCGATCAGGGCCTGATATGGCGTGAGATCGATATTATGCTCGGTCGCCTCGTTCAGGATTTCACCGTGATAGGTGGGCAATCCGGCAGCGCGGGCGGGCTTCAGCCGTTGCCAGCTGGAATCCACCACCATCACCGGCGTATCCATGTCGTGCATCTGCCGCGCCAGCGCGACCGTCCATGGGGTGGAGCCGACAAGCACGATGCCGGGCCTGCTCGCCCCCTTCACCTTCAGCAGCTTTGCCACCAGGTCCACGGTAAACCCGTGCGCAACGATGGTGGTGACGACCACGGCGAAGCTGAGTCCGATCAGGATTGTACCATCGGTGTATCCAAGATCCTCAAGACGCAGGGCAAACAGGCCGCAAATGGCCACCAGCACGATGCCGCGCGGCGCAATCCACGCGAGGAACAGTCTCTCGTTCCACGGGACGTCCGAGAAGAGCAGGCTGATCAGCACGGTGGCCGGACGCACCACGAACAACAGGACCAGCAGGAACAGGCCGAACTGCCATTCAAACTGTCGCAATTGCTCGAGATCGAGACTGGCGGACAGAAGGATGAAGATGCCCGACACCAGCAATACCGCGATATTCTGCTTGAAGGGATGAATACTGCGCAGGCTGGAGACGTGCATGTTCGCCAGCGCGATGCCCATCACCGTAACAGCCAGAAGACCGGCTTCATGCTCGATCTTGTTGCACAGTACGAAGGTGCCGATCACCGCGACCAGCAGCACGGGCACCTTCAGGAATTCAGGCACGAAGCCGCGCGGGAAGCTCCACGCAATGACCCATGCCGCAGCAAAGCCGATAAGGCCGGATACACCGGCCGCGATCGCGATTTCGGGCACCACGTCGTACGCGGTGCCGCCGCTGGTCGCTGTCGAGCGAAAATATTCATAGGCGATCACGGCACACAAGGCGCCGAAAGGATCGTTGACGATGGCCTCCCACTTGAGAAGTGCGGCGGGCCGCTGCTGCACGGCGCTTTGCCGCAGGAGCGGAATGACCACTGTCGGTCCGGTTACAACGAGGATACCGGCAAAGAGAATGGCGACGGGCCAGACCAGTCCGGCCACGTAATATCCGGCGAGCGAGCCGAACAGCCAGCCCAGCGGAACGCCGAAAATCACCAGGCGCCACACGCCGCCGCCATATTTGCGGAATTCACGGAAATCGAGGCTGAGGCCACCTTCGAAAAGGATCAGTGCCACGCCGATGGAAATCATCGGCTCCAGCAAATCGCCGAAGGCGCTTTCGGGATCCATGACCCCGAGGATGGGGCCTGCAAGAAAGCCCGCTGCCAGCATCAAAACGATGGCGGGCCAACCTGTTCGCCAGGCCACCCATTGCGCGCCGATGCCAAGCACACCGACCAGCGCGATTACAAGCGCCTGTTCTTCCATGTATCTCCCCGCCTATGTCCTAAATGCCTGCGTGGACCTACAATGCCCCAGAACCCATTACTTTCCCACATGACCTAATGGCCGTCAAAGGCGATCATCGAATGGGAGGCAATTCCTTCTGCCTTCAGCGAAGCCGCGCCGCCCAGTTCCGGCAGGTCCACCACGAACAGCGCATCGTTCACCGTTGCCCCCGCCCGGCGCAGGAGGCGCGATGCCGCGAGGGCCGTGCCGCCCGTTGCCAGCAGGTCGTCCACCACCAGCACGTGCTGGCCGGAATCGATAATGGAGGGATCGAGTTCGACCCGTGCCTCGCCGTATTCGAGGGCGTAGGATTCTTCGAGGCAATCGACCGGCAGTTTGCCCGCCTTGCGTATCGGCACGAAGCCAACCCCAAGGCGCAGTGCAACCGCGGTGCCGAATATGAAGCCACGGGCCTCGATACCGGCAATCTTGTCGACCCGCAGGTCAGACGCCATTGCGGCGAGTCTGTCGATGGTAGCGGAAAGTCCGTTCGCGTCGGCAATCAGCGTGGTGATGTCACGAAACTGGATGCCCTTGGACGGAAAATCCGGGACTGTTCGGATCAGCGCCTTTAGCGCTTCTCGCGAACGTCCCGGATCGTGTTCCGGCAATTCTTTCTCAGTCCTTGCGGCGCGGTTTCGCGTCGGCCCAGATCTGCTTCTTGGCGAACCATGCGAGGATCGTTGCGAACAGCAGGAAGCCAAGTACCGGCCAGCCGGTTTGCTTGCGCTTGATCAGCGTGGGTTCCGCCGTCCAGGTGAGGAAGGCCGCGACATCAGCCGACATCTGTGAAATGGTTGCGTCGGTCCCGTCAGCATAGGTCACCTGGCCATCGCTGGTGATTGGCGGCGCCATCGCCAGATTGAGATTAGCGAAATACGGGTTGTAATAGAGACCCGGACCCGGCGCTGCATCGGGGAATTCCTCGAGCAGGCGAGCAGGCGGTTCCTGATAGCCGGTTAGCAGCGAATAGATGTAATCGCTGCCGTGATGACGGGCCTTCGCCATCAGCGAGAGATCAGGCGGAATGGCGTTGTTGTTGGCAGCAGCCGCAGCCACGGCGTTCGGATAGGGCGAAGGGAAATAGTCCGTCGGCAGGGCCTGACGCATTTCGCTTTCGCCGGTATCGGGGTTCACGCCCGGAACCTGCCACGTTGCAGCTTCCGCCTTCACCTGAGCTTCGGAATAGCCGAGCTGCGCCAGATCGCGGATGGCGACATAGTTCAGCGAGTGGCAGGCCGAGCACACTTCCTTGTAAACCTGATAGCCGCGCTGCAGCTGGGCCAGGTTCCAAGTGCCGAAGGGACCATCGAAGGAATAGCCGGCTTCGGGCCCATGAGACTCTTCATGGAAGGCGTGTTCGGCGGTTTCGGCCACTTCTTCGGTCGCGGCGGTATAAGCGCCGGTTACGAAGGCGAGCAGCACCACGAAAGTGAAGCCCAGGCCGATCAGGATACCAACAAGGCGGATCATTTTATCGTCTTTCCCTTAATCTCGGCTCGTCAGGTGGCCACCGGCTCGGCATTTTCGCCAAGCACGGCCTTCTTGTCCGATCCCAGCACCGCCTCGGTGATCGAGAAGGGCAGCGGATCGGGCCGTTCGATCGAGGAGATGATCGGCAGGATCACCAGGAAGTGGAGGAAGTAGTAGGCCGTCGCGATCTGGCTGATCATCACGTAGGGCTCTTCAGCCGGCGCGCCGCCGCAATAGAACAGCACCGCCATGACCGGGATCAGGCCAAACCAGAAGAACTTGCGGAACAGCGGGCGATAGTGGCCGCTGCGAACCGGGCCCTTGTCCAGCCACGGCAGGAAGAACCACACCAGGATCGCGCTGAACATGGCCAGCACGCCCCACAGCTTCGCCGGCAGGATGAAGTCGAAGGTGAAGGCACGCAGGATGGCGTAGAACGGGTAGAAATACCATTCCGGCACGATGTGCGCGGGCGTCGAAAGCGGGTTCGCCTCGATATAGTTATCGGGGTGGCCCAGCATGTTCGGCAGGAAGAACACGAAGGTCATGAACACCAACAGTGCCACGCCAAGCCCGAAGCCGTCCTTCGCCGTGTAATACGGGTGGAAGGGCAGCGTATCGCTCTGGTCCTTCACTTCCACGCCCGTCGGGTTGGACGAACCGGGAATGTGCAGCGCCCAGATGTGCAGGATAACACAGCCGGCGATCACGAAGGGCAGCAGATAATGCAGCGAGAAGAAGCGGTTGAGCGCGGCATTGTCAGGAGCGAAGCCACCCAGCAGCCAGGTCTTCAGCGGAGGGCCGACCAGCGGAATCGCCTCGAACAGGCCGGTGATAACCTGCGCACCCCAGAAGCTCATCTGGCCCCACGGCAGCACGTAACCCATGAAGGCGGTGGCCATCATCAGAAGGAAGATGACAACACCGATCAGCCAGATCATCTCGCGCGGTGGCTTGTACGATGCATAGAACAGGCCGCGGAAGATGTGGATGTAGATCACGACGAAGAAGAAGCTGGCACCGTTGGCGTGCGTATAACGCATCAGCCAGCCCCAGTTCACGTCGCGCATAAGGTGTTCGACCGATGCGAAGGCCACCTGTGTATTGGCGGCGTAATGCATCGCTAGCACGACGCCGGTGACGATCTGCAGCACCAGGAAGAATCCGGCAAGCACGCCGAAATTCCAGAAGTACGAAAGGTTGCGCGGCACGGGATAGCCCGCGCCCACGGCATTGTAGACGAGGCGCGGAAGCGGCAGTTTCTCGTCGAGAAACTTCGTCAGTCCGGTCTGCGGAGTATATTCCTTGGCCCAGGGGAAGCTCATATTCTTCTCTCTCGCCTCAGCCGATCACGATCGTCGTGTCGGACGTGAACTGATATTCCGGAACGGCCAGATTGGTCGGTGCCGGACCTTTGCGGATACGCGCGGCAGTGTCGTAGTGCGAACCGTGACAGGGGCAGAAATACCCGCCGAACTCGCCCTTGTTCTCGCCTTCCTGCGCGCCCAGCGGCACACAGCCGAGATGGGTGCAGACACCCATCACCACGAGCACATCGCCGTGGCCTGGCTTGGTAATCTCGTCCAGCGTGGCGGGATCGCGCAAAGCCGAAACATCGACGGCATTGGCCGCCTCGATTTCAGCAGGCGTCAGCCGGCGCACGAAAATCGGCTGCTTGCGGAACACGGCCTTGATGGACTGGCCCACTTCCAGAGTGGAAATGTCCAGTTCGGTCGTGCTTTCGGCCAGCACGTCTGCCGATGGAGCCATCTGGCTGACCAGCGGAAGAAGGACGACCGCGCCGCCTACGCCCGCCGCGGAAACGGCGGCGATATTGATGAAATCGCGGCGACGAACGCCGTCGTCGGCCTCAACTGCGCCGGATACTTCCGGTGTCGCTTCAGCATTGCCAGTGGTGGATGCCATACCCTTGCCTTGCCTGTCGCCGCCTACCGCCTTCTGGCGCATCGGCGACGAAAAGAATCGTCCAAAAAGCCGCACGACGAACCGTTGCCGGGCGGCGGCTTGGCGCGGCTGATAGACGAGCAAAGTCGCGCTGCCAACCCGCCTTTTGGCCTAAACTGGCTGCTTGCGTTTTGACGCGGTGTTACAAATCAGCGTGGCAGGGCGATTAGCGAAACCTGCCGACCGGTCGATGGTTCCGATCGGTGAGTGGATCTGCGGTAGGAATGGAAGCGCCGCGGGGCCGAGTAGGTATCCATCTCCAGCGCGCAAACCGATACGATCCCCGCCTCGCGCAGCCTTGCAGCGACGAACCCCTCGAGGTCGAAATGCCATTTGCCCGGCCCGGTCGGCTCGAAAAAGCGGTGGCCGTCCGCGGCGAAGGCGGATCGCATGTCGGCCCCCACCTCGTACGAATCCTGCGCGATGCACGGCCCCACGGCTGCGGCAATATCTTCGCGTTTCGCGCCGAGCTCCTCCATGCGAACGATCGTGGCCTCTATCACGCCGCCCTGCGCCCCGCGCCAGCCGGCATGGGCTGCGCCGATTACTCCGGCACCTTCATCGGCAAACAGGATCGGTGCGCAATCGGCCGTGACGATTGCCAGTGCCAGGCCCGGCGTGGCGGTGGCGATGCCATCGACTTCCGGCCGCGCACCATCTGCGAAAGGCGCATCGACTGTAATGGCGTCTGGCGAGTGGACCTGCTTCACGAACACCGGTTGCGCATCGCCCACCGCCAGATCGAAGGCGAGCGCGTCGCTCTGACCTGCATCGAGAAAGCCGTGCGGTATGGAAATATTATCCGCCGTTACGGGGCGCGACGCGTTACCCAAGGCTGCGGCTGACCTGTTCATAGGTATCGCCCGACAGCTTTGGCGCGGCAGCGATGCGTTCCAGCTGTGCCTTCATCATCGCCGAACGCTTCGGCTCTATCCGGCGCCAGCGGCCAAGTTGCGGCACGAAGCGCGCGGCGGTTTGCGGATTGATCGGGTCGAGCGCCAGGATCAGGTCTGCAATCAACCTGTATCCTTCGCCATCCGCGGCGTGGAAGGCGTGGGGGTTATAGGCAAACGCCATGTAGAGGGATCGCACACGGTTGGGGTTCTTCAGCGTGAAATCGGGATGCTCCGCCAGCGCCTTCACATGCTCCAGCGCGCTCGGATGCATGGAGCTTGCCTGCAGGGCAAACCACTTGTCCACCACCAGCGCGTTGCCCTTGTAACGGTTGTAGAAGTCCAGAAGCGCGTTCGTGCGCTCTATCCCCTTCATGCCAGCGAGCACCATCAGCGCACCCTGCCTGTCTGTCATATTGTCGGCCGCTTCGTATTGTGCCCACGCCAGTGCCCGGCCATGATCGGGATTGCCCGCGGCAAGATACATCAGCGCCTGCGTCTTCACCTTGCGCGCGCCGCGTGCCTGCGGCGAGAGGTCGGACTGCACTGCACAGGCCCGCTCATGCATACCGGCAAAGGCGTCCTCCAGTTGGGAACCCACATATTCGCGCAGCGACTGGCGTTCCTCGTGAATGCGGCCCGGATCTGCGATTGGCATGGTTTCGGCGAGATAGCTTTCGCTGGGCAGCACCAGCAATTCCCCGCGCATCAGATCGTCAAGCGCGTCGTCTTCCAGAACGGCCCCGATCGCGCCAGCAATGGCATTGCGGGCCTTCGCGCGGGAATGATCGTCCATTGCGCCTTCCACGGCCTGTTTCAGATGCGAGACGATCAGGTCCTGCAGCGCCTCGTACCGGGCGAAAGGATCGTCGTCATGCGCCGCCAGAAACACCAGGTCCTCGCTCGCGATGTCGCGCTCGATGATGACAGGGGCAGAGAAGCCGCGATTGATCGAAAGTACCGGCGCCTCGGCAAACCCCTCGAACTCGAAGCTCTGCTCCTCCTCTTCCAAGATGACGAGCCGCTCGCCAGAATGCTGGCCGGTGGACCGATCGAACAGCGTCAGCTTCATAGGTATGGGCATCGGTTCCTTTTCCGGCTGCCCCGGCGTGGCGGGAACGTGCTGCGAAAGGTGCAGGGTGGTGGCGCTGGCGGAATGATCCAGCCGGACAGACACCCTTGGTGTACCTGCCTGTGAGTACCAGCGGCGGAAGCGCTCCAGATCCAGGCCCGCACCGTCCTCTATGGATTTGACGAAATCCTCGCAGGTCGCAGCCTCGCCATCGTGCCGGTCGAAATAGAGATCGGTGCCTTTGCGAAACCGTTCCTCGCCGCACATGGTGCGCATCATGCGGATGACTTCTGCACCCTTGTTATACACCGTCGCGGTGTAGAAATTGCTGATTTCGCGATAGCTGTCGGGACGGATGGGGTGGGCCAGCGGGCCGCTATCCTCGGGGAACTGCGCCCCGCGAAGAACACGCACATCCTCGATCCGTTTCACCGGCTCACTGCCCATGTCCTGGCTGAAAAGCTGATCGCGAAGCACGGTGAAGCCTTCCTTCAGCGACAACTGGAACCAGTCGCGACAGGTGATGCGGTTGCCCGACCAGTTGTGGAAATATTCGTGGGCGATCACGCCCTCCACACCGTCGAAATCGCCGTCGGTCGCGGTGTCTTCGTCCGCCAGCACGTATTTGGTGTTGAAGACGTTGAGCCCCTTGTTCTCCATCGCGCCCATGTTGAAATCGGAAACGGCCACGATGTTGAACAGGTCGAGATCATATTCGCGGCCGAATGTCTCCTCGTCCCATTTCATGCTTTTCTTGAGCGATTCCATCGCGTGGCCAGTGCGATCCAGATCGCCCTCGCGCACATAGATGGCAAGCTGGACCTCGCGCCCGTTCATGGTGGTGAAGCTGTCTGTGTTGGCGACCAGTTGGCCTGCCACCAGCGCGAAGAGATAGCTCGGCTTCGGCCACGGATCGTGCCACTCGGCCCAATGCGTGCCATCGTCATTCTCGCCGCTCGCCTCGAGGTTGCCGTTGCACAGCAGGACCGGAAACGCCTCCCGGTCGCCATGCATTTTCACGCTGTAGACGGAAAGGACGTCGGGCCGGTCGGGGAAGAAGGTGATTCGGCGAAAGCCCTCCGCCTCGCACTGCGTGCAGAGCATCCCGTCGGAAGCGTAGAGGCCCATCAGCTGCGTGTTGGCAGAGGGATCGATCTCGGTCGTGATGGCAATCTCATGCGCATCACCCGGCACGGTCAGCAACAGATCGCCTTGGTCCAGCACCCAGCTATCGGTCTGCTCTCCATCCACCTTCACCAATACGGGTTCCAGCCCGTCACCGTTCAGGCGAATGATGGGAGACGCTTCTGCGTCCGCGTTGCGCGATACCTGCAAGGTTGACACCACGCGGGTGGCATCGATGCCAAGATCGAAATCCAGCGACACCTGCGGCACCAGCCACGGGAAGGGCGTATAATCCTTCCGGCGGATGGAAGCCGGATCGTGCGGCTCGTGCGCGGCATCGGCCAGTTCGGGGTTGCCATCGGGGGTGGAGGGTGTGCGGGCGATATCCATGTGGTGGGCCTAATTTCCTTCCTTTGGCGCGTCGAGTGGGTAGAACGCACGAGATGGCGCATCTGTTCATTTTCGGCCTTGGATATACGGCAAAGCGTGTGGCTGCATTGGCGAAATCCGCCGGATGGCACGTTACGGCCACCGGATCGGACGGCGATGTGGATTTCAGCGATACCGATTCGGTGAAGTCCGCCCTGGCCAGCGCCAGCCACGTGCTGTCCTCGGTCCCGCCGGAACGAGAATCGGGCACGGATCCTGTTCTGGAAGCCTATGCCTCGCAACTGGGTGGCCATTGGCTGGGCTATCTTTCCTCCACCGGAGTCTATGGTGATGCGCAGGGGGCGTGGGTGGATGAAACAACGCCCATCGGCACCGGACGCCGAACGGCGCGGGCGCAGTGCGATGCGGCGTGGCTGGAACTGGGCGCGCGCGTATTTCGCCTTCCCGGCATCTATGGGCCGGGGCGCAGTGCGTTCGATCGCATTGCGGAGGGCAAGGCGCACCGGATTGACATGCCCGAACAGGTCTTCAGCCGCGTGCATGTGGACGATATTGCCAGCGGCGTGATGGCCGCGCTGGCGAGCGACGCGGCGGCGGGGGCGTACAATCTGTCCGACGATCTGCCCGCCAGCCAGAATGCCGTGATCGAGGAAGCCTGCCGCCTGATGGGCGAGGCGCCGCCGCCGCTCCAGTCGATGGACGAGGCCGGGCTGTCGCCCATGGCGCGCGGTTTCTATGCAGAGAACAGGCGTGTGGCGAACGGCAAGGCGAAAAGGGTACTGGGGTGGGAACCTGCCTACCCCACCTATCGCGAGGGATTACTCGGCCTCGTCTGAGGGTGCCTCCCGCAGCCGCCCCGACTGCTGCACCTGCACGCCCTTCTGCCGCCGCGCACGCAAGGCCAGCACCATCCCGGCAACGGCCAGCACCATCCCGCTCGCCGTCAGCAAGGTCCACTGGTAGCCTTCGAACAGGGTCGACAGCAGCATCGCGACCGAAATGGTGATGATGGAGTTGTAGGCCGCCCGGCCCGCGCCGATTTCTCGCACCAGATTGTAGTGCAGCGGGAACGTCACCACCGAACCGATCAGCGCGAGGTAGACAATGCCGCCCCAATAACCCGCCCCTTCGGGAACAGGAGGCGGTCCGGCTGTTACCAAGGCAAAGCCGAGATCGAATATCGTGCCATAAAGCATGGCCCAGGCCAGCAGGCTGACCATCGGCACGGCGCGGCCGGTCGGGTTCGCCTGTATGACGTTGGCAAGCGATGCAGTAAGAATACCCACCAGGGCCAGCACGATGCCCAGCCCCACGTTGCCGCCGATCACGCCGGCATCGGGATTCGCCTGCCACTCGTGCCAGAGCAGGAAAGATACACCGACGATCGCGACTGCGCTGCCCAGGATGAATCCGCCTTGCACCCGTTCGCCAAGGAAAATGCGCGCAAAGGCCGCGTTGGGCACCATCAGCAAGGCGAACATCATCGCGACGATGCCGGAGGTTACGTAGAGCTCGGCATGATAGACGAACAGGAAATTGCCGCTGAACTGCGCCAGCCCGACTCCGACCGCCAGCATCTGTTCGGACCGGGTCAGCCGCAGCCGACGCTTCATCAACGCAGCGACCAGAAACAACGCCGGGGTAGCCAGAGCGAAACGGTAGAAGACAGACCACGCGGCAGGCACGCCGGAAATCTGCCCGGTGATGATGAACCACGTCGAGCCCCAGATCGCGCCGGTCAGCACGAATGGCAGGATTACCCGCCAGCTGAGCATGTTCGATTGAGCAGGGCTCACAGCGCAGCGATGGCCTTGCCCAGCGCCTGCGCATGGTCGGGATCGGTGGCCCATTGTGTCACGAGGCGGATGGAGGTATCGTCCCAGTCGTAGAACGAGAAACCCTGCGCCCGTAGCGCTGCGCGTTCGCCCGCGTCCATCGAAACGAACAGTTCGTTGATTTGCGCCGGATAGATCAGCCGCTCGCCCGCCCCTTCAGCGATGATCGCGGCCGCCGCATTGGCGGCTCGGGCATTCTCCAGCCAAAGGTCGTCGTCCAGCATGGCATGGATCTGCGCGGCCAGATAGCGTCCCTTGCTCTGCAAATGGCCGGCGCGCTTGCGCCGGAAGCGGATCATGTCCGCCTTTTCGGTGTCGAACAGGATCACCGCCTCGGCCCCCATGCCGCCGTTCTTTACGAAGCCGAAACAGAGCGCGTCGATATCACCCGCGACGTGGGTGGCGTCGCATCGCAGGAAAGCACGGGCATTTGCAAACCGCGCTCCGTCCATATGGATGCCGAGACCGTGCTCTCTTGCTAGAGTTACAATCGCATCGATCTCACCCGGGCGATAGACCAGCCCGTATTCGCTCGCTTGCGTTATCGACACCGCCTGCGCGGGCACCTGGTGCACGCCGCGGGTGATGCCGGACAGCACCCGGCCAATCGAATCGGGCGTCAGCTTTGCGCCATCGCCTTTCGCCAGCAGCAATTTTGCGCCGTGCAGGTAGAAGCCCGGCGCGCCGCATTCGTCCATCTCGATATGCGCCTCTTCATGGCACACCACGCCGCCGTGCGAATCGACCATCGTCGCCAGCGCCAGGCAATTCGCCGCCGTGCCAGTCGCCACCCATAGCGCGGCGCATTCGCGCCCGAACATCGCGGAGAAGCGAGCGTCGAGCTCTCGGCTCAGCGCATCGGTGTCGTACGGCGTGTCAGGCGCGTCGGCAGCGCGCATCGCCTCCCACAGGCGGGGATGAACGGGGGCCGCGTTATCGGAGAGAAACTGCATCGCGGAACGCCATGGCCTTCGCGCTCGTTCAGCGCAAGAAGGAGAAATTCATGTCCGATACCCCGCAGCAGATCCAGACGACCGACGAAACCACCCACGGCGCCTATCGCGTCGAGGTGGAGGGCAGCGAGCAGCCTGCGGAATTGACGTGGAAAGCACGCGGCGAAGCGCGCATTGCCGATCACACCTTCACCCCGCCCGCCGCACGCGGAAAGGGCATCGCCTTCGATCTGGTGGAATTCATGGTGGAAGACGCGCGCGACAAGGGTTTCACGATCGTGCCACAATGCCCCTATGTCGAGGCGCAGTTCCGCAAGCATCCCGAATGGGCGGACGTGCGCGCCGATACCGAAAGTTGAGCGCGCTCAGCGCGGTAGATTGGCAAAATCGACAGCGGCAATCGAATCGAGCACCTTCGCGCGAATCCGGCGGGCCTCTTCCACCGGAAGCCCCTCGATCCTGAAGGTGCCGCCCGCCAGCCCCAAATTCAGATCGGCATAGCCGCGCCAGCCCGCCAGCGGGCCCTGCGCAACTTCTACCGATTGCAACTTCACACGGCTGGCTATGGCGGTGCGTGGGGAAAGCCAGCGCTTGCGCGTATAGACATATGCTTCGTCGATCGCGTGTCGCTGGAACCGCCAGAGAAATAGCTGCTGCACGGCGAAGATCACGCCCAGCGCCGCCATGATGACGGCGCCCAGGCCAAGGCCCTGCGCCTCTGGCGGCAGAGCAATCTTCGCCAGCAGGAAAAGAAACGCTGCAACAAAGCAGGTGCCTGCACTCAGCACCAGCTTGTCCGTCCGATATTTCGTGCTGGGGCGGTGCCAGGCCACGTCCTCGCCTGGCAGGGCAAAGCCGCCTTCGCGCGCAATGGGCGCGATTTCTTCCAACCGGGCAAAAGGCGCGACATCGTGGTTCGCGTTCTTCGCATCCTGCGCAAGGCTGATGAAAGAAAGGCCATACCAGCCGAACAACCGGCGGATCATGCCTGTTTTCAGCACCAGCGCCTGCACGCGGTGGACGGGCATCACCACGTCCGTCTTGGTGAGCAGGCCACGGCGGCGGCGAAATCCCTTGGCGGTGCGATCGAGCCGGAATTCCCAGTCGCGCACGAAGGTGGTAACGAGTCCGCTGGCCATGCCCACCACCACCACCGCGACGATGGCATAGAGAATGGCGACGATCTGCGCCCCGGTGGAATAGCTGTTCACCAGCGCCCCTGCCTCGGCGATGTTATCGTCGCTGAAGACATCGGCGATGTAATCCCACGGGTCGAACGGCAGCAGGAATTCCAGCTGCTGCATCGCGCCCAGCAGCAGGGCGAACACCACCAGAGAGAAATTGAAGAGGCCGAAGACGAACAACCGCTTCGTATCCATGCGGAACAGCGTTTCGCCCGGAACCTGCTCGGCCACGCCCTCCCCATCATGGCGGGTTAGCGGATCGGCGGCAGTCGATGCTGCCGCACCCTCTTCCTCCACCAGCGCACGCACGGTTTCGCGCAACCGCTCGCCCTCGGCTTCCGAGACATAGGAAAGCTTCAGTTCGTCCTTGCCGCCTGCGCCTGTCTCGAACTTGACTTCCACAAGGCCCAGCAATCGCGGCAGGAGCTTCTGTTCGAGGCTTACGTCCTGGATGCGATCATAAGGTACGGACCGGGCGGAGCGACTGACAATGCCCTGCTCCACGCGCACGTCGTTCTCGCCCACGCGATAGCGCAGGCGATACCAGGCCAGCCAGGACCCACCGACGAAAAGACCCAGCAGGGCAAGCCCGCCAAGGCCGAACAGCAGGGCCGCAAAACCGCCGCGCCCGCCTTCGCTGCTGATGCCGTAAAGGGCAAAGCCGATGGGGATGAGGGCCTGCGCCGCGCTGCGCAGCGTGTTGACGACAACGGTGATCCTGCTCACCCGCTGCCATTCGCCAACCTCGATGGCAGGCGCCTTTGTCATCTGCGCCGTCAAAGCGATTCGCGCTTCACATGGGCGCGGATTTCCTCGCGCATCGAAACCGCATCGGCATGGGCCAGCCCCGGCAGCGTCACGGATGAATTATGCGTGCCCGCCGTGTGCAGGATAAGCCGAGCTATGCCGAAGGCGCGCTCCAGCGGGCCCTGCTCCACGTCAAGATGCTGCACCCTGCTGAAGGGCACCACGGTATCGGCGTGGAACAGCACGCCCTTCACCACTCGCAGCCGATCGTCGGAGAACTGGTATCCGCGCGCCATGAACCGCTTCACCGGCACCAGCAGGACAAAGACGATCGCAATCAGCACGGGCACGATCATCGGCGCCCAGGTGTAGGGCTGCGGGAGGACGCCCGCCACGCCCAGCACCAGCGCGATGACGAGAAACGGCAGCACTGTCAGCGCGCCCTCTATCCGCATAACGGTGGTGTAGGCGGGATCGAGCTTGGTGAGTGGTTCGCTATCCATCGGTGCACTATACCGGCAATACACCTTTTTAAAAGCCCTCACACGCCGGGCGCGGGCCGTCCGGCCCGCTTGGCTTTCCTCGCATAAGCTCGGGCGTGCGTTCGCGCTTGCGGTCGCTTTCGCGACCGAATGCTCGCGTTAGTCTGACGCCTGTAAAGGAATCGGTCCGCGCAAAGCGGACCGCAAGGCCGAATGGGCGCCCGCAGCGCGCTGCGCGTCTAGCGAGGACGAAGCCGCGGAGGCGGCTTCGAAAAACAAACAATGTCAGGAAAATGGTGCCACGAGAGAGAATTGAACTCTCGGCCTCACCCTTACCAAGGGTGCGCTCTACCACTGAGCTACCGCGGCGAACCGAAACAGGCGCGCCCTATTGTCGTCTGCCGACTGAAAGTCAAGCCAAGCTTGAGCCGAAAGGCTGCTTCGGGCAGAAGTTTGGCCATGAGCAAGGATTTATCCCGCGAAGAACGCCTGGCAGCGCAGCTGCGCGCCAACCTGAAACGACGCAAGGCGCAAAAGAAGGCGTTGGCTTCCACTCCCGCGCCGGACGGGGATGGCGATTCGCAAGACCTTTCCAATCGCGCCGACGAGGGCTAGTGCCCGCCGCTCCTGCAATCGGAGAAGAACACCCGTGACCAAGCTCATCCTCGTACGCCATGGCCAGTCTGAATGGAATCTCGCCAACAGGTTCACCGGCTGGTGGGATGTCGACGTGACCGATAAGGGCATCGAGGAAGCGAAAGCGGCGGGCCGCCTGCTGAAGGAAAAGGGCGTGCTGCCCACTCTCGCCTTCACTTCCGTACAGAAGCGCGCGATCAAGACGCTGCATCTGGCGCTGGAGGAGTGCGATCGGTTGTGGATCCCGGAAACCAAGGACTGGCGCCTGAACGAGCGCCACTATGGCGGGCTGACCGGCCTCAACAAGCAGGAAACGCGCGAGAAGCATGGCGACGAACAGGTGCATGTATGGCGCCGCAGTTTCGATGGGCCGCCCCCGCCAATGGACAAGGGCGACAAGTACGATCCCGGCAACGATCCGCGCTATGATGGCATCGATGTACCACAGACCGAGAGCCTCAAGCTGACGATCGAGCGTGTGCTGCCCTATTGGGAAAGCGACATCCTGCCGAAACTGGCAGCCGGCGAGACGGTGATCATCTCCGCCCACGGCAATTCGCTGCGCGCGCTGGTGAAGCATCTCTCGGGCATCTCGGACGACGAGATTACCGGGCTGGAGATACCCACCGGCCAGCCAATCATCTACGAATTCGAAGGCTCCTCCCCCGTGGGAGAGCGCTATTACCTGAAGGACGCCTGATCCTATGAGTGTTCCTGTCGCGATCGTCATGGGCAGCCAGTCCGACTGGCCCACGATGACAAAGGCCGCCACCGTGCTGGACGAGTTGGGCGTCGCCTATGATGCGCGCATCGTATCCGCCCATCGCACGCCCGATCGGCTGCACACCTTCGGCAAGAGCGCGGCCGACGACGGCTTCAAGGTGATCATCGCGGGCGCGGGCGGCGCTGCCCATCTGCCCGGAATGATCGCCGCGCTCACCCATCTTCCCGTGCTGGGCGTGCCGGTGCAAAGCCGTGCGCTGTCCGGCCTCGATAGCCTGCTGTCCATCGTGCAGATGCCTGCCGGCGTGCCGACTGCCACGCTGGCCATTGGCGATGCGGGCGCCACCAACGCGGGCATCCTGGCCGCATCCATACTGGCGCTGGGCGACGAAGCACTGGGCCAGCGGCTGCGGGATTTCCGCCAGGCGCAGACGGACAAGGTCGGCGAGAGGCCGGTCGACCAGGAGAATGGCCGGGCATGAACGCGCTTCCTCCCGGATCCACCATCGGCATCCTTGGCGGCGGGCAGCTGGGCCGCATGCTGGCATCGTCCGCGGCGCAGCTTGGCTATCGCTGTCATATCTACGCGCCGGAGCGGGACAGCATCGCCGCCGAGGTTTCCGCGGCATTCACCAGCGCACAATGGCACAATGCCGAGGCAATGACCGCATTCGCTCGCGATTGCGACGTGATCACCTACGAATTCGAGAATGTGCCCGTGGGCCCGCTGGCAAAGCTGCCGCAGGATCTGCTGGCCCCCGGCCCGCGCGCGCTGGAAGTTGCGCAGGACCGTGTTCGCGAAAAGCGCTTCATCGAGGACGCCGGCGGCAGGCCCGCCGATTTCGTCGCGGTTGATCACGATAGCGAACTGGCCGATGCCGTGACCCGCATCGGCGTGCCCGGTATCCTGAAGACCCGGCGTGACGGCTATGACGGCAAGGGCCAATGGGCCATTACGGAACGTGCCGATGCGCAGGGCGTGCGGATTCCCGAAACCGGCTGCGTCTACGAGGCGCGGCTGAATTTCGAATGCGAGTTTTCCGTCATTCTGGTGCGCAGCCGCGATGGCGAGGTGCGCTTCTGGGATTCCACGCGCAACCGGCACGATGATGGCATCCTCGCCCATAGCGAACTGCCCGCCCCCGCCATCGTGGGCCAGCAGGTGGACAAGGCACGCGACATGGCGCGCAAGGTGGCCGATGCGCTGAACTATGTCGGCGTACTGACGCTGGAATTCTTCGCCACCTCAAACGGCCCGGTGTTCAACGAGATGGCCCCGCGCGTACACAATTCCGGCCACTGGACGATCGAGGGTGCGCTCACCAGCCAGTTCGAGAACCACATCCGCGCCATCTGCGGCCTGCCGCTGGGCGCGACGGACAGCCTCTCGGACAGGATCGTGATGGACAACCTCATCGGCGAGGCCGCGCTGGATCTGGCCGGCCACCTTTCAGATGGCCGCGCGCATGTGCATCTCTACGGCAAATCCGAAGCGCGGCCCGGGCGCAAGATGGGCCACGTCACGCGGGTGGGATGATGGCCGCAGACCAGCCACGCGACATCCTGTTCATCGTGGCCCGTGCCACCAATGGCGTGATCGCCAGGGACGGCGACGTGCCCTGGGCGATCAGCGAGGATCTGAAGCGGTTCAAACGGCTGACAATGGGCGATGATGGGGGCAAACCCATGATCATGGGCCGCAAGACGTTCGAGAGCCTGCCGGGCCTGTTGCCCGGTCGCCGACATATCGTGCTGACCCGGCAAGGGGACTGGAAGGCCGACGGCGCCGAAACCGCCTCCTCTCCCGAGCAGGCACTGGAAATGGCGGGCGATACCGATTTATCGGTAATCGGCGGCGCTGAAATCTTCGATCTCTTCTGGGACTATGGCACCACTTTCGAACTGACCGAGGTGTTCGAGGATACGCAAGGTGACGTTACCATGCGAAGCCCTGCCGAAGATCGCACCTGGCACGAGGTGGCGCGCGAAAGCCGGCCCGCCAAGGATGGCGATCCGCCTTACGACTTTGTCACCTTCACGCGCGTGTCACCTGCATGAAGCGTTTCCTGATCGGCTTTGGCGGCGTGGTGCTGGTGGCGCTAACGGCATTCTTCATCTTCGCGCCCGCCATTGCGGAGCGGGACATGAACGTGGTCGACGGCCTGCCGCTGCCCGAAGTTTCCGCCGAAGCGCGCGCGCTGCACGAAACCCTCACCATCGTCGACCTGCACGGCGATACGCTGCTGTGGAAGCGTGACCTGCTGGAAGCCGCAGACAGGGGCCATATCGATCTGCCACGCCTTCGCGAGGGCAATGTGGCCCTGCAGGTGTTCTCCAGCGTCACCAAGACGCCGCGCGGCCAGAATTACGAGAACAACACCGACGAGACCGACAACATCACCCTGCTTGCCATCGGCCAGTTGCAGCCGCTGCGCACGTGGACCTCGCTTTTGGAGCGAACGCTGTGGCACGCGACGAAGCTCGATCGCGCGGCGGCCGCTTCGGATGGCGGGCTGGCGCTGGTGCAAACGCCGTCCGATGTGGTGCCGGTGCGCGCGCCCGATCGCGGTAGCCCGCCCGTGGCCGCGATGCTCTCTGTCGAGGGGTTGCACAATCTGGAAGGCGATCTTGCCAATCTGGAAGTGCTCTACGATGCCGGGGTGCGCATGGCCGGGCCCGTCCACTTCTTCGACAACGCGCTGGCAGGCTCTGCCCACGGCGTTGAGAAAGGCGGCCTCACGCCGCTGGGCCGCGAGGCAATCGAGCGGATGGAGCGGATGGGCATGATCGTGGACATCGCCCATTGCAGCCGCGCCTGCGTGGCCGATGTGCTTGCCATGGCCACTCGCCCGGTCGTTTCCAGCCACGGCGGCGTGCAGGCCACCTGCCCCGGTGGCCGCAATCTGACAGACGCGGAAATTCGCGGCGTGGCGCAAACGGGCGGCGTGATCGGCATCGGTTATTGGCCCGGCGCGGTGTGCGATACCTCGCCTGCCTCCATCGTTGCCGCGATGCGCCATGTGCGCGATCTGGTGGGTATAGAGCACGTGGCGCTAGGCAGCGATTTCGATGGCACCGTTACCACCCGTTTCGATACCGCGGGCCTCGTTCATATCACGCAGGCTCTGATGGAGGCAGGTTTTTCCGATGAGGATATTCGCGCCATAATGGGCGGCAACGCCATCCGGGTGATAGAGCGCGGGCTAGAGCCAGGAGCCGTGGCATGACCCGCCTTTCCCACCGCGATGCCGTGCCCGATGCGCTGAAAGGCGCCATCGTGGCGCTGGGCAATTTCGACGGGTTTCACGTCGGCCACCAGCACGTGGTGCGCGAGGCCGTGGAATGGGCGCGGGCAGAGGGCCGCCCCGCCATCGTCGCCACTTTCGACCCGCACCCAGTGCGCCATTTCGCCCCGCATGTTCCGCCTTTCCGGCTGACGACGCTATCTCAGCGGCAGGAACTGTTCGAAGCTGCTGGCGCTGCCGCCATGCTGGTGTTCGACTTTGCCGACGATCTGGCGGCGATGACTGCGACAAGCTTCGTGACGGACCTGCTGGCGGGCCATATCGGCGCTGCCGGCGTGGTGACGGGCGAGGATTTCACCTTCGGCAAGGATCGTGGCGGCAATGTCGGCGTGCTGCGCGATGTCGGCGCAAGCTGCGGCATCACCGCGCGCGCCATCTCTCCCGTTGGCGAGAGCGGCCAGATCGTCTCCTCCAGCCGCATACGGGACGCGCTGAAGGCAGGCGAATGCGACGTGGCAGCCCGGCTGTTAACCCGCCCCTTCACCGTTCGCGGTGAAGTGATCCATGGCGACAAGCGGGGGCGTGAGCTGGGCTATCCCACTGCCAATATCGACATGGGGAGCTACATCCGTCCACGCTTCGGCATTTATGCGGTGACGGGCAGGATCCTCGCCACCGGACAGGACGTAAAAGGCGCGGCCAATCTGGGCGTGCGCCCCAGTTTCGATCCGCCGAAGGAATTGCTGGAGCCCTATTTCTTCGACTTTTCGGGCAACCTCTACGGCCAGGAAATCGACGTGGCCTTCCACCACTTCCTGCGGCCTGAGGCGCGGTTTGACGACCTGGGTGCCCTCAAGCGGCAGATGGAAGAGGATTGCGCAAAGGCGCGCGAATTGCTCGCATGAAGCGATGGCTGGGCCGATTGCTGCTGGTGCTCGCCGTCGGGTTCCTGGGCCTCACGGTTCTCAACGCCAGCTGGCTTGCGCCTGAGCCTGTCGGTGGCCCGAAACTGGTGGCGCATCGCGGTGTGGCGCAGATCTACGTCCTCGATGACGCACCGCAGGACACCTGCACCGCCACGCTGATCGAGGAGCCGGTACACGACTATGTCGAGAACACCGCCCGCTCCATGCTGAAGGCCCGGCAGATCGGCGCGCAGATGGTGGAGATCGACGTTGGCGCGACGGCTGACGGGGAGATCGCCATTTTCTCCGAAAGCGCGCTCGATTGCCGAACAGATGGCAGCGGTCCTGTTGATGGTTCCTCGCTGGAAAGCCTGCGCGGTCTTGATGTGGGCCACGGCTACACTGCCGATGACGGCAACAGCTTTCCCCTGCGCGGCGATCAGCGCGCACCCACGCTGGAACAGGCGCTGGAAGCCCTGCCGCATCTGCCGATCATGTTCAATTTCACCACTGACGATGCAGCACATGCCGATCTGCTGGCGGCCAAGCTTCGCCAGTTAGGCCGGGAGGTGGAGGATATCGGCGACGGCTTCTACGGCCCGCCTGCCTCCGTCGCCCGCATGGCGCAGCTTTATCCGGATGCGTGGACGTGGAGCCCGCAATCGGCCCAAACGTGCTCCCGCGATTACGTGCTCTTCGGATGGACAGGCTATCTGCCGCAAAGCTGCCGCGGCGCGACGATGATCGTGCCTCTCAACGAGCAATGGAAGTTCTGGGGCTGGCCCAACCGTACGCAGGCGCGCATGGCGGAGCACGGCGGGCATATCCTGATTACTGCGGAGGACGGGCGCGACACGCTGGGCCAGGGACTGCTGCTGCCAGAACAGCTTACCGAGATACCCGCCTCCTTCTCCGGCCACATCTGGGTGGAGGATATCTGGACGCTCGGCCCCGCGCTGCGCCCCTCCATGGATCGCCGCCGCCCGAACGAGCAGCAGACCGCGCAGGCCGGGCTGGAAAAGCGGCGGGCACGGCTGGGATATTAGTTTGCGCACCCTTGCAGAACCCGTCTGGTGCAGGAACGGACCGAACTGGAACAGCAAGGGCCTCATGCAAAGGAAATTGCCCAAAGCCTCCGCCCCCGCTAAGGCCCGCCGCGCAATGAGCGAGAAACGCGACTACAGAGACACCGTCTTCCTGCCGAAGACCGATTTCCCCATGAAGGCCGGGCTGCCTGCGAAGGAGCCGGGCATTCTTGCGCGCTGGGACGAGGAACGCCTCTACCAGCAGCTGCGCGAGGCGCGGAAAGGCCGCGAGAAGTTCATCCTTCACGATGGCCCGCCCTACGCCAATGGCAACATCCACATCGGCCATGCCTTGAACAAGGTGCTGAAGGACGCGGTGATCCGCACGCAGACGCTGCTGGGCAAGGATGCGCCCTACGTTCCGGGCTGGGATTGCCACGGTCTGCCGATCGAGTGGAAGATCGAGGAAAAGTACCGCAAGAAGAAGCGCGACAAGGACCAGGTTCCGCCAAAAGAATTCCGCCAGGAATGCCGCGAATACGCAGCTGAGTGGGTGGCGGTGCAGGCCGAACAGTTCAAGCGGCTGGGCGTGATGGGCGAATGGGACAAGCCGTACCTCACCATGGCCCCTGAGGCCGAGGCGGGCATCGTCGCCGAGCTGCTGAAGTTCGCCGAGAGCGGCCAGCTCTATCGCGGCGCGAAGCCGGTGATGTGGAGCCCTGTCGAGAAAACCGCGCTGGCAGAGGCCGAGGTCGAGTACGAGGATATCGTATCGACGCAAATCGACGTGGCGTTCGAGATTGTCGAATCGCCCATTGAGGAACTGGTCGGCGCGCATGCGGTGATCTGGACGACGACGCCATGGACGATCCCGGTGAACCAGGCTTTGGCTTACGGGCCGGAGATTAGATACGGCATCGTTGAAGCTACGAACGTCGATGAACTGGAAGGCCAACGCTTTCTTATCGCTCGTGATCTCGTCACCGCGTTCAACGATCGGCTCGACAAAGCCTTTAATACGACGGTGGTATTGAAAGGGCATGATGGCGTCACCTCTGGTGCCGACCTCGCCGGAACCAAGGTCCGGCACCCGATGCACCACCTTGGCGGGTTCTTTGCCGAGCCGCGCCCGATGCTGGCGGGCGATTTTGTCACCACCGATGCAGGTACAGGCATCGTCCACATGGCGCCCGACCATGGCGAGGACGATTTTGACCTGTGCAAGGCCAACGGCATCGCGCCGAAGTTCGTGGTGGATGATGATGGCCGCTATCGCGAGGACTGGGGCTGGCTGCCGCGCACGGACGAGCGCAACATGTCGGTCATCAATCCCAAGTTCAACGCGCCGGACGGGCCGATTTGTTCGGACTTGCGCGAGGCAGGCGCTCTCCTCAGCGCATCCACCGATTATCAACACTCTTATCCACACAGCTGGCGCAGCAAGGCGAAGATCGTCTTCCGCTGCACGCCGCAGTGGTTCGTGCCGATGGACAAGCCGCTGGGCACCTTCGATTTCGACGTGGCCGTGCCAAACGCGCTGGGCGCGGCAGTGGCTCTGGGCACGCAGGCAGACAAGACTGCTACCCTACGTGAAACTGCTCTGGCCGAGATCGAGAAGACGCGGTTCGTTCCTGCCAAGGGCAAGAACCGTATCGGTTCGATGGTGGCCGGTCGCCCGGACTGGGTTCTCTCCCGCCAGCGCGCATGGGGCGTGCCCATCACGCTGTTCGTAAACCGCGAGAGCGGCGAATATCTGGTCGATAAACACGTGAACCAGCGCATCGTCGATGCCATCGGGCAGGACGGCGTGGACGCGTGGAGCCAAGAGAACGCCGCGCAGCTTCTTGGCCCCGATTACGCGGTCGAGGATTACGAGATGGTCTCCGACATTCTCGACGTGTGGTTCGATTCGGGCTCTACCCACGCCTTCGTGCTGGAAAGCGACGTCTGGCCGGACCTGCAAAGCCCGGCCAACCTCTACCTCGAAGGCAGTGACCAGCATCGCGGCTGGTTCCAGTCCTCTCTGCTGGAAAGCTGCGCCACGCGGGGCCGTGCGCCTTACAAGCAGGTGCTGACCCACGGCTTCACCATGGCCGCAGACGGTCGCAAGATGTCGAAGAGCCTCGGCAACACCATCGATCCGCTGAAGGTGATGGAGCAATACGGCGCCGACATCATCCGCCTGTGGGCGCTCAGCGTCGATTATACCGAAGACCACCGCATCGGGCCGGAGATCCTGAAAGGCGTGGCAGACCAGTACCGCAAGCTGCGCAACACCTTGCGCTACATGCTGGGCGCGCTGGGCGAGTTCGACGAGAGCGAGCGGGTGGATGTTTCCGCCATGCCGGAACTGGAACGCTACGCCCTCGTGCTGCTGGGCGAGCTGGACGCGACGCTGCGCACCCACGTCGATAATTACGATTTCGATGCCTACACCCGCGCTCTGGTGGATTTCATGAACGAAGACCTCTCGGCCTTCTTCTTCGATATCCGCAAGGACAGGCTCTATTGCGATGCGCCCGGCTCGGCGCAGCGCCGCGCCTATCGCACCGTGCTGGATACGCTGTTCAACGCGCTGATCCGCTACGCCGCGCCGGTGCTGGTGTTTACCGCGGAAGAGGTGTGGAACACGCGCCATCCGACAAGCGGATCGGTGCATTTGCTCGAATGGCCGGAAATTCCTGAGGCGCAGGCCGATACCGCGCGCTGGGACGCGCTGCGATCCCTGCGCGAACGCGTGATGGAAGCGATCGAGCCGCTGCGCCGCGAGAAGACCATCCGTTCCGGTCTGGAGGCCGAAGTTACCGTGCCTGCCAGCGCCGTGCCCGAAGGCTTCACCGCAGACGATCTCGCCACCCTGTTCATCACCGGCACAGTGACGCTGGGCGATGAAGATAGCGTGAGCGTGACGAAATCCGACGATGCGAAATGCGGGCGCTGCTGGCGCTTGTTGCCGGAGGTTTCCGAAGACGGCGACCTGTGCAACAGGTGCAGCGAAGTCGTGGCTGAAATGGACGCATCACAATGAGCACGATCGGCAAGTTCCGCCTTTATGGGCTGGTCATGGCGCTGGCGATCTTCGCGCTCGACCAGTGGATGAAAAAGTTCATCGTCGATGACCTGGGCCTGACGCGGATCGGCGATCACTATCCGCTGCTGCCGTTCTTCGATTTCACCCGCACCAACAATTACGGCGTGTCGCTAGGCATGTTCGAGGCGACCAGCATGGAAATGCGCTGGATCCTGGTCGCGGTCACGGCGGTCATCGCGCTGGTGGTGCTGGTATGGATGCTGCGGGAAAAGCTGCTGGGCGATATTCTCGCCCTGTCGCTGGTGCTGGGCGGCGCGCTGGGCAACATCGTGGACCGGTATCGTTTCGGCTATGTCATCGACTACGCCGATTTTCATATCGGCACTTTCCGCCCGTTCCTGATATTCAACATCGCCGATGCCGCCATCACGATCGGCGTGGTTATTATCCTTGCCCGCGCCTTGTTCATGAGCGAGAAACCGTCCAATGAGCAGGACGCTGCTACCGAATAGACCCGCAGGCCGAATGAGCCCGGAGAAGAAGAGAATTATGCGCAAGACAGCCACCGCCCTCATCGCCAGCGCCGCCGCGCTGGGCCTGTCCGCCTGTGGCGGCATCAGCATCGATCGCGAGCGGCCCGACGAATTTGCCGTGCAGCGCCAGGCTCCGCTGGTGATTCCGCCCGATTTCCACCTCGTGCCGCCGGCCCCCGGCGCGCCGCGCCCCGCGGAAGGCACCGCTTCCCAGCAGGCGCTGGAGGCATTGTTCGGCGGCCCGCAGCAGCGCAGCGCCATCGAGACATCCGCGCTGGACAAGGCCGGTGAAGCCGCACCGGGCATCCGCTCTGCCATCGGCGATGCGGATACCTACACCGTGGACAAGGGCACAGCCACGCAGGCCATCATCGCCGCACCCGAAGGTGACGGACAGGCCGCCCGCGCGGTGATTCCGGGCTGATTTCTTGCTTTTCGCTCACACCTCCGTGTGAGCGTCCTCGCTAGACGCGCAGCAAGCTGCGCCCGCTGCGGGCGGGCAGCCGCCCTTGCGGCACGCTACGCGCGCGCCGTCGGTCGCGCTATCTTCCGTATTTGGTGCGCGTTCCGGTCGCGCCGGCGACCGCGAGCGCGAATGCGCGCCCGAGCTTATGCGAGGATAGCCCAGGGGCACGGACGTGCCCCCGCCCGGCGCTTGAGGGTCAATCCAAAGGATTGCGAAAAGCAAGCAACCCCTACCCTTCGTCCTTGCTCACCAGCAATTTGTCGATCTTGCGCCCGTCCATGTCGACGATCTCGAAGCGCCAGCCCTGGTCGGTGAAGAATTCGCCCTCGGTGGGCAGGTGTTTCAGCACGAACAGCACATAGCCAGCAGCGGTGGCGAATTCCTTGTTTTCGGCAAAGTCGAGGTCCAGCCGTTCCGCCAGCGCATCGGCTGCCAGCGCGCCTGAAACGAGGTAGGATCCGTCCACACGCTCTGTGAACATGGGCGTGTCGCCCTCGTCCTGGTGGCTGGCGAAATCGCCTGCAATGGCGGACAGCAGATCGGCCGTGGTCACGATCCCGTCGAGATGGCCGTATTCATCATGCACCATGGCCATGCCGGTGCCCGATTGCTGCAACACCCGCAGCGCGTCCATCGCGTCCAGCTGGTCCGGCACGACTTCGTTCTTGCGCAGCAATTCGTCCAGCGCCACCGGCTGCCCGGTTAGCATCAGCGTCAGCACCTCGCGCACCTTCACCACGCCCAGCACCTTGTCCGGCGTTCCGTCGGCCACCGGCAGATGGGAATGGGGCGATTCGGCGATGGCTTCGCGGATCTTGGCCTCGTCGGCGTTGATATCCAGCCAGTCGAGTTCCGTGCGCGGCGTCATCAATTCGCGCACCGGCCTGTCCTGCAGGCGCATGATGCCGGAAAGGATGGCCCTCTCCTGCTCCTCGATCACACCGGTGCGGGTGGCATCGGCAAAGATCATGTGCAGCTCTTCCGCCGTCAGCCGGTGATCGCCGGCAGAGCGCATGCCCAGCAGGGAGAGAACCACGGTGGAGGAGGCATCCAGCAACCACACGAAGGGCGCGGCAACCTTTGCCAGCAGCGCCATGGGCCGCGCCATGATCAGCGAAATCGGCGTGGCGGCGCGCAGGGCCAGCTGCTTTGGCACCAGCTCGCCCACTATCAGGGTGAAGAAAAGAGTACACGCGATCACGACGGTGAAACCGACATTGTAGGCGGTATCTGGGTCGAGGCCGAATCGGGCGATTCGCTCTCCCACCGGCGCGCCCAAAGCGGCACCGGAAACCGCGCCCGAAACGATGCCGATCAGCGTGATGCCGATCTGCACGGTGGACAGGAACTTGCCCGGCTCCGCCGCCAGCCGCATCGCGACTTCCGCGCTCTTGCTGCCTTTTTCCGCTGCCATACGCAGCCGGGCCGTGCGGGCAGATACGATCGCCAGCTCCGACATGGCAAAGATGCCATTGAGCACGATCAGGAAAACGAGAGCGGCGAGGTAATGCCAGGGAAAGGGGCTCATCAGAATTACGCCGCTAGCAGGTTTCGCGGCCAGCGCAAAAGGATGTGACAGCTGCCGTTCACGGAACAGGGCCAAGTAATAAACGTTGAGGGGTTCATATCGCGCAGCACTTTAGATGGGGGGTTGCGCAATCTTGGAGGAAAATTTGTATGAATATCAAGAAAATGCTTGTTTCGACGACCGCGGCCGTGGCTCTTGTCGGCACCACCAGTGCCTGTGTCACCGATCCCAACACCGGTGAACAATATGCATCGCGCACCGCAATCGGCGGCATTGGCGGCGCTGGCCTTGGCTATCTGCTGGGCGGACTGATCGGCGGCAAGACCGCCCGTATCGTAGGCGCAGGCATCGGCGGTGCAGCCGGCGGTTATGTCGGCTACCGCATGGACGAGCAGATCAAGGAACTGGAAGAAGTCACCGCCGGCACCGGCGTAGACGTGAGCCAGACGCCCGAGGGCGACGGCATCCTGGTGAACTTCCCCGACGTGACGTTCGCCGTGGATTCCACCAGCATTTCTCCGCAGATGCGCAACACGCTCGATGGCGTGGCGCAGTCCATGGTGGACTATCCCAGCTCCCTGATCGACGTGATGGGCCACACCGATTCCACCGGTAGCGAGCAGTACAACCTCGATCTGTCGCGTCGCCGTGCCGAATCGGTTGCGAACTATCTTTCCGCACGCGGCGTGTCGCGCGCCCGCATCGAGACCATCGGTTATGGCGAGCAGTATCCCATCGCCGACAACTCCAGCGAAGCAGGCCGTTCCGAGAATCGCCGCGTGGAAATCCGCATCACCCCGATTACCGAGGAAGATGTCGACAACGCCTATTGATCGGCACTCGGGCAGCGGGATTTCCCGCGCCTGACAGACGAACACGTAAAGGGCGGCCTTCGGGTCGCCCTTTTTCGTTTATCGGGTGCCCACCAGCCGCGCTGCACGCATCGCCAGCCGGTCCACCGCGGCATCGTGAATGCCCGGCGCACTGGCCAGCAGGCCAAAGGCGCGCGGATCGCGCTTGTTATAGGCCAGCGGCTTGCCGAAGGCATCGGTGACGAAGGCCCCCGCCTCTCGCGCAATCAGGGCAGCGGCCGCGATATCCCATTCAAAGCCCCAGCGCACCGTTGCCACCAGGTCGGCACGGTCATCCGCCACCATCGCCACGCGCAGGGCGATGGAATTGGGCTGCTCCACCGTGGTGAGATCGCGATCCTCCTTCGGCAGATCGTGCACCGGAACGCGCGCGCCCGCAAATTCGCTCCGCGTGCTGGCCTTCAGCCGTGTTCCGTTCAGCCATGCACCCTTGCCCGCAGTGGCGGACCATACCTCGCCCCGCGCGGGCGCCACCAATATGCCGATCAGCGGACGGCCGGCGGAAATCAGCGCGACCGAGATGGCCCAGCCCTTGCGCCCGCGGATATAGTCGCGTGTGCCATCGATCGGGTCCACCAGCCAGATCAGCCCCTTGTCCAGCCGATCGGCGCTGTCGACGGTTTCTTCGGACAGCCAGCCTGCCACCGGCAGCAGCGCATGAAGTTCGCGCCGCAGGAAGGCATCGACTTCCAGATCCGCCTCGCACACCGGGCTACCGGGCGATTTCTCCCAGCTTTTCAGCGGTTCGCCCTCGCCATCGGCATTACCTGGCCACTTGCGGAGCGCCATGTGTCCTGCCTCTCGGCAGATCTGTTCAAGTCTCATACTGTCTATCATGGATGGCAAAGCATGTGCGCAAGGCGGGAACCGATTGCAAGCGTGGCGCGATGATGCTTTAGCGCCCGCAAAACAAACTGTCCCGACTCCTCCTTTTTACGAAAACGAAGGTCCGCCTCATGAACATCCACGAATACCAGGCCAAGGAACTGCTCGCGAAATTCGGCATCGGTGTCCCCACCGGTTATCCGGCGATGACCGTCGAGGAAGCCGTGGAAGGCGCGAAGAAGCTGCCCGGACCGCTCTATGTGGTAAAGGCGCAGATCCACGCCGGTGGCCGCGGCAAGGGCACCTTCAAGGAGCTTTCCGCCGATGCCAAGGGAGGCGTACGCCTCGCCAAGAGCATCGAAGAAGTGGAAGCCGACGCGAAGGACATGCTGGGCAACACGCTCGTAACCGTGCAGACCGGTGACGAGGGCAAGCAGGTCAACCGCCTTTACGTCACAGACGGCGTGGATATCGAGAAGGAATACTACCTCTCGATGGTGATCGACCGCGAGACCAGCAGCGTCGCGATGATCGTTTCCACCGAAGGCGGCATGGATATCGAGGATGTGGCGCACAACACGCCCGAGAAGATCACCACCATCGACATCGATCCTGCCACGGGCTTCATGCCGCACCACGGCCGCGCCGTGGCCTTCGCGCTGAAGCTGGAAGGCAGCCTCGCCAAGGAAGCGCAGAAGCTGTCGAAGAAGCTTTACGAGGCCTTCACCAAGCTCGATTGCGCCATGCTGGAGATCAACCCGCTGGTGGAAACCACAGGCGGCGAACTATTGGTGCTCGACACCAAGATGAGCTTCGATTCCAACGCCCTCTATCGCCATGCGGACGTGGAAGAGATGCGTGACGAGACCGAGGAAGATCCGATGGAAGTCGAAGCTTCCAAGCACGATCTTGCCTATATCAAGCTGGATGGAAACATCGGCTGCATGGTGAACGGCGCTGGCCTGGCGATGGCAACGATGGATATCATCAAGCTGAATGGCGCGTTCCCGGCCAACTTCCTGGATGTGGGCGGCGGTGCCGACAAGGAGAAGGTGACGGCAGCCTTCAAGATCATCCTGTCCGATCCGGCGGTGGAAGGCATCCTCGTCAACATCTTCGGCGGCATCATGAAGTGCGACATCATCGCCGATGGCATCGTGGCAGCGGCGAAGGAAGTGAACCTGTCCGTGCCGCTGGTGGTGCGCCTGGAAGGCACGAACGTCGACAAGGGCAAGGAAATCCTCGCCAATTCCGGCCTGCCGATCATCCCGGCAGACGATCTTGGCGATGCCGCCAGGAAGATCGTGGCACAGGTGAAGGAAGCCGCCTGAGCGCCGCTTCCTGACGTAATCATGCGTGCCGGGGCGGCGGAGGGCTAATCGCCCTTGGCCGCCTCGGCAGCATCTTCTCCGGCCTTCCTGATCGTATCGCCGGCCGCCCTGGCGGAATCCTCCACCTTTTTCACGGTCTCTTCGGTTACCATGCCGTCGGTCTGCGGCGTGTCGCTCATCCCGCCGCTCCAGTAATCGAGGCCGAGCGCCAGCGCGGCAAGACTGGCGGCGAGCGCCAGGATCATCAGCAAACCGTCCCGCACCAGCACGGCGAGGCCGAAACCGGCGATCGCCAGCATCGGCACGCTGCTGGCGAACGGCAGCACCTCCAGAAACGGCACCGTCAGGCACAGCAGGCATACCATGGCGGCGGCCAGCTGCGAAAACGGCGCGCGGGTGACGCGTTTGAACCGTCCGTGAAAATGCCTGTCCATGAAACCGGCAACGGGCCTCAGCTTGTCGGTCGCCTCGGAAAGCTTCTTCGCAGAGACATGGCGGCGGGTGATCAGGCGCGGCAGCCAAAGCGATTGGCGGCCCAGCATTTTCTGCGCGGCCACCAGTACGATGATAACGGCAAGAAAGGTGGGCACGCCCGGAATGGCGCCCACCGGCGTCAGCTCCAGCAGCGCAGGCACCATGATCGCAGGGCCGAAGGTGCGCGTGCCGAAAGCGTCCACGATCTGCGAGACATCGACCTCGTCGTTCTCGTTCGCAAGCTCGTCCAGACAATCCAGAATGTCGCCCGTGCTGCGGGGTGATCTCGCCATGCGCCGCTCTCTCCTCGGTGCTTAACGGTCCACGAGGCGGGGTGTTTCCCGCCTGGCGGGAACGGGCAGGCCTGTGCGGGAGTCCTCTTTACACAGGGCTGGCGAGAGTTAAGCCCGCCACGCATGGGTAGAGCCGTTGCCGCTTGACCCATACGTCAAGGTGTTTACATAAGCGGCAGTTGCCGAAGAGAGAGGAAGACTCGATGAAAATCCTCGTGCCCGTAAAGCGGGTGATTGATTACAATGTTAAGCCGCGCGTGAAGGCGGATGGTTCGGGCGTCGATCTTGCGAACGTCAAGATGAGCATGAACCCCTTCGACGAGATCGCGGTTGAAGAAGCCCTGCGCCTGAAAGAGGCGGGCAAGGCCGAAGAAGTCGTCGCCGTCAGCATTGGCCCGGCAAAGGCCCAGGAAACGCTGCGCACCGCGCTCGCCATGGGTGCAGACCGCGCGATCCTGGTGGAGACCGATGAACAGGTCGAGCCGCTGGCCGTGGCCAAGATCCTGAAAGCGATTGCCGAGGAAGAAGAGCCCGGCATCGTGATGCTGGGCAAGCAGGCGATCGACGACGATTCCAACCAGACGGGCCAGATGCTGGCCACGCTGATGAACCGTCCGCAAGGCACCTTCGCCAGCAAGGTGGAGATCGAGGGGGACGGCGTTTCCGTCACCCGCGAAGTGGACGGCGGCCTGGAAACGGTGAAGCTGACGCTGCCTGCCATCGTCACCACCGACCTTCGCCTGAACGAGCCGCGCTATGCCTCGCTACCCAACATCATGAAGGCGAAGAAGAAGCCGCTCGATACCAAGTCGCCTGCCGATTACGGCGTCGACGTGGCCCCGCGCCTCACCACCACCAATGTCTCCGAACCGCCTGTCCGCCAGGCTGGCGAGATCGTGGAAGACGTCGATGCGCTGGTTGCCAAGCTCAAGTCCATGGGAGTTGCGTAAATGACCGCACTCGTAATTGCAGAACACAATGGTGGCGAAATCGCCGATGCGACGCTGGCCACCGTTACCGCGGCCGCGCAACTGGGCGGCGATGTGCACCTGCTAGTAGCCGGGGGCGACGATGCCCAGGGCGCAGCCGATGCGGGCGCGAAGATCGCCGGCGTTGCAAAGGTGCTGGTGGCGAAGGATGCCGCCTACGCCCACCAGCTGCCCGAGAACGTCGCGCCGCTGATCGCGGGCCTGATGGCTGGCTACGACGCCGTGCTGGCGCCCGCCACCACCACCGGCAAGAACGTGATGCCGCGTGTCGCTGCGCAGCTTGACGTGATGCAGGTGTCGGACATCATCAGCGTCGAGGGGCCGAAGAGTTTCACGCGCCCGATCTATGCGGGCAACGCCATCGCCACCGTGGAATCCGGTGATCCCAAGCTGGTGATCACCGTTCGTACCACGGCATTCGACAAGGCCGAGGCCGAAGGTGGCAGCGCCAGCGTGGAAGACGCCAGCGGCCCCGGCGATGCGGGCCTTTCCAGCTTCGTGAAGCTGGACGCGGTCGAGAGCGAGCGCCCCGAACTCACCAGCGCAGGTATCGTCGTATCGGGCGGCCGAGCGCTGAAGGATGCCGAGACGTTCGAATCCATCATCACCCCGCTGGCAGACAAGCTGGGGGCCGCCATCGGTGCCAGCCGCGCAGCGGTGGATGCAGGCTACGTACCCAACGATTACCAGGTCGGCCAGACCGGCAAGATCGTGGCCCCGGAAGTCTATATCGCCATCGGCATTTCCGGCGCGATCCAGCACCTGGCCGGCATGAAGGATTCCAAGGTGATCATCGCGATCAACAAGGATCCCGACGCCCCGATCTTCCAGGTCGCCGACCTTGGCTTGGTGGCAGACCTCTACACCGCGGTGCCTGAACTGACCGAGAAGCTGTAGGCTTTTCCGTCATTTGACAAGCAGGGCCTCCCCCGTAAGGCAACGGGTGGAGGCCCTTCTTGTATAAATCTGCGTTTACAATCGTCCTTGCCGCCACCACGGGCCATGCCGCGGCTGTTTCCGCACAGGTGCAGGTTCCTGCAGAGAGCCGGTCCGACGTGGAGGTTTCACCTTCCGCGCAGGGCCTGATCGACGCAGGCGCAATCCATACTCCGCGCGCGCAATGGTCCTTGCGTGAAGCGGTCGACGGTTGCTCAGTGCAGCGCGAATTCTATCTGGAAGATGATCACGTCACCTTCTCGATGAAACGGCTGCAGGCGGGATACCCCATAGAATACGCGCTGATCGGTGGTGACTTCGATCCGGAAGATGGACTGCAGGCCGGCTTCGTCCCTGGTACGGGCCTCGCCGATTTCAGGCGCGCGGGATCGGCTTCTGCAGGTGAGCGTGAGGGCGTGTTCTTTGCAGGGCCCGTGTTCACGATGGCGCCAGATCACTACGTGCGCGAGGAAAGCTTCACTCCGGAAACACGATATTTCGTGGCGCAGGATCGTGACGATCAGGCAGTCGTTCTGCGCACGGGGCCGATAGACCAAGCGCTTCAGGCGCTGGAGGATTGCGGGATCGAGCAACTCGCGCAACTGGGCGTGGATGCAGCGGAGCAAAACCAGCTGAGAAGCCGTGCAACGATCACGAATAGCGCGGCGTTGGCCCAACCCATATCGCGAGAATATGGGAATATGATGCGCGACGTGCGCAGGACGGTGGATGGAATTCTGCATATACGCGTGGTGATTGACGATGGAGGCGAGCTTGCGCATTGCCATGCGGGTGACGGGCTGACGCCGCGGGCCCTGCGCGATGCGGTGTGCGACATCATTCGCGAACATGGGAAGTTCCGACCGGCTGTCGGCCGCGACGGTCAGCCGAAGACCGATTTCTGGAGCACCCGCATCATTTTCCAGCCGCGACCGTTGGAGAGTTGGCCCGGCGCAGATGGCAGGAATTATCCCGCGCGCGACTAGAACACCGTCGTCAGGAGGTGGATGGTCCCGCCCACCAGTCCCCCCACCAGCGTACCGTTGATGCGGATGAACTGCAGATCGCGCCCCACGGCGCTTTCGATACGGCCGGTAACCGTGCTGGCATCCCAGCTCTTCACCGTGTGCGACACCAGCCCCACGATCTGGTCGCCATAGCGGTTCACCACGCCCACCAGCGTTCGGCGGGCGAAGCGGTTTATCTGTAGCTGCAGGCCCGCATCCTGCTGCAATGTCTTGCCCAGCTCGGCCAGCGAATGGCCCACGCTACCGTCCATCGCCTTGTCGGGATTGCGGATGGATTCGATCAGCGAGTGGCGCAGCCGCTCCCACACGCCCATCCACCAATCCGATACGGCGGGATTGGCGAGCATCTCGTTCTTCATCCGCTCCACCTTGGCGCGAGTTTCGGGATCGTGCTGCAGGTCGTGGGCCAACTTTTCCAGCCCCTCCTGCACCTTGGAGCGCAGCGGATGATCGGGATCGACGAGGATCTCGGCCAGCAGGCGATATAGGCCATCCAGCACGGAATTGGCCAGCCGCCCGTCCAGCCCTGCCCAGCGAATGATGGAATTGGCGCGATCCTGCACCATCGTGCGGACCATTTCCTCGTTATCTTCCAGCGTCAGCCCGGCCCAGCGGATCATGGAATCCATCAGCGGGCGGTGCCGGTTGTCGGCAATGGCGGCATCCAGCATCTTGCCCAGCAGCGGGGCAACTTCCAGCTTCTCCGCCTGCCGCGCCAGCCCGGCCTTGACCTGCAGGCCAAGCCTGTCGGGATCGAGCGATTCCAGCAATTCGATGAACAGGCCCGAGGCGCCTGCGCGAAGGCGGCCTTCCGCTGTATCGCCGCGCTTCACCAGGAAATCACCCGCGGCCCTGGCCACGTTCATATCCCGCATACGGCGGGCCACCACTACGGGCGTCAGGAAGTTGGAGCGCAGGAACTGCGCCATTGTATCGGCGATGCGATCCTTGTTTTCAGGGATGATCGCTGTGTGCGGGATGGGAATACCCAGCGGATGGCGGAACAGCGCCGTCACCGCGAACCAGTCTGCCAGCCCGCCCACCATCGCTGCCTCGGCAAAGGCGTGGACGTAGCCCCACGCCGGGTGAACCGTAAGCATGTTGTGGGCGATGAGGAACAGCCCCGCCATCGCCACCAGCAGCAGCGTTGCGGTGATCCGCATGCGGCGCGCGCGATCGGGCGGCAGGGCAGCGCCGCCCTGCGCCGTCAGGCCGCCCCTATTCGGCAGGCTGGGCCTCCTCGTTGGAAGAGTTCTCGTCGCCAGGCTTGTATGTCAGCAGCTTCTCGCGCAGCCACGGACCAAGCTTCTTTTCCAGGCCATCTGCCAGGCTGAAGCCTGCAGGAACGATCAGCAGCGTCAGCAGGGTAGAAAGCAGCAGACCGCCGATCACCACCGTGCCCATGGGTGCGCGCCACGCACTGTCACCCGTAAGGGAGAGCGCAGTGGGCACCATGCCCGCCGTCATGGCCACGGTCGTCATCACGATGGGCTGCGCACGCTTGTGCCCGGCCTCGATAATGGCGGCGAGCTTGCCCTTGCCGGTTTCCATTTCCTCGATCGCGAAATCGATTAGCAGGATGGAGTTCTTGGCCACGATGCCCAGCAACATCAGCATGCCGATAAACACCGGCAACGATATGGGATCGGGCTGCCCGTTCTTCACGAGGCCCACAACCACCAGCGCGATGAAGCCGCCAAGTGGGGCGAGGAACAGTGAGCCCATGTTGACGAGCGGCGACACCAGCCGGCGATAGAGCAACACCAGCACGGCGAACACGAGGAGCAGGCCGGTCACCACCGCAACCACGAAGCTTTCGATCAACTCGCCCTGCCATTCGTCCGCGCCGACGGGCTCGTTGGAAACGCCGGTCGGCAGGTTCTGCATGATGGGCAGCGCGTTGATAGCGCTCAGCACGTCGCCGCGCGCCACGTTGGGGGCGATGTCCACGCCCACGAACACGCGGCGGTTCTGGTTGTACCGCTCGATGGAGGTCGGACCCATGCCGAGCGAGATGTTCGCCACCCGGCTCAGCGGAACGGAGCCGCCGGTGGAGGTGGGCACAGGCAGGTTCTCGATCGTGGAGAGGTTGCGCCTGTCCGATTCGGCCAGTCGCACGCGGATGGGGATCTGGCGATCGGAGAGCGAGAACTTGGCAGCGTTCTGATCGATATCGCCCAGCGTGGCGATACGGATCGCCTGGCTCAGCGCGGCGGTGGATACGCCTAGGCTGGCGGCCAGATCCTCGCGCGGCTCCACGATCAGTTCGGGACGCTGCAGATCGTAATCGATACGCGGCGCCACCGCGCCCGGAACGCTTTCCATCTGTTCCACGAGGGTGCCTGCCGTATCGAACAGCAGATCGGGGTCGGAGCCGGACAGCATGATGGAGATCGCTCGGCCCGTGCCGCCACCGCCGCCCTGGTTGTTCTGGAAATTGACGCGGGCGTCGGGAATATCCTGCAGAACGGGCGTCAGCTCTCGCTCGAAATCCATGCTGGTGCGCACGCGGTCATCCGCCAGCACCAGGCTGATGCGGCCGGAGCCTTCGTTCGCGATGCCCAGCGCCAGTGCCACTTCCTGCTCCTGGCTCAATCGCTCGGAAATGCGGTCCACTACGGCCTCTGTCTGTTCCAGCGTGGTGCCAGGCACCATGGAGATCGAGACGCGGCTGAAATCACTGTCGTTGTCGGGGAAGAACTGCTGCGGCGTGCTCCCGGCGATGATCACCGTAAGGCCCAGCGCGGCAACGCCCACCAGCATCATCCATACGCGGTGATCGAGGAAGCGCGCGGCAAGGAAGCGGGAACGTTGTGTAAAGTGACTGGAAAAGCCATTGGCGCGCCCGACCACCAGGCCGATACCCATGTTGATGAGACCGCCAACCAGATAAGCTGGCACGAGCAACAGGAGTAGCTGCGTCGTCGAAGGGAGCAACGAAGCCTGTTCGGCTTGCTCCGCCATGGCAGGCGCGGCCTGCTCACCGCCAGCAAAGATCGAACCAATCGCGCCAATGATCAAAGGCAGAATAACCAGCAGGAAGATATAACCGGAGATCAAGGCCAGCGGGTGATAGAACCAACGCGTTCCTACCTTGCCGGTCTTGTTGCGAAGAGCGGTGAACGCCGTCGTATCCAGCGACCAGCGCAGCACGCGCATATAGCGGTCCATCATCGGGCCTTCGCCGTGGGAGGCGACGCCCTTTGCCTTGAGGAAATACGCTGCCACCATGGGCGTTATCATCCGCGCCACGGCCAGCGACATAAGCACCGATGCCACCACGGTTAGGCCGAAGTTCTTGAAGAATTGGCCGGAAATACCCGGCATCAGGCCAACGGGCAGGAATACCGCGACGATACAGAAGGTGGTGGCCACCACCGGCAGGCCGATCTCGTCGGCGGCATCGATGCTGGCCTGGTACGCGCTTTTGCCCATGCGCATGTGGCGCACGATATTCTCGATCTCCACGATGGCGTCATCCACCAGCACACCGGCCACGAGGCCAAGCGCCAGCAGCGACAGCGTGTTCAGCGAGAAGCCCAGCAGGTCCATGAACCAGAAGGTGGGGATGGCCGAAAGCGGAATGGCGAGCGCGGCAATAATGGTGGCGCGCCAGTCCCGCAGGAACAGGAACACCACGACCACGGCCAGCAACGCACCTTCCACCAGCAGCGCCATGGAGCTTTCGTACTGGTCCTTGGTGTAATCCACTTCGGTAAAGAGGCGCGTGAAGGTCACGCCGGGATTGGCTTCCTGGATGCCTTCCATCACTTCCACGGCATCGTCGTACACGCGTACGTCGCTTTCGCCGCGGGCGCGGGTGATGGAGAAGGTGACGACCTGCTTGCCGTCCACCTTGGCCAGCGTGCGGATCTCGCCGACCGAATCCTGCACGCGGGCGATATCGGCCAGCTTGATGGACCGTCCGCCGCCCAGTGCGATCTGCGTTTGCGAGAGATCGTACGCACTGGCCGCATTGCCCAGCACGCGCACGGACTGGCGCGATCCGGCAATTTCGGCCTGGCCGCCGGCGGCGTTGATATTGGCCTGGCGCAGCGCGGAATTCACCTGGCTGGCGGTGACGCCCAGCGATTGCATGCGGCCCGGATCCAGCACGACGAGGATCTCGCGATCCACACCCCCGCTGCGGCGCACCTCGGCAAGCCCCTCCACCGTCAGCAATTGCTTGGTAACAGTGTCGTCGATGAACCAGCTGAGCTGTTCCAGCGTCATGTCGTCGGCGGATACGCCGAAGGACACGATGGGCTGCGAGCTCGTCTGCTGCTTGAAGACGCGCGGCTCCAGGATGCCGTCGGGCAATTCACCGCGAATGTTGTCGATCTCGCTCTTCACCTCGTTGGTGGCCTCGGCGATGTCGGTGCCGAGCGCGAATTCGATGACGGTCTGCGAATTTCCTTCGGACGCGGTGGAGCGGATCGTTTCCACCCCGTCCAGCGTCTGCACGGCGGCCTCGACCCGCTGGGTGATCTGGTTCTCCACTTCGGGCGGGGCGGCGCCCGGCTGCGAAATAGAGATGATCACCACCGGGAATTCGATATCCGGCTGATCCTGTACGTCCATGTCCTGAAACGCGAACAGACCGGCCATCATCAGGCCGATGAAGGCAAGGATGGGAACGATCGGGTTGCGGATCGACCAGGCGGATATCTGGTTGAGGTTCATTTAACTGGCCTTGCGTGCCTATTCGGTTACCGGGCGAACCAGATCGCCTTCGGTCAGGAAGCCACCGGCACGCAGGACAACCCGCTCCTCGCCGGAAAGGCCGCTATCGATGGTGATGCCTGCATCGCTGATCGTGCCGATTTCCACGGGGCGACGAACCACCGTGTTGTCTGCATCGACGATATAGACATAGCTGCCATCTTCATCGGAAAGGATCGCGCTTTCGGGCAGGCGCGGAGCCACGACTGTCTCGCTCGCCAGTTCGATGCTGGCAAAGCCACCGGGCCGCAGGGCCGGATCGTATGACAGCGCGCAGCGCGCGGTGCCCTGCCGCGTCTGTTCCTCGATCACGGGGGATTTCTGCCAGACGGTACAGGTGAACTGCTGATCGCCGCCCACGGGTGTCACGATGCCGGTGGCGCCGACGCTGACGGCGTCAAGCTCCGCCTCGCCAATGCGGGCGAGCAATTCCATCTCGCCGCCGCGGGCAAGCGTGAACAATGCGCCGGAACCCGGCCCGACGACCTGCCCCACTTCCACGCTACGCTCCAGCACCAGTCCGGCTGCAGGAGCAATGATGTTGAGCTGCGCGTTGCGTGCGCGGCGCTCTCCCAACTGTGCGCGCGCAACCTGTACGCGGGCCACGGCGGCATCGCGCGTCGCGGTAAGGCGATCGATGTCCGCCTGGCTGATGAAGCCGCGCTCCACCAGTTGCAGGGCGCGATCGAGATTGGACTGCGCCAGATCGGCATCGGCCTGCGCGACTTCGATCTGCGCGGCCTGCGCGCTTTCCTGCTGGCGCTGTACGCTGCGATCGATAACCGCCAGAACCTGTCCTGCGCCCACCCAGTCACCGGCGTCGACATTCACGGAAACCACGCGGCCACCCTCGCCAACGGAGCCCACAGGCACGGAACGGCGCGCGGCCAGCGTGCCGGTGGCGTTGATGCTGCTCTGCAAGGTGCCTGCGCCCGGTGCGAGGACGGTAACGGCCGGTGCGGTATCGCCCTGCTCGGGCGCAAAGGCCACTTCTTCCTCGCCGCCGGACAGAAGAAACGCGGCAATCAGCGCGCCGGCAACCACGATGGCCAGCACGATCCACATGCGCTTGCGACGCTGACGCTTGTTCTCGTCTGCGCTTTCTTCATCCAGAACGACACGATCTTCGGTGTCGCTGGTATCGACTCGGGTTTCGTAATTCATCGGCACCATGCCTCTTTATGCTCGCGCATCGTATTTACCGGAACCGCATAATACGGCGCAACCGGCCCCATTGGCCGTGCACGCGCGCCATAGACCCTTGTTGGTGCAGTGCGCAATGCAGCCTTCTGCCAAGGTCCGATAGTCGCCGATGAAACGTTTTGCCAGAAATTGCAAAAGGGGCGGAAAGCCTAGCCTTCCGCCCCTCTGGCGTAATTTGTATTAATTTGTCGTTTTGGCGCGTTAGCGCACGCGCCCACGCTGGATCAGGTTCACGATGGCCAGCAGCACGACGGCGCCGACGATTGCGATGATCAGGCCGGTAAGCGAGAATTCCTGGACGCTGCCGCTGACGCCAAGCAGCGGACCGGCGATAAGATTGCCGATGACCGAGCCGATGCAGCCGACCACGATATTCCAGAAGATACCCATCGAAGCATTGCGGTTCATCACCATGCTGGCCAGCCAGCCGGCAATGCCGCCTACGATAATTGCAATAATCCAACCCATATTCTGTCCTCCTGCGAATTCCCCCGTTGCGGAGGTTGCAGGAAAGGAAACGCCGCTATCGCATCGACGTTCCGGGCTATTTCAACGATGGATTGCGCCAACGCCCTCGACAGGCGTCGATCAGTACTTCAGCTGCCGCTCGTAAAGGTCGCGATAGTGCTGGATGCGCGTGACGCGAAGGCCCTGCATCCCGGATCGATCGACCGCGCGCTGCCAGCCGGCAAATTCTTCCAGCGTGAGATTGTAGCGTTCCAGAACCTCGTCGATTGTCAGCAGCCCGCCGTTCACCGCGGCCACTACTTCGGCCTTGCGACGCACGACCCAGCGCTTCGTCTTCGGCGACGGAAGATCGTCGATGGTCAGCGGCTCTCCGAGGGGGCCAATGACCTGCGCCGGTCGGATTTTCTGGTTCTCGATCATGTGTTTCCTCGGGTGGCCGATGGGTCGCGGTCAGTGCGTTCCCCACATTCTGGCGTGTGGCCTTTGCCATTGGCTAAATCATCAGGGTTAACATCAGGTTGGTAATCACCATGAAGCTGGCAATCGTGATGCGAGGCGAGGTGGCGCGCCGATTCCGCATCGAAGCTGGCGAGCGTCTTTTCGTTGGACACGACAAGCTCGGCACGCAGCTCGCGCGCCGCCGTCAGCCGCGCCACGAGATCCGACCAGTGCAACTCGCACAGCGTTTTCTCCGTCGCTCCCGCTTCAGCGGAATCTCGCGAGTCGGACGCCTGGATGTATTTCCCTTCGAACATGGTCATCGGGAATAGCGAGCAACCGTCAAGAACAGGTAAAGCACGCTTTAACCGAAAGTTCGGACAGGAATTCCGGGTTTTGAACGGCGCGCGGTGTCGTGTATGCGCGGGGCCATCATGTCCACCATCGCCGATCTTCCCATCTCGGTTAATGCCGAGCAGCTTTTCGACCTGCCCCGCCCTGCATCCGAATGCCGGATCGTGGTGGCGATGTCGGGCGGTGTCGATTCATCCGTCGTCGCCGCGCTGGCCGCGCGCAGCGGAGCGGAAGTGATGGGCATCACCCTGCAGCTTTACGATTATGGTGCCGCCACGGGGCGCAAGGGCGCGTGCTGCGCGGGCGACGATATCAACGATGCGCGCATGGTGGCAGACAGGCTGGGCATCGCCCATTACGTGTTCGATCACGAAAGCGCCTTTCGCGAAGACGTGGTGGAAACCTTTGCCGATGAATATCTGGCGGGCCGCACGCCCATCCCCTGCATCCGCTGCAACATGGGCCCGAAATTCACCGATCTGTTGCGCATGGCAAGGGAACTGGGCGCGGATTGCCTTGCCACCGGCCATTACGTGCGCCGCGTGGAAGGTGAAGCCGGGGCTGAGCTGCACCGCGCGCTGGATCCCTCGCGCGACCAGTCGTATTTCCTCTACGCCACGACCGAAAAGCAGCTGGATTTCCTGCGCTTCCCGCTGGGCGGCCTGCCGAAGAGCGAGGTGCGCGCCATTGCCGAGGAATTCGGCCTGCGCGTGGCGAACAAGCCTGACAGCCAGGATATCTGCTTCGTGCCCGACGGCGATTACGCGAAAATCGTGAAATCGATGCGACCCGAGGGCGGGCGCGCGGGCGATATCGTTCATGCCGAGACCGGCGACGTGCTGGGCCAGCATCCCGGCATCATCCACTACACCGTGGGCCAGCGCCGCGGCCTCGACATCGGCGGACAGCCCGAGCCGCTTTATGTCGTGGGCCTCGATGCGCAGGAAGCGACGGTGCAGGTGGGGCCGAAGCGCATGCTGGCCGTAGCGGCCGCTGAGGTGATCGAGACCAACCGGATCGGCCCGCTGCCGGATGTGCCGCTGACAGCCAAGGTGCGTTCACTGGCACAGCCCGTGCCGATCACGCTGGAAGGCTCGCTGGGCGAAGGTCAGACGGTGACGATCCGCTTCGCTTCTCCCGAATTCGGCGTGGCACCCGGACAAGCTGCGGTGATCTACGCTGGCGAGCGCGTGGTGGGTGGCGGCTGGATCGAGGCGACCGAGAAGGCCGAGGGCGCCTAACCCTCCCATTTCTCCAGCGTGCAGCCATATCCCTCGCGGTAGGTTGCCGTGGTGCTTTCCACCAGCGGGATGGTGGCGGTGACGCTTTTTTCGGTTTCGTCCTCGCTCAGCCAGATTGCGCCCATGCCGGGCAGCAGGTCTTCTGAACACTGCCCGATGTCACGCCCGCCTATGTGACTGCACGAACACGCATATTTGGCCGCATAACCCGTGCCCGCCTGCGAATATCCGGCAATCGCCTCCCCATAGAACCACGCGGCGCCCGCGCCGATCACCACCGGTACGGCGAGCAGTTTGAGCCATAGGCTGCGGCGCTTGTCGCGCGGCTGTTTTGCGGTTGCCATTTGCCGGGTCCTGCAGGAAAGGGGGCGCGCCGATGACGCTTCCCGATCGCCTTAGCCGCTTGCCCACCCGCACGCCAAGTCTTCTGACACCGCGTTTCTTGAAACCTGGTCTGCTTGCGCTCGCCCTGCTGGCCGGGTGCTCGCAGGATGGCCCCCCGCCCCCGCCGCCGCTGCCAGAGGGCGCGATGGATGCGGTCGTGGAAGATCCCGGCGTGCCGAGAGAGCGCCTTGCGCGCGCGGTGGACGATCTGTTTTCTGCCGAGGACATTGGCGAAACGCAGGCGCTGCTGGTGTTGCAAGGCGGCGAAGTGGTGGCGCAGCGATTCGGTGAAGGCTTCGGGCCGGATGATCGCTTCACCGGCTGGTCCATGTCGAAAAGCATCACCGGCGTCCTCATCGGTATGATGATCGCAGAGGGGAAGCTGGCGCTGGATAACCCCGCGCCCGTGCCACAATGGCAGCGGCCCGGCGATCCGCGCAGCGGCATCACCCTGCGCCACCTCATGCAGATGCGCTCTGGCCTCAGGCACAAGGAAGGGGGCCAGCCCGCCTACACTTCTGACGAGGTGCGTATGCTGTTCCTTGACGGACGCGACGACACGGCCGGCTGGGCAGAGGCGCAATCGCTGGAGCAGGAACCGGGCAACACCTTTGCCTATTCCAGCGCCACCACCGCCATATTGTCCGACATCGCCACCGATGCGATCGCGCCGGACGCCTCCCCGGCCCAGCGGCGCGAAGCGATGCGCGAATTCCTGGATGCGCGGCTGGCGGACCCCGTCGGCATGACATCGCTGCACGGTGAATTCGATGCGAAGGGCACGCTGGCGGGTGCCAGCCATTTCTGGGCGACGGCGCGCGACTGGGCGCGGTTCGGAGAATTCCTGCGCAATTACGGTTCCGTCGGCGGAACGCAGATCGTGCCGCGCGGGTGGATCGAGTTCATGCGCCGATCCAGTCCCGCCGCCCCCGATTACGGCGGCCAGCTATGGCTGAACAAGGATTCCGGCACACAGCGGGAAAACCTTTTCGGCGGATCGCATGGCGAGGATATCTTCGCTGCTATCGGCCATCGCGGGCAATACATCATCGTCGCCCCGCGCCGCCGCCTGACGATCGTGCGCATCGGCGATACCGATGGCGAGCAGCGCGACCGGCTGGTGGAGGAACTGGAAGATATCGTGACGCTCTATCCTGCCGGATAGAACCGCCCCTCCACCACGGTCACGCAATCGCCGCTCAGCACGGCGCGATCGCCTTCAGGCTCCTTCACAAGGCGGCAGGTGGCGTGGCCGCCCCGCTGCGATGCCTGGTATGCAGTAAAGCTTTCACGCCCCAGCCGCTTTGTCCAGAACGGGGTGAGCACGGCATGGGCGGAACCTGTAAAGGGATCCTCGTCCACCCCGCCGCCGGGCACGAAATTCCGGCTGATCACGTCGGTATCCTTGCCGGGCGCGGTGCAGATGAACTGGTCTTCCCCCAGCTTTGCCAACCCGCGCAGATCGGGATTGAGGCCGCGGATCGTGGCCGCATCCTCGAACAGGAAGATGTTGTAGCCATCCCGATTGCGCCAGACTTCCTGCGGGGTGGCCCCCAGTAGCTCCACCGCCTCGTCAAACTCCGCCTTCTCGGTCGGGATCGCCGGCAGCGCCAGTTCGTACCCCTCCGCCGCGCGGCGCACTTCCAGTATGCCGGCCTTGCGGGTGGAGAACGTCACCGCGTCGCCAGCATTCTCCCGCGACAGCAGCGCGTGGCCCGAAGCCAGCGTAGCGTGTCCGCACAGCGCCACTTCCACCGTGGGCGTGAACCAGCGCAGCGCGTAATCGGCATCGCCTTCGCGCGTCTCGATAAGAAAGGCGGTCTCCGCAAACATGTTTTCCGCCGCGATGGCTGCCATCGTGGCATCGTCCGGCCATTTCTTCACGATGACGACGGCCGCCTGGTTGCCGGAGAACGGTTTCGACGCGAAGGCATCGATATGCCAGTAGGGGATGGACTTGCGGGTCATTCGGTATCCTTGAGCTGGGCGAATTCGTTGGTCTCGGCGAGAGGATTGCCCGGCTCGTCCACGTGGCCCACCGGATCGATATGGATCAGCAATTCCAGCCCCGGGAAGCGAGCGCAGAGATCCTCCTCCACCTTGTCGATAATGTCATGCGCCTTCGCAACGCTCATATTGCCCGGCAGATCCACGTGGAACTGCGCGAAATGGTGATATCCGCTGGTGCGGGTGCGCAGATCGTGAAGGTTGGAAAGCTCGGGATGATCGGCCGCCGCCTCCACGAAGGCGCGGCGTTTTTCTTCCGGCCATTCGCGATCCATCAGGTGATCCACCGCCTCTGTCGCGGCCTGCCACGCATTCCATAGCAGCCATGCCGCGATGCCCAGGCCGAACAATGGATCGGCGCGGGAAAAGCCGAGATACTGATCCAGCACCAGCGCCGCGATCACGGCCACGTTCAGCAACAGGTCCGACTGGTAATGCACGCTGTCTGTCTTGATCGCGACGGAGCCGGTGCGCCTTATGACGTGCCGCTGCCAGGCGATCAGCGCGAATGTGGCGGCAATTGCGATCAGCGAGACGATGATCCCCTGGTCCGCCGCCTGCGTCTGCCCGCCTTCCACCAGCCGCAGCACCGCGCGAAAGGCGATGGCGCTGGCCGAGAGAACGATCAGGATGATCTGGAACATGGCGGCGACCGATTCGGCCTTGCCGTGGCCAAAGCGGTGATCCTCGTCGGCGGGCTGCGCCGCAACCCACACGCCCACCAGCGTGGCCATGCTCGCCACGAAATCCAGCGCCGTATCGGCAAGGCTGCCCAGCATGGCGGTGGAACTGGTCTGCCACACGGCCCACAGCTTCAGCGCGCCCAGGAACAGCGCCGTGCACATGGATGCAAGCGCGGCGCTGCGCGTAAGGGATGCGCGCGTCTCGCTCATGGATAAAGCAGCGTGCTGGCCCAGCCGCCCTTGATGTCGCGCACGAACTTGCGCCGTTCGTGCAGGCGATTGGGCCGATCCAGCCAGAACTCGATAGCCATGGGAGAGAGGCGGAAACCCGTCCAGTGCGGCGGGCGCGGCACTTCGCCTGCTTCCTCGTAAGCGGTCCGCAGCTCGTTCACGCGGGCATCGTAGATCGCGCGGTCATCGAGCGGGGCCGACTGGTTGCTGGCGGCGGATCCCACCTGGCTGACGAATGGGCGTGAGTGGAAATAGGCATCGGCCTCGTCCTTGCTCACCTCTTCCAGCGGGCCCTCGATGCGGATCTGCCGGCGCAGGCTTTTCCAGTGAAACAGCAGCGCGGCCTGCGGATTGGCGAGGATTTCCCCGCCCTTGCGGCTCTGCGCATTGGTGTAGAACACGAAACCGCGATCGTCGTGCCCCTTCAGCAGCACCATGCGCACCGAAGGCGCGGCGTCCGGCGTTGCCGTGGCCAGCGCCATCGCATTGGGATCGTTGGGCTCGCTTTCCTTCGCTTCGGCAAACCAATCGTCGAACAATGCGAAAGGATCACCTTGCGGAATGGCATTCGCGGTATCATTCATGGTTCGAGGGAGTAATCCCGCTTCGAGCCATATGAAAGGCCCAGCTTGCCAAATATCATTGCTTTACCTAGCTAACACACCATGGCTGATCCCTATTCCACACTCGGTATAAGCCGTTCCGCGAGCGAGAAGGACATCAAGTCCGCCTATCGCAAGCTCGCCAAGGAACTGCATCCCGATCGCAACAAGGACAATCCGCAGGCCGCGGACAAGTTCGGCAAGGTCACGCAGGCTTACGATCTGCTGTCCGACAAGGACAAGCGCGCCCAGTTCGATCGCGGCGAAATCGATGGCGATGGCAATCCCACCAGCCCGTTCGGCATGGGTGGCGGCGGGCATGGCGGCTTTGGCGGCGGACGCCCCGGCAGCGCGGGCGGCAGCTATTCCTCGCGCGATTACCAAGGGTTCAACGGGGCCGAGGAAATGGATCTGGGCGATCTGTTCGAAGGCCTGTTCGGTCGCGGTGCGCAGCGCAGTGGCGGGCGCAGCAGCGCCGGCATGGGCGGCCCGCAGGGCGGCGGCTTTCGCCGCCCCCCTCCCCCACCGCCGACAAAGGGAGCGGATATCCGCTACAAGCTGGCCGTGCCGTTCGTGGAAGCCGCCACCCGCGCCAAGCAGCGCATCACGCTGGCCGATGGCAAGACGATCGACCTTTCCTTGCCCGAACACGTGGAAGACGGCACCACCATGCGGCTGAAGGGCAAGGGCCAGAAAGGCCCCGGCGGCAATGGCGATGGCATCGTGGTGGTGGACGTGCAGTCGCACCCCTTCTTCTACCGCGATGGAGACGACGTGCGGGTGGATCTTCCGATCACCCTGGACGAAGCGGTGAATGGCGCGAAAGTGAAAGTGCCGACCGTGGATGGCCCCGTGATGCTTACCGTGGGAGCGGGCTCCAGCTCCGGCAAGGTGCTGCGATTGAAGGGAAAAGGCTTCGGCAAAAAGGGCGGCGCACGGGGAGACCAGTTGGTGACGCTGGAAATCCAGCTTCCCGATGACGTGTCTGTCCTTTCCGCAAAGCTGAAAGGCTGGAGCGACAGCGGCAACCCGCGCGGGCGCATGGGCCTTTGACACCGCGCACCGAAGCGCGCGATGCTCGACACCGCTCCCGATAGTGCTAGACATTGCCGCAGATGGCTCCACCTGGCATCACCGAAGAGGATCTTGAACCAGGTCCGCAGCGGCGCGACTATTCGCCGGAAGCGCGGCGCAAGCAGGCGCTGACTACAGGTGACGTACCGCAAAAAGGCGGGAAACTGTCTGGCTGGCGCGGCGCACTTCACATCCATGACAGGGCGTGGGAAGTCACCAAGCGGGTGGCGATGGGCTGTTTCAACGACGGCCTGATCCACGCTGGCAACCTTGCCTACATGTCCGTGCTGGCGATCTTTCCGTTTTTCATCACGGCCGCCGCGATCTTCTCCGCCATCGGAGAGGAGGGGGAGCGCGCCGCCACCATCAACGCCATCCTCACCGCGCTGCCGCCCGTCGTGGGCGAGGTTATCGGCCCCGTGGCGCGCAACGTGGTGGAAGCGCGCAGCGGCTGGCTGCTGTGGGTGGGCGGGTTGTTCGGCCTGTGGACGGTGGGCAGCCTCGTCGAAACCATACGCGACATCCTGCGCCGGGCATACGGGACGAAGGCGACCCATGCCTTCTGGAAATACCGGCTGTTCTCCACCGGCATCATCATCGCGGCTGTGCTGATGCTGATGACATCGCTGTTGGCACAGGTGATGATCGGGGCAGCACAGGAAGTGATTTCGGCCTATTTTCCAGAGCTTACGCAGGCGCTGGGCCAGCTTGCATGGTCTCGAATCGTGCCTGCCATCGGTCTGTTCGGATCGATCTACATGCTGTTCTACGCGCTGACGCCGGCGAAATACCGGCATCGGCGCTATCCCAAATGGCCGGGCGCGCTGTTCGTGACCGGCTGGTGGATTGCCGTCACCATAGCCCTGCCGCCGGTGCTGCGCAGCGTGTTTTCGTACAACCTTACCTATGGCTCGCTGGCCGGGGTGATGATCGCGCTTTTCTTTTTCTGGCTGGTAGGCTTAGGGATGGTGGCAGGCGTCGAACTGAACGCCGCCCTCGCCGAAACGCCGGAGGAAGAGGCCGAGCGCAAGAGGTTGGCTGACCCCGAAAATCGCGGGGACGTACAGAATATGGAGGAAACCACCCGATGAGTGGATTGATGGCAGGCAAGAAGGGCCTGATCATGGGGCTCGCGAACGACAAGTCGCTGGCCTGGGGCATTGCCAAGAAGCTGCACGAGCAGGGTGCGGAAATGGCCTTTTCCTACCAGGGCGAGGCGCTGAAGAAGCGCGTCGGCCCGCTGGCGGAGCAGGTTGGCAGCGATTTCCTGATAGAATGCGACGTTTCCGACATGGACGCGATGGATACGGCCTTTGCCGAGATCGAGGCGAAGTGGGGGAAGATGGATTTCCTGGTCCACGCCATCGGCTTTTCCGACAAGAGCGAGCTTCGCGGCAAATATGTCGACACCAGTCTCGACAATTTCCTGATGACGATGAACATTTCTGCCTATTCGCTGGTGGCAGCGGCAAAGCGCGCGCGCCCGCTGATGCGTGAAGGCGGCTCTATCGTCACCCTCACCTATTACGGCGCGGAAAAAGTGGTGCCGCATTACAACGTGATGGGCGTTGCCAAGGCCGCGCTGGAAACCAGCGTGCAATATCTGGCCAACGATCTGGGGCCGGAAGGCATCCGCGTGAATGCCATCAGCGCAGGCCCGATCAAGACGCTGGCTGCCAGCGGTATTGGCGATTTCCGCTACATCCTCAAATGGAACGAGTTGAACGCGCCGCTGCGCCGCAATGTCACTATCGAGGACGTGGGCGGCGCTGGCCTGTATCTCTGTTCGGATCTTTCATCCGGCGTGACGGGAGAGACCCATCACGTGGACGCAGGCTATCACGTCGTCGGCATGAAACAGGAAGATGCGCCCGATATCGCGCTGACCTGATCGAAAGCCAGCGAAGGGCCTGTCAGCTGCCGGGTTCCTGCGCCGGGGGTGCAGCATCCAGCGGCACCTGCTCTTCGTCATCGTCGAAACGGGGCGGCGGCAGGTCGCGCGGCGGCACGCGGTCGGGATCGACAACGGTCGCAGGCGGCGCTGACGGGTCCACTTCCTCGCCCGGAATGGGCTGACTCTGCGCTTCACGGCGCCGCTGCAATTCGGCGTCTTCCAGTTCCTCGACACGCGCCTGCGTGGCCGCCGCTTCCGCATCGATCGTGGCGAGGCGCTCGGCGCGCTCTTCCTCGATCAGTTCGGCAAAGCGCAGATCGCTGGAGTTGGCGCGTTCTGCATAAGCTGCTTCGATCATTTCCATCGTGCAGCCAAGATCGCCGCCCGCGCCCACCGGCGTACAGCTGAGCGGCCCGAAATCGCCAACCGCTTCCAGCGCAAGCGCGCGCTGGGTCCAGCTTTCGTTCTGGGGCGAGTTGCTGGTGCGCAGGTTGGGCGGGATGCGATAACGTTCGCTCTCGTCCAGCCGCGCGCAAACGGTAATGGTGTCGCCGGAGCTTTCGGGGCACGCGTCATCACCGAAGATAATGACCTGGTTCACCTTGTCGCCGCCATCGTCCTGGGCAGCAGCCGGCGTGGCGGCCAATCCCATGGCAAGGGCGGATGCGGCGGTGAGAGCTAGCAGGCGGGTCATGGTCTATCCTCGAAAACTGTATGGTGCGCATTTGGCGCTTCACCTGTTGAACGCATGATGAAGCGGCACGGGTTTCCCGAAAGTGGTGGTCAGACCTTTTCGGAGATGCGGATCGCCGCGCGGCAACCCAGGCGAATGGCGGCAGACAGCAGCGGATAGGCAGGCGCGCGTTCGGCACCTGCGGCCATGGCGGCATCGCGATGTTCGCGCTCGTCCTCTCGGAAACGGTGGATCATGTCTGCGAGTTCGGGATCGTCGCCATCGGCTTCCAGCTCTTCCAGCTGGCGCGAATAATGCTCGTCGATCTCGGTCTCGACGGCGGCGGTGCACGCCATCGCGGCTTCCGGTCCGATCAGCGCCGTGCCAACGCCCAATGCGTATCCGGCAACATCCCAGAATGGCTGCAGGGCCGTTGGGCGCACGCCGCGCTTGGCCAGCAGGGCATCGAATTCCGCGCGGTGGCCCGCCTCCTGCTCTGCCATGCCGCGAATTTCGGCGGAATGCGGTCCGCGATCGCCCATTACGGCCAGTTGCCCGGCATAGATCCGCGTCGCGCCGAACTCTCCGGCCTGATCGACACGGATCATCTCGGAGCGGTCCTTCTTGGGGGCGTCGGTCATACCTGCTTCTCCTTGGCCATCAGCAATACCCATATGGCGACTGCGCTGCCGATGGAAAGGAGCGCGTTGAACCCGGCCAGCGAAATGCTGGCGAATGTCCAGGCCGCCTCGTCACAGCGCACGAATTCCAGGGAGAACGGATCGCCGCCAGTGCATCCCAGCGGGCTTTCCCACCAGCCATATTCCACCCCGGCGTGATAGGCGCCGATCAGGCCGGAGACGGCGATGGCCAGCCCGGCCAGTGCGACCCAGGCCCGTCTCGGCGGGGCGACCGTGGAAACGAGGGCAAGCGCCACCGCAGCAAAATGCGGATAGCGCTGCCACCAGCACATCTCGCAAGGGTGCAGGCCAAACCCGTATTCGGAAATATAGGCACCGGCCAGAAGCAGGGCCGGCACTGCCAGCGCCAGCCGCTGGGCCAGCTTGTCAGACGGGGAAAGCGCTGTGATCATGCCGCTCTTATCGTGCTGCAGCCGCCGGATCGCAAGAGCGCCGGCGCATGCGGCAGCAAAGCATCAGTTACGCAGCGCCACGTTCACGCCCGATGTGCGGCGCAGGGTGCGCGCTGCGTAGTCGAGCTGGAAATCCTCGATCCCCTGCTCTTCTAGTTCGGCCGCCGTAAGCTGGAAGCGCGGGTCGTCGAGACGGTCCCGCTCCAGGTTCTCGTCCTGCACGCCCAGTTCGCCCACCAGGTGCCCGCGCAGATCGCTTTCGCGAAGCGCAAGGCGCTGGCGGCGCTCTGCATCGGGATCGGAAAGCTGCGGCACGCGGATATCGGGTTCGATCCCGCCTTCCTGCACGCTGCGGCCCGACGGCGTGTAGTAGCGCGCCGTCGTAAGCTTCAGTGCCGCATCGCGGCTGAGCGGCAGCAACGTCTGCACGCTGCCCTTGCCGAAGCTGCGTTCACCCATAACCAGCGCACGGCGATGGTCCTGAAGGGCACCCGCCACGATCTCGCTGGCGGAGGCCGAGCCCTCGTCGATCAGCACGATGATCGGCAGGCCCGACGCGGCATCGCCGCGATAGACGGTTTCGGCATCGTAATAGATCGTTTCGCGGCGCGAACGGCCGCGCTGGGACACGATCTGCCCTTCGGACAGGAACAGGTCGGAAAGGGCCACGGCCTCGTCCAATGAGCCGCCGGGATTGCGGCGCAGGTCCAGCACCAGTCCGCCAAGGCGGCCTGTGGCTTCGTCCTGCAACTCGCGCAGGCCGCGGCGCACGTCGGAGCCGACGTCGGCGGAAAACTCGTTGACGCTGATGTGGCCGATATTGCCGTCCAGCAGTTCCCAGGTCACCGGCTCCAGCTCGATCACGCCGCGCGTCACGACGACGTCAAAACTTTCCGGGCGTCCGGGCCGGAAGATGGTAACCTCGATATCGGTGCCCGCGGGGCCGCGCATCTGCTCCACCGCGTCGTTCAGTTCGAGGCCGTAGATCAGCTGGCCGTTGATGTGGGTGATATAGTCGCCGGACTTGATGCCGGACGATTCCGCGGGGCTGCCACGGAAGGGCGAGATCACCTTCACCGCGCCGTCATCCATCTGTACCGAAATGCCCAGACCCTGGTAATTGCCATCCATCATTGTGGTCAGCCGTTCCAGCGCAGTGCCATCGAGATAGGCGGAATGCGGGTCGAGCGAAGCGAGCATGCCGTCGATCGCGCCGCGAATCAGCACCTCGTCCTCCACCGGCTCCACATAGCTGGCCTTGATCCGCTGGTAGGTGGCGAACAGCTTTGCAAATTCAGGCGAGGCACGCCCCTCTACCTGCGCGATGGCGGCAGTGGTGGCAGGCACAAGCGCAACAGCCGTGCAAAGGGCGGCGGCGCGGATGGCGGAAGCAAACTTCATATATTCTGTGTCCTCAGCAAGGAGGTGTCCCAATGCCGGCATTTATCGCATGGCGGGGCTTAACACCAGATGAGGAACGAAGCGGGAATAAAAAGGGCCGCGCAGCCCCTGACAGAAGTTTATTCCACGTAGAGCAGCGGATTCACCGGTTCCCCATTACGGCGCAGTTCCAGCGTCACGCGCGGCTGTGCGGGGTCTGCCTTGCCCAGCGGTGATCCGCTGCCCACGCCGTCCCCCACGCTTACCGCGGTGCGCGAAAGGCCGGTGACAAGGCTGGTCCACCCTCCGCCATGCTCGATAATCACGATATTGCCGTAGCCGCGATATGGCCCGGCAAAGGCGATGCGTCCGCTGGCGGGGGCCACCACCTGCGCCCCGGCAATGGGGGCAAACGTGACCCCGCGGCTGACGCCCGCATCCTGCGGCGCGCCATATCCCAGGACCGTGCGGCCAGAGACCGGCAGGATATAGGGATCGGGTGCCAGCATGTTCGCCTGCGGTGCGCTCGTGTCCGCCCTTTCGCTTACGCGAGACTGTTCGGGCTGTGCGGGCCGTGGCTGCGGGCCTGGCAAGGCTGCGAGTCGCTGCCGCAACTGCGCGGCGCGATCCAGTTCGGTGACAAGGCCATCGAGATCGCGCACCTCTTCTGCCAGCGCCAGCGCGCGTTCCGATTCGCGGCTGGCCGATCCGCCAGCGGCGCGCGCGGCGAGGCGTTGACGGGTCTCGATATTGGCGAGTTCCTCGCGCCGGGTGGCAAGCGTCGTTTCCTCGGCTTCCAGCACCTCAGCCGCGGCCAGCGCCTCGCGGCGCAATTCACGAGATCGCGCGATGCGGGAGCGTAATCCGGCGGTCCCCTGCCGCACCTGCGGCACGGTGTCATGCAACATCGCGCGCAGATAGACGACTTCCTTGACGGAGCCGGGACGCAATATCGAGAGCGCAAGCGGGCGGCGGGAAAATTGCTGTAGCGCGGCGGTAAGTTCCACGACCGGCTGCTGCTCCCGGCCCAGTTCCTCTCGCAAGGCGCCCTGTTCGCTATCGATCATGGCGATGCGGGCACGTGCGGCGGCTATGCCGGATTCGGCCTGCTGGATGCGTGCCGCCAGTGCAGCGGCCTGCGCTGCGGCGCGATCCGCGGCGTCCTGCGCATCCTGCGCGGCCTGCTCGAAACGCTGGCTGCGTGCCTCGGCATTCTCGCGCTCCGCCAGTGCCTCTGCCAACACCTCGCGCATGGCCTGCGGACTGTCCGTTACAGGCGCGCGCTGGGCGACGGCTGCAGCGGCGCAGAAGGCCAGCGATCCGGCAAGAAGGAGAATGCGATGCATCGGCAGCTACCCTGCCCGATGATAGGGATGGCCTGCAAGGATGCTGGTGGCGCGGAAAAGCTGCTCTGCCAGCATGGCGCGGGCCAGAAGGTGCGGCCAGGTTGCCTTGCCGAAGGAAATCAGCAGGTCGGCCTCGTCTCTCTCGGCCCTGGAATGACCGTCGGCAGCGCCGATCACGAAGCGGCATTCGCGCATGCCGTCGTCGCGCCAGCGTTCCAGTATCCTGGCAAAGTCTTCGGATCCCAGGTTCTTCCCGCGCTCGTCTAGCAGCACGGTCCTGAAAGGGGTCTGCGGATCGGGGATGCGTCCGCCGGTTTCCGGCAGTTCGGTAATCTTGAGCGGCCACTGGATGCGCTTGGCATAACGCTCCACCAGATCCTCTTCCGGTGAGCGGGCTATCTTGCCGCGGGCGATAATGTGCAGTTGCATGAGGCGGACTCTATCGTTCCGCTAACGGCGCACCGCAAGGCCAAACGATTAGGGCCAAAGAAACGGGAATTACAGGGTGCGCCCGCACCAAGGCGGAAGCGAGAGGCCGGTCAGGCGCTGCCCATCTGCCGCGTTTCGCCATCCTCGCCAAAGCCCCACATCCGTTCCAGATTGTAGAAGCTGCGCACTTCCGGGCGGAACAGGTGCACGACGACATCGCCTGCATCGATCAACACCCAATCGGCGGCCGGCAAGCCTTCGATACGCGGGCTCGGCTCTCCAGCATGTTTCAGCTTTTCGGCCAGCTTGTTTGCCATGGCGGCAACCTGGCGCGTCGAGCGGCCTGAGGCGACGACCATGTGATCGGCGATGGAGCTCTTGCCGCTCAGCGGAATCGAGACGATCTCCTGCGCCTGATCATCATCGAGCTGTTCGAGGATCATCGCGTGGAGCGAGCCGGGTTCGGCGTGAATGGCGGTTTCGGTGTCAGACATGGACAAGATTGTGGCTGATGCTTCGCTGGTGACGTGATTGGCGGAACGCGCTGGCGTTCCTGAATTGGCAGTGGTCATCGCGAAAGGTCATGCTCCTGATATGGGATGTAAAATGGCGGCGTAAAGGGCGGCTGGAGGCGTTGGCCGCTTCACGCTGCCGCCTCCGTCATGCTGTTGGCTATCAGGGAATGCGTCACTTCATCCCGTGGAGCAGGACCGGCCATGCCGTCTGCCCAATCGGGATCCGCCCGGCGTATCTGTGTGGCCGAACGCGGATCGGGATCGAAACGCAGTTCTATCAGCGCAGGTGCGCTCCATTCGCCCCGGTTGCGTAAGCGGCCTGCAGACAACCGGTAATTCCGCAGCCAGGCCATTGCGGGGCTCGCAATAGCATCGTCCTCATACCCCGGGCGCGCGATCACGGCAATGGGCATTTCTCGCGCGATCTGGCGCCAGTCTTTCCAGAGGTGGAACTGGGCAAGGTTGTCGGAGCCCATCAGCCACACGAATCGGCGACGCGGATAACGCCGCCTGATCGCGCGCATCGTGTCGATGGTATAGCGCGTGCCAAGCTCCTGCTCGATCGCCGTCACGCGGATCGGCGCGCGCCTTGCCTGCGCTTTGGCAGAGCGGACGCGGGCCCGGAGCGGTGCCATGCCTTTGCGCGGTTTAAGAGGATTGCCCGGCGATACCATCCACCACGTCTCGTCCAGCCCCAGCGCGGCCATGGCGAACAGGGTAATGCGCCGATGGCCTGCGTGGGCGGGATTGAAGCTGCCGCCGAGAAGGCCCGTGATCGGCCCCCCCGTCATGCGCGGATCCGGCTTGGCGGATTGGCAGGGCTTGATGGCCGATGGATTCGCATCACCGCCCCTTGCCCGGCGTCAGGCGCGGGCCTGGCCCGAGCCCTTCACTTGCCATTTGTAGGTGGTCAGCCCTTCCAGCGCCACGGGGCCGCGTGCGTGGAGGCGGCCCGTTGCAATGCCGATTTCCGCGCCCAGCCCGAATTCGCCGCCGTCGGCAAACTGGGTGGAGGCGTTGTGCATCACGATGGCACTGTCGACTTCGCCCAGGAAACGCTCGGCTGCATCCTCGTTACCGGTGATGATAGCCTCGGTGTGGCCGGAGGAATGCGAGGCGATGTGATCCATCGCATCGTCGATATCGTCCACCACGGCCACGGACAGGATCGCATCGAGATACTCGGTATCCCAATCCTCGGCCGTTGCCGGCTTCACCCGCGAATCGAGCTTCTGCGCCTTTTCGTCGCCGCGCAGTTCGCAGCCTGCATCGGCAATCGCGGCCAGCACGTCCGATCCCTTGTCGAAATTCGCATCGATCAGCAGCGTTTCCATCGCACCGCAGATGCCGGTGCGGCGCATCTTGGCGTTCACCGCGATTTCGCGGGCCATGTCAGGATCGGCATCGGCATGGATGTAGGTGTGGCAGATGCCATCGAGGTGGGCGAGCACGGGAACGCGTGCGTCCTGCTGGACGCGGGCGACCAGCCCCTTGCCGCCGCGCGGCACGATCATGTCGATCAGCCCTGCGGCCTTCAGCATGGCGCCCACCGCCTCGCGATCCTGCGTCGGCATGAGCTGGATGGCGTCGGCGGGAAGGCCCGCTTCTTCCAGGCCAGTGGCGAATGCTGCGTGCAGGGCGCGGTTGGAATGGATCGCTTCGCTACCGCCACGCAGCAACGCTGCATTGCCCGAACGAAGGCAAAGCGCGGCTGCATCCGCCGTAACGTTGGGGCGGCTTTCGTAGATGATCCCGATAAGGCCGATGGGGATGCGCACCCGCTCCAGCCCGAAGCGCGAGGGCGATTCGCGTTTGTCGATCACCTCGCCCACGGGGTCGGGCAGGTTCGCCACGTTCTCGATCGCGCCGGCGATGGCTTCCAGCCGTTCCTCGTCCAGCTTCAGCCGGTCGAGCATGGAGCCTGTCAGGCCGCGTTCCTCGCCAGAGGCCATGTCCTTCGCGTTGGCTTCGAGGATCTGGTGCGACTGGGCGCGGATGGCCTTGGCCGCGGCGCGCAGGCCCGCCGCCTTGTCAGCGTCGCTGGCGCGCGCCAGCTTTCGCTGCGCTGCCCGGCCCTTGGTCGCCAGTTCTTCGATAAGGGTGGAATAATCGGTTTTGCTGTCTGTCTGATTGGTCATGCGGGCGCCTCTAACATTCCTGCCCCCCGGCTGTCAGGGCGAATCAAAAAATACCTTGGATCGAGCTAACGACATGCTCGCAGGCGATTTTGGTTCCCGGCCAAAACGAATTTTTTTCCAATAAAGGAACGTTTCGTCCCGCGATGGGTTCAACTCGCCCCGAAGGTTAACAAGTGCTCTCGACGCCGCGCCGGTGGTGCGTAACACCATGTCCATAATAATGAAGCGGACAACGTGGGGTCGTCTTGGACAAACAATCGACAAGTGGGCTGATAGATCGCCTGCGCAGCTGGTTTCCCGAGCGTGAGTTTTTCATGCGTTCACAGGGCCAGGTGCGGTTCCTTACCATCACATCGCGCACGCAAATGGTTGCCGCCGGCACGGCCGCTGCAATCACGCTGGGCTGGGCTGCATCGCTGGGCGTGATGGCCGTCAGCCAGTGGCACAACAATAGCGAGCGCGCATCGCTGTTGGAACGCGAGGCGCAGGTCGCCACTTCCGAAGAGCGGTTCAACGCCTATTCCGACGATATCGCCGCAACCGTGGCCGATCTGGAAGCGCGGCAGGAACTGCTGGACGGTATCGTGGAGATGCTGCCCGAAGACGTGGTGGCCGATGCCAGCGACACCGTCACCGATTCCACCGCCGAAAGCGAAGACCTGATCAGCATGATCCGCGAAGTCTTCCCCGCCGCAGAGGGGTTGGCCCAGGTCGAGGCTCGCCAGCTTGCCTTCACCGAGCGGCTGACCCGCTATGCCGATCGCCGCTCCGCCCGCGCGGAAGAAGCGATGCGCCAGCTCGGCGTCGATCCGCGCGCGCTTATCCGCGATAGCGAGCGGGCCATGGGCGGTCCGCTTGAACTGATGAGCTCCGAAAGCGACGGTTCGCTGGATCCGCGCTTTCAGCGCCTCGGCCTCAGCCTGGCGCGCATGAGTGCGCTGGAACGCGGGCTGAACCAGATCCCACAGTTCATGCCTGCCGATCTCAATTCCATGTCGTCGGGCTTCGGCTATCGCCGCGATCCGTTCCGCGGCACCGCCGCGATGCATTCCGGCCTCGATTTCAGCGCGCCGCACGGTTCGCCCATCCGTTCCGCCGCCGATGGCCGCGTTTCCTTCGTCGGCTGGAAATCCGGCTATGGCAAGGTGGTGGAAATCGATCACGGCGGGGGCATGGTGACGCGCTATGCGCATATGTCGCGCTTCAACTCCACCGTCGGCACCGAGGTGGATGCCGGCGATGTCATCGGCGCCATCGGCAGCACCGGTCGTTCCACCGGACCTCACCTGCATTTCGAGGTGCGTATCAACAACAAAGCGGTAAACCCCCGCCCCTTCCTGGAGACAGCTCCCCATGTTCTCGAGCAAGTCAGAGCAGAATTCGCAGCGGCCACAGGCGGTGAAGACAATGGCTAATCCCGGCGGCACCTTTTCCGTATTCGGTCCCGATGTCACCATTCGTGGCGATGTCGAGGCTTCGGCCGATCTTCACGTCGATGGCAAAGTTATCGGCAATATTGCATGCGCCAGCCTGGTACAGGGCGAGGGCAGCCGCATCGAGGGCGAGATCAAGGCCGAGACCGCGCGCCTTTCCGGCGAGATCCAGGGCAAGATCGAGGTTCGCAACCTGGTGGTGCTGAAGACGGCGCAGATCGATGGCGATGTCAGCTACGATACGCTGACGATCGAACAGGGCGCATCTGTGGAAGGCCGGTTCGAGCCGCTGCGCGCCAAGTCCGGCCAGCCAGCGAAACCTGCCGCGGAAGGCAAGACGTCGGACGGCCAGCCTGGCCTCTCGCTTGCCGGCTAAAGCGGCTTAATCAGTTTTGAGGAGGGGATGGGGCGGCCTTGCGGGGCCGCCCCTTTCTGTTTGTGTGGCTGACAGCGAATGGCCGCCCGCCGGGCAATCGGCTCAGGCGCCGCCCTGCCCCGGTTCGGTTCCGCCGTTTTCTTCTGCCGCGCGCTTGGCTTCCAGCCATGCCTCGGCTTCGGCTTCCTGCGCTGCGCGGGCCGCGGCCTTCGCTGCATCCTCGCGCTCGCGGCGCAGTTCGGCGATCAGTTCCTGCTTGTCGTCGCGCGGGGCGGCTGCGGGCTCTGCCACTTCGCCTTCGGTTTCCTCGGCAGGTTCTGTCGCGGCGACGCGCTTCGCAGCCTTGGCCACGGCGGCATCCAGTTCGCGCTGCGAACACAGGCCCAGTGTCACCGGGTCTTTCGGCTGGATGTTGGCGATGTTCCAGTGGCTGCGATCGCGGATGGCATTGATGGTGTTGCGCGTGGTGCCAATCAGCCGGCCGATCTGCGCATCCGAAATCTCGGGGTGGTTGCGCAGGATCCAGGCGATGCCGTCGGGCTTGTCCTGCCGCTTGGACACCGGCGTATAGCGCGGGCCCTTGGTGCGGCTGACGTCGACGGGTGCCTTCTGCATCTTAAGCGAATAATCGGCATCGGCCTGCCCGCGCTCGATTTCCTCGTGCGTGAGTTCGCCCGAATGCACCGGGTCGCGGCCCGTATACTTGGCGCTGGCCAGATCGTCCGCCATGGCCTGCACCTCGAGAATGTGCAGTCCGCAAAAGTCCGCGATCTGGGTGAAGCTGAGCGCAGTGTTGTCCACCAGCCAGCTGGCGGTGGCGTGAGGCATCAGGGGCGTGGGCTGGTCAGCCACAGCATTTCTCCAAACTGAAAATAAAAGGGCCGCCCCTCGCGGGACGGCCTTGTCGCATCATCATGTATAGCTTTTGCGGACGAACGGCAAGCGTTTGCCATTCCCGCCCCTGCACATCCGCGCCGGTAGGGCCGAACGAGGATCAGGCTCGCGGGGCTGGCGCGGCCATGATTGGCGCATGGCTGGCGTGCCGCGCGCTTCGCGTGATGGGGGCAAGACCGGCGAGAAACTGCGTCGCACTCGCTTCCCAGGAATAGGCCTTCCCCCGCTGGTGGCAGGCTGCACGATCCAGCAGGAGCGCCCCGGCGACAGCGTCCTCCAGCCTGTCCGCCATGACGCCGCTCTGCGGTTTCAGCACGTCCAGCGGGCCGGGCACGCGGTAGGCCGCCACAGGGGTGCCGCAAGCCAGTGCCTCTATCATGACAAGGCCGAAAGTGTCCGTCCTGCTGGGAAAGACGAAGACATCGGCGGCGGCATAGCAGGCGGCCAGCTCGTCCCCCATCCGCCTGCCCAGGAAATGCGCCTCGGGATATTGCGCGCGCAACCGCTTAAGAGCGGGGCCATCCCCCACCACCACCTTGGTGCCGGGATGTGTATTGACGAGGAAGGCATCGATGTTCTTCTCCACCGCCACCCGCCCGACGTAAAGCTGGATCGGCCGCGGAAGGCTGCAAAACAGGTCGGGCGGCAGGTGATAGGGGTGGAAACTGTCCGTATCCACGCCGCGGCTCCAGTGGTGCAGCGGTCCGATGCCCTGCTGGTCCAGTTGCTGGCGGATCGTCTCTGTCGCCACCATGGTGCGCACGGCGGGCGCATGGAAGCGGCGGATCGCGGGCCAGAACCAGCCGGGCGGCAGGCCCGTGCGCCGGGCGATGTAATCGGGAAACTGCGTGTGATACGCGGTGGTGAACGGCAGCTTCGCGCGCATGCAATATGCGCGCGCCGCCCAGCCAAGCGGACCCTCGGTAGCGATGTGGATAGTGTCGGGCGCGAAGCTTTCCAACCGCCGGGCAATGGCGCGCGGACCGGTCAGGGCCAGGCGGATCTCGGGATAGGATGGAGCCGGAAGGGAGCCAAACTGGTCGGGCGAGATAACTTCCACCGCGTGAGCCCGCTGGCGCAAATGCGCGGCGATGGTGGCCAGCGTTCGGACGACACCGTTCACCTGCGGGTACCAGGCATCGGTGACAAGCGCGATTCTCATGCCGGTGCGCTCCCTGCTCACGCCGCTGCCGCCACGCTTTCGTCGCGCGTGTCGCGGGCCGCTTCGCGCTTGGCGATTTCCTCCGGCCAGTTGAGGATTTCCATCGTGCCGTCGGCGTGTTCGACAAGGGCATTGCACCCTTCCACCCAGTCACCGTCGTTCCAGTATTCCACATCGTCGATCATGCGGTGTTCGGCGGTGTGGATATGGCCGCACACCACCCCGTCCACGCCGCGTTCCGCAGCCGCGCGGGCGACGACTTCCTCGTACTTGCCGATGAATTCGACCGCGTTCTTCACTTTGTGCTTCGCTATCCGGGAGAGCGACCAGTAGGGCAGGCCCAGCTTGCGGCGAGCGGCGTTTACCCAGTGGTTCACGCCCATCATGAAATGGTAAAGCGCGTCTCCCACGAAAGCGAGCCAGCGGTGCGACAGCATGACGGCATCGAATTCATCGCCATGCAGCACCAGCAGGCGTCGGCCGTCCGCCGTATCGTGGAACGCCGCCCGGCGGATTTCGATACCGCCGAAGTTCAGCCCGGTGAACTGGCGGAACATCTCGTCGTGATTGCCGGGGATGTAGACGATGCGCGTGCCGCGTTTCGCGCGCTTCAGGAGGCGCCAGACGATATCGTTATGCGCAGGCGGCCAGTAGAATTTCTTCTTCAGGCGCCAGCCGTCGATGATGTCGCCCACGAGATACAGCGTTTCCGAATCGACGCTGTCGAGAAAATCGATCAGCAGCTCGGCGTTGCAGCCCTTCGTGCCCAGGTGAACGTCGGAGATCCAGATGGTGCGATACTTGCGGCGCTCCTCCGCTGGTTTTTCCGCGATGGACGGCCTCTTGCCGATCAGATCCGGGAAGGCGGAAACGGAACCGCCATTGCCAACTTCGCCGTCGAAATACGTGCCAAACATATGCACCGCGCCTCAATCGCTGCCTGTCTGGCTGACAGCCTATGGCGTACCGATATGACAGGATGGCCACAAAGCCGCGTCAATCCGGCGACAGTGTGACGCTTTCAGGTCAGCGCACGATGTAGGGCTGAGGCGCGATCCACGGCGATGGCATGTTGTAGGGCACGGAGACGAAGGTCGCCTCCACGTCCGCGATTCTGCCATCCACGATCTTGAACAGTTCCAGCAGGCAGAAGCTGTGCGGGAAATGGAAAATGGAATCGTGCTGGCTGCCATCGGTCCACGTAACCTCGGTCAGGCGACCGGAATGATCGATGAAGCCCGCAGCCAGCACCAGCCCTTTCTGCTCGTCCACCAGGGGGAAGCGGCGATCACGCAGCCGATCGTCATACTTGTATTGGCCGAGACGAAACTGGTCGGCCGTGCCCATTGCGGCGATGGGATATCCCTCGATCTCGACATTCGTCGTCTGCAGGCCGTTTTCGATACGGTCGCAATCGTCGGTGAAATGGGTGAACAACGTGCCGTCGTTCAGTTGCAGCGTGTCGAAATAGCCGTTGGCGAGGCTGATCAGCCGCTCCCGCCCGACGCGTCGGCTTTCCGGCACATCCTCCAGCAAGCGCTGACGCGGCTTTCGGGTGGGGTCTATGACGGGAAACGGGCCGAATTCGTGCGGACGGCACACGATCGCCTCAGCCTCCGCCACGCGCCCTTCACCGATGCGCAGCCGCAGGCACGCGATGGCAGTATCCGGCCCTTCCTCCACAAAGCCGAACCAGCTTACCTGCCCTGTCACGGGATCGGCGGCTTTCAGATCGTATTGCGATTGCACCGCGGTAACGGTATTCCAGATGCCGTCGCCCACGGCCAACTGGACATTGTTCTCCGTGAAAACCACGTTCGTGGCCCATGGCACCGCTGATGCATCGCAAGCAGCAAGAGCGGCGAGAAATTCGTCCATCTGGTGATAAAGCTGCTGCCGTGTAGCCATTTCGGTTACATTGGAATTCGCGATCACGCGCCGCTGCCCGTCATGTCCAGCACGATCTTGCCGATGTGTTCGCCCGCTTCCATCCGTTCGTGCGCCCTTGCAGCGTCGGCCATGGCAAAGGTCTGATCCATCACCGGGCGCAGCTGGCCATCCTCCACCAGAGGCCACACCACCTGGAAAAGTTCATCCGCCAGCATCCCTTTGAAAACATTGCTGCGGGGGCGGAGCGTTGAGCCTGTGATCGATTGCCGACGCACCATCATCTTCGCCATGTTGATCTGCGATTTCGCCCCGCCGAGCACGGCGATCACCACCAGTCGGCCATCCTCGCCCAGCGCATCCAGATTGCGCTGCGTGTAGTCGCCCGCCACCATGTCCAGCACCAGTTCCACCCCGCGCCCATCGGTGAAAGCGCGCGCCTGCTCCACGAAATCCTGCGTCTTGTAATTCAGCGCCAGGTCCGCGCCCACCTGGCGCGATGCCGCGCATTTCTCGTCGGAGCCGGACGTGGTGATCACGGTCATGTCGAACAGCTTGGCCAGCATCGTCGCCATCGTGCCGATGCCCGAGGTGCCGCCGTGGATCAGGATCGTCTCTCCATCGCGGGCAAGGCCGCGCTGGAAGACATTGTGCCACACGGTGAACAGGGTTTCGGGAATTGCCGCCGCCTGCGCCAACGGCAGATTGTCAGGAACGGGAAGGCAGTGCTCGGGCCGCGCGATGCAGTATTGCGCATAACCGCCACCGTTCACCAGCGCGCATATCTTCTTGCCCAGCTCGGCGCGATCGACGCCTTCGCCAAGCGCCACGATCTCGCCGGAGATTTCGAGGCCCGGCAGGTCAGACGCTCCCTTGGGCGGTGGATAGGCGCCGGCCCGTTGCAGGCAATCGGGCCTGTTCACGCCTGCATGGCTTACCCGTACCAGCACTTCGCCCGGCGCGGGCCCGGGCACGGGGCGCGCTTCGGGCGTCAGCGCGTCCGGCCCTCCGGGCTCAGGTATTGCAATTACATTCATTGTCTCGGGCAATTCGATGGCCACCAAGGCTTCCCCCCTCGCTTGTCCGGCGTTTCGGATGCACAGCTCTAGGCACCGGCACCATTGACAGCAAGCGCCGGGTTGGTGATGCTGCAAAGCAATGGAAGACGACCTTCCCCGGATGCGTTCCGACGCGGCCGGCCAACTGGCCGGCGAGAGCCTCGATAGCTATTCGCAGGACGAGCTGATGGCGCGCATTCAGGTGCTGGAAGCAGAGATTGCGCGCGTAAAGGCGCAACACCAGAAGGCAGATGCGCATCGCAAGTATGCGGATGAGCTGTTCAAGCCGCGAGAAACCGACTGATGGGCCGGAACCGGCCCTATATCCCTCTCGAAATTGCGCCTGGACGCACCATATACCCTTTCAGCCGCCTTGCGCGCCTTCCCGCGTGCACGTTTACTTGCCGCGTTAGGCTGAAATTCACCAAGCCTGCCGCACATTCATTTTCCAACCCCGCCATGGCCTAGGGCCACCAAGGACCACGATGCCCAGTTTTGCGCAAAATCTCGAAAAGACCCTTCACACGGCAATTCAGCATGCGATTGATCGCACCCACGAATACGCCACGCTCGAACACCTGCTCCTGGCATTGGTGGACGATGCGGACGCGGGTGATGTGATGAATGCCTGCGGCGTGGATATGGACGAGCTTGGCGGCGTGGTACGCCAGTATCTCGATCAGGAATACCAGTCGCTGAAAACCGACGAGGAAGCCGATCCACAGCCTACGGCCGGTTTCCAGCGCGTGATCCAGCGCGCCATCCTGCATGTGCAATCCTCCGGCAAGGACACCGTTACCGGCGCGAATGTGCTGGTGGCCCTGTTCTCCGAACGTGATTCCTACGCGGTCTATTTCCTGCAGCAGCAGGACATGAGCCGCCTCGATGCGGTCAGCTTCATCAGTCACGGCATCGGCAAGGGTGGCCGCCAGCTGGAAGATCGCTCTCCCGGTAGCGCAGAGGAAGAAGGCCAGATGCGCGGCGAGGAAAAGCCGGAGAAGAACAAGAAAGATTCCGCGCTCGACCAATTCTGCGTGAACCTGAACCAGAAGGCGCTGGACGGTAAGGTCGATCCGCTGATCGGCCGCGGGCCGGAGGTCGATCGCACGGTGCAGATCCTCTGCCGCCGTTCCAAGAACAACCCGCTCTACGTGGGCGATCCCGGCGTCGGCAAGACTGCCATCGCGGAAGGCCTGGCGCGCAAGATCGTCGAGGGCGACGTGCCCGAAGTGCTGGAGGAAGCGGTGATCTACTCGCTCGATATGGGCGCATTGCTGGCCGGCACCCGCTATCGCGGCGATTTCGAGGAACGGCTTAAGCAGGTCGTGAACGAGTTGGAAAAGATGCCCGAAGCCATCCTTTTCATCGACGAGATCCACACCGTGATCGGCGCCGGTGCCACCAGCGGCGGCGCGATGGATGCATCCAACCTGCTGAAGCCTGCGCTTTCCAGCGGCACGATCCGCTGCGTCGGCTCCACCACCTACAAGGAATTCCGCAACCACTTCGAGAAGGACCGCGCCCTGCTGCGCCGGTTCCAGAAGATCGACGTGAACGAGCCCACGGTGGAAGACACGATCAAGATCCTGAAGGGTCTGAAAAGCGCGTTCGAAGAGCATCACGGCGTGAAATACACGCCCGATGCGCTGAAAACCGCCGTGGAAATGAGCGCGCGCTACATCAACGATCGCAAGCTGCCCGACAAGGCCATCGACGTGGTGGACGAAGTGGGCGCGATGCAGATGCTGGTGCCGCCCAGCCGCCGCCGCAAGACGATCACCGCCAAGGAGATCGAGAAGGTCGTGGCGACCATGGCGCGCATCCCGCCGAAGTCCGTCTCCAAGGACGACAAGAAGGCGCTTGGCAGCCTTGAGAAGGATCTCAAGCGCGTGGTCTACGGACAGGACGACGCGATCGAACGCCTCTCCACCGCAATGAAGCTGAGCCGGGCCGGTCTGCGCGATGCGGACAAGCCCATCGGCTCCTTCCTGTTCTCCGGCCCCACCGGCGTCGGCAAGACCGAGGTCGCGCGCCAGCTCGCCAACATCATGGGTATCGAGCTCAAGCGTTTCGACATGTCGGAATACATGGAGCGTCACAGCGTATCCCGCCTGATCGGTGCGCCTCCGGGCTACGTCGGCTACGACCAGGGCGGCCTGCTGACCGATGCCATCGACCAGCATCCGCATTGCGTGCTGCTGCTGGACGAGATCGAGAAGGCCCACCCGGACCTGTTCAACATCCTGTTGCAGGTGATGGACAACGGCAAGCTGACCGATCACCACGGCAAGACGGTGGATTTCCGCAATGTCGTGCTGATCATGACGACCAACGCCGGTGCATCGGACGCTGAGAAGCAGGGTATCGGTTTTGGCGCAGGCCAGAAGACGCAAGCTTCGGAAGAGGCGGTGAAGAAGATGTTCACCCCGGAATTCCGCAACCGTCTCGATGCGGTCGTGCCGTTCGGCTACCTCGGTGCCGACACGATCAGCCGCGTTGTCGACAAGTTCATCCTGCAGCTCGAACTGCAGCTTTCCGAGCAGAACGTGCACATCCAGTTCGACAGCGATGCGCGCGAGTGGCTGGGCAAGCGCGGCTATGACAAGCTGATGGGTGCCCGCCCGATGTCCCGCCTGATCCAGGAAAAGGTGAAGCAGCCGCTGGCCGAGGAACTGCTGTTCGGCAAACTGGCAAGCGGCGGCGAGGTGCACGTCAGCGTGAAGGACGAAAAACTCGCTTTCGAACTGACGCCGTCTCCGCCCAAAAGCAAGCCGAAGCGCAAGAAGAAGCCTGCCGCCAGGAAAGCAGCGCCCGAGGCGTCGGACACTCCAGCGGCTGACGAGGACACCGGCAAGGATTCCGAGGACTGACCGGATCGCGCTGGCAGTATCTCGGGGTGCGGGCTAATCTCGCACCATGAGGCTGAAAACCGCAATTGCAATTCTGGCGGCGGGGGCACTGGCTCCCGCCGCTTCCGTTTGGGCGCAGGACATCAGTCCCCCGCCGCTGGCCGAGCGTACCGCGCAAAGCGATTTGCCGCTTGAGGGTGCGCGCGGGGCGATGCAATTGCAGCACGTTTCGCTTTCGATCGCCGTCCATCCGGCTGACAAGAGTATCGAGGGCACCGTCTTCTACCGCGTCATCCCGCAAGCCGACCTGGCGCAGTTGCAATTCGATCTCGATCCGCGATTCACCGTGAGCCGGGTGGAGATCGACGATGTCGCCCTGTCGCCCGAGGACTGGCGCAACGCGGACGGGCTGCTGACCGTCAATCTGCCGCAGCCGGTGCGCGCTGACGAACCCGTGCAGGTACGGATCGACTACGCAGGCATTCCGCACGAGGCGATCAATGCGCCCTGGGAAGGCGGGTTCGTCTGGTCCCAGACCGATGCCGGGGAGCCGTGGATCGCCACCGCCGTCCAGGGCGAGGGGTGTGACCTGATCTGGCCCTGTGTGGACCACTCGTCCCACCGGATCGATACGCTGGATCTCATGGTGACCGTGCCCGATGGCCTGGTGGCGGCTGGCAACGGGCGGCAGATCGGGAGAACCGACAATCGCGACGGCACCACCACCTTCCACTGGCGGGCGCGCGATCCGAGCAATTACGGCATAACCTTGCAGATCGGCCCCTACGAAGTTGCGCGGCGCGACTATCGCAGCCGCTATGGCAACACCATCCCGCTGATGTTCTGGCATCTTCCCGGCAATGCCGAGGGGGCGAATCGCCTGCTTGGCGAGATGGCCGAGCAGATCACCTTCATGGAAACCCGCTTCGGCCCCTACCCTTTCGCTGACGAGAAGGCCGGCGTTGCAGAAACACCGCATCTTGGCATGGAGCACCAGACCATCAACGCCTATGGCAATTCCTACCGCGTGGAACCCTACGGCCATGACTGGTTGCTGCAGCACGAATTCGCGCATGAATGGTTTGCCAACCAGTTGCGGCACCGCTCGGTCCATCACATGTGGCTTCACGAGGGGATCACCACCTGGACGCAGCCGCTGTACCTGGAGCACTCGCGCGGTCGGATGCTGTATGATGCAGAAATGTGGAAGCAGCGCCAGCGCGTGTGGAGCCGAGTGCCGCTCGTGCCTCCTGAAGGCACCCTGCCCGATTACACCGACGACGAGCCAAAATGGGGAGACGACATCTACTTCAAGGGCGCGTGGATCATGCATACGCTGCGCTATCTTGTGGGGGATGAGGCGCTGTTCCCCGCCATCACCCGGCTGACCTACGGCACCGACGATCCCGTGCCCGGCGACATTCGCCCTACGATCCGCACGACCGAGGATTTCCGCGCGATTCTGGAACAGGCAACCGCTGAAGACCTGGAATGGTTCTTCGACGCCTATTTCTACCAAGCCAATCTTCCCCGCCTGGATATCGCGCAGGACGGAGCAACGGTCAGCTTCGAATGGATCACCCCGTCCCGGCTCGCGTTCGAAATGCCTCTGGAGGTGAAAGTGGACGGCAGCAATCGCACGCTGATGATGGCGGGCGGCCGGGGCACGATCACCCTGCCTGCCGCCGATACGCATTTTCTTGCCGACCCGGACAACCGGATCCTGAAATACGATGCCGCTGTCGAGGCGTGGCAAAATCGCGAGTCGGCAGACTAGCGCGGAACGAAACTCGCGTGGCGCAACTTTCTATTAGCGATGGCAGCACCATTTTCCTGGATACGGCCCGAACCGCACGGCGTGCACGTGGTGCCTGCCGATGCGTGGATCGACCCCTCCAAGGCTGTCGACCGAGCACTGGTGACGCACGGCCACGCCGATCATGCGCGCGGCGGCCACGGGCAAACCGTCGCCACGCCGGAAACGCTGGCGATCATGGAATTGCGATACAACACGCGCGATGGCGCGACGCCTGTCGAATATGGCGAGACGATCCGCCTGAAGGGCGGCGTTGATGCAACCTACATTCCCGCTGGCCATGTCCTGGGCAGTGCGCAAATCCTGCTGGAACACGCTGGCGAGCGCGTGGTAATCACCGGCGATTACAAGCGCCGCGCCGATCCCACCTGCCCCCCGTTCCAGGTGACCCCCTGCGATATCTTCATCACCGAGGCGACCTTCGGCCTGCCGCTGTTCACGCACCCTCCAATCGAGGAGGAGATGGCCAAGCTGCTCTCGCGGCTGGAGGCCTATCCCGAACGATGCGTGCTTGTAGGCGCCTATGCACTGGGCAAGGCGCAGCGCGTGATAGCGGAATTACGCGCCGCCGGGCACACCCGGCCGATTTACCTCCACGGCGCGATGGAGAAGATGTGCCGCCTGTATGAGAATTTCGGCGTCGATCTGGGCGAGCTGCGACTTGTGGCCGATCACGACAAGGACGACATGCGCGGCGCCATCGTGGTTTCCCCGCCCAGCGCGCTGAACGATCGGTGGAGCCGCCGCCTTCCCGACCCCATCACCGCCATGGCCAGCGGCTGGATGCGCGTTCGCCAGCGTGCCCGCCAGCGCAACGTGGAATTGCCGCTCGTCATCTCGGACCATGCGGACTGGAACGAGCTGACCCGCACCATCCAGGAAGTCGACCCGCACGAGACCTGGATCACCCATGGACGGGAGGAGGCCCTGCTGCGCTGGCACCAGCTGCATCAGCGGCGCGCCCGCGCCCTCGCCATGGTCGGATACGAGGACGAAGATGACTGATCGGGCCGCCTAGCATGGAAGAGTTTGCCGCCCTAATCGATGCGCTGATCTACACGCGCAGCCGCAACGAGAAACTGCGCCTGATCGCGGAATATCTGCAAACCACGCCCGACCCCGACCGCGGATGGGCCATGGCTGCATTGACAGACGGGCTGGATTTCAAGGCCGTAAAAAGCTCCACGATACGCAATTTGCTGAAAGAACGCGTGGACCCTGTTTTGTGGAGCCTCAGCCGCGATTTCGTGGGTGACACGGCAGAAACCGCCAGCTTTCTCTGGCCCGAACCCATGGGAGAGGTCGCCCCGCCCCCCACGGTGAGCAAGGCTGTGGATGCGCTGGGCGCGATGACGCGCACCAGCGTGGTGGGCGAACTGCCGCGCCTGCTGGACCGGATGGATTCGCAAGGCCGCTATGCCCTGTTCAAACTGGCCACGGGCGGCATGCGTGTCGGCGTCTCCAGCCGTCTTGCCAAAGTGGCCTTCGCCCAGGCGTTCGACGTGGTGGTGGATGACGTGGAGGAATACTGGCACGCCCTTGAGCCGCCCTATGCGCAGCTTTTCGCATGGGCCGCGGATGGGGAGGATCCGCCCGACACCGCCAACCTGCCGCTGTTCAAGCCGTTCATGCTGGCCCACCCGCTGGAAGAAACCGTGGTGGATCTTGCCGATTACGCTGCCGAATGGAAGTGGGACGGCATCCGCGTGCAACTTGTCCACGTGGCGGGCGAGACGCGCCTCTATTCCCGCAGCGGCGACGATATCAGCGCGACATTTCCCGAACTTGTCGATGCGCTGGAAATTCCCGCCGTGCTGGATGGGGAATTGCTGGTGCGCGGCGATGCCCAGGGCGGAGAGAAAGGCGGTGCCGCCAGCTTCAACGCCCTGCAACAGCGCCTGGGCCGCAAGACGGTCAGCAAGAAGATGCTGACGGAGAGCCCTGCCTTCGTGCGGCTCTACGACGTTCTCTCGCTGGATGGCGAGGATCTGCGCGGGCTGGAATGGGAAAAGCGGCGCAAGCGTCTGGAAGCCCTGCTGCCCCGCCTTCCCGATAGCCATTTCGATCTCAGCGAACTGGTGGAAGCGCGCGACTTCGATCACCTCGCGCAAATCCGCGAAGGCACGCGCGACGATGCCATTGAGGGACTGATGCTGAAGCGCCGCGATTCGCTGTATGTGCCGGGCCGCAAGACCGGCCTGTGGTACAAATGGAAGCGCGATCCGCTGCTGGTGGACGCCGTTCTGATGTATGCCCAGCGCGGCAGCGGAAAGCGGTCCAGCTTTTATTCCGACTACACCTTTGGTTGCTGGGATGGCGACCCGGACGAAGGCGCGGAACTGCTGCCCGTAGGCAAGGCGTATTCCGGCTTTACCGATGCCGAGCTCAAAAAACTCGACAAGATCGTACGCCAGAACACGCTGAACCGTTTCGGCCCTGTGCGGGAGGTGGAACGGACGCTGGTGTTCGAAGTCGCTTTCGATTCGGTGCATTCCAGCAAGCGGCACAAGAGCGGCCTGGCGATGCGTTTCCCGCGCATCCACCGCATCCGCTGGGACAAGCCCGTGCATGAGGCGGACAGGCTTGAGGCGCTGCGCGCGTTGATCCGCGACTAGCTGCGCATTGCCGCAGGTGGGGTTTTTTGAAAGCCTGGGCCTATGCTCGTGCGAAGCGGGGCACTGACGCAGCGCGCTAGAGATCGATCCGCAGCACTTTTTCACGAGAAGTTGCGCCGCGCAACAAAATCACGCGCGAAGCGGCGCAGCCCAGCGCCTTTGCCACCAGCCCGATCACCGCTTCATTTGCCGCGCCATCCTGCGGCTTGGCGCGGGTTTTCACCAGTAACTGACCGTCACTGATCTCTACCCCCTGGCTCCGGGCACCGGGCGTGACGCGCACTGCCAGCCGGCCCTCGCCATCCGCCAGCGCGCGGACCGTTGCCGCGGGCGGCAGATCAATCGCGGGGCGTGGCACGCACTTCTGCCAGATGCTTTTGCGCGAGATCGCAGTAACGCTGCGTCTGGAAGCGGATCTTGGCGATTTGCGCCTCGTCCTGCGTGCGATAGTATTTCGCCGGACGCCCGATCCAGATCTCGCCCTTGCCGATCCGCTTTCCGGGGCTGAGCAAGGCGCCTGCACCCAGCATTCCGCCCTCCGCGATGCGCGCGCCATCCATTGCCACTGCACCCATGCCCACGAAGGCACGGTTTTCCAGCTGACAGCCGTGCACCACCGCCATGTGGCCGATGACGCAATCCTCGCCGATGATCGTGGGCTCTCCATCGGTGTCGGGACGTGGCCCTTCGACATGAAAGACGCTGCCATCCTGCACATTGCTGCGCGCGCCCACCTCGATCCGGTGAATGTCGCCCCGCAGCACGCAATTGTACCACACGCTGGCTTCCGGCCCGATGGTTACATCGCCGATGATACGCGCGCCCGGCGCGATGAAGGCGCTTTCGTGGATGCGGGGCATGATGCCTTCGAAAGCCAGGATCGTCGCGCCGGGAAAGCGCGGGTCCGAATTGATGCGGCTGTTCATGGTCACAGGAAATTCTCCCAAACGAAATAGGGCAGCACCGATGCGTAATCGTCGGTCCAGACCGGGCCTTCCGGTTCGACGAGCAATCGCCAGTCTGCCGTGGTGGACAATGCGTCCAGCGGTGCGCGATCAGGAGCCAGCGCGATCCAGGTGGAGGAATAGAGATCGTTCCGCCGCGCGGGATCGTCCTGCCATACCATGGCATTCAGCCCGCGTGCCTGCGCCAGGCGTGCCACCACGGGTTCCAGCCGAACATAGCGGTTGGACGTGTGCAGCAGCAAGACCCCGCCGGGCGAAAGCGCCCGCTCGTAGATCGCCATGGCCTCCGCCGTCAGCAAGTGTAGCGGAATCGCATCGGAGGAAAACGCGTCGACCACCAGTATGTCGAAACTGGCGGGAGGCAGATCCTGCAGGCGCAGGCGGGCATCGCCGAACACGATGTTTGCGTCGGGCGCGCACTGGCTAAGGAAGGTGAAGGCACCCGATTGCGAGAAATCCATTACGATCGGATCGATCTCGAAGAAGGTCCATTGCTGTCCGGGCCGACGATAGCAGGCCAGCGTTCCTACACCCAGCCCGACGGTGCCGATGCGCGCCTCCGGGCCCACGATCCGCGCCGCATTCGCCAGCGCCAGCCCCACGCCGGACGTGCGCCCGTAATAGGCGGTAGGCTCCGTCGACCGGCCGCTGTCTCGCTGGATACCGTGGATGGTGGTGCCGTGCATCAGGATACGGTCACCGTCGGCCCGCTGGGTGACGGAATAGGTCCCGAAATAGCTGCGCTCTCGCTCTCCGTTCAGGCTCGCCATCAGATTGGTCAAACCGCCCAGCGCCAGCAACAGGGCAGCGCAGGCCAATACGAAAGACACGCGCCGCGCGGCCATCACCATGGCAAGGCACAGGATCACCAGCAGCGCCAGCCAGTCTATCCATTCCAGCGCCGTCTCTCCCTGCACCCGCACATACAGCAGCAGGGCGGCGTTGAAGATGAGGAATAGGCCGACAATCAGGACGGCACGCGCACTTTGCGAATCCTTCGTAATCAGTCGCAGAAGCCCGCGCCATGCACCCAAAGGAACCAGTGCCGCCGCCGCCAGGATCAGCAGCGGATGCTCCCACGTCCAGTCGAACACGGCAGGCGCTACCAGCGCGGTGAACACCCCGCCCAGCGCGCCGCCTGCCGAAAGATAGAGATAGAATTGCGAAAGCCGCGCGGCCTTCGGTCTGAGATCGTAGAGGCGCGCGTGAAGCGCGGTAGCCACCACAAACAGCAGGATAATGCTGGCACCTGCCGCCAGCAGATCGGCGCGGCCTGCAGCGAAGATCGCGATGCCGCCGTCCACCAGCACCACCAGCGGGGCAAGGAACAGAAAGACCTGCGCTACGCCCCGCTTTTCGGCAAAGCCGATGGAATAGCTCAGCAGGTAAAGCCCCAGCGGGATCACCCACAGCAGCGGAATGGCCATGATGTCGGTGGTGAGGAAGGTGGTGGTCGACAGCATCAGGCCGGAGGGTACGGCAGGCAGCAGTAGCCACAGCGCCTTGCGCCGCCATCCGATCTGCTCGTCTTCCGCTGCTTCCACGGGTCGCTGTGCATCATCCCTGCGGCTGAGAACCGTCCAACCCACCAGCAGTACCAGCAAGGCGTAGCCGACGGCCCAGCCCATGCTTTGCGCGCCAAGGTTCAGCAGTGGCTCCGCCAGCAGCGGATAGGCCAGCAGCCCGGCAAAGCTGCCAAGGTTGGATGCCGCGTATAACGGATAGGGATTGCCTGCCTGGGGATGCGCGGCAAACCAGCGCTGGATCAGCGGAGCCTGCGCTGAGACGGCGAAGAAAGCGGGGCCAACGGTCAGCAGGAACAGCCATGGCACCCACAGCACTTCATACCCGCTTTGCGGCTCTGCCACCGGCGCCAGCGCCAGCGGTAAGGTTAGGCTCGCCAGTACCAGCACCACCAGATGGATGATGCCCTGAGTGCGGAGCGCAAACCGCCCTATGGCATGGGCGTAGGCATATCCCGCCAGCAGCAGCGCCTGGTAAACCAGCATGGCGCTGTTCCAGACATTGGGCGCGCCTCCCAATCGCGGCAGGGCCATGCGTGCGACCATCGGCTGCACCAGGAAAAGCAGGAAGCTGCCGGCCAGAATGGTGGCGGTGAACAGCCAGCGCCGTGGTGGTCCTGCCATGTCAGCCATGGCGGCGCTCAGCCCACTCCTGCGCGGTGATGGCGTGCACGATGGTGGGATTGAGCTCTGCCGGCCAGTTTCTATCGACATAGTCCAGATCGTCGCGGCGCTGCATTCCCAGCCTGCGCATCAGGCCCTGGCTCGCGGCATTGCCCTCCACCGTCAGGGCGACGATCCGCTCCGCGCCATACTGGCCGAAACCTGTATCGAGGGAAGCGATGGCCGCTTCCTTCGCATAGCCGTGCCTCCACGCATCCTCGCGCAGGCGCCAGCCAACTTCCACCATGTCGAACACCGGCGTTCCTTCGACATTGGCGCGCTTCAGCCCGCAGAAACCCAGCATCTCGCCCGACAGATGGCCGCCATCGTCCTTGCGCTGCACCACCCAGAACGTGTGGCCGAACCGATCGCGATAGTCGTTCAGGCGCTGCATCGCACCGGCCCGCGTCTTCTCGTCGGCAACGCCGCCCAGCCAGCGCATTACGGCCGGCGTGTTGGTCAATTCCCAGAAGCGGGGCCAATCCTCCTCGCGCCAGTCGCGCAGGATCAGCCGCTGCGTTTCGTGCCTGAACTCACTCATGCCACATCAACCGTTCAGGATGCGCGCCGCGACGGGTGCGTGATAGGTCAGCACGCCGCTGCAACCCGCGCGCTTGAAAGCGATCAGTTTTTCCATTAGCAGGCCATCACGATCACCCACGCCTGCCGCGGCCCCGGCCTCGATCATGGCGTATTCGCCGCTCACCTGATAGGCGAACACGGGCACGTCGAACCGTTCCTTCACGCGCCAGATGATGTCGAGATAGGCGAGCCCCGGCTTCACCATCACGCTGTCGGCGCCCTCGGCAATATCCAGTGCCACCTCTGCCAGCGCTTCCGAACCGTTGGCGGGGTCCATCTGGTAGGTTTTCTTGTCGCCCACCAACCGGTCGCCGCTGCCCACGGCATCGCGGAAGGGGCCGTAGAAGGCGCTGGCGTATTTGGCCGCGTAGCTCATGATCTGGATGTTGTGGTGCCCGCCCATCTCCAGCGCCATGCGGATCGCCTTCACCCGCCCATCCATCATGTCCGAAGGGGCGATGATGTCCGCCCCTGCCTCTGCCTGGTTCAACGCCTGATCCACCAGCACGGCCACGGTATCGTCGTTCTCGACATAGCCCGCATCGTTCAGCAGCCCGTCCTGCCCGTGCGTGGTATAGGGATCCAGCGCCACGTCCGTAAGGATGCCGATGTCGTTGCCGCAGGCATCGCGCACCGCGCGGATGGCACGGCACATCAGATTGTCGGGATTATAGGCCTCTGCCCCGTCCTCGCTGCGCAAGTCGGGCTGGGTGTTGGGGAACAGCGCGATGCACGGGATGCCCAGTTCCACCGCTTCTTTCGCACGGGCTGCAATGCCATCGACAGACCAGCGCGATACCCCGGGCAGGCTGTCCACAGGGTCTTCCACGCCCTTCCCGCCTGTCACGAAAATCGGCCAGATCAGGTCTGCCGCGGTCAGCACGGTTTCACGGTGCATCGCGCGGCTCCATCCGCTGGCACGGGTGCGGCGAAGGCGGGTGTTGGGATAGCTGCGTGTCATCGGGCGCCACCTCTGCCGCAAAAGACGGCTACGTTCAATCGGCCAGCACCCCTGCCCGGCTGGTCTCTCAGTTCACGACCTGGCGGTTCTCGATCCTGTCGATCTCGCGAACCGGCTCCTGCGAAAGCGAGGGATCGGGCGGCAGATCGGAAAGCGCCTCCCCCGGGCTCACCATCTGCAATCGCACCAGTTGTTCGCGGAAATTGGCCATTTCCTGCCGAGAAAGCTGTGCCCGGTTCACGAAACGAACGCTGGCAGGATCGATCTTCTGGCCGTTGCGATACATTTCGTAATGCAGGTGCGGCCCTGTCGAAAGGCCGGTGGAGCCGACATAGCCGATCACCTGGCCGCGCCGCACTTCCTCGCCATTGCGCACGGCAATGCGGCTCATGTGGGCATAGCCGGTGGAAAGGCCGCCCCCGTGGCGGATGCGCACGAAATTGCCATATCCGCCGTTCCGGCCCGAGAAGTTCACCGTGCCATCTGTGGCGGCATAGATCGGCGTGCCGTGTCGGGCACGGAAATCCAGGCCCGAATGCATGCGGCGATAGCCGAGGATGGGGTGGCGGCGCATGCCATAGCGCGATGTGATGCGACCGGGCACGGGGGCCACCAGCCCTTCCTGCGCCACGCCCTCGCCAGAGGCATCGTAGAACAGCCCTTCCCGGCCAAAACGCATCAATTGCTTGCGCGGGCGATCGTCGCGAATGATCGCGGCGTACAACAGGTCACCCACTTCGACATCGCCGGTGGCGGCGCGGCGATAATCCACGATCATGTCAAACTCGTCGGTCGCGGCGATCTCGCCGTTCACGTTCATGTCTGTGCTGAGTGTGCGCAGGAATTCCTGCACCGCGCTGGGCGGCGCACCGGCGGCGCGGGCGGAGCGATAAAGGCTGTCTCCCACCTTTGCGCGGATGCGCAGCGGGGTCGTATCGACCTTGATCGGGCGCGGATCGAGCACAAGGCGGCCAGCACGCCGCTCCACCGCCAGTTCAAGATCGAAACGCGCGCGGAAGGAAAGCGAATCCACCGGGCGCGGGGCATCGGCAGCGGGGCGCCGGCCCAGCGTGATATCCACCGGGGTTCCAGCAGCGATGTCGTCCAGCGGCACGGCGTTGCCCACCATGCCCGCGATCAGCAGTGCCTCGTCCTTGCTCACGCCTGCGCGGCGCAGCATCCGATCAAAACCGTCGCCCTGCGCCAGCGTGGCGACAAGATCGAGGCTGGGGCGTTCCGGCGCGGCGGCAAGCGGCTGCACAGCCAGCGTCGCGCCCATGCGGCGGCCACTATCCGCGCCAAGGGCCAAGGGCAAAATCATCTGGCTGCGAAATTCGTCGCGCATGCGGTCGTCGATGCGCATGGCGGGGGCAGCCTCGACAGCGGAGAAGCCGGGCCAGCCGGCAATCGCCACGGCGGAAAGGCCCACCAGCGTCGCCACGCCGCGCAGCCAGCGGCGCGATCCGATATCGGTGCCAAGGTCCGGTGCGAGGTCAGCACGCGCCAGCCGCCTGGAAAGCGAGGAGCGCCAGTTGCCGAGACTCTCGCCGATGGAAGCAGCCTTTCGCGGACGGCGCAGGCGCTTCGCCTCGCCCGTGACTATCGCATCCGCAAGGGAAAGCTCATCGGACGGATCATCGCCCGGCACGATAGCCTGCTCCTGCTTATTGCGGTCAGATGCCAACCAGCCCTCCTCGATAGTCGCGATATACGGCCCTGATTTTCAAGCCGCGCGACCTGCCGTTCGCCCATGGAGTAATTGTATCAAACCCTGAAGCAATAAAGTAAAATTGCGCTTAACGTCGATGAAGCGAGTCTCTCCAGCGCCGAAACGAGCGTTCGGGGGTAAGCGAGGTGGCATCGGTTGCACAGGGCGGCGTGAAGCGCCATGTCTGCTGGCACTGTGACAGCTTCCCGCTCCGACAGCCGGATTCGTGCGGTCCTCGGCCCGACCAACACCGGCAAGACCCATCTCGCCATAGAGCGCATGTGCGGCCATTCCAGCGGCGCCATCGGATTCCCGCTGCGCCTGCTGGCGCGCGAGGTTTACGACAAGGTCTGCCGGATCAAGGGCGAGGATGCCTGCGCCCTCATCACGGGGGAAGAACGGATCGAGCCGCCGAACGCCCGCTATTTCATGTGCACCGCAGAAGCCATGCCGCGCGATGGCGGCGGCAAGGCCTTCGTCGCGCTGGACGAGGCACAGATCGGCGCGGACCGGGAGCGTGGGCATATCTTCACCGATCGCCTGCTGAATGCCCGCGGGCGCGAAGAGACGATGCTGCTGGGCTCCTCCACGTTGGAGCCGATGGTACGCCAGCTCGTTCCGGACGCGCTGATAGAGGAGCGACCCCGCTTCTCCACCCTCACCCACGCGGGCAGCGCCAAGCTTTCCCGCCTGCCGCCGCGCAGTGCAATCGTCGCCTTCTCTATCGAGCAGGTTTACCAGATGGCCGAGTTGCTCCGAAGGTTTCGCGGCGGTGCGGCCGTGGTAATGGGCGCGCTTTCACCGCAAACGCGAAACCGGCAAGTGGAATTGTTCCAATCCGGTGAGGTGGACTACATCGTTGCGACCGACGCCATCGGCATGGGGCTGAACCTCGATGTGCATCACGTCGCGTTTGCGGCGCTTTCCAAGTTCGACGGGGTGCGCCAGCGCCGCCTGATGCCAGCGGAAATGGCGCAGATTGCCGGACGCGCGGGCCGTCACCAGACGGATGGCAGCTTCGGCACGCTGTCGGGTAATCGGCGCGGCGCCCCGCTGGAATTGAGCGAGGACGAGGTCTACGCCATCGAGAACCACCGCTTCGCCCCTGTTACCAACCTTTTCTGGCGAGAGCCCAACCCCCGTTTTGACACGCTGGAAGTGCTGATCGGCGATCTGGAGTCGCGCCCCATGGAAAAGGGGCTTTCCCTGGCACCGGAAGCCATCGATCTCTCCGTGCTGAAACGCCTGGCAGAGCAGCCGGAAATCGGCGGTGACGTCAGGACGCCAGGGCAGGTGCGGCGCTTCTGGGAGGCCTGTCAGCTGCCGGATTTCCGCCAGCAAGGTGCGGACGCCCATGCACGCTTCGTCGCACGGCTATGGAGTGACCTTCGCCACGGGCATATCGGCGCAGACTATGTCGCCACGCGAATCTCCGAACTGGGAAACACCTCGGGCGATATCGACACGCTGCAAGGGCGGCTTTCGGGAATTCGCAGCTGGGCCTATATCTGCCAGCGACCCGACTGGGTGCTGGCCCGCGATGAAATGGCGGCGCGGGCACGCTCTGCCGAAGCAAAATTGTCGGACGCGCTCCATCAGAAACTCACGGAGCGTTTCGTAAACCGCCGAACATCGGTATTGATGAAGGGTATGGGAAAGGATGCAGGCCTCTTGCGCGTAGAATTGAAGGACGATGGCCAGGTAACGGTGGAAGACCAGCCGATCGGGCACCTCGAGGGGTTCCGGTTCGTGGTGGACGCCGATGCCAGCAGCGAGGAGCGCAAGCTGATGCTTGCCGCTGCCGAAAAGCACATGGCCGGTCTGCTTGCGCAGAAGGCGCAGAAACTTGTCGCGGACGAGCTGGGCGAGTTGCGGCTGGAACGCGGCCAGATCATGCGCGCCGGACAGCCCGTTGCCGTGCTGGAGAAAGGCAAGAGTCCCAGCCGCCCGCGCGTGGTGATGGCGAAGGAGCTGGGTCAGCTGGATCCCGCGCATCGCAGTCGCCTGCAAGACGCGCTGGAACTCTGGCTGGAAGAACAGCTTGCCCCGATCGCCCCCCTGCGCGCGCTGGAGGATGCAGCCACCGATCCCGAAGCCGGCACCGAAGTACGCGCGCTCCTGCTGACACTGGCGGACCGTAACGGCACCACGCGGCGCGAGGATGCGGGCCTTGCGCACGTCCCCAAGGAAAAGCGCCCGTTCCTGCGGCGGCTTGGCGTCAGTATCGGATCGCTCGACGTGTTCGTTCCTGCCCTGCTGAAGCCCGCACCGCGCCAGTTACTACGCTCTCTGGGGCTGGACGGGCGCCCGGTGCGCGAAGCGATGGAGGCGGTGATTGACGCGGAGAATAACCTGCCTGCGGGATACCGCCGAGCAGGGAAGCAGGCGATCCGCATAGACATGGCGGAAAAACTGTTTCGCGCCGCACACGAACAGCGCGCCAAGGCACCGCAGAGCAAGGAGGTGCGCGGCTTCGCCGTCAATTCCGCACTTGCCACCAGCATGGGATTGCTGCCCGAAAGTTTCCGCAGCCTGATGAGGGATGCAGGTTTCCGGCAAGGCCAGCCGCTGGAACTGGCCGAGGGCACGTATGGTCCGCCGCGTCCGGTGCCGTGGACCTGGCGCGCTCCGCGCAAGGACTTCGCGCCAAGGCAGAACCAGCGCGGTCCGCGCAAGCCTCGCGGCGACAACAAGAGTGGCGGAAAAACCCGCCCGGGCAAGCCGCAGCAGGATGCGAACCGCGGCAAGGGCGGTCCCCGCACACCGCGCCCCACCGGCGACGGCGGCCAGGCGTTTGCCGGCCTTGCGGATCTCCTGAAGAAAGGCTGATGCGGCTCGACCTGCTTCTGGTGCGGCTACGCTTTGCCAAGAGCCGCTCCTTCGCGCAGCGCTGGATCGAACAGGGCCATATCCGCTGCAACCGGGTCCGTATTTCCCGCAGCGATCACAAGATCGTGGCCGGTGACGTGCTGACGCTCCCTGTCGGTAGCGCCGTGCGCATCATTGCGCTCGAGGCGCTTCCGGAGCGGCGCGGCCCCGCAAAAGAGGCCCGCACATTTTATCGGGAGCTTGACGCTCGCCCGTCTATCGCCATAGCAGGGGCCGAATCGCGGCCGCATCCGGCCGAGCATGAAGGACAATCGCTACCATGACCTATGTCGTCACCGACGCCTGCATCAAGTGCAAGTACACAGACTGTGTCGAAGTCTGTCCGGTGGATTGCTTTTACGAAGGCGAGAACATGCTGGTCATCAACCCCTCGGAATGCATCGATTGCGGCGTGTGCGAGCCAGAGTGCCCGGCCGAGGCGATCCTGCCCGATACCGAGGGCGATGTTGAGAAGTGGCTGGAAATCAATACCAAGTTCTCTGCCGAGTGGCCGAACATCACCGAGAAGAAGGATCCGCCCGCCGACGCCGACGAGCACAAGGGCGAGGACGGCAAGTTCGAGAAGTTCTTCTCCGAAGAGCCCGGCGAAGGCGATTAATCCTTTAAAACGCGCTGAATCCGGCGGGATGAACCAATCCGGCTGACCTGCGTTGGCCGGATATGGGAATTTTCGACAGACTGAAGCGCGCCTGGGCCTCGGCCAGTAAAGACAATATCTCCATCCTTGCAGCTGGCGTTGCCTATTACGCCTTCCTTGCCATGGTACCGCTGCTGGCTGCGATCGTCCTTACCTACGGACTGGTCGCCAATCCGCAGATGGTGGCAGATCACATTGCGGCGATGGCCGACAATCTGCCCCAGTCGGCAGCGCAGCTAATCGGCGGCCAGCTGGAATCGGTTGTGACGACCTCCGGCACGACCAAGGGTCTCGGCCTGCTGCTGGCCCTGGCGCTGGCGTTGTTCGGTGCGCGTAAGGGCGCAGGCGCGCTCATCACCGCGATCAGTCTCGCGTTCAACGATCGCGACCAGCGGGGTTTCGTGCAGGCCAATCTGCTTGCTCTTACGGTGACACTGGGCTCAGTCGTGATGATGGGGGTCGTCGCGGGCGCGCTTACGGCCACCGCGGCCCTCACGGGCTTGCTGCCCAGCCTTTCGGGCGTTGGCCAGATCGTGGGCAAGGCCGCGCCCTATCTCATACTGGCCGGAATCGGCACGCTGGGCACGGCGTGGCTCTATCGCCGCGTGCCCAACGATTCCGATCCAACCTACGGTCAGGTCATGCCCGGCGCAGTGATCGCCAGTTTCGGGCTCGTCGCGCTGACATTGGCATTCGGCTTTTACGTCGCCAATTTCGGCAGTTACAACGCCACCTACGGCTCGCTCGGCGCGGTGATCGTGTTGCTGACGTGGCTCTACCTCTCGGCCTATGTCCTGTTGCTGGGCGCGGAAATCGCTGCCGTGGGGTCGCAAGAGAAAGCCGACTATCAGCCTTGACGAAGGCTTGAATTGCAAGACTCGCAATTTGGCCCGGAACCTGCTATATAATGCTGCAACTGCGCAATCCCCCATGATGCGCAGGCGGATAGGAAGGCAGGTCTCCGCTTTAGCTACAGGATCGGAATTTCACATACGTCGCTTCGATTTGCGGCGTGTGGAGCCTTTTCGCTGCGGAACCCGTTAAGAAAGGAATGTCCATGGCCGCGAATGCGACCGCCTTTGAAGTTGGCGATTATGTTGTTTACCCCAAGCACGGCGTTGGCCGTGTTATCGAACTGCAGAATGAAGAAATAGCCGGCATGCAGCTCGAGCTGTACGTGCTGCGTTTCGAAAAAGAGCGCATGACGCTGCGCGTGCCCACCAACAAGGTCGAGAGCATCGGGATGCGCAAGCTTTCCAGCGACAAGACGTTGAAGGAAGCGATGGAAACGCTGAAGGGCAAGCCCAAGGTGAAGCGCACCATGTGGAGCCGCCGCGCGCAGGAATACGAAGCGAAGATCAACTCCGGCGACCTGGTTTCGATCGCCGAGGTGACCCGCGACCTGTTCCGCCCGGAAGACCAGCCCGAACAGAGCTATTCCGAGCGGCAGATCTTCGAGGCCGCATCCAGCCGCCTCGCCCGTGAACTGGCAGCGATGGAAAAGACCGATGAGCCGACCGCGCTCACGAAAATCCTGGACGTGCTGAAAGAGCACGCCCCGCAGTATTACGAGAATACCGAGGAAGCGTAAGCACCTCTTCGTATCTCGACCCAGGTGAAGAAAGGCCGTCCGCATCGCGTGGGCGGCCTTTTTCCGTTCACTCTACCAGCGTCATAACCTGCTCGACTACCGACTTTGCGAAACGCCGCACCTTGGTGTATTGCATAGCTAACACGCGAGGACAGGAGTTGGGAAATGCGTATTGGAAAGCTTTTTGGAAGGTTTGCTCCGGCATTGGCTGGAATTGCAGCCCTTGGCCTGGCGGGCTGCGGCGGCATGGATGTCGAGATCGACAACAATGGCGTTCCGCTGGCCGAACTCGATATGAGTGGCGACATGCCGACCGGCGTGGTGCTGGCCGGGCCGGACGAAGTGGAGATCACCAGCGGCGATGACTTCACGATCGACGTGTCCGGCAGCGCCGAGGCGCAGGACCGGATGCGCTTCGCGGTAGAGGACGGTTCGCTGACGATCCACCGCAGCGAAGGCAGCTGGAGCGATACGGATGTCGCCACGGTAAACGTGACCATGCCGGCCCCGCGATCCCTGGTTCTCGCAGGAGCCGGCTCCTTGACAACGGACGCGATGACAGACGATCCGGAGATCGTCATCGCCGGTTCCGGTCGGATCACCACCGCTAACGTGGCCGCATCCTCCATGGAAGTCACCGTCGCGGGCAGCGGAACACTCAACGCATCGGGCACGGCCAATCGCCTTGAGCTGACGAATGCGGGAAGCGGCAGCGCCAACATGGAATCGCTTCAGGTTGCAAATGCCGAAGTCACCATTGCCGGTTCTGGCGATGCAAGCTTCGCGTCTGACGGCGCAGTGGATGCCACCATCGTGGGATCCGGGACGGTGCGCGTTATCGGAGATGCCGATTGCACCGTCGAATCGCTGGGCTCGGGCAGCGTGGAATGCGCGCGGACAACGAGGCAGTCGGAGGACGCCTGAACTTTCGCCCCGCATCTTGCACGGGATAGAGGTACTTAATTGAAGGGTCAGCTTTTCTAGCGCATACCGGATCGCCTCGCCGGTATGGACCCTGCCTTATGTCAAGAATTGCCCTCTTTCTTGCACCGCTGGCAGCGCTGACGCTGAATGGCTGCATCGCGAAGACTGCATTCGATGTCGTCACTGCCCCCGTGCGAGCCGGTGCCAAGGTTGCCGACTGGGCCACCACCAGCCAGGACGAGGCCGACCGTGCGCGGGGCCGCGAAATTCGCCAGCGCGAAGAGAAAGTCGGCGAATTGCAGGATCATCTCGAAAAGCTCGAAGACGATTGCATCGAAGGCGACGACAAGGCCTGCCGCGAAGCCGTTGCCACGCGGCGGGAGATCAATCGGATCCTGCCCAGCATCCCCTACGAACCTGAAGGCTGAGCCAGCTATTTCGCCGCGGCGCGCTGCAACCTGTCGTTGATAGCGCGCCCCATCCCCTCTTTCGGAATGGGCGCCACGCAGATTGCCGGCAGATCGGAAGCCGCCGCAGCGTGCAACGCCGCGTAGAGACCCGCCGCAGCCTCCGCCAGATCGCCCGAGGGTGAGAGGTTCACATCACCTTCAATAGGGCCAAATCCTATCATGAAAGATCCGGCCTCCGGTGCTCGCCTGTCAAGGCGCACCGGTTTGCCGGGTGAATAGTGTTTGCGCAATTGCCCCGGCGCCTCGATCGTTGCGCCGCGCGACTTTTCCGGCGGTCCGAGCAGTGCCGAGATCGCGCCCTGCGTAATCGGGCCGGGGCGCAGCAGCCGCCAGCCTCCATCCGCGTCCAATGCAACGATGGTCGATTCAAGACCGGCTTCGCACGCGCCGCCGTCAATGATTGGCGGTGCCATCGCGCCGAGCGACGAGAACACGTGTTCCGGCATTGTCGGGCTCACCGCATTGCTGCGGTTGGCGGAAGGAGCAGCCAGCGGCAGCCCTACCTCGGATAGCAAACGTGCCGCGACCCTATGCGCTGGCTGGCGCAAAGCTATGGTGCCGAGCCCTGCGGTGACAGCGGGGGCGATTGCAGCACCATCGCGCAGCGGCAGCACTATCGTGAGCGGGCCAGGCCAGAATTCTGCCGCCAGCGTCTCTGCCGTCGCATCGACCGCGGCCAGATCTCGCGCCATGCCCAGCGATGCAACGTGGACGATAAGGGGATTGAAATCAGGCCGCCCCTTGGTGCGATATATCTGCGCGACGGCATCGGCACTGTCCGCCCGCGCGGCGAGCCCGTAGACCGTCTCGGTCGGCATCGCCACCAGGCCACCCTCGCGCAGGATTTGCGCCGCGCTGGCGATACCTGTGGCGTCAGGCCTGAGTGTTGATTGCTTGCCGCTCATAAGCCCCGCCTATAGGGACCATCGCGATGGAAGACCAAGCCCAACTCCTCGCCCGGATCGCTGCCGCGCTGGAGCAACTTGCTCCGCGACAGCGCAGGCCCGTCGATTGGTGCGCCAGTCCGGCTTATGTATGGGGGAGTGAGGGCGCACGCCCGGTGGACCGGATAGAAGCCCCTTCTCTGGATCTGCTGCGCGGTATCGACCAGCAGAAAGCGTCTGTCCTGTCGAATGTCTCACGACTGGCACATGGCGCGCTGGCGCATGACATGCTGTTGTGGGGCGCGCGCGGCATGGGCAAGTCTGCCCTCCTTCGTGCGTGCGTAGCCCATGCGCAGGAACAGGGCGGCAGCATCGCTCTGGTGCAAATTGGCACGGATGCCCTCGATACTCTGCCGGCACTGTTCTCGCAGCTCGCCAAGGAGGATCGCAATTTCATCGTTTTCATGGACGATCTGGGATTTGCCCAAGACGATGCCACCACTCCGCGTCATTTGCGCAGCTGGCTGGACGGCGGCGTGGAAGCGCGCCCTGCAAACGTCCGTATCGCCGTCACTTCGAACAGGCGCGCTATCATTGCCCGCCACGGCGAAGAGCAGGATGATCCCATCAACCCGCGAGACGTCGTGGATGACAAGCTTGCACTCGCCGATCGGTTTGGCCTCTCGCTGGGCTTTCACAACGCCAGTCAACAAGACTATCTCGAGATTTTGCGCGGCTATGCCGATGAATACCGGCTCGAGCTGGACGAGGCGGAAGCACTGGAATGGGCAAAGCGCCGCGGCACACGTTCCGGCCGAATCGCCTGGCACTTCATCACGGAACTGGCAGGACGCGCAGGAAAGCCGATCGCCTGATCCACTCGGGACTAGGCGACCTGCTTGCTGATTACATGATATCGGCGGGGTTGATCGCACCCTCCTCGAACGCGCGCGACGGATCGTCGGTCAGCTGCCGACGCGACGGAAGCCGCTCACCGGAATTGCGCTCGATGGCAGCGGCACCTTCGGCACCCGGCGCGGTGACGCGCCAGATGATGTTGCCGGTATCATCACTCACCAGCAGGGCGCCGGTGCGATCCCATTCCACCCAGGTCGGACGGCCATGCGTCTGCCCCTCGGCAGCCAGGAACGGCTCCAGCACACGGCGCGGCTCACCAACCGGATTGCCGCGATCGTCGAACTGGACGAAAACCACGTCGTAACCCGACGGCGGAATGCGGTTCCACGAGCCATGCCGCGCAATGAACGCGCCCTGCCCGAAGAGATCGCCCATGCGCGAACCTTCCTCGGTAAAGACAAGGCCCAGCGCAGCGACATGCGCGCCCAGCGCATATTGCGGTGTGCGTGTGTATTCGGTGAGGTAGCGCGGCATGCGCGACTCGACGCGCTCGTCGACGATGTCGTTGTAATAAACCCACGGCCATCCGTAATGAACGCCGATCGGCACGTTGGACATGTAATCCGGTACGAGATCGGAGCCGAGCATGTCCCGCTCGTTCACGGTCGTCCACAACTCCCCTGTCCATGGGTTCCAGGCCATGCCGTTAGGGTTGCGCAGGCCTGCGCCGAACAGACGGGCCTGTCCCGTCTCAAGGTCCAGCTCATGGATGGCGGCGCGGCCTTCCTCGATCTCCATGCCGCCCTCGCCGATGTTGGAGGCCGAACCCACGGCAATGTAAAGGCTCTCGCCGTCCTCCGAGAGCAGGATGTTGCGCATCCAGTGGTTTCCGGCCGCCGGCAGATCCGCCAGTTTCTCTGGCTGCGATGTCACGACGTTGGCGCCTTCTTCGTAGTCGAAGCGCAGCAGTTCATCGTGGTTTGCGATGTAGAGATTGCCGTCCGCCCAGGCGATGCCGGACGGGGAATCGAGATCATCCTCGCGCAATATGTGCCGTTCGTCGGCCACGCCGTCCTCATCCGTGTCGCGCAGCAGAACCAGCTGGTTGGGCGACGGACCGGCAGAGCCAGCCTCGCTGAAAAGGATGCCGGCGACGAAGTTCGTGAGCCACCCGCCGGTCACTTCGCTTTTGGGGGCGCGGGTCAGGGTAACAAGGATGTCGCCATTGGGCATGGCATAGATCACGCGCGGGTGATCGAGCCCTTCTGCAAACCGGTTCACCACCAGTCCTTCAGCCGCTTGCGGAGTGTCACCATCGGCCCAGCCGATAGGTTCGGCGATCTCTACCGTGGGCACCATTTGCGCGTCCGGCAGGGCCAGCGTTGGGTCGGTGCCGGTGGTTTGTTCCAGGGTGTATTGCGCGGGCTCGCCCTGGAACAGCCACCAGATGACAGCTGCGGCCAGCAGCAGCAGGATTACGACGCCGATCAGGATCTTCTTCATTGTGCTCATACGAGCAAGGATTAGGCGAGGCCGGTCTTTGCGGCAATCCATTTGGCGGCTAAGGGCGATGCCATGTTCGATTTTGCCCCCGCAGCCGATGCTGCCAAGCCCGATATCTACCGCGATCTGGTATCCGCTGCCGATGCATTGACCACTGGCGAGAGCGATGGCGTGGCCAATATGGCCAATGTCGCTGCACTGCTTGGTGAATTTCTGCCCGATTGCAACTGGGCCGGTTTCTACAGGATGGTGGATGGTGAACTGGTGCTTGGCCCCTTCAGCGGGCGCCCGGCCTGTATCCGCATCGCCCTTGGCGTGGGCGTTTGCGGCGCCGCGGCACAGTCGGGCGAAACGCAGCTTGTGAAGGATGTCCACGCTTTCCCCGGGCACATCGCCTGCGATGCGCGGAGCCGCTCGGAACTTGTCGTGCCCGTGGTCCGCGATGGGAAGGTAATCGGCGTGATCGATATAGACAGCCCGGATCTTGCCCGCTTCGACGAGGATGACCGCGATGGCATCGAGGCACTGGCTTCCTTGCTATCCCGGCGCATCTGACAAAGCGCGATGCCCCGAAACGGGACAGCTGGCGTTACATTATAGGAAATGCCTGGGTCCGCTTGGTAAACATGGGCTAAACCGGGGGTGTCTCGGCGTTCTGCAACAGGGAATATTCGCGCTATGTCCATTCGCCATGCAATCCTGCTCACCGGCGCGGCACTCGCTGCCCATGCCCTTCCCGCCGCTGCGCAGGACGCGACAGCAAGCGAACAGGCAATAGAGATCGAAGTGCTGCCGACTGCGCCAGATGATGTCGTAGTGTCGAGGGCGGACCATGGGGAATTTCGTGAAGTCCACATCGAACGGAGGCCAGGTGATCTGGCCCCCTCGCCGGAGGTTCGCCTGGCTTACACCGTGGCAGAGCGGGATGGCTGGCTGGCCGATTGTCGTGTGCTGATGGCCGATGCCGGAGGTTATCACACCTATGCCGCCTATGACGACGACGCAGACGGCGGCCTTATCGGCGGTCTGCTGGGCCTACTGGGCGGGGGCATCGCAGGTAACAGAATTGCCGATGGCGACGGTCTGCTTGGCACGGTAATCGGCGCAGGGATTGGCGGTCTGGCTGGTGCGGTTATCGGCGCAGCGATCGATAATGACGGCGATGAACACGATCGGCGGAATTTCGACGCCAATGATCTATGGGCCGCGCGCTACTGCGAGGCCTATCTTCGTCGTTACGAAATGGGTGGAGCGTCAGCGGCACCGGGGGTGAGTTACGGGCAGCCAGTAATGTTGGGCCAGGCTGTTGCTGCAAGTGCGACGCACGGGCATCGCGGGCATCGCCACAATGAAAACTGCATCACCACCGTTCGGGAAGAATGGGTGGAGGACGAAAACCCTGTCTCGGCACCCCGCCCTGCCCGGCGCGCTATTCCGCCGCGCAATCAGCCTTCGGGTAAGACTGTTCCTGTTGGTTAGAAGTTGCGCCGCATAACGCCAGCACGCCGCAACTTCCCGACTTCATTTAAATTCCGCCGCCGGTGAGCCGCTGGCAGATCAGGTCCAGCTGGTCGAGCGTGCGGAATCGCACCGTCACCGTGCCGGACCGCGGATCATCGTCAGTGATAATTTTCACCGGCAGACCGAGAAATTCTTCAAGATGATTTTCGACCGCCGCGATATCCGCGTCCTGTGCGGGATCGCGGGAAGGCCGCGCCTGGCGGCGCTGCGGCGCTTCACCTCCACTGCGTGACTTGCGCGCCAGTTTCTCCACTTCGCGTACCGAGAGTTTGTTCTTCACAGCCTTGTCAGCAAGTTCGGAAGCATCATCGAGGCCGATCAGCGCCCGACCATGACCCATGTCGATACGTCCGGCTTCAAGGTGGTCCAGCACGCTTTCCGGCAGGGATAGCAAGCGCTGGAGATTGGCCACGTGGCTGCGCGATTTTTCAACCAGATCGGCGATCTCGGCCTGGGTCATGTCCTCTATGTCCGCCAGCCGCTGGTAGGCGCGCGCCTCTTCGATCGGGTTGAGATCTTCGCGCTGAATGTTCTCGATGAGCGCGAGAGCCATGACGTCACGATCGTCCAGATCGCGAATTAGCGCTGGAATTTCATGAAGTTGCGCTTTCTGCGATGCGCGCCAGCGGCGCTCACCAGCGACAAGTTGATAGCCGCCGTTAGCCAGGGCCCTGACGATGACGGGCTGGATTACGCCACGAGACGCAATGGATGCAGCAAGTTCGGCCAGCGCCTCGTCGTCAAAATAGCGGCGCGGCTGATCCGGGTGCGGTTCAATGTCAGCTACAGCCAGCATCGCGAGACCGTCTTTCGGCGACGTGCCGATATCGGTAGATTGCGATATGTCACCGCCTGAAGTGCCAGCAGATCCTTGAGGGGCTAGTGGCTCCTCCCGCTTCGCGTCCCCCAAGAGAGCGCCCAGCCCCCGGCCTAGCTTGCGGCGATTGGCCGCAGGCTTCGCTGTCGCTGTTTCGTTGCCATCGTTAGCGGCCTTGTTCGTTTCGCTCATGCCGCTTTCCTCTCTTCGGGCAGTCTTCCAATCAATTCGCGGGCAAGCGCCATATAGGCCCTGCTACCCGGACAGGAATGGTCATAAATAAGTGCAGGCAACCCGTGGCTGGGCGCCTCGGACAGGCGAACATTGCGCGGGATCACCGATTCGAACACAAGATCTCCCAGGCACTCCCGCACATCGTCTGAAACCTGATCCGTCAGGCGGTTGCGCCGATCGAACATCGTAAGAGCGATACCGATAATGCCGAGATCCGGGTTGAAACGCTGCTGTACCTGTTCGACGGTCTGCAACAGCTGGCTCAGTCCTTCGAGCGCGAAGAACTCACACTGCAGCGGAACCAGCAAGGTATCAGCTGCGCACAGCGCATTAAGAGTGAGCAAGCCAAGCGAAGGCGGGCAATCGATAAAGCAGATATCGTGGCCGGTGTGATTATCAAAAGCCGTGCGAAGGCGCTGCGTTCGATCGTCGACGCCTACCAATTCGACTTCGGCGCCGCTCAGATCCACCGTGGCTGGCAGGAGGTCGAGACCGGGTATGCTGGAAGTGACGACGCAATCCCTCACAGGGACCTGGTCTACCAACACGTCATAGCTTGACATATCCCGCTCGGCAGCACCGAGACCCACACCCGTAGAAGCATTTCCCTGAGGATCGAGATCGGCGAGCAGAGTTCGCCAGCCGCTTGCCGCCATTGCCGTTGCGATGTTGATAGCGCTAGTGGTCTTGCCCACACCGCCCTTCTGATTGGCAATGGCTATAACGATCATCGAAGCGCGGGCCTCCCTTTGCCGACAAGTATACCCGCTGATGGATCGGTCTGCGATTGTTCCACGTGGAACATCTCGCGAATCGCACCGGGCTGTTCTTCCAATTCAATCGGCCCCTTCCGCCCCTTCGGCAACAGCCAGACGGTGGAGCGTGTGGAAAAGCGCGCGGATAACTCGAGCAGTTTACCAAGGGGAGCAAAGGCACGCGCCGTGATGAGACCAATTTCGAGGCTATCCACGCTTTCGAGACGACTCCCGATGACCTTGCAGTGTTTGAGGCCAAAATCACCACAGACCCGCTCCAACCACTCAATTCGCTTCCTTCGGGATTCGACGAGCAAAATCGGCTGGTGAGGCTTCGCCAAAGCGAGCATCAGGCCAGGGAACCCCGCCCCGCTGCCTAGATCCATCCACTTGTGTGTTTCACGTGGAACATGGTCGAGCAATTGCAAACTGTCAGCGATGTGGCGCGTCCAGACCTCTTCCAAGCTGCTTTCCGACACCAAATTCTGGCGTTGGTTCTCGGAAACCAGCATAGGAATGAACTCGGCAAACCGAGCCATTGCGTCTTGGTCACAACGATCCGAGCAAAATTGGCGTGCTTCCGCTTCACCGGTAATCATGCGGTGACGTTCCTGCGTTTCGCATGAACAAGTAGCGCCGCAAGGGCGGCAGGTGTGATCCCTCGTACGCGCCCCGCCGCAGCAAGATTAGTAGGCTTCGCGCTACTCAGCCTTTCGATCATTTCGTTCGATAAGCCAGGGACCTTGTCGAAGGGGAAATCCGCGCCCAACGAAAGCTCTTCGCTGCTCCGAAGATCCCTGAGGTCGGCCTCTTGTCGCGCGAGATAGGGGGCGTAGGCGGCATCCTCTGCCAATTCGTCAGCAAGGGACGAGCCTGGATCGCAGTCATCGGGCAGGATGCTTCCCATCGCATGGATGTTCACGTTCGCCATGCTCAACCACTCCCGTAAGCTTTTACGCCCAGCGTCGCGTTTGACGTCCAGACCAGCATCAGCCAATTCAGAGGCAACGATGGTCCGATCCAAGGCGTTGTTCCACGTGGAACGCTTTGCTTCTCTCTCTTTGAACCAGCGAGCACGTTCGCTGCCAACGCAGCCGATTTCTATCGCGAGGGGGGTCAAACGCGTCGTCGCATTGTTGGCTCTCAAACGCAGGCGATACTCCGCACGAGCTGTCAACATACGGTAGGGCTCGCTCACGCCGTGCAATGTCAGATCGTCGATCATCACCGCCATATAGCTATTCGCCCGATTGATCGCAGGGCCATTTTTTTCGAGAATGGAGCAAGCTGCATGGACTCCGGCTATCAGGCCTTGAGCCGCTGCCTCTTCATACCCTGTAGTCCCGTTGATCTGCCCCGCGCAGTACAATCCAGGCATCGCCCGGACTTGCAGATCGCCGCCTAATGCCCGCGGATCGATGTGGTCATATTCCACTGCATACCCTGGAACCGCCATCTCCACACGGGACAGACCATCCATCTCCCGCAGCATGGCAAGTTGAACATCGACTGGAAGCGACGTGCTTATCCCGTTCGGATAAACGAGGTGCGTGTCGATACCCTCGGGTTCGAGAAAGACCTGATGGCCATCCCTATCGGCAAAACGATGGATCTTGTCCTCGATGGACGGGCAATAGCGCGGCCCGGCGGCGTCAATCGCACCGGAGAACAGAGGAGAGCGATGTAGGTTGTCCGCGATGATCTGGTGCGCTCTGGGATTGGTCCGTGTAATCGCGCAGAAGATCTGCGGGTTTAGTCGGCGCGCAGTCAATGGAGACATGGTCCATTGCTCCGAATCCGACGGCTGCTCCTCCAGCCTTGCCCAGTCGATGGTTCGACCATCCAGCCGAGGTGGCGTGCCGGTTTTCAGGCGAGCCATTGGTAACTCGGCATCCCTCAGTTGCTTTGCCAACTCCTGCGCTGAATCTTCACCGATACGCCCCCCTGTGAACCGTTCCTCGCCGCGGAAGAGCGTTCCACCAAGAAATGTGCCAGTGCAAAGAATGACCGCCTTGCCATGTATCTCGGACCCATCTGAAAGCTTCACGCCCGAAACACGCTCACCTGAGAGGAGTAGCGACGCCACCTCTCCTTCCACAACGGACAGCCTCTCCTGTCGGCGGAGCATGGCCTGCACGCTATCGCGAAACCGCATCCGATCGGCCTGTACGCGGGGGCCCTGCACCGCGCTGCCTTTTGAACGGTTGAGCATCCTGTAATGGATGGCACCCGCGTCAGCCGCCCGGCCGAGCAGACCATCGAAGGCATCAACCTCTCGCACCAGATGGCCCTTACCAAGGCCGCCAATTGCGGGGTTGCAGCTCATGGCACCCAAGGTGCTGGCATCAAACGTAACCAGCGCCGTTTCCACACCCGTCCGTGCAGAAGCAGCCGCAGCCTCGCACCCGGCATGGCCGCCGCCTATAACGATCACATCGAAGTTTCGCATAACGATTGGCACCTAACGCATCTGTTCCACGTGGAACAGACTATTTTCCGATACAGAAGCGGCCAAACAACGTGTCGAGGACGTCTTCTGTAGAAGTACGTCCGACCAAGGCATCAAATGCCAATCGCACTTGACGAAGGTTTTCTGCAACAAGAAGGGGATCCGACGTTTCCCCTGCCGCTCGCAGGGAGACTTCTGCGTCACGCAATCGCTCTCGCTGGCGAACATTCAGAGCAACGCGACCGTTGGCTGTTAACGCATTGCCGGCCGCTTCCAGCAGCGCTTCCTTGAGTTCACGCATTCCATTTCCGGTCACAGCCGAAATCCGGAACAAAGGATCTGATTTCAATTCGTGTCTGTCACGATCAATCTGGGCCTCAATATCCCATGCACCCGCGGGGCACTCGCTTTCCTCGCCCAACCACAGGACCAGGTCGGCAGTTTCAATTTCGCCACGCGCGCGTGTGATCCCGATAGTTTCGATTTCATCGCCACCCTCATCCCGCAGGCCAGCCATATCCACAAATGTGATCGGCAGCCCTGCGATTGAAACCGACCGGGTGAGAACATCGCGGGTCGTCCCAGCGATGTCGGCAGTAATGGCTGCTTCGCTCTCGACGAGCGCATTGAACAGCGTCGATTTGCCAGCATTTGGCGGACCCGCCAATGCGACCCTGAAGCCCTCTCGCAAGGTTTCGGCATGGGGAGCGTCTAGGGTCTCGTTCAAAGACCGCTGCAATATCTGGACGGAAGTCTGAAAACTTTCGGGCATGTCGGACACGTCGTCCTCGTCATCGAAATCAAGAACTGCTTCGACCTCGGCTGACAGGCGAAGGATTTGTTCGCGCCAATCCTCGACTTTCCGCGAAAGGGCCCCACCCGCCATTTTCAATGCACTTCGTCGTTGAATCTCGGTTTCAGCAGAAAGGAGATCCGCCAGCCCCTCAGCCTCGGAAAGATCTATGCGCCCGTTTGCAAAAGCGCGGCGCGTAAACTCTCCAGGTTCTGCACGCCGACATCCTTCGATTTCCGCCAGTGCGCGTTCCATAGCAGCAATCACCGCGCGTCCACCATGGCAATGAAATTCACAAAGATCCTCGCCGGTTACCGAATTCGGACCGGGGAAAAAGATCGCTAGGCCGTCATCAAGTGTTTCACGTGAAACATTGCGAAACACAGCGCGAGTGGCACGTCTTTCCACTGGAATCCGACCGACAATTGAGTGGAGCGCAGCCCTCACCTTAGGGCCCGTAACGCGAATGACTCCTATGCCGGCAGGCGGTTGCCCGCTCGAAAGCGCGAAAATCGTATCCATGGGAGCGGCTAGTCGGTCGTCTTCTTGCTTTTTGCCCCACTGCTCGACGACGGCGACGAGCCAGCGTTTCTTGCTGCGCCTTCCATAAAATTCTGGAACATTTGCATGCCCATCTGCCCCATGGGCGCAAGCTGCTTGGCATATTGCTCAAGCTGCTCGGTGTTAGAAACACCCTTCATCGCCTGGGCGATAGAATCGATATAGATCGCATTCGCCTGCTCCACGTCAGGCAATCCCATGAAGCGGCGTGCTTCCTCCGGCGAACAATCGATTTCGATATTGACCTTCATTTCCGGACACCTTTCTCGATACGCGCGTAGATTAGGCCATAGCCCCTAAAACGCTCAGGAGAGTACAATATGAGTGAGACGCTGAATATTACCACCCTCGATGGCCCGGATACGTTCGATGCCTACATCGCGCGGCCCGCGGCTGAGCCGAAATCGGCCATCATCGTTATACAGGAGATATTCGGCGTGAACGCGGGTATTCGGCGCAAGTGCGACAGACTTGCGGAAGAAGGCTATCTTGCCATGTCGCCCGACCTGTTCTGGCGGATCGAACGAGGCGTCGAACTCGATCCCGATATCGAGCCGGAATTCCAGCGTGCACTGGAACTAATGGGCAAGCTGAATCAGGATGCTGCAGTTCGCGATATCGAAGCCACGATCAGACATGCCCGCACCCTTACCGACTCGGGCAAGGTTGGCGCGGTTGGATACTGCCTAGGGGGTCGCCTGGCCTACATGACCGCGGCACGCACCGATTCAGATGCGACGGTTGGCTATTACGGCGTTGGGATTGACGAGCTCCTGCGCGAGAAGGACGCCATCGCGCATCCGCTGATGCTGCACATTCCTACTGAAGACGGCTTCGTCGACAAGGATACGCAAAAGGCCATGCACGAAGGGCTGGACGATCATCCCAAGGTGACGCTGTACGATTACGAAGGGCTGGACCACGGTTTCGCAACCGAGTTCGGCAAGCGCCGTGATGAGGAAGCGGCGCAGCTCGCCGACAAAAGAACGGCGGAGTTCTTCAGGAAACATCTGCTTTAGCCACGATAGAAAAAGGGGGCCGTGCAGCCCCCTTTTTTATTGCATGCCAGTAGTTTAGCTACGATCCAACCTACTGGTTCATCGTCTCGAAGAAATCTTCGTTCGTCTTCGAATCCTTCATCTTGTCGAGAAGGAATTCCATCGAGTCGATCGTGCCCATCTGCATGAGGATACGGCGCAGGACCCACATCTTGGAAAGCTGATCCTTGTCCACCAGCAGCTCCTCCTTGCGGGTGCCGGACTTGCCGACATCAAGAGCCGGGAAGATGCGCTTGTCGGCCACCTTACGGTCCAGCACGATTTCACTGTTACCGGTGCCCTTGAACTCTTCGAAGATAACCTCGTCCATGCGGCTGCCGGTATCGATCAGCGCGGTTGCGATGATGGAGAGCGAGCCGCCTTCCTCGATGTTGCGCGCCGCGCCGAAGAAGCGCTTCGGGCGTTGCAGGGCGTTCGCGTCCACACCGCCCGTCAGCACCTTGCCGGAGCTGGGAACAACGGTGTTGTAGGCACGGCCGAGGCGCGTGATCGAGTCGAGCAGGATCACTACGTCCTTCTTGTGCTCCACCAGCCGCTTGGCCTTCTCGATTACCATTTCGGCAACCTGCACGTGGCGCGAAGCAGGTTCGTCGAACGTCGAGGAAATGACCTCGCCATTCACGCTGCGCTGCATGTCGGTGACTTCTTCGGGACGCTCGTCCACCAGCAGCACCAGCAGGAACACCTCGGGGTGGTTGTCCGTGATGGCCTTGGCGATGTTCTGCAACAGCACGGTTTTACCGGTGCGCGGCGGAGCAACGATCAGGGCGCGCTGGCCCTTGCCTTGCGGGCTGATCAGGTCGATCACGCGGGCCGACTTGTCCTTGACCGTCGGGTCCTTCGTATCGAGATTCAGGCGGCTGTCGGGATAAAGCGGCGTGAGGTTATCGAAGTTGGTGCGATGACGCACCGCATCGGGATCCTCGTAATTTACTTCCTTCAGCTTGGTCAGCGCGAAATAGCGTTCGCCGTCCTTGGGCGCGCGGATTTCGCCTTCCACCGTATCGCCGGTGCGCAGGCCCCATTTGCGGACCTGGTTGGGCGAAACGTAGATGTCGTCAGGCCCGGCAAGGTAGTTCGCCTCCGGGCTGCGCAGGAAGCCGAAACCGTCCTGCAGCACTTCGATGGTGCCGATGCCGAGGATCTCTTCGCCCTCTTCCGCCACTTCCTTCAGGATGGCGAACATCAGCTCCTGGCGACGGAGGGTGGATGCGCCTTCGACGCCCAGTTCCTCTGCCATGGACACCAGTTCTGCCGGCGCCTTCTGTTTGAGTTCTTTCAAATGCATTGTTCAAAAATTCCAGATATTGGGATGCCGGCAGGTCGTATGGGCTTGGAGAAAGCAGACCCGGTCGCACCTGTTGATGGCGACCTCATGCCGTTCGAGAGTCGTGCAAATATGCTCTTCGCGAGTGCCGGTCAATCGCAATGCTGGCCGTGGCCGCATTTGTCCGTCCGGGAATCAGAACGGTTTGACGATCACCAGCACAACGATCAGAGCCACCGCAATGCCCGGCACCTCGTTCAGAAGGCGCAGTTTCTTGCCGGAAAGCGGCCGCTCCCCGCGCGCCAGCTTCTTGGCGTAGGCCGCCATGTAGCCGTGATAGCCGGACAGGATGAGCACCAGCAGCAGCTTGGCGTGCAGCCACCCTTGCGACCATGCGTCCAGCGTGATGGCAAGCGCGATGCCCAGCACCCAGACGATGACGATCGAGGGCAACAGTATGATTTTCAGAAGCTTGCGCTCTCTGTCGACGAATTTGGCAGCCTCGTCGGAACCCTCGGGCGCCTCCTGGTGATAGACGAACAGGCGGGGGAGCATGAACAGCCCCGCCATCCAGAAGATCACGAAGATGATATGACCGGCCTTGAGCCAGAGATAGGTCATAAAAAGCACGTCCTGCATGCGGCGTATCTAGGGCTGGAAAAGGCTGCCGTCATCCCCTCATCCACGCACCAGTTTCAGCAGGTGTTCGACATGCGCGATCGGCGTCTCCTTGTCGATGCCGTGGCCCAGGTTGAAGATATGCGGCCGGTCGGAAAATGCGGAAAGGATGGCGCGGATGGAATCGTCCAGCGCGGGGCCGCCGGCCAGCAGCAGCATCGGATCAAGATTGCCCTGCACCGGCATTTCGGCCGGCAGTTCGCCGTTGATCCACACAGGGTCGATCGTCTCGTCGATTCCCAGTGCATCGACGCCGGTTTCGTGCGCGTAATTCACCAGCTTCGCACCAGCACCCTTGGGAAAACCGATGACGGGGATGCCGGGCCGCTGTTCGTGAACTGCCGCGGCGATACGGGCATTGGGCGCGATTACCCAGCGTTCGAACTGCGCGGGGCTGAGCGATCCTGCCCAGCTGTCGAACAGCTGCACGGTCTCGGCCCCTGCGTCGATCTGGCCGACGAGATATTCGATTGTGGCGGTCTCTATCGCTTCCACCAGCGAGGCAAAAGCGGCAGGATCGCGATAGGCAAGCTTGCGGGCGGCAGAATGGTCTTTCGAGCCCTGCCCCGCCACCATGTAGGTCGCCACCGTCCACGGAGAGCCTGCAAAGCCCAGCAAGGTGGTCTCAGGGCCAAGACGGGCCTTTACCCTCGCCACGGTACGATAGATCGCCTCGAAGTGCTGGAAGGCCCTCTCCAGCCCTTCCCAGGCCCCATCCACCAGGGCAGGGGCAAGTCTTGGTCCCTCGCCAGCCTCGAACCACAGCTTCTGGCCAAGCGCATGCGGCACGATCAGGATATCGGAAAACAGGATCGCCCCGTCGAAGCCGAAACGATCGATCGGCTGCATCGTCACCTCGGCTGCCGCCTCGCAATCGTAGACAAGCTCGAGAAAACCGCCCTTCTGCGCCCGCAATTCACGATATTCGGGCAGGTATCGTCCGGCCTGGCGCATCAGCCAGACGGGTCGCCTGTCCGTCCGCTGGCCGGCAAGCGTATCGAGAAGACATCCGGGCATCGAAGAGAGTCCTATCAAACAATAAATATATATAGATTAAAGGATTCAGGACTCTGTTGGCCCTGTGGATTTCGGGGATTGCGCGCCTTTGCCTGAATTCTCCCGCATTGAGAACCCATTTTGCCCGATGCGACTCCTGCTCGGTGCAGAGTCAAACGAGTCTTCTCCACGCTATCCCCAGACTGTTCAAAAGCGGCCCGATATGTCCATGACTCGACTGGCAAGTCCGGTTTCGATCCGGGGTTAACTTGACCAACAGCTTGTCCGCAGATCGCTCCCGTGGTTTATGCCTGTGCTTATCCACATGGCCCGACTGCATCTTCATCTCCTGTCCGATTCCACCGGTGAAACGCTGGAAATGCTCGCGAAAGCTGCGCTGGCGCAGTTCGGCGATGCCGATGTGCAGCGCCATTTCTGGCCCATGGTGCGATCCGTCCAGCATCTTGAGCGTATCATCGACGACTTCAAGGCCAATCCGGGCCTCGTCCTCTATACGCTGAGCAACGAGGCCACGCGGGATCGGCTGGAGGAGTGCTGTCGGCAGCTTTCCCTTCCCCATGTCGCCGCGCTGGATCCGGTGGTGGAAGCGCTGGAGGAACGCCTCGGGCAGCAAGCCCACGGCAGGCCTGGTGGCAAGAACAAGATGGACGAGGCCTATTTCGAGCGGGTCGATGCCATCCAGTTCACCATCGCGCATGATGATGGCATCAGCTGGCAGGACTGGGAACAGGCCGAGATCGTGCTGGCCGGCGTGTCGCGCACGTCGAAGACGCCGACCAGTATCTATCTGGCCAATCGCGGCTACAAGGTGGCGAACATTCCGCTGGTGGTGGAAAGCCCGCCGCCCAAGCTGCTGTTCGAACTGCGCAAGCCGATGGTCGTGGGCCTCACCACCGCGCCCGCGCGGCTGATCCAGATCCGCCGGAATCGCCTGCTCTCTCTCAACGAAAAGGCGGAAACCGCCTATGTCGACGAGGAGAATGTCAGCCAGGAACTGGCGTTTGCCCGGCGCATGTTTGCGGACAAGGGCTGGCCCGTCATCGACGTAACGCGCCGCTCCATCGAGGAAACGGCCGCTGCCATCATCAAGCTCTATCACGAGCGAGAGGACCGGCTGGCGAAAGATGACAAGCCGCAGATCGGATCCAAGCCGATATGATCGTATTGGCGTCAAAATCCGCATCGCGCCGTGCGATGCTGGAAGCGGTGGGCGTTTCGTTCGAGGCACGGCCAGCCGACGTGGACGAACGCGCGCTGGAAGCGCGGCTGGAAGGCAATCCGCCCGCAGATATCGCCCTCGCCCTCGCCCATGCAAAGGCGCTGGCCGTGGAAGAAGCGGCGCATTCCGTTCTTGGCAGCGATTCGCTGGTGGTGGTGGACGGGCAGCGGTTCGACAAGCCCGCCAGCCGCGAGGAGGCAACAGCCCACCTGCGCGCCTTTTCAGGCCGCGTCATGCAGCTTCACTCGGCCGCCGCCATCGCCCGCGGTGGTGAGATCGTGTGGGGTCATGCCGATCTGGCAAGGCTGAAGGTACGCGAATTGTCGGAGGCGTTCATCGAGAGCTATCTCGACGCGGAATGGCCCGAAGTCGGGTTTTGCGTCGGCGTATTCCGCATAGAGGCGCGCGGGCCGCAATTGTTCGAATCCATCGAGGGCGACCAGTTCACCGTTCTGGGTATGCCCCTGCTGCCGGTGCTGGGGGCGCTGCGCGATCTTGGGGAATTGCCACGATGACGCGCTTTGCCGAGGTGATCGGTGATCCGATCGCGCAATCGAAGTCCCCCGCCATCCACACGCACTGGATCGAGTGCCTTGGCATCGATGCCGCCTACGAAAGCCATCTCGTCAAACCGAACGAGCTGGGTGATTATCTGTTGCGGCGGGCTGCCGATACGTCCTGGGCGGGCTGCAACGTCACCATGCCGCACAAGCTGTCTGTAATTCCGCATCTCGCACGGCTCGATCCGCTGGCAAAGCGCATCGGGGCGGTAAACACCATCGTCCGCGAGGAGGATGGATCGCTCACCGGGTACAACACCGATGCGGCGGGCTTTCTGGAGCCGCTTCGGGCCGAACTTGGCAGGCAGCACTATTTCCGCATGGCCCGCGTGCTGGGCACGGGCGGAGCCGCTCGCGCCATTCTCGCTGGCTTGCTGCAACATGATGTCACCATCGTGCTGGCCGGGCGTGACCCGCAAAAAGCGCGCGCGATGCTCGATGAACTGGCGCAGGGTGCCGAGCATTACGTCACAGATCTCGCCCATTTCGCCGAGCCGACCGATTTCGCCTTCGACGACCGTGAAGGCTGTTTCGACCTGGTGGTGAACGCCAGCCCGCTGGGAATGGAGGGCAACCCGCCGCTGCGGCTCGATTTCAGCCATGTCCCGCCCGGCAGCGTGATCTATGACATCGTCACCGCGCCGCTGGAGACGCCGCTGCTGAAGGAAGCCCGCGCAAAGGGATTCCGCACGGTTGACGGGCTTTCCATGCTCATCGGGCAGGCGGCCGCCGCGTTCGAGAAATTCTTCGACGTCGCCCCGCCCCGCGCCCGGGATGATGCGGATCTGCGCAAGTTGCTGACGCGGTGACAAGCCCCCTGCCCCACATTATCGGCCTCACCGGCTCTATCGCGATGGGCAAGAGCACGGTAGCGGCCATGTTCGAGGATGCGGGCGTACCGGTTTTCGATGCCGATGCCGAGGTGCGGCGAATGCAGGGACCGGGCGGCGCCTTGCTGGCCGAGATTGAGGCAGCATTTCCCGGCAGTACCGGCGATCAGGGCGTCCTTCGCGAAGAGCTTGGCAGCATCGTGTTCGCCGACGCCGATGCGCTGGCGCGGCTGGAGATGATCGTCCATCCCGCCGTGGCAAAAGCGCGCGAGACATTCCTGCTGGACAACAGCGATGTGCCGCTGGTGGTGTTCGACATTCCACTGCTGTTCGAAAAGGGCGGCGCGGACCGGGTGAATACCATCGTCGTGGTTTCCGCCCCTGCCGATGTGCAACGCCGCAGGGTGCTGGCGCGCGCCGGCATGACCGAGGAGAAATTCGAGCGAATCCTCGAGTTGCAGATGCCCGACGCGCAAAAGCGCGAGCGTGCGGACCACGTTATCGACACCGGCACGCCGCTGGAAGAAACGCGGGCGCAGGTACAGGCTCTGGTGGACAAGCTGAAAGCCGGCTTGCACCGCTGAGCACAGGCAGGCGATAAGGCGATATGCGCGAGATAATCTTCGATACCGAAACCACCGGCCTTGATCCCAACACCGGTGATCGCATGGTGGAAATTGGCTGCATCGAGATGGTGAACCGTGTCGCCACCGGGCGCACCTTTCACGAATATTTCAACCCCGATCGCGACATGCCGGCAGAAGCGGAGAAGGTTCACGGCCTTTCCGCCACCTTCCTGTCGGACAAGCCCCGCTTCAGGGAAAAGGCGGAAGCCCTGCTGGAGTTCCTGGGCGATTCGCCGCTGGTGGCACACAATGCCCAGTTCGATTTCGGCTTCCTCAATTTCGAGCTTGGCGGCTGCGGCCTCGCCTGTGTCGGCAACGACCGGATGATCGATACGCTGGTGCTGGCCCGTCGCCGTCATCCCGGCGCCAAGCATTCGCTCGACGCGCTATGCTCGCGCTATGGGGTGGATCGCAGCCACCGCACGCTGCATGGCGCGCTACTGGATGCCGAATTGCTGGCGCAGGTTTATGTCGAATTGACCGGCGGACGGCAGATCGGCCTGCAACTGGCAGTGGACAACACCGGCCCGGAAGAAATCGTGCAGACACGTTTCGTCCCGAAAACAGGTGAATACAGGGCACCGCGCGCCCACAGCGCGACTGCACAAGAGCTGGCTCGACACAAATCCTTTATCGAGACGTTGGAATCTCCGCTCTGGACCTCGTGAGCCATACATCCCACATGGGGTCTGGAGCGAACGATAGAAAAGGAGCAACGCCCCATGGATATTCGCGTGTCGGGACACCAGGTCGATACAGGTTCTGCTTTGCAGGAGCATGCATCAGACCGACTTGAGACCATTGTCGAAAAGCATTTCAAACGCGCGATCTCGTCCTCCGTCACCTTCGGCAAAGGTCCGGCCAGCAGCTTCGCTGCCGATATCGTGCTGCATGTGAACCACGGGCTGATCCTGAAGAGCCACGGACAGGCACAGGATGCGCACCAGGCTTTCGACCAGGCTGCCGAAAAAATCGAGAAGCAGCTGCGCCGCTACAAGCGTCGGCTGAAGGATCGCCACGAGCAGGCAAGCCACGCCGCGAAAGAGGAAGAAGCGGCCTATACGATCTTTGCATCAGAAGAACCTGCGACCGAGGAAGAGGCCGGCGAGGAATCGCCCCCCATCATCGCGGAAACGCGGATCGATGTGCCCGAAGTCAGTGTTTCGGATGCCGTGATGCTGCTGGATCTGCGCCACACCACCGCCCTGTTCTTCAAAAATGCTGGCACCGGGCGGCATAATATGGTGTATCGCCGCGATGACGGCTCGGTTGGATGGGTCGAACCGTCCTGATCGCCATCGGGCTGAGAACTCGCCCGGAGCGACAACGCCGGAGATAGATGTCTGACTTGGACGGCGCACCATGGGGTGCGCCGCCACCTAGGATTACGAGTTTCGAGAACCATGGATTCAATCTTTCTGATGAAGCCCGAGGCCGTTTGCGTCACGCAGGCCGAAGGGAAACAGGATATTCTCCGGCGGCTCGGCGAATTGTTCGCAGAGGCGTATGATCTGGAATCCGCAGAGGTTCTGGAGCATCTGGAGGAACGGGAAAAGCTCGGCAGCACCGGCTTTGGCCGCGGTGTTGCCATTCCCCATGCCCGTATGCCCGGATTGAAGCGCCCCGTGGCAGCCCTGATGAAACTGCATCGCCCGGTGGCCTTTGCCGCTGCTGACGGCCTGCCCGTCGATCTGGCGTTCGGTCTGCTGTCACCTGCCAACAGCGGTGCCACGCATCTGCACGCCCTGGCTGCCGTTTCGCGGCTGGTGCGTGACGAGCGTGTTCACGATGCCCTGAGCGACGCGCCCGATGCGGATTCGCTTTACGGCGTGCTCACGAACGTGACGGACCGTGACGCCGCCTGATCCTGCCCGGGCGGCCGATGGCACCGGCAAGGACGCGCATTTTCGCGCGCTGGAAAATCTCTACGCCTGCGCGCCTGTAAATGTGCTGTTCGATTCCAGCCTCGAAATTCTCGAGGCCGGACGCGCGCGCATCACCTTTCAGGCCAACGAGCGTTTCTATCACGCTGCCGGGGCCACGCACGGCACGCTGTATTTCAAGATGCTGGACGATGCGGCATTCTATGCCGCCAATTCGCTGGTTTCGGACCGTTTCCTGCTGACCACCGGCTTCAACCTGCATTTCACCAAGCCGCTGCGCACCGGCCGCGTGATTGCCGAGGGCACCTGGATCAGCGGCAAGCGGCGCGTCTTCATCGCAGAAGCGCATCTGATGGACGAGGAAGGAGACGAGATAGGCCGTGGCACCGGCACCTTCATGCGCTCCCACATCGCGCTCTCCGGCCTCGACGGCTACCGGCAGCAGGCCTGAATCGCGTGGACGATCGTCTGCCTGCGCATCTGGAAGTTGGCGGCCTGATCAGGTCTGTCGAGGCCGCTGGCGGCTTCGGTATGGTTATCTCGAAAGGTGAACGGACCGCCGGCACCTTGATGGTCATCTGTTGCAATCGCGCCACTTCGGCCCGTGCCTACGAGCGGATGCCGCAGCTTGACGGGACACGGAAATGGACGCTTTCCAAAGAACAAGACCCTGAAAATCCGATGGATTTCAGCGAATACTGTCAGCGCAGGGGTGCGCAGGACCCGGATCTATGGGTGGTGGAACTGGACGTCGACAATGCGGAACGCTTCATCGGCATCGAAGGTCCCGTTGCTTGACATTAAGTTGTTCGGGACTACTTGCCGCCCCGAACTTCCGACAGCGTCAGTTGAATGGCACCGCAATACGGCGGTGGTTTTCAGCGCGCAGACGGGGAGACGACCGGCAGGTCCATCTTGGACGGTACGCGGGTGACAGACGGTAAATACTAAACCGCGTCCGCAGGCCTGCACGTGTCTCTCACCGCCGTGAGTAACATGTCACATGAAGCTTTTCAGCAAGCGGGTCGGGCTGTCTGCCCTGGCCGCAACCATGATTGCCACGAGTTTCGGCGCCACAGGTACCGGTGCCGTTGCCCAGGACCAGGCCCCGATCGAGGCCGAGCCCATCACGCTCGAATCGGTTGATTCAGTTTCCACCGGGGATCAGTCCCCCACGCAGACCGCGGCAGAGCCGCAGGTGCGCTTCGTAATGAGCGAAGTGGTTCAGGAACTGCCCGAGGAACCCGAAGTTCCCGCCACCAGCGACGCCGAGTCCCTGCGCGAACTGGTTTCCCTGACGGACACCTCCGGCGAGATGTCGCGCGAAATGATGTGCCTTGCGCAGGCCGTGTATTTCGAAGCGCGCGGCGAACCGCTGGACGGACAGCTTGCCGTGGCACGCGTGGTGATCAACCGCGCCGAAAGCAGCACTTTCCCGGATGATTACTGCGCTGTCGTGACCCAGCGCGCCCAGTTCAGCTTCGTGCGCGGTGGCCGTATTCCGGCCCCCAACCGCTCTGCCGAAGCATGGAAGCGTGCCAAGGCCATCGCCCGCATTGCACACCGTGAATTGTGGGAAAGCCCTGCCGACGACGCGCTGTATTTCCACGCGACGCACATCCGTCCGCGCTGGGCGGGCCGGATGACGGCACGCGCCACGATCAATCGCCATATTTTCTACAGGTAACCGGCGGGGGCGTCGTCTTACGCCCCTGAACGCCTCAGGCTGTCAGCTCGACCCACACGGGGGTGTGATCGCTGGATTTCTCACGGCCGCGGTATTCCTTGTCGACACCGGCCGTCACCATACGGTCTGCCGCCTCGGGTGACAGGAGCAGGTGATCGATGCGGAAGCCGTGATCGCGCGGCCAGGCGCCGGCCTGGTAGTCCCAGAAGGTCCACACGCCCCCACGCGGGTTCAGCGTGTCGATCGCGTCGGTCCACCCGTCGGCCAGCAGCCGGGCATAGGCATCGCGCGATTCGGGTTGCATCAGGGCATCGTTCGCCATGGCCCTGACGGACCAGACGTCCTTGTCCTCAGGTATGACGTTGAAATCGCCCAGCACCACGCAAGGGATCTCCTGCGCGTAAAGCTCGGCCATGCGAGCGCGTAGCAGCTTCATCCAGGCCAGCTTGTAATCGAACTTCGGCCCAGGCTGCGGATTACCATTGGGAAGGTAGAGATTGCAGATGCGCACCCCGTTAACGTCCGCCTCCAGATAGCGGGCCTGTTCGCCCTCCTCCTCTTTCGGACCGTCGATGCCCAGCCCGCGCTGGATTTCCACGGGCTCGGTTCCATCGGCAAGGATTGCCACGCCGTTGAAACTCTTCTGGCCGTGCCAGATGGCCTTGTAGCCGATGTCCTCGAACTCGGACGCGGGAAAATTCTCGTCCTGGCTCTTGGTTTCCTGCAGGCAGGCCACTGCGGGCCGGGTTTCCTCCAGCCACTCCTTCAGGCGCGGCAGGCGCGCCTTGATACCGTTGATATTGAAACTGGCGATCTTCATCGCCTGCGACCTTAGATGCCGAAAGAACTTCCGCAACCGCAACCTGCGGCCGCATTGGGATTTTCCACCCGGAAAGCCGCGCCGCCCAGCGATTCGACGTAATCCACCGTGCATCCGGCGACGAGATCGAGGCTGACGGGATCGACCACCAGCTTCACATCGCCGGTTTCGCTCACCGCGTCGTCATCCTGCGCTGCCTCGTCCAGATCGAACTTGTACTGGAAGCCGGAGCATCCGCCGCCTTCCACCGAAAGGCGAAGGATTGCAGGTTTGCCCTGCTTCCTGGCGATCATGCCAACGCGGTTGGCGGCAGCTTCGGTAAGGGTCAGCGGACTGGTCATGACAGGAGATGTAGTGATCCGGCGGCGCGCTCTCAAGCGGCGCGTCAGGCGGTCGTGATATATTCGCGCATCTGCTGCGCCTCCTCCTCGATCATCTCCATGCGATATTTCACCAGGTCGCCGATGGAAACGAAGCCCACCATCTTCTGGCCGTCCATTACGGGCAGATGGCGAATCCGGCGCCTTGTCATCAGCGAAAGCGCGTTCAATACCTCGGTATCTTCGGAAATCGTGATAGCGGGCGATGTCATGACTTCACCCACGGCGCGGCCAAGAACATCCGCGCCATCGCGCGCGACGCAATATAATAGGTCGCGTTCGGAGAAGATTCCGGCAATGCCGTCGCCATCCATCACCGGCAGGGCACCGATCTTCTTGTCGGCCAGCAGCTTTGCTGCCAGTTGAACGCTATCCTGCGGCGTGCAGGAGACGATTGTGTGATCGCGATTCGCAATAATCTTCGATACCGACATGGTGCTATCCTCGATTCCCCGTTTCACGCATGATTGCGCAGAAACTCGCCCCGATTGTGGCACGAGAGGCCGAGTCACGGCAAATCATGGACCTTCGTCCGTTGCCATGACGCTGCCGCACGGGCATGAGGCGGCCCATGGCCAAGCCTTCTCCGCTAGATGAACCCGAAAACGCCGCTTTCGCATGGGCGCGTTTCCGGCGGCTGATGCGCCTGATGTTCGGCATCACGCTGGCAACGGTAATCATCGCGCTGGTGATCATTTACCGGCAGGTGGACGAGGTTTCCCCGCACTTCTTCATCGCCACGGCCCTGGGCATCGGTTTCTCGATGTTGCTGATGAGCGCGCTGATGGGCCTGGTGTTTCTATCCAGCGGCACGGGGCACGATGCATCGGTGGAGCATGATCTGGACGAGCTCGATCCGAAGAAGCCCCGCCACGATCACCGCACGCTGGGCTGGAAGGACGAGGACTAACTTCGCCGCTATTCCGCGTTGCCGCGCGGTTGCAGGCGAAAATCCTCCACCGGCACGCCGCCAATCAGATGTTCCTGGATGATGCGTTCCAGCACTTCCTCGGTGCAGGAATGATACCAGACCTGGTCGGGCCACACGACGGCCACCGGCCCCGCCTCGCAAACCTGCAGGCAATCCGCCTTGGTGCGCTGCACGCCGCCGCGCCCCGTCAGCCCCAGCTGTTTCAGGCGTTTCTTGAGGTATTTCCATGATCGCTCGCCCGCCTCGGGCTTGCAGCATTTGGCCTTTTGCGGAAGCGCGCAGATGAAGATGTGCCGCTCTATCGCGCCGCCGCCGATCTTGCCGAGTGCGCGCTCGGCCTTGGATATGTCCTTGCCGGAAGAGATCCTGATCAGCTTTTCTTGCCTGCGATGCGGGCAATCTCGGCTTTCACCAATTGCTCCACCATCTCCGGCAGATTGGCATCCAGCCACTGGGCCAGCATCGGGCGCAGCATTTCGCGAACCATGCCTTCCAGCGAGGTTTCACCTGATCGCACGATCTGCGGTTTTGCGGGCGGGTCCGACAGCATGGCGAGCGCCGCCAGCGACTGGCGCATGGCCTCTGCCGCGCGAGTCGTGGTGAGTGCTTCTTCGACCGTCGGCTGGTTATTGGAAGACGCGGGGTGTTCAGTGGATTGCGGCTCCGGCTCCGACGCATCCGGCGCGTCTGCATCTTCTTCCTGCATGGTGGAGCCCACCTCGCCCAGGTCGAGGATGTCTTCATCCTCTTCGCAATCGCTCTCTTCGCTTTGCGAGACGAGGCTTTCGCGGCGGCGGGGCCTGGTTTGCGAAGCCTGGCTGGCATCGCGCGCGATCACCCTCTTGATCGAATCAAGTATCTCCTCGACCGAGGGTTCGCCTTCCTGTCGCATTCAATCCCCCCGGGCGGAAACTGTTGGCGGCGCCGTGTCAGAATAATCAATAATTTCGGTCTCGAAATCCTCGAGCGGCTCACCGTCTACAATTTCACCGTCGGGCGCCGGAATGTCAACGGTGCGCGAGCTGGTGGCGACAGGTTCGGGATCACGCTGCCAGTCCCAGATGATGCCACGAACGCGCTCGTAGTTCTCGACGGGGTCGTACAGCACGCCCTCGTCACCCAGGCCAAGATCGCGCGCTTCGGCCTTGCCCATGGCTGCCAGCAGCGAAAAGCCGGCGACATAGGCATTGCGCCGCGCGGTCACCAATTGCACCTGCGCGCGGAGCAATTCCTGCTGCGCATCGAGAATATCGAGCACGGTGCGGTTGCCCACGGTGTTTTCTGCCCTCACCCCTTCAAGGCTGAGCGCGGCGGCATCCACGGCGGCCTGGCTGGACGTGATGATGGCATTGGCCGCGCGCCAGCTGGAATAGGCGGCGCGAACCTGCGCTATCACGTTACGCTCCGTCGCGATCACCTGTTCCAGCTGTGCCTGTGCGCGTGCGGAGGCCTGCCTCTGCTGCGCGGCAACACGGCCACCTTGGAACAGCGGCAGCGTCAGGCGGACACCCGCCGTGGCGCTGGTGGCGGTCTGGTCTGCCGTGGCGCCGGGCACCGCGCCCAGCGTGCCGAGAAAGTTCTGGTATCCGCCATTGGTAAAGGCGCTGACGGTGGGCAGCCGCCCTGCACCGGCCACCTCGATATCGTAACCTGCGGCCTCGGCACGCTCTGTCGCGGCGATAAGATCGGGATTGTTGGCTAACGCCACCTCCACGGCCATGTTCGGGCTTTGGGGCAGACCGGGCAGTGGCGGAGGGGGCTGCAGATCGGTGGGCGCTTCACCCACCAGCGCGATGTAATCTTCCCGCGCGCTGAGCAAATTGGCCTGTGCGGAGCGCAAATCGCTGCGCGCCAGCGCCAGCCGGCTTTCCGATTGCGCAACGTCGGTACGCGTCAGTATGCCGATCTCGTACCTGTCGCTGGTGGCTTCCAGATTCACCGAAAGCACCTCGACGTTGTTGGCCGACAGGCTGACGAGCGCCTCGTTCAGTATCACGCTCATGTAGGCGGAGACGACCTGGGTGAAGACCTGGCTTTCGGTTCCACGCAAGTCGGCGCGGCCTGCATCCACGCGGGTTTCCGCTGCCAGCACGCCGTTGCGCACCGCCCCGCCCTGATACAGCGGCACCGCCAGATCCACGCCTGCGTTCAACTGGCGCTCCGGCGTGAGAAAGCTGGTGGAGTTCTGGACCAGAAACTCATTGTAGGTGGCATTGGTGGTGACGGAAGGCAGACCCTGCGATCGCTGGATCGGCACGTTCTCGTCCGTTGCGCGCAATTGCGCACGGGCCACTTCCAGCGTGGGGTTGTCGTAATAGGCCTGTGTCAGCGCTTCCTTCAGCGTATCAGCCGAAGCCGGCGCGGCCACGAGACCCGCGCCCGCCAGCGCGGTCGCCAGCCGAAGGACGGATCGCATGGTCAGAAGCTCCAGCCCTTGGGCTTGTCAAATTCGTGGAGTTGCGGGATTCCGATGTCATAAACCGGGATCAGGGAGACGCCGCTTTCAACCTTGCGGCCAACGGCAATCCGCGTGACGCCATTGGTGACGAGACCTGTAACGATCCGCGCGCCATCGGCCAGTCGCTTGGCCAGGGCGGCAGGAATTTCTTCCACCGCGCCTTCGATCACCAGCAGGTCTGCACCCTTGCCCTTTGTGCCCTTGCCCACGGCCTCTTCCGGGCTGATAACGGTGATCTCGCCCACCAGCGGGCGCAGCAGCTCGGCGAGATAGCCGGAACCTGCATCGACCACGATGGCCTTCTCGTCACCTCTCGGGGCGGCTTCTTCCAGCAGTTTGCCCTGCACCAGCGGTGCGGGCAGCCAGGCGCCGTTTTCCAGCCTGATCGCGCGATCGTTGTAAGCCACGCCCTTGCTGGCGGTAGACACGTATTCTTCGCGCGGAACCTGCGCCATGCGGCGGATCACGTGCGGCGCGTTCACGCCGCTGGGACGAAGCTGGCTGTCGATCATGGCGCGCCGCGAACGATCGCTGGTGGTGTTGGCGGCCTCTGCGGAATCAAGCGGATCGGAAATCACTGCGTCAAACTCTCGTGTTTGGTGGACGGATTGGCCTTAGGGATTGCTTGGCCCCCGGGCAATGCCCCTCGTTGTCGCAATTCGTCACGGAACGAGATCGGGCTGTGAAACGCTTTTGACGGCAAGGGGAGCGCAAGACTATGGGCGTCTCGACCAAAAGGAGTGCTGAAACGATGAGCGACATGATCACCATCCGCGAAGAGGACCTGATCGAAACGATCGCCGATGCTCTGCAATATATCTCCTATTACCACCCCATGGATTACATCCAGGCGCTTGGAGAGGCCTACAAGGCCGAGAAAGGCCCGGCGGCGAAGGACGCCATCGCCCAGATCCTGACCAACAGCCGCATGTGCGCCGAAGGGCACCGCCCGATCTGCCAGGATACAGGCATCGTCAACGTGTTCCTGAAATGGGGCCAGAACTGCCGCCTCGATTCGAAGATGAGCATGCAGGAGGTTGTCGATGAAGGCGTGCGCCGCGCCTACAACAACCAGGACAACAAGCTGCGCGCCTCCATCCTGGCCGATCCTGCCTTCACCCGCCGCAATACGCGCGACAATACGCCCTGCGTGCTGGACGTGGAGATGGTGCCCGGCGACACGGTGGAAATCGATGTCGCGGCCAAGGGCGGCGGCAGCGAGAACAAGAGCAAGTTCAAGATGATGAACCCCAGCGACAACATCGTCGACTGGGTGCTGGAGCAGATACCCTCCATGGGTGCGGGCTGGTGTCCGCCCGGCATGCTGGGCATAGGTATCGGCGGCACGGCGGAACATTGCATGAAGCTGGCCAAGCAGTCGCTGATGGATCCCATCGACATGGCGCAGCTGAAAGAGCGCGGTGCGCAAAGCGATATCGAGCAGCTGCGCATCGACATATTCGATGCCGTCAATGCAATGGGCGTCGGCGCGCAGGGACTTGGCGGGCTTTCCACCGTGCTGGACGTGAAGATTTACGACTGGCCATGCCACGCGGCGGGCAAGCCCGTGGGCATGATCCCCAACTGCGCCGCCACGCGCCACGCGCATATCACGCTGGATGGTAGCGGCCCTGCCTATCTGCCCCAGCCCGATCTGGACGCCTGGCCCGATGTTCACTGGGAACCCGATGCAGAGGCAAAACGCGTCGATCTCGACAATCTGACGCCGGAGGAAGTGGCAAGCTGGCAGCATGGCGACCGTCTGCTGCTCAACGGTTCCATGCTGACGGGCCGCGATGCCGCGCACAAGAAGATCAAGGACATGCTGGACGCAGGCGAGGAGCTGCCCGTCGATTTCAGGGGCCGCGCCATCTATTATGTCGGCCCGGTGGACCCCGTGATGGGCGAAGTCGTCGGCCCCGCAGGCCCCACCACGGCAACGCGGATGGACAAGTTCACCGAGATGATGCTGGACCAGGGCCTGCTGGCCATGATCGGCAAGGCCGAGCGCGGAGCCGATGCGGTGGACGTGATCAGCCGTTTCAAGGTTGCCTATCTGATGGCAACGGGCGGCGCGGCCTATCTGGTGGCGCGCGCGATCAAGGATTCGAAGGTCGTCGCGTTCGAGGAACTGGGCATGGAGGCCATCTACGAGTTCACGGTGAAGGATATGCCGGTAACCGTGGCCGTGGATAGCGAGGGCAACAATGTCCACACGCTGGCCCCGATGCACTGGCGCGAGAGGATTCGCGAAGAAGGGCTGCTGAACGCCAAATAGTGCCCTGCTTCGGCGGTTTTCCCGTGGTTGATCGACCAATGACACATCGGTTTCGATGGAAACCGCCTGGCGCTCTGGCTGGCGGTGCCTTGGTGGGTTAGACCGCGGTATGGAAACCGTTCAAAACACCGAAGGACAGCTTTCGCGCCTGCCGTTCCGTATCGTGCTGGCGTCGGTGGTTGGCCTCTGGGCGACCTATTTCGTGCTGGTGTCCACGCGGGCAGAAATGCTGGGAATGCCGCTGGCGGACGAGCTGATCTGGCTGCGGCTGGTCTCCGTTTCGGTTGGCGTTCTCATCACCCTTGGCCTGTGGATCGTGCTGCGCACCTTCGATGGGCGCGCATTGTGGATGAAGATTTGCGCGGCGCTGGTCTTCGCCCTGCCCGCCGCCCTGCTCAGCGCGCAGGCCAACCGGGTGATCTTTGCCGATGCGCAAGCCGCGCTGGATGAAAAGGTGTTGCAGGAATACGTCCAGACGCGCGGCCTCGATGGCGACGACGATGCTTCAAGCTCGCAACTGTTCGAAGGGCTTTCGGAACTTGCCACCGTCAGCGCGCGCACCCAGCTTATCGAGCTGACCTACAGCCGCTATTTCATGCTGCTGGCCTGGTGCGCGTTGTATCTCGCCCTGCTGACCGGCGAGAAGGCACGCGATGCGGAGCGGCGAGAGCAGCAGTTCCGCAACGCAGCCAAGGCGGCAGAACTGCAATCTCTGCGCTACCAGGTCAATCCGCATTTCCTGTTCAATACGTTGAACTCGCTTTCCGCACTGGTGCTGACGAACAAGACCGAGGCAGCGGAACGCATGATACAGACGATCAGCACCTTCTATCGCCGCAGCCTGGCAGACGACACGACTTCCGATGTGCCCCTGCGTGACGAGATCCATTTGCAGAAGCTTTACCTGGAAATCGAATCGGTCCGCTTTCCCCTGCGCCTGCAGGCGAAATACGACATACCGGCGGAACTGGAGAACGCGCTGATACCGGGCATGATCCTGCAACCGCTGATCGAGAACTCGGTGAAACACGCGGTGGCGCCATCCTCCGGCCAGGTGACCATCACGCTGGCCGCGCGGGAGGAGTATGACAGGCTGGTGATCACCATATCCGACAACGGCAAGAGCGCGGATGACCGCGACGATACACGGCCCGGTTTCGGTATTGGCCTCACCAACGTGCGCCAGCGCCTGCAGGCGCGGTTCGGCAAGGATGCAACCGTGGTTTCGGGACAGGTGCCGGAGGGCTACGCCACCCACCTGCGAATGCCGCTGAAGCGGATCAAGGAAAAGGCGGCCGCGTGACCCTTTCACGGGTTTGAAGCGACCGGGGAGGGACGACGCGATGAACGACAATGCCGATAACTCGCTGCGAACGCTGATCGTGGATGACGAGCCGCTGGCGATCGAACGGATGCAGGTGCTGTGTTCAGAGATCGACCAGCTGCGCGTGATCGGCACGGCCAGCGATGGCGATTCCGCACTGCGCCTTTCGGAAAAGCTGAACCCGGACCTGCTGCTGCTGGATATGACCATGCCGGGCAAGGACGGGCTGCAGGTTGCGCGCGAGGCGGGCAAGATGGACCATCCGCCCGCGGTGATCTTCGTCACGGCGCACGAGAACTTCGCGGTCGAGGCGTTCGACCTGGAAGCTATCGACTACGTTCTGAAACCGGTGGCGACCGAGCGGCTGGAGCGCGCGATAGAGCGGGCGCTGGCACGCAAGGGCCGTAAGGAAAATGGCAGCGGGGACGACTGGCTGGGCGAATTCTGGGTTCCGCACCGTTCGGAATTGTTGCGCATCGACGCGGCAGAAGTCTTCCGCATCGATGCAGAGCGCGATTACGTCCGCCTGCATGTCGGGGACACCAGCTACCTCCTGCTACAAACCATTGCTGGGCTGGAGGAGAAGTTGAACCCCGATGATTTCATCCGTATCCACCGCTCCACCATCCTGCGCCGCGATTATATCGTCGGACTGAAGCACGAAGGTCTGGGCGTGTGGTGCGCGGAACTGGCCGATGGCGAGGAAATGCGTATCGGGCGGACCTATCTCAAGAAGGTAAAGGCGATGGCGGGCCGCTGATCGGCGCAGATCGCATCATGCGCCCACAAACCAGAAAGGGCGCCTCCGCAACCGGGGCGCCCTTTCTTGTTGGCAATGTGCGCTGCTGATTCAGCCGCCGCGGCTCGCATTGTTCACGATCTGGGCGAACTGGCGATCAAGCTGCCGGCGGGCTTCGCGGTAGCATTGGCGTGCCTCGCGGCTGGTAGCGCGGCTGCCGACCTGCACATCGCCATAGCCGCAGACCTGCTTTGCAGCCTCGTCGATACGACGGTCGAGCTCTTCCTGCCCTTCGGCCGTAGAGAGATCGAGATCGGTGTGGGTAACGCCGGTGGTGCGGGTCTGGTTTTCCTCGGCCGCAATGGCGGGGGTGATGGCCAGGCCGCTCACCGCAAGCGCAAGAGCTCCACCGGAAAGCAGGCGTGTGATCGAACGGGTATTCATGTCGGTCTCCTCCTCCTCGTGATGTCCCGCTTCCTTCCTGGTAGGGTCGCACCGCAGCCGATGGGACTGGAACAGCTGCGGTGCGATTACGTATGTAGACCCTCCCCCCGCGCCGCGCTGCCAAAGGTCGACGTGCGCGCGAGTCGGGTCGATAACGGCAGGATTGGCCCGACAAGGGGGCCACCACGCTCCACGAACGACAATTTGCGCTTCCCGTGTCCATCGGGCAGAGGCGTGAGCCATGGCGCTGATCATCGCTTTCCTGCTGGGTATGGGCAATTTTGCATGCCACCGCGCGGTCATAGCCAGCGGGCACGCGATGCTTTCGCAGGTGCCGCCGCGCGTTCTCAGGATCGCCCGCCTTTCCAGCCTGGCGCTCGAATTCGTGCTTTTGTGCGGAGCGCTTTATGCCGCGCGAGCGGGGGTGACGCCGTGGATCTGGCTGTATGCCGCCTATTCCCTGGTGAACCTCGGGGCCGCGTGGTCGATCGTCACGCGGCGGATCTAGTACCACTGCACACGCGGGAACTTGCGAGCCAGCCGAAAGGTTTTCGTCTCATGGCGCAACCAACACCCCTCTGGCTGATTCATAACGACGCAAGCGGTTCGAATGATCGCGACACGCTGGAAAGCATGAGCACGCAATGCACCGATTGCGGCCTGCGTGTTGCCTATCGCAGCAGTTTTCCGTCGGACGACCTGCCTACGCCTGCCATGCTGGATGCAGCGGGCCTTGGCCTTGTCGCGGTGTTCGCGGGCGATGGCACCGTCAACGCCGCGTTGAATGCACTGGCAGGATGGGGCGGCAAGGTGCTGATCCTGCCGGGCGGCACCATGAACCTGCTGTACCACCGGCTTTTCGGCAATGCGGAGATGGAGCAGGTCCTGCAGGACGCTGCCGCAGGCACGCTATCCGTGCGCCGACCGGGCATCATCACATCGCCGCTGGGCAATGCCTATGCGGGCCTGCTGGCTGGCCCCGGCACCAGCTGGAACGATGTGCGCGAGGCCATGCGCGACACCGATGTTCTGGGCATGGCCAGCGAAACGCGCGAGGCTTTCGAGCGGACACTGAATGACGAACCGCTGCGCTGCACCCAGCCCGCGCTGGGTCGGGAAGAGGGCTATCCGCTGTTGTTGCTGGAGCCGCACGAGGGCGCGATTGAAATATACGCCTATCATGCCGAAACCACCGGCGAGTTTTTCGAACAATTGATGGCCCTGGCCAAGCACGATTTCCGCGAAGGCCCGCACGATAGCCTTGGCGCAGTTGAGGCGATAACCCTTTCCGGCGCGAAGGACGGCGGATTTGGCGTTCTGCTGGACGGAGAGCCGGAAATCGCCACCAAGGCAACACGATTTGAGCTCTCGAAATGCGAAGTAGACCTGCTGGCAATGCAAACTGATGACTGAAAATAAACTGATTTTCCATCTCTCGGACATTCACTTCGGGCTGGAGGACAATAGCGCTCTGGACTGGGTGAAGGCAGAGATTACCGAGCGGCGCCCCGATGCCGTCGCGATCACCGGTGATCTCACCATGCGCGCGCGGCATCGCGAGTTCGATGCCGCCTGCCGCTGGATCAAGTCTCTCGATGCGCCGGTGACGGTGGAGGTGGGCAATCACGACCTGCCGTATTTCAACCCGATCGAACGGTTTTTCGACCCCTACAAGCGCATCCGCAGCATTTCCGACAAGGTGGAGCGCGAACTCGATCTTCCAGGCCTCGCCGTCGTGCCGCTGAAGACGGTGCGGCGTTGGCAACCGCGGCTGAACTGGTCGAAAGGGTGGATCACCGATGCGGCGCTGGAGCGTTGCCTCAAGGCGCTCGATGCCCTTCCGGCAGGCGTGCGGGCGCTGGTGACGGTGCATCACCCGCTTCGCGAAGTGGGCACACAGGGCACCGCGCTGACGAAGCACGGCCAGAGTGCCTTGAATGAACTGGCTCAGCGGCCAGTGTTGGCCGTGCTGTCCGGCCATGTTCACGATGCTTTCGATATCATGGAAGAAACCGTGCACGGGCGTATTCGCATGATCGGTGCCGGCACTCTGTCACAGCGCGTGCGCTCCACCCCGCCAAGTTTCAACGAGCTGACCTGGGATGGTGAAAATCTGGAAGTGTTGGTGCGCAACCTCGAAGATGTGAACACGCGCGACATGATGATCGGCGACGTTCCCGAAAACGCCATGCCACCGCGCGAGCCGGGCGAACCCGTTGCGCCTGTAGGTAACGTGCCGCGCACTGATCCGCCTGTTCATTGAATTTATCGTAGCAACACGCGGCATCATGCGGCGTTTGGCCGCTTTTAACCATCATCTGGTCGCAAGACCGGGAGAAAATCACCTATCCGAAGTGTAAGTCGCCGCAATGACTACGAAAGTCCTCATCGTCGAAGACGACCTGTTGAACCGCATGTTCTACGAGGCGGTCTTCAAGCAGCGCGGCTACGAGCTCATGCTCGTGGAGGATGGCGCGCGCGTGCTGGATGCGGTGGACGACTTCGCGCCTGATCTTATCACGATGGATATTCACCTGCCGCATATTTCGGGCCGCAAGCTGATCAAGGAGATCAAGCGCAACCCGCGCACGCAGGACATCCCGATCCTGGCCATTACCGCCTATGCCGGAAAGAGCGACGAGGAGGGTATCCGCAGGGCAGGCGCGGGCGGCTACCTGTCCAAGCCCCTGTCGATTGACCAGCTTCTGAACGAGGTCGATACCTTGCTGGAGCGTCAGCGAGTCCACTGACATTGCGGTGCGCGCAACGCGCAACTCCGCAAACTTTCACACCGCACATCTATCGTACACAGCAAAAAGGGCGACCCTTCGTGGGGGCCGCCCTTCGCATTTTCCTCCGTCGAGGAAACTCTTGCGAAGCGCCATGGCGCCTCGGTAATTAGCGCTTGCTGAACTGGAAGCTGCGGCGTGCCTTCGCACGGCCGTACTTCTTGCGCTCCACCACGCGGCTGTCGCGGGTGAGGAAGCCAGCAGTCTTGATCGTGGCGCGCAGTGCCGGCTCGTAACGGGTCAGGGCCTGGCTGATGCCATGCTTGACTGCACCGGCCTGGCCGGAAAGACCGCCGCCGGAAACGGTGGCAACCACGTCATACTGGCCTTCACGATCGGAGATGGTGAAAGGCTGGTTGATCACCAGGCGCAGGGTAGGACGTGCGAAATACACTTCCTGGTCCTTGCCGTTCACGGTGACCTTGCCGGTGCCGGGCTTGATCCATACGCGGGCAGTCGCATCCTTGCGGCGGCCGGTGGCGTAAGCGCGGCCCTGCGCATCGATTTCCTGCTCGCGCAGCGGCATGGTGGGGGCGGCAGGTGCTTCAGCCTCGCCCTCGGTTGCGGCTGCGTCGGTCGCGGATGCATCGCCAACCACTTCCTTCAGGTCGGAAAGGTCGCTTGCGGTGTTCTTCTCTTCGGTAGCCATTATGCGGACACCTTGTTCTTGCGGTTCATCGAGGCAACGTCGAGCACTTCGGGCTTCTGGCCGTCATGCGGATGCTCCGTGCCGTTATAGAGGTGCAGCGCCTTCATCTGCGCGCGGCCAAGCGGACCCGTGGGGATCATACGCTCCACGGCCTTTTCCAGAACGCGCTCCGGGAAGCGACCTTCGAGAATCTTCTCGGCGGTGGTTTCCTTCAGGCCGCCGGGATAGCCGGTGTGCTTGTAATAGATCTTCTTCGCAGCCTTGCCGCCCGTGAACTTCACCTTGTCGGCGTTGATCACGATGACGTGATCGCCGCAATCAACGTGGGGGGTGAAGGTCGGCTTGTGCTTGCCGCGCAGGATATTGGCGATGATCGATGCGAGACGACCGACGACGAGCCCTTCGGCGTCGACGATATGCCACTTCTTTTCGACCTCGGCCGGCTTGATCGACCGGGTGGTCTTGCTCAGAGCCTTCATGGCTTTCTTCCTCAAAATTCAGTGCGAATGGATCGCCGCTGTCCGAATCGCCCGCGTGTTACCGGCTTTCGAAGCAGCGAAGGCGCGCATTTGTCGCTTCGGGTGCCGCAAGTCAAGCAAATCCGCGTGTTTGCGGGGAGGTAAAATAATACCGTCAATGTCGCTGGAGCGAATCAGGCGAGGCCGAGGCTCCATTCCTCGCGCGTGGAGCGGGTGGTCTCGGCCACGGTGGTGTGCACCGTGCGGCTTGCCGCGCGCATGAGGCCGGAGCTGTGATCGCGCTCGCTCTGGAAAAGCGTTTCCACCCTGCCTTCCACGCCGCCGGGCAGCGCCAGCGCCCGCTCTTCATGGCGAGAAGGTTCGACCGGGGCGAACAGATCCGCCGGCAGGTGAGCCGTCACCCTGTTGCCCGCCCGCTGGAGCGCGGAAATGAATACGGCAATCTGGACACGCGCGTCCGGATCGACGGGGAGGTTCGCTACATCCGCAAGGGCCTCGTCGACGGCCGACTGAATATCTTCGCCCGAACGTCGCGCCACTGCGGGAGAGAGTATCTGGCCGAATGCGTCGAGAGCGATGGGAAAAAGGCCACTTTCATCGCGAGCTTCTTCCAGCGCAGCAAACCGCGCCAGGCTTTCGGGTGCATCGACATGCGCGGCGAGCTGTTGGCCATGCAGCATGTACCCACCGGCAAATTCGCGGAACTCCACCTGGAATTCGCGCTTCGCCGTTATCCGCGCATTGCCTGCAAGTTCGCGGATGACAGTGCGGGTATAGCGCATTTCAACGCGCGGCGGTGCGATCAGCCTGTCGGGCGTTGCCGCATCTGCCACGCGGGAAAGGAGTGCAGGGGCTGCCGCCAGGGCGATGCCAAGCTGAACCGCGCGCCGCCTGTCGACCGGAATTCTCAAGACGCCCCCCCCAGTTGCAAGCCTGCCAGCCAATCGCGCATGGCGGGCGGCGCATTGTCCGCCATCCAGCCGCAGATTGCCGGAGTATCGTATGGGTGCAGAGCTGCCAGCCGCGCGGTTGCCTTATCCAGCAGGTGTGCCTGTGTCTTGAACAACACGCCTACCTCGCTGGAGGATTGGACCTGCCCTTCGTAGCGAAAGACCGACAAAATCTGCGGGATGATGTTCGCACAGCCGATCAGCCGATCTTCCAGCAGCACCTCGGCCGCGCGGTTCGCCGCCTCCACGCTGTCAAACGGGCTCCAGATCAGGGCCGCGGCATCTGGTGTAGCGCCGCTCACACGCGCTCCCTGCCGATCACATGCGCACCCCAGGCAAAGGCACCCACCAGCAGCGCGCCCACCACCTGGTGCGCAACGGCGAGCCACAGCGCGACGCCGGTCAGGACAGTGGCAATGCCCAGCAGGATCTGGATGCCGAAAGCGCTGTGAATGGCGATGGAAGCGCGGCGGTTCCGCGGCTTCACCTGCCGCGCCATCACGATCAGCGCGGCCACGGCCACCCATGCCCACCAGCGGTGCATGAAGTGAATCCAGAACGGATCGTGCGTGAATGTCCACCACGCGCCGCGTGACCAGTCGGCCTCGGGCACGAGGCGGCCCTGCATCAGCGGCCACGTGTCGGAGGCAAGGCCCGCGTTAAGCCCGGCGACCCATGCGCCCAGCAGCATCTGCAGGAACACCACCATGGCCACGATCAGGGTCAGCTTGGTAAAGCGCGCCGACCTGCCGCGGCCCTGCGCGTCAAGCTGCCGCAAGTCCAGCGCAGTCCAGATCAGGCCGCCGAAGGTGAAGAAGGCCGTCAGCAAATGGATCGAGAGCCAGAAATGCGAGACGTCGGTCATCTCGCTGCCGAGGCCCGATCGCACCATGAACCAGCCGAACGCCCCCTGCAGCCCGCCCAGCGCCAGCAGTGCCAGCAAGCGCGGCTTGTATCCGGCGGGAATGGCACCGCGCAGCCAGAACCATGCCAGCGGCACCGCAAAGGCAAGGCCGATCACGCGGCCCAGCAGACGGTGGAACCATTCCCAGAAATAGATGAACTTGAACGCCGCCAGATCCATTCCCGCAGGACCGGTAACGTTCTGATACTCCCCGGTCTGCCGGTAGAGTTCGAACTCGGATTGCCAGTCAGCCTCGCTCAGCGGAGGCAGCGTGCCCGTTACGGGATTCCATTGCGTAATGGAAAGCCCGCTCTCGGTAAGCCGGGTGATGCCGCCCATCATCACCATGATCAGCACAAGTGTCGCAACCGCCAGCAGCCAGCGGGCAATCGCCAGCGGGCGCGGGGTGGCGGGAGAGGCGGTGCCTGCGGATACAGCGTGTGCGACCATGGGAGGGCGATTTGCAACTTTGCCGCGGGATTCGCAAGCACGCCCTTGGGGCAGGTGGCGATGCAGGCAGAATTTATGCGCCGAATGCCGCAAATCACTTGCGAAATGATATGACGTTACATAGATGGTTTGCATGCCCTCGTTCAATCCCTGGATTCGCGGCCGCCTGGATCGCGCCGGTGTCTTGCTTTCCGCGCTGTGCCTGGTGCACTGCGTGCTGGGCCTGGTGCTGGTCGCAGGGCTGGGGCTGGGCGGCACGCTGCTGCTGGATCCCGATCTTCACCGCTGGGGGCTGCTGCTGGCGACCATTATCGCCGGTGTCGCCATCGGCGTGGGTGCCATTCGCCACCGCCGCGCGCGGCCTTTCGTCGTGGCGATGACGGGGCTTACCTTCATGGGCGGCGCGCTGGCCGTGGGGCACGGTTTCGAGGAAGCCGTGCTGACGATGATCGGCGTGACGCTGGTGGCCGCCGGACATATCCTCAACTTGCGCCACGCCTGACAGTGTTTATGTGGCGCTGGTGATGAACCAGCCAATCTCCCTCACCGTCAACGGCGACAGCCGCCGTACCGAAGCCGCCACCATTGCCGCGCTGGTGCGCGAACTGGGGCTGAAACCTGAGAAGGTGGCCGTGGAGCGAAATGGAGAGATCGCCCCGCGCTCCACCCTGGAAGATGTTGCCTTGTCGGACGGCGACACGCTGGAAATCGTGCATTTCGTGGGCGGCGGCTCTGTCGATGCGCCCGATGACACTTCGGCAGACGATAGCTGGGAGGTGGCCGGGCACCGGTTCAACAGCCGCCTGATCGTGGGCACGGGCAAGTACAAGGATTTTGCCCAGAACGCCGCGGCGGTAGAGGCCGCCGGGGCGGAAATCGTCACCGTGGCAGTGCGCCGCGTGAATGTTTCCGACCCCAGCCAGCCCGTGCTGATGGATCACATCGATCCGAAAAAGGTCACCTACCTGCCCAACACCGCCGGTTGCTTTACTGCCGAGGACGCGATCCGCACGCTGCGGCTGGCGCGCGAGGCAGGCGGATGGGACCTGGTGAAGCTGGAAGTGCTGGGAGAGGCAAAGACCCTCTATCCCAACATGGTGGAAACCATCCGCGCCTGCGAAGTGCTGGCGAAGGAGGGGTTCAAGCCAATGGTCTATTGCACCGACGATCCCATCGCGGCGCAGCAACTGGAAGAAGCGGGCGCAGTGGCCATCATGCCGCTGGGTGCGCCGATCGGCAGCGGCCTAGGCATTCAAAACCGGGTGACGATTCGCCTGATCGTGGAAGGAGCCAAGGTGCCCGTGCTGGTGGATGCCGGCGTCGGCACCGCGTCCGACGCCGCCGTGGCGATGGAACTGGGCTGTGACGGCGTGCTGATGAACACCGCGATTGCGGAGGCGAAGGATCCCATCCGCATGGCCCGCGCAATGAAGCTGGCGGTGGAGGCCGGGCGCGAGGCGTATCTGGCAGGTCGCATGGGTCGGCGCAAATATGCCGATCCCAGCTCTCCGCTTGCCGGGCTTATCTGACACCGAATATTAACCATGAGCGCGCACATCTTCCCTCGTATCCGCAGGGAAGGGCCGACATGGGTCACGAATCGAAGACGTTTTCTCTCACAATCGCCGAAATGCGCGAATTCGCAGGATTCGCCGAGCACGAGCAGATATTCATCGAACGATCGCTGGATATCGCGCTGGGGCGCGGCGATGCTTTCAAGACATGGAGCGAAACGGCAGAGGACAAGCGCGCCATTCGCAGCCAGTATCTTGCCTATCGCGAACTTCGGCATTTGCGCGCGATGATCCCCGACGGGGAGGGGTTTGACGGCGTCGAAGGGCTGATGGGCACCTTGCTGCGCATTTCCGCGCAGGATCTGGCGATGGAGCGGCTGGACAGCTTCTCCACCTACCGCTTCCTTTACGAACGCCTGCTGGGTGCTGCCATCCGGCCGTTTCTTCCGGCGGCCTTCTGCGCTGCAGCGGCCTTGCCCCAGATCCGCCCGGAACGCCGCCGCATGTTGCTGCAATCGCTCAGCGAGGCAGCGGCGACGGCGCCCGGTTGGTCTTTGAAGGAGCCTGCCTTTTTCCCCGAACGGGTCGAAGTGGAAGCTGCCTGAGGCCGATCCGTGCCGAAAGCGGCAACGGAAACGGCACCAGGCGTGTATACGGCATCGCGCTGGCGTCAGAACGCGACCTGCGCTCCGGCCAGCACCACGTTCGTATCAACGTCCTGCTCCGACCACGTGCTGCCATCGTCGAAATTGCCGCCCGACAGGAAGTTGAGCGGAACAAAACCGTCGACATGCACGAATTCGCCGAACAGGTTCACATTGGCCATGGGGAACCACGAAGCGCCGATCACCAGCTGGTTCTGCCGCTCCCAAGGGGAGCCTTCCTCGCCCGAGACGAACTTCGAGAATTCGCCGGACAGCGCGAATGAGCGGCGCTGCGTGCTCGCAATTTCGTCTCCGAAAGCGATGCGGCCGCCCAGCGTGAACGAGTCGGCCTTCACCGCGCCGAATCGGCTCAGCGGATTGTTCGGGATCGGCACCTGCGTACCGGGCCATTCGTCGGTGGTGGTGGCATATTCGCCCAGCAGGGTGACAGGCCCGTAGGTCAGACGGCCATAGGCGGCGACGCCGGGGTTGTTCTCCTCACACGGGTTGAAGTGGAACACCGGATAACCCTGGCAGTAGGCCGTGCCGTGCTGATAGCTGGCGCCCACCATCACCGCGTTGCCTTCTCCCCCCAGATCCAGCGTGTAGCGGCCATCGAAAGCAAAATTGTTGGCGCGCGATGGCACGGAGGTGCCCAGCACCGGATTGTTGGCTGCACGGAACTGCGATCCGCCCTGGATCAGCATGCCGCGCAGATGCAGTCCGCCCGTGACGAGGCCAACCTGCGCACCATAGGCAAGGCCGGAGAATGCGTGCCAGTTCGTGGAATTGGTGAACGGGCTGACAGTATCGTTCAGGCCGAACGGCGTATCCATCTTGCCCAACAACGCATACACCGGCAGCGCGTCCAGATCGCCATACATCACCCAGCCACGGCGCAGCTGCACCTGGTTTCGGGCAAGCGCGGTGATGGTGCCCTGGCCAAAGCTTTGCTGCGGATCGTAGAGGAATTCCGCATAGGCGGTGACCCGCGGTGCCACGCGGGCCGTCAGCGCGAGCGATGCCGAATGCAGCACCGCCTCCGACACGTGATCGCCCAGCTGGTTTGCACTGGTGGGGTGGCGCATCAGGTAGCCGAACTTGTCGACCGTGTCGGTCCACTGGTAATTGGCGATGGCGGTAACCTGGCCAGACAGGGTGACGCGGTCGGTAAGCTCGCCTTCCTGCAGTGCTGCCAGCTGGATGAGCGGCTTGGTGTTCACGCTCTCCGCGTGATCCAGCACGCGGTAGGCATAGGTGGGGTTGGTGCCCACGAAGTTTTCGGAGCCTGCCACCTGGTTTTCGCGCGGATCGGTGGCGCCAGCCAGCGCGGCGGGGCCGGGAATGCCTTCCTGTTCGGTGGCAGCCGGGCCATCGCCCTGCGGTGCGGAAAGTGCCAGCTCGCCAGTGCCTTCAGCGCCGGTATCGCCCTGCATCATCTCCAGTTCGGCGCGCAGCCGGGCGTTCTCTGCCGCCAGCTGCTCGAATCGGTCTTCCAGCGCTTCGAGCCGTTCCAGCATGGCAGCATCCTGCGCGGCTGCGGGCATGGCGACCGAAACCGAAACGCCGGCCAGCAGGCAAGCGGAGACGAGACGCATGCGCCCGGTCGGCGCACGGCGAAGTGTATTCATGATGTAAAAACCCCCTGTTCCGCTGCGATCCAGGCAACGGCGCTTCGTCGTAAGTCTGCGGCGCGCTCCCTGCGCCGCGCGTGCGCTGTGACCTAGCGCGAGAGGGTTTAGAAGGCGTTTAGGCCGTGGTTTCCACAGGCTGAGCCGTGGCTTAGTAAAGATCGTCGAGACGCTGCTGATAGCTCTCGCGGATCTGCATCCGGCGGATTTTCATCGTCGGGGTCATCATGTCGTTCTCGACCGTGAAGGGTTCGTCGGCCAGTACGAACTTGCGAACCTTCTCGATCACGGAGAGATCCTGATTGGTGCGATCGATCGCGGCCTTTATTGCAGAGCGGAAGGCCGGCAGTTCGTTGAGCGCCGCCATATCCATCGCCTCGCCATTGGCGCGCGCCCATGCGGCCACCCATTCGGCATCGGGCACGATCAGCGCCACCATGTACGGCTTCTGGTCACCGGCCACCATTGCCTGGCTGATCTCGGGTTGCAGGGTCAGCATCCCTTCCAGTTTCTGCGGGGCGACATTGTCGCCCTTGTCATTGACGATGATGTCCTTCTTGCGGTCGGTTATCTTGACGCGGCCCCTGGCGTCGATGTGACCGACATCGCCTGTATGCAGCCAGCCATCGCGCAGGGCGTTTTCCGTGTCGTCCGGCCGCTGCCAGTAGCCCAGCATCACCAGTTCGCCGCGCACCAGGATCTCGCCATCGTCTGCGATCTTTACCTCCACCCCGCGAAGGGGAGGGCCCACCGTGTCCATCTTGATGCCGGCGCTGGGATAGTTGCACGCGATGACGGGCGCGCTCTCCGTCTGGCCATAACCCTGCAGCATGGTGAGGCCCATCGCTTGGAAGAAGCCGCCGACTTCGGGATTGAGCGGCGCGCCGCCCGATACCATCGCTTTCATCCGCCCACCGAACTTTGCGCGGATCTTGGGCCGCAGGGTGGCATCCAGCAGAAGCTCGTCGGGCCGCGTCAGCAGGCCGTCCGTCCCGGCCACCTGCTTTTCACCCAGTGCGAGTGCGCGGCCCAGCAGGAAGCGGGCGAGCTTGCCCTGCTTCTCGATGGTTTTCATCATCTTGCCGCGCAACACCTCGAACAGGCGCGGCACGACCACCATGATCGTGGGCCGCGCTTCCTCGAGATTGCTGGAAAGCTTGTCGAGACCTTCGGAGAACCAGATGTCGGCACCCAGACCCAGCGGCAGGTAGAAGCCTGCGGTGTGTTCGAATGCGTGGCTGAGCGGCAGGAAAGAGAGGAAACGCTCCTCCTCCCAGCCGAAATCATGCTCGATCACATGGGCGGCTGCGCTGACATTGTGCAGGATCGCCCCATGGTGGAGCATCACGCCGCGCGGCGCGCCGCTGGTGCCACTGGTGTAGATGATGCAGGCCATGTCCTCGCGCTTGAAGCTGGCAATCCGCGCATCCACCGCTTCGCGCGCGGCCCTGGCATCGCCGGTCGTCATTTCGGCCCAGTGATGAAGATCGAAACTGCCGCTTTGCGAGGACGGGATGGGATCGACGGCGATCACGTGCCCCGCGCGGCCCGTTTTCATGATGGCGGGAAACAGCGCCTTCGTCAGCTTGGCATTGCCCACCACCACGGCGCTGGCGCTGGAATCATCCAGGATGTGGCAGTGATCGCGTTCCGTATTGGTGGTGTATGCGGGCGTGGTGATGCATCCGGCGGCCATGATGGCGAGATCGGCGATGCACCATTCGGGGCGGTTCTCCGCAACGATCACCACCCTGTCACCTTCGCGAAGGCCGATGGCGCGCAGGCTTTCCGCCAGCAGGCATACCTTTTCCGCGGCCTCTGCATAGGAGACGGACGTCCATTCTCCGTCGATCTTGGCTGTCAGGAAAGGCTGGTCACCGCGCTCGTCCGCCCGCTGCAGGAACAGGGCCACAAGGCTGCTGGCATTGTCGATATCGCTGAGTTGCACGTCTCATCTCTCCCTGACGGGCCGCGCTTCGCCGCCTCTCTCCAGGCCAGCTAGCTAGGCCGTGCGGCGTATTCGGGCAAGTGGGGGGTCATGTTAATCTAGGGTGCGATGGCCGCGCCTTCGCTGCGCGGATCGACCGCGCCCACCCATGCGCCATCGCGCCATTCCACGGCGTTTGCCTTCAGCGGCAGGGCGCGCGTGCCGACCGTGTGGCCCAGCGCCTCCAGCTCGGCGCGGATGGAGAGGAGGGGGGAATCGTCCGTCAGCGTGATCGTGTCGCCCGGAGAGAACAGGATCGGGGCCGCGATGGCTTCCTGCGCGGTCATGCCCCAGTCGATATAGGCCATCAGTGCCTTTGCCACCTGCACCGGAATGGTGGAACCTCCTGCCGCACCGATGGCCAGCACCAGCCTGCCTTCGGGGTCATAGACGATGGTGGGGGCCATCGAACTGCGCGGGCGTTTTCCGCCTTCTACCCTGTTGGCGACCGGCAACCCGCCGCGCTGAGGAGAGAAGCTGAAATCGGTCAATTCATTGTTGAGATAGAACCCGCCGAACATCAAGCCGGAGCCGAACGGCCCCTCGATGGTGGAGGTATAGGACACCGCATTCCCGCTGCCATCGACAATGGCAAAATGGCTGGTGCCGTTTTCCTGCGGCTCGTCTCCATCGGCAAGGCAGGGCGCGCATTCCGCACTTTCGAACCGCCCGGCTTCTACTGCGGGCATCCGTGATACAGGATCGATCAGGCTACCGCGCAAGGCGAGGTAATCGGGATCGATCAGGCGGGCCACGGGCACGGATACGAAGTCGCTGTCGGCCAGATAGATTTCGCGGTCCGCATAGGCGAGGCGCTGGCTTTCGGCGAAGAGGTGCCAACTTCGCGGATTGTCCGGCCCCAGCGCGGCCAGGTCGTACTGTTCCAACTGGCCGAGAATGGCGATCACCGTGGTCGCGCCGGAGGAGGGCGGACCCATTCCGCAAATGCGATAGTCCCGGTATTCTCCGCAGACGGGCTCTCTCCAGTTCGCCTCGTAGTCCATGATGTCCTGCGCGCGCATCTGCGCATCGCCGGGGGTGTTGGCGGCCACCTCCGCGGCCAGAGGACGGGCAAGGCCGTCGTAGAATGCGTGTGGGCCTTCGGCTGCGATACGTTCCAGCGTTTCGGCAAGCTCTGGATTGGTGATGCGCGTGTCGACGGGCAGGACTTCGCCGTTCGCATCGTAGAACAGCGCCTCTCCGCTTGCCTGGTGCGCTGCCCTGTTGCGGAACCGCCCTGCAAATTCCGCGCCGCGCTGCGTCAGCAGCCATCCCTCGCGTGCCAGCCGGATGGCGGGCTGGAACAGCTGCGCCCATTCCAGCCGCCCATATCGCTGGTGTGCCTGCGCCGCGAGGGCGATGCTGCCGGGCACCCCGACAGAGCGGCCGCCGATCACCGCTTCTGTAAATCCAAGCGGCTGTCCTTCTGCATCCAGGAACCAGTCGCCGCTTGCCTCCGCAGGCGCTTTCTCGCGCCCGTCCAGCGTGGTGACGGTGCCGTCTGGGGCAGCGTGGAGATAGAAACCGCCGCCGCCGATGCCGGAGCTTTGCGGCTCCACCACGGTCAGCGTCAGCATTACCGCGATTGCCGCATCGGTGGCGCTGCCGCCCTGCCGCAGCATCTGCGCACCGGCCTCCGTCGCGCGGGGGTCGGCCGTGCTGACCGCGCCGCCCTGGACGGCAGGCAGGCTGGCCGATGAGTTAGCAGGCGGCGCCATGCCGGTGCAGGCAGCCAGCAGCGCGGCCAAGACGGTGGTTGGAAGAAAGGCGATCAGCGGGCGCAGTTTCATGAACAACCTGCTATTCGGTTCCGACCGCTTCTGCAATCGAAGCGAAACCGTCGCGCTGCAGCAGCTTTTCCAGTCCCTTGCAAATGTCCTTCGCGATGCCGGGGCCGCGATAGGTGATGGCGCTGTAAAGCTGCACCAGGCTGGCCCCGGCGCGGATCCGCTGCCACGCATCCTGGGCAGTGGCGATGCCGCCGACACCGATCAGCGGGACGTTGCCGCCCGATGCCGCGCGAAAATCCCGCAGCGTTTGCAGGGCAAGATCGCGCAGCGGGGCGCCCGAAAGGCCGCCTGTTTCGCCTGCGTGCTCTGATCTCAGCGGCGGGCGCGATATCGTGGTGTTCGACACGATCAGGGCCGCCAGCTTGCTGGATGATGCGATCTTCACGATGGCATCTATATCGGCTGGCTGCAGGTCCGGCGCGACTTTCAGGAACACCGGCGTGTGGCTGGCACCGCGCGCCTCGAACACGGCATCCAGCAGATCTGTAAGCGCGCCTGCATCCTGCAGCGCGCGCAGCCCCGGCGTATTGGGGCTGGAGATATTCACGGTGAGATAGCTGGCATAGGGGGCCATGATGCGCGTCATCGCGGCGTAATCGGCGATCCGGTCCTCGCTATCCTTGTTGGCCCCGATATTGATGCCGATCACGCCGGGCCTTTCCCCGCGCGAAGCGATCCGCACCGCGGCAGCCTCCGCCCCGCCATTGTTGAACCCCATGCGATTGATGACGGCGCGATCCTCCTCCAGCCGGAAAAGGCGCGGCTTCGGATTGCCGGGCTGCGGGCGCGGAGTGATGGAGCCTACCTCCACATGGCCGAAATGCAGGCCCAGCAAGGCATCCGCAACCTCGGCGTCCTTGTCGAAACCGGCGGCCATGCCCACGGGGTTGGGGAAGGTGATGCCGGCAAGCTGCGTCTGCAGCGGACCACCCGCAGGCACGGGCCTGCCATTGGGCATCGCCTTCAGCGCCTTGATGGCGACGCCGTGCGCGCGCTCGGCATCCAAGGTGAACAGGGCAGGGCGTATCAGCGAATAAAGCATGGGCGCGCTCTTGGCAGCATGCAGATCGTTTGCGCAATCCCTGCCGTAATCGAAATGCGGCGATGGCCTGCGCGCCACGTCATAAAAATGCTCAAAAACAGCGTCGGACCAATGAAATGACGCCTTCTTACAATCACTGTAAGCAAGAATCGCCTAAAGGTCCGCTGCGACCCGAAGGGCTCGAGGCTTCTTGCACCGAGTTCTCTACTTAGAATGGGCGGCCTTTTCCAAGAGTTAAGGCCGCCCTTTTTTTGCGGGTTTCAGAATGGCGATGATTCCTTTAGATCAGTCGATCAAACAAAAGGATATGCCTTTCGATGGTTCGCAAACCCCTCCGCCTCACAATCGTTCTTTCCAGCGCAATCGCAATTGCCGCCTGCACCACCGCCCGTCCGATGGACGAAAGCGCGATGGCCGTGGCCGATACGCAGGTGCCTGCCGATATCGGCACGTTTTTCGATCAATATAACGAGGCGCAGCTCGCCCTGAGCCCGGAAACCAAGGCCTATCGCGGCATCCGTGACGAGGATTACGGCGAGTGGAGCAACCGTAGCGAAGCCGCAGAGGAAGCGCGCGATGCCATGCGCGACACCTGGCTGGCCCGTATGCGAGGCGGTTACGAGCTGTCGCAATTGTCCGCGGAAGACCAGCTTTCCTACCGCCTGTTCGAAGCCACGGCAGAGCGTTCGCAATTGCTCGACCCGTTCGACGATTACGGCTGGTTCTTCGATCAGATGACCGGCGAACAGAGCGGCATTCCCGCGTTTCTCATCAACACCCACGCGGTGCAGAACGCCGACCACGCCAGAGCCTATATCCAGCGCATCGAAGGCGTCGGCCCGCTGCTCGACACGCTGATCGCACGTTCGGCAGAGCGGGCGGACGACGGCGTGATGCCGCCTGACTGGGTGTATCCCTACGTGCTATCCGACATTCGCAACATCATGGATGCCGGCATGGACAACGCCGTGCTGGAAGATTTCCGCAGCGAAGTGGCCGAGCTGGATATTGCCGAGAGCGAACGCGCCGCGCTGGTGGCCGACGCCGAGGCAGCATGGGCGAACGAGGCGGCACCAGCCTTCGGCCGCCTGCTGGCAGAAATGCAGCGCCAGCAGCCGATGGCACCCACGCAGGACGGCATCTGGCGCTTCCCCGAAGGTGCGGCCTATTACGATGCGTTGCTGGAATATTACACCACCACGCAGCTTTCGGCGGACGAGATCCACAATATCGGGCTGCGCGAAGTCGACCGTATCCAGAACGAGATGCGCGCCATCATGCAGCAGGTCGGATACGAGGGGACGCTGCAGGAATTTTTCGAATTCACGCGCACCGATCCGCGTTTCTATCACACCAGCCGCGAGGATTACCTGGCGGAAGTGGATAGCGTGATGAGCGCGATGGAAGCGCGCCTGCCGGATTACTTCATCACCCTGCCGGAATACGAACTGCAGGTGAAAGCGGTTGAGGCATTCCGCGAACAGAGTGCGGGCAAGGCGTTCTACCAGTCGCCCGCCACCGACGGATCGCGCCCCGGCACCTATTACGTAAATCTCTACGACCTCAATTCCATGAGCCGTAACGAGCTGGAGGCGCTGGCCTATCACGAGGGCGTGCCGGGCCATCACCTGCAGCGCGGCATCCAGACGGGCCTGGGCGAACTGCCGCCGTTCCGCCGCTATGGCGGTTTCACCGCCTATACCGAGGGGTGGGGCCTCTATTCCGAGGAACTGGGCAAGGACATGGGTTTCTACACTGATCCCTATTCCGACTTCGGCCGCCTGCAGATGGAATTGTGGCGCGCGGCCCGGCTGGTGGTGGACACCGGCCTGCACAGCAAGCGCTGGAGCCGGGAGGAGGCGATCGCCTATCTCACGCAGAACACCCCCAATCCCGAGGGGGACATCCGCAAGGCGATCGAGCGCTATGCCGTCTATCCCGGCCAGGCGACGGCATACATGATCGGCAAGCTGAAGATCATGGAACTACGCGAACGGGCGCGCGAGGCGTTCGGCGATGAATTCGACATCCGCCAGTTCCACGAACTGGTTCTGGCGAACGGGCCGGTACCGCTTTCCATTCTGGAAGAGCAGGTGGATGCCTGGATCGCTGCCGAAGCAGGATGATCGACCGAAGCGGGGAGACTGAAGAGTGAAGCGTGACGGGCTGGCTGGCGGCGAACTGACATCGCCCAACCGTTTCGAGCTCGAGTATTTCGAGCCCGGCGAAGAAGCGCAGCAGCTCGTCACGGTGTTCTACCACTTCCGCTGCGACGATCCGCTGGTGCGCGACATCCAGCCCGCCGCCGTGGGCCACCTTTCCCTTTTCCCGCGGGGCAAGGGCAGGATGAGCTTGCCCGACGGCGGGCACGATCTCTCGCACGAGGTGAACCTGCTGACCCCCTTCGTCCGTGCGGCCCCGTTCGAGGTGGACGGGCCGTTCCACGCCGTGGGGGCCGCCCTGACGCCGCTGGGATGGACGGCGCTGACAGGTCTGCACGCGCAGGACCATGCAAACAGGCTGTATGACGCAAAGAACTGGCTTCCCGCGGATCTGGTGGAGCAAGGCCGCGCCCTTTGCGAAGCCTACCGCGAGGACGAGGCCAGCGCGCCAACGCTGGTGGAACAGCTCTCGCAGATGATCCTGAGCAGCGCCAGGATGCCGCGCCCGAAGCATCTGGAACTGATGGCGATCACCGGACAGTGGCTTGCCAGCAGCCTGCTGCCCGATGTGGAGGATCTTTACGCCGCCAGCACCTTTTCCAAGCGCCAGACGCAGCGGCTGGTGCAGCAGTATTTCGGTGCTTCCCCGGTAACCTTGCGGCGCAAGTATCGCGCCCTTCGCGCGGCGGCCGTCCTCTCCCAGCCGAGTCTCTCGAAGGAGGAGGAGGCCGCCATCCACGATGCGTTCTACGATCAGCCGCACATGATCCACGAGATCCGCGAATTCGTGGGCCGCACGCCGGCGCGGCTGGCCGATGACGAATCGCCCTATCTCAAGGAACTGACCAACGCGAAGAACCTGCGCGAACTGCGCGGCTGATCGTATCGCCGCTGATGGTGGCCGCTGGCGCGCGCTGTGGGGCGGCTGCGAAATGCTAACGACTCGCAACAGTCGGAAATGGGTTGATTCTGCGGTTTTGGGGAATACATGCCCAATCGGAACGAATTGGTCCGATTAAACTATGCGCCTATCGAATCTTGCAGATTATGCCGTCGTCACGATGAGCCAGGCTGCCCGCCATTGCGGCGGCGGACGGACGAGTGCGGCCGAGCTGGCCGAGCAATCCGGCCTGCCCGTGCCCACCGTGCAGAAGGTGGTGAGCAAGCTGACGGCAGCGGGCCTGCTGCGATCCAGCAGGGGTGCCGGCGGCGGCCTGCAACTGGCGCGCCCGGCAGCGGCAATCAGCCTTGCCGATATCGTCGAGGCGGTGGAAGGGCCTATCGCGCTAGTCTCCTGCGTCGACAAGGGCCGGCACGATTGCGCGCTGGAAGGCAATTGTGCGGTTCAGCCGCACTGGCCGATCGTGAACAATGCACTGCGCGGCGCGCTGGCGAATATCTCGCTGGTGCAGCTGGCGAGCAACCAGAACATGGCGAAAGAAATAGCATGAGTGAAGACGTCGACATCCGCAATCCGGTTCAATTGCCCGATGACGTGCAGGACCGTGACGCGCGCGAAGCTGCCGACAAGGCGGCCGAGTACGAGCACGGCTGGCATTCCGACATCGAGACCGAATATGCCGAGAAGGGCCTTTCGGAAGATACCGTTCGCTTCATCTCGGCCAAGAAGAAAGAGCCGGAATGGATGCTGGACTGGCGCCTGAAGGCGTTTCGCATCTGGCAGGACATGGAAGAGCCGAACTGGGCCAAGCTGGGCTATCCGCCCATCGATTACCAGGACGCCTATTATTACGCTGCGCCCAAGAAGAAGGAACAGTTGGAATCGCTCGACGAGCTCGATCCCGAGATCAAGTCCGTTTACGACAAGCTGGGCATTCCCGTGGCAGAGCAGGAAGTGCTGGCGGGCGTAAAGGGCGCGCGCAAGGTGGCCGTGGACGCGGTGTTCGACAGCGTATCCGTTGCCACCACCTTCCGCGAGGAGCTGAAGAAGGCGGGCGTCATCTTCCTTTCCATCAGCGAGGCGCTGCGCGAGCATCCTGACCTCGTGAAGAAGTGGCTCGGCAAGGTCGTGCCGCAGCGCGACAATTACTTCGCCTGCCTCAACGCGGCGGTCTTTTCGGATGGCACCTTCGTCTACATTCCCGAAGGCGTGCGCTGCCCGATGGAGCTTTCCACCTATTTCCGCATCAATGCAGAGAACACCGGCCAGTTCGAACGCACGTTGATCATTGCCGAGAAGGGCAGCTACGTCAGCTACCTGGAAGGCTGCACGGCGCCCATGCGTGACGAGAACCAGCTGCACGCCGCCGTGGTGGAACTGGTCGCTATGGAAGATGCCGAGATCAAGTATTCCACCGTGCAGAACTGGTATCCCGGCAATTCCGAAGGCGTGGGCGGGATCTACAATTTCGTCACCAAGCGGGGCCTCTGCCAGGGTGACCGATCCAAGATCTCGTGGACGCAGGTGGAAACCGGCTCTGCGGTGACATGGAAATACCCCTCCTGCGTGCTGAACGGCGAGAACAGCGTGGGCGAATTCTACTCGGTCGCGGTTACGAATAACCACCAGCAGGCCGATACGGGAACCAAGATGGTTCATAATGGCAAGGGTTCGCGCTCCACGATCATTTCCAAGGGCATCAGCGCGGGCAAGTCGAACAACACCTATCGCGGCCTCGTCCGCGTGGCGGCCAATGCCGACAACGTGCGCAACCGCACGGAGTGCGACAGCCTGCTGCTGGGCGACCAGTGCGGCGCGCACACCGTGCCCTATATCGAGGTGAAGAACCCCAGTGCCCAGATCGAGCACGAGGCGACCACCAGCAAGATCAGTGACGACCAGCTGTTCTACGCCATGCAACGCGGCCTGGACGAAGAAGAGGCCGTGGCCCTGATCGTCAACGGCTTCGCGAAAGAGGTGCTGAAGGAACTGCCGATGGAATTTGCCGTGGAGGCGCAGAAGCTGCTCGCGATCTCGCTTGAGGGGAGTGTGGGGTGATGCTCGAGCCACTGATCTTTTTTTTGGCGTTTGCGGGTTTGATGGCTTGGTTGCTGAAGAGAAGACTCGCGAGCCGAAATATCGCTTTCGAGCCAGCTGATCCTCGCCACAATGATCGCGACTGGAATCCAGTGGCGTTCTGGAGCCTGAATTTGCCAATCATTGGCGCGATGCTTCTCGGGATCGGTGGAGCCCTGCTCTGCTTGACAGACATGACTGGTGTGACCTCATTCTTCGCCGGTATTGAAGCGGAAGGTGTGCCGCAATGACCGAACGCAAGACACTCAACCTCCGCGACACGTCGGACGCCGAAGCCCCCCCAATCAAGAAGAAGGGGCGCGGCTGGGAAATCAGCGAGAAGCGGCTCGACGTCCTGCATGATCAGGCGCGCGAGATGAAGCGCCATGCCTCCGATGCGCACAAGGCGCTGGCCGAGCGGTTCTCGAAAGCCGATCTGGGGCGCTATACCTTCAAGCGGTTCGCCGTGGTGGGCAGCGCGATTGTCGACTTCAATTGCCACAACCTCGGCATGGCCATCGTGATCGACGAGGAAGGCGATGATCCTGCGCTCAACCGCCGCCGCGACAAGTCGCTGGATGCCGTCGGCGTGAAGGTGATGCACCTCAAGGCCGCCGACATCCTGGAAAACATGGACGACGTGCTGAAGCGTATCACCGCCGGTATGCGCCAGCGCATTGCTGACAAGGGCGATGCGCGCCGCCGTCACGAAACCGAAAACCCCCGGCAGACCCGCCCCCGCTACGACCGCGACGGCAACGGGCCTCCCCGCAGAACAAACACACGGAACGACTGATGCTGAAAATCGAAAACCTTCACGCCGAGATAGACGGCAAGGAAATCCTCAAGGGCCTTTCGCTCGAAGTGAACGCGGGCGAGATCCACGCGATCATGGGCCCGAACGGCGCGGGCAAATCCACGCTGGCCTATGTGCTGGGCGGACGGCCAGGCTACGAAGTCACGCAAGGCACCGTCACCTTCGACGGGAAAGACCTGCTGGACATGGAACCGCACGAGCGTGCTGCCGCCGGCATGTTCCTGGGCTTCCAGTATCCCGTAGAGATTCCCGGCGTTTCCAACGTGCAGTTCCTGCGCGAGGCGCTGAACTCGCAGCGCAAGCAGCGCGGCGAAGAGCCGATGAGCGGCGGCGAATTCCTGAAGCTGGCAAAGGAAAAGGCCGGACTGCTGAAGCTCGACATGGAAATGCTGAAGCGCAATGTGAACGTCGGCTTTTCCGGCGGCGAGAAGAAGCGCAACGAGATGGTGCAGATGGGTATCCTCGATCCCCAGTTCGCCGTGCTGGACGAGACCGATTCCGGTCTCGACATCGACGCGCTGAAGGTCGTGGGCGAAGGCATCAATGCCATCATGCGCAAGAGCGACAAGGGCGTGATGTTGATCACCCATTACCAGCGCCTGCTGGATTACGTGCAGCCCGATTTCGTCCACATCCTCGCCGCAGGCCGGATCGTGAAGACCGGCAGCGCCGATCTTGCCAAGCAGCTCGAAGCCGACGGCTATGACGAGGTGATGGCCGCGTGACGGATATTCCAACCATCAGAGATGAAGACTGGCGCTATGCCGATTCCAATGCATTGGCCGCGCTGTCTCCCGACACGTTCGAGCAATGGCGCGATATCGATGTGCCTGCCGGAGAAACGCACCGCGAGTCCTTCGTTCTGGACGCTGCCGACCCTTCCCTGACCCGCATTCGTGCAAAGGTGGGCGAGGGCGCACGACTGGAACTGTTTGCGGTGAACCTGGGCGGCGATTATACCCGTATGGAAGTCATCACCTACCTCCACACCGGCGCGCACTTCGAATTCGGCGGCGTCACCATCGGCGGCGGCGACGCGGTGCGCGAATTCGTGACCCGCACCACGCATGACGAGCCCGAAGCCACTTCCAACCAGGTGGTGCGCAGCGTCCACTGGGGCGAGGCGACCGGCAATTTCCTCGGCGCGATCAACGTTGGTCGTGGCGGTCAGCGCACCGATGCGGCGCAGGATTTCAAGGCGCTGGTGCTGGAAAAGGGCGCAACCGCCAATGCCAAGCCGGAACTGGAAATCTTTGCCGATGACGTGAAATGCGCCCACGGCGCTGCCATCGGCCAGATGGACGAGATGGCGCGCTATTACATGGCCAGTCGGGGTCTTGCGCCCGATGTGGCCAAGCGTCTGCTGGTCCGCGCCTTCATCGCCGATGCCTTTGCCGCATTGGCCGACGAAGACGAGGCCGAACGCCTGCTGGAGGCCGCGCTGAAGGTGCTGGAGGACAGGCTATGAAGCGCGCACTTGCCCTGCTTTGCGCCCCGCTGGCGCTGGCTGCATGCCAGACCACGCTGCCAGTGATCCAGGCGCCGCCTGCCGGTGAATACACTGCGCTGAGCGTGCCGGACCGTACGTTCGACAGCGAAGAGGACGTGATCGACTTTTACCTCGCCCGCGCGAACACCGCCGGCGCGCGGATCGACCGCGAGATCGGCCGCGCAGACTTCGGCGAGGCCAATCGCATCGTCCTAGTCACCACCGACGGCTATGCCGACGATTCGGTGCGCGGTGAGCAGTGGCGTATCGTGCTGCGCGAAAGTGGTGACAGGTTTCGCGTGATCCAGGCCGGCATCCGCTACAATTGCGCCAGGGGTGCAAGCCCGGGATGGAGCCGCGACCTGTGTCCGTAACGCAAGCAGCTTCCCGCAAACGCGATTTTCCCGGCATGGTCACTGCCGATGGCAAGCCGTGGTTCTACCTCGATTCGGCCGCCACCGCGCAAAAGCCGCAGGTGGTGATTGACGCGGTGACCCGTGCCGTCGGCGTTGATTACGCCACCGTGCATCGCGGAGTCTATTCACGCTCTGCCAACATGACGCTGGGCTATGAAAACGCGCGGCGCACCGTGGCCGCCTTTATCGGCGGGCAGGAGGACGAGATCGTCTTCACCCGCGGCGCGACCGAGGCGATCAACCTGCTGGCCTATTCCTGGCCGCACAAGGGCCGCGTCCTGCTTTCCGAGCTGGAACATCATTCCAACATCGTACCCTGGCAACTGGCTGGCTGGCAGGTGGACGTCTGCCCGATCACGGCGGACGGCCGGATCGATCTGGATGCCGCCGAAGCCATGCTGACAGACGAGCACGAAATGGTGTCGTTCGCGCATGTCTCCAACGTGCTGGGCAGCGTGGTGGATGCCAAGCGTGCTGCAAAACTTGCCCATGCCGTGGGTGCGAAGCTGCTGCTGGATGGATGCCAGGCGGTGCCCCGCGTGCCGGTGGACGTTGCCGCACTGGACTGCGATTTCTACGCCTTCTCCTCGCACAAGATTTACGGCCCCACCGGCATCGGTGCCTTGTGGGGCAGGGCGGACCTGCTGGCTGCCATGCCGCCATGGCAGGGCGGCGGGGCCATGATCGACAAGGTCGGCTTCGACAAGACCACCTATGCCCCTGCGCCGCAGCGGTTCGAGGCGGGCACGCCTGCCATCGTGGAAGCCATCGGCTTTGCCGCTGCCTGCGATTACGTTTCGGGCGTGGGCATTGAAGCGATCCATGCGTACGAGACAGAGCTGGTGCGCCAGACGCGCGAAGCGCTGGGCGCAATGAACGATGTGACGCTCTATGGCCCTGATGACAGCGCCGGGATCGTAAGTTTCCTGATCGACGGGGTTCATCCGCACGATCTGGGCACCATATTGGATGAAGAAAACGTGGCAATCCGTGCAGGCCACCACTGCGCGCAGCCGCTGATGGAGAAGCTGGGTATTCCCGCCACCGCGCGCGCCAGCTTCGGCATTTATTCCGACGAAGAAGACGTCGCCGCGCTGATCCGCGGTATCGAACGCACAAAGAGGATTTTCGGCTGATGGAAAATCAGGAAGACATGACTCAGAACGACGACAAGGATTTCGTGGCGGCCCCCTCGCCGACCGAGAACGTGGCGGAAAAGCCGCCGCGCGCTCGCGTCTCCGATGCGCCGTTGCCCGAGGAAGAAACCGCCAGTGAGAAGCTGGAGCGCAAACGCGACTATCTCGATGGCTTCCTGCAGAAAAAGCCCGAGAGCGTTGCCCCCGGCGAGCCGGGTGGCGAATTGCAGCAATCGGTGATCGAGGCGCTCAAGGAGATTTACGATCCGGAAATACCGGTGAACATTTATGACCTTGGCCTGATCTATAATGTCGAAGTGGCGGAAGATGCTGACGTTACGGTGACCATGACGCTCACCACGCCAAACTGTCCTGTCGCCGAGACCATGCCGAACGAAATCGAAATGCGCGTTCTGGCTTTGCCCGGTGTGCGCGATTCCGAAGTGGTCGTGACGTGGGATCCGCCGTGGGATCCTTCAAAGATGAGCGACGAGGCCCGCCTCGAACTGGGGATGCTGTGATGACAGAGACCAAGACCCGCCCTGCGCCAAAAGCCGCCGTGATCCTCACGCCCGCTGCCGAACAGCGGGTTGCGGACCTCATGTCCAGGGCGCCTGACGATGCCATCGGAGTGAAGCTTTCCACGCCCCGGCGCGGATGCTCGGGCCTCGCCTATTCGGTCGACTACGTCTCCGAGGAAGAAGGGTTCGACGAGAAGATCGAGACGCCGGGCGGCACGTTCTACATCGACGGCGCAAGCGTACTCTACCTGATCGGCAGCACGATGGACTGGGTGGAGGATGATTTCACTGCCGGTTTCGTATTCGAAAACCCCAACGCCAAGGGCGCGTGCGGCTGCGGCGAGAGCTTCATGGTATAGTTCGGCCCATGCCGATCCCCGACTCGCCCGATAGACGCAAGTTACCGCGCAAGCCGAACAGCTTTATCGCGCGCGTGCTGGCCCGGTATCGCGGGGAGGAATTCATGGATCGGACGCGGCGGAACAACCGGAAGCGACCTCCCGGAATGTCTCCCGCACTTGTCGAGCCGCCACGCGGCCCCCTGCCAAGGCAAGGCGGCGCGGCTGCGCCACTGGATTTCGACTGACACTCAGGCCTGTCCGGTTTCCTCGGCGATGAATTCCAACAGCGCCTGATCGTAGTCGTCCACCTCGCCATTTCCGGCGATATGACGATTGATCCATTCCCGCTCGAACCGCGTCAGTTCCGCTTCCGAGGCCACCTTGTCCGCGTGGCTCGATCCATCGTTCTTCCAACCGAACACCATGCCGAAGGCATTGGGGGCCTGGGTAACCATCCGGCCCATGAAGCCGCCGATCCGCACGGTGTTGTCGGATACGAAGGATTCCAGCTCCAGCATGCGTTCGCGGCTTACCTGGGCGCTGCTGTGGGCAAAACCCATCAGGTAATTGCCCACGCCCTGTACGAACAGGCGCTTGAACTCTGGCGTGTTCTCGCTTTCGGAAACCGCATCCTTGATGCGGAACAGCACTTCCGCCTCGCGCCGGCTGACGGCGGCGGGGCGATCGCTTGCCCGGCCGAAGATCACGCGGCGCAGGATGCGGCATTCGGCCTCGCTCACGTGGCAGTCGGACAGTTCGCCGCCGCAGCGTGTCGGCCCGGTGCCGTCCAGCACTTCGCGCTCGATCACGCGCAGCACATAACTTTTGAGCGTTTCCGGCACGTTCTGCGCGCGTTCGATGATGCGGGTGAGCAGTTCAAGCTCCGTCATCGAGCAGACCCGGCCATCGGCCTCTATCTGGGCGATGAGCCATTCGGCCTCCTGCGCGCTGGCAAAACCGCGCGGTTCGCTACCGTTGAGAACGTAGTTCTGGATCGCCTCGACGAAGAAATCGGCCCATTCGCCCGCGGGGTTCTCGATAGCGCGCTGGGTGGCGAACACGATTTCCGCCTCTTCCCGCGACATCCTGCCATCGGCCCAACCCGCCCCGCGAAGTGCGGCCACTTCCTCAGGCGAGATCGAACGGTCGGCAGCGGCGTGCCGGGCGATTTCGGCAAATTCAAAACTCATCGGGCGAAAATCCTCCTGTCGAGGGACCTGAAATGCCGCAACAAGCTTAAATTCGCGTTACCGAAGCCTCCCAATGCCGCCGATGCAGACCTGTCAGCGCCGGCGAGAGAACGCCTGGATGCACGCCTGCCTGTCCACCGGTGCGCCATCGCTGGCGCGCCGCGCTTCCAGCCATGTGGCCACCGGCTGCGCACCGGGAGCCAGCGGATAGAGGTAGATATCCAGCACACAGGCCTCGCTGCGGAACTGCAGCTTGCGCATGTCGCCTTCCGGCGTGTCGAGCGCGGGCTGGCCGAACCGCGACGTCAGCGATGATGCGCCCTCGCGGATGATGCCGGAAAGGCCCGGCCCCTGCAGGATCTCCGGCGTACGGAAGCCTGCCGATGCCGGCGGCGGGGGCGGGGTATCCATCGGCGGCACCACGTTGGGATCGACGGTGATCGGCGGGGGTGGCGGTGTCTGGCGCGGCGGTGCGCCGACGCAGGCGGAAAGGGCAACAGTTGCACAAAGTGCGACGATCAGGCGCATGAATTACGGCTTTCTAGGAAGAAGGTCTGTGACGTGAATTGCGGTGAACAAGGTGTGTGGCCGAAGCCGCCCCCAGCACCGGCGCAAGGAAATTGACGAAAGGCACGGCCAGCATTGCTGCAACGATCACGCCCAGCGCAAATCGCTGCGCGCGGCCGATTGGCGCGCCGGCATCCGTGCCCGCGCTGCCATCGTGGCACTGGCGCAGCCATACCATGTCCTGCAATTCGCGGCCCAGCAGCACCGCGTTCACCAGCAGGAACAGCACGAATGTGCCCACGCCAGTAAACAGCAGCACCAGGGCCAGCGGCAGGACGACGAGATTGGCAAGAAAGGCGCGCCCCGCACCGCGCGCGGCATTGCGAAGCTGGCGGGAAAGCGGCAGTTCGCGCGCGGTTGCGGCGGCCTGCGGATAATGCCGCCGCTCCACCGCCTGCACCACCTCGTCCGCGTAGAACTGGATCACGGCCATCGCCACGATACGCCACACTAGCCACAGGCCGACGATGGCAAGAACCGCGGACAAGGCGCCACGCACGGCGCCCGCGCCGGTGAAAAGCGTATCCTCCAGCCCGCTGGAGGCAAGCAGCCAGTCCAGCACAAACCACCCGCCGCTCGCCACGATCAGGAACACGGCGATGGTAACCGCCATGCTTTTCAGCAGGATGCGCAGCACCGCGCCATCGAACATCTGGCGCAGACCAAGTCCCAGCGAAGTGGCGAGAGAGCCCATAGGCGCTTGCGATTGCGCGCCCTATCAGCCAAGTCAACGCCGCTTGGCGGATGCGCGCCGGAAAATGTTCAGGAGATTGCATGACTTCACCCCGTTACGACGTAATCGCCATCGGCAATGCCATTGTCGATGTGATGGCTCCCGCTTCGGACGAACTGGTGGAAGAGCTGGGCATGAAGAAGGGCGGCATGATGCTGGTGGATACCGATCAGGCCAGGGACCTCTACGATGCCATGGGCCCGGCGAAGGAGATTTCGGGCGGTTCGGCGGCCAACACGCTTGCCGGCCTTTCCGGCATGGGCGCGCAATGCGCCTTCGTTGGCCAGGTGGCGGACGACCAGCTTGGCAATGTGTTCGCGCACGACATCCGCGCCGTCGGCATCGATTTCGACGTGCCCCCGCGCCCCACCAGTGACAAGGAATCCGAGCCGCCCACCGCGCGTTGCCTGATCTTCGTCACGCCGGACGGTCAGCGCACGATGAACACCTTCCTTGGCGCAACGCAGTTCCTGCCCGCCGATGCACTGGACGAGGAAGCGATCGGCGGCGCACAGATCCTTTACCTGGAAGGATATCTCTGGGATCCCGAAGAGCCGCGCAAGGCTATGCGCGCCGCGATCAAGAGCGCGAAGGACGCGGGCCGCAAGGTTGCCTTCACCCTTTCCGACGCTTTCGTGATCGAGCGTTACGGCGATGATTTTCGCCGCCTGATCGACGATGGCATGATCGACATCCTGTTCGCCAACGAGCACGAACTGGGCGCGTTGACGGGCGAGGAGGATTTCGACGCCGGGATCGACGCCTTGAAGGACAAGGTGCCCACGCTGGTGGTGACCCGCAGCGAAAAGGGCGCGGTCTGCGTCACCGGTGGAGAGACGTACAAGGTGGCGGCAGAACCGGTCGAGAAGGTGGTGGACACCACCGGCGCGGGCGACCTTTTCGCAGCGGGCTTCCTGTTCGGCCACGTGCGCGGCGAGGAACCTGCAAGGTGCCTGAAGCGCGGTGCCATCGCCGCGGCCGAGATCATCAGCCATTACGGCGCGCGACCCGAGAGCGATCTTGCCGAGCTGATGAAGCAGAAGCTGGGCTGAGGTTCCACGCGGCGGCGTAATGCGGGCGATTGCGCAGGCGATCGGGCATGATCGCGGCCCCTCCCGCACGCCAATGTGGAACACATGGAACACTGTTCTGGGGGGAAACCCGCGCCCGGCCCTAACCCGCTCGTTTCTGCGGGTGAGGAGGGGGCGGGCGGTCATGCCGCGTGCATCCGCCGGAGGCCGCGTGTAGGAAAGGCGCGAACCGCCGAGCGAATGCCGGTTGCGTTCTTGCAAAGGGTTCGCAATAAGCTGCGCGCCGAATTGAACGAATCAATCGAAAAGGATTTTACACTATGCGCAAGATCGTGCTCGCCGCCGCAATGGCCGGGACCGCCCTCACCCTCGCCGCCTGCTCGGAAAACACCGAGGACGCCGACACTGCCACCACCGAAGCCGAAATGGCCGATGCCGCCGATACGGGCGTTGCCGATGCCGGGATGATGGCCGAAACCGCGGGCGTGATGGATGCAAACACCGCCACGGCCGAAGAACTGGCCGGCGTTGAAGGCATCTCTTCCGAACTGGCCGACGCCATCGTTTCCGGTCAGCCCTATGCCGATGTCACCGCGTTCAACGCCGCGCTGATGGAAACGCTTTCCGAGGAAGAGGCCGCCAGCGTGCTGGAAAACGTCTTCATCCCGATCAATCTGAACGACGCCAGCGAAGAAGCCATCGCTCTGGTGCCGGGCATGAGCGAGCGCATGGTCGGCGAATTCCTCGAATATCGCCCCTATGCCGACATGAACGAGTTCAACCGCGAAATCGGCAAGTATGTCGACGAGGAAGAAGTCGCACGCTTCCGCCAGTACGTGACGCTCTAACGGCGCTGCAGAATAATCCTGACGATCTCGATCACGGCCAGCACAGCAATGTGCCAATAGGCCGTGGTCGGGTCGAAGGCTGCGAGCACCCAGTGGACGAACATCAGGATCGCGGCGGGATACACCAGCCGGTGCAGCCGCTTCCATGATCGCTTGAGCATCCGCATTGATGCATCGTTCGACGTGATCGCCAGCGGCACGAACAATGCAAGGGCAAGCCAGCCTGTCAGCATGTCGGGCGCCGTCATCTCTTCCAGCACGGGCGCGATGGCCGCCTTGTTGGCAAGGTAGATCACCGTATGCCCCGCGGCATAGGCGAAGCTCGCCACCCCCAGATCGCGCCGGTGGCGCATCAGATATTGCACCACGGCGTTCTTGCGGAACATCAGGCGGGCAGGCGTCACCGCCAGCGTCACCATCAGCAGCCAGGCGGCCCAGTCCCCGCTATCGCCGATGGCATGGCCAAAGCCGTAGTCATCGGGCGTGAAGGCCCATCGCCACAAGATCCAGATGCCCGGAATGGCGAGGACGAGCCACAGGAACGGGCGGGAGCGGGCGAGCCTTGTCATCGTGCGATCCCGATCACCTTTCGCGTTCGATTTCCCGCCAGCCGATATCCTTGCGGTAGAAGCCGGAAGGGAAATCCACCTTCTCGACAGCCGCATAGGCAGCCGCCTGCGCGCGGCCGGTATCGGCTCCGCCAGCGGTGACGTTCAGCACGCGCCCGCCATTGGCCACCAGCGTGTCGCCTTCCAGCTTCGTGCCCGCGTGGAACACCTGTGCACCTGCACCCTCGGCATTACCAAGATCGATCGCGCCGCCCTTTTCCGGCGTGCCGGGATAGCCCTTCGCCGCCATCACCACAGTCATGGCAGTCTGGGGCGAGAAGGTCGGATCGGGCAGGGCGGCAAGCGATCCGCCAGCGGCCGCCAGCATGTATTGCGCAAGGTCGCTTTCCAACCGCATCATCAGCACTTGGCATTCCGGATCGCCGAAGCGGCAATTGTATTCCACCAGCTTTGGCCCCTCGTCCGTCAGCATCAGCCCTGCGTAGAGCACCCCGATATAGGGCGTCCCCTCCTGCGCCATCTGGCGCACCGTGGGAAACACGATGCGCTCCATCGTCTCGGCCACCAGCGCCTCTGTCAGCACGCGGGCGGGGCTGTAGGCGCCCATGCCACCTGTGTTGGGGCCGGTATCGCCTTCGCCCACGCGCTTGTGATCCTGCGCGGTGCCGAAGGGGATCACGGTCTCGCCGTCGGTCAGGGCGAAGAAGCTGGCTTCCTCCCCGGCCATGAATTCCTCGACCACCACCTCTGCCCCGGCATCGCCGAACGCGCCACCGAACATCTCTTCCAGCGCCGCGATCGCATCCGCCTCGCTCTCGGCGATGACCACGCCCTTGCCCGCGGCAAGCCCATCTGCCTTCAGCACGAAGGGCGCGGAGAAGCCGGACAGCGCATCCTTTGCCTGTTCCAGCGTGGTGCAGTGGACATAGCCCGCGGTGGGAATGCCAGCCCTGTCGCACAGCGCCTTGGTGAAGTTCTTGCTGCCTTCCAGCTGCGCTGCCGCCTTTGACGGGCCGAACGCGGCGATGCCGGCCTTGCGCAGGCTATCGGCCAGGCCATCCACCAGCGGGGCTTCCGGCCCGATCACCACCAGGCCGATATCGTTGGTGTCGCAGAACTTGCAGACGGCGGCGTGGTCCTTCTCGTCCAGCGTCACCAGCGTGGCGCAGGCGGCGATGCCGGGATTTCCGGGCGCGGCGTAGAGTTTGCCCCCGTCTTTCGCGATCGCTTCGGATTGCGCCAGCTTCCAGCAAAGGGCATGTTCACGGCCGCCTCCGCCCAGCACAAGGATATTCATGGCGCAACGCACTCCCTACGACGATTCATCGGACGACCGGCTGTTAGCGACCAGCGAGGCGGGCGACAATTCCGCACCGCTTTCGATCACCGAGATTTCGCAGGCGCTGAAGCGCACGGTGGAGGACCGCTTCGGCTTCGTGCGGCTGCGCGGCGAGCTTTCCGGCGTGAAACGCGCGGCCTCTGGCCACCTTTACCTGGCGTTGAAGGATGAGAAAGCGGTGCTGGACGGGGTGATGTGGCGCAGCGCCGTGCCGCGCCTGGCCTTCCAGCCCGAGGACGGTATCGAGGTGGTCGCCAGCGGCAAGCTGACCACCTATCCCGGCCGCAGCAAATACCAGATCGTGATCGAACGGATGGAAATCGCGGGCGAGGGCGCGCTGCTGGCCCTGCTGGAGAAAACGAAGGCCCGGCTGGAGGCAGAAGGGCTGTTCGATCCCGCCCGAAAGCGCGCCCTGCCCTTCGCCCCGCGTACCATCGGCGTGGTGACATCGCCCACCGGCGCGGTGATCCGCGACATCCTGCACCGACTGGAAGACCGTTTCCCCACCCATGTCATCGTTTGGCCCGTGCTGGTGCAGGGCGAAGGCGCGGCAAAGCAAGTTGCCGATGCGGTTCGCGGGTTCGGTGCAATCGAACCCAATGGACCTGTTCCTCGCCCCGATCTGCTGATCGTGGCGCGCGGTGGCGGCTCCATCGAGGATCTGTGGAGCTTCAACGAGGAGATCGTGGTGCGGGCCGTGGCCGAAAGCCCGATCCCCGTGATCAGTGCCGTCGGCCATGAAACAGACACTACGCTGTGCGATTACGCGGCGGACAGGCGCGCCCCCACGCCCACCGCCGCTGCCGAGATCGCCGTTCCCGTGCTGCGCGAATTGCGCGCCACGATCGACGATCTGGCGCACCGGCAGTCCAAATGCGCGCTGCGACCCGTGGAGTTGGGGCGAGAACGCCTTTCCGCCCGTGCAGACCGCCTGCCGCGCGCCGAACAATTGCTGCAACCTTATGCGCAACGGCTGGACGAACTTGGGGAACGCCTGCGCAGGGGCCTGCTGGATCGCGCGGCAAAGGGTCGGGAGAAACTGTCCGAACAGCGCCTGTCGCCCGCCATCCTGCGTGCGAACCTGCGCGATGCGAGGCAGCGGCTGACGGCGGCGCGGCTTTCGCCCAACCTCATCACCCGACCGATTGCGGAGCGCGGGGAACGGCTGGCCGCGCTCAACCGCCTGCGCCTGCAACTCGATCCCAAGGCGCCGCTGCAGCGCGGCTATGCGCTGGTGTGTGCAGAGGGCCACCCGGTCATTTCCTCGCGCGAGGAAGCGGCCCGCCAGCCGGTGCTGACGCTGGAATTCGCCGATGGCAGCCTGAAGGTGGTGCCGGGCACCGCACCCAAGCCCGCGCCGGGCACATCACCGAAAAAGGCAGCGAAAGCCCGCTCGGCTACGCCCGACAGCGGGCAACCCAAGTTGCTGTGATACGTAAATTGCGCATACAGCCTCAGCGCACTAGATAGGGCCCCATGTTGATGTCATCTTCCGATCAAGCCGCCACTCTCGTCTACGGGCCGAATGCCTTTCGCGTCGTGCGACCGGGCCATTTCGTGCCCTGCGCTGTCAGCGGCATCCCCGTTCCGCTGGAAGAACTGCGCTACTGGAGCGTGGACCGGCAGGAAGCCTATGCCAGCGCGGAACTTTCCACGCAGCGTGCGCTTGAGGATCTGTGAAAAGCAAGCCCAGGTATATCGAGAAGTCGGCCCTTTGCGCGGTTTTCGCCGCCTGCGTCGGCTGTGCAGTCGTTCCGGCAGCGCAGGACACCCGCCAACCCGCATCGCAAGCCGCATCCCAACCCGCACCGGCCACGCAGGCCGAACCCGTGCGGACAGTCACGATGGCGGCCCCTACGCCCACCCCCACCCCAACTCCTGTCGGCCCGTCCACCTTCATCTATGACGGCGAACTGACGCAGGGCGGGTGGATTCGCGGCCAGGCCCCCGGCGGCACCGCCACGGCGCGACTGGGTGAAACGGAGCTGCTGCTGGACGAGGAAGGCAATTTCTTTGCCGCCTTCGATCGCGACGCGGGCACATCGGAAGTGCTGTTTGCCACGCTGGAGGATGGCAGCATCGTCTCCAGCCAGATCGACGTGCGCCCGCGCGACTGGAATATCGAGCGTGTCAACGTGGCGCGGCGTGCAGGCGGGGCGAGCGAAAGCTTCATGCGCCGCCGCCAGCCCGAGCTCGACGCCATCTGGGACGCGCGCACTGCCAATTCGGACACCGACGGCTGGAAGCAGGACTTCATCTGGCCGCTGACGGGCCGCATTTCGGGCCGGTTCGGATCCCAACGCATCTATCGCGGAGAGCCGGGAAGCTATCACTCGGGTATCGACATCGCGACCGGCGGCAGCGGCGATCCCTTCGTCGCGCCTGCGGGCGGCGTCGTGACGCTTGCGACCGACAGCCCCTTCAGCCTCGAAGGCTATCTGCTGATCGTGGATCATGGCGCGGGCCTCAACAGCGCGTTCCTGCACCTTTCCGACATTGCCGTGCAAGAAGGCGATGTGGTGCAGCAGGGCCAGCTGCTGGGCCACATCGGTTCGTCCGGGCGGGCTACCGGGCCGCACCTGCACTGGAGCCTGAAATGGCACCTGACGCGCCTCGATCCGATCCTGTTCACCGGCCCCATGCCCTGATCGGGCGGGCAGGGGCGTGAAACGGGGCAAACTGGCCGCGGCAGTACTGGTGACGCTGGCGCTATCGCCCGGCACCTTCCTGCGCACGCCCATACCCGATGGGCCCACAGCCGATCTGGGCGTTACCCGCGTTACGGATCTGCCCGAACCGACCAGCAGAAACGGATTCACCCGCCGGGATGTCTGGGAAATATCCAGCTCGCGCGTGGATTTCGGAGGGTATTCGGCTTTGCTGGACCTGAACGCCAACCTGCGTCTTTTCTCGGATCGAGGAAAGCGTCTGACCCTGCCAGTGCCATCTTCGCCGGGCACTCTGGTGGCCGATTCGGCAACAGTCTGGAATCGCGGCGCATTCAGTAGCACTCCGCCCGATATCGAGGCTGCAACCCGCGATCCGGCCACCGGCGATTACTGGCTGGCCTTCGAAGCCGCGAATGTGGTGATTCGCTACACGGCGGGGAGCGAATTTGTCGCTGCGCGCCGGCCACCTGACTGGAAGGAATGGCCGAGCAACAGCGGGGCAGAGGCGATGGCACGACTGCCCGACGGTCGATTCCTCGTATTTCCGGAAAGCGGACGCGAAGGTCTCATCTATCCTGGCGACCCGGCCGGCAAGGTGGAGTCGCTGCGATTCGCGGTAGGCACGCCGCGCGAATACAATCCCACCGACATGGCTGCGCTGCCCGATGGCCGGGTTCTGGTGCTCCTGAGGAAGCTGGCGTGGGGTGTCCCGCCATTCGCATCGGCCATCGCCATTGCGGACCCGGGCGCGGTCGGCAGCGGCGATACACTCGATCTGGAACTGCTGGTGGAACTCGACACCATCCTGCCTTCGGAAAATTACGAAGGGCTGGCGGTTGATGGCGTGGATGCAGATGGCACGGTGCGCCTGTGGCTTGTGTCCGACGACAATCTGTCGGCCTTTCAGCGCACGCTGCTGGTGCGCCTCGACTGGCGGGAGGAATAGCGCGCACGAAAAAGCGCGCGAGGAATAGCCCTCACGCGCCTTTCGAATTCTCTAGTGCAGCTTGAATTAAGCGGCGGCTTCGCTGGAAGCCACGGCCTTCTTCAGCTCGCGCTTCACCTTCAGGGCGTTTGCCGAAAGCTTGTCGTCGCGGGTCTTCAGCAGCCAGTTGTCGAGACCGCCGTTATGCTCCACCGAGCGCAGGCCGTGCGTCGAGACGCGGAACTTGAAGCTGCGATCCAGCTTTTCGCTGATCAGCGTGACGTTCTGCAGGTTGGGCAGGAAGACGCGCTTGGTCTTGTTGTTGGCGTGGCTGACATTGTGGCCGACCTGGCGGCCCTTGCCGGTAAGTTCGCAAATACGCGACATGGCGAATACTCTCGTTCAAAAACGGTTTCGGTTACAGCTTTTGGGCTGGGAAAGGCGCGCGCTTACATGGGGGCTGCGGATTCGTCAAGCAATCAGCGCCCCATTGCCGCACGCGCCGCAAGGCATTAGCGCCATCGGCATGACCCGCTGGCCCCCGCCCGAACCTATGCGCCGCGCCCTGCAACTGGCGCAGGAAGCGGCTGCCGCTGGCGAAGTGCCGGTTGGCGCGGTGGTGGTCAAGGATGGAAAGGTTTTGGGCGAGGGACACAATCGCACCCGCACGAATCACGATCCCACCGCCCATGCCGAGATTGTGGCGATTCGCGCGGCGGCAGCCTTGCTGGGTGACGAGCGGCTGACCGGATGTGATCTCTACGTGACGCTGGAGCCGTGCCCGATGTGCGCCGGCGCGATCAGCCACGCGCGGATCGCTCGCCTCTATTACGGCGCGAGCGACCCCAAGGGCGGCGCTGTAGAACACGGCGCGCGTGTGTTCCAGCAGCCGCAGTGCCTGCACAGGCCGGAGGTTTACAGCGGATTGGGCGAAAGCGAAGCGGCAGAATTGCTGCGCAGGTTTTTCAGCGAGCGGCGGTGATGGCGGAATGTTTGCTAGCATCGGTTTGCGGACAATTCTGTTTACGGGAATAACCTTGGCATGACTGATCTGTTCGAGACATTTGCGGGGATGGAGCTAATTCGAGAACTGGAATCTCCGAACGGCAAGAGAAAAGTCCGCGTCTTTCAGCGTGCAGATGGCTTCTTTGAATACAATGAAGCCGTAAGGGCATTTGATGAATTGGCGGGCATGTACTGGTCGCCCCGCTATTATTCTGGTGTGTTCCCGACCGATGAGGCGGTAATGCACGAGATATTGGCGACAATACTCTGGTTAAGCGAGGAAAGCTGAACTCCGCTTTCCAGCCAACGTCGGACGCTAAAGCCCACGCCAGATCCGCGCCCGCTCGTCATCCCCCGGCCCGAACCGCTGGCGGTCACAAGCGGTCGGCATGAAGTCCGCGCCGTAGCAGAGGCGCATTTCGCGCAGCCAGCCGCGTTCGTTGATTACCAAACCCACGTTCTGCGCATCCCAATGGGGGTTCGCGTTCGCAAAGGTTTCGCGGATGTCACCTGCTGTCAGGCCGTCGCGGCGGGAGAGACGGTCGAAATCGGGCCAGCGCAGGCTGTTCCACAGGATGCGGGTGACGCGCAGATAGGCGTCGGGATCGCGCGTCATGCAGCTACCGTGCTTTTCCCACTGGCGGGCGAGCAGCGACAGGTTCGGCGTCATGCACATGCTTGCGCGCACTTCCCTCGCGCTGGGCTGGCGCGGGGCGGGGCACCATTGCGGCCAGCGGCCCGGTCCGCTTTCCGGCCACAATCCGTGCACCACAAAGGCAAAGCGCCCGGCCCGTCCGCCACACTGGCGCGCATGGCGCTGCTCATCATCGCGGAAGCGGCAGAATTCCGGGCTCCAGCTGAGGGCGAGGGTGTAGCCTGTGACGCGGCTTTGCCGAATGGGTCCGTCACGCTCCACCTCTGGCAGCGAAACAGGACCGCCAGGAACGCGGCATTGGTAAGCCTGCGCATAAGCGGTGGCGGGCAGGGCAAGCGCGAGGGCAGTTGTCGCAACCCTAATGAAAATGCTCGGCATCGCTTCTGTCCTTTGGCGTAAACCAGCGGTTAGCCTGCGGCGTGAATAGCAGAACCGCCGCCGCCACCGAAAGAAGCAGCGCCAGTTGATCGACAGGCACGCCCGCCATCCGCGGCGCGGGGTCGAATGTGATCACCCGCACGCCTGCCATCACGCCAACCAGTACGCGGGCAATGCGCACACCGCGCAGCCACACCAGCGCCACGGGTATGCACGCGATGGTGAATTCCGCACTGAGCGCGACGATGGCCATGTCCCAGGTGATGATCTGACCGGGAAACCAGCGGACGAGATCCGCGATCATTGGCGTGGGATCGATCAACCCGGCTACCAGTCGAATCAGGGCAGCAGCGAGAAAGAGGACCGCGAACAGCCGGATCGGCCAGGGGCGCGGCCCCTCGACCGTTTTCATTCTACAGTGAAATCCAGTCCGATATCGGCGGCAGGCGCGCTTTGCGTCAGGCGGCCTACGGAGACGTAATCCACACCGCTGGCCGCCTTGGCCCTGATTGTTTCCAGCGTGATGCCGCCGCTTGCCTCTGTCCTGGCGCGGCCGTCGATCATCTTCACGGCTTCGCGCAGGGTCTCCGGGCTCATGTTGTCGAGCAGGAGGTGATCCGCCCCTGCCGCCAGCGCAGGCTCGATCTGTTCCAGCAGGTCCACCTCGCAGATGATGTTCTGCACGCCCGCCTCGCGCGCGCGGCGCACCGCTTCGCCCACGTTTCCGGCCACGAGGATGTGGTTATCCTTGATCATGGCGGCATCCCACAATCCCATGCGGTGATTGCTGCCCCCGCCCATGCGTACCGCGTATTTCTCTATGTGGCGAAGGCCGGGAATGGTCTTGCGGGTATCCAGCAGGGTGCAATCGGGATTGGCCCCGCCTGCCCGCATCGCATCGACATAGCGGCGCACCAGCGTGGCGATGCCGGAAAGGTGCTGCGCGGTGTTCAGCGCGCTGCGCTCCGCCGTCAGCATGGCGCGGGCATTGCCGGAAAGGCGCATCAGATCCGTGCCGGGCTGCACCTGCGCGCCATCATGCACCAGCAATTCGATTTCCATATCCGGATCGAGATGGCGGAAGAAGCCGACGGCAATCGGAAGGCCCGCCACGGTGATGGCATCGCGGCTATCCATCACGCCCTCGAAGCGGGCATCTGCGGGGATGACGCTGGTGGCGGTAACATCCGTGCCGCCGCCCGGCAGGCCCTCGCCCAGATCCTCCGCAAGCGTGTCTCGAACAAATGCGTGAAGGTCGAAGCCCTCGAGTTTGAATGTTGTCATGTCGGTGCTTGTGGCCTTTCTTTTGTTTAGCCTCAAGCGCCGGCGTTCGCGTCCGCTGACTTGGCTATCCTCGCAAAAGCTCGGGCGCGCGTTCGCGCCTGCGGTTGCTAGCGCAACCGTGTCCCGGCCAAACTGACAAGGAAGGAGGTGCCTCGGTCCGCGCCTAGCGGACTGCAAGGGCGAACGCCCTCCCGCAGCGGGCGCAGCTTGCTGCGCTCCTAGCGAGGACGAACCCGCGGAGGCGGGTTCGCAAAACAAACTAGTGCACGAAGCGCGCCACGACATCCCGATACGACCGCGAAACCTTCACTTCCGCGCCGCTATCAAGCACCAGGAAGCATTCGCCATTGGTGTGCGGTTTCACCTGCCGCACCTGGTCGAGGTTGACGATGGTGGAGCGGTGGACGCGCTGGAAGTTCTTGGGGTCCAGCCGGCGCTCCAGGTCCTTCATCGTTTCGCGCAGGATCAGCGAATTGTCGCCGGTGTAGATGCACATGTAGTCGCCGGCGGCCTCGATATGCTCGATGGTGTCGACGTCCACGCGGAAGATCTGGCCACGATCCTTCACGTTGATCATCTTTTCGTACCGGCCGGTGGCCTCGCCATCCTCGCCCAGCACTTCCAGGCTGTCGGGGCTGACTTCGGCCAGCACGTCCTTCAGCTTCTCCGCCTCTTCGGCAGAGCGTTTTTCGGAAAGGCGCTGGCGCACGCGCTCTATGGTGTCGGCCAGCTTGTCCTCGTCCACCGGCTTCATCAGGTAGTTCACGGCATTCGCTTCGAAGGCGCGGATGGCGTGTTCCTGATAGGCGGTGACGAAGACGAACAGCGGCGGATCCACGTCCATCACCCCTTTCACGACGGAAAACCCGTCGAAACCCGGCATCTGGATGTCGAGGAACACCAGGTCGGGCTTTTGCGTCTTGATCGCGCGGATTGCCTCGCGCCCGTTGGCGCAGGTTTCGATGATCTCGATATCGGTGAAGGGTTCCAGGCGCAGTTGCAGGCCCTGGATGGCCAGTTTTTCGTCGTCGACGAGGATAGTACGGATGCTCATGCATTGGCTCCGGTTCGGGGGGCTGGGACGGGAATGCCGTCGCTTTCTGAATTTCGTGATGCCCTTGTCGGTTCAACCGACGAGGAGCGACTAGGTTTCGCAAGCGCGTTCGGATCGGGTGCGTCCGGGCCTTTTTCGAAAGGAAGTTCGATGGTTACGGTAAAACCGCCATCGGGCGGGGTTTCGATTTCAAAGCGGCTGTCCTCGCCATAGGCCTGCGCCAGCCGGTCGCGGATATTGGCCAGCCCCACGCCGGTGGAGGACGGGGTGGCGGCCAGCGTCTCGGCATTGCGCTGCGTGCCTTGGAGGCCGGGGCCGGTATCGGACACGATCAGGCGCAGCATATTGCCGATTACCTGCGCCGTAAGACTGATGCGCGCGCCTTCCTCCTGCGCGGAGACGCCGTATTTGATGGCGTTCTCGATAAGCGGCTGGAGCAGGAAGGACGGGATGCAGCCGCGCGCGGCCATCTCGTCCACGCGGAAATCGGTGCGCAGGCGATCCTCGAACCGCATGCGTTCGATATCGAGATAGAGCTTCAGCGTCTCCACCTCCTGCGCCACCGTCACCTTTCCGCCGGGCTGGCTCACCAAGGTATGTCGCAGGAAGCTGGAGAGGCGGGTGAGCATGGCGTTGGCGGGCTTCGTCTCGCCCAGCAGCACCAGCGTGGAAATGGAATTGAGCGTGTTGAACAGGAAATGCGGGTTCAACTGGTATCGCAGCATGGCAAGCTGCGCGCTGGTGGCCTGTGTTTCCAGCCGTTCCAGCCGGTCTGCCTGCTGTTCCACCTGCAGGAAGAAATTGATGGCGTAATAAAGGGCCGACCACGCGCCCAGCAGCGTCATGTCGATATAGGCCACGCCCAGCATCAGTTGCAGGAAACTCGTTTCGCTGCCGCCCTGATACACGTCGAAGGTCCAGGCATTGATGAAGGCGGAAACCGTCACGGCCAACAGCAGCACCACGGCGGTGGATGTCCAGGTGATCAACGGGCGGCGGTTGATGAGGTCGGAATAGATCACGCTCAGCACGGTGCTGATGGAAAAGCCCGCGATGGCGCCGATGACGACCGTTATCAGGAAATCCAGCGGTCGTTCGTTGGCGATTGTCGTGGCAGAGCGGAACACGAAAGCGCCGCCCCAGCCCAGCATCTGCAACCGCCAGAACGCGCGGTTCTTGTCGGCAAAGAATGGACGGGGACTGATGGGCAGCATGGCCATGCCACCCATCATAGTGTCCCGGTTGCCGCTTTGCAGCGGGCTATTGCGGGTATCAGACCCCTGATCGAGGCGGCCCGCCTCAGGAATCGCGCGCCTCGGCGATTGCCGCGCCTAACGTGTCTGTTCCCACCGCACCCGACAGCACCTGGTCGCCCACGATCCAGGCAGGCGTTCCGCTTACGCCCAGATTCTGCGCGAGGAACACGTTGTTCTGAAGCTGGCCTTCGTATCGGCCTTCCTCGATGGCGGCGCGCGCCAACTCCAGATCGACACCCGCCTGCGTTGCGGCTGCGGCGATGCTCTCGTCGGAGAGGCTTTCGGCAGAGAACATGGCATTGTGAAACGCCTCGTATCGGCCCTGCTGCGCTGCTGCCAGGGCCATGCGCGCGGCATTGGCGCTGCCTTCGGAAAGGATGGGATATTCGCGGATCACCACCTTCAGATCGGGGTTGTTCGCCACCAGCTGGTTCACGTGGGACAGGCTCTGGCGGCAATAGCCGCAAGCGTAATCGGTAAATTCCACCAGCGTGATTTCACCATCCGGGTTACCCAAAACGGCGCCGGGGAAGGGTGCCTCCAGCTCCGTGCGGAGCGGTCCTATGCGCGCCAGCGTATCGCGGCGCTGCAACTCCTGCATGGCTTCGGGCAATATCTCAGGGTTGGCCAGCAGTGCCTGGCGAGTGCGATCCGGGCCAAGTCCCGCGTAATCCCAGGCGGCCGCCCCGGCGAAACCGGCGATAAGAGCGATACAGACAGTGATGATCCAGCGCATGGAACAGGCCTAGTTGCGATCCCGCTGGCGTTCAAGCAATCCGCGCGCCTGCAGCGCCACGTCCTGCGCCCGCAGCCAGTCGGAAGATCCTGTGGGCAGGGCACTTTCCGCGGCCTGCGCATTCACCAGCGCGCTGGAATAATTGCCCTGCATCACCTGTTGTTCGGCGCTGGCAAGACGGGCGCGGGGAATGTCGCCGCGCTGGCCGTACACCACGCCAAGCTGATACCAGGCAAAGGGATTTTCATGGTCACGGCCCACTGCTGCGCGCAGCACGGCCTCCGCCTCGTCCAGATTGCCGGCATCTTCCGTGGCGATCAGGGCATGGCCAAGGGACGATGCGATCAGCGGGTTGGAGCCAGTCAGGCGCGTGGCTTCGCGCAAGGGCGGCAGCGCCTCTTCCACGTGCCCTGATTCCAGCAGGATCTGGCCCTTCAGTTCCAGGAAGTAGGGATCTAGCGGGTCCATCTCGATCAGCGCGTTCACCTCTTCCAGCGCCTCATCCACGCGGGCCTGCTGGTGATAGGCATAGGCGCGGGCGTATCGTGCGGGCGCGCCGGTCATGTAATCGGGAAAGGCGGTTAGCGTGCGCTCCGGCTTGGCGAGATAGCCGAACAGCTTGGCCTTGGCGCGCTGGAAGCGGGCCTCCATCTCAGGGTCGGTGGGCGTATCCCACGCCGGATCGACCACGTATTCCTCCCGCAGCCGCGCAATGCGATTGCCCGATAGCGGGTGGGTGCGCGAATATTCGCGGTCCTGCGTCTGGCTGATATTGCGGCGGAATTCGTAATTCTGCAGCTTCTCGAAGAAGGCCAGGCTGCCGCGCCCGCTGATCCCGGCATCCGAAAGATATTGCGCGCCTGCCGCATCGGCGCTGGCTTCCTGCGTGCGGCTGAACGCCAGGAAGCTGCCCATGGCCGCCTGCTGGCCCGCCGCCATCACGCCCATTGCCGCTTCCCCGCCGCCCGCCAGTGCCACCCCTACGGCCAGCAGGGTGGAGAGCAGGGTGATCTTGGTGGCGTTGCCGGCACCTTCGGAAAAGCGATTGATATGGCCGCCGGTGATGTGGCCAAGCTCGTGCGCCAGCACGCCTTCGATCTCGTTGGCATGATCGGCGGCATTGATCAGCCCGGAATGCACGAAAATACGCTGCCCGCCCGCGACGAAGGCGTTGATGGAACCATTGTTGACCAGCACGATCTCCACCGCCCCCTCCCGCAGGCCCGCGGCTTCTGCCAGCGGATCGACCATGTCCTGCAGCAGCGTCTCCGTTTCTGCATCGCGCAGGATGTTCATGCCTTGCGCGGCAGCGGGCTGCACGATCATCGCGCAAGCTGCCAGCATCACGAGCAAGCGGCCGATAAAGGACTTGAGAAGTGCCATGGTGTCGCAGGCTAGATAGCGGTTCTCGGAATGAACCGGAACTGAAGATTTCGCGGCCTTATCTGTGCGCGCGGATTTGCGCGCTAGCCTTCGCTGGCCGGTTCCTCTGCGACAGGGTTCTCCACGCGGTCCACCGTTTTCACGATCTGCTGCGTTTCGCCCTTGGGCGTGAAGCCGTTCGCGCGCAGGAATTCCAGCCCGGTGGCATAGTCCTCGCCCATCCACAGCGGAATGCCGGCATCGCGGATCGTGGCGATTCCCGCTTCTTCCTCCGGCGAGAAAACCTCGGCGGAAACCGTGCGCAGGAACACCGCGGCAACCTGGTCGGGAAACCGCTCCACCGCATTGGCGAAAGCGGGCAGGTCACCTTGCGTATCGTCTCCGATCATGGCGAACTTCATGTCGGGGTACATCGCCATGATATCGGCGATGGCGTCCGTCTTGTGATTGCCGTGGCTCGATTTGCCGAATGTCTGACGGTTCAGCCCCCAGTCGCGCAGCTTTATCGGGCCCAGCGGCATGTCACGCATGCGCTGGAAGGCGACGAGGTAGGAAAACAGGTTCCACGGGCTGGACGATACGTAGAAGAACGGCCGCTTGGTGGCGGGCTGCTGTTCCTTCGCGCATTTGCGCCCCGTGGCAGGACGCGCGCCGCCCAGCTCGCCGTAAAATGTCTCGGCACCGGGCACCACGTCGCGCTGGCCGGGCATTCTGGCAAAGACCCTGTCCCAGTTCTTCGCCACGGAACGCAGGCCGCCGGTAATGCCTGTCTCGATGATCGTGTCGTCGATATCGGAGATGACGGCCAGCCTGCCGTCCGCCCCAGGCGCCAGCACATGGGCATCCACCTGCTGCGGGCCATCGGGTGTATCCCATTCCAGCCGCGCGGTTTCCCATACCGGGTGTTCGGGCAGATCCCATTCCGGCTCCAGCGCGATATCGAAATGCACGAAGCCTTCGGAATCGCTGACCTGCCGGCGCTTCAGCAGCGGGCCGTCCGCCCCGTCGACATGCAGTGTAACGGGCACGCCCTCTACTTCGTGGCTGATGAATTGTCCCAGCATCGTGCCGATGGCGGCCAGGCGCGATTGCTCCTCGAACTGCGCGTCTCCTGCGCGCAAGGCGCGGGCAGACAGGATCAGGCGGGAGCGGCTGCGATGGCCGAAATAGGGTTGGATGCGCAGCGGACGGGTCGGGAAAAGGGGCATGGCTTCCCTAACCCATCCGGCGCATCCGGGGTTCCGGGGCAATCGGCCGCGGCAGACCCCTCTCAGTCGAGCAGGTGGCGCGCTGCCTTTTCGATCAGCGAGGCATTGGCGGGCACTTCGCCCAGCATCACCACGTCGCCGCTTTCCGTGCGGCGGATCATCACGAGGCCGAATTCCTCGCCTCCGCCCAGCGCTTCGAAGCGGCGCGGCTCCATTGCGCGCAACTTGCGGGCGATGGCTTTTTTCGGGCCGCGCGATGCGGGAATGGGGGGCTTGCCCTCCTGCTCCCGCCGGATGGCGCGTTCTGCCGCGATGATGGCCTTCAGCCCGCCATCGGCATTTTTCAGATGTTCTGCCAGGGCCCCGCGGGCCACTTCGTTTCGCTGCGCCCAGCTGAGCACTGCGGCATACTCGGTGAGGCGCGTCTTGTCGTAATCGTTGCCGAAGACCAGCTTTACCACCGGAGTCATCGGGGCGCGCTCCTGCACCTTCAGGCCGGATTCCTGCAGCAACTCGGCAAATTCTTCCGGCTCGGCATGCGCAGCCAGCGCGAAATCATAGGCCCGCGATACTGCCTCATAAAGGGAGGACCGGGTCCGCTCCTCGCTGTTGCGCGCAGCCTGCGCCAGTTCGCGCGCCGATGCCAGCCAGTCGGCAAGGCCCATCTCGGCCGCTTCGCGCGCGCTGAGAGGTGCGGGTTCTGCCGGCTCTTCCGCGTTGGTGAGATGATCGGTGAGGCTTGCATCCACGATAGGATTGTCTGCAGGGCCATCGGCCCAGTCCACCATCTCGTCGGCGGCATGGGGGCGCGGCCCCGGCGCGTCATCATCGCCTTCTGTATCCAGCGCCTGATCGATTTCCAGCAGCAATTCGCCCGAGACGCCGACACCGGCCATCTCTTTCCAGTTGATGACGCCGTAGATGAAATCGATGCTTTCATCGTCGCTGGAGAACGGCAGCAGAATACCGCGATAAAGGATCGTCGCGCCGCGCTGGTTCACGAATTCGGCTTCGAACCCGATGGGCGCCTGGTTGGCGATGATCTGCATGTAATGGTCGGTGATCCGGCTCAGCAGCGAACGCGCCGGAATATCGGAGAGCTGCGAGATATCCACGCCGGTCGCGTCGCATTCCTGCGCCAGATTGGCCCCGAGATAGGCGACTTCGGGATTTTCCAGTCCGCGTGAGAAGTTCAGCAGCACGCTGTTCGGCCCGAAGTCGGGCAGCGAATCGGGATCGAGGTCGTCGATCGAGGGGAAGTTGCGATTATCCAGCAGGCTGGCCCAGAAATTATAGGCCCGCACCTGCATCCGCCGCTCGTCCGTGCCGATGGCCGGAGGCGGGGTGTTGTCCACCGCGTATTCGGTATCCTCGTCAATCGAATCCAGCCCCGGTCCGAGGTCTGCCGTGTCGAGCGCTCCGAAACTGCCGCGCAAAGTGTCCATGCCGAAATCGCCTTCCTTGTGTCTTCGTAGCTAAAGACACCTTTGGGCGGTTTTGGTAAAAAATTGGTGAAGTTGTGCGAAAGTCGAGCGGCATTTTCGCCGCCAATCGCGATTGATTACAGCATGTAGCGCATGCGGATCGACTGGCGCATGGGCGCGGCGCCCACGCGGATCGCCGCGTCGGTGAAGGCGGGCGGCCCCATGTTCACAGGCGCATCGTTGGAAAAGCCGAAGCCTTCGCGCGGCATCATGCCCAGAACCCTGTCCGCCTTGCCATTGTCGTTCTCGTCATGCAGCAGCGCGATGGCATAAGTGCCGGGCGAAACATTGTTGAACCGCACCACGCTGGCCGTGCCGGCGGGCACCACCACGCGGTATCCTTGCGAGGAATCCTGGCAGCGTGGGAAACGATCGGCATCGCGCGTCATGCAGGCGCGGATCACGCCATCGTGATTGCGCAGATTGGTGATCTCTATGCTGACCTGCGCACCGGCGGGCCGCGCATAAAGTTCGCCTGCGGGGGCGGAGAGCGCCGTTGCAGCAGCAGCGACGAAGAGCATTGTCAGGGCTTTGCCAGCCCGCGATCTGTTCTGCACAAGCGATCCCAAAATCTGAAGTAGAGGCCGTAATTGCAGCGATACGCATCGTGGTGCCGCTGGTGATGGCTGGCAGTTATCACCCAATTCCCTACGCGGGAATGAACAAGCCATTTTGGAAACATCTCCCAGCCCATGTGATTGGTGACACCCATCAGCGTCATGATGCCGAGCACCATGCCCAGCACGCCCACGTGTACGGGGATGAAAAACACCAGCGCGGGGATGACGACAGCGCCAGTCAGCGCCTCGATCGGGTGGAAGCTCATCGCGGCCCAGGCCGTGGGCGGGCGGCTGGCATGGTGAACGGCATGGGCAATGCGAAACCACTTGGGACGGTGCATCAGCCGGTGGGTCCAGTAGAACCACGTGTCGTGCGCGAAGAGATAGAGGAACAGCGACAGCGGCAGATACCACAGGGGATAGGCCGCAAGGTCGGTATAGATCAGCGTCCAGCCGTGTTCCTGCCATCCCCATGCGACGATGCCCGCAGGCACGCCGTAGATCGCGGCAGAGGCCATGGACCAGCCGATTTCCCTGCCGATCTGCGGGTTGAGATCCTGATACAGGCCGGGCCGTACCAGCCGGGTGGCAAAGGCAAAGCCCCCACTCGTCAGCAGGTAGCGCACGGCCACGATGGCCGTCATGGCCAGGGCAGAAAGGATAATGGCGGCAAGCATCTGGAGCGCTTATGCCGCATGTTGGAGAGGCTGGCGAGAGGCAGCTTATCTCGGCCTGATAGTTCAGCCAGCCAGTTCAACCGGCCAGTTCTGCGCCCCAACTGCTGCACTGCGGGTCTGCGCCGACCTGCAATCGCCGCAGCGCCGTGCGCGAGAGGCGCTCCACCTCCACCCGGCGGCGCGCGGCGGCCAGCGGATGGCTGGGCGCGGGCCGCACGATCTCCGCATCATATTCATCGGCAACGATCACGCCGCAGCACTCCGGCTTGAAATCGGGGCTGTCGAGGCAGGCGCGGTCCAGCTCTGGCGGAAGGCCCCAATAGAACCGGTCGCAGAAATCGAGGTAATCCGGCCACTTGCCATCGCCCAGCAGATCGCCGCGCGCGGTCTTCACCTCCACGATCACGATCTTGCCCTTGGCATCGATCCCCATCAGATCCGCCCGGCGCCCGTTGCGCAGCGGCATTTCGGGCAGCGTCCAGATATTGTTGCGCGCAAACAGCCTGCCGATACCCCTGCACACGGCGCGGGAGCGCAAGGTTATGGGATCGGCGCCGGAATGTTCGGCAGGAGCGGCGGCGGAGGGCTGGGTCATCGAATCGGGCATGAGCCAGAATTGGAACGAAAAGCGAACACGGTCAAGCCGCGCGATTGCAATTCCGGTGCATCCCGAAGGTCAGGCGCTGCGTTTCGGACCTAGGCGGCCAGCGGGCGGCAACAGCGCTAGCACGGCGGACCTTGCAGCGGCGAATTCGTGCCACAGCGCCAGCGCGGCAGGGCGACAATCGGCCCCGCGGGCGTTGATCGCCAAGAGTGCGGCAATGCCCGGCTCCATCATCGCGGCAAGATCGGCGCAGCCATTGTCCGCCAGATCGCGGCGCCACTCTTCCGCATCGCAAATGAGCGCGGGAAAATTGCGGATGTCCCTGCTCGGCCGCTCCGGTTCCAGCCCGGCCAACATCGCCACCACCTGCCCGGCCTCCCCCAGCGCAGCCCAGCGCCGGCTGGTGCTGCTGCCCACGGCGCAGCGACGTGTGTGCAGGGATCCGAAATTGGACGACGGTGCGTTCATGCCCTGCGCGATAGCGCGGCGCTGGTTGCCAATCGGTTAGCGTGAAACGCCTTTGCCGGATCAGTCCGTGGCGGGCGGGCCGAAGGGATCGTCTCCCTCGTCCAGCCCAAGGTCCACGTTGGCACCGTTCTCGTCATCAACCAGCCGGTTGTTCTCGTTGCACACATACTCGCGGATTTCCCAGTCGGGCTGGCGCGTGTAGGCGAGTTTTTGCACGAAGGGCTGAGCCAGGACGGCGGGATCGGTGATGGTGGTCTCCAGCCACAGCGTGCCGTTCTCATCCAGCCAGAAATGCTCGTGAATGCGCATTTCATCGGATGGGGTGACGCCGGCCATGAAAGTGACGAAGGGATTGAAGCCCACCGTGTCCACCACCAGCATGTCGCCTTCCCAGAAGCCGACCGAGGTGCCGTTGAACAGGGGATCGGGATCCTCGGGCAGATCGCGCGACCGGTCCACGTAGATGCGCCTTGCCTGCGAATAGGTCTCGGCAAACACGGTGACGCGGCCGGGCGAATAGAGGAATTCCACCGGATAGGGCTGGCGCATGATGCCGGGCATTCCCGGTGGGATGCAGTTCACCTGAAGGAACTGGTCGACGCCTTCTGCCTCCTGCCGCGCCAGAAAGGTATCGTAAGCAGCTTGCGCCTCCTCGGTCAGCACGGGACTGGCAGGCCTGCGACCGTCGCGCCCGAACAGGATCGACCAGTCGGGATTCCACACGCCGGTGAAATCCGGCCAGCCTGTCACCTGCGCATATTGATCGGCGCGGGGCGGCGTGAACTCGGCATCCTGCGCCTGGATCGGCGTTGCCGCGAACCCTATTGCCAGCAGTACCGCGGCCCTTGCGCCCATGGCCTGTTTCATCGTGCCTCTCCCCATACCCGGCTTGACTGTGTTCGGGGAACAATTGCTGTGCTTTGTGAAGCCAAGTCAAGCAGCGGGTTGATTTTGTCCATTTCTTGCTGTCATTATGACGCCTGAAGAAGTGCACGGCACAAGGCAGGCAAAACAGGCCGCCGCCGCGCCCTTTTTGGAGAGCGATAGCATGATCACGATTTCGATCCGCCGAATGGCGCTAGCCGCCGGAACCGCGCTGGCCGTGATGGCTGCCCTTAGCGTGCCGGGATCCGCCCACCATTCTACCGCGATGTTCGAATGGGGATCGGAAACCAGCGTCGAGAACATGACGGTGGAGCGCTGGGTCTGGACCAATCCGCACACCTTCATTTACGCGCGCGATGCGCAGGGCCGCCGCTGGGCTTTCGAGGGGATGAGCCCCAACCATCTCAGCCGCGCAGGCTGGTCGCGCCGCACGCTCGCCCCCGGAGAGACGATCACGGTGGGATACTACCCCTTGCGCGACGGTCGCCGGGGCGGCTTCAACACCCGTGTCTTCAAGGAAGACGGCACGGAGATGCTGCAACTTCCCAGCGCGATGTAGCACCGCGCGCGATCACGATTGCGCTTGGCTACGGCCCCCGCCATTGCTACGGGCGTTCGCCGGCAAGCACCCGTAGCTCAGCTGGATAGAGCGCTGCCCTCCGAAGGCAGAGGCCACAGGTTCGAATCCTGTCGGGTGCACCAGCTTTTCCGCCATTTGATGCGCTGCACAATTTCGCCGGACTCGTCCGTAAGTGAAATGTAAGTGCAAAATGGCAGTTTTGCACAACTTCATGGGAGGTTTCGGGGTTTCGTGGATCAGCATCGTGCAATTGGTGCGCAATCAGCCTGAATCGTTCACGCGCGCAGCCTCGAGCATGCTCATATGATTCTGTGCACTGGTATCGCGCGACCCAGTTCTGGAATCGGATTTCGGAAGTAGCGCATGGATATCAGTCGGTAATATCGGCGCAGACTTCCCGGACGCTGAGTCGGTTGCTATCGACTAGGCATCATGAACCAAGCTACTCTCACGGACCTATTAGATCGCCTCGTTGCCAACTGGGAAGACGAGGTTGTCGAGTTCAAACGTGGTAGGGACGGGTTTCCTAGCAGTGACATCGGGAAATATGTTGCTGCTCTGGCGAATGAAGCCAACCTTCGGGGTCGGGACAGAGCATGGCTCGTGTTCGGCATCGACGACAAGACCCGGACAGTGGTTGGAACCAGCTACCGAGAGGATGCAGAGCAACTGCGGGCGACAATGAAGCAACTGCTCGACGGGACTGGGGGCTTCACCTGTCGCGAAATCCACGTGCTAAATCACGCGGGTGGACGCGTGGTGCTTTTCGAGGTGCCTGCTGCTCCCCGTGGGATGCCGATTGGATGGAACGGGCATTACTATGGCCGCGCGGGCGAGTCTCTTGTCGCTCTTGGTCAGGACAAATTGGACGAAATCAGAGCGCAAACCCTTGCTACTGATTGGACGGCTCAGATCGTTGAGGGGGCTAACTTTGACGATCTCGATCCAGAGGCTCTTGCTCAAGCGCGAGAGCGATTTGCAGCCAAGCATGCCAATCTGGATGTCGCCAGTTGGAGTGACGCAGCCTTACTTGATCGTGCACGCGTGACGATCGATGGCGGGATCACTCGCGCGGCTTTGCTCTTACTCGGCAAGGCGGAATCTGCGTGGCGGCTTAATCCGCATCCTGCCGAGATCACCTGGAATCTCACAGGGGAGGAACGGGCATATGAGCATTTCAGGCCTCCCTTCCTGCTCGCCACCTCCCGACTGTTCGCCAAGGTTCGTAACATTCAGGTTCGACTTTTGCCTGAAAACGAACTCCTCGCACATGAAGTGGCGAAGTACGATCAGAAGGTCGTGCTAGAGGCTTTGCACAATTGCATTGCCCATCAGGATTACACGCGAAACGCCCGCGTTGTTGTGACCGAGCATCCAGACCGGCTTGTGTTCGAGAACATGGGCAACTTCTACGAGGGCAGGCCCGAAGACTATGTCTCAGGGGACAAGCGTCCGCCTCGTTATCGCAATCCGTTCTTGGCTCAGGCGATGACCGAGCTGAACATGATCGACCACATGGGATACGGGATCCACGACATTTATCAGCGTCAACGTAAGCGCTTTTTCCCCCTCCCGGATTTCGACTTGCAAAGCGACGATATGGTTCGCCTGACGATCCATGGGCGGGTTGTCGATCCTGCATACAGCCGCCTTCTGATGCAGCGGACCGGGCTTGATCTGGTCGATGTTCTGGCCTTGGATCGGGTACAAAAAGGCCTTCCGATCACTGATGACGCGATCAAGCATTTGCGCCGAAACAAATTGATTGAAGGCCGCAAACCAAACTTCCATGTGTCTGCTCAGGTGGCAGCTGCTACATCCACGATGGCTGATTATGTCCGTACGCGCGCGCAAGATGACGAGTTCTACGCCAAACTGCTTATGGACTACCTTGCGGGTGCGGGAACAGCGTCCCGGAAGGATATCAATCAGCTTCTTCTCGATAAACTGAGCGATGCTTTAACCACTGAGCAGAAACTCAAAAAGGTCGCCAATTTGCTGACCAAACTTAGGCGGCATGGGCTGATAGTGAACATCGGTCCACGCGCTGCACCACAATGGCAACTTGCGGATTAAATGCAGAAAGATTTGGACTGTTTTGCAGAAAGAAAATCAATCAAGTAATTGATATCATGATATTTTAGCCTTTCTGCAATAGGCGAAAAATGCGGGAAAAAGCTGTGATTTGCAGAAAGGGCGTGCAGAAGAAGCTCGCATCCTTCCGCTAAATGCGCCGATAATGTGCAACTTCAGTCATCTCATCCAGACCCAACACCACTGAAGCGCAGGGAGCGTGGGATTGGCTCCGGCTATTTCCGTCCGCTTCTGGGAGAAACTTTTTTCAGTCCCGCCCTGTCCATTGCGATCCAACACCGTCCACTCACTAGTGCGGAACGAAATTTGATCTCTTTTTGTTCTTTCCTACACCTTTGCGATTCGCTTAGCTTTGCTCATGTCACCTAAGCCAAGGGTGGCGCTGAGTTGAATATCTGATCGCACGGTCCGCAACGGCTATTTGAGAACCAACCCAACGTCGCAGGGGAGTGCGGCAACGGTGACAGAACCTTGAAGCAAAGGAATCTGTCATGCCGAATATTGAATTACTCACCTGCCATGAGGTAATGCGCCTCACCGGCATTCGAAGCCGGACAACGATCTGGCGACGCATCCGCCGAGGTGCCTTTCCTCAACCGATCGACCTGGGCGGCGGACGTATCCGCTGGCGTTCCACCGATATCGAAGAGTGGATCGAGGCCCTTCCCCTGCGCCGCTATTGACCCCTCCAGGGCGGGCAATGGCCCGCAGAAAGATTACCGCATGTCCATCCGCTCATGGAGTAAATCTGCCCTGCTGAAGCAAGGCTGGATCATTGCCTGCGCTCCCATCGACGAAGAAGAGTGCACCGCCCAGCTCGTCGAATTGCTCGTTGAAGACAATGCCGATGGGCGCGCCCGTCGCCACACATTGCAGCCCTGGCTCTGTTACGAACGCCCGGTCCGGGAGCGGTTTGAGGGGCGAGATTGTTGTCTCACGGTCGAGGGCCCAATCTACAAGAGCAGAGACGGGACCGGGTATCCGCTTGGCAGCCAGCTTCGCACCGAATTCGGGTGGCTGGACCTCACACCGGAAGAGACCAACCTGCTCGCAGATGAGGTACGATCCGCCATCGACCTGGTCCTGCTTCGCTGGTTCGCACGCCCCGATATGGCGGAACGCCGGTTGTCCTCGCGCCAGTCCCGCGAACGCTATTTCGACGACCATGTCGCCCGCAATCTGATCCTGTCTGCGACGCCTCCTACGGCAAGCATGGAGCAAGACGCCCATGCCAAATGACCGGAGAAAGACTGGAGAAGGAAGGGGCCACGATACTGCGTATCGGACCCGTAATTTCCATACACACCCCACGCACGCGTGCATCAAGGATTTCTGCGGGTTTGACGGGATGCGAATAGCATCTCGCCCGCACAGCAGGTCCCGGAGCCGCGCAATTCCGCCATTCTTCGCGATGGCGGATAGCATCTCTATCGGAGCGGAGCGATGAGCGCGCGGGCGCAGACGGTGCGCCTCAGCCCGTCGCAATACCGGGTGCTGGCCGACTTCGCCAGGCGGCGTGGTCTAAGCGACTACGCCATGCTGGCGCGGGTCGTCGAAGCAGGCTTTCTCGCCATGCTCCACGGCACCGACAAGGAGACCGATCTTGCCGAACTGGCGCGCGAGATCGGGGCGATATCGGAGCGCCTGGCCGAGGCCGAACGGGTACTCGACCGGACCCTGTTCACAGCCTGTGCGGCCTACGCTTATGCCCGCCACGCCGCACTGGGAACGAAGAAAGCGGACGAGACAATCGCAGCCGAAGCGCGCGCCGCATTCGAGCGCCAGCGCTCGCTTGCCCTGGAGATCGAACCATGAATACCGGCGTCGATTTTGTCACCCGCGCCCACGCGCTGTGGCGCGTGCGCATGGCCCAATGGCAGCAGCGACTGCGCTTCTTCTCCACGCTGTCTCTGTGCGCAACGGGAGCCGGTGCGATCATCGCGCCGCAGTTCCTGCTAATGCCCGAAGAGATCAAGGTCGCGATGCAGTGCATGCTCGCGAACCTGATCGCCTTGCTCGGTCAGATTGTTGGCAAGGACCTCACCATGAATGTGTCGATGGACGGCCAGAGCTGGACGGTTTCAGCGTCGGGCTTTGCCAGCGATCCCTTCATCGCCGAAACCTTCTGGAAAGCGATAAAGGTATCGGGCGCAGGGGCCTTTATCGGGCTGGTAGTCGGCATGCTGGCCGTCTGGCTGATCCAGCGCACCATGTCCGCACAGGGCAAGGATACGCTCGCCGACCGGGTGCTTGGCGGGACCCGAATGGCGAGCGAAGAGGATGTTGCTGCGCAGACCATCCAGTATTGTGGCGCGGATGCCTTACGCATCGGCCCCGTGCCGATCCCGCGCCGGATCGAGACCCGTCACTTCGCCTTCCTTGGCACCACCGGCAGCGGCAAGACCACCGCCCTTCGCCAGATGCTCGACGGTATCGAGAGACGCGGCGAAGCGGCGCTGGTCTACGACACATCGGGCGAGTTCATCGCCCACTATTACAACCCCGCGCGCGGCGACATCATCCTCAATCCCTTCGATGCGCGCTGCACCTTCTGGTCACCCTTTGACGAGATATCACACCCCGCCGATGCCGACCGTATCGCGCGACAGCTGGTCTCTGAAACCGGCAGTCAGGATGATGATGTCTGGCTGGAAACGAGCCGCATTCTTGTCGCCAACATGATGCGTTCGCTGTGGGCTGAGAAGAACTGCAGCCTCGAAGCCCTGCTCGAAGCCCTGCAGGTCAAGAGCAAGGAACAGTTGAAGGAATGGCTGGGACACACTTCGTCGGCCCGCACCTTTGCCGACGACGCCGACCGCGCCACCGGCAGCGTGCTCTTCATGCTCGCCAAAGCAGCGAACCTGATCCAGTTTCTGAAGGTCGAAGATGAAGGTGACGACCGCTTCGCCTTCCGCGAATTTATTGCCAGCCTGGACACATGCGAGGGCGCGAGACCGTGGATCTTCGTCCCTCGCAAGGAAGACTATTTCGAGGCGGCCAAACCCCTCATGGCCTGCTGGCTCGAATGCGCCGCGAGCGCCGTCTTGGGGCTGTCGCCATCGCCTGACAGGCGCATCTGGTTCGTGCTCGACGAGTTGGCCGACCTTCCAAAGGTCGAGAACCTTGCCCGGCTATTGCCTGAAGGTCGCAAGTTCGGAGCGGCGATAGTGCTCACCTTCCAGGCGCTCGGGCAGATGCGCCATCGCTACGGCGCGAACATCGCAGAAGCCATGCTCGCCTGCTGCAACACCAAGCTGTTCCTGCAAACTGTCGACCAGGAAACTCGTAAATGGGCGAGCGAGACCATCGGTCAATGCGAGATCGAAATGCGCGTTGCCACCGATACGCTGTCGATTGGCAGCGAAGTGCCGCGCACGACCATCGCAACCCAGCGGCATTTCCGCGCAGCCGTGCTCGAAAGCGAACTGCGCTTGACGCCTCATCAGGGCTATCTGCTGCTTCCCGACGGCTTTCCCGTGGCCCGGATTGGTCTCACCGCCGATCACATCACCCGGCGTGGCGACGCGCGTCAGCCCGGCTTCGTCGCGGGCGATCCGGCGGGCACGCTGTGGAGCAGGGTCAGTGAGATCGCCAAGGGCGCGGAAGCCGACGCCAAGCCCGGCACCGAACAAGGTCCGGTCTGATGGTGGCCTCGGTCTCGGCCCTGTCGAGTGCTGGGCAAGCCGCCAGCTATTACGAAGCCGACGACTACTATGCCGAAGGCGGCATGGCTCCGTCCGAATGGCTTGGCGAAGGGGCCGAGAAGCTCGGTCTGTCCGGCGAGGTGGACCGCGAGAAGTTCGCCGAATTGCTCGAAGGCCGGATTGCCGGGCAACAGCTCGGCACCACCCGTGATGGCAAGGTCGTACACCGGCCAGGCTGGGACATCACACTGTCCGCGCCCAAGTCGGTCTCAATCATGGCCGAGGTTGCGGGCGACAAGCGGCTGATCAAGGCCCATGGCGCGGCAGTGAAAGTGGCCCTCGCCCATGTCGAAAAGCACATGGCGGCAACGCGGATCAGGCAGGGCGGCGAGGTCCGGCGCGAAGCAACCGGCAATCTCGCCATCGCCACTTTCCGCCATGCCACAAGCCGGGCGCAGGACCCGCAGCTACACACCCACGGCGTTATCCTCAACGCCACACAGGACAGGAATGGCCATTGGCATAGCCTTGAGCCGCGCGCCTTCTACCAGCTGCAAAAGGAAATCGGCGCGATCTACCGTCAGGAGCTGGCGCATGGCGTTGCCGCGCTGGGTTATCGGATCGAGGCGGGTAAGGACTCGCTGTTCGAGATAGCGGGCGTTCCGGAAAGGACCGTCGACGCACTGAGCCAGCGCACCGCAGCCATCGATGCCCGGCTTGCCGAGCGCGGTACGAGCCGTGCGGAAGCCAGTGCCGCCGAAAAGCAGATCGCCGCGCTCGATACGCGCGAGGCCAAGACCAGTGCGGATCATCGCACCTTGCGCGCCGACTGGCGAGCAACAGCCGATGCCAGCGGGTTCGACAAGGCAGCGCGAAACAGTTTGATTGTCGAGGCGAGGGAGCGGGTCAATAGCAGCGAAGCAACCGCCAGCCCCGAATTGCTGGCGCGGCAGGCGGTGACATGGGCCGCTGCCAAGCTGTCCGAGCGCGAGGCCATATTCTCGGACAGCACACTCGCGCGCGAGGCCGGAGACTTCGCTTTCGGCAAGGTTGGTCATAGTGCAATCAGTGCAGCAATTGCCGAGGCCGGAGAGCGCGGCGAGCTTGTCCCGCGCACATTCCTTGGCCGGCGCGGCGCGGAGTTTGCCGGGTTCACGACGCCGCAAGCCATCGCAACCGAGCGCACCATGTTACGCCTTGAGGAAGCCGGGCGAGACATGGCGCAAGCGCTCGTCAGTCCGGTGGCGGCAGCACGGAGCATCGAACGCGCTGCGCGGCAGTCAGCCCGGTCCGGCTATGCGTGGACCGAAGACCAGAAGCGCGCGACCGCCGAGCTACTTACCTCGCGGGATCGGGTCGCTGCCGTCCAGGGTTATGCCGGTACGGCCAAGACTACCACTGTGCTTGCCACCTATGCCCGCGAGGCCAAACGACGCGGGCTTGTCGTAACTGCGCTTGCGCCAACCGCATCGGCGGCGACCGTGCTGGGCGAAGCGCTCGGCATGCGTGGCGATACCGTGGCGCGGCATTTGCTCGCACCGGAAGCGAAGAGCGCGGGCAAGGACGCCGTCTGGATCGTCGATGAAGCCTCGATGCTATCGGCCCACGACATGGCCAAACTCATGACCCGCGCCGAGAAGGCCGGAGCCCGGCTTGTTCTGGTGGGCGACGTCAAGCAGCTGGGATCGGTTGGTGCAGGCGCAGCCTTTGCTCAGTTGCAGCAGGCAGGCATGGCGACCGCGAAGCTCGCGGAAGTGGTCCGGCAGACCAATGCAGACACCCGCGAAGCCGTCATGGCCTCGATCGAAGGCCATGCGGGCAAGGCGCTGGCTGCGCTGGAGCGTGGCGGCGGCAAGGTGATCGAAGGCGCGACGCCGGAGGCGCGCCTAGGGACGATGGCCCGCCATTATCTCGCCTTATCGCCAGCAGAGCGCGCGCGAACGCTCGTGATCGAACCATCGCGTGAGGGCCGCGACAGACTCACCGGCATGATCCGCGCAAAGCTGACTGAGCGCGGCGAGCTGTCGGTGGATGCGGTGCGGTTCGATGCTCTGGAGGCGAAGGGCCTGACCCGCGCCGAAGCGCGCGAGGCAGCAAGCTATGCCGTGGGCGATGTCGTCCGGTTTAGCCGGGACTATACCGCCAAGGGCGTGCGGAGGGGCGAAGGCTTTGCGATTGCCGCAGTCGATTCCGAGCGCGGGCGCATTGCCCTCGAAGCCCGTGATGGAAGATCAATCGACTGGCATCCCCGGCAATGGGGTGCAGGCAAAGCCGAAGTGTTCGAGCCGAAGCCGATGGAATTGCGGACCGGTGACCGCGTGCAGTTCACCCGCAATGACCGCGATGCCGGACGGGTCAATGGCCTTGGCGGCACTATTGCTCGCATCGATTCCGACCGTGGCCTGGCAACGGTGAAGCTTGCCAATGGACGCGAGCAGAAACTCGATCTGTCCGATCATCGCGACGCCCACTTGCGCCACGCCTATGTCCAGACCGCCCACGCTGCTCAGGGCCAGACCGCCGAGCGCGTTCTGATCCATGCAGACAGCCGCTCCACCAATCTGGTCGACCAGAAGATGCTCTATGTCGCGCTGTCGCGCGCCAAGGCCGAGGCCGTGGTTGTCACCGACGACAAGAACCGACTTGTCCGTGCGATCTACGAACGCGCAGGCGAAAAGCAGACGGCCATGGCCGCGAGTACTCCCGAGGCCGGAAAGTCCAAGGCAATGGGTGCTGGGTTGGGCTGATCAAACGACTTGGCGGCGGCAGGCCATGGCGTCCTTCGTCCTGCCGTTGGAATGAACTGCTCCTCTTCGACAGGCCGTGCCGGGCGGGATCAACAGCCTGCCCGCTCCATTCGGGCTGAAGCCCTCCCGTGTTGGCTGTTCCGCGTAACCGCTGACCCACCCGGCCAATCCGGCCCGTCCCTTCATCCGCGTTCCCAACGATTGGACGAAGGACTTTCACCATGGCCAGCACCACAACCGCCAGCATCTACGATACGATCACCAACCAGATCATCGCCGCCCTTGAACGCGGCACGGATACTTTCTCGCTCCCTTGGCATCGCAGCACCGCGCCGCTTTCGCGCCCCTTGAATGCTGCGACCGGGAAAGCCTATCGCGGGGTCAACGTGCTCGCCCTCTGGGCCAGCGCCGAGACGCAAGACTTCGGGCATGGGCTCTGGGCGACCTATCGCCAATGGCAGTCAATTGGTGCCCAGGTCCGCAAGGGCGAGAAGGCTGCGCCCATTGTGTTCTACAAGGTCTTCGACAGTCGTGATGACGATCAGGCCGAGGATAGAGACAGCTCGACCCGCATCTTTGCTCAAGCCTCGCAAGTGTTCAACGTCAGCCAGGTCGAAGGCTTCGCCATGCCCGAAGTGCCAGACGGAGAAGACTTCGACCCTATCCCGCAGGCGGACAGCTTCGTTGCGGGCACAGGTGCCAGCGTGCGCATCCATGGCGACAGCGCTCACTACACGCCCGCGACCGACACCATCACCATGCCAGACCGCGAGCGATTCTTCGCTACCGCCAGCGGCACCGCGGCGCAGAACTGGTACGCCACCTTGCTGCACGAGCTCGTCCATTGGTCTGGCGCTGACCATCGCCTTGCGCGGACCTTCGGCAAGCGGTTCGGCGACGATGCCTATGCTATGGAAGAGCTGGTGGCCGAACTCGGCTCAGCCTTCCTATGTGGTGACCTTGGTCTTTCCACCAGCCCGCGACCGGATCACGCCAGCTACCTCGCCAGCTGGCTAAAGGTGCTCAAGGCCGACAACCGGGCGATCTTCACGGCAGCGAGCGCGGCGTCGAAGGCTGCGGAATGGCTCGGTCAGCCGTGACGCGCAGCCTATGCGTGAGCAGCAGCATTGGCTTCGGCGAACTCGTCTTTGATGATCAGATCGCCCAATCGATTGCTCTTCAAACAGTGCCTGGCAGTCGCTGCAAACGGAGCACGGCAAGATGCCATTGCGCGAAGTTCGCCAGCCAACTCTTTCATGCTAAGCTTGTCTTCGGGCGTGCGTTCAGCTGCGGGCTTCTTGAAGAAGCGATTGTATTTTACGATGCGCCCCTCGCATTCCCGCCATATTCTTCGGCGAAGACCATTCAGCTTATCCTGCTTGATGCCCATACGGTCGATAGCGTCTCGGACCCAAGCCTTCTCTTCGTCAGATAGTTCATCCGACGGGTGGGCCTCACCATTGTCGTTGAACATAATCTTGTCAGGATCATCTTCGTTTGCGGGATCAAGCAGGAGAGGCACTTCCAGGTCGATTGATCGATTGGCCAACGTCGCGCGCGTGGCCGGATCGAGTACTGGAAACCAGTCGCTCTTGCCGACAGTCTCTTCGGAATATTCTTGGTTCTGCGTATTCGCAAGCACGCCGATGATGCGGTAGTTATCGATGTCGAATGCCAGCCAGCAATAGCCTGCTGTGTAGCTCTTCGCGGCTTGCTTCGCTCGACCATGCGGCCTGTAATGGTCCGTCTGATACCGCGAGCAGCCTTCCTTCGCTTCAGTATACCAGCATTTGCCGAATGACATGGCCTCGAGTTCGCCGCGAACGGTGCTCCATGCCGCTCTATTGGCATCGATAAAGGCTTTCCGCGCGGCGGGGTCTTCGATTGCGTCAAGCGCATCAGACACCGTCTTTAGAGCCGCCAGCTTCTCTGGTGCAATCTTGCTGAAATCACGGTGGACGTAGATCATTTCCTGCTCAGCAGCTCCTCAACGATCCGACGGGTTTCGGCTTCCCGTTCGCGCAACTCATCGGGGGATAGCGGCTCGACATCGGCCAATTCGACATTCTTTAGTTGCTTGAGGAATTCGCTGTAGAGCTTGTCGCGTTCCTCATAGAGAAAGCCGAGGTGACGCAACTCGTCTTTGATGTCAGCGAACTCTTTGGCCATCGCGTCGGTTAGCTCATCTTCCCTGGCAAGCTCATTTCGACGGTCAATCAACTCCTGCGTCGGTTTGTCGAGCGAGGAAGAAAGCCCGAAGATGTCGGTGAGGACGCCTGCGAACCCCAAGCCCTTTGGATCGATACGAGGCGGGTCAACTGAAATGCTTCCATCGTCATCGCACGACATTACTCGAACTTCCTTCGCTTCGAGCGCCGCGATGGTCAGCGGGTTGTGAGTCGTCATTACGATCTGGCAAGTGTCTTCGTCTGCCGCGACCTCTGTCCATTCGCGGATCAATTCGAGATAGGTAAGCTGCCATGCGGGGTTGAGGTGGGTGTCAGGCTCGTCGAGCAAAAATAAGACTTCTTTGCCCCGAGCCATTCGGATCAGACCGAGCACCATCAACAGCTGCCTTTCGCCATCGGAAAGGTCGCTAAAGCTGATATCGCCGGAGGCATCGTTCTTGCGCGTCACCCAGACTGTGACTTCGCGGAACAAGTCAGAAATGTCGGCGGCTTCAAGTGCGGCAAACATTTCTTTATCGGTCTTGTAGTTTGCCGCGAATTCTCGCAGCGCGCGCTCATCGCGTAGGAAGCAGGCGAGCTGAGCTTCCTTGCTGGCCGCGCGCCGATAGTCATCAACATATGTCCCATCGAGTTCCAGCGCATGGAAAGCGGAGTCTCGCAACAGGCGAGCACAGTCGCCCGCAGGTCCATGCGCCCCCCAAATATTGCTCGTTTCGCGCATCGCTGCCCGTTGGCCTTCTTTGAACCAAGAGGGCTGCTTCAATAGCGCGAGAGCAGAATGAAACCCCGTGATGCCGAGGCTTTCTGTGAGTAGCTCCCCCGGACCGTCATCGCCGCGCGGCTTGGCCAGATATGAGAGCAAAGCCAAAGCTCCATGTGCTGAACGACAGTAAAACAGGCGCCGATTTTCACGTGCAATCTGGTATTCTACCCTCGGGCGATCTTTATTGATGACATCATAGTAGCGCGACTGGTGCGCATCAAAGAGCTTTTCCAGTTTGCGTCCGGTACCAGAATAGTAGCCGAAAATCATATCTGGAAGATGCGGCTTCGCGGTTGAGCCGATTCCGTGGGAGGCTGCGCCTTCTTGAACGACAGAGCACATCAGTTGTCCGTTAGGCTTGTGAGTATTGTGAAGCTTTATGACGAGACCATTTATCTGATAGTCAATTTCAAAACGGAACGCAGAAAGCCGGTTCTGGTTGAGATCGTAAGCCCTAAAAACTTCTACGATCGCTTCAATCAGGTTCGACTTCCCAGTCCCATTCTCTCCAATCACTACCGTGGTCAGGCTGTCCTTGTCGAAATCGACCGTGACGTTCTTCAGGTTGCGATAGCCGTCGATGTAGACGCGGAGGAGGCGCATCAGGCGGCTTTCAGTTCGTCGGCACTGTCGACGATGTGGCCTGCGTCGATTTCCCAGGCTAGTTGTTTGTAGAAATCAGCGACGGGCAGATCGGCGGCGCGGAACAGGCTTTGCGCATCACTGAAGCGGCCGGATTTGAGCAAGCCAGCGAGATAGGGTTTGTCTTTCACATCGTCGTCTTGGCGGCTCTTGCTCATGGTGGCAGCTTTCTTTCTCTTTCGGGTAACCTGCAACGTTGCCGTGCCGACGGACGCAACTGCAGTAATGTCGGCTGCTTCAAGTTGATGGACGCGCGGTGTGCCGCGCCTTTTCTTGGGCTTGGCCCCTTCCGCCTCCCGGTCCGCCCTGATCCGCTCCAGCAGTTTGGCCGCTGGTTCGTCATTGGCGTCTTGCGGCACTAATTCGCCGCGGAAGGCTTTGGCGAGGATCGCGGCGTCGAGTTTCGGGAGGAGGCGGGCGGCGGCGGCGTGATCGGTGGCTACGCGGTCGAGCCAGCCGAAGGCGGATTCGATGCGCCGGACGGTCTGGTTTTGCTCAGGGATTGAGGGGACAGGGATCACCAACCCCAAGAACTTGTCCTGAGTTAGATTAAGCCCGCTTTCACTCCCGCCCGACTTCATGGCTTCAATAACTGACAACGCGTTGGGTGAATTCAGCATGTAAGTCACATACAGCGGATCAGCTTTGGCCGGATCGATCGCCAACCGGTAAACTTTGTCAGCCAGCATCAAACGCGGCCGGGTCTTTCGGACATAGCATGCAATCCCGACGCGGTTACGTGGGCCTGCTCGCGTAACGAGAACCTCTCCCGCCGAGATTTCGATCCGTGGACGAGGTTCAAGATGCGCAGGAAGCTGCTTATTTTCATGCTCCAAGAAATCGACCGGCTGGATCGCAGTGGTCTTGATCACTCCCCAAATTGACGGGTCTTCGGACGGGAAGTTCTCACACTTTGGACTCCATCCTTGGTCGAGACGCACGACCACGGATGACAAAGGAACTTGCCTCGCATCGAAATTCTCACCGATCAACTCCCCCGAAAAGGCTAGGGCGAGGAGGCGCTGTTTGTAGCGGGCGATGAGGGTGGGGATGCGGTCAAGCTCTTTGCGGGCCCGGGAGGTGCGCGCGGTCAAGCCATCCAGCTTCTTTACGATTCGTCCCTGCTCGGTCGTCGGAGCGAGCGGGATAGTGTGTTCCTTCAGCCAATCCGCCGGGACACGTTGTTGGCCAACGGCACCCGACATGACAGTTTGCGCATCATCACGGAACGATTGTTGCCTGACGTAGCGCCAGAGATATTCCGGCTCGATTGCCCCGTAGCTGCGAAACACATGGAACTCAGTTGAACCCATGCCAGTGCCATTGGTCAGATCGCGAGCGACTGCTGACTTGCCGTTTTCCATAGACGGCGTGATCTTCGCGAAGATCACGTCTCCATCTCGGAAATGCGTGAAGCCCTTCGAGACCTCACTGTAGGGCCGCTCTATTGGCGCGGCGATCGTGCCGGACACTTCGTCGACGGCAGCCATAGGGACGAACGACACCGGGTCATCACCACTCAGATCAACACTCTTGCGCGGGTTCACCTCGGCGACTTCACTGATGGGCACCTGGGCCCAGGTATCGGGAAGCTCGCTCATGCGCTGGTTTCCTCAATCGCCACACGCGATTGCTTCACGTCATTGTATGTCCGTTTCTCACCCTTAACCTTCCATTCCGAAAGCCCATTGCTGTTGCGATCGAGCACGATTGCAGCGGCGGCACTGGGGCTGGAAAACGCATAAGGCTGCGTGAACACGTAGCGGCCTTCGCTCGCCACTTGCAGAACGCCTTTCTTGATCAGGTTATCCTTCAGCGCGAGGTAGCTTTGCTGAACATAGCCCGTATCCTTCAGGGCCTCCGATCCTTCAAGAACCACAAACTCGCCATCCTCTTCCACCGCTTCCGCGCTGACGCCGGAGCGGTGACGGATTTCGAAAGTGATCTCACCCGCTGTGCGCTGCGCGACGGGGGTCGCCGTTTGCGTTACTGCGCGTGGCTGTGGCTTGAGCAGGTCCAGGCCAACCACTGGCAGGATGATTTTCAAGTTGGCCAGGAACTGTTCCATGTTCGCCTGGTCTGCTTCCGGCAGACGACGACGGTTGCCAGCTGGTGAAGTCCCGTTGTCGAGAGTGACGCGATTTGCCGCATGAGCCAGCTCGATCAACCGGGCCTCAAGATATTCGACGTGGCCCTTCGACAGGTCATCGTCGCTGGTGGTGACAGCAATCGCCGTTTCCCAGAAATCACGCTGCTGAGCACTTTGCTTGATGCGCTCGCGCACGCTGTTGGCCGAACCAATGTAGGCACGGATGCCTCCAACCGCCTCAGCATCGGGGCCAGCGAGAATGTAAATGCCAGTGCGATCGAGCTCACCCCGCGCAGTAAGCGTGGCAAATGTGCTGGCAGTTGCGACGAAGGTCAGGCCGGTCCAGCCATGGATCGTGGCCTTGCGAAGCCCGTTGGGCGTTCCATCGACGAGGAACAGCTGGATAGTGCGGCCAAATGCTTCGGAGGTCATTCGATCACCTCCGGCTTTATTGGCTTACCGCTAAGGGTATCACGCAGGATCATCTGAGGTCTCTGAGGTGCAATTCGAAGATGCCGGTTTACTATCGCGGACTCAAACCATCCTTTCATCGACGGGTGTGAATGCCTATGCCAATCGACGTCATTCAACGATAGTCGCCAGCCGCTGATGCTAGTTCTCGACCAGGCAATCAAGAACACCATACAAGCAAGCAGAATGCCGGGTGCCAGCCAATTGAGGTGCGTTACGAACGATGCCTCGAGCGTAGGTGAAAGCACTACAACGAAGGCGGCCAACCATCCGAGCAATAGCAGCAGCATGAAATTCTGGTTCACCCCACTTACTGAGAATTGGGGGCCATGGCTCGTAAGAACGACTTGGGTCAGGCGCCCCTCCTGCTCCCTTTCAAGTATATCGACATGGGCCTCCCAGTTCTCTTGCCAGAACTTCGATCCTTTGGCGGTAAGCCAACCCACTTGAGCAGAAATTGCGCCGAGCCCACACGGGAGCAGCAATGCTGACCTTTCCAGCCCGCCAGTGTCTCCCACGTCTCGCCAGATCAAACCAAGCAAGCCAAACGAAGCGATCTGGAATGCCCAGAAGTACGTAGCTCTTCGCCAATAGTTTTCGATCTCAAATTTGCGGAGCTCATGCGCACGAGTGAGCGCGCTCGCCGCCGGGGAAGTCTCTGATTTGCTTGAACGACCGTTCGGAAGCGCAAGCGCCGCCTTATACTTCTCTTCGAAGTCGCGAAGTTCGCTCACGCCTCGACCTCTTCGGTCGCAGCCAGTTCCTCTTCAACTGCCTCGATTTCCGCGAGGGCCGCACGAAGGTGACCCAAGATGGCCGCAGCGATGTCTTCCGGTTCGGTCAGACCTTCCTCGACCTCCTCTTCATCATCGCGCAGCCATGAGATGTCGAGATTGTCATTGCGCTTGGCGATGTCTTCGCGCGTGAACTTCCGGAAACGTCCGGTCTCGCCCTGGTCTTCTCGCTTGGCTCCACCCAGCGGATCATCCCCAAAGGCTTTGACGAAGTCCGCGAAGTCTTCGGCTGTTAGCGTGCGCGTCTTGCCGAAGCTCGGCATCTGCGCGCGCAGATCATAGAACCAGACTTCTTTTGTCGCATTGTCTGCGGTGTCGGAAATCTTGGTGAAGAACATGACGTTCGTCTTCACGCCCTGGGCATAGAAAATGCCGGTGGGTAGCCGAAGGATCGTATGCAGATTGCACTGGTTCATGAGCCAGGCGCGCAGCTCACGGCCCATATTGTCTTCGAACAGCACGTTGTCTGGCACGACCACTGCCGCACGCCCACCGTCCTCAAGCGCGCGAACGATGTGTTCCATGAACGGCAGCGGCCCTTTGGCTGCTCCCGCCGTGATAGAAAAGTCGCTGCGTGTCACCCGCTCAGGGAACTTGTTGAACGGCGGGTTCGTCAGGATGAGGTTCGCCTTACCGAGTTCTTCGCCTTCATTCGTTAGCGCATCGGCCAGATCGATCGGCTGCTCTATCCCGTGTAGCAGCAGGTTCATCGTGTTAAGCCTGTGGGTGCCAGTGATGAGTTCGGCACCCTTGTAGGCATTGTTGCGCTGAAAGAAGGCAGCGTTGGACGTCAACTCCATCAGCTCGTCGGTCTGGCGACAGATTTCGCGATGGGCGGCAATCAGGAATCCGCCCGTGCCAGCAGCAGGATCCTGGATAGTCTCGCCCGGCGTTGGTTTGACCAGCTTGATGATCGTCTCAATCAACTCTCTAGGTGTGAAGTATTGGCCAGCCTTGGATTTTCGTTCTGAGGTCGTCCGTTGCAACAACCCTTCATAAAGATCGCCAAGGCCATCTTCCTCGGCTTCGTACCAGTTCACAGCATCAATCGCCGTGATCAATGAGGTCAGCGCCGTCGCTTTGGTCAGAGATGTCTTGGCATCGGTAAAGACCTGATTGACCAGCTCGAATTTCACCTTCGAGCGATCACCAAGGGCGACCAGCAATTCGCGGTAGTAGATAAGCCGCGGCTCGCCTTCCTTCTTTTTCAGCGCGCCCCACCGATAATCGGCAGGGATTCGCTCTTCCAGCAGCTTGCCGTCCCGCTTCACCTCGGAAAGCATCTTGAGAAGCAGGAGATAGGTCAGCTCCGTCACATACTCATAGTAGCTGACGCCTCCACCTTGCAGGCTCTTGCTGGCATTCCAAAGCTTTTGAACGGTTTCCCGTGCCCTTGGTCCGTTCATCACCCGGCCTCTTTCCATATATATTCATTAATGTCGCGAACGACCTGTTCGAGCTTGCCATTAAAGACCCGGTCAATCCGTGACCAGCCGCCCTGCGCGGCAAATGGTTCGGCGTCGAAAGCTGCGCGATCAACGACGATTTCAAGCTCGAGTTGTGACCCGATCCGATTGATCCACTTGCGCTGCACCTCCGTCCAATCGCGTTGCTGGAGAATGGTTTGCACCGCTTGTCGCACCCTGTCGCCATAGGGCACCAGCGGATCGCCGATGGCAGCCTGCCGGATAAAGCCGATGATCGACGCCGCAATCTCTTCGTTCTTCGCATCGGCCCAGGCCCGGCGGATTTTCGTGTCGGTGAACCCCGCCGCATCCAGTTCGAGGCGTAGATTGCGAAGCTCAGAGCGGGTCAGCTCTTGCGGTCGCTGGACGACCAACTTCAGTGCCGCGATCTTGTTCACATTCTCGCGAACGAACCGCGTAAAGGCATCAAGAAAATCCTCCGGCTTCTCGGCGCTGCCGTAACCGCGCGTAACGCTTACAACCTCATCAGCGTGTTCCGAAATCGGGACATAGCGAGGCGTTCCATCGTCGTTGGTCAAATCGAGAATTGCGCCAAGGTTGGGACGATCGGCTGCCCAAGCTGCCAGATCGATCGCTTCCCCATTGACGAAACGGTCCAGGCAGCTCTCGGGAGTCTCTCCGGCTTCCTTCTCGAAACTTGCCCGCGCTTCCGGCGTGAGCTTTTTCAACCGTCGGCGCAGCCGCACGATGATTTGCTCACGAACACGTTCTTTGTGAGTGGCATCGCCTCGACCAACCAACTCTTCGAAGAGCTTCGTGAATGTGAATTTGGGATCAGCCGCAATCGGCTTCATATCGGTCAGGTCGGCCAGGTGAGGATAAAGGTCGACCGCATCGAAAATGCGGAAATTCTCTTTGTCGATCTCAGGGCAGAGGCGCGTCGCGCGCCCGAGCATTTGCTCGTAGAGGATGCGGCTGTTGACACGCCGCATGAAGACCAGATTGGTGATCTTCGGGATATCGATCCCGGTAGTGAGGAGATCGACGGTCACCGCGACCTTGGGAAGAGGGTCATTGCGAAACGAAAGGATCAGTCGATCGATCTTGTCCACGTCGCCCGTGAGGCGCTGGACCGTTTCATCCTTCATGGGACCATAGGCGTTTCGAAACGCGTCACGCAGCTCTTTTACGAGAATGTCTGCGTGCGCCTTAGACACCGCGAAGATGAGGGTTTTGTCGGGGTCAGACGGATCGATGTATTTCACGAGCTCTTCGGCGACGACCTTATTGAAAGGTACGGTCACTACGCTCTTGTTGAACTGCTCGACTTCGAAATCGACTTCGTCAGGCAGGGTGACTGTCTCAACCTCGCCGCTAGTCGGGTGGATGAAATCGACCGTGTCTTCCCGCGCGAAATGGATGCCTTCCTGGGAAAGCCTGGTCGCAATCCGGATGGGGGGCTCATGGTCATTGAGGAAACCATCGACCACCGCTTCCCGATAGGAGTAGGTAAAAATGGGCTGGCCGAAAATTTCCGTCGTGTGCAGAGCGGGTGTGGCGGTCAGACCAATTTTCACCGCGTCGAAATGTTCCAGCACGCGGCGATACTTCGAGACATAGTCGTTCTGGTCGCGGAAGCTCAGGTCGCTATCCGACATTTCTCGATCGAGCAGATAGCCTCGGTGGCATTCGTCGACGACCATCAAGTCGTATTGGTCGATTGGAGGTTCTTCAGCGGCGCTCTCTGCGTAGAGCACCCTGCGAACCAAACCCTGAATGGTGCAAATGTGGATACGTGTGTCTTCGTCCGGTTTAACGTCGTCCAGGCCTTTCAGTCCGAAAATGTCCGCGAAGGCCTTGCCACTGACCACTTTCGTTGTCGTGAACTCGTCTTTGGTTTGTCGTCCTAAGGCGCTGCGATCCACGACGAAGCACACGCGACGAAAGCGCTTCGCTGAGATCAGCCGGTAAAGCATCGCGATTGCCAGCTTGGTTTTGCCAGTGCCAGTGGCCATGGCAACAAGCATCGCTCGCCTGTTCTCTGATAGCCCCCGCTCCACGGCTTCGATGGCAGCCTTCTGGTAATGGCGCAGAACAAATCCGAAGTCGAAGGGCTGGGCCGCCAGTTCCCGTTCTGCGGCAGCTTTGTCGACCGCTAACCTTTCAAGGATACCTTGCGGAGAAGGCCACCCGGCCAACACTTCGGCGGGATTGTTGGGGTCACGCAAATCGCGTCGCCATATCCCCGAAAGTGCCTCCACTTGCTTCAGGTACGGTCGGCCATTGGTCGAGAAAGCAAAAGGAGCCTTGTACTCAAACCAAGGACCGCCTTCAGCAAACTCGGATTCCTGCATATGGATGTCTGAAGCGTAGCGCTCGGCTTGCCTCAGAACGGCCATTACGTTGCGATTCTTGCGCTTGGCTTCGATCGTTCCGACAAGTGTCATCCCGCAGAACAGCGCGTAATCGGCGGGTCCCGTCATGGTTGGCCATTCGGCGATAGCGCGGTTGCGCCCTTTCAATGGCCGGCCACCCTTCGAATACCGCAACTCGGCGCTATTGGCTTCCCAACCGGCATCGCGAAGCTGCTGGTCGATCAGCAACCGCGTGTCTGCCTCATCGAGGTTGATAAGATCGGCGGCATCTTGCGCGTTTGCAGCCACGATTTCGGGATCGGGCGCGTTGTCCGAGTTGGCGAACCTGGCCACAGAATCCAGCTGATTTTGCAGGTCCTGTCTGGCGAGATCAGCTTCTTCGGCTAGCTTCTCCCAAACCGCACGCTCGTGTTTGGAGTCTTCGGCAATCTGTGCCGCAGTTCGCCTTTCGCGCTCCGCACGCTCAGCTTCGGAGCGGAGCCGTTCGGTCTCGGTCTGGGAAGCCTCGAGCTCTCGGCGGAGTATCTCAATCTCATTCAGTACGTCTTCGGAGCTGTCGCGGTGAGGCTGCGGCGGCGCAAACGGTCCGAACTTCAGGCTTGGCTCATAAAATGTTCGCACAAACCAGATTGAAAGCTGTCGGGCGATCTTGAGCCCCGCCAGGGCGGATGCGTGGTCACCTTTAATTTCGTGTACGGCCCGATTGCCGCTAAGGCGCAGCGTATGGAATAGGTCAGCCACTTCTCGCGGAATACCGCACTCCAGCTTCAAGCGCCGCAGGATGTCGACCTGGGCGTCCTGTGCAGAGACTTCGATTCCGAAGTGAGCAGCGGAAAGCTGAGCCAGAAGTTCGGCAAACTGACGAAGTTTGATTTGAGCGGTATTCGGATCTTCTGTGAAATAGCCTTCGCTCAGAGCCCCAAGCTTGAAAAGCAGCGGCTCCCTTTTCTCCAGAAAATCAAAATTTGAAGCCCCACCCGCCATTTAATGAGACTAGCTGCTGTTCCATTGTTGCGCTAGCCGATTTGCTTCAATCCGCAGCAGTCCACCAACTTGGTGCGTCGATCAAGCGCCAGGTCTTGTAAGTTCCGGCAGCAGGAATCCGGGAACGGGCCTCTTTCAGCTGTCCAGTTCGCAGGTCATAGATGTCCGCATAGACCTTTGGGTTGCCGAAATAGGGTGCCGGGCCCTTGATCTCACCGACATCGACGACACGCGCGCAGGTGTTTCCCCAAGTGGTTCTGCGCAACCAGAAGCCAGGTCTCATACCGTTGGCGACGTACATCTCGAAAACGTTCTTGTCTGAAAAGTCAGGCATCTGGATTTCCTCTTCAAGCGCGAAGATCACTCTTCTTTGCAGTTCGAGCAAGTCTTGAAGGCTACCCTAGCGGGCGACCTGCTCTATCCGCTGGCGCGGACCGGGCCGCATAGTCCCGGCCCATCCGGGTGACGATCAGGAGCAGTTCGAAGCCGAGCGGGAATTCCTGAAGGACGCGCTCTGTCCCGCATGTCCTGCGGCCATGCTCCTGAGGGCGCGGAATCCTTGAGCTAACCCGCAGGCACTCTTGCCTCTCTCATTGCCGGACGCCCGCTGGCGCACTGATCGCGCGCGCAGGACCTCCGTCGGCTTCGCGCCGTTGCAAGGGTGCCGACTTTGTCTGGATCGCTGGGCGATCTCTTGGCGGGAACACCAAAGGCTTTGCCATCTCGTTCCCGAAACCGGAAATAGACGCCCCCGTGTGGCAGGCTGTGCCCGCTGGCCCGCGCCAGGGCATCGATTCCGGTTTCCCCTCCCCCTCCCATCCTCGCCGGAAGGCAGGCCGCATGCCGCGTGTCGGATGCGGCTTTCAGCCGAAGGAGGGCAGAAAATGGGTGACCTGATCTTGAACTATCGCGCTTGCGGGGCCGAGTGCCGCGAGGACTGGTTGCGGATGCTGGCCAACGAGAATGGCTTGCCGTTCGGAACGGTTCAGCGTCTGGCCGAGGAACTGGGCGAGCGCGAGGATTTCGGCGAGCTGGTCGAAATTTGTGAGCGAGGCGGGAGGGTCGTGCAATGAGTGCTGTCAACTTTTCCCGAAGCGAGCAGATTGCCCGGCTCAATGACCAAGCGCGGCAGGCGATGGGCCTTGCCTGCGTTGCAGTGGCGACCGAGGGCTTTCGGGCCTTGTCCGAGGAAGATCAGTCGCGTGTGCGCGAACTGGTCGAGACCTTCGATGCCTTCACGCCGGACAACGATCCTTACGGAGAACGCGATTTCGGTGCGATCTATCGGCACGTCGAAGGTCGCTGGACGACCACGCGACCGGCGCGGCCTGCCGAAACAGTCTTCTGGAAGATCGATGCCTACGACCGCAATTTGCGGTTTGGCAGCGAGGACCCGGCCAATCCTGCCCTTACGCGGCGGGTGCTCACCATCATGCTGGCCAGCGAGTATTGAGTGGAGGCAGTCCGCGCGCCGCCTGACACGTCAGGCGGCGCGTTGATCCACAAAGCAATGCTCGTTGTGCCAATCGAGAAAGGCCGGTTCAGGATCGAACCGGATTGCCGAACGCAGCGTTTCATTCTCGAATTGCTGGAAATAATCGCGAGTCTCGCGGCTCTGGTTTTCGCGCAATTGCCGCGAGACGCGGATGCGCCGTTGGCGATCGACCGTGATCAGCCCGCGATCAAAGGCGCGGTCGAGTGTCGCTGAGAGCAGCAGGCCATTTGCGGGGTTGTGCCGGTTGTCGCTGTCCTTGCCCCACGGCTTGATATGGCTTGCCGTGAGCAGGCGCGGATCGGCGATGCCGGTGATGCAGCAAGCCTCCTCGTAGTTCGCGAGCACCGCGCGGCGGAAGAAATCCTGGCCGACACGCTGATTCACAAGCGCCTGTGTGGTGGACTCGCCTTGATAGGGCTCGAACCGGAATTCGTTGCGCTTCTCGTTCAGGCGCGAAGGCGGGGGTGGTGGCTCGAACTGGCCGACCTGGGCGGTCCATAGGTCTTCGGCCCGTAAGACGAGGCCAGTCCAGTCCTGCCCGAACTCGGAATAGGTGGCCCGATCCAGCTTGGACGCACCATCCAGACCCTTGCGTCCGCTATCGGTGATCTTGGGATCGAGGCTGGCGAAGTTGCACAGCTTCATCGCGACCGAGCTGTTCGTGCGCCCGAGCGCAGTGGCAAGCTCCTGGATTTCCGGATTGCCTGAGTGCAGCTTTCCGAACGGCAGCTGGAAATAGAGATACAGCGCCAGCACCGTCTCCTCTTCGCTCCAGCGTTTCCGTGAACTGCCCTCGATTGCCATGGCGAAGGTTTGCGCGAGAGTGATCCAGCGCGCAAGTGTGACGGTTTGCCATGCGTTTGGATGCCTTTCGATCAGGCGGTTTCGTTCTTGAGCACACAACTGGCCGAACGCGGTCAGCCTTCAATGCCCGGCCCGCGCCGGTTCCCCCGGCCTTCGCCGGGGTCACCCGTGTTGGACATGAATCCTGCCCTAGGCCGTGCGGCCCTACTGTTTGGTGCAACGAGCCACCAGACACGAAAGGAAATCATCATGGCACGCAGCAATACCGCACCCGCGCAGGAGACCAATCCACCGGATTTCCTCGCCTGGCATGTCGCCAACAAGGGCGACAAGGGTTTCTGGACTCGCATCGGAGCCGCGTGGTTCCACCGCGACCGCAAAGGGCTCTCGCTTCAATTGGAAGTTGTGCCGATCAATGGCCGGATCGTCCTTCGCACGTCGCTGGACGACGAGAAGAAGGAACCGGGCGCTTAGCGCCCGGCCTTCGGGCAAAAGAAGACCCGCCTGGTGCGCATCGTCGAGAGGCGTGGCGGGTTCTGTTGTGATCCCTATACAGAGGCACGGGGATACGGGCAACCTCATCTACTCTGAGCTAATTGCTTGTTAGAAATATCTATGATAATTTCTAACAGAAAGGAGGCGCAGAATGACCGCGATGGTCGACAGAATCATGAAGCGAGTGCGGGGCAAAGGCCGTGGCTGGGCCTTTACGCCCAAGGACTTCATCGACTTCGGCACACGTGGTTCGGTCGATATGGCACTGTCACGTCTCGCAAAATCTGGCCAGATTCGCCGGGTCGGGCGCGGCATCTACGACTATCCCAGGTTGCATGACAAACTGGGGGCGCTCAGCCCCGATGCAGACAGTCTTGCCCGCGCTCTTGCTAGCAAGAGCGGCGACAAGATCGGCCCCGCCGGAGCAACGGCGGCAAACCGCCTCGGCCTGTCCACGCAGGTTCCGGCAAAGTCTGCCTACGCCACCGATGGTGCAACGCGCACGAAACAGGTGGCAGGGCGCACTGTGGCGCTCAAACATGCGCGCGCGCCGCTGCTTGCAAATGCTTCAGATCACGCCAACACCGTGCTTCAGGCCATCGCTCATGTCGGGAAGGACGGAATGGATAGAGATATCATCCATCAGTTTGCGGACAGACTGGGCGACGCGGATATGAAGGCCCTGATCAATGCTCGCCCCCAGATGACCGGTTGGATGGGCGACGTTGTGCTCCGGATTGCGGAGGCGCGACGGAATTGATCCATCACGTCTGCTAAGCCGAGATTAGCTCAGGCTCCACCCACCACCCTTCGTCACATGCGCGTCCCGCTCTCGCAGCGCGCGCTCAAGGCCAAGTATGTCATTGATGTGCGCGGCTGTATGCCCGAACAATCGATCGAGTGCCGACATCTCACGAGGGAAATTGGCCGACAGCTCCTCGATCTGGTCAATCAGTTCGCTCGTCGCCGCTTTTAGCAAGGCCATCGCACCCAGTGCTGGAATTCCGATGGCTACGCAGAAGGCAATCAGATCGTCGGCAGTTGTGTCATCGAACCGACTGGCTGCCCCCACATTGAACGCCAGCTCGTCTGTGTAGTCGCCCCCCATCAGTACCGGGGTAAGGTCGTAGAATGGGGCAAGTTGCACCGAGCCGCCGGGGGCCAGGATCAGGCCGTTGTTCTTGGCGTGGTTGTCGTTGTTGCCCAGCAGCAGGTTGAACAGAGTCATTCTCAGGTATGTGTTGCGGGCGAGAGCGGGCTGGTCCGTTGCGGCGAGTATTCTTCCGATTGTTGCCGCGTCGAACCGGCGTCCCGCCTCACCACGCCGCTCATACTTGAGATCGGAGGGAAGGCCGCTCGCTTGGGCAAAGTCTTCGACATGCAGGCGATAGACCTTGTCGCCGTCGATCAGCCGATCGAACCGGTTGATGAGCAGGATTTCGTGTCCGCCGATCCGGTCTGCAACGCAGGTTCCGACTGAGAAGGCGCACTTTGCGGCCAGATCGGTCAGGAAGGCCTCGTCACGCGCTTCCTTGAGGTTCTGGCGATCCGGGAGCTTCAAAATGTGGGTCGTCGGCGCGCCCGTCCCAATTTTTGGAAGCGCGAAGCGTCCGTCCGGCAGTGCGGCGAGCGATATCTTCCGGCGCACACCCGCGACTGGCGAAGGGTCGCGCATCTTATCTGGTAGGGGCTTGCCTGTGGCGAGGCGCTCGACGATGTCGCGCAACGTGCCTTCGTCGAGCGGATCATAGTCTTCGCTCAGCGTTCCAGGACGTTTCACCGGCGGCTGGTCGAGACCGAGCACGCTGACAGAGCCCGGACAATCTGCCCCCAGATGTTCGAGCAGCCCAGCAATGTCGCTGCGTTCTATCCCATAGCGCGCCATGGTCGCTTCGAGCTGGTCGTTTTCGTGGAGCAGATTTCCGAACCAAGCGCGCACGGGAACATCGCCAAAGGGCTCTTCGCTGAGCGGCAAAGAGAGCGACAGCGCGTGACAGTTCGGGGCCGCCAGCCATTGGGCGTTGTAGGTGAAGGAAAGATCGCCCTGATCACCTTTGACAAGGTACCCGACGGGCTCCGGCGATGCTTCGAGCCAGACTTGCAGGATGAGCATCAGCGGCTGCGCAATCTGGCGGTGAGATCGATGCCAGCTGCCTGGGCACAGGCCATCACGCGGTCGAATTCGAGGCTGGCTTTCCCGCCTTCGAGTTCGGAGACGAACCGCCGCCCGACACCGGCATGCGCGGCAAATTCGGACTGGTTCATCTTCATAGCCTTGCGCGCGCGCCGGACTAGCGCACCCAATTCGGCAACCGATCGTACGCGCTCACCAGGAGCTGGCATGTGCGGTGCTGCAATTTGTGGTGCGGAAAGTTTCGGGACGGAAAGGCCGGATGATGCCTCCGACAGTTGTCGCGCAATATCGATTGCCCGCTGATATTGCGGTGTGTGCAGCTGTTCGGCAATCTTCCGCGCGGTTGCGCCCGGCCCCTCGACCAGGTCATTTATCGCGCGATTGATCTTACTCACCGCGTCGAGAGATGGACTGGTGGCGAGCTTTCGAAATGCCTGATCCTGCTCGCTGAGAGCTTTGAGGAGGCGCTGACTATCGGTGGCGGGTTTCATTTTTGATCCCTTTCGGGAGCGAAATGCCATTCTAGACCCAAAAAGTCAATAATTGTTCCTGAACGGGTGCATATTGAGGGCTCTAAGGAGCGACACGCCATTTTGATCCCGCTCGGGAGCGCAGAGAGATTCGGCGAAAAGGCGATATTCACTGCGCAGCGAATATGCGTCCAAGGTCTCCACATCAGTTCGTTGCCACGATCTTCAAATGCGGCCTCGGTTTGTCGAGCACCTCGACAGCCTCGCGCTTATGCTCCGGAGCGAGATGCGCATAGCGTAGCGTCATCGCGTAATCGCTGTGACCGAGCAGTTCGCGGATCGTGTTGAGGTCGACCGCGCCCATGGCAAGACGAGAGGCAAAGTGGTGGCGCATGTCGTGCCAGCGAAAATCCACGATCTTCGCGTCGTCGAGCAGCTTCTTCCACGAGGAGTTTACGTTGTCGAAGCGAGCGCCGTCCTCGCTTTCGAACACGCGGCTGTTGCCGAGGTCGCATTGCGAGCGCCAGGATTTGAGCGTCTCATAGGCTTCTGCGTTGAGAGGAATGTGCCGAGTTTTGCGTGACTTGGCGGTTTCCGCCGAAACGGTGACGATACGCCTGTCGAAATTCACGTGCGCCCATTTGAGGTCGAACAGTTCGCCGCGCCGCATACCGGTGTTGAGCGAAAGGAGGACCATTGGCATCAGGTGATCGGTGAAAGGAACCGCGCGCAGGCTGGGTAAGAGCTCTCGGCCACGTTCACGCCGCCACTGATTGGCCGTGTCGCGCTCATTCCGCATTCTGTCTTCGCGCTTCTTGAGTTGCGCGCGCAAGCGATACTCCTCGGCTTCGTCCAGGTATCGAACACGAACTTCCTTGTCCTCGCGCGCCTTCTTGACCTTGGCGATCGGGTTCACTGCAATCAATTCCCATTCCACGGCCCGATTGAGCGCAGCCTTGATCGCCCGTGATGTCGCGATTGACGGTGTTGGTTTTGACGCCATCCTTCATGCGCTGGGCGCGCCAGCGCTCCATATCGAGCGGCGAGATCGTCGCCATCGGTGTCTTGAGGAATTTCTTGAAGGCCACCTTCAGCCGCTTGATCGTGGCCTCAGCTGTCTTCTGGTGAACCCGAGCCCAATCGGCGTAGTGCTCATCGATGAACTCGCCGAAGGTTGAGACCTGCTTGCGCTTCTGGCGCTCGATGCGCGGATCGACACCGGCCCAGTAAGGGCCAAGCGCGTTTCGCGCAGCCTCCACCGCTGCGTTGTAGCCCATGCTACTCAGACGCCCAAGCCGGACGCGCTTGCCGCGCTCGAATTCGAGATACCATGTCTTTACGCCGGAGGGCTGGACCCGCAGCAGCAGGCCACTGAGCTTCGCATCGCGCAGCTCATAGGGCTTCGCCCTCGGGAGCGCCTTTTGTGCCAGAGAATTGCTCAACGAAGCGGCCATTGCGATCTTTCCTTCGACCGCAAAGGTAGCGTTTTCGTAAGTGAAATGTAAGTGCAGGAGGGTTGAACGCAGTGCAACAAATGCGAACGATTCGCAACTTTACGAAACCCAAATAGCACTGAAAAAATAATTAGTTATGGTTCATTTTCGTTCTGTTGCGTTGCAACAAAATGCGCCATTTTTTCAGCTCCGAAGGCAGAGGCCACAGGTTCGAATCCTGTCGGGTGCACCAGCTTTTTTTCAGAAAACTTAAGTGTATGCCGCTCCTTTCGTCTGGAACGAATGAGCGAACCGCAGGGTTTGCTAGCGAAACTCGAAAGCGCTGAACCGTGCGCTTTCTTGAGGTCCGGCGGGTTCGCTAAACTATCCGTCAAGCGGTGCAGCATAAAGCCTCCGCAACGGATGACCTTTGCATGCATGCGTAAAATGCCGCTGACGCTGGGCTGCCATCCCTCGAGATCGTGCGGTCCAGCGACTCCTGTGCTTTCAGTGCCGCAGTCCGGCTAAACGCGCAGGCAAGCGATCGCGAGTTGCACCTCCTGACAGCGAGCGAAAAGCGATCTCAACGCAGATTGTCGACAATATTGTTGAACACATTTTACTTGTTTCTCCCCGTCCAAACGAGCGATGCGACATCAAAAATGACCCGCTTGGATGGGAGGAGAATGCCATGCCTGAGAATGTGAGAAAGAATATTGGAGCCTTGCTTGGAGGCGGCTCGCTGATTGCCCTGTGTCTTCCGGTTGCCGCGCTGGCGCAGGACGCCGGTGCCGGGATCGAGGAAGAGGCACCGCCGACAATCGTCGTTACCGGCAGCCGCATCCGCGGTATCGAGCCGACCGGCTCGCCCGTGATCGGGCTGGGCCGCGAGGATATCGAAGCGAGCTCCGCATCGACTACGACCGAACTGCTCTCGGAATTGCCGCAGGTTTTCAACTTCGGCGCGACCGATGCATCGTTCACCTCCGCCAACAACCAGAACGCCAATCGCACATTCGGCACCGGCATCAACCTTCGTGGACTGGGGACCGAATCGACGCTGACCCTGCTCGATGGCCGGCGTCTGCCCGCAGCGGGGACGCAGAGCCAGTTCTTCGATCCGTCGGTGATCCCGACGATGGCGATCGCGCGCCTCGAAGTATTGGCCGATGGCAGCTCCGGTATCTACGGGTCAGACGCCGTTGGCGGGGTGGTGAACATCCTGCTGCGCAAGAACTTCGACGGGGCCGAGGTGATGGGCCGCGTCAAGTTCGCCGATGGGTTCGAGGAATACCAGGCGGGCCTCGCTCTCGGGAAAACCTGGGCCACAGGCTCCATCATGGTGGCGGGCGAGTACAACGATCGCGGCCTCCTGTTCGCTTCAGACCGCGATTTCTACACCGATGACCTGACCCCGTTCGGAGGGCCGGACCTGCGTTCCACCTTTGCTGCGCCCGGCAACGTTTCGGTAGGCGGCGTCAGTTACGCCATTCCCGATGGCGATGGCGAGAACCTGACCCCGGGCGATTTTAGCGCGGGCACTCGCAATCTGCAGAGCGCATTTCTGGGCGCGGGCGTGTTGCCGGCGCAGGAACGTTACAGCGCGGCTGCAACGTTCGAGCAGGAGATCACGCCAAATATCGAATTGTACGCACAGGGCTTCTACGCAGAACGTGACGGCACCCTGGCTGGCCCTGGGCTGACCGCATCATTCGATGTGCCGACATCCAACCCCTTCTACGTCAATCCGGGCGCTCCGGGCGAGCGGGTGACCGTCTCGTATTCGTTCTTCAACGAGCTGGGTGCCGAACGTGGCACTTCATCCCAGCTGGCCTATCACGCGACGGGCGGACTGAACGTGCAGCTGGGCGCAGATTGGTCTGGCAACGTGTTCTATGCCTATGGCCACGACAAGGAACGGTCGCTGACCCGCAATATCGATGGCGGCGCGCTGAATGCAGCGCTCGCCGATCCTGATCCGGCAACGGCGTTCAATCCATTCAGCTCCACCGGCAACAACAACCTCGCCACGATCAATTCCTTCCTCGGTGCCTTCCGCGTGGATACCGATTACGGCATTCACGAATATGGCCTGTCGGTTGACGGCCCGCTGTTTGAAATGCCGGCAGGCGAGGTCCGCATTGCCCTGGGCGCGGCAAGGCAGGAGATCAACTTCAAGGATCTCGCACCTTTTCAGACCGATTTTGACCGTCAGATCGATTCCCTTTTCGGTGAATTGTTCATACCGGTGCTTGGCGGCGACGGACCCGAGCTCAACCTTTCGGCAGCCATTCGCTACGATGATTACGACGATGTTGGCGATACGCTGAACCCGAAACTCGGCGTAACCTTCCGCCCGATCGAATCGCTGAGCCTGCGCGGCAGCTACGGCACCTCGTTCCGCGCGCCCACGCTGTCGGACACGGGGATGCCGTTCAACCAGTACACGCAGTTCGTGGATGGCAACAATGTGCAGCGCAACGTCCTGTTCCTGCGCGGCGGTAACCCTGGCCTGTCGCCGGAAGAAGCCACCACGTGGTCGGTGGGTGCCGACTGGCAGCCAGACGCGCTTGCCGGCCTCAGCCTGTCTGTCACCTATTACAATGTCGATTACACCAATCGCATCGCGACACCCGGCAACGATCGCCTGGCCTTGCAGAAGCCGGAACTGGCAACCGTCATCAACCTTGATCCGTCGATCGACCTGGTGAACCAGATTATTGCCGGCGGCCTGTTCAGCGCGCCCCCTGCCGCGCCTGAAGATGTTTTCGCGATCGTCGATGGCCGCAAGGTCAACCTTGGTGCGAACAAGACCGACGGCCTCGAATTCATCGGCAGCTACGAAGGCTTCGCCGACTGGGGCTCCTGGCGAGTTGGCGTGAATGCGACGAAGATTTTGTCCTTCGATCGCACGATCATCACGGGCACGCCGCTGCGCGATGTGCTGGATACCATCAACAACCCCGCGTCCTTCATCGCCCGTGCCTATGCCGGGGCAGAGATCGGCGGCGTCTCGGCAACCGTGTTCGCCAATCACTATGGCAGCTACGACAACGATTCCGTAACGCCGATCCAGGATGTGCCCGCGCATACCGAGTTCGACCTCGCGCTGCGTTATACACTGGAGCAGCCCTTCGCGCTTGCCGAAGCCATTACCTTCACGCTGGACGTGCAGGACATCTTCGACAACGATCCGCCGTATGTGCAGAATGGCAATCTGGCGTTCGATCCCAATGCGCACAGCCCGATCGGACGCACCATCGCGGTTGGTGTGCGCGCCGGGTTCTGAACCACGAGGCGGCCGGCAAGCGCCTTACTTGCCGGCCGTTTCCCCCCAAGTCCTTTGGAGAGAAAGATGAAGATCGCCTCGCTGCACCCCGCCGTTCTTGCCCTTGCCGCCGTGCTTGCGGGCTGCGCGCCAATTACCGAGGCGGCGTTCGAGGCCGATCAGGCGGCAGTGAGCGAGGCATCCGACGCCGCCTTCGCCGCAGCGCCGGATCTGCCCGGAAGCGGCCCTTATCCAGCGATGCGCGACGTCCGACCGGACCTTCCCGATCACATCGTCTACCGACCGGGCGATCTGGACGCCTTGGCGGGCCGCCCGCTCGGCGTGGTGCTGTGGGGCAATGGCGGATGCTCCGCCGATGCGACCTCGGCCCGTTTCCACCTGCTGGAAATCGCATCGCACGGTTATGTGGCGATCGCGCCCGGCAAGGCCTACAGCGGCCCCGGTGCATTGCCTGAGCCACCGCGTGAAGCTCCACCCAGCGAAGGCGCATTTCCTCCGGTGCAGACCCTGCCGGCTGACCTTCTTTCAGGCCTCGACTGGATCCTGGCCGAGAACGAACGCGCCGGAGGCCCTTTTCAGGGCCGCATCGATCCCGCAAAGGTGGCGGTGGCCGGGCATAGCTGCGGCGGATTGCAGGCGCTCAGCGTAGCCGCCGATCCGCGCATCGCCACCGCCATCGTGCATAACAGTGGCGTGCTGGATCCAGACGCATTCAATCCCATCACCGGGTTTTCCGTCGCCAAGGAAGAGCTGCGCAATATCCATTTACCCGTCCTCTATATCCTGGGCGGGGAAAGCGATGTCGCCTATCCCAATGGCATGGACGATTTTGAGCGCATCGATCACGTACCGGTGGCGGTGGCCAGCCTCGACGTGGGCCATGGCGGCACTTTTCGGGAGCCGAACGGCGGCCGTGTCGGGACGGTCACGGTGCAATGGCTGGAATGGCAGCTTCGCGGTGACGAAGAAGCTTCGCGCTGGTTCATCGGCGAGAACTGCGGCCTCTGCGACAGTGCGGAATGGACCTATGACGCGAAAGGATTCTGAGGTGATCTTTCGCAAGGCCATGTTGCCTTCCCTCGGCGCGGCTTGCCTCGCTTTCCTGCCGTCGTGTGCGGCATCGGCGCAGCAGCACACGTTCAATCTCTACGACGGTCCCGCAGCCGGTTCGCAGGACTGGCCGGAGCCGCTGGTGGTGCATTCCACCGATGGCGGAGAGGATCGCTACAACACCACCGAGCCGCGCCTGCAGGTTTTCCTGCCCGGACCCGACAAGGCCGATGGTGCGGCCATCGTCATGCTGCCGGGCGGCGGTCTGCGCGTCCTCGGCATGGGCGGCGACATGCATGACACCATTGCGCTGCTGAACGGGCAGGGCATCGCCGTGATCGTGCTGGAATATCGCACGCTCCAGCGCACGCCGGAGGAGATCGCCCGTGCAACGGCACCGCGACCACCGGCATCGGGGCCGATCGAGTTTCCCAGCATGGAGATCAGCAACGCCAACGCCAATCCTTCGCCGGACGACCCCGCGCTTAACGAAGTCCTGCGCCTCGCCACGATGGACGGGCAGGCAGCGCTTCGCTTCGTTCGCAACCGCGCGGCAGAGTGGGGCATCGATCCTGACCGCGTTGGCATGTTCGGCACGTCTGCAGGCGGAGGCGTTGCCTTTGGCGCAATGATGGCGGGCGAGGACGGGGCGACGCCCGATTTCATCATCTCGAATTTCGGGCCTGCCCTGCAGGATATCGCCGTGCCCGAGGACGCGCCGCCACTTTTCCTGATTACGGAATCTTGGCACGGACCGGTGACAGATGGGCTCATCGCCCTTTTCCAGATGTGGATTGCTGAGAGTGAGCCTGCCGAACTACATGTTTACGACGTGCCCAATTTCACCATGACGCATGATCTGTGGGGCGGTCGCCTGCTGGACTGGATGCGGGAGCGCGAGTTGCTGGAGCGCACGGCCGAATGACTGCCACGCATCGCCCGAGAGACGAAACATGAGCCAGTTTTCACTCCAGCGCACGTCGGCCGCTTTGCTGGTCTGTGCGTCGCTTACCTTCGGCATTGCCGCCTTTGGCCAGGGCACCAGCGAGCCCGCAAGCCAATGGTGGGGACCGGGCGAGGAACATGTGATCGGCGAGCAGCTGGAATTCGCCAACGAATACGGCCGCCTTCGCCTTATCAATACAGGCGACCCCATCAACACGGCAGGTCACCCCTTCTTCGAGCCGCTGGGCGAGAACGGGCGCGCCTGCGTCACGTGCCACCAGCCATCCGATGCGATGAGCCTTTCGGTCAACACGATCCGTGCGCAATGGGACGCGACCGACGGAAACGATCCGCTGTTTGCCGCGATCGACGGCTCCAACTGTCCCAGCCTGCCGCAGGGTGAGGAGGCGTCCCATTCCCTGCTGCTCGAGAAAGGCCTGTTCCGCATCCCGCGCCCATGGCCGCCCAGGGCAGCCGACGGCACGGTGATCGAGCCCGAGTTCGACCTTGAAGTGATCAGCGATCCCACCGGCTGCAACCTCGATGCCGAATACGGCATGTTCAGCGACGATCCGGCGATCTCCGTCTTCCGCAGGCCGCGCCCGGTGGCGAACATGAAATACCTGCTCACGCTTCCCAACGGCGTGACCCCGCACGAATACTTCATGTACAATGACAAGAGCCTGCTGCCGACCGACCCGGAAACAGGCGAGTTCGTATCTGTGCAGCTGATGTCGGACGGCAGGTTGCCCACCTTGCGCGGGCAGGCGGGCGATGCAAGCTCGACGCACCTCGAAATGATTGCCGATCTCACCGAGGACGAGCTTCGCCAGATCGAGGAATTCGAGCGGGCAATCTACGCTGCGCAGGGTTACAGCAACCGGGCTGGCGAACTGGGTGGTCCGGGCACGCCGCCAGGACTTGGCCCTGAAGCCATGCGCGATGGCCCTCCCGGCGAATTGGGCAACAACCCGGTGAACCGGGTGTTCGGCACCTTCAGCATGTGGCTGCACCAGCGCGGCAATGGCGAGGAACTTGATCCGCAGGAAGATTTCCAGGCTTCCGTGGCGCGGGGCGCAGACGTCTTCTTCGACAAGCGCTTCTTCATTCAGGACGTTGGCGTTTATAACGACAAGGGGCTGGGCAATCCTTTCAAACGCAGCTGTGCGTCGGGCTGCCACAACACTGTCCTAGCCGGCATGGACCTGGCGCCCGGTTTCATGGACCTGGGGCTGAACAACTGGCCCTGGAACAAGAGAGACGACCTGCCCCTGTTCAAGGCAACCTGCCATGATGATGCAGTGCCACAATCCTATCTGGGCAGGGTCATCTATACGCACGATCCGGGCCGCGCGCTGGTGACGGGCAAGTGCAGCGACATCGGCGCGAGCATGACGCAGCAGATGCGAGGTCTTGCCGCCCGAGCACCCTATTTCATGGGCGGTGAAGCCGATACCCTGCGCGAGATGGTGGACTTCTACGATCGCCGCTTCAACATCCGCTATACCGAGCAGGAAAAGCAGGATCTGGTCAATTTCATGAGTGTGCTGTGACAATGCGGTTTCGCACCTTCGCTCCTGTCCTCGCGTTCGGCGCGCTGGCAGGCGCGGTTCCGGCATCGGCGCAGGAATACCTGAACTTCGTGGCCTGCCCAGTTGCGCAGGATACGGGAGAGCGCAGCGACGTGTGCTTCTTCGTGCGGCACGAAGGTGTGCGCTACGGGGTCTCCAGCCCACCCGACTGGGGCAATCCGCAACTGGGCCACAAGCTCCTCGTCGAGGGATCTGTGAGCGACGAGGGGCGGGAATGCGGCGGAGTAGAGATCGAGGGAAGAGCCTCCGTCCTGCCGGAACTCTCGCCAGAATGCGACGAAATCGCTCCTGCGACGCCGGAAATCCTGGCCCTCGAACTCGGACGACGGCCCGGCATCACTGAAGACGAGCGCGCGATGATCCTCGCCGATCCGTCGAGTTCCCTGCAGATAAGGCGCCTGCGGGCATTGCCCGTGCCCGAAGTGGCGCTGGGGCGAACAGAGACGATCTACTTCCCTTTCGAACGCGACCGTGCCTCTGGCCCCGATGCCATGGTCATGCTGGAACTCGCGCGTCTTGCCGAAGCGACTCCTGGCGCTGAGATCGCCGTCCGCGCGTTTCAGGGGGCAACCCTGCTCGACAATGGCCAGGTGCTGGCGGAGCGCGAAGACATGGCGCGCCAGAGAGGTGAGAAGATCGTCGGCATCCTGGAAGGGCTGGGCGCGCCCGAAGGATCGATAGACCTCGAAGTCGTCAGTGACTTCGCTCCGCCAACCGGCAAGGCAGACTGGCAAGGCCGCCGGGCAGAGTTGCGCGTATCGGCCCCCCGTTAGCGTTGCCCTTGGCACGGGTTTCCCAGCCTGTCGGGCCTCGCGCACCACTTCCGCCACGCTCGCCCCGGCCTGGCCGACATGCGTCATGGAGCATTGCCGATGGTGGATGCTGGCGACGCGGCCGCGCTACTCAGGCCCGCCTGTGGATAGAATGTGGAGAGTATGTGCTGGTATCTGCCCCCCCGTGTGCCAGAGTGTTTTGCATAACAGGTCGCGCTTTTATCACGATGGGGCAAAAATCGATGACGAAGCACAGATACCATTCCTCGCAACCCGACGCCTGGACGCAGCCGAAGGCGCAACAGGATCCGGACGCCCGCCGAAGGATGTTCGGCCCTATCCGGCCAATGGAGGAACGCGGCTTTTTCGCGAGGCTGATCGGGCGCTAACGCCTCTCGGCTGCCTCAGGCGCAGGTTTTTACGGAAAGATCCTGCTCGATGATCGTGCCGGTCGAAGGCACGACCAGGCTTCCGGCTTCGTCCAGGCACACGCCGAGCCGGTCTGCCTGCGCCGGGTCGATCATGATTTCGTAATCGCCGGGGCGGACCTGTTCGTAGAAATAATATCCGCCGCGTTCCGTGCGCGTCCAGTATTCCTGCCCGTCCGCCTTGCTGCGCAGCTTGAGGCGCAGGCCCGATACGCCCCGCGTGCTGTCGCCATCTGCAAACACCACCGTGCCTTCCACTTCGCTGAGTTCGACGATGGGGAAATCCAGCGTATGGATCCGCCCTGGCCTTGGCACGATCTCCACGCCCCTGCTGGCCGGTGCCATGGCGATATCTGGCAGGCTGGATGGATCGGCCTGCACCACCACGGGATTGCCATTGCCCAGATCGCCCAGCCGTGCAAATCCATCGGCATCGGTGATGGCCACGTTGTTAAAGACGGCGAAGTTCACCTCGGGAAGTGCGCGATCGCCCGGTCCGTACAGCAGGTCGCCATCCAAATCCTGAAACGCACGCAGGGCGACGGTGCCCGAAGATGCCTGGCCCGGAGAAGTGACGAAGAAATTGCGGCGCAGGGGATCGCGGCCGAAGCTGAGGCCGAGGCGCAGGGCGACGGCATAGGTGCTTCTCTGCGGCGAATACTGGCCATCGAAAGCAAGGGTGAACTTGTCGAATTCGCGGATGGCCGAAGCGCCCAGCGTCACCGTGTCGGCAAGTGGCGAATAGCCTGCCGATGCGCTGACCACCGTCTGCTGGTCTATTGCATGATCGACATCTGCAGAGATCTGCGAAATCTCCAGCTGCGGAAGAATCCTGTATCCCAGTGATGCGCGGAACTGCGTTTGCGAGCGATTGAAGGTCGCGAGGTTGAAATCGCCGGCAAGTTGTCGAAACCCGGATGCACCCGGCGCGCTGGATTCGGCATATTCGAACGTGTTCGAGAGGATGAGGCCTGACAGGCGTGCCGAACCGCGCAGCGAGGCGGCAAGCTGGCTGCGCCCGTCGGCGTATTGCACGCGCCGGGCGCGCATGTTGACCGGCAGCACCGATCCGATCACCGAGCTTGCAAAACCCAGCGTCGTGTTGAACTCGAACTCTGTCGCGCGGCGCAGGATATCGCTGTTGAAGCTGCGCACCTCGTCGACGAAATCGCCGCGATATTCGAAATGCGATAGCGAGAATGCCCCGCCCAGCGCCTGCCCGCCAAGGCCCAGGCCCGCGGCCACGCCATTGCCATCGGACAACCCTGCGTCGGCGCGCAACGCCAGCCCCATCAGCCCCGTGCGAACGCCTGCTCCCGCCAGCCAGCGTGCCTCTCCATCCTCCTCGAAATAGGCGGCGCTTGCCACGCCGGTGAGGCTGCTGCTGATGCCATAGGCCAGTTCGCCCACGGCCTGCAGATCGCCATACCTGTCACCCGGCCTGAATTCCGGGCCACGCACGCCCAGCACGTTGGTGCCGTTCTGCACCGCGCCGAAGGTGTATTGCAGCTTGCCCGGAGATAGCCTGCCGTCACCCACGCTGATCCGCCTGACTTCCTCCCGCCGCTGCCCCTGCGGGCCGTAGAACACGATGCGAAAGACGTTCAGTCCGTAATCGACGGGAACCTGGAGAAACTCGTACTGCCCGTTACTGGCCTCGGCGGTGGACCCCAGCAGCACGCCGTTGCGGTAGAGTTCCACTTCGTAGCCATCCGGCAGGACGCCGCGCAGATCAACCTGATCGAACACGGAAAAGCTCTCGAACGGGTTGTTCGTGACATAGGCACCGCGCCCCGTGGTGCCGCGCAGGCCAAGCGGCATCGGCACGGTGGCAACATCGCCGAAAGCGAACTCGGTGGCCTTCAGCGGGCCCAGCAGTTCGCCATCGATATCGCGGCGGCCCAGTTCGATCAGCGAGTTCACCAGCCCGTCCTGCGATGTCGCGCTGAGATATGCCTCTGCTGTCATCCATGCAAAGTCGCCCGCCACCCGCAGATCCGTCTCCGCCCGCGTTCCGCGCTGGCTGTCGGACACGACACGCGCCGCCAGATCGGCGACGGGGAAGGAAAGCGGCAGCCAAGGGGTTTCCGCGCGCGGCCACAGTTCGCGCGTTGCATTTCTGGCCCCGCCCTGCGCCAGCCTTTGCCTGTTTGCTTCGCGCCGCATCCTCTCTTCGAAAGGAAATGGCTCCCGCGTCGTCAGCAGCACGGATTGGGATCGCAAATCTGGCTCCACATCCAGCGGCAAGATCGCGGCCAGCGCCTCTGAGCGGATGAACAGATCCCCTTCAAAAGCCTGCGCCACGCCGGGCCCGATGGTGAAGGCCCTGTCGCGGGTAAGGATGCGGTTCTGGCGCAAATCGACCGTCACGGTGCGGTCTTCGGAGAGGAACCAGCCACTGGCGTAGTGCCCCTCGTCGCTCACGCGGATGGCGAGATCCAGGATCATCGCCAGTTCGCCCAGCGGCAGATAGACCGCATCGCGCGTGCCATAGGCGATAATGGTGTCGGTCGCGTCGATCCCGCGCACCTTGATCTGCAGGATCAATTCGTCGTCATAGGTGAAGCCGGGGCCGCCATCGGGCATCGGAAACACCTGTTCGCCCGGAGTAAGGTCGAGCGAGCGGGAGCCTTGCCGTGCCAGCGCCGGCGGTGTCGCGGGGCTCAACGCCGCAGCGGCAGGAGGTGCTGCGGCGGGGCGTGTGGCCACCGGCGCGGGTGACGGGGCTGCAAGGCGCAAAGGCTCCGCTGCAACAGGTTCGCGCGGGGTATCAATTTTGCTTTCGGCAAGATCGGGAGCAGCCGCGTCCGCCTGTGGTGTGGCGGCGGATGGCGGCGCGGCGGCAACGGTATCGGCCGCCAACGCCACCGCCAGTCGGGTCGGCGCGGCCAGCGCCTGTGTCGCCATTCGGATGGCCTCGCTGTCGGCGGTTTTCAGCGGCGGACTGGCGGCGGCGATCTGCGGCTGGGTTTTGATGGCAGGTGCTGCGGCCAGAGCAACGGGCGGCAGTTCCGCTGCGGCGGCAAGCTCCGCTTCTACAAACGCGGGCTCCGGCGGAGCGGCGCTGATGGTGCCGCTTGCGTCGAAGTCCTCCATGATGCGCTCAGGCGATAGCAGGAAGGTTTCGGCCATCGCCGAGGTGATCAGCGGCACCGAGCGCCAGCTGTCATCCGCCGGCGCGACCGTTGGGGCATTCGCAGCCAGAGCCGCTGCCGGGGACGCGATGGCGCGCGATGCGGTGCGGGCAGACGGTGCGTTCTGCGTTCCGGCAGCATCGATGGCGGCACGGTCTATGATCGGGAAGATCGCGGCGTCGATGGAAGCTACCGCGTCCTGCACCGAGAGGATCGAGACACCGGGCCTGGCATCGAACGACGGGGGGGAATTGCGCTGCGCATTGCGGACGGGGGTGGCACTGGCGAATGCCGTGCGCTCTGCCGGTGCACTCGCCGTGGGGGGAATGATGATCCGGGTTGCAGGCCGGTTGTCGGCGCCCGGCTTTTGCGAAAGAGCATGCCCGACGGATCCATCGACTGCTGCCAGACTGAGATCGCGCGATGCCGCATCGTCGGCATGTTGGCCGCCAGCAGGCGAGGGTATCGGCCGCTCCCCCGCCGCAGGTACGGCAGGCCGCAGGGCCACGGTCGTCGTGCGATCAGTGGCGGTGTCGCGTGTAAGAAGCGAAGCGCCCAGTAACGCCGATCCCACTGTGATCGGCGCAAGCAGGCGAAACGCGACTACCGGTCTCACGGCACGGCAAATGTACTGCTGGCCAGCGTTTCGCCGGGGGTGAAGTCATCGTCGATATAGCGCGCCGTCAGGGAAAGGCCGGATTGCAGCAGGGAAACGTCGAACTCGCTGTTGATCCCCAGCAGGACTTGGCGCGAATCGACTTCGGGATAGACCCCGATGCCGCGTGCAATGGCGACCGGTTCGTCGCTGCCGGGTGCGGTGACGATGATATCGCCGAATGCGGAACGCGTGCCTTCCCGCGCGATGGTGAGGGCGATGGCCAGCCCTTCCGGCGTCTCGACAAACCCGACATGGTCCAATGAGACATCCAGCGTCGTCTCGCCGATCCGCACGATCACGGGGATGGAGATGCCGAAGCGCGGGCGGATCGTTACGCCGATATCGGGGCCATCTGCATCGCCGCCGTTCACCGCATCGTTGATGGAAAAGCCGGTATCGACATCCTGCGGCACGGATACGGCGAGGAAGTGGGAGCGATATTCGCCTTCGGGCAGATCGCTGGGCGGACGGGCCATGATGCGCACAGTCTGCGCCTCGCTGCCCAGCAGGCGCACGCGGCGCGGCGACCAGCGCAGAAACTCGCTGGCGGTGCGCAGTTTGTCCGTCGGCACGCCTTCAGGCAGGTTGTCGAGCTGGAATACCTCGCCCGTGGGTGACATTACCATGTCGATCAGCGAGATTTCATATTCGCCGGGGTCAATCGTGCGATTATAAAGCCCGATCGAGGCGATCCGCTGCCGCCTGTCAATCGTTACGCGTTTGGGATAGAGATTGATGTCGCCCATGCCGCCGACGGAACCGTCGGGGGCTTCGCCCGCTGCGGCTTCCGGCAGGGTTGGCGCGTCACCACTTTCCTGCGCGCTGGCAAGGTCCGGCATCACCGCTGTCAGCGCGAGGGCCAGGGGCAGCAGGAAAGACCGGGGCGCGCGCCACGGCATCTTGGATACGAAAATCACGGGCTTGCTCCGACCTCAACTGCGGCTCTCTATGTAAAAATACGGATTCCCTGACAAGACATAGTCAGTGAAAAGCCACGGTTATCTCGAAATCGCCGCTGTATTCACCGGGCTCTTGATTGGCGCCGACGTTCAGCCTGCCACCGATGAAGTAATCGAAGCGACCGTTTTCATCGAACCTCGCATTGCGGCCAAAACCCCGGATATTGTCTTCCATATTGTCGACCAGCATCGTGCTCGTGCCGTTCGAGATGGTCACGCTATTTGGGTGACGCGCCGTGAAAAAGCGGTCTTCCATTCCATCGATCCGGAAACGTGCAGGCCCGCGCCCTCCCGGTGAGGTGAACGAATTCATCGTTGCCGCCACATCGCCCGTCGCCGTGACGGTTCCATCGGGATCGATGGTCATGGTGGCAGCAGCCGCAGGACTGGCGAATGCGGCAAAGCGCAGATCGTCCAGCTTCACGACGCGGCCGGGATCGATGATCTCTGCGCCAGCGACGCCGGACGTCGTTTGCGTATCACCCGGCTCCGCATGAAGCGGCACCGACAGCAGCGACAGCGCAAGCGCTGCGGCCAATCGGGCAAGGTGAAAGATCCGCATGGGTGACGTGGTCCGGACGCAATTGGGGCGCGAATGCCGAAGCAGGCGATCCGCGCCCCGAAGTGCTTAGTTGTAAGCGACGGTTACGGAGTAGGAGCCGGTGTAGACGCCTTCGCTCTCATCGCCGTTCACCGTCAGCGTGCCGCCAACCGTGAAGTCTGCCGTGCCGTCGGTGCCCAGCGTGTGGTTTGCACGTGCATCGGTGGTAAAGTTCATGGTGTCCGTGCCATTGCCAACCGTGCCGGCACCCGTGGTGATCGAGAAGCGACGCTCTGCATCGCCGGTCACGTCGAACTGGTCAGCCGCTTCGACAGAACCCTGCACCAGGCGAACGTCGCCCGTGATGCTGCCTGCGCCAGCGCGCGACACGACAACGGTGCCGCCGGTGTCACCGGTGGTGAACGTGCCGAAATCCAGCGTTGCGCCGGTGACGTGCGTCAGCGTGATGGGCGCTACGATTTCGGCGGTTGCGGCGCCGTCTGCCGTGGCGGAATCGCCAGGAGCCGCGAGGGCCGGAGTCGCGAAAACTGCAAGGGTTGCAGCCGAAAGGATCGCCATTTTCTTCATGATCAAATAATTCCCTGTGTCTCTCAGATCCAACCCGTCTTCGATCGGGTCCGGCGACCAGAATGCTTAATGTTCCGCCCGCCGCGAGATACGCATTAGGACGTATTAGTTAACAAGCTGTTTTGCTAAACGCACAGGCGCGCGCCCGCCGAAACCGGCGGCGCGTCGGCGCAATCGGCCTGCATCAATCGTAGGAAACGGAAACCGCCAGTTCTGCGCGGAAGGTATCGGGCCGCGTGGCTGCCGGCACGCTGAGCACGCCGCCAACGCTGAACTCGTCATGGCCATCGGTATCGAGCAGGCCGCGCCCATCTGCCGCTTGACGGTTATCGCTGCGCACGGAAAGTCGCGACACATCGAGAAGCTGACCCGTCCTGGCTCCGCGGGCAGACACGCGCGAGGGCAATTGCACGCGATATGCGCGGTTGCCCTGGCCGGAGACGGCGAAACGCGCCGCATGGGGCGCGCAGTCGGAAGCCGCACCGCAGGCAGGGGCCGCCGAACCGGAATAGGTGGCGCTGGAGGTGGCGGACACGCTCACCTCCCCATCGCCCGATACGCCGACGCTCAGCGCTCCGAATGAAAGCACTTCGAGCGGGACGGCCCGCAGCGGCTGCACGATAGATGCGCCGGCCCGGCCATTCGTCGTGCCGCTATCGGGATTGGCCGCAACACCGGCGGGCAGCGCAATCGATACGATCGCCAGGCAGACAGGCAAGGCCGCTTTCCGCATCACCCTACCGCCGCCGTTGCCGTTCGGCGGAAATCACCGTGGCATCCACCGGAATGGGAATGACGAGCGACGCGCCGCCGTACTGGCGCGACACGTCCAGCCTTCCGCCCACATAGAAGCTCATGGAGCAGACCCTGTCCCGGCAGTTGTTGAGATTGACCCTCACCGGCTGGCCAGCGGTTATGCTCTGCGAGCCGGGCAGGTCCGTCTCGAATGCCGAGAGGCGGGCGTCCACACCCTGTACGCGAACGCTGGCCGGCGGGGTGATGAACAATTCCAGCTCGATATCCAGTACGTGGCGGCTCTCATTGCCCCTGTCGTAGCTGACGGTGAAGCGCGCCGGCCTGACGGGATCGCCTTCCAGCGGCACGATCGACACGTCGGTGACGTTGCCCAGCGCAGATACCGTGCGTGATCCGCTGCCGAACACCATGAACGTGCCGAAGCGCAGTTCGCTGTCGGGCGTGATCCTGACTTCGGGCCGCGCGGCGTTCGCCGTGCCCGGCATCAGCATGTTGAAGGCCAGCGCGCAGCCGAGGACGGGGGCGGTGCAATAGGCAAACCATCTGCAGGCGGGCATGTTCAACGCCACGGGCCATCTCCCGGCAGGAAACCGGCAAGGCGCACCGGGCACGCGGCATCATTGGCTTTCGAGAATGGCATCGAGCTGCAACGCACCTGTTTTCCAACTCCGCAAATACCATGCCCCGGCTGGAGGCACGAGTTCGATAATGGCGCAATGGCTCCACAATTTCAAACGTGTGGTTCTACACAGGCGCGGCGCACCCTCTTGTTAACCCCAACCTTCTTCCAGGAAATGCATGGCACACCCTGCCAGGAAAGCGCTGCCGCGTGGCATCACGCTTTCATCCAGTACCATGCGGCTGGAATGCAGGCCGCAGCAGCCTTTCCAGTCCACGCCATCGGCAGCGGCGCCCAGGAAGAACATCGCGCCCGGCACCTTCTCCAGTACGTAGGAGAAATCTTCTGCACCCATCGTGGGGGCGGGACGCGTCTGCCATGGATTGCTGCCACCCAGCGCCGTGGCCACGGTCTCGCCGATGGCAATGGCGCGGCCATCGTTGATTGTGGCGGGGAAGCCATCGATGAAGCGCACCTCCGCCTCGCAGGAATGGGCGCGGGCGACATTCTCTGCAACGCGCGTAATCGCCTCGCGAATGGCGCGGCGGCGCTCCGGCGAGAGGGTGCGGATGGTGCCCAGCATGTCTACGCTGTCGGGAATGATATTGTGGGCAGAGCCTGCCTCAAGTTTCGTGACGGAGACGACGGCAGCCTCGGCCGCATCGAACTTGCGCGTCACCATGCTTTGCAGCGCCAGCACGATCTCGGCGGCGACGGGAATGGGATCGACAGTGTCGTAAGGCATGGAGGCATGGCCGCCGCTGCCGCGCACGGTGATTTCCAGCTGGTCGGCAGAGGCCATCATGGCGCCGGCCCGGCCTTCCAGCCTGCCATGGGGCGCGTTGGGCCACACGTGGAGGGCGAAAGCGGCATCGGGCAGCGGGTTCAGCAGCCCGTCTTCCAGCATGAAGCGCGCGCCGTGATGGCCTTCCTCACCGGGCTGGAACATGAACATGACCTCGCCCGCGATGCTGTCCTGCCTTGCCGCCAGCACGCGTGCCGCGCCTGCCAGCATGGCGGTGTGGGCATCGTGCCCGCAGGCGTGCATGCGCCCGGCGATCTTTGATGCGAAGTCGAGGCCCGAATGCTCGTCCATCGGCAACGCGTCCATGTCGCCGCGCAGCAGCACGCGCCGCCCGGCAGAGCTGCCCTTCAGCACCGCAACGGCGCCGGTACACGATGGCCCCTCGCGCCATTCCAGCGGAAGACCCGCCAGCGCCTCCTTCACCTTGGCCAGTGTCCTGGGTGTATCGAGGCCCAGTTCAGGCTCTGCATGGATGGCACGGCGTAGCGCGGTGATCTCGCTCTCGTGAGAGCGGGCGGCGGTCAGGAGTTCTTCGGTCAGCATGGCGGCTCCAGATCAGGGGATCGGCGGCGGGGGGAAGGCCCGTGATGATTCACATCCCGCGTCATGCCACCCATATTCGATACGCGCATCATGAATCGGACGCTCCGTGCGGCGAAAAGGCAACAGGGCGAGGCGCATTTGTTGCATAACGGCACCCGTTGGCGTGCTTTGTGCAAAAGGCGTAGCATTTGCCACGGCCCCATGTTTAAGGCGAGCAGGTGACGGACGGAAGCATACATATCTTCGAGCGCTTGCCGCAAGTCGACGCCGCCGTGCGCCCTTCTTCCGATCCCGCGCTTCCCTCCGATCGCACCCGCCCGCTGATCGGCCTGATCCGCAATGGTCGCAGCCATCGCAACGAAGGGCGGCCGGGCCAGGATGCCCTGCCCGAAAACGTGGTGCTCGCCTTGCCGGAACGGCGGGGAGAACTGGCCGGCGTGCTGGCCGATTTCGCCGCGCAGCGCGTGGATTACATCGCCATAGACGGCGGCGACGGCACCGTGCGCGACGTGCTGACATGCGGGGCAGGCGTGTTTGGCGACAGCTGGCCGATGCTGATCGTGCTGCCCGGCGGGAAGACCAATGCGCTGGCGCTGGATCTTGGCGTGCCGACGGATTGGTCGCTGGACGATGCACTTCGCGCCGTGGAGCGCGGCGGCATTGCCCGCAGACAGCCGCTGGTAATCGCGCAGCGCGACGATGAACGCGCGCAGGTGCGTGGTTTCGTGATGGGCGCAGGCGTGTTCAACCAGGTGATCGCGCTGGGACAGCGCAGCCATGATCTGGGCGCGTTCAATCACGCGGTCGTCGCCATCACCACGGTGTGGAGCGTGGTGCAGGCCATGCTGGGCCGCGCGGGCAACAAGTGGCGCCAGGGCACGCCCATGCATATCCGCCGTTCGGATGGAGAGGTCTTGCCACATCGCGGCGGCCTGCCGCAGAACGAGCGCTACATGCTGTTCGCATCATCCCTGAAGACCTTTCCCGCTGGCCTCGATCCGTTTCGCGGCGTGGACGAAGCCCTGCAGGTCGCGGTGTTCGACAATCCCGCGCGCCGCCTGCTGCTTTCGCTGCCCGCTATCATGCGCGGGCGTTGCAGTGCCCGCATACATGATCGCGGACTGCACGTGTTCGGCGAGAGCGCAATCGAACTCGACATAGGCGACGCCTTCATCCTCGATGGGGAAGCGTTTCCCGCCGGGCAGTACCGCGTTTTCGCGGGGCCCGCGCTGCGCTTCGTCGTGCCGTGAGCCTGCGCGGGCGCATCGACATTTCTCTTTCGAGGCAGGTCGATCCTGCCGTTACCGCCTTTGCAGAGCGGCTGGCCGAGGAAGGCGATGTGCGCGGCGTGCTGTTCTATGGCTCCAACCTGCGCACCGGATCGCGTGAGGGCGTGCTGGATTTCTACGTCCTGACGGGGGGAAACGCGGAGAAGGGCCTGTGGCCGACCGTTTCCTATCGGGAATGGGAGCATGACGGCGAGACCCTGCGCGCCAAGATCGCCACGATGACGCTGGCCAAGTTTGCCGAGGCCGCACGCGGCGACACTCTGGACACCACGATATGGACGCGTTTCGTGCAGCCCTCCGCGCTGGTGTGGCAACAGGACACGGTGGCGCAGGATCACGTGGCCGCGGCAGTCGGCGCGGCGGCTATCACTGCGGCGCGGCTGGCGGCGGCCGTCGGGCCTGAAAGCGGGCAGGAGGATGATTTCTGGCGCGCCCTGTTCCGCGCCACCTATCGCGCCGAATTCAGAGTGGAAAAGCCGGGGCGGGAGGATTCCATCCTCTCCCTCAACGCCGACCATTTCGATGGCCTGCTTCCCGATGCGCTGGCCGCGGGCGGCATACCTTTCGGCGTGAAGGGTGATGTGCTGACCCCGCGCATGACGGTCGCCCGGCGCGAGGAGGTGCTGCGCTGGTGGCGAAAGCGCAGGCGACTGGGAAAGCCGCTCAACATCGCCCGTCTGGCCCGCGCCACGCGCACGTTCGACGGGGCCGCGCGTTATGCCGCATGGAAGGTGGAGCGGCACACCGGAGAGGCGATCGAGATCACGCCTTTCCGCGAAAAGCACCCCATCCTTTCCGTGCCTGCCGTGGCCTTCAAGCTGTGGCGGGCGAAGCGCGGCCACAGGGATTGATCGCCTAGAGGTAGCGCATCCGGATTCGCATCGGCAGAACTTCGCGGCCAATGGAGAAGCGCGTCTTGTCGATCCCGGGCTTGCCCAGGTTGAAGATGTTGATGCTGGGATTGTTCGACATGCCGCCGCCATCGCTGGAGATGTCGGTACGGCCATTGTTGTTCTTGTCGTGCCGGATGGCGATTGCGTAATTGCCGGGTCGCGGCACGGGAATGCACACCTGCATCGTGCCCGCGCGGGCAGGCAGCTCGATCCGGTTCAGCCAGCGTCCGCGTTCCAGCCAGTCGGCCTCGGTGCCGGGATAAAGCTGGAAACGCATGGTGCCGCCGGAGCCTTCGACATTCGTGACCTGCAGCCACACCGCCGGGCCATCGCCTTGGCACGGCGCGGTAGAGTGGCGGATTTCATTGCGATACTGCGCGCTGGCAGGCGTGGAAACGGCGGCGGTAACGGCCACCGCACCCAAAGCACCAAGAATATATTTTCTCATCGAAGTCATGATACCCCTTGGCCAGCATGGACGCCACGGGCCCGAAATTGCGGCCCAATGGGTCAAATCCACTGGCAATAACTGTTATTTACCAGCCTATTGCCTCCATGGCACTGAACAGCGGCTGAAGGCTCGTGCAATCGCGCATCAAGGGCGCTGTATCGCAACACCGGTGGAAAACACTCTTGACGCTGCTTGTTAGGCGATTCGCGCCGCTCTAACGCGAGGTATTAACTATGGCTCGTCCTCTCATCTCCCCTTCGATACTTTCCGCCGACTTCGCCAGGCTGGGTGAAGAGGTGCGCGCAATCGATGCTGCCGGTTGCGACTGGGTGCATGTGGACGTGATGGATGGCCATTACGTGCCCAATCTCACCATCGGCCCCGCCGTGGTGAAGGCCTTGCGCCCCCATTCGCAAAAGACCTTCGACGTGCACCTGATGGTATCGCCGGTCGATATGTGGATCGATGAATTTGCCGCCGCCGGCGCGGATATCATCACCGTTCATCCCGAAGCGGGCGCGCATGTGCATCGCAGTGTGCAGGCTATTCGGGCGGCAGGCTGCAAGGCGGGCATATCGCTGAACCCGGCAACGCCTGCGAAAATGCTGGATTACCTTCTAGAGGAAATCGATCTGGTGCTGATCATGAGCGTCAATCCCGGGTTTGGCGGACAAAGCTTCATCCCCTCGCAGCTGCGCAAGATAGAGGCCGTGCGCAAGGCCATCGACAAGGGCGGCCACGACGTGCTGATCGAGGTGGACGGCGGTGTTAATGTCGAAACTGCGCGCCAATGCGTGGATGCCGGTGCCGATGTGCTCGTGGCGGGATCAGCCACCTTCAAGGGCGGCCCGGATTGCTATGCCGCCAATATCGCTGCCCTGAGAGGGGAAGGCCGAGGAGAAGATCGGGGAGATGGCCGGTGAACGCCCATTCGTCCGAGCTTGCTGCTAAAGCTCGCGGCGGATCGGCGGGCAAGACCGGTCGCGATGCGCTGGAAAAGGCGGGGCAGAGTGCCTTCAAGCTGGGCCAGGAGCCGCGCGAGGATCTGATCGAAAGCGCTTCCTCGCCCGATGCGCATACCGTTTCCGAAGCACCCCAGGATGACAGCCACCGGCCAGAGGATCTGGCGGCCGATCGCGCGCTGGTGGTCACCGATTTCAGCCCGCCTGTCGCCTCTGCATCCGAACGGCTGATGCGCCTCGCCTTCAGTCTGGGCGTGTCGCACAGCACCATCGTCGCACCTTTCCGCAAGCCCTTGCGTCCCCGACTTCAGGCCTTGGTGAAGACCCCGCTGGAAGGTGACCGGGCCGCCGGAATGGCGCTGCGTGCCGGGCATTTCTACGTTCACGGGGTGAAGGCCCCGTTCGCGCAGGTGGACATGGGCCCGCTGGGCAATCTCAGTCCTCCTTTCGAGCGGGTGGTGCAGGGATTTACCTGGCTGCGCGATCTTGCCACGTCCGGCACGCCGCCGCAGTGCCGGCAGGTGAGCGAACGGCTGCTGACATGCTGGCTGGATGCGAACCCCGCAGTTGGCAAGGGTCCGGCGTGGCGGGTGGAGAATGCAGGGCTGCGCCTGCTATCCTGGCTGGTGCACGCCCCGCTGCTGATTTCCGGCAACGATCGTGCGCTGCGCCACCGCGCGCTTGCGGCCATTGCCGAAGGTGCCCGCTGGCTGGATCGCAATGTCGGCAAGGCGGAAGACCGGCTAGGCGAAGTGGCTGGCTGGTGTGCGATCATCGCCGCGGGCCTGCTGCTGCCCGAAGGCAAGCCGCGCCGCCTGTTTGGCGAGGCCGGGCTTGCCAGGGCCTTGGGAGAAGCCGTGGGCGAGGATGGCGGATTGCTGTCGCGCAGCCCCGATGCCCAGATGCAGGCCATCGCCAATCTGGTGGATCTGCGCGCCTGCTATGTCGCCGCCGGACAGGAACCGCCGCAATTGCTGGGCACCATGCTGCACATGCTGGTGCCGCCGCTGCTGGCGTTGACGCACGGCGACGGCGGGCTGGGCAACTGGCAGGGCGGCGGAGCGACACGGGCATCGCGGCTTTCTTCGCTGATCGGCGCAAGCGGCGTGCGCGCCCGCCCGCTGAAGGAGCCGAGCGGCTGGGGATACCAGCGCGTTACGGCGCGCAAGGCCACGCTGCTGGTGGACGGATCGCCACCGCCCTTCGGCAAGCACACGCGCCATGGGTGCGCCTCCACCCTGGCGTTTGAATTCAGCCACGGCGAACATCGCCTGGTGGTGAATTGCGGCGGTGCGGCGCTGGCGGGCGGACAGGTACCCGTGCGGATCGAGCAGGGCCTGCGGGCCACCGCCGCTCATTCCACCATGGTGCTGGGCGATGCCAACTCCACTGCCGTACTGATCGACGGGAAACTGGGATCGGGCGTTGGCGAGGTGGAGATCGACACGCGGCAGGTGAAGCTGGAGAACGGCTCCGCCACCCGGATCGAGGCCAGCCATGACGGCTATGCCGGTCGTTTCGGCCTGATCCATCGCCGCATCCTGATGCTGCGCGACGATGGCGGCGAATTGCGCGGCGAGGATGTGCTGGTGCCATCGGGCCGCAAGGGCAAGCGGGGCAAGGTCCCCTTCGCCATCCGCTTCCACCTTGGCCGCCATGTAGAAGCCACGCTGGCAGAAGGCGGCAAAAGCGCCAGCCTGCTTTTGTCGGACGGCAGCATCTGGCAATTCGTTACCGGAGCGGAAGCGCTGCAGGTTGAGGAAAGCCTGTGGGTCGATGGCAATGGCCGTCCGCATCCGGTACAGCAACTGGTGATAGAGGGACTCGCCTCGCGCGGCGGCGGCAATTTCGCCTGGCTGCTCAAACGAATGGGATAGAATTTCTGGCATGACTGACGTTGCGATCAAGCGGGCACTGCTCTCGGTGTCCGACAAGACCGGTATTGTTGAACTGGCCGCCAAGCTGGCGAAGAACGGGGTGGAGCTGATTTCCACCGGCGGCACGGCGCGCGCCCTTCGCGATGCCGGGCTGGATGTGCTGGACGTTTCCGAGATTACCAATTTTCCTGAAATGATGGATGGCCGGGTAAAGACGCTGCATCCCATGGTCCACGGCGGACTGCTGGCCGTGCGCGACAATCCCGAACATGCAGAGGCGATGGAAACGCACGAGATCGGCGCGATCGACCTTGTGGTGGTAAACCTCTATCCCTTCGCCGAAACCGTGGCGAGCAACGCTGACCGCGATACCGTGATCGAGAATATCGACATTGGCGGCCCCAGCATGGTGCGCAGCTCGGCAAAGAACCACGCCTTTGTCACCATTGTTACCGATCCTGCCGATTATGGCGCGCTCTACACCGAGCTGGCCGATCATGACGGTGCCACCACGCTGCCTTTCAGAAAGCGCATGGCGGCCAAGGCTTTTTCCGCAACGGCTGCCTATGACGCGGCGATCTCCAACTGGTTCGCCTTTGCCGATCAGCAACAGCAGTTCCCCGATACGCTGGCCAATGCCAGCCACAAGGAAGCGGAGCTGCGCTATGGCGAGAACCCGCACCAGCATGCCGCGCTCTATGTGCCCGATGGCCCCGCTTCGAATGGTGTGCCGCAGGCAAGCCAGGTGCAGGGCAAGGCATTGTCCTACAACAATCTGAACGATGCCGATGCGGCGTTGGGCCTGGTGGCGGAGTTTGCCTCGGACAAGCCTGCGATCGTGATCGTCAAGCACGCCAATCCCTGCGGCGTTGCGGTGGCAGACAGCCTGTTGGATGCCTGGCAGGCCGCGCTTGCTTGCGACAGCGTTTCGGCATTCGGCGGCATCGTGGCGGCCAATGTCCCGCTGGACGGGCCGACCGCAAAGGCCATCACCGAGATCTTTACAGAGGTGGTTATTGCGCCGGGCGTGGACGACGCCGCGCGCGAGGCGTTTGCCGCCAAGCCCAACCTTCGCCTGCTGCTGCTGGACGAACTGCCCAATCCCGCGCGGTCCGGTTTCGACATGAAAAGCATCGCCGGCGGCGTTCTGCTGCAATCGCGCGATAATGGCGTGATCGGCGCGAGCGACCTGAAAGTGGTGACAAAAAGGCAGCCCAGCGAGAGCGAAATCGCCGATGCGCTGTTTGCATGGAAGGTGGCCAAGCACGTGAAATCCAACGCCATCGTCTATGCCAGGGACGGGGTAACCGCGGGCATTGGCGCTGGCCAGATGAACCGCCGCGATTCCTCCCGCATTGCCGCCGTTCGTGCAGGCGAAGCTGCCGAGGCCGCCGGGTGGCAGGAAGCACACACCGTGGGCAGCGCAGTTGCGTCGGACGCCTTCTTTCCCTTCGCGGATGGTCTGCTCAGTGCAGTGGAGGCCGGCGCCACCATGGTTATTCAGCCGGGCGGATCCATGCGCGATGACGAGGTAATCGCGGCCGCTGACGAGGCAGGTATCGCGATGGTGTTCACGGGGATGCGCCACTTCCGCCATTGAGCTTTGAATTGCTTCTGCTGCGCCAGTCTGTTGCACACCTGCGACGAATGCTGGCGCAGTCGCGCCCAAATTCAGTCCATCGAAAGTATGTGTTCGATAAATTGTAAGGTGAACTCAGAAACACGATCCGACTGGATGAACACAAATGGAACTTTTCAACGCCGAACTCTATCGCTCCTTTCTTGCAGGTTTTGCAGTAACCGCCGCAGTGCTTGCCGCGAACATCCTGCCCGCAATGGGAGCGCTATGATGCGTATGAAATCCGTTCTTGCCGCTGCCGCACTCGGTATTTCCGCTTGCGCGCTTCCCGCCACTGCCAGCGCAGAGCAAGTGTTTGACGCGCCCGTTGCCGCGCGACAGGCCAATGAGAGCGGCTTGCAAACCGCGATTTTCGCAGGCGGCTGTTTCTGGGGTATCGAAGGCGTGTTCAGCCACACGCGCGGTGTTACCAGCGCCGTTGCAGGCTATCACGGTGGAAGCTCCGGCACAGCCACCTATCGCCAGGTGACTTCCGGCACCACCCAGCATGCAGAAGCCGTGCGTGTCACCTATGACCCTTCGGTCATCCGCTACGACCAGCTACTGCAGATCATGTTCTCCGTGGGTGCGGACCCCACCTTGCACAACCGGCAGGGCCCCGATCGCGGGCCGCAATACCGTGCGGCTATCGTTCCGATGACGGCGGAACAGCGTGCCGTCGCGCGTGCCTACGTGGCGCAGATGGGCAGTTCGGGTGTATGGAACAAGCCGATGGCGGTTCGCATCGAGAACCACCGCCGCTTCTACGAGGCGGAGGAATACCATCAGGATTACATGCTGAAGAACCCCAACGCCGGCTATATCGTGCGCTGGGATGCTCCCAAGGTGGAGGCTTTGCGCGAACACTTCCCGCAACTTTACCGCGCGCGTTTCCGCACCGGTTGATCGTACCTGTGGCATCGGCCTTCGGGCCAGATTGCGGTGGGCGATTGCGGTGCCTATGTAGGGCGCATGGCTACGCAGCATAAACATCACGAACATTCAGGTAATCGCCTTGTCGACGAGGCAGGGCGCATCCTTGGCGAGGCCGGCGAACAATGGACCGCCATGCGCGAGGATGTGTTCCGTGCGCTGGCCGATCAGGAGCGTCCGGCCAGCGCCTATGACATTGCCGAGGAAGTGGGGAAGCGGCGCGGCAAGCGCGTGGCGGCCAACAGTGTTTACCGAATTCTCGACCTGTTCGTGCGTACCAATCTCGCCAACCGTATCGAGAGTGCGAACGCCTACCTTGCCAACACCCATCCCGGCTGCCGCCACGATTGCATTTTCCTGATTTGCGACGACTGCGGGCAGGCGGATCACTTCGACGACGACAAGCTGACCGATTCGCTGCGCAATGCTGGCGGCGCGCATGGCTATACCGCGGTTCGCCCGGTGGTGGAGCTTCGTGGATTGTGCAGCGATTGTGCCGGCTGATAGCGCCGAGTCGTTCTTTTTTGTCGATGAACCGTTCATCGACAGGCCAGTTTTGAGCGTGTAGACCCTACTGATGACAGCTTCCCGTCCGGACACTCCCCTGCTCGACACAGTCGACACTCCCGCAGACCTCCGCAAGCTCAAGCCAGAGCAATTGCGGCAGCTTTCCAACGAATTACGCGCAGAGATGATCGATGCGGTCAGCACGTCGGGCGGGCACCTCGGCTCCGGCCTTGGCGTGGTGGAGCTGACGACGGCGATCCATTACGTGTTCAACACGCCGGACGACAAGCTGATCTTCGACGTCGGCCACCAGTGCTATCCCCACAAGATCCTGACCGGGCGGCGGGACCGTATCCGAACCCTGCGCCAGGGCGGCGGGCTTTCCGGCTTCACCAAGCGCAGCGAGAGCGAGTACGATCCGTTCGGCGCGGCGCACTCCTCCACCTCGATCAGCGCCGGTCTCGGCTTTGCCATGGCGAACAAGCTGAACGACAAGCCGGGCAAGGCCATCGCCGTGATCGGCGACGGCGCGATGAGCGCGGGCATGGCCTACGAGGCGATGAACAACGCCGAACAGGCAGGCAATCGCCTCGTGGTGATTCTCAACGATAACGACATGTCCATCGCGCCGCCGGTGGGCGGCCTTTCCGCCTATCTGGCGCGGATGGTCTCCAGCAGCGAATACCTCGGCCTGCGCTCCCTCGCCAGCAAGGTTGCCCGCAAGATGGGCCGCCGGGTCTGGGGCGGTCTGGAGAAGGCAGAGGAATATGCGCGCGGCATGGTGACGGGCGGCACCATGTTCGAGGAACTGGGCTTCTATTACGTTGGCCCCATCGACGGCCACAATCTCGATCACCTTGTGCCGGTGCTGGAAAACGTGCGCGACAGTGATCAGGGCCCCGTCCTGATCCATGTCGTTACCACCAAGGGCAAGGGCTATAAGCCCGCCGAAGAGAGCGCCGACAAGTATCACGGCGTGCCCAAGTTCGATGTCGTCACGGGCGAGAAGGCGAAGTCCAAGGCCGGTCCGCCAGCCTATCAGAACGTGTTCGGCGAAACGCTGGCGAAGCTCGCGGAAACGGACAAGCGCATCTGCGCCATCACCGCGGCCATGCCAAGCGGCACCGGGGTGGACAAGTTTGCCAAGGCCCATCCGGAGCGCGCCTTTGACGTGGGCATTGCCGAACAGCACGGCGTAACCTTTGCAGCCGGCCTTGCCGCGCAGGGCATGCGTCCCTTCGCCGCGATCTATTCCACCTTCCTGCAGCGGGCATACGACCAGGTGGTGCACGACGTGGCGATCCAGAACCTGCCCGTGCGATTTGCCATCGACCGTGCCGGTCTGGTCGGCGCGGACGGCAGCACCCATGCCGGCAGCTTCGACATCACCTATCTCGCCACCCTGCCCAATTTCGTGGTGATGGCCGCGGCTGACGAGGCGGAACTGGTCCACATGACCTACACCGCCGCGGAATATGACGATGGCCCCATCGCCTTCCGCTATCCACGCGGCAATGGCGTGGGCGTGGAACTGCCCGAAACCCCGAAGAAGCTGGAAATCGGCAAGGGCCGATTGGTGAAGGAAGGCACGAAGGTCGCTCTCCTCAGCCTCGGCACCCGCCTGCAGGAGGCGATGGACGCAGCCGAGCAGCTGGACGCCAAGGGCCTTTCCACCAGCGTTGCCGATCTGCGCTTCGTCAAGCCGCTGGATACCGATCTGATCCGCAAGCTGATGACCACGCATGACGTGGTGGTGACAATGGAAGAAGGCAGCATCGGCGGCCTCGGCGCGCACGTGCTGACCATGGCGAGCGACGAGGGCATGACGGACGGCGGCCTGAAGATCCGCACCATGCGCCTGCCCGATCTATTCCAGGACCAGGACGATCCGCAGAAGCAGTATGCCGAGGCGGGCCTGGATGCGGAAAGCATCGTGAACACCGTGCTCAGCGCGCTCCGGCACAATTCCGCCGGGGTCGAGGAAGCGCGGGCCTAGGCCTTGGCCGCGCGGCACAGGCTGACGCGCATGGCCACATCCTTCATCACCTTCGTCGTGGTTGCCTATGGTGCCACGCTGCTTGCGGTTTTCCTGCTGCAAGGCCGCCTGATCTATCCCGCGCCGCCAGCGCTGGACGGCACACCTGCGGGCTTCGAACGCGTGACATACGGCGACGCGGACGGCGCATCGATCATTGCCGGATACCGCCCGGCGCGCGATGGCATGCCCACCTTGTTGTTCTTCCACGGCAATGGCGCAAGCTGGCAATCCACCGCCTTGGTGACGGACGATCTCGCAGCCCGGGGATACGGCGTGCTGGCGGCCAGCTATCGGGGCTATGCCGGTAACGCAGGCAGCCCTTCGGAACAGGGATTTTACGCCGATGGCCGCGCTGCGTACAACTTCCTGCGCGAACAGGGTGTGGCGGCGCCCGACATCGTGCTCATAGGCAACTCCATCGGCTCCGGCGTTGCGACGCATCTGGCCACCGAGGTGGAGGCTGGCGCGCTGGTGCTGGTTTCCCCGTTCGACAGTCTGGAGGAGACAGCATCCCGCAAGCTGCGCTGGTTGCCGGTACGCCAGCTCTTGCGCGACCGGTATGACAATTACGGCAAGTTCGCGCACCTCACCCTGCCCATCCTGATCCTGCACGGGGAGGAGGACACGCTGATCGCGCTGGACCAGGCGCAAAGGCTGGCTGCGGCACACCCCGATGCGCGGCTGGTCACCTATCCAGACTGGGGGCACGATCTGGTGGCGTACCCACCCGTGCAGTCAGCGATCGGCGTTTTTCTGGACGAGGTTCGCGCCCGCTAGAGCCAGCGCCATGCGCCTGCGGGTATTCCGCCAAGCATGATATGCAGCCACGTCGCCCCAAGCCAGACGAGCAACGCCGCAAACCACAGCATCCAGCCGGCCGAGAACAGCTTTGCCCAGCGTGGCCAGAAACTGGTGCGCGCCTGCCAACCTTTCCATGCTCCGCCCATCAGCGCTGCCTTCTTGCGATCCTGCAGATGCGCTCCCACCAGCGCGAGGAGCAGGATAGCGAACGCCACCACGATTGTGCGCCAGCTCCACCACAGGATCATGTGCGAAATGGCCCACAAGGCAAATCCCCACATCATCGGGTGGCGGGTGACGGCGAATACGCCGCCGGGTTCGCGATGTTCCGCAATGCGTTCGGCACCGGGGGCGGGAAGCGCGGGGTTCGCCCGGAAGGAGCCCAGCAGGAGCACCATCGCCGCCAAGGTCAGCAGGCTCGCCGTGATCCAGCCGACCAGCCCGCTTCCGCCAAGCGACGCCGGTGCTGCCTGCCTGAAGGCATTGCTCATCCAGTAAAGGCACCCCAGCGCAACCACGGAATAGAGCGCCATGAAGCCCCTTTCTCCCAGCCGCCCGACCAACGGCGCGCGCAGCGGGTGTGACAAGGCGAAATGCGTGCCGATCAATGCGGTGCTTGCGGCAATCAGCGAAACGAGTGCGTGATCCATGAACGATCCCCCGGCGCGCGGCATACCACCGTGCGCGGGCAAAGAAAAAGGGCGGAGCATCGCGGCTCCGCCCTTTCCCCCTGTCCTGCGCCGCCAAGCGTTAATGCTCGTAGGCGCGCGGTAGCTCGCTTTCGTCGAGGGAACGGTATCTGTCGCGCAGACGGGTCTGGTGGTTGGTCAGCGGCTGTTCGACACCATCAATATAGACGCGGATCGGGGCGGAAGAGGTTTCCAGCGGATCGCCGTCCCACACCACCAGATCGCCATGGGCACCCTCTGCCAGCACGGCCACGCGGCCTTCCAGCCCCGCCACGGCAGCAGGCACGGAGGTGATCGCGGCAAACGCCTCGCCCCAGGTGAGGCCGGTGGCCCCCGGAACGCGGTTAAGCGCGACCATGTTGCCTGCCATCTGAGGCAGGCCGCGCGGATGATCTCCGCTGCTGTCGTAACCGCCGATGGCGACGGTGACACCGGCATCCACCATGCGGCCGACATTGCTCTGCGTCGCGGCCAGCTGCTCGAACGAGACCGGCAGATCGCGCAGGGCGGAGGCGATAACGGGCACGCCGGCGGCAGCGATCCTGTCAGCCACCAGCCAACCCTCGGTCGCGCCCACCAGCACCATGTCGAGCTGCGGGAATTCATCCTTCAGGGTGAGGGCGGAAAGGATGTCGCTGGCGCGTTCCACCTCGATGTAAAGTTTCTGCTCACCATTCACGACGGGAACCAGTGCTGCAGCATCGAAGCGGGTCAGCAACACGTCGCTGGAACGGTCTGCCCCCGGTGCGAACCGCGAATCGAGCCCGATCGTCTCGCCCGGCTGATTGCCGCGGGTCCGGCTGCCGCCGGTCAGCTGGGCCGCATCGCCGAATGATCCGGCTTCCAGCAGGGCATTGCGCAGCAGGGCGTGGGCCGAGGTCCGGCTGCCGCCTGCAAGCCATGCGCCGCGCTCACCCATTTCCACGTACTGGAAAGCGCGCGGGTGGCGCACCGCGTCGTAATCCGCACCCAGATCGACGATGGCGCCTTGCCCTGCAAAGATCGAGGCACCGGCACCCGGTGTCACGCTGGCGCGGGTCACGCCGCCCGCACGGCTGTAGGCGAAATCCTGCGCTTTGGGATTGATGACGGGCGACACGTCCAGCGCGGCGCCGAAGGGCGAATCGCTGGCGTTCACATCGTTGCTGTCCGCCACGGCATCGACATCCACCAGGCCAAGATTGGTGATGGAGGCGAAGAGGCCGGGCGTGACCCACAAGCCGCTGCCATCCAGCGCGGGCACACCGGCAGGCACGGCAACGCCGCTGCCCGCGGCAACCACGCGGCCACCGCGCACCACGACGGTGGCGTTCTCTACAGGATCGCTGCCGTCGCCTGTGGCGATGGTTGCTCCGGTGATGGCGATATCCTGTGCCATGGCAGGCGTTGTGGCGAGCGCCGCGACAGACGCGGCAAGAGCGAGGAGGCGGTTCATTTCACATCTCCTTCACCCGGCTGGCCCAGTTCGAAATCACTGACGGGCCGCATGGCGGGATCATTCATGTCGTACATCATCGCGCCATCGATCCAGACTATTTCGGGCCGTGAGTAGACGGACAGCGGATCGCCGTTCCACAGCACCACGTCGGCCATCTTGCCCGCTTCCAGGCTGCCGGTCATGTCGGCGATGCCCATGGCGCGCGCGGCGTTGAGCGTGATCCAGCTGATGACATCCGCATCGGCAATCTCGATGCCCATGCGGCGGCCATCGGCCTGCGCCTTTGCCGCTTCCTGGTTAAGGCGCTGGATACCGTTCTCGTCATCGGAGTGGATGACCACGCACGCGCCCTGGTTGTGGATCATGGCGGCGTTTTCGGGGATCGCGTCATAGGCTTCCATCTTGAAGCCGTACCAGTCCGCCCACACCGCGCTGCACACGTCATTGTCGCGCAGCAGATCGGCGATCTTGTAGCTTTCCACCGCGTGGTGGAAGGCGGTGACCTGATAGCCGAATTCGTCGGCCATGCTCATCACCAGCGCCATCTCGTCAGCGCGGTAGCAGTGGTTCTGGATCATGATCTCGCCATTGAGGACGCCGGCCAGCGTCTCCATCGCCAGATCGCGATCGGGCTCCTCCTCAGCCGCATATTCTTGCGCCTTGATCCACGTTTCGCGGTTCACGGCGAAATTGCCCATGCGGGTGGAAGGCGCGCGGCCCCTGCCGCCATAGACACGCTTGGGATTCTCGCCGCAGGCCATCTTCATCGAATATGGCGCACCGGGGAATTTCATGCCCTGGACTGTGCGGCTGGGCACGTTCTTCAGGGTGACGGAGCGGCCGCCCATCAGGTTTGCCGAGCCGGGAAGGATCTGCAGGCTGGTGATGCCGCCATTCGCCAACGCGCGGCTGAAGCCGGGATCCTGCGGCCATACCGAATGCTCTGCCCACACTTCCGGCGTGGTGGGGCTGGTCGCCTCGTTGCCGTCGCTGTGCGCGTCCACGCTGGGGGTGGGGTAATCGCCGAGGTGGGAATGGATATCGATGATGCCCGGTGTCACGAAGCGGCCGGTGCCATCGACGCGGGTATAATCGGCCGGAATTGCCAGATCCGCCCCGCCGATGCCGACCACTTCACCACCGGAAAACAGGACGACGCCGTTTTCGATTCTGCCGCCGGTGCCATCATAGATGGTGGCACCGACGATGGCCGTGGGCACGCCGGGATAGGCCTCGTAGGTGGAGGCATAGGGCGCATCGACCGTCGCGGACGAAGATGCGGTGGCGGGCTCTTCGCTGCCCGATGCAGCGGAGCAGCCCGCCAGTGCCATTGCCGTGGCGGCAAGCAGGACGGTCGGGCCGCCCCTGTTCAGATGACGACCCATATGTTCCGCTTATCCTTTCGGGTTGGTTGTGGGATGCATGCCAGCGCCCTGCGCCTCGCCCGGCCCTTCGGCCTGGCCTTCGAGGTCGTCGCCGACATTGTCATCCTCCAGCTTGTCGAGGTGCATGAGCTTTTTCACCAGCGGGCTGATGACCATCACGACCACGCCGACGCCGATCGCCACCAGGCCCATGGCCCAGTAGATTTCCAGCGCGGCATCGCGCGTCATGTCGCCGCCTTCGCCTTCACCCATGAGCGAACCCATGAAGCCGGCGACATAGTTGCCGCCCGCGGTGCCGAAGAAGAACGCCGCCATCATCAGGCTGGCCATGTGGCGGACTGACAGGCGGTTGATCGCCGAGAGGCCGACAGGTGACAGGCACAGCTCGCCAGTGGTGGAGAGCAGGTAGAAGAGGAACAGGAACAGTACCGGCGTGAGCAGCACGCCCGCCTCGCCCTCGACACCGAACTGCTGTGCACCCCATACGAACACGATGAACGCGAGGCCCATCTGCGTGATGCCCATGCCCATCTTGGCGATGGTGGAGGGTTCACGGCCCGTACGCGCCAGCCATTGCCACAGACCGGCAAACAGCGGGGCGAGCAGGATGATGTAGATCGGGTTGATCGACTGGAAGAAGGTGGTGGGGATGCCGCCACGATCGACGTAACGATCGGTGTAGAGGTTCATCGAACCGCCGGCCTGTTCGAACAGGCCCCAGAACAGCGGCATCAACAGGATGACGAAGATCATCGCGAACACGCGGTCACGCGCATAGTTCGTGTTGTTGCGCGCTTCCCCGAAACACGCGGCAATCACCAGCGCGAGGCCGATGATGCCGAGGATGTTGGAGATGGGACCGGCACCGTTCTGCATGATCATCAGGCCCGCTGTCGCCAGCATGGCCACGATGCCGCTGTAGAAGATCGTGCTGGTAGAGCCGGAGCTCAATTTGCCGTCTTCACCGGGCAGTTTGTAAAGTGCCTGCTGCAGCACATAGGCCAGGAGCGCGATGCCCGAGAGGAGCAGGATCCAGCCCACGGCTTCCTGATACTGGATCAGCACCCAGATCAGCACCACGCCGGCAAGGCCGACGACATACAGCAGCCATTCGAGATTGAGACCGGCAACCTTCTGCTTGAGCTTGGCGGGTTCGGGCGGCTCACCATTGCCGCGCAGCAGCGACTTGCCGAGCACGAACACGACGAGGCCCAGCAGCATGCCGAAGCCGGCAAAGCCGAAGCCCCAGGCCCAGTTAACGGTTTCACCGATGTAGGCAGCGATCAGCACGCCCGTGGCCGCGCCGAGGTTAATGCCCATGTAGAAAATGGTGTAGGCGCTGTCGCGGCGAATGTCGGTGCGCGGGTAGAGCTGGCCCACCATCACCGAGATGTTCGCCTTCAGGAAGCCGGAGCCCACGATGATGAGGGCAAGGGCAAGCCAGAAGATGTTGACCGTGGGATCGTTGGAATAGCCCGATCCGTCACCCTCGAATGCCATGAAGAAGTGGCCCGCGGTGAGGAGGATAGCGCCGAAAAGCACCGCCTTGCGCTGGCCTAGATACTTGTCTGCAAGCCAGCCGCCCAGCACCGGAGTGATATAGACGAGACTGGTGTAGGCGCCGTAGATGAGGTTGGCCGAACCGTCGGAAAACAGCCAGTGCTTCACGAGATACAGCGTGAGCAGGGCACGCATGCCGTAGTAGGAGAACCGCTCCCACATCTCGGCGAAGAAGAGCATGTAGAGACCCTTGGGATGGCCGAAGACTTCTTCTGTCGGGCGGGTGATTGCCCACGCGCCGATAACAAGGAAGGCGCCGAGCACGACGACCGAGATCGCAGCGGACCAGTCGGCGTAGTTCCACAGCGCCAGATCTTTCATTTCAGTCATCGAAATCCTCACTTCAGCCCGCCCAGCAAATGGCGCGGATGTCCCTGACAAGCGGCGCACCCTAGCGATTGTTTCAGCCATGTGAAGCCAAGTTACGCGTGAAACTGCCTGAACCATGCATTTTTCAATGCCTAAACCTTGACCTGACCCGCTGTATTATGGCACTCAATCACCTATGGCCGATACCCGTCCCGTCTACCTCAGGCTGCGCGAACTGATTGCCGCGGCCATTATCGACGGGCGCTATCCCGAAGGCGAGATGCTGCCGTCCGTACGCGCCTTTGCCGCGGACCAGGGAGCCAATCCGCTGACGGTGGCGAAGGCCTATCAGCAGTTCCAGTCGGACGGGCTTATCCGCGTGCAGCGCGGCGTGGGCATGTTCGTGCGCGAGGGCGCAGCCGCGCAATTGCGCGCGTCGGAACGCGACGCTTTCCTGCAGGAGGAATGGCCGGAGATCCGCCAGCGCATGGATCGCCTCGGCCTGAAGCTGGCCGACCTTCTCGATCACGCCTGATTCCCGGCTCGATCACGCCCGGTCCTATGGCCACGTGCCCGCGCCAGGACGCATTATCGATATTTGTCTATAATATTTGCGAAACCGCAACATTTATGGCAGCTTGATCAACATCATCGCGTGTCGGGTCGGCGCAAGAATGCAAATCTGGGTTCGCAAGGGCGCGGCCCATTCCTTGGGGGGAATAAAATGATAAGATCCGAACTTCTCCAGGCCTTGAGCACGGACAATCCCGATCTGCGGCCGGAAGAGGTTGAGCAGGTGGTAGACATCTTTTTCGAAGAGATCACGCAGCGGCTGGCCGAAGGTGGCCGGGTCGAGCTGCGAGGCTTCGGCACATTCTCAACGCGCGAACGTGATGCGCGCACCGGCCGTAATCCCCGCACCGGAGAGCAGGTGAGCGTGCCTGCCAAGCGGGTGCCGTATTTCAAGCCCGGCAAGGAAATGCGCGAGCGCCTGAACCCGGAAGCCTGAACCCGGAAAGCCTGACGCTTCCCGTTTCCAAAAGCGATATGTGAAAAGGGGCGCGGACCAGATCGGTCCGCGCCCCTTTTCGTATCGCCCTGCAGTATGAGACGAAGGCCCCCGCCGAAGCGGAGGCCCGTATCCTTCAGAAACGGCGTTCCACCGAGAGTGACCAGGTGCGCGGCATGCCGGGCACACCGGTAACCACGCCCAGAGAGGTGGTCACGTCGCTGACGGACTGGAAATAATACTCGTCGAACAGGTTGTCGACGCGCAGTGCCACGGTCCAGTCGTCGGCCGGATCGGTGAAGGCAAGGCGCGCACCGCCGACGAAGTAGCCATCGATCTCGGACCATACCGTGTTGAACGTGTCGGTATAGATGGTGGACTGGTAGCTGCCGTCGAAACGGGCAGAGATCAGCGCGCCATTGGTCAGTTCATGATCGTACTGCGCGCCAAAGCTCCACGTCCATTCGGGCGTGTAGGGGGTGATCTCGTCACCCGTCAGTCCAGCCGGGGCCACCGAGGCATCATCGTAATCGAAGTTGATGTAGCTCAGCGCGCCATCCAGCGAGAAGCCGTCCAGCGGATAGGCGGACATTTCCAGCTCGAAGCCCTTCACCTTCGCCTCACCCACGTTGCGCGGTTGCAGGCAGGGTATGGAAGGACAGGCCGAGAGCGTCAGGATGATGTCCTGGTAATCGTTGTAGAACACCGCACCGTTCAGGCGCAGGGCACGATTGAGGGCATCGATCTTGAAGCCGGCTTCGTAGGTGGTGATCGTTTCCGGCTCGAACGCGCGAAGCTGGTTACACGGCGCGGGCGCGACATAGCCCGGCGCGTTGCAATCGCCTGCAGACGGACCGAAGAACGGGCGCGGATTGACGCCGCCACCCTTGAACCCGGTGGAAAGCGATGCGTAGAGCAGGATGTCCTCGGAAACGTTCAGATTGCCGACAATGCGGTAATCCCAGCGGTCACCCTCGAACCCGTCGGAGATGTTGAACAGGCCGGTAAGCAGGCAGTTCGGCGTGTTGCCGATGCCCGTCGGTCCGGCTGTCGGTGCGCCAAGGAAGAATTCGCAAGCGGGAACGCCCGGTACGAAAAGGTTGTCAGCCTCGCGGAAAGGCACCGTGCCATCCGGGTTGGAACGGAAGTAGGTATAGATCTTCTCGTCCTTGGTGTAGCGGATGCCGCCGGTGATGCTGAACAATTCCGAAGGCGTCACGGTTGCCGTGGCGAACACGGCCTTGGTCGTGCTGGGCGTGGTGTCGGGCCCGTGGACGAAGTCGATCCCGGCATAGTTCAGATCCACGCGGGCGGTGTAGGTGCCGTCCTGATCGAGGTAGAAACCGCCGATGGTGCCCTGCACCAGCTCGTCCGCGAATTCGAAGTTCAGGCGCACTTCGGCGCTCCACGCCTCGTGGTTCAGCTGGTTATCCAGCTGCGCGACCGGAACCGGCGTTGCGTCCTGATCCTGGCCCCAGCGCGATTCGTAGGTGCGGTAGGACCCGATGGCCACGAACTGCAGTGCATCGGTAAGGTCGTAAGTGATGTTCGACATCACGCCCCAGCCCTCGAACTCCGTGATCGGCAGGGAGAAATAGGGCTTGTAGGGTGCCTGCTGCGTGGGAACCTTGGTGTCGGCAAACGTGGAATAGCTGACGAAGCGGGGATCGAAGCCCAGGCTGCTGAGGTTCGCCGGGTCGCAGCTGTACTGGCCTGCAGGTACGAAGCGGCAATCCACCGGCACGGCCTGGCCGTTCACGCCCGGAAGCCAGGCATTGCCATCGGTATCGGTAGCCGGGTTGGTGGAGAAGGGATCGAAGCCGTTGGGCGTGTCGGACACCACACCGGCTGCCAAGAGCACAGCCGGAATTGCATCCGAATCCTCGCGGTTGAAATCACCTGCGATATAGATGTTCAGCCGATCGGTCGGCTCCCATTCCAGCGCCACGCGCCCTGCCACCACGTTCTGGCCGCCCAGCGTTTCATAGCTGTCCTGAGCACCACGTGCATTGCTGGAAGGCACGTTGGAATTGGGGTGGGTCAGCGAATAGTCGACGATATCGACATAGCCATCGCGGCTGCGGCCCATGCCGGAAACGCGCATGGCCAGGTTCTCGGTCAGCCCGATATCCATCATGCCGCGCACGGAGATGTTGTTGTACGAGCCATATTCCGCGCGAAGCGTGCCGGAACCATCGCCGCGAGGACGGGCCGAGAACAGCTTGATCGCACCGCCCAGCGAGTTCTTGCCCGCCAGCGTGCCCTGCGGGCCGCGCAGGATCTCCACGCGGTCGAGGTCGACCAGTTCCAGCAGCGAGCTGGAGAGGGTGGGGATGTACACGTCGTCCACATACACACCCACGGCAGGGTCCAGCGCGAAGTTGAAGTCGGTCTGGCCCACGCCGCGGATGAAGGCGATGAGGCCGGAGCCGCCGTTCTGGGGCTGCGGGCGCAGCGTCACGTTCGGCGCCTGCGCCGCGACCTGCGAGATGTCGGTCTGTCCGCGTGCTGCCAGCATTTCTGCGTTCACTGCGGTGATGGCGATCGGCGTTTCCTGAAGGTTCTGCTCGCGGAACTGCGCGGTAACGACGATCACGTTCGTCTGGTTACTGCGGGTTTCCGCTTCTTCCTGCGCTTCGGCCTCGTCCTGGGCAAAGGCCGGCGTGCTCATGCACACGGCTATGGCCAGCGACGACGCAACGCTGAGGTTCTTGAGTTTCATCTGGCATCCTCCCTAAGGCAGAACGACACAGGGCCGTTCTGCAAATGCTATGGTTTCGGCCGCCGTTATTTGCTGGCGATACGAATTGCTGGTGAGGAGGTGCATGGCGGCGATCGAACAAACGACGGTTCGTGCGCCGCCAGATCCTCTCCACTGACCTTTCTACAATCACATCTGTTACAATCAAGTGCGTTGACGCAATCATACAAGAAGTTCAGCGCTGTTGTCGCAATCAAGCAACAATCCTTAGCGCAAAACTTGCAAAAAGCTGCGTTTACCGGAAGATATGACCGGCGGTTATTGCTCGGGTTTGCCCGCTCTGCCGGATCGCGACTGTGCATTGTGCAGACGATAGAGGACGATTACGTCCCCAAGAGGAGAGATTGCGATGCAAAAGGCCAGTGCTGCCACCCGCGATGTTGACGCCGCGATCCGTTATGTCGTGCGTGGTGAGAAAGCGACATTCTACGCTGGCGACCGCGAGAAGAGCCACTGGCCGGGCGAAGATCACACTGTCACCATCCACGACATCCGCGCAGGGAAGGATCGGCTGGCATTCGATCGCAACGGCTTCGTGGTGCTGGACGAGCCATCGCCCGTCTCGGATTTCGACGATCCGGCAGGCCTCGAAAGCTACAGCCGCTATTGCGAGGCCACCGTCCAGCGGCTGACCGGGGCGGCAAAGGTCGTCAGTTTCGGAGTGATCCGCCGTACCAGCGCCACCGGCACGCACGGGCATAACCAGCCCGCCACCGGCGCGCATGTGGATTACGGCGGGAAGACAGTAGCCGATTTCACCCGCCAGATCCTGCCGGCAGAGGAGGCGGACGAGCGGCTGGCGAAGCGGCACATGCTGTTCAACGTCTGGCGTCCCCTCGCCACGGTGGAAAGCGCCCCCTTCACACTGTGCGACGCAAGCACGGTGCGGCGGGAGGACCTGTTCCCGAGCGAGATCGTGGGCGGGCTTGGCGGGATGGATTTCTCGCTCTGGGGCTTCAACCTCGCCTACCGCCCCGATCATCGCTGGTGCTGGCTGCCATACCAGCAGCCGGAGGAAATGATGGTGTTCAAGCTGTTCGATACGGACGCAGACGCGGTGCAGTTCACAGCCCACACCAGCTTCGCCCCGCCCGATGTCCCGGATGACGCTCGCCCGCGCGAAAGCATAGAGCTGCGAACCATCGCTTATTTCGACTGAGTCCCAGATGCCGCTTGTCGGCAGGGCATCGCCTCGCTTACGCTAACAGTCGTTAGAGTCGAAAAGACCGCGAACATGGGAGAGCGAAGCTTGGCGCAGATCGATATCGCTGAGGACGTAGCGGCGCGCGGCGGCACCTATCCGCTGCGCGGCCATGTCGTCGAGGGGTTCGAGCGCGTGGCCGCTGCCTTCGTCAGGAATTTTCGCGAGGAGGAAGAACTGGGTGCCGCGTGCTCCGTCGTGATCGACGGTGAAACCGTGGTGGACCTGTGGGGCGGCTGGGCGCGTGATGATCGCAGCGCCCCTTGGGACAAGCACTCAACCGTCTGCATGATGAGCGTCGCCAAGGGCGTGACCGGCATCGCCTTCAACATGGCGGCAGATCGCGGCCTTGTCGATTTCGATGCCCCCGTCGCCCAGTACTGGCCGGAATTCGCCGCTGCCGGGAAGGAGGGCATCACCGTGCGCATGGTGCTGGACCATACCGCCGCGATCCCCGTGCTGACCAACGACGTGATGTATCCCGGCGGCCTCCTGGATTACGACAGTTACATCCGCGCGCTGGAGGTGCAGGAGCCACTTTGGCAGCCGGGCACCGTCGCGGCCTATCACGTTCACAACCAGGGCTTCCTGCTGGGCGAGATCATGCGCCGTGTCACCGGCATGACGATCGGCCCGTTCCTGCGCCGGAATGTCACCGGCCCGCTGGATGCGGAATACAATATCGGCGGGATGGACGCAGAAGAGCAATCCCACGTCGCCGAAGTGCTGCCAAACACGAAGGCGCGCCTGTTCGCCGCCAAGGATCAGGCCATGCCGGAAAAGCCGACCACGCCCGAAGGCTGGCAGGATGGCGCGGTGCTGCGCAGCTTCGCCTTCCTGCAGAACGCTGACGAGCCGTGGTACGACACGATGAATTCGGCGCGCTGGCGCGAGGTGGAGATTGCCAGCGGATCGGGCCACGGCAATGCGCGCGGGGTGGCTCGCATCTACGGCGCGGCAACGGGCGAGGTAGACGGGGTGGACCTGTTGTCGGACGCGCAACTGGAGGCCATGATTACCCAGCAGCACAACCAGGTGGAGCTGTTGCAGGACAGGCCATACCACCAGGCAAACGGCGTGCTGCTGAACACGCCTGAAGCGGTCTACATGGGGCCGAATATGCGCAGCTTTGGCCATCACGGCCTTGGCGGCTCCATCGGCTTTGGCGATCCCGACGCGAAACTCGGCTTCTCCTACTGTTGCAACCAGATGCATGCCGTGGGCGACAACGGCCCGCGTGCACGGCGGCTGATCGATGCCGTCTACGCGGCAATGTGAAAGGACACGCGATGAGTGACGACAAGACGCCGCCCGAGATGACCGGACAGGAAATGTTCGACCGGGGCATGGAAATACGCCGCAAGGTGCTGGGCGATGATTATGTCGACAAGGCGCTGGCCAAAAGCGGCCCCTTCAACGAGCCGTTGCAGGAACTCGTCACCACGTATTGCTGGGGCTGGAACTGGGGTCGCGACGGCCTGTCCCTGCGCGACCGCAGCCTGATCAACCTCGCCATGATCGCCGTGCTGGGGCGGGAGAACGAACTGAAGATCCATATTCGCGGCGCGCTGAACAATGGTCTCTCCAAGGAGGAAATCCGCGAGGTGCTGCTGCAGGTGGGTATCTACGCCGGCATCCCTGCCGCGGTGGACAGCTTCCGCATCGCGAACGAGGCATTCATCCAGATCGACGCCGAAGCGGCCGACAGCTGATGAATGCAATGAGAGGATTTTCCTGATGGTCGAAGCCGCGAATGCCAATGAGCAACTGGTGCTGAATTTCTTCGAGGTCCTGTCCTCCGGCGATCTGGAAAAACTGCGCAGCTTCTATCACGAGAAGAGCGTGTGGGAGCCGAAGGTGAAGGATATCGCCGGTTCCGGCAGGCACGTGGGGATGGACATCATCGACAAGTTCCTGGCGCCTGTGCGCGGCATGTTCGAGCCGGGCGATCCCAAGATCCACGTACAGAACATGTTCTCCACCGGTCCGTGGGTGTGCGTGGAGAGCAATTCCACCGGCAAGACGATGGACGGCAAGATCTACGACAATGACTATTGCTGGGTGTTCGAGGTGGCGGACGGCAAGATCGACGCGATGCGCGAATATATGGACAGCCACTACACCGCCAAGCTGTTCGGCATGGATGACGGGGCAGCCTGATGGGCAGGTTCCTCGGCCAGCCGATCCTGATCTCAGGCGCGGGGCGCGGGCTGGGTGCAGGCATCGCACAGCGCCTCGCCAGCGAGGGCGCGATAGTCGGCATCGTCGATATCGACGGGGCTAGCGCGACGAAGGTTGCGCAGGGCATCGCCAAGCAGGGTGGTACAGCTTTCGCCTACGCCGCCGATTGCGGCAGCCGCGCGGATTTCATGCAGGTGGCGGCGGATTTTGCGAAGGATGCAGGGCCGCTGCGCGCGGTGATCAACAACGCCAGCGTGCTGGTGTACGAACCCATCGAGCAGGTGGCCGAGGACACGCTGGACCGCATGCTGTCCGCGGGGCTGAAAAGCGTGTTCTGGGGCGTGCAGGCCTTCCTCGCCCACCGCGACGAGCGCACGACCGGCAATATCCTCAACTACTCCTCCCCAGTTGCCTATCGCGGGCGACCCAACACCGGGGCCTATACCACCATCAAGGCAGGTATCGCTGGACTGACGAAGGTGCTGGCGGGCGAGCTTGGCCCGCGCGGCATCCGCGTGAATGCGATGGCACCCGGCAGTGTGCCAACGCCAGCGACCGAGGGCTTCGTGACGCCAGAGCAGTACGCGCAGCGCGCGAAGAACATCCCGCTACGCCGCAATGGCACGGTGGATGATGTGGCCAGCGCAGCGGCCTATCTCCTCAGCGACGAGGCGAGTTTCATCAATGGAGCGATGCTGGCCGTGGACGGCGGCATCATTGCGGCGGGGTAATGCGATGACGGCAATGTGGAAGGAACGGCTGGATCATCTGAAAACCATCATCGAGGCCGATATCGCGCGCGGCGATTACTTCGGCGCGGTAGTGAAGGTGGGGCGCGGCGGAGAAGTGGTGTTCGATGAGGCAATCGGCCACGCCTACGACGGCGGCGGGCGCCCGCTGAAACGCGAGGACGTGTTCTCGCTGTTCTCCGTCACCAAGGCCTTCACCAATGTGCTGATCATGCGCGCGATCGAAGAAGGCCGCTTCCAGCTCACCACCAAGGTGCGCGAGGTGCTGCCCGAATTCACCGGCCAGCCGCGCGAGGAAGCTACCTTCTACCACCTGCTGACCCACCAAGCCGGTATGCCGGGCGTGTGGAGCCCGAAGCCGGGCATGTATCTGGACCGGTTGCAGGAACTGTTCGAAGAAAGCATCGCCAATGTCCACGGTGCAACGCCGCCGGGGGAGCGGTGCGATTACTCCCCGCTGGTGAACCACGTTCTGATGGGCACGGCGCTGGTGCGCACCGATCCTGCAGGGCGCAACTTCCAGACGTTGTTGACCGAAGACCTGTTCCAGCCGCTGAAAATGCACGACACAAGCATGGGCCTGCGCGCCGACCTGAATAATCGCCACGTGCGCCCTGACATGCGCGGCACCGTGCCCATCAAGCACCTAAGCCGCAATCTGGAGGGCGATCACGCGTTGTTTGAAGATCCCGATGTCGAGGCCCCGCATGTCGGCTGCGCCTCCACCTGCGGCGACCTGTGGCGCTTTGCCGAGATGCTGCGGCGCGAAGGCGAGCTGGAAGGAGTGCGCATCCTCAGCCCTCGCATGGTGCGCCTCGCGCGCCGTGTGCATTCGGGTGACAAGCCCAACGAACTCTATCGCGGCGTCGCCCTGCGCGCAGGCTGGGAAGTGCCGCCTGCCAACCAGGGCATCGGCTTCCAGGTGCGCGGGACAGGGGTGTTCCAGCACCTGTTCGGCCGGCTCTCCAGCCCGGAGACTTTCGGCAATTACGGCGCGGGATCGACGATGTTCATGGTCGATCCCGAGGCGGACCTGTCGTTCAGTTTCCTCAGTGCCGGCGTGATGACGCAAGCGGCCAATATCGAACGCATGGGCAAGCTTGCCGACATTGCACTTTCCGCCTGTTTATAAAGGTTTACCGCACATGGCAGATGCAGACATCATCGTAATCGGATCGGGTCATAACGGTCTTGTCGCGGGCGCCTACCTTGCGGTGGCGGGCAAGAGCGTGCTGGTGCTGGAACGCAACGACTGGCACGGCGGCGGCGTGGTGACGCGCGAACTGACGCGGCCCGGTTTTCACCACGATCAACATTCGATGAGCCACATCTTCATCCAGGGCAATCCGCTGCTGGCGAATGACGACCTCGGCCTGAAATCGAAGTATGGCCTGCAATATATCTTCCCCGATGTGCCGATGATGAGCGTGTGGGAAGATGGCACCACCCTGCCGCTGCACCGCGACGCCGCGAAGTCCGCCGCCGCCATCGCGCGCTTCAGCGAAAAGGACGCGGCAACCTTTCTGGAGATGAGCCAGCAGGCCGCCGAATGGCTGCCGATGATCCAGGCGGGCCTCTATTCCCCGCCCATGCCGCAGGGCGCGCAGGCCGCGATGATGGACCAGTCCACCGAGGGGCGCGAGATGTGGCGCACCACGCAGGTCTCCACTTTCGACCTGATGGAGGAATTGTTCGAGCACGAAAAGGTGCGCGCCCATTTTGGCCGCGTGGCGGGCGAAAACCTCGTCTCGCCGGACGAAAAGGCCACAGGCATCGGTGCCTATGTATTTCTCGGCTTCCTCGAAAAATACGGCTTTGGCGTGCCGGTTGGCGGATCCGGCAGCCTTACCAGCGCGCTGATCGCCTGTATCAAGGATCACGGCGGCAGCGTGCGCGCCAGCGCCAGCGTGCGCGAGGTTACCAGTGAAGGCGGCCGTGCGACCGGCGTGGTGCTGGACGATGGCGAGCGGCTAATGGCGGGCGATTGCATCATCGGCGCGCTGCACCCGCATATCCTGCCCGACATGGTGGATGCGCTGCCCGCCGATGTCGGCCACCGCGCCAAGCGCACGCACATCACCGATGCCGCCTGTTTCACCGTGCATGCCGCGCTGGATGCGCCGCTGAAGTTCAGGGCAAGGACGCATGACGGGCAGGACCTATCCGCCGTGATGTACGAGCTGATGCCCGCCGGGTACGAGGATATGCGCCGCGCCTTTGACGAGCTTCGCTATGGCAATATGAGCCCCACGCCGCTGGTGGGTGTGGGCCAGCTGACCCAGCACGATCCCAGCCGCGCTCCCGAAGGCAAGGCGATCTTCCACGCGTGGGACTACGTGCCCTACACCCGCGAGGATGGCCGCAGCTGGGACGAGGCGAAGGGCGAATTTGCCGAAAAGATGATCGCGCAGATGGGCAAGTATATCGAGAACGTGCCCGAGGCCGTGCTGGACTATCACTGCGACAGCCCCGTCGACATGGAGCGCACCAGCCCCAGCTTTTTGCGCGGTGATCTGCACGGCATCGCCACCACCACCTACCAATCCGGCAGCCACCGGCCCACGCCCGACCTTGGCCAGTACCGCGTGCCGGGGGTGGACCGCCTCTACCTCGTCGGCCCGTTCCAGCATCCGGGCGGCGGCGTGTTCGGCGCAGGGCGCGCCACCGCGATGGTGGCGGCAGACGACCTCGGCATCGATTTCGACGAGGTGCGTGTCGCATGAAAATCCACGCCGCAGACAAGTCCGAACTGATGCAGGTTTCGAAGATAGAGCGGAAGGGCAACGATCTCGTTCTGAAGGGCAAGGTCTATGGCACCATGCCGATGACCGCCACGCTCACGCCGGAAGAAGCGAAGAACTTTCTCAAGCTGATGACGCCGAAACTGGCGTTCTTCCTCCTCACCCTGCCATTCCGCAAATCGAAGGATTGACCTGATGCGCCACGAAGGAAACGCCATCATCGTAACGGGTGCCGCAGGCTCCATCGGCTTTGCAACCTGCGAGATCCTTGCCCGCGAAGGCGCACGATTGCTGATGGTGGATATCGATGGCGAGCGGCTGGAGGAGCGCGTCTCGCAGCTTACCGTCGATGGCCACACAGCCATCGCCCACGTGGCCGACTGCGCGGACGAGGATGCGGTTGCAGGATACGCCAAGGAAGCGATCACCGCCTTCGGGAAGGTGGACGGCTTCTTCAACAACGCCGGGATCGAGGGGGATCTGGCCCCCACGCACGAATATGACATCGCCATGTTCGACAATATCATCCGCGTGAACCTGCGCAGCATGTTCTTGGGCCTGCGCTTCGTCATCCCGCACATGGTCGCCGCCGGAAAGGGCGCGGTGGTGAACACCGCCAGCATTGGATCGGAACGCGGGCTGGCAGGGGCGTGTGCGTACAATGCTGCGAAACACGGCGCTGTCGGCCTGACGCGCACGGCGGCCAGCGAGGTGGCGCAAAAGGGCGTGCGGGTGAACTGCGTGATGCCCGGCGTGATCGAGACGCCGCTGCTGGTGGGCATGCTGGAACAGATGTTCGACGGTGATGTGCAAGCAGGCATGGACAAGCTGGGCCAGACGGCAACGCTGAACCGGGTGGGCCAGCCGCGTGAGGTGGGCGACGTTGTCAGCTTCCTGCTCAGTGACGAGGCGAGCTATGTAAACGGCGCGAAGTGGGAGATCGACGGCGGCGCGCTGGCAACGATCCGCAACGATATCTAGGGTAGCGACCTTGAGCGGAACAGGCATCAACGAACGGAGAAAAGCGATGAACAATCACTTCGCCATACTCTCGAGTGCTGTGCTTTCGCTGCTCCCTTTCAATGCTGCTGCACAGGACATGATCCACCTCGAACCGACAGGGGATTGGGTCCTCGAATATGCGGAGGAGAGTTGCCGTCTTTCCCGCGCGTTCGGCGAGGGAGAGCAGGAAACTCTGCTGGGCATCACGGCTTACGAACCGCGCGGACTTGTATTCCTGTCTGCCGTGGGCGAATTGGCGCGGATTGCCCATCATCCGGATACGGTCACCATTGCCCTGGACGAAGTCGAAGAGCTTGAACTGCCCATCGCGCAAGCCGAGTTTGAAGGAACACCCACACTGCTGGCGACGTGGGCCATTACTTTTGGCCCTCTGCCCGAGGGTGTTGAGATAAGGGAAATGCGCAGGGGCCGCGCGGTGGAGCGCTGGTCGCGCCCGGATATCGAGGAGCAGGTGCACCGCATCGGTTTCATCGACGGATTGGAGCAGGAATTCGTACTGGAGACAGGCTCGATGCGACCGCCGCTTGCTGCACTGGAAGAATGCGCGCGGGAGTTGACCGATCACTGGGATATTGACCAGCAGGCAAAAGACAGCCTGAGCCGTTTCGCGCACGCCGCCAATCAACAATATCATTGGCTGCGAATCGATGATTTCCCGCGCGGAATGCGCCAGAGAATGGCGATTCGCTATCGCCTGATCGTTGATGTGAATGGCGATGTGGATGGCTGTCACATCATGGGTACAGAGCCTGATTCCGACATTCATCAAATCGCCTGCGAGCACATAAGCCAGCGCGCCCGATTGCATCCCGCAGAGGATGCCGCTGGCAATCCCGTTCGGTCCTACTACGTGAATTGGGCTGACCTGCGCTGAGGCCGCGCCTTTAACGCCGGTCTCAGCGTGCGTTGTTGATCGTTGAAACCACGAAATTGGCAGCCATGCTGCCGCGGGTGGATGTGGCGGTGCAGGCGATTGTCGAGACCGCATTATCGGCATGATAGATCTCGCACACGCCGCGCACGTCTACCGCTCGCCCATTGGGCAGCGTTACCGAGGTAACGGTAAGCCTGTCGCCCTGGAAAGCGCCGTTGAAGCGGGTGTGCGTCTGCCATCCCCTGCGGCCAAAGGTGATGCTGTCTGCGTTAACGCGTGCCTGGTTACACGCCACCAGTTCACCCGGCGCGGCTCGTTCCTGCACCGCCTCGGGATAAAGGCAGGTGCCGTCATACGTGCCAGTGGGCAGCGCGTCTGCCGCCAGTTGCGCGGCAAGAGTGAGAGTGAGAGCGAGAACGAGCATCGCCATTTATCCTGCGCCCGATGGGCGGCGGTGGCAATCGCGTTAACCCTGATTGTGAAATCCGGTCCGCCTGGCGTCAGGAATTGCGTTCTGGGTCCAGCCCGGCAGCCTCCTCCACCACCTTGGCAATCGCGGTGAAATCCGCGTCCCTGCCTTCCCGCTCCAGCGTACGCTCAAGGTAGTCCGCAACGATCTTTCCCATTGGCAGCGGCACTTCCGCAGCTTCGGCCTCGTCCAGCAGCAGCCGGGTATCCTTCAGGCTGAGAGCGGCGGCGAAGCCGAAGTCGAAAGTGCGCGGCAGCACGGCGCGCGGCCACTTGTCCCTCGTGGCGGAATTGATGCCGGTGGACTGGTTCAGCACCTCGATCATGCGCGCCGGGTCCAGACCCTGCTTGATGCCGAAGGCCATCCCCTCCGCCGTCACCCCGATGGCGACAGCGCCCAGCAGATTGTTCACCAGCTTCATCGTCTGGCCCGCGCCCGGTGTCTCCCCCATGTGCGTCGGCTTTCCCATCGCATCCAGCAGGGTGCGGATTTCCTCGAAGGCAGACCCCAGCCCGCCCACCATGATGGAGATGGTGCCCGCTTTCGCCCCGGCGATGCCGCCTGATACGGGCGCATCGAGGCAGGCGACATCGGGCAGTTCCTGCGCCAGCCGTGCGGCCAGCTGCGGGCCGCTGGTGGAAAGATCGCACAGGATGCGTGGGCGGCCTTGCGCCATCACGCCGCCCTTCCCCAGCACCGCTTCCTCCACGATCTGCGGTGTGGGCAGGCTGGTGAACACCACGTCGCACTGCCGCCCCAGCGCGGCCGCGCTGCCTGCGGCCTGCGTACCCTCGGCCACCAGCGCGGCGACGGCTTCATCCGCCATGTCGTGCACCAGCAGGTTATCGCATTTCCCGGCGAGGCGGGCGGCCATCGGGCCGCCCATCCGGCCAAGACCAAGAAAGCCGACGATCATGTTCACAGCATCTCCGCAACAGGGGTGTGCGGGGCAAGATCGACCCGCGCAATATCGTTTTCGGTGGGGAAGCAGGCCAGCACCAGCGGATCATGGCCGGGGATCAGGTGATCCAGCGATCCGCCCGCAAGGTCCAGCGCGCGGGCCTGCGCACGGGCGTAGTCGGCCTCGTCAACGAAGATGGGAAAAGGCAGTTTGCGCGTGATATTGGCGTAGAGGTGCGCCGCATCGCTGGCCAGCACCACGGCCCCGCGCGCCGTGTCGCACACCACCACCTGCAAACCGGCGGTGTGGCCATGGGCAAGGCGTAGCGCGATGCCGGGTGCAAACTCCTCGTCGCCATCGTGAAACACCACCTGACCGGCGTAGAGCCTGCGCACCAGCTCGGCCACGGGTTCCCCATCGAAAGGCGCGCGAGTGGACGCGTTGCAGACATGGCGGCTGGTGGCAAAGGCCAGCTCCGCATCCTGGATGTGGAAACGGGCATTGGGAAAGTCCTCCAGCCCGCCAGCGTGATCGTAATGCAAATGGGTGAGGATCACGTCCGTCACGCCCAGCCTGTCTATCCCTGCATCGCGCAGGCTCTTGCGAATGGGCCGCGTGATCTCCCGCCCGCGCGCCGCCGCTGCCGCTGCGCCGAAACCGGTGTCAACGATCATTGGCGGATGGCCCTCGCGGTGGATTGCCCACACGAAATAGTCGAGCGGCATCGGCAGGTCATGATCGTCCACCGGAGCGGTGAAATTCCCCCCTGCATTCCGCTCGTGCCGGGCATAGCGAATGGCCTGGATGGCGGTGACGAGCGCGCTCACGGGTCAGCCGTGGGCCTGGATGGCAGGGATTCCCAGCCCGCGGAACCAGACCTCTCCATTGCTGCCGGTGACGAAATGGCCCGCCGTCGGCTCGCTGAAATGCATGCCCACCACCAGCGTGCCGGTGTCGGTGTGTTCCTTTACGAAGGCCTGCCGGGTCCGGCTGCCAGCCTCCCGGTCCATGTCGAAAGTGGCGTGGCGGTGCGGCATGGCGCATTGCATCGGGTGATGCATCAGATCGCCGGTGATGACGGCGCTCTCCCCCTGGCTTTCTATCATTACGTGGATGTGACCGGGCGTGTGGCCGTGGCTGGGCTGCGCGCGGATGCCGGGCGCGATCTGGTGGTCGGTATCGATGAAGTCGACGAGGCCTGCCTCAACGATCGGGTCCACGCTCTCGATCAGGTGCCGATCGTCGTGATGCCCGTCCCGGCGCAGATCGTTCTGCCACGCGGCGTATTCGGTTTTGCCGAAAAGGTACCGGGCATTGGGAAAGGTGGGCTTGAACGTGCCTGTTTGGGGATCCCTGTAGGCGTTCCAGCCGACATGGTCGAAATGCAGGTGGGTGCAGAAAACCGTGTCCACGCTCTCACGCGAGACGCCAAGCGTGGCGAGATCTTCCAGAAATCCCTCCGGCAGGTCGGTGAACACGTCATACTCGCGCTCCCGCCCGGCACCGATGCAGGTATCCACCACGATATTGCGCGTGGGCGTTTGCAGCACGATGCCCTGGAAGTTCATCCGCATCTGCCCTTCCGGCGTGGCGTAATGCGGGTGCAGCCAGTCCATCGCCTTCACCTCGTCCGACGTGGCATCGGGCATGGCCATGTGAATATCGTCCTGGAAATCCCAGATCTCCACGATGCGGCTGATTGTCACATCGCCCACCTGCCAGCTCCTGATATGCTCGCGTGCCATCGGCCCTCTCCCTATTTGTAGCGCGCCACGCTTTCCGGCGGCAGGTTTGCAGCTTCCATCTGCGGCTTGCCGAGAATGAAATCGGCGCAGCGCTCGGCGATCATCACGCAAGGCGCATTGGTGTTGCCGCCGATGACAGATGGCATCACGCTGGCATCCGCCACGCGCAGTCCCGCGATCCCCTTCACCCGCAACTGCGGATCCACCACCGTGTGCGCATCTTCATGATCGCCCATGCGACAGGTGCCCACCGGGTGATGCACGGTGTAGCCCGTTTCGCGGATATACGCGTCGAGTTCGCTGTCGCTTTCCACCTGCGGCCCCGGCGCGATTTCCTCGCCGTGGTATCGCGCAAAGGGCTGGCTGGCGAAGGCCTCGCGGGAGATTTTTAGCGCGCGGATCAACGGCTGGATATCGTCGGGATGTTCCAGCAGGTGCGGATCGATCACGGGATTGGCGGCCGGATCGGAAGAGCCCAGCCGCACCGTGCCCCGGCTCTTGGGATAAAGTGCCACCGGGCTGATGGCATAGCCGTGGCCCAGCGGGAACGGCACCCTGGGATTGGTCAGGCGCTTTGCCGGCTGGAACACGAACTGCACGTCCGGCTTTTCCAGCGATGGATCGGTGCGCAGGAAAGCCACGCTCTCGAACACATTGCCCGCCAGCGGCCCCTTTCGCGTGAACAGGTATTGCAGGCCGTAGAAGATATCGCGCGGCAGCACCTTCCAGCTGATGCCGTAGCTGGTGGTGTCATCCGTCTCCATGTGCATGGGGCTGGCCACGTGATCCTGGTAATTGCCGCCCACGCCTTCCAGCGCCTGCACCACCTCTATGCCGTGCTGCGCCAGATGATCGGCCGGGCCGATACCGGATAGCATCAGGATCTGCGGTGTCTGCACCGTGCCCGCACTCAGCACCACTTCGCGGCGGGCGCGGATCACGCTGCCGTTCGCCAGCTCTACGCCAGCGGCGCGGCCATCCTCCACGATGATGCGGGCCACCCTTGCATCGGTCTGCACGTGGATATTGCCGCGTGCCAGGGCAGGCTTCAGCATGCCTGTCGCGGTGCTTTCGCGCCGACCGTCGCGGATCAGGCCCTGTCGCCTGCCGTAACCTTCGGGGTCCGGCCCGTTGAAATCGGGACAGGCCGGAAATTGCAGGGCATCCAGCGCATCCATGAAGGCGTAGTTCAGGGCATTGGGGTTCTCCACCAGCTTGACGTTGATGGGGCCGCCGCGCCCATGAAACACGCTCTCCTCGTAATCCTCGTTATGCTCCGTCCGGGTGAAATAGGGCAGTACCTCGCGGTAGGACCAGCCCGTGCAACCGGCGTCGGCCCAGTCGTCGTAATCGGTGGGGTGGCCGCGGAAATACACCATGCCGTTGATCGCGCCCGATCCGCCGATCACCCGTCCGCGCGGCACGGGTATCTCGCGCCCAGCCATCCCTGCCTGCGGCACGGTGGCAAAACGCCAGTTGGTTTCTTCGCGCCCGATGGCAGCGGCCACGAAGCTGGGCACGTGGATGAAAGGATGAGTGTCAGGCCCGCCAGCCTCCAGCACGCAGACGGTGGACCCGGCATCCTCGCCAAGACGCGCAGCCACGGCAGCGCCGGACGAACCGGCACCGATGACTAGAAAATCGAACTCCGCTGCGCTCATTTATCCGGCGCCTCTCCCTAACGGGCGTTAACGTGCGCTGTTTGGGGGGTGAAACGCAAGAGCCAATTGGCAAGCAGGGGTGGAGGCGGCTAGGCAGCACAGACAAGCGGGCGTGGCGGAATGGTAGACGCCGGGGACTTAAAATCCCCTGTCCTTTGAGACGTGCGGGTTCGAGTCCCGCCGCCCGCACCAAGCATTTCCCAGTCGCAAATCGACCTGCATCCCGCACCGGGAGTTGGCGACGGTTAACCAAGCTTGGCAGTAAAATTACATACACGCGGCTGATAAATCGGAAAAGGAAAGCGAAGTATATCAAGGGACTGTCATTAGGGAATTGGGTCGCATCATCCAGTTTCCCTTTATTGGAGACTCGTATGCCCAACGCCTTGCATTGCGCCGGAGCCCCCCTTGCTCCGAATCATGTTTCCGCTGACATGCCCGATCAGCGCGACGCGCAACGCTTTACCCTGCTGATCCGCGCGGCCAAGCTGGTGACGCGGGCCGGCGAATACCTGTGCGTGATCCGCGATGTTTCGGAATCGGGAATAAGCGTCCGCATCTTCCACCCGCTGCCCGTTCACGGCGCGATGGAGGTGGAATTGCAGAACGGCGATCGCCACCAGGTGGAACTGGTGTGGCAGGAGGAGGAGCGCGCCGGTTTCCGTTTCGCCAATGCCGCCGATATCGAACGCATGATCCAGAGCCCCAGCCGGTTCAACAAGCGCGCGATCCGGCTGAATGTCAGCGTTGCCGCCGAGGTCACCACGCGGGAAGGCATGGTGGAGCAGGTCGAGATCACCGATATTTCCCAGCAGGGCGCGAAGATCAGTTGCTCCTGCCGCTTTGCCATCGACGGGCGCGTGACGATCAGCGCCGAAGGCCTGCCCGAAACGGAGGCGAAGGTGCGCTGGCGGCGGGATGGCACCTGCGGCCTGATCTTCGAGGATACCTACCAGTACGGGGACTTTGCCCGCATCGCCCACATGCTGCAGCCGTTTTCCGATGGGCTCCGACAGGTCTGAGGCGGAGCGGGCGCGGTTTCGCCAGGCAGTGAATTAACCATCCCATAACCATTTTCCTTCACTCCCGGTCAGGACGAACAATCGGGGGCATTCATGCGCGAATTGAACGAAGGCACTGCTGGCGAGATCACCGTGGATGTGGCGATTATCGGTGCAGGGCCAGCCGGGTTGACGGCGGGATACCTGCTGACGAAGCAGGGCAAGTCGGTCGCGATCGTCGAGAAGGATGCAACTTATGTCGGCGGCATAAGCCGCACGGTGGAGCACGAAGGCTATCGCTTCGATATCGGCGGCCACCGCTTCTTTTCGAAAAGCCAGCAGGTGGTGGACCTGTGGAACGAGATCCTGCCCGACGATTTCATCCAGCGCCCGCGCATGAGCCGCATCTATTACGAGGGCAAGTTCTACTCCTATCCGCTGCGCGCATTCGAGGCGCTGCGCAATCTGGGCGTCTGGCGCTCCAGCCTGTGCATGCTGAGCTATCTGAAGGCCCGTGCCTTTCCCGCGAAGGACATCCGCAGTTTCGAGGACTGGACCAGCAACCAGTTCGGCAAGAAGCTCTATTCCATCTTCTTCAAGACCTACACCGAGAAGGTGTGGGGCATGCCCTGTAACGAGATGAGCGCCGACTGGGCCGCCCAGCGCATCAAGGGTCTTTCGCTATGGAGCGCGGTGGTGGACGGGCTGAAGCGTTCGCTGGGCCTCAACAAGCTGAACGACGGCAGTGGAAAGCAAGCCAAGACCCTGCTGGAAACCTTCCGCTATCCGCGCCTTGGCCCCGGCATGATGTGGGAAGCCGCGCGCGACAAGATCATCGCCACCGGCAAGGGGCAGATAATCATGGGTCATGCGCTGGAACAGCTTGCCGCAGACCCCGATGGCGGTTGGCGGATGACGGCCAGCGGCAAGGATGGCGGCAAGGTGGTGATCCGCGCGAAGGACGCGATCAGTTCTGCCCCAATGCGCCAGCTGGCCGCGCGCATCCACCCGTTGCCCGAGACGACGCTGGAAGCCAGCAATCTGAAATACCGCGATTTCCTGACGGTCGCCCTGATGATCAGGAGCGAGGACCTGTTTCCCGACAACTGGATCTACATCCACGATTCCAAGGTGAAGGTGGGCCGCGTGCAGAACTTTCGCAGCTGGTCGCCCGAGATGGTGCCGGACAGTGAAGTTGCCTGCGTGGGGCTGGAATATTTCTGCTTCGAGGGCGACGGATTGTGGTCGATGGACGATGCCGATCTCGTCGAACTGGCGAAGAAGGAAATGGACATCCTCGGGCTGGTCGATCCGGCCAAGGTCGTGGGCGGCGCAGTGGTGCGGCAGGAAAAGGCCTACCCCGTCTATGACGAGGATTATGCCGACAATGTCGCTGCGATGCGCCGCGAACTGGAAGCGAAATACCCTGGCCTGCACCTTGTCGGTCGCAATGGCATGCACCGCTACAACAACCAGGATCACGCCATGATGACAGCGATGCTGACGGTGGAGAACATCCTCGCCGGAGAGCGGGTATACGATACCTGGTGCGTCAACGAGGACGCCGAATATCACGAAGCGGGTGACGAGGGTGCCGAAAAGGCGCTGCCCGAAAGCCGCAAGCCGGTGTCGGCAGACCAGGCGGCGGCGCTGGCATCCGTGCGCGATGTGCCGGGCCGCGTTGCCGACGATGGCCGCAAGGCTGCCTGACGCATGCCGGCAATGATTGCCCGCTTCGCCGATCTTCGCCTCGTGCGCTACCTGCTTGCCAGCATTGGTGCGCTGGCGGTGGATGTGGGCGCGTTCCTTGCCCTGCTGTCGCTGGGCATGTGGGCCGCGGGCGCATCGGCGGTGGGATACTGCCTCGGCATTGCGGCACACTGGCTGATGAGCAGCCGCGCGGTGTTCATCGGCAACGTGGCGCAGCGCGGCGCTGCCCGCACGCGTCAGAAGGCGCTGTTCGTCGTCTCTGCGCTAGTGGGGCTGGCGCTGACCACCGCCATCGTGTGGGCAGGCGATGCCAGCGGCTTCGATCCGCGCCTTGCAAAGGTGCTGGCGATTGCCGTCAGCTTTACGGCCACATGGCTTCTACGCAGCCGCGTCGTTTTCCGATAGGATTTCACCCGATGGATGTTCGGGGGCTCGACTGGCGCGGTTTCGTGCGCACGCCGTGGGCGGTGCTGGCTGCCTGGCTGGCATGGTGCGCGGTGCGCCTGGCGATTCAGCCCTTGCTGGGTTGGGAGCCTGTCGGCCCGGACGACTGGACCCGCCTGTTGCAGGTGCGCGCATGGCTGGATGGGCAGGCCACCTGGGATGTCACCCAATACCGAATGAACCCGCCCGAGGGATTTTCCATGCACTGGTCGCGCCTGGTGGATCTGCCACTGGCGGCGCTGGCGTGGTTGCTGGGCGAGCGCGCGGCGCTGGCGCTGGTTCCACTGATCTGGTTACTGCCCGCGCTCTTTGCCTTGCGCGCCATCATGCTGCGGCTTGGTTTTTCCGCCATCGCTATTGCGTTCGGACTGGTGATCCTGCCGCTGTTTCCGCTGTTGCCGGGCAATTTTGCACCGCTGCGTATCGATCACCACGCCCCGCAGGCGGTGCTGGCGCTGGTGTGCGCGGCGCTGCTGATCCGCGATACCCGCCGCAGCGCTGTGGCGTGCGGCGTGTGCGCGGCGGCATGGATCGCGATTTCGCTTGAAGGGCTGCCGCTGGTGGCGGTGATCGCGGGCCTTTACGGCCTGCGCTACGGGTTTGGCGAGCGCGCGCTCTTGCCGTGGTTCCTGGGCGCGCTGGCCGCGAGTGCGTGGCTCTTCAGCCATGCGACGCGCGGCCCTGTGGATACTGCATTTTGCGACATATTGCTGCCGGGTCACATGCTGACGTTCACCGCCGCCGCCATGATCGCGGCCATCATTCCCTTCATGCCGTGGCAGGAAAGGGTGCAGGGCCGCTTCGTGGCGCTGGCGGCGATGGGGCTGGTGTGCCTGCAACTGGCCATGGCGCTGCTGGGGCAATGCGCCACCAATCCCATGGCGCAGCTCGATCCCGTGCTGCAGACCTGGTGGCACGGCGCGATTGCCGAGGGGCTTCCGGTGTGGCGCCAGCCCGTTTCCGTGGCGCTGATGCTGGTGTGGACCGTGGCGATTATCGCTGCCGGCTGGTGGCAGGCGCATCGCAGCGGAATGTTCCACCACGGCCGCGCTCTGCCGTTCACGCTGCTCTGCCTGTTGGCGCTGGCGGCGGGCGGATACTCGCTGCTGGTGATGCGCGAAGGGGTGGTGGCGCAACTGCTGGCCATCCCGTTCGCAGCGTTGTTGCTGGCCCATTTCCTGCCACGCGCGCGGGCCATCGCAGCGCCCGTGCCGCGCGTGCTGGCAACGCTGGCCGCCATCGGATTGACGACGCCGCTGTTCGCCAGCGCCTTTGCCAAGCCGCTGGACAGACACTTTCCTGCCGAAACCATGTCGCCCGACGTACTGGCCATGCGAGAGGCGGGTACCTGCACTTACGCTGCACTGTCGCGCCTGCCGCAGGGCAAGGTTTTCGCGCCACTGGATGCGGGGCCTGCCATTCTGGGGCAGAGCGATCATACGATCGTGGCCGCCAGCTATCATCGTAATCAGCAGCCCATGGCAGACGTTCTGAATGCACTCACCGGAGAGGTGAGCGATGCGCGGCGTATGATCGCAAGTCATGATGCGGATTACGTGGCGATATGCGGCGCGGCATCGGACGTGGCGCTGTATGGCACGGCATCGCCCGATAACTTCACCAATGCGCTATTGTCCGAGACACCGCCCGATTGGCTGGCGCCGGTTCCGTCTGACAGCGATTCTCCCCTGCGGGTCTACCGCGTGATTCGCTGATCGGCGCGTATCAGGCGGGGCGGAAATCCAGCGCCACGCCGTTGATGCAGTGGCGGTGCCCGGTCGGCTGCGGTCCGTCGTTGAAACGGTGGCCCAGATGGCCGCCGCAATCGGCGCAATGTTCCTCGGTACGCGGATAGCCGATCTTGTAGTCCGTGGTGTATCCCACGGCCCCATCGTCGATCGCGCGCCAGAAGCTGGGCCAGCCGGTGCCGCTGTCATACTTGTGCGCGCTGGAGAAAACGCGGTTTCCGCAGCCGGCGCAATGATATGTGCCGCGGCGCTTTTCATCGTCCAGAGGCGAGGAAAAAGCGCGTTCGGTGCCTGCCTGTCGCAGAATGCGGAACTCCTGCGCGCTGAGGCGCTGGCGCCATTCGGCCTCGCTATAGGAGACGGGATAGCTTTGTGCGCGTGCCTCGCTGCCGCCGCAGGCGGCCAGCACCGGCACGGATGCCCCGGCACCAAGCCAGGCGAGGGCGGAGCGGCGGTTGGTCGTAAGTTTTGTCATGACGTATATTCTATGCAGGTGGAGTCGAACCGTTCCTGAACACGGCTCCCAGCAGCTTTGCCAGCGGGCGTTTCCTGCCGGGCGCGCGGGGGCCGGATTTCATCACTCGCTTGCGGAAAAGGCTGGCGCCCGCCTTCACGAACACCGCCACGCACAGACCCTGCCATGCCAATGCCAGCACATGCGGCCATAGCGAATCGTCCATCGCCGCGCGGGCCACCATCGCAAAAGGCGAGGAAAGCGGGAAGATGATGGCCGTGTATTCGATCCATCCGCCGCGATCCGTCACCGCCAGGCTGGCGAAGAAGAACACCAGTATCTGGAACATGGTGGCAGGCATGGACAGCGTCTGCACCTCGCGCACGGTCGCCGCCAGCGATCCCACGGCCAGGAAGATGGACCCCAGCAGCAGGTATCCCATGGCGAAATAAGCGGCGAACAACAGGAAGAACATCGGCCAGCCCACGCCGGGATTGGCATAATCCGACAGCGATATGCCCGCCGCTGTAAGCAGCGCGAAACCGGCAGAGCCCCACAGCGCGATGCCCACCACCGATATGCCGAGCATGGCGAACAGCTTGCCCAGGAATACCGCATCCATGGGAATGGCGGCGGCCAGGACTTCGATGATCTTGTTGCCTTTCTCTTCCACCAGGTTGGACAGCACCATGCTGGCCAGCAGCATGATCAGCAAGAAGAGCAGCAATTGCCCGCCCTGGGCGGTGCGCAGGCGGCCGGAATTTTCGGACGCCCCACTGGTTTCCACCAGCGTGGTGCTGACGGCAGGATAGGTCTGCGCGCCGGGATCGGCGGCATGGGCGGCCACCAGCGCCACCATCCCTTCCCATCGGCCGAGGCGATTGGCCGTGGCGGTGAGCGTGGGATTCTGCGGGGTTCCCGTCACGATGGCGGCAAGGCTGCCTTCGCGTTCCTCGAGATAGGTGACGGCGTCGAAATCCTCGCCGGGAGACAGGCGCTCAAGCTCAACCATGCGGGGCACGGAGGGGCCGATAAGCTCCCGCATTTCCCGTCGCGCCTCCAGCATGGCATCGGTATCGGCGGCTTCCATCGCGATGCCCACATCGGCGGTGGAAGCCTCTGATTGCACCTGCGCGCCCACGCCGCCCGCCAGTCCCATCACCAGCACGGGGAAGAGCGGGCCAAGCAGGAAGAAGATGAACGCACGGCTGAACAGGATGGCGGTGAAATCGCGCCGCGCCACCACGAAGGCGGCGCGCCACATGGAAAGCCTGCCGCTCCGGTCCACGCTCATGCCTCATCTCCTGCGGCCTGCGTCACCATGTCGCGCGCGGCGGCTTCACCGGCGATGGCGACGAAGGCATCGTGCAGTCCGGCCCGCTCGATGGAGAGCGACTGGATGCCTGCCTCCCCTTCCACCAGCGCCTTCAGCAATGGCTCCACACCCGATTCGGGCAGGGCAAAGTCCCAGAACGCACCGTTGCGCCGTGCATCGCCGGGCAGCGCGGCGCGCCATGGCCCTTCGGCATTGCGGGTTTCCAGCCGCACTTGTGCTGGAATACGGTCGCGCGCCTCTTCCACGCTGCCGGCATAGGGCACCTTGCCGCCTGCGATGATGGCGATGCTTTCGCACAGCCTTTCGGCATGGGCGATGACATGGGTGGAGAAGATCACCGTTGTCCCCTTGTCGGCAAGGCCGCGGATCAGGCCTTCCAGCTTGCCCTGGTTGATCGCGTCGAGGCCGCTGAAAGGCTCGTCGAACACCACCAGCTTCGGCTCGTGCACCAGCGTGCCCAGCAATTGCACGGTTTGCGCCATGCCTTTCGATAGCTGGCGGATCTGCCTGTCCACCGCGTGGCCCAGGCCGTGCTCCTCCATCAGCGCCCTGCCACGCTTTCGCCCCTCGTCCAGCGGCAGGCCGCGCAATGCGCCCATGAAACCGATCGCCTCGTAAGCCTTCATGGAAGGGTAAAGGCCGCGCTCCTCCGGCAGGTATCCGATGCGGCGGGCAACGTGCTGCGGATTGTCGGCACCCAGCACCCGCCGGCTGCCTTCATCGGGATCGATGATGCCCAGCAACATGCGCAGCGTGGTTGTCTTGCCCGCGCCATTGGGGCCCAGGATGCCGTAGATCGCACCCTCGGGCACGCAGATATCCACCCCGTCCACCGCCAGTGTGCCGTCGAACCGTTTTACGAGGCCGCGCGCCTCGATCGCCGGTTTGCGGACAATGTCCGCTTCCCGGGCCGGTGGGGGAGAAGGATCCAAATTGGTCGCCATGTCCATGGTCTATCAGCTAATGCCGAGGAATGAACGATGGTAACTCGCTTTATGGTTAAAACCGCTACAACCCCTTCCCTTGAGAATGCGCTGAAGGCGAAGGCGCGCGAGCTGGGCTTCGTGGCGGTGGGCATCGCCCCTGCGCAAGACGATCCGCTGCGGGCAGAGCGGCTGCGCGAGTGGCTGGATGCCGGATATCACGGTGACATGGGCTGGATGGCAGACCGCGCCGATGTGCGGCAGGGGCCGCAAAGCATGTGGCCGGAGGCAGGCAGCGTGATCGCGCTGGGCATGAGTTATGCCCCGGATCGCAACCCGCGGGAGCCGGGCGTGGTGGACCGGGAAGCGGCGATCTCCGTCTACGCGCAGGGACGCGACTATCACGATGTGGTAAAAAAGGCGCTGAAGGCGCTGGCGCGCTGGCTGGTGGAACAGCGGCCCGAAACGCAGCTGAAGGTCTTCGTCGACACCGCGCCGGTAATGGAAAAGCCATTGGGAGAGGCCTCTGGCATCGGCTGGCAGGGCAAGCACACCAATCTGGTCAGCCGCGAACACGGCAGCTGGCTGTTCCTCGGCGCTATCTACACGACATTGGCGCTGGAACCGGACGGCGCGCATGATGATCGCTGCGGATCGTGCCGGGCCTGTCAGGATGCATGCCCCACCAATGCTTTTCCTGCACCATACAGGTTAGATGCGCGGCGCTGCATCTCCTATCTTACGATAGAGCACAAGGGCCCGATCCCTGAGGAATTTCGCGAAGCCATCGGCAATCGCATCTATGGCTGCGACGATTGCTTGGCGGTGTGCCCGTGGAACAAGTTTGCCGACACCGCCGCACGCCATACAAAGCTGGCCCCGCGCGAGGATCTCGCCGATCCCGATCTCGGCGAATTGCTGGCGCTGGACGATGCCGCGTTCCGGGCGAAGTTCTCCGGCTCTCCCATAAAGCGCGTGGGACGCAATCGCTTCGTGCGCAATTGCCTGATCGCGGCGGGCAACAGTGGCAAGCCCACGCTCCGCCCGCAGGTGGAGGCGTTGCAGCAGGATGCCGATCCGGTGGTGGCAGAGGCAGCGCGATGGGCGCTGGAAAAGCTCAGCCCATCTCCTTGAGCGGGATTTCGGTGTCCATCAATGTTTCGGGATCGACCTCCGCCTGCCGTTTCACCAGCCTGCCGCCCTGCACGTAATCCTTCGTGCGGTTCACCGCGTCCACCGCGATCACCACCCCGTCGCGCAGGTAGATGACGGAGAAGCTGCGTTCGGCAGGATCACCGCGCAGCACGGTGGTATCGTGATCCATGCTGAGACCGGCAGTCTGCAATTTCAGATCGTACTGGTTGGACCAGAACCATGGCATCGCGTCGTATGGCTGGGGATCGCCGCAGATCGCCTTGGCCACGGTGGTGGCCATGTCGTGCGCGTTCTGCACGCTTTCCAGCCTGACCACGGCCCCGTTGGCGTAGCGATTGGCATGCGCCGCGCAGTCGCCGATGGCATACACCTTCTCCAGGCTGGTATGGCAGATGTCGCTTACGTCCACCCCGTTCGCGCCGGCCGCGCCTGCCGCGATCAGCGGGCCGACAGAAGGCACGATGCCGATGCCGGCCACCACCGCGTCACAGGCGATTGTCTCGCCATCCGCCAGGGTCACGCCGGTCACGCGCTCCTCGCCCTCCAGCCGCTCGATCGAGCAGCCCAGCCGCACATCCACACCGTGGCGGCGGTGTTCCTCGGCAAAGAAGGTGGAAAGGTCTTCGCCCGCCACGCGTGAAAGCACGCGGTCCATCGTTTCCAGCAGCGTGACTTCGCAGCCCAGCTTGCGCAGCACGGCTGCTGCCTCCAGTCCGATATAGCCGCCGCCGATCACAACAAACTTCTTTGCCCCGCCTTCAAGGTCTTCCATCAGGCGTTCCACATCGCGCTGATCGCGCACGGCATGAACGCCGTCGAGGTGAGAGCCGGGGCAGGACAGGCGGCGGGCATCACCGCCGGCGGACCATATCAGTCGGCCGTATCCCACGCGTTCGCCGGAAGCGAGCTGCACTTCCCTTGCTTGCGGATCGATTCGCGAAACGGTTTCGCCTAGCGTCAGGCCGATATCCTTGTCCGCCCAGAATTGCAGCGGGCGGATCATGATCCGCTCGAACGGCTTCTCCCCCGCCAGGTATTCCTTGGACAGAGGCGGGCGTTCGTAGGGCGGCTTGGGATCGCGTCCGATAATCTGGATCGAACCTTCGAACCCGTTCTGCCTGAGGGCAATACCCGCCTGCGCGCCGCCATGCCCCGAGCCTACGATCACTACGTCATATTGGTTCATGCCCCGCTCGATGGGACACAAACACCTGACGCGTCAAGAGCAGCGCCCTGCCACGGGGCGTCAGCCCTGCAGCAGGTTGCGCGCCTGGCTGGCGATTTGCGCAAGCATGGCCGGTGCCACGGGCGTTGCGCCCTGCGCGCGGGCGATCATGCGGCGGAATTGATGCACCGGGGCCTCGTTCGCCTCCGCCCATTCGTTGATCGCGGCCATGGGATCGGGCGCGGACTTGCCTCGCTTGCGAGAAAGCCCACGCAGGAATTCGAACCGCATCGCCTGGAAATCGCGAGCGAGGCCCGCCACCAGCAAACGCTCCCACGGGTCCGATGGCGACATGATGGCAGCGCGCGACTGCGCCCAGTCGATGCCCAGCAAGGTGCCGAGCCTGATGAACGCATTGGCAAGTTCGGTTGTCTCCACGCCCGTTTCGCTGGCAAGGCGCGCGATGCCGATTGCACCGTCGATGGCAAACAGGCGGGCAACGATCTCGGCCAGCTTTTCAGGCGCGCCCTTTTCTACCATGCGCGAGGCGATGCCTTCCACATGTGCCCGTGCCTCGTCACCCAGGAGGTTGTCCACCTTCTCGGTCAGATCGTGCACGGTATCGCCGATTTCCTCGCACAATTGCGAGGGCGAAATGGTGCCGCCGCCCGCGCGCAGCAGGTCTGCGATATGGCCGCGAAGTGCCAGCGCCGCCTGATCGAACAGCATCAGGCGCGCGCTTTCGGGCATCTTGGCGGTGTCCAGCGCGTCCCAGATCTCTTCCATGCCCAGCAGCTTGCTGGCCGCCACGAAACCGCGGCCAATCGTGTCCAGCCCCACGCCCTCTTCCTCGGCAAGCTCGAAGGGGTGCAGCATGCCCATGCGATTGACGGTGCGATTGGCCACCACCGTTCCCACGATCTCGTTGCGCAGGCGATGGTCCAGCACCTGGGTGCGGAAATTCTCCTGCATCTGCGGCGGGAAATCACCCAGCACCAGCGGATCGGCAGCATCGTCGCTCGCCAACGGGCTGGCCTCTACCGCGTCCTGCAGCACCAGCTTGGAATGGGACAGCAGCACGGCAAGCTCGGGCCGCGTCAGCCCGCGCTCGTCTCCGGCGCGGCGCTTCAGATCCTCGGCATCGCCAAGGCCTTCGTTGTCGCGGTCCAGCCCGCCCAGTTCCTCCAGCGTTTCGATCAGGCGCGCCTGCGCGCCCACCGTGCGGCTGCCGCCCTGCTCGGCGATGGAAAGCGCAAGGGCCTGCAGGCGATTGTCTTCCAGCACCAGCGCGGCCACTTCCTCGGTCATGTCCTTCAGCAGGGCATTGCGCCGCTCTTCCGAGAGCCTGCCGGCCTGCCGCGCTGCTGCCAGCGCGATCTTGATGTTCACCTCGTTATCGGAACAGTCGACGCCCGCCGAGTTGTCGATGAAATCGGTGTTGATGCGCCCGCCGTTCAGCGCGAATTCCACGCGGCCCGCCTGGGTCACGCCAAGGTTCGCACCTTCGCCGATAACCTTGGCGCGCAGGTCTTCGCCGTTGACGCGCAGCCCGTCGTTCGCGGGGTCGCCAACTTCGGCATGGCTCTCGTCCGACGATTTTACATAAGTGCCGATCCCGCCGAACCAGATGAGGTCGTTCGGGCTTTTGAGAATGGCGGCAATCAGGCTGTCGGGATCGATCCCGCCTTCCTTGATGTCTTCCTCGTCCAGTCCCAGCGCGGCCATGGCCGCTTTCGAAAGCTCGATACGCTTCATCGTGCGCGCAAAAACGCCGCCGCCGCGCGAGATCAGTTTCTCGTCATAATCTTCCCAGCTCGAACGCGGCAGGCCGAACAGGCGCTTGCGCTCCTTGAAGCTGGCGGCCGGATCGGGATCGGGATCGATGAAGATATGCCGGTGGTCGAAAGCGGCGATCAGCTTGATGGACTTGGACAGCAGCATGCCGTTGCCGAACACGTCGCCCGACATGTCGCCGCAGCCCACCACGCGCACGGGGTCGCTCTGCACGTCCACGCCCATTTCCAGGAAGTGGCGCTGCACAGAAATCCACGCGCCGCGCGCGGTGATGCCCATTTCCTTGTGATCATACCCGTTGGAGCCACCGCTGGCGAAGGCGTCGCCCAGCCAGAAATCCTGCTCCATCGCGATGGCATTGGCGGTGTCGGAGAAAGTGGCCGTGCCCTTGTCGGCGGCCACCACGAAATACGGATCGTCGCCATCGTGGATCACCACGTCCTGCGGATGCACCACCGTGTCGCCCTCGTAATCGTCCGTGATGGAAAGGAGGGTGCGAATGTAGAGCTTGTAGCTTTCCTTGCCTTCCGTGAACCACGCATCGCGGTCAACAGCCGGGTTTGGCAGGCGCTTGGGATAGAAGCCGCCCTTCGCGCCAGTGGGAACGATCACGGCGTTCTTCACCTTCTGCGCCTTCATCAGGCCCAGCACTTCGGTGCGGAAATCGTCGCGCCGGTCCGACCAGCGGATGCCGCCACGCGCCACGGGGCCAGCGCGCAGGTGCACGCCTTCCACCCGGCGCGAATAGACGAAGATCTCGCGCCACGGCACGGGCTTGGGCAGGCCCGGCACCAGCGACGAATCGAACTTGAAGGCCAGCGCATCTTCCGCAGAAGGGGCAAAGGCGTTGGTGCGCAGGATTGCGCGCAGCGTGCTCCAGTAAAGGCGCAGGATGCGATCGTCATTGATCGCGGTCACTTCGCCAAGACCGGCGCGGATCTCGTCGTCCAGCGCGGTGGTGATCGCATCGCGATCGCCCTTGGCGGCGGGATCGTGCAGCGCAGTGAAAAGATCGATCAGGGCGCGCGTCACCTTGGGCGCGGCTGCCAGCGCATCCACCACGGTGTAGATGGTGAAGGCGATATTGGCCTGGCGCAAATAGCGATAGAAGGCGCGCAGCCAGTCGGCCTCCTTGGCCAGAAGGCCCGATACCACCACCAGCCGATTGAACACGTCGTCTTCCGCGCGGGCGTTCAGGACGCTGGAAATGGCGACCTCTATGTCGCCGGAGCGCGCCAGCAATTCGTCGTGCATCACGCCTGTCGGCAGGCCGAGGGTGAAATCGTGGATGGTGCCGGCGTCTTCGCCCTGCAGCGGGGAAGGAATTTCGGAAAGCACGCGGAAGCCGAAGTTCTCCAGCGCGGGCACGGCGTCGGACAGCGGCAGGGAGCCGTGGTGCTGATACACCTTCAGGCGCAGGCTATCGTCTTCGTCGGCGGGAGAGTGATAGAGGCGCACGTCGCGGCCGCGCTCCACCTCGTCCGCATGGGCGGCCAGTTGCCGCAGGCGTGCGATGTCCATGGCGGCTTCGGCGGGGCTGTAGGCGTTGCGATAAAAAGCGGGGAAGCTCTCGGCATAGCGCACGGCAAGGGCTGCCGCGCGGCTTGGCTCCTCGTTCGTGGCCAGCGCGTCTTCCACCGCGTCCTGCCATCCACGCAGCATTTCGCCCAGTGCGTGATCCACCGCCTCGACATCCACGTGGCTTTGCTTGCCGCGGAAATCCATGACGTAGCGCAGCAGGGCCAGATTGCCGCCTTCCACCATCAGGCTCCAGTCGAGCGTGGTGGCACCCGTCTGCTTTTCCAGCATGTCCTGCACCTGCAGGCGCACGGAGGTGGAGAGCATGTCGCGCGGCAGCCACACGAAGCCGAACACGTGGCGGCCCAGCGGCGCGGTGACCAGCGTGGCGCGCGGGCGCGGGCGATCGGCCAGCCCCATCATCGCGGTGGCAACGCGGGTGATGTCGTCATCGGAAAAACTGATGATCACATCGTGCGGCAGCGCGGTGAGAGCGTGGACGAGCGATTTGTAATCGTGGCTGCCGGGCTCGAAATCCAGCCGGTCCATGATGATCTTCAACTGCTGGCGCAGCACCGGCACGCTGTCGGGGGAGGCGACCAGTGCCGCGCTCGTCCAGATACCGGCATGGACGCTGAGTGCCTCGACCCGGCCCTTTTCCATCAGCGGCACGATGAACAGGTCCAGCGGCACGCGGCGGTGGACCTTGGACAGGCGATTGGCCTTGATGATCAGCGGCGCGCGGCCCTGGTGGCTCTTGTCACCATCGAACCAGGCAAAAGCCTTGTCGAACGCATCGTCCGCCAGAAGATCGGGGGTGGAGCGGCGGCAGATACCGAACTGGTCGGTCTGCTTGCCATCGCGCGTGCGGGTAACATGGCCAAGCTGCGTCAGCATTCCGCCCGCCAGCCAGCGCAGCAGGGCAGCGCCTTCGGCATCGGGCAGGCGATCGGCATCGCTGGCGAGCGCATCACGCATCTTCGGCCAATCGGCCACGGTGGCGCGCACGTCCAGAATGGCGGCGCGCAGCTCGGCCTCCAGCTCGCGCCGCTCCTTTGCATCGACGCGCGCGGTCTCGATATAGACCCAGCTTTCCTTCTTCTCACCGGTGGCGTCACCCTCCGGCACATCCACCAGCGCATCCTCGCGGCGGCGCACGGGCAGGATCGGGTGGACGAGAACATCGATGGCAAGGCCGCGCGCGGCCATGGCCGCAGCGATGGAATCGACGAGGAAAGGCATGTCCTTGTTGATGATGGCGATGCGCATGTAGCGGCGCCCGTCCGCTTCCGAACGGATCAGGATCGCGGGCTTGCCATCCTCGCGCGTGCGGGCGGCTTCCACGATGAAGGCGGCGGCTTCGTCCAGCCGCTCTCCGTCCAGCAGCTTTTCACCGGGCAGCAGGGAATCGCTGATCCGGTCTTGCAGCACGGCGGCAAAGCCCCGCTCTTCCTTGGTAAGATCCTTGAAAGCCGCGGGCGTGCTGCCAGATTTCGCCATGTCTGCTCGTCTCCTCTAGCGCGGCGACCCAGTGGAGTGGCCGCGACACCTCTTCCAGCGAAGTCCCCTGCCGGAAGTTCCCGTGCGCCTTTATCCCCCAGCATGATCGGGCGCCAGCAAATTGTTACATCGGTAACTTGTTCAGGCGAGGTGGGGGCGCGTCAGGCGTTCAGCGCGTCCATCGTCAGGCGCAGCGATTCCTGCCGTGCCGCCGGGTCGTGCGTTGCGCCCGACACGATGATCTCGTCGGCCTGGGTCTTGTCCACGAAGCGCCCGATGGATTCGCGCACCGTGGCAGGAGAGCCGACGGCGCGCGCCACATCCATGCCTTCCAGCATGGCGCGCGCCTGCGGCGGCAGCGTGGCGCGGTAATCGGGCAGCGGCGGCGGCAGCTTGCCCGGATCGCCGCTGCGCAGGCGGACGAAGGCCTGTTCCTGGCTGCTGGCCAGCAATTGCGCCTCTGCATCGGTTTCGGCGCACATCACGCTCATCGCTGCCATCACGTGCGGCTTTTCCAAGGCTTCGGACGGGCGGAAATCCTGCCGGTAGATGCGCAGCGCTTCGTGCAGATGGGTGGGCGCGAAATGGCTGGCAAAGGCATAGGGCAGGCCCAGCCGCGCGGCCAGTTGCGCGCCGAACAGGCTGGAGCCCAGCATCCACATCTCCACCTTTGCGCCGCGCCCCGGCGTGGCGGTGATGGGCAGATCCACATCGCCGGTAAACAGCGCGCGCAGTTCCACAACATCCTGCGGGAAATATTCGGAGGCGCTGCGCAAGTCCTTGCGTAAAGCCTGCCCGATGATGGGGGCAGAACCAGGCGCGCGGCCAAGGCCAAGGTCTATCCGGCCGGGAAACAGTGCATCCAGCGCGCCGAACTGTTCGGCGATCACGAAAGGATTGTGGTTGGGCAGCATGATACCGCCCGCGCCGATGCGGATCTTGCCGGTAACGTGGCCGATATGGCTCAGCACGATGGCGGTGGGGCCGCCCGCGATGCCTTCGCTGGCGTGGTGCTCCGCCACCCAGAAGCGCCTGTAACCTGCTTCTTCTGCAACCACTGCCAGCTTCCCGGCCTCGGCAATCGCCTCGGAAACGCCGCTGCCTTCGCGCACGGGAACCAGGTCGAGAACGGATAGATCGGTCATTGCGGGGTCTCCACCAGTGTTTGCAGGGTGCGCAGCAGCAAGGCGATATCACCGGGGCGCGACAGGCGGTGGTCTCCGCCTTTCACCAGCGTGACATGCACATCGTCACCCGAAAGGGCGCGGGCCAGCCGCAGCGATGTTTCGGGCGGCACATCGTTATCTTCCTGCCCGTGCAGCAACCGCACCGGCGCAGGAATCGCGATTTCGCCGTCCAGCAGGCGGTTATCCTGCGCGTCGTGCCAGAACTTCGCATGGGTCGGCGTGGGATCGTAGCCGTAGTGATTTTCCTCGAAGATCGTCTCTCCGGCGCGAAGCTGCGCTTTCTGATCCTCGTCGAAACCCCAGTCGGAGAAATCCGGCGCGGCGGCGATGCCGGCAAGCGCGTGCAGCCGTTCGCCCAGCGCCAGCCCCACCAGCAGCATCAGCCAGCCGCCCATCGAGGATCCGACGACGACGACTTTCCGAGCCATCACCTGCGTGTCGATCAGCGCGACAACCTCGTCTCGCCAGCGCGACAGCGTGCCATCGGCAAAATCGCCGCCGCTTTCCCCGCAGCCCGAATAATCCAGCAGCAGGCATTCGCGCCCGTTTTCCCGGCACCAGTCGAACACCGCCGTGGCCTTGCCGCCTGCCATGTCGGACATGTAGCCGGGCAGGAACACGACGGCCGGGCCCTGGCCCGCGGTGTGGCGATAGGCGACCTGCTGGCCGCCGATTTCAAGCATCTGGGTCATTACACCCGGTACATGGCGAGCCCGGCGCGCATCGCCAAGAGGGGCGCGGGGGCAAGATTAGTGACTTTGCAGGAAAGGCGCACTATGTCGGCAGGCATGGCACGGCAGAAAACCATCACCACAACTACCACTACCTCGGGCAACTGGGGGCGGATGGTCGTGGCCTAGTCACTGACCCCGCCACCCGGTTTCGGGTGGCACGCGCCAGCTTCCCGGAACCGTCAAGACGATCGCCTGGCGCGAGGACGTGACGCAATGCGCTACTACATCGATACAGAGTTCAACGGCACCGGCGGCCAGCTGCTCAGCATCGCGCTGGTGCGGCAGGACGGGGAGCATTTCTACGAGGTGCTCCACGCGCACGAACTTGTCGTGCCGTGGGTAAAGGAACACGTCGTGCCGCATTTCGGCAAGAACCCGGTCGAACGGATTGCAGCGGTGAAGGCGATGCAGAAATTCCTGCGCCGGGATAAAGGCCCGCATGTGTTCATCGCGGATTGGCCGGAAGACCTCGTGCATTTCAACACCATGCTGCTGCGCGATCACGGCAGGCGCAACGATCCGCTGCAATACGCCTGCCTGTTGCTGAACCTGCCCGGCTTCGACACCGCGCTGGCCAGCCGCACGCCGCACAATGCGCTGGAGGACGCACGCGCCCTGGCGCATTACGTGGAGCTGCATCTGGCTGGCAAGGCGGACGACATGACACCCGAAGATCTCACCCTTGTGCGAAAGGCTTGCGCTTAGCGCGCACTTGCCTAGTCAGCGCCGCAAGAGGCATAGGCTCTCCCCGATATTCCATGGAAGTTTTTGAAGCATGACCGAACTAGTCCAGATCAGCCTCCCCGATGGCTCGAAGCGCGCGATGGAGGCGGGCAGCACGCCCGGCGATGTTGCTGCCGCCATCGGCCCCGGCCTTGCCAAGGCCGCGCTTGCCGCGCGCGTGAACGGCGAGGTGCGCGACCTCAACCGTCCCTTCGATTGCGACAGCGACCTGGAACTCATCACGGCGCGCGACGAGGAAGACGCGCTGGAACTGGCGCGCCACGATTATGCCCACGTGCTGGCAGAGGCCGTACAATCGCTGTGGCCGGGCACGCAGATCACCTTCGGCCCGGCAACGGACGATGGCTTCTATTACGACGTGAAAGCGCCCGATAACCGCGCCCCCTTCTCCATGGACGACCTGCCCCAGATCGAGGAGCGGATGCGCGAGATCATCAAGGCGGACAAGCCGCTGGTGCGCGAGGCGTGGAGTCGCGAGCAGCTGATCGCCAAGTGGGAAGCCGAGGGCGAAACCTTCAAGGCCGAGTGGGCGAAGGAACTGCCAGAGGACGAGGAACTAACGGTCTACTGGTCGGGAGAGCCCAATTCGGACGGTGCGTGGCTGGACATGTGCCGCGGCCCGCACCTGCCCAGCACCGGCAGGCTGGACCCGCAAGCGTTCAAGCTGATGCGCGTCGCCGGGGCATACTGGCGCGGCGACCAGAAGAATGCGCAGCTGACCCGCATCTACGGCACCGGCTGGCTGAACAAGAAGCAGCTCAATGCCCACCTTACGAAACTGGAGGAAGCCGCCAAGCGCGACCATCGCAAGCTGGGCCGCGAGATGGACCTGTTCCATCTTCAGGAAGAGGCGCACGGAAGCGTGTTCTGGCATCCCAACGGCTATCGCATCTGGCGCGAGCTGGAAGCCTACATGCGCCGCAAGATGGACGGGGCGGAATATCGCGAGATCAAGACGCCGCAGGTGATGGACGTGCGCCAGTGGGAGCAGAGCGGCCACTGGGGCAAGTACGCGCAGAACATGTTCGCCGTGCCCGATATCGTGCCGGAGGTGGACGAGGACAGCGGCATTGCCGCCCCCAGCGTGGCGAAGGACGCGGACTGGATGGCGATCAAGCCGATGAACTGCCCGGCGCATGTGCTGGTGTTCAAGCAGGGCATCACGTCATACCGCGATCTGCCGATCCGGCTGGGCGAAATGGGCTGCTGCCACCGTAACGAGCCGCATGGCGCGCTGCACGGGTTGATGCGCGTGCGCCAGTTCACGCAGGACGATGCCCATATCTTCTGCACCGAGAAGCAGGTGGTGGAAGAGGTCCGCTCCTTCATCGAACTGGCCGACGCGGTCTACGGTGATTTCGGCTTCACCTACTCGATCAAGCTGGCCTTGCGACCCGAACAGCGGTTCGGCAGCGATGCCGACTGGGACAAGGCGGAGCAGGAACTGCGCGACGCCGTGGCCGAGGCCGGCATGATGAACGAGGAATATGGCTGGGAAGAACTGCCCGGTGAAGGCGCATTCTACGCGCCCAAGCTGGAATGGCACCTGACGGACGCCATCGGGCGCACCTGGCAGGTGGGCACGATCCAGGGCGACCGCGTGCTGCCCGAACGCCTCGATGCGACCTATATCGGCGAGGATGGCGAAAAGCACCGCCCGGTCATGCTGCACCGTGCGATCTTCGGTTCCTACGAACGCTTCATCGGCATCCTGATCGAGCATTTCGCAGGCCGCCTGCCGGTGTGGCTGGCACCGGTGCAGGCCGTGGTGGCCACCATCGTCTCCGACGCTGACGGTTACGCCGGGGAGGTTGCCGCGAAACTGAAGGCCGCGGGCATTCGCGTGGACAGCGATCTTCGCAACGAGAAGATCAACTACAAGGTGCGCGAACATTCGCTGGCCAAGGTTCCGCACATGCTGGTGGTGGGCAAGCGCGAGGCGGAGGAAGGCACCGTCGCCATGCGCACGCTGGGCGAGAAGGAGCAGAAGTTCCTCTCCCTCGAGGACGCGATTGCGCTTCTCCGCGAGGAAGCCACGCCGCCCGACCTGCGCGGCTAGACCTTGGAATTTCTCGCCGGTTTCAGCGCGCTGCAGATCGCGGTGGCGGCCATCGCCACGCTGGGCGCTGCCTTCATTCGCGGGCTGACGGGATTCGGCTTCGGCATCCTGCTTGTGCCGATCCTGGCGCTGGCGATCACTCCGGTGGAGGCGGTGCTGGCGCTGAACATCATGGCCGGGCTGCTGGCACTGACCGAAATTCGCTACGTGTTGCGGGAGGCAGAGCGTTCGGCCCTCACCATCAGCGTGCTGGTGCTGCTGGCCACATTGCCGGGCCTTATGCTGCTGGATGCTACACCGCCCGCACTTGCCCGCCTGCTGATCGCGCTGGTGGCCCTTTCGGCTTTCGTCGCGGTGCTGCTGCCGCGACGCGGCGCGCATCTTCCCGGTCCGCTGACCACGGGGCTGACCGGCGTTTCCGCCGGCCTGCTGACAGGCTTTGCCGCCATGCCCGGCCCCCCGGTGGTGCCCTATTACGTAGGCCGCGACATATCGCGCACCACGGCCAAGGCGAGCATGATCGGCATCTTTGGCGTGGCCGCGATGGCGGGCATAGGTTCGGGCGCGGCAATCGGCGTGTTGACCTGGCGTATCGTTATCCTCGGCCTCGCGCTGTTCCCGCTGGTGATGCTGGGCAACTGGCTGGGCTCCCTCGCCTTTGGCAAGGTTGGCGACACGGCGTGGCGCATTTTCGTAGGTGTGGTGCTGGCAGCGGCGGCAGGCGCGGCACTGGTGAAGCTGGTCTAGCGGGCCGGCGGCCCGCTGCACCCCTAGCTGAAGATCATCTTGATGGCGGAGATCGCCAGCATTGCTGCCAGGGCATAGCGCACGAGCTTCTCGTTTACCCGCCCGCCAACCAGCGAGCCCACGATGATGCCGGGGATGGAGCCGATCAGCAGGCTGGCGAGCAGCCAGCTATCGGTGTTGCCCAGAAAGCTGTGCCCCGTCGCCGCCACCAGCGTCAGCGGCACGGCGTGCATGATGTCGGTGCCGACGATGGACTTTGTGCTCAGGCGGAGCGGATACAATATCGCCAGCAGTACCGCCACCAGCGCGCCCGCCCCGACGGAGGTGAGCGTCACCAGCGCGCCGATGACCCCGCCACCAGCCACTGTCAGCAGCAACTGGTTCTTGCGCATGCCCGGCCCCATCCTGCCTTTCAACTGGCGCAGGGAAGGCTGGATACGAGGCTTCAACAGCATGAGGATGGATGTGAGCAGCAGGGCTCCGCCCAGCAGTTGCAGCAGCAGGTCGCTCTGCAGTCGCCCATCCTGCATCAGCCACAGCCACAGCAAGGTCAGCACGGCCATGGGCAGGCTGCCCAGCGCCAGCCGGCGGACAAGCTTCCAGTCGACCGAACCGAGGCGGTGATGCACGCCTCCGCCTACCGCTTTCGTGATCGCGGCAAACCACAGATCCGTGCCTACCGCGACTGCGGGGTTAATTCCGAACAGCAGGATCAGGATCGGCGCCATCAGCGATCCGCCGCCCACACCCGTAAGGCCTACCAGAAAGCTGACAAAAGCGCCCGCAACGGAATAGCCAAGATCAATGCCCCCCAGCAAAGGTCAGGCCCCGGCCAGGTCCTTCACCTGGGCCAGCACGCGCTCCGTCCATTCGGGGCGGCAGATCAGCAGATCGGGCATGTAGGTATCGCGCTGGTTGTAGACGAGCGGGGAGCCGTCGATGCGGGAGCAATGCAGGCCATGCGCAGCCGCGACGGCGGCAGGGGCGCAGCTATCCCATTCGTACTGGCCGCCCGAATGAAGATAGATCTCCGCCTCGCCGCGCACCACGGCCATGGCCTTGGCACCGGCGCTGCCCATGCCGACCAGTTCGCCCCCGATCTGCTCGGCCACGGCCACGGCTTCGGCAGCGGGGCGCGTACGGCTGACGACCAGACGCGGCTTCGACGCAGCCTCGGGCACGGCAACGGGCTTGTCGGTGCGCAGCACGGTATCGAGGCCGGGCAGCGCCACGGCGCCGATCTCCGGCTTTCCGCCAACCGCCAGGGCAACATGGACAGCCCAGTCGCTGCGTTCCTCGCCATATTCGCGCGTGCCATCCACCGGATCGATGATCCAGACGCGGTCCTTGTCCAGCCGCTCGGGCGTGTCCTTGCTTTCTTCCGACAGCAAGCCGTCTTCGGGGCGCTGGGCGCGAATGGCGTGAACCAGGAACTGGTTTGCGGTCTCGTCCCCTGCCTTGCCCAGTGCCTTGCCCTCGAACATGCCGGAGGCACGCACTTCGAGGAGGATTCGGCCCGCGCATTCAGCGAGATGGGCGGCGAGTTCGGCGTCTGTCATGGCAGCGGTCATCGGGGCAATACTCACTTCAGCGGCAGGATCTGCTGGATGATATGATCGGCGGCTTCTTCCGGCGTCATCTCCACCGTGTTGACGGTGATCTCCGGGGCCCTGGGCGCCTCGTAGGGGCTGTCGATACCGGTGAAGTTCTTCAGCTGTCCCGATCGCGCCTTCTTGTAGAGGCCCTTCACGTCGCGCTGTTCCGCCACTTCCAGCGGGGTGTCCACGAACACCTCGATGAATTCGTGATCCTCCAGCATGGATCGCACCATCTGCCGCTCTGCGCGGAAGGGGCTGATGAAGGCGGTAAGCACGATCAGCCCGGCATCGGTCATCAGGCGAGCCACCTCGCCCACGCGCCGGATATTCTCGATCCGGTCGGCCTCGGTAAAGCCGAGATCCTTGTTCAGGCCGTGGCGCACATTGTCGCCGTCCAGCAGGAAGGTATGGCGGTTCATCAGCGCCAGCCTCTTCTCCACCTCGTTGGCGATGGTGGATTTGCCGGAGCCGGAGAGACCGGTGAACCACAGGACGCGCGGTGTCTGGTTCTTCATCTGCGCGTGGTGTTCGCGGGTGATATCGGTTGCCTGCCAATGCACGTTCTGGCTGCGGCGCAGGCTGAAATTCAGCATCCCTGCGGCAACGGTGGCATTGGTGATCTTGTCGATCAGGATGAAGCCGCCCATCGTGCGGTTCTCGGCATAGGGTTCGAACACCAGCGGCTTGTCCGAATACACTTCCGCCACGCCGATGTCGTTCAGCGACAGCGTCTTGGCGGCCAGTTCGTCCATGGTGTTCACGTCGACGCGATACTTGGGATGCTGCACCGTGGCAGAGACGGTCTGCGTACCCAGCTTCAGCCAGTAGCCGCGCCCGACGCTCAGGTCCTCGTCGTTCAGCCAGACCAGCGTTGCCTCGAACTGGTCGGCGGTTTCGGCAGGATCGTCCGCCACGCACAGCACATCCCCGCGTGAGCAATCGATTTCGTCTTCCAACGTGATGGTGATGGACTGGCCGGCCTGCGCCTCGTCCAGCTCGCCATCGAAGGTGACGATGCTCTTCACCGTGCTGGTCTTTCCCGATGGCAGCGCCCGTACAGCGTCGCCAACGCGCACCTGGCCGCTGGCGATCAGGCCGGAAAAGCCCCGGAAATCGAGGTTGGGACGGTTTACCCATTGCACCGGCATGCGGAACGGCTTGTCCGCCGCAACGTCCGACAGCACTTCCACGCTTTCCAGGTGCTCGACGAGGCTCGGCCCGTCATACCACGGCGTGTTTTCGCTGGGGGCAGTCGTGATGTTGTCGCCCTTGAAGCCGCTGATGGGCATGGCGGTGAAACTCTCGATGCCGATTTCCTCGGCAAAGGCGGCATAATCGGCCACGATTGTGTCGAAGGTTTCCTGGCTGTAATCCACCAGGTCCATCTTGTTCACGGCCAGCACGATATTCTTGATGCCGATGAGGTGGCACAGGTAGGAATGGCGGCGCGTCTGCACCAGCACGCCCTTGCGCGCATCCACCAGTATCACGGCAAGGTCTGCGGTGGAGGCGCCGGTCACCATGTTGCGGGTGTATTGCTCGTGGCCGGGGCAATCGGCGACGATGAACTTGCGCTTTTCTGTATTGAAGAAGCGATAGGCCACATCGATTGTGATGCCCTGTTCGCGTTCTGCGGCAAGGCCATCCACCAGCAGGGCGAAATCGATCTCCTGCCCCTGCGTGCCCACCTTCTTGCTGTCGTTGCTGAGGGCTTCGAGCTGGTCCTCGAAGATCATCTTGGAATCATACAGCAGCCGCCCGATCAGCGTGCTTTTGCCATCGTCCACGCTGCCGCAAGTGATGAAGCGCAGCATGGTCTTGTGCTGGTGGGTTTCGAGGTAGCTGTCGATATCCTCTGCAATGAGGGCGTCTGTCCGGTAGACGGAATCGCTGGTCTGCTCGGTCATCAGAAATAACCCTCCTGCTTCTTCTTCTCCATGCCGGCGCCGCCGGCATCCTTGTCGATCACGCGGCCCTGCCGCTCACTGGTGGTGGTGAGCAGGGTTTCCTGGATCACTTCGGAAAGGGTGGATGCCTCGCTCTCGACAGCGCCTGTCAGCGGGAAACAGCCCAATGTGCGGAAGCGGACGGAGCGGGTCGTGATCTCCGGCAGTTCGCCCATCACCTCCTGCAACCGGTCGATATCGTCAGCCATGAACAGGCCGCCTTCATAGATGAAGGTGGGGCGCGGCGCGGAGAAATAGAGAGGGACGATCTCGATCTCTTCCAGCTGGATGTATTGCCACACGTCCAGCTCGGTCCAGTTGGAGATGGGGAAGACGCGGATGCTCTCGCCCTTCTTCTTCTTGGTGTTGTACTGGTTCCACAATTCGGGCCGCTGGTTCTTGGGATCCCAGCCGTGGCTGGCCGTGCGGAAGGAGAAGACGCGCTCCTTCGCGCGGCTCTTCTCCTCGTCGCGCCGGGCGCCGCCGAAGGCCGCATCGAAGCCGTAATGGTTCAGTGCCTGCTTCAGCCCTTCCGTCTTCCACATGTCGGTGTGCAGCGGGCCGTGATCGAACGGGTTGATGCCGCGCTCTTTCGCTTCAGGGTTCTGATAGACCAGCAGCTCCATGCCCGCATCCTTCGCGGCCTTTTCGCGCAAGTCGTACATCGCCTTGAACTTCCATGTCGTGTCGACATGCAGCAGCGGGAAAGGCGGGGGCGAAGGGTAGAACGCCTTCTTGGCAAGATGCAGCATCACCGCGCTGTCCTTCCCCACGGAATACAGCATGACGGGCTTCTCCGCCTCTGCCGCCACTTCGCGGATGATATGGATCGCCTCCGCTTCGAGGCGCTGGAGATGGGTGAGGGTTGCAGTCATTGGCGGGCCTTTGTGTTTCTCGCCTGTGCTGCATACGGGAAACTACCAGGCTTTGACTTCCCAAATGGGAGGTATAGACGAAGTAGCCATGCGCGTACCCAATCTTGGTGAAACAGAATTGCTTGTCCCCCTTCACGAGGGGATGTTCGAGATGCCCATGTGGGACACGTTCCTCAGCCGGCTGAGGGATGTGACCGATTGCGAGATCGCCAGCCTGCTGGTCCACGCGCCCGAAAGCACCTCGGCCATCCAGCTTTCCGCCGGATCGCGCGATCCAGCGCCGCGCCTGCAAAAGTTCTTTGGCGGGAATGCCAGCGGTTCCGGCCCGTTGCAGAGCCGTTCCATGCGCGAAGGGCGGGTATACAGCCTGCAAGAATTGCTGGAGCACGGCGGGGAAAGCCAACGCAGTTTCGCGGAAGAAGTGCTGTATCCGCTGGACCTGCGGCACATGCGATCGGTGCGGCTGGGCGATCCCAGCGGGTTGAACGCCTGGATCGTCCTGTCTTCCACCGAGGAGATCGCGCCGTCCGTCAGCGCGCTGCTGACCGCGCTACTGCCGCACCTGCGCGTGGCCCTGCGCGTGCTCGCCCGGCTGGAGCAGGAGAAGGCGCGCGCATCGATGACTGCCGGCGCTTTCAGCCATATCGATTTTGGCTGGATGGCGATCGACCGCAATTGCCACGTCGTGGACATGGACGAGCAGGCGGAGCGCTTTCTCAGCCGCACTGCTACCCTGAAACAGGGGCCGTACGGGCGGTTGGTCCCGTCCTCCCCCGCCATCGACCGCGAATTGACTAAGCTGGTGAAATCCTTCGCCGAGAATCCCGATGCAAGGCCGCGTGCGGTGAACCTCAGCCAGGACCCGTGGATCGACATCCTCGTCTCGCCCGTCAGGGTCACGTCGCTGTCGCTGGGCGGCAAGGCGGTGGCCGTCGTCTATTTCCGCGGCGACCAGAGTTCCTCGGCTGATCGCTGCCAGCAATTGATCGACGTGTTCAAGCTGACGCAGAGCGAGGCGCGCTTTGCATGGTCCATCGCGCAGGGCATTTCCATCGCCGATGCTGCCGAGAAGCACGGGCTGACGATCGAGACGGCGCGCAATTATTCAAAGAAGATCTACGCCAAGACGGGCGCGCGCGGGCAGGTTGATTTCATGCGCAGGGTGCTCACCAGCGTGGTGGCCATCACGGTGCACTGATCCGCTGGCAGATCAGCCTGCCAGCATTAGGCGAAGATCAGGGCCAGCCCGCAGCCGGACACGATGATGCCGCGCAGCAGATCCATCGGATCGGCAAGCGTTTGACGGGTGAAGGCAATTGTTCTGGCCATGGGCGCGATTGTACCGGCCAATTACCTAACAAAACGTTAAAATCACCCCTGTGAAGCCTGCGTGCGGGGAACGTGGCAACTGGCGCAGTGGAAACTGCCGCCGCCCGTCAGTACCGCATCGGCGCGCAAGCCCACCGCCGCGCGGCCGGGGAAGAGATCGCCGATTGCGGCCACGGCCTCCTCGTCATGTGCGCTGCCATAGGTGGGCACCACCACCATGTCGTTGCAGATGGCAAAGTTCATGTAGCTGGCAGGCTCCGCCTCGTCGCCTTCTCCCATCCAGCCGGGGGAGGGTATGTCCCGCACCGCCAGCCCGAAATCGCGGGCGCGCTGGCGGGCGTCGTCATAGACGGCGGCGTTCGGATCGTCTGGCGTGCTGGCGCGCGGAATGGCGATGGTGTTTTCTGCCACCATGCGGGCAAGATTGTCCACGTGGCCATCGGTGTGATCGCCCGCCAACCCGTCGCCCAGCCACAGGATACGCTGGAAACCCAGGTCGCGCTGGAGATTGCTCCAGATCTCCTCACGCGAGAGGGAAGGGTTGCGATTGGGATTGAGCAGGCATTGCTGCGTGGTGACGACCAGCCCCGCGCCGTCGCTTTCCACCGCGCCGCCTTCCAGGATCCAGTCGGCGCGCGAATAGGGCAGGCCGCCTGCGTCGGCGAGGGACGGGCCGGTTTCCAGATCGCCTTCCAGCAGGTATTTCCCGCCCCATCCGTTGAAGCCGAAGCCCTGCGCGCGGCGCTCTCCATCACCGTTAGCCACCGTCAGCGGGCCGGTGTCGCGGATCCAGATATCGCCATAGGGATGCCGTTCGAACGTCACCGCGCCGGAAACGAGATCCTTTGCCCGCATCTCGGCAGCGGCATCGCGCACCACCAGCCGCACCTGCTGGCCGGTTTCGGCCACGGCATTGGCGAAGGCGGCCATCTGCTCCTGCGCGGGAAGAAGGTTCTCCTCCCACAGGTCGCCATGGGCGGGAAAGCCGATCCAGATCCAGTCCTGCGGCGCCCATTCGGCGGGCATCATGAAACCCATGGCCTCAGCAACCTCCGGCAGAAGCAGCGCAGCTTTGCTGGCGCACCGCACGAAATTCGTCGCCCTCGTTCCATTCCGGCCAGTCGGCGGTGTTCCCCAGCGCGCGGGCGAGGCGGAAGTAGAGGTCCAGGTCCTGCATCAGGCCGGACCAGTTCCAGTTCTCGTCATATTCGTCGTTCGGGCCGTGATAGGCGTTGGCGCGGTATTCCGCTTCCAGCGCCTCGCCTCGCTGCGTGCCGCCGTCCACCAGGTCGAGGCCCGACTTCACGTAGAACATCGGCACGCCACGCTTCACCATCGGGAAGTGGTCCGAGCGGTAGTAATAGCCCGCCTGCGGGGCGGGATCGGGCGAAGCGGTGCGGCCCTGTGCTGCAAGGGCGGTGGCGAGGTAATCGTCCAGCTCGCTCTTGCCGCCGCCGCGCACGTTCACGTCACGCGTTTCCCCGCGCACGGCGATGCCATCCATGTTGATGCCGCCCACCGTCTGGCTGAGCGGATAGACCGGGTTGGCGGCGTAGTATTCCGCGCCCAGCAGGCCCGATTCCTCCGCCGTCACAGCCAGGAACACCAGGCTGCGATCGGTGGCGCCGGTATCCCGGTGCGCCTCTGCCAGCGCAACCAGCGCGGCGGTGCCGGTCGCGTTGTCTACCGCGCCATTGCAGATGTCGTCGCCGGTATCGTCGGGCGTGCAGCGGCCAAGGTGATCCCAGTGCGCGGTGTGCAGCACCACCTCGTCAGGCCGCTGCGATCCCGGCAGCACGCCGATCACGTTGTTGGAGGCATAGCGGCGATAGGAATTGGTGAAACTGGTGGAAACCGGCATTCCCAGCGAAACCGCGCGGAAACCGGGCTGGCTGGCAGCCTCCACCATGCTGGCAAGATCCTGTCCGGCGGCATCGAATATCGCGGCGGCGGTGGCATTGGAAACCCAGCCGTTCATCGCCGTCTGGTCCGATCCGTCGCCGCCCGTATCGGCATAGGCCTGCGGGCCGCTCCAGCTCGATTCCACCACGTTCCAGCCATAGCTGGCGGCAAAATCCTCGTGCACGATCAGTGCGGCCGCGGCGCCCTGCCGCGCGGCTTCCTCGTATTTATAGGTCCAGCGGCCATAATAGGTCATGGCGCGACCGTTGAAGGTGCCTTCAAGGCTGTCCGACGCGAAATCGGGATCGTTGACGAGGATCAGCGCGGTCTTGCCCGTCATGTCCACGCCGGCATAATCGTTCCAGCCGCGTTCGGGCGCGTTGATGCCATAGCCGACGAACACCAGCTCGCTATCGTCCAGCACGGTTTCATCCACCTGGCGATAGCTGACGCCCACCCAGTCCGTTCCATGATCGAAGCTGAGATCGCCCACACTCAGCGGGGCAAAGTCGCTGCCGGTTATCTCCACCAGCGGCACCTGTTGCAGAAAGCTGTCGCCATTGCCCGGCTGCAGGCCCGCAGCGCGGAACTGCTCGACCAGGTAATCCACCGTCATCTGGCCGCCCGGCGTACCCGGCATGCGGCCCTCGAATGCGTCGGAAGACAATGTGCGGACGTTTTCCTGCACGGTTTCCAGCGAGACGGGCGCATTTGCAGCCGTGCCGGTGGCGGCGTAATCGCCGGTGGCGCAGGCTGCCAGCGAGACGAAGGCGAGCGGCGCTGTAAAACGGAACATGGATTTCCTTTCGGATGAAATCATTCGCGCCCCGTGTGGCATCGCCGCCGCCGCGGGGCAAGCATCAGAAAGGCTTGAAGCGCATCGCGCGCACGGGCAGGACCGGCGCGATGGCAAGCGACGTGACTGCAACACACTGGCAATCCGCACTGGAGCGCGCCCGCGCGCATTCCCCCTTCCTGCGCCGGGCGATGGAAAACCGCCCGGAACTGGTCGCCCTGCTGGAAAGCGGGCGCGGCACCGAGGCTCTCGATCGCGCGAAGGCGGAGGGCGAGGGCGTTGACGACACCGGCGTTGCCCTGCGCAGGGAGCGATTGTCCCTCGCGCTGGTGCTGGCGGTGGGCGATCTGGCGGGCGCGTTCGACCTGGCGAAAGTCATCACCGAGCTTTCCGCCTTTGCCGACCGCGCGCTGGACAGGGCGATGCACGCGGTGGTGGCAAACCGGGTGGAAGGTGCGGGGGCCACCGGCTTCACCGCGCTGGCGCTGGGCAAGCAGGGCGCGGGTGAGCTCAACTATTCCTCCGACATCGACCCCATCCTGCTGTTCGATCCCGAGCGGCTGCCCCGGCGCGAGCGGGACGAGCCGGGCGAGGCGGCGCAGCGTTACGCGCGCCAGCTGGTGGAGATGCTGGGCAAGCACACGGGCGAGGGATATGTGCTGCGGGTGGACCTGCGGCTGCGCCCCGCCAGCGAGGTTTCCCCCCTTGCCATCAGCTTCAACGCCGCCATCTCGCATTACGAATCGAGCGCGCTGGCGTGGGAGCGTGCCGCATTCATCCGCGCCCGCTCTGCCGCGGGCGACATCGCGGCAGGGCAGGATTTTCTCGACGAGATCCGCAGTTTCGTCTGGCGTCGCAGCCTGGATTTCACCGCCATCGAGGAAGTGCGCCGCCTGACGCTGCGCATCCGGGAGGCCTACAAGGGCACGCGCGAGGTCGGCCCCGGCTTCGATATCAAGAAGGGGCGTGGCGGTATCCGCGAGATCGAGTTCTACGCCCAGACGCACCAACTGATTTACGGTGGCCGCAACCGCGCCCTGCGCCAGCGCGGCACCCGCGCGGCGCTGGATGCGCTGGCCGAGGCGGAGATCATCGGGCACGAGGATGCGCGCGTGCTGGGCGAGAGCTATGACCGGCTGCGCACCATAGAACACCGGTTGCAGATGGTGGACGACCGGCAGACCCACGCCCTGCCCGACACTGCCGAAAAGATCGACAATGTCGCGCGGCTGGACGGGCTGGCCGATGGCGCCGCCCTGGTGGAGGAGGTGCGCGCGATCTGCGACCGCGTGGCAGCGTGCTACGACGATCTGCTGGGCGAGGATGACGAGGATGCAGGCTCCGGCACCAGCGTGGCCGTGCCCGCCGACCTTCGCGAACGGTTCGAATCGCGGGTGGAGCACTGGCGCGGTTCGCTGCGGGCGCTGCGTTCGGAAGAGGCGCGCATCGCCTTCGATGCGATCAGGGACGATTTGCTGGAAGCGCTGGCCGCCGCGCCCGATCCCGATCACGCGCTGACCCGGTGGGAAACGCTGCTGGAACGGCTGCCCACCGCCATCAACCTGTTCCGCCTGTTCGAACAGCGTCCCGGCCTGCTCAACCGCGTGCTGCGCATCCTCACGCTGGCACGGCCGCTGGCCGATGCGCTGGCGCGGCGCGCGGAGCTGCTGGACGCGTTGATCGATCCCAATGCGCTGGACCTTCCTGGCCCCATAGAGAAGCTGGCGCAGCGGATGCAGGCGAGCGAGGAAAGCGATTACGAATCGCGGCTGGACCGGCTGCGGCAGGTGGTGGGGGAGGAACGCTTCGCCCTTGGCGCGCAGATGGTGGAATGCCGCCACGATCCGCTGCAGATTGCAGAGGGGCTGTGCCGCGTGGCGGAGGCCGCCGTGCGCACGGGCGCTGCCGCCGCGATTGCCGATTTCCGCGCAAAGCACGGGCAGATCCCGGGCAGCGAGCTGGTGATCCTTGGGCTGGGGCGGCTGGGCGGCGGCGCGCTGACCCATGCATCCGATCTCGACATCGTTTTCCTCTTTACCGATCCCGGCGAGGTGGGCGTGGAATCAGATGGGGACCGCCCGCTGTCGACGGCGCTCTATTACAATCGCCTCGCCGCGCGGGTTACGGCCGCGCTCAGCGTGCCCACGGCGGAAGGCGCACTTTACGAGATCGACACGCGATTGCGGCCGCAGGGCGCGCAGGGCCCGCTGGCGACGGGATTTGCCGCGTTCCAGCGATACCAGTGCGAATCGGCCTGGACGTGGGAACACATGGCGCTGGCCCGCGCGCGGCCCATCTTCGGCTCCGACGATGCGCAGGAAAAACTGGGCGGGCTGATCCGCGATGTCCTTTGCGAAACGCGCGATGCCGATACGCTGAAGGCAGACGTGCTGCACATGCGCGGCGAGATGTTGAAGGCGAAGCCGCCGCAGGGTCCGCTCGATGTGAAGCTGATGCGCGGCGGGCTGATCGATTCCGAATTTCTCGTTCACTACCTGCAATTGCGCTGTGGGATCGCTTTCGATCCGGCAATGGAAAGCGCCATCGCCGTGCTGGCAGAGGCCGGGCAGTTGCCTGCCGACTATGCCGATCACCACCTTGCCATCACGCGCTACCTCGTCGCCGTGCGCCTGTTCGCGCCCGATGGCGGGGAACCCGTTGAAGCCACGCGGGCGGTGCTGGCAGAGGCGTGCGGGGAGGAAAGCTACCCGGCGCTGTTGCAATCGCTGGCCACGGCAAGGCAAGGCATCGCCGCGCAATGGGCGAGACATTTTGGCGAGACACTGGAGATAGAATGATGAGCGATAATCTACCCGGCGAAGGCGACATGATGCCCGACGTGGCGATGGAAGGGGCCGATGGCACAAGCGTGAAGCCGTCCGACTTTCGCGGACAGAAACTGGTGGTGTTCTTCTATCCCAAGGACATGACGCCGGGATGCACCACCGAGAATATCGAGTTCAGCGCCGCGAAGGATGATTTCGCCGCTGCCGGCACCGCGCTGCTGGGCGTGTCGAAAGACCCCTACGCCCGGCACGAGAAATTCATTGCCAAGCACGACCTTACCGTGCCGCTGGCGTCCGATCCCGAGGACAACGGCCTTGCCGATGCGCTGGGCATCTGGACCGAGAAGAAGATGTACGGGAAAACCTTCATGGGCATGGTGCGCACCACCTACTTGGTGGACGCAGACGGCAGGATCGCGCGCGTCTGGCGCAAGGTAAAGGTGAAGGACCACGTGGCCGAGGTTCTGGAGGCTGCACAGGCGCTTTAGGCTTTTCTCCGCGTGACGGACCTTTCCACAGCGATTCGCGATGCCCTGCTGACGGGCGATGCGCGCGGCAAGGCGATGGCCACGCGCGCGCTGGTGCGCGACTGGCGGCGGGGAAAGCTGCCCACAGGGTTCAGCGCCGCCATGCCCGATCACCCCTGCTGGCCCGATGGGCTGGAGGTGTTGCCGCCCGGCCGGATGCCGAAGCGCGGCAAGGGCGGTTCCGCCACCAAGCGAATCGCCCTGTGGCACAGCCTGGCGCATATCGAATTCGTGGCGATTGACCTGGCGCTGGATATCGTGGGCCGATTCGGAGCGGAAATGGGGGAGGGCTTCATCGCCGATTTCCTGGGCGTGGCGGCGGAGGAGGCGATGCATTTTGCCCTCATCCAGCGGCATCTCTCCACGATGGGTGCGACCTATGGCGACCTGCCGGTGCACGCCGGGCTGTGGCGCTCTGCCGAGGAGACGGCGCATGACGCGGGCGCGCGCCTGGCGATCGTGCCGATGGTGCTGGAAGCAAGGGGGCTGGACGTCACGCCGGGCACGCTGAACAGGGTGAAATCGCAGGGGGACGAGCGGGGTGCGCGCATCCTCCAGCGAATCCTTGACGATGAGATCCGGCACGTCGCCGCAGGCGCAACACATTTCGATGCATTTTGCCGCACCCACGGTAAAGACCCGAAAAATCATTGGAAAATGCTGGTAAACCGCCATTTTCACGGGGCACTGAAGCCACCGTTCAACGACTCGGCGCGTCTTGCTGCCGGTCTATCGCGCGATCTGTATGAAAGTATTGCTTAGTTAAGCTTTCCCCTCATAACCCATAATCAACGAGGCGGCGGAGGGTTCCGGGGGTCTCGAAAATTTTCACGGACTGCACGCTGTTCGAGCGTGCCTGCCGAAATAAAATGAGGGCGTTTGAAAGCGCCTGACGAAGCAAAGAGGGATCGCATGCTCGTCAAGATTGCAACCATTCTCGCCATGGGCACGGCCGTTGTCGCCACCCCCGTAATGGCTGAAGAAGCGCCGGCCACCGGCCTCATCGATACCGCTTCCGTCGTCTCGGCTCCGCTGGGCGATGGTGAAGAGTTCAACGAGCTTTTTGCCAGCTGGGAAGAACTGGAAGATGGCGGCCGCGTCACGGCCACCGGCGAAATCATCGCCGCACCGCGCCTCGCCATTGCCGTGCCTTCGCGCATGCCGGTGGATGGCGTGAAGCTCACCAGCGGATACGGAATGCGCAACCACCCGATCCTGCGCCAGCGCCGTCAGCACAATGGTGTCGACCTGGCTGCTCCGCGCGGAACGCCCGTCTACGCCACGGCAGACGGCATGGTCGAGATGGCCCAGTATTACGGCTCCTACGGCAACTACGTGCAGATCGGTCACGGCGGCGCGCTGGAAACACGCTACGCCCACCTTTCCAGCTACACGGTTCGCGATGGCGAGCAGGTGCGCAAGGGCGACCTGATCGGCTACATCGGCTCCACCGGCCGCTCCACCGGCCCGCACCTTCACTATGAAGTGCGCGTGGATAACGAGCCGGTCAATCCCATCCCCTACATGGTGGCGCATCTGGAAACGTCGGATGACGAGGAAGCTGCACGCGGCGGCCCCGAATAAGGCCAATGCGGCAGCGCATGCTGTCTACAACGTCAAGAACGCTGAACGGCTGCTAGGTATCTAGCAGCCGTTTTGCCATGGCGCGCACCTCTTTGCCTATGTCTTCACGCTCCAGCGCCAGCGCCAGCGTGGCCTCCACGAAGCCCAGCTTGCTGCCGCAATCGAAACGGCGGCCTTCGAAGGTGACGGCGTTGAACGGCTGGTTGCCGATCATGCGGGCCATCGCGTCGGTCAGCTGGATTTCTCCGCCTGCGCCCTTGCCCTGCGTTTCCAGTGTGCGCATCACTTCGGGCTGCAGGATATAGCGGCCCGAGACGATCTTGTTTGAAGGCGCATCCTCCACCGCGGGCTTTTCCACCAGGCCTTTCACCTCGGTAAGCGCGCCGTTGCTCTCGCCGGGATCGATCACGCCGTAACTCGAGACATCCTCGTGCGGCACTTCCAGCACGGAAATCAGATTGCCGCCCACCTCGTTATAGGCCTGCACCATCTGCTTCATGCAGCCGCCCGCACCGTCAGCGTTGCCCACCATCATCTCGTCCGGCAGGAGGATGGCGAAGGGCTCGTCCCCCACGATGGCGCGGGCGCACCAGATCGCGTGGCCCAGGCCCAGCGGTTCCTGCTGGCGCACGGTGATGATGTCACCCGGCGTGAAGCGGCTGGAATCGAGCACGCCCAAATCCTTGCCGCGCTCGTTCATGGTGGCTTCCAGCTCGTAGGCGACATCGAAATGCTCGACGATGGCCGTCTTGCCGCGCCCGGTGACGAAGATCATCTGCTCGATCCCCGCCTCTCGCGCCTCGTCCACTGCATACTGGATCAGCGGGCTGTCCACGATGGGCAGCAATTCCTTGGGAATCGCCTTGGTGGCAGGAAGGAAGCGGGTGCCTAGCCCGGCAACGGGGAAAACGGCTTTGCGTATGGGTTTGTGCTTAGTCATCCTTCCGGTGTGTCGCGCCATGCCGCGCCGGTCAACCGGCTTTTCGATCAGTCTGGCGCAACCGGTTCGGCAAATCAGAACTTTCCGCTTTCCCGCGCGTTGGGCAACGTAAAGGAAAGGAAATGCCAATGCTTATCAAGCTCGCAGCGCTCGGCGCCCTGGGTTACGCAGGGTATCGTTATTACGACAAGAACATGCGCACCGATCGGAACGAGGCTTTTGCCGACAACCAGGCCGGTGGATCCAATTACCAGCAGATCCGCAACGCCGGACCCAATTCCATGGCCGACAAGCCGAAGAAGGATACCTGGGACGAGGTTGACGAAGAACTGGACGAGACATTCCCGGCCAGCGATCCGCCCGCCAATTACTGATCGATCCTACTGGCCGGCAATTGGCCGGTCACAACGCTGGCCAAGGTCGGCAACCAGCCACAATCTGATGGCAGTAGCGAGGCCGGGCGTATGCTCGGCCTCGATGCGTTCGGCATCGATTTCGGCCACCAGCGCATTGACCGGCACGTCTTTTCGCCCCGCGGCCTCCTGCAGCATATCCCAGAACAAGGGCTCGAGACTGATCGATGTCTTGTGTCCGGCGATCTCTACCGAACGTTTGCGCGGGGGGTGGTACAGCATGCTCATGACCCTTACCCATAGAGGGGACCGGGGGCAGGCCATACGATTTTTTTGGGGTGGATGGCCTGCGGTGCAGGGCATAAGCCACCGGCATGTAACAGCGCGGATGGCGGTGAAAGATGTCGGCAGCTTATCGATCCCTTACGGAAAAGGAGAAGGAACCGCTTCGCCTGATCCTGCACGGGCACGATGCCAAGTCCATGGCCAGCGCGCTTGGCCTTTCCGTCCACACGGTGAACGAGCGGCTGCGAAATGCGCGGCGCAAGCTGGGAGTCACCAGCAGCAAGGAAGCCGCGCGCCTGCTGCTGGAAGAGGAGGGCGATGCCCCCCAATTTACTGGACACAAGAATTTGGGGGAAGCGCCCGCCATGCAGGGCGAGGCAGAGCATGGCCCGTCACGGGTGCGGATTGGCCGCGCCTGGACTACGGGAGTAATTCTGATGCTTGCAGCTATAGCGATCCTCGCCCTTGCCACCGCGCTACCTTCCCAGACAGATCGCACCGATGTTGCCATTCCGGCGCACGGCACCGGGTCTGTTGCAGAACAATCGCTCTCCTCTGAACTCGACCATGCGGAAGAAGCGGCCTTGCAATGGCTCGGCCTGGTGGACCGTGAAGAGGCCGTCTCTGACGACGCTGCCGCCGAAGATGCTCCTCCTCGAAACAGCACTGCTGCGGGGTGGGAGAAATTGCTTGAGCGGCAGAGCGAGTTCGGCCGGGCGGTTGAACGCGAAGTCCAGCGGATCGACATCGTTTCAGGCTCGAGCCAGGATCGCTGGATCGTTCGCTTCAGAACCGATTTCGAAAATTTCAAAGGCGCCTACGAGAAAGTGACCCTCGTCGAGCAAGAGGGCACTTTCATCGCCGTGGATTACGAGTTCGAGTAGAGCGCCTCCCTATAGGCGCCGCATCCGCATCAATACATGTGCTGCCCGCCGTTGATCGACAGGGTGGAGCCGGTGACGAACGCGCCCTGCTCGCTGGCAAGGAAGCTGACGCCGCGGGCAATCTCGCTGGCCTGGCCAAGGCGGCCGACGGGGATCTTGGCAACGATCTTCTCAAGCACGTTCTCCGGCACGGCGGCCACCATGTCAGTATCGATATAGCCGGGCGCGATGGCATTCACGGTGATGCCGTAGCGCGCGCCCTCCTGGGCCAGCGCCTTGGTGAAGCCATGGATGCCGCTTTTTGCAGCGGCGTAGTTCACCTGGCCATATTGCCCGGCCTGGCCGTTGATGGAGCCGATGTTGATGATGCGGCCCCACTTGCGGCCTTTCATGCCCTCGAAGGTGGCCTTCGCCATGTTGAAGCAGCCGCCGAGATTGGTGCGCATGACATCGTCCCACTCCTCGTAGCTCATCTTCAGCAGCGTACCGTCGCGGGTGATGCCGGCGTTGTTTACCACCACGTCGATCGGGCCGACTTCCTCGGCGATCTTCTTGCAGGCGGCCATGGTCCCCTCGTGATCGCCGACGTCGAACTTGTAGACCGGGATGCCGGTTTCATCGGAGAAAGCGCGCGCCTTTTCGTCATTCCCGCCGTAATTGGCCACCACGGTGAAGCCGTCTTCCTTCAGTGCCTCGCAAATTGCGCGCCCGATACCGCGCGTTCCACCAGTGACGACTGCTACGTGTGCCATGCATTACTCTCCGTGAAGTGTTGTTTTGCGCAACGTTAGCGGCAGCATGGCCCCCACGCAAAACAAAACCCCGCCGAAGCGGGGTCTGCGAATTCAACGAAAATCTGCCCGATCAGAAGCGGAACTGCGTTCCGATATAGACGGCCTGGCTATCCTGCTGATCCAGATCGGGGACCGGAATCAGGTCCCGATCCTGCTCGTAACGGACGCCCGCGGTGATATCGAGGTTGCGCGTCAGGCTGTAGCTGCCTGCGACATCCAGCATCTGGTCGGACAGGGACTCGTCCCTGACGCCGGCCTTGCCCCGTTCCTCGTCCAGTTCGATACGGGCGGCAAAGCGGCTCGGCTCGTCACGCTTGGCGGTGCGCGGCGCGAATTCCGAAAGATCGGGGATGCGGGCGCGCGAAAGATTCTTTGAAAGGTCTGCCGTTGCAGCCGTGGCAGGCGCAGCGGGCTGGGCGAAGCTGGAATAGCCACGCGCAAGACCGAGATTGTAACGCGTCTGCGTGACCCGCAGGCTGCGCGCGGCGCTGTCACCGGTACGGGCGGAGCCGATGGAGTTGTTGGCAGCCAGCGCATCGGCGGTCTGCTGATCGACCCTGACGGCAACCGTGACGGAGCGCGCGGCGGGCGATTCGGCGGCACCGGCGGGCGTGAAGCGCATCATGCGCGCTTCGCCGCGCTGCCTGGCAATGAACTCCGCAAGCCGGGGATCGGCATCGGCAGGGGTGAAGGCAAGAAACGTCTCTGCCAGATCGCTGGCGACCGATTCGCCCTGGGAGCCGAAGGCGAAGCCCGAAGTGGGAAGCGCCACGGCAAGCAGCACGGCAGATGCGCCGAGCATCGCCTTTCCTGCCAATCCTGTGCGCTTCTTGGTCATCATGCCTCTCTATGTCCCTGCTGATATGGACTCTTCCTGAACTGGCAGGTTCCCGCCAGGGCCGAGTCGTTATCAAGCGTTACCGTGCTAAGCGCATGTTATGACAAATTCCAGACATCGCTTTGCAACCGAACGGCTTTTTTCAGACTGTTGCCCCTTATCCACAGACCCCGAATGCGCGGCACGAACCCGCGCGTGCATATTAAGCGCCCGTTCACGGCGATTCGCGGCATTTAAAGGGCAACTAGACGCTGCGCCTTGCCGCGGGGGCCATGCCCGTTATAGAGGCTGGCAACCGCGTATTCGTGTTTACAGGACCAATGATGGCTTTTCCCTCCGTTCGTAATTTTTCCCGCCGGATCGCCGGTGCCGCCATGCTGGGCACGGCAACCTTCGCGCTTGCCGCCTGCGGCGGGGGCGACGATCAGCGTCTGCGCAGCGATCTTGCGGCAGCGCAGGTCACCTCGATCGGGGTGAATTCCTACCTTTGGCGCGCCAGCCTGGAGACATTGTCCTTCATGCCGCTGACGCAGGCAGACAGTTCAGGCGGCGTTCTGGTGACGGACTGGTATGCCGATCCGCAGAACCCCAGTGAACGGGTGAAGGTCTCTGTCACCATTCTGGACCAGAACCTGCGTGCCGATGCCCTGCGCGTGGCCGCCAGCCGCCAGGTGCTGCAGGGCGGCACATGGGTAGAAGCGCCGGTGCAGGCCGCAACGGTGCAGCGCCTGGAAAACATCATCCTCACCAAGGCACGCGATCTCAGGCGTTCCGCCATCGGCTAATCCGCCTTAGGGGGCTAATCCATGACTGGTGAACGATTCGATCCGTCCATCGCCGACGGACGCTGGCAAGCTGCGTGGGACGAGGCCAAGTGCTTCGAGGCCGACAGCGCCAGCGACAAGCCCAAGACCTACGTGCTGGAGATGTTCCCCTATCCCAGCGGACGCATCCACATCGGCCACGTGCGCAATTACACGATGGGCGACGTGCTGGCGCGCTATCACGCGATGCGCGGGCGCGAGGTGCTGCACCCGATGGGATGGGATGCTTTCGGCATGCCGGCAGAAAATGCGGCCATGGAAAAGGGCGTGCATCCCGGCGGCTGGACCTACGCCAATATCGAGACGATGAAGGGCCAGCTGAAACAGCTTGGCTTCGCGCTGGACTGGTCCCGCGAATTCGCCACCTGCGATGCGGAATATTATGGCCACGAGCAGGCCCTGTTTATCGACCTGTTCGAGAACGGCCTCGTCTATCGCAAGGAAAGCGAGGTCAACTGGGACCCTGTCGACATGACCGTGCTGGCCAACGAGCAGGTGATCGACGGCAAGGGCTGGCGTTCGGGCGCGGAAGTTGAGAAGCGCAAGCTGAACCAGTGGTTCCTCAAGATCACCGACTTTGCCGAAGACCTGCTGGCGGGCCTCGACACGCTGGAGGACTGGCCGCAGAAGGTGCGGCTGATGCAGGAAAACTGGATCGGCAAATCGCAAGGCCTGGAATTTTCCTTCGACCTTTCCAGCGGCGACAAGCTGCCTGTCTACACCACGCGGCCCGATACGATCTTCGGCGCCAGCTTCGTGGCCGTGGCCGCCGATCATCCGGTGGCGCAGGCCGTGGCGGCAGATGACGCAACGGCGCAGGAATTCATTGCGCTGTGCAAGCGCGGCGGCACCACCGCGGCAGAGCTGGAAACGGCGGAAAAGCTGGGTTTCGACACCGGCATCACCGCGCGCCATCCCTTTACCGGAGCGCAGTTGCCGCTGTTCATCGCCAACTTCGTGCTGATGGATTACGGCACGGGAGCCATCATGGCGGTGCCGGGACATGACCAGCGCGACTTCGAATTCGCGACCAAGTATGGCCTGCCCATCCCCCGCGTCGTCGCCCCCAGCGTGGACGAGGCGGCCAAGCCTTTTGATGGCGAGGCCGAGGCGGGCGAGGGCGTGTTGGTGAACTCCGACTTCCTCGATGCGATGCCGGTTGAAGAGGCCAAGGCCGAAGTCATTTCCCGCGCGGAAAAGAGCGGCTGGGGCAAGGGCACAACGGTGTGGCGCCTGCGCGACTGGGGCGTTTCGCGCCAGCGTTACTGGGGCACGCCCATCCCCTTCATCCACTGCCTGAATGAGGATGGGGCCTGCGGCGTGGTGCCGGTGCCCCGGGACCAGTTGCCGGTAAAGCTGCCGGAAGACGTCTCCTTCGATACGCCGGGCAATCCGCTGCTGCGCCATCCCACGTGGAAGCATACCGAGTGCCCCAAGTGCGGCGGCGCGGCGCAGCGGGAAACCGACACGCTCGACACCTTCGTGAATTCCAGCTGGTATTTCCTGCGCTTCGCCAGCCAGCCGGCGGACAAGCCGTTTGATGCTGCCGAAATCGCCCAATGGCTGCCGGTGGATCAATATATCGGCGGCGTGGAGCACGCGATCCTGCACCTGCTCTACGCCCGTTTCTGGACCCGCGCGCTGGCGCGTTGTGGCAAGCTGGACGCGAAGGAACCCTTCGCCAGCCTGTTCACGCAAGGCATGGTGACGCACGAGACCTACAGTCGCAAGGATGGCCCGCGAGAGGTGTATTACACCCCTGCCGAGGTGGACCGGTCCAGCGAAGGCGCGGTGCTGAAGGATGATGGCCAGCCGGTCCAGATCGGCAAGGTCATCAAGATGTCCAAGTCGAAGAAGAACGTCGTCGATCCCGAGGACATCATCCGCGATTACGGGGCCGATGCGGTGCGCTGGTTCATGCTGTCCGATTCTCCGCCAGAGCGGGACCTGCCGTGGTCCGAGGCGGGCATCGAAGGCTGCGGCCGTTTCGTCCAGCGCCTGTGGCGCCTGTTCGGTCAGTTCGACGAAGCCGCTTCCGGCGAGGACAAGGATCTTGCCCGCAGGACCCACCAGACCATCGCCGCCGTTGCCGAGGATATCGAGGCGCTGGCCTTCAACAAGGCGGTGGCGCGGATCTACGAACTCACCAGCGCGGCGGAAAAGGCAAAGCCTTCCGCAGACCGGAACCACGCCATCCGCTCGCTGCTGCTGATGGCTTCCCCCATGATGCCGCATCTCGCCGAAGAAGGCTGGCACGCGTTGGGCGGCGAAGGCCTGGTGGCTAAGGCTGCCTGGCCGCAGGTGGACGAGGCTCTGCTGGTGAACGACGAAGTCACCATCGCGGTGCAGCACAAGGGCAAGCTGCGTGACACGCTGACAGCGCCTGCCGATGCATCGAAAGATGATCTGGAGGCACTTGCGCTGGCCAGCGAGAAGGTCCAGCGTTCGATCGATGGAGCGCAAATCAGGAAGGTGATCGTGGTGCCCGGCAGGCTGGTGAATATCGTTACATGATGCGCCGCGCGTTGCCATCCCTGGTCCCGGCTCTGGCAGTTGGTGTCCTTTCCCTGTCCCTTGCCGGGTGCGGTCTGCAACCGGTCTATGCAGGCGGTACAAGCGGGTATGTGGCGCGCGAACTTGCCGCGATCGACGTGCCTGCAATTCCCGGCCGCGAAGGCTGGCTGGTGCGCAATGCCCTTGGCGACAGGCTGGGCCGCGGGGCCGAGGGCAGCACCTCGCAATACCGGCTGGATGTCGTGCTGGACGATGATCTCGAAGGCCTCGGCCTGCTGACGGACGACACCATCGGCCGCCAGCGCCGTATCCTGCGGGCGCGATACCAGTTGGTGGACGTGACCAGCGACACCATCCTCCTCGATGCAACGGCAGGCTCGGATGCCGGGATCGACGTCGTCGGATCCGAATTCGCCACGATCGCGGCAGAGCAGACCGCGCTGGAAAACCTGGCGCTGGAAGTGGCGGACCAGATCGTTATGCGCGTGACGCGGACGTTGCGCGACAGGCAACAATGAAGGCCAGCCAGCGCGACTATGCGCAGGCCGCTGCCAAGGCAGGCAAGGGCCTGCGCATCTGTTTCTTCTGCGGCGCTGACGAAGCTGGCGCTTCTGCTGCAGCAAAGAAGCTGATCGCCGGGCTGGAGCAGCCGGGAGAGCGGGTGGAGCTGTCCGGTCAGGACCTGAAAGCCGAAGCCGGCAGGCTGGTGGACGAAGCCCGCTCGACCTCGCTTTTCGGCGACAGCCGCCACATCTTCGCACGCGTTTCGGGTGACGAGGCGCATGATGCGATTTCCGCCTATTGCGAACTATCGGACAGGGGCGAGGCGGATAACGCTTGGCCCGTGTTCATCGTTGCCACCTCCGCCACGGACAAGTCACGCAGTGCCAAGCTGCTGATAAAGCGCGGCGATGCGCTGGTGGCGATATTCTACCCGCCCGATCTGCGCTCCGTCACCGCTGACGTTCGCGCCATGGCCGATGCGGCGGGGATGCGCCTGAACGGCAATCTGGCGGAACGCATCGCACATGCGGCAGGCATGGACGTGCGACTTGCCCAATCCGAGGTGGACAAGCTGGCGCTGTATCTCGACGCCTCGCCGCAGTCGCCCAAACAGGCCGATCCCGACGATTTCGACATGATCGGCGCCTCCACCGAGGAAGACGGGTTCATGCCGCTGGTGAATGCGGCGCTGAGCGGCGAAGTCCGCAAGCTCCCCTCGGAATTACGGCGGCTGCGCGAGGTATCGCTCAATCCCGTGGCGGTCACGCTGGCGCTGGAGCGACGCGCCGCGCAACTCGCTCGATTGTCCGCCAAGCTGAGGCCAGGCGATGACATGCAGCAATTCCTGAAGGCGCAAGGCGTGTTCTTCCGTGAGCATCGCGAGGTCGGAGACCAGTTGCAGCGCTGGAGCGGGGGAAAGCTTGAGCGACTCGTGCCCAGATTGACGCAGCTGCATCGCTCCCTGCTGTCCAACAGCCAGATGGCGGAACTTATCCTCTCGCAGGAACTGGCGCAGATTGCTCGCTACGCAGCGGCGCGGCGTTAAGGGAAAACCCCTAAAACAATTTGCCCATTCCGCGCGATGCTGCAATGCAGCACGGCATCGCTTCACTTTGATATGGAGAGAGACAGCAATGCGTATCGTGATGATTGGAACCGGTTATGTCGGCCTCGTTTCCGGCGCTTGTTTTGCCGATTTCGGTCATGACGTTACCTGCGTCGACAAGGACCAGTCCAAGATCGATGCGCTGCTGAACGGCGAAATCCCGATTTTCGAGCCGGGTCTGGATGAACTGGTGGCGAAGAACGTGGAGGCGGGCCGTCTGTCCTTCACGCTGGATCTGGCGGAAGCTTTGCCGGGCACGGACGCGGTGTTCATCGCCGTGGGCACGCCCAGCCG
>CANMQE010000001.1 GCA_947499975.1 uncultured Sphingomonadaceae bacterium | reverse complement strand
CAGTCCGGTAGCTCGTCAGGCTCATAACCTGAAGGTCGTTGGTTCAAATCCAACTCCCGCAACCACCGAGAATCTACGAACGCCGCTGGCCCCAAGGGTCGGCGGCGTTCGTGTTTCTGTCGCAGGCAGGATTCGAACGCAGGTTCGCCGTCCAATGCGTAGGTGGCAAGGTTGTGGTCTGAAGGCAGGAGATAACGCTGCCATCCCGATCTATCTTTCGATATGTGATGCAGAGACTTGTCATACGTATGGCGCATTTTGCGTTATAATGATCGCCAACATGCCAATGCAGACCAGGATCAGTATATTTCGATGAAAAGCCAGAACCGCCGCCAGTTCCTTTCCGCCACGGGCCTTGCCTTTGCCGGATTGTACCTCAACTCCTGCACCACGGCAGGTCCGCGCGCATCCAGCAGCGAAGCGCTTTCCGGAGGAGCAAGTCCCGTAGGACCGTTGCGTCCGGATCCCGCCGGTATTCTGGACTTGCCTGAAGGCTTTTCGTACCGGACGATCTCCCGGCTAGGCGATGCCATGAGCGATGGTGGTACCGTGCCCGATCGCGCGGATGGCATGGGTTGCTTTGACCTCGGCAATGGCAAGCTGGCGCTGGTACGCAATCATGAGTTGCAGCCACAGCACGAGGGCGGCGAAATCCCGCCGGGACCGGCTTACGATACCGTCGCACGTTCGCTGATCCCGCTGCCGGGCGGGACGACGACGATGGTGCTGGACGCGCAGACGCTGGAAGTCGAGCGCGAATACAGAAGCCTCGCCGGTACCATCCGCAATTGTGCCGGCGGTGTTACCCCCTGGAACAGCTGGCTGACGTGCGAGGAGAATACGTCGCGGGCCGATGGCCGGATCAACAAGGATCATGGCTGGGTTTTCGAAGTGCCTGCCGCCGCGCCGGGTCTGGTCGAGCCGGTGCCGCTGAAGGCCATGGGCCGCTTCAACCACGAGGCTGCCTGCGTCGATCCTGCCACGGGCATCGTATATCTGACCGAAGATCGCGATGACTCGCTGTTGTATCGATTTCTGCCGCTGACTCCGGGCAAGCTTGAGCAGGGCGGCACGCTCCAGGCGCTGAAGCTGGAGGAGGTTTCCGACACCCGCAACTGGAACCAGCGGAGCATGGATGTGGGCAATGCCGTGCGCGGCACGTGGGTTACGCTCGACAATGTCGAGGCACCTGATGACGATCTGCGGCAGCGCGGCGCAGCGATGGGGGCAGCCCTGTTCGCTCGCGGCGAAGGCATCTGGATGGGTGAGGGCGAAATGTATTTCACCTGCACCAGCGGCGGTGCGGCGCGCGAGGGACAGATCTTCCGCCTGCGGCCGGATATCCATGCGGCCGACATGCTCGATCTGTTTTACGAGAGCCCGGAAGAAAGCGAATACAGCTTTGGCGACAACATCACGATTTCGCCCTCGGGCCATCTCGTGGTGTGCGAGGATTCCTACGATGACGTGGTGCAGAACTATCTTCGTGGCATTACTCCCCAAGGTGCGGCCTATCCGCTGGCGCGTTTGAATATCCAGACGGAACCGGCAGGGGCATGCTTCTCCCCCGATGGGCGCACGCTGTTCGTGAACGCATACAGCCCCACGATGACGCTGGCGATCACGGGGCCATGGCCTGCGTGAGTCGGCAGCCGTCGATATTGTTCGTCTGCCTCGGCAACATCTGCCGCTCTCCCCTCGCAGAAGGAGCGATGCGCGCGCTGGCCGAGCGTGACGGGCTGAACATTCATATCGATAGTGCCGGCACGGGCGATTGGCACGTGGGCAACCCACCGGACCCGCGCGCCATCGCCGTGGCGCGTGATTACGGCGTCGATATATCCGGCTTGCGGGCGCGGCAGGTTGCACGCGAGGACTTTGCGCGCTTCAGCCACATCTTCGCGCTGGATGCCGACAACCTGCAAAACTTGCGCCAACTTGCACCAGCTGATGCGTCTGCCGAACTTGCCCTGCTGATGGATGCCGTTGACGGGCGAGTGGGGCAGGCCGTTGCCGATCCCTATTACGGTGGGCCGGAAGGGTTCGTGCAAACCTGGCGGGATGTTAACGCTGCGGCAGAAGCACTGGCCAAGCAGCTTTCTTGACGCTCACAGCCGCAATCGAATCTGCGCTGGGGAAGGATGTCGCGAGCAGCCGACAATTGCCCGGCGGAGACCTTGGCGGTGCCGCGCTGGTGACACTCACCGATGGACAGCGCGTGGTCGCCAAGCAGGGCGCCCTGGTGGAGCGTGAGGGGGCGATGTTGCGTGCCATCGCGGCTACAGGCGCACCCGCGCCTGCTGTGCTCCATTGCGCGACCGAATTACTGATAATGGAATTCATCGAAGCGAACGGCAAGGCGGGCTGGATCAGTCTGGCCGACGGGCTTGCTCGCCTTCATGCCGCGCAAGACAAGCCGTATGGCTGGGATGCGGATTATGCTTTTGGGGAGGTGGCGATCGCGAATGCTGCGAGCGCCAACTGGCCGCAGTTCTGGGCGGAGCGGCGCTTGCTGCCGTTTTGTCCGCATTTCGACCCTGCCTTGGCCGCACGCATCGAGGCGTTGGCTGAAAATCTGCGGGATCACCTTCCCGAAGCGCCGCCCGCGGCCTTGCTGCATGGCGATCTGTGGAGCGGGAACGTGCTGTTCCATGATGGCAGGCTTGCCGCGCTCATCGATCCGGCTTCCTACTACGGAGACCGCGAGGTGGATTTTGCCATGCTGCAGGTATTCGCCGCACCGCCTGCAGAATTCTTCGATGCCAGCGAACTCGCGCCCGGGTGGCGCGAGCGCGTGCCGATCTACCAGCTATGGCCGCTGCTGGTGCATCTGCAGCTGTTTGGCGGCGGGTATCGCTCTCGGGTAGAAACCCTGCTCTCGGACTGCGGCGTTTAACCCGGTCGTCAGGCGGTCTCGGGAAACGGGGTCCATTCCTCGCCATCGGGCATGGGCGCGAAGATGTCCTCGATCATGCTCTCGGTCACGCCCTCAGGCTCTGCCGGGTTCCAGGCAGGCGCGTTATCCTTGTCTACCAGCACGGCGCGCACGCCCTCTGCAAAATCGGGGCGCATGATCATCCGGGACGCCACGCGATATTCCATCGCCATGTTCTCGGCGAAATTGCGGCAGTCGGCGTTCTCAGCAAACTGGCACAACGCCACCTTGCTGGTGGCCGGACACTTAGACGATACCGCGGCAAGCTCCTTTACGGCCCAGTCGCTATCGTCCTTTTCCAGAGCGGCGATAATGCCTTCCAGTGTGCCGGGTGCGAACAGCGTGTCGATCTTGCGGCGATTGCCCGCCAGCCGCGCCTTGGGCGGCTCGCTTGAGAATTCTTCCAGCACACCAGCGATATCGTCAGGCCCCGCAATGATGCGAGCCTTCGCTTCTGCAAGCTTCTCGCTATCGAGGTAATGCGTGGCGAGGCCCGCCCACAGGCACTCCGCCCCGTCGAGCCGCGCTCCGGTAAGGGCCAGGAACTTGCCCACCTGTCCGGGCAGGCGCGGCAGGTAATGGCCAGCGCCCACATCGGGGAAGAGGCCGATGGAGCCTTCGGGCATCGCGAACTTGGTGTTCTGCGTTGCCACGCGGAATTTCGCCGGTTGGCTGATGCCGACGCCGCCGCCCATGGTGACGCCATCCATGAAGGCGACGATGGGCTTCGGGTAGGTGAACATCAGGTGGTTCAGCCGATACTCCGCATGGAAAAATTCGCGCCCGCGCGCGCCGCCGTCCTCCAGTGCAGAGTTGCGCAGCAGCGCCACGTCTCCGCCCGCGCAGAATCCGCGCCCTTCGGCATGATCGAGAATGACGGCTTCTACCGCGTCGTCCTCTCGCCATTCGAGCAAGGCCTTGCTCATCGCCTCGCACATTTCCAGCGTCAGGGCGTGGATCGCCTTGGGACGGTTGAGCGAGATATGCGCGACACGCCCGTGGACGTGGAGGTTCAGCTGGTCGGTCATCAGAATCAGTCTTTCAGTAGGTCGCGGCCAACGATCATGCGCATCACCTGGTTGGTGCCTTCCAGGATCGAATGCACGCGAAGGTCGCGCCAGAAGCGTTCGATGGGATAGTCTTTCAGATAGCCGTAGCCGCCGAACAGTTGCAGCGCGTTGTTCACCACATTGCTTCCGCTGTCGGTGGCAAGACGCTTTGCCATGGCGGAAAAGCGCGTCTTGTCAGGCGCGCCATCGGTCACCTTCGCAGCGGCGAGGTAAAGGAGGGCGCGGGCGGCCTCCAGCTCCGTCGCCATGTCGGCCAGCATGAACTGCGTGTTCTGGAACTGGGCGATCGGCTGACCGAACTGCTGGCGATCCTTGGTGTAGGCGACGGCTTCATCCAGGCAACGCTGCGCCCCGCCCAGCGAACACGCGCCGATGTTCAGGCGTCCACCATCAAGGCCCGCCATGGCGAAACGGAAACCGTCGCCTTCGTCACCCACTCGGTTTACGACAGGTATGCGCGCATCCTCGAAGATCAGCTGCGCGGTGGGGCTGGCGTTCCAGCCCAGCTTCTTTTCCGGCGCGCCGAAGCTGACGCCGGGTGTATCCTTGTCCACCACCACGCAGGAAATGCCGCGCGTCTTGTGCTCTCCTGTGCGCACCATCACGACGTAGACATCGTTCACTCCGCCACCGGAAATGAACTGCTTGGTGCCGTTCAGCACGTAATGATCGCCATCCAGCTTTGCCGTGGTCTTCAGCGCGGAGGCATCCGACCCGCTCGAAGGCTCCGTCAGCGCATAGCTGGCGAGCTTGTCCATGGTGACGAGATCCGGCAGGTAGCGGTCCTTCAGGTCCTGCCCGCCGTAAGTGTCGATCATCCATGCGGCCATGTTGTGAATGGAGATGAACGCGCTGGTGGTGGGGCAGCCATAGGCCATCGCCTCCATGATCAGGGCGGCTTCAAGTCGGCCGAGAGCGATGCCGCCGGATTCCTCGGAAACGTAGATGGCGCCAAAGCCCAGCTCTCCGGTCCGCTTGATCACGTCCTTGGGGAAATGATGCGTCTCGTCCCACTCGCCCGCGTGCGGCGTGATATTGTCCGCAGTGAAGCGCTGCGCCATTTCCTGAATGGCGAGCTGATCGTCGGAAAGCTGGAATTGTCCGGTCATGCGTGTCTCCTGCATCGCCGTGGCGTTTGCACTGCGAATACAGCGCAATGTCAAAAGCTGCGTTGCGACTCAACCGGTCACGCAAGAAACTTTCCATCTGTTTCGCAGACAGAGGCGCGTGAATGGTTACTCTTCGAACACTTCGGCCGCTGAAGGCTCGGGCGCGAATCCCTGCGGATCCATCGGAGTAGGATCGAAACCGGAGGTATCGTCTATCGGATCGGTTGAGAAACCCTGGGCATCGTCCACGAAGGTTTCCGGCCCGGCATCGACGATCACCTTCTCTGTAGCGTCGGTTTCGCCGCCTTGCCCCGTGCCTCGCTCTATCTGCGAAGACCGGCGCGGCGAGGTGGAGCCTGCGTCCGGCGCGTTTGGCTGGCTGATCGTTATCGCATCGCCATCGGGCTGCTGCACCGCCGCCTGCCGGCTTTCCAGGTCATCGCCGCAGGCGGACACCAGCGAGATGGCGCAAATGCCGATGAGATGACGGTGGATCACTGCAGGCTCCCGATTACGGCTTCGGCCTCGATCTCGCATTTCCATTGAGGATTGTAGAGCGCGCTGATCGCCACCAGCGTGCCGGTGGGGCGTGCATGGCCCACGGCGCGGGTGAAGGCGGCGGTTACGGCGTCGGCATCGGCAATGTCCGTCACAAACATGCGCACGCGCACGACATCGCCCGAATGGCCGCCCAGCTGTCCGACGTAGTCCAGGATCTGTTCGAAACAGCGATCCGCCTGCCGCCCGGCATCGGGGCTGACGCTGCCATCCTCTTCCACCCCGACATTGCCCGAGACGATGATCCGATCGCCCACGCGGATGGCGCGGGTAAATCCGGCGGCTTCCTCGAACGGGCCAAGCGGCGCAATGCGCTGGCGGCCATCGTCGGGGCCAGTTCCGGCATCGTCAGCCACAGGTGATCCTCTCGATCATCAGATCGTCGTCATAGGCGACGGTCAGACGGTCGGGACGGTAATCCATGGTGACGGCGGTGCGCGGCGGAACCCAGCGAAGCGTGCGCGCCCCGCTGCCTTGCAGCAATTGCACGCCGACCGTCTCGCTCGCCCGGGTGCCGATCATGGATTGCACGCCCGCCGCATCGCATTCGCCCGCCGGGGGCCGCATCGCGGGATCGCCATCACCGTTAACCGGCGGCGTGGTGGCTGCGCAGGCTGAAAGCGCGACGAGGGCGAGAGGCGTGAGCGATCGAAACATGCGATCAGTGTAACGCCAAGACAGGGCGTGCGCCAGATGGCGCGAACGCCGTCACAGGCAATAAATGGGCATAGTCAATTTCAGCGTTCTTCGGTATGGTGCACGAAAGCTGCCAGGCTGGGTGCGGAATTACGCCAACCGCTGCATCCGGACTTGCGCGAGCGAGACAAGCGGAGAGCGAGACATGGCCCTGAAATGCGAACCCATTCTGCCCAATTTCGGAGCCGTATGCTCCGGGCTGGATCTGACGCGCAAACTGGACGCTGACGAGGTCAGGCAGATAACTGACGCGATGGACAAATACGGCGTGACCGTATGGCGCGATACCGGGATGAGCAATGAGGACCACGTCGAGTTCAGCCGCAATTTCGGCTATCTGGAACGTGTGCCCAAGCGCCCGGAAGGACAGAAAACGCGCCTGCCCTATCGCGAACTGTTCGATGCCTCCAATCTCAACCTTGAAGGTGAGATTACCACCGATCCGGCAGCCGTGGAGTACCGCAAGGGTGACAGGCTGTGGCATACGGACAGCGCCTTCCTGGAGAAGCGCACGAGCTATTCCCTGCTGCTGGCCCACATCACCCCGCCTTCGGAAGCTGGTGGTGAGACATGGTTTGCCGACACGCGCACGGCGTATGACGACCTGCCGCAGGAAACGAAGGATTTCATCGAGGACAAGGTAGGCATGAACTCCCTGTGGTGGAGCCGCAAGAAAGCGGGCGCCGAAATCGACGAGGCCGAAATTTACGAGCGGCCCGTCGCCTATCATCCGCTGGTGCACACGCATCGCGGATCGGGCCGCAAGAGCCTGTTCATTGCGGCGCATACGATGGATGTGAAGGGCATGGAGAAGGAGGAAGGGCGTAAGCTTATCGCCGATCTGATTGCCCACACCACGCAGGACAAATACACCTTCAAATGGCAGTGGCAGCCAGGCGACATGGTGATCTGGGACAATCTTTGCAGCATGCACCGTGGCGGCGAGTACGATTACACTGCCTACAAGCGCGACATGCGCCGCACGACCGTGCGCGAAGGTACAGAACCGCACACCATGGAAACAGGTGACGATCCCTATACTGCGCTGTTTTCGAAGAGCCCGAAATCCGTGGACATCAATTCCGCACGCGATGCGGGTCGTTAACGGAAAGCCCGCGAACTAGCTGACCAGCAGCGCCAGATTTACGCGGCCCGTGCCGCTGCGGATCAGGCCAATCTCGCGTGCGGCTGCGTAGCTTAGGTCAATCACGCGGTTGCCATGATACGGCCCGCGATCGTTCACCCGCACCACAACACTGTCCCCATTGCGGGAATTGGTAACGCGCAGGCGGCTGCCCAGCGGCAGGGTGCGGTGGGCAGCGGTCAGCTTCTCGGGATCGAAGATCTCACCATTCGCGGTGCGATTGCCGGCAAGCTCGGAACCGTAGAAGCTGGCTTCACCTTCGCCGATTGCACTTGCCGTTGGCGAAGGGCTGGCGGCGAGTTGCGCCGGAACAGGCTCTATTTCGGACACCGGCATGGTTTCAACGCTGGCCCGGCCATCGCCCAGCTTCACGACATCGGGCTGAGCGCGATCCTGCATGAGGCCCGCACCAAGGGCGAGCGAAATCGCGGCGAAAATCCCCGTGCCCGCCATGGCCATCTGTCGTTGCGATTTGAGGCGCATGAATGTGCGCAATCGCTCCCGACGGCTGGGCAGGTGGTGGTCTTGTGTAGCTGCTTGATTGTTATCCCTCATACCAAAACAAGGGATGAACGGCGGGAGATGTTCCGAAATTCTCAGGTTCGCAACAAAACGCCCGACTCCGCTGGGGAGCCGGGCGTTTGTTGCGCAACGGTAATACGATCGATCAGAAGATACGCGTTGCCGTTTCAGCTGGAGCGTCGAGATACTTCTCCAGATCGGCGTCCAGCTTCAGCATGGTGATGCTGGCACCGGCCATCTCCAGCGAGGTGCAGTATTCGCCCACATAGTTGCGCGCAATGGTCAGGCCACGCTCTTCGCAAAGCTTCGCGGCCTTGTTGTAGAGAACGTAAAGCTCGGCAGGCGGGGTGCCGCCAAGGCCGTTCACCATCAGCGCCACGCGGTCACCATCGTTGAAGGGCAGATCATCTGCGACTGCATCGAACAGCGTCTTGGTGATGTCATCGGCGTTGGTGATCTTCGCACGCTCGCGGCCCGGCTCGCCGTGGATGCCCACGCCGACTTCCATCTCGTCGTCTGCAATGTCGAAGATCGGCGTGCCCTTGGCGGGCGGGATGCAACTGGTGAGCGCGACACCCATGGTACGCACATTGTTGTTCACCTTCTCGGCAATGGCCATCACCTCTTCCAGCGACTTGCCTTCCTCGGCAGCGGCACCGCAGGCCTTCATCACGAAGAAGTTGCCGGCCACGCCGCGGCGGCCGACGGTGTAGAGCGAATCCTTCACGGCCACGTCGTCGTTAATCCAGAACTGCTCCACCTTGATGTCTTCCGCCTGGGCCAGTTCCACGGCGGTGTCCCATGCCATGCGGTCGCCCTGGTAGTTGTTCACCAGCACCAGCACGCCTGCGGGCGTGGCGAGGGCCTTGATCGTTTCGTAGCACGCATCCACCGGCGGCGCGGCGAACACGGGGCCCTGGCAGGCGCCGTCCAGCATTCCGGGGCCGACAGCCATCACGTGGGCGGGCTCGTGGCCGGAGCCGGAACCCTGCACGATCGAGACCTTGTTATCGACCGGGCGATCCTTGCGCTTCACCATCTGGAATTCCAGATCGCCTTCCAGCAGATCGGGATTGGCGGCCAGCACGCCGGCCATGAATTCGGGCACGAAGTCTTCGGGCTTGTTGACGAATTTTTTCATGAATTTCCTCTCCGTAACTTGGGTAATTTCCGTCGGGTGATCAGGCGCTGGCCTTCTGCACCTCTGCGGCGTTCGGCGCGTAGTCCACGCCGTTGGCCTTGCACCAATCCGCAAGGATGGTGGCGATGGCAACAATGCCGGGATCGGGCGTGTCCGCGCTGCGCTCGCCCACCTGGCTGGCGCGGCCGCGATGGGCCACGAGCTTGCGGGTCTCGTCCACGGCCTTGTCGGCGATCTCGGCACAATCGCGCAGCACGGCAGAAAGATCATCGGTGCCGCTGGCAGCGTGCTCTTTCAGCTTCTCGGACACCGGGATCAGCGCGTCCAGCAGGGTCTTGTCGCCAAGCTGTGCGCCGCCGCGTGCCATGATGCCATCGACCGCATTGCCGATCATGGCGGCGAACTCGGTGAGCGATAGATCCGTCTTGCCCTTGGAGGGCAGGGCGGCCTTCATGAAGCCGGTGCCCCAGATCGGGCCGGACGATCCGCCGACATGCTTGGAAACGATCATCGACAGTTTCAGCAGCATCGCGCCGATATCGGGCTTGTCGATCTCGGGCAGGTCCTTCTTGATCACCTTGAACCCGGTGGCCAGCGAAGTGCCGAAATCGCCGTCACCTGCCAGGCCGTCAAGATCCGAGAAATAGCTTTCGTTGCGGATCACCGTGTCGGCGGTGGTGTCGATACCCTTTTCAATCGTGTTCAGCGATATGGTCGCCATTGTCTGTGTCTCTCCCGTTTAATTGTTTGAACCCGCGTCGGTCAGGGCGGAAAGATCCGCCAGCGTGACTTCGGGGTTCGGCGCATCGCCCAGTTCGGGCACGACGCGCGCTGCTTCGCTGAAATCCTCGTCCACCGTATAGGTGCTGGTGGTGATAAGCGTGGGGTAGCCCGCGCCCGTGGCGGCAAGCAAGCCATTGCGGCTGTCCTCGATCACCACGCATTCGGCCTGCGGCAGGCCCAGAGACTGCTGCGCCAGCGTGTAAATCTCGGGATCAGGCTTCTTCTTGCTGACGACATCGCCAGCGTGGACGAACTCGAACTTTGCCTTGCGCTCCGGCCCCATCAGATCCAGCACCGCGTCGATGAACTTGGGGTTGGACGTGGTGCAGACGCCGAGGCGGACGTCATTGGCGATCGCCTCGTCCACGATGCGCAGCACGCCGGGGCGCAGCGGCAGATCGGTCACGATCTCGCTCACCACATCGGTCTTGTACTTGTGCAATGCCCTGATCAGCGCATCCCTGCCTTCATCGCCGCCGCCATGCTTTGCGACGAGGTCTTCGGGCCAGCCGTCCTGATCGAAATAGGCGCGCATCCGCTCCTTGCCGCCTGCCACTTTCAGCAGCTCGGCATAGCGCTCTACGCTCCATTCGGCATCGATGCCGAATTCGGTGAAGGCGCGGTTGAAGCCGACGCGGTGCGCATCACGCTCCGTATCCACCAGCACGCCGTCGCAATCGAAAATCAGCGCCTTCAGCATCAGGCGCTCTCTTTCTGCGAGGCGAGGAACTTCGAGCCGTGGCCGCTGCCGCCGAACTTCTCGATGAAGCCGGAGAACAGATCCTTGCAGGCCTGGTATTGCGCATCGATCACGCGCAGCGGTTCGTAATCGTCGGGATTGGCCTTGCGATAGGCCTCGAAGCTCTCGACGAAGACATGCTTGAGATTGGTGGAGATGTTCACCTTGGCACTGCCGCGGGCGATGGCCTTGGCAAAGGTTTCGTCAGAAAGGCCGGTGCCGCCGTGCAGCGCCATAGGCGTGTTCGTGGCTTCGTTGATGGCCTTGATCCGCTCGAAATCCACTTTCGGCTCACCCTTGTAGAAACCGTGGGCGGTGCCCACAGCGCAGGCGAATGCGGAAAGATCCAGCGCGTCGCAGAACTTCTTCGCGTCTTCGGGGTCGGTGAGGACGCTGTCCTCCTCCGCCACCACCATGTCGTCTTCAACGCCCATGATCTGGCCCAGTTCGGCTTCCATGCCGACGCCGTATTTTTCGGCGATGTCGCGCACCTTCTTCGACATTTCGAGGTTCTCCTCGAAAGGAAATTCGGAGGCATCGATCATGATCGAGGTCCAGCCCGTTGCCGCGCATTTCTCGATCATGGCAATATCCTTGCAGTGATCGAGATGCAGGACGACAGGCACGGACGATTCTGCCGCCACGGTGCGCACCCAGGAGACGATTTCCTCGTGGCTGTAATAGTCGATGGTTTTCGACGAGGTCTGGCAGATTACCGGCGCATCCAGCGCTTCGGCGGCTTTCACCATCCCCTTGGTCGTGTTGTAATCCACGAGATTGAACGCGGCGACGGCATAGCCATTGTCCATGGCGTGACGCAGCAGTGGTTTCATATTGACGAGTGGCATTTCGTGCTCCCTACGATTAGCCGCTGAAATTCAGCGCGCCGGTGATTGTGTCCGGCACATTCGAATCAGGTCCATAGCGAGAGAACAGGCGGCAAACCACCCGTGATTGCGTCTCTTTTGCCGGTCGAGATTGAAAATGTCCGAAATTTGCGTGCGGTGCACAGGATTGTTTCGGGCTGACGGGCCTTCCGCCGGGATGCAGAAACTCCCTCGCCGCAGATCCGGGGCCGGTTAAGGGCGCGATCCGGCAAAATGCGTAAGGCGGGGCTGGGCGCTTCCTTACATTCTCTCGATATCGTCCGGCTCAGTCCATTCCTGCTGAAGCCACGTCCCACGAAATGCGAGAAGAACAGATCACGAGCGTCGAAGACGTCCCGCAAGGGTACCCCGCGTTAAAACGCGTGAGAGATATCGTCCTGCTGGCCGCCGGGTATTTCGTGGCCGGGCAGATCGGCGGTTCGCTGGCGGTGCCGCCGGGCTATGCCACGATCATCTGGCCTGCATCGGGGGTTGCGCTGTGTGCCCTGCTGACACGCGGGGCGGGATTGTGGCCGGGCGTCTGGCTCGGCTCCTTTGCGTTCAACATCTTCACAGGGTTCGAGAGCGCGACCGTGTCCGATCAATCGTGGCGCGTCATCGTCATTGCGGCGGCCATCGCCACCGGAGCCTGCGTGCAGGCGCTGGCCGGTTTGTGGATGGCCCGGCGCTTTACCGAGAACCTCGAACTCACGAACCTCGCTCGCAACGCCACGGCGGCATTCCTGATCGTCGTTCTGCCCTGCGTCATCGCGCCGACAATCGGCGTGACGACGCTGCTGACGCTGGGAGCCATCGATGCAGGGCAGGTACCGGCAAACTGGCTGACCTGGTATTCCGGCGACTTCTTCGGCGTTCTCCTGATCATGCCGATCCTGCTGCTCTCCAGCCGGTCTCCCGTGGCGGTGCGATGGCACGGGCGATCGCTGCAGGGCGCCAGTTCGCTGGTGGCGATCAGCCTGATCACCACCCTGCTTCTCACCTTCTACGCATGGCGTTTCATCTCGGAGAGGGAGGACGAACAGGCCGAGGCCAATTTCGCGGTGATGGCCACCAATACGCAAGAGGCGCTGCACCACCGGTTGCAGATATACCAGCGGGCACTGGAAAGCGGCGCGGCCTTCGTTTCCGTCAACGGCGGTGCCGATCCTTCGGAATGGCGCGAATATGTCGAGCGGATGGATATCGCGCGATCCTATCCCGGAATGCGGGGCTTCGGCATGTTCGAGGCGGTTGACGCAGACGATCTACCCGCCTTTCGCGCAAGGTTCGCCCGCGAATTCGGCGACCGCTTCGAAGTGCACCCTGAGGTGCCGGGCGACCAGCACTTCGTCATCAACCGGATCGAACCGCTCGACACCAATCTTGCCGCGCTGGGCCTCGATCTCGCTTTCGAGAAAGGGCGGCGCGAAGCTATCGCCAGGTCTCTTGTCAGTCTCTCACCGGTAATGACCCGGCCTATCGTTCTGGTGCAGGACGCAAGGCAGGGTGCAGGATTCCTGATGGTTCTGCCCGTGACGGATGCTGCCGGGCAGCCGACAGGGCGCTGGGTCTACTCGCCCCTCGTGGCTGACGAGCTGCTGTCGGCCCTGTCGCCGCAGCAGGGTGAGGACTTCATGTTCGAGGCGTATCACGGCGAGCGGGCCGACCCCGAAGCGCTGCTGTACGCGGCTGGCAAGGCGGGTGCCAAGTCGCGGTTTTCCCTGCAGCAAACGATCGAGCTGGCTGGCCAGCCTGTCACGCTCAGTTGGCGGAGCCTGCCCGCGTTCGAGACACGGATTGCCTCCAGCGCGCCGATGGTGGTGCTGATCAGCGGGCTGGTGATCACGATCCTGCTGGGCGTTCTGCTGACGATCTTCCTGCGGCGCGAAAGCCACGTGATCCGCGAAGTGAACGAGGCGACAGCCGAACTGGAAGAGCGCAACCGGATGCTGGAGCAGGCAGAGCAAACCGCCCATATCGGCCATTGGCACCTCAACCTTGCAGACAACCACCTCCACTGGTCTGACGAAGTCCATCGCCTGCACGGGCTGGAGCCCGGCGATACGCCCGCGCTGCAGGACGCGATCGACTTCTACCATGCGGATGATCGCCGGCTGGTCGAACAATCGGTGCAAAGGGCAATTGCCGATTGCAAACCCTATACCCTCAATGCCCGGCTGTTGAGCCGATGCGGCACGGTGCGGCATGTGGAGGTTCGTGGCCGGGTGAACGTGGGGGAGAAGGGGGAGGCAGCCGCTTTGCTGGGCGTTATCATCGATCGTACCGACGAGACGATCATGCGCCAGCGGTTGACTGAAACCATCGAGGAAGCGCGCGCCGCCGATGCCGCGAAATCGTCTTTCCTTGCCAATATGAGCCACGAAATCCGCACCCCGATGAACGGCGTGATCGGCTTTACGGAACTGGCGCTTTCCGAGGAAACCGATCCGGAACAGAGCAGGCGTCTGCAGATGATCCTGGATTCCGGCAATGCGATGCTGCGGTTGCTGAACGACCTTCTGGATTTCGCGAAGATCGAGGCGAAGCAAATGGCCATCGTGGCCGAACCGACCGATCTGCGGCACACCTTGCGCACCTGCCAGCGCCTGATGGAGCCGGTGGCGCGGGAAAAGAACATCGGTCTTAACCTGAATGTCGATACCGCGCTGCCGCCGCGCGTCATGCTGGACAAGATGCGGCTGCGGCAGATCGTCCTCAACCTCGTCGGCAATGCGCTGAAATTCACCGAGGTCGGCGAGGTGACGATCAACGCTTCTGTCAGCGGTGGGCAGGGCAAGGATGCGAGGCTGCATATCGCCGTGCGGGACACCGGCATCGGCATTGCCGCAGACAGGCTGGACACGATTTTCGGCAAGTTCACGCAGGCTGACGACACGACGGCCCGCCGCTATGGCGGTACCGGGCTGGGCCTGTCGATCAGCACGGAACTGGCCGAACTGATGGATGGCCGGTTGCATGCCGAAAGCACGCCGGGCGAGGGTTCCGTCTTCACGCTGTCGCTCCCGCTGCAAGAGAGCGAGCAAGCGATTCCCGCGCCCGCGCAGCCGCAGCCCAAACGCGATTGCGGACACGGGCTGCGGCTGAACATTCTGATCGCCGAGGATAACCCCGTGAACCAGGAACTGACCCTCGCCATGGTGAAGAGGGCGGGTCACGACTGCCACCTCGTTCCCAACGGGCAGGAGGCGGTGGACGAGGTGCTGAAGGCCAGCGCGCAAGGCCGCCAGTACGATCTGGTGCTGATGGATATCCAGATGCCGGTGATGGACGGCCTGCAGGCCACGCGCGAAATCCGTGCCAGGGGGATCGCGCCCGATGCGCTGCCGATCCTGGCGGTGACTGCCAACGCCTATGCGGATGATATCCAGCTTTGCCAGGATGCCGGAATGCAGGCCCATCTTGGCAAACCGCTGCGGTTCGCAGAGCTTTGCCACGCCATCGGCGAATTCTCGTCCCGGCTGGAAACCGAGGTGTCGGCGCCACAGCCAGGGTTCGAAGTGACAACCAGCCCCCGGCTGGAATCGATGTTCGAGGAGCGCAAGGCTTCCGCCGTCGATGCCATCGATACAGCATTGAGGGGGAAGATTATAAGCGAGGGCCAGCTACAGGCCATCGCCAGCCTGCTGCACCAGATCGCCGGAGTTGCAGCCTTTTTCGGGCAGGAGGAGTTGGGTGAATATTGCCGCGCAAACCAGCATGAAATCACGGCAATGGAAAGCAATGCCGATCTGCGTGACCGGCTGGAGACAATACGCGGGCGTTTGAAAAACACGGATCAGGAGATCGCGGTCTACGGCTGAGCGTGGACCGGCAACGGGCCTCGCTGCCTCTCCGCTCCGGGAGAAGGCAAGGTACCCGAGGGGGAGGCGGCGGGCGAAAACGCGCCGCCTCCCGATCATCAAAAGCTGCGGCTAACGCTGATCGACCACTCGCGCGGGCGACCGGGGTTGCCGGTGGAAACGCCGTAGGCGCCGATGTTTTCGGCGATGCCGGTAAGATAGAACTTGTCGGTCAGGTTCGTCACCGCCGCGCTGACGGACCAGTTGCGATTCGGGCTGTCATAAGTCAGGCGGGCGTTGAACAGACGGTATCCGTCCACCAGGTTGAAGGGGTTGTTGATCGAGTTGTAATAGAACTCGGATCGATAGGACCAGTCGAGGCGCGGCGTGATCGCCGATCCGCCCGGCGCCTCGATCTCGTACTGGATGCCAGCCGATGCCTGCCACTTGCTGATGAAAGGCGCGATCATGTCCAGCGTCACCAGCGTGGCCGGGTTGGTGATCTCGGTATAATCGAAATCGAGATAACCCACCGACGCATCGATCTGCAGATTGCCGACAGGTTCTGCGAAAGCCTCCAGCTCGAAGCCGAAGATTTCCGCGTTGCCGGCGTTGGACGGCACCGAACAGGAAAGAACGGCACTGTTCGGGCACTGATAGCGCACCAGCTGGATATCCTGGTAATCGTTCAGGAACACAGCGCCATTCAGGCGCAGGCGTCGGTCGAACAGCTGCGTCTTGGCACCCGCTTCATAAGTGGTGACGATTTCCGGGCCGAAGCTCAGCACCTGGTCGGCTGCGGAGGGGCGCGGATTGACGCCGCCCCCCTTGAAGCCGGTGGCGACCTGGGCATAGACCATCACATTTTCGGTAAGGTCGTAATTCGCGCCGATGCGGTAATCGACCCGGTCACCCTCGAACGAACCTTCAAGCCCGTTCAGTCCGGCCAGCAGGAAGTTGGGCGTGAAGAAAGCGCCCGAGGGCTCCGTACGGTCGATATTGAGGCGCTGGTAGGCGTAGGTCTTCTCGTCATCGGTGTATCGCAGGCCGCCGATCAGATCGAGCCGGTCCGTCAGGTGCACTTCCAGATGCGCGAAGGCCGATATGCTCTTGTTCGAGACGTTGTCGTCCTGGATAAAGTCGAACAGCAGCGTGGGGATCGCGCTGCGGCCCACGATCCGGTCGGTAGCGTCGTAATAGAAGCCGCCCACGGTGGTATCGATCAGCCCGTCGCCGAACTGGCCGGAAAGGCGCACTTCCTGCGTGAACTGTTCGTGTTCGTACGTAAATTCCTGCAACAGCAGGGTGAGCGGAGAGCCATCCACGTCGATCCCGCTGGTGCCCTTGGCGCTGCGGAAGCCGGAGATGGACGTAATGCTGAGATTGGGGGCGAGTTCGTACTCCACCGTCGCGGCGACGCCCCAGCTCTCGGCTGTCGAGCGCGGCTGCGTCGAGAAGCCGCCGGGCGTGACCGAATAAGGAATGCCGAACACGGTCGTGAAATTGCCGCCGGTCGAATAATCGGCATAGGTGGTGTAGCTTTCCGGGCCGGTGATGAAGCGGCTGTCGAACGGAATGCCCGCCGTGGGATCGGCCGGATCGAAGCTGCGTACACCCGGATTGTCTGCCACCAGCAGCTTGGTGGCGACTGTTTCTGAATCGTCATCGGCATAGTCAGCGCGCAGATTGATCTCCAGCGGCGCGTCTATCGGGGCGTAGCGCAGGGCAAGGCGCACCGATTGCAGGTCGCGGCCGCCTTCCGTGCCCAGCACGCAATCCTCGTCCGCCGCGCCCGTCTGGGGAATGCCCGCGTCCGGGTTCACGCAGCCATAGTCCAGCCGCGTCATGAAGCCGTCAGACGTTTTCGAAGTGCCGGAGATGCGCGCGAAAAGATCGTCGGTAATCGCGAAGCCTGCACTGGCGCGAAGATCCAGCCGGTCAAAGCTGCCGTAGGTTGCCTCGACGAAGCCTTCGCCAGATCCGTCCGGCTCCTTCGTATAGAGCCTGATCGCGCCGCCGACCGAGTTCTTGCCGGACAGCGTGCCCTGCGGCCCGCGCAGTACTTCCACGCGTTGCAGATCGGTCAGATCCATCACCGCGCCGAAGGTCGTGCCGTAATAGATGTCATCGATGTAGAAGCCCACGCCCGGCTCCAGCGCGAAGCTGGAATCGGCCTGCCCGATACCACGGATGAACGCGGCGACGGAATTGCCCTGAATGCCGGTGGATGGCTCGATCTTCACGTTCGGTGCGAAATCGCCGAGATCGGTAACATCCGTCTGGCTGCGCGCTTCCAGCGTCTCGCCATCCACTGCGGTGATCGCGATGGGCGTGTCCTGCAGGTTCTGCTCGCGGAACTGGGCCGTCACGATGATCTCGTTGACGGTGCCCGTGTCTGTTGCTGGCGGCGCATCTGCCGCATCCTGGGCAATTGCGGGGGAGGCGATGCCAAGCCCCATCAAGCTTGCGGCAATAGCCAGCGAAGAACATTTCGTTGCGCGTGCGCGAAAGGCCTCAACCATAACAATCCTCATCCTAACGTTCGTTATTATTACAACGGTGGTAATCCTATCGCCGGTTGACTTCAACCGGCGATCGTAACGCACGTTAGCTTTTTTCAGAGGCGTGAGAATTTGGGCACATGGCCCCATGCGCCAGCGGGTCACGCTGCCGTGTGCCTATGTATCCTGCTGGTTATGCGTGTAGTCTACGCGTCCTCGAGCGTTTCCAGCTGTTCGCCGAGAGCCAGCCATTTCGCCTCGGCCTCGGCCAGTTCGTCGCTGACCCGAGCACGGCGGACCAGCAGGTCATCCATCGCGATATCGGCAAGGTGGGCAGGGGCGTTCGCGGGTTCGGACATCACCTGGTCGATCTCGCTCAGACTGCTTTCCAGCTTCGTCATTGCCTTTTCGGCAGAAGCAATCTCGGATTTCAGGGATCGCGCCTTCGCCTTTGTCTTGCCGGGATTGGCAGACGCCTTTTTCTGCCTGGCCGCGCCCGACTGCTTCTTCGGCTGGTTACGTCCCAGCACGAAATCGATGTAGTCGTCCATACTGCCGCCATATTCTTTTGCCGTCCCGCCATCCACCAGCATCAGGCGATCCGCCGTCAGTTCCACCATGTGCCGATCGTGGCTGATGAGGATTACCGCGCCGGAATAATCGTTCAGCGCCTGCACCAGCGCCTCGCGCGCATCCACGTCGAGGTGATTGGTAGGCTCGTCCAGTATCAGCAGATGCGGCGCGTCGCGCGTGATGAGGGCGAGGGCAAGGCGCGCGCGCTCGCCGCCGGACAGCTTCTCCACCTTCTGGGTGGCTCGCGGGCCGGAGAAGCCGAAGCGGCCAAGCTGCGCTCTCACGGCGGCCGGGGTCTTGCCGTCCATCGCCCGCGTCATCAGTTCCAGCGGCGTTGCATCGCTGGCAAGTTCCTCCACCTGGTACTGCGTGAAATAGCCCACTTTCAGCTTGCCGGGTGCGGCCATCTCGCCTTCCACCGGCTGGAGCTGGGACGACAGCAGGCGTGCCAGCGTGGTCTTGCCATTGCCGTTGCGGCCCAGCAGCGCGATCCGGTCATCCGCATCGATACGCATGTTCAGCCGCTGGAGGATCGGCGGCGTGTCCTCATAGGCAACGGCAGCACCATCCAGCGTGATCATCGGGGAGCGCAATTCCCCCGGCGAGGGAAATTCGAAGGTAAGCGAGGGATCTTCCATCATCGCGACGACCGGCTGCATCTTGGCGAGCATCTTGGCGCGGGCCTGCGCCTGCTTCGCGGTGGAGGCGCGGGCGCTGTTGCGTGCCACGTAATCCTGCAGGCGCGCACGCTGCGCATCCTGCGCCGCTTTGGTAGAGGCAAGCTGCGCCGCGCGTTCGGCGCGCTGCTTCTCGAAAGCGTCATAGCCGCCTGTATAAAGGGTCAGCTGCCCGCCCTGCAGGTGCATGATGTGATCGACGACATTGTTCAGCAGATCGCGCTCGTGACTGATCACAAGCAGGGTGGAGGGGTAGGAGCGGAGGAAGTTCTCGAGCCAAAGGGTCGCTTCCAGATCGAGGTGGTTCGATGGCTCGTCCAGCAGCAGCACGTCGGGTTCGGAAAACAGCAGCGCGCCCAGCGCCACGCGCATTTTCCAGCCGCCGGAGAAGCTGGAAAGTGGCCGTCGCTGCATATCCTCGTCGAACCCCAGGCCGCTCAGGATCTTGGCCGCGCGCGCCGGGGCGGTGTAGGCATCGATCGCCAGCAGCCGTTCGTGCACTTCGCCAAGGCGATCCATGTCGGTGCAGGTTTCCGCCTCTTCCAGCAGGTTCATCCGCTCCACGTCGGCGGCCAGTACGGCTTCCTCCGGCGTGGTGGAGCCATCGGGTGCTTCCTGCGCGATATAGCCGATGCGCGACTTTGCCGGTTTGCCGATCTGGCCCTCGTCAGGCTCGATCTCGCCGATCATCGCTTTCATCAATGTGGACTTGCCGGCCCCGTTGCGACCGATCAGCCCGACCCGCGCACCTTGCGGAATCGTGGCGCTCGCGCGTTCCAGAATGGGCCGGCCGCCAAGCCGGACAGTGATACCGTCGATCATAAGCATGGGCGGCCCATAGCAGCACTATGCGCTGTCCCCAATGATCAACCTCATGCAGGTACGCCGCTTTCCACCCCCGCGAGAAAGCGAGCTGTGTTTTCGCCCAGTTCGCCCAAGGCATAACCGCCTTCCATCACCAGTGCGGTCGGAACGTCGAGCGTGGCGACAAGACGGCCCATTTTCTCGTAGTCCTCGGTCTGAAGATCGAAATGCGAGATAGGGTCGCCGGTGAAGGTATCGGCCCCGAATGACACGATCAGGAGTTGCGGCTGCCACCCTGCCAGTTTCTCGATCACGCCTGACAATGCGTGCCGATAGCCATCCCACCGCGTGCCACGGGGAAGGGGGACGTTGAGGTTCGTGCCGGCGCCGGGGCCATCGCCGGTCTCGTCGGCATGGCCCCAATAGAAGGGAAAGTCCGTTGCTGGGTCCGCATGGATGGAGGCGAAGAAAACATCGGGGTTCTCGTAGAAGATATCCTGCGTGCCATTGCCGTGGTGATAATCCACGTCGAGGATACCCACGCGTTTGAGGCCGGTGGAGCGCGCATGCATGGCGGCAATGGCCACGCTGTTGAGATAGCAATAGCCGCCCATGTAATCGCGTCCGGCGTGATGGCCCGGTGGGCGGCAAAGTGCGAAAGTCGTCTTGCGGTTGCCACTCAAGAGGTCATCTATCGCCGTCAGCGCCGTTTGCGCGGACCAGTAGGCCGATTGCCAGGTGTTCTCGGAAATCGGCGTGGCCGTATCGAATGAATGGCGGCCCAGCATCGCGTCTATCCGGTCGAGCGCCAGCTTTCGCCTGCGCCTGATGGGAAAGGCGTAGGGAAGCGCGTCGCCCTCACGGCCTGTGTCCTGCCATTGCGCCCACGCATCTTGCAGGAACTGCAGGTAGTCGCGCGAATGCACCGCTTCCAGCGGCTCCATGCCGAAGTCGCGCGGCTGGTGACAGGTCAGGAGAGAAGCAATTGCCTGCGCCCGTGCCGGCACCTCGGCGTGATCGGCCCAATTGCCGTTGTGCAGCTCCCGCTGCGGAGAATGTTCGAGCTGACGGGAGTCGAAAACGACGTGCATTCTTAAGAAAATCCTTCATGCGAAGCTGCGTGACGGCTCATCCCTACACGGCAGTAAGGCATCGCAAAATCCCCAGCTTGCCGGCCGGGGCGGATAGCTCATTACCAGTCCGGGCGGCGCCACCCATGCGGTCCCGGACCGAAATGCCGGAACAATCAAAACCCGTTGACCGGACTGAAGGAACCTTTCAGAGACGCGTTTCAGACCCTTTGCCGTAAAGCGTGCTGTCGAAGCATCGCCAGGTGCTTGAAATGCGGGTGTAGCTCAATGGTAGAGCAGCAGCTTCCCAAGCTGACGACGAGGGTTCGATTCCCTTCACCCGCTCCAGCGTCGAAATGCGTTGTTTATGGCGACATGCTGGCGCGGCAGCGTATTGTTCCCGAGTTGAGTTTGCGCCTCACTGGCGTTTGAGGCTGCTTCTGACCCGGAAGCTGATTGCCCGCTTCGAAGTTTTTGACCTGGCAAGGCTGGCGTTTAACCAGCAGTCTTGGCGCAAAAACTTGGCGAAAGGGCAAACCGCATACATCGAACTGCAAGATGGGATCGCGGCTATCGGCTTTCGGAAACCTCATTCAAATCGTTTTCAATGTCCTCGGCCAGCATACGGATGCGCTCCTCTGCGCGGTTGAAGCGCGCGTCGAAGTTGCCATCCCGCTCGCGTTTCATCAGCGTCGTAGCTGTCAACATCAGGCCGAGTATCACGAGAACGACAACAGGCCGCATCAATAGTCGATCTGGTAACGGACATTTACATTCGTTCCGCCCGAACCCCCGGCCTGACTGAGTACCGAAAGGGCCGGCGTCAGTGCGACTTCAAGCTGGGTCGCGGTGAAGCCTCGTCCGTCGGTAATGATCTCGATATAGACATCGTCGGTCAGATATTGTCCTGCCGCAAGGGCCGTGCCGCGCCCACTTGCCTCGTCTCCGCCAAGGATGCGCAGCCGGTCAACCCCGGTTGCCGAACGCAGCGTGCCGAGTGGATCGAGACCCCCTCCAGATCCCCTGAGAGAGTTCAGCGATGCGGCCAGTTGCACCGCCTGAATAGCGGAGAGGTTGGCGACTGAACTACCGAACAGTATGCGCGAGAGGATTTCATCCTGCGGCAGGCCAGGTGTGCTGGAGAACGCGATCTGCGGATCGAAGGCCTTGCCGGTCACGTTCACATTGACCGTGGTGCCTTCTATCACCTCGCTGGCGACGAGCGTGATCAGCGGATCGAGCTCACGCCCGCCGGTAAAGTTGACCTCTCCCTCTGTCAGTTCGAAGGACCGCCCTGCAAAGCCGAGCGTGCCGCGCACCAGTTCCACACCGCCAGAGATGCTGGGCGCCGTACTGGTCCCGCGGATCCGCATGTCTGCGCTCCACTCGCTCTCAAGGCCCATGCCAGAGACATACAGCCTCTCGGGAGCGACGAGCGCGATGTCGAGCCGCAGCAGTTCGAATGGAGTGGCAGGAGCCACCGGTTCGTCACCTGTAATCCGTTCCCGGCCCCGTGGCGGCTTGAACCGCACACCCGTCAGTTCGGGAATTTCCACCGCGCCAGAGCGGATGATTTCATAGCGCGTTTCGGGCAACACGATGCGGCCGGACAGCAATGCCGTTTGTCCCGCGCTCTTGGTGAGCGCCAGGTTGCCGGACGCGGTCGCATCGATTGCGCTGCTCCGGGCGAGACGGGCATCATCCATCTCGATCTGCACATCCATCGGGAATCCCTGGTCGGAAGCGAGGCTGACGTAGCCTGTTGCCGATACCGTGCCGTCGCCCGCCGTGGCGCGCATCTGCTCGACCTCCAGCCGGTCGCCGGTGAAACGGCCACGCAGCACCATGCCGGTCAGCCTGGTGCCGAAGGTCTGGTTCTCATACGTCAGATCGTTGGCCCGAATGATCCCGGCCAGTTCAGGGGAGGAAACGCGACCTGTAAAGTCGGCGGCTACGCCCAGCGCGCCCGAAAGTCGCTGATCGGGCTGGCCTGCGAGGGAGAACAGGGCATCGGCAGGACCATTGTAGCGGATGCCTCCACCCAGCCGGGCCTGCATCAGTCTTTCCATCCATGGCCCGTTGCCGGGAGGGAGGGGTGTGAGCCCCAGGTTCATGCGTCCGATAACCGAGCCACGACGCCGGATCACCGCCCGTGCCGCTCCGCCAGTGGGCTGTAGCTGGCCGACAAAGTTGACGTTGACCGGCTGGCTTACGGACACAGCGGTTGTGCGGGTAAATCCGGTAATCCGCATCCGCGCATCCGCGGTGGGGAAACTCGTAGGCGTCGCCTGGGCGAAGTCGAGGCTGCCGGTTGCCGTCCCGCCCAGCCCAAGGCCTGGATAGAATGCATTGGCAATTGCGAGGTCCAGGGAGTCAAGGCGGCCTTGGACCTTCAGGCCCTCGCCATAGGTTCCAGCAAGTCGAACGCTGCCCTGACCGAAATCGATATTGGTGGGCAACAATTCATATGTGCCATCGCCAGGGATGATCCGGGCCGGTCCTGACGTCGCGAAATCAATCCCGCGTGCCTTGCCCTGCATGGACACGCGCCACAGTTCCGGCTGGAGATCGGCGTTGGCGGAAACGCGGAAGGGGACGCCGCTCGTGCCTTCGGCAAGCAGCTTGGCATTGCCGCGTCCATCCTGATAATCGACCAACGCGCGCATCACATTGATGTTCAGCCCGCCATACCTCGTATCGGCCAGCTGGATATCGGCAAGCACCTTCGGCGTATCGTAAAGCACGACTTCTGCATCTACGATCGCCGATCCGATGCGCACATCGGACGGTCCGCCAAGCACCGTATTGTTCGCCCGCAGATTGACCACGGCAGACTGGTATTGACCGGTCGCCCCCAGCCTGACCACTCCGCCAAGGCCGCGCCCGTTCGCGTCGAGCTGACCGATGAACGGGCCGGCCGCACTCTGGCGCAGCTGGCCGGACAGGGCGATGCCGGCGAAGTCTGCTCGATTGATCGTCAACGACAGGGGGCCGCTTGCGGTCGCGACGGTAACATCGGCGGTGAAGGCCCCGTAATCGGTGTCTCCGCTGGCATCGATGCGATAGTCGCCGTTCTGACCGCGTATGTTCGCGCTGAGATTGGCAAGGCCGATCCCGAAATCGGGATTGCTTGCGGTGATGGTCGCATCGGGATTGGTAAGCGTGCCGGTAACACGCAGGCCAAGCGGGCCATAAGGCTCGGAAATGGCGCTGGCAGTGAGATCGATCTGGCCGTTGGTGTTGTAGCTTCCGCGTCCATCGGTGATGCGCAGGAGCGGCGAATTCATCCGCACATTGGCAAAGCGTGCAATGCCGTCTGAAGTATAGGAAATATCGCTGGACGCCGTGAGGTTTCCGCCGAGATATTCACGCATGGAATCGTTCAGCAGGCGGGTGGAACGCGCCCGCACATCCCCCTGCAACGCGAAGGAGCCATCGTCCCGCGCCGAAAGGTCCATATCGGTTTCGAAGTTGAAGATGCCGACGCTTTCGAGGCGATAGTTGTCGATCCTGCCGTCGATCGCTCCGGTGTAGAGACCGGTGGCGGTATCTGCGACCAGCAGCAGCGTGGCATCGATCCGGTCTGAACGCAGGCGCATGTTGTCGGACAGGATGCGCGTTCCGTCGATGGCGATATCGCCATCCAGCCGGACATTGGTCAGCCGTCCTCCGGCAACCGTGTCCAGCCCTGTGATCCGGCTGGCAGTGGCAGATACCGGTACGATCATGCTGACCATGTCGACATCGGTCCGCCCCTGTACACGCAGGTTTTCTAGCCCCATGTCATTCATCACGATTTGCGCGGCGCGGATATCGTATTCTACCGTTGGCGTGGTGAAAGCGCCGTCCAGCGTCAGCATCGCGCGCAGGCCGCTGCCGCGAAGGTTTGGCGCCAGGGTGGAAGGCTGTCGCAGCACGAAATTGGCGGTGAAATCGGAAAATTCGTTCTGCGCCAGATCGACATCGCCATTGGCGGTGAGATTGAAGGCGTCGCTGAATACGCGTCCTTCGACCCTCGCGGCACGCTCGCCAAGTGCAGTGGTGATATCGATACTGGTGACATCGCCCAGCAGCGCGGCGGTGGAGGCAGGCGCAAATTTCTGCAGCCGCGTCTCGCCCCGTACCGTGAAGGTGCCATCGCGGGCCAGCACGTCCAGATCGGCCAATAGCTCTCCGCCCAGCGCGGCATCCAGCCTGCCATCCCAACTGGCCCAGTCACCTGCACCATCCAGCTGAAGATCGAGCGGCTCGGACAGCCCCGCAAGCGCCGCGATCACCCCGTCTTCGGGAGCTTGCAGCTCAAGCTCGATATCAAGCTGGTTGTCATCGGGCACGGCGTCCAGAACCAATGCGAAGCGATCGCCGCCTGCCCGGTCTGTTCCGGCAAGAGCGCCGCCGGTCAGATTTACCTGCGCGCGTGCATCGGCGATATGCACATCGCCGCTGAGGGTGGCGACGCGGCGCTCTCCCGAAACCGGGGCTTCAGCGACGAATTCGCCCACTTCCAGGCGGTCTATATCGATATCGTAATCCGGAAGCAGCGGATCGTCTGTGGGAGGCGTTTCCGCAAACTCCGGTAGCCGTTCCAGCACGATCGTCTCGGCTGTCAGCGCATCGATATCGATATGGCTGTCGATGAAGGCAAGAGGATGCCAATCCAGCACGACGGCAGGGGAGCGCAGAAAGACCCCCTGCGGGTCTGCAATGGTCAGTCCGCGGATAGTCATCTCGCTGTAGAGCGAGCCTTCAATCTCCCCGATCCCGATGGCCATTCCGTTTTCGAATTCGAGCGCCTCGATCTGCTCGGCCACGAACTTGCGACCCGGATCGGTATTGATACCCAGCAATACGGCGCCGATCAGCAGGACGATGCCCAGTAATGCGAACACCACTGCCTTGGCGGCGAATGTCCACCAGTTGCGGCGTGGCTTCTCAACCGCGGTGTCGCCGTCGTGATCCATGTATGCGTCCTCGGCCATCAGAAAGCCTGTCCGATGGAAATGTAGATCGCGAAGGCGCTTTCACCATCCTGCCTGTCCAGCGGCATGGCGATATCGAAGCGCAGGGGGCCGAAGTTGGTGTAGTATCGACCGCCGACCCCCGCGCCGTAGCGCAGGTTGGAGAAGTCCGGGGTAGACCCCTCGTAGACCTGTCCGGCATCGACAAAGCCGACGACGCCAAAATTGCCGAAACGATAGCGCACCTCGGCCGCGACCTCGTTTACGGAAAGACCGCCAATCGGATTGAGAACGAATTCGTCGGCAGTTTCATCCGGATCTTCAGCGTCGAAATTCGGGTTGTCTTCCAGAACCTTCGGACCAAGCTGCTGATAACCAAATCCGCGCACGGAACCGCCGCCTCCAGCGTAGAAACGGCGTGACGGCGCGATATCCGCGCGATCGACGCCCTGGACGGAGCCGACCTTCACACGGCCCGCCAACACCAGGGAATCGCCGATCGGATAATAGGCCGATCCGTTCACGCTCGCGCGGACATACGGACTGAAGCCATCCTGCAGCGAACCTTCCGGCTGAACGAAAGCGCTGAGACGGAAACCGCTGACAGGATCGAGCAGGCTATCGGTAGTATCGAAGCCAACCTGACCGGTCAGCGCGCCGATGAAATACGTGCGATCGACCCGCTCGCCCAGATCGAAGTCGTAATCCTCTTCGACAGACGCGATGAGTTCAGCGCCGTAGGCGTAGGTAAAGCGTTTCTGCCAGATTGGCGTGGATGCGTAGCTCACGAGGCCGCCCAACCGTCCCGTGAAGGCTTCGAATGCATCGTAGTTCGAATGCGAAGCGCTGAGGCCGATTTCCACGGTGCGATCACGCCGCCCGGCATTGGAGCGCCGGAACGTCCCGCTTATGCCTTGCTCCTGCGTTCCCAACACGGCTGCTGCAATCAAGGCGCCTTCGGGCGGGAACAGGTTGCGATGGGTCCAGCTGCCTTCAAGAATGAAGCCCTGGCCCGTGCCGAAGCCGGCGCTCGCTGCCAGCGAACGCGGCGGTCCTGCGTTCTGCTCCACCGCTATATTCACGAATTCGGTGTCGTCTCCGGCAGGGTCGCCTGTCTGTTCGGGCTGCACCGTCACGGTGTCGAACAGGCCAGTTGCAATCAAGGCATCGCGCAGATCATCGACCTTGCGGCTGTCATACAGTTCGCCCCGCTCAAACCGGGCGAGAACATCGACATGCTCTGCATCGAAAGCAAGATCGCCGCTGGTGGTGAAACCGCCAAAACGCGATCGGGGACCGGTTTCGACCGGCAATGTATAGACGCCGTCCACGGTTTCCTGATCAAGCAGGATATCGCGCTGACCGATCTCGGCGAACGGATAACCCTGTTCCGGCAATGCAATCGCTACCTGTGCCTCTGCCCCCTGGACGCGTGTCGCCACGATCGGTTCGCCCACCTGCAGCGCAAGGTTTTCCTCGATCAGGTCGGCAGGCACTGTAGGCCCCGCATCGATATTGATTTCGGCAAAGGTAAATCGTCCACCCGGCGCAACGTCGATCACCGCGGTCAAGGGTTGGCCGTTTTCGGCTTCCGAACGATCGATCCGGGTGGTGACGGTGGAATTGTACCACCCCTCCGAGCGCAGGAGGCGCTGGATCAGGATGCTGTCCTCCTCCACCCGCGCCGCCAGCATGGCGACGTTGGCAACCTCGTCATCACTGTTTTCCAATGTCGAAAGGTCCTGGAACGTGCCGGCCAGATCGATTTCTGTCATCTCGTCCGCTGCGTCCAGCCCGTTGACGACAACGCCATATTCGATTTCTACAATCTCGTCGTCGCTTGCATCTTGCGCAAACTCGACTTCTCTCACCTCGAATTGGTCGAGTGGAGATAGCGGTTCCAGCAATTCGGCATCGCGAATAGGCGCGTCGGCGATCTCTTCCACCCGGTCGCCATCGGCAAGTTCGGGCAGTCCGCGCGGTGCGTCGCCAGCCACCGGCACTCCGGTGGCTTCATTTTCTGCCGCAAACCGTTCCTCGAATTCCTCGATGCTCTCCAGTTCGCCCATCAACTCCGGATCGCTTGCGCCAAGGTCGGGGATCGAGCTGTTGAATTCCTCGTCCGAGATGATTTCCTCGACGGGCGGCAGGTCAGCCTCCGCCGGAGGCGCAGGCACGGGAATCGTTCCTGCTTCAAGCGCCGAGGGATCGCTATCCGGGCTCCCAAGCTCTGTAGCATCCTGTGCCAAGGCCGCATGCATGGGAACGATCGCAACCACCAATGCCAGCACAGAGCATCCGCGACGCCAGCGGGCAATCGCGCTAGCATTGAGGGAAGGCAGAGGCATAATTGAGACCTTGATTATAATTTCGAGAACAGGCCCAAATGGCAGTTCGCTTGCGCCACTGCGTTCCTCGCCTCTATTAGGGCGATCAATTCGCGCGACCGATCAAAGGATTAAGTCCATAGAACAAAATCATCATGGCGCAAATGCAGTTTCACCCATGAACCTGCCGTGGCCGGCCTGGAAACAGATCGGCAAGCGGATGTGGGTGATGATGGGCTTTCATAATCTTGCATTGCTGGCAGCCGGAACTGCGTTCTTCGTCTTCCTCGCCATTACGCCTCTGTTGGCCGCGACGGTTATGACTTATGGCCTGGTGGGCGATGTCGATACTGTGCAGCGGCAGATGATGACGATCGTGGAACTTGTCCCGGCAGAAGCGGCAGCGATGATCGAGGAGCAATTGTTCGCCGTCGTAACCACCAGCTCCGGGGTTTCCGGCCTGACCCTCGTGCTATCCATCTCGCTCGCAGTGTTCGGCGGAATGCGTGCTGCGAAGGGGCTGATGGGCGCGCTCAACATCATCAATGCGGAGCGTGAATCGCGCAACTTCGTAGCCGTCACCATTCAGGCCATCGGCCTGACCCTGGCAGCAATCCTGATTGCACTCACCGGGTTGATCAGCGGCGGCGTGATTGCATGGCTGCAATCCCAGACAGGCGAATTCATCGGTCCGGTGGCGGAAATGTTCTACAAGATTCTGACGTGGCTTCTCGCCATGGCGCTGGGATCGACGGGCTTCGCATTGATCATGCGGTACGGCCCTGACAGGCGCGCGGCGAAGTGGCGCTGGCTTTCACCCGGCTCACTGCTGGCGACCTTTGCTTGGGTAGCCGTGTCGTTCAGCTTTTCGCTCTATGTCAGCTACGTCAGCGACTATAATGCCACCTACGGTTCCCTGTCTGCCGTGGTGGTGTTCCTCATGTGGTTGTTTCTGACCAGCTATGCCATTCTGGTGGGTGCGCTGCTGAATGCGGAGATCGAGCGCCAGACCTGTGTCGATACGACGGTCGGCGAAGATCGCCCATTGGGGGAGCGGGGCGCGGTGATGGCCGATCTCGTCATCGACCAACCGGTAAACGCACAGCTTCTCGAGAAAAAACAGCGCCGACAGGCAGAGCGAAAAGCTCGCAAGGCATCGAGAGAATAACAATGCGGCCGACTTGAGTGTGCCAGCCACAATTCACGCCGCACGCAGCTGGAAGGCCGGATCAAATCGAGAGGATCTTGCGGTTCATGGGGCCGGCCGAACGCCAATAACAATCGCTGAGCCAGCGTCTCGATGCAGGACACGCCGCTGCCTGCACGCTACAGAATGGAGAATACACATGACAGGACGTTTGATACTTCGACTTGGCGCGATCGGCCTCGCCGCCGCAATCGCTGTTCCCGCCGCCGCGCAGGAAGAGAGGGATGAACCACGCCGCACCCGCGTGGCGCTCGGTCCGCAATTCGTGCCAAGCTATCCCGGCTCCGATGAAATCGTCGTTCGACCTCTATTCGATATCTCGCGCGCCGATGCCGGGGAGGAGTTCCAGTTTGAGGCACCCGACGAAAGTTTCGGTTTCGCGCTTCTTCGTCGCGACGGTTTCTCGCTGGGCCCATCGGCCGGTCTGGAAGGAAAACGGTCGTCCAGCGATGTCGGCGGCCTGCCGGAAGTGGGCTTTACCGTGGAACTGGGCGGGTTCGCGCAGTTCGAGGCAAGCGAGAACATCCGATTGCGGGCAGAGGCACGCCAGGGCGTGACCGGCCACGAGGGCTTCATTTCGCTGTTGAGCGCCGATTATATCTTGCGCGATGGCGACGAGCATCTGCTTTCCTTCGGATCTCGCATGACCATTACCGACAGCAATTATCAGAATGCCTATTTCGGTATTCTGCCGGCAGATGCCACACCCGGTCTACCGGCTTTCGATGCGGATGGCGGTGTGCAGTCGGTCGGCGCGACGATTGGCTATATCCGGCAATTCACTCCGCGATGGGGCATCTACAGCTATGTAAAATATGATCGGCTTGTCGCAGACCCGGCGGACTCTCCGGTTGTAGCGGCGTTCGGATCGCGCAACCAGTTCGCGGGCGGCATCGCCTTGACCTACACCTTCGGAAGCACTGTCGAATGAGTGATAAGTCTGTCTCTCTTGATACTGAGGAAGCCGACTTTGCCGAAGGGATGGGCATGAGCGCCGAAAAGCGGCAGTTCGCGAAGCGTTTCGCATCCCACCGCCATATGGTCGAGGATGCTGCGGGGACAATCGACATGGAGGAAGGCCGGCAAAACCTCGCCAATCTGGCCAGATTCCACCAGCTTATGGAGCGAGGTCATCGCCAGGTGATGGAAGAGATGGACGGCGAAGAATGATCGATCGCGTCTTTTTCCTGCGCTTTCTTATCGCTGCGATTGCTCTCGCCTTTGCGCCACTTGCGTCCGCGCAAACGCTGCCTGCGGCCGAACCCGTTCCAGAGGAAACGGCGACAGCGCCAGCGCCCGATCCATTCGGCAGGGAAACGCCGCGTGGTGCAGTGACGGGGCTTTTGCAGGCATTGGGCGACGCAGATTATTCGCGTGCTGCGCAATACTTCCCGCCTGATCAGGAAGCGCAAGCCGAGCCGATCGATGAAACCACGCAAGAGGAAAGCCTCGATTCCGCGGAATTGCAAAGCGAGATGGACCAGTCAGCGGACCTGGCCCGTATGCTTCAGGTCGCACTGGATCGTGGCGGCAACCTTCTGCCTTTCCCAGTCCTTTCGAACGATCCGGCTGGTAAGATCGATGATGGTCTTGCGGAGGATTTCGAGCAGATCGGGGAGCTTTCCGGCGATGGCGAGGCACTGCCGATACTGTTGCAGCAATTTACCTTGGCCGACGGCACCACGCAGTGGCGCATCGCTCCCGAAACGGCACAGGCCATCGCCGATTTCGTGCCCGCCGAAGAGGTGGAGGCAATCGCCGATGAGGAAGGCATTGCGATAGCGGGTGCCCCGCTGATCGATTGGGTGAAACTCCTGGGCATCGCCTTGCTCGGTTTCCTGGCCTTTCGATTGCTTGCTGCCCTGATAATGGCAGTGCTGCGAAGAGCGATTTCTGAGCACGATACGAGCCCGTTATATCGCTTCTTCGACGCGGGCATGCCGCCGCTGGCGCTGTATTTTGCCGTCCTGACTTTCTATGTCACTGCCGGCAATCTCGAAGTCTCGATCATCGCCCGCCAAACGCTGCTTCGCTACGGCGCCATCGCTGCCTGGATAGCATTGGCCTGGTTCGCATTGCGGCTGGTCGACGGTATCGCCCAGGTGGTGACAGGGCGGATGCGCCGGGCTGAGCGCCGACAGGCTGTCACGATCGTCAGCTTCCTGCGGCGCGGCGCGAAAGTCTTGCTGCTGGCAATTGCCCTGGTAGCAGTGCTGGACACAGTCGGCCTCGACGTGACGACCGGCATCGCGGCGCTCGGTATCGGCGGACTGGCGCTCGCCCTGGGTGCCCAGAAGACGATCGAGAATCTCGTCGGCTCGGTCACCCTGATTGCTGACAAGCCGGTTCAGGTTGGCGATGCCGCGCAAATCGGTGATGTTTTCGGCACCGTGGAAGACATCGGCATGCGTTCGACCTTGGTCCGTACCCTCGATCGGACGCTGGTATCGATCCCCAATGGCTATCTCGCATCGGAGCGGATCGAGAATTACGCGCTGCGGGACCGCTTCCTCTTTCATCAGATCATCGGTGTAACCTACGAGACAGATGCCCAGCAGGTGGAGCGCCTGCTCGGCGATCTGCGCGAGATCGTGGCAGAAGATGAGAACATCATCGACGACGATGCCAGGGTCCGCTTTCACGCCTTCGGCGACAGCGCCCTCCAGATCGAGATCTTTGCCTATTTCCGCACGCGATCCTATCCGGATTCGCTCGCGATGCAGGAAACGCTGTTGTTCGCGATCATGCGCAAACTGGACGAGCTTGGGATCGATTTTGCGTTCCCGACGCAGACCATCCATCTGCACCGCGGTAGCGAAGGCTGAAATTAAGTCGCGCAAGAATCCACGTTGGCCTGCGCCGCTTGGTGGACGGGAGCGGCAAGTAATTCGCCGACGCAATAGAGCGCGCCCCTGCTCACGGTGGCAATGATAGCCGTCCTTTGACACCTGGTCCGAACATCGAAGCTTCAACGGCCCTGCCGGGACATTTCGATAGTTTTCGAATTTTGGCTTGACCCAGGGCGTGATGCCCGTATTTCGATATTCTTCGAAAGGTGGTGTCAGTGACTGATCTCAACTCTCAAGTCTGGGCGGTGGATGCGCTCGGCGCGCTCGCGCATGAGACGCGCCTGTCGGTGTTCCGCGCGCTGGTGAGGACTGGGCCGGAGGGCATGGTTGCGGGTGCCATCGCCGAACATTGCGGTGTGCCGCCATCGACGATGTCGCATCACCTGGCCACATTGGAACGGGCCGGGCTGGTGCAGTCCGAACGCGAAAGCCGCTTGATCCACTACCGCGCTGACTTTCCCGGCATGCGCCGCCTGCTGACTTTCCTGATGCAGGATTGCTGCCAGGGCGCGCCGGAAATGTGCGGCGATCTGATGGGCGATTTTGCCTGCCTCGCCGATCAACCCGCCAACGCGTGAGGCCGATCATGACCGACAGACCTTTCACCGTTCTGGTCCTGTGCACGGGTAACAGCGCCCGCTCGATCCTTGGGGAGGCCTTGCTCAACCATCTTGGCGGCGACCACGTTCGCGCATTCAGCGCAGGTAGCAAGCCCAGGGGCGAGCCGCATCCCGGCGCGCTGAGACTGCTGGCAAGGCGAGGGATCGACACGGCACCCTTGCGTTCCAAGAGCTGGGACGAGTTCACCGGCGCGGGCAGCCCCCCCATCGACCTTGCCATCACAGTCTGCGGCAATGCTGCGGGAGAAGCGTGCCCCGTATTTTTCGGCAGCCCAATGAGGGCACACTGGGGCTTGCCGGACCCCGCCGATGCGACCGGCACGGAGACAGAAGTCGACGCGGCGTTCGAAGAAACCTGGCGCCTGCTGGAAATGCGGGTCAGGGCGTTTCTCGCGCTCGATCCCGAAGCGATGGACCAGCGCGCATTGCAAGCCGCTCTTGGCGAAATTGGTGCGATGGAAGGTGCCGCGTGAACGCCGACGCATCGCCCATGGGCCTGTTCGAGCGATATTTGTCGCTCTGGGTCTTGCTCGCCATTCTCGCAGGCCTTGCGCTGGGGCTGGTCGCGCCGGAGGCGGTCGGCATTATGGCCGGGCTCGAATACGCGTCGGTCAATCTCGTGGTCGCGGTGCTGATCTGGGCGATGATCTTCCCGATGATGGTCGGCGTCGATTTTTCCAGCATCAGGGATATCGGCCGCAAGCCCAAGGGCCTGTTCATCACGCTGGTGGTCAACTGGCTGGTCAAGCCGTTCACGATGGCTGCGCTGGCGGTTTTGTTTTTCGACTACCTCTATGCCGGGCTGATGTCGGAAAGCGATGCCGACCAGTATATTGCCGGGCTCATCATCCTGGGCGCGGCACCTTGCACCGCGATGGTGTTCGTGTGGTCGCAGCTGACCAAGGGCGACTCTGCCTACACGCTGGTGCAGGTTTCGGTGAACGACCTCGTGATGATCGTCGCCTTTGCGCCCATCGTGGCGCTGCTGCTGGGCGTGACCGATATCGTGGTGCCATGGGAGACGCTGCTGCTCTCGGTGCTGCTTTATGTCGTCATCCCCCTGGTGGCAGGAGCAATCGCGCGGCGTCAGGTCATTCGCTCGCACGACGGAGACGCAGCGGCGGTCGATGCCTTTACAGCGCGGCTCAAGCCATGGTCGATCATTGGCCTGCTGGCGACCGTCGTGCTGCTGTTCGCCTTTCAGGCAGGCACCATCATCTCCAACCCGCTGCTGATCGTGCTGATCGCCATTCCGATCATCATCCAGTCCTATGGCATTTTCGCCATCGCCTATGCTGCGGCCAAGGCATGGAAAGTGCCGCACAACATCGCCGCGCCTTGCGCACTTATTGGCACTTCCAACTTCTTCGAATTGGCGGTGGCCGTCGCCATCGGCCTGTTCGGCCTGACCAGCGGCGCTGCACTGGCGACCGTGGTGGGCGTGCTGGTGGAAGTCCCGGTGATGCTGTCGCTGGTGGCCTTTGCCAACCGCACGCGCGATCGCTTCCCCCAACGCTGAGATCAACCGAACCCATGTCCCGTCTTCGCACCCTGTCCAATCCAGAACACCTGCCTGCGCTGCAGGCCGAGTATCTCCTCCGCAATCCCGCGCTTGGCTTGGGCGCCATCGATCCGCCCCCGCGCATCCTGCTGCTCTACGGCTCGCTGCGGGAGCGGTCCTTTTCGCGTCTGGCGGTGGAGGAAGCGGCGCGCCTGTTGCAATTGCTCGGCTGCGAGACGCGGATATTCGATCCGTCCGACCTGCCGCTGCCCGATCAGATTGCAGGCGACGACCATCCAGCCGTCCAAGAACTGCGCGAGCATTCGCTGTGGTCGGAGGGGCAGGTCTGGTGCAGCCCGGAACGGCACGGCCAGATGACAGGGATCATGAAGGCCCAGATCGATCATCTGCCGCTGGCCTACAAGGGCCTGCGCCCGACGCAGGGCCGCACGCTGGCGGTGATGCAGGTGTGTGCCGGTTCGCAGAGCTTCAATACGATCAATACCTTGCGCGTACTGGGGCGGTGGATGCGCATGTTCACCATTCCCAACCAGTCCTCGGTCGCCAAGGCTTATGAAGAGTTCGACGACGCGGGCCGGATGAAGCCGTCCGCCTATTACGACCGCATCGTCGATGTGATGGAGGAACTGGTCCGGTTCACGGTTCTTCTGCGGCCCCATGCGGAACAACTCGTCGATCGGTATTCCGAACGCGTCGAACGCGATCAGCCGGTCGAGACACCTGCGGACAAGGCTGGAATTGCGTCTGCCTGAAGCGTTTCCGATCCGCTGATCGGTAATTAACCTTACCTCGCCATGATGCCTGCTATGGGGTGGTGGTCATGCCTTCCTTCTTCCTCACTTTCGTGGCGGTTGCCGCTGCCATGCTGGCGGGACGGGATGCCGTGCGGGTGGCGCGGCTGCACCTGGCGTTGGGGTGGACTTTGCCGCTGGCGATGACCGTGGTGCTCGCAGCGCTTGCAGGAGGGGCGCTGGCGGCTTGGATTGCAGACGAGTTCTCACCGCTCATCCGGCCGCAGATAAAGCCGCTGGTCGTGGGACTGGCGCTGGGCCTTGCCGGGCTGGAGGTGCTGCTGCGCGTTCCGCCGGACACGCCGAGGGAGCCGACACGCTCCATGGGCGCGATCACGCTGGTGCTGCTGCTGGGCATGGTGACCGATGCGAGCGGGTTCATCATCCTTTCCATCGCCATCGCCACTGGTGAACCGCTGCTGGCCGCCGCCGGCGGGGCAAGCGCGGCCATACTGGTGCTGGGCGCGGCGATACTGGCCGCGCAGGACTGGCTGGCGCTGCCGCTGACCCTGATACGTCGCATCGTGGGCGGCGGCCTGCTGCTGGCTGCCGCACTTATCGCGGTGCTTGGCTGAAGCTGCGACCGGTGATCGCTCTTGCCGATCACTGTTACCGGCCAAAATCGGGAAACGCTCCCGCCTCTCGTCCGTTATATAGACAAATGATAACTCGAAAGGACGAACATCTTGGCTAATACCGGAGACAATTCGAAAACCGCGCTGATCGAAGGGCTGAACGGGCTGCTGGCCGACCATCTGGCGCTCTACTTCAAGACCAAGAATTTCCACTGGCACATCACCGGCCCGCGCTTTCGCGATCTGCACCTTTTGTTCGACGAGCAGGCCGTGGAAATCCGCGACCAGATCGACGCCATTGGCGAGCGTGTGCGCAAGAACGGCGAGATGACGCTGACCTCCATCGGCTCCGTCGCCAAGCACACCCAGATCAAGGATCAGGACGACACCAGCCTCTCTCCCGATGCGATGGTGAAAGAACTGCGCGACGATAACCAGAAGATGGTGGACCGGCTGAAGGAACTGAAGAAATACGCAGAGCAGGCCGGTGACAACGCCACCGATGGCCTGCTGGATGACTGGACTGACATGGCCGAAGAGCGTGTTTGGTTTCTTACCTCCACTCTCCAGTAATTGCCGCTTCCAACGCTTTCAGAAAACCAGACCGCCGCGCAGCCCCTCGCTACGCGGCGGTTTTGCATATAGGTAACAGGTCATGGCCAATATCGACATTATCGAAAACGCGCGTGACGAGACGATCGCCAAGTTCATCGAAGGCATTCTGCGCAGCAAGCTGACGGAGCAGGACGATCCCGTGGCCATCAGCGTGCCGGGCGGATCCACGCCTTTCCCCATCATGGAACAGCTGGTGAAAGCCGATATCGACTGGAGCCGCATCACCGTGTGGCCGGGCGATGATCGCGTGGTGCCGGAAGATCACGAGGCCAGCAACACGGGCAAGATCCGGGCGCTGTTCGAACCCGTCGGCGCGCATGTAGCGACGCTTTCGGTGATGGAGCAGGTGCCGCATTTCGCACTGGTGTGGCTGGGCATGGGCGCTGACGGACACATCGCCAGCCTTTTCCCCAACACCGATCCGCAGGTGGATGACAGCGCACCGATCCGCCGGCTGACGCCCGATCCCCTGCCGCCGGAAGCCCCCTTCGACAGGGTGACGCTGACCATGCCATCGCTGCTCGATAGCGATGCGCTGATGTTCGTCATCCGCGGGGACGACAAGCGCGCCGTGTTCGATACCGCTGCCGAGGGCGAGAGCGATCTGCCCGTCGCCCGGCTTCTGGACGGGGCGCGCCAGCAGGTGACATGCTTCACCTGATCCCCGCGCCGCTGCACCGGCTGATGTATCGCGCGGGCCACGGCCTGCGCCGCCTGTTCCTGCGCCACGTGGCGGGGGAGGTGCACGGCTGCTGCATCATCGGGCGGGATGGAGAGGGGCGGGTGCTGCTGGTGCGCCATTCCTACGGCCCGCCTGTCTGGGCACTGCCGGGCGGGGGAATGCGGCGCAGCGAGGATGCCGGATTGGCGGCCTTGCGCGAATTGCGCGAAGAGCTGGACTGCACGCTGGCAGAACCTGAGTTCCTGGGCATCCAGACCAACGAATTTCTCGGCTCCACCAATCACGTGCGCGTGTTCACGGGCCGGGTGAAGGGTCAGCCACGGCCGGACATGCGCGAGGTGGTGGACGCGCGCTATTTCGCCCTGGACGATCTGCCGGACAATCGCAGCAGGACGATCGACCTGCGGCTCCGCCTGCTGAAAGACGAGAGAAACTAGCGCGCTACAGCAGCGATAGCTGCGGATTGTCGCGGCCGCGTTTGTCCTCGCCCCGCCCGTCATTATCGTCGCGATCGAGATTGCTGAGCGTCAGTCCCATCAGCCGGATCGGCATGGGCAGGGGCAGTTCATCATCCAGTATGGTGCGCGCGATGCGGGCGAACTCCTCCTTCTCCCCCACGGGATGCGGCTGGCTTCGGGCGCGGGTGGCGATCTGGAAATCGTTGAACTTCAGCTTCAGCGTGATCGTTCGCCCCTTGGCCTTCTTCGCCTCGATCCGTTCCCACACGATGTCGATGATCCGCTCCAGCGTGTCGCGCAGATCGCTCTCGGCGGAGATATCCTCGCTGAAGGTGCGCTCCCCGCCGATGGACTTGCGGATGCGATTGGTGCGCACGGGCCTCAGATCGATGCCGCGTGCCGCGCGGTAGAGGTAATCGCCGAAACTGCCGAAATTGCGGGCCAGCCACTCGCGGTCCTTTTCCGCCAGATCAGCGCCAGTCTCTATGCCCAGCCGCGCCATTTTTTCCGCGCCCTTCGGCCCCACGCCGTGGAAGCGGCGAATGGGCAGCGATTGCACGAAGGCAGCGCCCATGCCGGGGCGGATCACGCAGATGCCGTCGGGCTTGTTCTGGTCACTGGCAAGTTTTGCCAGGAACTTGTTGTAGGAGACCCCGGCACTGGCGGTGAGCCGTGTCGTCTCGCGGATTTCCCTGCGGATGGCCTGCGCGATGGCCGTGGCGGAGCCGATGCCGTGGCGGTCCTCCGTCACGTCGAGATACGCCTCGTCCAGGCTCAGGGGTTCCACATGCGGGGTGTGGTGGTGGAAGATCGCGCGGATCTGTTCCGAAACTTCGCGGTACACGTCAAAGCGGCTCTTGCAGAAGATGAGATCGGGGCATTTCCGCTTGGCGGTGACCGATGGCATCGCGCTGCGCACACCGAACTTTCGAGCCTCGTAACTGGCTGCGGCCACCACGCCGCGGCCGCTCGATCCTCCCACCGCCACCGGTTTTCCGCGCAATTCGGGATTGTCGCGCTGCTCCACGCTGGCGAAGAAGGCATCCATGTCGATATGGATGATCTTGCGCAGGCCCGTTGCCTCGGGCTGGACCTCGTTCTCGTCCTGCTCTGTCTCGGCGGAAACGCTGCGATCAAGATTCGGCATCACCGCCCCAATACAGCGTTTTGGCAGGAAATTGACTTATTCCTTTTCTCGGGGGTGATTCTTGGCCAAAGGGGCTGCGTGACTAGCCACACGATAACTTCAGCGGACGGATCGGGCCGCACCGTCGGACAAAAAGAGTTCATTGCGCTGATGGCCGCCTTGATGAGCCTGAACGCGCTCGCCATCGATGCCATGCTGCCCGCGCTGGATGAGATCGCCAGCGATTTTTCCGTCGCCGATCCCAATCGCCGCCAGCTGGTGGTGGGGGTATACCTGCTGGCAACCGGTTTCGGTAGCCTCGTGCCCGGCCTGTTTGCCGACCGGTACGGCAGGCGGCCCGTGCTGTTTGCCAGTATCGCTGTGTACCTGGTGGCATCGCTGCTGTGCATGGTGGCACCCAGTTTCGAGATGTTGCTGGTGCTGCGCGCCGTCCAGGGTTTCGGCACGGCCGGCCTGATGGTGCTGCCCGCCGCGATCATCCGCGACCGTTTCGACGGGGACAAGATGGCCCGGCTGATCTCGATGATCTTCATCGTTTTCATGGCCGTGCCCGTGCTGGCCCCCACGGTGGGGCAGCTGGTGCTGAATTTCGCCAGCTGGGAATGGATATTCTTCGTCCTCGCGCTGTTCGGCGTCATCGTGAGCCTGTGGGCTATGAAGCGACTGCCCGAGACGCTCGATCCCAAAAACCGGCAGAAGATCGATCCGCGCACCATCGTCCATAACCTGCCGCTTACGCTGCGCACGCGCGAAGCGATCGGTTACGTGCTGGCCGCCGGGCTGACCTTTGGCGGGGTGTTCGGCTACATCAATTCCGCGCAGCAGCTGATTGGGGAGCATTTCGGGGCGGAGGAATACTTCCCGCTGATCTTCGGCGCATCGGCGGCCACGCTGGCCTTTTCCAGCTTCGCCAATTCGCAGATCGTCGAACGCTTCGGCGCGCGGCGGGTGTCGCACACGGCGCTGATCGCCTTCATCGTCGTCAGCTGCGTGCAGGTTTACGCCGCAGAAGTGCACGCGGATTCGCTGCTGTGGTTCTTCCCGCTCATCAGCATCAACCTTTGCCTGCTGGGCTTCCTGGGTGCCAATTTCGGCTCCATCGCGATGCAGCCGTTCTTCGGCAGCGCGGGGGCGGCCAGTTCCGTGCAGTCGTCCATGCGCATGCTGCTGGGCGCGGTGATGGGCATCGCGATTGGCCAGGCCTACGATGGCACCGCCTTGCCGCTAGCCATCGCCCTTCTGGGCAGCAGCCTGCTGTCGCTGGCGCTGGTGCTGTTCAGCGAACGGGGCAAGCTGTTCCGCCGCCCGCGCAAGCCGCGCTATTTCACCGAAGGCATTCGCTGATGTCCCCGCCGTTCGACCTGATCGTGATCGGCGGCGGCGTGAACGGGGCAGGCGTGGCGCGGGATGCGGCAGGGCGCGGCGCGAAGGTGCTGCTGCTGGAAAAGGACGATCTGGCCAGCGGCACTTCCAGCAAGTCCACCAAGCTGGTGCACGGCGGGCTGCGCTATCTGGAGTATTACGAATTCGCCCTGGTTCGAGAAGCGCTGGGCGAGCGCGAAACGCTGTGGGGCATTGCGCCGCACATCATCTGGCCCATGCGCTTCATCCTGCCGGTTACTGCCAACATGCGCCCGCGCTGGATGCTGCGCGCAGGGCTGTTCCTGTACGATCACATCGGCGGGAAGGGTTCGCTGAAAAAGACGCGTAGCATCGATCTGCGCAAACACCGCGCCGGTGCCGCGCTGGAAAGGCAGTTCGCTCACGGTTTCGAATATTCGGATGGCTGGGTGGACGATGCGCGGCTGGTAGTGCTGAACGCCATGGATGCCGCCGATTGCGGTGCCGAGATTCGCACGCGCACCCCCGTCACCGCCGCGCGGCGCGAGGGGGAGCTATGGCACGTGGACGCGGGCGGGGAGACATTCACGGCGCGCGCGTTGCTGAATGCCGCCGGGCCGGGCGCGGACGATGTGGCGCGGCTGGTGGGAGAGAACCCCGCCTATGGCATTCGCCGCGTGCGTGGATCGCATATCGTGGTGCCCAGGCTGTTCGATCACGATTGCGCATACATTCTGCAACAGCCCGACACGCGCATCTGCTTCGCCATCCCGTGGGAGAGCGACTACACGCTGATCGGCACCACCGACGCCGATCACTCTGCCTCGCTGGACGATGTGGACGCCAGCGAGGGCGAGGTGCGCTACCTGCTCGACGCGGTAAACCGCTATTTCGAGCGCGACGTGACGCCCGCCGACGTGGTGTGGACCTATGCCGGCGTGCGGGCGCTGGTGGATGATGGCTCCGGCAGGCCGGAGGCGGCATCACGCGGCTATCAACTGGCGATGAGCGATGCGGGCCGCGTCGCGCCGGTGCTGGGCATCTACGGCGGCAAGATCACTTCCTACCGCCACGTTGCGCAGGAAGCGGTGGACGCACTGGCCGAGCGGCTGCCCGAACTCAAAGGCGCGCACTGGACGGGCGACACGCCGCTGCCGGGCGGCGATTTCGGCAGGCACGCGCAGCCATACCTCTTGCAGGTTCTGGGGGAGGATTATCCCTTCCTCTCGGAACGGGATCTGCTGCGCATCGGGCGTGCTTACGGCACCTGTGCGTGGGAATGGCTGGGTGATGCGAAAGGCCGGAGCGATCTGGGCCGCGATTTTGGCGAAGGGCTTTCAGAGGCGGAAGTCGAGTATCTGCGTAACAGGGAATGGGCGCAGACCGCCGACGACATTCTCTATCGCCGCACCAAGCTGGGCGTGCATATGACAGATGCGCAAAAAACGGCGCTGAAGGACTATCTGGGCCGCTAGGCGAACCATGCGTACAGCGTGGCGCGATCAGTCTTCCTTGCGCCGCACGCCCTCGTCCCGAATGGGAGTGTTCGGCACGGCAGCCACCGGCCCATCCATGCGGGCCATCACCAGCAGCTTTCCGCGCGTCCATTCAGGTTCCTGCTGCGGTTCCCACGATCCGCGGATCGTCTCTTTCAGCGCGGCAATGGTGTGGCCGATCTTTTCCAGGAAATTGGTGTGGATGCGGTGGTCCCAAGCCAGTTCGGCCTGCTGCACCACCTCTTCGCCAATCGCGCCGTAAATGTTGGCGGCAGACAGCACGGCCCAGCGCTGGCGGAAATTCAGGCGCCCTGCGCCGATGCGCGCGCGGGCATCGTGCAATTGCGCCATTTTCACCAATCGCCGGGTGAGATTTACCAGTTTCATGCGATGTTGCGGTCGCATCACCTCGCCGGGGGGAATATCCTCTTCCGCCAGCCATTCCTGCGGCAAATAGCAGCGACCGGCGGCATCATCCTCGCTGATGTCGCGGGCGATGTTGTTGAGCTGGAAAGCGAGGCCAAGGTCGCAGGCCCTGTCCAGCGTATCCTGCGCATCGTCGGGCACGCCCATCACCTTTGCCATCATCACGCCGACGGCACCCGCCACGTGATAGCAATAGCGCATCAAATCGCCTTCGGTGCGCGGCCGCCATCCCTTGGCGTCGAGGGCGAAGCCGTCGATCACATCGTCGCACATCTCGCGCGTGATGCCGGTTTCGGCGGCCACCAGGCCCAGCGCGTCGAATGCGATATCGGCGGTGGGCTGGCCGTCCAGCGCGCGGTGGGTGAGGATGCGGATCGCTTCCACCCGGTCCTTCGCGCCAGCCTCTTTCAGGCCGGGCGCCACTTCGGGATCTGCAAAACCGTGATCCTGTCCGTCTGCAATATCGTCACACCGGCGGGCCCAGGCATACAGCAGGTGCGCCCGTTCGCGCGTATGCTTGTCGAACAGCCAGCTGGCTGCCGTGAAGCTCTTGGAACCCTTGGCGATGCTCTCCTGCGCGCGCGCCACCAGTGCTGCGCGCGAACGTCCGCCGCCAGCCTGGCGCGGCGTGGTCTTCACCAGCTGGCTTGCCACCAGCGGGCGCGGCCTGATGCGCTGCGTGCTCACAGATCCTCTGCGCGCATCTGCACGATCGGTTTTATCGGCTGGTATTCCGCCATGCTACCCAACAATCCCTCAATCGTATCGCCCACGATCATTATGTCGCGGTGCGCATCCCTGATAAAGCCTGTATCGGCCATATGGCGGTTAAACGCTACCAACCCGTCAAAATATCCCAAGGCGTTGAGAAGTCCTACCGGCTTGGCGTGATAGCCAAGCTGCGACCAGCTTATCGCTTCCCACAATTCGTCCATCGTGCCCACCCCGCCCGGCAGGGTGACAAAGCCATCGGAAAGGTCGGTAAAGGCCTGTTTGCGCTGGTGCATGGTATCCACCACTTCCAGCCTCGTGCAATCGCGATTGGCCACTTCCATGTCCACCAGCGCCTGCGGGATCACGCCGATCACCTCTCCGCCCGCTTGCAGCGCGGCGGATGCGATGGCGCCCATCAGCCCCGCCTTGCCGCCGCCGTAGACCACGCCGATGCCCCGCTGGGCCAGCGTGGTGCCGACTTCGCGGGCAAGTTCGATATAGCGCGGATCGGCAGGCGTGGCGGAGCCGCAATAGATGGCAAGTCTCTTCATCGTCATTCCGCCAGATCCTGGATCATCAGCCCGGCGGTTGCCTTGGCGCTGCCCACCACGCCGGGGATACCAGCACCCGGATGCGTGCCCGCGCCCACGAGGTAGAAATTGTCGATCACATCATCGCGGTTATGGCCGCGGAAGAAGGCGCTTTGCCACAGCACCGGCTCCAGGCTGAAGGCGCTGCCGTGGTGCGCGTTCAGGTCCACCGCGAAATCCAGTGGGGAATAGCTGAACTTCGTCACGATCCGGTCGTGGATGTCGGGGATCAGGCGGCGGCCCACTTCGTCGAGGATGCGCTTTTCCAGCTGCGGGCCTACGGTGTCCCAGTCGATCGGCATCTTGCCCAGATGCGCCACGGGCACCAGCGCGTAGAAGGTACTCATCCCTTCCGGCGCCATGCTGGGATCGGTCACGGTGGGGTGGTGCAGGTAGATGGAGAAATCGGCGGGCAGGATACCCTTGGAATAGATATCCTCCAGCAGGCCGTGATAGCGCGGGCCGAACAGGATCATGTGGTGCGGGATGCCGGGCCAGGTGCCCTCTATGCCGAAATGCACGACGAAGAGCGACGGCGAAAAGCTCTTCTTCTGCAGGGACTTCGCCTCCGACTTGCCGCGATGGCTGTCGCCCAGCAGATCCTTGTAGGAATGCATGATGTCGGCATTGCTCGCCACCGCATCGAAACGCTGGGTCCAGCCGCTCTTGGTGTGCACGGCCTTGGCGCGCTTGCCCTCCGTCTCCACGCGGGTGACGGGATCGCCAACGCGCATGGTGCCGCCCAGCCGCTCGAAATGGCGGACCATTCCGGCGATCAGGCGGTTCGTGCCGCCCCTGGTCCACCACACGCCGCCGTCCTTCTCCAGCTTGTGGATCAGGGCATAGATGCTGGAAGTCTTCATCGGGCTGCCACCCACCAGCAGCGTATGGAAGCTCAATGCCTCGCGCAGCTTCTCGTTCTTGATGTATTTCGACACCATCGAATACACGCTGCGCCACGCCTGCTTTTTCGCCAGCGCCGGGGCGGCCTTGATCATGCTCTTGAAATCGAGGAACGGCACCGTGCCGAGCTTGACGTAGCCTTCCTCGTAAACTTCCGCCGCGTATTCCAGGAAGCGGTCGTAACCCTGCACGTCGGCAGGTTCCAGCTTCATGATTTCCTTGCGCAGATCCTCTTCGTCGTTGGAATAGTCGAAGTTTACCCCGTCCGGCCAGTTCAGCCGGTAGAAGGGCATCACGTTCATCAGTTCCAGATCGTCGTCCATGTCATGGCCGCTGATCTCCCACAGTTCGCGCAGGCAATCGGGGTCCGTCACCACGGTGGGGCCGGCATCGAAGGTGAAGCCGTCCTTTTCCCAGTAATACGCGCGCCCGCCGGGCTTGTCGCGGCTTTCCACCACGGTGGTGGCGATCCCTGCGCTCTGCAGCCGGATGGCCAGCGCCATACCGCCGAAGCCGGCGCCGATTACGCAGGCGGTCTTGCCTTCTGGAGTGCTCATTGGAAATCCTTGCGAGATGGAATGGTGAGGGGAGGGGACGAGGAAACGAGCGCCGCGATGGCGCGGTGGATGGGAACGGGCGGTTTGCCGATCAGCACCCGCGCCTTTTCCGACAGGGAGGATTGGCCGGTGTAGAAATGCTCGACCAGGTTTTCCGGCAGGCGATAGAAGCGTTCGAACACCCTGTATCGTTCCGCCGGATCTGCTGCGCCGAACAGCATCGTGCCGAGGAACCGGTAGTATCCCATGGCCGACCAGTGTCGGCGGGCCGCCGTTTCCAGCTTGGCTGCCATCTGTTCGCCCGGCAGATCGGCATCGGCTGCGATGGACAGAGCAATTTCCACCGCGATAGGCAGGGTATAGCTGGTGAGCGGGTGGACGAAGCCCCCGCGCGCACCGGCAAGGCCGACGCCGGGGGCACGGTGCTGGCGCTGGAAGGCGCTGAAATCGGCGCCGGTGATGACAGGCAGCACGCCGGTTTCGAAACCCACCGGTTCGCCCGTCCAGCCCATCTGCTGCTGATACTGGTCTATCCGGGCCGAGAGCAGCGACCGGTCCAGATCCGGCCGGTCGGCATAATAGGTATCTTCGATAAACAGGTCATGCGCGCCCAGCGGCAGCACGTAGACGAAGCGATAGGCCCCGCCATTGCCATGCGGGGCAAGCTGATCGACGGTGGCATCCATGATCGTGGGGTGTTCCACGCCGTGCGGCTGCGTCGTGCGCAGGTGGCGGCCCATGAACACCTGCCATCCGCCGCGCAGGTGTTCTGACGGGGCAAAGCCGCGGCAATCGATCACCGCGCGCGCGGTGATGCGCGTGCCATCGGCCAGATCCACGCCGCCTGCATCCAGCGCGGCAACTTTGCATTCCGTCATCACGGTGCCGGCGGCGAGATCGCGGTGCAGCCCCTCGGCAAAATCCGCGCTGTCGAGCGACCTGTAGGGGGTTTGCAGATGCCGCGAATACTTGGGGAAACGGACATCGTATCCGCCGTTCCACTCGGCCTTGCGAAAGCCTTCCATCACTTGCGTGCCTGCATCGGAAAGGTCGCTGGCGAACCAGCTCCAGCGATGATTTCCGCCCAGTTCCGGGCCTGCCTCCACCAGCTTCACGGCCAGTTCCGGGCGATGGCGGGCAAGGGCCAGCGCGATCAATCCGCCGGAAAGGCCGCCACCGATAATGGCAATATCGCAGTCGCGTCCGTTCATTGTCCTTGCGCATTAGCGGATTGCCGCGCGCAAGCAATCACCGCCCTTGGTCCGGTATCGGTTTGCAACCGGATGGGGGAACCGCCTGCTGCCCCTGCCGTTCTGAGGAAAACAGGACAGGGAATTTCATGAGTAACAAGTCAGCCAATCTTACCGCAACTGCCTGCGGCGCGATCCTTGCCGCCATGTGCGCGGCCCCTGCGATGGCGCAGGAGGTCAATCCGCCCGAAAATGCGCCGCCCGAAATCGACATGGAAAACACGGCCTTTTCCGGCGATTACCTTTCCGTGGGCGCAGGCGTTGCCGTCAGCCCGTCCTACACAGGTTCCGACGATTACGTTTTCAACGCGCTGCCCATCGTGCAGGGTTCGCTCGGCGGGGTGGATATCTCTCCGCGCGCTGCGGGCCTGAAGCTGGATTTCATCCAGGACCCAGCGGAAGGCGTGGGTTTCGATCTTGGTGTCGCGGGCCGCCTGCGGTCCAATCGCGCCCAGCAGATCGAGGACGAGATCGTGGAGCAGTATGGCGAGCTGGATCGCGCAATCGAGGTCGGCCCGACGGCCGGCGTCAGCTTCCCCAAGGTGCTTAACCCCTATGACAGCCTGACTGTCAGCACAGATGTGCTGTGGGACATAAACGGCGCGCATGATGGCGTGGTGGTGTCACCCTCTATCAGCTATTTCACCCCGCTCAGCCGTTCCATGATCGCCAGTCTCTCCGTTTCGGCGGAATGGGCGGACGAGAGCTTCCAGAACTATTACTTCCGCGTTGAAGATGCCGACTTCATCGGTTCTTCCGTGGGGGACATGCTGCCCGAATTCCAGCCAGAAGGCAGCGGCTTCACCAATGCAGGCGTAAACCTGCTGCTGGGGTTTGATCTGGATGGAGATCTTACCAACGGCGGCCTCGGCCTGATCGTCGTTGGCGGATATTCCCGCGTGCTGGGCGATGCCAAGGATACACCCTTCACTGATCTTCGCGGCAGCAAGGACCAGTTCCTGGGCGCTGTCGGCATCGGCTACACGTTCTGACAACGCCTGCTAGGGTCATTGTTGCACGATAGTAAAAAGGGGAGGCAACCCGCTGGTTGCCTCCCCTTTTCTGTCCTCAATCAGGATCGCTTGGTTCAGTCTTCCTCGATCATCAGATCGGGGCGCGCGGGCGGCAGGGCCGCATCACGGTCGCCCGTCTTCAGATAGGTGTCGAACCAGCGCATCATCCGCAAATTGTAATCATATTGCGCGGCGGCGCGGGCGTTGCCGTGTCCTTCGCCCGGATACTGCACATGGCGCAGCGGCGTGTCCGGACGGCGCAGCTTGATATAGCGATACAGCTCCAGGCTCTGGCCCGGATCCACACGCGTATCGGCGGTGCCGTGCATGATCAGCAGCGGCGTATCCGCACGGTCGGTATAATAGATCGGGCTGACCTCAAGGAAGTTCTGCCAATCTTCCCAAGGCCACTGGCGCGCGTGGACGAGATACATCTCGTTGGGAATGTCGCCCGTGCCCACCTTGCTGATCTGGTTGGAAATGCCCACGAACATCACGCCTGCGGCAAATTCTTCCGAATTGTAGGTGGAAGACCATGCCGTGGCATAACCGCCGTAGGAGCCGCCGGTGATGCCCACACGCTCCGGATCGGCGATGCCTTCTGCCGCCAGCGCGTATTTTGCATCCACCAGATCGCGGAATTCGGGATCGGTGTAATTGCCCGAATGTTCCTTGGAGAAAGCGGTGCCATAAGCGGTGGAGCCGCGATAGTTGGGCAGGAACACGGCATAGCCCTTCGCTGCGGCAACCTGTCCGGGGCCGGAGTAATTGGTGACCCAGCCGTTGCTCTCATGCGCTTCGGGCCCGCCGTGCACATCCATGATCAGCGGTGCGCCGCCCGCAGGCACGCCGCCCAGCGGTTCGATCAGGACGCCTTCGATGGGCGTGCCATCGCTGGCGGTAAAGGTGTAGGTGCGTTGCGGCGCGAAATCGATATCGGCCAGCCACGGGTTGCTGTCGGTCCAGCGGGTGAATTCGCCGCGATTGAAGGCGAACAATTCGTTGGGGTGCGTGGGCGAGTTGGCTTCCACCACCAGGCGATTGCCGCCCTGTTCCAGACTGGTGAGGATCAGGTCGCCCGGATCGAACTCGCGCTGCTCCTGCCCATCGGCGCCATAGAAACGCAGGCGGCTCTGCGCGCCCACATGCACCACGGCGGCAAGCCGCCCGTCGGACATCCACTCGGCATCCACCACTGCTTCTGCCGCGCCTTCGTTCAGCGCGCGATATTCGCCGGTGGCAACATCCACCAGGTGCAGCGTGGTGGCGGCGGGATCGTTCTCGTCCACACCGGCAACCATCGAGATCTGCGAGGAATCGGGAGAGAATTCCACGTCGCCCAGCTTGCCCGGCGTTTCCACCACGGTCAGGCCGCCGCTGGCGAGATCGAGGAAATTGACGCGCTGCGAGGTGAGCGAATCATCCACCAGCGGGGAAGGCGCGGTCACGATCATCGCGGTGCGGCCATTGGGGGCCAGCGCGAAGGAGCTGACATAGCCCGGAACTTCGATCTCGCGGGGGTTCTCGTCCACCATCATGCCCGAAGCATCGGCCACGAGCATGCGGTTGAAGCGGAATTCCTCCTCGTACACCACGGCATTGAAGCCATCGTCGGCTTCCGCATCGCGATCCTCATCGGGCGCGGCAGACACCAGCATGTAGACCTGGCTGCCATCGGGCGAGAAGGCGTAGCTGCCGACCGACGCATCTTCCACGCCGGCAATCTTGCGATAGGCGCCGCCGTTTACCGGAATGCCCCATACGGCCCGGTCGTCATCCTCGTCGGTCCACAGGAAGGTGGCCATCGATCCGTCGGGCGTAAAGCCGATGGAGGACACGCTCATGTCCTCGGGAAGATAGGCGCGTACGTCCATCGCGCCATCGGCCAGGAAAAGCTGCTGGTTCGCGGTGCCGTTCTCTTCACCGATGGTGACGTCGGGGCGGTGAACGCGGGTATAGGCCACCTGGCTGCCATCCTGCGAGACGGCAATGGTGCCGGTGTATTCCACGCGCGCAACGTCCTGCGGCGTCATGTCGCGGGCGAGGGCAGGCGTGGCGGGCAAGGTCAGTGCAGATGCCAGCAAGGCAGATCGTAGAAGCGTCATGTGTGTGGCGTATCCCTTTGTTATCCGTTTCAATTGCAACCTTTCATAGCGAACGCACGCCGCAGCGCAAATGCCGCATTTGGGCCAGAGCGTGGTGCGCCATCGCCCAGCCGTTGGCCAAGTTCCGCTTCGTTTGCGTGAGAAGCCGGGCGTGGGTGCCGCGCAGGAACATGCTGTGGTCGATCTGCACCGCCCGCGCGGCATCCACTGGCGTTTGCAAAGGCGAAGGTTTACCCTGCGGGCAGAGGAGGAAAGGTAATGGCAGAGGGACAGGATATACCTGCATGGATCGCGCTGTTCACCGGGCTTTATGCGCTGGCGGCGGCGGTGGGCGAATTGCGATCGCCGGGTAGCTGGGCAGCCATGCTGGAGGGGTTCGAGAAGAGCGAGGCGCTGCGTTTCCTGACCGGCATCGTGGTGCTGGCACTGGGGGCGGCGATCTACCTGGTGAACCCGTATGATCCGGCGGACTGGCTTGCCATAGTCATCACCGTAATGGGCGGCGGCATGGTGCTGGAAGGCGTGGTGATCCTGGCGTTCGGGCGGCCCTTTCTCCACCTTGCCAGCGCGATGATGGGCGCGGTGAACCGCGTATGGGCGCTGTTTGCCGCCGCGATTGGCCTTGCGCTGGTGTGCGCGGCGGTGCTGCGCTTCTAGCTAGCGTTCCACCTGCCGCATCAGGCTGGATGAATAGGGCGCTATCATTGCGCTGGCCCTGTCCCAGCCGCCGTGCAGCCACGTGGCCCACGCCCCGCGTTCGGGCGGCAGGATGGTGGGCATGCCATCACGGCCCGCGCCTTTCAGTTCCGCATTGGGCGGGGCTGTCAGCAAGGCGAAGCCGGGCACTTCGCTATCCTTCCACACGGCTGCCATGGCGAACACCTTCTGATCCGCGCAGGCGAACCAGTGCTGGCGGCGCTTCCCGTCCGGCCCCACGCGGCCCCATTCCATGAAGCTGGTGGCGGGCACCAGGCAGCGAAATTCGGGATTGCGCAAATTGCCGATCCAGAACGGGCTATCGGTGTTGCGCACGCTCAGCACCGGGCGCGCGGCATCGGGCGCGGTCGGCGGCGGCGGCACGCCCCAGATGCGCGGCACCATGCGCCACGGCTGGCGCGAAGTGCCCGGCCCGGCGATGAATTCGCGCCCCGCGGTGATGACAGGGGCAAAACCCTGCGGCGCGACATGGCCACCCGTCCACGGATCGCCGCCTGTTTCCACGCCGAAGGTCCGCCCGATGGCCGCCGCATCGGCATCAAGGCGATAAAGCATGGTCATGGTGCACGCTCCCTAGCCCGCTGCATCCGGGAATGGGAGGGGCATCGCGGCTATTCCGGCTGGAGCGCCTTTTCGCGCTGCGGATAGACATCGAAGGTCCGGCCGCGCACCGTGATCGTCTCGGCCTTGAAGGCCAGCGTATCCTCGTCGCGGGCGCGGTGGCCCGTCAGCGACACGGTATCGCCCGGCCCGGCATGTTCCGCGCCGAAGCCGGAGCGGCTGGCCACGATGGGCGGGGACAGGTCCACTTCCCAGGTCTCGCGGCCACCGAAACCGCTGCGCTCACGCTCAAGCTGGAGATGCATGTGCGGGTTACCGAAACTGATCGTCACGATTTCGCCGTCGAGACGGCTTTCCTCGTCCTCGGTCCAGCCCCAGCCGTGATGGGCCCAGGTGATGGTGGGGATGGCGGCGGCTGGCAGGGCAAGCGCCGCAAGGGCGGCAGTGATACGCGCTGCAGAAAAACGCATGGGTTCTCTCCTTCTTCCCCCGTCGCGATGCACAATACCTTCACCGGGCGGGATTGTCCCGCCTGCGCGCGGATGCCGCCCTGCGCTACGGGTTGTAGAGCGTGGGCGAGCCCGGCCCCACCGGCAGGCCGAACACGAAGGTCCAGAGGTAGAAGAACACGCTCCACGCGGTGATGAAGAAGATGGTGTAGGGCAGCATCATCGCGATCAGCGTGCCGACGCCCAGATCCTTCTGATAGCGGGTGGCCCACGCCAGGATCAGCCCGAAATAGCTCATCATCGGGGTGATGATATTGGTGGTGGAATCGCCGATGCGATAGGCCGCCTGGATAACTTCGGGCGAATAGCCGATCAGCATCAGCATGGGCACGAAGATGGGGGCCGTAACCGCCCATTGCGCCGATGCCGAACCCAGCGAAAGGTTGATGAGCGCGCAAATGGCGATGAAGGCGAAGAACACCACCGGCCCCGTCATCCCGCTTTCGACCAGGAAATTGGCGCCCGTAACGGCAGTGATCGCGCCAAGATTGGTCCAGCCGAAGAACGCCACGAACTGCGCGGCGAAGAACACCAGCACGATATAGAGGCCAAGCGCGCCCAGTGCGGCGGACATCGCATCGATCACGTCCCGGTCCGTCTTCATCGAACCCGTGGCGCGGCCATAGGCATAACCGATCGCGATGAAGAAGATCAGGATCCACACCACGAAGCCATCGAAGAAGGGCGAATCCATCCGGTCGCCTGTTTCCGCGTTGCGCAGCACGCCCCATTCGGGAACCAGCGTCAGCGCCATCAGGGCCAGCACGCCCAGCAGCGTGATACCCGCCCAGCGCAAGCCCTTGCGTTCCGTATCGGTCAGCGGCTGCATCATGCCTTCGTCCAGCACGTCGGGATCCGCTTTTTCCGGATTGTACGGCCCCAGCTTCGGCTCCACGATATAGATCGACACCAGCGAGCCGATGCCTGCAACAAGGAAGGTGGAGACGAACATGAAATACCAGTTGGCCGTGGCCAGCACGGTGTATTCCGGGTCGATCAGCTGCGCGGCTTCCTGCGTGATACCGGCCAGCAGCGGGTCGATCGTGCCGATCAGCAGATTGGCGCTGTAGCCGCCCGACACACCGGCAAAGGCCGCCGCCATGCCCGCCAGTGGATGGCGGCCCAGCGCGTAATAGATCGCGCCGCCCAGCGGGATGAGCACGACGTAGCCCACTTCGCTGGCGGTGTTCGAGATGATGCCGGCGAAAACGATGGCCACCGTCACCAGCTTTGGCGGCGCGCCCAGAACCATGGAGCGGACGGCGGCGGACAGCAGGCCGGATTTTTCCGCAACGCCCACGCCCAGCATCGCCACCAGCACCACGCCCAGCGGGGCAAAGCTGGTGAAATTGTCCACCAGGCCAGTAAAGATGCGTCGCAGGCCGTCGCCGTTCATCAGGCTGACCGCGCGGATCATGCCGTCTTCCGCCACATTGGGCGATCCGGCGGGCCGCGGGTCTTCCACCGCCACGCCCATCCAGCCCATCAGGCCCGAAAGCAGCACGATACCCAGCGCCAGCAGGGCAAACAGCGTGACCGGGTGCGGCAGCAGATTGCCCAGCCATTCCACCCCGTCCAGGAACCGGGTGAAGGCATTGCGCTTGCCTTTCTCGTGCTGGGCGGTGGGGGTCGGGAATTCGGTCATCTCGGCTCCGGTGGTCGGCGGTTGGGGCGATAATTCGGGCGGTGCATAAAGATTGTGGCGCGGTGCACAAGCTTGCCGGCAGTGGAGCGGTTCACAGCTGAATATTTGCCAAACGCGGCGAAAATGATGGCAAGCTCGCCGGAACAGGCCGCCCTGGCGTGCATTTCCCTTGCATGATCAAACTCGCGATAATCTGTCTCGTCATCGCCGCAGTGGCGGCCATTCTCGGTTTTGGCGGGCTTGCCGGTACGATGGTGGACATCGCCATCGTGATCGCGGTGATCGCGCTCATCCTGTTCGTCATCTTCCTCGTCGCAGGCCTTTTTGCCGCGAAGAAGGCGAAGGACACTTTCCGCTAGCTGGCTGCCAGCCATCCGCCCGCCCGTTGCCAGGGAGGGCTGGAGCGACGGCGCGCATCGACAGCACCCTTTTCAAACCTTGCCGCATCGCCTACACCTCCGCGCATCCCCGGGGAGCCATGAAGGCTGAGAGGGCGGTTGAAGTCCGTCGACCCGTTGAACCTGAACCCGTTAGCACGGGCGGAGGGAAGGGCCGGTCGTTTCCGCCCGAAATCCCCTTGCCGCCCGGTAGAGAGGACTTCGTAATGGCCGACATCAATTCCCCGCATGAATCGTCCGGATTTGAAATCGGTGTCACCACCGGACCCATCCGTGGCAGCCGCAAGGTGCATGTGAAGGCCAATGGCAATCCCGATATCAAGGTGGCCATGCGCGAGATCGACCTGGAACCTTCCAGCGGAGAGCCTCCGGTGCGCGTGTACGACACCTCCGGCCCCTACACCGATCCCGATGTGAAGATCGACATCTCCAGGGGCCTTGCCCAACTGCGCCGCCAGTGGCAGCTGGATCGCGGCGATATCGAGGAATACGAGGCGCGCGAGGTAAAGCCGGAAGATAACGGCCAGCTTGGCCCCGATCGCAGCGGCGGCGTGCCTGCCTATCCTAACGTTCGCAAGACGGTGTACCGCGCCAAGCCCGGCAAGAACCTGTCGCAAATGCACTACGCCCGGCAGGGCATCATCACGCCCGAGATGGAATATGTGGCGGAGCGTGAGAACCTGGGCCGCGCCGCACTGAAGGAAGTGGACCGCGATGGCGGCGAAAGCTGGGGCGCGGAAATCCCCGATTACGTGACGCCCGAGTTCGTGCGCGACGAGGTTGCCCGTGGCCGCGCCATCATCCCCTCCAACGTGAACCACCCGGAGGCCGAGCCCATGGCCATCGGGCGCAACTTCCTGGTGAAGATCAATGCCAATATCGGCAACAGCGCCGTGGCATCGGACGTGGCGAACGAGGTAGACAAGATGGTCTGGTCCATCCGCTGGGGCGCGGACACTGTTATGGACCTCTCCACCGGGCGCAACATCCACGACACCCGCGAATGGATCATCCGCAACAGCCCCGTGCCCATCGGCACCGTGCCCATCTATCAGGCGCTGGAAAAGGTCGGCGGCGTGGCCGAGGATCTGACCTGGGAAGTGTTCCGCGACACGCTGATCGAGCAGGCGGAGCAGGGCGTCGACTATTTCACCATCCACGCCGGGGTACGCCTGCCCTATGTGCCGATGGCTGCAAAGCGCGTGACCGGCATCGTGTCGCGCGGCGGCTCCATCATGGCGAAATGGTGCCTGGCGCATCACAAGGAAAGCTTCCTCTACGAACGCTTCGACGAGATTACAGAGATCATGAAGGCCTATGACGTCGCCTATTCGCTAGGCGATGGCCTGCGCCCCGGCAGCATCGCGGACGCCAATGACGAGGCGCAGTTCGCCGAGCTCTACACCTTGGGCGAACTCACCAAGCGCGCGTGGGAGCAGGACGTGCAGGTCATGATCGAGGGGCCGGGCCACGTGCCCATGCACAAGATCAAGGAGAACATGGAAAAGCAGCTGGAAGCCTGCGGCGAAGCGCCTTTCTACACCCTCGGCCCGCTCGTCACCGACATCGCGCCGGGATACGATCATATCACCAGCGGCATCGGTGCCGCGCAGATCGGCTGGTACGGCACGGCGATGCTCTGCTACGTCACGCCCAAGGAACATCTCGGCCTGCCCGATCGTGACGATGTGAAGGTGGGCGTCGTCACCTACAAGCTGGCCGCCCACGCGGCAGACCTGGCCAAGGGCCACCCGGCCTCCAAGGTGCGGGACGACGCCTTGAGCAAGGCCCGCTTCGAATTCCGCTGGCGTGACCAGTTCAACCTGTCACTGGACCCCGATACGGCCGAGCAATACCACGACCAGACCCTGCCCGCAGAAGGCGCGAAAACTGCCCACTTCTGCTCCATGTGCGGGCCGAAATTCTGCTCGATGAAGATCAGCCAGGAAGTGCGCGAATTCGCCGCGAAGCAGAACTCCGACAGCTATCTGGCGACCGAGAACATCAAGCCGGAAACACCGGATGAGGCGAAGGCCAATGCCGAGGAAGGCATGGAGGAAATGAGCCGCCGGTATAACGAGGGTGGGCGCGAACTCTACATCGGTCAGGGCGACCGCGAGCACGATTGAGCAACGTGAAAGGGCCTGCCTCCTGCTTCGCTTCCATCGGGAGCGAAGTACGGCAGGCCCATCACCGAACGCCCGTCAATCTTGGCCATGTAAGGCAGCAAGGCCAGTCAGCGCGTCCGGCCCTAGCTGTTCTTCATGTTCTGGAGGCCCTTTATCGATCCCGGCTTCTCGCTGGGGTTGGACGCGTTGGTCTTGATCTTCACCTTTTTCGGCTTTCGCTCTTCGCGGCTCTTCTTGCTTTGACCCTTGGCCATTTTCTGTTCCAATGTGAGCGGGATGCCCATTGCTGTATATAGCGCTTTATTTCTGCATTACTGATAAATGCGATGAAACGAATTATCAAAAACCTGATCAATATTGAAATATCAGAATTGATAACCATCTATATTTCAGTGCTACCAGTCGAAATCGACGGTTTAGAGGGCTTCAACTTCCTCATTTCTATCTTTTACGCCTCTTAGCCCGCGAACAAGCGGCCGATTTTGGCTGCCCGCATAATGACAGAGGATCCTAACATGGCCCATTCAGGCAAGATCAAATCCTACGACAACAACAAGGGCAGCGGCATGATCACGCCGGAGAAGGGCGGAGACGCGCTCCCCTTCAACAAGGCGGATCTGCAGCAGGAAGGCCAGGAACCCAAGGCCGACCAGCGCTACAGCTACGAAACGAAGCAGGTCGATGGCGGCAAGTCGCATGCGACCAATCTGCAGATGGAGCAGGGGCAGAAGGATAGCGAGTCCAAGCAACAGGGCTGATCCATCCCAATGCACTACCGGAGGCGCGTTCGCGCGCTTCCGGTCTTGCGATTGCGTCATTCACCAGAGGTGTCCACCGATGACCGAGACCATGACCGAGACGACTGAAAACCGGCCTGACTGGGAAAACGAGGGCGGCTCGTTGCTGCACGATGATGCTGCGCTACCCGACGGCATCACCAGCCACGTCGTTTACGAATTCCGGGTCGGTCCGTATCGCTATACCGATCTTGACCACGCTCGCGCCGAACTCGCACGCCAGCAGGGCAAGGTCAGTACAGCAGGGACTGGACGGTAAGAAGTCAGGGCCGTGTGACCAGCTTTTCCACCAGCGCCCGCAACTCGCTCGGCGTGGTGTGCCCAGCCACGATCTCGTGATAACCGATCCCGGCCTTGCGCAGCGCTTCTTTCTTCACCGCATCGCGGGCGGCTGCTGACGGGCCCGCGTGGTGGCCGGACCCCTGGTATTCCAGCGCATGAACCACGCGAGCTTTCTCGTCCATCAGCGCGAAATCGACGCGTTGGTGAAGGCGAAGACTGCTTTCCTACGCGGCTTTGTCCATGCTCCGCTCCCAAGCATGAGCACCACCACACCGCCCGACACTGATACAACCCGCTGGACCGGCCCGAAGGCCGCCGCCTTCCTCAAGGCGCTCGCGCGTCACGGCAAGGTGGCGAAGGCGGCGCGGGAGGTGGGGATGAGTCGGCAGGCGGCGTATCGGCTGCGGGCTCGCGCGCCGAAGTTTGCCGAGATGTGGGAATGGGCCATGCGCGAGGCGGCGATGCGGCGGGCGGAGGCGATTGCCGCGCGGCGCTCTGTCCATCCGTTGCTGGCGCGGGGTGACGGGCTTGGCGCGTGACACTTTGTGCGCGCCAGGGTGACAGGCGAATGCGTCCGGGTGACACTTCGGGCACGGTTGGTCACACTTACGACGCGCAAGGTTACGCTCCGGCGGTTTTCACCTCAGGACCGTGTTCCAGGTGTTCCACATTGGCGCGTCAGTTCGCGGTCCAGCGATTGCAGGAAGCGGGATCTGTCGGCCTTGCTGAACGGGGGCGGGCCGCCGCTGATGCCGTTTATTCCGGCGCGGAGGTCTGCCATCAGGGCGCGGGTGGCGATGGCATTGCCGATGCTGGCGGCGTCAAAGGCGCTGCCATCGTGTTTCAGCACCGTGGCACCTTGCTTCAGGCAGCGTTCGGCCAGCAGGATGTCTCCTGTAATCACAATGCTGCGGACATTGGCGTTTTCGGCGATCCAGTCGTCCGCCGCGTCGAACCCGTCGTCCACCACCACGCGCTTCACCCGGTCGCTGACCGGCACGCGGAAGGGGCTGTTGCTCACCACGCGCACATGTGCGCCGAACCGTTCGGCCACGCGGTAGATCTCCTCCTTCACCGGGCAGGCATCGGCATCGACAAGGATGGTGACGGGCGTGCTTGTGGGCGCGGGAGGGGGTGAAGCCATGCCAGCCCGGGTAAAGCCTGCGCGGCATTTGTCCAACCGTGCAGCTGCGGCCGCGGCAGGCAGGCGGCACCAATTTCAGCAATCGTTAGGTGATCCGGGCCGGCCGTGTTACAAGCGCCCCGCTTACGTCGATAATTGCGACGGACTTCTAGATTTGCCGACCGCCGCCTGCCCTTCCGGGCCCCGGCGTAAACCAGACTACGACTTCCTTTTCGATGACGGTTTGCACGATCCATGCGGCATGTTGCCGCGTGGCAATTATCAGTTCTCGAAAGGAACATCACATGGCCAAGACCGGCACAGTAAAATTCTTCAACACCGACAAGGGCTATGGCTTCATCCAGCCCGACGATGGCTCGGCTGACAGCTTCGTTCACATCAGCGCAGTGCAGGCCGCCGGCATGCAGACGCTGGATAAGGAACAGCGCCTGAACTACGACGTGGAAATGGGCCGCAACGGCAAGGAAAGCGCCGTGAACCTCTCCTCCGCAGACTAAGGTATCCACCGCCTCCTGCCCTTCGCGGCAGGAGCGATACCGGCAAGGGCGGGGACGGCGATATGGCCAGTCTCCGCCTTTTGCATTTCACCAGCTAGCGAGGCCACCGATGTCGCAGAATTACCGTTTCTACCAGCAACGCGCAGACGAAGCCGCCGCCGATGCGAAATCCTCCACGCTGGAAAATGTCCGTGAACGCCACGAGCGTGCCGAGAAAACCTGGCGCGGCCTGGCAGAACAGGCGCGCAAGGTGGAGCATGATCGCGAGAAGGCCAAGGAAGATCGCCGCGTGCGGATCGAGGCCGAGGAAGCCGAGGCCGCAGCCGAAGTAGGCGAGGACTGAAACGTTTCCTACCGACCGCGGGCCAAGCTGCCGGCGCAAGCGTGTTCGATAAAGCGCCTTCCACTCGTCGCATTTGTGCAGACGCTCAGGAGCTTTCCTGCTTTTTCGCAGTTGCAGCATGATGAAACAGACATTCTCCCCAGCGGACCTCGCCCAGTGGAACAGCCTCGCTTTTGACAGCGCCATGCTGTGGATGGAGGCAACACAGGTCATCTGGCTGCGCTCGATGCGCATCGCGGCGGGCGGCAAGCTTGCCGAGCGCGAAGCGACGCGTATGGTGGAGGAGAAGCTGGCGTCGAGCTGGGAACTGGGATGGCAGATGTTCTCCATGCCCACGGCCACGCCGCAGGCCAGCGCGCGCCGCTCGGTCGATCACTATCGTGGCAAGGTTCATGCGAACCAGCGGAGACTGACGACGCGCTAGAAACGGATGGGGGACCCGGATGAGCGAAGACCAAGCGGCACAGATCCTTGATGACGAGCGCGAACGGCGTCGCCTTCCGCAGGTCGGGCTGTGGCTATCCTTTCTCTATGTCGCCGGGGTGACGATCTACCTCATATTGCAGGGCCAGAACCCGGCCGATCTTCGCCTCAACGAACTTGGCGATTTTCTCGGCGGCGTCTCCAGTCCGCTTGCCTTTCTCTGGCTGGTGCTGGGCTTCTTCCAGCAGAGCCGCGAGATCCGGCTGAGCAACAAGGCTCTCCACTTGCAGGCCAGGGAAATGCGGCGCAGTGTCGACGAGCATCGACGCCTGGCGGACGCTGGCAGGGAGGAGAAGACATGACCGACGCCACCGAAAAGAACCGCGCAGCTTTGACAAAAGCCTTCGCGAAGCTGGAGCATGGTGATCCCGGCGCTTTCCTGCCGCTGTTCGACGAGAATATCACCTGGAGAGTGATGGGTACCTCCAACTGGTCGAAGGAAGTCAGCGGCCTCGCCAATGTCGAGGCCGAACTGATGGGTCCGCTTTTTGCCAATTTCACCGGCCCTTACCGCAACATTCCCGAACTCGTACTGGCAGACGGGGATCACGTCGTAGTGCTGGCAAAAGGCCATGCGGACACCACCACCGGCAAGGTGTACGCCAACGATTACTGCTTCGTGTTCCGCCTGGCGGAGGGGAAGATCGTCAGCGTCCGGGAATATCTTGATACGAAACTTGCCGACGAGGTTCTGGGGTAGGCGATCATTCGCCCTTCACGCCGGCGCGCTCCAGCTCAGGCCCCAGCCGCCCGGTCAGCCACAGCCACCACATGCGAAAGTCGGCCGCCAGGCTCCACAGGGGATATGTAAAGGTTGCAGGCCGGTTCTTCTCGACCGTGAAATGGGCAAGCCAGGCGAAGAAATAGCCGGCGACCGGCATCCCCACCAGCCACCACCAGCGACCGGTTACGATGGCGAAGATCGCGATCGCGACCACCAGCGAGGTGCCAACGTAATGCAGCGCGCGGGTGCGGGGGCGCGAATGTTCACGCAGGTAGAACGGCCAGAACTCGGCAAAGGTGGCATAGCGCGCTGACATGGCAGGAGGCTGCACAAGATTTGCGCGGCTGGCAAGTGAGGTACTGCTCAAAACCACGGCCGAATACGATGGCCAGAAACCATGTCCAAAACGATGATCGCACCAACCCCTTGTCGGAGTGGTGCGATCTACCGCCATGCCTGGCGTTACCCGCTGTCCGGCGGGCTCGAGGACCGGGATGGGTGGCAGTCCGGTCCGTTGCATAGGCTGCACCCAGATGTCTGCGCGCCTGCATCGCCGATAGCCAGCGATTTGGTGCAGGATGTTTTCCGGCTGCGGCAAACTGCATGGATCGGAACATCAGGGCGGGCTGGGCGGTTTCGTGAATAAGGAGAATCGATGTGCCTGTATCCAGATCTTTCCAAATATCGCTCGTCGCTGCTGCCGCGCTGGGTCTGGGTGCGTGCGCCCAGACAGGAGCGCCACAGGCCGACGAGTACGACGCGATGCTGGCCAATCTCGACACGCAGAGAGCCTGTTTCCAGCAGCGCGAGATCAATGGCTATGCCAATGCGCCCGGCGGATCGGGCGGCAGCGAACGCATCGTGGTGCGCGCGGGAGTGCGCGAGGAATGGCTGCTGGAGACGACCGGAGCATGCCCCGAACTTGATTTCAGCAGGGCCGTGGCGTTCGACACGCGCGGTGCGACCAGCATTTGCACTGGAGACCTGGAAACGCTGCTTGTGCCGTCTACCATATCGGGTGGCGCGGACAGGTGCCCCGTGCGTGTTCTGGGTCGACTGATCGAGAACTGATCTAATCCGCACCGCATGCCATTCAAACCGCTGCGCCGAGAACATTAGGACACACTACCTGCTTTCGGCCATGTTTTGGCCATAATTGGAACAAGCCGGTTTCCCGACCATTGAGGGAGATAAGAGCATGAATGAAGGCGCCGATTGTCGGCCCAACATGCTTCACTCAAGTTCAAGGAAACGAAATTATGAAGGCTCTTCATATTCTTACTGCATCTGCCGCTGCTCTGGCCCTGGCCGCATGTGGCGACCCTGCCGAAGACACCGCGATGGAAGACGACGCGATGATGGCCGATGAAATGGCCAATGCCGAGGCAACTGCGCCGGGCACCATCGTCGAAGTGGCACAGGGCAACCCCGATTTCTCCACGCTCGTAAGCGCCGTGACGGCAGCCGAGCTTGGCGAAACCCTTTCCGGTGACGGCCCGTACACCGTGTTCGCCCCGACGAACGCCGCGTTTGACGCGCTGCCCGATGGCACCGTGGAAACGCTGACCACGGAGGATACGGACCAGCTTGGCAACATCCTGACCTACCACGTGGTGGAAGGCGAAGTGATGGCAGCCGACCTGACCAGCGCCATCGAAGCAGCGGGCGCCGATGGCTACACCATCAACACCGTTAATGGCGGTACGCTGACTGCAATGATTGACGGTGGCAATGTGATGCTGACCGATGCGCAGGGCAATACCGCGACTGTTACCATGACCGACGTCGATGCCTCCAACGGCGTCATCCACGTTATCGACACCGTGCTGATGCCGTAAGCGACACAACACGATTGAAAACGCATCGGGGCGGGCCTTCACGGGGCCCGCCCTTTTGCTATGCTATCTTGAGATTGCACAACGGTGTAAGCAGCATTCCGATGAAACAGATGCCTCCAGCTGCCCGCTTTCTTGGTTACGCGGGGTTACTGCCCCAACTTGCCTGCCTTGCCGCTGCATGGTTCGGGCCGCCGGAATGGCGGTGGAGCGCGCTGGCGATCGGCTGGGCCTACGCCGCGCTGATCCTCAGCTTCCTGGGTGGAATGTGGTGGGGTCTGGCAGCAGGATCTCCTGACTCAGGCCGCCGTGCGCCAAACTGGCTATGGGTGGCAAGCATAGCACCAAGCCTGCTGGCATTGGGGACATACATTCCCTGGGTGTTCGGCGCTCAATGGCCGGGGCCGTCGCTTATCGCGCTGGGCGCGGCGATCATTCTAAGCCTGCTTGTGGATATGCGGCTCGTCACAGTCAGGCCGGTATGGTGGCTGTCGCTGCGGTTGCCGCTGTCGCTGGGGCTGGGGGCTGCCACGATCCTGCTGGGAATGGCTGCCTGATTGATGGCTGGAGCCGCTGGCCGGTTATTGCAGCCGGGCCAGTTCCTGTTCTACATTTACGACACGCACGTTCCCTACGCTGGGCTGTGCTGCGGGCGTGGCGGCCTGCTGCACGTTGGCTCGGGCAATCTCGCCCGTACGTGCAGCTTCCATTCCAGCGTAATGGGCGATCTGCGGAGCCTGCTGCTCGGCCAGAGCATCCCTGGCGGATTGTTGCCGACTTTCGGGAGCGGGTTCGAGCGCATGCTGGGCGCGTTCGTCGAGGCGCTGCTCATCCCAGTCCGCTTCCATCGCCGCGATGTCTTCATCAACCGGCTGCTGATAATGATCGTATTGGCTGACGCGATCACTATAGCGGCCCCGTATGGCCAGTTCATGCACTTCCACGGTGCCTTCCGGCGTTTCCATCGCGTAGTGATCGGGAAGTCGGGGCTGGGTGCGAGTAGAGGCATCGGCAACTGCAATTGCCTGCCTGTTCGGCAGGTTCTGGGCAAGGTCGTGCCTCGGGCCGACAGGATCGGCGGACATCTTGCTACCAGCGTAAGCGCCTGCCACAGGCACGGCGAGAGCGACGGCAATTAACCAAGGCGAGAATTTCATCGGAAGCACTCCGGAACAAGTTATTTGCCCGATCAACGCTTTGTGGCAGCGGGATGTTCCGGCAGGATGCCGCGTTCGCCCGTGGTTATGGTGAAGGAACAGGCAGTTATGCGCACACGATGGATGTTGTTGGCAGGTATGTTGGGGGTTTCCTCTTGCGGGCAGGATGCGCAGAACGTGCCCGGCAACACCGCGGACGAGGCCGCGTTCAGCGCGATTGCGGCGGACGAGACGATCCGGCTGACGGGAACGGAGCCGTTCTGGGGTGGGAGTGTAGAGGGCGATCGCCTGATCTACACGACACCGGAAAACCCCGATGGCACGGTGATCGACATCACCCGCTTTGCCGGACGCGGCGGCCTGTCTTTCAGCGGAACGCTGTCCGGCCAGCCGCTCGATCTGGCAATAACGCCCGCACCCACTTTCGCGCCCTGTTCGGACGGGATGAGCGACCGCGACTATCCCTTCATCGCAACCTTGCGGATCGGCGCCGAAACGCGCGAGGGTTGCGCGTGGACTGGGGATGCGGAGACTGAAGAGGCGGAAACGGCGACAGACCGAATGCAGCCTGCCGCCACAACCAATCAGTAAACGCCCGGCGCCTCATGCTCGATAACCGAGGTGGGGCGATCGGGCTGCAACAGGGTTCTGCCGCCGGTTGATTGCGTGGTGGCGGGGCCGCCGGCGATCGGCGTGCAGCTGCGTCCGGCCAGGAAATCCAGCGCGGTCGCCAGCATGTCTTCCTGGGGATCGCCGAAATTGCGCATGATATCATCGCGCGCGCGGCAGGTGTTGGGCACGGTTTCAGCCAGCCCGTTGAAATATTCGCCCTGGCCGTTGGCGTTCTCCAGCTTGATCGTCACGACGCGCAGGCGATCATCGCATTCCGAAAGGTCGAACGCCGATTGGCCCACGGGCTTGCCGAATGTGTTCTGCCCGACGATGGCCAGATCGTTGCCGAGATAGGGCTGCATCCCGTTGATCAGCGCCTCGCTGGCGGAGGCCGATCCGCTGGTGGTAATGAAAGCGATGCGCGTCGGCTCGATGGACTGGGGCCGCGCGTTGAAGCGATAGGTCTCGTTATTCTCGGACTTGCTGTCACGGAAGGCGATCGTCTCGAAAACCTCGCCATCCAGACCGCGGCCCAGCAGATCTGCGAAAAACTCGTTCACATTGATGCCGCCACCGCCATTGTAACGCAGGTCAATCACCAGTTCGGTGACGCCGGCCGCACGGAAATCCGCAAAGGCATCGCGCAGGTCGTCAATCGCGGGATTGATGAAATTGGTGAGGCGGATGTAGCCGACCTGCTTGCCGCCATCGTTGATGATCTGCGCGCCATAGCGCGGCACCGGGTCGAGCTCGTACTCGGTCTTGGCAATGCTGACTTCGCGCGATACGCCGCCGGCATCGACGACCTGTAGCACGCGGGTAACGCCGACGTCGGGCGGGCCCAGCGCCTGGATCACGTCCTGCGGGTCGCCATCGGCCAGCAGGCTGTTCACGCTGACGATGTTGCCGGAACTGGTGCCGATGCCGATGATCTCGGTGCCACGCTCCAGATTGGCGCCAAGGGCTGGTGTATCGTCGAAAGTCTCCGCAATGAAGACGCGGCGGTTGCCAAGATCGTAGATCAGGCGGAAGCCGAAGCCCGCGCTCGAGCCTTCGTTGAAGAAGGCGTTCTCTTCCTCGATCGAGGTGATGTAGCTGAAGAAGCGATCCTTGTCCTGCGCCCGCGCCGGGGCAACGAGAGCATCGATGTAGGCCTGCACCGTGCTGAAGCTGGACGCCGATACGCTGGTGTCGAGCAGATCGGGGAACAGATACCACTCATCGAGCACGTCGAACGCGAATTGCTTGCGGTTCTGCAGCGAGCAGGTGGCCACGGTCGGGGTCGGCGTTGGCGTGGTGGCGACGGGGCTGGGCGTAGGGGTGGATCCGCCCCCTCCGCAAGAAACCGTCATGCCAAGGCAGGCAAGCGAAAGTGCGATCTTCGATGTGCGCATGAAAATGTCCCGACTTATGAAGCAATTGCCGCGCGAAAGCGGCCATTCACAAGAGCTAACGCGCGCACGGGTCCGTGGCAAGCGCGCCTGCGTCGAAACAGCCGGTTCGCACGCTATCCCTCGCACAGGCATCACTGCATCAGGAATGAATGGTGTTGCCAGCGCGCACGAACCCCTTGAAAAGCCGCCGCGCATTATGCACATCGCGCCCACGAACATCTTCGGGCCTGTCGCAAGGTCCATCCACGGACCGCCTACCCCAAGGAATACTCTATGCTCGAACACGTCCCCGCCTGGCTCGGCAAGGCCCTTCGCAACGTCCGGGCCGGACACGGCAAGCTGACCGTAGCCAGGCTGGGAGAGGACGGACTGATCGGCAAATCCGGCTTTGCCCTCACGTCCGCGGCGTTCAGGAATGGCGAAGAGCTCGATCCCTCCTTCACCGCTGACGAGGAAGACGCCGTCGCGCCGCCGCTGGAATGGACGGCGCCGCCCGTGGGAACGCAGGAGCTGGTGCTGGTGGTGGAAGACCCCGACGCGCCCGCGCCAGAGCCGTTCTGCCACTGGCTGGTATGGGGCCTGCCGGGCCAGAAGGGGCAATTGCTGGAAGGCGAGGTTCCGCCGCGCGTGGGCAAGAACTCCTACGGCAACTCCGAATGGCTCCTCCCCGATCCGCCGACCGGACACGAGGCGCATGATTACGTCTTCCAGCTGTTCGCGCTGGATCTGCCGCTGGTGCAGATGCCCGGCGCCAGCCGCGACGAACTGGTCGAGGCCATGCAGGGCCATGTGCTGGGAGTGGCAATTCTTACCGGAACCTATGCCCGCGAAGAAGGCGGGGATTATGACCGGGACGATGCAGACGAAGCCGAATAAGGGGTGCTAGACATCTCGGGCAATTTTTATTGAAAGGATACCAAGGAAATGGCTGCCAAGAACAACGCGCTCAACAAGCCGGTGAACCTCTCCCCGGAATTGGAAGCGGTGGTCGGCAAGGGTCCGATGACCCGTGCCGAGGTGACCAAGAAAGTCTGGGATCACATCAAGGCCAACGACCTGCAGGATTCCAAGGACAAGCGCATGATCAACCCCGATGACAAGCTGGGCGCTGTGATCGGCAAGGAACAGATCTCGATGTTCAAGATGACCGGTGCAGTTTCCAAGCACATGAGCTGATCGCTTCGATCATTCAAAGACAAGCGAACGGGCGGGCGGCGAAAGCTACCCGCCCGTTTTCTTTGCGCGTTATGTTCAAACGGGACCACGCCTTGCAATTCGCATATCCGAAGCTTTCATATAGCGGAATTTGGTGGCATGATGGGGCAAGAACATGAAACGAGGATTCTGAACCCATGGCCACTATCGTCGGCGGCGTCGCCACATCGCACACCCCCACCATTGCCTTTGCCAAGGATGCGAAGAAGTTCGACGATCCTGTGTGGAAGCCGATTTTCGAAGGGTACGAGCCGGTTCAGGAGTGGTTTCGCGAGAAGCAGCCCGATGTCCTCGTTTACATCTACAACGATCACATGACCTCGTTCTTTGATCATTACAGCCATTTCGCGCTGGGCGTGGGAGAGGAATTCAAGGCGGCGGACGAAGGTGGCGGCCCGCGCGATATCCCTGCGATCAAGGGCGATCCCAAGTTTGCCGAACACGTGGCCCGCGTGATGGTGGCCAATGAATTCGACCTCTCCTATTTCCAGGGCAAGGGGCTGGATCACGGTGCCTTCTCCCCGTTGAGCGTGATGGTGGATTACGAGGAGCAGGATGGCTGGGCCTGCAAGCTGCTGCCGATCGTGTGCGGCGTGCTGACCGTGCCGCTGCCCAGCGCGCGCCGGTTCTACAAGTTCGGCAAGAGCCTGCGGCAGGCGATCCTTTCCTATCCGGAAGACATCAAGGTGGCGATTGCCGGCACCGGCGGCCTTTCGCACCAGGTGCATGGCGAGGCGTGCGGCTTCAACAACCCGGAATGGGATGCCGAGTTCATGAACCGGCTGGAGAAGGATCCCGAAGGCCTGCTGGACATGACCATTGCCGATCTGGCGAAGCTGGGCGGCTGGGAAGGTGCCGAGGTGGTGATGTGGCTGATGATGCGCGGCGCGCTGGCGGCAGAGGTGGAATGCACGCACAAGACCTACTTCCTGCCATCCATGTGCCCCATAGCCACGATGATCCTGGAAGAGAAATCAGGCGCCGATCCGGTGGAAGACCCCGCCAGGACGCGTGCGCGCGCCGATCACCAGTACGAGGGCGCGGAAGAAATGGCCGGCACCTATCCCTTCACCATCGAGCGCAGCGTAAAGGGTTTCCGTCTCAACCAATTCCTCCACTCACTCACCGATCCCACCATGCGCGGCAAGTTCCGCACGGACGAGGAAGCGACGATGGAGGAAGCGGGCCTGACCGACGAGGAAAAGCGCCTCGTACGAGAGCGGGACTGGATCGGCATGATCCATTACGGCGTGATCTTCTTCATGCTGGAGAAGCTGGGTGCCGTTACCGGCATCGGTAATATCGATATCTATGCCTCGATGAAGGGGCTGAGCGTGCCGGAATTCCAGAAGACCCGGAACGCACAGATCAATTACGGCGTGGCGGGCAAGGAAGACTGAGCCTTTGCTGGCGGCTATTCCTTCAGGCGCCGCCGGAACGGCCAATCCACCACGCGACCACACCACAGCGCCAGCCAGATGATGATGGGCTGCGCAATCATGCGCGGCACGTGATAGGCCATGCCAAAGCCGCCATCCGCGCGCGCCATGTCCATCATCATGTGATTGACGTTGGCGGGCCACACGAACAGCGCGTAAAGCGCAAGGCCGATACCGCCCGCCTGCCGCAAGCGGCGAGAGAAGGGCTGCGCCAGTGCAATCGCGCCCAAGATCTCGGCAATGCCCGTGAACAGGATCACCGTTTCGGGGTAAGGCACCCACCCGGGTGTAATCTGGAGAAACGTCTCCGGCCCCACGATATGCCGGTATCCGGCGTAGGCGTAGAACAGGGCGAGAATATAGGTAAGGGCGGTGCGGATCATCGGGCCTGCGCAATACGATAGGGGCCTTGCGGCGCTGTTTTCGGCTCTCCCTTCCAGCTAAGGCGAATGTCGCCTTCCTGGGCGAGCTGCCGGGCGGCGGCATGGACATCGTCCATCCTCCCGCGCCAGTCTTCACCGTCACAGGCCAGCAACCGCGCGGCTTCACTAGGGCAGATGGTCTTGCCCGGCCCACGCTCTGCCAGCAGTTGCCTTATTGCGCCGGTCGCCGTCATCCGACCTGTTCGGTCATCTTTACCTCGCCCTCGTCCTCTCCGGCCCAGTAATGGATGCGCTTGGCGCGCGCCTCGATCAGCACGAGGCCCGGCGTGTCGACGCCTTTGGAGAACCAGCGTTCGAGATCGGGCACCCAGTGCTCGCGGAACACGTCCTTGTCGCGGATCAGCTTTGCCTCCGCCTCCACATGGATGAACGTGCCGGGCGCACCATCGGGGCCGGTGGGTGTGCGATAAGTGAGGCCGATAGACGCATCACGGCCGATGTCATCCACCATGCGGGTTTCGTCATTGGTGAAATAATAGCTGCTGCCTTCGTAGGCGACCTGCTGGTTATTGCTCATCGGACGACCGGCAATGGAGCCATCCTGCGCACGGCTCACCAGCATGCAGAAATCGATCTGCTGCATCATATCTGAAATCTGTTCGAGAGATTTGGCCATCATTGTCACTCCTGAAACCCGCCGCTGTATCAGCGAGCGAGGGGCGGCGACGTTCCGCGCTATTCGCCGGGCTGCCAGTCCGGCGGGGCGAGGGTGAAGCCGGAAAACTCGAATGCGGGGGAAACGATACAGGATACCAGCGTATAGTCATGCTCGCCTTCCAGCGCCTCTGCCGCCTGCCATTCATCGGGGCGGATCACCTGCTGCACGCGCTGTCCGCCCGTTATATCCGGGCCAAGGCGTATAGCGGCCACGGCGTTGCCGGTGGGATCGCTGAGCGACAGATCGAGCGGATTGCCAGAATGCCAGAGCCAGATCTCGGTGGCGTCCACCTTGTGCCAGTGCGAACGCTGTCCCTTCTCCAGCAGGAAGAGAATGGCGGTGGCGTCTCCACGCTCGCCCTCCGGCGCATCGGCGCGCCACGTCTCGCGGTACCAGCCGCCTTCTGGATGCGGCTCCAGCCGGAGCGTTTCGATCAGTTCGCGTGCATTGCTCATGCCACTACCCCTGGCGGTTTCAATCCAGCTTTTCCAGCGTCGCCTTGTCACGCTGGCCGTCGCACAGGCGATCCAGTGCGTCCGCGAATGGGGCAGTGTCATCGGCCACGGCTTCGAAAAGGGTCATGCAGCTTTTGAATTTCAGCGCATCGATCGGCCCCAGGATCTCCAATGGGCTATGTTCTCCGGCGTGCTGGATCATCGCCTGCGTGCATTCCAGCAAGCGTGGACCCAGTAGCTCGTGCGCGAGATAGGCCTTCGCCTCCTCGCGGCCGTAGATGGCGTAGGTGCGCGCATTGGAGCTGAGGCCAAGGCCGAGGATCTGCGGGAAGATAAACCACATCCAGTGCGTCTGCTTCCTCCCGCTCTGCAATTCGGCAAGAGCGGCGGAATATTTCCCGGCCTGTGCGCGCACGAAGCGATCCAGTCGATTGGGATCAGTCATCCTTCACCGGATCGTGGCCCCAGTTCATGAGGGAATAGCGCCAGTCTGTGTCCTTCACATCGCCATCGGGGCGCTGCGAGAGGTGGCGGTGCACATAGCCCACCACCTTGCGCATGTGCTCGTACTGGCTGTCGGTAAGGTCGTCCTTGCTGGTGCGCTTTATCTCGACAATGCGGCGGCCGGACTTGTGGCCCGTGCTCTCGCCGGAATCACTGTCACCCACCGACCTGGATTCCTCGGTTTCGAGCCATTCTTCCAGTTCCTTGGGCTGCATGTTCACGCAGTCGTAGAAATCGGAATAGGTCTCGTCCTTCTCATCGGGATCCATCAGTCGTCACCATCCACCTTCTCGGGAAGATCGTCCCTGTCGGTGGATGCGTAATCCTCGAGTTCGTCCTCGCTCATGGAATCGTACATCTGCTTGGATGCGCCCTGGAGATCGGAGACCTTGGTCTCGCCACGCTTGGCGGAGAGGGCGGCGCCCGCCGCCTTTTGCTGTGCTTTCGATTTGGCCGGCATCAGTTCTGCGCCTTCAATTCGCTGCCCAGCTTCAGCACCTTGTCGCCGTCATCCTGCTTGATGAGATAGGCGGGGTTGTCGGAATCGCCGTCGCGGGTGACTTCGCTGCCCTTCAGCGTGCGTGTCACCTCGCGTTCGAAACGGTCCTCGATCTGGCCACAGGCGGTGCCGTTGCCCCAATCCCACTTGACGTATTGGCCAGTTTGGAAACTATTGGAATTGCTCATGATTTCGGTCTCCTGGGTTATGGTCTAACAATGTGCAAGGCCCCGTCCCTGATCCCGAAAAAAAGCGATTATTCCTCGCTATAGGTTACGGTGTTGCTTTCCTCGACATCGCTTTCGCCCATGGCGCCAACGATCCAGACGATGGAAAGAATGAGCACGGCTGCCAGCAGGCTGATCAGCAGAACCCAGCGCACGACGCCTTCTTTCGATCCGCCGGACGCTTCCTGCTCGTCGATGTGAACTTCGCCGTCTTTATCCGTATGCATGTTTTTCACCCTTTATGTGTCAGACCCTTGGGCATTTTACGGTTGAATATTCCGATAGTTCCGCTGCCGGCATGGCACCGGACCAAAGCCCGTAGTGTCTCGATCAATCTCGCAGCAGTTCGTTGATGCCGGTTTTGGAGCGGGTCTGCGCGTCCACTGTCTTCACGATCACGGCGCAATAGAGGCTGGGGCCGGGGGAGCCGTCCGGCAGCGGCTTGCCGGGCAGGGCGCCGGGCACCACCACCGCATAGGGCGGCACTTCGCCGCGATGCACTTCGCCGGTTTCGCGGTTCACGATCTTGGTGGATGCGCCCAGATAAACGCCCATCGAAAGCACCGCGCCTTCGCCCACGCGCACGCCTTCGGCCACTTCCGAACGCGCGCCGATGAAGGCGCCGTCACCTATGATGACGGGATCGGCCTGCAACGGCTCCAGCACGCCGCCTATGCCTGCGCCGCCGGAGATATGGACGTTCTTGCCAATCTGCGCGCAGGAGCCGACCGTGGCCCAGGTGTCCACCATCGTCCCTTCGTCCACATAGGCACCGATATTCACGAAGCTGGGCATCAGCACGGTGTTGCGCCCGATGAAGCTGCCGCGCCGCACGATGGCACCTGGCACGGCGCGAAAACCGGCTTCGGAAAAGCGATCCTTGCCCCATCCGGCAAACTTGCTGGGCACCTTGTCGAAGGCCGCTGCCCCGGCAGAGCCACTTTCGATCACGCGGTTGTCATACAGGCGGAAGGAAAGCAGCACGGCCTTTTTCAGCCACTGGTTCACCTGCCACCCGCCGTTGCCATCGGGCTGTGCCACCCGTGCCTCGCCTGAATCGAGCATCGCCAGCGCCTGATCCACGTCGCCGCGGATATCGCTGCTGGCAGGCGTCACCTCGCTGCGGTTTTCCCATGCCTGTTCGATGGCGGTAACGAGTTCGGCGGACATTGTCTGGCTCCCTACGGTTCTTGCATATTCGTGTTGTTTGTCAGCGCGGCTAGCCTCATGGCACGCTGGATACAAGCGGATAGCTTGGGCAAGTTTTCGCCGTTCAGCAGTTGTTATATTGCTTGCGGTAATTTGCCCGCAAGAAACAAGGACTTGATTTGGGAAGAGCGATGCTACGCGGGCGCAACTTCAGCCGGTTCGGATCGGTAATACTCGCTGCCAGCGCAGCCATGCTCTCCGCATGTGGCGGCGGCGGTGGTGGTGGTGGCGCGCCCGTACTTGCGCCGCCTCCCCCGCCCGCGCCCACACCGACGCCAACTCCCACCCCCACGCCGACCCCAACGCCAACTCCGACGCCCGCGCCCACCGGCGCGGCCTTTCCGGTGGTGCCGGTTCCTTCGCAGTTCAACACGGCGGAATTGCGCCGATCGGACGGGCCGGCGCAGCATAATGCCGCCAGCGCCTGGGCCGATGGGCATACGGGCGACGGCGTCACCATCGCCGTGATCGATACCGGCATCGACCCCGACAGCCCGGAGTTCGCCGGGCGGATTTCTCCCGCCTCGGGCGATATCTACGGTTCGCGCGGCGTGGAAGGCTCTGACGATCACGGCAATCTGGTCTCCCTGGTGGCCGGTGCCGCGCGCAACGGCACCGGCGTGCTGGGCATGGCGTGGGAATCCACCCTGCTGGCCATCCGCGCGGATGAACCGGGATCGTGCGCCGGAGACAATCCTGAAGACGCGAGCACCGAATGCGGCTTTACCAATGCGATCATCGCAGAATCGATAGATTACGCGGTGGCCAACGATGCGAAGGTCATCAACATCTCGCTGGGCGGGCCGGGCGGTATCACGCAGGAACTGGCAAGAGCGGTCTCTGATGCGGTTGCCGCCGGCGTGCTGGTGGTGGTGGCCGCCGGTAATGACGGTCGCAACGAACTCAGCCCGTTTGCCCAGATGATGGGCGATGCAGGCAGCGGCGGCGTGATCGTGGTCGGCGCTATCGACGAGGATTACGTCATTTCCGATTTCAGCAACCGGGCGGGCGAGAACACCGGGTTCTTCCTTTCCGCTCGCGGCGAGGTGATCTGCTGTGTCTACGAGGACGGGGAACTGTTCGTGGACGACGAAGGCTTTGCCTTCCTGTTCTCCGGCACCAGCTTTGCCGCCCCTCAGGTGGCAGGCGCAGCCGCCCTGCTGGCACAGGCTTTCCCCAATCTCACCGGCACGCAGATTGCCGAGATCCTGTTCGAAAGCGCGTTCGATGCAGGCGATAGCGGCGATGATGCGGTGTACGGACGAGGCATCATGAACATCGCCGCGGCCTTCCAGCCCATCGGCACGACGCAACTGGCGGGGCAGGCCGTCGCGATGGCGCTGGGCGACAGCACGGCAATCGCCTCGCCCGCAATGGGCGATGCCTTCACCACCGCATCGCTGCCCGCGCTGGTGACGGACAAGTATGGCCGCGCCTTCGGCACCGACCTTGCAGGGGCGCTGCGCAGTGCCGACGTGCCCGAAAGGCTGCACGGCGCGGTGGGGCAAGGGGCGCGGCATATTTCGGCGGGATCGCAAGCTGCAAGCGTGGCCTTCTCGATCGACGCCAAGGGGAATGGGCAGGCAGGGAATGGGCAGCCGGGTGCAGGGGCATTGCGCCTTTCCGAAGACGATGCGGAGCGCGCCCGCGTGCTGGCCGCGCGCGTTGCCTTGCAAATCTCGCCAGAGTTGCAACTTGGCCTTGCCTATCGCCAGTCGGCACAAGGGCTTGTCGCCAGCCTGCAGCAGCATGATCGCCCGGCCTTCATGATCGCCTCCAGCGGCAAGGGCGATAGCGGGATGCTGGCGCAAAGCGACAATGCCGTGGCCCTTCGCCAGCAGCTTGGCCCATGGGGCCTCACCGTCAGCGCGGAAAATGGCTCCACGCTGACGGCTGCCGCCATTCGCCGCGCTGCAGAAATGCGCGGACGGCGCGCCACCGGCGATCTTTCCAGCGTCGCCATTTCGCTGGATCGCCGGATCGGCAATCTGGACGGCGCGCTGGGGGTGACATGGATGGCAGAAGACGAAACCATCCTCGGCGCGCATTTCCACGAAGGGTTTGGACTTGCGGGCAGCGATACGCTGTTCCTGGATGCGGATCTCGGCTGGCGACTGACCGAACGCTGGCGGCTGGGGGCGGCTTTTCGGCAGGGCTTCACCCGAATGCGCTCCGCCCCGCTGCTGGCGGGCGGATCCAGTCTGAAAAGCAGCGCGTGGTCCCTCGATCTGGAGCGGCGCGGCCTGTTTGCCGATGACGACAGGATCGCATTGCGCCTGTCTCAGCCGCTGCGCGTGGATGCAGGGGGCATCAGCCTGAACCTGCCCAGCGCCTATGACTACGAAACCCTCACCGCCGATTACGCGGCGCGTACCCTGCACCTCTCGCCAGAAGGGCGTGAACTCGTCTCGGAACTCGCATGGAGAGGCGGATTCATGGGCGGCAGTGCACAGGCCAGCGTTTATCTGCGCAGCCAGCCCGGCCATTACGCCAGTGCGCCGGATGATCTGGGCGCTGCCCTGCGCTGGTCGCGCCGTTTCTAGGGTCTCGTGGTCTTCAGGTGGCGAGTGAAATCGATCAGCCCGGTCTGGCGGGATCGTTTCAGCCGCTCTGCGTGCAGAATGGTGCGCACCTTGTCGAAACAATCGCTTAGCTCGTGATTGATGACCACGTAATCATACGCGTCCCAATGGCTGATCTCGTCTCCCGCGCGGGCCATGCGACCGGCGATCACGTCCTCGTCATCGGTGGCGCGGCTGCGTAGCCGGCGCTCCAGCTCCTCCATATCGGGCGGCAGCAAGAACACCGAGACAACATCTTCCCGCGCGCGCTGCGATAGTTGCTGCGCGCCTTGCCAGTCCACGTCGAACAGGAAATCGGTGCCCTGTTCCAGTCCGCTCACGATCTGCGCGCGCGGCGTGCCGTAGCAATTGCCGAACACCTCGGCCCATTCCAGGAACGCATTTTCCTCGACCATCGCATCGAACTGCGGACGCTGCGTGAAATGATAGTCGCGCCCCTCCACCTCGCCATCGCGCATGGGGCGCGTGGTAACCGATACGGACATCGCGAGGTTCTGCTCCACCGCCAGCAGCTTGCGCGCAATGGTGGTTTTTCCCGCGCCCGAAGGGGAGGACAGGATGAACATCAGGCCGCGGCGGAGCAGGTTGAAGGATTCGAACATGCCACAGCTATTGCGCGGGGTATGTGCCGGGATCAAGCCTGTGGTGGCTGGCAGGCGGGGGCAAAATCATGCTCCCCCCACCCGATGCCCCTGGTCAGATCGCGGAGTCGGGATCGGCCTGCTTCTGCAGGAACGCCTCGCCATCCTTGCGTGACTGGCGGCGCGACTTGCCCAGATCGAACAGCACCTTTGCCGCGATGCCCGATGTCACGATCATGGCGCCGGGAACGGACTTTGTTGCAAACTTGGTGATGCCATAGGCGGTAAGGGTGTGGAAAAGAGAGCGGTTCTCCACCGCATCCTTGGCGAACTGGCTGCCATATCGCTTGCCCAGCATCGCCTTTTCGATCGTTATCCGGGTCAGCCTGCCGATGCTGCGTATCAGGATGTCGCTCATGATCAAATTGGTGGAGGGATTGGAGCTGGGTCCGGGCACGTCATGTCCGCTGCCGAGCTTTTCCAGTCCGTCGGATGCGATATCGGTAAGATGGCTGGGCTTGGATCCCTTGCCGCGCCGTTCTCTTACACGGCGACGTATTTCTTCGCGGCTCAGTTCCATGATGATGTGCTCCCTTTCACGCTTTGCAAGCGCGGCCGGAGGCGTGCGCTGCTATTTCTTGCGGCCGAAATCGACCGTGACGACATTGGAGCCGTCTTCACTCTTGGCAACGTCTTCGACGGAACGGCGTTCCTCACTGCCGGGTGCATCGTTCTCGGCATCGTCGTGATCGGTAGGGCCATCGTCTTCCACAGCGGCCTGGAACTGCAAGCCGAAATCGACGGCTGGATCGACGAAGGCGGTGATCGCGGAGAAGGGGATCTCCAGCTTCGAAGGGATCTGGTTGAAGCTCAATCCCACCGAAAACCTGTCTTCCAACACGACCAGATCCCAGAACTTGTTCTGCAGGACGATCGTCATCTCGTCGGGAAAACGCTCCGTCAGCGCGGCGGGAATGGCCACGCCGGGCGCGCCGGTCTTGAAGGTGATGTAGAAGTGATGAGCGCCCGGCAGGGTGCCGCCATCGTGTTGCACCTGCCCCAGCACGCGGCCCACCACGGCGCGCAGCGCTTCCTGCACGATCTCGTCGTAGGGGATCAGGCTATCGGGTGTGTCATCACTCATGCCCCGCTAGGTGAAGCCGCTGCAGTGCAAAATCAAGCAGGAATCGCTTGGCGAGGGCCGCCAACGCGCTTGCACGGGCGTTTCATGTGCCTATAGGCTCACACCCATGCGAACCGGGCGAACAGAGCGTAAAACCAAGGAAACCGATATCCTCGTCGAGGTGAATCTCGATGGATCGGGGCAGTATGATATTTCCACCGGCATCGGTTTTCTCGATCACATGGTGGAACAATTCAGCCGCCATTCGCTGATTGACGTAACGCTGAAGGTGGATGGCGATCTGCATGTGGACCAGCACCACACCACCGAAGACAGCGCCATTGCCCTGGGGCAGGCCCTGGCCGACGCGCTGGGCGACAAGGCCGGCATCGGCCGATATGGGGAGGCCCATTCGCCGATGGACGAGACGATGGCCCGCGTGGTGCTGGATATTTCCGGCCGCCCCTACCTCGTGTGGAAAGCCCGTTTCACGCAGGAAAAGCTGGGCGAGTGGGATACAGAACTGATCGAGCACTGGTTCCATTCCGTCGCCCAATCGGCTGGGCTGACGCTGCACTGCCAGGTGCTGTACGGCAGCAACAACCACCATATCTGCGAGGCGTTGTACAAGGGCTTTGCCCGTGCCATGCGGCAGGCGGTGGAACTGGACGAGCGCAAGGGCGGCGCGGTGCCATCCACCAAGGGACAACTGGGCGGATAACATGGCCGAGGCCATTGCTCTTATCGATTACGGGGCGGGCAATCTTCATTCCGTCTATAACGCGCTGAAGGCTGCGGGTGCGGAGCATGTTGCCGTAACCGACGATCCGGCGCTGGTGCGCGGTGCGAAGCGTATCGTGCTGCCCGGCGTTGGTGCCTTTGGCGCGTGCCGCGACGGCCTCTGGTCCATCCCCGGCATGATCGAGGCGCTGGAAGACAGCGTGAGAGAGCGACGCGTGCCGTTCCTGGGTATCTGCGTCGGCATGCAATTGCTGGCGGATCGTGGACTGGAGCACGGCGTACACGAAGGCCTCGGCTGGATACCGGGCGAGGTGCTGAAGATAGAGCGCACCGATCCCGATATCCGCGTGCCGCACATGGGCTGGAACGACGTGGCACTTACCCCCCATCACGGCGACCATGACCTGATCGAGGAAGGCGAAGCCTATTTCCTCCATTCCTATCACTTTGCCGTGGAAGACGGGCTGGATATTGCCGCCATGACCGACCACGGTGGCGGCATCGTGGCTGCCGTGGCGCGCGACAATATCGTGGGGGTGCAGTTCCACCCCGAAAAGAGCCAGTCCTATGGTATCGACCTGCTACGGCGTTTTCTGGAGTGGAAACCATGATCGTATTTCCCGCAATCGACCTGAAGGGCGGCGAAGTGGTGCGCCTTGCCGAGGGCGATATGGATCGCGCGACCGTATATGGTGACAATCCCGCCGCGCAGGCCATGCTGTTTGCAGACGCTGGGGCAGAGCATCTGCACGTCGTAGATCTGGACGGCAGCTTCGCCGGCCGCGCCGAGAACCGCGAGGCGGTGGAGGCCATTGTCGAGGCGTTTCCCGGCTATGTGCAACTAGGCGGCGGCATCCGCGATGCAAAGGCGGTCGAGGGATGGTTCAACCTTGGCGTGGCGCGTATCGTGATGGGCTCTGCCGCGCTGAAAGACCCCGATTTCGTAAAGGAAATGGCGCGCGAGTGGGAAGGCGGCATTGTCGTCGCCGTGGACGCGCGCGATGGCATGGTGGCGACCGAGGGCTGGGCCGAAGTGTCCGATGTGCGGGTTGAGGACCTCGCCCGCAGGTTCGAGGATGCGGGCGTTGCCAGCCTGCTGTTCACCGATATCGGGCGCGACGGGCTGCTGAAAGGCTGCAATGTGCAGGCGACCGTCGACCTTGCGCGCAGTGTAGATATTCCCGTGATCGCCAGCGGCGGGGTGAAGGGTCTGGACGACATTCACATGTTGGCGCTGCAGGCGGATCAGGGCATCGAGGGCGTGATCACGGGCAGGGCGCTCTACGAAGGACGACTGGATCTGGCGACGGCAATTGCGATGGCGAACCGGTGATGGGATTCACCATAAACGCTTTGGAGTTTGCGATTTTCGCGTTGATAGCTGCATTAGCGGCTGTTGAAGTCTACTATGCGATGCGGACCAAGAAGGCATCTATTCCTTTACTTCGCAGAAGATGCCAGCGGAAAGCACATCCTATCGCATACTGGTGTCTTGTCACTTTCTGGGCAGCACTACCCTTCCTTTTCGTTCGTCCGTTTATAATGCCATGACCGTCCGTATCCGTGTCATCCCCTGTCTCGATGTGGCCAATGGCCGCGTGGTGAAGGGTGTCAACTTCGTCGACCTCAAGGACGCTGGCGATCCGGTGGAGCAGGCGCAGGCCTATGACGCGGCGGGCGCGGACGAACTGTGCTTCCTCGATATTTCCGCGAGCCACGAAGGGCGCGGCACGCTGCTGGATATCGTGAAGCGCACGGCGGAGGTGTGCTTCATGCCGCTGACCGTGGGCGGCGGGGTTTCCAGCGTTGAGGATGCGCGCGCGCTGCTGCTGGCAGGTGCGGACAAGGTGGCGGTGAACTCCGCCGCCGTGAAGCGTCCCGAAATCATGGCCGACATAGCTGATCGCATGGGCAGCCAGTGCGCCGTTGCCAGCGTCGATGCGCGCCGGGTTTCCGCTCCGGGAGAGCCGGGTCGCTGGGAAATCTTCACCCACGGCGGCAGGCGGGAAACCGGCATCGACGCGGTGGAACACGCGGTGAAGCTGGCGGAACTCGGCGCCGGAGAACTGCTTGTCACCAGCATGGACGGCGACGGGACGCAGAAGGGCTACGACCTTGAACTCACCCGCGCCATCGCCGATGCCGTATCCGTGCCGGTCGTGGCCAGCGGGGGCGTCGGCAATCTCCAGCACCTTGTCGACGGGGTCGTGAAGGGCCACGCCAGCGCGGTTCTGGCTGCCAGTATTTTCCATTTCGGCACCTACACCATTGCCGATGCCCACAAGGCTCTGCGCGACGCGGGATTGCCCGCGCGCGGGTAGGTTCGTCGGGCCTGAACGCCGGGCGATCAGTACAGAAACGGGACAGTATTCGCGCTGCAATTGCGCGAATGCGAGGAAGGGCCATTGCACGGCCCATGGTCCATCGAATCGCTATCGCCGCCGTGTTCCTGTGCGGTGCTTCTCCCGCCGCCGCCAATGCCGCGGCGCAGGTATCCGAAGGCGGCAGCGCCGCGCTTTTCGCGCTTGGAATTGCAGGCGTCCTGATCGGTCGACGCCTTTCCATGGGCAGCCGGGGCGAGGACTGAGCCACCTCTTTGCTTGACCGCGAGGCCACGCATCGCGCATTGCCGCGCGAATGGATACACTCGCACGCCTCGAAGCCACGATTGCGCAGCGCCGCGCCGCCTCTGCGGACAGCAGCTATGTGGCAAAGCTGAACGCCAGGGGCCTGCCGAAAATTTGCGAGAAGGTGGGCGAGGAAGCCACCGAGGCCGTGATCGCCGCGCTTACCGGCAGCGATGCCGAACTAACGGGCGAGGCGGCAGACCTGCTGTTCCACCTGCTGGTGCTGCTGGGCGCGAAGAACATCAGCCTCGCGGATGTGCTGGCCGAACTCGATCGGCGCGAAGGCACATCCGGCCTTGAGGAAAAAGCAGCCAGGAAACCCGAATAATGGCCATAGACCCTACCAAGCCTTACGATCCCGAGAACATATTCGCCAGGATGCTGCGCGGCGAAGTGCCATGCAGCAAGGTTTACGAGGATGAATGGTCGCTCGCCTTCCATGACATCAATCCGCAGGCCGACGTGCACATTCTGGTGATTCCCAAGGGCGAGTATGTCAGCTGGGACGATTTCTCGGCCAAGGCATCGGCAGAGGAAATCGCCGGTTTCGTGCGCGCCGTTGGCCATGTGGCGCGAGAGCAGGGGCTGGTGGTGCGCGGCTATCGCCTGCTGGGCAACGTAGGCCGCAACGGCGGTCAGGAAGTGGCGCACCTGCATGTCCACCTGTTCGGCGGCGGACCGCTGGGCCCGATGCTGGCGAGGTGATCCGGCCTCGACAGGCCGCAAACACGAGTCCGTTCATCGCCAAACGCTAAATTCCCGGCGGCAGACAGGCTGTAAGCCGCCGTTCATCCAAGGAGAGCCAATTGCAATCACCCTCCGGCATTATCGAGGGGTCGCGCCATCTCTACCCGGTGCGAGTATTTTTCGAGGATACCGACCTGTCCGGCATCGCCTATCACGCGAATTACCTGAAATGGTGCGAGCGCGCCCGCAGCGATCTGCTGCGCGTGCTGGGCATCAACCAGCGCGAGGCGTTCGAGGCGGGCGAGGGCGTATATGCCGTGTCCGAGGCGCAGATCAAATGGCGCCGCCCCGCACGGCTGGACGATGAATTGGTGATTTCCACCCGCGCGCTGGAACTGCGTGCCGCCAGTGCGCGTATGGAACAGCGCGTGATGCGGGGGGATGAACTGCTGGCCGAAGTGGACATAGTGGCGGCATTTGTTACCCCGCAAGGCAGGCCGCGCCGCCAACCCGACGACTGGCGCCGTGCATTCGAAGAATTTGCCATGAAAGACCCCCAATGACCGCGCTGGACTTGCTCGCCGTTTCCGCTCCTACCCGTCTCGACCCGATCGAGCTGTTTCTCGATGCTGATATCGTGGTTCAGCTGGTTATCGTCGGCCTTGTGCTTGCATCCATCTGGGTGTGGACCATCATTTTCAGCTTCACCCTGCGCATGAACCGCACGCAGCGCGCCTGCGATGCGTTCGAGGATGATTTCTGGAAGGATGGCGATGCCGACAACATGCTGGATGGCCGCCGCCGCAAGGATAATCCCTCTGCCCGCATTGCAGCCGCTGGCGTTGCGGAGTTCCGCCGCAGCCACAAGGCTGGCCTGAAGGATCCCGAGGCCGCGCGCGGCCGCGTATCGCAGGCGCTGGAAGGGCAGGTCGCGCACGAATCCGACAAGCTTGCCAATCGCCTCAATTTCCTCGCCACCACCGGCTCCGTCGCGCCATTCGTGGGCCTGTTCGGCACCGTGTGGGGCATCATGAACAGCTTCTTCCAGATCGGGATGCAGCAGAATTCCTCGCTGGCCGTGGTCGCGCCGGGTATCGCCGAGGCGCTGTTCGCCACCGCCATCGGCCTGTTTGCGGCCATTCCCGCCGTTATCGCGTACAACAGGCTGTCGAACTCCGTGAACGGGTTCGAGGCGCGGCTGCACCGCTTTGCCGATCGCGTGCATGCCGAGGTAAGCCGCGAGATGGAGCGCTAGGGCCATGGCGATGGGCGTCATGTCCTCCAACCGGCGAGGCCGCTCGGGCCGCCGCGCTCCCATGGCGGAAATCAACGTCACGCCGTTTGTGGACGTGATGCTGGTGTTGCTGATCATCTTCATGGTCACTGCCCCGCTGCTGGCCAGCGGCGTGCCGGTGGAACTGCCGGAAACGCGTGCCAATCCGCTGGATCAGGATCCCGAGCAGGTGACCATCGCACTGGACCGCGAAGGCTTCATCTATATCGACGATACGCTGGTGGAGCAGGGCGCATTGTCCCAGGCGCTGGATGCCATATCCGGCCCGCAGGGCGCACAGAAGCCGCTGGTTGCCCTGCGCGCCGATACCGGCCTCGATTACGGCCGCGTCATGGCGGTGATGGGCGAGCTGAACCGCGCGGGTTTCAACTCCATCTCGCTGGTCACCACCAGTTCAGCCGACATACCCTAGGCTAATAGTTTCATGGCTTTATTTGCCGATCTTGCCCGCGAAGAACGTATCGGCCTCACCGTCGCCGCGGTGGCGCATGTCGCGCTGGCTGCAGCGCTGGCCTATCACGCCACGCGTGAGGCGCCCGATTACACACAGCCCGAACGCATCGATGTGAACCTGGCGAGCGAGGTGAGCCTGCAGGCCACCGCGCCCGATCCCAGCGCGCAGCCCGCTGCCGCGATGGCGCCCGAAGTTGCCGATGAACTGCAAGCACCGGAGGAGATGGTGGAAGCGCCCGCCGAGCAGCCGGTTGAGCGACCCGTTGCCCCTACACCGCCCCGCCGCGTGAGCGAACGGCCCACGCCCGCGCCAACGCCCGCCCCGCAGCCGACGCGCCGGGCAGAGCAACGCCCCACGCCTACGCCTACCGCAGCCGCCAGCCAGCGCGCGCAGGGCAGCCGTCTGAGTGACGATTTCCTGCAGGGCAGCAGCGATGCCACCGGCGACAGGGGATCGCCCGCGCAAGCCGTGGGGCCAGCGCAGCAGGCATCCATCGCGCAGGCCATCATCCGTCAGCTGAGGCCGCACTGGCAGCCACCCTCCGGCGTGGATGTGGAGCAGTTGGTGACCATCGTCCGCTTCCGTCTCAATCGGGATGGATCGCTGGCGGCCACGCCCGAAGTTCTGCGTACGACAGGGCAGAACGATTCCAATCGCACGCAGGTCAGCCGGCACCAGGAGCAGGCCATTCGTGCGGTTCGGCTTGCCGCGCCGTTCAATTTGCCCGAACAGTATTATTCAGGATGGCGTGTCGTCACGTCTAACTTTGACAACAGGTTGGCCCAATGATCCCACTTCGTTTTCTTACCTCGCTTTTCGGCGCTGCCGCCGTCGCGTTTTCTGCCGCACCTGCCGCCGCGCAGCAGGACGACCTGATGGGCGATCTCGATCCCGGCAATATCGGCGTGCAGCAGGTGGAAGAGGTTGCCGTTGAAGGCGACGAGGAAGGCATCTCCGTCACCGTTACTGCCGATGCCTGGCAAGACCTGGGCATCGCCATCGCCAGTTTCGCCACCAATCGCGATGTGGCAACGCCCGCCAATTCTGCTGGCACGCAGGCACTGGGTCTGGAACTGGCACGCGTGGTGTTTAACGATCTACGTTTCAACGGCCTGTTCCGCCCGGTTGGCCCGGACGCCCTGCCGCGCCCGAGCTATCCCGAAATCACCGCACCTGCCTGGGGCACCTGGCGCGGTCGCAGCGCGGAGATGCTGGTGCACGGCTATGTGCGCGCCAACGACGATGGCCGCCTGACGGTCGGCTGCTATCTTTACGACGTGGCGTTGCAGAGCGAGCTGGTGCGAGAAGGCTGGGTGGTGAACCCGTCCGAATGGCGCCGCGCCGCGCACAAGTGTGCCGATCTTGTCTATTCCCGCCTTTCGGGCGAAGATCCATTCTTCGACAGCCGCATCGCCTATATTGCCGAAACAGGGCCGAAGGATAACCGCATCAAGCGGCTTGCCATCATGGATAGCGACGGTGCCAATCATCGCTTCATCACCAACGGCCAGTCCACCGCGCTCACCCCGCGCTATTCGCCCGACTATTCCAAGATCGCCTATCTGTCCTATGCGGACGATAACCCGCGCATCTATGTCTATGACATCGGCAGCGGGCGGCAGACGCTGGTGACGCAAAGCTCCAACCCCACCTTTGCTCCGCGCTGGAGCCCGGACGGGCGCTGGATCCTCTATTCCATGGCCGTGGCCGGCAATACGGATATCTACCGCGTTTCCTCCGCCGGTGGCGGCACGCCGCAGCGCCTCACCTTCAGCCCGGCGATCGAAGTGGGCGGTTCCTATTCGCCAGACGGCAGCCAGATCGTGTTTGAAAGCGACAAGTCTGGCGCGCAGCAATGCTACGTCATGAATGCCGATGGCACCGGGGAGCGGCGCATCAGCTTCTTCGGGGGCCGCTGTGCCAGCCCGGAATGGAGCCCGCGCGGCGACCAGATCGCCTTCACCCACATCGTGGGCGACTTCCACATCGCGGTGATGAACCCGCAGGGCCGCAACCTGCGCACACTCACCGATGGCTGGCAGGACGAAGGCCCGACCTGGGCTCCCAACGGGCGCATCGTGCAGTTTTTCCGCACCGAACGTAATTCGGGCAACACGTCGATTTGGCAGGTGGATCTCACCGGCGAAAACGAACGCCGCCTCGATACGCCGGTAGGGGCGTCAGATCCGGCTTGGGGACCGGTTTTGCCGTAAGTGCGTTAGTTCCCCGAGGGACGCAAAAACAGCTACCCGTTTTCACCACGGTTCAAGGAGAGCCAAGAGATGAATCGTCTTATTATCGCAGTTACCCTTTCCAGCGCGCTTGCGCTTGGTGCGTGTAAGAAGGAGCCGCCGGAAATGACGCCGCCGCCGCCCCAGAACACGGCACCGACGCCAACGCCTACCGCTGCACCTATGCCCACGGCACCGCAGCCCGGCTCGCAGGCGCACTTCTCCACCGCGATGTCCGGTCAGGATACGATCTATTTCGATACCGACCAATACAACATCGATACAGAAGACATGGCTGCCCTTCGCCGCCAGGCGGAATACCTGCTGCAGTACACCAACGCACGCGCAACGGTGGAAGGCCATGCCGACGAACGTGGAACGCGCGATTACAACCTCGCGCTGGGCGAACGCCGCGCCAATGCGGCGAAGAACTATCTCGTCAGCCTGGGCGTGCCGGAAACGCGCCTGCGCACGGTCAGCTATGGTGAGGAACGCCCTGTTGCCACCGGATCGAACCAGCAGGCATGGGAACGCAACCGTCGCGCCGTGACGGTGATGATCGAGCGCTAGATCAGCCGATCAGATCGAACAGGGCCGGTGCAAGCCGGTCAAACGCGGGCGCGGCGACTTCGGTCGTCGCGCCTGTTTGCATTGCGCCACCCCGATAGGAAGCATCAGGAGTAGCCGTCAGCGCGAACGCCGCCATCGAGAAGACGGCGAATGCGGCGGAGATGGCGAGCTGCCTGCTCATCACGATACTTTCTTTCTGGATCTGGAATGGCTTTGTACCACCCGTATATGGACGGGGGACGCGATGTTGCAATGCAGCAATTGCACGAAAATGTATCAGATGTGTAAATTGCCGCTCACGGGATTGCGCAATTGCCGTTGCTATCGGTTCACGCGAGGCGGTTTCGTCCCTATAATGACCGGATGCTTCCTTCGAATTTGAATTCCTGATGGCCCGGTCGCGGCGCTCGAACGACTGGGGTTTTCCCCGCTGGCGTGGCTATGAAGATGGCCGCGAGGCAGTCGAAGTGCGCATTTGCGACCGTCACGGCTGCGATCAGCCGGGCAATTGCCCTGCGCCGAAATCGCCCAACAGCCCCGATCGCTGGTATTTCTGCGAGAAGCACGCCGCCGAATACAACAAGGGTTGGGACTATTTCCAAGGGCTCGACAAGGAAGAAGCCGCGCAGCGCGCCAAGGCGGAGCAGGCCGAGAGTGCGGGCTATGCCGAGTCGCAGCATTACGGCTGGAGCGGCAGCGGAGACGGATCGCGCAGCGCGGACGAAATGCGCGCGCTGGAAGTGCTGGAACTGGAGGCCGACGCGGATTTCCAGGAGATCAAGCGCGAATGGCGCGCCCGCGCGAAGAAGGTGCACCCCGATGTGAAGCCCGGCGATGCCGAGGCCGCCGAGGAGTTCCAGAAGCTGCAACTGGCGTATGAAGTGTTGAAAGCCGCAGAGGAACGGCGGGAGTGGAAGGGGTGAACCCTCCGCGGCGCCGGCCCAATGCGGGCGGCGCATTCGAGAAATGGACGGTGCGGCTGATTGTCCCGGCGCTGTTCCTCGCCCTGTTTACGGCGATGTTCTGGGTCGCCGGTCCGAGGATCGACTGGCGCGCATGGTTTGACGGACCGGAGCGAGGCACATGGCGCGCCGTGGAAATCGGCGGTCTCGACGTAAGGCAGGAACGGATGAGCATCGTGGTGGCCGATGGTGAAATCCGGGGTGGCCGCGATGGGTGTAATTACTGGGGTTACGTAGGAGAGCCTGACCCTGAGACCGGCGAACGCATGATGGAAGGCACGCTGGCCGCTTGCGTCCAGACACCTGCCCTCCAGGCGTACGATGGCATCGGACATTACCGGGCGCAGATCGAACTGCTATCCGAAAACAGGCTGCGGGTCACTTATGATGAAACGAGCGGCGAGTTCATTCGCTGGACGGATGATCTGGCTGAGTCGGAGCGCGCGGCGGACGAACGTGCGATGCAGGCGGCCATGAGGGCGCAGCCGCCACAGCCTGCCTGCACGGCAATCCCACCGCCACCCGTGCCGCCACCGTTGCAGCAACCCGCGCCTGCCCCACCTGCACCCGAAACGGGAGGCGAGGCAGGGCAGAACGCTGGGCAGGGTGCAGGGCAGACGCCCTAGACTTCGTCCAAAGCCTGTTCGAAATCGGCGATCAGGTCGTCCGCGTCCTCGATACCGATCGAGATGCGCACGAGATTGTCCGAAATGCCAAGTTCCGTGCGGCGCCCTACGGCGACCGAGAGGTGCGTCATGCTGGCAGGATGGCTGGCCAGCGTTTCCGTGCCGCCCAGGCTGACGGCAAGCTTCGCCACCTTCAGCGCATCGAGGAAGCGGAAGCATTCCGCCTCCCCGCCCTTGATGAAGACGGAGAAGGTGGACCCTGCACCAAGGCAGTGACGGTCGTAAATGTCCTGCTGCCGATCATCTTCGATCATGCCGAGATAGCCCAGGCCTTCGACCTTGGGATGTTTCTTCAGCATGGCGCACACCTTGGCGGCGTTCTCTCCCGCACGCTGCATCCGCAGTTCCACGGTTTCGAGGGAGCGCAGCAGCATCCAAGCCGTGTTGGGGTCGCAGATGCCGCCCATGGTGTTGCGCAGGGCGCGGATGGCGTCGATCCATTTCTTTCCGCCGGACACGCTGCCGGCCACGAGATCGGAATGCCCGCCGACATATTTGGTGAGCGAGTAGACCACCAGATCGGCACCGTGTTCCAGCGGACGCTGCCACAGCGGGCCGAGGAAAGTGTTGTCGATGGCAATGGGGCAACGCTCCGGGTCGAAATGCGCATCGCGCGCTTCCTTCACCGCTTCGATGTCCACCAGCGCGTTCGTCGGATTGCCGGGGCTTTCGAGATAGATCAGGGGCACTTCGCCGCCCTGTTCCTCTGCCTTGGCCTTGGCCTCGCGCATCACCTCGTCCAGCTTTTCGCGGCTGGCACCTGCGGGGAAGGCGATATAGGTGACGCCGTATTTCGCCATCACCTTGGCAACGAACCCCTCGGACGCGGCGTAAAGCGGGCCGGAGTGCACGATCACGTCGCCCGAATTGCAGGCAGCCAGGATCAAGATGGCGATGGCCGTCATCCCGCTGGAGAAGCACAAGGCGTCCTCGGCATCGTCCCAGATGGCAAGCCGGTCTTCCAGGATCTCCTGGTTCGGCCCGTTGAAGCGGGAATAGACGAGCCCCTCGGCCCCGCCTTCACGCTTGCCGGTGATGCCTTCGAAATGCCGCTTTCCGGCAGAGGCGCTTTCGAACGCAAAGGTGCTGGTGAGGAAGATCGGCGCTTTCAGCGAGCCTTCCGAAAGGGCGGGATCGTAGCCGTGGCCCATCATCAGGGTGGACGGCTTCAGCTGGCGTCCGCCGATGGTGGTTGCCTCGGGCTTGGGCTTGCGGCGCGGCGTGGGGGTGTCGACTGCGCCCATGGGATCGTCGTCAGTATGGTCGGCCATGTAAGGGCTCCTTCCTCAAGTCTCACCCCTAGGAAGGCAGGGGCTGCGTAACGGTTCCGGGCCGCCCGTTCCTAACCTCCGCAGAAACGCATCTCCCGTAAATCCGGTTTCATGTGCAATTAGATTGATGCAGACCGCTACGCAAGGGGTCAGGCGACCAGCGGTGCCAGCAGGAAGACGGTGCAGACGATCAGGAAAATGCCCGCGATATCCAGCGCCAGCCCGGCCTTTATCAGGCGGGGCAGGGCGATGCGGCCCGTTGCCCAGGCGATGGCATTTGGCCCGGTGCCCGCAGGCAATACAAAGCCCCAGCTGGCGGCCAGCGCCACCGGCATCGCCAGCAGCAGGGGATCGCCGCCCAGCGCCACCGCCAGGGCCGCCACCACCGGCATGATGCCGCTGGCGGTCGCCACGTTGCTGGCAAATTCCGTTATCAGCACCACCATCGCCACCAGCGCCAGTGCCACCACGAAGATCGGCACACCCGCCAGTGGCAACAGCGCCTCTCCCAGCCAGTCTGCAAGCCCTGTACGCATCATGCCGCCTGCCAGCGCCAGCCCGCCGCCGAACATCAGCAGCACGCCCCACGGCGCGCGGTCTGCCTCGTCCCAATGCAGCAGGCGGCGGCCGGTGCCGTCGGGCAGGGTGAACAGGGCGAGGCTGGCGGCAATCGCAATGGTGCCATCGGTCAGCGATCCCGGCGGCAGGTAGGGCGCGATCCAGCCGCGCAGCATCCAGGCGGCGAAGGCTGCGATGATGACGGGCACCAGCCGCCGCTCCGCCGGTGTCCACGGCCCGTGGGGATCGATGGCATCGCGGGCGGCGACGATGTCGAACGGGTGCGCGCTCACCTTCTGCACGCGGGCGATGATCCACGCAGCCAGCGGAATGCCCATGATCACGATGGGAATGCCAAAAGCCGCCCACATGGCAAAGGTAATCTCTATCCCCGATACATCGCGCAGCAGCGCAACGCCGATGGCGTTGGTGGGCGATCCGATGATGGTGCCAAGACCGCCCACGCTGGCGGCAAAGGCCAGCCCCATGGGTAGTGCGCCATAGATGCCATCCTGCGGCACGGTGCCACCCGCCTGGACGGCCTGCCCGCCTGCCAGCACGGCGAGCGCCATCGGCATCATGATGAGCGTGGTGGAGGTGTTGGAGATGATATTGGAAAGGATAGCCGCGGCGATCATGAAACCCAGCAGCAAGCCGAAGCTGCCGCCGCGCCCGCCAATCTTGTCGAGGATGAAGGTGGCCAGCCGCTTGTGCAGGCCGGTCCGCTCGATAGCCAGTGCGATGAAGGCTCCGCCCAGCAGCAGGAAGATGATGGGCGAGTAGTAATCGCTTGCCACGTCCCCCGCCGTGCCGCCGCCTGAAAAAGGCAGCACGACGAACGGCAGCAGCCCGGTCACCGGCAATGGCACTGCCTGCGTCATCCACCAGCTGGCCATCCACCCGACGAGGCCTGCCGCCCGCCATGCCTCCTCTGCCATGCCTTCGGGCGCGGGCAGCAGCAGGGTGAGGGCGAACAGCGCCGGGCCAGCAAAGAAGCCGATCTGCCTTGCGATCATGTTAGGCGATTACCCTCCCGTCCCCTATGCTGGCGATCCTAGGCGCTGGTTCACGCAGGGCAAGGAGCAAGAAGATGGCAGAAGGCAAGGTGCTTGGGATTGGCGGATTGTTCATCCGCTCGGCTGATCCGGGAAAACTCGCACAATGGTATCGCGATCACCTGGGCATCGCCGCCACGCAAAGCGGGCAGCCAACGCCCGATGGCGAATGGGTGTGGATGCAGCAGGCCGGCCCAACCGTATTCGCGGCGTTCGAAGCCGGGAGCGACTATTGGCAAGGGCAGCGCCAGATGATGCTGAACCTGCGCGTGGAAGGTCTGGATGCGCTGCTGGCGCGCCTTGGCGCCTCCGGCGTGGAGATCAGCCACCGCGAGCAGATGGATGGCGTCGGCAGCTTTGCCCGTATCCACGATTGCGACGGAAATCCGGTGGAACTGTGGGAACCTGCCTGACCCGGCACCGGGCCTTGCGGAAACCAATGGGCCTGACAATCGCTGACTCATCCAGAAACAGGAGTCCCGCATGGCAGCACGTGCATATTGGCAAGGCCAGATCAGGCTTGCGCTGGTTTCGATACCGGTGGAAATCTACACCGCCACCAAGTCATCCGCCAAGATACGCTTCAACCAGATCCACGAGCCCAGCGGGAAGCGCGTCTCCTATGAAAAGGTGGTGCCCGGCATCGGCCCGATAGACCGGGACGACATCATCAAGGGATACGAGGTTTCCAAGGGCGAATACGTCCTGCTGGACGAGGACGAGATCGACGCCGTCAAGCTGGAGAGCAAGCGCACGCTGGAACTGGTGCAGTTCGTGGACGCCTGCGAGATCGATCCGCTCTATTTCGAGAAGCCTTATTACGTCGCCCCGAAGGACGAGCTGGCCGAGGAAGCCTTCATCGTGCTGCGCGAGGCGCTGCGCAAGGCGAAGAAGGTTGCCCTGGGCCAGCTGGCGATGCGCGGCAGCGAGAAGCTGGTGGCGATCAAGCCCTGCGGCAAGGGATTGCTGCTGGAGACGCTGCGCTATGCTGACGAGGTGCGAAAGGGCCAGTCCTTCTTCAACGAAATCGAGGACGCCAAGCCGAAGAAGGAACTGCTGGACCTTGCCACCACGCTGATCGACCAGAAAAGCGCGCCTTTCGACGCCAGCGAGTTCGAGGATCGCTATGCCGATGCCCTGCGCGCGCTGATCGACAAGAAGGCCAAGTCGAAGTCGGGCAAGAAGGTGATCGAGGACGTGGACGAGCCTGAAAGCAGCGGTTCCAACGTGATTGACCTGATGGCGGCCCTGAAGAAATCCGTCGACGGGAAGCCCGCCAAGTCAAAATCAAAGACCAAGAAATCGGCCTGATCATGGCGGGCCGCAAACGCTCTTCCGATCCGCTTGCCGAATACAACGCGAAACGCGATTTCAAGCTGACGCCGGAGCCTTCGGGCAAGCAGGAGAGCAGCGACACCGGCAACGCCTTCATCGTGCAGAAACACGATGCCACGCGCCTGCACTGGGACTTGCGGCTGGAAAGCGACGGGGTGATGAAAAGCTGGGCCGTCACCAAGGGGCCTTCGCCGGACCCTGACGTGAAGCGGCTGGCGGTGCGCACGGAAGACCATCCCGTGTCCTACAACACCTTCGAAGGCACCATTCCCAAGGGTGAGTACGGCGGCGGCACGGTGATGCTGTGGGATCGCGGAACGTGGAAGCCGATAGAGGGCAAGAGCGCGAAAGATATTGAAGACGGCCACTTGCATTTCTGCCTTAGAGGCGAGCGGATGCAGGGCGAATGGCTGTTGATAAGGCTGAAGAAAAAGCCGGGAGAAAAGCGGGAAAACTGGCTGCTGCGCAAACTGCAGGACGATCACGCGCAGGAAGGCGATGCGCTGGTGCAGCGTGAGCTTACCAGTATCGCGACGGGGCGTTCCATGGCCGAAATCGCGGCGGACAAGGGCGGCAAGTTCTCGCTGGAAGGCAAGACCGGCAAGGCTTTCCTGCAGCAGATGGAAAAGGCCAGCGCCCACGCGGGCACGAAGCGCAAGTCTCGCCCGAAGGCAAACGCGCCGCTACCCAAGTTTCGCAAGCCGCAACTCGCCACGCTGGTGGACGATGTGCCGGCGGGCAACGGATGGATGCACGAGATCAAGTTCGACGGATACCGTGCGCTGGTAGCCGCCAAGGGGGAAAAGGTGCGTGTCTACACCCGCAACGGGAAGGACTGGACCGAGAAATTCGGCCCGCTGGTGGATGCCGTCGCCGCGCTGGATCTGCCAAGCTGCCTCATCGACGGCGAGATCATCGCGGTGGACGGCAAGGGGAACCCCGATTTCTCCACCCTCCAGTCCGTGCTGAAGCGCGGCCACGGCAGCCAGTCGAAAAGCGATGCCCTGCAATTGCATGCATTCGACCTGCTGGAACTGGCGGGGGAGGATCTGGCGGATCTGACCAACATCGAACGCAAGGAACGGCTGGAGGCGCTGCTGGGCAATGCGGATGCTCCGGTGTTTCTTGCCGATCACATCATCGGCGCGGGCGAGAAGCTGTACCGCACCATGTGCGACGCCGGGCAGGAAGGCATCATCTCGAAGACGGTGGATGGTCGTTATTCCGGCTCCCGGTCAAAGCGGTGGGTGAAGGTGAAATGCACGCGCCGCCAGGAGTTCGTGGTGATCGGCTGGAAGAAATCCGGTGCACGCGGACGGCCCTTCGCATCCCTGCTGATGGCGCAGCACGAGGGAGAGGAGCTTGTCTACAAGGGCAATGTGGGCACCGGTTTCTCTGCCGACGATCTGGATAACCTTTCCGGAAAGCTGAGCCGGCTGGAGCGCAAGACCCCGCCCGCCGAGGTCGACAAGACCAGCAGCCGCGATGTTACATGGGTGACGCCCAAGCTCGTCGCCGAAGTGGCCTTCGCCGAGTTCACCACCGACGGCAATATCCGCCACGGCAGCTTTCTGGGACTGCGCACGGACAAGAAGGCCGAGGACGTGACGCCGGAAATTCCTGCGGCATCGCCGAAGCAGGCAGAGGGTGTGAAGATTTCCAGCCGGGACCGCGTGGTGTTTCCCGACAGCGGGCAGACCAAGGGCCAACTGGCCGACTATTACGAGGCAATTGCGCCCATCATGCTGCCCTTTGCCGCACGCCGCCCCGTCAGCCTGGTGCGCTGCCCGCAGGGACGCGCCAGGAAATGCTTTTTCCAGAAACACGATAGCGGTGGCTTCGGTGACGCGGTGAAGCACGTGCCGATCCGCGAGAAGGACGGCGGTACCGAGGATTATCTCTTCGTCGAGGATGCGCGTGGGCTGCTGCAATGCGTGCAGATGGGCACGATCGAATTCCATGGCTGGGGATCGCGCAGCACCGATGTGGAAGCACCGGACAAGATGATTTTCGATCTCGATCCCGACGAAGGACTGGATTTCGGCGACGTGAAGTCAGCCGCCCGCGACATCAGGGATCGGCTGGCCGACCTCGGCCTCGTCAGCTTTGCCATGCTTTCAGGCGGGAAGGGCGTCCATGTGGTGGTGCCTCTTTCGCCGGGCCACGATTGGGACGCGCACAAGGATTTCGCCAGCCGCTTTGCAGAGGCGCTCAGCATGGCGGAGCCCGATCGCTTCACCGCCACGATGAGCAAGGCGAAGCGCAAGGGCAAGATTTTCATCGATTACCTGCGTAACCAGCGCGGTAGTACGGCGGTCCTGCCCTATTCCGCGCGTGCGCGCAGCGGCGCGCCGGTGGCAGCGCCGATCGCCTGGAATGAATTGAAGAAACTGGACGATGCCAAGGCCTTCAGCATTGACGATGCCAAGCGACTGATCGACCGCGCGCAGAGCAAGTCGCTGGCGGGTTGGGGTTTTGCCGAGCAGGGCCTGCCGTCGATCTGAACCCCGATGCGCCCAGTCGATATCCTACTCGAAGGCACGCCAGTGGAGCTGCTGCGGCGTGGCGAATAGCAAGAGGAAAGAGGATAGCGCGGATCATGCTGGCAAGAGCGCCAGATGATCCGCAGCAGATCCAGCTTACTTGGGAGCCAGCACCATCAGCATCTGGCGCCCTTCGAGACGGGGAAACGCCTCGACCTTGGCGGTTTCGGCCACATCGTCCTGCACGCGTTTGAGCAGGTCCATGCCCAGGTGCTGGTGCGCCATTTCACGACCACGGAAACGCAGGGTGACTTTCACCTTGTCGCCATTGTCGATGAACTTGTTCACGTTCCGCATCTTCACGTCGTAATCGTGCGTGTCGATGTTCGGACGCATCTTTACTTCCTTGATGTCCTGCGTCTTCTGCGTCTTGCGCGCCGCGTTCGCCTTTTTCTGGGCTTCGTAGCGGTGCTTGCCGACATCGAGGAACTTGCACACCGGGGGATTGGCGTTAGGCGAAACCTCCACGAGGTTAAGCCCGGATTCCTGGGCCTGCTCTATCGCTTCGCGGGTGTACATCACGCCAAGGTTTTCGCCCTGATCGTCGATCACGCGAACCTTGTCGGATTGAATAAACTGATCGTATTTCGGGCCGGACTTTACCGGCGGTGCCATACTGCGGCGGGGTGGACGGGCTATGGAATCGCTCCTGTAATGGTTTTCGTATCGGGCTCTATGTAGTGCGTAACGCGCCCGAACGCCAGAGGTTCACGCCGCCCCGCGCCAAAGCGGAAAGCGCGCGAGCCGACTGCCCGCAGGAACGAATGCATCGATGGAGCTGGCGGGCTGTAAAGCCTTGAGAATAGCGGGATCGCCTGCATCCATGCCGCCGGTCAGCGCGCCGAATGCCGGCAGGATCATCCGCCCGCAAGTGGCATCATCGTTGTGACTCACCACGGCGCAGGGTCGGCGAATGTGGCGGTGGTGGATCTTTATCTGCACGCGCGGGTGGAAATGGCCGGAAAGTTCAGGACGGGTTTCGCCCTTTTTGGCAATGTGCCGCAGCACCACGCCGGCAACTTCCAGTTCCTCTGCAATAATGCCGCCGGATTTCGCTTCCATCGCGGGATCGTGATTGCCGGTAATCCACACCCACTCAGTGGCACGGGTAAGAGCTGACAGCATGCCACACTCGTAATCGCCCAGCGTCTGCGATCCATCCGAATCGTGAAAATTGTCGCCCAGCGTGTAGACACGGCGCGCGCCGGTTTCGCGCAAGGTTTCCGCCAACCGCTCCAGCGTCTCGCGACTGTCGTAAGGCGGCAGCAGCTGGCCGTGACGGGCGAAGAAGCTGGCTTTCTCCAGATGCAGATCCGCCACCAGCAGCGCGTTTTCACGCGGCCAGAAGAGCGCGCGCGACTTCGTCAGCACGAACTCGTCTCCGCAAAAGGGGAAAGCGAACGAAACGGGAACCATGGGTTCCACTTGCCGCCCGCGACGCGCTTTGGCAAGAGCCTTTGCATGAACTGGAACGATCAAACCCAAGCCGCGCGCACATGGTTCGAATCCCTGCGCGACCGTATCTGCGCCGAGTTCGAGGCGATCGAGCGGGAAGCGGGATCGGATGCGTCCTTTGAATACACCCCCTGGGACCGAGAGACCGATGACGGTTCAGACGGTGGCGGCGGCGTGCGCGGCGTGATGAAGGGCAAGGTTTTCGAGAAGGTGGGAGTCAACGTCTCCACCGTCACCGGCGAATTTGCGCCGCAGTTCGCCGCCACCATCAACGGCGCGAGCGAGGAACATCCGGGTTTCACCGCCACCGGTATCAGCCTGGTGGCGCACATGGCCAATCCGCACGTGCCCGCCGTACACATGAACACCCGCTTCCTGCACACGCAGGCGGCATGGTTCGGCGGCGGGGCAGATCTGAACCCGCCCATCGAATATGACGAGGATACGCAAGCCTTCCACGCCCGCCTGCGCGCAGCCTGCGCGGCGCACAATCCCACCTATTACGACCGGTTCAAGAAGTGGGCGGACGACTATTTCTTCATCCCCCACCGCAATGTGCATCGCGGGGTGGGCGGCATCTTCTACGATCATCTGGAGTGCGAAGACCTGCCCGCTTTCGAACGCAATTTCGCCTTCACGAAGGACGTGGGAGAGGCCTTTCTGGATGCCTTCCCCGCTATCGTGAGGAAGCGGATGGACCATGCGTGGACACCGGAGGACAAGGCCCGCCAGCTTGAATGGCGCGGGCGCTATGTGGAGTTCAACCTGGTCTATGACCGTGGAACACTGTTCGGCTTGAAAACCGGGGGCAATATCGACGCCATCCTGATGAGCCTGCCGCCGGAGGTTACCTGGAGCTAACCACCGGGAGCCAACAACCGGGAGGCTGAAACCTCATTCCGCCCCGTAAACCCGCACCCAGTCCACTTCCATCGCCAGTTCGCCGTTCCTGATGCGGTCTGCCGTTTCCTGCGGCATGCCCTTGTATGGCTCTTCAATGCCGTTGATCTTGTAGGGGTAGATTCCGCCCACGGCGAAGTTCAGCACCACGTATTGCGGGTTGTCGAACACCCAGTCGCCGAAGAATTCCACATTGGTTTTCGGCACGCGGAAAGTCAGGCGATCATCCACGTAGAACTCGATGCCATCGGGCTTCCATTCAGTGGCATAGACATGCCAGTCGGTAACGTCCGTGCCTTCGGGGAAATACTGGCGATCGGCAATGCCTGCGTCGCCGGAATAGCCGGGGCCATGCACGGCAACACCGGTCCAGTCGGCCTGGCCGACATATTCCATGATGTCGATCTCGCCCTCGCTGGGCCATTCGGCATCGGCCAGCAGCCAGAATGCGGGCCAGACGCCCACGGCATCGGGCATGCGGATGCGCGCTTCTGCGCGGCCGTACGTAAACTCGAAATTGCCACGGGTGTTGACCCTGCCGGAAATGAAGTCCGCATTGCGTTCTTCATTCGTATCTTCGCCGGGACGATACACCGGGCGCAGCACCAGGGCGCCGCCATCCGCACCTTCCAGACCTTGCACGAACTGGATGGTGTCGGGCGAGTTGGTGTAGGCCTGTTCCTCCTCGTTCACCCAGAAATCCATGCCCACCGTGTTCCAGCGGGTGGGATCGAGGCGGTCGCCGGAAAACTCGTCCGAGAAGATCAGTTGCCGCGCACCATTGGTATCCGATCCGCCAGCCGCCTGGGCCTGCGCGGCGTCGACCTCGGCCTCCGTCTGCGGAGCCGTATCGGAGGTTTGGTCGCAAGCGGCGAGAGAAAGCGAAAGCGCGGCGAACAGGGCTGTACGAGTAATCATCATGCTGCAAGACCTATCGCCTTGCCGGCGGCCTGTCACCTGTGAACGCTCACATCACCGATTGATCTCGCCTTCGGACTCCATCCGCGCATATTCTTCTTCCATCAGCGCATCGATCTCACTGAGCGCAAGGCGGGAGAGGCGGGTGGGCGAACTGCGATAGAGGGCGCGCAGATAGGCACGATCGAACACGCTGATGCGTTTGACGTCGGCAGCCGAGCCAAAGGCACCGAACACGGAATCGAAGGACAGATCCTCGTTCGGTTCCTCTGTCTTGGCCAGCGCCCGCATGGTGGCGTAATCGGCCACGGTCAGGACATCGGCTTCGGCCAGCCTGGACCGGCGAAACAGCACGACCGACATCTCGATATCTTCGCGAATGCCGGCATTGGTGCGCGACATGATGGTGTTTTCGGCAACCGGGCCGGGCAGATCGGCCGCGGTGGAATTCATCTGCATCTCGGTACCGCCGCGGTTGCGGATGGTGGTGATGTTCCAGCTCATCGCGGCGCCGTCCTGCTCCTCGACGCGCTCCCTTTCCCAATAGCCCAGATCACGCACGAGGAAGGCCTGTTCGTCACGCATTTCCGCGAAGGTTTCCGCCGGATCATCGACGAAGATCACCCAGATATTGGCCGGGCAGTTCTCCTCCACATTCACGGGAACGCCAGCCTGCTCGGCGTTGTAATACATGCGATCGATCAGCGCCTGCGCGTTTTCGGGAGAAAGGCCCCACACGCCGGGACAGATGGGCTTCTGGAAGCGGGCCAGCGGGTCCATCGACGTGCGGGCGTTCGGCGTGATGTCGCGTGCCTGATCGCGCGCATCGGCGCGATCGACCTGTATTTCTCCTTGCACCACGATCTCGTTATCGCTGCGCGGCTCGTCGGCGTTGCCATCCTGCGCCAGCGCGGGCTGCGACAGGGTGAAGACGGATGCAAGCAGCGTTGCGGTGAGGGTAGCGGTCTTGCGAATTGTCATCTCGGTTCACCTGTAACGTGTGCGTCGTGCGCTCTCGCATCGCCGGGGAAGGGCGGGAATGCATGAGCCATTCATGATCATTCAATTAGATACCATATTTTTCACCCGTTTACCGACGAAATGCTGACTTCAGTCGATAATTTGCTACATGAGCGGGAAGAACGGTCGCAACCATTCCGGAGAATTCATGCGCACTCTCGCTTTTGCCGCCACTTTGGCCATCCCTTTCCTGATGTCCGCCTGCACGGCTGACGACCTGCCAACCCAGGAGCGCGCCGTGGCCCCGATCCTGACGACAGACGAAGCGCGCGACGAGTTTACCTACGCCCGCCCGCTGGAAGCGCGGGTGACGCACGTGGCGCTGGATCTGGACCTGGATTTCGAAGGCAGGCGCGTGGAAGGCGTGGCCACGCTGGACGTGGATGCGGCCGAGGACGCCACCGAGATCGTGCTTGATTCAGATGGCTTGGTGATCGGCGGGATTTCCGATGGCAACGGCAATGCGCTGGATTACACCATCGGCGAGAGCGATCCCGACAAGGGAGAGCCGATTACCGTGCAACTGGGCGAGCTGACCGGTCCGGGCCTGCAGCAAATCGTCATCAATTACGCCAGCGGCTCCGAAGCGGAGGCGCTGCAATGGCTGGCGCCCGAGCAGACGGCGGGCGGCGAATATCCCTACGTGTTCAGCCAGGGCCAGGCGATCCTGAACCGCACGTGGATCCCCACGCAGGACAGCCCCGGCATCCGCCAGACCTGGGAAGCGCGCATTACCGCGCCGAAGCCCTTGAACGTGGTGATGAGCGGCATCAGTCGCGGCGATCCCGAGGATGTCGGCGAAAGCCGCCGCGCGTTTGAATTCGTGATGGAAAACTCCATCCCGCCATATCTTATCGCGATTGCTGCCGGAAATATCGAATTTGCAGAACTCGGCCCGCGGTCGGGCGTCTGGGCAGAGCCGGAGATGCTGGAGGAAGCCGCCGCCGAGCTGACCGATACCGAGGCGATGATCGACGCCGCCGAGGAAATCTACGGCCCCTATCGCTGGGGGCGTTACGACATGATCGTGCTGCCGCCGGCATTCCCTTATGGCGGCATGGAAAATCCGGTGATGACCTTCCTCACCCCCACCTTCATCGCGGGCGACCGGTCCAATACCGGGCTGATTGCGCATGAACTGGCGCATAGCTGGTCGGGCAATCTCGTCACCTATTCCAGCTGGCGCGATGGCTGGCTGAACGAAGGTGTCACCTCCTATTTCGAAAGCCGCATTTCGGAAGCCGTCTTTGGCGAGAAGCGCGCCAACCAGGAGTATGCGCTGAGCTATGCAAGCCTCGTCGAAGCGATTGACGAGAACGGCGCCGACAACCCCAACACCGCTATGCGCACCCCCGAAGGCATCAGCCCGTTCGATACGGTCGGCCCTGCCATCTATGACAAGGGCACGGTGTTTTTGCGCACGATGGAGAACATCATCGGGCGTGAACGGTTCGACGAGTTCATGCGTGGCTGGTTCGATCGCCACGCCTTCCAGCCCGCGACCAGCGAGATGTTCCTTTCCGAACTGCGCGAATACGTGGTGCAGGATGACGAGGAACTGGAGCAGCAACTGATGCTGGACGAATGGGTGTATGGCACCGGCCTGCCGGAAAACGCCATCGCGCCCGATCCCGCCGCCTTTGCCGAGGTGGACGAAGCCGCGCAGGCCTACGCCGACAACGGCACGCTGCCTGCAAAGCAGAAGTGGACCGGCTGGACCGGTGCCGAACAGCAGCGCTTCCTGCAGGAACTGCCGGAAGAAATGTCCGCCACGCAGCTTTCCGCGCTGAACCAGCGACTTGCCCTTGCAGACACCGGCAATAACGAGGTGCTGTTCCTGTGGCTGGAGGCGGCGCTGCGCAACGAATACCAGCCCGCCGTTGCCCAGGCCGAGACGTTCCTTGGCGAAGTGGGGCGCAATAAGTTCGTGGAGCCGCTGTTCAAGGCGCTTTGGGACACGGGCAGTTGGGGCCAGCCGATCGCCACGCGCATCTATGACGAGACGCGCGGGGGCTATCACAGCTACACCCGCAACCAGGTCGACCCGATCGTGGGGTGGGAAGGCTGACGCGGGCCGCCGGCGTTTATACCGGCAGGCCCACGTAGTTTTCGGCGATGGACGTTTGTGCAGCGCGGCTGCTGGCGATGTAGTCCAGCTCCGCCACCTGCATGGCGCGTTCGAATTCGCCGTCCTCGGGGAAGCGGTGCATCAGCCTTGTCAGCGACCAGCTGAAGCGTTCGCTTTTCCAGACACGGGCGAGGGCAGTGTCGGAATAGGCCACGATCCCCTCGTTCGAAGATGCCGTGAAAAAGCCGATCAGCGCATTGGCCGCGTAATGCACGTCGCTGGCGGCAAGGTTCAGGCCCTTGGCGCCGGTGGGCGGCACGATATGCGCGGAATCGCCGCAGAGCATCAGCGATCCGTGGCGCATCGGCGCGAAGACGTAACTGCGAAGCGGGGCGATGCTCTTTTCCAGCGACGGCCCGCGCGTCATGCTGGCCGCCGCTTCCGGGCCAAGTCGCACGGCGAGTTCGTCCCACAGCCGCTCGTCGCTCCAGCCCTCCACCTTTTCCGTCAGCGGAACGTCCACGTAATAGCGGCTGCGCGTCTCGCTGCGCATGCTGGCGAGGGCGAACCCGCGTTCGTGATTGGCGTAGATCAGTTCGTGGTTGCATGGCGGCACATCGGCCAGAATGCCCAGCCAGCCGAACGGATACACCCGCTCGTATTCCTTGCCCACGCTGGCCGGGACAGCCTTGCGGCTGGGCCCGTGAAAGCCATCGCATCCGGCGATGAAGCGGCAATCCACGCGGTGCTCGGCACCATCCTTGTAATAGGTGACACAGGGCGCATCGCTATCGACATCGTGCAGGGCGACATCGTCCGCCTCGTACTCTACCTGCAGATCGCGGTCATCGCAGGCGTCCATCAGGTCGCGGGTGATCTCCGTCTGGCCGTAGACCATCACGCGCTTGTTCACGAGTTCGGCCATGTCAACGCGGATCAGCCGTTCGCCATCCGCCAGGTTGAAGCCATCGTGCCAGATGCCCTCTTTCTTCATGCGATCATCGAGGCCCAGCCGCTCCATCAGCTTGACGGTGATCGTTTCCAGCACGCCGGCGCGGATGCGCGAGAGGATGTAGTCGGGATCCTTGCGTTCCAGCACCACGCAATCCACGCCTTCTGCGCGCAGCAGATGGCCCAGCAGCAGGCCCGCGGGGCCGGCGCCGATGATGCAAACCTGTGTCTTCAATATCTCTCTCCCAACCGCTGTTCTCGCGGGATGGCGCATCATGCTGGCAGAGCGGTGATATTTACAGGGACGGTTCTGCAAATATCTGGTACTTTCCGGCCATGACGGATCAAGGCCCCTCCATCCCGAAATTCGCGCTGTACGGGGAAGATGCCTCCAGCGCGCTGGAACATCTGGTGCATTGCGAAACGATTGCCGTGCGCAGCAAAAGGTACGAATGGGAAATCGCGCCGCACCGCCACACCTCGCTGTTCCAGATCCTGCTGGTGGTGGATGGAGGGGTGGAGCTGACAGTGGCAAACCACCGCTCCGCCAGGCGCGGGCCGGTATTGCTGCTCACCCCGCCGGGCACGGTGCATGGCTTCCATTTCGAACATGACACCAAGGGCTTCGTTCTCAGCCTGTCGGATCGCTTCACGGTTCCGCTGCAATCGGAGGACGATTTGCGCAAACTGATGAACAAGCCGGAGGTGATGAACCTGGAGCCCGCAACGGCGGAAAGGCTGCAGGCCATTTGCGAGCAGGTGATCCTGGCCGACGAGAGCGGGACGGGCGCCGATCTGGTTCGCCGCGCACTGGCAGAGGCGTTCGTGCGGATCGTGGCCGGCCTTCATAGCGATACCGCCTACAGGCGTCAGGACGATCTCGTGGAGAGGTTTCGTGCGCTGGTGCAGGAGAACCTGACGGCCAGCGCCAGCGTGGGACAGTTCGCGGCGCAATTGCAGACCACGGAGCGCACGCTTTCGCGCCGGGTGCGGCTGGCGCTGGATGTCAGCCCGCGGCAGTTCATCAACGAGCGGCTGGCGGCGGAGGCCACGCGATTGTTGCGCTTCACTAATGCAGGATGCTGCGAGGTGGCCGACGAACTGGGCTTCGCCGACCCCTCCTATTTCTCGCGCTTCTACGCCCGCATGACGGGGCGCAGGCCCAGCAGCGTGCGCAGCGCGGCCTGAGTATCGGCTTACCGCAGACCCATGGCGGCGAGCACCTGCGCCCAGCTGACCAGCTTGAAATTTTGCGCGTCGGGCGGATTCACGCCGTCCTGCGCGATGAACAGGCCCGCGGGATAGTCCGGCCCGAAACTGGCCGTGTTAAGCGCAATCCCGTCCGTCTCTTCCGCCGCGCCGAAAGTGCCCGCGCCAATGGCGAAACGGCCAAGCGGTGTCATATCCGGCAGGCGGAACACGGCATAGGCGTTGTCGCCCTGGCTGGAAGCTATCAAATAGCCGCCATCAACGCCCGCCGGCGCGATGGCCAGCCCTTCAACATCGGCCACGAGGTACTGGTTGTCGATCGGGGCCACCAGTTCGCCGGTGGTTTCCCCATCGCGGAACCGCCAGATGCCGCCCACTTCCTCGCCCACGTAGAGCGTTCCGTCGCGTTCATCGAAGACGCAGCCTTCGGGCTGGCTGGGCACGGACATTTCCCGGACAAGTTCGGCCCGCGGTGTTTCGCCCGGCGTCACATTCGCGATCCGGTATTCGCGCAGCGTGCCGTCCTTGATTACCGCCAGCGCGCTCAGCGAGCCGTGCTGGCTCATGCAGAAACCATATCCCTCGCCTGCGCCGCTGGGGATCCGGCCAAGCGGCGTCAGTTCGCCGCTGCCGGTATCGAGCGTGAAGGTGGAGATATGCGAATTCACGGGATCGATCCTGTCGCTGGCCGCCACGAACACGGTGCCATCGTCCAGCGTGACGAGATCGACATTGTTGACCGCGCCGGCATCGGTGAAGCTGTGGATCTCTCCGTCCAGGCCGTAGACGTAGAGCCCTGCCTTCTTGTCGGTCGCCACGATCAGGCTTTGTGCAGGGTCTGCCGCATTGCGCCAGATCGCGGGATCGTCCGCCGCGTCCTCGTTGACGGTGCCCACCGGCCGGGTCTCGCCCGTCGCGGTAACGGATACGGGTGGCAGGCCCGTGGGTGTGGTGGCGCAGCCAGCCAGCAGGGCGGCGGCGGCAATAATGGACATGCGCATCAGAAAGTCACCTTCACACCGCCTTTGAAAGTGCGGCCATAGATTTCGTATTGATAGTTGTTCTGCCGCCCGCCCACGGTGTTGTAGGCAAAGTATTCGGCATCGGTCAGGTTGATCGCCTCCACGAAGACCTGGACACCTTCGGTAATGGTGAAGCGGGCGCTGGCATCCAGCTGGAAGTGGCTGTCGACAAGGCGATCCTCTTCCGGCGAACCGCCCAGTTCATCCAGGTAATCGTCGCGATATGTCCCTGCGAGGCGCAGCGAGACGGGGCCCATCTGGTAGCCAAGCACGCCGTTCAGCGTGTGCGCGCTGGTGGTGGGCAGCCAGATGGTGCGCGTGTCGCCGATGGAGCCCAGCGTATCCACCCCGCCGTCAGGCACTACGCCCGTTGCATCGGTGTAGGTGTAGTTGGCCTGCGTCAGGATACCGTCGAAGGGAGCTGGCAGCATATCCCATTGCATGGCAAAGCCCAGTTCGATGCCCCACACCTCGGCACTGTCGCCGTTCAGCGGGATAACCGCCTCGTCAAAGGCGATACCGTTGAAGACAAGGCGTTCCTCGGGGTCGATCGCGTCGTTTCCGTCAAGATCCTCGGCGTTGAATTCGACGTCGACGATGTAGTTCGAAATATCCTTGTAGAAGAGGCCTGCGCTGATCGCGCCATTGCCCGAGAAGTAATATTCCACCCCGGCATCGAAGTTCCACGCCTCGTATGGCACGAGATTGGGGTTGCCGAATTCGCCCTCGATCTCGTTATCGTCGTTCTGCTCGGTGGCGAAACGCGGGGCGATCTTGGAGAAGCCGGGGCGCACCAGGCTGCGATAACCCGCGGCGCGCAGCACCAGGTCGTCCACCGGCTCGAACCGCACGTTGAGGCTGGGCAGGAAGAAACCGTAATTGCTGGGCGTGGTCTGCGGGGTGGCGATCACGGTATCGTCGCTGGCGATGGAGCCATCGGGCAGGGTGCCGTCTTCCTCCACCAGCAGCGTGTAATTGCCAAGAATGTCGGTCTGCGTGTGTTCGTAGCGAACGCCGCCGATCACGGTCAGCGTGTCGCTTTCCCAGCGACCCAGCAGATAGGCGGCATAGATGTCTTCGGTGATGTTGTAATCTTCCACGGCGCTGTCGAAAGCGCTGTCTGCTTCCTGCAATTCGAAGCTGGAGAAGTTGTCGAAGAATAGGTCCGTCGCGCCGGAATAGCTGGCGACCGGGCCGATCTCCAGCAGCGTGTAGGTCTGTTCTCCCAGCACGTCAGCCAGGGTGACACCGTCGCGTTCGTAGAAGCGGATTTCCGCGTCATAGCTCTTTTCGCGCCAGCGGCCTTTTGCGCCTGTCTGGACGGTGAAGACCCCGCCATCCATCGCGAATTCGCGCCCCACATCCAGCCGCGCCGAATATTCCGTATCCTCGGCATCGGAAAGGTCGGTGAACTCGATATCGTTCAGTTCATAGGTTGCAGGATCGAAGAAATCGTCCACCCCGCTTACCGAATACATCGGGACGCGCTCGTTGGCATAGTCGATTGCAGTCACCAGCCCGTCGGCCTCGAACTCGCGTTCGAACTGCGCGGGATCGACGCTGCCGTCTTCCCGCTCGCTGCTCTGTGCCCAGCTGGCCATGTATTCGATGGTCCACGGCCCCGTCACCGTTTCGCCGCCCAGGCTGAGGGAGTAGATCTCCTGCCGTTCGAAGCGGTCCTTCACGTCGCGCTCCACCGTGATCGCGTATTCTTCCGCCGGATCGGCCGGATCGGCGTCGGAATAGGTTACGCTGGTGCCATCGCCGGTGACGAACGCATCGCCGAGATCGAAGGTCGTGCGACGGCGGTATTCCTGATCGTCGAACCGGGAATAGAGGCCGCGCACGTAGAGTTCGGTGCTGTCCGATGCGCGCAGATCGAAGCCGAGCGAGGCAGAGATACGCTCCCGCTCCACGTCGTAATCGCGATACTGCACTTCCTCGGCATAGACGAGGCCATCGTCCAGTTCCCAGCCATCGGCCTCGATATTGTCGCTCTCGAAGAAGCGGTTGTAATAGCTGAGGCCGCCGGACACGCCGAGGTTGTCCGCCAGCCGATAGGCGAAGTTCACGCTGGCCTTGGGTCGCAGTTCCTCGGAGTATTCGTTATAGCTGCCCTCTGCCGACAGGGTGATGAAATTGCCGCGACGGTCAAAGGCGGAAACGGTGTTGATCTCGATGCTGGCGCCGATGGTGTCGGCATCCATGTCCGGCGTCAGCGACTTGTGGACCTCGATGCTCTCGATGATGTCGCTTGCCACGACGTCCAGCGCCACGGCGCGGATGTCACCCTCGGGCGAAGGCAGGCGAACGCCGTTGACGGAGGTGGCGTTCAGGCTGGGATCGAGCCCGCGCACGGCCACGAACCGGCCTTCGCCCTGATCGTTCAGCACGTTCACGCCGGGCAGGCGGCGCAGGCTCTCGGCCACGTTCTGATCGGGAAACTGGCCGATGGCATCGCGCGTCAGCACGTCGATGATGGTGTCGCTGGCATATTCGCGGGAAAGCGCGTTCGACTGGTTGGCAAGCTGGCCGTAGACCAGAATGCTCGCAGCGTTTTCGCCGCCGAGCAGGAAATTGGCGGTGACGGTGCCCGTCTCTTCCACTTCCACGGTCTGGGTCTCGGTAGGCACGCCGACGAAGCGGGCCTCGATCGTCCAGGTGCCTGCCGGAATGTCGACGAGGCGGAAAGAGCCGTCGCGCTCCGTCGTGACAGAGCGGTTCAGTTCCGGGATCCGCACGACGGCGGCTTGCAGCGCCACGGTATCGGTCTCGTCGATCACCACGCCGGTGACGTCTCCGGCGATGGCAGGGCTTGCGCAAAGGGCGAGGGCTGCAATGCTGGCGGTGCCAAGCAAGCGGGCGGTGTTCATGAGTAATCTCCGATCCAGGTGTCGAAGGGTCCGCTAGAGGCCGGTTGTGACATCGATTGGTCGGTTCGGTGACTGCCTCGTTACGCACGAAAGTCACTTTGATGACGCTGCTGGCCCCAGGCAGGCGACGGGCAGCGAAAGGGGGTGATGGACCATGCCCGGAGGCTTCCGTGATTGAGCGCGGCGCGCCCGAGTGGTAGCGCAAGGGACCATGGCTGCCTGTGACACCTGTATCGTACGCAATCGCGCGATCTGCGCCGGGCTGACCGGTGATGAGCTCGCCGTTCTCAACACGCTGGGCCGTCGCCGCAACCTGGAGCCGGGCGAATCGCTGATCTGGGAAGGCGACGAGTCGGTGCTGGTTGCCAACGTGATCGAGGGGGTGCTGAAACTGTCTTCCTCTACCGAGGACGGGCGCGAACAGATCGTGGGCGTCGTCTATCCCGCCGATTTCATCGGTCGCCCGTTTGCGGGCGCTGCCGGCCATTCGGTCACCGCGCTAACCGCCGCGCGGGTGTGCGTGTTCGCCCGGGCGGATTTCGATCGCTTCGCCAGCGAGCATCCGGGGTTGGAACACAAGCTGCTGGAGCGCACGCTGGGGGAGCTGGACCGCACGCGCAAGTGGATGGTGCTGCTGTCGCGCAAGAGCGCGCGGGAAAAGGTGGCGACGTTCCTGCTCGAAATGTCGGACAGGCTGGTGGAGGGCGGATGCGAAACACCGTCCGAGGCATCGCTGCGGCGGTTCGAACTGCCGTTTTCCAGGCAGCAGGTGGCCGATGTGCTGGGCCTGACTATAGAGACGGTCAGCCGCCAGATGACCATGCTGAAACGCGATGGCGTGATCGAATTGCCAACCCGCCGCTCGGTTGAGATCATCGACCGAACGGCGCTGGAAGACATTGCCGGGTAGGCAGGCTGCGCCGCTTGAAGCGGAACCCCACGACAGCGCTCGCCACCCAAGGGCCAGCTATGGAATCTGATCCGGCGCTTTATACTCTGATTGTCCGCGCGTTGCCTCTTGTTTCGAAATGCTGGCTGATGCGATAGCATGGCGCAAACGCCGGCCACCGGCATGAGGGGGAGGGAAGCATGGAGAGCGAGGAAACCCGCGACGATAAGGTGGCTGCCAGCCAGAAAGCCTATTGGCGCGCCAATATCCGCCTGCTTTGCGTGTTGATGAGCATATGGTTTGCCGTCTCGTTCGGGGCGGGCATCATCTTTCGCGATTTCCTCGACCAGTTCAGCCTTGGCGGATACCCGCTTGGCTTCTGGTTCGCGCAGCAGGGTTCAATCTACGTATTCCTGATACTGATCGCGATCTACGTGGTCGCCATGCACCGGATCGAGCGCAAGTTCGATCTCGACGACGACGACGATAGCTGAGGCGGCGGCATGGAAACGCAGACGCTGATCTATATTTTCGTCGGGCTGAGCTTCGCGCTCTACATCGCCATCGCCATCTGGAGCCGGGCCGGGTCGACATCGGAATTCTACGTCGCTGGCGGCGGGGTGAACCCGGTGGTGAACGGCATGGCCACCGCTGCCGACTGGATGAGCGCGGCCAGCTTCATCTCCATGGCGGGCCTGATTGCCTTCCTCGGCTACGACGGCAGCGTCTACCTGATGGGATGGACCGGCGGATATGTTCTGCTGGCGCTGCTGCTGGCTCCGTATCTGCGCAAGTTCGGCGAGTTCACCGTGCCCGATTTTATCGGTACGCGATACTATTCCAAGGCCGCGCGCGTGGTGGCCGTGATCTGCCTGATCTTCATCAGCTTCACCTATATCGCCGGGCAGATGCGCGGCGTCGGCATCGTGTTCAGCCGTTTCCTGGATGTGCCGATCCTGTGGGGCGTGATCATCGGCATGGGCATCGTTTTCATCTATGCCGTGCTGGGCGGGATGAAGGGCATCACCTACACGCAAGTTGCGCAATATTGCGTGCTGATCTTCGCCTACATGGTGCCTGCCTTCTTCATCAGCTTCCTGATTACCGGCAATCCCGTTCCGGCGCTGGGGCTGGGCAGCGAGGTGAACGATGGCAGCGGGCTGTTCGTGCTGCAGAAGCTGGACCTGGTGCTGACCGATCTTGGCTTTGCTGCTTATACCGATGGCTCCAAATCCACGATAGACATCTTCTGCATCACGATGGCGCTGATGGTGGGGACCGCGGGCCTGCCGCATGTGATCGTGCGCTTCTTCACCGTGCCCAAGGCGTCCGACGCGCGCAAATCGGCGGGCTGGGCGCTGCTGTTCATCGCCCTCCTGTATGTCACTGCCGGCCCTGTCGGCGCTTTTGCGCGCCTCAATTTCATCGAGACGGTGAACGAGCAGAGCTATGACAATGCGCCCGAATGGTTCACCAACTGGGAAGCGAACGACCTGATCGCCTGGCGCGACAAGAACGGCGACGGGCGGATGCAATACAGGCCGGGAGACGCCTTCGAAGGCGCGCCCGTGTTCAGCGAAAGCGGCGAGGGCGCATCGGGAGAGCGCGTGCTGGAAAACGCCGCCACCGACAATGCGAACGAGGTTTATGTCGACCGCGACATCATGGTGCTGGCCAATCCAGAGATTGCCAACCTGCCCGGCTGGGTAATTGCGCTGGTGGCGGCAGGTGGATTGGCAGCGGCGCTGTCGACGGCGGCGGGGCTGTTGCTGGTGATATCCTCCAGCGTCAGCCACGATCTGCTGAAGAAGACCTTCCGGCCCGGCATTACCGAGAAAGGGGAATTGCGCGCGGCGCGCATCGCGGCGACCGCGGCCATCGTGGTGGCAGGCTATCTCGGCATCTATCCGCCTGGCTGGGTAGCGCAGGTGGTGGCCTTTGCTTTCGGTCTTGCCGCCGCCAGCCTGTTCCCGGCGATCTTCATGGGCATCTTCTCCATGCGGATGAACAGGGAAGGCGCGATTGCCGGCATGGTGACCGGGCTTGTTTTCACCTTCCTCTATATCGCCTGGTTCAAGCTGTGGGCGCCCGCCGCCAACGTGGAAGCGAACTGGCTGCTGGGCATTTCACCCGAGGGGATCGGCGTGGTGGGCATGGTGCTCAACTTCGCCGTGGCAATCGGCGTGGCGGCGTTGACGCAGGCGCCCCCTGCCGAGATACGCACCTTGGTGAACAACATCCGCGTGCCGCGCGGCGCGCAAACGCCGCACATGCACTAGGATGCGGGTCGGGGGCGGTCAGCGGTTCTGTCGCCCCTCGATCAGCCGGTCCACCAGCGACGGGTCCGCCAGCGTGGAGGTGTCGCCGAGGGCGCCGTAATCGTTCTCCGCGATCTTGCGCAGGATGCGGCGCATTATCTTTCCGCTGCGTGTCTTGGGCAGTCCGTCGGTGAAATGCAGGTGATCGGGCGTGGCAACAGGGCCGATTTCCTTGCGCACCTGCTGTTTCAACTCGTCGTAAAGTTCGTCGGAAGCTTCCACGCCTTCCATCGTGGTGACGTAGCAATAGATGCCCTGTCCTTTCACATCGTGCGGGTATCCCACCACGGCAGCCTCTGCCACCTTGGGATGCAGCACCAGCGCGCTCTCCACCTCGGCAGTGCCCATGCGATGGCCCGACACGTTGATAACGTCGTCCACCCGTCCGGTGATCCAGTAATAGCCATCCTCGTCCCGCCGGCACCCGTCGCCGGTGAAATAACGGCCGGGGAAAGTGGAGAAATAGGCTTCGATAAATCGGTCGTGATCGCCGTAAACGGTGCGCGCCTGTCCCGGCCAGCTGGCGCTGATGCACAGGTTTCCATCGGTTGCGCCTTCCAGCGGCTGGCCTTCGTTATCCACCAGCAGCGGTTGTACGCCAAAGAACGGCTTTCCCGCGCTGCCCGGCTTCATGTCATGGGCATAGGGAAGGGTGGTGATCATGTGCCCGCCGGTCTCGGTCTGCCACCAGGTGTCGACGATGGGGCAGCGGCTCTCACCCACCACCTCATAGTACCAGCGCCATGCCTCGGGATTGATCGGCTCGCCAACGGTGCCCAGAATGCGCAGGCTGGAGCGATCATGCCTCCTCACCCAGTCGTCGCCCTCGCGCATCAGGGCGCGGATCGCGGTGGGGGCGGTGTAGAAGATATTGACGCTATGCTTCGCGATAACGTCCCAGAAGCGTCCGTGATCGGGAAAGTTCGGGACGCCTTCGAACACCACGCTGGTGCCCGCATTCAGCAGCGGGCCGTAGGTGACGTAGCTATGGCCGGTGACCCAGCCGATATCGGCGCTGCACCAGAAAACCTCGCCCGGCTGATAGTCGAAAGTGTAGTGAAAGGTGGCCGCAGTCCACAGCGCGTATCCGCCCGTGGTGTGCAGCACGCCCTTGGGTTTTCCGGTGGAGCCGGAGGTATAGAGGATAAACAGCGGATCCTCCGCTCCCATTTCCTCGCAGGGGCAGTCGGCATCGCTGGCCACATCGTGATACCAGTGGTCCCGCCCCTGTGTCATGGCGATTTCGCCGTCCGTGTGACGCACCACCAGAACGCCGTCCACCTCCACGCCATCGTGCTCCAGCGCGGCATCGACATTGGCTTTCAGCGGGATGGTCTTGGTGCCGCGCAGCCCCTCGTCCGCCGTGACGACGAAACGGCTCTCGCAAGCTTCCAGCCGACCCGCCAGCGCCTCCGGCGAGAAACCGCCGAACACCACGGAATGGATCGCGCCGATGCGGGCGCAGGCGAGCATGGCAAGCACACCCTCGATCACCATCGGCATATAGAGCGTTACGCGGTCCCCCTTGGCAACGCCGATGGCTTTCAGCGCATTGGCCATCTGCACCACTTCTGCGTGCAGATCGGCATAGGTGAGACTGCGCGACGGATTGGACGGATCGTCAGGCTCGAAAATCAGCGCGGTACGACTGGCGTGTTCGGGCAGGTGGCGATCCACGCAATTGTGGCACAGGTTCAGCGAGCCGTCGGCAAACCACTTGATATCGACCGGATCGAAGGACCATTCGCCGGCTTTTGCAGGCTTGCGATACCAATCCAGCCGCTTGTGCGCCTCTTCCAGCCAGAAAGCATCCGCATCCGAAACGGAGTCCTCGTAACGCGCCTCGTATTTCTCGGGTGTGCAATGGGTTTCCGGGCAATTGGCCGGATTGCGGACGATATCGCTCATGTCAAAAACTCTCCTTCGCCGCTCAATCTAGTCCGTGCGCAATAGCGGGCAAGGCGGCATTTCACGATGCGTCGGGCTGATTGTCCGGATGGGCCCGCTGGAAGGCGGGCAAGGCAAGACACGCCTGTTCCATCGCCACCATTCGGGGTGAGGAGGACAGGTCGTATTCAAAGCGGCGCGCGTTGTAGAGTTGCGGGATCAGTACCGTTTCAAACATGCCCGGACCGTCGAACAGGAAATCGCCCGTGCCCAGCTGTTCGAGGCGCTTTTCCACCGGCACCAGGGTCTTCTCCAGCCAGTGCCGATACCAAATATCGATCTCGTCCTGCGAATGGCCAAGTTCGTTCTTCAGATATCTCAGCACGGGCAGATTAAGCGGCGCGTGCAGTTCCGTTGCAATCGCATAGGTCAGTTCACGCGCGGTGAAGCGGTCTTCCGTCTGCATCGGCAACAGGGGCGTATCGGCAAAGCGTTCGTCCAGCCATTCGATGATCGCCATGCTCTGCGCGCGGTCGCGGTGATCGTATTCCAGCATGGGAACAGAAGCGAAGGGATTGCGCGAGGTGAAAGCCTCGCCCTTCTGCGCGCTCTCCAGCAGGTTCACCGGATCCTGCTCGTAATTCAGCCCCTTCAGTTCCAGCGCGCATCGAAGGCGGTAGCTAGTCGAGCTCCGCCAATATCCATAAAGCTTCATCGGCACCTCCTGCGGTTTCGGTCGTTATTGTCTCACGAACATTGATCATACGCGCGAAGCGAGGCATTGAGCCTGAAAAGAAGTTTCAGGTGAGACTAAGTGATGCAATATCAGACGGGATTTCTCAACCACTTCGCCACCCAGGCGGTCGACGGTGCGCTGCCGGAAGGGCGCAACAGTCCGCAGCAGCCCGCGTTCGGCCTGTATGCAGAACAGTTCAGCACCTCCGCCTTCACCGCACCCCGCCACGAAAATCGTCGTAGCTGGCTCTATCGCATGCGCCCCACCACCGCGCACGGGGCTTTCCAACCCTATGCCGGGGCGGCGCGCCTGAAGGCTCCCGATGGCAGCCATACGACCCCCAACCGCCTGCGCTGGAATCCGCTGAAAATGCCGGAAGGCCAGGTCGATTTCGTCGATGGACTGGTGACCTACGGCGGCAATGGCGAGCCATCCGCCAGTGGCATCGGCATCCATCTCTATGCTGCCACCACCAGTATGAACGCCCGCGCTTTCCAGAACAGCGATGGCGAAATGCTGATCGTGCCGCAGCAGGGCAATCTGCTTATCGTGACGGAGCTGGGCCGCATGGACATTGGCCCCGGCTCTATCGCGTTGATCCCGGCGGGAATGCGGTTCCGGGTCGAGATCGACGGGCCGTCGCGCGGATACGTTTGCGAGAATTTCGGCACGCCATTCCGCCTGCCCGACCTTGGGCCCATCGGCGCCAACGGGCTGGCCAATCCGCGTGATTTCGAAACGCCGGTGGCCTGGTTCGAGGATCGGGACGACAGCTTCGAGATCGTACAGAAATTCAACGGGCACATGTGGACCACCACGATCGATCATTCCCCGTTTGACGTGGTGGCATGGCACGGCAATTCAGCGCCGTGCCGTTATGATCTGGCGCGTTTCAACACGATGGGCACGGTCAGCTTCGATCACCCGGACCCCTCCATCTTCACCGTGCTTACCAGCCCGTCGGAAACGCCGGGCACTGCCAATTGCGATTTCGTGATCTTCCCCCCGCGCTGGATGGTGGCCGAAGACACTTTCCGTCCGCCGTGGTTCCACCGCAACGTGATGAGCGAGTTCATGGGGCTGATCCACGGTGTCTACGATGCCAAGGAAGGTGGCGGTTTTGCTCCGGGCGGTGCATCGCTGCACAACCAGTTCAACGGCCACGGTCCCGATGCGCAAAGCACGCGCAAGGCGATGGAAGCGGACCTCGCGCCGGTGAAGATCGAAGACACGCTGGCCTTCATGTTCGAAGGCCGCGCCGTTATCCAGACCACCGAATTCGCCATGAACGGCGGACTTCTCCAACCCGATTACGATGCCTGCTGGAAGGGCTTCGAGAAAGCGAAATTGCCATGACGATCGAAACCGATTTCACCCACGATCCCGACGCGAAGAGCTGGGTGGAGAGCGCCAACGGCCACCCGCATTTCCCGGTGCAGAACCTGCCGCTCGGCGTGTTTACGCCGCCCAGCGGCGGCGAGCCGCGCGGCGGTGTTGCCATTGGCGACATGATCCTGGATCTGCGCGATATTGCCGATCTGCTGGAACTGGAAGCTGCCACGGCGGCCCAGCTTGCAAGCGGTGCCACGCTGAACGAACTGCTGGAGCGCGGGCCGGAGACGATGCGTGCATTGCGCCACGGCGTGTTCAAGCTGCTGACCGACGACAGCAACGAGAGTTCATTGAAGCCCGCGCTGCATAAGGCCGAGGACTGCGATCTGCATGTTCCCGCGACAGTGGGCGATTACACCGATTTCTACACTGGCATTCACCACGCGGAAAACATCGGAAGTCTTTTCCGCCCGGACAACCCGCTGCTGCCCAATTACAAGTATGTGCCCATCGGCTATCATGGCCGCTCGTCGTCGATCCGGCTTTCGGGCCGTGATGTGAAGCGCCCCAGCGGACAGAAGAAGCCGGCAGAGGAAGGCGCGCAGCCGCCTTTCGGCCCCAGCGAACGGCTGGATTACGAACTGGAAATGGGCATTTGGATCGGCAAGGGCACCGGCCTTGGCCAGCCCATCCCCATCGGTGAGGCGGAAGAGCATATTGCCGGCATCTCCATCCTCAACGACTGGTCCGCCCGCGACATCCAGGCGTGGGAATATCAGCCGCTCGGCCCGTTCCTGGCCAAGAACTTCCATTCCACGATCAGCCCCTGGATCGTGACCATGGATGCTCTGGCCCCCTTCCGCACCGCGCAGCCTCCCCGCCCGGAAGGTGATCCTGCCCCGCTGGATTACCTGTTCGACGAGGGCGATCAGGCCGATGGCGCGTTTGCGATCCAGATGGATGTCTATATCTCCACCCCGCAAATGCGCGAGGATGGCGACGAACCCCATCAGCTCAGCACCGGCCCGATGACGGCCATGTACTGGACGGCAGCGCAATTGGTGACGCACCATTCCGTCGGCGGCTGCAACATGCGCGCAGGTGACCTTCTGGGCACCGGCACGCTGACCAGCGGCGAAGAAGGCGGCGAGGGCAGCCTGATCGAACTGACCGAGGGTGGGAAGAAGCCTATCACCCTGCCAAATGGAGAGACGCGCAAGTTCCTTGAAGATGGCGACGAAGTCATCATCACCGCCTATGCGCAGAAGGACGGCGCAGTTCGCATCGGACTGGGCGAGTGCCGGGCCATCATCAAGAGCTGATTGCCAACCTCATTTGAATGGAATGCGGGCGCGGAGGCTTCATTGCCTTCGCGCCTGTTTCATTCGCGCGAGACAAAGCTGCTCTTGGGGCAACCCAAGTATCGGCGATATTGCGCAGCGGCCCGCAGGCACCATCTCTTGCGCAAAGGAGATCCGCCATGATCGAAGTTCGCAAGTTTGATAGTCTCGGCAAGGCCAACCACGGCTGGCTGGACGCCAATTTCCATTTTTCCTTCGCCGGGTATTTTGACCAGCGCCGGATGCACTGGGGCAAGCTGCGGGTCTGGAATGACGACATCATTGCGCCCAGGTCCGGCTTTCCGCCGCATGGGCACGAGAACATGGAAATCATCACATATGTCCGCAAAGGCGCGATCACGCACAAGGACAGTCTGGGCAATGAGGGCCGCACCGAGGCGGGCGATGTCCAGGTGATGTCTGCCGGCACAGGCATCCAGCACGCCGAATACAATGTCGACGACGAGGAGACCCATTCCTTCCAGCTATGGATCCTGCCCGACAGGCAGGGACACAAGCCGAGCTGGGGCACCAGGGAATTTCCCAAGGACGCGCGATCCGGCCGGTTCGATGTCCTGGCCAGCGGGCGTGACGAGGATGGAGACGCACTGCGCATCAATTCCGATGCCCGCGTTCTGGGCGCCACCATCGCGGCGGGTGAAACGGTGGAATATGCACTCGGCGGGCGAAAGGGCTACCTCGTGCCGGCCACCGGCAAGCTGGAAATCGGCGGAGAGATCGCCGAGGCGCGCGACGGCGTGGCGATCGCCGATCTGGAAACCCTTAGCATCACCGCGCTGGAAGACAGCGAAGTGGTGCTGGTGGACACGGCCTAGGACAAAGGGCTTTTGGCCGCCTCTATTCGTGACGCAGCGCGTCGATCGGATCGAGGCGGCTTGCCCTGTGGGCCGGATAGTAACCGAACACGATCCCCATCACGGCGGAGAACACGAAGCTGAGGATGTTCACCGTCGGATCGAAGATGAAGGGCAGTTCCGCGACGCTGGCCAGCAGGATCGAGAAGCCCAGCGCCAGAAGGATGCCGATCAGCCCGCCAAAGCAGCATAGCACCACCGCCTCTGTCAGGAATTGCAGCCGCACCTCGCGCGCCAGCGCCCCGATGGCGAGGCGGATACCGATCTCGCGCGTTCGCTCCGTCACTGAAACCAGCATGATGTTCATGATGCCGATGCCGCCCACCAGCAGGCTGATGCCCGCGATCATGGTGACCACTGCCGTCATCGTGCCGGTGATGTTGTTCAGCGTTTCGCTGATTTCCGCCGTGTCGACGATGTTGAAATTGTTGCCTTCGCCATCCTGGATCACCCGCCGTTCCCGCAGCAGGCCGATCAGCTGCTGCTGGATCGTGGCGGAGGAATAGGTGGGATCGTACTGAACGACGAAATACTGCACATTGTCGGGATTGCCTATGAAGCGGCGCTGCACCGTTTTCAGCGGCATGAACACCACGTCGTTGGCATCCCCGCCGCCGACGGAATTGCTGCGCTCCTCGATCACGCCGATCACCTGGCAGGAGACATTGCCGACCCGCATGTCTTCCCCAATCACGCGGTCAGCGACGAAAATTTCCTCCACCACCTTCGGCCCGATGATGCACACGCTTTCCCCGCGGGATTCCTCGGTATCGGAGAAGCCCCGGCCCTCGGCGATGTCGATGGATTGCGCTGCGAAGAACTCACTGTCGGCACCGTCAACGCTGGTGGCCCAGTCCTGCCCATTGTGGAAGGCGGTGGTGTTGGTGGAAACCGCGCCTGCCGCGCCCATCACGCCGGGGATCTGCATCTCGACGGCGCGAATGTCCGCGTCATCGAATGCCGGAGCTGGAATATTGGGATCGGATCGCTGGGGAAAGATGATGAATACGTCGGAGCCAAGGCCTGAAACTTCTTCCTGCACATCGGCTGTCAGGCCCTGGCCCAGCGTCACCATGGTGATGACGGCTGCCACGCCAATGATAATGCCAAGCGTGGTGAGAAAGCTGCGCAGCAGGTGGCGCCGTATCTCTCGCAGCGCCAGCAGCATGGTGGCCCCGATCATCCCCAGCATCAGGCGCTCCCCACCGAGGAAGAAGTGGTGTGGGAAGTGGCGGGGGAAACGGAAGGCGCGCCGGCCTTCAGTCCGCGATCGACACGTTCCACCAGTCCATCGCGGAAATGCACGATAGTGCGTGCATATTGCGCCATTTCCTCTTCATGCGTCACCATGAGGATTGTGATGCCGGTCTTGTTGAGATCGGTGAGCAGTTCCATGATTTCCAGCGAACGCTCCGTATCCAAATTGCCGGTCGGCTCGTCTGCCAGCAGCACATCGGGATCGGTCACCAGGGCGCGGGCGATGGCCACGCGCTGCTGCTGTCCGCCGGAAAGCTCTGCCGGGGTGTGATCGGCCCAGGGCAGCAGGCCGACCAGATCCAGCGAACGCTCCGCTGCCTCGCGGCGCAGTTTCTTGCTCTCGCCGCGATAGAGAAGCGGCAGTTCCACATTCTCCACCGCGCTGGTGCGGGCCAGCAGGTTGAAGCCCTGGAAAACGAAGCCGAGATAGCGGCGCCGAAGCAGCGAACGCTGGTCTCGCGACAGGTCCTGCACCTCGATCCCGCGGAAACGGAAGCGACCGCCGGTGGGCACATCGAGGCAGCCGAGAATGTTCATCGTGGTGGACTTGCCGGACCCGGACGGGCCCATGATCGCCACGAAATCACCGCGCTCGATGGTAAGGTCCACGCCCTTCAGCGCCTGGAACGCGGCTGCGCCCTCGCCGAAGGTCTTGGTTATGCCTTCCAGTTCGATGAGGGGTGCTTCGCTCACGCGCCGCCGGCCCTCACTCCGGTGACAACCTCCATGCCGGGTTCAAGCTCGTCCGATGTTACCACCGTCTGGCGGCCGTCGCTTCTTCCGGTCACCACCTCGATAGAGCGCAGGGACCCGTCATCATCGACAACATACACCGTCTGGCGGCTGCCCACGCCGATGCTGGCTTCCTCTTCTGTATCGAGGCCGAAATTCGGATCGCCGAACATGCCACCGGCTTCTTCCTCCTCATCGGGATCGAAGCGGAGCGCGCCGTTAGGCACCAGCATGGCAACGCCCGTGTTACTGGTGGCGATGGTGGCCGTGGCCGTCATCCCTGGCCGCAGCAGCCCCTCGTCATTGCCTACGATCAGGCGCGCTTCGTAGCTGACGACCTGCTGGCCCTGCTGCTGTTGCTGCTGGGACAGGGCGATATTGTTGGAGGCAAGATCCACCCGCTCCACCGTGGCGGGGAAGCGGCGTCCGGGATAGGCATCCACGGTGAAGGTGCCTTCCTGGCCCGGTTCCACCTGGCCCACGTCCGCCTCGTCGATCGAGACGCGCAATTGCATGACCGACAGGCTTTCCGCCAGCACGAACAGCGTGGGCGTGTTGAAGCTGGCGGCCACCGTCTGGCCCGGCTCCACCTGCCGCGCCAGCACCACGCCCGCCACGGGAGAGCGGATCACGGCGCGATCGCTATTGGTTTGCGCACTGGAAAGCTGGGCCTGCGCGCTCGATACATTGGCGCGGGCGCTTGCAACGGCTGCCTGCCCTCGGCGCACGGCGGCCTCGGCCTGCTCCAGCTCTGCCTGGCTCGGCACGCGCCCATCGGAAAGGCGGCGCACCTCGCGCAGCCTTTCAAGCTGTGCGGTGTCAGCCTGCAAGGTTGCCTGCGCCTGCAACACGGCGGCACGCGCGGCATTCAGGCTGGCGCGGCCCTGCGTGATCTGATCCTGGATGACATCGGTGTTGATGCGGGCCAGCACCTGCCCGCGCGTCACCACATCGTTTACATCCACCAGCACATCGTCGATCCGGCCCGACACTTCGGAGCCGACCTCAACCTGGTTGGTGGGGCGCAGATTGCCCGTCGCCGTGACGGTGAGATCGAGAGATTGCTCCTCCACTTCAGCGGTGATGTAGCTTGGCCCCTGTTCGCCCCCGGAAAACACGGTGGAGATCAGGATCAGCAGCAGCACCAGCGCGCCAACGATCCATACCCAGCGCCGCTTGTACCAGGGGCGCGGCTTGCCGCTCTCCAGATATTCGCCGATATCCTGTTCGTCTTGCGTTTCGGTCTGGCTCATTCGGCGGTCCTGTTGCTGGGCGCGGGTGCCGCTGCTGCGGTTACCGGCGGTAGATCGTAATCTGTGATGCTCCATCCGCCGCCCAGCGCCTGCGTAAGGCGAACGAAGGCCACGGCCCTGTCAGCCTGGGAGGTGACAAGCTGGTTGCGGGCTGCGAGCAACTGGTTCTCTGCCGTCAGCAATGTGCGGAAATCGGTGAGGCCAGCCTGATACTGGCTGCGCGCCAGCAGGGCGGAATTGTCGGCCGCGTCCAGCGCCTCTGCGGAAATCGCCACGCGCTCGGCGGCGGTGCGCTGGTCGACAGCGGCGGTTTCAACGTCTTCCAGTGCGAGAAGGATCGATTGCTCCCACGCGGCAAGAGACGCCTCTGCCCCGGCCTGCGCGCTGTCCACTTGTGCGGCTGCACGGCCGCCATCGAAGATCAGCTGGCTGACGCCTGCGAACAATCCACCGGTAATGATGTCGAACAGGCTTCCCGCCGTGCCGGGCCCGGTGCCGATATTGCCCGTCAGCCGAACCAGCGGCAGCAATTGCGCCCGTGCGACACCGATTCGCGCGGTGCTGGCAAACAGGCCTGCTTCCGCCGCGCGCACGTCGGGGCGGCGGCGCAACACTTCGGCAGGCGCCTCGAACCCGCCGATCGTTGGCGGGGTGGGCACCGGCTCCGGTTCGTCTGCGACAAGCGCTTCCAGCACGCCGCCCGGCGCTTCGCCGATCAGGGTGGAGATGGAATTTGCCAGCGCGTTGAGATTGCCTTCCAGCAGCGGGATAGTGGCAGCGGTTTGCGCGCGCTGCGTGCGGGCCTGTTCCACATCCAGGCTGGAAACAAGCCCGGCCTGGTTGCGCCAGCGCGCGATCTGGAGATTGTCGTCCTGATAGGCGAGGGTGGAGCGGGCAATGGCCAGCTGTTCAGCGGTGGATCGCGCGTTGATGGTGGCGATGGCGACCTGCCCCACGATCAGGCGTTGCAGGTCTGCCAGCGAAAATCCCTGCGCGGCCAGTTCCCCTTCCGCGGCGGCGACATTGCTTGTGATCTGACCGAAGAGATCCAGTTCCCACGCGGCATCGGCACCCACGCTGAACTGCACGCCGTCGCGGGCCAGGTCGCCCACGTCGCGCGCGATGCCGCCTGTGCCAGAAACGGAGGGAAGATAGCCCGCACGCGCCAGCCGCACCGAGGCGCGCGCCTGGTCAAGCCGGGCGGCGCTTTGTGCAAGGTCGCGGTTCTCGACGATTGCCTGCTCCACGAAACTGGTCAGCAGGGGGTCATCCAGCAAGGTCCAGTACTGGGTCAGGTCGGCACTGATGGGCGCTGGATCGGCGATTTGCCAGTCGGTCGGCACCACGATTTCAGGCTGGGCCATTTCCACGGCAGGCGTGGTGCACCCGGCAACGGCAAGCGGCGCGGCGGCAAGCGCGAGGGCGCGCCGCATGGTAATCCTGCCACCAATCCGCTGCATGTCGTGCAATACCCCCCGTATCAATGTTGCGGCTTACCCAATAGTTTCAATCGTTCCAAGGTGCTGCTTGTAACTATTCGCAACTGCCTGCAAGAGCGTGTCGTCATCGCCACAATCGGTTCACAGTGCATTTCATCCGTCTCGTTCTTGCCAGCATGTTCGTTGCCCTCATCGCGCTTTGCGAACCCGCAGCGGCGCATCCGGCACCTTTCAGTCACGTCGATGTCGAACTGCACGAGGGCCATGTCGAAGGCACGCTGAGCGTTCACACCATCGACGTGGCACATGAACTCGATATCGATGAACCGTCGACCCTCTTCGATGTAGGTGTATTATCGGCGCAACACGCTGAGATCAAGAGCTTCATAACGCGGCGTTTTTCGCTGAGCGATGGAGAGGGAAACGCTCTTCCGCTCGAATTCGGCGATATTTCTCCTTCGCCGAGCGATGATGCACTGCTGATTGCATTCCGCGCCGAAGAAACGTCGCCCGCCACTCTGCGCGTCGACGCGCATCTGTTTCCCTACGATCCTGCGCATCAGACGTTCGTGAATATCTACGAGGATGGCGACCTCAGGCAGCAATTCCTGTTCGATGCCGATAGTGAAGCGCAAACGCATTATGCAGGAACGGCGGCGGGCGTGATGGCGGTGTTCGCAACCTTCGTCCCTTCCGGCGCACATCATGTGCTGATCGGGCCGGATCACGTATTGTTCGTGATCGGGCTGATCCTGCTCGGCGGCTCGCTGCGGCGGTTGGCCGTGATCGTGACGGCTTTCACACTTGGCCATTCGGTTACGTTGGCGCTAGCCGCAACGGGCACCTTCGCGCCGCCTTCGTGGCTGATAGAGCCGCTGATCGCGCTCAGTATCGTGGTGGTGGGGGCAGATAATCTGCTGCGCAAGGAAGACCAGCGCGATCTGCGCCCGCTATTCGCGCTGGTCTTCGGCCTCGTCCACGGGTTCGGGTTTGCCTATGTGCTACGCGAATTCGGCTTGCCCGACGGCAATCTGGCGTGGTCGCTGCTGGCGTTCAACATTGGCGTGGAGATCGGCCAGCTGGCGATCGTGATACCCGCGGTGCTGGCCCTGGCCTGGCTGCGCACGCGCGCGCCGATTGTCGCAAAGCGTATCGTCATCGGCGGATCGCTTGCGGTGATGCTTGCAGGTGCCTATTGGTTCGTTGACAGAGTCCTGAATCTGGGGAGCGGATAACAATGCAGCGTGTGGCAATCCTTTCGGCAATAGTTCTTGGCGGCGTGGCCGTTACCGGCGCGATGGCGCAAGGTCTTCCCGGTATCGAGGCGGCAGAACAGGTTTCCGAGAACGTTTGGCGCATCCCCGGCGCAGGTGGAAACAGCATTGTGTTTGTCCGGTCCGACGATGTCGTGCTGGTGGATACCAAGGTGCCCGAATCGGGCGCAGGCATTCTCGCCGAGATCCGCAAGATCACCGACAAGCCCGTGACTACGCTGATCAATACCCATTCCCACCCCGATCATATCGGCTCCAATGCCTTCTTTGCAGAGAATGACGGCGTGCAGGTGGTGGCGCAGGCCAATACTGCAAAGCGTATGCGTGAAGGCGGCGGCCCGTTCCCGCCCAACCGCGTGGACGCCGACTTTACAACCTATCGCCAGATCGGCGAGGGTGACGACATGGTGGAGCTTCACTGGTTTGGCGCAGGGCATACCGATGGCGATGCCTTTGTTGTTTTCCCGTCGGACCGAGTGATGATGGCGGGCGACATCTACGCCTGGCACATGAGCCCGCTGATCGATCCTGCATCGGGTGGCTCCATCCTGGCAACGCCGACAACGCTGACAGCGGCCTATTACGGCATCGACGATGTCGACACCGTGATCCAGGGCCACGGCGGCACCAGCACGTGGGAAGAATTCCGCAGCTTCATGACGTTCAATCGCGGGCTGGTGCAAACGGCAGAGCTGACGGCGCAGATGGGTGGAACGCCCGCGGATGCGCTGGCAAGCTTGGAGGCTGTTCCCAGCTTCGCCATCTTCATGGGCGACGAAGTGCTGCCGGGCCTCGAATATGGTGGCACGCCGCGCGGTCGCGCCTATATCAACCTCATGGTGGCTTTCGAGGAATTGCGCGGAGAAGAACCGCAGCTTCGCATGGGAATTGACCCATCGGAAATTCCTGCCCGACAAAACTAGCATGAACGCACCTCTGGCAGGCGATCAGGCGGCCTTGCGCGCTGCCTGCCAGCAAGGTGTGGGCCTGTGCACCATCGTCAACATCGAAGGCAGCTTTTCCCGCCGGCTCGGCGCGCAGCTTGCCGTGCATCCCGATGGCAGCGTGACGGGCAGCCTTGCCGACGGGTGCCTCGAACAGGAACTGGCAAGAGAGATCGCGCAAGGGGGCAGCCGGCGCGTGATCCGCTATGGCGCGGGCTCCCCGAAGATCGACTTTCGCCTGCCGTGCGGCGGCGGGCTGGACATCTTGATCGACCCCGAGCCCGACCGCGCCGCATGCGCCAAGGTTGCAGCGGCGCTGGACGCGCGCGAGGCGGCAACCCTTTCACTGCCGCATCCAAGCCCCCTGCCGCATCGGCATTTCGTGCCCGAGCTGCGCCTCATCCTGTTTGGCGAAGGACCGGAACTCGCGGCGATGGAGCAGGTGGCGCAGGCCAGCGGCATTGCCGTGGAAGCGTATGATCGCGGCGATCCGGCGCTGTCCCTCGGCCAGTCACCGAGCCACCTCGAGGCGGATTGCTGGACGGCGATCGTCCTGCTGTTTCACGATCACGAGTGGGAGCGGGCGATCCTTTCCTGGGCGCTTACCACGCCTGCCTTCCTGATCGGCGCACAAGGCGGCGCGCCGGCCCGCGCCGCACGAGAGGCGGATCTTGTTTCCGCCGGTTTCGCGCGCGAACAGGTGGCGCGCATCGCCAGCCCCATCGGCACCGTGAAGCACAGCCGTGAGCCCCTTGGCTTGGCGCTTTCCGCGCTGGCGGGCATCGTCGGTGACTTCGAACTTCGCCACCCCCATCACCATGCCAAACCGCGCTGATCGCCCGCCGCTGGTGGCCGTGCTCGCCGCCGGTTTCGCCAGCCGCTTCGGCGGAGGGAAGCTGGATGCTGATCTGGCGGGTAAGCCCCTGGGCCAGCACGCCTTGGAGATCGTCGATGCCGCTGGGTTGGAACGCGGTGTTATCGTGGTTGGGCCGCATGCTCCAGATTTTGCCAGCCGCGCGCCGGGCTGGTCGCTTGTTGTCAATCCTTCGCCCGAGGAAGGGCAGGGCTCTTCCGCGGCGCTGGCCTGCCGATCCGCGCAGAGCCAGTCGCGAGGTATCGTGCTGATGCTGGCGGACATGCCCCTAGTGCATCCCCAATATCTGCGGCGCGTTGCCGATAGCCGGGGCAACGCGGCGACCCGCCATGAGGATGGCCGCCTGGGGGTGCCGGTGAAGATCCAGCTGGAAGATCTCGGCAGGTTTACCGATCTTGCAGGCGATCGCGGTGCCGGGCCTGTCCTCGCTCAGCTCGCAGCCCTGAAAGCGATAGAAGCGCCGCCCGGCAGTCTGCTGGACGTGGACGACGCCGCCTCGCTTGAAGCAGTGCGCAAGGCAATGGCATCGCGTTCTGCCTCCTCCGCCTAGTTGGGAAAATCCTCCAGCTCCTCTAGTTGCCTCGTGCGCTCGCGCGTCAGTTCGGCCCTGCAGGTGGCGATCAGCAATGGCTCCAATGAGCCGCCGCGGGCCTGGTAGCCCACGCTGGCGCAATGCCCATCGCGGAAGCGCAGCCAGGCGCGCTGCGCTTCCAGCAACTGCGCGAAATAGGTGGGCCGCGCATCGTCGGACGCGATGTTGGCGTCCAGCCGCCGCATCCGTGCCGCCGTATCTTGCCACTGGCGGTTCAGCGCCGCGTCGGCCGCCCGGAAATCCCGGCTGGCACAGTAATTCATCGCCTGCTGCGTTGTCGGATCGCTGCAATCGGTCTGGTCGCGGGCGGTGTCGCCAGCATGTATTCCGGCACCCGATTGCAGCAAAAGCAGAAGCAGGGGATAGGCAAGGCTCATCAATCTAATCCTCGAGTATCCGCCCGGCGGGCGGCATATTGCGCCAGTTGGGGCGCAAACCAGCGTGCACCGCGCCGTTCGGCTTCGCGGGGCGGTATCGTTGCCACCGAAAGCGCCAGCCGCGCGACATTTTCGCCCGAAAGCGATGCGAGCGGGGTCACATATACGCCAATCGTGAACAGGATGGCACCAGTATCGGGCAGGCGTCGCATTGTCTGGCGCTCGCAGCGCACGAACAGCGTATTGCCTGCGTTTTCCGGCGTGACATCCGCAAAGGTTTCGCCGGGCGCGGCGCTATCGATCCAGCGCAGTGCCGGGGTAGGGGCGACGAACCAGTTGCAGCGGCCGAAGATCCGCCCCGGCTTCAGCTTTGCCATGAAATGATCGACGCCGCTGGCCAGTTGCTGCTCATATCCGTCGATCGGAGCGTGAAGGTCGATAAGAGCACGGCCCAGCTTCTGTGCCGGGTGCCAGTCTGTAGGGAAGGCCACGGCTGCGCCTGTCAGGCGATAGGTATCCTCGCCCGGATCGGCCGAGAGCAGGCACATGTCTTCATGTGCGCTGCGGGCCGCGCCTTCCAAACCGCCGCGCGTGCCCAGCATGGCGGCCAGTTCGTCCCCTGCGTCATGCGCGCGCGGGGTGATCTGCACGCTTTCGGGATAGGCATCGAAGGCGTGCGCGCGTGTGGCAAGGTCCGGTTCGGGCTGGAGCCATTCGTCTTCGCAAAGCGCCACCAGCCCCATTTTCAACGCCCCGCCGCCGCGCGCCTTCGGCAGCAATTCCTCGACCGAGAAGCCGAGCCCGGCCACTAGTGAACGGCGCCTTCCTTCGGGCTTTCCATGATCTCGGTAAGCTGACCCATCATGTCCTTGGGATGCAGGAAGAAGATCGGCGTGCCGTGCGCACCGATGCGAGTGGGGCCGAGGATGCGCTTGCCTTGCTCCTCGAACTCGGCGCGCGCGGCCTCGATATCGGGCACTTCGAAGCAGACGTGGTGCTGGCCGCCAAGCGGGTTCTTGGCGAGGAAGCCGGTTACCGGCGATTCCTCGCCGAGAGGTGCCAGCAATTCCAGCTGCGTGCCTAACGAGCCATCAACACCCGGCGTGTTCACGAAGCAGACCTTCACACCCTGTTCGGGCAGGTCGAAGGGCTCGGTAATGTCGGTTGCGCCCAGCACATCGCGGTAAAACGCGATGGCGGTGGCAAGATCGGGAACGGCGATGCCGATGTGGTTGAAACGGCCTAGCTGCATGGCAAATCTCCTTTGACGCACGCCCTTAGCCCAAGCCCGTGCGCGCCGCCAACTCACCGATATTTGCGATCACCAGATCCGGCATCTTGCTTGCCGGTTGTTCCGCCCATTCCTGTTCGCTGGTGGATCCGCTGGTGACGGCGATGCCGATTGCCCCGCCTTCGCGCGCCATCTGCATTTCAGCCGTCGCATCGTCACCCACCACGCCTACATCTTCTATCGCGAGGCCAAGCTGGCTGGCGACGAACTGCATGGCGTGGGCCGATGGTTTGCCTGTGGGCTGCGGCTCCACCCCCGTCACCCGCGCCACCGCGCCATTGATGGCGCAGCTATAGCCGAAGCTGCGCCCTTCCTTGGTGGCGAAGAAGGGGACATCCGAAGCGGTGAGGAAGGCGGCGCCATCCAGCACGGCTTCGCAGGCGGCGTGGATATCGGGCATGGAGCAATCGGGATGCCACGCGATGTAGACAGCGTCGCAGCCCTTATGGTCGCCATCGGGAGAGACGCAATTGACGCCGAGTTCTTCCAGAGCATCTGTTACGCCCTGGGTGCCCAGCACCAGCACTTTTTCATAGCCGCCGTCTGCAATCACCTTTGCCGCCACCGAATTGGGCGTGAACAGCCGATCGTCCGGCACAGGTATGCCCACATCGCGCAGGCGGGGGGCCTGTACGCGGCTGGCGTAGGCGCTGCCATTGGTCAGCGCGATCCACGGCACGCCCAGATCGTCAAGGTGATGCAAGGCCTCTGCCGCGCCGGGAATGGCATCGTAGCTGCCCAGCTTGCGGTTCGACAGGATCAGCGTCCCGTCCAGATCGAACATGAAGCCCTTGGGCGTCCTGGGGGGTGTGCGCATCTACAGATCACCTAATGTGGAACACGTGGAACACAGTCCAGGGGAAGGAATCATGACTTCGCCTGAATTGAAAGGAAAGACGCAAAACCAGCAGGATAAGGCGCGATCATCGGGCAGACCTGCACGCGGTGGCCGCACGTAGGAAAGGGCGCGGCCTAACGCTGGACCTGCACGGAAAAATCGTCCTTCTCGATTGCAAATTCATCCACGTCGGTATGCTGCAAGACCTCTCGCAGCAGGTTCATCAGCGGCACCTTGTGCGGATCGTAGTCGCGCGGAGCGGGTCCGGCATCCGCCATCGCATCGACGAGGTTTTGGGGCATGGTGGCGCGCAGCAGGAATTCCTCGTCCGACAGATCCGCGCCCAGCTTTTTGCGCAAGGTGGCCACATCGGCCATGCCCTTTTCCTCTTCCAGCTCCTTCGTGCGCGGGTTGGCCATGATGCGGTCCATCACATTCTCGTCCACCGGGGCATTGGGGCGGCCAAACTTGCCGATGGCAAAGCGGATGATCTCGTCGGGAATGACGGACCACCGCTCGTCAGCAGTCACATTCATCACCGCCTGCGTCTGCAGCATCTGGGCAAAGGGGGTCATCACGATGGGCCAGCCCAGTTCGCGGCGCACGCGGCCCATCTCCTCGATCACGGCGCCTTCCATTTCGGGCACGCCCTGATCGGCAAGGTGGCGGCGCATGGTGCCCACCATGCCGCCGGGAAGGTTGTGCTGGAAATAGGCGGCGTCGAAATGCATCGCCTGCCCCTTGGGCAGGTCTTCCGCGTCGGCGATGGCGGTGAACCAGTCGGCGATTTCGTCCACCGCCTCGTCATCCAGATCGACCGTGTGGCCGGTCGCCCGCAAGTTTGCCACCGTGCCTTTTACCGATGGGTGGGAGGTGCCGCTGGCCAGCCCGCCGCTGGCGCATTGCAGGGCGGCAATGCCCATGTCGGCGGCCTCGCAATAGGCCTGTTCGGCAAGGCCGATGGTTGAGTGCGAGTGCAGTTCCAGCGGCATTTCGCCAACTTCGGCCATGATTGCGGGGATCAGTGTGGCGGCGCGATTGGACGTCAGCAGCCCGCCGGGGTCCTTGATATATAGCGCATCTATGTCCTTGCAGGCGGCCATTGTGCGCGCCGCATCGGCGTAATGCGCATCGTCGTGGATGGGGCTGATGGAGAACACCAGCGCGCCCACCACCTGCTCGCCGCCGGCGCGCTTCACCATGCGGGCCACTTCCACGTTGGATTTGGCATCGTTCATCGGGTCAGCCAGCGCAAAGCGGCGGATGCCGTTACGCGCCAGCGTGGCGAAGGCCAGTTCCATGAAATCGGGCGTGGCGGTTTCCCAGGCGATGAAGCGGAAGCCGGTGGAGAGGAATTGCAGCGGTGTGGTGCGGCAGATGTCTGCCATGGCGCGGATGCGTTCCCACGGGTCTTCCTGCTTGTAGCGCACGGCCACGCCCATGTGGGTGGAGGTGGTGAAATCGATGGCGGAAAAGCCTGCCCGCTCCATCGCAGGGGCAATGCCCAGCGTTTTCGCGGTGTCGATGCCGGTGGCGCCCCAGAGGCACTGGTTGCCATCGCGAAGACTGGTTTCGACGATCTGGATATTGGCCATCAGCCTTCCTTCACCCGGATGATCGGCTGGCCCTTTTCAACCGCGCTGCCATCTTCGGGCAGCACTGCGACAACGGTGCCGGAGACACCGGCGCGGACCGAATTCATCAGCTTCATCACCTCTATGATGGCGACGATGGTATCGGGCTCCACCCTGTCGCCCACCTGCACGAAGGGATCCTCTCCGGGGCGCGGCGCGGCGTAGTAATTGCCCAGCAACGGCGCGATCACATCGGTCTCGTCCGCGCCCGCGCTGCCGTGCGCCTGCGCGCTACCGGAAGGGGGCGGGGCGGGCGGCGGTTCGACACCGGCTGCACCTTGCGGCTCATCGTGTTGATCATCCTCCACCTCGTCCGGCACCCAGCGGCCACCAGCGCTGCCGCCTCCACCACCGCCATCGCGGCGGATACGCAGACGGAAACCACCCATCTCGACATCCAGCGAGTTGAATTCGGATTCGGCCAGCAGGCGCGCGATTTCGGCAACGTCCTTGCCTGAAAGGCTCACGGTTTCTTGCCCCCGAAGATCGCCATCACGTGGTTGTACGCCTTGCCCTCCGGCTTCTTTACCGGCGTGCTTTCGGCATCCTTCACGGCCCATACCGTTTCAGGGCGGGACTGGAGCAGCAGCACCTTGCCATCCTGGTCCAGCGCCCACTCGATATCCTGCGGCTTGCCGTAATGCCGTTCTATCCGGCGGCCGACTTCGCGAAGGGCCAGCAATTCATCGTCAGTGAGGCAGGGCGCGGTGCGCATGTCGCTTTCGTTCTCCACCTCCACGATGCCGCCGCCTTCGGGCGCGGGCACCTGCCGAGCGTGCTTGTCCGAAATATCGCGCTGGCTGATCTCTCCGGTGATCTTGCCCAGCACCCATTTATCGGGCGTGACTTCGCCGGACACCACGCTGGAGCCAAGGCCCCATGCGCCCTCGATCGTAATCACGGATTTGTCGCCGGTGGTGGGGCTGCGGGTGAACATCACCCCTGCAGAGCGGGAATTTACCATGCGCTGTACCACCACGGCCATGGCCACGCCGTCCTCCGGGATGCCCTGCTTGCGGCGATAGGTCATCGACTCCACCGAATAGAGCGAGGACCAGCATTCACGTGTGCGGGCGATCATGTCCTCGGCATCCAGCACCCACAGGAAGGTGTCCTGAAGCCCGGCAAAGCTGGCGTCGTCGGCATCTTCCGTGGTGGCGGAGGAGCGGACGGCGACGGGCTGGCCATCCTTGCAAAGCTGCGCATGGGCGGCCTTCAGCGCGTCTTTTACCTGCTCCGGCATTTCATCGCCCATCACGCGGGCGCGCAATTGTTCGGAAAGCTTCGTCGCAGCGCCTATATCCTGCGGGTCCAGCGCCTCCACCAGCGGGCGGATCGGCTCCCTCGCCTCCAGCTTCTCCAGGAACTGCTCGAACGCGGCGACGGTGACGACGAAGCCTGCGGGCACATCGATGCCTGCCTGCGTCAGTTCACCCAGCGATCCGCCCTTGCCGCCCACGGTGGGGCGATCCGCGATACCGACGTCTTTGAACCATGCAACGGCTTCCATGGCTTAGGCGTCCTCCAGCTCGCGCGCTTCGGCAGGCTGTTCCAGGATCGTGACGGTGCCCTTGCCGCCATCCACGCGGATGCGGGCGCCATCCTTGATCTTCTGGCTGGCGTTGCCGGTGCCCACCACGGCGGGCAGGCCATACTCGCGCGCCACGATGGCCATGTGGCTCATGCTGCCGCCGATGTCGGAAACCGCCGCGCTGATCTTTTGGAAGAGGGGTGACCACGTAGGGTTCGTCACCTGGCAAACCAGGATATCGCCCTGCTGGATCTTGTCGATTTCCTTCACCGACTTGATGACGCGCGCGATGCCTTCCACCACGCCGTTGCAGGCGGCAAAGCCGCGCATCTCGTTGGGATCACTCTCCCCGTCGGACAGCCACATATCGAGGTTGTCGCGGGTAATGCCCCACAGCATCACGATGGCCGGATCGTCGATCACGTCGGGCACCTCGCCAAGGGCTGGTGGTACTGTCTCGCCAGCCCACGCGTCGATCGCCTTTTGACGTTCTGCGACAATCGCGGGCCAGCGAGACGGCCCTATCGGGGGCGACCCGGAGGACCAACTCAGCATGAGGTCGATAATAGCGCTTTCCAGCTCGTAATGGGTGAGGTGGAAAACGTCTTCTTCCTTCTCGAAAAAGTCATGCTCCACCAGCAGCGCGCCGAATTCGCGGATCTTGTTGAAGAACAGGTTGGTGTACCAGTGCTCGCAATAGAACTTGTGCCCTTCCACGTAGGGGAACACGCGGTGCGCCAGTTCGATAAGCTGGTCGTAGGTGGCCTTGTCTTCCTCGGTATCCAGCAACTCGCGATAATCGCGCACCAATTCGTCCCGCTCCTTGATGAGCTGGTCCATCGGGCGTTCGATATTGGTGCCCGCCTTGATCTTCTCGATATAGCCGGGAAGCGCGGCGAAGGGCATGGAGAGGTCATCGTTCCAGCTGCGGTGATAGTGGTAGAACCCGTCACCCACGTTCACGTTGAACCACGGGTTACGGCTGGTTTCCAGTTCGGCCAGCCATTCCTTGCCGTCTCTGCCAACCTTGTCGAGATCGGCCAGCACGGTGTCGATATCCATGTCGGGGGTGAAGTGCTGGTCCACGCCCAGTTCCACCGCGCGGCGGGCGAGGCGCTTTACCTCTTCGTCGGGCTTGAAGATTTCCGCTTCCATCCCTGCCACCATGCGGCTGATCGCCTGGTCGGAGATTTCGGGGAAGGCTGTTTTACAGAAATCGAAGAATGTCATGTAGGCGCCGTAGCCCAGCAGCAGGAATTCGAAGTGGTGGTGCCACATCGTGTAATAGCCGTTCAGCTGGCGGCGGTAGGTGTCGATCAGCTCCTGATTGGCGGCGATGCCCTTGCCCGTGTGGGTGGTTTCCATCGGTTCCAGATCAGGCAGGTGCGGCTTCGGCATGGCCTGCGCCTCCGCGATCAGCGCCTTCATCTTGTCTTTCCACTGGGCGTAGAGATCTTCCCAGTTCTCGTAATAGTAGAAGCCGCGCTTCTGGAACTCCTCCGCGCGGGCCTGCACTTCCTCGGGATCGGTGACGGGTACGCCGCCAATGAACACGCGGCCGTTGATGATGCGGTGATCGATTCCCTTGGTCGTGGGCAGCACGTGCACGCGGGTGTTGAATGCGCCCAGCGCGCAATAGGCGGCCTCCGCCGTGATCATGTCGAAATGATGCATCGGCTCTGGAAAATGCATCGAGTTGTAGAACCAGAACCGGTCGTCATCCCCCGGCTGGAACTGGCAATAATAGGGATAGGCGGCCTGCGCGGCCTCCGTCCCCGGCGTCACCTTCAGGGAACTGGGCCTGGGAAAGCTCTTGGCGGTTTCGGACATGGGTTTGGCATCCTCTCAAATGCTGACCTGACGGGCCGCCTCCTCTTTTTTCGGGAGTACCTGCCTGCCTGGCGTTTCTGCATCGAGATTACGCATGCCTACACCGGCGGCAAAGGATTAATGCGCAGCGCCAATAGGACAAAAGCGCAGGAGATTTTGTCTTGATGGCGCGTTAATCGCCGCGTGTTCGCGCGTGGGCGAATTGCGCCAGATCCCGCAGCACCGTGCTGCGAGAACGCAAGGGGCGCGATAGGTGGGTGAGAATGTCGATATGGTCGACACCCTCATATTCGATCACCCGTGCATCGACGCCCGCATTGTCCAGCGCGGCCGCCAGCGCCACGGCGTTGCGCGGCTTCACCGTCGTATCCAGCTTGCCGTGCAGCAGCAGCGCGGGCGGATCGCCCTTGCCGGCCCAGTTCACCGGCTGCGTTTCTGGAAGGTCTGGCCAATCGCCAAAGGCGGCGCGGGTGGAATCGGTATCCAGCGGCAGGAAATCGAACGGGCCCGCAAGCCCGGCAAAGCCGCGCACCGCGCTGTGATCGTCCCCCAGCCAGCGATCGTCATACGCCAGCATGGCCGCGATATATGCGCCGGCGGAATGGCCGCTCAGCACCACGTTTTCAGGATCACCGCCGTATTCGGCAATGTTTTCCCGCGCCCAGCGCACCGCCGCCGCGCCATCCTGCACGAAGCCGGGATAGCGTGTTTCGGGCACGAGGCGGTAATCGGGCACCACCACGACGAAACCCTGCGCGGCCAGCGCCTTGCCTGCAAAATCATACCCCGTGCGCGTGCCGCTGTTCCAGCTGCCGCCGTAGAAGAATACGATCATGGGCAGGCGTATATCGGGCGATTCCGCGGGAGCATAGATGTCCAGCCGCTGGCGCGGGTTTTCGCCGAATGCGACACCTTCGGCCAGTTTGCGCGCATTGCCATCCTTGGGCACCAGCGTGTTGAAGGTGTGGAGCGGCGAGGTCCAGTAGGCGACGCCCAGCCCGATGGCCGCCAGCACGATCAGCGCGAAAATGAATTTCATGGTCTGAATATCTGCCAGTTCAACTTTGCGGGGCGTGCCCTGCGCGCCAGGCGCTGGGCGTCACGCCAAAGCGTTTGCGGAAAAGCCGGGTGAAATAGCCCGGATCGAGAAAGCCGTTGCGAAAGGCGATGTCGGCAACCGGCAGGCCCACCGCGCGCGGATCCATCAGCATGTCGCTGGCCCGGTCCAGCCGCATGGCGTTGAGCTCCTGCACGAAGCTGGTGCCGCTGCCTGCCAGCAGGGTTTGCAGATAGCGTTTCGATATGCCGCATTCGTCCGCCACAGCACGGGGTGACAGCGCGGGATCGGCATAATTGCTCTCTATCCGGCGCAGCACGCGGCGCGCCATCTGCCCGCGGTGGCGGGTGCCGCCCACCGTCTCCTCCACACCCGTCGCCAGCGCCAGCAGCGTTCCCACCTGCTCTGCGATCAGGGGGCGGGGCAGAGGGGCATCGTCCAGCCCGTCCAGCATGGTTTCCAGCAAGGCACCCAGCGGCTTGCCCCATCCCTCGCTTGCGGAAAAGGGCCGCGCCAGCAGGGCGCCGGGATCGGGCAGGTACTTCTCAAGCCAGCCTTGCGGCATCATCAGGTCCAGGCACTCGTGCTCGGTCTGCATCTCCATCTGGTAGAAACGGGTGTTGTCCAGCAATGTGAACTGGCCCGGCTCCACCGTGAAGCTCTTGCCACCCATCAGCGTCTTCATGGCGCCGCGGCGCGCATACACCAGCTGGATGGAGGGAGCTGCACGGCCCGCGCTGCCTTCCATGCCGGTGTGCGTCACGCGCTGGGCAGGGGCGTGCAGGTGCAGCAGGCGAAGCTGACCGATCCCGTGGCTCACCCAGCGCGCGGCAAAGGAATCGGTGTCGAACACCTCCACCTCGATCGGGGCGATGGTGCTGGCTGCCCATTCGCGCCATTCGCGTAGCGCCTCCGGCCGGGCGAGGCCCGCCGAAGTCCAGCTTTCGGCATGCCGTGTGGGTTGCGCAGTCGCCATGCGGATCTTTTTACCGCGCAAAAGTCCTATGGCAAATCTCCATGCGTGCTAATTGATTGCTCAACTAATGGGAGAGAGAGAGGAAACCATGGGAAACAAATGCCGCCTGATCGCCTGCGAAGAAGCATGGACGATCCCCGAAGTCGCCGCCGAACTGAAGAAGGTGGCGCGCAGCCCCAGCCAGAGCCTGGACAAGCTGCTGGTGGCCGGTATCTACGATGCTGGCGAGGACACCTCGGGCTACGGCAAGATGAACTTCCTGCAAGGCCTGCTGGACGTGGAGGCGAAGCGCCTGCCCACGATGGACGAGGCAGGCGTGGACATGCACCTTCTCACGCTGACGGCGCCCGGCGTGCAGATGTTCGATGCCGACACCGCCACCGATCTGGCCGCCCTATCCAACGACCGGTTGGCGGAAATCTGCGCCAATCGCCCCGATCGCTTTGCCGGGTTGGGCAGCTTTGCCCCGCACAGCCCGAAACGCGCCGCGAAGGAGGTGGAGCGCGTGATGACAGGGCTGAAGCTGAACGGGCTGGTGGTGAACAGCCACACCCACGGCGACTATTTCGATGATTACCGTTTCTGGCCCATTCTCGAAGCGGCAGAGGCGCATGATGCCTGCATCTATATCCATCCACGCGCACCTTCTGATTCGCTGAAAGGCCCGTTGCAGGATTACGCGATGGATTCGGCCATGTGGGGCTACGGCGTGGAAGTGGGCACCATGATGCTGCGCATGATGGCGAGCGGCGTGTTCGATCGCTTCCCCAGGCTGAAGATCTGCGTCGGCCACATGGGCGAGATGGTGCCCTTCTTCATCTGGCGGATCAATTTCATGAACAGCCGTGCGCAGAAGGTGGGCCGCGCGCCGAAGACCGAGCGCAGCATGGAGGAATATTTCCGCGACAATTTCGTCTTCACCACCAGCGGCGTGGAGGATCACCTCGCGCTGCGCTACGCCATCGCGCGCATGGGGATCGACAACGTCATCTGGGCGATCGACTATCCGTATCAGCCAATGCAGCCGGCGGTGGATTTCATCGACAGCTTCGAATGCACCGATGCAGAGCGGCACGCCCTGTGCCACGGCAATGCGGAGCGGGTGTTCCACATCGCGCCGCAATAGGCAGTCAGGGGCAGGCAGGTAAACGCGCGTTTACCTGCCGCCGCATAACGCCTAGGCGGAGCGGATGAGCGATACTCACCAGAACGCGCCGCTGGACGGCATCAAGGTCGTCGAACTTGCCCGCATCCTGGCGGGACCATGGGCAGGGCAGACCCTGGCCGATCTGGGGGCAGAGGTGGTGAAGGTGGAAAGCCCCGAGGGCGACGATACGCGCCGCTGGGGCCCGCCATTCATCGACCGGCCCGACGGCAGCAAGGATGCCGCCTATTTCCACGCCGCCAATCGCGGGAAGGAAAGCGTGGTCGCCGATTTCAACCGCGCGGGCGACCTGAAGAAGATCCACGCCCTGATCGCGGAAGCCGACGTGGTGATCGAGAATTTCAAAAGCGGCAGTCTTGCGAAATTCGGCCTCGATTACGACAGCCTGAAAGCCGCGAACCCGCGTCTCGTATACTGCTCCATCACCGGCTTTGGCCATGATGGCCCTTACGCGGGCCGCGCCGGGTATGACTTCATCATCCAGGGCATGGGCGGGATCATGGATCTTACCGGCACGCCCGAGAGCGCGCCTACCAAGATGGGCGTCGCCTATGCCGATATCATGACCGGCCTCTACGCCGTGATCGGCATCCAGGCCGCGCTGCACCAGCGCGAGACAACCGGGCGCGGGCAGATGGTGGACATGGCGCTGTTCGATGTGATGGTGGGCACGCTGGGCAACCAAGCGATGAACTTCTTGGCATCGGGCCGCAGCCCGAAACGCATGGGCAATTCCCATCCCAACATCGCCCCTTACGAGGCGTTCAAGGCGAAGGATGGCTGGCTGATCGTGGCCGTGGGCAATGATCGCCAGTTCCAGCGTTTCAGCGAGGCGATAGACCTGCCGCTGCGCGAGGAATGGACCACGAATACGCGGCGCGTGAAGAACCGCGTTTCGCTGTCGGCTTCCATCGTCCAGCGCATCGGCGAGATGGCGCGCGACGACGTGCTGCGCAAGATGGAGAACAGGGGCATTCCGGCAGGGCCCATCAACACCGTGAAACAGGCGCTGACCGATCCGCAGATTGCGGCGCGCGGCATGGTGGTGGATCTGGAGGAGGAAGGTCTGAAAGGCCTGCGCACGCCTATCGTGTTTTCCGACGCATCCCTTGCCGTGGGCAAGCCATCGCCGATGCTGCCCAAGGATGACGATGAGTGAGCACGGCTGGGAAATCTCACGAGAACGTCCTGGGTGCCGATAGGCGACCGTCATTCTTCCCTGTGGATGACGGCGCAAACATCCTCACGCCGCCGACGGACAGGCTGGGCCAGTCCGTGCGCCTTTCCGCCCGCTCGCTATCGGTGATGCAGAAGGAAGGGCTGCTTGCATCGTCCGACAGCGACAAGGTGTGGCGCGTGGTGTCAGACGAGGGTGCCTACCTCGACGGGTTCAACGAGGCGCCGTGTCCCTTGAGCTTCCTCACGGTCGGCATGGTCTCCAGCTATATGACCGAACTGCTGGCGCTGGCGCAGCAGCGCGGCATCGCGATCACCAGCGTGAAACTGGTGCAGGACAATTTCTACACCATGAAAGGCAGCGCGCTGAAAGGCACGATGACCGGCGGTGCGAAGGACATCGCGCTGGAAGCGCAGATCGACAGCGAGAGCGACGCAGAAACCCTTCGCGCACTGGTCTATGATGCCGTTGCCGCATCGCCGCTGAACGGCCTGATGCGCGGCGAGAAGGATTCGCTGTTCACGCTGACCCACAAGGGGCGGCAGGTGATCCCCGACAAGGCCAAAGGTGTGCCTGGCGATGTCCCGTCCGACCCGGAAGGGATGATCGAGGGCGTGCACCCCTTGCCGGTGGAAGACATCATCAGGCGCGGCGATCTCAGCCCATTGACCGACGAAGCCACGTCGTCCCAAGGCTCCTCACTGGCGGAGGAGCAGGACCGGACCTTGCATATTCGCGGCATCTGCACTCTTCGCGAAGACGGCATGAAACTGGTCGAACAGCAGTTGTTCAATCCGCATGGCAGCATCTTCCATTTCCTGTGCGACGAGGAAGGCCGCGCGCCCGATGCGATCAGCTACATGGCCGCCGGTATCGGCTTCTGTTTCATGACCCAGCTGGGCCGCTATGCCAAGATCGCGAAGAAGCATCTGGACGCCTACAATATCGTGCAGGACATTCATTTTTCGCGTGGCGGGGCGAGTGGCAAAACAGGCTCTGCCGGCATGGCCGACCCCGTGGAAACCCATGTCTACCTGCATTCCGACGAGGACAGCACCTTTGCCCGTGCGGCGCTGGATATGGGGGAGCAGACCTGCTTCCTCCACGCCTTCTGCCGCACCGATCTGAAAGCGCGCGTGAAGGTCGTAAAAGGCTGATCTTGCGCGAGGGACAGACAGTGCGAGCGCCTCAGGCTAGTTAATCCGCCCAAGTCTGGCGGGGCAGGGCGCCCGCCGGCACCTCAGGCCGCCACGTGCTTGTAGACGGAGCGGTGATGGCTGAACTCACGAAAGCCCCAAACCCCGTGATAGCTGCCCATGCCGCTGCCATTCACGCCGCCGAAGGGCAGCCGGTTTTCAAGGTAGTGCGAGAACACGCCGTTCAGCGTGGTGCCGCCTGAACTGGTGCGCTTCAGCACCTTCTCCATGTTTTCCTCGCTGTTGGAGAACATGTAGAGCGCCAGCGGCTTCTCCCGCGCCTCGATATAGTCGATCACCTGGTCCAGCGTGTCGTATGTCATCACCGGCAGCACGGGGGCGAAGATCTCGTCCTGCATGATCGTCATCTGCGGGGTGACATCGGTGAGCATGGTGGGGTGGATGGTGAGATCTTCTGCATCCATCTCGCCGCCCACGGCGATGGTTGCGCCCTTGTCCACCGCATCGTCCACCATGGAACTCACGCGGTCGAAATTGCGCTGGTTCACGATTTGCGCGATGGCCGATTTGTCGATCTCGCCGGTGCTGTAGAGGTTGCTGCGCACGTTGGCCTTGAAGCCCTCGACCAGTTCGTCCTGCTTCCCTTCGGGTACGAACACGTAATCGGGGCAGATGCAGGCCTGCCCGCCGTTGAACTGCTTGGCACCCGCCAGCGCGGCGGCGACGGGTGCAATGTCCGCACCCTGGTCGATGATGACGGGGCTCTTGCCGCCCAGCTCCAGCGTGACGGTGGAGAGGTGCCTTGCCGCTGCCGCCATCACGATCTTGCCCACGCGGGGGCTGCCGGTGAAGAAGATGTGGTTGAACGGCAGTTCCAGCAGAGCCTCCGCCACGGAAACATCGCCCTCGAACACGCAGACCTCGTTCTCGTCGAACACTTCGTCCACGATTGCCTTCGCGATTCTTGCCACATTGGGGCACAAGTCCGTCAGCTTCACCATGCAGGTGTTGCCCGCAGCAACGGCTGCCGCCACGGGGCCGAAGGTGAGCCCCATGGGGAAATTCCACGGGCCGAGGATCAGGCACACGCCGCGCGCTTCGGGCACGATCATCGCCTTGTCGTTCGGATTGTTGCTGGGGGTGACTTCCTCAGGCTGCATCCATTCATCGAGGTTGTCGATATTGAACTGGATGTTGCCCATCACGCCCATCACCTCGGTGGTGCGGATCTCGCTTTCGGGCTTGCGCGTATCCTTCAGCACGGCGGCGACGATCTCGTCGGCACGGGCTTCCACCGCGTTCTTCAGCCTCGCCAGTTTCGCCTTGCGCGCGGCGGCGTCGCTGGCCTTCACGTTCCACTGGTTGGCCTTTTGCGCCTCGAACACGCGGGCAATATCGGCGGAAAGATCGGCGGCGGTGGGTTGATCGGTCATTGGTCGTCCTCTAAACCTTCGCATTTATAGCCGGAACTGCCTTCGCTAGCGCAGGCTATATAGGTTCCATCGTCCACTCTTTTTAGGCGGAAAGTCATACCTTCCTGCTCCTGAAGATAGGTGTGATTGTAGTACTCGATCCTCAGCAACTGGGCATCGACCAATCCTGAATGAACTTCGGAAACATACAAGTTCGCTGTGATGTAGCCGTGGCCGATCACGTCGTCAGGAATACCGGCAGATTCGTAGCTGAGGTTTTCCAGTTTGCCCGTAACGACCACAAGCTCGTTACGCTCATCTTCGTGTGCAATGGAGCACGCGGATAAGACCAAGAGCAAAAGGACGCTGACGCCTCGCATCAACTCTTCGCCTCGTACACCACGTGTCCCACGGCGGTGTTGCTGGCGGGTACGCGGTAGAAGCGGTGCTTTTCCTCCACTCCGTAGCCAAGGGCTGCGCGCATGATCAGCCACATGATCATCTCGATCCCCTCGGTGCCGGCCTCGCGCAGGTATTCTAGGCGGGTGATGTATTTCAGTTCCTCCGGCTCATGCGCCAGCAGTTCCAGGAAACGCTTGTCGAATTCCTCGTTGATCAGGCCAGCGCGCGTGCCCTGTAACTGGTGGCTCATGCCGCCGGTGCCCCACACCTGCACGTTCAGATCCTCGGGGAATGTCTTCACCGCGTTGCGGATGGCCTCGCCAAGCTTCCAGCAACGCTCTCCCGAAGGGGTGGGGAATTGCGTGACGTTCACGGCCAGCGGGATCACCTTGCAAGGCCATTTTTCCACGTCGCCGAACACAAGGGAGAGGGGCACGGTGCAGCCGTGGTCCACGTCCATCTCGTTGATCAGGGTGAGATCGAACTCGTCGATCACCAGCTGCTCTGCCACGTGGGCGGCCAGATCGAGGTGGTTCTCCACCACCGGCACGGGGCGGCGACCCCAGCCTTCGTCGGCACTCTCGAATTTCTCGGCAAAGCCCAGCGCGAAGGTGGGCACGATGTCCAGCATCAGCGAGGACGCGTGATCGTTGTAGATCAGGATCACCACGTCGGGCGTGTTGTCCTTGATCCACTCCTTCACATATTCATAGCCTTCGAAGATCGGCTTCCAGTACGGCTCCTCGGTCTTGCCGAGATCGAATGCCGCGCCGATGGCGGGCACGTGGCTGGTGGCGATACCGCCGGAGATACGAGCCATCAGTTCTTGTCCCTTATTGAGCGCAGGCCTTCGGGCGAACGTCCGCCCGCCAGCATCATCTGCGCATATTCTTCGGCGCTCATCCCGCTCATGGAAGAAACCGCCTTCTGCGCGCTCCACCCGTCGGTGCTGGCGATCTTGACCAGGAAATACATGTTGCCGCCAAGCTCGATCAGCTTGGTGAGGTTACGCTCCAGCACGGCTTCCTTCTGCTCGTCCGTCATGTCGTACCGGTCAAGATAGCCGCGTTCGTCCGCCTTGAAGGCCTTGCGGTTCTCTTCCTTCATCAGGCTCATGCAGAACTTGTGCAGGTGATAGGCCTGCCGGCTTTCGCGGGCGCGGAATACCTTGGTGCCGGGAATGTCATCCAGGTCGTCAAGCGAGTATAGTCGTGTACGGGGCATGGTTTGGCCTAGCAGAGCCTTTCGGCGGACAAAGGAAATCGCACGGGCCAGCTTTGGCGAAGCAGTGCGATGCGAAGGGTGATTGCAAAGTTGTGGTTCATGCCGCTTCAGCCATCCGCGCCGTCGATCCACAGCGCGTTCAGCGCGGGCAGGAGGTGGGCGCGGTGCTGCGCGGGTATTCGTGATAGCAGTTCCGCCTCGAATTCCTCGATCACGGCAAGCGCCTTCGCCTTTACCTTGGCACCGTCCTTCGTCAACACGAGACCCTGCGACTTGCCGTCGATGGCGTGCCTGTCGATCAGTCCGGCGGATTCGAGTCGTTTCAGCAAGGGCACCATGTTGGCGCGCTGGATGTCCAGCGCCCGGCCCAGCGCGCTTGCGGTAATGGCGGGGTGCGCATCGATCATCAGCAGGGCAGAGGCATCGGCCTGGCGCAGGTCCAACTCCGCCAGGCGCACCGAAAGTTCGGAGCCTGCGGAATTGGCTGCGCGGCGCAAGGCATAGCCGGGGAATCGGATGAGCGGATCGTCCATGAATACTCCCTAGCGATTGTTGTTGAACATAGCAATCCGTATCGCTATAGCGAATAACAATCACAATGACTGGCGCGATTCGCGTCACTGTAGAGGAGAGCCGAGCATGGCCCAAGGTTCCAAAGCCCCGTCACAACCCGATCCGCGTCCGCAGGAAGAAACCGTGAAGTACGACATCGTGGACGGTGTTGCATGGGTTTCCTTCAATCGCCCCGACAAACGCAACTGCATGAGCCCCAAGCTCAACAAGCAGATGCTGGTGGTACTGGAAGAACTGGAATTCCGCGACGACGTGCAGGTGCTGGTGCTGACCGGCGAGGGCAGCTCCTGGTCGGCCGGCATGGACCTGCTGGAATACTTCCGCGAGGCGGAGAAGCAGGGGCTGCACAAGACCCGTGAACACCAGCGCCAGGCCTACGGCTGGTGGGAACGCCTGCGCTGGTACGAAAAGCCGACCGTCGCCATGATCAACGGCTGGTGCTTTGGCGGCGCCTACGGCCCGCTGTTCGCCTGCGACCTGGCATATTGCTCCGACGATGCGCAGTTCGGTCTTTCGGAAATCAACTGGGCCATTCTGCCCGGCGGCGGCGCTTCCAAGGTGGCGGCAGAGCTGCTGAATTTCCGCGATGCCATGTATCACGCCATGATGGGCGAAAACCTCTGCGGCCCCGAAGCCGCGGCCAAGGGCATGGTGAACGAATCCCTGCCTGCCGACAAGCTGAAGGACCGCGTGCAGGAAGTGGTCGATGTTCTGAAGAAGAAGGACAGCCAGGCCCTGCGCGCCACCAAGTGGGCCGTGCGCCGCGTGCGCGAGATGACCTACGACAATGCCGAGGATTACCTGATCCGCGCGCAGGAAGCGCTAAACGATTTCGGCGGCTGGGAAACCCGCAAGGAAGCGACCAAGCAGTTCCTTGACGAGAAGACCTTCAAGCCCGGCCTTGGCGCTTTTGACAAGACCAAGCTGCAAGGCGACTGATAGACCGTTCCCCTTCCGCCGCGTGCGGAAGGGGCAGCGGTGGGCACCGGGCCGCGCTGCGGCCAGGCTCCACCCCCCGCTGCAAACCGGGCCGAGCCCTGCTGGACCGGGCCTTGCCCCCTCCCCAGCGTGGGAGGGGTTTGCACGTGAGAGAGATGGAAGAGGAATGCAAATGACCACCCGCCGTTTTACCAACAAACAGATCGATCGCCTGCTGCGTCCCAAGTCGGTGGCGGTGGTGGGCGCATCCGATCGCCATGGTGCGCTGGGCTGCACGCTGCTGAACAACCTCGTGCAGTATGAATTCGACGGGGACATCTATCCGGTCAATCCCAAGCGGGACGAACTGCAGGGGCTGAAGGTCTACAAGTCGGTGAACGAACTGCCCGCCGGTGTCGATTGCGCCGTGCTGGCCATTCCCCGCCCCTTCGTGGTGGATACCGTGCGCGATCTGGCGAAGAACGGCTGCGGCGCCGTGGTGATCTACGCCGCCGGCTTCTCCGAAGCGGGAGAGGAAGGCGCGAAGGACCAGGCCGAGCTTGCCAGCATCGCCGCTGAACACGGCATCATCATCGAAGGCCCCAATTGCCTTGGCTGCACGAATTACGTGGAGCGTATTCCGCTCACCTTCGTGGAAACCAACATGAAAACTCCGCCCGAAGGCGCGCGGGCCGTGGGCATTGCCAGCCAGTCCGGCGCGCTGGCCGCGGTGCTGGCCACCACGCTTCACCCGCGCGGCTGCTATGTCTCTACTTCCGTTTCCACCGGTAACGAGGCGGCATCGGGCGTGGAGGATTACGTCGAATGGCTGGTGGACGATCCCGCCACCCACGTCATCGCCATGTATGTGGAGAATTTTCGCCAACCGCAGGCTTTCATCGCCGCCGCACGCCGCGCGCGGGAGGCTGGCAAGCCCATCGTGATGCTGCATCCCGGCAAGAGCGACAAGGCGCAGGAATCCGCCGCCACCCACACGGGCGCGATGGCGGGCAATTATGCACTGATGAAGGCCAAGCTGGTTCGCGAAGGCATCATCTTTGCCGATACGCTGGAAGAACTGGGTGACATCGCCACCATCGCGGTCACCTGCGACAAGCTGCCGGGTGCCAATATGGCGGTGCTGGGCGAAAGCGGCGCATTGCGCGGCCTGGCCTTTGACCTGGCGCAGGACGTTGGCCTCGACCTGATCGAGCTGAATGACGAGAACAGCCCGAAACTGCGCGAAGTACTGCCGGATTTCGTGCCTGTCTCCAACCCCACCGATATTACCGCAATCGGCCTTTCCGAGCCGGAGATCTACACCAACCTCCTCACCGCGCTGCTGGAGGATGAGCGGATCGGCAGCGTCGTTGCCTCCATCATCCAGTCCGATCCCATCACCAGCGAGATCAAGTTCCCTGCCATCCAGAAGGTGCTGGACGGCCGGGATATCGGCAAGCCGCTGGTGTTTGCCGGTGTCGATGAAGGCGCGAACGTGCCGGAGAAATATATCGAGGGGCTTGCAAGGGTGGGCATTCCCTATTTCCCCTCGACGGAGCGGGCCTACCGCGCCATCGCCCGCCTGGCGGACCTCGCCAAGCGTGACCTTTCGGACCGCACCGTCGAGGGGCTGACAATCGAGGGCATCGACGGCGAAAGCGGCGTGATCCCCGAATATCGCGCGAAGGATCTGCTGCGCCCGCTGGGCGTGCCGTTCCCGCAAAGCACCTTTGCCGCAAACGCCGATGAAGCGGCCAGCGCGGCAGACGCGCTGGGCTATCCGGTGGTGATGAAGGCGCAGGCCGCCGCGCTTGGCCACAAGAGCGACGCTGGCGGCGTGATCCTGAACCTGAGATCGGCAGAGGACGTGCGCGAGGCATTTGGTCGGATGTACGGCAATGTGTCCGCCTACGACGCCAGCATCAGCCTGGATGGCGTGCTGGTGGAAAAGATGGGCACGATGGGCACCGAGATGATCGTGGGCGCAAAGCACGATCCGCAATGGGGCCCCGTGGTGCTGGCCGGTTTCGGCGGCGTGACTGCCGAGATCCTGAAGGACGTGAAACTGTTCACCCCCGATCTTGGCGTGGAACAGGTGAAGGAAGGGCTGCTACAACTGAAGCAGGCACCGCTTCTCACCGGCTGGCGCGGCACGCCTGCGCTGGATATCGATGCGCTGGCGAAAATGATCGTTACGATGGGCCGGATCATGGTGGGCAACCCCTCCATCCGCGAAGTCGATCTCAATCCGGTGATCGTCTATCCCGAAGGTGAAGGCGTCATCGCGCTGGATGCGCTGATACTGGCGGACTAGCGTACCAGAACCCGCGCTAACGCAGGCGCTGCGCGCTGGTGTAATCGATCCTGATCCGCACCCAGGTGCCGACCTGGTATTCTCCGCCAAGGCGTGGCGGGCGCACCTGGAATTGCCAGGCCGCCGCCTGCACGGCGCGGCCGATGCCGGAATTCTGCGGATACTCGCCCAGCACCTCGCAATCCTCCACCCGCCAGTCCCTGGCCGTGCGGCAGGCGATCAGGCCCCAGCCTGGCCCGCTGGCCGTGGAAAGATAGCCCGAAAGCTGATCCGAGCTGGGTTCACGAAACCAGCGCGCTGCATAAAGCGGCGAACCATCGGGCGCCGTTCCCACCCGTTCGCTGTCCGCGCCGCGCGGATTGCCGGTGTCTGCCGGGCCGACCGCCCTGTCCGATCGCACCACGGCGCCGATCCGGCCCGTGGGTTGCGGGGCGGGCGCGGGCGAAGGGGCGGGTTCCGGTTGCGGCGCGGTACGCTGCTGGGGCAGGGTAAAGGGCGTGGGCAACAGGGAAGGCGCGGGCCGCTGCGGCGTTTGCTGCTGCGGCTGCGCCGGCGTGTCAGGTGCGGACTGCGCGGCGGCTTCGGGTTCGCTGGCGTCCTCCGGCTCCTCCTCCGCTTGCGGTGCGGGAGGTTCACCCACATCGAAGCTGGTGATCGGCACGTATTCGCGCACATCGTCCTGCACGCCCATTCCCAGGGTGAGCAAAAGGGCGATGATCAACAACTCGATGCCAATCGCCAGTGCGAACCCGCCGCCGCGGCGCATGGCATCGCGCGGCATGGCGGATGTCAGGCGCTGCCACGGCGAATAGGGGCTGGTTTCGGATGGCTGAGGGGGGATGGGCAGGCTTTCTGCGGTAGGCTGTGCGGGATCGTTTGGCACGCCGGCCATGAACCGGCGCTGTCACGAAACCGCACTGTCATTTTCCATACCCGTCAGACAAGCAAAAAGGGCCGGAGGATCGCTCCTCCGGCCCTTCCTGTATTCGCTTGAAGCGTGTTCGCTTACATGCCCGAACCCGGACCGTAGGTGATTTCCACGCGACGGTTCTGCAGTTCGCGCACACCGTCGGCAGTGGGAACGCGCAGGTCGTTCTCGCCGAAGGCTTCGCTGGAGATGCGTGACATCGGGACGCCGCGGCCGGTCAGGTATTCCTGAACCGAGTCGTTGCGACGCTCAGCCAGACCCATGTTGTAGGTCTGCGTGCCCGAGGTGTCGGTGTGGCCAGCCAGCATGATCGCGGCGGAACCGCAATCGCCGTAAGCCGTGATCGCGCTGTTGAGCACGGTGGCAGCTTCCGGAGTGATGGTGGACTCGTCCCAATCGAAGAACACGATGTAGGGGCCCTGCTCACAAACCGGAGCCGGCGGAGGCGGCGGCGGCGGAGGCGGGGGCGGAGGAGGAGGCGGCGGCGGCGGCGGCGGGGGAGGAGGAGGAGCCGGCGGTGCCATTTCTTCGCCACCCAGCATGAACCGCAGACCGAGGACGCCCGTGTGCTGCGCGAAATCCGTCGTGATGCCAACCGGCAGCACGCTGGACACGATGAAGTCAGGCTCGTTGAAGAAACGACGATACTTGTATTCGGCAAACAGCTGCACGTTTTCGGACAGGTTGCCCGAAACACCGGCGATACCCTGGTAAGCCCAGGTCGGATCGGCATCGTTCACCAGACGCACGTCGCTGGGGAGGTAATCCAGGTCAACGACGTGGATACCGGCACCAACGCCGAGGTAGGGCTCGATCGCGCCGAGCTGGAAGTCATAGAGAGCGTTCAGGTAAACGCCGTAGCTTTCGACATCGCCCTGGCCGTCAGCCAGGAATTCGCCGACAGTGGTGCCCGACGGGCTGCCACGCAGAACCGCGCTGCCGACGTCGAGACCGTCAATGTTGTTGCCGCCCAGGATGAAGCCCTGGTGGCTGTCGATCTGAACCGACTGGTAGTTGCCGTCCAGTTCGAGACGGAAACCGTTGTCGAAAGCGTAACCGAGCTGTGCGCCGGCCGTCCAGCCGAGACCCGTGTTGGTTTCGAACTCGAATTCCGTGCCGGACTGAATTGCGGGAAGGGCACCGTTCGCAGGAACGGTGGTGCGGAAATCGCCCTCGTTATCGGCATCTTCGTTAGCGACGACACCGCCGCTGACACCGATATAGGCCTGTGCATGGGCCGCTGCCGGGAAGGCAAGCGCCACCAGCGAAGCGCTGATCAGAAGTTTTTTCATAGTAATCCTCATTACGACCTGCAGGAGGTTCCCTCCCGCGTCCCCACCCTAATGTAGTATCCGATTCTTTGTTCCGTGCTTTTGTTACCGGATTGCGCGAAGGATTCGGGACTGTTGCATAAAGTCCACATGGCCCGGATGCGGCATCCGAAGTCCTTCGCTGGCAAAGATCAGAAGGCAGAGAGGCCGGTGATCGCCCGGCCCAGGATCAGCGCATGGACGTCATGCGTGCCTTCATAGGTATTTACAGTCTCCAGGTTCACCATGTGACGCATCACCTGGTACTCCTCTGAAATGCCGTTGCCGCCGTGCATGTCGCGCGCCGCGCGTGCGATGTTCAGCGCCTTGCCAACATTATTCCGCTTCACGATGGAAATCATTTCAGGAGCGAAACGCCCCTCGTCCATCAGCCGCCCGACGCGCAGGCTGGCCTGGAGGCCCAGCGAGATCTCCGTCACCATGTCGGCCAGTTTCAGCTGGAACAATTGCTTGGATGCCAGAGGCACGCCGAACTGTTCGCGATCCAGACCATACTGGCGTGCGGCGTGATAGCAGAACTCTGCTGCTCCCATGCTGCCCCAGGAAATGCCGTACCGTGCACGGTTAAGGCAGCCGAACGGCCCCTTGATCCCTTCGACATTGGGTAGCAACGCGTCGGCAGGCAGCTTCACCTCGTCCATCTGGATCATGCCGGTGGTGCTGGCGCGAAGCGACAGCTTGCCGCCGATCTTGGGCGCTTCCAGACCCTTCATGCCCTTTTCCAGCACGAAACCGCGAACCTTGTCACCATGGGCTTCGGACTTGGCCCAAACCACGAAGACATCGGAGAAAGGCGAGTTGGAAATCCAGGTTTTCGCGCCGGAGAGAGAATAGCCGTCGCCATCCTTCTTCGCATAGGTGCGCATTCCGGCGGGGTCGGACCCTGCATCGGGTTCGGTCAGGCCGAAACAGCCGATCAATTCGCCCGAGGCGAGTCCGGGGAGATATTTCGCGCGCTGTTCGTCCGTGCCGTATGCGTGGATGGGATACATTACCAGGCTGGATTGCACGCTGGCCATTGAGCGATAGCCGCTATCCACGCGCTCTATCTCGCGCGCGACCAGGCCATAGGCGACGTAGCTTGCGCCCGATCCGCCGAATTCCTCGGGAATGGTAACGCCCAGCATGCCTGCCTGCCCCATCAGGGGGAAGAGCTCGCTGGCGTCGTTCTCGCGGGAAAAATCGTCGGAGACGCGTGGTTGCAAGGTTCCTTGCGCGAAGGAATGCGCGGCATCGCGCACCATCCGCTCGTCTTCGGAAAGCTGATCGTCGAGATTGAAGGGATCGGCCCAGTCGAAGGGCACCATGTCGGCCATCGCAAATAGTCTCCTTTGTAACCGCCCTAGTTGCTCAGAAGCGGCACGGCAAGGAGAGCGGGATCAATGCGCCTTCCTGTTCGCCTCCGCGATCAGTGCCATCAGCTTGTCGGGCGGACACGGCTTCTCGGCGGCCTGCGCATTGGGATAACGCCTTGCCAGCTCGCTCTTCGTGCAGTGGCCGGAATGAAAGATGATCGGCACGCCGGCCTTGGTAAGGGCATCGGCAAGTGGGTAAACCTCGCCATCGCCGGTCATCACGTCAAGAATAGCGAAATCGGGCATTTCCTGATCGATGGCGATCATCGCATGATCGCGCATTGCATATGGGCCTTCCACGCGGAAACCCATGTCTCGCACGGTTTCGGACAGGTCGAGCGCGATGATGACTTCGTCCTCGACAACCAGCACCGTGGATTGCTGCTGATCTGCTGCTGCCTGACTTGCCATGGGAAACCTCAATAAAGAAGATCGCGCAAAATCGCGACTTCATCACTACGCCCGGGGGTTCCAAAGGGTTCCCGACCTAGGAGGTGCGGCCGAATTTCGCCTCGTAGGCAGCCGTGTCTCCGCTTTGCAGCAGACTGGCCTGTTCCACCCAGCTATCGCGGCGGATGCGGCCCTGGAAGCGGCCTAGAGCGGCATCGACGCGATCGATGTCGGCATCGTTCCATGCGGCAATCTGGGCAAAAGATGTGACGCCTTGTTCGTGCAGCATCGTGACAAGCTTCGGCCCGACGCCCTTGATGCGGCGAAGGTCATCGGATGCATCCGCAGTCGTGGACGCGGGTGCCGTAGCAGGTGTCGCAGCAGGCGCTGGCGCAGGAGTGGGAGCCGGGGCTGGTGCCGGAGCGGGCGTTGGAGCCGGTGTCGCTTGTGCTGGCGCGGGGGAGGGCGCCTCGCCATGCTCCTGCGTGTCCATTTCCTTCATCGCTTCACGCATGGGTACGCCGTCGCCTGTTTCGGCATCGGTTCCCAGCGGGGAGGCGGCGGTGGAATCGGCGTTGGCTGCGGCCGATGTCGCGCCGGGCGAGGCGGCGGTGCGTGCGGCCTCTGCATCCTGCGCGTCGGTGGCGGCCGTGGCTGGCATGCCATCATCCTTCTGCGCGGCGGGTGGAGCATCGATCAGCGCGTGGTTGCGTTTGGCAATGTTGTCGCTGTCGTCTTCCTTGTGCTCCACCTCCACCTTCGTGCGGCGGGACGCGACGAAGATCCACCATGCAACCAGCAGCCCGATCACCAGGGCGATGACGACGAGGATCCAGTTCGCCTGCAACAATTCAGCCATATTCCATTCTCCGAAAAATCACGTGTCGCGGCCCCAGATGGCCCAGCCGATGCCAAGGCCCACCGCATAAGCGAGCAGCATCAACACCAGCACTTCCTTCCAGATCGGCATTTCGGCTCCTTAGCAGCAGGTTACACGATTCGGGCAAATCCCGCGTCGTGACCTTCATAAGTCAGCGCGGGGCGGGCGTATCCACCGGGGTCGGCAAAAGCGGCTCGGTCGAAATGACCGCGAATTCAATTCGACGATTGGCGGGGTCAGTCGGTTCCAGCCCTTCGACGGGATGTGACGATCCTTCGCCCTCCACACGCAGAACATCGCCCGGAATGCCGCGGTTTATCAGTGCAGCCCTGACGGCATCGGCCCGCTCTGTAGAAAGCTCGATGTTAATGTCCTCGGGGCCGGACCTGTCGGTGTGGCCGGAGATCTCGATCACCGCGCCCAGGCATGGGCGCAGGGACGATGCCACCTCGTCGATCAGGGAGCGGCTGGCCTCGTCGATTGTGGCGGAGCCTTCCTCGAACCGGATCGTGCGTGCCCGCAGCAGGGCTTGCACGTCTTCCTGGCAGTGAAGCGGACTGAAGTGCTGTTCCACCATCAGATCGCCATCGGCCCAGCGAATGCCGCCCACGCCGGGCAGGGCGGCCACCGCATGGGCGATGTTGGAGCGGGTGCTGGTGTCGAGGTTTTCCGCGCCTGTCAGCACCGGATGGCGGCTGGGCCAGCCGTTGGGGGAGCGGAACTGGGCCTCCACCCCATCGCCGCCCGCCTGCTGGATGGCAGCGGCGGCAGGGGCGGAAAGACGGTCTACGATAGCAGGGCCGCTGGCACCGCCCACGGTGTAGGCAAGGGCAATGCAGGCAAGCACACCCAGCACCAGCGCGACCTGCGGTTTCTTGAGGAAATTCATGCACGCCCCATAGCGTGCCGGATCAACCTGCGTCGAGTGTTTCTGCCAGTTCCGCCAGTTTCAGGAACTCCTCGCGCCAGTAACCGCTTTGCCTGCCTGCCAGCGAGACGGCATTGGAGAAGTCGAACCCGTTGAGCAGCGTATCGCCGCGCAGCGCCTGCCCGTAGGCGGCAACCGCGGCGACAAACGCCATGTCGCCGCGTGCCGGGCGGGCGGAAGCCAGCACCTGCGAGGAAACGGCGCGCTGGATCAGCCGCGAGCGATCCTGGCCCGGCAGCTTGTAGCGAAGCTGCACGAAAGCCGCCTCGTCGCCGGAACCTCCTTCGCGCATTACGGAACTGCCTTGTGTATTATTGCCTTCGTAGCGGCGGGGGCGCAGCCAGCCATTTCCCCCGGCAGGCACGATTTCATACAGCGCGGTGACCTGGTGGCCTGCGCCAATATCGCCGGCATCCACCGCGTCGTTATCGAAATCCTCTTCCCGCAGGGCGCGGTTCTCGTAACCGATCAGTCGGTATTGGGAGACATGCGCGGGATTGAACTCGACCTGGATCTTCACGTCCTGCGCTATGGTGAAGAGGGTGGATGTCATCTCGTCGGACAGCACCTTGCGGGCCTCCATCGCGCTGTCGATATAGGCGTAATTGCCGTTACCGTGATCGGCGATCTGCTCCATCATCGCTTCGTTGTAATTGCCGGTGCCAAAGCCAAGGGTGGTTAGGGTGATGCCGGAATCGCGCTGCCGCTCGATCATTTCCACCAGCGCATCCTGATCGGAAAGCCCCACGTTGAAATCACCGTCCGTCGCCAGGATCACGCGGTTCACGCCGCCTTCGATGAAGCTTTCGCGCGCCTTGTCATAGGCGAGTTGCAGCCCTGCTGCACCGGCGGTGGAGCCACCAGCCTGAAGCTGGCCCAGGGCGCGGCGGATGGCGGCGGCGTTATTCGTAGGTTCCAGCACCACGCCAGTGGCGCCCGCATACACCACGATGGAAACGCGGTCCTGCCTGCCCATTTCTCCGGCCAGCTGGCGCATGGCGGTTTTCACCAGTGGCAGCTTGTCAGGATCGTCCATGCTGCCCGACACATCCAGCAAGAACACCAGATTGGCAGGAGGACGGTTCTCGCGTGGCAAATCATACCCGCGAAGGCCGACGCGCAGCAGCCGCGTTTCGGGGTTCCACGGTGTTACCGCCATGTCCGTCGTGACGGAGAAGGGCTGCGAACGGCCCTGCGGGGCGGGGTAGTCGTAGCGGAAATAGTTGATCAGCTCTTCCGTGCGTACAGCGTCCTGCGGCGGCAACTGGCCTTGCGAGAGGAAGCGGCGAACATTGGCGTAGGCGCCGGTGTCGACATCGACGGAGAACGTGGAGACAGGAGCCTCGGCCACCAGGCGCACGGGCGATACCTCCTGCCCGTCATACCGCTCGCGGTTCTCGTATTGTGGCAACATCTGCGCCGGGGCGACGGAATATTGCGCATCCGCCATCTCTTCGTAAACGGCGCTCATCGGCGCTTCGGCAATATCGACGCTGGTAACGCGTTCCGATTGCGCGCGCTCGTCACCCGGCGCGCAGGCGGACAGGGCAAGCAGCATGGCCGCGGCGGACGCGGTGCCTGAAAGGGCGGTCATACGGGTAAACTTGGTCATAAAATCTCTCCCCTGTTGTTGTCGAGCAAGCTGTGCCGACAGGAGGATAAGAGATGTTACAACATTAACCGCGTGTGAATTGTGGCGAGAATAAGGCAGGATTGGGGAGGGCGTGCCTCGTTGTGCCCCAATCGTCAAACCCGAAGTTTCCGAGGGTCGGCAACCCTAGAGTGGGGGCGTCTCTCTCACCGGATATTCGTCGTCCACGGGCTTCGGCTTCTTGCTGAACAGCACGCGGTCTTCCGGCCCGAAGCCGCGCGTCCAGATGATGTAGCCGTAGACACCAATGATCGCGGGGATGCCCAGCGCCAGTTCGGCCCATTCCGGCAGGAGGATGGCGATCTGTCCCACCACCACGGCAGCCGCTGCCGCCCACACCAGCGCCCAGCGCCAGTTGTTGATCGAATGGCCAAGGATCCTGCCGAGCATCAATGCCTTCACCACCGATGCCACGCCCAAAGACAGCATCAGCGCGCCCGCCGCTGCTGCCGCGCGCCAGATATCGGCCCGCTGCGGATCGGCGAAGTTCAACGTGTCGATCAGCAGCATGGCTGCCACGGTCAGCGCTGCCTGCAGGCCAAGGGTGGCGATGGACACCCAGAGGTTGCGCACCCGCGCCACGTAGATCAGTGCCGCTTCGGAAACCACGGCGGTGGCTGCTACCACTTCGGCAGCCAGCAGGAAGGCGAGGGCAGGCGTGCCAGGCACGAATTCGCCTGCATCGCCCATCAGGCCCATCAGCGCCTCCCCGGGTATGCCCAGTGCCAGCGCGATGCCCGCCTGGGCAGCCACGATCCAGAAGCCCACCTGGCACACCTGCCGGGCAATGGCGGCGTAATCCTTCTCCTTCAGCTTGGCGGTAATCACCGGGCCAAGGATTGGCTCGAAACTCGTCTTCAGCTTCTGCGGCAGGCTGGCGACCTGCTGGGCCATCCAGTAGATGCCCAGCGCCACCGGCCCGGCAAACCAGCCAAGTATCAGCAGGTCCACTCGCCGCGTGCCCCATTCGATCGCATCGGTCACCGCCAGCGGCAGGGCGCGCGTTACCATCGGGATAATGCGCGCGGGATGCGGCACCCAGCCTTGCGGCAGGCCGTAAGTCTTGAAGAAGGGGAACAGCGCGGTGGCAAGTCCGGCGAATATGGACAATAGATAGGCCATCGTCAGCCCGGCATTGCCGATGGCGGGCACGAACCAGAACGCACCTGCAAGAATGGAGATCGTCCACGGTTCCACCACGGCGCGGGCGCGCACAGTGGTGCCGATATCGTATTTGTACGCCTGTGCGGCCAGCACGATCTCCGTCAGCGCGTAGCCCGGAATGGCCAGCACGATCCAGCGATCGAGGTCGCTCGACATGCCATTGGGGAACAGCGGCGTGGGCCAGATGAAAAAGACCGCCGCCATGATGCAGGACAGCACCAGCGCGACCAGCATGGAATCCGCAATCAGGTTCGTAGGGTTCTCGTCACCTTCGCGCAGGCGTTGGGCCAGCCCGCGCTTTTCTCCGATGGAGCACACCAGCGCGGTCAGTTCCACCACCAGCAGCGCGTAGGCATAGACGCCAAGCGCTTCTGCGCCGTATAACTGGCCCGCTATGAACAGGAACGGCAGGCGCGCAAGCAGGCGCAGCACGAAGCCGAAGACATTCGTGCGACCGCCCCTGGCCAGCGCGGCTATGTCGCCGCCCGGCTTCTCGGCTTCCTCCGTCTTCGCGTCAGACGTGCTCAAGCGTGATGCCCCTCGGCCTTCAGCGGGCGGGCGAGAAGGGTTTGCACAACGTCCTTTGCAGCCTCGCCTTCCAGCAGGGCATTCACGGCATCCGTGATGGGCATGGAAACCCCGTGCTGGCGCGCCAGATCGCGCAGCACCGGAGCGGTATGCGCGCCTTCTGCCACGGTGCGCTTGTCGGCCAGCGCCTCCTGCGCGCTCATCCCCTGGCCCAGCGCCTTGCCGAGGGAGAAATTGCGGCTGGAGGTGGAGGAGCAGGTCAGCACCAGGTCGCCCAGGCCGCAAAGGCCGTTCAGCGTTTCCGCCTGACCGCCCAGCGCCACGCCGAAACGCAGCATCTCTGTAAAGCCGCGGGTAATCAGCGCGCTGCGAGCGTTCTGGCCAAGGCCAAGGCCATCCACCACGCCGCAGGCAATCGCCAGCACGTTCTTCACCGCGCCGCCGATTTCTGCGCCGGCGACATCGTCGGAGAAGTAGGGGCGGAAAGCAGGGCGCGCGATTTTCGGGGAAAGCCGTTCCCACTGCGCATCGCCACCGCCACACGCGAGTGTCACGGCCGCGGGCAATCCATCCGCCACTTCATGCGCGAAGGTGGGGCCTGAAAGAACCGCGATGTCGGCGCCCGGCGCGGCTTCGTGCGCCACGTCGTTCATCATCCGTCCGCTGCTTTGCTCGATCCCCTTGGAACACAGGACCAGATCCTGCGGGAACCTGTCCATTTGTCCCAACACGCTGCCAAGATGCTGCGCGGGGGTCACCATCAGCAGGATTTCGCAGGAGGCCATGTCGCCAAGTTTGCCGGTGGCACGTATGGTCGGGGCCAGGGTGGCGGATGGCAGGTACAGCGCGTTGCACCGCGTTTCGTTGATCGCATCGGCCAGCCCGTCGTCCAGCGCCCAGAGCATGACTTCGCGCCCGTCGCTGGCCAGCATCTGCGCCAGCGCGGTTCCCCACGCACCTGCTCCTACAACGCCGATCTGGCTCATGCTTTCACTCCTGCCCCTCTCGCGGGCTCTGCTTGCGGATCCAGCGGCCAGCGTGGCCGCGCTTTCAGATCCAGCGGATCAGGCCCGAAACCTGCGGCCATGCGCTCCACGCCTGCCCAGGCGATCATCGCGGCGTTATCGGTACATAGCGGTAATGGCGGTGCAGTGAATGCCAGTCCGTTTTCTGTCGCCAGATTCTGCAATCCGGCGCGGATCGTCTGGTTGGCCGCCACGCCGCCTGCCACCACCAGCGCGGTGACGGGCTGCATGGCTGCCAAGGCGCTGCTGGTACGATCCAGGATGCAGTCGAGTGCGGCCTGCTGGAAGCTGGCGGCAATATCCGCGTCGGCATGTTCGCCTGTATCATGCGCCCGTAGCACCGCGCTCTTGAGGCCGGCAAAGCTGAAATGGGGTTCCTTGCTGCGCATCAGCGGGCGGGGCAGGGGCACGGCGGCAGGATCGCCCTTGCGCGCCAGTTTCTCCACCGCCGGGCCGCCGGGATAGCCAAGGCCAAGGATCTTGGCGGTCTTGTCGAAAGCCTCTCCCAGCGCATCGTCTATCGTGGTGGCGTGGCGCTGGTACTTGCCTACGCCTTCCACCCGCAGGATCTGGCAGTGTCCACCGCTCACCAGCAGCAGGGCATAGGGATATTGCAGCGAAGCATCGGCCAGCCGGGGCGAGAGGGCGTGGCCTTCCAAGTGGTTCACCGCCATCAGCGGCTTGCCGCTGGCCATCGCCAGCGCCTTTGCCGTGACCAGGCCCACCATCACTCCGCCGATAAGGCCGGGGCCGGCGGTGGCGGCGATGGCATCGCAATCGTCCAGCGATTTTCCCGCCTCGGACAAGACGCGCTCTATCAGCGGGGCCAGCCGCTCCGCATGGGCGCGTGCGGCGATCTCCGGCACCACGCCGCCATAGGGCGCGTGCTCCGCCTCCTGGCTGGCGATGGCCTGCGCGAGAATTTCCCGCCCGTCCGTCACCAGCGCCGCTGCCGTTTCGTCGCAGCTGCTTTCGATCCCGAGAACCAGTGTCATCCCGCTTCCCCTTAGACTTTCGCGCCGCTAGGGCAAGCGAACGCATGACACAGCAACCACTCTTGAAGCTCGGAACGCGGCGCTCGCCGCTGGCAATGGCGCAGGCAGAGGAGGCGCGCGCGCGGCTGTGCGCGGCCCATGGCTGGGACAGCAACGTGGTAGAACTGGTGCCGGTGGAGGCCAGCGGCGACAAGATCCAGGATCGCCCCCTGGCCGAAATCGGCGGCAAGGCGCTGTGGACCAAGGAACTGGACGTGTGGCTGGGCAATGGCGAGATCGACGCATCCGTTCACTCGCTGAAGGACGTGGAAACGATCCGCCCCGATGCCTTCACCCTCATCGCCATCCTGCCGCGCGCGGACAAGAGGGACCGCCTGATCGGTGCAGCCAGTATGGCAGACCTGCCGAAAGGCGCCGTCATCGGCACCAGCGCCCCGCGCCGCGCCGCGCAGGCACTGCACCAGCGGCCCGATTGCCGCGTCGTCACCTTTCGCGGCAATGTCGCCACCCGTCTGGGCAAGCTTGAGGCAGGGGAGGCGGACGCGACTTTCCTTGCCGCAGCAGGCCTTTCGCGGCTGGGGCAGGACAATGTCGGCACCCCGCTGGACCCGGAGGACTGGCTGCCCGCCCCGGCACAAGGCGCCATCGCTATCGAATGCCGCGCCGATGATGCGCGGGCGCGCGAACTGCTGAGCGTCCTGAACCACGCGCCAAGCCAGGCAGAGGTGATGGCGGAGCGCGCACTACTGCTGGCGCTGGGAGGCAATTGCCATTCTCCCATCGCGGTGCGCTGTGAATATGATGACGGCCAGCTTTCCATGCGCGCGGCCCTGTTCAGCTCCGCCGGGCAGGAACGGGTGGAGGGGCAAGCCACATTCCCTGCCGATGATGCTGAGGCACCGGCAAGGCTGGCCCGCGACCTGCTGAAGCGGGCAGGCTCCGGTATCACGGCGCTGTTCGACAGCGTGAAAGGATAAACCCTGCAATGCTGTTCGTGATCCGGCCCGAGCCGGGCCTGCAATCCACGCTGCAATCGGCGCGGGAAATGGGCCTTGCCGCCATCGGCCTTCCGCTTTTCGAGGTGATGCACCGCGCGTGGGATGCGCCCGCACCCGGCGATTTCGATGCCCTGCTGATCGGCAGCGCCAATGCCATGCGGCGCGGCGGGAAGCAGCTGGAGCAATACCGGCAGTTGCCCGTTCATGCCGTGGGAAAAGCCACCGCGCAGGCCGCACGCGAAGCCGGTTTCACGGTGGACCGCGTGGGCGAGGGCGGCTTGCAATCGGTGCTGGACGATAACGATACGTCAACCCGCTACCTGCGGCTTGGCGGTGTGGAGACGGTGGACCTCGATCCCGGCCAGCACACCATTACCCGGCGCGAGGTGTATGAATTGCGGGCGCTGCCCATTACCGGCAGCGCGCAGATCGGCCTTCGCACCGGCACCCCTTGCGTGCTGCTGCACAGCGCGGCGGCGGCGCGGCATTTCGGCATCGAGATTGACCGTATTGGGCTGGACAGGGCCGCCATCCACCTCGCATGCATCGGCCCGCGCGTTGCCACGGCAGCGGGCAAGGGCTGGGCGGCCGTCCAAAGCGCTCCACAACCCGATGACGATAGCCTGTTGGCCTTGGCGCGAGACATGTGCCATTAACGCGGTGCGCTTGAAAAAGACGGGCTGTATGAAGCCTGCGGGAAGTGCCTGAAGGAAAATATGGATCAGAGCTACGATTTTGCCCGGGCCGAGACGCCCAAGCGCAGCATCCCCTTGCGCACGGCTGTTCTCGCGCTGGCGCTGGCCTTCGTGCTGGGCATCATCCTTACCGCCTATTTCACACGCGGCAGCGATCTTGGCCTCGGCAATCTGTTCAACGTGCGCAGCGAGGATGGCGCTGCGGCGACTTCCCCTGCCGACGGTGTCGGCACGCTGGCGGGCGATGGTATCGACGCACCGGAACCGACGCCCAGCGCCACGCAAAGCGCCGCTGCCACGGCCAGCGATGCCCGCCAGGCGGTGCAGCGGGTGGAAGAGGTGGTGGAACAGCAGGGCGGCCTCGACAGCCGCGTTGCCGCGATGGAGCAGCGCCTGACCCGCCTCGATCTCCAGTCACAGGCCGCCGCCGGCAATGCCGCGCGCGCCGAAGGGCTGCTGATCGCCTTCGCCAGCCGCCGCGCCATCGAACGCGGCGCGCCGCTGGGCTATCTGGCAGACCAGTTGCGCCTGCGTTTTGGTGAGGCGCGGCCCAACGCGGTTCAGACCGTGATCGAGGCCGCGCAGGAACCTGTCACGCTGGATCGGCTGGTGGCGCGGCTGGATGGGCTTGCCCCGATACTGGGCGATGCGCCCGAGGGTGAAGGCGTGTTCGAGATGCTGAGCCGCGAGCTTTCCTCGCTGTTTGTCGTGCGCCGCGAAGATACTCCCTCTCCGCTGACGGAACGCCGGATGGAACGCGCGCGCCTGTTCCTGGAAAGCGGCAGGACCGAGGCCGCCGTGCAGGAAGTGCGCGGCATGCCCAATGCGGTGGAGGCGGAGAGCTGGATTGCCGACGCGGAAAGGTTCGCCGCCGCCCAGCGCGCGCTGGAAACGCTGGAAACCGCCGCCGTTCTCGACCCGCGCGGACTGGCCGACGCGCAGGGCCAGACGGTGCAGCAATTGAGCCCGGCACTGCCCGCACGGCAGGGTGTGGATTAGCTTTCGGGCGATCCGGGCACGGCGTTCGGTGGTCGTTTTTCAAGCTTTTTTCCACTAGCGGAAATTCAGCTAACGACCCAATTGCGGAGGTCGGGGTCTGCGCTTAGAAAACCATGTGCCACTTACATTTTTCTTGATCGGCCTCGCTGCTGGACTGGTAGTTGGCATTCTGCTTGGTCAGAGGCGTTTGGGCTGCTTTATTTTGGCGGCGGTGCCGTTAGCGGCCATTGCTTACATCTCGTGGTGGCAGGGTCAGCATCCTGAACTGATTAGGTCGACCAGCGGGCTAGACTTTGTTTTCGGTCCGATCCCTCCGTCAATTGGTGCTCTGATTGGATACGGGATAATTTGGCTGATTAGAGACTGGCGCGATACCAGACCCTAGCCAGATCTGATCCGACGATTTCAAAACGGCAGCTTAGCATCCCGGATCGGACATTCGGCAAGCCTTCCTTGCCGCCTGAAAGCGGACTGGCAGCAATCCGGGTTTTTCAAACAAGAGCAGCCTGTCGGCTAACGACCCCTTGAATCCGGTCAATCAGTTTCTTTGGCCATGACGGTAGGCAAAGGGTCAGCGCGTTTCCCTTTCCTCCTGCCCTTGCGTGCCGAGGTTGAGGCTCTCGATCATCCCAAACATTGGTATGGCAATGCAAGCATTGCTGCGTTCAACTGCGCCGTCGCTGATCCCGCATTTTTCATTTCCAAACCACACGGCCAGTTTCGTGTGTTCGGTAAAGTCTGCTTCGTGGAGCCAGTCATTCCTTTGGCCCTTGATGTGAGGAGATGTGACTACCGAATGGAAGTTGTTCTTCTCCAAATGTTCAAAGCAATCGTCGGTGCTATCGAACCTCTTCACAAAGCTCCATTTCACGGCTGAAACAGAAGTCCGTGCCAATGACTTGCGTTCACGCATCTCTTGCCAGTCATCAGGCAGCGCCTTTCGAGGATCGACGACATAGACCTTCTCGACCCCCAGCGCGTTCACATTGCGAATTACCGTCCCGATATTTTGAATGTCCGAGGGATTTTCGATTACGGCAATCAGGTTCTTGCAGATGAATGGCTTGATTGCTTCGGCCCGCTTACGAACGGTCGGCTTCGACTTTTTCGGTTCTTCCGTTTCCATTGGACTGGCATATCACCGTGAGGCCTAGTTTCAACGCCAAGATACGAGCATTGTCAGCTTTCCACCCAATCCCGGCCATTCCGCACCAAGCAAATTTAAAGGAAAAGCAGACTTACGACTGCTTCTCCGAAAACAGTGATGCTCAACCCTTCAGTAGTTCGGGCAGGTCGCCGCTCATGCCGCGGGCCTCGTCCATGAACCAGTCTTTCAGCACCGGCGTGCGCTGCACGCCTGCCATGCCGAAACGGCGCACGGCGCTGGCCAGCTTGCCCGGCACGCCGAACAGGCGGGTGAGGGTGTCGGTGGCGCCCATCACCATCAGGGAATCCATCGCGCGCCATTCCTCGTAACGCTTCAGCATCTGCGCATCGCCCGGTTCCAGACCCAGCCGCATCCCTTCGGCCAGCACGTCCACCAGCGCGCCCACGTCTCGCAGGCCAAGGTTGAGGCCCTGTCCCGCAATCGGATGCATTCCGTGCGCGGCATCGCCCACCAGCGCCAGGCGGTGATCGACGATTTGTGCCGTGTGCTGGAAGCCCAGCGGATAGGATGATCGCTGCCCCTGGACGGTAATCTCGCCAAAGATGCCGTGCATTCGCTTGGCGATCTCGTGGTGGAAGGCGCGGTCTCCCAGCGCCAGCGTGCCGGCTGCGTCCTTCTCGTCCACCGTCCACACCAGCGCAGACCGGTGGCGGCCCTGATCATCGTCCAGCAGGGGCAGCAGGGCGAAGGGGCCATCGGGATAGAATATTTCCCACGCCACCCCGCCATGCGGCTTTTCATGCGTCAGGCCGGCGATGATCGCGCGGTGGCGATAATCCCACTGCGCCATGGTGAAGCCCGCTTCCTCGCGCGTGGGCGATCCGCGCCCCTCGGCGGCGCACATCAGGCTGGCTTCCAGCACGGTGCCGTTGGCCAGCGTGGCCGAAACGCCGTGCTCCCCGCGCTGGCGATCGACGACATTGGCCTTGGAATGCCAGGTGATCAGCGGCTCGTCCTTCGCCGCTTCGAACAGGGTCAGGCGCAGTTGCCGGTTGGGGAACATGCGGCCCAGCGTGCCCTCGTGCGCTTCGGGCTGGAAATCGATCCGGCCCGGCTTCATCCCGTCGGTCACGGCGATGGAGGATATGGCGCATCCGAAAGGCTCCAGCGCGTCGGCAAGGCCGATGTTGGTAAACAGGTTCCAGCTGGCGGTGGAAATGGCCGAGGCGCGAGTGTCGAACCCCTCCGCCGTCAGCTCCGCCGGGTCCGCCCGGTCCACCACGTGGCTGGACATGCCCTTCTTCGCGGCTGCAAGGGCCAGCGTCATGCCGACGAGGCCGCCGCCGAGAATGAGGAGATCGCGCCTTGGATTCAACTTGTCCGCCATGACATCCGCTCCTAGTTGTCCCGCGATATGCAGGCAAGCACCCTGAACTATTTCCGGTATCTATTCGGCCTTGGCGTGCTGCTGGCCGCGATGCTTGCCGCGCCCGCGTCTGCGCAGCGGGAGAACTACATCGCCGCCGATCTGGTGGCCGAAAGCGCACCCGTTCCCGGAGAAACGTTGACGGTGGCACTGCGTTTCCGCCCGCAGGAGGGCTGGCACGGATACTGGGCCAACCCCGGCGATGCGGGCGAGGGGATGCGGCTGGATTGGCAATTGCCCGATGGCTGGGAGGCGGGCGAACCGCAATATCCGGTGCCGCAGGAACTGGAACTGCTGGGCCTGATAAACCACGTCTACAAGGATCCCTACGCTGTGCTGGTGCCGATCGAGGTGCCCGAGACCGCTGCCGTTGCTAATATCGCACCCATCACCGTGGACGCGCAGTGGCTTGCCTGTTCGGACCGGCTCTGCGTGCCCGAACGCGCCACGCTGACCCTGCGGTTCCCCCAGGCGTCACCGCAACTCGCCACGCAGTTCGACGATCACCGCGCCGCCATTCCGCCCCTGATCGACAGCGCCGCGCGATACGAAATTACCGACGATGCCCTGCGTGTCGCCATTCCGCTGCCTGCCAGCCTCGATCTTGCCGATCCGCATATCTTCATCGAGCAGAAGGACGTGATCGATTACGCTGCCATGCAGACCTTCACCCGCGATGGGGACATGCTGGTGGCGCAAATCCCGCGTGGCGGCCTGCGCAACCAGCCTGACGGGTTGAGCGGCATTCTGGCCTTTGCCGATGCAGGCGAAGGCGTGCGGTTCGATGCCGTGCCGGGCGATGTTCCGACAGGTGGTGAGCGCATTGGTCCGCGCGCCGTGGAGACACCGCTGCTCGTCTTGCTGGGCGGCGCGCTGCTTGGCGGGCTGCTGCTGAACCTGATGCCATGTGTCTTTCCCATCCTCAGCCTGAAGGCACTAACGCTGGCCCGCGCCGGCGGTGAGGAGCGGCAGGCGCGGATCGAGGGGCTGGCCTATACCGCAGGCGTCATCCTTGCCTGCCTTGCGCTGGGTGCGCTGATGCTTGCGCTGCGGACCGGCGGCGCGCAGATCGGCTGGGCGTTCCAGTTGCAGGAGCCGCTGGTGGTTGCCGCCTTGCTGGTGCTGGCAGTGCTGATCACGGCCAATTTCATGGGCCTGTTCGAAATTCCCAGCCTGCCCATCCGCACACGCGGAGAAGGCGGCGCGTTCGCCACGGGCCTGCTGGCTGCCGTGGTGGCAACGCCCTGCACCGGTCCGTTCATGGCGGCAGCCCTTGGCGCGGCACTGCTGCTTCCGGCACCGCAGGCGCTGCTGCTGTTTGCCGCGCTGGGCCTTGGCCTGGCGCTGCCATTCCTGTTGCTGGGCTTCGTGCCCGCCCTGCGCCGGATGCTGCCAAAGCCCGGGGCATGGATGAACACCTTCCGCAAGGTCCTGGCCTTTCCTATGGGGCTGACGGCACTGGCGCTGGTATGGCTGGCGTGGCGGCTGGGCGGCGTAAGCTTCGCCTTTGCCGCGCTGGCGCTGGCGATCCTTCCGGTTATGGCGCTGACCGCGCGGCGCAACGGCAATCGCCTGGTGGCCGCCATCGCGGTGATCGCGGCGCTGTATTTTGCCGGATCGTTGCCGTTCCGTGCAGAAGAACAGGTGGCGACTGGCGATAGCGTGCTGGAACCTGTCGCCTATTCCGAAAATGCGCTGGCAGAGGCGCGCGCGACTGGCCAGCCTGTGTTCCTGTGGTTCACCGCCGATTGGTGCCTGACGTGCAAGGTGAACGAACAGGTCGCGATTGAGCGGGAAGCGACGCGCGAGGCGTTCGAGGATGCAGGCGTCATTGCCATGCGCGGCGACTGGACGCGGCGCAATCCCGAGATCACCCGATACCTGGAGCAATGGGAAGTGGCGGGCGTGCCGCTGTATGTCTGGTATCCGGCGGGCGAGGCAGGCGAGCGATTGCCGCAGGTCCTTTCGCCCGATAGCCTGGTGAAGCGGGCCGAGACCGGTAGCTAGCTAGCCCGCGCTATCCCCTGCAGGTTCGCTTTCGACAGGTTCCGGCATTCCGCCGGCCTGGCACCATTCCACGAATTCGCCCGCGATCCGTCCGCCGCCGATCTCCAGCGTGCCGCGACCGGGCAAAGTGGCGATGATGTCTCGCCTGCCGGAGAATACCTCGAGCTGCGGATCGTCTGCGGGAAGGCGCGCCTCCCAGTGCCATTCCCCGTCAGCCAGGGTGGCGTTCACCAGGAAGCGGCTGTTGATGCCGTTACCGATCACGGGGAACAGTGCGCTTTGGCCGGGATAGGCCAGGGCGTGGCGGATGATGACGAATTCCGGCGGATCTGCGTTGACGTCACACGCCAGCGTCAGCAGCGGCGGCTGTTCCAAATTGCCGTAGCGGATGGCCTGCCCGTCTTCGGAAACGGTCCAGCCTGCATCGCTGGTGTCGGGCGATGCCTCTGCCATGGCGGGCCGCTGATCGGAATCGCGCAGCTCCACGCGTTCCGTTTCGCCTTGCTCAACGGGCGCCGGGCTATCGCAGGCAGACAGCGAGAGTGAGAGGATCAGAAGGGACGCACGTAACCGCATGAAGGCGCGCTACTCCGCCGCTGCCGATTGAAGCAAGCGGGTTGCCCACTTCGGCTGGGGATCGCGAGCGCAAAGCGGCTCTTCTGCCCCGCAATCGTTTACCCCTTGCCGAACTTGCGCTGCGTCTTGCCGTAGCGCAGTTTGCGCGTGCCCGGCTTGCCTTCGTTGCTGCGGCCCACGATGGGCGCCTTCTTGTCCGCATCACCCAGGCCCAGTTCGTCGTTTTCGAGCCGCCGAATCTCGTCGCGCAAGCGGCCGGCTTCCTCGAATTCCAGATCGGCTGCGGCGTTGCGCATGCGCTTTTCCAGATCCTCGATATAGGCGCGCAGATTGTGACCGACGAGGTTGTTCACCTCGTCATCGCCCGTTTCGACAGTCACGCCATCCCTCGAAGCGGTATCGGCAACGATATCCTGGATGTTGCGCTTGATAGTGGTGGGCGTGATGCCGTGCTCTTCGTTGTATTCGCGCTGCTTTTCGCGCCGCCGCCCCGTCTCGGCCATCGCGCGCTCCATGCTGCCGGTGATGCGATCGGCATAAAGGATCACGCGGCCATCCACGTTACGCGCGGCGCGGCCGATGGTCTGGATCAATGATGTCTCGGACCGCAGGAAACCTTCCTTGTCAGCGTCCAGAATGGCCACCAGTCCGCATTCGGGAATGTCCAGGCCTTCGCGCAGCAGGTTGATGCCGATCAGCACGTCATACACGCCGAGGCGCAGGTCGCGGATCAGCTCGATACGCTCCAGCGTTTCCACGTCGGAATGCATGTAGCGCACGCGCACGCCCTGCTCGTGCATGAACTCGGTCAGGTCTTCGGCCATGCGCTTGGTCAGCGTGGTGACGAGGGTGCGATAGCCCTTCTGCGCCACGGCCTTGGCCTCCGCGATGCAATCCTGCACCTGGTCTTCCACCGGCTTTATTTCCACCGGCGGATCGATCAGGCCGGTGGGACGGATCACCTGTTCGGCAAACACGCCGCCGGTCTGTTCCAGTTCCCACGATCCCGGTGTGGCGGATACGGCAACGGTCTGCGGTCGCATCGCGTCCCATTCGTTGAAGCGAAGCGGCCGGTTGTCGATGCAGCTTGGCAGGCGAAAGCCGTATTCCGCCAGCGTGATCTTGCGGCGGTGGTCCCCCTTCGCCATCGCGCCGATCTGCGGAATGGTCTGATGGCTTTCATCGACGAACAGCAGCGCATTCTCTGGCAGGTATTCGAACAGCGTTGGCGGCGGTTCGCCCGGCAGGCGGCCCGTCAGGAAGCGGGAATAGTTCTCGATCCCGTTGCAGCTGCCCGTGGCGGCGATCATCTCGAGATCGAAATTGGTGCGCTGCTCCAGCCGCTGGGCTTCCAGCAGGCGGCCTTCCTCATGGAGTTCCTTCAGCCGTTCCTGCAGCTCGAACTTGATGGCCGCGCTGGCCTGTTTCATCGTCGGGCCGGGGGTAACATAGTGGCTGTTGGCATAGACGCGCACCTTGCCAAGGTTCTCCCCTTTCTTGCCGGTGAGAGGATCGAACTCGGCGATATCCTCGATCTCGTCACCGAAGAAGCTGATGCGCCAGGCGGTGTCTTCCAGGTGGCTCGGGAAGATCTCCAGATTGTCACCCCGCACGCGGAAGCAGCCGCGGGCAAAGGCGGTGTCGTTACGCTTGTATTGCAGGGCCACCAGCTTGCGGATCAGTTCGCGCTGGTCCACGCTTTCGCCCGCCTTGATGTCGAAGATCATGGCCGAATAGGTTTCGACCGAACCGATACCGTAGAGGCAGGAGACGGACGCCACGATCAGCACGTCGTCCCGCTCCAGCAGGGCGCGCGTGGCGGAGTGGCGCATCCGGTCGATCGCCTCGTTTACGGACGATTCCTTCTCGATATAGGTGTCGGAGCGAGGCACGTAGGCCTCTGGCTGGTAGTAATCGTAATAGGATACGAAATACTCGACCGCGTTCTCGGGGAAGAAGCTCTTGAACTCGCCGTAAAGCTGCGCCGCCAGGATCTTGTTGGGGGCCAGCACCAGGGCAGGGCGCTGTAATTGCTCCACCACCTTGGCCATGGTGAAGGTCTTGCCGCTGCCGGTAACGCCCAGCAGCACCTGCGTCTGCTCGTCATCCTTTGCCGCTTCCACCAGTTCGGCGATGGCGGTGGGCTGGTCGCCCGCAGGCTCGTATTCCGATACCAGCTTGAAAGGTTTCTGCGCCTCTGCCTTTTCGGGACGGGCGGGTTTATGGGGGGTGAATTCGCCGGTGGTGTCAGGCTCTTCCAGACCTCTGCGGATAACAAGTTCGGACATGGGGCGTGATATGGGTGATGGCAGGCAAAAAGCCAACGCGCATTAAACGGGTCCTGGAATTGCCGAAGAAATTTCGCACCTTGCCTTTGCAGCCTGCCATCCATTCTCTAGACATGATGACGAAACCGGCGGCCCTTGTGCTACCCAGCAATATGCTACCAGCAGATCGAATGCTGCCAACAGATCGAAGGAATATTCCATGCGCCTTGCCCACTTCGCCCCGCTTCTTGCAGGTATTGCGTTGGTCGCCTGCGGCGACTCCGGCGTTGTGGAGGATCCCTCCGATCCCGCGCAGATCGAATCGGCTACCGAAAGCCTGCCCAAGCCGCAGCCCGGTCAGTATCGCACCACGGGCGAACTGGTGAACCTGGAAATTCCCGGCGCCAGCGAAGACGAATTGCAGATGATGCGCGGCATCATGGAGCAGGGCGCAACGCAGGATCGCACCTTCTGCATGACGCAGGAAGAAGCGGACGAGGGGTATCGCGAATTCCTCGACAATATCGCGCAAGGGTCCGACGGCTGCCAGTTCACGGATTTCGCCGTTTCCGGCAATTCGCTGAATGCCACCATGGCATGTGACGATGGCTCCGGCAGCAGCGGCACGATGGGCTTCGAAGGCACGATCAGCGAAACATCGCAGGACATGACGGTGACGATGGACATGCAGAACACCGCCGCTGACGAGAGCATGAAGATGGTGATGCGCTCCAAGTCCGAACGCATCGGCGAGTGCGAAGGCGGCGCTGGCTAGGCACCGCGCGCTCTGTCTGCCCTGAAATGGGACGGCGCCGCCGCGAGTCATCTCCTTCGATTGGCACGCGCGCTGGCGCTTGATACCCACCTGTCCAAGCCTGACGGAAGCGTCCGTCGATGAAAGACAGGGGAATACGATGCGCCTTTTTCACAGCCTGCCACTGCTTGCCGGTCTCGCGCTGGCGGCGTGCGGGGGAAGCTCCGACGAGGATCTTTCCGACGAGGCACTGGCGATGGACGAGGTGATGGGGATGCAGGACAACGGCATCATGCCGAGCCCCGGCCAGTACACTGCCGACGTTCAGCTCGTATCGTTCGATATTCCCGGCGTTTCCGACAGCAATATCAACATGGATATGCTGCTGCGCGAGATGGAAGAAGGCGCGGCGGCCCAGTCCACCTATTGCGTAACGGACAGGATGGACCGCGAGGCGTGGGTTTCCGAAATGACGGACAACACCTGTTCGCTATCGCGCATTGCCGCAGAAGGGGGCAGCATCGACCTGGCGATGACCTGTGCAGCCGAGGATGGTCCGCAGGGAAGCATCAACATGACAGGCACTGCTGGTGAAACTGCGGCGGACATGGAAATGGCATTCACCCAGCCGATCCCCGGCGTGGGCGATGCCGATATCGTGATGCGCGTGCAATCGCAGCGCACGGGCGATTGCAGCTGAGCCTTGATGCCGCTGGTTTGCCGGCGCGCGGGAAACCCTGCATGGGACAAGCGTTAAGCATGTAACGCGTCAATTGTGTTACACTGCCTGCGATGATGACCTCTGTTGGTTCGATCCTAACGCCGATTACCGGCCCTGTTGCCAATGCCTTTCGGGGCGTTGGCCAAGGCTTCGTGCGCCGGATCCGTCTGTTGCAGGGCGCCGCCCCGCCAGAGGCGCACGCGCCGCCGCTACGGCTGCTCGCCGCCGAGCTCGGCCAGCTTTTCTCGCCTGCTCTCCGCCTGTTCAAGCGGCGCCTGCCGATCGACAAGGCTGACGATCCTCGTGTCGTGATCCTGCTGCCCGGCTTCGCGGCCAACCCGATGAGCATGAAACGCATGGCCCGGCAGCTTGAGCGCGCAGGCCACAAGGTCAAACGCTGGGGGCTGGGAGCCAACTTCGGCCCCACGCCCGAGAATTTCGAACAGCTCTCCGCCCGCGTATGCTCGGTAAAGGAGCGTTATGGTCAGGACGTTGTACTGATTGGCTGGAGCCTTGGTGGTATCTTCGCCCGCGAAGTGGCCAAGATGCAGCCGGGCTGTGTGTCCAAGGTCATCACCCTCGGTACGCCTTTCAGCCATACGCCCTATTCCAACAATCTATGGCGAATTTACCAGGCCGTGGTGGGCCATCACGTCGAGGAGCCGCCGGTCAAGGTGAACATGGCGGAAAAGCCGCCGGTGGAAACGGTGGCTTTCTGGAGCCCGCGCGACGGCGCGATTTCCCGTCGCAGCGCCTGCGGCAGGCCGGGCGAGCGCGATCGCGCCGTGGCGCTGCGCTGCTCTCACATGGGCTTTTGCTACTCGGACGAATCGATCCTGGCCCTTGCCGCGGAACTGAAACGATAATGAGGCTTTGATTAAAGTACGGGCTTCGCGCATGCTGCATGCGCGAACATAGCTGCTACCAGCTTTCCAAGGGGATTTGAGTGACCGCCAACGAGCCGGCCAATTTCGACGAGATGCACAATCCCGATGGAACCGTGCGAGAGGCCTATCACGGTTACGATGAGTGGCTGAAAGGGCAGGACGATGGCTGGATGCGCCGCAAGGCGTTTGAGGCCGAGAGCTTTTTCCGCAAGACCGGCATTACTTTCAACGTCTACGGGGAAGATGATGCCGAGGAACGGCTGATCCCCTTCGACATGGTGCCGCGTATCATCACCGGCGGCGAATGGCGGCGCCTTTCGCGCGGGATCGAGCAGCGCGTGCGCGCTCTCAACGCCTTCATGCACGATCTTTATCACCGGCAGGAAATCATCCGGTCCGGTCGCCTGCCCGAAAGGCTTTTCCGCAACAATGCGGCGTGGCTGGCCGAAATGGTAGGCTTCACTCCGCCGGGCGGCGTCTACACGCATATCGTGGGTATCGACCTGGTACGCACCGGCCCCGATGAATTCATGGTGCTGGAAGACAATGCCCGCACCCCCAGCGGCGTTTCCTACATGCTGGAAAATCGCGAAACGATGATGGCCATGTTCCCCGAGCTTTTCAGCAAGGTGAAAGTGTCCGACGTTTCCGATTATCCCCGCCGACTGGCGAAAAGCCTTGCCGCCTGCGCGCCTGAAGGCGTGGAAGGCAATCCCAGCATCGCGGTGCTGACGCCGGGCATATACAATTCCGCTTATTACGAGCACGCCTTCCTGGCAGACCAGATGGGCGCGGAACTTGTCGAGGGCAGCGATCTTCGCGTGATCGATGGCAAGGTGCACATGCGCACCACTTTCGGTTTCCGCCCTGTGGATGTGATCTATCGCCGCGTGGACGACGAGTTTCTCGATCCGCTCACGTTCAATTCCGACAGTGTGCTGGGCATTCCCGGCATCATGGACGTGTACCGCGCGGGCAATGTCACCATCGCCAATGCGCCGGGCACCGGCGTGGCGGATGACAAGGCGATCTATTCCTTCATGCCCGAGATCGTGGAATTCTACACCGGCGAGAAGCCCCTGTTGCCGAATGTGGAGACGTTCCGGTGTGCAGACCCGGATTCCCTGAAATACGTGCTGGATAACCTTGCCGAACTGGTGGTGAAGGAGGTTCATGGATCGGGCGGATACGGAATGCTGATCGGCCCCACTGCCAGCAAGAAGGAAATCGCCGAGTTCCGCAAGAAGCTGGAAGCACGGCCCGAAAATTATATCGCGCAGCCCACTCTGGCGCTTTCTACCTGTCCGATCTTCACGAAGAAGGGGTTGGCGCCGCGGCACGTCGATCTGCGGCCGTTCGTCCTGTGCTCGCCTGAAGGGGTGGATATCACGCCCGGCGGACTTACTCGCGTGGCCTTGAAGAAGGGATCGCTGGTGGTGAACTCCAGCCAGGGCGGCGGCACCAAGGATAGCTGGGTGCTGGAAGACTGATGAATAGCGGAGAACCATCGTAATGCTGGGACGCGTCGCCCACGGAATTTTCTGGATGTACCGCTATCTTGAGCGGGCGGAGAACACTGCCCGCTTGCTGGCTGCCGGACAGCGCATGTCGCTGACCCGCGGGCAGGACATGGCCGACCAGGAGTGGAAATCCATTCTCACCACGTTGGGCCATCGCCAGCCCTACGAAAAGCACTTCGACGATTACGACGGCGCACAGGTGTGCGACTTCGTGCTCCGCTCAAAGCACAATCCCGAAAGCGTGTTCTCCATGATAGAGCGGGCGCGCACCAACGCCCGTGCCTGTCGTTCCGCGATTACGGGAGAGGTCTGGGAAGCGGTGAACGAAGGCTGGATGACGCTGCGCGATCTGCTGGCGCGTCCGGTACGCAATTCCAACCTCAATCTCTCGCTCGGCGCGATCCGCCGCGAAAGCACGCTGGCGCGCGGGGCCTCGCATGGCTCCATGCTGCGTAATGAAGCCTACAGCTTCTCGCGTCTCGGCACGTTCCTCGAACGCGCGGACAACACGGCGCGTATTCTGGATGTGAAATACTACCTGCTGCTGCCGTCGCTATCCTACGTCGGCACGCCGCTGGACACCGGGCAGTGGGACAACGTGTTGCGCTCGCTTTCGGCAGAGCGCGCCTATCGCTGGCTGAATGCGGGCCGCATGGACGCACGATCAATCGCAGACTTCCTCATTCTGGATGAGCGTTTTCCCCGTAGCCTGGTGTTCTGCTATTCTTCCATGCGGACAAATCTCGCTGAACTTGCCCAATTGCACGGCGGGGAAGGCGAAAGCCACTCTGCCATGCGCGATGTCGGTCTGCGGCTTACCGGCAAGAAGGTGGAAGACATCTTCGATCAGGGTCTCCACCAGTTCCTGCTCGAATTCATCGCCGACAACCAGAAGCTGGCCGGCGCCATTGCCGAGGATTATCGCTTCGTCTCCTGACGGGAACCCACCATGCGTCTCTCTATCCGCCATACCACCCGCTATCGCTTCGCATCTCCTGTTGCGCACGGCATCCAGCGTTTGCGCCTCACCCCCAAGGAGACGCAGGGGCAGACCATTCTTGAGTGGAACATGGAATACGAAGGCGCGCACGAGCAGCTTTCCTATGACGATCAGAACTTCAACCACGTGACGCTGGTGGCAGTAGAAGAGGGCGCCACGGAAGTGGTGGTCTCGTGCAGCGGAAAGGTGGATACGGAGGACAGGGCAGGGGTGATCGGCCAGCACGCTGGACACCTACCCTTGTGGGCATTCCTCAGCGAAACGACGCTGACGAAACCCGGCCCCCGCATCAAGCAGTTGATCGCCAAGGTTGAACGGAGCGAGGAAGGCATGGTGCACACGCTGCACAATCTTTCCAATGTGATCCGCGACAACGTGGAATACCAAACCGGCAGCACCGGCGTCAGCACAACGGGCGAGGAAGCGGCGACCGAGGGTGCGGGCGTTTGCCAGGATCACGCGCATATCTTCATCGCTGCCGCGCGTTCCCTGGATATTCCGGCCCGCTACGTCAGCGGGTACCTGATGATGAACGACCGGATCGATCAGGAGGCATCGCACGCCTGGGCAGAAGCCTATGTGCAGGGCCTCGGCTGGGTCGGTTTCGACATATCCAATGGCATCAGTCCCGATCCGCGCTATGTGCGCGTCGCGACGGGTCGCGATTATCGCGATGCGGCGCCGATCACGGGCATCAGCTATGGCGCGGTGACGGAAGACCTGACGGTCGATCTGGCCGTGGAACAGCAAATGGAAGAACAGCAGCAACAATGACTTATTGCGTAGGAATGGTGCTCGACAAGGGCCTCGTCCTGATGAGCGATACGCGGACGAACTCGGGTGTCGACAATATCTCCGTATTCCGCAAGATGTTCCACTGGGGCGTGCCGGGGGAGCGGATCATCACCCTGATGACGGCCGGCAATCTGGCCACGACGCAGGCGGTTATAAGCCGACTAGAAGAGCGCACGAAGGCGCCGTCCGAGCGGCAGAATTCGCTGATGGAACTGCAGACCATGTTCCAGGTCGCCAGCGAGACGGGCAAGCTGCTGCGCGAAGTCATCGCGGAAACGCAGGACGATAACGGCCATCGCGGAAAAGGCCGCTTTACCGCTTCGATCATCCTCGCAGGGCAGATCAAGGGCATGGAACCGCGCCTGTTCATGATTTACCCCGAAGGCAATTTTATCGAGGCCAGCTTCGATACGCCGTTTTTCCAGATCGGGGAGACCAAGTATGGCCGCCCCATCCTGATCCGCGGTTACGACCGTTCGATGAGTTTCGAGGACGCGGTGAAGCTGCTGATGGTCAGTTTCGATTCCACGCTGAAGGCCAACCTGTCGGTCGGCCTGCCGCTGGATCTAGTGGTGATCGAGCGTGACGGTTTCGAGCCGACGCACGAGCGGCGGATCGAGAGCCACGATCTGTATTTCAACGCCATTTCCGATAGCTGGAGCGAGGCGCTGCGCAGCGCGTTTCATTCGCTGCCCGATTACAGCTTCTATCAGACCGACGACGCCGAGTAGGGGTTCTTACCTAGTCAAATTCGCGGATAAGGGCTTCACCGAAGGCCCGTGGAACTCCGTGCAGGAGGATTTTCCCTAGAGTGGAACGGATCTGGATGTTTTCGTGCGGCTGAAAACCCGAACCTTCCTTTTACACCAGATGCTTATAGGTCGAGTTCCGAGGTAATACGGATTGGTTCGGCTACGATATTCTGCGCAAAATCAGCGCCATGGAACAACGCATCTCAATTCACATCGTCGGCGGCAACAGCCGTTCCAGGGCAGAGCAATCACGGCTGATCCTGGCCATGGGGCACCACGCGGAAGTCTATTCCGATTTCGTGGAACTGATAGACAGGCCGCCGCGATCGGGCTTTATCATCGCCAGCGATGACATGCTGGAAAATGGCATATCCGCCTTGCTCGATAGCCTGGCCGAAGCCGGCGTGTGGGCCCCGCTGGTGGCTGCGAAGAGCGAGCCTAAGCTGGAAGAAGTGGTCGAGGCCATTCGGGCCGGCGCGCTCGATTTCGTGCAATTGCCGCTGAACGAGGACGAGTTGAAGCGCATTGTCGCTCACGTGCAATCCGATGCCGGGCGCCATGCCGATGCGCGCCGCCGGCTGATAGAGGCGCGCCGCCGTATCAGCGCGCTTTCGAAGCGGGAGCGCGAAGTGCTGAACTGGCTGAGCGACGGGTGTTCCAACAAGGCCATCGCGCGCAATCTGGAGATCAGTCCGCGCACCGTGGAAATTCACCGTGCCAACATGATGGACAAGCTGGGTGCCAGTCACGCCGCCGAGGCTGTTCGCCTGCGTATCGAGGCCGGGCTTGAGGAGAACGCCGCCAAGAACCCCGCCCGTCAGGATGAAACGAAAATGGCGGGGTAGGATTGCCGCGGTGGGCCGAGTACTGCTTCAACGGCAGAAGGAATTGCCCTCCACGACGCCCTCCAGGTGCAGATGATCGCGGTGGGCGGCGTTGTAATCGGGGCTGAGGACCGTATCGAATCGGCGACAGGCGCTGCGCCGTACGAGTTGCAGGAATTCGCGATGCTTCTCGCTGCCTGACCAGCCATCCTTCACGCTGATATACTGTCCGTCTGCCAGCATGAACCCGGCAATGTCGATGGCATCGGCGCTGGCATGAGCGGATCGGCGTGTGGTGCCCGCCACGTTGCGACACGCAAAGCTGCCCATGGTCTGGATGCTGGACAGCGCAGAACCGAACACTTGCCGCGCGGCGCGGTCCACGCCGTACCGCGCCCAGGCGGCGAATGCCGTGCCCACGGGGCAGCTGACAGGCCCGATATTGCGAATATCCAGCACGCCGGTATCGCTCGCCAACGCGTGCATCTGCACGGTGTTGAGATTGCTGCACCCTTCGCCAATGTAGCGATCGGGAAGGGCATCGAACCGCGCACCCGCTTGCCCCAGTTCGGAAAGGCATTGCAATTCGTTCGGTCGCCTCGTCACCACGGGAGCGGTGCTGACTGGGCCAGATCGAGAAGCGCCCGTACCGGAAGATGATCCGCCTCCCGGCAGCATCGAACACGCCGAGAGAACCAGGGTCGCCACGCCCAGAACAAGTATGTTTCTCATGGCAATCTCCCGATTTCGGCCCGTCACTTCGGGCATTTAGCGAGCCATGGTTAACGCCATTGTAACGCGAGCGACAGGCCGCACGGATGGCCCGCCGTGAAGGTTACACGGGAAACCGCAATTTCGTTTGACTCAGCCGTGCCCATCTCTACTTGCCGCTCCGGGCCACGCGGTCCCAACGCCGCGCGAGCTCTCTGAAAGGAGAGAATACAATTATGACCAAGCAACCAGACCTCCGTCCGGAGCGTCCCTTCTTCTCATCCGGTCCTACTGCGAAGCCTCCCGGCTGGTCGGTCGACAAGCTTGACCTGAAATCGCTGGGCCGCTCGCACCGCAGCAAATATGCCAAGGGCCGGCTGAAATACGCCATCGACCTTACGCGCGAACTGCTCGGCGTGCCTGACGATTACCTCGTCGGCATCATGCCCGGTTCCGATACCGGCGCGCTGGAATGCGCGATGTGGACCATGCTCGGCGCGCGTCCCGCAACCGTCGCCGCGTGGGAAAGCTTCGGCAACGTCTGGATCCAGGATGCTGTGAAGCAGCTGAAGCTGAAGGATCTGCAGGTGCTGGACGCCGATTACGGCGAAATCCCCGATCTCTCCGCCATCCCGCAGGAAAACGACGTCGTCTTCACTTGGAACGGCACGACTTCCGGCGCGAAGATCCCGAACACGGACTGGCTTGCCGAAGGCCGCGAAGGCATCACCATCAACGATGCCACCAGCGCTGTATTCGCCATGGAAATGGACTGGGCGAAGCTGGATGCCACGACCTATAGCTGGCAGAAGGTGCTGGGCGGCGAAGCGCAGCACGGCATGCTCATCCTCAGCCCCAAGGCGGTGGAGCGGATCGAGAGCTACGATCCCGAGTGGCCGCTGCCCAAGCTGTTCCGCCTCAAGAAGGGCGACAAGCTCAACCGCTCGATTTTCGAAGGCGCCACGATCAATACGCCCTCGATGCTGGCGACGGAAGATTACATCGCCGCGCTGGAATGGGTGAAATCCATCGGCGGACGCGAGGAGATGTTCCGCCGCGCCGATGCCAACGCCAAGATCGTAAAGGACTGGATCGAAGCCACCCCGTGGCTGCGCAACATGGTTGCCGATCCTGCCAAGCAGACCAACACGGGCGTCTGCATGGTCTTCCAGGGCGATTATATCGATGGCCTCTCTGCAGAGGACGCCGCAGCCGTGCCGAAGAGGATCGCTTCCAAGCTGGAAGAGATGGATATCGGTTACGATTTCAACGGCTACCGCGATGCCCCTCCGGGCCTGCGTATCTGGTGCGGTGGTTCGCTGGAAGGCGAGGACATCAGCCGCCTGCTGCCGTGGATCGAATGGGCTTACGAAGAGCTCAAGGCTGGCAACCTCTGATATTGGCGTAGCCCCGGACGTGATCCGGGGCCGCTATCTCCCCAATTCTCACGACCGGTCGACGCCCGAAATGTATCCGCGCGCGCCGGTCTGTCCTTACAGGAATTTTCCATGACGAAGCCCAAAGTCCTTATTTCCGACAAGATGGATCCCAACGCTGCGCGAATTTTCGAAGAGCGCGGCTGTGATGTGGATGTCATCACCGGCGAGTCTCCCGAAGAACTGAAAGCACGCATCGGCGAATACGATGGTCTCGCCATCCGTTCGTCCACCAAGGTGACGGCTGACATTCTGGAAGCGGCTGACAATCTGAAAGTTATCGGGCGCGCCGGCATCGGCGTGGATAATGTCGATATTCCCGCCGCTTCTTCAAAGGGCGTGGTGGTGATGAACACGCCCTTCGGCAACTCTATCACCACTGCCGAACACGCCGTCGCCCTGATGATGGCGCTGGCCCGCCAGATCCCGGAGGCCAACGCTCGCACCAAGGCCGGCGAATGGCCGAAAAGTGCCTTCATGGGCGTGGAAGTCACCGGCAAGACGCTGGGCCTGATCGGCGCCGGCAACATTGGCGCCATCGTTGCCAGCCGCGCGCTGGGCCTGCGCATGAAGGTGGTGGCTTACGATCCCTTCCTGACGCCAGAGCGCGCCGTGGAAATGGGCGTGGAGAAAGTGGATCTTGAGCATCTGCTGCAGCGCGCCGATTTCATCACGCTGCACACCCCGCTGACCGACGAGACGCGCAATATCCTCTCGCGTGAGCGGCTGGAGAAGGCGAAGCCCGGCGTGCGTATCGTCAACTGCGCGCGCGGCGGCCTGATCGACGAGGCCGCGCTGAAGGATCTGCTGGAAAGCGGCCACGTGGCGGGCGCTGCGCTGGACGTGTTCCTGGAAGAGCCTGCGAAAGAGAACCCGCTGTTCGATGCGCCCAATTTCATCTGTACCCCGCACCTTGGCGCCTCCACCACCGAGGCGCAGGTCAACGTGGCGCTGCAGGTGGCGGAACAGATGGCCGATTACCTAGTGAGCGGCGGCGTGACGAACGCGCTGAACATGCCCAGCCTCTCTGCCGAGGAAGCGCCCAAGCTGAAGCCCTACATGGCGCTGGCCGAAAACCTCGGGTCGCTGGTGGGCCAGCTTGCCCATGGCGATCTGCCCAAGATCAGCATCGAGACCGAAGGCCATGCTGCCGAACTCAACCAGAAGCCCATCGTGGGCGCGGTTCTGGCCGGGCTGATGAAGCGCTATTCGCAGAGCGTGAACATGGTGAACGCGCCCTACATGGCCAAGGAACGCGGCATCGAGGTGCGCGAAATCCGCAACGAGCGGGAGGGCACCTTCCAGACGCTGGTGCGTGTTACCGTGGCTACCAGCCAGGGCAACCGCTCCGTCGCCGGCACGCTGTTCGGCAATTCCGACCCGCGCCTGGTGGAGATCTTCGGCATCGGGATCGAGGCCGAGCTCACCGGCAACATGCTCTACATCGTCAACCAGGATGCGCCCGGCTTCATCGGCCGCGTGGGTGCGCTGATGGGCGAGCATGGCATCAACATCGGCACGTTCCACCTCGGTCGCCGCGATGCGGGGGATGAGGCTATCATCCTGCTGAGCGTAGATAACAAGATCCCGCAGGAAGTGATCGATGCTGCCTGCAAGCTCGACGGCGTGAAAGTGGTTCGCGCCCTGAGTTTCTGATCCTTTGCGTCATCCCGGCTTCCGCCGGGGTGACGATAAGGCTAGGGGAGGCCGCATGACCGATCCGACCCAGGACCTGCTGCCCGAAGGGCTTGAAGATCGCCTGCCGCAAAGCGCGGCGGCGGCCACCCGTATAGAACGTGCCATGCTGGATGCGATGGGCGCTCACGGCTATGATCGTGTGCGCCCGCCGCTGATTGAATTCGAGCAGTCGATGGCGCGGCGCATGGATGGCGTGATGACGCGGCACCTGTTCCGCTTCGTCGATCCGGCATCGCTTCGCACGCTGGCTTTGCGCAGCGACATCACCGTGCAGGTGGGTCGCATCGCCGCCACTGGCCTTGCCAACGAACCGCGCCCGCTACGCCTTTGCTATGCCGGGCAAGTCGCTCGCCTGCGCGGCAACAAGCTGGAGCCGCGGCGGGAAAATCTGCAGATTGGTGCGGAACTGATCGGGCGGGACACGGTATCGGCGGCAGGCGAGATCGTGGAACTTGCCATCGCCGCGCTAGAGGCAGCCGGGGCCAGCGGCATCTCGGTGGATTTTACGCTGCCCGACCTGGTGGAAACGCTGGCCGATGGGCCGATGCCCCTTGATGCAAAGGCGCGCCAGCGTGTGCGCCGCGAACTTGATACCAAGGACGCAGGTGGCCTGGTGGAGGCCGGCGGCGAGGCCTATCTGCCGTTGATCCACGCCGCAGGGCCCTTTCCCGATGCTGCCGAGAAGCTGGCGGCGCTGGACACTTCGGGCGTGCTGGAAACGCGGATAGCTGGCTTGCGCCAGATTGCCGATCGCATCGGCAATCGCGCGCGGCTGACCATGGACCCCAGCGAGCGCCACGGCTTCGAATACCAAAGCTGGTTCGGTTTCACCCTCTATGCAGATGGCGTGCGCGGCGAAGTTGGCCGCGGCGGCACATATTGCATTGGCGGTTCGAATGAACCGGCCACCGGCTTCTCTCTCTACCCGGAAGAACTGGTGGAAGCGGTGAAGGCGCAGGAAAGCCTGGGCCGCAAGCTGTTCCTCCCGCTGGGGCACGACGGCGAGGCTGCCGCAGAGATGCGTTCGAAAGGCTGGCGCACGGTTGCTGCGCTGGATGAAGGCGATGAGGGGAGGGCTCTTGACTGCTCCCACGTATTGGAAGGCAACGAAGCCCGCCCACTATGACATGATAGCTTAGGGGCGTTCTCGCGGAGCTTCGCCTGACAGGATCTTCTCCGCGAGAACTGGTGGGCCTAAAGGTTAGCTGAACTCGGAAGGGTTCGGCCCCATCCGGCCGTCATCGCTATCCATCGCGTCGATGGCGGCGATCTGCTCGTCATTCAGGTTCAGCTTCAGCGCCTTAAAGTTTGCTTCGATATGGTCGCGGCTGCTGGCCTTGGGGATGGGCAGCAGGCCGTGGTGCAGGTGCCACGCCAGGATCACTGCGGAGGCCGAGCTTCCGGTTTCTTCGGCGATCTTTTGGATCGCGTCCTCTTCCAGGCCTTCTCCCTGTCCCAGCGGAGACCAGCACTGCGTGAGGATGCCCATCTCTTCATGCACGCGGCGCATTTCGCGCTGCTGGAAAGTGGGGTGCAGTTCAATCTGGTTGAGCGCGGGAACGACGCCCGTTTCGTCCACGATACGCTTCAGATCTTCCTCGCGAAAATTGGAGACGCCGATGGACTTCGCCTTCCCCGCATCGCGCAGTTCGATGAACGCCTTCCACGTCTCCACGAACTTGCCCTTGTCGGGGCAGGGCCAGTGGATCAGCAGCATGTCGACATGCTCGCGGCCGAGGCGTTCAAGGCTCTCGTCAAAAGCCTTCAGCGTTTCGTCATAGCCTTGCCTGTCGTTCCAGATCTTGGTCTGGAGGAAGATGTCGGACCAGTCGCCGATGCCTTTGCCAACGCCGCTCTCGTTCTCGTAGACGGCGGCGGTGTCGATCAGCCAGTAGCCTACATCCAGCGCGGTTTTCACGGCGCGTGTCGCATCGGCATCCTCCAGCTTGAAGGTGCCAAAGCCAAGCTGCGGGATCTGCCGGTCGTCATTCAGTTTAAGGGTGGGGTAATCAGTCATTGAAGTCTCCTTTGTGAGACCAACGGGGAAGGTGCGTGATCTTTCCAACACCGCCGCACGGACTTTCGTTACTCTCGCAGCGCTGATGTTCGCTTTCCTGTCCGGCGAGCGGCATATCGGTGCAAGATGAACAGATTCGCACCAGTACCGCTATCCGCTATGCGAAAGTGCCGATCTTGCTTTTCAGCGTAAAGTCGCGCTCTATCAATGTCTTAGCGCGCAAATACGGCGCATTGGCAGTGGCAGCTCTGTCAAGCTGCCAGTTGCCCTTTGTCCGTGGTTTGCCTAGGGCGCGGCGGGTTTTCTCGAAAAGGATTTGAGCAATTGGCCAACGTCACCGTGATTGGCGCCCAGTGGGGCGATGAAGGCAAGGGCAAGATCGTCGATTGGCTGGCGCACCGCGCAGACGTGGTGGTTCGCTTTCAGGGCGGGCACAACGCCGGTCATACGCTGGTGGTGGGAGACCAGACCTACAAGCTCTCGCTGCTGCCGAGCGGTATCGTCACCGGCACGCTGAGCCTGATCGGCAACGGCGTGGTGCTCGATCCGTGGGCGCTGCGGGACGAGATTTCGCGGCTTGAAGGCCAGGGCGTCACCATCACGCCCGAGAATTTCGGCATCGCCGACAATTGCCCGCTGATCCTGCCGCTGCACCGCGATCTGGATGGTCTGCGCGAAGCTGCGGCCGGCAAGGGCAAGATCGGCACCACGGGTCGCGGTATCGGCCCCGCTTACGAGGACAAGGTGGGCCGCCGCGCCATTCGGGTATGCGACCTTGCCCATCTCGACGCGCTGGAGCCGCAGCTCGATCGCCTGTGCGCGCATCACGATGCACTGCGCGCCGGCTTTGGCCAGGGCGGCGTGAATCGTGAAAAGCTGCTGGACGAATTGCGCGAGATAGCCCCGTTCGTGATGCAGTTCGCCCAGCCCGTGTGGAAACGGCTGGACGAGGTGAAGCGTTCGGGCGCGAAGATCCTGTTCGAAGGTGCGCAGGGCGTGCTGCTGGACGTGGACCACGGCACCTATCCCTTCGTTACCAGCTCCAACACGGTATCGGGCACGGTCGCCAGCGGTTCGGGCATGGGCCCCGGCGCGGCAGGCTTCGTTCTCGGCATAGTCAAGGCTTACACCACCCGCGTGGGAAGTGGTCCTTTCCCCACGGAACTGGAAGACGAGATCGGCCAGAAACTGGGCGAGCGCGGACACGAATTCGGCACCGTCACATCGCGCAAGCGGCGTTGCGGCTGGTTCGATGCGGTGCTGGTGAAGCAGACCTGCGCGCTATCCGGCGTAACCGGAATCGCTCTGACGAAGATCGATGTGCTCGACGGGTTCGAGACGATCAAGATCTGCACCGGCTACAAACTTGGCGACAAGGTGCTGGACTACCTTCCCTCTCACGCTGCTGAGCAGGCTGCCGTAGAACCGATCTACGAAGAGTTCGAAGGCTGGGAAGGAACCACCGTAGGCGCACGCAGCTGGGCTGATCTTCCTGCACAGGCGATCAAGTACATCCGCCGCATCGAGGAATTGATAGATTGCCCGGTCGCCAGCGTTTCCACCAGCCCGGAACGCGAGGATACGATCCTCGTGCGCGATCCCTTCTCGGATTGATAACGCGAACAAAATCTTGACTTAGACCCTCTTTGTTCTACTTGTGTTCCAGCGTGAGTCGCAGGGGAGAGCAGCAGTGGGACAAGCCGATTTCGTTTACGAATCTGCCGAGGATGCAGCCGGCATGCCTATGGCCGTGTCGATCTTCGCCGATGGCGAGGACATGCAGGGCCTGCTTCGCGACGATGCCGAGGCGGCAGGCTTCAGGATAGGCGAAACAGGTACGTTGCACGATCTGCTGGAAGGCGATGCGCGGCCCGTTACCGATCTGATTCTGGTCGATTGCCCGCGGCCCGATATGGCATCCATGGCGGCGCTTTCACGGCTGGATAGCCGCGCGGCGCATTCGGGCGCGAAGCTGATCGTTTCCACCTCGGTGGACGGGCTGGACGACGTGTTCTGCGTTTGCGCGGAAAGCTATCCGCAAATCCTGGTCGATCCGCAGCGCGCGGAACGCGTGGTGGCACTGGGCCGGATGCTGGCCGAGATACCGAACCTGCGCCTGCGCGAACTTTCGGAGACGGATCGCCTCGCGCTTCTGCGGCTGACGGAACAGGTGGGCAAGATTGCCGAGCGGCTGGACCGGATGGATAGCGGCGCCAGTACCGGAAGCTGGGGCAATGATGCTTCTGCGGCAAACGATCGCGGTGCCGGTGCTTTCCGGTTCGAGAGCCCGGTGGACAGCTATCAGGCGCCGGGAATGGAAAGGCACGGGCAAGGGGCGCCACAACGAAAGACGCGCGCGCCTTTGCCCAGTGCCACGCTGGTTCGCAAGATCATCGCCGCGCGCAAGCTGCGTGCACGCTTCCTCGATGGGGAGCTGTTTGCCGATCCGGCGTGGGACATGCTGCTGGATCTTACCGCCGCGCGGGCAGAACACGCGCGCGTGTGCGTCACCTCGCTGTGCATTGCGTCGGGCGTGCCGCCTACCACGGCGCTTCGCTGGATCGGCCAGATGACGGAAGCAGGCCTGTTCCAGCGGGTGGAGGACGATACGGACCGTCGCCGCGCATTTATCCGCCTTTCGGACAAAGCGGCAGACGGCATGGCGCGCTATTTTGCCGAACTGGGTCACGAAGCCAAGATGCTCGCCTAGGCGCGCGGGATTGATCAGCGGCGATTGAAAGCGTCCTGCACTTCGGCCGGATCGGTCACACCGTTGGCTATCAGCACCTGCACCAGGATGCGCGCCTTGGCCGGGCCAAGTGCGCGGGCCGCCACGAAGCCATTCGCCGTGTCATCGTGGTTACGATCCACCAGCCCTTCGTCCACCCGCGAGGCGCGGACCACCACGACGCCGCGGTGTGCGGCATCGGCCAACGCCCGTCTCACCTCGTCAGGAGCATTGCCGTCGCCCATTCCGGCCAGCACGATCCCCTTCGCCCCGGCTTCCACCAGCCGGGTAACGCTGTCTGCGGTCTGCCCGGCGTATGAATGGAGGATCGGCACTCGTGGGAAAGTCTCGGGGAATGCCCAGCGGGCCTTCTCGCCCACGCGCCATTGCGGCTGCAACCAGTCGAGAGAATAGGGATTGGCAAGCGCCGCTGCACCGCGCGGAAAGCCCTCGAACGCGCCGGATCCCGTCGTGCGTGACTTGCGGGCATCGCGGGCTGACAGCACCTGATCGCCCATCACCAGCAATACGCCGCGTCCGGGTGCCTCGGCATCGGCGGCAACGCGCACGGCATTCGCGAAATTGCGAAGCCCGTCGCTGCCCACCGCATCTGCCGGTCGCATCGCGCCCACGAGCACAACAGGCTTGGTGGCAGGCAGCGTGAGATCGAGGAGGAACGCTGTTTCCTCCGCTGTATCGGTTCCATGCGTGATGATGATCCCGTCGCAGCGCGGATCGTTCATCGCCGCCATGGCGCTGGCATGAAGATCGCGCCAGATCTGCGGTCCGATATTGGCAGAATCGATATTGGCGACCTGGCGTCCTTCCAGCCTGGCCGTGACGCCCAGCGTCGCAAATTCGTGAAGGAAACTGGCGATATCGATCTGGCCCGGGCGATAATCGCGCCGGGTCGCAGAACCAGCCTGCCCGGCAATCGTGCCGCCGGTAGCAAGGACGAGGATGGAAGCGTCACGCATGGTCCGCGCACTAGCGGCGAACGCGCAACGTTACCAGCAGGCGCGTATCAGTCGGCAAACTGAACCTGGCGCGAACTTGCTGCTACGCCGGAAGCCAGGTCACTCCGCGACGAAATTCGGCCATCTCGAGAGGTAATCCTGAAAGGTCGGGCTTACGCCTTCCGCTTCGAGATGCGTCCGGGAGACCGGGAGGGAAACAGGCATGAACGACCTGTCGGCAGCGATCCTGCGCGGGAAATCATGGTGCAGGATAGCTGCCCTGCCGATCATCACGAAATCGCAGCCGGCATCGATGGCGCCCTGTGCAGTCGCCCTGTCTCCGATCTTGCCGGCTACGCCCAGCGCGGTGTTGCCACGGGGAAGGCTTGTGAACTGCTCCAGCAGCGATCCCGGCACATTGGGATCCTCCGGCTTCTTCGCGATATCCCACAATGACATGTCGAGATAATCCAGCTTCCCGCCTTCCATCACGCGAACCGCGAGATCCCTTATCTCGCCAAGGTCCTGGCCGAAACGCTCGGGCGAAAGGCGCAGGCCCAGCTGGAAATCGGAAGGGCAGGTGGCGCGTATGCCGTCGATAATCTCGATCAGCAGGCGTGACCTGTTCTCCGCATCCCCGCCATAGCGATCCTGCCGCTGGTTGAGCTCGGGCGAGAGGAATTGCGCGAGGAGATATCCGTGCGCGCCGTGGATTTCGGCACCGTCGAAGCCTGCCTCTGCCGTGCGGCGCGCGGCCTCGATGAAGCTGTCTCGAACCCGCTCGACTTCCGCAGTCTCCAGCTGCCGGCTACCGGTCTCCTCGTCTGGCGACGGTCCGACGGGCTGGCCCACCAGATCGGCAGGGGACCGGATCCCGGCATGATGCAATTGAACGGACGACACTGCGCCAGTTGTCCTGATGCGCTGCGCCAGCCGGGAGAGAGCTTGCACGTGCCGATCATCGAACACGCCTAGCTGGCCGGGAAAGCCCTGTCCGCCAGCCTCGACGTGGGCAGCAGCCGTCATCACGAGGCCAAAACCGCCTTCAGCCCGCATCTCCAGCCATCTGGCTTCCTCGTCGGACAAGGTGCCATCGGCATGGCTTTGCGAATTGGTCATCGGTGCCAGCGCAAAGCGGTTGTGCCAGCGAGGGCCGCGAGCGAGGGGCAATGCGTCAAGAATGTCGGGCAAGGTAAACTCTTTCATGTCGGGGTGGCGCAGCGGTAGGCAGACGATTTAGGAAGCCTTGCGTGTACTTTCCAATTTTCCCGCTTCTTCCGCCGCGCAAGCATCAAGATCAGCGGGCATCGAGCAGCGCGTAATCGCGATCACATACTTTAGGGTTACACCGCCTTAGTCCTCTCCGTCTTCCATAATGCCAATTGTGCTTAAGCGTATGGGACTGCACATTTCCCTCCACCGCGATTGAAGCTTTCGACAGCGGTCAGGGCGCCTGCCGACAAGGCTGTCGCGGATCGCCGGGGGAGGGATCGAATGTCCAACCATGACGCTTTCGAGGACCATCAGGAGGTCGAGGGACCGTCTGAAAGGTCTTTCGGACTTACGGTCGGCGGTATCCTTCTTGCGATTGCGCTTGTCCGCCTGTTTGCTTTTGACGCGGGCACCACCAGTACGCTGGTGCTGGGCGTACCCGGCGCCTTGCTCTTCCTGCTTGCGATCGTCTGGCCCGCTTCGCTGCGCCTGCCGAATGCTGCGTGGAGCAAACTCGGCCTGCTCCTCGCGAGCATCGTGAACCCCATCATCATGGGGCTGATCTACGTGCTCCTGTTCGTCCCGATCGGCCTTGGAATGAAACTGTTTGGAAGAGATGCTCTCAGGATGAAGCGTTCTGACGGTGGCAATTCCTACTGGATCACTCGCACGTCGAGCGATCCCGATATCAAACGCATGGAAAACCAGTTTTAGGAACGCACATGGAACTTGCTAGAGAACTCTGGACCTTTCTGAAAATGCGCAAGAAGCTGTGGCTCGCGCCGATCCTGGCGATCATGCTGCTTTTCGGACTGTTGATCGTCCTGACGCAAGGCACCGCCGTCGCTCCCTTCATCTACACGATGTTCTGATCGACGATCGATGCGAATACTCGGTATATCGGCGTTCTATCACGACAGTGCCGCCGCGCTTGTCGAGAATGGCAAAATCGTCGCCGCGGCCCAGGAAGAACGCTTCACCCGGAGAAAGCACGATCCGCGCTTTCCCAGGGAAGCGATCCTCTATTGCCTTGCAGAGGCGGGATGCACGCTCGACAATATCGATCACGTGGTGTTCTACGAGAAGCCGTTTCCGAAGTTCGAGCGGCTGCTGGAATCATACTTCGCCACCGCGCCACGCGGCTTCAGTTCCTTCCGCATGGCGATCCCGATCTGGGTGAAGGAGAAGCTGTTCCAGAAACGGATGCTGCGCGAAGAACTCGGCAAGCTGCATGGCAAGAAAAGCTGGGACGGCTCGATGCTCTTTACCGAACATCACCAGTCCCACGCGGCGAGCGCGTTCTTTCCCTCTCCGTTCGAAAGTGCCGCCGTCCTCACGATGGACGGTGTCGGCGAATGGTGCACGACGTCGCTCGGCGTGGGCAAGGGCAACGAGCTCGAGATCCTGAAGGAGCTGCAATTCCCCCACTCGCTTGGGCTGCTCTATTCGGCCTTCACCTATTACTCCGGCTTCCGCGTCAATTCGGGCGAATACAAGGTAATGGGCCTGGCCCCTTACGGAGAGCCGCGTTTCGTCGACAAGATCCTAGAAAATCTGATCCACGTGCAGGCAGACGGCACGTTTCATCTCAATCAGGAATACTTCAACTACGTCAGCGGCCTGACGATGACATCGCCCGCCTTCGACCGCCTGTTCGGCGGCCCTCCGCGCAAGCCCGAAGATGAACTCACCCAGCGCGAGATGGACCTTGCCGCTTCCATTCAGGCCGTAACGGAGATGATCGTCCTGCGGCTCGCCCGATCCATCCGTGACGATACGGGCGAACGTAATCTTTGTCTCGCTGGCGGCGTTGCCCTCAATTGCGTGGCCAATGGCAAGCTGCTGCGCGCCAATATCTTCGACAATATCTGGATACAGCCCGCAGCCGGTGATGCGGGCGGGGCGCTGGGTGCGGCCCTTGCCGCGTGGCACCAGTATCACGGCCAGCCGCGCACGGTGCGCCAGGATGGCAGCGACGACATGTCCGGCTCCTATCTCGGGCCGTCATACGAACAGAAGGATATCGAGGACCGCCTTCGCTCGGTTGGTGCGCGGTTCGAATCCCTCGATGCTACCGCGACCATCGAACAGACGGCGGACGCATTGACCGAGGGCAAGGCCGTAGGCTGGCTGCAGGGTCGCATGGAATTTGGTCCGCGTGCGCTGGGCGGGCGATCGATCCTTGGAGATCCACGCTCCCCCACGATGCAGAAGACGCTGAACCTGAAGGTGAAATACCGCGAAAGTTTCAGGCCCTTCGCACCCTCGATCAAGCGGGAAAGCGTATCCGATTGGTTCGAGCACGACGGTGACAGCCCCTACATGCTTATCGTCGGCGACGTGGCGAACGAGCGTCGGCGCGAGATGACCGAAGAGGAAGAACAGCTTTTCGGCATCGACAAGCTGAACATCGTCCGGTCGAAGATCCCCGCGATCACGCATGTCGACTATTCGGCACGCATCCAGACCGTGCATCGCGAAACGAACCCGCGCTATTGGGATTTGCTGACAGCTTTCGAGAAGCGCACCGAATGCCCTGTGCTGATCAACACGAGCTTCAACGTGCGGGGCGAGCCGATTGTCTGCACACCTGAGGATGCCTTTCACTGCTTCATGGGCACGGGGCTGGATTATCTCGCCGTCGGCAATTGCGTGCTGCGGAAAGACGAGCAGGATCCCGCCCTAGCGCGCGATTACCAGAACGAATTCGTGCTGGACTGATGTCTGGCCCGGCATCTCGTGGCTCAGCTACGGCGCGAGCGAATTCCGATGGCCGGCAGTCATCTCCAAGCAGGGCGCTGGCGTTACTGCTGTGCCTGATACCGGTTGCCTATTGCCTGGCGATCATGGCCTACGCCTTGCTGAATTTTTCCTCCTACGGTGCCGATCTTCCGCGATTTTTGCGATATATCGGGGTGCCGGGTCTGATTGCCGCGGCATTCATCATCGCCGCGCTTCGGCTTCCTCCTCGCAAGGGTGCGAACCTGGGGCTGGGCGCTACGGCCGTCCTTATCGCGCTGCTGATTGTCGAACTGGTTCTCAATGCCCGCCTTGTCATGGCCATGTTCAGTCTTGCGTTGACACTTGGCACAGGTGCTGGCGACAGTGAGGAGATCATGCGCGGGCGTTCCGGCATTCCGCCAATGTATACGAGCAAGCAGCTTTCCATCGCGATGGATGTCGATCGCCTGGAGGAGGCCGTGCTTGGCGGCATTCCCGGTGAAGAAGTCCTGCTGTGTTCACACGAGGGGAAGCCGTTGTTCTACACGGCCGACCGGTTCGGCTTCAACAATGACGATGCCGTTTACGATAGCCCGCTGGAGATCATGATCGTCGGCGATTCCTTTGTAGAGGGCCATTGCCAGCCTCGGCCCGATACCTTCACCGGGAAAATGCGCGATCTGAAAAGCCAGACGGCGGGCATCGGAATGCGCGGCGGAGGGCCGCTTTACGAACTTGCCCTGATCGGCCGCTATGGCACGCAGTTCCAGCCCGACTGGGTGGTGATGGCATTCTTCGAGGGGAATGACTGGCAGAACCTCAGACGGGAAGCGGCAACCCCCTGGCTTGCCGAAGCGCTGACCCTGAATGCGGAGTTCGGCCAACCGGACGTTTCCCCGCAACAGGTTGATCTCGCACAGGATGTCATCAGTGACTGGTGGACGCAGGACACGTCCTCGGGAGATGTTATCACCCGCTCGTCATTCGTGCGCAATATCCTGGGGCTGAACCAGGTCTGGGGATCGCTGGGACTCGATTACCCCAGGATCACCAGGGACCAGGCCATCTATGGCGACGTGCTGGCGCGGGCCAAGGCCGTGACGCAGAGTTGGGGCGGAAATTTCATTCTCGTCTATATTCCGCAAGGTGTCCGGTATCGCGGCTTGCTAGACAAGTCCTTCCTTTACGACGAATTGCGCAATGACGTGCTGGAAGCTGCCAGAGCCAATGGCGTGGAAGTGGTCGACCTTGCCCAGATCTTCGCGGATGCCGAGGAACCTCAACAGCTTTTTGCGGCCGATGGGCATTTCAGCCCCGCGGGATCGGCAGTTGCCGCAAGCGCTCTTGAAGACAAGATTTCATCACTGGAGGCGAATTGAAGGAATCCGCCAGTCTTCGCCAACGCGACCGGAGCCAGCGGGCCGCGACGAATACAAAGGGCTGAATGATTAGCATCGCCGCGAGTTTTCGAGGAAAGGAAAAGACGAGAAGAGAATGGCCGCTTCAGCAAGCGCTCAACGAACGCCCCACCTCATCGCGCTCGATGGCCTCAGGGGATTTGCGGCGCTTCTCGTCATAGTTTCCCATTCAGCGAACCACAGCTTCCTGCCGAAGATATTCGGAGACGGGCTGGGCAAGATGGGTGTCATCCTGTTTTTCGGTCTCAGCGGTTTCCTAATGGGCTATCTGTACTGCCGCAAACACCTGAATGTAAAAACGCTCTGGGATTACGCGGTCAACAGATTGGCGCGTATTCTGCCGCTTTATTATTTCACCGTGTTGCTCACAATCGTGAGCTTTTGCATGTTCGATTTCGTTCTTCTGAAAGCAGACAGTATATTGAAGATGGTGAACAACGTCGCGCTGATCAGGGGAAGCAGCATCTTGTGGACGATATCCGTGGAAGTTCATTTCTATTTCGTCTTCGTGATACTCTGGTTCTTCGCGGTACGATCGCAATCCATCAAGGCTGCCGCTGCACTGCTGGCGTTCCAGATCGCGGTGTATCTTTCGCTCACCTTTCTGGGTGTCGGCCTGAGTTCGTCGATCTTTTCATGGCTGCACGTCTTTCTGGCAGGCTCGCTGCTTGGCATTCATTATCCGGTCTTGCGCAGGAAATTCGATGCTCTTGCGCAAAGCACATTCTTCCGTGTCACCGTGTGGGCCACTCTTCTTCTGGCCGTGCTTGCCATACCTGGCGTGCGGCGGATGCTGGGCGTTCCCATCGCTCCGCAATATCTCGATCCGATCACGGTGGGGTATCCGCTGATCGTGCTGACCCTGACGGTGTTTGCCGCTGGGCCATTCATCCTTTTCAGGCATCACATCCTGCGCTGGTTCGGCAAGATCTCCTATTCGCTGTACCTTCTCCACCTGATCGTGCTGACCTTTGTGGAGATCGCGATAATGGAAGGCCTGTTGCCTACGCAACTGGGGTTCCCGGTCACTCTGGCGCTCTCAAGCCTGGTCGCCTGGGCGGCGTACACCTTCCTCGAACTGCCGGCGCAGAACGCGCTCCGCTCGATATTCAAGCCGCTCGTCGCGCACAGGGCCCTCACGCAAGGGACGCGCGGGCGCAAATAACATGGATGGATGATACCGCGGGGCGCGTCGCACCTTCAGAACCTGGTGGGCGATGACGGGCTCGAACCGCCGACCCTCTCGGTGTAAACGAGATGCTCTACCAACTGAGCTAATCGCCCCAACACCAGCGTTCTGTCGCTTGTAGCGCGCGCCCCTTAGCGCAAGGTTATCGCGCGTGGAAGGGGTAAAGATGCGCAAATCGGATATTGCCATCGTCGGTTTCGGAATGTCGGGCCTTGCCGCAGCACTGCCTCTGCATCGCCAGAACCATGAAATCGATCCTGCGCGACCAAGCCATGGCGCCGGGCTCGCGTATCGGAGCGTTCCCACGTATCAAGGCGCTTGCGCTATCCGGGCTGGCAGGGTCGCCGCTGGAGAAGCTGGGCCTATCGCCGCCCGACTACGTGTCGCTGGCGGCCAGCGCATCCAGCACGCGGGCGCGCGCGTCTTCCGTTCCCCAGTCATAGGCGCCGATCACGCGCCATAACTCGTTGCCTTCGGCATCGTAAAGCACGGTGAGCGGCAGAACGGGGCCGCCGCCGAAAGTGAAGGCCAGCGCGTTATCGGGGTCCAGCCATTGCGGCAGGTTCGGCAGGTCGCGCTCCTCGAAGAAGGGTTCCACCACTTCGGCGCCGCGCATGTCCTCGCTCACAGTGAGCACGCGCACCTGTCCGTCGAGATCGGCGGCCAGTTCGTCCAGCAGGGGCATTTCCACCACGCAGGGCGCGCACCAGGTCGCCCAAAGGTTCAGCAGCACCGGCTCGCCCACTTCGGATAGCAGCAGTTCCTCGCCCTGCGGATTGACGACGGTGATCTCGGGAATGGTCTCTCCGGCAAAGCTTTCGTCCAGCGTTCCGGTCAGTTCGATAGTTTCGCTTGCCGGGTCAGCGGTCACGTTTTCTTGCGAAGCATCCTCCCCGCCGTTATCGCACGCCGCAAGGGTACAGGCCGCAAATGCGGCACAGCTGATTAGGAACAGGCGCGACTTGGCCAAGGATACATCCTCCAATGCAATGTGGGGCGGGCGTTTTGCCCAGGGCCCCTCCGCAATAATGCGCGAGATCAATGCTTCTATCCCGTTTGACAAGGTTTTGTGGCGACAGGACATAGCCGCCAGCAAGGCGCATGTCGCCATGCTGGCGGCCTGCGACATCGTGACGGACGGGGATGCCGAGGCGATTATCGACGGGCTGGAGCAGGTTGCCGCCGAATACGAGCGTGATGGCGTGCCCGAGGACTGGGACCTCGAAGACATTCACATGACGACAGAGGCGCGGCTGGCCGAACTGATCGGCCCGGTTGCCGGCCGCCTGCACACCGCGCGCAGCCGGAACGACCAGGTGGCTACGGATTTTCGGCTGTGGACCCGCGATGCCATAGAAGAGGCGATTGCAGGGTTGGAGGCCTTGCAGCGCGCCCTCGTCACCCGCGCCGGCGAACATGCCGATTCGATCATGCCGGGCTTCACCCACCTGCAAACCGCACAGCCGGTGACGCTGGGCCACCACCTGATGGCCTATTACGAGATGACCGCGCGCGACATTTCGCGTTTCTCCGCTGCACGTGAACGTCTAAACCAGTGCCCGCTGGGCAGCGCTGCGCTGGCGGGCACCGGCTTTCCGATCGACCGCGAGATGACGGCGCAGGCGCTAGGGTTTGCCGCGCCAACGGCCAACAGCCTCGATTCCGTGTCAGACCGCGATTTCGCGCTGGATTACCTTGCCGCCGCCAGCCAGTGCGCGCTGCATCTTTCGCGGCTGGCGGAGGAATTCGTCATCTGGGCCAGCCAGCCCTTCGGTTTTGTAAGGATGCCGGATGCGCTTTCTACCGGCTCCTCCATCATGCCGCAGAAGAAGAACCCCGATGCCGCCGAGCTGGTTCGCGGCCACGCCGGGCGCATCGTCGGCTGCCAGATGGCGCTGATGGTGACGATGAAGGGCCTGCCGCTCGCCTATTCCAAGGATATGCAGGACGACAAGCCACCGGTATTCGAAGCGGCCAGCCTGCTGCGCCTGTGCATCGCCGCGATGGTGGGCATGGTGGCCGATGCGACATTCAGGACAGACCGGATGCGCGAAGCTGCGGAACTGGGCTATGCAACGGCCACGGATCTGGCAGACTGGCTGGTGCGCGAGGCGGACATTCCCTTCCGCGAGGCGCATCACATAACCGGTGCGGCGGTGAAGCTGGCAGAGAAGAAGGGTGTGGCGCTGGAGGCGTTGTCGATGGACGAACTGAAGGAAATCGACGGCCGGATCGACGATCGTGTCTACAAGGCACTGTCCGTTGAGGCATCGGTCGCCGCGCGCAATTCGCATGGCGGCACTGCCCCCGACGAGGTTCGAAAACGCGTGGCGCAGGCCCGCCGCGCGCTGGAGATGGAAGCATGACCCGCTCCCTTTCCGCCATTGCGCTGCTGTTGCTTGGCGCCTGCGCCCAGACCGCCGATCTCGAGCCTGCAGCAGGAGAGACGCTCCCGCCTGCGCCATACGGTGCGCAGCAGCCGCTCGATGCAGAACAATTGCTCGAACTCGATCCGCAGGCGGCGCCCGAACGCAGTGTGGAACTGCGGCGCGAGAGCGAGGAGCGTGAAGACGATCCGTTCGATCTTCCGCCAGAAATTTGATTGGACCAGTTAAGTGGATTTTTTCCAGATCAGGAACGGCGAACTCCACGCCGAAGACGTTCCCCTTTCTCGTATTGCCGAGGAAGTGGGCACGCCCGTCTATGTCTATTCTCGCGCCACATTCGAACGCCACGCCCGCGTCTTTCGCGAAGCGCTGAGCGGGCTTGAACGCAAGCCGCACATTGCCTTTGCCGTCAAATCCAATCCCAACCTTGCCGTGCTCAGCCTGTTGAGCCGCGAGGGATATGGCGCGGACGTCGTCTCCGGCGGAGAGATGGCGCGCGCACTGGCAGCGGGTATGCCTGCCAGCGACATCGTGTTTTCCGGCGTGGGCAAGACCCATGTGGAACTGGCCGAGGCGCTGGACGCCGGGATCGGGCAGTTCAATATCGAATCGGGCGAGGAAGGCCGTGAACTGGCCGAAATCGCCGAGGCGAAGGGCATTGTTGCGCAGTGCGCACTGCGGGTGAACCCCGATGTGGACGCCGGCACGCATGACAAGATCTCCACCGGCAAGGCCGACAACAAGTTCGGCGTGCCCATCGGCCATGCTCCCGAACTGTTTGCCGAGCTTTCGCAAAAGCCGGGGCTGAACCTGCGCGGCCTTGCCGTGCATATCGGCAGCCAGCTTTCCGATCTTGCACCGCTGGAAGCCGCCTTCACCAAGCTTGGCGAAATGCTGACCCGGTTGCGGGGCGAAGGACACGACATCTCCCACATGGACCTGGGGGGCGGCCTCGGCGTGCCTTACAAGGCGGGCGAAATACCCCCGTCGCCTGCCGATTACGGCGCCATGGTGGCCCGCATTACCAAGGGCTGGGACGTGACGCTGATGTTCGAGCCGGGACGCGTTATTGCAGGCAACGCCGGCATCCTCCTTACCCGCGTAATCCGCGTGAAGCGTGGTTTGAAGCACCCCTTCGTCATCGTGGATGCCGCGATGAACGATCTTGCGCGGCCTGCGCTGTATGGCGCGTGGCATGATTTCGACGCGGTGAAGCCATCGGGCGAGAAGATGATCGCGAACATCGTCGGCCCGATCTGCGAGACTGGCGATACTTTCGCGATGGACCGCCAAACAGATGCGCTGGTCTCCGGCGATCTGGCGGTGTTCCGCACGGCAGGTGCCTATGGCGCCACGATGGCATCGAGCTACAACTCGCGCGGCTTCGTGGCGGAGGTGATGGTAGACGGAGCCGAATTCGCAACCGTTGCAGACCGCATACCACCGGGCGATATTGCCGACGCCGAACGCGTGCCGCACTTTCTGAAGAACTGATGCGCTCGCTACCCCTCTTCCATCGCATTGCCGGCCAACCGGTCATCGTGCTGGGAGAGGGCGAGATGGCCGAACCCAAGCGCAGGCTGGTGGAGCGTGCCGGCGGGCGCGTGGTCACTTCCATGCAGGAAGGCGTGGACGAGGGCGCGCGCCTTGCCTTCGTGGCGCATGACGATGCGAAGATGTGCGAGGGCGATGCCATTCGCCTGCGCTGTGCAGGCCTTCTGGTTAACGTGGTGGATCGACCGGACTTGTGCGATTTTACGACGCCCAGCCTGCTGGAACGTGACCCCGTGCTGATCGCGGTGGGCACCAGCGGCGCATCCGCAGGGCTCGCCAAGCAATTGCGCCTGCGCCTTGAAAAACTGTTGCCGTCCGATCTGGGCGCTCTGGCGGAAAAACTTTCGGCCATGCGCGCTGCCATCAAGCAGCGTTACCCTGCGATGGCGCAACGCCGCCGCGCGTTGGACGATGCGCTGGGGGAGGGCGGACCGCTCGATCCCCTGGCGGAAGGCGGGGCGGCGCGGATCGAGGAATGGCTCGCCACGGCGGCGGACCAGTCCGCATCGGCAAGTTTCACTTTCGTGCTGAACAGCGATGATCCGGAAGACCTGACAATTCGGCAGGCCCGCCTGCTGGGCAGCGCCGATGCGGTGATCGCCGACGAGCGGGTTCCTCAAGCCATTTTGGACAGGGCTCGCGCCGATGCGCAGCGCCTTTCTCTGCCCCACGCCGGGCCGGTGCCACAAGGTCTGGTAGTGATTTTGCAACGCGCGTGATTTTCGGGAAAAACCAATATTACAGTCATTTAACTTAAGTTGAGAAAGCTCCGGCGGCATCCACCTGCCAGGAACGACGCGGTGTCGTTCCGGTTCAAGGAGCTCTTTTTCATGAAATTGCCGAAAATCGATCTTTCCAGCCTGCCCGATCTCGAAAAACTCACGGGCTTTTCCGGCACTACGCAGACCCCCGGCCACGACGACACGATCATCGTGATCGCCACCGTGGTGTACGACGCGGCACCGCCCACCGGCGGCCTTTTCTAGGCGAAGGGGCGATGCAGGTTCATCCCGACATCGCGGCGTTGCGGGGCAACCGGGCTCCGCAACGCCAAGCCCAGACAGGCATCGATGCTGCCCGAAAGGCATGGCTGAAGGAGCCGGGCGCGCAAGAGATGCATGACGAGATAAAGGCATTCGGGGAAGGGGCGGCGCTGGAGGATTGTCCGCAATTGCACCGTGCCTTCACCCAGGCTGGCGAAGCCGAGCGGTTAATGATCCTGCTGTGCAGCCATTACTGCCGCGCGCTGGCAGCCAACCCCATCGGCCACCCGCCGTTTCGCAACGGTTTTGACGGCACGTCCACGTCCATCCTGCTGGCACATTCTGGCCGGGCGCAATTGATGCTGCAGGCGCGAGAACCGGGTGAAAAGACCACCGCTGGCCATATGTTCAGCGATGCGGTGCGCTTCGACGCCGTGATGGCGGGTGAGGCAAGGGGCCGGATTGTGCGCGATGTAGCCCGTGCGGGCGACAGCGCCCGGTTTACCGAGGAAGCGATGGAATTTCGTGGCGGCAACAGGCTGGCGCTGGATCTCGGCAGCGAGTGCGTGGTGATCGATAGCGTCCAGCGTCGTTTCGTGGTGCTGCGACTGCTGCAAACCGCAGGGGACCCCGCGCCCTGCCGCGAATACGATGCGAAAACCGGACGCATGATCCACCAATGCGCGGGCGATATCCGCACCAGCAGGCAGGAAGCGATCATCGCGCTGCTGGGCCGGATGAACCGCACGGATGCCGCTCCTGAATTTGCCCGCGTGGCGATTGGCGCAGGCGACATGTCCCTGCGCTGGCAGGCGGTGCGGGAGGCATTGGCGCTGGACACGGCAACTGGCTTTCGCACCCTTTGCCAGATCTCGCGCCGATCGCACGATCCGCTCTGCGGCAATGCCGGAGCGCTGCGTGCGCAATTGCTGGACACCTATCCCCAACTCGCCCGACTGGAGAGCGACGAATGCCGCGTGTGATTGATTGTCCTGACGAGACTTCCTGCGAACTTGGCGATTGCCTGGAAGCACTGGAAAGCGAAGGCTTCCGCGCCTACGAGGAAGAGAGCCTTCTCCACGCTGCAGGATGGCTCCGCCGCCTTGGTAACAACCGGAATTTCCTTGGCGATCTGCTGCTGGAACAGCTGAAGCAGGGTGTAAATAGCGGGCAGGATGTGAGCGGTTACGGCCCGCAAGTCGTGATGCTTTCCGGGCTGGGACGCGAATATTACATGCGCGCCAATTTCTGGCCGGGGCATTCCGATCACATGTTCCGCGCCAGTGGCGCATCGGCCTTTTCCTATGAACTGCCGCACGATCACAATTTCGATTTCCTCACCGTCGGCTATTTCGGTCCCGGCTACTCCAGCGATTACTACGAATATGATTATGACAAGGTCGCGGGCGCGATCGGCGAGAAGGCGGGCCTGCGCTTTGTCGAACGCTCCACGCTCGATCCCGGCAAGCTGATGCACTACCGCGCGCACCGGGACGTGCATTCGCAACTGCCGCCGGAAAGCCTCTCCGTGTCGCTCAACATCATGCATGCGGGCGGCGCGCAAGGGTGGCTGGACCAGTACAAGTTCGATGTCGAGAAGGACGAGATTTCGGGCGTGATCGGGGCGGGAGGTAGCGAGGTGTTCCTGCGCGTGGCGGTGGGCCTTGACTGCCCCGAAGCGCACGACCTTGCGCACAGCTTCGCCCGGTCCCACCCCAGCGACAGGATGCGTCTTGCCGCGCTGGAGGCGCAGGCAGGGGTGGTGGACGCTGATGAACGCGACAGCTTGTGGCGGTGCGCCGAGGCATCCGGCAGCCGGTTGATCGCGATGGAGGCGACGAGGCGGCGCCGCGCGTTGCAGGCTGCCTAGAGAATGCCTCCTGCGAGGCGGTCTATCGCGCCCTGCAGGATCACGGCGGCAGCGTGGCTGTCTATCCGCTCCGCCCTCTTGCGGCGGCTGGTGTCCTGCGCGATCATGTCCCGCTCTGCCGCCGTGGTGGACCAGCGTTCGTCCCACAGCAGCACGGGCAGCCCGAGGCCATTTTGATCACCCGCCAAATTGCGGGCGAATGCGCGGCTGGCCTGCGCGCGCGGACCGGCGCTGCCATCCATATTGAGGGGCAGGCCCAGAACGATGCCCGCCACGCTGCGGGCCTTGCAGATTTCTTCCAGCGCGGCGCGATCGCGTGTGAACTTGCCCCTGGGCAATGTCTTGCCCGCAGTTGCAAAGCTCCACCCGGCATCGCACAGCGCGGTGCCGATGGTCTTGCTGCCCAGGTCCAGCCCCAGCAGCACCCCGCCAAGCGGCATGGCGCTGCGGTATTCGGCGGCGTCTTCAGTTACGAGGATTGCGCTGGCTGCCATTGGCGCACCCTGTTCACCACATCGCGCTGCAGGTTCCGCCAGAACAGCGGAATATCGTAAACGTGGTAATTGTTGCCGGGCAGCACGTACTGGCCCAGTTCCGGCGGATCGCCAATCAGCAGGATGCCGGTTTCGGGATCGCACCGCGCAGGCACCGCGCCTGCCACCAGCTCGCCTGTGGCAAGATCGTCTTCCGGCACCAATGTTCCCAAATTGCGATCTGCGCCCGCCTCGCCATTCACCGTGCCGGTAAGCGGGTTGAAACACAGGATCGGCGTATTGGTGCGCGACTGCCCGTCCATCCCCGGCGTATCGCCATAGAGGCGCAGGTACTGGCCGGGATCGGCAGGTTCTGCAAAGCTGGCCCAGCTAGCCACGCATCCCGATTGCGAGGCGGCGGCGCAGGCGGGCAGGCCCAGTTGCGGCAGATCCGTTTGCGTGGAGATGGGCATGCCGACGGGGTAGGCCACTGCCACGCGGTTCATCAGCGGAGTGCCTTTCAGCTTCTCGCTCAGCAGGCGCACGACGTGATAGCCGCCCTGGCTGTGCCCGGCGATAACGATGGGCATGTCCTGCGGAACCGAACTGACGAAGAAATCGAAGGCGGCCTCCACATCGGCGTATGCTGCATCCAGCGCTCGGCCTGCCTCCGGTGCGTCGGTCAGGAAAGCGCCGTAAGTGGCCTGGCGATAGCGCGGCACCCAGATTTCGCTCGCCCGGTTGAAAGCGCTGGCCATGCCGCGCACCATCAGGCGGGCACGGTTCTGCGATTCCTCGTGTTCGAGCGGAGCATTCCACGCATCGTTCTCAAGGAAGCTGGTGGGGTGCACGAAGAACACGGCGAAGGGCGGGGTATCATCCTGCGCATCAGCGGTATCGTTCGGTGCGGGCGCTGCATCCTGCTGCTGCGAAGAGTCGCTTTCGTCACTCGCGCTCTCGGCGGAGGCCGGCTGCCACCGGGCAGGATCGTTCACCGCGCCCTTGCCCGGGCGGCTGAACCACATGGCCGGATCCTGATAGGCGTTCATTTCCAGCGCGTCCTGCTCGACGAATTCAACGTCGGGCACCAACGCCAGCTCGGTCAGTTCCTCGCTATACAGGCGCAGCACCAGCAGCACTGCCAGCGCCAGCAGGATCAGGAAAACGATGGTGTAGAGAAATTTACGCAGGATCCGGCTCCAATGTCTTCGCGTCGCCTGCATCGCAGGCAGCATCGTCTATTTCCGAGGTATCTTCTGCATCCTTGGCCCGCGCGCGCTCTTCCAGGATAACCTTGATCATGGCGAGCAGCGGATCTGCAAGGAACAGGCCGAGAATGCCGAAGAGGATACCCATGATAAGCTGCATCGCCAGCACCAGTGCCGGGGCCAGATCCACCGTCTTGCGGGCGATCATGGGGATGACGATGTAGCCGTCGATATTCTGCACGGCGAGATACACGATGATGGTGTAGATACCCATCTGCGCGCCGCCGGAAAATCCCACCAGCACCATGAGCACGCCCGAGATGATCGCGCCGATATTGGGCACGAAGGCAAGCAGGCCTGTCAGGATTGCCAGCAGGGCGGCCATCGGGATCGCATCGCCCGTTACCAGCCCGTAACCAAGCAGCATGATGTAGGTGAAAACACCTTCGAACACCATGCCCACAAGGCGCCCGAACATCAGGCGGCGCATGGTGGAGCCCATGCGGCTGGCAGTGGTGTAGAACGTATCGCGCCGCTCCCTCGGCATCATCCAGGCCACGCCGCGTTCGTAAAGGCGCGGTTCGGCGGCGACGTAAATGCCGATGATGACGATCAGCAGCAGCGTGGTGAACCCGCCCAGCAAGCCGCCAAGGGCGCGCGTTACGGTTCCGAAGCCGCTGGTGGCCTGGCTGGCCATGGACTGCACGGTGTCCATGCTGATCTCGAAACCCTGCTCCCGCATCCAGGAGAATATCGAGCTTGCCTGCTCCCGAAGGATGGAAGGGAATTCCGCGGCCTGCTGCGATATCTGTGAGCCAGCAAACATCGACAGCCAGACGAGAAAAGCGACGGCGGCCAGCAGTACCAAACCGATGCGCCACGGGCGACCGATCGGCAAGACCCGGCCCAACAGGCGCGATCCGCCGTCCACCAGCGTGGCGAACACCATCGCGCCGAAGATGACGAGCAGGCTTTGTGAAATGTAGACGGCCAGCACCACCAGGCCGACAACGGTCGTCCACGTCAGTGCCCGCCAGGCCTCATAGCGCAGTTCTGGTGATGATATGCGGGTAGGGCTTGCGCCCATGTGCCTGTCGCCGTTCGGTCCGACCGTATCGTTCACGCGCTCATTCCCCCCGCAGTTCGGGACGCAGACTGGTCCAGGCGCGCTCTCCACGCAAGGACGGCCACCACGTCAACGGGTTCCAGGATGCCCGGCCATCAAGAGAAAAGGTAGTGAATTCGGCCCGGCCGCCAACATCCTGCAGGGGCACCGGCCCGTCCAGCCCGCCTTCCATCGTGGACGCGCGGCTATCGGCCGAATGGTCGCGATTGTCACCCATCAGGAACACGTGACCGTCGGGCACGGTGATTTCAGCCATGTCATCAAGGCGTTGATCCTTGTGATCGATGATCAGGTAACTCGCGCCGTTGGGAAGAGTTTCACGATAGGTTGGCGGTTCGTAAACAGGCGTGCCGTCTTCCAGCAATACGAGGTGGGGCGCGAAGGCGCTCAGACACTCGCCACCGTTGGCACAGATATTGTCGTTTTCGGCAGGCAGGCGCACCGGCGGTTCCACTTCCTGCACGATTGGCTCGCCATTCAGGATGATCTGCCCGTTCACCAGGGCGATGGTGTCGCCGGGCAGGGCAATCACGCGCTTGATGTAATCCTCCGCCTTGTGGGGCGGAACGGCGATGACGATGTCGCCATATTCCGGCGTGGAAGGAGCAATGCGCCAGTCCGCGCGGTTCGCCAGGTGGAAGCTGGTGGAAACCCAGCTCCAGCCATAGGGATACTTGCTCACCACCAGCCTGTCTCCCACCATAAGGTTGGGCACCATGCTGATGCTGGGAATATAGAACGGCTTGGCAATGAAGGTGTGGAAGGCGAGCACGGCCAGCAGCATCAGGGCCAGACCCCGTGCTTCTGCGATCCAGTTGATCGGCTTCTTCTGCTTTTTGTCGCTCATGGCGGCAGGTCAGGCTTTCGGGTGCGCTTCGAGGATCACGAAGGCCTGTGCCCATGGATGATCGTCAGTGAGGGTAAGATGAATGGCGATCGTGTGGCCTTCCGGCGTCAACTCCTCCAGCCGCGCCGCCGCGCCGCCGGTGAGGGCGAGGGTGGGGGCACCCGAGGCTGCGTTCACGACACCGATATCCTTCATGTAGACGCCGCGCTTGAAGCCCGTTCCCACGGCCTTGCTGAAGGCCTCCTTGGCGGCGAAGCGCTTGGCATAGGTGCCCGCCTGCGTGTGCGGACGGCGCGCGGCCTTGGCATTCTCCACATCGGTGAAGCTGCGCTGCCTGAAGCGATCACCCCACCGGTCGAGCGAGTTCTGGATGCGCTCGATATTGCAGAGGTCGGAGCCGAGACCGATGATCATCGCGCCATCCTCACCGCGCATCGTCCATCAGTTCGCGCATTTTCAGCACGGCGGGTTCCAGCCCGCAGAAGATGGCTTCCCCGATCAGGTAATGCCCGATGTTCAGTTCGGCGAGCTGCGGAATGGCGGCAATGGGCTGGACGTTTTCATAAGTAAGCCCGTGGCCTGCATGCGGCTCGATCCCGTTTTTCGCGGCGAGTGCGGACATGTCGGCAATGCGCTTCAACTCGCTCGCCACACGTTCGTGGTCCCCATCAAGGCCCGCGTGGGCATATTCGCCGGTATGGAACTCCACCACCTGCGCGCCGAGGCGCAGGGCAGCGTCAAGCTGGCGCTCGTTTGCCTCGATAAACAGGCTGACCCGGATGCCCGCATCCTTCAGCCGCGTGACGATGGGGGCGAGCTGGTTGTCCAGCCCCGCTGCATCGAGACCGCCTTCGGTCGTGCGCTCCTCGCGCTTTTCGGGCACGATGCAGGCCGCGTGAGGCTTGTGCGCGAGGGCAATGGCCAGCATCTCGTCCGTCGCGGCCATTTCCAGGTTCAGCGGCAGGTTCGTCGCTTCCTGGATGCGCTTCAGATCCTCGTCGCGGATATGGCGGCGATCTTCGCGCAGGTGGGCCGTAATGCCATCGCCGCCGCAGCGCGCCACGATCTCGGCAGCGCGCACCGGATCGGGATGATCCCCGCCGCGCGCGTTGCGGATGGTGGCGACGTGATCGATGTTTACGCCCAGGCGTAGCTTGCCGGACTGGTGCTGGCTGGGGTTGGAGAATGTGGTCATGTCGGCTGCGCCTCTAGTGCAATGGCGGGGTCAATTCCAGCCGCAAGCCAGTGTGGCCAGCAGATCGTGCAGTGTGCCGTTTCCAGTCCAGACTTCGCCGAATTCGTAATCCGGCTGATCCGTGGCAATGGCCACTGCGATACCCCTGTCAGGCAGGATAATGTTGCGCATCTGGTATTTCCCGATCGCACCGCGACGCTCTATAATGCGAACAGGGTTTTCGCATCCCGCCAGCGGCGCTGCGAAAGCCCATTGGCCCAGCGCCATGTTGCCAAGAGCCGGGTCGCCGTTCCACATCCGAGCCAGCGCATCGTCATCCAACAGGATACCATCCATCAGGGCGCGGTCGAACAGCAGCAGATCGTCCAGCGGACCAACCAGCGCCCCGGCTGCGCCATATCCGGCTATGGCCTGCGCAGACTCCTCGTCGCGCGCGGGAAAGGAACGCTGGCTGCCTTTCCGCAGGAAGCTGGTGTTAAACCAGTTGGCATCCAGCCCGATGCCCTGCGCCAGAAGCAGATCGAGACTGGAGCCGGTCGTCTCCTCCAGCAACGCGCCCAGCACGATGTAGTCGCAATTGTTATAGCTCCACTCGCCGGGCGCAGGCTTCTCGCCAATATCGCTGGTGCAAAAGGCGAGGGGATCGTCTTCCTCGGTATAGAAGGACGGGACGCCCGAATCGTCCAGCGGAGTATCGTCGGGGTTCGGCAGACCGCTGCGATGGCGCAGCAGGTCTTCCACCGAAAGATCCTTTCCGGCAAGCGCCGGCACGAAACTGCCGACATCGCTGCCGAGCGAAAGGCGTCCGTCTTCCACCTCGCGCATGACCAGCACTGCTATCACTTGCTTGGTGACAGAAGCCCAGGGCCAGCCCTCTATCGTGCGCACCTCCGCCTCTTCAGGGTTGGCGGCGCCGTAGAAGATCCGGTCTGCCAGACCCGGCTGCGAGACGGCGAGATCGCCCGTGAAGCCTGTATCCACCAGGTCGGAGTAGGCGCGCACCGCGGCGCTCTGCTGGTCGAAGCTCTCGCCTTCCAGCATGGTGCAACCTGCCAGCAGCGTGGCAAGGCATGCGACAGGGGCGAGGGCGCGCCGCCAGTTCACTTACGGCTACCCGGCTTCGTGATCGGGATTTCCGCCAGATGGGCGGGTACTTCATCTTCTGCATAGGTGGGGAAATCGATGTCGATCAGCGGATAGAACGGCACGCCGAGATCGACCTTGCCATTGCTGCGATCCACCAGCGCCACTTCTGCCAGCACCTCGCCCCCTTCGCGCGCTACGGCAGCAATCGCCTCGCGGCTGGAAAGGCCGGTGGTCACCACGTCCTCCACCATCAGTACCTTGGCACCGGGCTTCAAGGCAAAGCCGCGACGCAGGTGAAACTCGCCGTCGGGGCGTTCGAGGAACATCGCGTCAAGATTGAGCGCGCGGCCCATTTCATGTCCGATGATGATGCCTCCCATTGCTGGCGAGACCACGGCATCGAGCGAATCGAGGATCTCGCCAGGCAGCTTTTCACCCAGTGCCTCGGCCAGTCGAGCTGCGCGATGGGGGTTCATCAACACGCGGGCGCACTGCAGATAATGTCCGCTATGACGGCCGGACGATAGCTTGTAATGCCCTTCTAGCAGGGCGCCGCTTGCGCGGAATTCTTCGAGGACTTCGTCCTGTGTCATGGCGGGAATAGCTACCTTTCGCTGATGCACTGGTGCGTTTCATACCGCAACTGGACCAAAGGCTGGATATGCGGCGTGGAAAAAAGTCCCTAGTTGCGCTTGAGGCATGGGGCAAGCGCGCGTATAGGCGCGGCGTTGGAGGCCCCTCGCAGGGTCTGGGGGCGGTATGCCCGAGACGGAAAATGGAAAGCATCGACGCAATGAATTTCGGCGCTATTGCCCGCAAGAAGCTCAATCTCCTCACCCTTCTGGTGGTGGCGGCCATGGCTATGGTTGCACTTCCGGTCGGCTCTTTCGCGCAGGAAGACGGTGGCGTTTCCCTGGACGAGGGATCTGTGGCGGAGCCGCTGGAAACGACGGTAACCGAAGCGGAAGCTGCCGGTTTCGACTATTACGGTCCGGAAATGATCAAGGGTCAGCCGGTGTCTTCGGATGAAGATTTCTGGGGCTCGATGACCTTCCAGGACCAGTATACCGAAACAGGCGAATATGCACTGTGGATGCACGATGCGATCCTGCTGCCAATCATCGTTGCGATCAGCATCTTCGTGCTGTTCCTGCTGTTATGGGTGGTTTTCCGTTACAACAAGCGTTCCAACACCGTTCCTTCCAAGACCAGCCATAACACGGTTATCGAGGTGATCTGGACGGTTATTCCGGTGCTGATCCTCGTCGTGATCGCCGTTCCCTCGATCTCGCTGCTGGCAGAGCAGTACAAGTCTCCGCCGGAAGACGCGATCACCATCAAGGCGAATGGCTACCAGTGGTACTGGGGCTATGAATATCTCGACAATGGCGGTTTCGAGGTCATCTCCAACATGATGCCCGAAAGCGATGCGCTGGATGAGGGCCTGCCGCCGCAGCTGGCCGTGGACAACCGCATGGTTGTGCCCGTGGGCGTGCCGATCCGTCTGCAGACGTTCGGCGCCGATGTGATCCACTCCTTCGGCATTCCCTCGCTCTGGTTCAAGCTGGACGCGGTTCCCGGTCGCATCAACGAGAAGATGCTGACCATTGACGAGCCCGGCATCTATTACGGCCAGTGCATGGAGCTTTGCGGCGCACGCCACGGCTATATGCCCATCGCCATCGAAGCGCGTCCTCTTGAGGAATACAATGCCTGGGTGCAATCGCAGCCCGGCGGCATGACGCGCGCCCAGATCGAGGCCGAGGAAGCGGCTGCCGCTGCTCCGGCTCCCGCCGAAGATACGACCGAAGTAGAGGGTGTTCGCCCGCCGGTAAGCTCCGAGCTGGATGCACCGATCGCCGGCGAAGCGCCGACCGAAGATACTTCGCCGACCACCTGATTTACTGACGACACACGATAAGGTTCGTACGAAAAATGGCTACCACCGCTGAAGGTTTCGACGCCCATCACGAAGAGCACGCCGCGCATGATCATGCCGATCACAAGCCGAGCTTCTTCTCCCGCTGGTTCATGTCGACCAACCACAAGGACATCGGCACGCTGTACCTGATCTTCGCGATTATCGCGGGTGTCATCGGTGGTGTCATTTCCGGCCTCATGCGTGCAGAACTGGGTTCCCCCGGCCTGCAGGTTATGGGCGGCGTCGTGAACTTCCTGGGCGGCGACGGCGCAAGCTTCGACCAACAGGGGCACATGTGGAACGTGCTGATCACCGCGCATGGCCTCATCATGGTGTTCTTCATGGTGATGCCGGCGATGATCGGTGGTTTTGGCAACTGGTTCGTTCCGCTGATGATCGGCGCGCCTGACATGGCGTTCCCGCGCATGAACAACATCTCCTTCTGGCTGACCGTGGCGGGCTTCTTCTCGCTGCTGTTCTCGCTCTTCGTCCCGGGTGGTACGGGGCTTGGTGCAGGCACCGGCTGGACGGTTTACGCACCGCTTTCCACCACCGGCTCCGTTGGGCCGGCCGTGGACTTCGCGATTTTCTCGCTTCACCTTGCCGGTGCAGGCTCGATCCTGGGTGCGACCAACTTCATCACCACTATTTTCAACATGCGTGCGCCGGGCATGACCCTGCACAAGATGCCGCTGTTCGTATGGTCGGTGCTGGTTACCGCGTTCCTGCTGCTGCTGGCGCTGCCGGTTCTGGCCGCTGCCATCACCATGCTGCTGACCGATCGCAATTTCGGCACGACCTTCTTCGATCCGGCCGGTGGCGGTGACCCCGTGCTCTACCAGCACCTGTTCTGGTTCTTCGGTCACCCCGAAGTGTACATCATGATCCTGCCGGGCTTCGGCATGATCTCGCAGATCGTGGCCACCTTCAGCCGCAAGCCGGTGTTCGGCTACCTTGGCATGGCCTACGCCATGGTTGCCATTGGCGTGGTCGGCTTCATCGTGTGGGCGCACCACATGTATACGGTCGGTCTCGACGTGAACACGAAGATGTACTTCACCGCGGCGACGATGGTGATCGCAGTGCCCACGGGCATCAAGATCTTCAGCTGGATCGCCACGATGTGGGGCGGCAGCCTCGAGTTCAAATCGCCGATGGTCTGGGCGCTGGGCTTCATCTTCCTGTTCACCGTTGGCGGTGTGACGGGCGTGGTGCTGGCCAATGGCGGTATCGACGACAATCTGCACGACACCTATTACGTGGTGGCACACTTCCACTACGTGTTGTCGATGGGTGCGGTGTTCTCGCTGTTCGCCGGCTTCTACTACTGGTTCCCGAAGATGTCGGGCCGCTGGCACTCCGAGTTCCTCAGCCACGTCCACTTCTGGATCTTCTTCGTCGGCGTGAACATGATCTTCTTCCCGATGCACTTCCTCGGGCTGCAGGGCATGGCGCGTCGCTATCCGGACTACACTCCGGCGTTCACTTACTGGAACGAGATCGCGACCTATGGCTACATGGTGATGGGCGTGTCGATGATCGTGTTCTTCGTGAACATCGGCTACGCTCTGGTCGCCGGCAAGCGCGCTCCGGGCAACTACTGGGGTGAAGGCGCGACGACGCTGGAATGGAGCCTTTCCAGCCCGCCGCCGTTCCACCAGTTCGAAACGCTGCCCGTGATCGAGGATCATCACTCCGCAGACGATCACATCAGCGAAAAACCGGCGACCGCCTGATCGGCGACCCTCGCCTGACTGAAAACGGGAGGGGGCGCGCCGGAAACGGGGCGCCCCTTTCACATAGAGATACGATATTTTGACTTCGACCACCGCCCCCACGACGACCCAGCTACCCGCCGAGTGGCGCGATTTCTTCGCGTTGACCAAGCCGCGGGTGATGAGCCTTGTCGTCTTCACGGGGCTCTGCGGTCTGCTTGCTGCACCCGGCGCGATCCATCCGGTGCTGGGATTCACCGCGATCCTGTGCATTGCCATGGGTGCAGGCGGGGCTGCCGCGCTGAACCAGTGGTGGGAAGCAGATATCGACGCGAAGATGAAGCGCACCGCCAGGCGGCCGCTTCCTTCCGGGCGGCTTCGCAAGCAGGACGCACGCGATTTCGGCATGCTGATGTCCGCTGCCTCGGTGTTCGTGATGCTGGTGGCGATCCACTGGCTGGCTGCCGTGGTGCTGGCATTCTCGATCGTCTATTACGCCGTGATCTATACCATGTGGCTGAAGCCTCGCACGCCGCAGAATATCGTGATCGGTGGCGGCGCGGGCGCATTTCCGCCGCTGATCGGCTGGATCGCGGTAACGGGCGAGATCACCGCGATGCCGCTGCTGCTGTTCGCAATCATCTTTATCTGGACCCCGCCGCATTTCTGGGCGCTCGCCCTGTTCGTGAAGACTGATTACGCCGACGCCGGCATCCCTATGATGCCCGTGGTCGCGGGCGAGAAAAGCACGCGCCACCAGGTGCTGGCCTATTCGGCAGTGCTGTTGGCAGTGTCGCTGCTGCCTTGGGCCATCGGCGGAACCGGCGCGATCTACGGCGTCAGCGCGCTCGCGCTTTCCACGCTGTTCCTCGCACTCAGCGTGCCCGTGGGACTGCGCATGGCGCAGCCGGAAGATCGCATGAAACCGGAAAAGCGCCTGTTCGGCTATTCGGTCATTTACCTGTTTGCCTTGTTTACCGCGCTTGTCGCAGATCGGATGGTGCTTTCGTGACGCCTGAAGAAGAAAAGGAATTCATCCGTCGCCGCAGGCAGCGCAACATTGTGGTCGGCCTGATCCTGGCTGGCTTTGTGGTGTTGTTCTACATGATAACTATCGTGCAGATGAGCGACTGATGACGACAATGACACTGGAAGATCGCAACAAGCGAACGATGATGATCGCTTTCGGCATGGCACTGGCCATGCTGGGGCTGGGTTATGCCGCCGTGCCGCTTTATGACCTGTTCTGCCGGGTAACGGGCTTTGGCGGCACCACGCAGGTGGCAAGCGAATCCGATGCCGCCATGGCCGAACGCCTTGCCGCAAGCGCGGGCGGCGTCAGCTATTCCATCCGTTTCGATGCCAACACGGCGCGCAATATGCCGTGGGAATTCAAGCCGGTGCAGGTTACCGATTCCGTTGCCATCGGGCAGCGGGACATGGCATTCTACACCGCGCGCAACAATTCCGATGCGCCCATTACCGGCACGGCCACGTTCAACGTGGAGCCGGAACAGGCCGGGCGTTACTTCAACAAGATCCAGTGCTTCTGTTTCACGGAACAGACTCTGCAGCCGGGGCAGGAAATCCGCATGCCCGTGCTGTATTACGTCGATCCGGCGGCGCTGGAAGACCCGAACATGGAAGGGGTTGAGCAGATTACGCTCTCCTATACCTTCCACAAGGCAGGGCAGGAACCATCATCGGGCGAAGAGAACCCGAGCTAGGCTCTGGACCCGAACGCAAGCACGCATTACAGGCGCAACAAACCCAAGGATCAGGATCTACAATCATGGCCGGTGCCAAGAACCACGATTATCACATTCTCGAACCCGACATCTGGCCGTTTGTCGGCTCCATGTCGGCGCTTATCTTCACCACCGGCATGGTGATGTACATGCATGCAGACGAAGCCGCCTTCCCAGAAGGTTTGTGGCGCATCATTCTTGGGCTTGGTATCGCGGGCCTGATCGCCACTTTCTTCGGCTGGTTCTCAAAGGTTGTGAACGAAGCGCAGCGCGGCGATCATACGCCGGTTGTCCAGCTTCACATGCGCTATGGCATGATCCTGTTCATCGCTTCCGAAGTGATGTTCTTCGTTGGCTGGTTCTGGAGCTGGTTCGATTTCGCCCTGTTCCCCGCGCCGCTGGAAATGGTGGCAGAAGGCACCTGGCAGAACGTGATCGGCCAGGAAGGCGCAGCCACGCTTGCCAATTTTCCGCCCGATGGCATCGAAGTTCTCGACGCGTTCGACTTGCCGCTGCTCAACACGCTGATCCTGCTGTGTTCGGGCACCACGGTAACCTGGGCGCACCACTGCCTGATCAATGGCGACCGCGATGGCCTGAAGAAGGGCCTGTGGCTCACCATCGGCCTTGGCATCCTGTTCAGCGCCATCCAGGCCTACGAGTATGCTGCTGCCCCCTTCGGCTTTGGCGGCAACAACTACTCCTCCGCATTCTACATGGCGACCGGCTTCCACGGTTTCCACGTGATCGTCGGCACGATCTTCCTGATCGTCTGTCTGCGCCGTACCTATCTCGGCCATTTCACGCCGCGCCAGCACTTCGGTTTCGAGGCTGCTGCATGGTACTGGCACTTCGTCGACGTCGTATGGCTGTTCCTCTTCATCGCCGTCTACGTCTGGGGCGGTTGGGGCGCAGAGGTTCACTAAGCCTTTCGTGACCGACAATTCCGACACTTCAAAGGGGCGGCCCGCCATGCGCGAGGCCGCCCTTTTCGGTTGCTGCCCCCGCTGCGGTGAGCGCACGCTGTTCGATGGCTGGATCAGCTTCGCCGACAAGTGCAGCAAGTGCGGCCTCGATTATTCGCGCTTCAACGTGGGTGACGGGCCTGCCGCTTTCCTCACCCTGGGGATCGGCACCATCATCGTCGTCCTCGCCCTGTGGCTGCAATTGAGCGCGCAGCCCCCCTGGTGGGTTCATGTCATTCTATGGGTGCCGCTCACGATCGTCGGGGTGATGGCGGGCCTTCGCATCACCAAGGCGTGGCTGCTGGTGGCAGAATACCAGCGCCGTGCAGAGGAGCACCGCCATGACGGTGGCGACGGGGCGTGAAGAACGGGCGCATACCGATTATCCCGACGATCCTCGTGATCGCGGCGGCTGCCATCATGGCAGCGCTGGGCGTGTGGCAGCTTGGCCGCAGTGATGAGAAGGCCGCCTTGATCGCCCAGTATGGGGCGAACCAGCAATTGCCGACCCTGCGCAATTTCGATGCCTTCCCCGCGTCCGAAAGCGACACCGTTGCGCGCCTTGACGAGCAACTGTTCCGCACGGTGGAGATATCATGCGAAACGCCGCGTGACTGGAAGGCCGTGGCGGGGCGCAATGACAAAGGCCAGTCTGGCTATGTCCACATGTTCATCTGCGATACGGCCACGACAGATGACATCAGCCTCTACGCCACGATAGGCTGGGCGAGGGCGCCCACGCAGCCGGAATGGGCCGGCGGCGCGGTTGCAGGCATCCTCTCCACAGCGGGCAATAATTACGAGGTTATCGCGAGCGAACCGGAGGCAGGGTTGGTTCCGCTGGCAAAGCCCGATCCGGCAGACCTGCCGAACAATCACCTCGCCTATGCTGGCCAATGGTTCTTCTTCGCCCTCACCGCTTTGGGGATCTACTTCCTCGCACTGCGGCGGCGCTGGCAGGAAGGTGAGGGCAAGAGAAGGTGAATTGCGTGCAATCACTGCTTGCTTGCCCAGCCCGTGGCATGGCTTTAACGCGCGCCCCACGATGAAATATATCTCTACCCGTGGCAGCGCGCCCGCGCTCGATTTCGAAGGCGTCACCCTGGCTGGCTTGGCCAGCGATGGCGGCCTTTACGTGCCTGAAAGCTGGCCGCAGTTCTCCGAGCACGAGATCGCGTCCATGGCCGGGCTTTCCTATGTCGAGCTTGCCGTGCGCGTGATGACGCCTTTCGTCGAAGGTTCGCTGACGCCGGAGGAGCTGCGTGACCTTTGCACCCGCGCCTACGGACGTTTCTCGCATCAGGCCGTCACGCCGCTGGTGCAACTTGATCAGCAGCAGTGGGTGCTGGAACTGTTCCATGGCCCGACGCTGGCGTTCAAGGACGTGGCCCTGCAATTGCTGGGGCGGCTTTTCGAGCACTTCCTTGCCAAGAGCGATGATCACCTCACCATTGTGGGCGCCACCAGCGGCGACACCGGCAGTGCGGCCATCGATGCCGTGGCGGGGCGTGAGCGGGTGGACATCTTCATGCTTCACCCCAAGGGCCGGGTCAGCGACGTGCAGCGCCGCCAGATGACGACGGTGCGCGCGCCCAATGTTCACAATCTCGCGATCGAAGGCAGCTTCGACGATGCGCAGGCCATGGTGAAGCGCATGTTCAACGATCCGGAAATGGCAGCATCGCACGGCGGCAAGTTCCGGATCAGCGCCGTCAATTCGATCAATTGGGCGCGCCTGATGGCGCAGGTGGTGTATTACTTCGCCGCAGCGCTGCAGCTGGGGGCGCCGCGCCGCAAGGTCGCCTTCAGCGTTCCCACCGGCAATTTCGGTGACGTTTTCGCAGGCTATGTCGCGGCGAAGATGGGCCTGCCGATAGAGCGGCTGATCGTGGCCACCAATGTGAACGACATCCTGCACCGTGCGCTGGCATCGGGTGATTATTCTGCCGGCACTGTCACGCCCACCGCAGCGCCCAGCATGGACATTCAGGTAAGCTCCAATTTCGAGCGGCTGCTGTTTGATCTGGGTGGCCGCGACGGCGTGGCCATGGCGGAGCAGATGCGCGGTTTCGAATCGAGCAGGGCCATGCAGCTCACCAACAGCCAGCGAGAGGGCGCTGCGCGATTGTTCGCCAGCGCGCGGGTGGACCAGGCAGGCATGTCTCAGGCGATGAGCTGGGCCAACGAATGCTGCGGCATGGTGTTGGACCCGCACACCGCCATCGGCCTGCATGCCGCGCGCGAAGCGGGTGTTCCTGAATCGACGCCGGTGGTGACACTGGCCACCGCGCATCCGGCCAAGTTCCCCGATGCGGTGGAACGTGCAACGGGTGCCCGGCCCGATCTGCCGCGCCGCGTGGGCGATCTGTTCGAGCGGTCGGAGGCGCTGGTGGAATTGCCGGGCGAGTATGACGCCGTGGCCCAGTTCGTCTCCCAGCACGCAACGCCCAGCAGCTGATGGCGCGGCTTGTTCGCGATCCTGTGCTGATGGCTGGCGAGGGCTGGGCCGATTATGGCCTGGTCGACAGCGGGCATGGGCGCAAGCTGGAGCGTTACGGCCCCCATCGCTTTATCCGGCCCGAACCGCAGGCCATGTGGGCACCGCGCCAGCAAGACTGGCAGGCCGATGGCGAATTCGTGCCGGGCAGTGACGAGGATGGTGGCGGCCGCTGGCAATATGACAATGCAGGCCCGCCCGACGGCTGGGAACTGGCGTGGGAAGACGTGCGATTCAACGCGCAATGCACGCCCTTTCGTCACCTGGGCTTTTTCCCCGACATGTCTCCCGTGTGGCACTGGATGCGCGGGCGGTTGGCGGGGCGCGAGGATGCGCAGACGTTGAACCTGTTCGGTTACACCGGCGTCGGCAGCCTGGCGCTGAGCCAGTGCGGCTCCGTGGCGCATGTGGATGCGAGCAAGAAATCGGTGGCGCAGGCGCGAGAGAACGCCGCGCTATCCGGCATGGAAGATCGCCCGATCCGCTGGCTGATAGACGATGCCGTGAAGTTCACCGCGCGCGAGGTGCGGCGGGAGCGGCGCTACGATGGCATTATCCTCGATCCGCCCAAGTTCGGGCGCGGTCCCAAGGGCGAGACATGGCGGCTGGAAGAAGGCCTGCCGGGCCTTGTTGCCGATTGCCGCCAATTGCTCGATGCCAACAGCAGCTTCCTGTTTCTCACCGTCTATGCCGTGCGCATGAGTTCGCTGGCGATCGGCGGTCTTCTGGCAGAAGCCTTCGCCGATCTGCCCGGCAGGGTGGAGCACGGCGATCTGGCAGTGCAGGAAGATGGCGAGGACGGCCGCCTGCTGCCCACCGCCATCTTCGCCCGCTGGAGCAACGATTAGACCACTCCCGCCAACGCGTCTCAGATAGCGCGAAGGTCTGCCAGGAAGCTCTTGATGCGCGCCGCGTTGTAGCCAACGTCGCTGACGCCGACGCGGCTGACCGATCGCATATCCACGCGGGTGGAACCGTCTGCCACGGGCGTCACTTCGACAACCACGTCGTCGTAGAAACGGACGTAACCTGCGGTCGCGGTCGCCTCCATGCGGCCAGCCTCAGCGTCGAAAGAGGCGATTTCCCAGCCACGATCCTCCGCCAGTGCCTGGGCGTTGGCCAGCACTTCCTCGGGCGACTTGTCGATGATGATCGGTTCGATATCGGCATAGGCGCCTTCATGAAAAGCGCGCCATTCCTCGCGGCTGAAGGGGCCGGTGCTCAGTTCTTCCACGTCCAGGGTGGCGAACTGCGGTGGATCCTGCATGTCGGTGGTGATATCGTGAATGGGCGGCACGTTACCCGCCGGGATAATCAGCATGCTGTAGATCGCCACCAGCAGGGCAGCGGACAGCACCGTGCCCACGAACAGGCGAGCGACCTGGCCCGTGCTTTTCCAGAAGGCGAAGACCAGCCCCAGAACGCCGATAATCGTCAGGGCGCGGGCGGGGTTCAGGGCGACGGCAAAGGGAATGAAGCCGGAAAGCTTGTCGATAATGTCGAAGCGCCCCAGCGTGGCGGCCACCAGCACGACGGCGATGATGATGAGAGCGCCGCCCAGCACGAACACGCCGAGCCAGCGCGAAATCTTCGCGCTCTTGGTGTGCGCCGCCGTAGCGGTTTGCGGCGAATGCCCCGTTACAGTTTCGCTCGATTCGGCCATCATGCTCGTCCCTTTCCTGCTTGAGGTTACGACTCACCCCAAATCCGGTGCAGCGTCAACTGCAGGCAAAGGTCCATGCCGCCTTTGTTGACTACGTCTGTTTCCTTGTAAATCGGCGCCGAGACTGTAATCACGCGGGGCATCATGGCAGACAGCCTTCATCTCGAACTCGTCGACTTCGTGCAGATGATCCACACGGGCATCTATTCAGAAGAAACAGGGCAACCCCAGCCGCTGCGCTTCACCGTGCGCGTGAAGCTGAAGATTCAACCGCATTACGATCCCGATACGCCGCTGGATGCCAGCAAGAACTACATGGATCTGAAATTCGCCTGTTCAGAGGCGCTGGGCGACCGGCACTACAAGCTGATCGAGGCCGTGGCAGACCATGTTTGCGAAACCCTGTTCCTGCAGGATGAACGGGTGGAGGAGATCAGCGTGAAGATCGTCAAGCTGGCGCTTTCCGAAGGTGAAGAGGAAATCGGCATCACCATGGTGCGGGAGCGCAAGTGATGCCCCTGGTGCGGATAGAGGCGCGTGAATTGCCCGATGCGCCGCTTGATGCGGCCGCGGCCTTCCACGCGCGCATCCTGCCCGAGGCGCGCCATGCCGCGGGCAGCGATATCGTGCTGCTGTTCGATCCCGCCGATCACACGCACGAACGCTGGCGCACCGCCGCAGTGGAGGAACTGGCGCGAGAGGCCGCACCTTGCCGCGTGAACGGGGCAGTGGGCGGATCTTCCGACACCGTGCAGGCGATTTGCGATTACCTCCAGAATGCGCCCGGCGTGACCGGTCAACTGTTCGCTGCGGATGGCAATCCGCGCGAGAGGGACTAGGTAGGACAGTACATGAGTTGCTCCGAACCTCTCGTCGACGCATTCCAGCGCCGCATTTCGTACCTTCGCCTCTCGGTGACGGATCGCTGCGACCTGCGCTGTTCCTACTGCATGCCCGAACGCATGACCTTCCTTCCCAAGAAGGAAGTGCTGAGCCTGGAGGAACTGCACAAGCTCGGCCTCGCCTTTATCGATCGCGGCATCAACAAGATACGGCTGACCGGTGGAGAGCCGCTGGTGCGGCGCGACGTGATCGAACTTGTGCAGGCGCTGGGCCGCAAGCTGGGTGATGGCCTGGACGAGCTCACGCTCACCACCAACGGCACGCGGCTGGAGGAATTTGCCGGCGATCTCTACGCGGCCGGCGTGCGCCGCGTGAACGTCTCGCTCGACACGATGGACGGCGAACTGTTCCAGACGCTTTCCCGCCGGGACAGGCTGGTCCACGTGCTGCGCGGTATTGCGGAGGCGAAAAGGGCGGGCCTTTCCGTCAAGATCAACACCGTGGCGCTGAAAGGCATCAACCAGAGCGAAATCCCCTTCCTGGTGGAATGGGCGGGCGTGAACGGCCACGACATGACGCTGATCGAGGTGATGCCGCTGGGCGAGGTGGATGGCGAACGGGTGGACCATTACCTGCCGTTGCCTGCCGTTCGAGACGAGCTGGAAGAACGCTTTACCCTCACCGACATTTCCGACAACACCGGCGGCCCGGCGCGTTATGTGCGGGTGGAGGAGACAGGCGGCAGGCTGGGGTTCATCACTCCGCTCACAAACAATTTCTGCGCCACCTGCAACCGCATCCGCGTGACGGCCACTGGCCAGCTTTACGCCTGCCTCGGCGGTGCGGAGAAGGTCGATCTGCGTAGCGCCCTAAGGTCCGACGCGCCCGATGCCAATCTCGCCGCCGCGCTGGACGAGGCGATGCGCATCAAGCCCGAGAAACACGATTTCCGCATCGAGGAAGGTGCCGCTCCCGCGCAGCCGCGCCACATGTCGATGACGGGCGGCTGATGGCTGTAACCGTTGTCTTCATCGGCAAGCTGGCCGATCTTGCGGGCGAAGGGGAGCGTGAGGTTACCGCCCCGCTGAGCTGGGGCGGGCTGGAAGACGCGCTGGGCGCGGATCTGGCAGAGGCCGCGTCGCAGGATCGCACCAAGATCGCCGTGAACGGCGCGGTGCTGGCCGACAAGACGACCCTCCAAGCGAAGGATGGCGACGAGGTTGCGCTGCTGCCGCCAGTATCCGGCGGCTGACATGGCGCGCGACGTGCAATTGCTGAACAGGGGCTTCTCTCCGGGTAAGGCACTGGGCCTGTTTGCCAAGGCGCATCCCGATTCGGGTGGCATCGCCAGCTTCGTTGGCAAGGTGCGGCCCGACGGCGATGTGAAAGTTCTCGAACTTATCAGTTACGAACGGCTGACCCTGCCGGGAATGGAAACTCTGGCGAAAGAGGTCGATTCGCGCTGGCAGCTGGACGGGCTCCTCATCCACCACCGCACCGGCCACATGCGGCCCGGCGCGCCGATCGTGCTGGTGGCCGCCGCCGCGCGGCATCGCCGCGACGCTTTCGAGGCGGTGGATTTCGCCATGGACCATCTGAAATCGCGCAGCTGGTTCTGGAAGCGGGAGAAGCGCAGTGACGGATGGCACTGGATAGAGCCCCGCGAAGAAGACCACGCGGACGCAAAACGCTGGGACGTTTGATCTCGATCAAAGCATGACCGAACCGATGGGTGCATTCCACCTCCAGCACAGGAAGGAATGCAAACATGGTCGAACAACTCACCCGCGCAAAAATTGCCCAGCAGGCCGATATTCGCGAAGCACCCCGCGTTATCGCACCGACGGACCGGACCTTTGAACTGCCGACCGGACTTTATGTGGCCACCGTGGCGCTGTTCCTCGGCTTTATCGGCACAATGGCCATCGGCTTCAGAAATCCTGAGATGATTTTGCCGGTCGCGATCTTCGCGCTTTTCGTGGTGGCCGGTTTCGGCGTGCCTGCCATCTGGACGCAGCTTGCGCCCACCACCCCTAGCCGGGCGAAAACCTGGAGCCGCTTTCAGCAGGATGGGATCATGACGGCCTATGGCCGCACCACCGCGCGCGATGCGACGGTCCAGGTGCTTATCCTGCCGGTGCTGATTTTCGCATGGGGACTTGCCTGCGTGACGATCGCCGCCCTGGTGTAACCTGACTGCGGGCTGACAGGGGGAGGCGGGGCCGCTTTGCGTGGCCTCGCCTTTGCCATTTGGTGGCAGGGCGGCTTATCCCGCCACGGTGGCCAGCAAATTGCCGATCAGCGCGTTCTGCTCCTCGACCAGCGCATCGATCTCGCCGCGAACGGCCGAAATCGAATCGGTCGCCTGTCCCGACGTCGCGGCTGCCACGAAAATCCGGTCCAGATCCGCCAGCGCGATCATTGTCTGGCTGCGCTGCGCCTCGAGGTCCGCAATCGCCACCTGGGCCTGCGACCACCGCTCGCTTCCGCGCGCGGCACCGGCGGCTGATGCCACCACGCTTCGCGCACGGGGCGCTGCTGCCAAAAATTGCGAATGGGCGGCGCGGGCTGCTTGCGCGAGATCGTCAAGCGAGGACAGTGTGGACGCAGGGGGCGGCGCAGGCGGCGGTGCAGGCTCCACTTCCATCGTGCCGCCTGTCCGTTCGATATCGCGCACGGCCAGCGTGGGATATTCCTGCGAAGGGGCCGAACAGGCCGCCAGCAGCAGAAGAGAAATGCCGGAAGAGAGGCGAAACGCTTGCACCATATGCCATGTCCACTACAGTCCTCTCGGAAAGCTTTCCAGCACACATTTCAGCCGGAGATTCGGTCAGGTGAGTGTTGACAGCTATCCGCGCTTCGCCTAACGGCAGCGCTCTTTCCGGTGCCCTGCGGGCGCCTTTTTTGTCGTTGCTGCGGATTGGCCCTGGATCCACTGGGGTTGGGAAGCAGTTAGAGACACCAGATGAAACGGATTTAAGCACCATGTTCGCAGTAGTGCGCACGGGCGGCAAGCAGTATCGCGTCGCCGAAGGAGATAAGATCGCAGTCGAGAAGCTGGCGGGTGACGCCGGTGATACGATCGTGCTGGAAGATGTTCTGCTGGCCGGCGAAGGCGCCGATCTGGCCGATGCATCCAAGGTAACGGTTTCGGCTGAAGTGATTGCCCAGGCCAAGAGCGAGAAGGTGACGGTCTTCAAGAAGCGTCGCCGTCACAACTATCGCCGCAAGAATGGCCACCGCCAGCAGATGACCCTGCTGCGCATCGTGGGCGTTGGCGAAGGCAAGGCTGCCGCCAAGAAGGCTTCGGCCAAGAAGGCGGAAGAGGCCCCCAAGGAAGACGCCAAGTCGGCTGACACCAAGGCCCCGGCCAAGGAAGCAGCACCCAAGAAGGAAGCTGCTGCCGACCAGAAGCCTGCGGCAAAGAAAGCTGCGCCCAAGAAGGCTGCCGCTACCAAGAAGAGCGCCGACAAGTCGGCCGACAAGAAGTAAGGATTTCGAACCATGGCACATAAAAAAGCAGGCGGTTCATCGCGTAACGGTCGCGACTCAGCAGGTCGTCGCCTTGGTGTGAAGAAGTTCGGCAGCCAGGAAGTGATTCCGGGCAACATTATCGTGCGCCAGCGCGGTACGAAGTTCTATCCCGGCGTCAACGTTGGCATGGGCAAGGACCACACGCTGTTCGCTCTGGAAGCCGGCAGGGTCCGCTTCCACGACGGCAAGCTCGGCCGTAAATACGTATCGGTCGACGCGATGGCGCAAGCCGCCGAATAATCGGATGATTCGATAATGGGGTCATCCACCGGGATGGCCCCTTTCGAGCCCTGACAGACTCGAAGAAAATGGAAGGAGATGGGGCCGCCCCGTCTCCTTTTTTGATTCTCCTTCCCGCGGGCTGAGACCCGAATTTGAAACACCGACGGCCCAATGGAGGCGGGCATTCGGTATTGGGGAGAATAACGATGTTCATGCGTACCGAGCGGCTTTTCCTGCGACCCGTCTTTCCTGAAGACGCCTGCGATATCTACAATGGCATCGCCGATTTCCGCGTCGTCAGCATGCTGGCGAGCGCGCCGTGGCCTTATGCCAAGGCGGACGCCGTGGCCTATTGCCACAATCCCAGCCCGCCTGGATCGATGAAGTTCTCGGTAACGCTTCCAAATATCGCGGTCGCACCCGTGATCGGCCAGATCGGCCTGAATCCAGACGAGGAAGGCATGGAGCTTGGCTACTGGATCGGCCGCGCATGGCAGCGGCGCGGCTATGCCAAGGAGGCGGTGCGCGGCATTCTGGAGATGGCGGCAGCGCTGGGCGTAAACAGCGTCAACGCCGGCCACTTCCTCGAGAACGCAGGCAGCGCAAGGGTACTGAAGGCAAACGGCTTCGTGGAAACCGGTGAAATCCGGCTGACGCAATGCAAGGCGCGCGCAGGAGAGGCTTTTCCTGCCCGCCGCTATGTCTGCAACCTTGTCACAGATGCCGGAATGCTGGGTGCGAAAGCCGCCTGAGTTGGTGCGTGCCCGCTGTTACTCGGCGGGCACCGCCGCTTCTTCCTGCGCGCTTACCACGCCGTCGTATTGTTCGATCAGATAGCTGTCGTCGTGATCCCAGGGATGGAAGCCAGGACGGAAGTAGCCGAGCCAAGACGGGAGTATCTTCCTTAAAATACCAGGCTTGGCGAACAGATAGCTGACAAGGCCCCATTTCGCGCGCCATCCGGTGATGCCGTCCTGCCGCAGCAGTTCGCTGGCATCGTTGGAACGATTTTTCAGGAAGCGGAATGTCACCAGCACCATCAGCAATGAACGCACGCGCCATCGCTTGAAAGCTGACCAGTCGCGCGTGGCGTGAAGCCAGGTGTCGTAGGCAACGGCTTTGTGCTCGATCTCTTCCACGGCATGCCACAGCCACAGTTGCGGATCGCCCATTCCCGCCTTTGCCAGCGAGGCAGGGTTCTTCAGGAACTGGTGAGCGAACATGGCGGTGAAGTGTTCGAGAGCACAGGTGATGGCAAGCTGCACGAAAGGCGGCGTCGCCAGCGTATCGTCCACCAGTCTGTTCACCCGCGCGCTGATTTCGGAAATGTCGTAGCCAGCTTCTTCCACCGCGCGATTGAACGCGATGTGCTCGCGCGAGTGGTTTACTTCCTGCCGGATGAAGTCGCGGATTTCGCGTGCCAATTGCTCGGGCACGTCGTCGCGGTGGGCCTTCACCGCCTCGATAAACATCGCCTCTCCGCGCGGGAAGCTGCAGGAGAGGGCTGCAAACCAGGCCGACGCCACCGGATCCACGCCGCGCTCGCGCTTTCCACGCGCGAAGCGACGATCGCGCACGGTAAGCGTGCGGCGGGGCTGGGTGCTTTCTTGCCTCTGGTGCTGTGCAGTCATAATACGGCCCTATCCTTCGGGTGTGTGTGAAGAAGATAAGGAAACTTACATCAGTGTCAATAAGGAAGCGCCTGAGCCCGGAAGAGAGCCGCGCCGCAGCCCTGGAAGCAGCGCGCACGCTGCTGATAGAGGCCGGCCCGCAGAGCGTGACGCTGAAGGCAGTGGCCGCGCGGGTTGGGCGAACCCATGCAAACCTGCTGCATCATTTCGGATCGGCATCCGGCCTGCAGAAGGAACTGGCGGGCCATCTGGCGCAGACGGTATGCGATTCCATTGCCGAGGCAGTGCGCGCGACCCGCGCCGGAATCGGCAGCCCGCGCGAGGTGGTTGACCTGACCTTCGATGCCTTTGGCAAGGAAGGTGGCGGCGCGCTGGCCAGCTGGATGCTGGCATCCGGCAACGAGGATGCGCTGAACCCCATCATCGAGGCGATCCACGCGCTGGTTGACGATCTTCACCCCGAAGAAGCGCGTCACGATGGCCAGTCTCGCATGCACGAGACGACCTATACGCTGGTGCTGATGGCACTGGGGGACGCATTGCTGGGCGAGCAGCTTGCCGAATCGCTTGGGGTGCAGCGCACCACCGCGAGAGACCGGGCCGAGGCGATGATGATCGCAGCGTTCTCGCAGGCCGGGATTACGGCCTGACGTCTGGCGCTATTCCGCAGGTGACAGATCGAGCCAGTCGGGCGCGAGATCTTCGGGTATATCCGCCACGCGCAGGTGATCGATTGCCAGGCCCAGGTCTTCATGCACTGCCTTTCGGCGCTTCTCTTCCGATCTTTCCAGCGGCACGACAACCAGTCGGCGATTGACCTTTTGCCGCCAGTTCATGCGCGCCGTGTTCTCCTGCCCGATGTAGCAGCCCTTGTTGAAGCTGACGCCGTGCAGTTCCACCGCATTGGTTTCCAGCCACAGGATGTCGCCAAGCTCCTCGCTTCCCTCGGGCACGCCGTGAGACAGGCGATGGGAACGCCAGGCATCGTCCGCGCTGCCTTCAGTCTCGCCCGCGGGGGCTAGCCAGCGATAGCCAAGCCCCGGCAGGCGGGGATCGGGCGATGCGTCATCCCTGGGCTCGGATTGCCAATGAACGGCCAGCGTCTCATCCACGGCGATCCCGAGCTTCCGGCGCAGGCGATAAAGTGTCAGGCGCTTCGCCAGATCTTCGGCAAGTCCTGCCTCGCAATCGAGCAGAACATCGTTTCCGTCGTGCCACACGATCATGTCGAACATCGTCTTGCCCTGCGCGGTAAGCAGTGCCGCATAAACGGGCGACACGCCCGCCACGTCATTCGTCAGCAGGCCTTGAAGGAAGGCGCTGGCGCTCTCGCTCTCGTCCTGCGGAGAAACGCGCACCACGGCGCGGCTGGTCAGATGCGTATTCGTCATGACTGGCAGATAGGGGCTGGCCTGCCCAAGCGAAAGGGACGAGCGACGGTTGCACATCCGTAGTGAACAGGATCGTTGCCCGCCCCGACAGGTAGGTGACACAAAGCGCCGCACAGGCCATAGGCACGGGCATGGCACGACATTACGATCAACTGGTTTTCTCCGGCGGCGGCATTCGCTGCTTCTGGCACGGCGGTTTCCTGAGCCAGGTGGGCGATTTCGACGATTTGCAGCCTCGTCGCATCAGCTCCGTTTCCGGCGGCGCATTGAGCGCGGCTTGCTGGATCGGGCAGCGGGAAGAGGATCTGCTCCACGTCATGCACGAGGCGTTCAGCGTGAATTCCTCCAACGTCGCATTGCACCAGAGCAATTGCACGCCGCATCAGGAAATCTACCGCGAGGTGGTAGATGTGACACTGGATGCCGAGGCGATTGAGCGGATCGCGGACGGCCCGGAATATGAGGTGGCGCTTTCGGTGCCGCCGCAGGCCATGCCCGCGCATCTCGCTGCGATCCTGTATGGCGTGCTTTACCAGCTGGATCAGGCCGTGCGCTCCACGCCTCACCTGCTGGTGCCCAAGGCCATGGGTTTGCAGGAATTGCGCGTGGATGCGAGGCAGGCGGCGCGCGACGGGCGGCTGGTGGACCTGATCTGTGCTGCCGCCACCATCCCTCCCGTGTTCGATGTGCCCGAGTGGGAAGGGTGCCGGGTGCTGGACGGAGGCATGCTGGACAAGGCGCCGTTTCCCGCCGAGAACGAGGGCGAAACGCTGGTGCTGATGACCTCGCGCTATCGCAACTGCCCCGACATTGACCAGTGCACCTATGCGCAGCCCAGCTGCGAAGTCGCGGCCGACAAGATCGATTTCGTCGATCCCGACAAGGTCACACGGACGTGGGACCAGGGCGTGGCGGATGGCAAGGCGTGGCTGGCGCGATACGGGCAGCGCGATTAAAGCGCGTGACATGACCGATTCCCTGACGATCCGCCGCCCCGACGATTGGCACGTTCACCTGCGCGATGGCGATATGCTGAAGGCCGTGGTGGGCCACACCGCGCGCCAGTTTGCCCGCGCCATCGTGATGCCGAACCTCACGCCGCCTGTAACAAACGTTGCCCTTGCCAATGACTACCGAACCCGGATCTTGGCGGCATTGCCGGACGAGGCGGATTTCACGCCGTTGATGACGTGTTACCTCACCAACAACACCGATCCCGAAGAGGTGCGTCGCGGCTTTGAAAGCGGCGCGTTCACCGCGTGCAAGCTCTACCCCGCCGGCGCCACCACCAATTCCGACAGCGGCGTGACCGATGTCGCCAACATTCGCGGCGTGCTTGAAGTGATGGCTGAAATCGGCATGGTGCTGTGCGTGCATGGCGAAGTCACCAATGCGGATGTCGATATTTTTGACCGCGAGGCGGTGTTCATCGACCGCGTATTGGCGCCCCTGCTGAAAGATCTGCCCACGCTCAAGGTGGTGTTCGAGCACCTCACCAGCGAAGAGGGCGTATCATTCGTCGAGAGCGCGGCTGACAATGTCGCGGCAACCATCACCCCGCAGCATCTGCACATCAATCGCAACGCCATGCTGGTGGGCGGAATGCGTCCCCACGCCTATTGCCTGCCGGTGGCCAAGCGGGAAAAGCACCGCCTGGCGCTGCGCCGCGCCGCGACGAGTGGCAGCGCGAAGTTTTTCCTTGGCACGGACAGCGCGCCCCACCAGCGCGAGGCGAAGGAAAGCGCGTGCGGTTGTGCGGGCATTTTCAACGCGCCCTTTGCGCTGGAAAGCTATCTTGCCGTTTTCGAGGAGGAGCATGCGCTCGACAAGTTCGAGGGGTTTGCATCGCTTCACGGACCGCAGTTCTACGGACTGCCGGTGAACGAGGAACGGGTGACGCTGGAACGGCGCGATTGCAGCGTTCCGGCCCTGATCGATGCAGGCGACGCCCAACTTGTGCCTTTCCATGCAGAGCAGACGTTGCGCTGGCAACTGGCCGACTGACAGTCCGCCTATTGCGGCGTAATCCCCCGGCCAAGGCGGGCGTTGCGGGCCTTGTTCGCGGTGTTCAGCATGTCCCATGTGAACAGGGCAATCGCACTCCAGATAAGGGCGAAGCAGATCAGCTGCGCGGGCTTCAGTTCTTCCCCGAACACGGTAAGGCCGAGCAGGAAAACGATGGTGGGCGAGATGAATTGCAGGAAGCCGATCACGGTGTAGGGCAGGGCGCGCGCGGCTGTTGCGAACAGCAGCAGCGGAACGGCTGTCATCGGGCCGCCGCCGATGATCGCCAGAGTTTCCACCAGATCGCGCCCCAGCGTTACACCGCCGCCCATCACCTGCTGCCATCCCAGGTACCCCGTGACGAAGGGGAGAAGGATGATCGATTCGGTGGTCAGCCCCAGCAGCGGCCCCGCCGCCACCGTCTTGCGCAACAGGCCGTAGATGCCGAAAGTGGTCGCCAGCAACAGGCTGATCCACATGGTGGTGATCGCGCCCGCTGCCAGAGCGGCAACGCCGATGGCGGCCAGCACCACGGCAATGGCCTGCACCCGCCTCAGCCGCTCTTTCAGAAAGATGAAAGCCAGCAGCATCATGTTGAGGGGCAGGATGTAATAGCCGAGGCTGGCGGCGTAGACATGTTCGTTCTGGATAGCCCAGACATAGCCGAACCAGTTGATGGCAATCATGCACGAACTCGCCGCCAGCGTCAGCACCGTGCGCGGATTGCCCAGCGTGATGCGAAGCTGGGGCAGCATGCCTGCGCGCACCACGAAGAACAGGCAGATCGGCAGGGTGAACAACGTGCGCCAGGCGACGTATTCCAGCGGCGGCACCTGGTCCACCAGCAAAAGGTAGATCGGCATCGATCCCCAGATCGCATGGGTGCATAGCGCGAGAGTAAGCGCGCGGTTTCGACTGACCTGTTCCTCTGGCATCGGGCTGGTCTTATGCCAATTGTGCGCTGTGGGCCAAAAACCGCATGCTGAAGTTGCGCGCGATCGCGATGAGCTGAACGATCAAGTCGTTGCTTTGCATTAAGAATCACCTGTGTAAAACAGCATTTGATTTCGCAACCAGTTGCTTGTTTTTAAACCCGATTGGCGCTGTCTTCCCCTGTTGGACAGCGTTAAGACACGGTCCTTCGGGTCGTGTAAAAGGGGGGCCGTGTTGAGGCGTCCGGATTTCGATCCGGGCGCCTCGTTTCGTTATGTCCAGTAAATCAGGCGTTCTTGAAGCCAACGCCCACGCTGGCGCGGGGCTGTTCCACCTCGGTGCTGGTGACGGGATAGGCGCAGTAATCGGCTGCGTAATAGGCGGCGGGACGGTGATTGCCCGAAAAACCGATGCCGCCGAACGGTGCTGCGCTTGATGCGCCGTTGGTCGGCCTGTTCCAGTTGACAATGCCAGCGCGGATATTGGCCCAGAACCTGTTGTATTGCTGCGGCGTGCCGCCGATCAGCGATGCGGAAAGGCCGAAGCGGGTGTTGTTCGCCTCCGCAATCGCCTCGTCGAAATCATCGACCTTCACCACTTGCAGCAACGGGCCGAAAAGCTCCACATCGGGCCGTTCCGCCATGTCGGTAACGTCGATGATGGCGGGTGAAAGGAACGGCAGATCGTCGCGCACCCGGCGCATGTGGCTGATGGCCCTGCCGCCGTTCGACATGAGGTAGAGGAAGCTTTCGGTCAGCTGGTCTGCCGTGTTGTTGTCGATCACCGTGCCCATGAACGGCTGCGGTTCGTCGAACGGTGCGCCCACGATGATGCGGTTGGCCAAGGCCTTCACTGCGCTTACCGCCTCGTCATACATGGATGATTTCACGATCAGCCTGCGACCCGCCGTGCAACGCTGTCCGGCGGTGGTGAAGGCGGACTGGATGATCAGCGCGGCGGCGTCCTCGATCTTGGGGGTGTCCCACAACACGATGGGATTGTTGCCGCCCATTTCCAGCGCCACGATCTTGCCGGGATCGGTTGCCAGCTTGCGATTGATGGCGATGCCGACCTGGGCCGAGCCTGTGAACAGCACGCCGTCGACACCGCGATGCGCCACCAGCGCCTTGCCTTCATCGGGGCCGCCAACCAGGCATTGCACCAGATCGGCAGGGATGCCCGCCTTGGCGAAATAGCTGGCCAGTTTCTGCCCCACGGCGGGCGTTTTTTCGGAAGGCTTGAAAACGATTGCGTTGCCGGCGATCAACGCGGGCACGATGTGGCCGTTGGGCAGATGCGCGGGGAAATTGTACGGGCCCAGCACGGCCATTACGCCATGCGGCTTGTGGCGCAGGGCGGCGGTGCCCTGCATCGCGCTGTCCAGCTTGCGCTGGCCGGTTCGTTCCGAATAGGCGCGTACTGAGATATCCACCTTGCCGATCACCGCTGCAACTTCGGTGCGGGCTTCCCACATGGGCTTGCCGGTTTCGCGCGCGATCAGTTCGGCAAAGGCTTCCTGATCCTTCTCCACCTGGATTGCGAAGCGACGCACCAGCTCGATTCGCCTGGACAGCGGTTCGGCGGCCCAGCCGGGCCACGCACGACGGGCGCGATCCACAAGTTCATCGACATTGCCGTGGTTTGCGCGCCACAGTTCCGCACCGGTGGCAGGTTCGTAGGAAATCAGTTCATCGGTCTGGGACAAGGCGTTCCGGCTTTCATAAACAAGATCGGGTTGCGCGCGGCTTATAGAAAGTAAACCGTGCGCGCAAAGACAGGCATTACGCGGGTACAATCCGCGTGAAGCCGACTGGTTTCATTTTCAACCTTCGCGGGCGTGCAGTCCCATTTCCGATCAACCCGTATGGCCTGGAGGCAGGGGCGGGTTGCCCAGCGCCTCTCCCATGCGACGTATGCGGGAAACCTTTTCATAAAGCGGGGCCCAGTCGTCACGCTCGTCTATCGCGGACCACAGCGTTTCCACCTCGTCGATCAGCATGGTTTCAGGCTGGCCATCGCTCCAGTATTCATGGCCGCGGCCCAGCGCTTCGTATCCGTCCAGCGCATCTGCCATGGCGCCGTCCGCGTTCGTGCCGCCCTGGTGCCGGTAGAAGAAATCGTCGGGGCCCATCCGGCCCTCGCGCATCACGCTTTCGGCGGCGTTGATGATGGCGGCATCCTTGTCCAGCCCGCGCGGTTGCACGCCCAGCCGCCAGCAGAAACGCGTTGCCATGGCGTGGTGATACAGCGTGCCGAACCGTTCCAGCGCGGCCACCAGCGGCTCTGCCTCCACCAGCGGACGCAGGGCGATGGCGAACTGGCCAAGGTTCCAGCGGATGGCTTCGGGCTGGCGGCCGAAGGCGTAGAGACCGGTCTGATCGAAATAGGCGGCGGTGAAGCCCGGATCCCACTGGGGCAGCCAGCGCCAAGGGCCATAGTCGAAGCTCTCGCCCGTGATGTTCATGTTATCGGTATTCAGAACACCGTGTACGAACCCTGCCACCATGTAGCTGGCGGCCAGATCGGCCATGCGCTGGGTCACCTGGTGCATCAGGATCACGGCGGGCTGATCGCGGCCCGGCGCATCCTCAGGCGGAAGAGGGCCGGGATAGGTGGCGAGACAGTAATCCACCAGCCGGGCAAGATGCGCGTTCTCCTCCAGCGCCATCAGTCGCTGGAAGCTGCCCACGCGAATGTGGCCGTGGCTCAGCCGTACCATCACGGCGGACCGGGTGGGCGACGGCTCGTCCCCGCGTTCCAGCGCCTCTCCCGTCTCGACGATGGAGAATGTCTTGGAGGTGTTTACGCCCAGCGCCTCCAGCATCTCGGTCGCCAGGATCTCGCGAACGCCGCCTTTCAGCGTCAGCCGGCCATCGGCCGTGCGGCTGTAGGGCGTGGTGCCGCTGCCCTTGGTGCCCAGATCCAGCAGGCGACCATCCCCGTCGCGCATCTGCGCAAACAGGAAGCCGCGCCCGTCACCGATCTCGGGATTGTACGAACGGAACTGGTGGCCGTGATACCGCAGCGCCAGCGGCTGCGGCAGATTGCCTTCCAGCGGCGCAAATTCCCCGAAATGGCGAACCCATTCCTCGTTCGGCAGGCTATCGAGGCCCACGGCCTTGTCCCACCGCGCATTACGAAAGCGCAAGGTGTGCTGCGGGAAGTCCGCCGCCGAGACGGGGTCGGCAAGAAAATCGGCCACCTTCTCGATTTGTGGGTCAGGAGCGTATTCAGCCGGTTGCGGTTCGTGTCGCATGCATCCATTAGTGGCCCTTCGCATGGCCTGCCGCAAGGCTGGCAGAGCAAAGGGGCCCGAATTGAGCGAAGCTGCCTACACGGTAGGAACCTGGGAAAGCCACGATGGGCTGACCTTGCAATACCGCGATTATCCGGGGCGTGACGATCGCCCGCCGATCCTGTGCATCCCCGGCCTGACCCGGAACGCCCGCGATTTCGAGCCGCTGGTGGAGACCTTCGCGGGCGAATGGCGCGTGGTGTGCGCCGATCTGCGCGGACGGGGGGAAAGCGCCTATGCCAAGGATTCTTCCAGCTACACGCCTGCCAATTACGTGAAAGACGTATCTGCCCTGATGGAGCAGGCCGCGCTGGGCCAGGTGGTGGCCGTGGGCACATCACTGGGCGGGATCATCACCATGCTGCTGGCACAGACCGAGCCCGATCGGCTTGCAGGCGCTGTCATCAACGATATTGGCCCCGTGATAGAGCAGGTGGGCCTGCAGCGTATCCGCGATTACGTGGGGCAGGGGCGCAGCTATCCCACCTGGATGCACGCGGCCTGGGCGCTGAAGGACAGTTCGAGCTACATCTACCCCCACTTCGAGACGGCGGACTGGCTGCGCTATGCCAAGCGGTTGATGTGCGTTTCGGGCAATGGCCGCATCACTTTCGATTACGACATGAAGATTGCAGAGCCTTTCGGGGAAACCGGCGAAGCGGTGGATCACGATATGTGGCCCGCGATCGAGGCGCTGAAGGGACGGCCCGTTCTTGCCCTTCGCGGGGAGCTTTCGGACCTGTTATCGGACAGCACCTTCCGCCAGATGGCCCAGCGGGTGCCCGGCATGGAAACGGTGACGGTTCCTGGCGTGGGTCACGCTCCTACACTGGAGGAGCCCGAGGCGCTGGAGGCCATCGCGCGCCTGCTGGCACGGGTGACGCAGGCGCAAAGAGCATGAGCAAGACGCCGCGGATATTGCATCTCCACTCCACCTTCGATGCCGGCGGCAAGGAATTGCGCAACGTCCGGCTGATCAACGAATGGGGCAAGGAGGTGAGTCACGCCATCGTGTCCGGCGATCTGGAGAAGCGCGGCGCCGCGCGGCTGATCGGCAAGAAGGCGAAGGTTTCCTGGCCCAAGTTCCCCTCTCTGCAAGGCAAGCCCACGCCGGGGCGGCTGGTGGCGCTGGCAAAGGCGATGGCGGGTTACGATCTCGTCTGCACCTACAACTGGGGCGCAATCAATGCGGTGATGGCGCACACGGTGTTCGCCGATGCCTTCGAGCTGCCGCCGCTGGTTCACCACGAAGACGGTTTCAACGAGGACGAGGTCAAGCGCCTGAAAAAGCGGCGCAACTGGTTTCGCAAGATTGCACTTGGGCGCACGGCGGCGCTGGTGGTGCCATCCACCACGCTGGAGGATATCGCGCTGAACGTGTGGGATCAGCCGCGCACTCGCGTGCGGCGCATTCCCAACGGCATCGACACCCGCGCCTTTGCTGCCCCGCCAAAGCGCGACATCCTGCCGCGCCTCGTCAAGCACAAGGACGAGTACTGGATCGGCACGCTGGCCGGGCTGCGCCAGGTGAAGCAGCTGGATGTGATGGTGCGCGCGATGGACCGGCTGCCGTTCGACTGGCAATTGGTGATCGTGGGTGAGGGGCCGGAACGCGAGGCGCTGCTGGCCGAGGCAGAGCGCGTCGGCGTGGAAGACCGTGTGCATCTGCCCGGCTTTGTCGATCAGCCATCGCGGCTGGTCGGCCTGTTCGATATCTTCGCGCTTTCCAGCCATTCCGAGCAGTTTCCCCTTTCGTTGGTGGAAGCGATGGCAGCAGGTCTGCCCGTGGTCGCGCCGCGCGTCGGCGATATCGGCTCCATGGTTTCCAGCGACAATGGCCCGGCGTTGGTCGATCCGATCAAGACCGAGGAGGACGAGAAGGCATTCGCAAAGTCCCTCTTCAGGCTTGCCGCGGATCCGGCGATGCGAAAGCGCGTGGGGCAGGCCAACAAGGAGAAGGCGCGGGAGGAATTCGACGAGCGCCGCATGATTGAACGCTACCGCGCACTTTACTGGGGCCTTATGCAGAAATACCCTCGCTCTCAATAGCTTGGCAGCACCTCGGCCCGATAGCGCCTTAAGGGGGCGTTCACGCGGGCGGGGACACTGGTTGCTCTTCGATTGAAAAGCCCGTGTCATCCGTTAAAGAGCGCGGCCTGATATCCATTCCAGAACGATCGACACAAAGTGGCCAAAGAACCGACGAACACCAATCTTCCCGCGCAGGCTCCGGCCCGAACGAAGTCTCGCGACCGCGCCGATGCAGAGCAGGATATGCTCATGCGCGAAGTGGACGAGGCCGTTCGCCATGATGAAGTCGGCGATTTCGCGAGAAAATACGGCTGGCCGCTGGGCATCGCCTTCGTGCTGGGCCTGGCTGCCTTTGGCGGTTTCCTGTTCTGGCAGAGCAGCAGCGAGAGTGATCTTGAAGGCCAGTCCGAGCAGCTGGTGCAGGCGACGGACGAGCTGGAAGCCGGGAATACCGACGTTGCCGATGACGAGCTGGCCGGGCTTGCGCAGGGCGAGGGCGGGGCGGCTGCCATGGCCACCATGCTGCGTGCCGGCATTGCTGCGGAACGCGGCGATGCAGAGGCGGCGGCAACCCTGTATCAGCAGATTTCCGGCAATGGCGATCTGCCTGCCGAACTGCGCGATATTGCCACCATTCGCGCGGTAACGGCGCAATTCGATACGCTGGACGCGCAGGAAGTGATCGACCGGGTTGGCCCGCTGGCCGTGCCGGACAATGCCTTCTACGGCAGCGCCGGGGAACTGGTGGCGCATGCTTATCTGAAGCAGAACAAGAATGCCGAAGCCGGTGCGCTGCTGGTGGATATTGCAGGCAATGACGATGTGCCCGCATCCCTTCGCAGCCGCGCGCGGCAACTGGCCGGATTGCTGGGCTTCGACGCCATCGAGAGCGTCGATGACACTCTGGCCGAACTGACCGGCGAAGCCGGTGAAGAACCTTCCGTCGAACTGGTGGAATGATAGCGAGTATTATGACGATGACGAAGCCTCGCCGCATGGCAAACCGATTTGCCGCTCCGATCCTCGCGCCGCTGCTGGCCCTTGCTGTTGCAGGCTGTAGCGGCGGCCTTTTCGGTGGTGGCGGTGATGATGACGACGATACGCCCACCGTGGGCAACCGCGTTCCCATCCTTTCGCGCATCGCCACCGATATTTCCGCCGATCCCGCTCTTGCCGATGTGGCAGTCGTGGTTCCGCCTGCGCAGACGAACGACAGCTGGCCGCAGGCAGGCGGCAATGCCGCGAAGGTGGCAGGCCATCTGACCTTGTCCAATACCCCCACCAGGGCCTGGCGCGTCAGCGTCGACGGCACCACCAAGACGCGCCGCCTTGCCGCGGCGCCCGTCGTGGGTGCCGGAATGCTCTACGTGGTGGATACCGCTGCGGTGATCCATGCGTTTGATGCCGAAACCGGCGCGCGCCGCTGGCGCCACGAAATTCAGGTTTCCGGCGATCTGCGGGATGCGACCTTCGGCGGCGGTGCGTCGTATAACGATGGCCGTGTCTATGCGACCAATGGCGTGGGCGACGTGGTGGCGCTGGATGCGCAGACCGGCGCTGAAATCTGGCGCGTGAAGCCGGCAGGCCCGCTGCGCGGATCCCCCACTGTTGCGTTCAACGAAGTGTTCGTGATGACGCAGGACAATCAGGTCTTCGCGCTGGACATCGATAACGGCGAAATCGTGTGGCAGCGTGCGGGCGCATCCGGCCAGTCCGGCGTGTTCGGCGTTGCTGCGCCTGCCGCAGGGCAGGGCACGGTCGTCGCCGGTTTCTCCACCGGCGAACTGGTGGCCTACCGCTACGAAAATGGCCGTGAATTGTGGTCCGACGCGCTGGCCCGCACCTCCATCAGCACGCAGGTGGGCACGCTTACCGACGTGGATGCCGATCCGATCATCGATCAGGGCCGCGTCTATGCGCTGGGGCAGGGCGGCCGCATGGCTGCGTATGAACTGCTGACAGGGCAGCGCATATGGGAACTGACGCTGGCCGGTATCTCTACCCCCACAGTGGTGGGCGAATGGGTGTTCACGCTGACGGACGATGCGCAATTGCTGGCCATCCAGCGCGGCACGGGCCGCATCCGCTGGCTGACCCAGCTTGATCGCTGGCGCGATGCGGAAGACCGCGAAGGCCCGATTTTCTGGACCGGCCCGGTGCTGGCCAGCGGTCGGCTCTGGATTGCCAGCAGCCGCGGCGTGGTGAAGAGCGTGGACGTGATGACGGGGCAGGATACCCTGTTCACCGAGCTGGACGACGGCGTATCGCTGCCGCCCGTGGTGGCAGACAACATGCTCTATATCTTCGACGACAAGGGCACCATTCACGCCTTCCGCTGATCTGCCGCCAGGGTAGAGAAAACGCGCGCGGGCGCGGCGTAGCGCGATTGCTGACGTTACCCGCCCCTTAACCCTTCGCGGCTATTGCGCACGCGATGAACGAAACCGTGCCAGTATCGCCTCGGCAGGCTAATCCGCCGCCCAGCGATGTCTCTCCGTGGGTGGGCCTTGTCGGCCTGGTCACGCTGGTATCGATCATCCTGTTCGCGCGTAGCTGGCCCGAGATTTGCGAGGCCATGGGCTGGCCGAACGACAGAGGCCGCCTTTCCGGCCCCAATGCGGCGCTGGCCGCGATGGTGCTGACGGGCCTTGCGATGGCGGCATGGTCAGTATTGGTGGAGAAGGTTCATCGCAATCCTTCCACCGGAATAGACTGGTCCCGCCGCAGGCGCGTGGCAGACGTGCTGGATATCTCGATCACCAAGCTGGCGGGCCTGTGGGCCACGTGGTTCATCATCGGCGCGTTTTACGTGCTGCTGCGCTTTTACTGGGATGGCAATTACCTATTTGCCATGCGCGTGATCGGCTGGGGAATCGTGCCGATGTTCATCCTTTCCGTCCCCTATGTCGTCTGGCTGGACAGGGTGATGGTAAACCCGAAAGATCACTGCTGGCATTTCGGTGCCATGCTGATCGGGCGTGAGGCGTGGGACGCAGGCCAGATCAGGAAGCACTGGCGGGCATGGGCCATCAAGGGGTTCTTCTCCGCCTTCATGATCGGCATCCTGCCGCCCGGCTTTGCCGCCGTGGTGGAGGCCGATAGTGCGGCGATCCTGGACGATCCCGTGCGGCTGGGCGTGACGCTGTTCGAATTGCTGTTCATGATCGACGTGCAGATCGGCACGGTCGGCTATCTGCTCACCCTGCGCCCGCTGGATGCGCACATCCGCAGCGGCAATCCGTTCCTGGCGGGCTGGGTGGCGGCCCTGCTGTGCTATCCGCCATTCGTCTACGGCATCATGGGCAATGGCGGCGTGATCCAGTATGAATACAACACGTCGGACTGGGCATTCTGGCTGGCCGATAGCGGCGCCGTGCTGTGGCTTTGGGCCGGCTGGCTGGTGTTTCTCACCGCCATCTATGCCTGGGCCACCGTCGCCTTCGGCATCCGCTTTTCCAATCTCACCTATCGCGGCGTGATCACCAATGGGCCGTATCGCTACACCCGTCACCCGGCCTATCTGTCGAAGAACGTCTTCTGGTGGTTCTGCTACATGCCCTTCCTCGTCACTTCGGATTCGCTGCTGGATGCCGTACGCAACACGGTGTTCCTGGGGGTGGTGAGCGCGATCTACTACTGGCGCGCCCGCACGGAAGAAGCACACCTGCTGGCAGAGGATGCGAAATACCGCGAGTATTACGAATGGATGGAGCAGCACGGCGCGATAACGTCTCGCCTCTCTCGCCTGTTCGGCAAGGCCAGGCTGCGCAAACCCGCCGGGCATGCGCAGCCTGCCGAATAGCGCCTACCCGCCCGCGTTCCCGACGATGAAGCACGCCGCGGCCACCAGCGCACCGGCGTAGCGATTGCTGCGAAACCGGGTGAGCGGGTTCATCGGATCGGCGGTATCCAGCGTCAGCACCTGCCAGCCAAGATGCAGTGCCGCGGGGATCAGCGCCAGCAGTGCGATCCAGTCGGCGCGCAGTTGCCAGAATGCGAATGCCCACAGCGCCACGGCGGCGGCGTAGAACAGCGCCACGCCCGGCTTCACCTTGCCACCCAGCCGCAGGGCGGAAGACTTGATGCCCACCAGCGCATCGTCTTCCCGATCCTGCAGGGCGTAGATCGTGTCATACCCCATGCACCAGAAGAACGCCCCAGCGTAGAGAGCCAGCATCACCCCGAGATTATCGTCGCGCAGCGCCATCCATCCCACCAGCGCGCCCCATGTGAACACCAGCCCCAGCCATGCCTGCGGCCACCATGTAATGCGCTTCATGAAGGGATAGGCCGCCACCAGAGTAAGACTGCCCAGCGCCACCAGTTGCGCCTGCCAGCGCAGTTGCAACAGCACCACCAGGCCCACCGCGCACAGCGCCAACAGCCAGATCCACGCCGCCTTGCGGCTTACCCGGCCGCTGGCGATGGGGCGATTGGCCGTGCGCGCCACGCTCTTGTCCAGATCGCGGTCCACGATGTCGTTATACACGCAACCGGCAGAACGCATGGCGATGCTGCCCAGCAGGAACCACGCGATCAGCTGCCATTGCAGCCCGGCGCCTGCCAGCCACGTGCCCCAGGCACAGGGCCAGAACAGCAGCCACCATCCAATCGGCCTGTCGAACCGCGCCAGCAGCGCAAAATCGCGCAGCGGCTGCGGCAGGCGCTCGGCAAGGCTCCTGTGCTCGCTATCGGGTGTAATCGTCTCGGCGTTCATCACTTGCCTGTTAGCCGTGCATGCCGTTAGTGGAAAGCCATGCCCGCTACGCCTCGCCCCAGAACACCGGAATGGCCCCCCAAATCCGCACCGCGCCTGTTTGTGGAGGGGACGCTCGCCGAGGGCCGCACGCTCCAGATCGATGGGCAGCAGGGGCACTATCTGGCAAAAGTCATGCGCGTGGCGCCCGGAAACGCGGTAATCCTGTGCGACGATGAAACGGGCGAATGGCTTTCCAGCGTCAGCGAAGCGGGGAAAAGATCCGTCACGCTTCTGGTGGAGGAGCAAATGCGCGAGCGGGAGGCCGTGCCCGATTTCTGGCTGTGCCCCGCGCTTCTGAAGAAAGACCGGTTCGACATGGTGCTGGAGAAGGCGACCGAGCTTGGCGTCGCCGCGATCCATCCCGTAATCACCCGCAGGTGCGTGGCGGACAAGCTGAACCCCGAACGCGCGGGAACCATCGTCACCGAAGCGGCAGAGCAATGCGCGCGCACTGCATTGCCTTCGCTGGAAACGCCGCAAAAGCTGGATGCCATGCTGAAAGGCTGGCCGGCGGATCGCCTGCTGTTCTTTGCAGACGAGGAAGGCGGACGGCCCGCAGCAGAGGCTTTCTCCTTCGCGAAATATCCCGAACGCGGGGAAGGTGCGCACAAGGCCGCGATCCTGACAGGGCCGGAGGGCGGCTTTGACGATGCCGAGCGGGAGGCGATCCGCGCCCATCCGCTGGCACGTCCCATATCGCTCGGCCCGCGTATCCTGCGCGGCGAAACGGCTGCGCTGGCGGCGGTGGCGCTGTGGATGGGGCTGGCGGGCGACTGGGATACCTAGCGCGGACTAGCGTTCCGGGACAAACGCAATTCGCGGGTGGTCAATCCATTGCGATGCGCTAGAGGCAGGGAATTATGAGCACGCGCAAGGTATCCGAAAACCAAGAGCCGGCTATCGAGAGCCGTGACCAGCTTGTGGCCCCCATGCAGGCGGGAGAGAAACCGCGCGAGCAATGGCGCATCGGCACCGAGCACGAGAAACTGGTGTTCAAGACGAGCGATCACCGCGCGCCGTCCTACGCGGAAGACGGCGGCATTCACGACATCCTGATGTCCATGCGTCGCTTCGGGTGGGAGCCTGTGGAAGAGCGCGGGCCGGATGGCACCGTGAACCCCATCGCGATGAGCGGCGACGACGGCACCATCAGCCTGGAGCCGGCCGGCCAGCTGGAGCTTTCCGGCGCGCCGCTGGAAACCCTGCACCAGACCTGCGCGGAGACGGGCCGCCACCTCGACCAGTGCAAGCAGGTGGGACAGGACTGCGGCGTGGGTTTCCTGGGCCTTGGCATGTGGCCGGACAAGACGCGTGACGATCTGCCGATCATGCCGAAGCAGCGTTACGAGATCATGCGCAATCACATGCCGCGCGTCGGTGATCTCGGCCTCGACATGATGCTGCGCACCTGCACCATCCAGGTGAACCTCGATTATTCGTCCGAAGCGGACATGGTGAAGAAGTTCCGCACTGGGCTGGCGCTGCAACCGCTCGCCACCGCATTGTTCGCCAACTCCCCTTTTACCGAGGGCAAGCCCAACGGCTTCCTCTCCTATCGCAGCCACATCTGGTCCGACACCGATCCCCATCGCACCGGCATGCTGCCATTCGTGTTCGACGATGATTTCGGCTACGAACGCTATGTCGACTACATGCTCGATGTGCCGATGTACTTCGTCTATCGTGACGGGACGTATATCGATGCCGCAGGGCAGAGTTTCCGCGACTTTATGAAGGGCGAACTGCCCGCGCTGCCGGGCGAACTGCCCACGGCCAGCGACTGGTGGGATCACCTCTCCACCGCCTTCCCCGAGGTGCGGCTGAAAAGCTTTCTGGAAATGCGCGGCGCCGATGGCGGCCCATGGAACCGGATCTGCGCGCTGCCCGCGCTCTGGGTGGGCCTGCTGTATGATGACAGCGCGCTGGATGCCGCGTGGGATCTGGTAAAGGGCTGGACGATGGAGGAGCGGGAGCACCTGCGCAATGCCGTGCCCGCGCAGGCGCTGGACGCGCCGCTTCCGCGCGGCGGCACCTTGCGCGACCTTGCCCGCCACGTGCTGGATATCGCGCATGACGGGCTGGTGGCGCGTGGTCGGCAGAACTCGATGGGCGACAACGAGAGCGGCTTCCTCGCGCCGCTGAAGGAGATCGTGGAAAGCGGCAAGGTGCCCGCCCAGCGCCTGCTCGACAGCTATCACGGCGAATGGAACGGCGACATCACGCGCGTCTATGAGCAGGCCTTCTGACGCAGCCTGTCAAGCGTAGCTGACCACTTCGAACTCGATCCCGTCCCAGTCGAAAAAGTAGAACGTGCGCGGGCCGGGCTCGTACTTGCCATGGCTGAAGGTCTTCAGCCCCGCCTCCAGCACCGCGCGCTCCGCCGTGTCGAGATCGCTGACTTCGATGCCCACATGGTTCATCGGCTTGCCCTTATGCTGGCCCGAATAGTCGCCGCCATCAGCCCACAGGGCGAGATAGGTATCGTCCGCCCCGACATGCGCGAATTCACCGCGAACACCGTGCCGATCCCGGATGCGCACCTTCCATCCGCACAGCTTCTCGAACAGAGCGATTGAGCGATCGAGATCGCTGACGGTGAGATTGACGTGTTCGATGCGGGCTTGTGTCATTGTGGTAACTCCTGGGTTCAAGGCATTGTATCGCAATGATTGTCCGCCACCCTGACGAGCAAGCCGCGAATCACTGCTTGCACTGTGATGCAACCTCAAGCTAAGTTGAGGTCAAGCATTTGTGGAAAATATGCTGGGGGAACGGGGTGCCGACAGCGAATTTCATCAGCATCGGCCAGTTGGCCAAACGCACCGGCGTCGCAGTGTCGGCCCTGCGCTTCTACGAAGAGAAAGGGCTGCTGAACCCCTTGCGGAGCGGCGGCAACCAACGCCGCTACCTGCGCAGCGACATCCGCCGCGTCAGCTTCGTGCTGATCGCGCAGAAACTGGGATTGGGACTGGCAGAGATCGAGGAACACCTCGCCGGATTGCCGGAGGGGCGGAACCCCACGCTGGAGGACTGGCGCAAGATCAGCCGCGCCATGCGCGAACAGATCGACGCGCGCATCACGCTGCTTAATCGCACGCGCAATCAGCTGGACCAGTGCATCGGCTGCGGCTGCCTCAGCCTGACGAAGTGCCAGCTTTACAACAAGGACGACAAGCTGGGATTGAAAGGGCCGGGGCCGCGGGCGGTGCTGGATTAGGCTAGTTGCGCATTGAACGCCGGTTCATTAGGCGTGAGCAATGCCAAGCAAATCATCACTATTGAAGGCTTTTAGCAAGCTTTCAGTTTTGGCAGTTGGCGGAATATTCATCTGGTGGTCCGCACCGTATGATACCTTTGACGCTATCATGCTCTTTGTTCTCGGACTGTTATTTGGTCCCGCGTTTTTCGATAAATCACCAACGGAGCCCGATCTGAGCCCCCTTCTTGATTGGGACGAAATGCATGACGGTGAGCGGGTCGCTCACTTTTTGCTTGAAGTCTTTCTTGTATTCTTCGGCATCTTAATGACCGCTATGGCTGTCCACACCTCCCGCGTAGAGACCAATTGGGGATCGATCACCGCAGGGATCGCATTGATCTGCGTCGGTGTTTATTCGTTTTATGAGAAATGGAAGCAACGCTATCGTTAATGCGGCGCCGCTGCCATCACTCCGCCGCCATCGCCTCCGCTTCGCCCAGATCCACGCTCACCAGCCGGGAGACACCGCGTTCCACCATCGTCACGCCGAACAGGCGGTGCATGCGGCTCATGGTGACGGCGTTGTGGGTGACGATGAGATAGCGGGTCTTGGTGTCGCGGTTCATGGCGTCCAGCAGGTCGCAGAAGCGTTCGATATTGGCGTCGTCCAGCGGGGCGTCCACTTCGTCCAGCACGCAGATCGGGGCGGGGTTCGTCAGGAACAGCGCGAAGATCAGCGCGGTGGCTGTCAACGCCTGTTCGCCGCCTGACAGCAGGCTGAGCGATTGCAGGCGCTTGCCCGGCGGCTGGGCATAGATTTCGAGGCCAGCTTCCAGCGGATCGTCGCTGTCCACCATCGCCAGGTGCGCCTGTCCGCCTTCGAACAACCGGCTGAACAGCTTGCGGAAATGGCCGTCCACTTCCTCGAACGCGGCGCGCAGGCGTTCGCGGCCCTCGCGGTTGAGATTGCCGATACTGCCGCGCAGGCGCGACACGGCTTCGGCCAGCTCGGCCTGTTCCTGCGCGCTGGCTCCGTGTTCTGCCTCAATCCGCTCCAGTTCCTCGGCGGCGACGAGGTTGACGGGACCGATGCGTTCGCGGCTGGCGGTGAGGCGGTCCATCTCCTCGTTCTCGGCAGCGGAATCCTTCACCGTGTTTTCTTCGAATTCGAACTTGCCCGGCAGCAGCGGAGGCGGGGACTGGAACCGTTCGCCCGAAAGCCGCGCCATTTCTTCGCGGCGCTGTTCCTCGTTTTCCGCCCGCGTGGCCAGAGTGGCCCGCTCCTCGCGCGCAGTGGAAAGCGCCTCGTTGACCTCAGTCAGCTTCGCGTCGGCGGCGCGGGCCTGTTCCTCGGCCTCGCGCACGGCGGCCTCCGCTTTCGCCAGTTCCTCGGTCAGCCGCGCACGCACGGCTTCTCCGCCCTCGATCTCCTTGATCAGGCCGGCAGGCTTGGCGGCGATGACGGCGCGTTCCTCGGCGATCTCCTCGAACCGCGCTTCCATACCGGCAAGGCGATTGGCGGCATCGCCCGCGCGCGCCTGCCATGCGGCCATGTCCTTGCGCTGCGTTGCCACCCGTTCGCGCGCCACGGCCAGCGCCTGGTCATGCACGGCCAGCGCGGCGGCTGCGGACTGTGCGGCCTCTCGCGCCGCCTCGTTCCTGGTGCGCGAGACCTCCAGTGCCGCACGCCCGCTCTCGGGATCGGGAAGCTCGGCCTTTTTCGCCTTCGCGCTTTCAAGATCGGCCTGAGCGGCTTCGCGCTGCTCCTGCAGATCCTTGCCGCTGTTCGCCAGTTCCTCCCTCCGCGCGGCCAGCCGTTCGCGGCGCGCCTCTGCCTGATCCAGAGAGCGAAGCGCCTGCCGCTCCGCCTCTGCCGCCTCGCCGATGCCGCGTTCCTGCGCCACCAGATCGCGTTGCAGATCGGATAGGTCGGCCTGCGCCGTTTCCTGTGCGGAGAGGGCGCTCTCCACGGCGCTGCGGAGATCGGGGAGCTGGCCTTCCAGCGCGGCAAAGCGGTTGTCCGCTTCCAGCCGGGCGGCCTCTGCCGCGCCTTCGCCGCGGGCCACGAAACCGTCCCAGCGGCGCAGGAAGCCGTCCTTCGTCACCAGCCATTCGCCGGGGCCAAGGTCGCGCTCGTCGTCTGCTTCCACTACGTGCACCAGCGCGAGGCGGGCGGAGAGCTCATCGGGACATTCGCGGACGTGATCGGCCAGGCTGTCGGCAACCTTTTTCGGCACCCTGGACCCTGTCCAGAAGCGGCCTTCGGCCTTGCCTTCGGGGGTGCCCAGCGGCGCCTTGGCATCGCGGCCCAGCGCGGCGGCAAGCGCGCGTTCGAAGCCGGGTTCGGCGGAAATCCTGTCCAGTGCGGCGGGCAGGCCGTGACCGCCCTTTTTCTGCCTCTCGCGGGCTTCACGATCCCGCTTCAGCGCCTGCCATTCGCGTTCGATCCCCGCCAGTTCGGCCTTGGCGGTGGAGAGGGCGGAGGCCGCCTCGTCGCGGGCGGAGGCAAGATCATCCTTGCGAGCGCGGGCGGTTTCCAGGGCCTCGCGAAGGCGCGCGGTTTGCGCCTGCGTTTCCTCGACGCGGGTCTGCGCGGCAGCGACATCCTCTTCGGGATCGGTTTCGCCAAGCAGGGCTGCGCGCTGGTCCTCAAGCCGGCGGGCTTCCGCCTCCAGCCGGTCCACCCGCGATTGCGCCTGCGAAATTTCCGCCTCGGCCACGCGCCATTCGGCTTCCACTCCGGCGTGATCCGCCGTGGCCTTCGCCAGCGCGAGTTCGGCCTTGCGGCCCTCGCTCTCCGCCTTTTCCACGGCCCTGGCGATGTCGGGGCGCTTCTCCTCATCGGTAACGAGTTCCCTTGCACCCTTGTCGAGCGCGGATTCGAGTTCCTTCAGCGCGTTGGCGGCATCGCGCGTCATGCGGTCGGCGTCGACGCGGTCTTCTTCCAGCCGCACCTTCTGCCGGTCGAGGTCTTTCAGCCTGTCTTCGGCAGCTTCCAGCTGGCTGGACAGGGCGGCCATGCGGTGGCCATGCGCGCTGGCATCGTCACGCCGGTCCGCCAGTTCGTCGCGCAATTCATGAAGGCTCTCGGCCAAGGCGGCCTGCGCCTTCTGGGCCTCTTTTGCCGAGGCTTGCGCCTCTGCCACCTTGTCGTCCGCGCCCTTGGCCTGACCGCGAGCTGTCTCCGCAGCGGCGGCGGCATCGCGCCAGCGGGCGAACACCAGCCGCGCCTCCGCCACGCGGATCTCGTCGGAGAGTTTTTTGTAGCGTTCTGCCTGCTTGGCCTGCCGTCGCAGCGAGCCGATCTGCGAATCCAGGCCGGCCATCAGGTCTTCCAGCCGCTCCAGGTTCTTCTCGGTGCTGCGCAGCTTGCTCTCGGCATCGCGTCGGCGCACGTGGAGGCCGGCAATACCTGCCGCTTCCTCCAGCATCATGCGCCGTTCGGTGGGCTTTGCGGCGATGACCTGGGCGATCTTCCCTTGGCTCACCAGCGCGGGGCTGTGCGCGCCGGTGGCGGCATCGGCGAACAGCAGGGACACGTCCTTGGCACGAACGTCGTCGCCGTTCAGGCGATAGGCGCTGCCCGCGCCACGCTCTATCCGGCGGGTTACGTCCAGCGGTTCGCCGTCGTCATCGACGGCGTGCAGCACCACCTCGGCAAAATCGCGCGGCGGGCGGTTGGCGGTGCCGGCGAAAATCACGTCTTCCATGCCGCCCGATCGCATGGACTTGGGGGAATTCTCCCCCATCACCCAGCGGATGGCTTCCAGCACGTTGGATTTGCCGCAGCCATTGGGGCCGACGACACCGGTCAGACCCGGCTCTATGCGAAGTTCTACGGGCTCTACGAAGCTCTTGAAGCCGCTGACGCGTAGCTTGCGAAACTCCATAAGCGCCAGCGCCAGCCTCAGCCTTCGGCTGGCCGCGCGCCTGCTTCCTGCAGGACGGCTTCCAGATCATCCCAGCTGCGCTGTTCAAGAACGCGGCCGTTGAGGATGAAGGTGGGGGTGGAATCGACGCCCAGTTCATCGGATTGCTGGGTCGAACGGTCGGCAATGGCCATCACCGCATCGCTATCGGCGAGGCATGCCTCTGCCTGATCGCGGCTGACCCCGCGCGCGGCGAAGAAATCGAGGAAACCGGCGGCATCGGCGATCGCGATGAAGCGCTGGTCTTCCGGCAGATCGCCCACGTTGGAAAGCTGCGACTGCGCGCCCTGCATCTGGCCCATCACACCGTTGAAGTTCGTCCACACCTGCTGTGCCAGCGGGTGGAAGCTTTCAGGAGCGGAGCAACGCGCCAGCGCGGCCAGCGTGAGATCGAAGGTGTTGTGCACCTGGTTGCGCAGTTCAAAGGAGACAGCACCGGTGGAAACGTAATCGTCCTTCAGCTGATCGGCACCGGTCTGCGCGAAATTGGCGCAGGCGCCGCAGGTGAGGGACGCATATTCGATCAGCTTCAGCGGCGCATCGGGATTGCCGATCAGATAGCCGTCGGAATCGGTCACTTCGACAATATCGGTCCACGATTGGCCATCGGGTGCAGGAACGGCATCGATCGGCTCGCCGGAAGGCATGTCCGCCTCCGCATCGCCGCCACATGCGGCCAGCGCCAGCGCCAGCGGCGCAGCAAGGGTGGTGAAGGCGAAATTGCGCGAAATGGTCATGGTGTGTCTTCCGTCATGATCTGTCCGGTCTTCCCCCAATGCGCACTACATGCGTAGAAAGGGATTAAACCGGTGTGTTTTTGGTTTGCAAAGCGGCGATAGCGTCGATTCACCGCTTTTGCACAGGGTTGTCCCCTATTCGCTTTCCTGCCGCGCGGCCACAAGGTCTTCACGCAGGGCTTCCCAGGTGTGGACACCGTCCAGCAGGCTGCCGTTCAGCACGAAGCTGGGCGTGCCGGGCACGTTGTATTCTTCCACATTGCTCTGCGAAAGTTCGGCGATGGCCATCGCTGCCGACTGGTCGGTGAGGCAGGCGTCGATCTCGCTGACGGAATAGCCGCGCTTCTCCATCAGTTCATCGAGCTCCAGATCGGATGCGATGGCGCGCATCCGGCTGCCCATCGCGCCGCTCTGCCAGCGGGCCATCTGCCCCTCCGACAGTCCGCGCGCGCGCTCCATCCATTCATCCTGCGTGGCCAGCACGGCCTTGTGATTGTCGAAGAAGCGCGAGGGATCGCCGCATTCGGTAAGCAGTGCGGCTGTCAGGTCGACAGGGTTGCGGATCATGTGGCGCACTTCCACCGCGGCAAACCCTTCGTGGACGTAGTGATAGCGCAGTTCCGCCTCGGCATCGCGCTCGAAATGGGCGCAGTGCGGGCAGGTGTAGCTGATGAATTCCACCAGTTGCAGCGGCGCGTCGGGGTTGCCCACGCGGTATCCCTGCTGGGTTTCGGTGATCTCGGCGTTCCAGTTCTGCGCCAGGGCGGGCGCGGCGGGAATGGTGCAGGCCAGCGCCAAAGCGGCCAGGATACGCTTCATGTACTCTCGTCCTCTTCCTTTTGCGCGACCGATCGCGCCAGAGATTCCAACACGGCGCGCAATTCGGGATCGCCGATATCGCGCAGGCTGTCGCCCAGTTCCATCGGGATGGGCTTGAGCGACGGGGGTGCCTTGCGTTTCTCTACAGCAGCAGGCGGCTTAACCGCGCCTTGCCGCATCTTCACCCGCGCCACCGCGCGATAGCCGAAAAAGCGGTTCACCCGCTCCATGATTTCGGGGATCACGTGCTGGATCAGCGGCGCATGGGCAGGCAGCACCACCAGTTGCAGGATGCCATCGCTCTTCTCGCCGGGTGCGAAGCGGATGCTTTCGGGCGAGCAGACCTTGGCGTGGTGCTCTCCCACGATCTCGTTCCAGCGGGTGACGACGCTGGACTGGACGAAGCCATAACGGCGGAAAGCCGCGCGCCCGATCTGCGGGACAAGCTCCGACACCGGCCTTGCCGGGCCGCCGCGCGGGCGCTGATAGGGCTTTGCCGCCTTGCCCTTCGGCTTGCCGGTCGTGCCCTTCGCACTCTTCCCCGATTTAGGTGGCGTATCGCGTTCCATGAGGCCGCCACCCATGGCATAGCCGCGCCGTGACCGCCACCATATCCGCACGACTTCTTGAATGGTATGATGCCCACGCGCGGGCCCTCCCATGGCGCGCTGCACCCGGAACGCCTCCGCCCGATCCGTACCGCGTGTGGCTTTCGGAGGTTATGCTGCAGCAGACCACGGTGGCCGCCGTCGCGCCCTATTTCACGCGGTTCACCGAAACATGGCCCACGGTGGAGGCGCTGGCAGCGGCATTGCCAGAAGATGTGATGGCGGCGTGGGCGGGGCTGGGATATTACTCGCGTGCCCGCAACCTGGTGAAATGTGCAGCCGAAGTGGCAGAGCGCGGCGGCTTTCCCGAAACGGAAGAGGAATTGCGCAAGCTGCCGGGGTTGGGCGCCTACACCGCTGCCGCCGTCGCCGCCATCGCCTTCGGGCGGCGCGCGGTGGTGGTGGATGCCAATGTGGAGCGGGTGGTGTCCCGCCTTTTCGCCATCCGCGAACCCTTGCCGGGATCGCGCCCGCGGATCCGCGAGGCAACCGATTCCATCACGCCAGACCGGCGCGCGGGCGATTTCGCGCAGGCGATGATGGATCTTGGCGCCACGATCTGCACCGCCCGCGATGCGCGGTGCCTGCTGTGCCCGCTATCCGCCGACTGTCGCGGCCGTATGGAGGGTGATCCCCTGCAACTGCCCGTGAAGGTGAAGAAAAAGCCCAAGCCCAGTCGCACGGGCACCGCCTTCTGGATCGAGAGGGGGGGTGCGGTGTGGCTGGTGAAAAGGACCGGCACCGGAATGCTTGGCGGGATGCGCGCATTGCCTGACGATGGGTGGTCAGCCCGCAGTGATGGCAATGATGAACCGCCTGTCTGCGGTGCATGGCGCGGGGCAGGGGTGGTGCGCCACGGCTTCACGCATTTCGACATCGAACTGGGCGTTGCCGTTCACGCAGGCGGAACGGTAGAACCAGAGGGAAAAGGGGAGTGGTGGCCGATCGCCCGGCTGGACGATGCCGGCCTGCCCACCCTGTTTGCCAAGGCCGCACAACTGGTGCTGGCCAGCCGCGACTAGATAATTCCGCCGCCGATCATCAGGCGCAGCGCCGCCAGCAGCAGCACGACGAGGCAGAAATTGCGACCGGCATTGCTGCTGGAGAGCTGTCCGACCACCACGCCCACCGCGACGATGGGCAAGGCCAGCCAGTTGGCCCATCCCAGCAAGGGGATTTGCGCGGGAATGACGATCAGCAGCGAAAGCAGGCCGATGAAAATGGAGACGATGTTCAGCATGTGTTATATATAGGCAATACAGCACGATCCTGCAAGGTTGCGACCCGCGGATCGGGCCGGTAGATCTTGCGCCCGCAACCCTTGCCGAGGACGCCAGTTTCAATGCTTCACCAATCTGCCGATGCACTTTCCCGCCGCGCCGTGCTGCGCCAGTCTGCCGTTTTCGGGGCGGGCGCAGTCGCCGCCACCCTGCCATTTTCCGCACCGGCATTCGCGCGAACGGATGCGCAGAACCGCTGGCCCGCGGTTGCCCAGTTCGTGCGGCGTTACGTGCAGGAGGGGAAGGTCGCCGGAATGGTGGCCACGCTGGGCTGGGGCCAGAACGAGGCCGATACGATTGCCGCGGGCGGCCGCAGTTTCGATAGCCAGGGCACGGTTGGCCCCGATACGATCTACCGCATCTATTCCATGACGAAGCCGATCACCGGCCTCGCCACGGTAATGTGCATCGACGATGGCCTGCTGTCGCTGGATCAGCCGCTGGCGGACATTATCCCCGAATTCGCCAATATGCAGGTGCAACGCCAGTATGACGGGCCGATCACGCGCGACAATCTGGAACCGGCTGCGCGCCCGATCACCATCCGTCATTTGCTGACGCACACGTCGGGGCTTGGCTATTCGATCATCCAGCAAGGTCCGATCAGCGCCGCCTATCGCCAGCGCGGCCTCGTGCCGGGGCAGATCAGCAACATGCGCATCGCGCAGGAGATTTTCGGCGGTACGCCAGCCTCCAGCCTGGAGGCATTTGCGCAAGGGCTGGCAGAGATGCCGCTGGTGTATCAGCCAGGCGAACGGTGGAGCTATTCCGTTGGCCTTGATCTGCTGGGCAGGGTGATCGAAGTGGTGTCGGGACAGGATTTTGCCAGTTTCCTGCAGGATCGCATTCTCACTCCCTGCGGCATGGATTCCACCGGCTTTCGCGTTTCGCGCGATGATGTGAACCGCTTTACCGCCAATTACTTCCTGCTGGGCGGCATACCCGTGCCCGTCGATCTGCCGCGCAGTTCGGTCTATCTCGATGAACCCGCCTTCCCCTTCGGCGGGGCGGGTCTGGTTTCCACCGGGCGCGATTACGACAGGTTTCTGCAGATGCTGGCGGGCTATGGCGAGATCGAGGGCACCCGCATTGCCAGCGAGGAAGCCGTGCGCATGGCCACCTCCAACCTATTTCCCGATACGCTTGCATCCAACGGCGGTTTCGCGACCGGCGGGCGCTCCTTCGGCTTCGGTGCCGGAGGGCTCGTGGGCCAGGGAGAAACCGAAGGGCTGTTCGGCTGGTTCGGCGCGGCGGGCACGGCGGGGCTGGTGAACATGCGGCTGGGCCTGCGTCACAATCTGATGACCCAATACATGCCTGCCGAATCTTACGACGTGCAAAGCGATTTTCCGCTGGTGGTTGCGCAGGATGCCATGCAGATGATGCCGGCCTGATGGCGCAGCCGATCGCCTTTACCGGGCACGACATGGATCGTGACGACCATACCCGTGCCGATCCCGCGAAGCTGGCCGAAATGCGCGCGCGGCCCGATGCGCGGCTGCTGTCGCTGGATGGGCTCATGCCGCATATCGAGGGTGGAAGCCTTCGGTTCTCCGACCTTTCCGCCGTCGGCGCAGATGCGGAACTGGTGTACCTGGGCCTGAAGGATGGCGCGCCGCTGTTCGTGGCTGTTCCGCCTGATGGCGACATGCGCCAGGCGGTTACGATGCGCGAGACGGTGATGGCGCTGCTGCAACTGCCGGATCAGGAGATGGCGCTGTTCGGCGGGGCGCGCAGCATTGCTGACTGGCACGCGCGGCACCGATTCTGTGCGCAATGCGGCGGTGATACGCAGCTTGCCAAGGGCGGCTGGCAGCGCAATTGCGTGGCTTGCGAAGCGTCTCATTTCCCGCGCGTCGATCCGGTTGCCATCATGCTGGTGGAACATGACGGCGCACTGCTGGTGGGGCGCGGCAAGGGCTGGCCGCAGCGCAGCTATTCCGCGCTGGCAGGCTTTATCGAGCCCGGCGAAAGCATAGAGGAAGGCGTGGTGCGCGAGGTGTGGGAAGAAGTGGGCGTGACAGTGCGCGATGTGTCCTACATCGCCAGCCAGCCCTGGCCTTTCCCCTCGCAATTGATGATCGGCTGCCACGGCTTTGCCGACCGACGCGAACTGACGATAGACGAGACCGAAATAGAAGACGCGCGCTGGTTCACGCGCGGTGAGGTGGAGGATGCGCTGACGAACGGCGGTGATGCGAAAAGCTTCGTCCCGCCGCCGCGCACCGCCATCGCGCATTTCATGCTGAAGCACTGGGTGGAGAACACGTAATGAGCAACGATGGCGCAACACCCATGGTGGTGGACATCTGGTCCGACGTGATGTGCCCGTGGTGCCTGGTGGGCTGGCGCAGCTTTGCCGAGGGTGCGCGCCTCGCGGCGGACGATGTGGCCGTTACCATCCGCTGGATGCCGTTCGAGCTTAATCCGCAAATGCCGCCCGAGGGAAGGTTGCAGGTAGAGCACCTTGCCAAGACGTATGACCGCAGCGAGGAAGAGATCGACACCATGCGTGCCGAACTTGAAGGCGCGGCAGAGCGGGTTGGCTTCCCTATCGACTGGCAGGGCGAGGGCGAGGCGCCGCCTGCTATGATGTGGAATACCTTCGATTGTCACAAGCTGCTGCGCTGGGCGCTGGCCTCCTACGGACCGGAAAAACAGACGAAGCTGAAAGAAACGATGTTCGCTGCCCATTTCCAGCAACGGCTGAACATGGCGGACCGCGATATGCTGGTCGACCTGTGCGAAAAGGCCGGGCTGGATGCTGCGGCAGCGCGGGAAGCGCTTGACGACGAGGCGCTGGAACTCGCCGTGCGGGCAGAGGAGGAACGCGGCGTGTCGGGCGGGATCTCCGCCGTGCCCACCTTCGTGGTGAACCACAAATACATGCTGCAAGGCGCGCAGGAGCCGGAAGACTTTGCCCGCGCGCTGTTACAGATCGCCAATATGGAAGCGGCGGCCTGAGCCGCCGCTTTAGACCAAAGGCCGGAAACTGCATTCAGCAGTCACCGGCCCGATGGTGTCTAGAGTTTAGCTGTCGTTTCGCTCGTCCTGGATCGCGGCGCGGGTTTTCGGGCCCTTTTGCGCATCCTGAGGGGGATTGTCGCTGCCGATTTCGGGTTCGCGATTGTCGGGATCGGTGGCGCGATTGATCTCGTCACGCGTGCCGACGCGCGTGTTCACTTCACCGCCGGACCGGCTGCCCTGTGAGGGGGTGGAACCGTCCTGCATCTTGTCGATCAGGTCATTGTCGGGGTGGCGGCTTTGACGTTCGGGCATATTGAATCTCCTTTACCATACAACGGGAAGGAGGGGGTGGATGTTCCGAACCCGGCGATACTATCGCTGGTAGTTGATCGATCCACCCAATGTGGCGCGGCGGCGGGTGCGGGTCGATCCGTTGAGCAGGTAGTCGCTCGCCTCTTTGCTGGCGAAATCGAAAGCCTGGCCGGATCGCGTGCATATGTCGTGCAAACGGGCAATCATGCTCTCGCGCCGCTCGGTAAATTCAGGGTTCGTCATGCCGCGTAAACAGACCTAACCCTTTATGGTTCCACGTTTTCACTGGTCCGCGCGCGATTTATTGTGCAACTGCGTTCAAATCAGGCCCAGCCGTTGCAGCTTTCCCGCCAGCTTGCCGGGAATGACATCGCCGATATCCTCCCCGTCTGCCAGATCGCGCGGCGGCTCTCCTTTCAGGTATCGCCAGCCCTGATGCGCCCGCTTGGGCCGGGGCATCACCTTCACCAGCCTTGGTTCGATGAGGATCCACCACCTGCCATCGTCCTGCTGCTCGTAACCGGTGATTGTGGACCGGGCGACGATGTTGTGTTCGTGAATCCAGTACAGCGAACCGCCGATCGTCTCTTTCCAGCGGGTGGGGCGATATCGCGTATTCACCTTGAAGCTGGAGCGATTGGCGTACCATTCCTCGATATCGGCAAAACTCTTAGCGCCGAAAGCGATCTTGGTAATGTTAAGCGACATGGTTCGAAGATAGGGACTGGCCCGGCACGCTCAAGTCCTGCTCGGCCATCGCTGGGGCCTTGCCTTGGCCGCAATACCGTCGCAGTCTTGCAAAAAACACGATCGGGAGGGATCAACCATGCGCAATTTGATCGCCGTTACTGCGGCAATGACACTGGCAGCCTGCGCCGCGCAGGCACAAGACGTGCAAAGCGCGAGCGAAACTGCGCCGCCGCAGCAGCTTTATACCGATGCCGATGCAGGCGCGCTGACCGCGCTTACCACCACGATGGTGCGCGATGCGGCGGATCTGGTGAAAGAGGGCAAGGTCTATCGACTCGGCGTGGTCAGCGGGCCGGAAACGCCGGTGTGGGGGAACCGCACATATTCGATGCAGATTATCGATCTTGGCGTGACCGGGCCGAACAAGGTAACCGGCCATGATGATCGCGTGGAAACCCATCTCGGCATCGGCACGCAGATCGACGGACTTGGCCATATTGGCATCGACGGGGTGCATTATAACGGCGTGCCCGCCAGCGCAATCATGCGGGAGGACGGGCTGATTCGCTACGGTGCGGAGAACATTCCCGCCATCGCCGCGCGCGGCGTGCTGATCGATATGGCGGCCCATCGCGGCGTGGACGTGATCGAACCGTTGGCTGCCTTCGATGCTGCCGAGGTGCAGGCCGCGGCGCGGGCGCAGGGCGTGGAGGTGAGACCGGGGGACGTCGTGCTGTTCCACACCGGCTGGCTCAGCCGTATGGGAGAGACCGACGTTTTCATCACGCAGGCCCCGGGTATCGACGCAGATGCCGCCGCCTGGCTGGTGGAGCAGGGCGTCGTGGCCGTGGGATCGGACACCGCCGGACTGGAAACGAATGCCCCCAGCGCAGATGGCAAGGTGCTGCCGGTCCACGCCATGCTGATTGCCGAGAACGGCATCTATATCCTGGAGACGGTGGATACGCGGCAGCTTGCTGCCGACGGGGCGCACGAATTCATGTTCGTGCTGGGTGCAGCGCGGCTGAAGGGCAGCGTGCAGGCCATCGTGAACCCGGTGGCCATCCGCTAGGCGCGCAAAAGAAAAGGGGGCGGGCCATGCCCACCCCCCGATCTTTCAACCACCAGGTCGATTACATTCCTGCAACAGCCTTGCTGACGAGGATGTTCACCGAGACGCGGCGGTTCTGGGCGCGGCCCGCTGCGGTGGTGTTGTCTGCGGTGGGATCAGCCTCGGCCATGCCGGTGGGCGAAAGCATCCGCCAGGGTTCCCAATCGCATTCCTGCTGGAGGAAGTTCACTACGCGGCCCGCGCGGCGCTCGCTCAGCGTCTGGTTGTAATCCTGATCACCCACCGAATCGGTGTAACCGACGACCAGCAGCAGGGCGTTCTGCGTGTTGCTGGCTTCCTGCGCGGTGGCGCAAAGCTCGCGCTGGCCTTCGGGGCTGAGGTTCCACTTGCCGGTGTCGAAATAGACATTGGCCACGTCCATCACGTTATACTGGTCGATATTGGCAACGCGGCCACGCAGCGCTTCTGCGGCAGCCGCATTTTCCTCGATCGCGGCACCCTGCTCGGCGAACTGCTGGCCGGTGCCGGTGCGGATCATGGTGGCGGTTTCAAGGTCGCCGTCGCTGAAACGCACCTGGCTCGCCACCAGGCCATCTTCCCACTGCACCGTTTCAACGGTGACGGGCAGGCCGTTCAGCAGCGCGTCCGCACCCAGTTCCGTGCGGCCAAGGCCGAGGAAGCCGCCACGCGCCTTCACATCGGTGGAATCGGCGATCAGCACGGTGGTGCGCTGGCCGTCCTCGGAGGTGACTTCCATCTGGCGGCCACGGCGCGACGAGATGAAGCCGTCGATCTCGGGCCCGGCGGTAAGGCCGGAAAGGTCCGTCGGCAGCGAGCCGTAGACATTGATGTTGTCGTCCTGCTGGACCTGCGTGCGCGCCTGGTTCTGCGCCGATGCCGGTTCCAGTTCCTGCGCGGAAACGCCGGTTGTGGCGGTGGCGGCCATCAGGGCAAATATGCCCAGCTTCAGAGACCTGCTGTTCGGTGAATTCATAGTGTGCACTCCTTGTGAAATTAAGATCAAGCTTGCGGACAAGCAGAAACACAGCCTCGACTGTTGACCCGTGCCTTTCACCTTCATGAACACTTTGGACGATTATAGCGTGGGGAGGGGTGGCTGGTGTGCCTCCTGCGACGAGGCGTTTGCGCGCTGCCTCACTGCAGCCGCATTTTCACTCCAGGTGGCTTTACGCTGACGTCATTGTGCGGACTTTACGCCTTCAGTCGTTCCAGCACGAACACGGTGGAGCCGCTGTTGTCGCCATATTCGGGCAGATGGGGGCCGTGCTCTTCGTAAAGCACCTTGATTTCTCCTGCTTCCACACTGTCTGTCACCAGATGGGCATAGTCCGGGTCCGACAGGCTCAGATCATTCAGGGAGAAAGCCATCAGCGCGCCCGGCTTCATCAGTGACAGCACATCGTCGTAAACAGATGCCGGGGCCGCGCCCTTGCTGATCACGCCCACGGCGGCAAGCACATCGTAATCACCGATCTGCGGTTTCAGGGGGCGTTCGAAGTCGATTAGCTGCAGGTTGCGGTAGACGCCGGTCTTCTTCGCCAGATCCAGCATCCCCTGCGACAGGTCCGCACCGTCGATCTTCGAATATCCGGCCTTCGCCAGCGCCGCGCCGGAAAGCCCGGTGCCGCAGCCGTAGTCCATTATCGGGGTATCCATGTCGGGTACAAACGTCTTGAGCGCTTCCGCCAGTCGGGCCGGCGTCAGATAGCCGTTGCCTTCGACGTCGTTATCGTAATCTTCTGCCCATTCGTCATAGATCTCACGCATCTCGGCGTTGCCGGATGCCTGATATACGCGGTTGAGGTGGGTGTTGGCCATGCAGGTTTCCTTTTGTTGCCTGTATGGTTTCCAAGTCTTACAGCCACGCGGCTGCAAAGGTCAAACGAAGTAAACTTCTTGCGCCGGTCGACGATGTAATGGGCAGGTCAGCCAGCCAGGCCGAACGCCACGGCAAGGCCGAGGAAGGCGAAAAAGCCCATCGAATCGGTAATCATCGTGACAAACACGCTGGAAGCGACGGCAGGATCCTGATCCAGCCGTTCGAACGCCACGGGCACCAACACGCCCGCCATTCCCGAAACGATGATGTTGATCACCATGGCCGCAGCGATCACGCCGCCCAGTTGCGGGGTGAACAGCACCGCCGTTGCCGCGCCGATCAGCACGGCAATGGTCACGCCGTTCATCAGCGCCACCTTCAATTCGCGCAGCAGGATGCGGCGGGTGTTGGACTTGGTCAGCTGGTTCATGGCAATGGCACGCACCGTCACCGCCATCGTCTGCGTGCCGGCATTGCCGCCGATACTGGCAACGATGGGCATCAGCACCGCCAGCGCCACCAACTGCTCGATCGCGGCCCCGAAAAACGCGATGATCGCGCTGGCCACCACGGCCGTGCCAAGGTTGGCCACCAGCCAGCGCACGCGGGATGAATAGGCATCGCGCAGCGGCTCGTTGATGTCGCCTTCGCCGGCACCGCTCATCAGCAGGGCATCCTCGCCCGCCTCTTCGGAAATGATGTGGACGATATCGTCGACGGTCAGCTGGCCAACCAGGCGGCCGCTTTCATCCACCACGGCGGCAGAGATCAGCGCGTATTTCTGGAAGCGCAGGGCCACCTCTTCCTGATCCATCTCCACAGGGATCAGCGTCTGGTCGCGCTTCATCACATCGGTAAGGGCAATGGCGCGCGGGGTGCGCAGGATCCAGGATAACTGGATCGTCCCGACCGGGTGGAAGCGGTGATCCACCACGAACACTTCCCAGAACTCGGTCGTCAGGTGATCTTCGGCGCGCAGGTAATCGATGAGATCGCCCACCGTCATCGAATCGGGCACCGCGATCAGTTCGCGCTGCATCAGGCGCCCGGCGGATTCCTCCGGGTAGGCGAGCGCGGTCTCGATTACCGCGCGGTCTTCCGCCTCCACCTCTGCCAGGATGGCACGCTGGTCGATCTCGTCGAGATCCTCGATCAGCTGGACGGCATCGTCTGTATCGAGCTGGCCGACGATTTCCGCCACCGCTTCTGGCGGCAGCGCCTCGATCATGTCCTCGCGGACGTAATCGTTCAGCTCGGCCACCACTTCGCTGCTCATCAGATCGGTGATGGCGGCGGCCAGATCGTTGCGCTCCTTTCGCTCCAGCAGCTCGAAAAGGTCGGCGATGTCGGCGGGGTGCAGCGGCTCTACCAGGTCGTAGACGCTATCCTCGATTTCGTCATACAGCGCCTCTCGCACCTGCCGGACGAATTCGGGCTTCAGCCGGTTTTCCTCGTCGAACTGCTCTCCTTCACCCTGTACCTGGGTATCGGGATCGTCTTCGTGGAAATCGGTTTCGGCCATGGCGGGCAGGTCTATGCAGCTTGGCTGCAAAAGCAAGGCACTCTGCCACGCTGTGGGTGACTTTGCCCCGCCAATCCTCTAGGCCGCGCCCATATTTTTCAAGGAGAACACAAATGGCTGACGAGAAACTGACTTTCACCCTCGATTGCGGCGACGGCAAGGGCGGCGATGTCGTGATCAAGCTGCGCAGCGACGTGGCGCCCAATCACGTGGCGCGCATCACCGAACTGGCGAAAGAGGGCTTTTACGACGGTGTCGTGTTCCACCGCGTGATCCCCGGCTTCATGGCGCAGGGCGGTGATCCCACCGGCACCGGCATGAGCGGATCGGACAAGCCCAACCTGGCGCAGGAATTCAGCAATGTGCCGCACACGCGCGGCGTATGCTCCATGGCCCGCACGCAGGACCCGAACAGCGCGAATTCGCAGTTCTTCATCGTGTTCGACGATGCGCGCTTCCTGGATAACCAGTACACCGTTTGGGGCGAAGTGGAGAGCGGCATGGAACATGTCGACGCGCTGCCAACTGGCGAGCCGCCCGCAAATCCGGGCAAGATCGTGAAAGCCACGGTCTCCTGATCGAAGGCCGAAGCCGATAAGAAAGGGGCGCCCGTCGAGGCGCCCCTTTTTCGGTCAGCCCTCGGTCGGCACCACGTTGCGGCTCTGGATCAGCCATTGATCGCCCACGCGCACCACGTCGTCCACGCCCCTGCCGCCCGCCGCGATACGTGGAGGATTGGCCAGATCGTTGCCGGCAAACATGGTCTGCCAATAATAATGCACGCGGGCGTGATCGGGTGAGACGAACTCGATCGTCTGGTTGGCCATCACGTGATACATCTTGCCCGTCAGATCGCCGCTCGCCCGGCGCTCTGCCTGCCCTTCGGCCATCCCGGTGATCATGGCGCGCAGCGCGTCGCGGCCCTGCACGTCGTTGAACGAGCCATCTTGAGTGAACACCTCGGCATATCCCTGCGGATCAAGCGTGTCTGCCGCGCGCACATAGCGCCACATCAGGTTCTCGATCGCCACGCGATCCGCGGCTTCATCTGCCGGCGCCGCGGCCTGCTGCGGGGCAGCGGGCAAGGTGGCCGGATCCCAGTGCACATCGGCCTTGCCATCGACGAAGCGCCACGCGTCGAACCAGGTGGTGGTGTAGGTTTCGTTCGGATTGTCGGCATAGGGAATCTCGCGCTGGATCAGCACCACCACCATGTCGTCCTCCGCCACCACTTCCACGATGGGGCTGGTTAGCGTGCCGCAATCGTCCACGCGCTCCACTTGCGCGACTTCGGTGAAGTAGGTCACCACGCCTTCCAGCCCCGATGCAGCCATGGGGTTGTGCTGGATGTAGCGGTCCGTCAGCCACTCGCCCGCGCGATCCCACTGGTTGCATTGCAGCAGTTCGCGCATGATGTGCAGCGCGGCCTGGGCGTTGCGGTTTTCCTGCGGATCGTCCGAGACGAACAGGCTTTCAGGATCGGGGTGCGGCGTAACCGGATCGTTCAGCGCGCGCATCTGCGCGGCAGCGGGCGTGGCAAGCGATACGGCAGCGGTGGCGGCAAGCAGGCTGGCAAACTTCATCAGGCGGTCCTCCCTCATATGACCAAGTCTTGTTGACTTTGCCCGAAGATGCCCGATTTCACGCTATAAAGCTAGAGCCCAAAGGCTTCAGAGGCCCGCGTTCACCAGCCAGTCGTGAAAGATCTTCACGGGCCGCGCTTCCAGGTCGGCGGGGCGGCAGATGAACCAGTAGGAATAGGGGCTCTCGATCTTCACGTCGAACAGCCGGGCAAGGCGCGGATCGTTGATGCGATTGAGGTGATCGTCGTGCATCATGGCGATGCCCATTCCCTGCGCAGCGGCTTCCAGGATAAGCTGGCCGGAATCGTAATGGTCGATTGCCGAGGGTTGCAGCTTCTCCAGCCCCAGCGCGCTCTTCCAGGCGTCGAAGCTTTTCGGCATATCGGTGTGCAGCAGAAAGGTCTGCTGCTGCAGCTGGGAAAGCTCGGGTGTTTCGCCCAGCTCGTCCGCGATACTCCTGCTGGCGATGGCGTGCACCGTGTTCTGGTCCAGCTGAATGGAATAGAAGGAGGGATCGGGCCTGTCGGTCAGCGTGATGGCGGCATCCAGCGTATCGCCCACCCGGTCTATCAGGTGGGGACCGGTATCGATATCCAGATGCAGGCGCGGATGGGCCTGGCGCAGTTCGTTCAGGCGGGGGAACAGGCGCTGCGTGCCGAACAGCGGCATCACGCCGAGCCGCAGGCGAATCGTCTGCAGGTTCTCGCTTTGCGATTCCACCGCCGCTGCCAGCGATTCAAGATGCGGGGCCACGGCGTCGTAAAATTGCCGCCCCTCGTCGGTCAGGCGCATGGTCTGCCCCGTGCGGGAGAACAGCTTGCGGCCCGTGAAAGTCTCCAGATTGCTGATCCGGCGGGAGAGTGCCGAGGGGCTGAGCCCGAGTTCACTCGCAGCCGACCGCGCCGATCCAAGGCGCACCACGCGGATGAACGCTTCGAGAGCTCGCAAGGGTGGTAGGCGGCGCATGGCGGCAATCTCTTAGAGAATACGGGCTGTGTCGAGGCCAAACTGGGCAAACGGGATTAATAATTATCGCACTGCACCATAATTTCGTAAATGCGAAAAGCGTGCAGGCGGTTCGGCCTTGTCAGCCGTCCTCGCTATGCTCTTCGCGCACGGGGCGATGCAGGCGCAGGCGGGTGACGTGGGTTTCATCGCCCGCCGTCACCTCGATCTTCCAGCCGCTGGGGTGGGTGAGGATGGTGCCGGGCTGCGGCACTTCCTGGGCGAGCACGAAGGCGAGGCCGCCCAGCGTATCCACCGCTTCTTCCACTTCGGCCAATGCCGGATCGCCTACTACGGCGGCCACATCGTCCAGCTCCACGCTGGCATCGGCATCCCACACGCCCTCGTCGATGGAGACGACCTGCTCGATCGGGGCCTCGTCGTGCTCGTCCTCGATCTCGCCGACGATTTCCTCCACCAGATCCTCGATCGTGATGATGCCGTCGGTGCCGGAAAACTCGTCCACCACAATGGCGAGGTGCACGCGCCGCTGGCGCATGTCGGCCAGAACGTCCAGCGCGCCGCGTGCCTGCGGCACATACAGTGGCTGGCGCATCAGCACCGTCCAGTCGGCAGGCGGTTTCTTGCCGCCGGCGATGTAGGCGAACACATCCTTCAGGTGCATCATGCCGATCACGTCGTCCAGCTGGTCGCGGAATACCGGCATGCGCGAAATGCCGTGCTCGGCAAACAGGCCAACCATTTCGGACCACGGTGCGGTAGCCTCCACCGCGATGATCTCCTTGCGGGGGATCGCCACGTCGTCGGCATCGTGTTCGCTGAAATGCAGGAGGTTGCGCAACATCGTCAGCTCGACGGAGGACAAGTCCCCCTTCGATAACGTGTCGCGGCCATTGGCAGCGGTGTCCTCGTGCTCGTCAATGGCTTCTTCCAGCTGCGCGCGCAGGCTGGTGTCGCCCTGGTCTTCGAAAAGGCCGCGGATTGCGTTCCACAATCCCCCGGCCTGGCTTGCGCCGTGACCAGAGCCGTGACTGGGGCCGTTGCTACTATCCGATTCTCCGGTTTGGGAATCGTCAGGTCTGTCAGTATCGGGCATCGCCCTGCTGTTCTCTCCGCTCAAGAATTGATCGCGCTATATGGGTCGTCGATACCCAAAAGTGCAAGCGCCTTCACCTCCATCGCCTCCATTTTCTCGGCATCCTCGTCCGAAATCTCGTGATCGTGCCCGGCAAGGTGCAGCAGGCCATGCAGGACAAGGTGCGCGGCGTGGTCTTCCAGCGCGATTTCCTTGTCTGCCGCCTCACGCGCGCAGGTCTCGTAGGCAAGGGCAATATCGCCGAGCATTTCGGGCATGGGCTCGTCCGGGTCCAGGTGCACCAGGTCGGCGCGTTCCAGCATGGGGAAGCTCAACACGTTGGTGGGCTTGTCCCGCTGGCGCCATTCGCGATTGAGCTCGTGCACCTGGGCATCGGAGGTGAACAGCATGCTGGTGACGAGGCGCGGATTGGCCAGTTCCGGCGCAACCTGCTGCGCGGCGCTTGCCACGCGGTTCGCCAGGCCTTCCCAATCATGATCGGGCCAGCCTTCGATATCGATCTCAAGGTTCATGCGCGTTCCGGTAATCTCGGTTTTGCTGAAAGCGGCGTGCGCGCTGCCATCAGTTCGCGTTCTCGCCTTCGTACGCCTCGACAATGCGGCCCACGATGGGGTGGCGCACCACGTCTGCCGCGGTGAAGCGGGTGACACCAATGCCTTCCAGGCCTTCCACGCGCTGCACGGCGTCGGCAAGGCCGCTCATCCTGTCACCGCCGGGAATGTCCACCTGCCTGGGATCGCCGCACACCACCATGCGGCTGTTCTGGCCGAAACGGGTGAGGAACATCTTCATCTGCTCCTTCGTGGTGTTCTGCGCCTCGTCCAGGATTACGAAGGCATCGGCCAGCGTGCGCCCGCGCATGAAGGCGATGGGCGCGATCTCGATCTCGCCACTGGCAATGCGGCGGTCCACCTGTTCGGGTGGCATGCAATCGTACAGCGCATCGTACAGCGGGCGCAGGTACGGATCGACCTTCTCCTTCATGTCGCCGGGCAGGAAGCCCAGATGCTCCCCCGCTTCCACGGCGGGGCGGGAAAGGATCAGGCGCTGCACGCTGCCGGTGATCAGCTGGCTGACAGCCTGCGCCACGGCCAGATAGGTCTTGCCGGTGCCTGCCGGACCCAAGGCAAAGATCAGCTCCCGATTGGCCAGCAGGCGCATGTACTCCGCCTGCGTCGCGCTGCGCGGGCTGATCGTCTTCTTGCGGGTGCGGATCACGATCGGCGGCACCTTGGCATCGCCTGTAACGATGCCTTCCAGCATCGGTTCGTCGGTCATGGAAATGAGCGCGTCGATGGCGCCTGCGTCCATATCCTCGCCTGTCAGCAGCTTTTCGTGCAGTTTCAGCAGAACGTCACGCGCACGGGCAACTTCGTCCTGCGATCCCTCGATCGAGATCGTGTCTCCGCGCGCGGCGATGAACACGCCCAGCCGGTTCTCTATTTGCACAAGATTGGCGTCGAATTCTCCGAACAGCGCGCCGAGCACGGCCTGATCGTCGAAGGATACCTCCACCCGCGCGCGGCGCGAAAGATCACGCCTTTGTTCGGGATGGGCGATCGTGGCGGCATGATTGCCGTTATCACGGTGTGGTTTGCGAGCCATGCGAGCTTGGGCGTTTCCTTTCGCAGCCGGGTTTTTTGGAAGATAGGCTTCGCCAGCCGCGTGACAAGCCACAGGGTGCAAGATGCGGTGGAAATTGGCTTTCCGATGAAAGCGCGGTAGCCTTTTTGGATGGACTTGCGCCGATCCTTCCCAGCTTTCGCGATTCTTGCCGTGGCCGCGCCCGGCGTCGCCACGGCGCAGGAAACGTCTATTGGTAGCGAAATCGTGGTGAGCGGCGCGCTGCCCGACGATGCGAAGGTGCGCGGTACGGTGCAGGCGATCATGAGGGAACGCGGGCATACAGAGCCGCTGGTACGCTATCTCGATCCCGTCTGCCTGCACGTCACCGGCATGGCCGCGAGGGCCAACGCTTTCGTGCGCGCACGCGTGCTGTCCAACGCGCGCGAGGCAGGCATCGCCGTGGAAGAGGGGGAGTGCCGCACGAATGCGGTGATCTTCGTTGTGGCCGACGCTGCTGACCTGATCACCCTTCTGGAAGAACGCCAGCCCGCACTGTTGCCGCCCGACAATCGCACCCGCGCAAAGGCAGAGGCGCAGCGGGGTCAGCCGGTGGTGGCGTGGCACAATCTGGAAGACCGGTCCGAACAGGGCGGACGGGTTGCGCACAGCGCCACCGTGCCGGGCGCGATGGGCACGTCCAGCCCGCTGAATGTCAGCGTGAGGGTGAATACGCCTGGAAGGCCCGGCCGCACATCGCCCAGCCACAGCAGGGCCGTCGTCAGCGGGGCGGTCGTGCTGGATGCCGATTGGCTGGTGGGCATGGATCTGGAACGGGTGAGCGATTTTGCCACGATGCGCTTGCTGGCTCCGGGTATGGCGCCGGGTGATTTCGAGTTCGACGTGCCGGGTTCCGTAATCGCACCGTTCGCCGCGAACCAGGGGGAGGAGGAGATGACCCGTTTCGATCGTGCTTATCTAAGCGCCCTGTATGGCCTGCGCCCCGGTATATCGGCAAACAGCCTGCCTGCCGCCGTGGTGCGCGCGTACAAAGATTAGCGGGTGATTAGCGGGCGAATGGCGGGCTGGCTGCCCGCCGCTTCAGGCCGGAGCGGTTTCCAGCACTTGCCCTTCTAGCGAGCTTGGTCCGGCGTGAACCAGCTTTGCCCGAACCATATCGCCGATCTGCAAATCGCCTTCGAAGAACACCGATTGCAGCCAGGGTGACTTGCCCAGCATCTGCCCCGCGCGGCGGCCCTTGCGTTCGATCAGCACATCGCAGGTCTTGCCCACGCTGGCCTTGTTGAAGGCATACTGGTCGCGGCCCAGATGCGCCTGCAGGCGTTGCAATCGCTCGTCCATCACCTCTTTCGCCACTTGGCCATCCATGCTGGCGGCAGGGGTGCCGGGGCGGGGCGAGTATTTGAAGCTGAAAGCAGCGGCATAGCCCACGGCATCCACCATGCGCAGCGTATCCTCGAACTCGGCGTCGGTCTCTCCGGGGAAACCAACGATGAAATCGCCGGACAGCGCAATGCCGGGGCGCGCTTCACGAAAACGCTCCAGCAATTTCAGATAGCTTTCGGCCGTGTGGCTGCGGTTCATGGCCTTCAGCACCCGGTCCGATCCGCTTTGCACGGGAAGGTGCAGGTAGGGCATCAGCTTTTCCACCTCGGCATGAGCGGCGATCAGGCCGTCCGTCACATCGGCGGGGTGGCTGGTGGTGTAGCGGATGCGTTGCAGGTCCGGCAGTTTTGCCAGTTCGCGGATCAGCCCGTCCAGGCCTACGGCGTGGCCCTTGCCATTCTCACCGGTCCAGGCATTCACGTTCTGGCCCAGCAGCGTGATTTCGCGCGCGCCGGCGTCCACCAGCTTTGCCGCCTCGTCCACCAATTGAGCAAAGGGGCGGGAAATTTCCGCACCGCGCGTATATGGCACCACGCAATAGGTGCAGAACTTGTCGCATCCTTCCTGCACGGTGAGGAAGGCGGTGGGGGCCACCTTGCGACGCCGTGGAAGGGCGGCAAACTTGGCATCTTCCGGCATGTCCGTATCGGTGGAGCGTTCGCCCTTCACCGCGCGGTCCAGCATGTCGCCCAGGCGGTGATAGGCCTGCGGTCCCACCACCATGCCCACGGCAGGCGCGCGTTTCATGATCTCTTCGCCCTCTGCCTGCGCCACGCAGCCAGCCACGGCGATCATGGGGTCGCGGCCAGCCTCGGCGCCCGATTTCACCAGGCGGCCAATGTCGGAATAGACCTTTTCCGTGGCCTTCTCTCGGATGTGGCAGGTGTTCAGCACCACCAGGTCCGCCGCTTCGCCTTCAGCCGCGGGCGTGATGCCCTTGGCCTCCAGCAATTCTGCCATTCGCTCGCCATCATAGACGTTCATCTGGCAGCCGAAGCTCTTGACCCTGTAGGTCTGGGGATTGTCGCGCGATTTCATGATGGGCAGCGCCAATAAACGAAGTGCGGCGCCTGTTCAATCGCCGGTTCAATCGCCGGTTCAATCGCAGGTCCGATCACCGGCTGGCGCAATCAGCCCAGCGCGCGCGTCACCGCATCGTGCGCCGCCGCCGTGATCGTCTTGCGATTGGCAAGGTCTTTGCCGGTAACGGGCGCAAGGAAGTGAACATCCAGTCGAACGGGACGCAAGCGGGCGAGAATGCGCTTGAAATTGTCCAGGCCAGGCTCTTCCCCCACCCAGCTTACTTCCGGCACATCATGGTAGACGAGGGCCACCGGCTGCACCACGGCGCCTTCTGGCAAAGGCTCCAGCGCGCCCAGCAGGCTGGACTTGAAGGCGATGGTGCCGGTGCCATCGCTGGTGGTGCCCTCGGGAAACAGCGTCAGCGTGCCGCCATGGTTCATCGCGGACTTGATCGCCTGCGCCTGGTTGGAAACATCGGTGCGGCGGTGGCGGGCGATGAACACGGTCTCGTTCATCTCGCAAAGCCATTTCAGGAAGCCGAACTGCGCCAGCCCGTCATGCGCGATGAAGGCGGAATTGGCCGCGTGCGAAAGGGCCGGAATATCCAGCCAGCTGACATGATTGGACAAAAGCAGCGCACCCGGCACCCGCTTGCCATGACGGCGCAGGTCAAGCCCTGCGACCATGCCGATACCGGCCAGGAAAACGCGCGGCCACATCCTGTCGAGGCCCAGTAGCTTCCACACGTAATGCAGCGGCACGCACACTGCCAGAAGCAGCAGCATCAGCAGGATGCGGAAGGCCAGCAGCAGATAGGCGGGGAGGGTGATCGACCTGCCCTGCGACACCGCCGCCTGCCCGCCCATGGCGATCAGCCCTTCTCTTCGCGGTCTATCCGCACGCCGTAAAGCTCCATCCGGTGGTCCACCAGGCGATAACCCAGCTTCTCGGCGATCTGCTTCTGCAAGGCTTCCAGTTCAGGGTCGACGAATTCCACGACCTTGCCGCTTTCCACGTCGATCAGGTGATCGTGATGCGCTTCCGGCGCGGCCTCGTACCGTGCGCGCCCGTCACCGAAATCGTGGCGATCGAGAATGCCTGCCTCTTCGAACAGGCGCACGGTGCGATAGACGGTGGCGATGGAGATCTTGGGATCCACCGCGCTCGCGCGCTCGTGCACCTTCTCCACATCGGGGTGGTCGGTGCTTTCGGACAGGACCTTGGCAATCACGCGGCGCTGCTCGGTAATCCGCAGGCCGCGTTCCGCACAAAGGGCTTCTAGATCGATTTGCTGCTGCAAGGTTTTTCCTGCCGTAGTTAAATGAAACGCCCCGCAGCCTTAAAGGCGCGGGGCGTTTCACTCAAGCTCGACGAACAGGCCGTCTACAGCCGGTTAGCTGGCCTTCTTGCGGCCGCGCTTCTGGCCGGGCTTGCGGCCCAGGCCAATTTCCTTTGCCAGCACGCGGCGCTTTTCCGCGTATTCCGGTGCCACCATCGGGTAATCAGCGGGCAGGTTCCAGCGCTCCCGATATTCTTCCGGCGTCATGCCGTGATCGGTCATCAGGTGGCGCTTCAGCATCTTCATCTTCTTGCCGTCTTCCAGGCAGACGAGATGATCGTTCTTCACCGATGCGCGAACGGACACGGCAGGTTCGGGCCGGTCTTCGACTTCGTTTTCAGCACCGAGGCCGGAAAGAGCGCCGTAGACATTCTCGATCAGGGAGGGGAGCGTGTCGCCATCGACATTGTTGTTGGCGACGTGAGCAACGACGATGTCTGCTGTCAAAGTGATCAGCATTTCGCTCGTGCCGTCTTCGGTATTATCCATTGGTACCTCTAGATGTATGACCCGATTTTCGACCGTCCTCTTTAGTGGAACGGATGGGGCGCATCTAAAAGGCGAAGATGCTCTTCACAAGGCTTGTATCCGCTATTTCGGGAAAAAACTGCTTAACAAAAGAAAAACGAATTATCGTTGCGTTCGGTAAGCATTTCTCAATTTATATCTTTCGCAAAAGTAATGGCGTCCAATGGTCCGCCAACTGCACCCCTGTAATAGCCTTTCCGATGACCGATCTTTTCGAAACCGAATCGACGATAGAGAAATTCGGCAGAATTCCCGTCGCGCATCTCAAGAAAAACCTTTTTTACCTGCCGATCTCGTGCGCGTTCGATAACTTCGGCCAGCAAAGCCTTGCCAATGCCCTTCTCCCGTTCCGACGGCAGCACCGCGATCAGCAGGATTTCCTCCTCGTCCACCACCTGGCGGGTAAGAGCAAAACCGGTGATCCGGTCCGGATCGACATCGTCCGTCCCCTCCGTCGTGATCAGCGTGACGTAGACGTTTCGCAAGGTGAGCGAGTCGGCCATCTGCCGGCGCGTCCAGGCCTCACCGTATCGCGGGTCGAAAGCTTTCTCCATAACCGCCATGATGGCATCCAGCGCATCGGTCATGGCTGCCTCGGCTCCTGCAAGGAAGCCTCGCGCTTGTGCTGCGGCTTGGCATCGGGCGCCCTGCCGTAGAGAGGCGAGAGATCAGGGGTAAGCCTGCTTTCGTGCAGCAGGCAGGCATAGTTCGCATCGGGCAACAGATCCAGCGCCAGCCGGCCGTCATCCAGCAGATCGACCAGCGCCTGCGCCTTGTTGCCGGCGATTACCTTATGCTGGGCGGCCTTCGCAGCCTCTTCAGGAGGCAGCGATTGCACCATGTCCTGCGCGGAGCCATCTTCGGCGAAGTTCTGGACGAAAAATTCGCCATGCCCGCCGTTCATGCACACGGTGACGGCGCGCGGCTGTGGCTGCCAGCTTCGCGCGCGGACCAGTTCCAGCGTGGGATAGCCCAGAACCTCCGCACCCCACGCCAGCCCCAGTGCGCGCGCCGCAGCCAGCCCGATGCGCACGCCTGTAAAGCTGCCGGGGCCAAGCGAAACGACGATGCGATCGGCACGCCCGCGATCGGGCAGTTCGGCGATCATCGGCACCAGCCGTTCCGCGTGCCCACGGCCAATTGTCTCGCAGCGCCCGTCGAGACGCCTCGTCCCGTCGAACAGCGCTGCGGAGCACGCCTCGGTCGCACAATCTATAGCCAGAACCCTCACGAGGTTCCGGTTAGAAGTGTTCGCGGATCAGATCAATCGGTTGAAGCGATCGAAATCGGGGCGCGGGCTGCGATCGAAGATCGTGGTGCGATCGCCATAGCCGATGGAAAGCAGCCAGTCGGCGCGATAGCGCGGCTCGTCTCCGAAGAATTCCTTTGTGGTGCCGTCCTGGTCAAAACCCGACATCGGGCCACAATCCAGCCCCAGGGCGCGAGCGGCCAGCATCAGATAGGCGCCTTGCAGCGCGGAGTTGCGGAAGGCGCTTTCCTTGCGTGCTTCCTCATCACCTTCGAACCAGCTCTTCGCATCGGTGTGCGGGAACAGCCACGGCAGCTGTTCGTGAAAATCGAGGTCGTAGCCGATTATAACGCATACGGGAGCGGTCAGGATCTTGTCCTGGTTGCCCTCGCTGGCGTGCTTGGCCAGCCGTTCCTTCGAGTCCTTGGACTTGCACCAGACGAAGCGGCCCGGTTGCTGGTTGGCAGACGTTGGCCCCATCTTCGTCAATTCGTAGATGGCGTGGATCTGTTCCTCGCTCACTTCCTTGTCGAGCCAGCCGTTGAAGCTGCGCGCTTCACGGAAAATCAGATCAAGATCGGCGTCGGACAAGGTGGTGGTCATCGTGAAATCGTCTCCGGGTAGATAGGGTTCAGCGCATCAACGCTGCCACCGCCGGATCGTTCACGAAAAAGCCACCGGACGGCGCGGAATCAGGCTGCGCGCACTTCCTGCACTTCGGGAACGTAATGCTTCAGAAGTCCCTCGATACCATGCTTCAGCGTGGCGGTGGAACTGGGGCAGCCGGAGCATGCGCCCTGCATCTGCAGATACACCACGCCGGAACGGAAGCCGCGATAGCGAATGTCACCGCCATCGTTGGCAACGGCGGGCCGCACGCGGGTTTCGATCAGTTCCTTGATCTGGTCCACGATCTCTTCCGTACCCTCGTCATCGCCCAGATCGGCCTCGTCGCTTTCGGGCGGGACAGAGATGCCGCTGGCATCGCCGCCGGTGAACAGCGGGGCTTCGGATACGAAGTGATCCAGCAGCACGGCAACGACCTGCGGCTTGAGATCGGCCCATGCCACGCCGGGTGCGGCGGTGACGGAAACGAAATCGCTGCCGAAAAACACGCCCGTCACTTCGCCTGTATCGAACAGGGCCTGTGCCAGCGGGCTGGCCTCCGCCTCTTCAGGCGAGGCGAAATCGCGGGTGCCCGAAGGCATCACCTGCTTGCCCGGCATGAACTTAAGGGTGGAGGGATTGGGCGTAGTTTCGGTTTCTATGAACATGCAAGGGATGTAGTGCTGGATACGCCTTGCGACAAGGCTGGAACAAAGCGGTTCGCACAACGCTTTCTTCGCCTGTATTCACGCTTGCTTCATCGCTGGCTGGCCTAAGGGGCAATATGACATTTCTCTCGCGCACCGCTCGCGCTTTTCTGCTTCCGCTACTCCTTGCCTCCCCGGTTCCCGTTCTGGCGCAGTCGCAACTCGATTGCACGATTGACGCCACGCCGGTTGATAACCCCGAATATTCGCAGCCGGACGATCCGTGGATCTATCGCGGCACCGATATCCCGGTGGACGAGCAGTGGCTGTTTGGCGAACTGCCCAATGGCGTGCGCTACGCCGTGCGCCAGAACGGTGTTCCGCCCTGCCAGATGAGCCTGCGCGTCGCCATCGATGCAGGTTCGCTGAACGAGCGTGACGAGGAACGCGGCTTTGCCCATTTGCTGGAGCACATGGTGTTCCGCGAATCCGCCTATTTCGGACCCGGCGAGGCGATCCCGCATTTCCAGCGCCAGGGCGCGGCGCTTGGCTATGACACCAACGCCACCACCACGCCCACGCAGACCACCTACAAGCTGGATCTGCCCAACGCCACGCGGTCCAGCATGGATGAAAGCGTGCGCCTGTTCACCGGCATGGTGACGCAGCCCGTGCTGTCGCAGGAGAACGTGGAAACCGATGTCGGCATCGTCCTTTCCGAGCGGCGCGAACTGACCGGCCCCGCGCGCCGCGTGCAAGAGGCGATGAGCGCCACGATGTATGCCGGCCAGCGGCTTGCCATGCGCAGTCCCATCGGCACGGTGGAAACGCTGGAAGGTGCTACCGGCCAGGCCGTGCAGGCTTTCCACCAGCGCTGGTATCGCCCGCAGAACACCACCGTGGTGCTGGTGGGCGATGCTGACGTGGAGGTGCTGGCCAGCGTGGTGGAGCGTCATTTCGCCGATTGGGAAGTGGATGGCCCGCTGGTGCCCGCGCCCGATTTCGGCGACCCCGCGGCCCCCGCAGGGGCAGATCCCCTGAACCCGGTGGGCGAGGTGAACGTAATCGTCGAGCCGGGGCAGACCCGCGCGCTGACCTACGCCGTGATGCGCCCGTGGGTGCAGGTGGTGGATAACCTCGAATACAACCGGCAGAACCTGCTGAAGCAGGTGGCCGCAGCCATTGTGAACACGCGGCTGGAAAATCGCGCCCGCGCCGGTGGCAGCTTCCTTGCCGCATCCGTGGGTCGCAGCAAGGTGAGCCGCACGGTGGATGGCACCTTCGTATCCGTCACCCCGCTGGGAGAGGATTGGGAAGCCGCCCTTGCCGATACGCGCGGTGTGATTGCCGATGCGCTGGCGCAGCCGCCCAGCCAGGCCGAGATTGACCAGGCAGTTTCCCTGTTCGACGTCGCTTTCGTGGACATGGTGGAGCAATCGCGCATCCAGGCCGGATCGCAGCTTGCCGACCAGATCGTGCAGGCCGTGGACATCAGGGAAGCCGTTGCCAGTCCCGAGACCTTCCTCCAGGTCTTCCGCTCCATCAGCGAACGCTTCACGCCGCAGCAGGTGCTGGAAGCGACGCAGGAACTGTTCACCGGTGAAGTGGTCCGCGCTGTCATGCTGACGCCTCAGCCCGCTGGCGATACCGCCGACAGGCTGCGAGCCGCCCTGCAATCCACCGCCGTCGCCAATTCTGACGCGCGCGACGATGGAGAGGCCATCAATTTCGCCGATCTGCCGCCCGTGGGGGAGCCAATGTTGCCCAGCGTGCGTGAACCCCTTGGCGTGCTGGACGTGGAACAGCTGACCTTCGAGAACGGCGTGCGCGCCATGCTGTTCAGCCGCGATAACGAGCCGGGCCGTGTCACCGTGCGCGTGCGCTTTGGCGCGGGCTGGCGCGGTATCGAGGATGACGAGGCGGTGTATGCCCACCTTGCCCCCATGGCGCTGGTGAATTCAGGCGTCGGCCCGCTGGATCAGAACGATCTGGACCGCGCCGCTGCCGGCAGCAAGCTGGGCTTCGACTTCAGCATCGAGGATGGTGCCTTCGTGTTCCAGGGGCTGACCCGCCAGGAAGATCTGGCGCAGCAGCTGTATCTGTTCGCCGCCAAGCTGCAGATGCCCGGCTGGGATCCCGCCCCGTTCGAACGGGCGAAGGCCAGCGCGCAGCTGGGTTACGAATCCTACAGCCGCGATCCCAATGCCGTGCTGAACCGCGATCTGGACTGGCTGCTGCGCGATCGCGATCCGCGTTTCGTGACGCCCGGACCCGACATGATCGAGGCCGCGACCGCAGAAGGCTTCCGTGAAACGTGGTCCCGCCTTCTTGCCCAGGGTCCGGTAGAGGTTGCCGTGTTCGGCGACATCGATCGGGAAGCCACGATTGAGGCGCTGTCGCGCACGTTCGGCGCGCTTGAGCCGCGCTCTGCGCTGCCTGCCGAAGTCACCGCTCGCGGCCTGCCTTTCCCCGATGCGGGCGAGGGGCCGGTGCGCCTGACCCACGCAGGCGATACCGATCAGGCCGCTGCCGTGATCGCATGGCCCACCGCCGGCGGCTCGGAAGGACTGGTGCAGAGCCGCAAGCTGGACCTCCTGGCCCAGATCTTTTCCATCCGCCTGATGGACGGCCTGCGCGAACGTGCGGGTGCCGCCTATTCGCCCTTCGTCACTTCAAGCTGGCCGCTGGACGTGGATACCGGCGGGCTGATCTTCGCGCTGGTGCAGCTCGATCCCTCCCTATTGCCCGCGTTCTACGAAGAGGCCGAGAGCATCGCTGCAGATCTGGCGGCGAACGGTCCGACGGCGGACGAACTGGCCCGCGTGGTGGAGCCGGTACGCCAGCGTATCGAGCGTGCCAGCACCGGCCACACGTTCTGGCTGAACCAGCTGCAAGGCGCCACGCAGGATCGCAACCGCGTGCTCTACCTGCAATCGCTCTACAGCGATTATGCCAATGCCACGCCCGCACAGGTGCAGGCCGTGGCCCAGCGCTATCTCGCCGGTCGAGACGGCCTGCGGATCTCGGTGATGCCCGAAGGCAGCGGCAGCCCGGGGTCCGCGGCTGCCAGCGGGCGCTGATCCGTTTCGCAAGTAACCTTTGCGTGTGGCCGAATCGGGGAGTATGCACGGGCTCTCCCTGACATTTCGATTGGTTTGCCCGCTAGGGAGCGGGCGCGCTTGAATGAGATTGAACGTGGCACACAACTGGACACCCGAAAGCTGGAAGCAGGACCGTTTCACCGCGAAGCACCTGCCTGAATACGAAGACGCGCAGGCGCTGGCCGATGCCGAGAAGACGCTGGCAGGTTTTCCACCGCTGGTGTTTGCAGGGGAGGCCCGCAATCTGAAGGCCGATCTGGCGCAGGTCGCCGCTGGCGAGGCGTTTCTGGTGCAGGGCGGCGATTGCGCCGAGAGCTTTGCCGAGTTTCATCCCGACAACATCCGCGACACCTTCCGTGTCATTTTGCAGATGAGCGCCGTGCTGACGTTCGCCAGCAAGATGCCGGTGGTGAAGGTGGGGCGCATGGCCGGGCAGTTCGCCAAGCCGCGCAGTTCCAATTTCGAGACGATCGGCGATGTCACGCTGCCGAGCTATTTCGGCGACAATGTGAACGGCATCGAATTCTCTCCCGAATCCCGTCGCAACGATCCACAGCGCATGGTGCGCGCCTATTCGCAGGCGGCCGCCACGCTGAACCTGCTGCGCGCCTTTGCCGGCGGCGGCTATGCCAATCTGCGGCAGGTGCACCAGTGGACGCTGGATTTCATGGAACGCAGTGCGTGGAGCAGCGAGTTCCGCCAGATTGCCGACCGGATCGGCGAAGCGCTGGATTTCATCGAGGCCTGCGGTGTCGATATCGAGGACCATCAGCAGCTGAAGACCGCGACCTTCTACACCAGTCACGAGGCGCTGCTGTTGCCCTATGAAGAGGCGATGACGCGCAAGGATTCGCTGACCGGCGACTGGTACGACACCTCTGCCCACATGCTGTGGATCGGCGATCGCACGCGTTTTATCGACAGTGCGCATGTTGAATTCCTGCGCGGGGTGAACAACCCAATCGGCGTGAAATGCGGCCCCTCGCTGGAGCCCGATGCGCTACTGCAGATGCTGGACGTTCTCAATCCCGCCCGCGAGCCGGGACGCATCACGCTGATCAGCCGTTTCGGCGCGGGCAAGGTGGAAGACGGCCTGCCGCCGCTGGTGCGCGCTATCGAGCGTGAAGGCCATCCGGTGGTGTGGAGCTGCGACCCGATGCACGGCAACGTCATCAAGTCCGACAGCGGATACAAGACTCGCCCGTTCGACCGTATTCTTTCCGAGGTGCGCGGCTTCTTCGCCGTCCACCGGGCGGAAGGCACCCATGCCGGCGGCATTCATGTGGAGATGACGGGCCAGGACGTGACCGAGTGCACCGGCGGCGCCGTTGCCATCACCGACGAGGGGCTGGCCGATCGTTACCACACGCATTGCGATCCCCGCCTCAACGCCGCGCAGTCGCTGGAACTGTCGTTCCTGCTGGCAGAGATGATCAATCTCGAACTGGGCGAGGCGCGGCAGGACGCGGCCTGATTTCAGGGGCTTATAGGCTTTAACCCTTAGGTTAACGCGCCAGAACGGCTAATCTTGCCGCGTTATTTCGATCCCCGGAATATGTCCGGGGAGAGTAACGGTGCGCACCCTGCGCAAGCTACGCAATCCAATGCTGGCGGGAGCGGCCTGGTCGCTGCTCGCGCTGGCCAGCTTTGCCCTGCGCGATGGGCTGGGCGGCGTGGTGTTGCTGTGGGTTCCATCCGGCGTTGCCGCCGCCGCGTTTCTCGCCGCGCGGCCGCAGGTATGGGCGCGCCTCTCCCTCGTGCTGCTGCCGATAGAGACAGCCACGTTGATACTGGTTGGCGTTCCGATGGCCACTGCTCTTGTCTACGCGGTGGCTGGCCTTGTGCAGTCGATCATTGCGGCTTCTCTCAGCCTGATGGCGCTGGACGGTCGCAAAATGGCACCGGTCAGGTTTCGCCAGGTGGCAGGGCTGTTCACTGCCGCCTTGCTGGGGTCGCTGGCGGGGGCACTGCTGGCCTTTCCCTTCCGCCCCGAACAGTCGTTGGCGGAGTTGGCGTGGTGGTTCCTCGCCAATGTGCTCGCCATCCTGACGGTGACGCCCATACTGCTGCTGCTTCTTGCCCGAGGCAGGCTGATCGGGGAACGGCTGCGACAGTTCGATTTCAAGTTCGAACGCGCCTTGCTGAGTTTCCTGATTGCCTGCGCAACGCTTTACCTGGCCGTGCTGCAGGTCGATCTGCACGTGCTGATGTCCGTCCTGATGGCGGCAATCGTGCTGGCGACGGTGCGTTTCGGCCAGATGGCCGCCCTGCTCGTCGTGCTGATCTATGCCGCGATTGCCACCAGCCTCAGCGTGGTTGCAGGATCCCCGCTGCCTTCGCTCGATGTGCCGGCGGGGCATGCGGCGCTGATCGTGCAGGGGTGGCTGTTCGCCATGCTGGCAACGGTACTGCCGATTGCCGCGATGCTGCTGAAGCGGCACGAATTGCAGCGCGAGCTGGTGCGCAGCAACGCGCAGATGCGCCAGAGCCTGGCGCTGTTCAACCTTGCCGAGGAAACGGCCGGTATCGGCCGCTGGCGGCTGGATCTCGTCACCGGAGAGCAGGACTGGTCTCCCCAGATGCTGGAGATGAACGGGCTTTCGCGCAGCCTCGCGCCTGATCCGGGCGATGTGCGCCAACGGCTGCCCGATGGCGGAGACGAGCTGTTCAGCATCATTGCGCGCAACCGCGACAACAGGGATACCTACAGCTTCATGCTTACCGTGCGGCCCAATTACGAGCTGGAGCGTATCCTGAGCATGGCGATGCGCAACGAGTTCGACGCCAGTGGCAGGCGAGTGGCGGTATTTGCCGTGGCTGTGGACGTGACGAAGCAGGTGCGCCGCGAACAGGCGCTGGAAGCCGCACGCGGGCACGCCGTGCGGATGGCAGCCGAGGCGCAGAAACTGGCCAACACCGATCCGTTGACCGGCCTGCCGAACCGGCGCTGCACCTTCGACCGGCTGGATTCCATGCTGGTGATGGCCGAGAATAACGAGGCGCCACTCAGCGCCATCCTGTTCGATATCGATCACTTCAAACTGGTGAACGATACTTTCGGCCACCAGGTGGGGGACGCCGTTCTGGTGGAGGTGGCCGCGCTGGCAAGGGTGCAGACGCGGCCCGGCGATCTCGTCGGCAGGATAGGCGGAGAGGAATTTGCGTGGCTGCTTTCCGGCGTTTCTCCCCAGACTGTGCTGCGGCTGGCAGAACGGCTGAGGCGTGCCGTGGAGGGCGGGCGTGAAGGCAGCCGCCTGCCAAGGGTCACCATCAGCGTGGGGATTGCCCACATGGACGCCGGAGACGGCGCTCAAAGCCTTCTGGCACGCGCCGATGCCGCTCTTTACGCGGCCAAGGATGCCGGGCGAAACAGGGTTCAGAAGGCAGCGTGATCTTTGCGCCCTCGGCAATTTTATGCAATCTTTGGCCATTGCCTTGGAAACCTGATCGACCGTTCATGCGTAGGATGCAGGAAAACTTTTGACGGGAGAGGGCATTGCCCCAGACCAGTACCCGCCCTGATGCCGCGTCCGGTGCCGCGTCGCTTGCCGAGCGGTTCAATCACACGCGCCAGCTGACGGAAAGCCTGCTCGTGCCCCTGGGCGAGGCGGATGCCACGATCCAGTCGATGGACGATGCCTCCCCCGCGAAATGGCACGCGGCACACACCACGTGGTTCTGGGAAACCTTCCTGCTTCGCGATCACCTGCCGGATTATTGCCTGTACGACGAGAAATTCCCTTTCCTTTTCAATTCCTATTACGAAGCGGAAGGCGAACGCCTGCTGCGCCGCCAGCGTGGGCTGATCACGCGGCCCAGCGTGGCCGAGGTGCTGGAATGGCGCGCGCATGTGAACGAGAAGATGCAGCCGCTGCTGGATGACGAGCGATGCCAGGAACTGATAGCGCTGGGCATCGCGCACGAGCAGCAGCACATCGAATTGCTGCTGACCGATATCAAGCACGCCTTTTCCAAGAACCCGCTTGGCCCCGCCATCTGGGATGCAGCGGCCATGCCCAAGCCGGTGCCAAAGCCCGCGCAACAGGGCGGCTGGATCGATCACCCTGGCGGCATCGCACGCATCGGCCACCAGTCTGCTGGCTTTGCTTTCGATAACGAGGGCCCTGTCCACCGCGTGCTGCTGGAGCCGTTCGCGCTTTCGCGGCGGCTGGTGACCAATGGCGAATGGGCCGATTTCATTGCCGATGGCGGATACGAAGACCATCGCCTGTGGCTTTCCGATGCGTGGGCATGGCTGGATCGCTGCAAAATCTCCGCCCCGCTGTACTGGCGCGGCAGGGAGTGCGGGGGTGAGCATTTCACCCACACCGGCTGGCAGGAACGCGATCCCGACGCGCCTGTCTCGCACATCTCCTATTACGAGGCGGATGCCTTTGCCACTTGGGCGGGCGCACGCCTGCCGACGGAATTCGAATGGGAAGCCGTCGCCCGCGGGCAGGACAGGCCGGAAAGCGATCACCGCTTCAGCGCCGATATGGGCAACCAGCTGGACGAGGCGGCCCCGCCAGCGCCGATGGGCACCGAGGAGCTTTTCGGCGATGTGTGGCAATTCACCCGCTCCGCCTATCTGCCTTATCCCCGCTTCGAACCTGCCGCGGGCGCGGTGGGTGAATACAATGGTAAGTTCATGGCCGGGCAGTGGGTGCTGAAGGGCGCCAGCTGCGCCACCGTGCGTGGCCACTCGCGGCCCAGCTACCGCAATTTCTTCTATCCGCAGCAGCGCTGGCAATTCACCGGCTTGAGGCTGGCAAGGGACAATTGATGACCAAGAACGAAGGTATCCAGCTCGTCGATCTGGACGAGGACGGGGTAGATCGCGCGTTTCGCAACGACGTGCTTGAAGGTCTCTCGCAGCCGCAGAAGGCCTTGCCGGCGCGCTGGCTTTACGACGATGCGGGTTCGCAATTGTTCGAGGATATCACGCAGGTCCCCGAATATTATCCGACGCGCTGCGAGACGCAGATCCTTGAACAGCGTGGCCCTGAGTTTGCCGAGGCCATCGGGCCGGGCCGCGCGGTCGTGGAATTTGGCAGCGGATCGTCTGTAAAGACGCCGTTGTTGCTAAGCGCCATCGAGCCGGGCGCCTATGTGCCGCTGGATATCGCAGGCGATTTCCTGCGGGCCGCCGCCGCCGATCTTTCCGCTAAGTTTCCCGGCCTGCCCGTCTATCCGGTAGAGGCCGATTTCACCAAGCGCGTGACGCTGCCCGACGAAGTGGCGGATATGCCCAAGCTGGGGTTTTTCCCCGGCTCCACCATCGGCAACATGGTGCCGCGCACCTCTGTAGATCTGCTGCGATCCATGCGGGAGACGCTGGGCACCGATGCCATGCTGCTGATCGGGATGGACCTGATCAAGGATACGGCCATACTGGAAGCGGCCTATGACGATAAAAAGGGCGTGACGGCAGAGTTCAATCTCAACCTGCTGCGCCGCATCAACCGCGAGCTGGACGGCACGATCCCGGTTGAGAATTTCCACCACGAAGCGCGCTGGAATGACACCTTCGCCCGCATAGAAATGCACGCGGTGGCCGATGCCGATATGACCTTCAGCGTTGCGGCACGCGAATTTGCCATGGCATCGGGCGAGACAATCCACACCGAGAACAGCCACAAGTTCGACACCCGCAGTTCCAACACGCTGCTGCTGGCCGGCCACTGGACGCCGATGGGCCGCTGGACCGATGACAAGGGTCGTTTCAGCGTGATCCTGGCCAAGGCCACGATTGCCCGCGCCGCGCCCTAAGTCCACCGTCGCAAAAGCTGGCGCAAGGCCCTATATAAACCGCCATGGACTTCGCGGCCATCTTCGATCAGCTCGCCATGACCATTCGCGAGATCCCGCAATCGGGCCTGCTGATGGCTGCCGTGGTGGCAATGGCGGCGGGCGTGCTTGGTTCCCTACTGATCCGCCGCATCCCCGCGCTGGGCAGGCTGCTTCGCTACGCGAGTACGCTGGTGCTGATGGGCGTGCTGGTGCTGGTGGTGTTGCAACTGTCGCGCCTCGATCCGCGCTTTTCCATGGCCGTGCCGGAGATCGGCATGCCCGAACAGGTGGTGGTGGGCGGCGAAACACGCATCACCCAGTCGCGCGACGGACATTACTGGCTGGAGGCCGAGGTGAACGGCCATCGCGCCCCGTTCCTTGTGGATACCGGCGCCACGCTGACGGCGGTTTCCGAACAGACGGCGCAGGCCGCGGGGCTGGAAGCGCGCGGCGGCGGTCTTCCCATCCGCCTGCAGACGGCTAATGGCGCGGTGGCGGCGCATCTCACCAATATAGAATCGCTGCGCTTCGGCAATGTGGCCGCCAATGGCCTTGACGCCGTGATCGCGCCGGGACTGGGCGAGACGAACGTGATCGGGATGAACCTGCTTTCGCGGCTGGCATCGGTGCGCATCGAACAGGGCGAACTGATCCTCGTGCCCAACAATCCCCAGCCGGCACTGGAATCTGCCGATTGACCTGAGCGGGCGGACATGGTCAATCTCCCGGCCGAGGGAGAGAGCATGACCACCACCGCCGCCACGGGCGAACGCTTCGACGTTGCCAGCTACATCGACGACAAGGACATCGGCGCGCGCGAGATCGGCACGCTGGTGATCGTATCGCTGGTGCTGTTCCTCGACGGGTTCGACATGTATTTCCTGGGCAAGATCCTGCCTGCCATCGCGGAAGGGCTGGGCGGCACCACGCCCGACATGCAGCCGGTGGTAAACTACCAGCAGATCGGCATGGCCATCGGCGCGTTCCTGATGCCGCCCCTCGCAGACAGGATAGGGCGCAAGCCCGTGCTGGGCCTGTGCCTGCTGGTGTTCGGATCGCTCACCCTGTGGGCCGCCTATGCCACCACATTCCAGATGCTGGCTGTTCTGCGCGGCGTTGCGGGCATCTTCTTTTCCGCGTTGCTGCCGATCGGGCTGGCGCTGCTTTCGGAAAGCACGCCCAAACGCCGCCGCGCGCTGTTCATGTCCATCGCGCTGGTATGCTTTTCGGGCGGCAATCTGGGCAGCGGTATCCTGGTGAACCAGTTTCTGGACGATCTTGGGTGGGAAGGCTTTTTCATCATCGGAGGGGTCGTGCCGCTATGCGCGATGACGCTGCTGTTCTTCGTGCCCGAAAGCCTTGCCTTCCGCGTCAACCGCAATGGCAGCGATCCGCGCATCGGGGAGGCCATTCGCAAGCGTGACCCGCAGGCGCAGGTGCCCATCGGCACGGTATTCCACATGGGCGATCAGGCAGAAGTCTCGAAATTCGGTCCGCTGGCAATGTTCGGCACGCGCTATCGCACGCAGACGATCCTGCTTTTCGCGCTGTGCTTCTTCAGCCTCGGTAATATCGCCCTGCTGGCAAACTGGCTGGCGGCGTTTTTGTACGAGTACGAAAACCTCAGCCTCAAGACTTTCGCGCTCTACATGATCATCGGCTACTTCGGCGGAGCGGCGGGCACGCTGGTGATGGGCTGGCTGATGGACCGGATGAACCCCTATTGGCTGATCGCGGGGTATTTCGTGCTGGATGCCGCTGCCGTCATGTCCCTCGGCTTCATCCCGCCGCAACTGGCGGTGGCGTTCGTCACCGCGCTGGTGGTGTGGAACTTCTGCCAGGTCGGCGGGCAGACAGGGATCAACAATCTCGCGACGCTCAGCTATCCGCCCGAAATGCGATCGTCGGGCATCGGCTGGGCTGGCGGGTTCGGCAGGCTTGGCGGGATATTGTTTCCCGCGCTGGGCGGGCTGGCGCTGGCGGCCACGCTGCCGCTGGAACTGATCCTGGGCATCGCAGCCATACCGGCACTGCTGATTGCCGCGCTGGTGTTCGCGCTGGGCTGGGTAAACGGCGGTGTCATCGGCGGCAGGCAGCGCGCGGCAGCCTGATACGGGCCGCGCTGCGGGTTAGCCCAGCGGCTGCACCAGCTCGATCTCGTGGCCTTGCGGCGATTTCAGCATGGACACGATCACGCCGCCCACGTCGACAGGATCCATCAGCGCTTGCGCACCTGCCTCAACGGCATGGGCGTGGCTGGCGGCGATATCGTCGCACACCAGTCCTACCGGGCCGTGCCCCGGGCCCACGGGCATGTCGCGCGCGGGCTTCATCTGCACCAGCATCAGGCTTGGCCCCGCTTCGCCTTGCGAGGGCAGCGCCATGATGTGTTCGATGAAGCTGTCCTCGTCATACGTTCTTGTGACGTGAAAGCCGAAGGCACCTTCCCAGAATGTGCGCGCTTTCTCAATATCGGCGACGTTCAGCTTGAAAAACGCCAGCCGCGTGGTGGGTATGTCCATGTTTGTTCTCCCTCGCGCTACCGTCATGTCGGGAAAGAATCGCTTTTGCAATTCCCGGCGCAGTGGGGCAGTGCGGCGCGATGATGCGTCGCGCGCTACAGAACACCGGCTGGCTGATGGGTGCGCGCGGCATCAATGCCGTGCTCAGCATCGTGTACCTGGCGCTGGCCACGCGCGCGCTGGGGCTGGACGGGTTCGGCCAGTTCGTGATCGCTTTCACCTTTGCGCAGCTGGTGGTGGGCTTCACCAGCTTCCAGACATGGCAGGCCGTGATCCGCTGGGGCCAGGATGACGAAGGGCGCAAGCAGGCGACCGGCTTTGCCCTTGCGCTGGACAGCGTCACCATCATCGTGGGTGCAGCGGCGGCGGCGCTTATACTGCTGCTGGCGGGCGACTGGCTGCCCATCGCGCCCGATCTGCGCATGCCGACGTTCCTGTTCACGCTCGCATCGCTGATTTCCATCCGTTCCACTCCCACGGGGCTTTTGCGCCTGCATGACAAATACGCCCGTGCCGCCGCGGCCGATGCCACCACCAGCATCATGCGCGCGATCGGAGCGGGTATCGTCGTGGCCGTGTCACCGTCCATCACCGCTTTCCTGCTGGTGTGGGGCATTGCCGAACTGGCGACGGCGGCGATGTACTGGCGCATGGCCGCGCGCACGGAGGCGATCCATTGGCGCAGCTACAGCCTGGCGCGGCTGCCCGCGCTTCAGCAAGGGGCGTGGCGCTTTGTCGTGGGCACAAGCCTTACAGGGATGCTGACCATCGCCAGCAGGCAATTGCTTGTGCTGCTGACAGGCGCCATCGGCGGCGCGGCGCTGGCGGGCATCTACCGCGTGGCGGCGCAACTGGGGGAAGGGTTGCTGAAACTGGCACAGGCCGTGCTTCGGGCCGTCTATCCCGAACTGGTACGCAATCCTGAAGGCGCGCGTGCGCTGACCGGCAGGATCACCCGCATCGCCATCATCACTGGCGTGCTGGTGGTGGCTTTGGGCATGCTTGCTGGCGACTGGATCATCATCGCCATCGCCGGAGACGCTTACCTGGCGGCATATTGGCCGATGATCCTGCTGGCGGCTGCCGCCTCGCTGGAACTGGCAGGCGCAAGTCTTGAGGCGCTGCTGGTGGCGAGCGGGCGGGCGATCACCAATTTCGTGCTGCGCGCCGTGCCTACTGTGGCCGGACTGCTAACGCTGCCGTGGCTGATCGACTGGCTGGGCGCAACCGGCGCCGCGCTGGCCGTACTGGTGGCCAGCACCGTCAGCGTGGCAGGCTTCGCCATCGCCACGCGGGAAAAACCGGCGAAGGCGTGAGGCCTTGATCCTGCGCATCCCTGCGCGCTGACGCATTGACTCACAGCCCAAGGGTCGTTCGCTCACCTAGATCCCGCGCGAGCGATAACTTCGCCTCAAATACCGAGCGAGCACCTCGATCTTGGCGATTTGCCAAAAGGCATAACTTCTATTGCTAATGCGAATCCTTCGCACTAGTCCGGCTGCTAATGATTCGCAGAAACGCGAACGAGCCAATAGTGAGGGAATTTTAGATGAAGTTTGCCATGACGCTCCTGCTCGCCAGCAGCGCACTCGTCTCCAACGCCGCATTCGCGCAGGAAGTTGTGTCTTCCGATCTGCCCGATCGAGATCAGATTATCGTCACCGGGGATAGGCTGCAGAGCGAAGGCGCTACCAAGACCGCCGTTCCCGCGATCGAAGTGCCGCAACCTGTAACGGTCGTGCCGGCTGAACTCTACGAGGCGCAGGGTGCGATCTCGATCTCCGACACATTGAATTATGTCGCCGGCGTTCATTCGAACCCTTATGGCCCGGATGGGCGCGTCGATGGCGGGTTCGTGCGCGGCGTCGATGCCCTGCAGTTTCGCGATGGGATGCGCGACATTTTCAGCTTCTACGCCAGCATTCGCGCCGATCCCTACAATTTCAGCCAGATCGAGGTTATTCGTGGCCCCTCGTCCGTCCTGTTCGGCTCGGGTTCGCTGGGCGGAATTATCAACCTCGTCTCCAAGACCCCGGAGTTTTCACCAAGGGGCGAAGTTTCGGTCCGTTACGGGTCGCATGATCGCATCGAGGCGCTGGCAGACTTCACCGGACCGATTGGCGATACGCTGGCAGGGCGCGTGGTGGCGCGCGTTCGCGACAGTGGCACGCAGACCGACTTCGTGGCCGACGACCGCGTCCTTGTTTCCCCGTCGCTGACCTTTGCACCCAGCATGGATACCGAGCTAACGCTCATCGGTCTTTACCAGGAGGATGACGGCGGCTCGACCTCGCAGTTCCTCCCGCTGGTTGGGACTATCCTGCCCAATCCCAATGGTCAGCTGCCCCGGGATCTTTTTATCGGAAAGCCGGGCTACGACCGCTACGACGGTCGCCTGGCGCAAGGAACGGCGCTGTTTCGCCAGAACTTCTCCGACAATGTGCGCCTCAACATGCGTGCTCGATACATCGACAGCGATCTGACCTACTTCACCCACTATCCGAATAGCTATTCCAACCCGGCCAACCCCTATCTCGACGAAGATCGGCGCATCATCGGCAACTACGCCAGCGGCAGTTACGCCGCGATGGAAGTCGCCTCTACCGACAACAACATCCAGTTCAATTTCAGCACCGGCGACAACATCGAGCACATCCTGCTTACCGGCGTGGATTACGCGTGGAACCGGGTGCGCAAGGAAGATGGCCTCGCGCTCGAAACGATCGATATCTACGACATCGATTACGGCGCTCTGTCAGATTTCGGCTTCGACATTCCACGTGCAGGCGATCCGGGCTTCATCTTCGGAAGTACGCAGGACACCGAAACCGAACAGCTCGGCTTCTATGTGCAGGACCAGATCCGTTTCTTCGATCGCGTATCGCTTGTGCTTGGCGCGCGGCGCGACAATGTGACGGTTAGCAGCTTCGGCGCCGAAACGATCAATTCCAGCGCTACCTCCTTCCGGGCCGGCATCATTGCCGAAGTGTTCTCAGGCGTCTCCCCATTCGTCAGCTATACCGAGAGCTTCGAGCCGATTGCCGGGGCGACAAGCGATGGCACGCCGTTCGTGCCCAAGCAGGGCGAACAATGGGAAGCTGGCCTGAAAATTCACCCCATGGACGATGTCCTGATAACGCTGACCGCCTATGACATTCGCGAGAGCGGTCGTCCGATAAGCGACGATTCCACCCCCGATCCCACCGATCAGATCCAGGCGGGGGAGTCTTTCTCGCGGGGCTTCGAAGCTTCGGCCAGCGCGAGGTTACCGGGAGACCTCACGGTGATCGCGAATTTCAGCTATAACGAGGCCGAAATCGAGGGCACCGACCGGCAACTGGACAATGTCCCGAAGACGAATGCCTCCCTCTGGCTCACCCGGCCATTCCACCTAGGCAACGACGTGACATTGCTGCTCGGCGGCGGTGTGCGCCATGCAGGCGAAAACATCTCTTACGGCGCCGCTTTTCCCGATGGCATCGTGACACCGGACCACACGCTGGTGGATGCGGTTGCCGAACTGTCCTGGAACGACTGGAGCCTCGCCCTCAACGCGACCAATCTGTTCGATGACGGATACTACTCGGCATGTCTTGCCAGGGGCGACTGTTTCCAGGGCGCCGACCGCAACGTTTACGCAACGCTGACGCGCCGTTTCTGATGACGGATTCTCTGCTCTGGACAGGATCGGCCGCGGCGATTTGCGGGGTCGGCGTTCTGCGAGTGTCATGGTCGCTCAAGCATCGATCGACCATCGCGAACCTGATTGGCTGGGCTCTGCTGCTGGCAGCGTGCGTTGCTGGCGGGATCGCGGCAGGTGCGTGGGGCATGTCTGTGGTCTCGCTCGTGGCGATGGGACTGGCGGCGGCGATCCTGGGATGGGCAGCCGCCACCTCGCCGGCTGGTCGCAGCAAGAGCCCCGATCGCCGGGTGCGCATGTTGCCCAATGGGAATGGGCATCTTCAGATCGGGAAACGGCTTGTCACCTTCGCGCTGGTGATCGTCGCGGGCTTTGCTGCGTCGGTCGCCCTGGCGATCGCCCTACGCGCCGGCACGCTTGGCCTCGGTTGGTCCGAGGCCGATGCCAACGCCACTGCGCTTTTTGCTGTTCCCCTCGTCTGGGGCGTGCTTGCCACGATCATGCTCATGCTCGAAACCCGGCGCCAGCAGATCATGGCGCTCATGGCGACAAGTCTCCCGCTCGTTCCTGCACTCATAGCCGGAGGTTGACCGCATGACCCTCACTATCGACCCTTCCACCGTCAAGCGCGGGCTATCGGCGCATGCAGCCATTGGCCTGATTGGTGGTGCGCTGCTGTATCTCGTCTGCCTCACGGGCACGGTCCTGGTGCTATACGAGGAATGGCAGCGCTTCGAACAACCGCACGCGCCGGAAATGAGCGAAATCAGCCCCGCCGCCGTGCAGCGCGCCGTCGAGGCAGTAATCGCTGGGGAGGACCAGCCAACCACGCATCTTTATGTTCACATGCCAGTGGAGGAACTGCCAAGGACCACGATCACGACCGATACGCAGGCGGTGCACGTCAATGCGGATGGTAGGGTCATGGTTCCCGAAGAAAACGCCTGGTCCGAATTTCTCTACGGCCTACACTACACGCTGAACCTTCCGACGCTGATAGGTATCAGTATCGTGGGTCTGCTGGGCGCGATGATGATTGCCCTGGCGGTTACGGGCATCATCGCGCATCCCAGGATTTTCCGCGATGCATTTCGCCTGCGCTCTCGCAACAAGGGAGGGGTTGCCCTTGCAGACTGGCACAACAGGCTGAGTGTCTGGACCTTGCCATTCACGCTCGCCATCGCGCTGACAGGGGCCATCATCGGCCTGGCATCGCTGGCCGCCTACGGCATTGCGACAGCAAGTTACGGAGGGGATGTCGAAGCGGTGTATGCCCCGCTGTTCGGCGATGAGCCGGACGCAGATCCAGCCCGCGCAGGCATGCCAGATGTGGCAACTGCCTTATCATACATGAGCGCTTCGCATCCGGACGTAGAAGTGACCTATGCCATCCTCCACGATCCGGGGACGGCTGGCCAGCACATGCAGATGGTCGGCGCGCACGGTCAGCGCCTGATCTTCGGAGAGTATTACGGTTTCACCGCAGACGGCACATTTACCGGAACTGCCGGACTTGCCGATGGCTCGCTTGGCCAACAGGCTGCCGCCTCGATCTACAATCTCCATTTTGGGAATTACGGAGGCCTGATCGTCAAAATTGCCTACATCCTTTTCGGAATTGCGCTCACCGCTGTCTGCGCGACAGGCACCTTCATCTGGCTCGGCAAGCGACGCCGGCGCGGGATTCAGGAGCCGCGTTTGAGAGCCGCTTGGCACGCGGTGGTTTGGGGTGCGCCCGCCGCGCTTGGCCTGACGCTTGTGGTGCGGCTCGTGGCCGGTAACGAAGCGCCTTTCGCGGCGATCTTCTGGTTCGCTTTCTCTCTCGCTATCGGGATCGCGATCTGGCGGGCTCGGGAACCCATATCGAGCGAGCCTGCCCAAGATTCGAACGCGCCACTTCCTGGCCAGTCACAGGTCTGACGGCGACATCCATCGCGGCCAGCTTCGGGCGACCGAAACCGGCACATGCTATTGCAAGGTAGGAGCCTCCATCGCGCTAATCTGTCCTACCGAGTAGAGATCAGCATGTCCCTTTCGCGCGGCCAGTCCAGTGATGGGCCATCAAGGGGAGGCGAGGGGAAGGGACAGGAAATGATCGAATAGCCAGGCGAGCGACAGGAGACCGACGAAGACGATGCCGATCTCTCCCAGAAGCAGGTCTGTATGGAGGCCGTAAAGCAAGTCCGGCACATGGTGGCGGTGCAGGCTGATCACGCCGCTCTCGCGCCAGCCTGCGACCTGCGCCGAGCCAGGCTCGACAAAAGCCTGTACCGGGCGGGCCGTTCCATCGGGCAAGGTCTGGCGCCCCAGCAGCCAGTGGGTGCGGTCAGGCTCCGGCGCGAGAAGGATGTTGTTCGGTTCGAAACCCGGCAGAGCTTCCCTGGCACTGGCCACCACGGCATCAATCGGTGCTGCCTCACCTGCGACAACCGGGGCATGGCGCAGGTCAGGGTTCTGCAAGCCGTCCAGCTCGTCATACCACGCGATGGCACAACCGGTGATCGCCAGCAGGATGAGCCACGCCCCGCCAAGGATGCCAAACCAGCGGTGCCAAAACCAGAAGGCGGGGCGTGTGCGCATCAGAAGCGGTGGTGTTTGGCTTTGTGACTGGTTTGTTTCTGCCAGCGCCCCTGTTTGTCGCAGGGGCGGGCCTGCCTAGGCCTCTGCGTCTTCGCGCTTGGCTATCTTGTGCGCCTCTTCCGCCAGCCCGCATTTCCAGTAACTGGACAGATAGAGTTGATCGGTTCCAAGGCCCCGCTCCCCTCGAAGGTAGGCGCGCAATTGAACCATTGCGGAGAATTCGCTGGCGGCCCAGCAATAGGTCCGCCCGTCCGGCCACCCGTATGCACACAAGGCTTGGGCAAGCGCATCGGGCTGCCTTCCAGGCCGAGGATTGACGAGCCAACGGATTTCCATATTCGCGGGGGCAGACAGGTCTTGTCTGTCCGCCTCGTCCTGAACCTCCAGCACGGCAATGCCGGATGCGTCAGCGGGCAATTCCTCGAGATTTGCGGAGATGGCGGGAAGCGCCGTCATATCCCCTGCGATCAGGTAATTATCGAAGCCTGGGGGAAGGGGCTTTGCAGGACCGGGGCCTCCGATTTCGATCTCGTCACCCGGTGTCGCAGCGATGGCCCACGATGTCGCCGGCCCAGCTTTGCCCTCGCTATCTACGTGCAGGACGAAATCGATTTCCAGTTCGCCGGGCCGCTGGTCGCGAATGGTATAGGTGCGAACGATCGGCTTGCGTTCGTCCCCATCCGGGCGGAGCATCAGCTTTACGTAGCCGCCCTTCTGCCCGGCAGGGAAGCCCGACAGACCAGGGCCGCCAAGGGTCAATCGGCGCATATGCGGCGTGAGTTGGTGAGAGCGAAGAACAGTCATTGTTCTGGGTGCGGGGCGAACTGCCATAAAACTTGTTTCCAGATGATCTATACGAGGAATAATCGTCTGCTAATGCGAGTGAGTTGCAATCGCAAGAGAAGAATGTAGATTGTCTGGTTTGAGGGCAGGGCAGCCGAAGCAAACGGCATCGACGACGACGGCTGGCGATGGTGGTGCATCTGCACCCTACTGTAGAGGAGAACTTGGCCCGACCGCTCGGATGACGGAAACGCCATCGTTTGAGTGCTGCTGCAGGATATGCTCGATCTGGCCAATCGATTACCGTCCTTGGTGCGAGGGTGGACAGTCTTAGGCGGAGACGCCAGTTAACCGTCGCTAGGCCTGGGGCTGGAAGGCAGAGTCCTGACCGGCCTCCTGCATCTCGACTCGCATCGACTCACGGCGCGCAAATGGGAGCCGCGACAGGGTGTCACGCGGTTTGGACCCGCAGGGTTCTCGGGCGCTTCGTCTATCGCGGAAAACTGGCTGGGGTGGCAGGGACCCCAGACGAAAATCGCCTAAGTATCTGACAATCCACGTTTCCCATTCCAGCCCGGCCGCGGCTTACCACGGCAGGGTGCCACGGAAGGGGACCACGACAAATGTGTGGCATTCAGAACGTCACCCGCAAGCAGGGCACGTATTATTACCGAAAACTCATACGTTTAGGGGCTGATAAGCCTTTCCGGCTACGCCTCTCGCTCAAGACAACCAGCCGCAGGCGCGCAGCTTTGCTCGCGCCCGCGCTGACCTTGATCTGCGAGAGGGTCGCGATGAACATGATGAGCAAGATGGGACGCGACGGACTGACCGGCGCCGAGCGGGCTGAGATCTACCGGCGCCAGATGCTGGTCGAGCGCGACCGGCTTGAGGCTATGCACGCTAGTCTCCACATTCTTCCGCCCGATGACCACGAGGACATCGGACAAGCGCTGACGCTGCGCTTGGGCGCAAGCGAGATGGCCGCACAGGACGGCGCCATGCAGGGCAAGGTCGAGGACTTCCTCGTTGCCCGGATCGATCCCGACAATGACGATGAGCCCATCGTTATCGTGGCCTGGTCCGACCTGGCGGATTAGATCGAACACGAGGGAGCCGAGGATGCCGCGGTCGCGCGGCTGGCCGAAATTGGCCTGGAGCAATCGGCGCTGCGCGAGGCCATGGCGCGCAAGGTCGTGAACGAAGCGCGCATTGTGGCGATCCGCGAGTTCCGGGAGGTGCTGGCGAACCCGGGTGCGGCCTATGGGCCGGTGCCCATCGCCGAATACGCGCCAGCTCCGCAATACCCCACGGTGCCAGTGACACCCGCTGCACCTGTTCCCCCACAGACAGCGGTCGCTGGTCCCTGGGCGACCATGACGCCTACTGAAGCGGTCGAGGAATTCTTCGCGGAACACCCGCGCACAGGCGGCGCGGATGGGACCGAGAGCCGAAGCGGTGAGAAGCCGTGGACCGCGAAAACCCGTGAGCAGTTCCGCCTGCCGGCTCAATTTCTGGAAGAAGTCATGGGCGAAAGGCCTCTGGCGCAAGTTACCCAGAAAGATTTGGTAAATCTGAATAGCTGTTTCCAGAAACTGCACGGAGCCACGTTCCGGAAATCGAAGCGGCAACGCGAAATGACGATCCAGGAGATCGTGGAAGAATACGCGGCCAAGATCGCCAACGACAAAGAAGCCGCGAAGCGCGATGCTGAGCGCAAATCGAGCAAAACCGAGGCTGGAGAGGCGGCTCAATACCTGACCGAGGATGACCTCGGCCTCAACGCCATCACCACCAACCGCCACTGGGGCTTTTTGCGGCAACTGACAGATTGGTTCCGCGATTATCACCCCTTGGCCAAACTCGATTATGGAGCATTCATCGTGAAAGACGGGCGCAATCAGCGCAGCCTGCGTTCAGCATATACCCCCGCCCAGGGTGAGGAACTCTTCAGGCTGCCCCCTTGGACCGGAGGCAAGTCGCATCTGAAACGCATGGAGGCCGGCGATCTGCTTGTCCACGATGCCTGGTATTGGGTGCCGCTGATCGCGTGGTATTCCGGCATGCGCCGCGACGAAATCTGCGGATTGGAAGTTGGCGACGTAGTCGAAGAGCACGGCGTCTGGCTCTTCCACATCCGTGACAACGAAACGCGCAGGATTAAGACCATCAGCTCCGAACGAAAACTGCCAGTCGCAGACGAACTGAGACGGCTCGGACTGCCAGCATATGTTGCTGCGCTCCGCGATGCTGGTGAAATGCTGCTGTTTCCCGAGCTGGCTGCGGAAAGCGGGAAGGGCACCATGGGCGACGCTTACTACAAGCGCATCTGGACCAAGATAGCCAAGGCATTGCCTTTCGTATCTGGCGGCCAGGGCATTCATGCGTTTCGCCATACGGCGATCAATTCCCTGAAGGGTGCGAAAATTTCAGAGGCGGTCGCTGCAGACTTTGCAGGTCACGCGCTCGAAGGGGAAACACAGGGGCGCTATTCGAAGGATCACATTCCGCTGCTGAAGGAAGCGGTAGATGCGATCCCGGTGGTGACGAAGCATCTCATGCCATTCGATACCACCCTGCTGCCGGACCGCCTGCGAAGGCCGCGTGCAGCGCGCAAAGCCGCCTAGCTAGAAATTGAAACTGTATCACAAGGGCCGGTGCGTTCTCGCGCCGCCCTGGTTGCTCAAGGTCGCAGTGGGCTTGCCGAGCCAAATCCTTCCGAAAAATCTCTCGCAATTAGAAAGAGTTAAACCTTCTCAGCTATCGCGGGACCTAAACAAGGCGCAACGCCCGCACCGTATTGACAGGTAAAGGATATCGAATGTCGGAAATTTACCCTCGCCAACAACTGTTCGCCTCGCGGCCGACATACCAGATATTCAAGCGTTCTTCGTTGAATCCGAATGATCTGGCGAAGAAATACCATCGTCTCGAAAGCGCTTATGCCGGTTTATCCCTTTCGGACCACGAGGACTTGATGGAGAAAATCAAAGCTTCGACGAACCTTCCTATGACCTTTTTAGGTCTGACGGAAAACGTTTTTCTCGCAGCTTTAGGATCCTCGACCTGGTCCTATGAGGAGTTCTCCAAGGGCAGATGTGAATTCAAATATCTCGGAAAACTGCCGGTTGCTTTGGAGTCGGTCTTAGTAGGGCGGCCATTAGGCGATATTGTGGAAGGCCTGGACTTCTTAAAAGACGAAATAGTTGTTTCAGCCGATCACTCGGACCACCGGACTATCTTCGATCTCAATCCTCCTTGGATCGAATTAGAACCAGCGCCGATAGGTTGAAAAAATTATGCCTTACGTGTCTTTGGGCTAGAACTCATGCCAGCAAGGCGCGAGATCCATGCTATGGCTTTCTTGGCGCTTCAAGTAATGAAGCGCCCTCATCGCCACAGGGGTCCGCGCTGGAAAGATCAATGCTGGCATAAGCACTGACAATCGCGCCGCCGAGCGACAGATCGTAGCCTAGTTCTGCACCGCAACCGTTGCCCGAAACGTTCTTTCCGAGATAGCAACGAGTCAGGAGCGGACTGTCTGCACACAACCCCAAAGCGGGAGTCGCTTGGTCGCGGATCGACTTCCGCTTTGCGCCCCAATTTCGGCCGTTCCACTCTTTGCCTGAAACACCCGAAAGCGGACATCTATTGAGCCCTGACGCTAGGGCATGGCGCCGTGGAGCTAGTTCGCCGCATTGCGGACACGGCATTATCGTCTTCTCGTTTCTATTGCCTTGCGAAGATCAGAAAACGAGCGCAGCGATGACACTGATGGCGATCCCGAAGGTCGCCACCGCGAAGGGAACGACCAGCACCTGTGTATAAACTTCCAGTCGGCCGAGCGGCCCGTAAAGGCTCTGGAGCTTGCCGCCCGACCGGTCCAGGGGACTTGCCGGCTGCGGCTTCGACTGACCGAGCATGACGCGCGCCACGCCGAAGAACATGGCGATATAGACCACCGATATCACGATGGCGAATGCCGCCCTGCTTCCGCCAGTCGCGCCCAGCAGGACGGCCAGGAAAACCGCGTAGCTGCCGATCATCGCGATCCAGATGGACTTTGGTAGTTCGAACATCCGCGCTTCGGGCTGCTGACGGAGGGAGAGGTTTTCGTTGTCGTTCGCCTCGTTCGGAATGGAAAGGACGGCCACGTCCTCCCGAACTTCGGCTTGCGTCTCAGGGGCGGGCGTGCGGAGAGCGGCATCAGACATAGGGTAGATCCTTTCCTGCGCGCCCTCCGGACAAGCCTTCGCGGCGCATGGTGATGGCGGTAAGCAAGCTGTCGGCGATCATCCGCGCGCGGTTTCCGACCAGCTCGGTTGCGGCGGGATGAGTTTCGGCCTCGCGCAGTGTTTCGTAGAAGAGGTTCAGCCAGCGCTCGAAGTGTTCAAGGTTAAGCCCCGGTATCGCCCGATGCTTCAGCATGGGGTTGCCGGAGAAGTCTCCGCTGTTCTGAAGCACCGATCGCCAGAACGCTTTCATCCGTGCGAGATGCGGCGGCCAGTCGCTGATTCGCTCTGCAAAGATCGGCCCCAGCAGATCGTCCTCGCGGATCTTCGCGTAGAATGCCTCGACGATGTGGTCGATGAAATCTGCGTCGATGCCAATGCGGCGGGCTCCAGCGCGCTTTTCCTCGCGCTTGCGTTGGACATGATTCCTGGCCTCGGCGGCTAAATCGACGGTCATGCCTCGCCTCCCTCGTTCGCGGCCCGGGCAGCGCCTTGGTCGTCCGGCGTGCGAAGGAACTCTACATGAAACTCGACGGGCCCAAGCGGCTCGACACGGTGGACAATCGTCGGTTCGACCACTCCCGCTTCGCTGCCGGGTTCGAGAATGCGCTCCTCAGTCTCGCGCCGCGGATCGGTTATGCAGTAGCGCAGCTTGCCCCGGGATACGTGGATCAGTCCCCAGACGCCTTCCTTAGTCGAGTGGTCGGCCAGCAGGCCGGCGGGCACGCTGTCCTGCGTGAAGGTCGGAGTGGTCTTGTAGCTTTTCAGGGCGGGCATTTCGTCGGGTTTCATATCAGGCGACTTTCAATGGGTTGCGGATGGCCTCGAGGGTCCGGCTTATCTCGTCCCCCATCAGGGGCTTCTCGACCACGACGGCATCGCATCTGGCGATGCGGTTACGCAGCTGGCGGCTGGGGTGTGTGGTGATGACGATCGTCAACGCCTTGTTCCCCTGCGCTCGCATTTCCTCGAGGACCTTCACGCCGTCGCCTTGGTATCGTTCGTCGATTACGAAGGCTTCCGAGGCGCTATCGCCGATCTGAAAACCTTCGATCAAAAGCGAGAACCTGAGCGCGGCGAGGACGGACGGATCTTCGACCAGCAATTGTATGGTGCAGGTTTCGACCACAATCCGTCCTCCTCTTTCTCGCCAGGTGCCCGAAATCAGGCGGCCTGCTTCCAGTTCGGCTCGAGCGTGACGTGAGGCGGGCACTGCGCGATGGCCCCTACCGGAAGACCGGCGAGCTCGTTCGCGAAGCCGTGGTTCACGTCCCGGTGATGCGCCTCGTCGGCACGGACTACGAGCACCACGTCGCGCAGCGTAGCGTCATCGGGAAGGCCCCAGTATCGCTTGGCGATTTCAGGGGCAGGAACGTTTTCGCTACGACCTTCGTCGATCTCGGCGAGGTAGTGCGTGTAGCTGATGACCGCTTCTTCCTCGAAGTAACCCACCACGCGGTGCGCGGTCTTGGAACTGAAGAGATAGAGCGTGAAGAAGAACAGGTAGAAGACCCATTGGACGCCGATGATCACGGCGCGCTCGAACATCGTCGGCTTCGACACCTCGATGAACGTCATCAAGTGCATGCGTTCGTTTTCGGCTTCGTCCATGAGCGTCTTGATCCAGCCCTTGTCGTCACACATACGGCGCAGGCAGGCGAGGTGATTGATGGTGGCGCCGACCATCCCCGGCACGGCAGCTACGGTTTCGAGCACGACGGCGCGGTGTCCGTAACGTTCGGCAAAAAACGTATCGGCGGTCCAGCGCAGCGCCTTCGTAAAGCCGAATGCGATCCTGTCCGAAATACCACGCGGCTGGTGGTGGATCCCGAGGTCGATGAGGGGGGCATTCATTGAAAGTTCTCCATCCGGCGGCCATTGATAAGGAAGCGCCGCCGATGCCCTCCATCTATGCCGATGAACGGAAACGCGAAATTTGGATAATCACCCTACGACCACTCCCCTAAGGGCCTTACCGGAGGCGCTCGGCCAGAGCTTCGCCAGTCGCTTCCTCCCGCGGCTGTCCTTCATGCAGGCGACGCTGGTGGCTCTGCTGGCAATTGGGCTTGCCATTGCCGTCCGGTTGATCTTCGCCGGGGAACTCGACCAGCGGGCCACTTTCATCTTCTTCGTTCCCGGCGTGGTCGTAGCCAGCGCGCTGTCAGGATTCCGCGCAGGAACCTTTGCCGCGGTAGCAGGCGCATTGGCGGGGCTCGCCTGCGATCGTCTGAGCGGCCCCGTCGAGAGCGGAAGCATTATTGCGGCCGTGACCTTCGTGGTGATCGGCGTCGCGGTTGCAATCGGGGGCGAGTGGTTCCAGCGCGCGCGGATCGAGACCGAAGCGGCGGCTGTCGGCGTCGCGAGACGAGAAGCTCACCTGCGCTCGATCCTGGACACCGTTCCCGATGCCATGGTGGTGATCGATGAAGCAGGTCTTATTCGCGAGTTCAGCCCGACCGCGGAAAGAATGTTCGCCTGGCAAGCACGCGAGGTGATGGGACAGAACGTCAGCGTGCTGATGCCCGAACCCTATCGCGCGGCGCATGATGGCTACATGGAGCGCTACTATCGAACCGGCGAGCGGCGGATCATCGGCAAGGGACGCATCGTGGTGGGCCAGAAGAAGGACGGCTCGACCTTTCCCATCGAACTGGCGGTGGGAGAAATGCAGGCCGAAGGGCAGCGCTATTTCACAGGCTTCATCCGCGACCTGACGGAGCGACAGGAGGCGGAGGCACGGCTCCAGGAGTTGCAGAGCGAACTCATCCACATCTCTCGCCTCACCGCCCTTGGCGAAATGGCCTCGGCACTCGCGCACGAGATCAACCAGCCGCTCTCCGCGATTGCCAATTACCTGCGCGGCAGCCGCATGCTGCTGGAGCGCGAGGATGCTCCGCTGGACCGGGTTTCGGACGCGATCGGCCGGGCTTCGGAGCAGGCGTTGCGCGCAGGCGAGATCATTCGCAGGCTTCGCGACTTCGTTTCGCGGGGAGAAACCGAAAGGACGATCGAGAACCTGCCAAAGCTGGTGGAGGAAGCCTCCGCGCTGGCCCTTGTGGGAGCCAAGGAACACGGCATCCGTGTGACATATGACTTTGATCCCGCCATCGATCTGGTGCTCGTCGACAAGATCCAGATTCAGCAGGTCGTTCTCAATCTGGTGCGCAACGCTGTCGATGCGATGGTAGAGTCCCCGTCAACGGACCGTGCCCTGACGATTACGATAGGCTCTGACGAAGCCGGCCTTGCAAAGGTCGTGGTGAGCGATACGGGGCCAGGCATCGACCCGGAAATAGCGGATCGGCTCTTCCAGCCGTTCATCACCACGAAGCGGACTGGCATGGGCGTGGGTCTTTCCATATCGCGCACGATCATCGAGGCCCACGGTGGGAAGATCTTTGCGGGGCTCTCTCCCGCAGGAGGTGCGACGTTCGGCTTCACGGTTCAGGCAGTCACGAAGGAGGAACTCCACGATGGAGAATGACGCACTAGAAAGTTCTATCGTCTATGTGATCGACGACGACGAGAGCGCGCGCGGCTCGCTGGAGTTCCTATTGGATGTCGCCGGCGTCCGGGTTCGCTCTTTCGCCTCCGGCGACGAATTCCTCGATTCCTCTCCGCCGCTTAGAAGTGCCTGTATCATCACCGATGTCCGTATGCCCGGCATGGGCGGCGTCGACCTGACCCGGCGCGTGAAGCAAACGGACCCTTCAGTTCCTGTCATCGTAATTACCGGCCACGCCGACGTCCCAATGGCGATCGATGCCATGAAGGCGGGTGCCTCGGATTTCATCGAAAAGCCGTTCGAGGACGACACCATCATCTCGGCAATCCACCGCGCTTTGTCGGAAAAGGCGGGAGGCGATGCCGCAGCCGAGGAACGCTGCGAGATCGAGGCGCGCCTTTCGTTATTGTCCGGGCGAGAGCGCGATGTTGTCGAGGGCCTGGTGGAAGGCAAGGCCAACAAGATGATTGCGTTCGACCTCGACATCAGCCCGCGAACCGTTGAGGTCTACAGGGCCAATGCAATGATGAAACTGCAAGCGAAGACCCTGTCAGATCTAGTGCGAATGGTTACGATCGCTCGCCTTTCCTGAACTGCAAGCGGACCACGCGATTACACACCGCAGATTAGCGCCTTACGCTGCCACCGCTTTTGAGTAGGTTGTTTGGCAGCTTGGTCTCAACTTTTACCAAGAGCAGACTGACTGCTAACGGCCCGTTTGCCGCCTCTACGCCAATGAGAAATCAGAAAGACATTTGTATCCTTATTTTGTCCCGGTCCTGTCTGTGCTTTACCTTTCGTGGCAAAGAGCCGGCGGACCGGACCGACAAAGTTGGAACTTTGTCGGTCCGGTCGCAAAGATTTTAGAGCTACGCCGCTTCTAGCAAAAGCGAACTCAAACCATCTTCGATTTTTCCCGCATAGGCACGCAGCATTTCAGCTGAAGGGTGATCCGGTCGCCGGCGAAGGAACCCGGCAACCAGTGCAAGGATCGCTTGTTGCGTCCGCAGACCCTCTTCACCTTGGCTGGCCAGCCAGGCAAGCATTGCGATCGCCAGGATCAGCGTATCACGTTCGCAGTGCCCGCGAACCATCTCCCAAGCTCCGCAAGCAACCGGCTTAATGACCCGTGCTTTACCCTCCAGCAGGCCAACCGGAACCCCGCAGCGCAACGCCACCTCGGTAAGGTGGTGGTAGGTTTTCCCGCCACCTTTTAGGACTAGGTCGAGGTCGATGTGCCTTCTTGGGCCTTTGCGACCAGGCATATCGATAAGTTGGGGTGGAAGGCACACACCATATTCCATAGCCGCCAAGCCCAGCACCCGCATATCCTGGTTGACGCCTCCGTAGCTAACCACGGTGCGGTCCGGTCGAAAGCGCAGGTAGTCGAACAAGTTCGAAACTACGCTTTCCTCGTCGAACTGCTCGTGCTCTGTCCAAGAGGCCAACGTGCCGACGGACACTCTGCCTTCATTGTCGATATCGACATCGAATGCTGCTGCAATCCCGATCCTGCGACAGCCAATCCGGTGCTTTTCGCACGCCGGATCGAGCCGTTTGTAGTCTCCCGCCAGCTGTGGGCACCACCAGCTCTCTGTATCGATGAATGTTAACTTCTGCGCCATCGGCTTTTTCCTTTCCTTCGTTGTCGGCAATCACGCTTCTTCAGAAGGGGAGCGGTCGAGCGTTCTCGATCGCCCGCCATGCCTGGTAGGCCGAGCCCAACGAGGTCCGGTCGTTCTCGCGGCAGCAGGTTGAGAGAAAGGTCAGGTAGAGCACCTGTGCCTCGTCGGCAGCGCGGCGAGCCTGTGCCAAGGTTGACGAACCCGGACCGGCGCGCTGGATGGCATGAAACGCTGCGGTTTCGTCGAGCGCAGCTTCGCGGCACCGCAGCGGCATTATCGCGAGGTCACTCCGTTGTCTCCGGATGAGCTGCAGGTCCGAGGGCGAGAATGGCATCCCTGCGTGCATTGCCATGCGCCATTCGCGCATCTCGAAAAGCTGTGCCTTCGCAAGCAAAGTGGCTTTATCCGGAATGCTTCTGGCGATTCCGCCGATGATATCCGAACGCTTCGTTTCGCGGTCGAAGGCGTAATGTTCGATAGCAAAACGAGCACCGTATTCGTTGCACTTGGTGACGGTGAACATCGCAATGCTGCGGATGGTTGAGCGATAACTCGCCGGTCGGTCGCGCACGATTTCCAGTGCGGTCAGCACTTGCGGATAGCGCCTGGGAGAGAAGTTCATGTGGGCGTTCCTGTTCATGGAAAGAGACAGGCGGCGCCTCCCGAGGAAGACGCCGCCTGCATGATCGTAGGTTTGTGGGGGATCAGGCTGCGAAAGGCGTAGCGGTCCTGATATTGCCAGAGCTATCGACGAAGAGATCGCCCGGGGTGGGCCCACCCGTGCACAAGGGTGCGAGGGTTTCGGCGGTCGCGGCAATCCTCTTGGCAGCGTTGCGATGCGAACGTGCTCGTCGAGCCACAGCTTCAACTGGCACTGCAATGAGGCGACCACATTCGCCTACAGCGAATTGCTGCCTTCGATCCTCGGCCATCAGCACAAGCGGTTGATCATCGTCGAAAGCTGCCGGGATGACCTTGGTTGCAATTACGCCCTCTGCATGTGGCATCAGGGCCATATACCAGTGCGGTGCGGCTGCCCCCTCATCCGCATAGATGGCAATCACACAGGCCCAGCCACTCTCAGCAACCTTGCATGCCGCGACATCGAGGATGCCCATATCGATGCCAGTCACAGAGGCAAATTTGACTGCTGCGGGGACGGTTCCCCCGATGGGAAGGCCGAGCTCCAGATGGAGGGCATAGGCGTTGGCCCGGCGGGCATCGTGCCCGCCGGTGGTGGGAGTGTTCATATCGTATTCCTTGTTGTCGAATGGCGGCCTTCTGGCCGAAGCTTTTTCCCTTCTCAGGCGTCAGCTCATCTTCACCTCAACCAATCCGGAACCTTGACCTTGGGCGGTTTCGGCATCCAGGTCTCATTCGTTCGGAAGCGTTCACAGGCTGGGAGCGGCACGACCACGGGCCGTTTGCCGATCGTCTGTCGATACCAGCGATATTCATCCCTGAACTCCGCAGGCCGAACATGCTTGTGCCAGAGCTTGTGGGTCCGCTCTTTGGCAAAACGATAGCGCCGGTCTCGGAGATCATCCTTGAAGCCATAGGCAGCGGTGCTGGCTTCGAAGCGCCATGCGGGCGCGTCCATCGCCGCCAACACTTTCGCCATAACGCTCTCACCGTCCCTGCAGACGTGATCGAGCAGTTCGACGAGCGCGAGCACATCGTCCTTCGCCCGGTGGGCATTGGCCATGTAGTGGCCAGCCTGTGCTAGCAGGTATCCCTGCGGTCCGGGTTCGAAGCCGAGCTGACGCCAAGGCACGTCGGCCATAGCGCAGCCCCAGGGCACCGGGACGTGACGGCCGATGTGCTTCTCGAGGAAAGGTCGGTCGAACTGCGAGTGGAACGCGACAACCCCGTCGCAATATTCCAGAAGCTCGGTGAGTTGCTCAGGACAGATCGATGCTCCTGCCAGGACAGCATCTGTAAGCCCGGTCAGTTCGACGATTTCAGGCGGCAGCGCGTGGCCGGGGTCGACCAGCCCGGTCATCACACTTCGCACCGCTACGATCCTGCCGGTATCGTTTATGTCCACGATGGCGGCGCACAGTTCGATGATCTGGTGCTTTGCAAGGTTCAGACCGGTCGTTTCTGTATCAAGCACGCAGATCCGGCGGAATTTCTCGCCCTCCCGTGCCCGACGCGGCCAGTCGTTGCGGTCGCGCACGGCCTGGAGAATTCGTTGCTGGCCGCTTGGCGCATCGTTGTCGCCGGCGATCGTCGGCGTGAGATTTGAGCTGTTCATGTAATTGCCTCGTGTCACGAGGTCGGCCGAAGGGCTTTTCCCTTCTACCTCCAACCTCGATCAGCGAAGCTGGCGACGAGGCTTTTCCTGACGTGGATGCATGCACGACGCTCCAGCAGCGAGGTTCAAATCCCTTGCCCAAAATGTTGAGCCATCGCAGCCTGCCGGGTCTGTTCGCGCTCCCGCTCTCGTTTCAGGGCTACGTCGCGTTCTTCCTTCCGGCGCATTTCCATCCCTTGGTCGAGAGCCTGCTTCAATACATGTGAATCTGTCCAGCGAGCCCAGAGCATGGCCAGTCGCAGATCCGCACCACCATCGTTGACGCCAGCCTCCAGCTCCCGGCCATTTGCGTAGGGCGATTGAGCAAACAGCTGAGCGATTTCTCGCTGCTCGTCCACTTGTCGGCGATGCCAAAGGTCGAACTGCTTGGCATGTTGTCCGCTTGTCGCAGCAGCGGCCAACGACGACGGAACATCGCGACCTAGCACGCGAATTCCCCCTTCTAGCGTTTCGACCAAGTAAAGCGGAGCTGCTTCCATCCGATCACGGTCAGCCTGAGAGAGGGGCACCCCGTTCGCGTTTGCTTGGAAAACCGTTCTCGTCTCGGTCGCAATAACCGAGTTCGATTTGGGCGACGATCCTTCTTCAGCGGCTTTCTCGACCGGCCCACTCAAAGGGGCCGGTTTCAACTCTTTTCCGGCGGCATTTTCTTGCAGCAGACCCTTTGCGCGCCTTGCGGTGATAGAGTTGATATTTGCCGCGTTCCACTCAGCCTCCTCTTCCAGTTGGGTTCGCGCTCGGGCGGCAGCTCGATCGTGGTTTGGACCAGAGCCGCCTACCGGCGCGTCTTTGTGTGTCGTGGCAGCATTTGTTGTGGCTGCGGTCTCAAGCTCACGCGCGGCATTATGCTTCTTGTCCTCGGAGGGACTGGTAATGCCGTGCATCTCTCGGCTTGCTTCGCTTCCGCGCTTGATGTGCCCTGTTGCCTTCATGAACGAAGGGTCGGTCGATGCATCGCCTGTGACTGGCGTTTCCTGAGCGATGTTCGACGGCGTTTCAGATGTAACTGGTTGCTGTGTGACGGGTTCGGGTCGACCAGTGAGGGTCTCAGGGGCGTGCACCTCGGCTATTCTGGTTGAGGGAGCGGTCGCACTCTGCACGCGTGCTGCGTGAATGTTTACCAGACGCGAAACCGCGTGCGGGGTTCTTGCGACCACCTTGTTTGGCAGACCATAGAGCGCCTGTTCTCTTGGCCCGATGAGCGCGATCAATGCGCTTTCGCCGTTCGCCAAGGTCTCTTCCTTAATTGTGAAAGGCACGCGCTTCTTGGCGATTATGTCGAGCTGCCTTGAGAGATCCTTCACAGCGGCCGGTGGGTTAATTTTGGCTGGGGCTGCCCGCGGAGCAGCCAACTGAACAGGTTTCGCGCTATTTGCTGCGGCCTGTTTCTGGGTGGGTGCTAATTTGTCGGCAAAGCCCACTGGAAAGAGCAAGTCACGGCCAAGCCCGTGGGCCTCCAGTAGCGAGGTTGCTTGCTTTGATAGTTCGTCGGCTTGCGCTTCAAGCCGCAGTTCGAGACCGAATTCCTCCTGAAACAACTTCTTTAGCCCTGCTGTGTGCTTGTCGAGAAATTGCAGCCGTTTCAGATGAAGGTCCCGCTTGCTTTTCACTTTTCGGCTGGCTGTCCCATTGAGAACAGCTTCGAGGTGATTGTAAGCCTCGTTTGCCATCGCATTGGGGCGCGAAAGAAGGCGGTCGGCAAGCTGTGCCGCCCGCCGAGCCTGATCTCGCAATTTCACTTCGGCGAGCTTGAGGCTGAGCCATTCACCTTCGACGCGCGAGATTATCGCGTCGCTTGCACCGGCCTCTTTGAAATCCCCTCGCAGCTTGGACCAAGCGGGCGTGAGGTCATTCTTCTCCTGCTCAAGCTGCCTGTCGAGCATGAGCTGGAGATAGTCCCATTGCCTCGTTTCATTCGCACTCCCTTCCGGCGTGCTTCGCCCGGAGAGCTCCTTGCGGTTCGTGGCGTCGTTCAGGTGTCCATCCGGCACCTTCGGAATATCCATCTCGGTATATTTAGAAGCACAGACGCGCCGGGACGCATTCGCTCGTTCAAGTTCCCTGTTCGATATGTCCGCGATGAAGGCTCGCAGATCGGGCACGAAGTCGGTGCGCGTGCACTCTCGATTCTTGTTTTGCTTGAATGGATAAACAGTGCGCTCGCGGCCTTTGGCATCGGTGTAGATGTATTCAACTTCGAAATCGAACCGTCCCGCCTGAGCCTGCACCTTGGAGTCGTTTAGCGCAGCCTCGAGGTATTTGATGTTGCGCTTACTGTAGCGGGCGACTTCAGCTTCCCCGGCATCCAGCCTTTGTTGCACGGTCACCGGATCGAACTTTTCGGCAGGGCGGTCCCAGTAGATCAGGTGGAAATGCCAGTTCTTTTCATGGTTGTCGGCAGTAGGCCGATGCATCACGAGGACATAAGGAACGCCAAGATTATCGAACCGGTCAGCAAGAGATTTCAGGAACCGGTCACGACCAGCGCGATCAAGTTCGTGCGGGATTTCACCCACGCAGCGCATCTGTATCCGGCCCGATTTCCCGGTGTCCCACTCAATACCCTGACTCCGATAAGCGAGCGGGTTCTGCCACTCTTCGCGCCATCCGAGGCTGTTAAGCAGATCGTAGGCAGTAAAAGCTTCTTGTCCCGTGAAGGTGAGGTTGCAGAAGTCTTCGATGAATTTGTCGCTAGCGTGGGTCTCGTGCCGCTTCTTGCTCCACTTCCCGACCCTATCGAAGCCGGTCTTGGTCATTGCATCGGCAAGCGCTTCATCATTCCACGCCTGGTCCAGGAAATCGCTGACCAAGGGGGACTGGGTCCGAATATCCACTTTCAGTGTCGGCGGCCTGTTGGACTTCTCGCTTTCTCCAGCCGCCCGGAAGAGTGCGATGCGATCTTCTCGGCCACCTTCAATATTCGAAAATACGCATTCCTGCTCGGCCAGTGCGAGGGCCTGCTCGCGCTCTTGGTAATGCGCGAAGTTATCCGGATCGATCGGCACGATCACGGGCTCGACCGCGCGCTTCTCTTCGTCTTCGAGGTATTTGCCGTGCTCGTCTGGCCGGGCCCGTCGGCCACTTTTTGTCGCGAGACCGAATTCAACGTGGTTCAGGTTGATAACCTCGAACGAAAAATGGAAGCTGGTCTGCCCCAAGGCGTTCATCGGCCTGAACGCTCTGCTGACTGGAACGAGCAATTGAAGCGTCGATCCGTTGACCTGGTTGGCGGCGGTCCCACTTCCAGCAGAGGTCAGCGGTCGCTTGAGTGGAGCGCGCCCTCCTACCTTGCCAGTAATGTGTGCGTCGCTTGGCAATCCGAGAAAATGGGGCGGCGTTCTCTCGTATATTCCCTTCAGGCTTCGGCGTGCCGCTGCCGATTGCTGACCCGCGCGTTCGAATGCGAGTGAGATTGCCTTGCTAGTGAGGATCGGAATGGAGCGCATTTCAGCAGCCGCAGAAGCGAACCCCTGGACCTGCCGTTCGGCTTCAATTGCCAACCTGATGTGCTCTCGCGCCATTCCGAAATTTTGATGCATGCGGATAGAAGCGTGCAAGAAAAATCGTATTCAGTTCAACGCTTTCCAACCTGCAACTGTTCTCTCCAAGGTGCACAGCACCGCACCGGGCATCCTGCAAAGGATACCAGTCACCGACGGGTGACCGCATGCATCTCGTGGGAATCCCCACGAGATGCGATATTGCGCCTACAAGAATTACGATTTTTATCGTTGCCAACCCTCGAACTGCGGTGAGGCGGTTGGTCTGCTCGATCCTCTCGCACTATAGCAAAGGTGAGACCCTTGGGACACGTGCCAAAAGGGTGGTGCACCGGCTTGGTTAGGCAAGGTATGTATGCCTGGCGACACGCCTTCCACTGCACGTTAGGCATGGTTGGTATGGCTGTTGCCATTCAACCTGCATGCAATCTTAGCTGGTTAGTGGCAGCAATTCGGTTCGGGTGGGGACGAATTTCTGGCGCTCGGCCAGCCAGGAACGGGCTACATCGTTCTCGATCCCGCCCCGTCCTTTGATGCCAGCCTTGGCCAAGGCGTTGCGGGCCGCGACCTCGTTCATCTGGGCGAGGTATGCAAGTTCGCGGACCGACAGCGCAAGCCAAGTCTCCATCTCGAACTTCCAGCGTGCAAACGCGGTGTCAATCGTGACGCGCAAGGGGCTCTCTGGGTCACCCATAGGTGACATCGTGCTGATAGTCCCTGCGGACGCGCCGTCCATGAGGGAGCCGAGGTCGTCCCACGATTCCGGACGGAACGCCTCAGGCTTGCCGGTCTGGAAAGCCCAATCATAGCTGGCTTCGATCAATGGGGTTGAACGGAAGCGGGAGAGGTCGACCTGCGAAGGATCTGCGTCGTCGTATGGTTCGCCGGCGTCGTCGGATGACGGAAACCCCAGAAAGGCTTCGGCCGCTTCGTAGCTTCCCCAATGGGCGATCATGGCTGCCTCCGCGACCAAGGCTCTGCGCAGGTCGTGCATGACGTCCTCACGCGAGAACGGCGTTAGGGGGCCCTCAGCCGGAATGTCGCCAGCAGAAGGCTCATCAACCTCGGTGAGGTTCAGCTTGCCAGCGCTGATCAACGAGGGAGGCGTGCCGTCACCTGCTGACATACGGATGGAAAAGCCGTTTCGCACAAGCCGCAATGCTTCATCATATTCGGTCGTCAGGACCGCATTCTTGCGATGATGCAGTTCGCTTTTGAAGGCGGGATCACCGAGGACGAAGTTGCCTTGCTTGTCGCGATAGGGGCGCTCGGTCTTGCCAGTCTTCGGATTGATGCGGGTAATAATGGTAGCCACGATGGCGATCTCCAATAATCTTGGGTGCGTTCAGCGCTTCAGGCGCTTGCCGCGGTGTGCGAGGGTGATGACGCGGCCGTTTTCGACCACGGCGTATTTGTTGAGCAGTGGCTCCACGTATCGCAGGGCCCTTGCCCCGCCGAAGTCACGAGCAATGCGCTTGCGCGCCTGCTTGTCCATGAAGAGCACATCGGCTCCGTCGTGCCTGCAGATTGCGCCGTATCGCTCGAACAATTCTACAGCGAGAGGTGGAATGCTGCGTTGCTGACTGCGGTGGGTGGCGTGCCTTGTCATCATATTGCTAGTCCATTGCGGTTGAGGCGCTATACACGAGCAATAGCAGGCCTGCCGGCCTTTGCAATGGGGTTGCGAAAGAAATATCATCTCCGAGTATGTCAGGCGCCATCAACGCAGGAAACGACGCAATTCGCGCCTATCGCTTGCCCGATTCAGGCAATGCGAATAGTCAGTTGCGCGACACAAGGGGCATCAATGTTCGAGAACGCTTTCAACAATATCGACAGGGCCATGCGCAATGACGAGGGCCTGTCGTCGGAACTGGATTACGCTGAACAGACCAGCTGGCTGCTGTTCCTCAAGTATCTCGACGATCTGGAGCAAGAGCGGCAAGACCAGGCCGAACTGGAAGGCCGCGACTACACGCCGATCCTCGACGAGGCCTATCGCTGGCAGAGCTGGGCCGCGCCGAAGGATGAGGACGGTGAACTCGACCACAATGCCGCGAAGACCGGGCAGGACCTGATCGACTTCGTGAACGGCAAGCTGTTCCCTTACCTGAAGACCTTCAACGCCAGCGATGCCGATGTGGATACGCTGGAATACAAGGTGGGCGAGATCTTCTCCGAGCTCGCGAACCGGTTCCGCTCCGGCTATTCGCTGCGCGAGGTGATCGACATCGTCGATACGCTCGATTTTGGCAGCACCAATGCGAAGCACGAGCTGTCCGACCTCTATGAAACTCGCATCAAGCGGATGGGCAATGCCGGGCGCAACGGCGGCGAGTATTACACGCCGCGCCCGTTGATCCGTGCGATGATCAAGGTCGTCGATCCCAAGATCGGCGAGACGATCTACGATGGCGCCTGCGGTTCGGCCGGCTTCCTGTGCGAGGCGTGGGATTACCTGCGCCGCCCGGACCTGTCCGGCGAGGAATGGGAAACGCTTCAGCGCCGCACCTTCTACGGGCAGGAGAAGAAGTCACTCGCCTACGTGCTGGGCGTGATGAACATGATCCTGCACGGGATCGAGGCGCCGACGATCCGACACGCCAACACGCTCACCGAAAATGTGATGGATATCCAGCAGGCCGACCGTCACGACATCGTGCTGGCCAATCCACCCTTTGGCGGTGGCGAGCGACGGGAGGTGCAGCAGAACTTCCCGATCAAGTCCGGCGAGACGGCCTACCTGTTCTTGCAGCACTTCGTCCGCAAGCTGAAGGCGGAGGGGCGCTTCTCGCAGGGACGCGGCGCGGTGGTGATCAAGAACACCTTCCTCAGCAACACCGACAATGCCAGCGTGGAATTGCGCAAGGAACTGCTGGCGACCTGCAACCTCCACACCGTGCTGGATTGCCCCGGTGGCACGTTCCAGGGCGCTGGTGTGAAGACGGTAGTGCTGTTCTTTGACAAGGGCACGCCGACAAAAGAGATTTGGTATTACCAGCTCGACCCCGGTCGCTCGCTGGGCAAGACCAACCCGCTCAATGACAATGACCTAAAGGAATTCGCCGAGCTGCAGGCGACCAAGGCCGACAGCGACAAAAGTTGGACGGTAAAGGTCGACGATCTCGATCAGACGACCTGGGACCTGTCGGTCCGCAATCCGAACGCGCCGGAGGAAGAACCACTGCGCGAGCCGGCCGAAATCATTGATGCCATGCTGGCGAGGGACGAGGAAACGGCGAACATCCTCGAAGATATTCGAGGGATACTGTGAGCAGTATCGAGGCTCCCCTGGCGACTGCTTGGAAAACGAAGCCGCTTGGCGAACTCTTCGAAGTGGTGGGAGGAGGCACCCCCTCCAAGAAGGAACCATCGTATTACGGTGGCAATATCCCGTGGGCTACGATCCGCGATATGCATTCAGCGACGCTCACGAAGACAGAGCACACCATCACCGATCAGGGCCTGCAAGCTTCGTCTGCGAAGCTAATTCCGGCAGGCGAGGTTATAATGGCCAGCCGCGTTGGTCTGGGTAAAGCTTGCCTTCTCCATCAAGACACCGCGATCAACCAAGATATCCGCGCGCTCATCCCTCGAAACACCGACGCGATAGATCGCCGCTTCTGTCTCTACTGGCTGCAGACCCAAGTCGATGCCATCATTGATGCAGGCTCAGGTGCGACCGTGCAGGGCATCAAGTTGCCTTTCATCAAATCCCTGCCGTTCCCTGGCATACCTATGGAGAAGCAGAAGCGGGTCGTCGCGGTGCTTGACAAGGCCTTCGCCGCCCTAGGCCGCGCCAGCACCAATGCAGAGGCCAATCTGGCGGATGCGAAGAATCTCTTTTCAGCAAAGCTTCGCAGGATATTCCAACACGAGGCTAAAGATTGGGAGAAACACCTGCTCCCCCAGCTTTGCACTCATTTTGGAAGAGGTAAATCGAGACACCGCCCCAGAAACGATCCGTCCCTTTATGGAGGTGAGTTTCCCTTTATCCAGACTGGCGATATCAGTGAAGCAGATCATTTTTTGCGAGATTACCGGCAAACATATTCTCAAGCGGGGTTGGATCAGAGCAAACTTTGGCCGCAAGGAACGATTTGTATTGCAATTGTAGGTGCGACGATTGGCGAAACTGCCATATTAAGCTTTGATGCTTGCTTCCCGGACAGCGTGATTGGACTTAGGCCTGATCCCGAGAGACTCGATCCGGAGTTTACCGAATATATGCTTCAAGCGTTCAAAGAAGATTTGAAACAAGCCGGGAAAGGCAGTGCACGCGACAACATTAATCTGCGCACTTTTGAAATGCAGAGATTTCCTGTTCCAGACTTGGCGATGCAGCAGCGCGTGGTGAACGACCTGAGTGATGCGCGATTGGCGGCTGACCAGTTGACCGCGCTTTACTCCGAGAAAGTGTCCGACTTAGATGCGCTCCGCCAGTCTCTGCTACAGGCAGCCTTTACCGGAAGGCTGGCGTAAGTCGTGCAGGAGACTGAAGCCGACACCCGCGCCAATCGCATCGATCCTGTGTTGCGCGAGGCGGGCTGGGGCGTGGTCGAAGGCTCCGGAATCAATCGCGAGCTGACCATTGCGCCGGGTCGCATCCTGGCAGGAGGCAAGCGCGCCAACGCGCTTACGGCAGATTATGTGCTGACCCACCAGGGCCGCCAGCTTGCCGTGATTGAGGCTAAGCGGGCGGGGCTGGGCCATACAGATGGCGTTGGTCAGGCCAAGGAATATGCGCGGCGGCTGGAAGCGCGCTTTGCATACTCGACTAACGGTCTTGAATGGTATGGCATAGACATGAACACCGGGAAGGAAGGCGATCACGGCCTTCCTTTCCCTACACCGGACGAGCTGTGGCATTGCTGCTTCCCGCAAGGCAATGACTGGCGCGAGCGGTTCGGTGCGGTGCCGTTCGAGACCGGCGGCGGTAAATGGCAGCCACGCTATTACCAGCACAACGCCATCACCGCCGTGCTCGAAGCGATCGCCAAGGGCGAGAAGCGCATCCTGCTGACGCTCGCCACCGGCACCGGGAAGACCAGCATCGCCTTCCAGATCGCGTGGAAGCTGTTTCACTCTAGCTGGAACCTAAACCGCGAGCCGGTCCGCCGCCCACGCATCCTGTTCCTCGCCGATCGCAACATCCTCGCCGATCAGGCCTACAATGCCTTTAGCGCCTTTCCGCCCGACGCGCTCGTCCGCATCGATCCGGAGGAAGTGCGCAAGCGCGGCGGCGTGCCGACCAACGCCAACATCTTCTTCACGATCTTCCAGACCTTCATGACCGGCGGAAAAGACGGCGAGACCGAATTTACATTCGAAGGCTACGCGCCCGACTTTTTCGATTTCATCGTGATCGACGAATGCCACCGCGGCGGTGCGCGGGACGAAAGCACCTGGCGCGCGATCCTCGAATATTTTGCGCCTGCCGTGCAACTCGGCCTGACCGCCACGCCCAAGCGAGACACCAACGCCGATACCTACAAGTATTTCGGCGAGCCGGTTTATACCTACGCATTGAAGGAAGGCATCGGAGACGGCTTCCTGACACCCTTCAAGGTGCGCCAGATGGCGAGCACCATGGACACCTACACCTTCAGCGACGAGGACGAGGTGATCGCGGGCGAGATCGACCCGGACAAGGAATACAAGGAAGCGGATTTCAACACCAAGCTTATCATCGACGAGCGTGAGATGAGCCGCGTGCAGGAATTCATGGACCAGATCGACCAGCGCCAGAAGACGCTGGTTTTCTGCGCAACCCAAGATCACGCCGCCCGCGTCCGCAACTTCATCAACCAGATCAAGGACAATCCTGACCCGCATTATTGCGAGCGGGTCACGGCGGACGACGGTAAGCTGGGCGAGCAGCACCTGCGGGAATTCCAAGACAACGAAAAGACGCTGCCGACCATCCTGACGACGTCGCAAAAGCTGTCGACCGGTGTTGACGCGCGCAACGTGCGCAACATCGTCCTGCTGCGACCGATCAACTCGATGATCGAGTTCAAGCAGATCATCGGTCGCGGCACCCGCACCTTCGACGGGAAGGACTTCTTCACGATCTACGATTTCGTGAAGGCCTATGAGCACTTCAACGACCCCGAATGGGATGGCGAACCGGAAGACCCTGCAGATCCCCGGCCGCCGCGTCCCGGAGCTGGCGATCCCGATGGACCGGACGATCCGCAAGACCCCGAGGACCCGAAGGAGCCGACCGAAAAGGTCATCGTGAAGCTAGCCGACGGCAAGGAGCGCAAGATCCGCTACGTCGGCGCGACGACGTATATGTTCAACGGTCGCCCGATCACAGCACAGGAGTTCATGGAGCACCTGTTCGGCGATCTGGGCACCCTCGTCACGAGCGAAGACGAACTGCGCGAGATCTGGAGCGACCCGGAAAGCCGCAACGCTTTCCTGCAGCGCCTGACCGAGATGGGTTATGACCGTGAACGGCTGTCTGACATGCGTCGTCTGATCGACGCGCCGAACTCTGACATCTTCGACGTGCTCGGCTACATCCGCTTCACCTTAGCGCCCCTAGCCCGGGCCGAACGCGTCGAAACGGCGAAGGCCACAGGCATGGATGGCTATGAGGAAGAGATGCGCGAATTCCTCGATTACGTCCTTGGGTCCTACGCCAAGGACGGCATCCGCGAACTCGACACCCAGCGTCTCAGCCACTTCATCCGCAGCCGGTATGGCAGCATGAATGATGCGAAACGGAAGCTCGGATCGACCGTCGAAATCCGTTCCGCCTTTCTAGATATTCAGCGGCATTTGTTCTTCGGCCCACGGTCAGATGTTTCGATTCAATCATGAAGTGTTGGGGCCGGTTGCGAACTGCCTGGGTTTGAGCACAAACTCGCTATAGCTGCCATTGGCCTAACGGAAATGTTCGACACTCGCTCGTCAGATCGATACGTCGTTAGAGGGGAAGAGTGAGCAGCGAATGGACGAATTTGATTGGGAATGGCAACGCCTTCGAGCCGAATCGGACTTCAAAGACCTCGAAGGGGACGCATTCGAAACGAGATTTCAATCAGTTGCAAAGTCGCTCTGGCGAGAAGACTTCACGCCCACCATTCCTATGGGTCGACGCGGCGACTTGAAATGCGACGGGTTTCGGGCTTCGACCGGCACCGTCTATCAGTGCTACGGTCCCCGCTACGGTCAGGCGAACGTCGATGACGCTCTAACCAAGATTGACGTGGATTTCCGCGGAGCGAAGGCGCACTGGGGCGCTCAGCTTCGTGGGTGGAAATTCGTCGTCAATCTGTATCGCGACAAGCTGCCCTCAGAGCTCGTGCGCAAGATAGAGCAGCTGGCCGACGAACTTAAGGTCCCCGCCGGACCGGTGACGCGCTCCGACATTCTGGACCTGATCAAGAAACTGCCGGCCGAGCAGCGTGTGCGATTATATGGCCGCGCGCCCCGGTCGACCGACATGGCTAGGATCACCTACGCAAACCTTGGGCGTGCACTAACCCTGATTCGCCAGGCCATCGCCAGCGATCCCAACGAGCCCGTGCCGCTATCTGCCGATCTCGCTACCAAGGTGGCCTTCAACGCGCTGTCCAATGCGACACGCCACTTCCTTTCGATCGGCCAGTCTGGTGTCGCGAAGGTCGAAGATTATCTGCGCGATCAGCCCGACCCTGAAGAGGCGGAACGTATGGCCCAGGGGTTCAAGGCCCGCTATGCAGATTGCGTCACTTCTGGCCTTGAACCTGATCACACATTCAGGGAAATGGTAATCTTTGCAGGCGGCGGCACAGGCGAAGTCGAGCGCGACACGGCGGCTCTCGCGATCGTGACCCGCTTTTTCGTCACGTGTCAGATATTTGAGATTCCAATGCTGGGTTTTAAGCCGTGATTCTTCCTACGAAGAACATCAGTTCGGATCGGGCGCTGCTTACCCTTGCGGGTAAGGTTTTTGAGGGTCTCGGCTCCCCGCGCACTGTTTCCGGCCTCTGGGATGAATTCCGCATGCAGCAGGAGACCCGCCCGGTCTCATACCCCTTCTTCATCCTCGCGATCGATCTCCTCTTCCTAATGAAGTTGGTCTCGTTCAGCGAAGACGGCTTGATCCGTCGTCGCACAGGAGGACAGTGATGCTGCATCGGCTGGCAGCGGACCGGGCGAGCTTCAGGACGCTGGAGTTCCGCCCCGGCCTCAACATTCTTCTCGCGACGCGCAACGATGGGGGCGAACAGGATAGCAGTCGCGCCAGCGAAAGGCGCAGCCGCAATGGTGCCGGCAAGTCGAGCACCATCGATTTGATTCACTTCCTTCTCGGAGGTAAGCCCCAAGGAGCCCTTACCGCTCCTGCCCTGGCCGAATGGAATTTTACACTTGATCTCGATTTAGGAACCGAACGGATTGAGGTCACGCGCAGCGTCGCTAATGCCAGGCAGGTTTTCATCCGCTCTCCACAGTCCGGCGTCGATCGCATTCAGAACGCACAGTGGTGCAAACGGCTCGGCGAGGAGTGGTTCGGGCTGAGCGAGAAGCGCGGCAATGGCGACGTCTCATATAGACAACTCGTCAGCTATTTCGCCCGCCGAAAACGTGATGGCGGCCTCGACAGCCCCGTTCGGACTTTCAGGAACCAGTCAAACGCCTCGGCTGAAACTTCACTCGCCCACCTGTTCGGCCTCGATGCTGAACTGGTGCGCCGACTGCACCAGGCGAAGTCAGCACTCAAACAGGCCAAGGATGCACAGACCGCTCTAGCCGCCTTGGATAAGGCCGCAGCCGAGGGTTCCAAGCGCGCCGACGTTGAGGCTCAGCTTGAGGCGCAGATCGCCTCGGTAAAGCTCGGACGCGATCGTCTGGCGGGGCGGATCGAAGCGTTCAACGTCCTGCCCGCCTTCCGCGAGCTGGAAGGCGAACTCGCTACCCTGAACCAAGATTTCCGCGATCTTTCTGACGCCGATGTGATCGATCAAGAGGCAATCGACGTGAACGCGAGGGCTTTGCGGGCTGAGGTATTCACCGAGGCACCGGACATTGCCCGCTTGTTCGAAGAGGCGAGGATCGTCTTCCCTGACCTCGTGACCGATCGATACGAAGAGGTGCACCGCTTCCACGAGAAGTTGCTCGAGAACCGGCAATCCCATCTCCAAGACGAAATCGCGGCGGCGCAGCAGCGTATCGCGAAGCGCCAGCCGCTTCGCGCACTCATAGAAACGCGCCGCCGCGACATTACGCGATCGCTGCGCGCGAGCGGCCCCGCCGACGAACTTCTACGGCTGCGCGATGAGCTAGCCGGACATGAGTCCGAGCTCAAGCAGCTTGAGGGTCGCTTGCAAGAGGCTCGAAAGCTCGAAGAGCGAGTCGAGGCGCTTGAACGCGAGGTGGAAGAAGCTGTGCGCGCGATGCGTCAGGACCGCCGCGAGCGATCGGCGATTGTCGATACAGCGAGCCGAACTTTTTCGGAAATCTCCGAACGCCTGTATGAGAAGCCTGGCCAACTAGCCATTTCAGCCACGGATACCGGCCTGCGTTTCTTGCCGCAGACCCCCGCCGACGGAAGCGCCGGTGTAATGAGCATGGAGATCTTCTGTTTTGACCTCACCCTAGCAACGTTGGCACAGGGGCGCGGAGAAGGCCCGGGCTTCATCATCCACGACAGCCATCTGTTCGAGCCAGTAGACGGTCGGCAGTTCGCCCGCGCTCTCCAGATCGCCGCCGACTTTTCGATGCGCACCGGCATACAGTATGTGGCACTCCTCAATTCCGACGAGATCGTCCGTGCGGAGCGTGAAAGCGGAGCCAGCTTTGCTGAATATGTTCTCGAAACGGAACTTTCAGACACTTCCGAGGGTGGCCTGTTCGGGATCCGCTTCGACTAGGGAACCGCGCGATGCCTGTCTATTTCATCGGTGAAGAGGACAGCGGCTACTGCCGGGTCAAGATCGGCGTCGCCAAAGACATCGAGAAGCGCCGCACCAACCTTCAGACTGGCAACCCCTCCGCGATCCAGCTCCTCGGCTGGATCAACACCGAGGCAGCGTTTGACTTGGAACGCCAACTCCATCGTCATTTCGAAACGACGCGCGTGCGCGGAGAGTGGTTTGCAATCGAGCCGGCTGACATTCAACCGATCCTCATGCGCGCCGCCATTGATGGTTTCGTCGCGAAGAATGCCAACGCGTTTCAGATCGTGGGCTACGATCGCGACGCTGTCCCCGAATATCTCGGCGTCTGGGAATGGGGCGATCTCGAAATTGACGAATGCTGCCCTTTCTGTGGATGCCTATGTGGATTGGCCTTTCAGAAGGCATCCCAGATGTATCACTGCATCAGCTGCGATACGCTCACCGACTTCTCCGAGCTGAGCCAGCGCTACGACGAACCGGAGGACTAGTAGATGGAGGATCGGGCGAAGAGCGCGAGCGAGGCATGGCTTGAGGCAAGAGCGCCCGGGTTTCAGGATCTACCCGAAAACGACCGTCGCGCCATCTTCGACTTTGCTTTCCTCTGGAGCCTGTTTGAGGCCGAGGTCATGGAGACGAACGCGAGCGTCGATCGCATCACCAAGAAGGTCGATGCGTGGGCGGCGGCCGGTATTCTGGGCGCCGACCTGCACGACACAGAGCTTGCATATTTCCGCGACCGCTATTTCTCGAACGGTGAGCTGACGTATCGCTATCCGCACCTTGCCCTGCGCAAATCCGATCACCCCGAGCTTGTCGAAGCTGTTATCCGAGGCGGAAACGATGACCCGCGCGACCGCATGCTGGCCTTGCTGATGATCGTCTGGCGGCTACGTAACAACCTCTTTCACGGCGCAAAATGGGCGTATCAGATTCAAGGCCAAAAGGAGAATTTCGACAAAGCTAATGCGGTGCTGATGCGCTTGATAGATCGCCATAGAGACGTCGCGTAACACTTTAGGACAGCGCGGGAAAAAAACGGCCCTGTGACCGCGCTCCACGGCGAGGGTGGCAATACGGTCTGCGCAGCTCGCGTCCGCTTCTGGATATCAACCATCGTTTCGGTAATGACCAATATGGGGGCGCCTTGCCGCCTTCCCGACGTTCTAGGCCGAATTGGTCCGCGTGGTGCATTAGTGCGCTGCATGCCCACGATGAGCCTGTGCAAAAGGTCGCCAGATATCTGGGATGCGTTCTTGCATCCCGAAACCATTCGATTCATGGTGTCAGGATCAAGACCGCGACAGGGTGCCACGGCAAGGTGCCACGAGGTTTTGACTCGCAGGGAAACCGTAAGGTTTTCAGAGGCTTGGCTTAATTCGGGAAACTGGCTGGGGTGGCAGGGATCGAACCTGCGAATGCCGATACCAAAAACCGGTGCCTTACCACTTGGCTACACCCCAGCAGCCGCGTGCCCATATAACGGCGCGCGCGGGCGACGCAACCCGCCCCGGCACGCTTTCTGGCGCGCCTCGTCAAACGTCGGCGCGCTTCCTGACAGGCTCGAACAGGCCGCGGTCCTCCACCGCATCGAAATCGGCGGCATCGTGGCGTTCGGGCAGGGCCTTGGTGTTCACCATCCGCCCGCGGATCGCGGCCGGGCGGGCGTCGATTTCTTTCACCCAGCGGCCCACGTTCTCGTATTCGTGCAGGGAGAGGAACCTGTCCGAACCGCTGTAGGCCCCGTGGTAGAGATTACCCAGCCACGGGTAGGAGGCGATGTCGGCAATCGTCATGTCGTCGCCCGCGAGAAAGCGCGTTTTGGCCAGCTGGTTGTTCGCCACGTCGAAAATGCGCTTCGTTTCCATCGCATAGCGATTGATGGGGTATTCGTATTTCTCTGGCGCGTATTCGTAGAAATGGCCGAAACCGCCGCCGATGAAGGGGGCGGTGCCGATCTGCCAGCTCAGCCAGCTGAGCGTTTCCGCGCGCGCCGGATTGGCCCTTGGCAGCAGGTAATCGAACTTTTCCGCCAGGTGCTGCAGGATCGCGCCGCCTTCGAACACGCGGAAGGGCGTTGCGCCGGAACGGTCCACCAGCGCGGGGATCTTGGAATTGGGATTGATCTCGACGAAGCCGGACCAGAACTGCTCCCCTTCGGAAATGTCGATCTTCCACGCATCGTATTCCGCCCCGGCAAAGCCGGCTTCCAGCAGCTCTTCCAGCATGATGGTGACTTTCACGCCGTTGGGCGTGCCCAGCGAATAAAGCTGGAAGGGATGCTCGCCAACAGGCAGCGCCTTCTCTTCGCGCGCGCCGGCGGTAGGGCGGTTGATGCCGGAGAACTTGCCGCCGCTTTCGGCGGGCTCCCACACTTTGGGCGGGGTGTAGGTATCGGACATCTCGGCTCTCCTGCGAATGTGTGCTCGGCGCGAAGATGGTTCGCGCGGTGGGCGGGGGCAAGCAAGAGTTGCTAGGCATGGGCGAAAGCTGCGCTTGGCGCTGCGGCAGGTCCGGCAGGGCATCCGCATTGCCAGCACCGCCGAAATGTGCGCATATGCAGCCGCAGGGTCGGCAACGGGTCGCGAGAAAGGCGGGGGTCTTATCGCGAATATGCAGCCTGACGGCAATTTCATCCTGGCAACGTCCAGCCGGTTGCGGCTGTTCACGCTTTTCATCCTTTATGTCGCGCAAGGCGTGCCGATCGGACTGTTCTGGTTTGCCATTCCTGCATGGATGGCGGCGAACGGGGCCGATGCGGCAGACGTCGGCTATGTGCTGGGGCTGACGGCGCTGCCGTGGACGCTGAAGCTGGTGAACGGCTTCATCATGGATCGCTATACCTTCCTGCCGATGGGCCGCCGCCGTGCGTGGATCGTTGGCGCGCAACTGGTGATGATCGCGCTGCTGCTGGCCTGCGCGTTCTCCCGCCCTGGGGTGACAGACGTGCTGATCCTCGGCCTTGCGGGCTTTGCCGTGCAGATGGCGACGACGTTCCAGGACGTGGCGGTGGACGGCCTGGCGGTGGATATCATGGAGGAGGAGGAACGCGCCCGCGCCAGCGGCATGATGTTCGGCGGCCAGGCGATCGGGATTGCGATGGCGACCGCGCTGACCGGTCTTGCCATCAGCGCCCTTGGCCCCGCCGCGGCCTATCTGCTGGCGGCGGGTTTCATCGCGGTGATTACCGGCTACGTGATCGTGCTGCGCGAACGCGAGGGAGAGCGGCGCCTGCCGTGGAGCAGCGGCACCACCCACAAGCGCAACGAGACGATCCAGCTTGGCGCGTGGTGGCCGATCCTGAAGAACACCTTCAGATCCGTGCTGCTGCCGGTCAGCCTGCTGTGGCTGCCGGTGCTGCTGGTGCGCGGCTTTCACTACGGCATGTTTACGGGGATGACGCCGGTCATTGGCGCGGGCGAACTGGGGTGGGACGAGGAGACGATCACGTCGCTCGTCGGCACGGCGCAACTGGTGGCGGGCATTCTTGGCCTGACGCTGGGGGGCTGGGCGGGAGACCGCTTCGGAGCAAAGCGCACGACGATCGCCTTCTTCGTGCTCTATATGATGATGTCGGCCACCATGTTCGCGCTGCGCGACAGCTGGAGCGATCCGGCGCTGTTCCGTGTTTTCGTCTTCACCTGGTGCAGTCTCGACATCCTGATCACCGTGGCGGCGCTGCCGATCTCCATGCGGCTGTGCAATCCCAAGGTCGCCGCCACGCAGTTCACGATCTACATGGCGCTTTCCAACTTCGGCATATCGGCAGGGGCATGGGTGTTCGGCTTCTCCGCCGCGCTTGGCGGATTGGCGAACATGTTCGTGGTCGTGCTGGGATTGCACGCGGCGGGCCTGCTGCTGATGGTGATGGTGCGCTATCCCCGGCGCGCCGGCGTGCCGCAGGAGATCGTGGAGAAGGTGGCGGAGGCACCTGGACCAAGGGCCAGTATAAGCTGATTTGGAGGAACCGTCTGCCAGATCAGCACGTTATCGCGGGGTTATGGCTACGCGTCCCGCAAATCTGATCTACGTCGATGACGACTTGCCGGGCATCGCCCGCAAGCGTGTCGGCAAGGGCTGGGCCTATTACGATCCCGACGGCAATCTGATCAAGGATCGGGCGGAGAAGAAGCGGCTGAATGCCATCGCCTTCCCGCCCGCCTACAAGGACGCGTGGTTCTGCCCCGCGGCAAACGGCCACATCCTTGCCACCGGTTACGACGATAGGGGCCGCAAGCAATATCGTTATCACCCGGATTTCAGAAGCTGGCGTGAAGGCGAGAAGTTCGATGGGTGCCTGGCGTTTGGCAACAAGCTGCCGCTGGCCCGCAAGCGGGTGGAAAAGGACATGCGCGCACCCACCGTCAGCAAGGCGCGTGCCGTTGCCAGCGTGGTGCGCCTGCTGGACCTTGGCGCCATCCGCGTGGGCAACACCGGCTACGCCCGCGAAAACCGCAGTTTCGGTGCCACCACGCTGCGCCGCCGCCATGCCGAGGTGACGGGCCGTACGCTGCGCCTTCGCTTCAAGGGGAAGGGCGGCAAGCTGCGCGAGGTGGAGCTTTCCGACGGATCGCTGATCGCTTGCGTCAAGAAGATGCAGGATCTGCCCGGCCAGCACCTGTTTCGCTGGGTGGATGACGAAAACGAGGCGCATGACGTCAGCTCCAGCGATGTGAATTCCTACCTTTCGGAGACGATGGGCGGCCCTTTCTCCGCCAAGAACTTCCGCACCTGGCACGCCAGCGTCATGGCTTTCCGCATGCTTGGAGAAGCGACCGAGAAGCTGACGATGAAAGCCGTGCTGGAACGCGTGGCTGCCCATCTCGGCAACACGCCCGCCGTGACGCGCAAGAGCTATGTCCACCCCGCGGTGATAGACCTGATCGCCCGGCAGGAGGAATGGCGCGAAACGCTGCGCCTGCCGCGCCGCACGCAATATCAGAACCGTTGGGAACGCGGGCTGCTGGAATTGCTGGAGGAATCCCCCGATGCGCAGGCACTGCTGGCCGCTGCCGCCTGACAAATGCGGGCTTCGCGCCAATCATCAAACCAACAGTCATCAAACCGACAGTCATCGAACCAACTGTCATCAAAGAGTCTTACTTGCGTAACATTGCCCGTGTTGAGGGCGGGGCATGAACCGCATTGCCATTCTTGCCAGCGCCCTCGCGCTTTCTATCATGCCCGCCGCCGCACATGCAGGCGACCTTTCCGGCACGGTGCGCGATTCCGCCGCGCAACCGGTGGCAGGGGCGCAGGTCTCGATCCCCGCGCTGGGCGCCGTCACCACCACCGATGCCGATGGCAATTATAGTTTCTCGGGCCTCGATGCAGGCACGCACCGGATCGCGGTGGACCTGGCCGCAGATGTGCGCCAGCACGCCAGCGCCAGCGTTCCCGAGACGGGCGAGGCGGTGCGCAACATCTTTCTTTATTCCAGCGCTGCGCTGGATCACGCCCGCGATGGCCTGAACCCGGTGGAGGCCATGCTGGCAGAGGCGCTGATGGCGCAGGCATGGGAAGAGGCGAGCGAGATGACCACGCGGGCCATGGCAAGCGACGCGCGGCCCGTTCCCGATTTCGCAGGCTGATCCGCGCTAGGACAGCGCCTCCACCCGATCGATCCGCGCGGCCTGCCCGTGCAGCGCGCCCGCTTCGTCCCGCAGGTTCCAGATCACCGCGTCACTTATGCGAAACCGCGTGCCGTCCGCTGCGATGCGGATGCCGGTGTAGTCGGTCACGACGTCATCCGCCTCCAGCCGCGCGAACATGGCGGCGCGTTCCTCTCGCGCTTCCACCTGTGCGGAAAGGTGGGAGGGCAGGCCGATCATGGCACCCGCATCACGTTTGAAAAGCGCCAGCGCGCGCGCATTGGCGTAGAAGAAGCGCGGCGGGCCTTGCGTATCGTGCGCCAGCACGGCGAAGGGCGCGCTCCACAAGGCACCAGCATCGCTGGCCAGCGGCTGGCCCGTTATGCGCGCAAAGCTGCGCAATATCAGGTCCAGCCTGCCGCCGGCACTGCCGGCCATGGCGGCGAAATCATCCATGCCAGTCTGCCCGTCCATCCTGCCGCAGTAGCGAAGCGCCGCGCGTGACTCCAGCGAAGCGCTGGAGTAGATGCTTGCGCCTGAAACAAAGACGGTAAGCATTACCGTAGCCAACACGAAGGATTCTCCGCCCATGCGTCGCACCCTTATCGCGCTTTCCCTGGCCACGGCACCTGTTGCCATGCTGGCCGCCTGCGCGCCCACCACCCAGAGTATGGGCCAGGGCGTTGGCGAAATCGGAGGGTATGACATGGCCGCCAGCCGTGCCAGCATCGCCGATGTCGATATGTCGCCCGACACATCCTACCTCTCTGCCGAAGAACGGCAGGTGGTGAACCTGTTGATCGAGGCCAGCAGCTATATGGACGAGATCTATCTGCGCCAGCGCGGCGGCAATCTGCCCGCCCTGCGCGAGGAAATCGCCCGCCTCGGCAACCCCGCCATGCTGGAGATGTTCGATCTGCATTTCGGCCCGTGGGACACCATTGCCGAGAACCAGCCGTTCTACGGTGCGCGCGAATGGCCCGAAGGTGCAGGCTTCTATCCCGCCGATCTGACGCGCGCCGAATTCGACGCCTATCTGGAGGCCAATCCCGGCCAGCGCGATGCCTTGATGAGCCCCTATACGGTGGTGAAGCGGCAGGGTGACGGCTTCGTGGCCGTGCCCTATTCTCAGGAATATGCCGAGTTTCTCCAGCCCGCCGCCGCATTGCTGCGCGAGGCGTCCGAGATCACCACCAATCCCAGCCTCAAGCGTTTCCTTTCCCTGCGCGCCGACAGCTTCCTGTCCGACGACTATTTCCAAAGCGAGATGGCTTGGATGGACCTGGAAGATACGCCCATCGAAGTGGCGATTGGCCCCTACGAGGTTTACACCGACCGCCTCTACGGCATGAAGACCGCGTTCGAGAGCTTCGTGACGCTGAAGAACCCGGAAGAAAGCGCCGCGCTGGATCGTTATGTCGGATACCTGCGCGATATGGAGGGCAACCTGCCCATCGATCCGCAGTATCACAATTTCACCCGCGGCTTTGAAAGCCCGATTGCCGTGGCAGACCAGATCCACGGCGGCGGCGACAACGTGCCCGGCGTGCAGACCATCGCCTTCAACCTGCCCAATGACGAGCGCGTGCGCGAGGCCAAGGGCGCGAAGAAGGTGATCCTGTCGAACGTGCTGGGCGCGAAGTTCGATCGCATCCTCGATCCCATCGCCGACGTGGTGCTGGCACAGGAACAGGCCGCGCTGGTCAGCCGCCGCTACATGCAGCTGTTCACCCTGTTCCACGAACTCAGCCACTCGCTGGGGCCGGGCACGATCACGGTGAACGGCCAGCAGACCACGGTGAACGCGCAGCTGCGCGAGCAGTATTCGGCGCTGGAGGAAAGCAAGGCCGACGTGATGGGGATCTACAATCTCCTCTACATGATGGAGCGCGGCGAACTGCCTTCGTCGCAGCGCAGCGAACTTCTCGCCACCTATGTCGCAGGGCTGTTCCGCTCCATGCGCTTCGGCATCGAGGAAGCGCACGGGAAGGGCGCGGCGGCGCAATACGGCTATCTGCTGGATTACGGCGCCTACGCCTGGGACGACACCGCAGGGCACTACGTTATCGACGAGGACCGGCTGGTTTCCGGCATCACGCAGCTGCTGCGCACCGAACTGATGCTGCAGGCCACCGGCGACTACCAGGGCACCATCGCCTTCTTCGACAAATACGCCCACCTCGACGAGCATGCCGAGGCCGCGATTGCCGGGATGGAAGCGATCCCCGTCGACATTCGCCCGATCTATCCCGACAGCGTCTGACGGTAACGGCAGGCAGCGCGGGAACGGCGCGCCTCGCGCATGTGTTGTTATCGGCAGGAGGGCAATCCTCCTGCCGGCAACACAAGCGACGGAGCGACAGCCATGAAAGCCTATACACTCACCGGATATGGTGACGCCGAAAAGGCGCAGATGCGCGATGTTTCCATGCCGAAGCCCGGCGTGGGGCAGGTGCTGGTGAAGGTGAAGGCCGCCGGTTTGAACCCCGTCGATTACAAGATCCGCGAAGGCAAGCTGAAGCCGATACTGAAGCTGGATCTGCCCATCACCATGGGCAATGAACTGTCAGGAGTGGTGGAAGCCAACGGCAGGGGTGCAAGCCGTTTTCCCGTGGGCACGCGCGTATGCGCGCGGCTGGGGAAGGAGAAAATGGGCGCCTTTGCCGAATATGCCGTGGTGGAGGAAGAATATCTCGCCGCCATCCCGCCCTCGCTCGATTTCAAGCAGGCCGCCGCCATTCCGCTGGCCGGCCTCACCGCCTTGCAGGCGCTGCGTGACGAATTGAAGGTCGGCCCCGGTTTCCGCGTGCTGATCACCGCCGGGACGGGGGGCGTGGGTACCTTTGCCATCCAGATTGCCAGGGCGCTGGGCGCGCATGTCATCACCACCGCATCCTCCCGCGGGCGCGAGCTGGTGGAGAAGATGGGCGCTGATGAAGTGGTCGATTACGAGAACGAGAAGTTCGAGAATGTGATCGATCCCGTCGACGGCGCGTTTGACCTGATCGGCGGAGACACGCTTTCGCGCGCTTTCAAGGTTGTGAAGGAGGGCGGACGCGTCGTTTCCATCGCGGGAACGCCTGAGCCGCGCACCGCGACGCAGGATCTGAATGGTCGCTATGGCCTTGCCGCAGTCTTCTGGGCGATGAGCCGCGATCTGCGCAAGCAGGCTCGCGGGGAAGGCGTCGATTACCGCTATCTCTTCATGCACCCCAGCGGCAGCGAGCTGACCTATCTGGTGACGCTGGCAGAGCGCGGACAAATGACACCCGTGATCGACGAGACCTTTGCATTCGACAAGATCGGCGATGCGATGGAAAAGCTGGAGAACGGCCACGCCAAGGGCAAGATCGTGGTGACGATGGAAGGGTAATTCCCTCCCTGTCGTTGACCGGCGGACGCCAGACATGAAAACGCCGCCCGGAGGCGGCGTTTTCGTTGTTCGCTTGTGCGTAAGCGACGAAGGTCAGCAGTTGCCTTCTACGCCGTCGGCGCAATCACCTACGGATTCGACGTCGTCAACCGCACCGTCGATGGTGTTGCAAGCCGGCAGCAGCATCATCGTGCCACCAAAAGCAAAGATCGTAAGAAACTTCTTCATGTTCTTTCTCCGGTACCTTGGACTGCGGTCCCTGCGCTAGCACGCCGCTCTGGTCCCAACGTGCCCGTGCAGTTTTGGTTCCTTTCCAAGTCTCTATCGCAGGGAGGTGCCCCTGCAGGATCACGCGGGCGTGGAAAGCTTCCATGATCAGCCCTGAGCCGAACGGAACAGTTGCTAACCTCCCTGCGTTTCCAGTCGCAAGCCAATCGGAGGTAAATGCTGCCAGACCTTTCCCAGTTCTCGACCACCGCAGTTCTGGCGATCTTCGCAGGATCTGCGCTGATAATCGCCTTGCTGGGAACGAAAATGTCCGGCTATGCCGACACGATCGCCGATCGAACGAGGTTTGGCGAGGCACTTGTCGGTTCGGTCTTGCTTGGGGCAGGCACAAGCATCGCGGGCATCGTTACCTCCACGACCACTGCGGCTTCCGGCGCGGCCGATCTGGCAGTTTCCAATGCACTGGGCGGGATCGCCGCGCAGACGATGTTTCTGGCGCTTGCCGACGTAGCCTACCGGAAGGTCAATCTGGAACATGCTGCGGCTAGTGCGGTCAATCTGGGCCAGGCAACCGTTCTGATGTTGCTGGTCGCTCTCCCCATCATGGCATGGGCGACACCCGCATTCTCCGTCTGGGCCATCAATCCCCTCACTCCGGTGCTGGTCGGAACCTATCTTGTCGGCCTCTACAACGCGCACAAGATCCACGAGCGGCCGATGTGGCTTGCACGGAACACCGGTGCGACGCGGGACGAACAGGACGACCAGAGCGAGGACCACAGATCCCTGTGGCTGATCGGCGCGCTATTCGGCACCTTGACGATCATTGTCGGCCTCTCGGGGTGGGTGGTTGGCGAGACGGGCATCGAACTTTCAAGCAGGCTCGGAATCTCGCAGGGCGTGGTCGGAGCGTTGGGAACCGCTATCGTCACCTCCCTGCCAGAACTGGTGACCACGATTGCTGCGGTGAGGCGCGGCGCCTTGCAGCTTGCCATCGGCGGAATCATCGGCGGCAACATGTTCGACGCGCTTTTCATCGCCTCCAGCGACATCGCCTATCGCGACGGCTCGATCTACCACGCGATCTCGCAGCGCACGGTATTCTGGATGGCGCTGGTTCTCGTTATGACAGCAGTTCTGCTTATCGGCTTGCTGCGACGCGAGAGGCAGGGACCGGGGGGTATCGGATGGGAAAGCGTTATCCTGATCGCTCTGTGGGTGGGCGCCGCAACGCTCCAGGCATCCCTGGGGTAAACAGTTTCGCTCACCTCTGCGAAGCTGCGAATTGCATGGCCGGTTCCTCGCTGGCCTCTGCGAGCCACGTAGTGCGTTAGCCTGCCAGGCCCGCCTTCTTTCCTACCTTGTGGCGCCTGTGCGAACCCGCACAGTCATGCATGTCGCCCTTCTCTTCGATACTCGCCTGCCTTGCGCGCCCAAGGTGACACTCCCGCGCCGGGACAGTCACGCTTTTCCTCTCGAACGTGACGCTATTGGCCGGAAAGTTACACTTCGTGCAGCGATGGTCAAACATCGGCGCTTTTTTGCTTTGGACAGTGTTCCATGTGTTCCATATTTGCCCGCGCCTCTATCTGGCACGCGGGGCATCGGGGCGCTAAAGGGCTGCGCATGAATACGCCCCGGAACATCGAGAATGCGCCCATCCTCGTCGCCGCACTCTATCGGTTCGCAAGTTTTGCCGATCCCGCTGCGCTGCGCCTGCCGCTGTTGCAGGCGTGCCGGGAAAACGGCGTCAGGGGCACGCTGCTGCTGGCGAACGAAGGCATCAACGGCACCATCGCCGGATCGCCCGACGGCCTTGATCGCGTGCTGGATCATATCCGCACGCTGCCCGGGTGCGAGGATATCGAGGTGAAGTTCTCCGGCGCTACCACCATGCCCTTCCACCGGACGAAGGTTCGGCTGAAGCGCGAGATCGTGACGATGGGGCAGGGCGATCTGGACCCGGCGCACAATGCGGGCACCTATGTCGATCCGCAGGACTGGAACGCGCTGATCGCCGATCCCGACACCATCGTGATCGACACGCGCAACGATTACGAGGTGGCCGTGGGCCGGTTCGAAGGCGCGATCGATCCTGAAACCGCCAGTTTCCGCGACTTTCCCAAGTGGTTTCGGGAAGAGCGGGAGTGGCTGCTGGGCGAAGGCAAAACGCCGAAGGTGGCGATGTATTGCACCGGCGGCATCCGCTGCGAGAAGAGCACCGCTTTCCTGAAGGCCGAGGGTGTCGAGGAGGTTTATCACCTGAACGGCGGCATCCTGAAATACCTGGAAACCGTGCCGGAGGAACTCAGCATGTGGCGCGGGGAGTGCTTCGTCTTCGATCAGCGCGTCAGCGTCAGCCACGGGCTTGCGCCGGGCACCTATGGCCTGTGCTTCGCCTGCCGCCGTCCGGTCAGCCCTGAGGATCAGGCGTCCCCGCTGTATGAGGAAGGCGCAAGCTGCCCCGCCTGTTATGCGGAGCGTACGGACGAGCAGCGCGCCGCCTACCGCGAGCGGCACCGGCAGGAAGAGCTTGCGGCGGTGGAAGGGCGTGCCCACGTCGGGGCCGTCCTGCCCGTGAACAAGGATCCGGCAAACAAGGATCACGATGACGACTGAGCGCACACTCTACAGCTTTCGCCGATGCCCCTATGCCATGCGCGGTCGCCTGGCGCTGGTGGTGAGCGAGAACCCGTGCGCACTGCGCGAGGTGAAACTGTCGGACAAGCCGCAGGCGATGCTGGATGCCTCACCCAAGGGCACGGTACCGGTGCTGGTGCTGGCCGATGGAACGGTGATCGACGAAAGCATCGAGGTGATGCGCTGGGCGCTTTCCCGCAATGACCCCGAAGGCTGGCTGGAACGGGACGATCCCGAACTGATCGCGGAGAACGACGGCCCGTTCAAGCATGCGCTGGACCATTACAAATATCCCAACCGCTACGACGATTGCGACCCGCTGCCGCACCGCGAACGCGGGCTGGAATTCCTGCAAAAGCTGGACGGGCGCATTGCGCAGGGCGGGCAGCTATGTGGCGAGAAGCGCGGGCTTTCCGATGTGGCGATCTTCCCCTTCATTCGCCAGTTCGCCAATCACGATCGCGACTGGTTCGATGGCCTGGATCTGCCGCATGTGCACAAATGGCTTGCAGGTCACTTGGAATCGCCCCTGTTCAAGACGGTGATGCAGCGAGAGAAGCCGTGGAAGCCGGGCGATGCACCGATTGCGATGGCGCTCTAGGCGCGCAGCAGTTCGCGCCCTGCCTGTGCCCGCTGTTCCTGTTTGCGCTTCAGCATCGGCTCGTTGATGAAAGTGCCGAAGGGAAACAGGGCGAAAAGGAACACGCGCGCCGTCTGCCATGCAGAAAGGCGATAACCGGGCAGGCACAGCGCCATGCCCATCACATAGGCCAGCCAGGCAACGCCATGCGCCATGCCGACAGGGGGCACCAGCACGGGATTGCCCGCCCAGTATTTCAGCGGCATCGCGATCAGGAACAGGGCGATGGTTGTCACCCCTTCCACCAGCGCGATGACGCGGAAAAGCTGCATCCTGTTCACAGCCGCATCACCCAGCCGTGCGTGTCTTCCACCGTGCCGCGCTGGATGCCGACGAGCTTTTCACGTAGGCGCGACGTCGTCTGCCCCGGCCCACCGGTCCCGATGGTGAATTCGCCATCGCGGCCTGCCACCTTGCCCACCGCCGTCACCACGGCAGCCGTGCCGCAAGCGAAGGTTTCCAGCAGCTTGCCGCTTTTGGCGTCGGCTTCCCACTGGTCGATGGAATACATCTCTTCCTGCACGTCCAGCCCCTGTTCGCGGGCCAGGGTCATGATCGAATCGCGAGTGATGCCGGGCAGGATCGTGCCGCCCAGCGGCGGCGTGATCATGCGGCCATCGTCGAACACGAAGAACAGGTTCATGCCGCCCAGTTCCTCCACCCACTTGTGCTCTGCCGCGTCGAGGAACACCACCTGGTCGTGCCCCTTGGCGAAAGCCTCTCCGGTGGGGACGAGGCTGGCGGCGTAATTGCCGCCGCATTTCGCCGCGCCGGTGCCGCCGGGGGCCGCGCGCGTGTATTCGCTGATCCACACCGAAACGGCGGGCGCGCCGGATTTGAAGTAATTGCCGGCGGGCGAGAGGATCACGAGAAACTTGTATTTCGTGGCCGGACGAACGCCCAGGAAATGCTCGTTCGCGAACATGAAGGGGCGGATGTAGAGCGAGCCGCCTTCAACGCCGGGAAACCAGTCCGCATCCTTGTGGACCACTTGCTTCACCGCCTCGATGAACACCTCTTCCGGCAATTCCGGCATGGCGAGGCGGCGGGCGCTGGCGTTGAAACGCTTCGCATTGGCATCGGGGCGGAACAGCGCCATCGAGCCATCGGCCAGCTTGTAGGCCTTCAGCCCTTCGAAGATTTCCTGCGCGTAGTGCAGCACGCTGCTGGCCGGATGCAGCGGAATGGGTTCGCACGGGCCGAGCGTGGCATTGTGCCAGCCTTCTCCCTCGTCATAATCGATCATCACCATGTGATCGGTGAAGATCTTGCCGAAACCGGGATCGGCAATGGCCTGCGCGCGGGTGGCACCGGGGACGGGAGCGGGATGCTGGATATGCTCGAATTTCATGGGAAGGCGATTAGTGGGCGACGCGGGGAGAGGCAAGAGCTTCGCGGTTCAATAGACCTTGCGACCGCACTTGGGGCAACGACGTCGAACCCATGGTGCTACAAAGATCCCGTCAGAAATGACTAAACCGTGGCCGCAAATTCTGGGCTGCGCGCTGATTGCACCTGCGAGTAATGCAGCAGATACCGCCGGAACAAGGAATAAAAGGTTTGCCGGAAAATCGAGTGAAGCTGAGAATGGAACCAAAAGCAACGCGCCCAGCGCGATCGCAGACAAGTAGGGATAAAAACGTTTCAGCTTCATACCGTTCATCTAGCCCCATAAATGAGAAGGCCAGCTACGCTCGATGCGTAACTGGCCTTCGCATGGTCAGCGGTCAGTTAGACCGCCCACGAAACCTTACTCGGCGAGTAGAAGTTACCGAATATGCTCCGCATGGGTCATCACCGACCTCCCTGCTGAACCATGAGACATCGGATCACCTCCTTTCGCGCTTTTGAGCCAGAACCCTGCCGTTTCACCGGGGGGCAAGACCGCGTGGACCGCTGGTCTTGCCTCTAGTTGTGAATCACATGATGGCCGAACGCAAGCCTTGTATTTATGTTTTTCACAGCGATAATTACCGGCTCGCAATCAGCGCCTGCAATCTTCCACCACTCGCGTGATTTCCGGCCATGCCGGGGCGTAGAGCGGCGCAGTTCCGGCCACGTCCACGGCAAAGCGACCCTTCGAAAAGGCGATGGCATCCAGCAACGTGTCGCTGGCCGCCAGCTCAGCCACGATCAGCGGCGCGGGGTCTGTCATGCCGCCTGCGGTAAGGCGGCGATCCTGCGTTTCCGTTCTCACCAGCATTTCCACCTGCCGTTGGGTGGAGCCGCTGCGCGCGATGCTGACGCGGCGCGTCTGCAGGTCACAGCGGATGATAAGCTGCACCGTATCGGGCGTGCGGCCCGTGCCGAACACCGCCAGCGTCTCGGCCGGCTCGGCGGTATAGGTCCAGTCGCCAGGGGATTGCGGCGCGTCCATCCAGTCGTCGAAACTGGGGGTCACCATCTGCGGCGGAGCCGCCTGCGGCTGCGGTTGCGACGCCACGGGCGTAGGCGTGGGTGATGGCACCGGCGTGGGTTCCGGCGAGGGCGGAACGCAAGCGGCCAGCGCCAGCACGCCCAATACGGCGAGGGGAGATGTCTTCATCGGGGTTTTCATCAGCTGCATGCATCCAATACGCGCGAGATGCCCGGATGTGTCGGGAATTGCATCGTTTCGCCCAGCGGGGAGGTGAGTTTCACCACTTCACCGGGGTTGGAAAAAGCATGGAAGATGGCGAGGCCCGGTTCGATTTCCGCTGAAAGACCGCCTTCGATGGGCGCCATGTCGACGCGCGCGGATTCGCCGCCCGCATCCAGTCGCCAGGCTTCGGGTGTTTGCGATGAACTGGCGATATCCATCGTCACCGTGCCGCTGATGCGTTCGCAATTGATCGCGAGGCTGGGATCGCCATCGGCACCGAAGCTGGCAACGCCGCCCTGCGGGTTCTCGTTCACTTCCCAGCGGCCTTCCACCAGCGCGGTGCCGTCGGGCGCCGTCGTGGGTTCGGGGGCGGGTGTCAGCACCGGTTCGGGCGCGGCGGCCTGATCCCCGGTTTCGGCATCATTGCCGCAGGCGGCCAGCAGGGAGGCAGAGAATACAAGGGCGATGGCAGGACGAAACATCATGGCGCACGGTTCCTTCTGGACGGTTGGGCACTGCCCGCTCTATCGCTGCGCGCATGAGCGAGCGCAAGCCATCACGCAAACGGATCGATCAACTGCTTGTGGAGCGGGGGGAGGCGGATTCGCGTACCCGTGCGCAGGCGCTGATCATGGCAGGACTGGTGTTCGCCGGGCCAGATGAAAAGCTGAACCGGATCGACAAGCCCGGCCAGCAGGTGGCTGAAAACTGGTCGGTCGAGGTGCGAGGGCGTGATCATCCGTGGGTGGGGCGCGGCGGCATGAAGCTGGATCACGCGATCGAGCATTTCGGCCTTGATCCCACGGGCGCGGTGGCGATGGACATCGGCAGTTCCACCGGCGGATTTACACAGGTGCTGCTGCACCACGGCGCGGCGCACGTGTTTGCCGTGGACGTCGGCACCAACCAGCTGGCGTGGAAGCTTCGGCAGGACGATCGCATCACGGTTCTGGAACAGACCAATGCCCGCGCGCTTACGCCCGAGATCATCACGCAGCCGTGCAACTGGGTGGTGTGCGATGCCAGCTTCATCGGCCTTACCAAGGTGCTGGAGGTGCCGCTGGCGCTGGCCGCGCCGGATTGCCGCCTGGTGGCGCTGATAAAGCCGCAGTTCGAAGTGGCGAAGGGCGAGGTGGGCAAAGGCGGCATCGTGCGCGATCCGGCGCTGCGCCAGCGAGTGTGCGACGAGGTGCGCGAGTCGCTGGAAAACGATGGCTGGCGGATCGACGGTATCGTGGAGAGTCCCATAACGGGAACGCAAGGCAACGTGGAATACCTTGTTGCCGCCTTGCGCGAAGGCTGAGCGCGGGCCAGATTGCCCGAACGAATCACGGGAGAATCCCCACAAGATGAACCGCCTTGCATCCCCCGCGCAGCTGCGCGCCAGTCTGATCAGATGGGCGCTGTTCATCATTCCCGCGGTGATGCTGCTGGGATTTCTCTCCGGCCAGTTGAGCGGCAGCGGGGCCGACAGCGCGTGGTTCCGTTCTCTGGAAATTCCCGCCATCTTCCCGCCGCCTGCCACGTTCGGCATCGTGTGGACCATCCTCTATTTCATGATGGGCCTGGCCTTTGCGCTGGTGTGCGCTGCGTGGGGATCGCGCGTGCGCAAATGGGCGATTCTGGCGTTTATCGTGCAATTCGTGCTGAACCTGGCGTGGTCGCCGGTGTTTTTCGCTGCGCACGATATGCAAGCGGCACTGTATGTTATCATCGCGCTGGATGTGGCGCTGATCGTTACCGTGGTGCTGTTCTTCAAGGTGCGCAAATGGGCCGGCGTCCTGCTGCTGCCCTATCTTGCATGGGTGCTGTTCGCCACGCTGCTGAATTACCAGTTCCTTGCAGCCAATCCCGAGGCGGGAGAGGCGGAGGAAGCGGGCGCTGTACAACGCATCGAATTCTGAGTTGCGAAATTCGCGCCGAGGCCCCAGATTGGGGCCATGCAGAGCCAGAACCCGATGATCGCCGACTTCGTCAAACTCGCCAACAGTGCCGCGGGCACCTTTGCCGGCATGAGCCGCGAGGCCCGCGATGGCGCGCGAGAGAAGCTGCGCGAAGCGATGGGCGGCCTCGATTTCGTCAGCCGCGAGGAATTCGACGCGGTGAAGGACATGGCCTCGCTCGCGCGAGAAAAGGTCGATGTGCTGGAAGCAAAGATCGCGGCGCTGGAAGCCAGGCTCTCCGATAAATAGGCAATTGCGCTGACGGCGCACAGGCCGGTATTGCCGCCATGCACGTTCGCGCCCCCGCCATCCTCATTGCCGCCCGCCAGCATGGCGAGACGGCCGTGGTGGCGCGTTTCCTCACCGAGGAATACGGCATCGTGGCAGGCTATGTTGCAGGCGGGCGTGGGCGCCAGCTTCGGCCGGTGGTGATTCCCGGCAATCTGGTGGACCTGCAACTGGCCGCGCGCTCTGCCAGCCAGTTGCCATTCGCCAAGGTGGAACTGGTGGAAAGCCGGGGGCCGTGGCTGGCAGAACCGCTGCCTGCCGCCGCCATCGGCTGGATCACCGCGCTCACCGCCAGCGCCTTGCCCGAGCGGGAGCCGTATGCGCCCCTTTTCAACGGATTGCAGGGCGCGCTTTCGGCGATTTGTCACGCACCCAGCGCGCGCGGATGGGCCAGCGCACTGGTGGGTTACGAGATCCTGCTGCTGCGGGAACTGGGCTATGGCGGCGCGGGCGAACGTCCGCAGGGCGACATGGCGCAGGTGCTGGAAGCGATGGACGTTCTTGGCCCCGCGCTGGATCACTACCTGCTTGCCGACAGACGCGCAGACGTTATGGCGGCGCGCAACAGATTGCGTGAAATGCTTGGACGGATTTCCTGATGAAGATTGCACTGCTGGCCGGAGACGGCATCGGACCCGAAATCATGGCGCAGGCGCGCCGCGTGCTGGATGCGCTGGACCTGCCCGATCTCCAGGTGAGCGAAGGTGACGTGGGGGGCGCTGCCTACCGCCGCCACGGACACCCGCTGCCGGAAGAGACGCTGGCAATGGCGCGCGCTGCCGATGGCGTGCTGTTCGGCGCGGTGGGCGATCCCGAATGCGACAATCTGGAACGGCACCTGCGCCCCGAACAGGCGATCCTCGGTCTGCGCTCCAATCTCGGCCTGTTCGCCAATCTGCGCCCCGCCACCACCTTTTCGGGTCTGGAGGGCATGTCTGCCCTGCGCCCCGAGATCGCGAGCCAGATCGACGTGCTGATCGTGCGTGAACTGAATGGCGATGTGTATTTCGGCGAGAAGGCCATGCGCACGCTGGATGACGGGCGCCGTCAGGGTTACGATTTCATGTCATATGCAGAGGACGAGGTGCGCCGGATCGCCCATGTGGCCTTCCGCGCCGCAGAGGGCCGCAACCGCAAGCTGTGCAGCGTGGACAAGGCCAATGTGCTGGAAACCAGCCAGCTGTGGCGCGACGTGGTGATCGAAACCGCGGTCGACTATCCCGATGTGGAGCTGAGCCACATGTATGTCGACAATGCCGCCATGCAGCTGGTGAAGGACCCCGGCCAGTTCGACGTGATCGTTACCGGCAATCTGTTCGGCGATATCCTGTCCGATCAGGCCAGCATGTGCGTCGGCTCCATCGGCCTGCTGGCCAGCGCCGCGCTGGGTGAGCGGCAGACGCAATTCGGCACTTTCGGCATGTATGAACCCATCCACGGCTCCGCTCCCGATATTGCCGGGCAGGGCAAGGCCAACCCGATGGCCATGATCCTCAGCCTTGCGATGCTGCTGCGCCACTCGCTGGGCCGTGAAGACGATGCGGCGCGGATAGAGACAGCGGTATCGGGCGCGCTGGCAGACGGCGTGCTGGGCGGCGATCTTGGCGGCGAGGCGGGTACGCAGGAAATTGGCGACGCGGTGCTGGCGCGGCTGTAATTCCCCTCGCGCGGTAACCTTATGGTTAACATTTTTGCGTATCGCGGGCACATGGACATGGTGACCGAGCAGTTTCAGCAGCAGATCGAAAGTGCCAACGCACTGGCACGCGCGCAGGGTGCACGTCCGTTGGAACTGGCCATCGTGCTGCCCACGCTGAACGAGCGGGGCAATATCGCGCCCATGGTGGAACGGCTGGAAAAGGCGCTTGGTCCGTCCGGCTGGGAAGCCGTTTTCGTGGATGACAATTCGCACGATGGCACCGCAGAGGAAGCGCGCCGCATCGGCCAGAGCGACAGCCGGATCCGCGTGATCCAGCGCATCGGCCGCCGCGGCCTTGCCAGCGCCGCCATCGAGGGGATGTGTGCTACCGCCGCCCCCTTCGTGGCCGTGATGGATGCCGATCACCAGCATGATCCGGCCTTGCTGAACGACATGCTGGCCGCCGTGAAATCGGGCGAATACGATCTCGCCTACGCCAGCCGTTTTGCCAAGGGTGGCAATGCCGACGGGCTATCCAGCAAGAGCCGCGAGAAGGGCAGCCGCATCGCCAACGCGCTGGCCCGCAAGCTGACCGGCACAGAGCTTTCGGACGCGATGAGCGGGTTCTTCCTGCTGCGCACGGAGCAACTGCGCAGCCAGGCCGCCGATCTATCGGGCATCGGGTTCAAGATCATGCTCGACATCCTTTCCACTGCCCGCCCGCAGTTACGCGTGAAGGAATTTCCCTTGAAATTTGCCGAACGGCTGAGCGGCGAGAGCAAGCTCGATCATGGTGTGGCGCTGGATTTCATCGCCGGCATCTACGATCGCTACCTGGGCCGCATCATCCCCACCCGCTTTGCCCTGTTCGGCACGGTGGGGGGGCTGGGCGTGTTCGTCCACATGGCCGTGCTCAGCCTCGTCTATCTCGTGCTCGGCAGCAGCTTCGCGCTGGGGCAGGCCGTCGCAACGATGGTGGCGATGACGTTCAACTTCTGGCTGAACAACCTGCTCACCTATCGGGACAGCAAGCTGACCGGGCCGGATCAGCTGTTTTTCGGCTGGCTGAAGTTCTGCGCCACCTGCGCGGTGGGTGCCTTTGCCAATGTCGCGGCGGCTGCCTTGCTGCAAGCGAACGGCTTTGCCTGGTGGCTGGCGGCGATCGCCGGGATCGTGCTGGCATCGGTGTGGAATTATGCCCTTTCGAGCAAGTTCGTATGGGGCCGCTTCCGCTAGCGAATCGGGGAGGCGCAGCGGAGCGCCCGCGCGCCTTTCGGGTTGCGCCGAAAGTACTCAAAGTATCGCCGTAAGAACCGGAAATATCACTAATTTGAAATTAAGACGCCGCAGCATGCGTGGTTAAGTATAATCTTCGCCGATGTTTGCCGACGGGCCGGGTTCGTAGTATATTTTGCGGTGCAGCAAGGGGAATCAGGCATGGCGAAATCCATCCAGGCCTATGTAGATAACAGGGGCCATCTTCATACCAGCGCCAAGAGCGCGGTAATCGGCGATATTGCCGCCGCGCTTGGCCGCGTGGGCGAGGAAGGCGGCCTTACCGAAGGCGTGGCGCGCCTGATCCTGGATAAGCGTGTGTGGATCGAACAGGCCTTTGCCGATCTCGATTCCCTGGACGAGCGCCGCCCGGTGCTGATCGATCATTCCGAGCCAGCGACGGTAGAGGTTCTCGACCTGGAAAATCACCGCAAGCAAAACGGCTGATCCAGCCGCAGCGGCCTCTCTGCCGGAACAGTATCGCGCAAGGTAAGATTTTCTAAACGTCCGCTCCGCACAATCGCCGGGAGATCAGACACTTACCGAACGGCGAAATGCAAGACCCCTCCAGCGGGCCATCACGATATCGCGCGGCAGCGGCGCGCAAGGCGGCGGTGCGCAGGCATCGCAGGCTCGCCCACCTGCAACGCAAGGAACTGTCAGGCTATGTTCGCAGCCGGGCGGAGAGCTTTCGCTTCCTTTCAAGCGGACTGATCCACCGGTCCCGTGCCTTCCTTGCGTCCATCGTGGCACTGACCGTGGGCCTTGCCTCCACCGCATCGGCCAAAACCAGCAAGCGACCACAGGTTGTCGAAAGGTCCGAGCAGCGACCTCAATCGGCAAGCGGCGGTGGCACGCCCGACGTCTCTGCAACCAGGGGGCAGGCAAGGGCTGCAATCGTGAAAGAAGTGGCAAGCGTGCGAATGCGCGTGGACGAGAATGGCGAGTATCACCTTGTGCCGGAGGTGGACGAGGATCGTAATTTCCAGGTGACCAAGTCGGATCGCGACGGCACCACGACGCTGCACCTCGAATAGCGACTATTGGACTACTCGCGGGGAACGTTTTTCGCCCTGAAGCCTAGCGCCAACCCGTCGTCCACGCCCATTTCAGAAAATCCTGCGGATCGTCCAGCGGGGCCGCGGTCAGGATCGGGAACCAGTAGATGAAGAAGGCGAGCGCGCCGAGGCTGATCAGCCAGGCGAGCAGCCTGCTACCAGATGTCCGCAAATGCTCCACACCCAGCGCCAGCGCTGCGCTGAGTGCCATGCTCGACAGGAAATAGTGGAAGTAGAACTGCACCGCCTTGGGGGCCACCAGCCACAGGGCAAGGCTGGCGACATAGATCGTCACCACCGCGATACAGTCCCATCGCACTGCCTCCGCGCGGCTTTGCCATCCGTTCCAGCCGCACCAGCCAAGCGCGACGAGGCCGGGCAGCATGACGGCGGGATTGCCGATCAGCATCACGCCGCGCTGCGCGCCGTCCACATTCTCGTAGAGATACCAGATCGCCCGGCGGTCGATGATCCAGTCCCACCACCTGCTCTGATAGGGATGGGACTGGGGCACCTGGGTCTGCATGGCCAGCATCTGCTGGTGAATTGCGCCAAGGCCACCGCTTGCGCCAGCATCGGTCTGCCAGAACAGGAAGGGCCAGAAGGTGGCGGCATATGTAATCAGCGGCACCAGCCCCAGCCAGATGCCCGCTTCCCACAGCGTCATGCCCCCGATCGGCCATCCGCGGGCCGAGAGGATCAGGCGCCTGCGTCCCGCGCTCCATCGGGCGGCAAGAAAGGCGAGGCCGGGCAGCACGGCCAGCGGAATGGCGTTCCACTTCGATGCCATCGCGCAGCCCAGCGCAATGCCCGCGATTGCCAGCCGCCAGCGAGCGGTCTCGTTCTCGCGAAGGGAAGCGGCGAACATCCAGCCTGCCAGCATCAGGAATGCCACCATGAACACATCCAGCATGGCAATGCGCGAATGCACGAACAGCAGGAAATTGGTGGCGACGAACAACCCTGTCAGCAGGCTGGCGGCGCGCGTCTGGCTGGCAAACCACATGCCGCGCATTGCCGCAAACAGCGCCAGCGTGCCGAACACCACGCTCATGAAGCGCCAGCCGAAGGGCGTATCGCCGAAAACCGCGATGCCCAGCGCGATGATCTGCTTGGCCAAGGGGGGATGCTCTATATTCCGCGCCCATTCCAGCGCCAGCACTGCGCGCGCGGCGGGCACGTAATGCACCTCGTCGAAATAGGGGGCGGATGGGATGGTGATGCGCACCAGGCACGCGGCCAGGAATGCGATGGCGATCACGCAGTTCCAGGCAAAGGGATCGCGGAGACGGTCTGGCGCTGCATTCATCGCGCCAAGGCTTTAGCGTGCTGTCAGCCGGTCGCAATAGGCGTTTGGGTTGCGGCCGCCATCACTGCCTGTCGCGGTCGTACCATTTCACCAGCAGGTCTCCGAATGCGCCGACCAGCATCAGCGCCGAACCGACGATGAAAAGCCACACGCCCGTCGTCTGCCAGGAATGGAAATGCGGCAGGAACAGCACGCTGCCGATCAGGAAGGTGAGGTTGCCGATCAGGCCCACGCCCGTGTGGATCCAGCCATAATCGTTCACCAGTGTCTGCAATGCGCCGCGCAATCTCGTTCACCTTCACCTGTTTTCACCGCTTGCCCGCCGGGGCGGGTGTCCGTAGATCGGCGGCGCAATGAAAAAGACAACCGGCACCGATCCCTCCATCACGTCCCAGTGGCGTCCTGCAACGCAGGCCGTTCGCGCGGGCACGCATCGCAGCGAGCATGGCGAGACGAGCGAGGCGCTCTACCTCACCAGCGGCTACACCTTCGATTCCGCGCAGGAAGTGGCCGCACGCTTCGCGGGCGAGGCGCAGGGGATGCAGTATTCCCGCTTCAGAAACCCCACGGTGGAGATGCTGCAACAGCGCATCGCCGCGATGGAAGGGGCTGAAGCGTGCCTGGTGCAGGCGAGCGGAATGGCCGCGATGACGAGTTCGCTGCTCTCCATGCTTTCCGCCGGCGATCACGTGGTGGCAGGGCGCGCTGCCTTCGGCTCGTGCCGCTGGATTCTCGACAACGTGCTGAACCGCTTCGGCATCACTCACACCGCGATAGACGGTACGGACAATACCGCGTGGGAAGCCGCCCTGCAGCCCAACACCAAGGCGTTCTTCTTCGAAACGCCCGCCAATCCCACGATGGACCTGGTGGATCTGGAATTCGTTTGCGGTCTGGCCCGATCGAAGGGGATCAAGACGGTGGTGGACAATGCCTTTGCCACCCCGGTGCTGCAGCGCCCGCTGGATATGGGCGCGGATATCGTCGCCTATTCCGCCACCAAGATGATGGACGGGCAGGGCCGCGTGATGGCAGGTGCGGTCTGCTCCACACAGCAGTGGATCGAGGAGGTGCTCTCGCCCTTCCAGCGCAACACCGGCCCGATCTGCGCCCCGTTCAATGCGTGGGTGGTGATGAAGGGGCTGGAAACGCTGGACCTGCGCGCACACCGGCAAAGCGAGAACAGCCTGCAGGTGGCGCAATTCCTGGAAGATCGCGGGATGCGCGTGCTGCACCCGTGGCTGGAAAGCCATCCGCAGCACGATCTGGCGAAGAAGCAGATGGTGGCGGGCGGCCCGATCTTCGCCTTCTTCGCGCCCCGAAGCGGAGAGGGCGGCAAGGAGCAGGCGATGGCGATCTGCAACGCGCTGGAGCTGATCGATATCTCCAACAATATCGGCGATGCGAAATCGCTGATCTGTCATCCGGCCACCACCACCCATCACAACATGGGCGCAGAAGGCCGCGCCGCCGCCGGGATCGAGGATGGCATGCTTCGGATCAACGTCGGACTGGAAGATCCGCTGGATCTGATAGAGGATCTGGGCCGCGCGCTGGACACCGCAGGCGTCTGACGCCGCAGGAGCGCGTTAACACCTCAACTTGCGCAACGTCTTGCATTTGTTATGCTTCCTCTCCGTAAACCGGGGGGAATTATGGAATTGGGGCGTACTGCCGCGAAGGCGGCAATGGTGGCAGCGGCATTTCTGTGCAGGGTGGGCATCGCCCCCGCGCAGGCATGGGCGCAAGACCTTCAACGCGCCGAGGAAACCCCCGAGCAAATTCCCGCCAGCGCATTTGCCGCCCGTTCCCAGCTCAGCGGGGCGCGACTGTCGGCGGATGGCAAGCGTTTCGCCTTCATCGTCAACCGCGACGACAGCACCTACATCAGCGTGTTCGACAGCGACACACTGGAACTGGTGGACGGGGTAAACCTTGGCGATGAGCAGGATCTCAACTGGTTCCGCTGGGCCGGAAGCGAGCGCCTGATCTTTTCCATGATGGGGCGCGACAAGCGAGACACCTACAGTTACTCTCGGCTCTACTACTTCGATCTGGCGACGCAGGTGCTGCACCCGCTGATAACCCGCCGCATGGAATATGACGGGGACGACATCGTCCATATCGATCCGCAGGGGCGCTACGTCCTCGCGAGCTGGGCGGAGGTCTGGTACAAGGAGCCGTCGGTCTTCCGTTTCGATCTGGGCGGAACGGAGCAGCCCGAACCGGAGGCGGTGGAGCTGCGCAATTCCGGCATCTACAGCTACATCGCCGACGATACGGGCGCGCTGCGCATCGGTGTGGGTTCCGCTGGATATAACCGTGCACGCATGCGCTATCGCAGCACCGCGCAGGACGAGTGGGACACCGTGGCGCGCGTGCGCGTGGACGACGAAAATTCGATGGAACTGTGGGACTTCATGGGCCTGCGCGCCGGGAGCGATATGGGCTATTCCATCGGCGTGCCCGAAGGCGGGGAGCGGCGGGTGCTGATGGAGTTCGATTTCTCCACCGGCCAGCCGGGTGCCATCGTGTTCCAGTCGCCGACCGAGGACGTGAGCAACGTTACCTTCGACGAAGCGAACCATCCCATCGCGGTGGGCTATGCCGGTGATAGCTATCGCCGCGAATGGCTGGACCCCGAGATCGCCGAGTGGGATCGCCAGCTGGGCGATGCCCTGCCGGGTAGCTGGGTTTCCATCATCGACATCTCGCCCGATCGCGAACGACTGCTGGTGTTGCAGAGCGGTCCGGCGGATCCGGGCGCGCTCTATGTGTTCACGCCGGAGAATTCGCAGCTGGCCCTGTTCGCGGAATTTCGCCCCAGGATGCCCGCCGCGCTGCTGGTGGAGCCGCAGGGCATCCGTTACGACGCGCGTGACGGCACCTCGATCCATGCCTATCTTACCTTGCCCCGCGGGCGGGAGCCGCAAGGCCTGCCGCTGGTGGTGCATCCGCACGGTGGCCCGTTTGGCATTCGCGACAACGATAATTACAACGACATGGTGCAGCTGCTGGCCAATCGCGGTTACGCGGTGATCCAGCCCAATTTCCGTGGTTCGGGCGGCTATGGCGAGAGCTTCGAACTGCTGGGCCATGGGCAGATCGGCCGCAAGATGCAGGATGATCTGGACGATGCCGTGGCGCACCTGGTGGCGGAGGGGATCGTCGATCCGGCGCGGGTGTGCATCGTCGGCTCCAGCTATGGCGGGTTCGCCGCAGTGTGGGGCGCGATTCGCAATCCCGAGATCTATCGCTGCGCGGCCAGCTTTGCCGGCGTGATGCATTTCGAACGCCAGCTGGCGCATGACAAGGATTACCTGTTCGGCCGCCGGCGGGGCCGCCACTGGGACAGGGTGGATGGCGACCAGACCGATTTCGATCTGGATGACGTCTCCCCCGCCGTACAGGTATCGCGGCTGATCCGTCCCGTGCTGCTGGTGCACGGGGAGAAGGACAACCGCGTGCCTTTTAACCAGTACACGCTGATGGTGGACCGTGCCGGGGATGCCGGAGTGGAACTGGAAACGCTGACGTTCGAGGAAGCGGGCCACGGCTTCTCCGACGAGGAGGACGAAGCCGCCTACTATCAGGCGATTTCCGATTTCCTCGCCCGTCACAACCCGGCGGATTAGGCGCTTGGTCCCCTTGTAGCGGGGCGTAAAACCTTTACCTTGGGGATGATGACACAGACCGCGATCCAATCCCTGTTTCAGCACACTGCCATTACCGCAGGCGTAACCGTGCGTGTTTCGGTGAACTTCATGCCCGAGCAGTCGCGAGTCGGGGCAGGGCGCTGGTTCTGGGTGTATCACATCCGCATAGAGAACGGCCGCGACGACACGATCCAGCTGAAGAGCCGCCACTGGCGCATCACCGATTCCAACGGGATGGTAAACCTGGTGGATGGTGAAGGCGTGGTGGGTGAAACGCCCGTGCTATCGCCCGGGCAGACGCATGATTACGTATCCGGCTGCGAGCTGACGACGAACCAGGGCGCGATGGAAGGGCATTACACCTTCATCCACACCGACGGTTCCCTGTTCGAGGTGGCGATCCCGTACTTCCCGCTGGCCGCGCCCGAAAACAGCTCGGTCTGATTGGCCCGCGGGGCAGGTGGTCAAGCCGCTTGCCGCGAGGCTGCAGCTTTTCTACAGGCTTGCACCGGAACCGCCGATGAAACGCACACACCTTCCCCTCAACGCCCTGCGCGTATTCGATGCTGCGGCGCGGCATCTCTCTTTCACCCGCGCGGCAGACGAGCTGGCGGTTACGCCCGCCGCCGTGGGCCAGCAGATCCGCGCGCTGGAAGATGTGCTGGGAGTGGTGTTGTTTCGCCGCACGTCAAAGGGGCTGGAATTGACGGACGAGGCCGAGGCCGGCCTCGATTCCTTGCGCGAAGGGTTCCTGCGGTTCGAGGAAAGCGTGCAGGCCATGCAGGCGGGCCAGTCGTCCAGCAATTATGCCATCGCCTGCCCGCGCGAATTCTTTGCCCAGTGGCTGGCCCCGCGTCTTGCCCGGTTCCGCCAGGCCAATCCCGAAATCACCGTGCAGCTGACCGCTGACGAGAACGCCGATTTCACCGAGGCCAATCTGGATCTGGCGATCAGGCTGGTGGAAGGGCCGGACGATCTGGAAGGCGCGCAGCTGGTGGATGGTTGCAAGGTGCTGGTGGCCGCGCCCGGCGCTCCCGATGCGTGGATCAGCTGGCCGACCTATGATGTGCCGGACGATGCAGAAGTGGTGCTGCAGGTGGGCAATGCAGGACAGGTGCTGTCCTCCGCCATTGCCGGTATCGGCCGTGCCTGGCTGCCGTTGCCGCTGGTGGAAGAAGCGCTGGCCGATGGGCGGCTGGAGGCGCTGGAAGAGCAGCAGGATTGCCGCCGCGCCTACTGGCTGATCGCGCCGCGGCCGCAATGGCGGCAAAAGAAGGTGAAGGCGCTGGTGGAGTTCCTCACTAATGATGCAGGCACACAGGCTTGAGCCGGTTGGCACCTCGCCATCGCCTTGCCCGCGCCCCCGCGTGACATGAATTCCCCTGCCGACAACGCGCCCACGCTTACCCCCACGCTCACGACAGCACGCTTTACCTGCCGGGCGCTGCTGCCCGGTGACGAGGATGCGATGTGGCCCGCCTTTTCCAGCGAGGAGGCCATGCGATACTGGGGCCGCGGCCCGTTCGACGATCGGGGCGAATTTGCCGAATATCTGTTCGACACGCGCGGTACGTGGAACGGGCGGACGTGGATCTGCCAGCCGCGCGATGGCGGCGCGCCCGTCTTCCGCATGGTGGCGAGCAGCGACGTGGGGCAGGTGGCGGAAGTCGGCTATATCCTTGTGCCGGGGCACGAGCGGCAAGGCATCGCCCGCGAATGCGTGAGCGCGCTGATCACCCATCTGTTTCGCGAGGAGAATTTCCACCGCATCTTCGCCGATGTCGATCCGCGCAACGCGCCTTCCAACGCGCTGCTGCAATCGCTGGGCTTTACCCGCGAAGGCCATCTGCGCCACACGATGAAGACGCATATCGGCTGGTGCGACACGTGGTTGTGGGCAATGCTGGCGGACGAGTGGACGGATTAGGGCCGATTAAACTTTGACGGCATACGGGCATTGTGCTGCCTGATAGCATGTCTGTTTGGCTCGATTGTGCGAGCCGGAGAAAATTGTGTGGGGGAATATTCGATGATGAAGCCAATTCGTCTGGCTGCCTTGCTGGCCGGTGCCAGCGCCGTGCTTTCGGCGCCTGCACTTGCGCAGGTCCGCGATCTCGATGGGGAAAGCAGCGACGTGCGGGTCTTCCAGGGCGAGGTGGACGGCGCGGCGGCGATCTTCCGGCTTACCGTGCCTGCCGACACCACCTTGCAGATCGACGTCCTTGCCAGGGACGGGTTCGATCCGGTGGTGCGCGTGCTGGATGATGATGGCGTTCTGATCGTGGAGGATGACGACGGCGGCGACGATCTCAACCCCCGCGCCCGCGTGTCTGCAGAGGATACGGACCGGAACATCACCATCGAGGTGGACGGTTTTGACGCTGAATGGGCGGACGGAGATACCGGCTACGGCGGCAGTTTCGACCTGCGCCTTTCCAGCATGGACTACGCCCCCTTGGGCACCCGCGCCGTGGCGTATGGCGCGCGCGAAACCGGCATCATGGCGGGCGAGGAACATCTCTTCACCGTGCAGGGCCGCGAGGGCGAATTGCTGGAAGTGGCGATGCTGGCAGAGGACGACGGGCTGGACCCGTATCTCGAACTGCGAGACGCATCGGGGGAAGCCATCGCGGCAGATGACGATGGCGGAGCAGGACTGAACTCCTACCTTCGCACCGTCCTTCCCGCCGCGGGCACCTATACCATCGCTGCTAGCGGTTACTCCGAAACCAGCGGCGCATACGTGCTGCGCGTGCGCGACCGGCGCGAGAACGTGGCCCAGTTGCCGCAGCAGGTGATCGGGCTGAACGATCCCGCCAGCGGGGAATTGGCAAGCGCGTATGAGAGCGACAGCCTCGGCCTTGGCCACATCGACTACCGGCTGAGCGAGGAGGCGATTGCCGCGATCCGTTCTGGCGCGAGCGGCATCACCATCCGAATGAACGCCGCAGCCGATGGCGATGCGGATTTCGGTGGGAGCCTCGATCCCTTCGTGGAACTGGGCCTCCAGACGCCGCTGGGCTTTGCCGTGGTGGATAGCGACGACGATGGCTCCGGCTCGCTCGACTCGCTACTGCCGGTAGACCTGTCAGCCATCGCGCAGGATGCCGAGATGCTGGCTGCATTGCGCATCCGGGCCAAGGGGGTCAGCGGCTCCGCAGGTGCATACACGCTGGAAGTCACACCGGGGCTGGAGCCGCGGGCGGAAGATGCGTGGACGGGCGAGGACATTGAAATTGAGGCAGAGTGATTCGCTATCTGTTCGCATCACCACGGATTGATGCGGAAGGCAGACAGTATGATGACTGCCCCTCTGCATTGTCGTGTTGCTACAACTGTACCTGCTAAATTACTTAAATGATGAACTAAATCATTCTCCAGTAAACCCCGCTAAAGGGGTTGCATCCGTTTACGGAATCAACAAGGTTGGCGACTGGCTGAAGCTTCGGTCTCGATAAAAGCAAGATAAAACGAGATGGTGCAGAATGATGGAACGCAATGGCGATCCTAGCGATGATGGTAATGCGAACAGGGTAACGTCGGCCGAACTGGTCCGCTCCTTCGCGAAATGGCGGGAAGCTGCACATTCTGCACCTGTCCAGATCACGACGCACGGGCGCGTTTCCCACATCCTTTCCGGCATCAAGCTTCACGAGCAGATGGCAAGGCCGGACACCAATGAAAACGCATCGACCGCAGACGAGTATCTCAGCAACTTCTCGGAGTGGCTGGATGAATGTATGCTGCTTTGCGATACGGACGAGAAGATCCTGTATGCCAACGCGCGGGTCAGGCAATCGCTGGGCATCACCACGAAACACGTCGGCATGACGCTGGGGCAGGCCATGCCCGAGGTGGAAGATAGCGTGGTGCAATTGCAGTACCGCCGCACGCTGCGATCCGGGGAAGCGCTGGTTGCCGACCTGCCTTCCGTGTTCGATCCGGAACGATGGATGAGCTTGCGGACGATCCGACTTGGCAATCGCCTGATCCTGATGATGCGCGATATCACGGACGAGGTGCACCAGTTCCGCATGGCTGATGCGAAGGCCGCGCTGTATGCCGCGATCAGCAATCACCCGCTGGTGGGCTATGTTCGCGTCGATGCGCGCGGCCTGATTGCAAAAACGGATGCTTCCTTCGATGGTTGGATCGGCCTTTCGAGTGAAAAGATAGAGGGCATCCGGCTGAGCGATCTCGTCTCGCGCGATATGCGCCCAGCGTTTCGCAACGTGCTGGATGCGGTGTTGCAGCAGAACGAGCGGCAATATGTGGAAGTGGAACTGATCCCCAACCACGAAGAGAAGTTGCAGGTGAAGTGTTCTGTTCAACCCCTGCGCGGCGCCTATGGCAGCGAAGGTGCGGCGGTCGTGATGACCCGTGCTCCCGCGTCTGTCTCGCAATCCTGACAGCAGGCCTGGAAACGCCGGTTCTGTAAAAATACGCGGCAGCGGGCGTCGCCTCCCGCCGCGCATGGACTCTGGCTGGAGCCTGCCACCCTGCTGGATGCCACCATTCTCGAAGTGGACGCCTACGCAGAGATTTCGGTGGGCCGGGACATTCGGCAGGAAATGCAGTTCACATGCTCAGATGTTGCAAAGCGCCATGACGCGACCGTAGCCAAGGAGGATGTGGAGGTAGGGGTGCGCGCGCCTGGCCGTGGCCTCGATCTCGGCAAGACCGCCGGCGTGGTGGCCATGCGCTGAACACATTCGCCCCATCGCTGGATCTGCTGGTGAACCAGTTGAACGCCCTGCCGGGTGTGAAACCGGACGCGGCGGATGGTCACGGTCGACTGGCTGCATGGCGGCCAGCCGACCCCGATGGACTGATCTGATGGACTGATCTGATGGGCTGATCAGCCTTCCGCGTCCTCCTCCGGTGCGCTGTCTTCGTCTCCGCCCACGGGCGGAGGGCCGGGGCGCGGGCCGGTGCCGGGGTCGTGGTCAAACGGACGGGCAAAGCGGCTGCGATCGTCGTTCTCGGCGGTCACCGCCTCTTCCTCGCCAGCGGCGATGCGGGCCTGCTGGGCGCGGCTGGCGCTGATGTAGTCGCGCGGCATGTAATTGCCTTCGTGGCAGGCGTATTCGAAGAACTGGTAATCATCGTCGCGCGTCCAGGCGAGGCGGGTGGTCCACGGCTCCTCGTACACCTGCGGATCGAAGTAGGTCAGCTCGTGGATGATGGTGTCCGGCCCCGTCATCGTCAGGCGCTCCACGGTCATCGCCTCGGTGCTCATCGGCACGGTGTTGAAGGCGGGCACATCGATGGTGCCGGTGAACTGCGTGGCCATGTTCAGCGGGGCGGCGGAGCGGGCGTAGACATCTTCCGTTGCGGAATCGCCGCTGACGATGTTGGTCGTCTCGATCACCAGCGTCTTGCCTTCCCACCAGCCGCGGCTGTTGCCCATCCAGGCTTCCACCGGCTCCTCCCACTTGGCGGCGCGGGCATCGGCGGCGCTGTCGTAGATCTTCACCGTGCGGGTGCCAAGCATCTCCAGCATGATGGTGACGTATCCGGGCGACTGGAACACGCGGATGCCGTTGTTGTAGCGGAAGGGATACATGCTGGCGGGGAAGCCGCGCGATACGCAGCGGTCCCAGCTGTCGAAATCGTCCACCCAGTCATAGCCCTGTCCCGGCACCCAGCCGCTGCGGCCCTGCTGGAACAGCTCCATCGCCTGCGGGGTAAGGTCGGGCAGCTGCCCGTCGGCGGGGGAGACGAGCATGGCGGTGGACTTTGCCCAGTCCGTATCCATGAACCACTGTTCCAGCCCGGTGGTGCCGGACGCGCCGATGCCGCTTTCGTTGGCCTGCGTGAAACTGCCGTCGTTCCCGCGCGCGGCGGCCAGGCGGCGTTCGAACTCCTCGTCGTTCACCCAGAACCTGTCGCCATAATGCTCCGGCCGCTGGAACAGGATGTGGCCGTTGTTGATCGGCTCTATCGGCCAGGTGCCGGTGAAATCGTAGTCACCCCAAGGCAGGCGATCGGGCGTGTAATCGGTGGGTACGGGCGGAAGCTGCGTCAGGTCGGCGGGCCTTTCCTGCGCGGTTGCGGGAAGGGCCAGCGCCAGCGCGGCGGTGGAGGCAAGTGCAAGGCTAAGGCGGCGCAACATCGGACAGATTCTCCCAGATTGATTTTGTCCGGGTTGTAGAACGAAACGCCGCGCGGCTCAATCCTCTTGCGCATCGCCCGCCAGCAGGCCGTCGGTCGCGCGGCGGCGCTGCGCCATGCGGTCGAGCTTGGCGTTGAGGCTGGCGAGCACCTCTGCCTTGCCGCGGCGGCGGCTGCGCTCCTGTGCCAGCACCTCTGCACGGATGCGTTCGTAGATGGGATGGCCGGGTGCGATGTCGGGGCCGTAGCGGTCTGCACGGCGGTGGCGTAGGAAGAACATCACCAGCGCCTCGTTATGCCGCCGCTCCGTGCCCACCAGTTTTCCGGCGGAGACGACCATGCGCTCCTCCCCCTCTATCGCGCGGGCGAGGGCGCAATCCTCCAGCCGGGAGACCCCGCGATCCACCGCCTTTTCCCACGCGGCGCAAAACTCCTCCGCCCCCGCCTTCTGCCGCAATTTGTATAATGCCTCCATGCTCGCGCCGATGTGCTTTGCGGCCTGCGTGACGATGCCGGTGGCGGCGAGATGGGCGATGAACTTGCGCTGCCGATCGGGCGTGATGGAATTGCGGCGAGGCCGGACATGCGGAACAGGCGCAAAATCGAGCAACGGATCATCCGCCGCCACGGGCGAGGGCGGCGCGGTGACGTAGCTGGTGGCCTGGCGAGGCGTGGCGCGAGGGCGCTGGGGGAGGTCGTCGGTTATGCGCCGGTGTGGAGCAACTCAACGGCGGCGTAGGAAAGACATTTCTGTCTGGCGATGTTCGGCGCGCGTCAGCGCGAACGCACGCCCGGAGTGAAGCGGAGGAAAGCCAAGTGAGCGGACGCGAACGCGGCGCTTGAGGCAAAACAAGCAATACGAATATCGCTCATCCTCTGCGAGCCGGAGTCGAGGATGCAGAGAGGGGCCAATCCGCTCGAACTAATTGTAATTTACTAACCCTTGCTGGCGAGGAGGATGGCGTTCGACGAAATCGAGAAGTCCGATATCAATTCCCTTCGCATGCGCATCTAAAACGGTGTGTTTGAAAGGAAGGCGCTCAAGCTCTTGAAGTGCAAGCTGAAAAGCCTTCTCCGATTGTTCGTCTTCACCAAAACTTGGTCGTTCCAGGGCAAGGAATACAGATTCCTCGGAGATAGTGCCTTTGTTCAGATGATAGGCGAGGCGCTTGCGCCAGTGCGCTCCATAATCCACGATATGTATGGGGTTTTTTTGAGCGAAGGCGAGGGGTTTGATAGCGACCACTTTCGTTTCATGAAAGCCGAGGGGGAATCTTACTGGGATAATATCATCGCTGACCGTCAGAGTTTTGAAATGCTTGACCCCATGCCGATGAAGATTTTTTCTGATGCTCTTAGTTAGCGCAGCTTCAGGGTCTAAAGGCTTCTCGAAGTCGCGACGGACAAATCGGTCAAATAGATTATCTGCAACAGTCTCCAACGCGAAGCCGCTCTTAATAACACGCGGTTCGCTAAAAAGAATGCTAGATTCCCTAGACCCGAACAATTCTGAAAAATGATCGAAGGCCGTGCGGGAATGTGTTTCTGGCAGGAAGTTAAGCAATCGAGGTAACTCTACCCTAAGGTTCTCGATTGCGTTCATATACGCGCTGTTAGCCGACGGGTCGAAGAAGTGGCTTATGCGAGCAAAACGTTTATTTGATAAACGAAATTCTGCTACTTCTTCACGAAGGTCGAACACCACAATTCCGATGTTTGCAAACTCGCCAGTTTCAGCATAAGGCCTAAAGCGAACGATTGAGTATCGGTAAATGCCGTTCACTTCATCTCTTCCCAGAAATCGACTTCATCTGATCGGCGTAGGATATCTTCAATTTCGCCTAATAGATTGGGTTCGGAATCGACCCACTCGCAAGGCAGTGTGTCGAAAATGCTCGGCAGAATGCGACGCGCCTGCTTGAAAGCAGTCTCACATTCTTGGTTAAACACGAGATTTTGATTCTCGTCCAGCCATGCATTCCGACATGCATGCCATTTCAGCTCCTGGCTGGTGTAACTAGTCGAAAAAGCAAGATTGTGATCGATCACCAAGAGTGAAGAGTCAGAGAGGTCAATTAGGAGGTTGGGGTTTCCGCCTAATTCTGTGAGAGAGCGATCCCCGTTTTTCACCCAATGATCGAAGGCATAGATTCTTGCGAGCAACCGCTGATCGATTGCGGTCAGTGAGCTTGGCGAAACAGGTACAACCGGCTCATGCCAATGTGAGGCGAATGCAAACCCAGCGCCTACCGAAGATCTGAACTCATCGTCTCCAAGAGCATCTACAAGATCAGCTTCGACAGCTGCAATTTTTCCAGAAGGAACGGGCAATCCCAATTCCCGAGCGAGAGCAAAACACACTGCTTCGGCTATAAGCCCTCTTGGCAACGCACCTCGCCCCTTGACTGCATAGAGCCTATCGTCTTCCAGCCTGCAGCGAAATGGGTTCGTCATTCCGCTTTCAATCAGTTCCAGAACTTCGACGACTAAAAGTTCTTTGAGCAACTGAACGACATCCCGACTTTTGAAACTCGTGCGACTCTATCGCAGCCTGCCGATTTGGGAAAGTGCAACCTCGATCCTCCACCCCTTGACCCCCCACCCAAATCCAACTAAACGCGCCCTCAACCGAGACCCGCTCCCGTAGCGAGTCTCCGGTCAGATAGAGCTGAACATTGCCGGTCATGTCCCGGGGCTCCCATTGCGTGGAGCCTTTTTCTATTGGAGCGGAAACGTCCTTTTGTGGACGCTACGCTTAGGGGGCAGCCGTCAAAGTAACCCGGTGCCAGGCATCGGGTGGAGCGTTTCAGGCTCGCGCGATCCGGCGGCTGGCCCTGTTTACAGGGTAATCCGCGGGCGTCGCACGAACCCGATACATTCCATCCGGTGCCCATGCGCCATCCATCGGGAAGATGGCCTGTCCTTCATCGCGCTCCTTCACGGGGGCGGAGCCGGGGCGGGGCGGTTTCCCAACCAAACGGTGAAGAGAATTTATGCCGACTATTAACCAGCTGGTGCGCAAGCCGCGCAAGCCCATCGTGAAGAAGAGCAAGTCTGCCGCGATGATGAACAACCCGCAGAAGCGGGGCGTTTGCACGCGCGTCTACACGACGACCCCGAAGAAGCCGAACTCGGCACTGCGCAAGGTGGCCAAGATCCGTCTGACCAACCAGCGCGAGATCATCGCCTATATTCCGGGCGAGGGGCACAACCTCCAGGAACACTCCGTGGTGCTGATCCGCGGCGGCCGTGTTCGCGACCTTCCCGGCGTGCGTTACCACGTGCTGCGCGGCGTGCTCGACACGCAGGGCGTGAAGGACCGTCGCCAGTCCCGTTCGAAGTACGGCGCCAAGCGTCCGAAGTAAGTTAGGCCCGGCGAAAGCCCGGTTCCGGCCCGATGCTCCACCCGGCTACCCCTACGAGGTAGCATCTGGGTGGCCGGGTGGGGAAGCGGGCCGGAGCCGCAAGGCAGCACGGATGTGCTGCCGCCACTCCGAAGGAGTTCAGTAAAATGTCACGTCGTCGTCGTCCCGAGAAGCGGGAAATCCTGCCTGATCCCAAGTTCGGAGATCAGGTGCTTTCGAAGTTCATGAACAACCTGATGCTGGACGGTAAGAAGGCCGTTGCAGAAGGCATCGTCTACACCGCGCTCGACACTGTCGAGAGCCGTGCCAAGACCGATCCCGTGCAGCTGTTCCACGATGCGCTGCAGAACGTTGCACCGCAGGTTGAAGTGCGCAGCCGCCGCGTCGGTGGTGCCACGTACCAGGTGCCGGTCGAGGTTCGCCCCGAGCGTGCCCAGGCGCTGGCCATCCGCTGGCTGATCGGTGCCGCTCGTGGCCGTGCCGAAACCACCATGAGCGCGCGCCTCTCGGCAGAGCTGATGGATGCGGCCAACAATCGCGGCAATGCCGTGAAGAAGCGCGAAGACACGCACCGCATGGCGGACGCGAACCGCGCTTTCAGCCACTACCGCTGGTAAAGTGTGCCGCATGAGGGCCGGGGCGAAGTGTCCCCGGTCTTCAAGCGGTCACATTCGAGACTATATGGGACGCGATCCTTTTCCCGTTCCGAACATTTGAGGAATTCCACATGGCCCGCGACTATCCGCTGGAGCGTTATCGCAACATCGGCATCATGGCTCACATCGATGCCGGCAAGACCACTACGACAGAGCGTATTCTGTATTACACCGGCAAGTCCTACAAGATCGGCGAAGTGCACGATGGTGCCGCGACGATGGACTGGATGGAGCAGGAGCAGGAGCGCGGCATCACCATCACGTCCGCAGCGACGACCACCTTCTGGTCGGCTGAAGACGGCGAAGGCCCCAAGCACCGCATCAACATCATCGACACGCCCGGACACGTGGACTTCACTATCGAAGTCGAACGCTCCCTGCGCGTGCTCGACGGTGCCGTCGCCGTGTTCGATGGCGTGGCCGGCGTGGAACCGCAGTCCGAAACCGTATGGCGCCAGGCCGACAAGTACAAAGTCCCCCGCATGTGCTTCGTGAATAAATTGGACCGTACCGGTGCGGACTTCTATTATTGCGTTCAAAGCATAATCGACCGTCTGGGTGCGAAGCCTCTTGTGCTTTACTTGCCGATTGGTGCGGAAAGCGACCTGCAGGGCGTTGTTGATCTTGTTAACATGCGCGGCATCGTCTGGGAAAATGACGGATTGGGCGCAACGTTCAACTACGTCGATATCCCTGCCGACCTCGCCGACAAGGCTGCTGAGTATCGCGAACTACTTGTCGAGCTTGCTGTTGAGCAGGACGACGAGGCAATGGAAGCCTATCTGGAATCCGGTGACGCACCTGATGCAGCAACGCTCAAGAAGCTGATCCGCAAGGGCACGCTGGAGCAGGCTTTCGTGCCGGTTCTGTGTGGTTCTGCGTTCAAGAACAAGGGCGTGCAGCCTCTGCTCGACGCCGTGGTCGACTACATGCCCGCGCCGACTGACGTTGCCGCGATCAAGGGCGTCGTGCCTGGTGAGGAAGACAAGGAAGAAACGCGTCCGTCGTCCGACGACGCACCGTTCTCCGCCCTGGCGTTCAAGATCATGAACGATCCCTTCGTCGGTTCGCTCACCTTTACCCGCATTTATTCGGGCAAGCTCTCCAAGGGCACCGTGCTGAACTCGGTGAAGGACAAGCGCGAGAAGATCGGCCGCATGCTGCTCATGCACTCCAACAATCGTGAGGACATCGAGGAAGCATTCGCCGGTGACATCGTGGCCATCGCGGGCCTGAAGGAAACCACCACCGGTGATACCCTTTGCGCCCCGCAGAACCCGATCATCCTCGAGCGTATGGAATTCCCCGATCCGGTTATCGAACTGTCGGTGGAGCCCAAAACCAAGGCCGACCAGGAAAAGATGGGCGTTGCCCTCAACCGCCTGGCTGCCGAGGATCCCAGCTTCCGCGTTTCGACCGATCACGAATCGGGCCAGACGATCATCAAGGGAATGGGCGAGCTTCACCTCGACATTCTCGTTGATCGCATGAAGCGCGAGTTCAAGGTGGAAGCCAACGTGGGTGCGCCGCAGGTGGCCTACCGCGAATCGCTGGCTCGTGAAGTCGAAGTGACCTACACCCACAAGAAGCAGTCGGGTGGTTCGGGCCAGTTCGGTGAAGCCAAGGTGAAGGTAATCCCCGGCGAACGCGGCCAGGGCATCATCTTCGAAGACAACATCAAGGGCGGCAACATCCCCCGCGAGTACATTCCTTCGGTGGAGAAGGGTATGCGCGAGCAGGCGGAGAGCGGCTACCTTGTCGGCTTCCCCATCATCGACTTCACCATCGAGCTGATCGACGGCAAGTATCATGACGTCGACTCGAGCACGGTGGCCTTCGAAATCACCGGTCGCGGCGCCATGCGCGAAGCGGCAGAGCGTGCAGGCATCAAGCTGCTCGAGCCGGTGATGAAGGTGGAAGTGGTAACGCCGGAAGAGTTCATGGGCGACGTCATCGGCGACCTTAACTCCCGTCGTGGCCAGATCCAGGGCACCGACAGCCGCGGCAACGCACAGGTTGTGGAAGCCAACGTACCGCTGGCCAACATGTTCGGCTATGTAAATGAGCTTCGCTCGTTCTCGCAGGGCCGTGCACAGTACACGATGCAGTTCAGCCATTACGACGAAGTTCCGTCGAATGTGGCTCAGGAGATCAAGGAGAAGCTTGCCTAAGGTTTGGCAAGCGTCTAGGGGCGGCGCCTGATTCAACGGGTGCCGCTTCCTCTCCCGGTGAAATTCAATTTTTGACTAACAGAGGTTATTAGAAAAATGGCGAAGGAAAAATTCGAGCGGAACAAGCCGCATTGCAACATCGGCACCATCGGTCACGTTGACCACGGCAAGACCACGCTGACGGCTGCAATCACCAAGGTGATGGCTGAAACCTACGGCGGCGCTGCTGTTGATTTCGCGAACATCGACAAGGCTCCCGAAGAGCGCGAGCGCGGCATCACCATCTCGACCGCGCACGTCGAGTATGAAACCGAAGCTCGTCACTATGCACACGTCGACTGCCCCGGCCACGCTGACTATGTGAAGAACATGATCACCGGTGCCGCACAGATGGACGGCGCTATCCTGGTGGTGAACGCTGCTGACGGCCCCATGCCGCAGACCCGTGAGCACATCCTGCTTTCGCGTCAGGTCGGCGTGCCTGCTCTGGTCGTATACCTGAACAAGGTTGACCAGGTTGACGACGAAGAGCTGCTCGAACTCGTGGAACTGGAAGTTCGCGAACTTCTCAGCGACTACGACTTCGACGGCGACAACATTCCGATCGTCAAGGGTTCCGCCCTTGCTGCACTGGAAGGCCGCGACGACAACATCGGCAAGGAATCCATCATCGAACTGATGAAGGCTGTCGACGAGCACATCCCGCAGCCCGATCGTCCCGTTGACCAGGCATTCCTGATGCCGATCGAAGACGTGTTCTCGATCTCGGGTCGTGGTACGGTTGTGACCGGTCGTGTGGAAACCGGCGTTGTGAACGTTGGCGACGAAGTTGAAATCGTCGGCATCAAGGACACGCAGAAGACCACGGTTACTGGCGTTGAAATGTTCCGCAAGCTGCTCGACAGCGGCCAGGCCGGTGACAACATCGGTGCCCTGATCCGCGGTGTCGCTCGTGAAGCTGTGGAGCGTGGCCAGGTTCTGGCCAAGCCCGGCAGCGTGAACCCGCACACCGAGTTCTCGGCAGAGGTCTACGTTCTGTCCAAGGACGAGGGTGGCCGTCACACGCCGTTCTTCGCCAACTACCGTCCGCAGTTCTATTTCCGCACCACCGACGTAACCGGTGAAGTGATCCTGCCGGAAGGCACGGAAATGGTTATGCCTGGCGACAACGTGACGATCGGCGTGAAGCTGATTGCTCCGATCGCCATGGACGAAGGTCTTCGCTTCGCAATCCGCGAAGGTGGCCGTACGGTTGGCTCGGGCGTCGTCTCGAAGATCACCAAGTAATCCCACTGCGCCCATCCGGCGCGCTGGTTAAAAACGGGCCCGGTACTCCATTAGAGTGCCGGGCCCTTTTTATGAGGGCTACCGCTAAGTCGGCACGACGAGCTGCCGGTTTGTAGGAAGTCCGAAATATGACGCATTTCGGGGTTGCATGGCAGACCTGTCCCCCGTATACGCGCGCCAACGGATGGAGATTCGTCTCCATCGCAACGAAGTTTCTGAAGGCCGCCCGTTCCGGGAAACCGGGAAAAGCGGGGCGGGCCTTTTTATTTTTGCGGGTTTGAGGCGGTAACGTCGAATGCTCGCTTGGCTCTTTCGCATCGGTAGACGGAATTATGGACGCACAGAATATTCGTATTCGCCTCAAGGCCTTCGATCACCGCGTGCTCGACCAGGCAACTGGCGAGATTGCGGACACCGCACGCCGCACTGGCGCGCTTATTCGTGGACCCATTCCGTTGCCGACGCGCATTGAGAAGTTCACCGTGAACCGCGGCCCGCATATCGACAAGAAGTCGCGCGAGCAGTTCGAGGTGCGCACCTACAAGCGGCTGCTGGACATTGTGCAGCCGAACGCCCAGACGGTCGATGCTCTGATGAAGCTTGACCTCGCTGCTGGCGTCAACGTCGAGATCAAGCTGGCCTAAGCTGCCTCTCGGCGGTCCTTCTGGTGGACCTTAAGTGACCAGGGAATTTCGGGGCTCCTACGGCCCCGCCGGATCGAGATGATCCGGCAAGACATAGGGATACCGCCGGTCCTCTCCTTCGGGAGAAAATGGGCCGGGCTGCGTCCCCCGTCTCGCTCAATCGGCCAGTTGCCGTGCGAGCAATTCAGCCCGGACGGGGCGACGTTTCGAAAAATCGGGCTGCAAGCACCTGGGGAATGGTCCCCATGTGCCTCTGTAAGGAGTTTAGGTCATGCGCACTGGCGTGATCGCGAAAAAAGTCGGGATGACCCGCCTGTTTCAGGAGGATGGACGTCACGTTCCCGTGACTGTTCTGTCTTTGGAAGGGTGCCAGGTCACCGCACAACGTACTGCCGATCGCGACGGCTATTTCTCGGTTCAGCTCGGTGCTGGCGATGCGAAGCAGAAGAATGTTTCCAAGCCGCAGCGCGAAGCTTTCGCCAAGGCCAATGTCGGCCTGAAGATGAAGGTTGCCGAATTCCGTGTCGAGAACGAGGAAGGTCTCCTTCCCGTTGGCGCCACCATTACCGCTGATCACTTCATTGCCGGCCAGAAGGTCGACATCACGGGGCATACCGTGGGTAAGGGTTTTGCCGGTGCCATGAAGCGTTGGGGCTTCGGTGGTCTGCGCGCAACGCACGGCGTTTCCATCTCGCACCGTTCGCACGGTTCGACGGGTAACCGCCAGGATCCGGGCAAGGTCTTCAAAAACAAAAAGATGGCCGGTCACATGGGCGATCGTCAGCGCACCCAGCAGAACCTGGAAGTTGTGCGTACCGATTCCGAGCGTGGCCTTATCTTCGTGCGTGGCTCCGTGCCCGGTTCGAAGAATGGCTGGCTGCTGGTTCGCGACGCCGTGAAGCTTCCGCTTCCCGAAGGCGTGCCGTTCCCCGGTGCCATGCGCCGCAACGCCGACGAAACCTCCACCGAAGATGCCTCACCTGGCATGATCGAGTCGGGTGGCGCAGTCGAAACCAACCCCGAAGTGTCGCCGGAGATGCAGGAAAAGCTGATCCAGCAGCAGGACGCGGGTGTCGGAACCGAGAGCGGAACGCCCGAGGCCGATCCCAATGACAAGAACGAGGAGTCCTGATCGTGAAGGTCAAGGTCCAGAAAATTGACGGCAAGGCCGCCGGCGACGTCGAACTGAACGACGCCGTGTTCGGTGTAGAGCCGCGCGCCGATATCTTGCACCGTGTCGTGACGTGGCAGCTGGAAAACCGCCGTGCCACGGCTCGCCCGACGCGTGAGCGTTCGGACGTCAACCGCACCGGCAAGAAATGGGGCAAGCAGAAGGGATCCGGCGGCGCACGTCACGGTGACCGCGGTGCTCCGATCTTCATCGGTGGTGGTAAGGCGCACGGTGCGCGCAAGCGTGACTTCGAGCAGTCGCTGAACAAGAAGGTCCGTGCCCTCGGTCTGAAGATGGCTCTGTCCAGCAAGGCGAAGAGCGGCCTGGTCGTTCTCGACAGCCTGGAACTTTCGGATGCCAAGACCAAGGCGCTGAAGGGTCACTTTGACAAGAATGGCTGGAACGGCAAGGTGCTGGTGATCGGTGGCGAGAACGTGGATGACGCGTTCTCCAAGGCCGCTCGCAACCTGCCGGGTGTGGATGTGCTGCCGGCTGTTGGCGCCAACGTCTACGACATCCTGAACCACGACACGCTCGTCCTCACCAAGGACGCTGTCGAGAAGCTGGAGGCGCGTTTCAATGGCTAAGAAAGACGCAGTTGATGCACGTCACTACGACGTGATCCTCGCTCCGCACATCACCGAGAAGGCGACGTTGCTCTCCGAGAACAACGCTGTTGTTTTCAAGGTGGCGAACGATGCGACGAAGCCGCAGATCAAGGAAGCCATCGAGGCTCTCTTCGATCGCAAGGTGAAGAGCGTGAACACGATCGTTTCGAAGGGCAAGACCAAGCGCTGGCGTGGCAAGCCCTACAAGCGTTCAGACGAAAAGAAGGCAATCGTGACCCTCGCCGAGGGTCAGGACCCGATCGACATCACCGAAGGCGTGGGCTGATCCGATGGCACTGAAAACATATAATCCGACAAGCCCGGCGCGCCGCGGCCTCGTCCTGGTCGACAAGACTGGTCTCCACAAGGGTGGACCGGTCAAGTCGTTGACCGAGGGCAAGCGCAAGACCGGTGGCCGCAATAACAAGGGCCATGTTACCTCGCGCGGCAAGGGCGGCGGTAACAAGCAGAAGTACCGCTTCATCGACTTCAAGCGTCGCAAGTGGGACATGGAAGCAACCGTGGAGCGGATCGAATACGATCCCAACCGCACCGCTTTCATCGCGCTGATCAAGTATGAGGACGGCGAGCAGTCCTACATCATCGCGCCCAACCGTCTCGCTCCGGGTGACAAGGTCGTCGCCGGCGAGAAGGTCGACACGAAGCCGGGTAACGCGATGCTGCTGGGCCAGATGCCCGTCGGCACCATCATCCACAATGTGGAGATGAAGCCGGGCAAGGGCGGCCAGATCGCCCGTTCGGCAGGCACCTACGTGCAGCTGGTCGGTCGTGACCGCGGCATGGTTATCGTACGTCTCAACAGCGGCGAGCAGCGTTATCTGCGTGCCGATTGCATGGGCACGGTTGGCGCGGTTTCGAACCCCGACAACCAGAACCAGAACCTGGGCAAGGCCGGTCGTCGCCGTCACATGGGCATCAAGCCCCTGACGCGCGGTGTCGCCAAGAACCCGGTCGACCACCCGCACGGTGGTGGTGAAGGCCGCACCAGCGGTGGCCGTCATCCGGTTACTCCGTGGGGCAAGCCGACCAAGGGCGCCCGTACCCGTAAGAACAAGCAGACGGACAAGATGATTATCCGTTCGCGTCACGCGAAGAAGAAGAGGTAAGGCACCATGGCACGTTCCGTCTGGAAAGGTCCGTTTGTCGAGCTGAGCCTTCTCAAGAAGGCGCAGGAAGCGCAGGAAGCGAACAACACCAAGCCGATCAAGACCTGGTCGCGCCGTTCGACGATCCTGCCCGATTTTGTCGGCCTGACGTTCAACGTCTACAACGGGCACAAGTTCGTGCCCGTCTCGGTCAACGAGGAAATGGTCGGTCACAAGCTTGGTGAATTTGCGCCCACGCGCAGCTTCCCGGGTCACGCTGCCGACAAGAAGGGTAAGCGATAATGGCTAAGGCTAAGGCTCCCCGCCGCGTGGCGGAAAACGAGGCGCTGGCTGTGGGCACGACCATTCGTGGCTCGGCTCAGAAGCTGAACCTCGTGGCCGCGCTGATCCGCGGCAAGAAGGCGGAAGAGGCGATGAACATCCTCTCTTTCTCCAAGCGCGCGATGGCTCGTGATGCATCGAAGGTGCTCGCATCGGCAATCGCCAACGCCGAGAACAACCACGATCTCGACGTCGACGCACTCGTCGTCGCCGAGGCATCGGTCGGCAAGTCGATCACCATGAAGCGGTTCGCAACGCGCGGCCGTGGCAAGTCCACGCGCATCCTCAAGCCGTTCAGTCGGCTGCGGATCGTCGTACGCGAAGCAGAAGAGGCGTAAGATGGGTCATAAGAGCAATCCGATCGGTCTGCGTCTGCAGATCAACCGCACCTGGGACAGTCGCTGGTACGCCGAAGGTGGCGACTATGCCAAGCTGCTCAAGGAAGACATCGAGATCCGCAAGCACATCATTTCGAGCCTGCCCCAGGCAGCGATCTCGAAGGTGGTGATCGAGCGTCCGGCAAAGCTTTGCCGCGTTTCGATCTTCGCTGCCCGCCCCGGTGTCATCATCGGCAAGAAGGGCGCGGACATCGAGAAGCTGCGCGCCAGGCTCGCCACGATGACCGACAGCGAAGTGAAGCTGAACATCGTCGAAATCCGCAAGCCCGAAATCGACGCCAAGCTCGTCGCCCAGGGTATTGCCGATCAGCTGATCCGCCGCGTTGCCTTCCGTCGTGCCATGAAGCGCGCGATGCAGTCGGCGATGCGTCTGGGTGCCGAAGGCATCAAGATCATGTGCGGCGGTCGACTTGGCGGTGCGGAAATCGCCCGTGTCGAACAGTATCGTGAAGGCCGCGTGCCGCTGCATACGCTGCGCGCCAACATCGACTATGCCGAAGCCGAGGCGCTGACCGCCTATGGCATCATCGGCATCAAGGTGTGGGTCTTCAAGGGTGAGATCCTGGGTCATGACCCGACCTCGCAGGATCGCCTGATGATGGAATCGCAGACGTCCGGCGTCCGCCCGGCTCGTTGAGGTAAAGAATCATGCTGCAACCGAAAAAGACCAAGTACCGCAAGGCCTTCAAGGGCAAGATCCATGGCGATGCCAAGGGCGGCACCACGCTGAACTTCGGCGCCTACGGTCTCAAGGCTCTCGAGCCCGAGCGTATCACCGCTCGCCAGATCGAAGCCGCTCGTCGTGCCATCACGCGTGCGATGAAGCGTCAGGGCCGTCTCTGGATCCGCGTCTTCCCGGACGTGCCGGTTTCCAAGAAGCCTGCCGAAGTCCGTCAGGGTAAGGGCAAGGGTTCCGTCGAATACTGGGCCGCCCGCGTAAAGCCCGGCCGTATCCTGTTCGAACTCGATGGTGTACCCGGCCCGGTGGCCGCACTCGCTTTCGAGCGTGCTGCCATGAAGCTGCCGATCAAGACCAAGGTCATCGCTCGTTTCGGCGACACCTCGCACCTGGGAGGCGAATAATGGCTGACAACAAGAGCAACACCGAAGACCTGCGCACCAAGACTGACGACCAGCTGACCGAAGCGCTGACCATGCTCAAGAAAGAGCAGTTCAACCTGCGCTTCCAGGCCGCCACCAACCAGTTGGAAGGCCCGGCCCGCGTCAAGGAAGTCCGTCGCCAGATCGCGCGCATCAAGACGCTTCAGGGTGAACGCGCAAAGAGCGCTCAATCCGAAGCAGCGAAAGCGTAAGGAGTAGACAATGCCCAAGCGTATCCTGACCGGGACTGTCACCTCCGACAAGACCGACAAGACCGTGACCGTGCTGGTCGAACGCCGCGTGAAGCACCCGCTTTACGGCAAGATCATCAAGCGTTCGAAGAAGTATCACGCTCACGACGAGCAGAACGAATATGTCGTTGGTGACAAGGTTCGCATCGAGGAGACCAAGCCGGTTTCCAAGACCAAGACCTGGGCGGTAAAGGACCGTCTCGTCGCCAGCCGTGGCACCGCCGTGGAGGCCGACCTCGAAGTCGCCGAAGCAACCCCCGGCACAGCCGATTAATTGACGTAGGAACTGCCGGGCACCTGAGAAAAACAGGGGCGTCCCGGCAAGCCAAGAGAAGGAACCGGATCGATGATCCAGATGCAATCCAATCTCGACGTCGCGGACAACAGCGGCGCTAAGCGCGTCCAGTGCATCAAGGTGCTGGGCGGGTCTAAGCGTCGTACCGCGTCTGTCGGCGATGTGATCGTGGTTTCCGTAAAGGAAGCCCAGCCGCGCGCTCGCGTGAAGAAGGGCGACGTTCACCGTGCGGTGATCGTGCGTACCCGTAAGGACGTTCGTCGTCCCGACGGCAGCGTGATCCGCTTCGACAGCAATGCCGCGGTTCTCGTGAACAAGCAGGAAGAGCCTATCGGCACTCGTATCTTCGGCCCGGTCGTCCGCGAACTTCGCGGCAAGGGCTTCATGAAGATCATCTCGCTGGCTCCGGAGGTGCTCTGATGGCATCCGCTAAGATCAAGAAGGGCGACACGGTCGTCGTGCTCTCGGGCAAGGACAAGGGCCAGACCGGCACTGTCCAGAAGGTCATGCCCAAGGATGGCAAGGTCGTCGTCGAGGGTGTGAATGTGATGACCCGTCATCGCAAGCCCAGCCAGGCAAATCCGCAGGGCGGCATCGACCGCGTGCCCGCCCCGATGGCGATCGCAAAGGTCGCTGTTGCAGATCCCAAGGATGGCAAGCCCACCCGCGTCCGTTTCGAAGAAAAGGACGGGAAGAAGGTGCGCGTTGCCGTCAAGTCCGGGGAGACTATCGATGGCTGATTATACGCCCCGTCTGAAGAAGAAGTACCACGACGAGATCGCCAAGGCGATGACCGAGAAGTTCGGCTACAAGAACGCTCTCGAAGTTCCTCGTCTTGAAAAGATCACGCTCAATATGGGCGTCGGCGAAGCGAGCCAGGACAAGAAGAAGGTCCAGACCGCTGCCGAGGAAATGGAACGTATTGCCGGGCAGAAGCCGGTGATCACCAAGGCCAAGAAGTCGATTGCACAGTTCAAGCTGCGCGATGGCATGCCAATCGGTTGCAAGGTTAACCTGCGCCGTGACCGCATGTTCGAATTCCTTGACCGTCTGGTGACCATCGCAATGCCCCGCATCCGCGACTTCCGCGGGCTGAATCCGAAGAGCTTCGATGGCAATGGCAATTACGCCATGGGCATCAAGGAGCAGATCATCTTCCCGGAGATCAGCTACGACCAGATCGACAAGGTGCGTGGCATGGACATCATCGTCACCACTTCCGCAAAGACCGACGAAGAAGCGCGCGAACTGCTGCGCCTGTTCGGGTTCCCGTTCCCGGCTGAAGAGGCCGAAGATAAGGAAGCGGCGTGAGCCGTTTTCTTGAACTGACAAAGCAAGAGAGAGCTTAAGTCCAATGGCGAAACTGAGTTCCATCAACAAGAACGAGAAGCGCAAGCAGCTCGTCAAGAAGTACGCAGAGAAGTACGCGAAGCTGAAGGCTATCGCCGACGATGAATCGCTCGATGATACCGAGCGGCTCATGGCGCGCCTGAAGATGGCCGAACTTCCGCGTAATGCGAACCCCACCCGTGTGCGCAACCGCTGCACCACCACCGGCCGCCCGCGCGGCTACTACCGCAAGTTCGGGCTTAACCGCATCGAACTCCGGAACCTGGCCAACAAGGGCCTGATTCCGGGCGTGACCAAGTCGAGCTGGTGAGGAACCGATAGATGGCTATGACCGATCCCCTGGGTGATATGCTCACCCGCATCCGCAACGGCCAGCAGGCCAAGAAGGATTCCGTCCTGTCGCCTGCATCCAAGCTGCGTGCGAACGTTCTCGAAGTCCTCCAGCGTGAAGGCTACATCCGTGGCTTCTCCGAGGACGCGAGCGGCAAGCACCCCGCATTGCGTATCGAACTGAAGTATTTCGAGGGCGAACCTGCGATCAAGCATGTTGCCCGCGTCTCCAAGCCGGGCCGTCGTATCTACTCTGGTAGCAAAGAGCTGCCGGCGGTGCGCAACGGCCTTGGCATCACCATCGTCTCGACGCCGAAGGGCGTGCTTTCGGATAACGAAGCACGCACCGAAAACGTCGGCGGCGAAGTGCTTGCGGAGGTATTCTGATGAGCCGCATTGGCAAAAGGCCGGTGGCGCTTCCCAGCGGAGTGACCGCCAAGACAGAGGGCAAGACCCTCTCCGTGAAGGGCCCCAAGGGTGAGCTCTCCATGACCATGATCGACCTGATCGAGTACAAGATCGAGGGCGAGGAAATCCAGGTCAACCCCATCAACAAGACGCAGAAAGCGCGTCAGTTCTGGGGCATGCACCGCACGCTGGTGCAGAACCTCGTCGATGGTGTGAGCGAAGGCTTCTCCAAGACGCTCGAGATTTCCGGCGTCGGTTATCGTGCGCAGGCACAGGGCAAGAAGCTCAAGCTTCAGCTCGGTTTCAGCCACGATGTCGATCTGGACGTGCCCGAGGGCATCGATGTGAAGACGCCCGATCAGACCACGGTCGAGATTTCGGGCATCGACAAGCAGAAGGTCGGGCAGTTCGCTGCAGAGATCCGCGAATGGCGCAAGCCTGAGCCCTACAAGGGCAAGGGCGTGAAGTATCGCGGTGAGTATATCTTCCGCAAGGAAGGAAAGAAGAAGTAAGATGGCAAAGCTTTCCCTCTTTGAACGTCGCCGCCGCCGGGTGCGCACTGCGCTCCGCAAGCGTTCGGGCGACAAGCCGCGGCTGTCCGTGCACCGCACCGGCCAGCATATCTATGCGCAGATCATCGACGATTCCGATGGCCGCACCGTTGCCGCAGCCAGCACGCTGGGCGCCGATGGTTCGGGTGCAAATGTCGATGCCGCCAAAAAGGTGGGCAGCGATATTGCGGAGGCCGCGAAGAAGGCCGGCGTGACGACTGTCGTGTTCGATCGCGGCGGGTTCCTGTTCCATGGCCGCGTCAAGGCGCTGGCCGATGCCGCGCGCGAAGGCGGGCTGGAGTTCTGATGATGGCTGACGAAAACAACACCGAAGAAACCAAGGTGACCAACGAGGGCTCGACCCCGACACCGACGATGGCAACGACCGAAGCTGCTGAGAACCAGTCTCCGGCCCAGGCCGACGACGGCAATGCCCGTACCCGCGACAACGCTCGCGGTGGACGCGGTGGCGGCGGCGGGGGTCGTGGTGGCCGCGACGATAATCGTGGCCGTGGCCGCGGTCGTGGTGGCCGTGACGATCGTCGCGGTGGCCGCGGTGACGATGATGGCGAGGAGCTGATCGAAAAGCTCGTCCACATCAACCGCGTTGCGAAGGTGGTGAAGGGCGGTAAGCGCTTCGGTTTCGCCGCGCTGGTCGTGGTGGGTGACGGCAAGGGCCGCGTGGGCTTCGGCCACGGCAAGGCTCGCGAAGTGCCTGAAGCCATCAACAAGGCGACTGCCGCTGCTAAGAAGAAGATGATCCGCGTGCCGCTGAAGGAAGGTCGTACCCTCCATCACGATGGCAAGGGCCACTTCGGCGCAGGCCGGGTTGTGGTGCGTTCGGCACCTGCTGGTACCGGCATCATCGCCGGCGGCCCGATGCGTGCCGTGTTCGAGGCGCTGGGTGTTTCCGACGTGGTGACGAAGTCGGTCGGCACGTCAAACCCCTACAACATGATCCGCGCCACCTTTGACGGACTGGGCAACCAGTCGTCGCCGAAGTCGGTTGCGCAGCGTCGCGGCAAGAAGGTTGCAGACCTGCTGGGTCGTGGCGGCCAGGTGAGCGAAGCCGAGGCCCAGGCCGAAGCCGAAGCGATCACGGAGTAAGACAAGATGGCTACCATCAAGATCAAGCAGATCGGCTCGCCGATCCGTCGCCCCGAAAGCCAGCGCAAGATCCTCATCGGTCTTGGTCTCAACAAGATGCATAAGGTTGTTGAGCGCCAGGATACCGCTGAAGTTCGCGGCGCGCTGGCCAAGGTCCCGCACCTCGTGGAGATCGTGGAGGACTAAGGTCCGCCGCGATTGGCAAAACAATTTGACGGTCGTGGCCCGCTGACGTAGCGGGCCGCTTCCATTTCAACAGCGCGAAAACAGCGAAAGCGAGTGCCGAATTATGAAACTCAACGAAATCCGTGACAACGAGGGCGCCCGTCAGGGTCGCATGCGTGTTGGCCGTGGCATCGGCTCCGGCAAGGGCAAGACCTCCGGTCGTGGCCAGAAGGGCCAGAAGAGCCGTTCCGGCGTGGCCATCAAGGGCTTCGAAGGCGGCCAGATGCCGCTTCACATGCGTCTGCCGAAGCGTGGGTTCAACAACCCGTTCGGCAAGGACTATGCCGAGGTCAACCTCGGCCAGATCCAGAAACTGATCGACAATGGCAAGCTGGACGCCAAGTCCACCGTGGACCACGAAGCACTGAAGGCTGCCGGTGTGGCACGCGGCGGCAAGGACGGCGTGCGCCTTCTTGCCAAGGGTGAGATCTCGGCCAAGGTGACCTTCAAGGTGGCTGGCGCGTCGAAATCTGCCGTCGAGGCAGTCGAGAAGGCTGGCGGCAAGGTCGACGTGATCGACAAGGGCAAGCCCGAGCACGAGAAGAAGGCTGACCGTCGCGAGGCCAACAAGGCCGCGAAGAACGCCGAATAATCGAAAAAGGGGGCGCGCGGGTTCGACATCGAGCCCGCGCTTCCCTATCTAGCCTTCCTGAGCCGGGAGGGACCGGCGCCAAACACCAGGATTTAGATTTCTCATGGCATCCCGCGCCGACAATATCGCAAGCTCGCTGAGCTTCTCCAACTTCAGCAAGGCTACCGAGCTGAAGCAGCGTATCTGGTTCACCATCGGTGCACTGATCGTTTTCCGTTTCCTCAGCTTCGTGCCGCTTCCGGGCGTCAATCCGCTGATCCTGGAGACGCTGTACGACCAGACGCGCGGTGGCATCCTCGACATGTTCAACATGTTTTCCGGCGGTTCGCTGGAGCGGATGAGCCTGATCGCGCTGGGCGTCATGCCCTACATCACCGCTTCCATCGTCATTCAGCTGGCTGCATCGCTGCATCCCAGCCTGATGGCGCTGAAGAAGGAAGGCGAGGCAGGGCGCAAGAAGCTCAACCAGTATACCCGCTATGGCACGGTATTCCTGTGCGCGATCCAGGGCTGGTTCCTGGCCAGCGGCCTCGAAGCCTACGGCGCCCAGAGCGGTCTGCAGGCCGTGGTGGACCCCGGCATGATGTTCCGCATCGTGGCCGTGATCAACCTGGTTGGCGGCACCATGTTCCTGCTGTGGCTGGGTGAGCAGATCACCGCGCGCGGTATCGGCAATGGCGTTTCACTCATCATCATGGCGGGCATCGTCGCCCAGTTCCCGACTTTCACGGCGAACCTGTTCGAAGGCGGTCGCACTGGTTCCATCAGCGGTGTGCTGATCGGCGGCCTGATCGTCATGGTGGTGGTGCTGATCCTCGTCATCTGTTTCTTCGAGCGGGCGCAGCGGCGCCTGCTGATCCAGTATCCCAAGCGCGCTACGCAGCGCGGCGGGATGCAGGCAGACCGTTCGCACCTGCCGCTCAAGCTCAACACCGCCGGTGTGATCCCGCCGATCTTCGCCAGTTCGCTGCTGCTGCTGCCACTGACGATCACGCAGTTCGCCGGCAACTCGGTGGATACCACCAGCACCTGGGGCAGCGTCATCGTGACGTTGAACCAGTATCTGGCGCACGGGCAGCCGCTCTACATGCTGCTCTACGGTATCGGCATCATGTTCTTCGCCTTCTTCTACACCGCAGTCGTCTTCAATCCGGAGGACACGGCTGACAATCTGAAGAAGAATGGCGGCTTCATCCCCGGTATCCGTCCGGGTAAGCGAACTGCCGACTATCTCGACTATGTGCTGACCCGCATCACCGTGGTGGGTGCCATTTACCTGACGGCCGTCTGCATCATCCCGGAATGGGGTATCGCGCAAACCGGTCTGCCGCTGTTCCTTGGCGGCACCAGCCTGCTGATTGTGGTGAACGTCACCGTCGACACGATCAGCCAGATCCAGTCGCACCTGCTGGCACACCAGTATGGCGATCTGATCAAGAAGGCCAAACTGAAGGGCCGCATGCGCTAAAGCTGCAGCGGCAACCTTTTCGAAGAGGGGATTTGCGTTTTCATGAATATCATCCTTCTGGGGCCTCCGGGCGCGGGCAAGGGCACGCAGTCCTCCAACCTTGTCGAGCATCACGGCATGCGCCAGCTTTCCACTGGCGACATGCTGCGCGCCGCGGTGAAGGCGCAGACGCCGGTCGGCATCAGGGCCAAGGAAGTGATGGATCGCGGCGAGCTGGTCTCGGACGAGATCGTCTCCGCCCTGATCGACGCCGAGCTTGCCGCAATGGGCAAGGATGTGGGCGCGATCTTCGATGGCTATCCCCGCACCGAAGCCCAGGCCGTGGCGCTTGATGAGCTTCTGTCGAAGCATGGCCGCAAGCTTCATCACGTGATCGAACTGGTCGTGGACGAAGAAGCCCTGGTCGACAGGGTTACTGGCCGTTTCACCTGTGCCAATTGCGGCGAGGGCTATCACGATCGCCACAAGCTTCCGGAAAAGGAAGGCGTTTGCGACAAGTGCGGCTCGACCGAGTTCAAGCGGCGCCCTGATGACACGGAGGAAACCGTGCGCACGCGCATGCAGGAGTACCGCGCCAAGACCGCTCCTATCCTGCCGTATTATGAACAGCAGGAACTGGTGCAGCGCGTGGATGGCATGACCACCATCGACGAGGTGACGACCGCCATCGAGAAGGTCTTGGCGACAGACTAGCCATGGCGCTACCCTCCACGGACGATGGAGGGATTCATGCGAACACCAGTGCTCACGATTATCGGCGCTCTCGCGCTCACTGCGCCCGCTTCAGCCGAAGTGGTGGAAACGGCTTCAGGTGGTTTTGCCACGCACGATAGCGCCGTTGTTGCCGCCGACAGGCAGGCGGTATGGGAAGCGCTGGTGCATCCGCAACAGTGGTGGAGCCATAGCTGGTCCGACGATTCGGCCAATCTCACGCTCGAGCCGGTGGCGGGCGGTTGCTTTTGCGAAACAATTCCCGCGCAAGGATCGTGGCCGGCAGGGTCCGTGGAGCATATGCGGGTGATCATGGTGATACCCGGCAGCGTGCTGCGCATGTCCGGTTCGCTTGGCCCGTTGCAGGCCGAAGGACTGGCCGGAACGCTCACCGTCACTCTCGAGGATGCAGGCGAGGGCACGCGCATAAGCTGGGATTACATTACCGGCGGAGAAGCACGGTATCCTCCCGCCCAATTCGCACCGGTTGTCGATGGAGTGCAGTCGGAATTTCTCGGCGCGCTGGTGGATCGGCTCGGCGGATCTGTCGACGGCGGGGAATAGGGATTTTGACTAGGCCGCGCTATCGCTGTATAGCGGCGGCATCGGAGCGAAAAGCTCCTGCAGGCAGCGGAACTTTCCGTTTGCTTGCTTTCGGCTGTTGACGCGCAGGGGGAATCACCCTATCTGCGCGCTCTACTCGTCCAATAGTATCGATCGTCACTACCAGGCGGCAGCCAATGGCAAGCCCCCTGTTTATGCGTTCGGCGCGATGGCCGGGTTTTTGTAGCGATGAGATAGGGGCGTCCCTGGCGGCGCATTCCCTGTGGAGCATGGAGAATTAAGTGGCTCGTATTGCCGGGGTAAACATCCCCACCAACAAGCGCGTTATCGTAGCGCTCACCTATATTCACGGTATCGGTCCCACCACTGCGAAGAAGATCGCCGACAAGCTCGGCATCGATCAGTCGCGCCGCGTGCAGGACCTGTCGGACGCCGAAGTCCTCCAGATCCGTGAAACCATTGATGCTGAATACACCGTGGAAGGCGACCTTCGTCGTAACACCGCGATGAACATCAAGCGTTTGATGGACCTCGCCTGCTATCGTGGCCTGCGTCACCGCAAGGGCCTGCCCGTTCGCGGTCAGCGCACCCACACCAACGCCCGTACCCGCAAGGGCAAGGCCAAGCCGATCGCCGGCAAGAAGAAGTAAGCGAGGGCAACCCCCACGCTTTTTCCTTCTTTTGAGATACGAGGAATATAACAGATGGCACGCGAACCAGGCCGAGTAAGGCGCCGCGACAAAAAGAACATTTCAAGCGGTGTTGCACACGTCAACTCCAGCTTCAACAACACCATGATTACCATCACCGATGCGCAGGGCAACACGATCAGCTGGTCCAGCGCAGGCATGATGGGCTTCAAGGGCAGCCGCAAGTCCACGCCGTATGCCGCGCAGGTCGCCGCTGACGACGCCGGCAAGAAGGCCGCCGAACATGGCGTGCGCACGCTCGAGGTAGAGATCAAGGGTCCGGGTTCGGGCCGTGAAAGTGCGCTGCGGGCGCTGCAGGCGGTGGGTTTCACCATCACCAGCATCCGCGACGTGACGCCAATCCCGCACAACGGTGTGCGGCCATCCAAGCGTCGCCGCGTCTGATCGAAGCCTGCCGCGGGGCGTATGCTCCGCAAACAGTCACTCGCATCGGCCGCGGCGCCTCAGCGCACCGCGGCCTTTGTGCCACGAAATACCTTTAGGGGAAGTCCATGTCCGTCAATACGAAGAACTGGCAGGAACTGAAGAAGCCCAACACCCTCGAAATCAAGGAAGGCGCAGACAAGAAGCGCAAGGCAACATTCGTTGCTGAGCCTCTTGAGCGTGGCTACGGCCTGACGCTGGGCAATGCCCTGCGCCGCGTCCTGCTTGCCAGCCTTCAGGGTGCCGCCATCACCTCGATCAAGATCGAGAATGTGCTGCACGAATTCTCCTCGCTCGCCGGCGTGCGCGAGGATGTTACCGACATCGTTCTCAACGTGAAGCAGATCGCCTTGAAGATGGAAGGCGAGGGCCCCAAGCGCCTGCAGCTTTCCGCCACTGGCCCCGGTGAAGTGAAAGCCGGTGACATTGCTGTTTCCGGCGATATCGAAGTGCTCAACAAGGACCTCGTACTGTGCCACCTCGACGAAGGTGCCACGCTGAACATGGAACTGACCGCCGACACCGGCAAGGGCTACTCCCCCGCAGTGCAGAACCGCCCGGCCGATGCGCCGATCGGCCTCATTCCGGTGGACTCGCTCTACTCGCCGATCAAGCAGGTGAGCTACAAGGTCGAGAACGCCCGCGTTGGCCAGGAACTGGATTTCGACAAGCTCTCGCTGACCATCGAGACCGACGGCACCGTCACCCCTGAAGATGCTATCGCCTATGCGGCGCGCATCCTGCAGGACCAGCTGACCCTGTTCGTCCACTTCGAGGATGGCATTCCGCAGCCTTCCAGCACCATGATCGGTGTTGCCGCAGAGCCGCAGGAAAGCGACACCAACCAGCTCAACCGCTACCTTCTCAAGAAGGTGGACGAATTGGAACTGTCGGTGCGTTCGGCCAACTGCCTCAAGAACGACAACATCATCTATATCGGCGACTTGGTCCAGAAGACCGAAGCCGAGATGCTGCGCACGCCGAATTTCGGCCGCAAGTCGCTCAACGAGATCAAGGAAGTGCTGTCTTCCATGGGCCTGCGCCTGGGCATGGACATCCCCGGATGGCCGCCCGAGAATATAGAGGAAATGGCCAAGAAGCTGGAGCAGGAACTGCTCGGCTAACTTGCCAACAGGGGATTTGGCCGGACCCCGTCTTCCGGCCTGCATTGGGCATCTCCGTAAAACGGGCCCTCTTCGAACTGGAGTATGAATTATGCGTCACGGTATTTCCGGCCGTAAGCTCAGCCGCAAGTCGCAGCATCGCACCGCGCTGTTCCGCAACATGGCTGCTGCGCTGATCAAGCACGAGCAGATCCTGACCACCACGGCCAAGGCCAAGGAACTGCGTCCCTACGTCGAGAAGCTGATCACGCTGGCAAAGCGTGGCGGCCTTTCCAACCGTCGCCTGGCGGCGAGCCGCCTGATGGACGATGCGCAGCTCAAGAAGCTGTTCGAGACGCTGGCAGAGCGTTACTCCGATCGTGAAGGCGGCTACACCCGTATCATCAAGGCCGGCTACCGCGCCAGCGACGCTGCCCCCATCGCCTACATCGAACTGGTGGACCGCGACGAGGAAGCCAAGGGCCAGGACAGCGGCCCGGTGATGACCGAGGACGAATACGAGGACGCGTAAGCGCTCGTAACCGAACAAGGAAAGGGCCGACGGAGCGATCCGGCGGCCCTTTTCTTTTGCGTGAATGCTGGCATTGTCCCGCCCATGATCCGCATAGCCAAGCTTGCAGCCCTTTCGCTGCTTTTCGCCCCCATACCCGTCGCCGCTCAATCGCAGGATGATCTCGATACGCGCTACGATCGCGCGCTGGCCGCTGGTTACAAGGCCCTGTTCCTGTGCAGCGCCATCGCCAATGCGGAGCGCAACGGCACGGCCCGAACACCCGAAAGCGTGATGGAATGGGAACTGACAGGTATTCAGGCTCCACTGGACGAGATCGTGTCCGACCTTTCCTATCGCATCGTGAGGCAGGGGCAGGCGAACGACATTGAAGAGGCCGCAACGCTCAGCAGCGCCGATGGCTATTCACGCACGACCAGCCGGGTAGAACGGGTGGAAGTGGAGTGGGCGCAGGATATGCCGGCGCGTCTGGCCGTGCACGATGCAGGTGCGGGGTGCCACCTGCTGCCGATCGGTGCAGCGCTGCCACTGTCCACGAACACGACGCTCGCGGTGGAAGCCGAATCGCCAGAACCCTTGGCGCGGGCTGGCACTGTCCCTGGCGAGCTTGCAACCGTAGCCGGGCGCGTGTTCGGGCAGCTTTACGGGGAAGACGCGCGGACCACGGCCATTCTCGTCATGCAGGACGGCAATTTGGTGCAGGAAGTGTACGCCGACAACTTCGGGCCGGATGTGCCCCAGCGCACCTGGTCCGTCGCGAAAAGCATCGCCGCAACGCTGGTGGGCGCCGCTGTGCAGCGGGGCGAGGTGAGCGTGGATGATCCTGCCGGCCTTGGCCTGGGCGAGGGCGACCCCCGCGCAGAGATCACCATCGACCAGGCGCTGCGCATGGCCACGGGCCGCTATTCCGACACCGCCGGTAGCCGCACCGATCCGCTGTATCACGGAGGCACCAGCGTGACAGAACGGGCCGCGAACTGGCCCCTGTTATACATTCCCGGCACCTTCTGGCGCTATGCCAATAACGATACGCTGATGGCGGTCGCCGCCATTGCGGACGGGTTTGCAGACAATCCGCCTGCCGCATTCTTCGCCAGGGCGGGAATGCCGCACACCGTTGCAGAAACCGATTGGCAGGGAGACTACGTCCTCTCCAGCCAGGTATGGACCACCACGCACGATCTGGCGCGGCTCGGCCAGCTATATCTGGACGACGGCGTGACTCCCGATGGCGAACGTATCCTGCCCGAAGGCTGGGCCGAATACGTATCGGCACCCAGCGGCCCGCAGCCGGATGGCGAATGGGGCTATGGTGCGGGATGGTGGATCATGAGCGGGTTTGACGGCATTCCCGACGATGCCTTCGCTGCGCGCGGCAATCGTGGGCAGTATCTGGTGGTGATCCCCAGCAGAAACCTGGTGATCGTGCGGCGCGGGGAAGACCCGGCCGGCGGATCGGGATTTAATATTGCCGCCTATACGCGCGATGTTCTGGCGGCTTTAGAGGAATAGCGACGATAAGCGATTGCAATCGTCCGTGTTTCTTACCAAGTATCGGTTGAAACGATTAATTCGCTCAGTCACCGATACGAGGTCGCATGAAACGCACATTGATTGCAGCAGCGACGCTGCTTGCCACCGCTTCCATTCCCGCTAGTGCGCAGCAGATGACTGCACCAGATTACCCGGAAACCCGCCAGGGCGATGTCGTGGAAACAATCTTCGGCGAAGAAGTGGCGGATCCCTATCGCTGGCTGGAAGAAGACGTTCGCAACAGCGAAGAGGTGGCCGCTTGGGTGGAACGCCAGAACGGCGTCACCGATGCCTATCTGGCGAGCCTGCCCGCGCGTGACTGGTTTGCCAATCGTATCGGCGAACTCTACGATTTCGAGCGGTTCTCCGTGCCTGTGGAGCGCGGCGGGCGCTATTTCTACACCGGCAATTCTGGCCTGCAGAACCAGTCGCCGCTTTATGTGCGAGACAGCCTGAATGCCGAGCCGCGCCTGCTGATCGATCCCAACGAATGGGCCGACGACGGTGCGACCGCACTTGGCGGGTGGGTGCCTTCCCCCGATGGCAGCAAGTTGCTTTACTCGGTGCAGGACGGCGGCACGGACTGGCGCATCCTGCATGTGCTGGACGTTGAGACCGGAGAGCAGCTGAGCGAGGATATCCGCTGGGCCAAGTTCACCTCGCTGGCTTGGGCCGGGGAAGATGGCTTCCTCTATTCGCGCTTTCCGGAGCCGGAAGAGGGCGAGGATTTTCAGGCGCTGAACATGAACCAGGCGGTGTATTATCACGCGCTGGAAACGCAGCAGTCCGAAGATCGCCTGGTGTTTGCCACGCCCGATCACCCTGAGCGCAATCATACCGCGCAGACCACCAGCGATGGCCGGTGGGCGGTCACCACGTCATCCACCGGCACCGATTCGCGTTACGAAGTGAACGTGATCGATCTTTCGAGCGGTTGGGATGCCCGCGTGCTGGTGCCCGGTTTCGAGAACAGCTGGAGCCTGATCGATTCGGTCGGTTCCCGCCTGTTCTTCAGCACCAATCAGGGCGCGCCGCTCTATCGCGTGCTGTCCATCGACATGGACGATACGCAGGCTGGCTGGACCGAGGTTGTGGCCGAGCGTGATCAGCCGATTGCCAGCGCCTCCATCGTCGGCGGGCATCTGGTGCTCGAATATCTGGAGGACGCATCGTCTGCCGCATACATCCACACGCTGGATGGCGATCTGGTACGCGAGATGGAGTTTGCGGGCCTTGGCAGCGCTGGCGGCTTCTACGGCGATCCCGATAGCACGGAGATGTTCTACAGCTTCTCCAGCTTCAACCGGCCCGCCACCATCTATCGCTACGATGTCGCAAGCGGCGAGAGCACAGTTTTCGCAGAGCCTGAACTGAGCTTCGATCCCGACGATTTCGTGGTCGAGCAACGGTTCTATGAAAGCAAGGACGGCACCCGCGTGCCGATGTTCATCATGCGCCGTGCCGATATTGCCGCAAGCGGAGAGGCCGTTCCCACGCTCCTGTACGGCTACGGCGGTTTCGACGTCTCGCTGACGCCGGGCTTTTCCACCAGTCGCCTGGCGTGGGTGGAGGCAGGCGGAGCCTTCGCGCTCGCCAACATTCGTGGCGGCGGTGAATATGGCAAGGCCTGGCACGACGCCGGCCGCCGCGCCAACAAGCAGAACGTATTCGACGACTTCATTGCCGCTGGTGAATTCCTGATCGAAGAGGGCGTGACGCCGGAAGACGGCCTCGCCATTCAGGGCGGATCGAACGGCGGCCTGCTGGTGGGCGCCGTTGCCAATCAGCGGCCCGATCTGTTCGCCGCGGGCAATGCCGCCGTGGGCGTGATGGACATGCTGCGTTTCGACCAGTGGACCGCCGGGCGGTACTGGGTGGACGATTACGGCTATCCCGATCGCGAAGAGGATTGGCGCATCCTGCGGGCCTACTCGCCATATCACAACATTCGCAGCGGCACGGATTATCCCGCCCTGCTGGTGACGACCGCCGATACGGACGATCGCGTGGTGCCGGGCCACAGCTTCAAATACACCGCCGCGCTGCAGGAAGCTGAACTGGGCGATCGCCCCCAGCTTATCCGTATCGAGACCCGTGCTGGCCATGGTTCGGGCAAGCCGACGGACAAGGCCATCGAGGAAGCATCTGATATTGCAGCGTTCCTTGCCTACTGGACCGATCTTGAGCCGCAGAATTAAGCGTTCAGATAAAGGACTCCTTTCCTGAACGGAAAATAACGCGCGAGTTCAGCATCGCCTCACGGGGTCTCTCCTATAACCTCAATCACAGGTGGCAATCCCGTCACCCGGACAAGAGGAGAGACCCCATGAAGTCCATTAAGAAAGCTCTCGCCAAGGGCACGCTCGGAACAGTCGCCGCTGGTGCGATGGCTGTGGCCTCGGCGTCTCCCGCAATGGCTGACGACCATCGTTATCGCGACCGTGACAACGGCATTTCCGCAGGCGAAGTGATTGCCGGTGCCGTGGTGCTTGGTGGCCTGGCCGCAATTTTTTCTTCCGGTAACAACGACCGCTACGATCGGGATTACCGCTACGACCGCAACGATCGCTATGACAGGCGTGATCGCCGCGGAAGCTACCGCGGGGGCTATGACAATGGCCGTTATGCCGTCGAACAATGTGTCCGCGAAGTGGAACGTTATGCGCAGCGCCGCACCGGCAGCCGTGCAGAGGTTTACGAAATTCGCGATGTTGACCGCGAGCGCCGCGGTTTCGAGGTCGAGGGACGGATCGCCGTCCGTGATGACTATCGCTATCGCGACAACCGCCGCTGGCGTGGCCGTGGCGACTATCGCCGCGGGTATCGCAACGATGGCTGGGACGAAGGCCGCTTCAGCTGCGACATTCGCAGGGGCCGCGTGACCGATATCGATATCGACGGCATTCGCGGCCTTTGATCGCATCCAACACAGACAAACATGCCGGGCGGTTCAGACTGAAGTCAGTCTGGACTGCCTAGGCACATCTTCACAACGAAGTTCCAGGGGGAACCACGAATGACATTCCGTTCTTCGCAATTTGCCGGCGCCGCAGCGATGGCTGCCGCGCTCTCGATGGCAGCCACGCCCGCCGCCGCGCTCGACATGCCCACCCATGCTGCTTCCGTTAACGCCGATGCACAGGTGCTGCCCGTGGATGCTGGCGAGGCGAACCAGTGGCGCCGCCATCGCGATTACCGCCCCTATCGCCATCACCGTAACCGCAATCGCGGCATCGATGCCGGAGATGTCGTGGCAGGAGTGGTGGTGCTGGGCGCACTGGCCGCGATCTTAGGGTCTTCGAACAACAGCCGGGATCGGGATCACGACCGTCGTCAGCGCGTGCGCTATGATGATCCAAGGGATCGCGATTATGAAAGCCGTGGCATCGAATCTGCCGTCGACATGTGCGTGGACCAGGTAGAATATCGTGACAGCCGCGTAGAAAGCGTCGACCGGGCGGATCGCTCCGCACGCGGCTGGGATGTCTCCGGCCTGCTGGAAAACGGCGAACGCTGGACCTGCTTCATCGACAATGCGGGCCAGGTTCGCAGTATTGATTACGGACAGACCGCTTTCTCGCAAGCACCGGCCGCATCAGCCGCCGGACAGCTTTCCGACGCCGCCTATCGCAATGCACGCGCCTCCACACGCACAGCGGCTGATGAGCCATACCGCTATGAGGACGCGCCGGTGACGACCAATACCCGGACGACGGTAGCCACGCCGCGCCCTGCTTATCCGGGCGGTCCGCTTCCCGGTGAAGAAGGGTACGACGAAGACTGGCAGCCGGATGACAATGTGGACGTAGAAGAAGACGACGCCGGGTGGGAGAGCGATGGTCGCTACACTACCGCGCAGGCTCCCGATTTCGAGCAGCCCGCGCGTTAGTCGCTGACTTCCCGCGAATAGGCGGGCAATTCTATTTTCCAGTACATTGCCGCGCCGCGCAGGGTAAAACCTGCCAGCGCGGCAATTGCCATTGCCAAGCCCTGCTGCATTCCCAGCAATATCATCACTCCGCACAGGGACGATGATAGCGCGGCGGCGGTCACGTAAAGCTCAGGCCGCATGAGGATCGAAGGCACGCCCGCGATCACGTCTCGCACGATGCCGCCCACGCAGCCGGTAACGATGCCAAGGATGATGGCGGCCAGCGGCGCAACGTCGAACGCCAGCGCTTTCGCCACGCCCAGCGTGCTGAACAGCGCAAGGCCCACCGCATCGGCCCATTCCAGCCAGCTTCCCTCCCACCACTTGCGCGGCGTGAACCACGCGATCAGCGCCATGGTGAGGATGACGGGCACCACCCAGAAATCGCGCAGCCAGAAAGCGGGCACGCCCAGCATGGCATCGCGCACGGATCCGCCGCCAACGCCGGTCAGCAGCGCGAAGAACGCACAGGTCACGAACGTCTGGTTCAGCCGGGCCGCCAGCAGCGCGCCCGAAAGAGCGAACACCGCCGTGCCGCCCACGTCCAGAAATGGGGGAAGAACAGGTGCAATCATGCCTTCACCCGTGCCTTCCTGCGGCGAAACAGCAGGGCGATGCCAAGAAGAGACCCAAGCACGCCCAGCATGGCAAAAGCGATCAACACCGGATGGCTGGTGTCCTCGCGCGTTTCCAGATCCATGATGTGCAGACCCCACATGAAATCGAATATCCGCCACCACCCGCTGCGCACGGCCAGCAGCTCTCCGGTCTGCGAATGGATATAGAGATTGGTATCGTCGGCGAAATGCGCCTGCCAGCTGTTCACCGGGGTGCGCAAATCGGTGGGCGCGCTGTCTGCAGGGAAATAGGTGACGGTTTCCAGCGCGGCATCGCCTGCATAGGCGGCCTCTGCAATGGCGCGCGCGTCACCTTCCAGCACGGGGTTGTAGAGCCGCCCAGTGGTGGGTGAATAGCGGAACCGGGCACCGCCTTCCTCCACCACGATCCAGCCCGGCCCATCCGGCAGGCTTTGCAGCGAGAGGCTTTGGATAGGGCCATTCGTCCGCGGCATCACCAGATCGCCGGTATCCAGAGCGGGCATTTCGGCCCGCAGGTGCGTGCCGCGCACTTCATCGATCGGCTTCCAGACCATCACCAGGCCCGTTACCGTCCACATCAGCAGCGGCAAGCCCACCAGCCAGCCGAGCCAGATGTGCCACCGGGCGAAGTTGCGCATGATGTTCCGGCGAATCATGCTGGCGCGATAAGCGCGGCGCTATTGCTTGGCAAACAGCTTTGATCGGTCGGCAAAGGCCTTCATCTCGATGGCATTGCCCGATGGATCGCGGAAGAACATCGTCGCCTGCTCTCCGGGCTGGCCTTCGAAGCGAACGCGGGGCGGAATGTCGAAAGCCACGCCCTTGGCGATCAGCCTTTCGGCAAGCGCCTTCCAGTCATCCATGTTCAGCACGATGCCGAAGTGCGGTACCGGCACATCATCGCCATCAACGGCGTTGGTGCCGCGCCCGGCCTTGGCGACGATGGACGGCGCCTGGTGTGCCACGATCTGGTGGCCGTAGAAATCGAAGTCGCACCAGTCCTGGCTGGAACGCCCCTCGGTGCAGCCCATCACCTCTCCCCAGAATTCGCGTGCGGCCTGCAGATTGTCGACGGGGAAGGCGAGGTGGAAGGGGGAAAGCGTGCTCATCTCTGCGGTATCCTGTGTAGTCCAAAGGCAATGCCGAAGCCGAGTATGGGCGCTGCGCCATAGCCGATCAACGGTGCGGGGTAGCTCGACATCATGGCGGTGATACCAAAACCGAACAACAGCCCCGCAAGGGTAAATCTCTTGGCCCGGTCGAACGGCAAGGCGAGCAGCACCAGCACGAATGCAGCAACCAGCGAAAGCCCCAGCGCAAGGGCGAGAAACGGGCTGACGCCGGCTGCCTCGACCACCACGCGTTCGACAAAGGGTTGCGGCAGCAGTTCCCCGCGCATTGCCATCATCAGTGACGCAACAAAGCCGACGATGGCGACGAGGCCGACTTTCCAGTCCTTGGTGACATGGTGCAGCCCTACGGCGGCAAGGGTAAGGGCAAACCCGGTGGCCGCGTCTGGCTGGAGGAAGGCCGCGCCGATGCCCGCCAGCAGCAGCGGAGCGGCAAGCGTGCGATTGCGCGCGGCCAGCATGCCTAGCGCAGGGGTCGCCAGCATGCCTGTGTGCACGGCCAACGGTCCCAAGGGGAACCAGCGACGCACGCTGTCGCCGGTTATCGATGTTAGTGCGGGGCTGATGGCCAGGGGTGCGAGCAACAGCATCACGCAGGCGATGGCCAGCAGATGACGACTGGTGGCGGTATGCGGTCCACGTCCAAACAGGATCCACGGGCCAACCAGCGCCAAAGCCGCCAGATTGACGAGCGGATAATGCGATGGTGCCCCGGCCAGCGCCATGTACAGCGCGCCCGCCACCACGGGGATCGCGAGCGCAAGGAGCGCCGGGAAGCGATCCCGTAGCGGCACGCTAGACGTGGATGGGCTTGCCCTGAACGCCCATCGCAGCTTCCTTCATGGCTTCCGCATGGGTGGGGTGGGCGTGGCAGGTGTAGGCGATATCTTCTGACGTCGCGCCGAATTCCAGGGCCAGTGCAGCCTCGGCAATCATCGTGCCGGCGACGCTGGCAATCGCCCATACGCCCAGCACGCGGTCGCTCTCGGCCTCGGCAATGATCTTCACGAAGCCATCGGGCTCGTGATTGGTCTTGGCGCGGCTGTTGGCCATCATGGGGAACTTGCTGGTCTTTACCGCCTTCTTGTCACCGCCCATCTTCTCCACGGCCTGCTCTTCCGTCAAGCCGACGCCGGCGATTTCGGGCAGGGTGTAGACGACGCTGGGGATCACATCGTGGTTCACGATGCCGGTATCTCCGGCGATCCATTCGGCAACGGCGATGCCTTCATCCTCGGCCTTGTGCGCCAGCATGGGGCCGGGCACCACGTCACCGATGGCGCGCACGCCCTCGACACTGGTGCGGAATTCGCCGTCCACCTCGATCTGACCGCGATCGTTGGTGTCGAGGCCGATGGCATCGAGGCCCAGCCCGTCGGTGTTGGGCTTGCGGCCGATGGACACCAGCACACAGTCGGCCGTCATCGTCTCCTCGTCACCGCCGGCCGCGGGTTCGAGTGTCAGCGTGGCCTTCTTGCCCTTCACCGATACGCCGGTGACCTTGGTGGAAAGCTTGAACTCGATGCCCTGCTTCTTGAAGATCTTGCGCGATTCCTTGCGCACATCGGCATCCATGCCCGGCAGCACCTCGTCCAGAAACTCGACGCAGGTGACCTTCGCGCCCAGACGGCGCCACACGCTGCCCAGTTCCAGACCGATCACGCCGGCGCCGATCACCACCATGTGTTCCGGCACTTCGGGCAATTCCAGCGCGCCGGTGGAATCCACCACGACGTGCTTTGCATTATCGACTTCCACGCCGGGAAGGGATGTGACGCTGGAACCCGTGGCGATCACCACTTCCTTGGCGGAAACCTTCTCGCCGCCGACTTCGACGGTGTGCGCATCGACGAATTTCGCATGGCCCTTCTTCCAGTCCACCTTGTTTTTCTTGAAGAGGAACTCGATGCCCTTGGTAAGGCCGTCCACCGCCTCGATACGCTGGCCGTGCAGCTTTTCCATGTTAAGCTTGGGGCTGACCTCGATGCCCATGTGCTCCATCGTCCCGTTGCTGGCCGCGTCGAAATACTCGGAGGCATGCAGCATGGCCTTGGACGGGATGCAGCCCACGTTGAGGCAGGTGCCGCCCAGCGTCTCGCGGCTTTCGGCGCAGGCGGTCTTCAGGCCCAGCTGCGCGGCGCGAATGGCCGCGACATAGCCGCCGGGGCCGGAACCGATGATGAGGACGTCGTAATCGTAATTGTGTTCAGCCACGTTTCTACTCCGCTGGCGTCGTTTGATCTGCTGCCTCTACCGGTGCGTCGGTGCTGGCTGCGCATTCGTTGATGATGGCTTCGATACGCTCGGTGCTAACATCGTCCATCGTCAGGTCCGGGTCGTTCACATAGGTATCAGCGGTGCATTCGCACACCTCGCTTACGCGGGCGGCGACAATCCCCGCGCTTTCAGAAGCCTGCTGGCACTGCTGCACGATCCGGTTGCGTACTTCACCCTCGATGACGGGGCCCGCAATATCCTGGGCAGCGTCACAGCCTGCAAGTGATAGCACGCAGAAGGAAAGAAAGGCAGATCGCTTCAACATGGGATCAATCCTGGGGTCAAAGGTCGATCAGCATCCGCATCGGATCTTCGATCGCTTCCTTCATGATCTTCAGCGCGGTCACGGCTTCGCGGCCGTCGATGATGCGGTGATCGTAGCTGAGCGCCAGGTACATCATCGGGCGGATCACCACCTCGCCGTTCACGGCGACGGGGCGATCCTCGATGCGGTGGAGGCCCAACACTGCCGACTGCGGCGGGTTGATGATGGGGGTGCTCATCAGCGATCCGAAAACGCCGCCGTTGGAGATGGTGAAGGTGCCGCCCTTCATGTCTTCCATGGTCAGCTCGCCCGCCTTGGCGCGCTTGCCGAAATCCGCGATGGCGAGTTCGATCTCGGCAAAGCTCATCTGGTCGATGGAGCGTACCACCGGCACCACCAGGCCATTGGGCGCGGATACGGCGACGGAGAGATCGACGTAATCGTAATACACGATCTCGTCGCCCTCGATCTGGGCATTGACCGATGGCACGTCCTTCAGCGCCAGTGCGGCAGCCTTGGCGAAGAAGGACATGAAGCCCAGCTTGATGCCATGCTTCTGGGCGAAGGTCTCCTTGTACGCCTCGCGCGCCTCGATCACAGCGGTCATGTCGCAATCGTTGAACGTGGTGAGCAGGGCTGCTTCTTCCTGTGCGCCCTTCAGCCGCTTGGCGATGGTCTGGCGCATCCGCGTCATCTTCACGCGTTCCTCGCGGCGTTCGCCCTTGGCGGATGCGGCGGGTGCGGGGGAGGATGACGGGGCGGGCGCTGCATCGCCCGAACCCCTGGATTTGGCAGCGGCCAGCACGTCTTCCTTCGTCAGGCGGCCATCCTTGCCGGTGCCCTTGATCGTGGTGGGATCCACGCCGTGTTCCAGCACCGCGCGGCGCACGGCGGGGGACATGGTGGGGGCATCGCCGCCGGACTTGCCGCCATCGTCGGGCAGCTTTTCCATTTCCTTGGCGCTTTCCTTGGCGGCGCTGTCGTCGGATTTTGCAGCCGCCGGAGCAGGGGAGGATGACTTGCCTTCCGCGCCTTCTTCAATGCGCGCGATCACCGCGCCCACTTCCACGGTCGCGCCCAGTTCGACAGCGAATTCGGCCAGCACACCGGCCACCGGCGAGGGGACTTCCACCGCCACCTTGTCGGTTTCCAGGCTGGCGATGGGCTCGTCGGCTGCCACGCTGTCGCCGGGCTGCTTCAGCCATTCGCCGACAGTGGCTTCGGTGACCGATTCACCAAGCGTGGGGACTGTTACTTCGGTTGCCATGACTTAGCGTTCCTTGGCTGCTTATGCTTCTACTTGCGCGACTTGCGCACGGCGGCGGTCTTGCCGCGTTCGGAAAGGCCCAGGGCGACGGAGACGAGCGCCTCCTGTTGTGCCTGGTGGCGTTTGGCAAAACCGGTAGCCGGCGATGCCGCTTCCTCGCGGCCGGCATAGTGCGGACGCATGCCCGTATGTCCGGCCTTCGTAAGCGATTCCTCGATGCGGTTCTGCACGAAGAACCATGCGCCGTTGTTGTGCGGTTCTTCCTGGCACCAGATCACTTCCTCGAGGTTGGTCATGCGCTTCAGGCGTTCTGCCAGCGGCTGGCCCGGGAAGGGATAAAGCTGCTCCACGCGCACGATGGATACATCGTCCACGCCTTCCTCGTCGCGCTTTTCCATCAGGTCGTAGGCCACCTTGCCGCTGCACAGCACCAGGCGGCGAACATTCTCGTCGGCAATCTCGGTCTTGTCCGAAAGAATGCGCTGGAAATGATGATCGCCCTGGAAGCGGAAGGCATCGCTCTTCGCCTTTGGATGGCGAAGCAGGCTCTTCGGGCTCATGATGACGAGCGGCTTGCGGAACGGACGCAGCATCTGGCGGCGCAGCACGTGGAAGTAATTGGCCGGGCTGGTGATGTTGCAGACCTGGATATTGTCGTTCGCGCACAATTGCAGGAAGCGTTCGAGACGGGCGGAGGAATGTTCCGGCCCCTGGCCCTCGTAACCATGCGGCAGCAGCAGAACCATGCCGTTGGCGCGTTGCCACTTTACCTCGCCCGCCGCGATGAACTGGTCGATCATCACCTGCGCGCCGTTGGCAAAATCGCCGAACTGCGCTTCCCACAGAACCAGCGTTTTGGGATCGGCAAGGGCAAAGCCGTATTCGAAGCCCAGCACGCCGAATTCGCTGAGAGTGGAATCGTACACCTCGAACTTGCCATGCGGCAGCGTGGCGAGCGGGATGTACTTGTTCTCGTTGTTCTGGTCGATCCAGATGGCGTGGCGCTGGCTGAACGTGCCGCGCCCGGAGTCCTGTCCGGAAAGGCGCACGCCGAAGCCTTCTGTCACCAGGCTGCCGAAGGCCAGAGCCTCCGCCGTTGCCCAGTCGAAACCTTCGCCGGTTTCGAACATCTCGCGCTTGGCATCCAGCACGCGGCCCAGCGTCTTGTGGATCTGGTGATCCTCAGGGACGGTGGTGAGCGTGCGGCCCAGGCTGTCGAACAGCTTCTTCTCGATCGCGGTGTGCACGTTGCGGCGCGCACTTTCAGGATCGGCCGGCTTGTGCAGCCCGCTCCAGCGGCCGGCGAACCAGTCCACCTCGTTGGGTTTGTAATTCTTGCCTGCCTCGAACTCCTCGTCGAGATGGGCGATGAACTCGGCGCGCATGTCGGGCGCGGTGCCTTCTTCAAGCACGTCCTCGGCCTTCAGCCGCTCGGAATAGATTTCCGAAACGCGCGGATGGGCCTTGATCTCGTCGTACATCAGCGGCTGGGTAAACTTGGGCTCGTCACCCTCGTTATGGCCGAAGCGGCGATAGCACCACATGTCGATCACGATGTCGCGCTTGAACTTCTGGCGGTATTCGATGGCCAGCTTGCAAGCGAACGTCACGGCTTCGGGATCGTCGCCGTTCACGTGCAGGATCGGTGCCTGCACGCCCTTGGCCACGTCGGAGGGGTAGGGGGACGAACGGGCGAACTGCGGGCTGGTTGTAAAGCCGATCTGGTTGTTGATGATGAAGTGGATGCAGCCACCGGTGGAATAACCGCGCACACCCGAAAGGCCGAAGCATTCCCACACCACGCCCTGGCCGGCGAACGCCGCATCGCCGTGGATCAGCACGGGCAGCACCTGCTGGTGATTGTCCAGATCGTCGCGGAAGGCCTGCTGGGCGCGGGTCTTGCCCAGCACCACGGGGTTCACCGCTTCCAGATGGCTGGGGTTGGGCACCAGGCTCATGTGGACCTTGATACCGTCGAACTCGCGATCGGTGCTGGTGCCGAGGTGATATTTCACATCGCCCGAACCGCCCACGTCATCGGGGTTGGCGCTGCCGCCGGAAAACTCGTGGAAGATCACGTGGTAAGGCTTCGCCATCACGTTGGCGAGCACGTTCAGGCGGCCACGATGGGCCATGCCGTAGATGATCTCGCGAACGCCGGTGGAGCCGCCATACTTGATGACTGCCTCCAGCGCGGGGATCATGGCTTCACCGCCATCAAGGCCGAAACGCTTGGTGCCGACGTATTTCTTGGCGAGATACTTCTCGTATTCCTCGCCCCGGATCACCGCTTTCAGGATGGCGCGCTTGCCCTCGGGCGTGAACTGGATGGTGTCTTCGGGGCTCTCGAACTTGTCCTGCAGGAAGCGGCGTTCCTCGGTGTCCGCGATGTGCATGTATTCCAGGCCAACATGCCCGCAATAGGTGCTGCGCAGCGCCTCGTAGAGTTCGCCAACCTTCACCCATTCGAAGCCGAAGGCACCGCCGACGAAGACTTCCTTGTCCTCCTGCCCGGCAAAGCCATGCCAGGCGAGGCTCAGTTCCTCGGGATTGTGGTTGTGCGAGATACCCAGCGGATCCAGCTTCGCGCCCAGATGCCCGCGAACACGGTACAGCCGGATCAGCAGCATGGCCTGGATGGAATCGCGCGCCGCCGCCTCAATACTGGCGGAATCGGTCGGCCGGCCGGACTTGGCGGCAGACTTCTTGACCTCGGCGACCATGTCGGTCGGGTCCATGGCCTGCGACCAGTCGCCCGCGTCATCCGTCAGCGGCCAGCGCGGATTGCCCCATGAAGGGCCGGGCTGTGCGCCCTCCTGCGAAGGAAGTTCGGGGAGGAAATTATCCGGCTCTTTACCCATGGGTCTCTCCTTGAGACGCTGGAAGACTGGCGGTTACGCCAGCTCTTTCAGAAGCGCATCCAGCGTGGTGCCCAGTTCACTGGGCGAGGGGGAAACGCGGATGCCTGCGTCTTCCATTGCCGCGATCTTGTCATCCGCGCCGCCCTTGCCGCCCGATACGATGGCGCCGGCATGGCCCATGCGGCGGCCCGGAGGGGCGGTGCGACCGGCGATGAAGCCGACCATCGGCTTGCGGCGGCCCTTGGCAGCTTCCTGCTTGATGAACTCGGCGGCCTCTTCCTCGGCACTGCCGCCGATTTCGCCGATCATGATCATCGACTTGGTGGCGTCATCATCCAGGAACAGGTCCAGCACGTCGATGAAATTGGTGCCGTTTACCGGATCACCGCCAATGCCGACGGCGGTCGTCTGGCCAAGGCCGACAGCGGTTGTCTGGTGCACAGCCTCGTACGTCAGCGTGCCGGAGCGGGAGACCACGCCCACGCTGCCCTTCTTGAAGATGGAGCCGGGCATGATGCCGATCTTGCATTCCTCCGGCGTCAGCACGCCGGGGCAGTTCGGGCCGATCAGGCGGGACTTGCTGCCGGAAAGCGCGCGCTTCACCGTAACCATGTCCATCACGGGAACGCCCTCGGTGATGGTGATGATCAGCTCGATTTCGGCGTCGATGGCTTCCAGGATAGCGTCAGCCGCGAAGGGCGGCGGCACGTATATGCAGGTGGCGGTGGCGCCGGTGGCTTCCTTGGCTTCGCGCACGGTGTTGAACTGCGGCAGGCCGAGGTGTTCGGAACCGCCTTTGCCCGGCGTGACGCCTGCAACCATCTTGGTGCCGTAATCCAGCGCCTGCTGCGTGTGGAAGGTGCCGGTGTTACCGGTCATGCCTTGGGTGATGACCTTGGTGTCTTTGTTTACGAGGATGCTCATCGATCGTCCTTTCGTCATCCCGGCTGCGCGGGATCTCTCTCAGCTTATGTCGCACCCTTGCGGCACGAGAACCCCGACTTTCGTCGGGGCGACGGGTTTACTTCAGGCTTTCGTCCAGACCCTTGCAAGCCTCGAGCAGTTCCTTGACCGCATCGACGCTGACCTGGAGGTTGTTCTTCTCTTCGTCCGAAAGGTCGATCTCGATCACACCCTCGATACCATCGGCACCGATCACGGCGGGAACGCCGACATAGAGGCCGTCGACATCGTACTTGCCCTCAAGATAGGCGGCACAGGGCAGCACGCGCTTCTGGTCACCCAGATAGGCCTTGGCCATCGCGATGGCGCTGGTGGCGGGGGCGTAATAGGCGGATCCGTTGCCAAGCAGGCCCACGATCTCGCCGCCGCCCTTGCGGGTGCGGTCCACGATCTCGTCGAGGCGGGATTCGTCCACGCCCTTGATCTTGGCCATGTCCTTCACGGGAATGCCGTTGATGGTGGAGTAGGACAGCACGGGCACCATGGTGTCGCCGTGGCCGCCCAGTACGAATGCGTTGACGTCCTTCACGCTGGTGTCGAATTCCCACGCCAGAAAAGTGGCGAAACGCGCGGAGTCGAGCACGCCCGCCATGCCGACGACCTTGTTGTGCGGCAGGCCGGAGAATTCGCGCAGCGCCCACACCATTGCATCCAGCGGGTTGGTGATGCAGATCACGAAAGCGTCGGGACAGTTGTTCTTGATGCCTTCGCCGACGGCTTTCATCACCTTGAGGTTGATGCCCAGCAGATCGTCGCGGCTCATGCCCGGCTTGCGCGGCACGCCTGCGGTCACGATCACCACGTCTGCACCGGCGATATCGGCATAGTCATTGGTACCGGTGATCCTGGAATCGAAGCCTTCGATGGGGCCGCACTGCGACAGGTCCAGCGCCTTGCCCTGCGGCATGCCTTCGGCAATGTCGAACAGGACGACGTCGCCCATTTCCGATTTCGCCGCCAGATGGGCGAGGGTGCCGCCGATCATGCCGGCGCCGATTAGGGCGATTTTCTTGCGTGCCATGGAGAGCCTCTTGTCCTTGCTCGGGCGCCTCAGCCTGCCAATGGTAGCGGTCCTGCGCCCACGCGAGACACGCCACCCGGAATCGATGCGGTCGCCCTAGGCGGCACAAAGCCGCATTGCAACCGCGAAATCAACTAGTTGTTGCAAACAGTTCGCAGTATCAATAACGCCGCTGTTTGCTGTTGGATTGTCCTGCGAATGACGCCGCCCGGCACGAAAGGTTCCCATATCCAGCACGGCTGGGGGAAACAGTTTTGCGCAGTTATGTCTGGGATGAAGACGCGGCGGCGTCAGCGCGGCGAACGGCTGGCGCGGTCAGGCTTCGGCTTGCAGGGATCTGTCGATGCAACCGGCCATGCGCCGGTCCAGCGCGCGGCAGATCTCCAGCCACCATTCGAAGGTATCCCGGTCGCCGCCGTTCGCGGCTGCCAGTGCCTGCTGGCGTGCATGATCCGCTGCGGCAAGGCCGTATTGTGCGAAATGGCGAAGGGCTGCGTGCAGGTGTTTGCTTTCCACCCGCTTGCCAAAATTGTCGTTCGCCGGTCGCAGTTGCAAGGATCGGGCCTGATAGCGCGTCATCCTGCAATGACCGCGTTTCAGCGAGGCGGCAAATCGTATGGGCATCGGGGGGCAGGTTCCACTCGTTCAACAGGCCGCAGCATGGCGACAGGTAGGACGATAGCAACGCTGCGCTAAGCGAAGGTTGGAAGGGATGGTTTCCGAAATCTTTCCCGTGAATTTTCATGCGTTCACAGGAGCTTGGGCATTTGCCGTCAGGGCCGCTCGATCCAGCGTCCGGCATTCTCGTATTCGCGCCGCACCCGGCCCGAGGCGGGCAATCTGTCGGCAGGTTGCGGTGCCGGGGTTGCTTCGCCCGGCGGTGTTGCAGCCGGAGTTGCTGCATCCTCATACTGCGGAACGGCTGACAGCGTCGGCGCATTGGCCATGGCTACCGGGTCCGGCCCGCTGGCGCGCACGGGTGCGTTGCCGGGCGCAGGTTCGCCGCCGCTGTGGGCAAAGGTGAAGGCCGCGCGTTCCCCTGCCGCGCCGGGCCAGCGATAGAACACGTGCGCACCGATCACGGCGGTTCGCGCCAGCGTGGGTGCCCAATAGGGGTTCACGGCCAGCGTGTGGTAATGGGTGGAAAGGCCCACTGGCGCGTAAACCGTTCCTGCCAGGGCGGACCGGGCGACGCGGGAGGCGCGCTCCCATCCCCCGCGCGAGGGACGACGTGCCATCGAGCCATCGCAGGTGAAGGTGAACTGGCACCCCGTTCGCCGCGCCGATCCCTGGAACACGACACCGCATACCGTGCCCGGCCACGCGCTATGCGCCACCCTGTTCAGCACCACCTGCGCAACGGCGCGCTGGCCTGCCTCGGATTCGCTGGCGGCTTCGTAATAAATGGCGTTCGTCAGGCATTCCTGCGCGCGCATGATGTCCGTCCCCGATCCGCGTGCCACCATGGCGGCGGCGGTCACACCCGATTGCGCAGATGCGGATTGGTAAGAAGCGAGCGGGGCCGCGTTGCCAATCTCAACATCCCGGGTGGCGAACGCCGGGTTCGCGGCAGGCGCATCGTCAAGGTAATAGAAGGCAGAGCCGGGAAAGCTTTCTCCCGGGGTCTCGAAACCCATCGGCTCCACCCCGGCGGCAGGGGCCTGCGCGATGCGGGGGGCCAGTGTCGTTTCCGCAGCGATAGCAGGCACAGCCAGCATGGCCGCAACGGCGCCGATCCGCCGCAATATCAATGCGCGGCGCGATTTGCGCTGACGTCTTCTTCTGGCAATCAATTGTTGCGGGGTGAGGTTGGCGGGGTGTTCCACACGGGGCCCCTAGGGCGAAGTCCGTGCCCGATCATCACCGCATATCGCAGCGTCCCGGGAAGGGACGCCGCTTACCGGCGCGTTAACCATCCTTCGCAGCCGCATCACCATTGCGCTGAGGGCGCGGGACGCATATTGGGGCGGCGACGTCATGGGTTATCCGTCCCTATTTTGATGGGCGGATCTAAGAGGGAAGCGGGTGAATATCCCGCGCTGCCCCCGCAACTGTGACCGGGGAGCGATCCGCTCAAAAGCCACTGCCGCCTGGTTTCAGGGGGTGGGAAGGCGAGCGGGAAGCGATGATCCGGAAGCCAGGAGACCTGCCTGCGACAGTCGCTTACGCTATCGGGCGGGGTGTACCGACAGCCAGCGGGAGAGCGCCCTTGCCGGCGCTCCCTCCGTCATGAGCGGCATTCGCTTTTTGAATGGAGGTTTCGTGTACAAATACCTGTTTTTCGGCGTTTCCCTTTTCGCAGTCTCGGCCCCTGCCGTGGCCCAGCAGGACGAGGCGAGCATTACCGTCACCGCCACCGGCACCCGGATCGAGGTGGAGGATACCGGCCAGGCCGTCACCGTGATCGGCACGGAAGAGATCGAGGCCGTGCAGGGCGCTGATCTCACCCGCGTGCTGGAGCGCGCGCCGGGCCTAACCTTTACCCGCAACGGCGGCGTAGGCGGCTTCACCGGCGTGCGCCTGCGCGGCAGCGAGGCGGAGCAGGTGCTGACCGTGATCGATGGGGTGCGCGTGGCAGACCCTTCCGCACCGGCAGGCGGCTTCGATTTCGGCACGCTGCTGGCGCTGGATCTTGGCAAGCTGGAAATCCTGCGCGGCTCCAATTCCACCATCTGGGGGTCCGATGCGATCGGCGGCGTACTGGTCGCCTCCACCAGGGCCGAAAGCGGGCTGCGCGCGCACGCCGAATATGGCGCGCGCGACACGGCAAGCGCCGCGCTTTCGGGCGGGATCAGCGATCCCGATACAGGGTTCCTCGGCCTTTCGGGCACGTGGTTCTCAACAGATGGCATCTCCGCCGCAGAAGAGGGCAGCGAGGCTGACGGTTTCGAGCAATGGGCATTGAACGGCCACGCACGCTATTACTTCAGCGATCGGCTGGAGGTGTTCGCCCGGAGCCGATATGCCGAAGGGGACCTCGAGATAGACGGTTTCCCCGCGCCCAGTTTCCTGCTGGCCGATACGGCGGAAACGCAGGCCACCCGCCAGCTTACAGGCTCCACCGGCGCGGTGTACGATACAGGCGCGCTGTTCCTTTCCGGCGCTTACAGCTTTGCCGATACCGACCGCGACAATCTCGATGGCGGCGGCGCGGAGACGTTCGCCAGCCAGGGTCGGTCCGACAGGCTGGAACTGCGCGGCGAGTGGCGGCCCATCGGCCCGTTGCTGCTGAATTTCGGCGCGGAGAACGAGTGGACCAGCTACGAAACCGGGTCAGACGCGGGCGCGGATACCCGCACCACGGGCGCCTATGCGCAGGCGGGCATCGAGTACAACGCCATCTCCGGCCATATCGGCGCACGGGTGGACGACCACGCCGATTTCGGCACGGCAGTCAGCTTCGGCGCGGATGTGAGTTACGAATTCGCCCGGCAGTGGCGATTGCGCGCCAGCATCGGGGAAGGTTTCAAGGCGCCGAGCCTCTTTCAGCTCTATTCCGATTTCGGCAATCTGGCGCTGGCACCGGAAGAGAGCACCAGCTTCGATCTGGGCATCGCCTACGGCCAGCGCGCGGCTGATGCGCTTTACGGCGCGATGACGCTGTTCCAGCGCAACACCGACAACCAGATCGCCTTCGTCAGCTGTTTTGGCCAGAGCGCAGGTATCTGCACGAACCGGCCTTTCGGCACCTATGAAAATGTCACCCGTACCCGCGCTCGCGGGGTGGAGGCAGAAGTCTGGGCGCGGCCCGCGGAAAGCGTGATGCTGGGCGCGGTATATACCCTTACCGACACGCAGGATCGCGATACGGGGCTGACGCTGGCGCGCCGCCCGCGTCACGCCGCCACCATTACGGGCGAGTGGCAATTGCTGAACGCCCTCACCTTGGGCGCTGATCTGCGCATCGTATCGGACAGTTTTGACGATGCTGCCAACACGGTGCGGCTGGACGGTTACGAAACGCTCACCGTCAGGGCCAGTTGGGACGTAAGCGAAAGGGTGCAGCTGTTCGGCAGGGTGGAGAACCTGTGGGACGAGCAATATCAGACCGCCGCGGGATACGGCACGCCGGGCACGGGCGCGCATGTCGGCGCGCGGTTCGCCCTGTGAGACTGGTTCTGTGAAATCGGCACTCGCCCTGCTGCTCGCGCTGACGGCCTGTTCCGCGCCGCCGGATCACGCGCGGGGCGCGCATCCCACCATTGTCAGCCTGAACCCGTGCGCCGATGCCATCCTGGCAGAAATTGCCGCACCGGGGCAGTTGCTCGCCATCTCCCACTACAGTCACGATCCACGCGCCAGTTCCATGCCAGCAAACGATGCGCGGCGGTACGCCAGCACCGGCGGCACGGCGGAGGAAGTGCTGGCACTGGCGCCGGACATGGTGGTGGCCGATGCCTTCATCCAGCCAGCCACCAGGCGCGCGCTGGAGCAGGCGGGTATCGCGGTGGAGGTGCTGGGTATCGCCGGTTCGCTGGACGAAAGCCTTACGCAGGTCGAGGCGCTGGGAGATGTTACCGGCAACGAAGGCCGCGCGAATGCTCTTTCGGACAGGATAGCGGATAGCTGGCAGGCGCACCGCTGGAAGGGGGAGCCTGTATCCGCATTGCTGTGGCAACAGGGCGGGCTGGTGCCGGGCGAGGCTTCGCTGGCGGGCGCGCTGCTGGAGCAGACCGGCTTTGCCAGCCATTCCGCCGCGCGCGGACTGGGACAAGGCGCCTATCTGCCGCTGGAGGAGGTGCTGGCCGATCCGCCGCAAGTGGTCATCACGGCCGGTGAAGAGGACGCCTTCGATCATCCCGCGCTGGCCTTTGCCTCGGCCACGCAGCGGCACGAATTGGCATCGTCGCTGCTCTATTGCGGCGGCCCCACGATCCCCCGTGCGCTGGAACGCTTCACCCAGATCAGGCGAGCCGCGCAATGAGCCGCGCGAACCTGATCTTTGCCGCGCTGCTGATCATCGCGATCCCGCTGTCCCTGCTGGCAGGCCGCGTATGGGTGGACCCGGGCGTGACGCCCAACGCTGCTGCCATCCTTGCCGAACTGCGCCTGCCGCGCGCCGTGCTGGCGGTGGTGATCGGTGCGGGGCTGGGCGCGGCTGGCGCTGCGATGCAGGGCTATCTGCGCAATCCGCTGGCCGATCCCGGCCTGTTCGGCATTGCGCCGGGCGCAGCACTTGGCGCGGTGACCGCGTTGTATATTGGCGTGGCGAGTGCAATCCTGCTGCCCCTGTTCGCGCTGGTGGGCGCGGGCGGGGCGATGGCCCTGCTGGCCCTGATCGCGGGCCGCACCAGCAGCCCTGCGAGCGGCATCGCGCTGTTCACGCTGGCGGGCATGATGATCGCCAGCCTTGCAGGCGCGCTCACCTCGCTCGCCATCAGCCTTGCGCCCAATGCCTTTGCCATGAGCAGCATCGTCACCTGGCTGATGGGCGCATTGACCGATCGTAGCTGGACAGACGTGATGCTGGCCGCGCCGCTGACGTTGGCGGGCCTTGCGCTGCTGTGGCTGGCGGGGCGCGATCTGGACGCAATGACCCTGGGCGAAGATGCCGCGCGTTCGCTGGGTGTTCGTCCCTCCCGGCTGATGGCGTTGCTGGTGCTGGGCACCGGCCTTACCGTGGGCAGCGGCGTGGCCGTGGCGGGCATCATCGGCTTCGTCGGCCTGATCGTGCCGCATCTCGTGCGTCCGCTGACGGACAAGCGGCCATCCAGCGTGATCGTGCCGAGTGCACTGGCGGGCGCGCTGCTGGTGCTGGTGGCGGACGTGGTGTGCCGTATCCTGCCGCTGGTGACGGAACTGCGCCTCGGCATCGCGCTCAGCCTGATCGGTGCACCGTTCTTCCTGATGCTGCTGCTGCGGATGCGCCGGGGGCTGACATGATGCTGGAAGCACGCGCGATCACCATTGCCAATCGGCTGGACAATGTCACCACCGCCCTGAAGCATGGCGAGATTACAGCCATTTGCGGCCCGAACGGGGCAGGCAAGTCTACCCTGCTGGCCGCTTTGGCGGGCCTGCTGGATGTCGATGCGGGAGAGGTGTTGCTGGATCGCGATCCACTGGCCGCCCTGGCGCCGCGCAAACGGGCGCAGGCCATCGGCTATCTCCCGCAATCGGGTCAGGTGGCGTGGGATGTCTCCGTCGCCAGCCTGGTGGCGCTTGGCCGCCTGCCGCATGGCGATGCGGGCAAGTTTGCCATCGCCAGCGCCCTGGCGGCCACCGCCATGTCAGATTTTGCGAAGCGGCCCGTCTCCACCCTGTCGGGAGGCGAGAAGGCGCGCGCGCTGCTGGCCCGCGTGCTGGCAGGGACCCCTCGCTGGATTCTCGCCGACGAACCGCTGGCCGCGCTGGACCTGTCGCACCAGCTCACCTTGCTGAAAGTGCTGCGCGCTCAGGCCGAGAATGGCGTGGGCGTGGTGCTGGTGGTGCACGATCTGGCCGTGGCGATGAACCACGCGGACCGTGTGCTGGTGCTGGACGAAGGAAGCGTCGTCGACGACGCCCAGCCCGAAGAGGCACTGGATGTCGCCACAATCGCGCGTGTCTGGTCGGTGGATGCACGCTGGCTGGGGGACGCTGGGAAGCGGGCATTGGTGACGGGATCATGAGCGGGCGGGAGACTCTTGAGGCGCGCTGGCTCGCCCTGACGCGGGAGGAAATGCCCGCGATTGCCAAACAGCGCGGCTGGCCCGTCCATCTCGATCACTGTTTCCAGCGCATCCTGCTCGACAATGTGTGCAACCGTCCGTGGCGTGAGGCAATCGCGCCGCCGGCATATCGCAATGCCCCCGAAAACCTTCTGCACGATGCCATCGCGCTGGGAGAGGATGCGGTTGCGAGAAAGGCCGATCTGGAGGCTCTGAACAGAAGGTCGCTCAGGCTTCGCGGAAAGCTCTGACCGCAACGAAAAGAGGCCGCCGGATCGCTCCGACGGCCCCCAATCAAATTACTGTTGCAGCGTTACACGGCGCCCTCGGCCCCATCTACGCCTTCCACGTTGTCATCCGACGGGATCAGGCCGCGGGCTTCCAGCAGCGGCTCCACGCGCGGATCGCGGCCGGTGAAATCGCGGAACATCTGCTCGTAGGTCTTGGAATGACCCTGGCCGAGGAAGGTGTTCACGATCCGGTCGCCCATCTCGCGGGTCATGCCGCCATTGTTCGCCACGTAGCTGTAGGCATCGTGGTGCAGCATTTCGGTCCAGGTGTAGGCATAATAGCCTGCATCGTAGCCATGCTCGAAGATGTGGCGGAAGTACGGCGTGCGATAGCGCGGCGGCACCAGGTCGCTGCGAAGACCGATACGCTCCAGCGCTTCTGCCTCGAAAGCCATGACATCGGACGGGGCAGGCTGGCTCGGGTCGAGCGAGTGCCATTCCATGTCCAGCAGCGATGCAGCGATCACCTCGCCGAAGCTGTGGCCCTGGTTGTACTTGCTGGACCGGTCGATGGCCTGGATCAGCTCGTCGGGAATGACTTCGCCGGTTTCGTTGTGACGGGCGTAGCGTTGCAGCACTTCCGGCACGGCGGCGAAATTCTCGTGGAACTGGCTGGGGAATTCCACCCAGTCACGCGCGGTATTGGTGCCCGAGAGCGAGGGGTACTGCTGATCGGCGAAGATGCCGTGCAGCGCGTGGCCGAACTCGTGGAACATGGTGGTCACGTCATCCCACGTGGCGAGGGCCGGCTGGCCTTCGGCGGGCGGGGCGATGTTCTGCGTGTTCGTGACGACAGGCTTCAGGCCCAGCAGATGGCTCTGCTCGATGAAGTTGCTCATCCACGCACCGCCGCGCTTGCTCTCGCGCTGGAACGGATCGAAGTAGAACAGCGCCTGCTCCTCACCATCGTGATAGACGGTGTAGACCTTCACATCAGGGTGATAGGTGGGGATGTCGGTGCGCTCTTCGAAGGTCAGGCCGTAGAGCTGGCCGGCCATGTAGAACACGCCGTCCTCCAGCACGTTTTCCACCACGAAGTACTGCTTGATCTCCTCGTTATCGAGGGCGTAGCGCTCCTGACGCACTTTGGATGCGTAATACTGCCAATCCCACGGGGCGAGGGTGAAGGTTTCGCCGTCCTGCTCGATGCGCTGTTGCAGAACCGCAGCCTCGCGTTCCTGCGTCTGGCGCAGCGCAGGCACCATTTCGGACATGAAGCCGATGGCGGTTGCCGGATCGGAAACCATGCGATCATACATCTGCCATGCGGCGTGGCTGGGTTCGCCGAACAACTGGGCGCGCCGGTTGCGCAGCGAGACCACTTCCTGAATCAGCGGCAGCGTGCTCGCCTCGCCGGACTGGTTGCGATTGATGCTGGCCTTGTAGAGCATTTCACGCACGTCGCGATTGTCGAGCTGGGCAAGCTGCGGCACGCCGGTGGTGTTGCTGACATTCAGCATGAATTCGCCAGTGCGGCCCGCGTCGGCGGCGGCCGATGCTGCGGCCTCGATCTGGCCTTCGGAAAGGCCGGACAGCATGGCCCGGTCGTCCACGAAGATCGCGGCGTTGTTCTGCCCGGCGGTGATGCGCTGGGAAATCTGCGCGGAAAGCGAGGAAAGACGCTCGTTGATCTGGCGAAGTTCCGTTTGCGCATCGTCGCCCAGCAGCGCGCCACTGTGCACGAAATCGTTATAGGTGACTTCCAGCAGCATCGCGTCTTCCGGCGTCATCGCCATGGCAGCGCGATTGTCGTAGACGGCCTTCACGCGTTCGAACAACTTGGGGTTGAGATAGATGCTGTCACTCATCGCCGCGACCTTCGGGGCGAGATCCTCGTCGGTGGCCGCGATCGTATCGTTGATGTTGGCCGAAACGATCTGGCTGAACGCGCCATATGCGCGGGAGAAGGCCTGGCCCGAACGCTGCATTTCCACCAGTGTGTTGGCGAAAGTGGGCGGGTTGGGATTGTTGGCAATCGCATCCATCTCGGCGATCTGGATGGCAATCGCTTCCTCGATGATGCCCTGCCAGTCGTCATCCGAAACCTGATCGAACTGCGGCGCGTGCATGAACAGCGGCGAAGGTTCGGCGAAGACGCTGGTCGCTTCCGGGATCTCGGGATTGTACTCGGCCGTGCCGGGCAGGTTGGAAGCAGTGTTCATGTCAGTGTCTTCCATCGTGGTGCAGGCGCTGGCCAGCGTGGCGATCATGGTGGTGGCGAAAAGGGCGGATTTGCGCATTCGGGCGTCTCTTCCTTGGATTGGTGAGATGGTGCCCGGAACACCGGGCGATTGGATTGTCAATTTCGTTGCTGATGAAACTTGGTGGATATTCTATAAGGATGCAAGCTGCCAGCAGCCTGAACGCTTGTGTCAGGACGAGGTTTCCGTGTCTTGGTTCGCCGCCGCTTCGGCCAGTGCCTGCCGGTTGATCGTCACCAGACGCGGGCTTCCGCCCGGCTCTCCGGGACTGAGCCACACCGCCCCGAGTTCGAAGAACCCGCCCTGGTCGGGCACCACGGTCATGTCGTCGATATCGAGGTCGCTCAGGAGCGCCAGCATGTCAGACGAGAAAACCTCGTCGAAGCCACGATCCGCCAGATCGGTATCCGCCAGGTCGCGGCGATTGCCCTGCGCATCGATATAGAGCAGCGGAATACTGAGTTCGCTTACCAGCGCATTGCGATCGTTTCCGGTGGCGGCATTGCGCAGGCGGGAAAGTGCCGCCTCGTACTGGCTGGCGCTCGTGCCCGTGGCGCAGGAAATGAGGCCGCCCTCGGCAACGTCGTTCGCGCGGTCGAATTCGCGGTCGGGCTGGGTCTGCTGTTCCCACACCACCAGCAGGCAATCGCGTTCCGCCTCGTTGACGGCAGCAGCGCCCGCTTCGGCGGGAATATCCAGTTCGCCCGTGGCGTCGAGCGGCATGGGTTCCTCTGCCGAGCATGCGGGCAGCATGACAAGACCCGCCAGCGCGGCAACGATACAGGCCGGGGCGGGTCTTGGCATAAGTCGGGAATTATCTGCAGTCATTGTTCAATCTGCGGCGCCGCCAGTTGCGGCGCGTTGCAATCCTGGGTGTCAGGCGGTTACGCGGCCAGACTGGTCTACTTCGATAGCGCGGGGATCTTCGTAGGCAGCTTCCATGAAGATCGACTGCCTGCGTTCACTGCGATACTGAAGTCCGCGTGCGACCGATCCGGCTGCTGTCGTATACTCCAGTTCAGCCGCGATGCTATCGTAATCGGCGCTGGCAATCGCCCGGTTAAGGCGGGGGCTCTCGCGTTCCGAAACATTGCCTTCACCCACGTTGTAGACAAGGTCCACAAGGGCGTCGAATTCATGCTGGTAGATCGGGAGATCGCCAACGAGACGCTTTACGCCATCTTCGGCCTTCTCCAGATCCTTCTCCAGAAATGCGATGGCTTCTTCGTATGTGATGCGGTCGCCGACACGCAGGCCGTCTTCCGGGGTGATGAGGTGACCAACGCCAACGGTGGGATAGCCTGCCACATCGCGGTAGACCACGAGGCGCACGCCTTCTTCCTCGGCGAGCGCTTCCTTCATCGTTTCGCTGACCCGCAGGTCAAGTGCATGAACGCGCTGCTGGGTGGGGTCGAGATCGGCAAAGCTGATCGAATATTGCGGGTCGTATGCCGAAACATCCACCGCGCCGGTGCTGAAACCCATCACAGCTGCGGACATGGCAAGCGCTGTCTTGCGCTTGCGCATCCGGCCACGGAGGGAATTGCCACGCTCTGTCTTGGATTTGCGGCGCAGGCGTCGGACGAATTCCTTCACCATTTCGCCGCGCATCCAGCGCATGGCTGGAAGCAATTCGCTTCCTGAACCGCTGGCGGCTTTCGGATTGGGGCTGGGGGGATGAGACGATCCGTCACGCGGATCGGTCCGCACGGCTATATGTTCCGTTTCAATGGGGGCTTCTTCTGCTGTCGATTGCGACATGGAAATCCTAAAGGTTTTGGCGATCTATGCTTTTCGTCGTGCAAAAGCGGTCGACACGCCGTGTATCGTTTCACCTTATTAACGGGGCGCGGGGCAAATCGGTCCACGCTTCGTCCCGCATCACGTCCGGTCCATGGGATGCGGGGATCGCGACTGCGTGAGAAGCGCGGAAACGAAACAACTGAAAAGACGAGCGTTTTTCAGGGAAACTTTCTGATCTCGGTATAGATCGCGCCGTTCGGGGTAAGGTCGCTTTCAAACAGGGAGAACCCGTCCACCTGCCAGTTATCAAGCGACAGGGCGCCGTTCTGGCGCAGCCAATCGCCAATAGGTCCGCTGCCCGAATTCAGCCGCGCCAGCGTGATGTGCGGGATAAACTTGCGGGTCAGCGGCGGCAGTCCGGCGCGGCGACATGCCATCTCCACCCGCATCTGCAATTCGTCCAGATCGCCGGACGGGGCGACGCGCGCCCAGATGGCGTTTGGCCTGCCCCTGCCGCTTTCGAAGTGGCCCACCCCGCTGATGGAAAGCTGGAAGGGAGCAAAGAGAACGCTTTCCAGCGCCGCTTCCAGGTCGCTGGCCATGTGCCTGTCTATCTCTCCCACGAAGCGCAAGGTGACATGCAGGTTGTCCGCATCCTGCCACCGCGCGCCGGGGATGCCTTCCTGCAAGTCCAGCATGGCCTCTGCAATCGGTTCGGGCAGGGGCAGGGCGACGAAAAGGCGGCGTGACGACATTGCTGCCATCATGCCGCCTGCGAAAGCGCCGTGCAATGCAAGTCCGCCCGCGCCCTCCCGCCCGCACCAAGTCACAGGGAGAACAGGGCGCGGGCGGATGTTTGCGTGGCTAGTGGATCAGAAGCTGAACCCGGCCCCGGCGGAGAAGCCGCCGCGTCCATCGGTATCCAGCGTGCCGCCCGCCTTCACCACGGCCTTGCCATCGTTGAAGGTGGTGGAAACGCCGATCGCGAAGGCGGTCTCGCCGCGGTAGTGGCCGATGGCACCGCCGAACATCGAGCGTCCGGGCTCCATCGTCTGCGGGATACCGGCAACGGCCATCGCTCCGGCGGTGCCTGCAAAGGCCTCGTCACGCGCTTCCTCCAGATCGAAGGAGAGGCGATCGAGCCCGTCGGAAAGCAGGCCGAACTGCTGATCGGTATAGGCCATCGAAGTGCTCATCGCCCCGGCAAGGCCGGACTGGAGCTGCCCAAGGTTGACCGCGTCGTTTGCCAGCGTGCCATTGGCCACGTTGTGAAGGCGCACCGGCTCTGCGACATTGGCACCCACCAGCGTCACGTCATTGGTTATGACGCCGCCATTTGACTGGGTGGGGTTGGCGGGATCGGAGTATTGCACCGCCACCACCGTGCTGCCCTGCAGGTTGGTGTTGATCGTGTCGATGGCAGCGGTGTTGTCGTCGATGTCGCTGCGGTTCATCGCGACAGCGGCATTGGTGGCGGCAAGCTGCGCGCCGTTCACCGCGTCGGTGGAACCGGCCGCCACATTGCCCTGTGCCACATTGGTTACCCGCACGGCCCCGCCATCAGCGCTGGCGAAGGCGGCGGTGTTCGTCGCCGTATCGCTCGATGTGCTGGTGTCGTCGTCGTCCACATAGCCGACCGGCACGTTGGCGATCTGCTGCTGCACATTTGTGATGGCGGTTTCGTTCACCGTCACGCGCCCATCCATATTGGCGATGGAGGTGCGGTTATCCGTGATATCGCCTTCGTTCACGGTCACGCGGCCATCGAGATTGGCGATGGACGTGGTGTTGTCGGAGATATCGCCTTCGTTCACCGTTACTCGGGTGTCCAGGTTAGCGATGGAGGTGCTGTTGTCCGAGATGTCGCCCTCGTTCACCGTCACGCGGCTATCAAGGTTGGCGATGTCGGTCTCGTTGACGGTCACCCGGTTGTCCAGCGACACGATGTCACCTTCATTGGTCGTAACGCGGCCATCGAGGTTGGCGATGTCGGTCTCGTTGACGGTCACCCGATTGTCCAGCGACACGATATCGCCTTCATTCGTGGTGACGCGGCCATCGAGATCGTCGACCGCCTGGTTGGTGGCGAACAGTTGGCTGCCATTCACCGCCTCGTCTGACGTGGCGCTGACTTCGCCCGCCGCGACATTGGCCAGCACCGTGCCGTCGGCACCGTCGAAGGTAACTTGCGAGCGCGAGGTATCGTCATAGGCGACGCCCAGCGGATCACCGGTGGTGCTGATGGCGGCGATGGCATCGGCGTTGTTCTGGATGGAAACGGTGTTGGTGGCGACCTGCTGATTCGTGGCGAAAAGCTGGCTGCCGTTCACCGCATCGGTGGAGGCTGCGTCCAGCGTTCCGGCCGCCACATTGGTGATCGTGGTGCCGCCTGTGCCTTCCAGCGTGATGCTGGTCTTCCCGGCATCGTCATACATGACGGCGCTATCCTGCAGGGCTGCGATGTCGGTGGTGTTCGTTGCCACGTCGACCTCAAGATCACCGATGGCGGTGGTGTTGGCCGCAACGTCGACTTCCAGATCACCGATGGCCGTGGTGTTGGCCGTAACGTCGGTCTGCAGGTTGGTGATATTGCCGGTGTTGGCGTCAACCTGCTGGTTCGTTGCAAAAAGCTGCGATCCGTTGACGGCTTCATCGGAGGCCGCGCTGACTTCGCCATCCGCTACATTGGCGATGACTGTGCCGCCTGTGCCGGCCAGCGTCACGCTGTCCTGGGCGGCACTGTCATACTGCACCGCGTTGGCTACTGCGCCGTTAACCGAATCGATGGCTGCCTGAACCTGTCCCACCGTCGCTGCATCGCTGGGCGCGGAGCCCGGAGCGACATTGGTGATCTGGCGCAAGGCGCCGGCCGCGCCGACCGAGACGGAGCCGACGGAATCGAACGTGCCGGTCATCAGCGTGGGGGTATAGCCCAGTTGCGGGCCGCGATCGGCCACCGATCCTGCGCCCAGCGCAACGCTGTTCGCAGCAGTAGCGCTGGCGTCGGTACCCAGCGCGATGGCGCCGGTGGCACCTGCCGCAGTTGAGGCGTTGTTGCCCAGCGCGATGGCGTCCAGCTCTCCTGCAGAAGCTACAAGTCCGCCGCCAAGGCCCGTGATCTGGTTGCCGCCGATGGCAAGGCCGGCGGCGTCGTTCAACGCGTAGCCGTCTGCCGTGATGTTGCAGTCACCGGGCGAAACGATGTTGCCGTTCTCGTCCAGCACTTGGAGCGAGATGGTGTCGCCCGATGCGATGGCGGAAGTCGTCTGCGCGATGCCGAGATCCACATCGGGAATGTCGAGCAGGTCTATAGTGAGCAGCCCGACCGTGAGTTCGAGGTCGATCAGCTCGTCGAAGAGCCTCTCCACACCGGTTGCCGTGGGCACCACCGTGGTGGTGAGGATATCGGTGAGAACGGAATCATCCAGCGATATGCCGGTACATACATCCACCACCGGCTGCAGCGCTTGCGCCTTCACCGGTTTCGAAAGGCCGGGGGCTGCCATTCCGGCCATGCCTGCACTAGCCAGCATCACTGCACGAAGCATCGTAGTCTTAGAAAATTTCATCCTAGGTCCTTCCAGGTTTCACGTCCAAGTCGTTGTGAATGCTGGAAATGATATCGCCGGGATGTTGAGGGATGACCTATCCGGCAAAGGCCGCCGATTGCGTAATATACGCAAATTCCACGAACCACCCCTGCAGGATAAAATCCGGCAGGTTTCGCGCCATGGCGCCGCTTTTCGGGCCGAAACAGCGATTGCGGTTAACGCGCGTTAATGCGGCGGGAAGGGCGGATTGCGCAATTCATGTAACTGCGCAGGTGGCTTCTGTCCCAGAATGAAAAGGGTGCCGGACCTTTGCTTACCATAAGGCCCGGCACCCTGCGCGCATGGCGGTTTGGAACGCCATGCATCTGTTGCGAAAATCAGTGCCGCTGCTCAGCCGCGATGCGCAGCACGGCCAGCGACGGATCGCGGCGTTCACCGGAGCGGGCGATGCGCACGGCCTCGTTACGTGCCAGGATAACCCGCGCGCCGGTTTCGCGTTTGCAGCGTTGTTCCGCCTGCTGGTCGATACGGTCAGGCGTGGCGCCATAGCGGCATACGCGGCGGATCGCTTCGCGGATGCGGCCATCGAAATGGCTGAGCCCGGCGTCGTCGGCGAGGTTGAGGTCGGCGTAATATACCTCAGCGCTGCGTTCTTCCTGCGCCATGGCGGGCGAGGCGGCGAAGGTCGCGGCGATAGCGGCGGCGGCAAAAGCGAGTGTCCTGGTCATGTGGATTCTCCTGTCGTGCTGGTCGGAATTGAATGTCCCCTGTCGGACGACAAGTTGAATGCAGTGCTTTTTGCTTATGGCGCTACCAATTGGCGATGATATTTAGCTTATGATTTCCTTATGATGGCTAGAAACATACGATTGTTGCACATTTCCGCCCAATTTTTGTGCTAAGTAACTTTCCGTTAAGTGCGAGTTCGACCTCGCCGACGGGGGATTGATAGTGAACGTGCAGGATGCCACGGTTATGCTGCCTGGTCAGATCGACCTTGCGCACGAACCTCCTTTCACCCTGAACGAGATCTGCGTCGAGCCGGCATTGCGGCGCATTTCCAACGGCGAAGAGGAACGGCGGATAGAGCCCAAGCTGATGCAGGTGCTGGTGGCACTGGCCCGCCAGCCGGGGGCGATCCTTTCCCGCGACGATCTTCTCGAATGCTGCTGGGATGGCCGCATCGTGGGCGATGCCTCCATCAACCGAGTGCTGAGCCTGCTGCGCACTGCCTTGCGCGAGCTTGGCGAGGATTCGGTCACGATCGAGACGCTGCCCAAAATCGGCTATCGCCTGCTGCTGGCTGCCGACAGGATCGATAGCGGTGGCAGCGATGATGCCACGCCGACGGAAACCTTGCGTCGCGCCCCTCGTCCACCGTGGATATTGAGAGCCGTCGCGCTCGCGCTTGCCGTGCTTGCCGCCGCAGCCTGGTGGCCTCGTCCGGCGGAGCAGATGGAACCCGTCAGCATCGCCATGCTGCCGTTGTCGATCGAGGAGGGCGTCGACCCGCTGTACGCCGCCGGGATGGAGGCGGAAATAAGAAGCTTGCTGGCACGCAGCCCCAATACACAGGTGACAGCCAGCGAAAGCGCGCGGCAGATGATGGAGCAGGGAAGAGGGCCGACAGAGATCGGCATCACGCTGGGCACCGATTTCGTCTGGCAAGGTACGCTGGGAAATTCGGCCGACAGGGTATCTGTCTCCGGGCGGCTGGTCCGAACAGTCGATGGCAGCGAAGCCTGGAGTGGTGAACTGGCCAGCGCGCCGGGCAGCGGCCAGTCCTTGCCGCTCAGGGTTGCGCGCCAGCTGCTGGCGGCGCTGGAGAGGCCGGTATCGCCCAGCGCGGCGGCACCAAATGCCTCGGCTGACGATTATCGCATCTATCTCACCGCGATGGGATTGATAAGGGGGCGGGGCAGGGAGCAGCGTCAGGCCGCGCGCGACCTGCTGGAGCAAGTCGTCGCGCGAAACCCCGATTTCGCCGAAGGAATAGGCGGGCTGGCGAAGGCATACTTCCTTTATCCCGCCGAAAACCGCAGGGCGATGATGGCGCAGAGAGAGGTCGCGAAGGATATTGCCGAAAGGGCGCTCGCAATCGATCCCGACACGATCGAAGCGCTCAAGGTAAGGGGTCAGCTTGGCGAAAGTGCGCAGGATACCCTGCCTTACCTGCAACGTGCGGTGGCGCTGGATTCAGGCGATTCCGAGGCATGGTACTGGCTTGGTATAGTTCAGCGCCGGTTCCAGTTCGAGCGCGCGAACCCCCTCGAAAGTTCGATCCGGATCATCGAGATCGATCCGCTTTGGCCCGCAGGCTGGGGTGGATCGAGCGTGGCAGCAGAATACGGCGATCTTGAACTGGCGCGGAGAATGGAGCGAGACATTCTGGCGGCTGCCATCACACCCTCGCAGAGATTGCTGGCCGAGGCTCGCCTTGCACGGCTCGACGGTGACCTCTCGGAATATTTCGCGCTGACGAGAAGGGCGGCAGCCATCATGACCCCGGCGGAACACCGATATGGCGTGACGCAGCAATATCGCATGATGGAAGTACTTCTCGCATTGCCGCCCGGCTACATGGAAGGGACCTACCAAAACCGATGGCCGCCTGAGACCATGGCCATGCTGGTGAACCGCGAACTGCCCGGCCGCGCAGCGCTGCAATCCGAAACGATGCTGGGAAGCGATCCATGGACAGATGGCGATTTCCTGATGATGGCCGCGCCGCTCTATCTGTCGAACGGCCGTCATGACGAATTGCTGGCGCTTTACGATGCAAGCTTTGCCGATCATGCGGAATGGATCGCCTTTGCCCGGACGACGGGTTTTCGTCACGAGATAATCTCGGACTTCGTGCCATACCTGATAATCGCCATGCGGCGGGAGGGGCGCGATGCTGAGGCGCGGCAGCATATGGCCAGCTTGCGGGAATCGACTTCGGAATGGGTAAAACTCGACAAGGACTGGGTTGGGATCGTCCTGAGGCGGATGAAATTCGCTGCCGTGTCGGGTGACGGCGATACGTTCGGTGCACTGGTGCAGCGCTTGCCCGAATTCGGCTGGCCCTTCGTCGGGACAGAGCAACTCGATTTCGGCCTGCTGCGCGACGATCCGTTGTACGATGATTTACGCGACCTGCCCGAAGTTCGCGCGGTGCTGGACCCGATCCGGGCGGACATGGCGCGAGAGCGAGCCGAAGTGCTGGCGCTGGGTCGCAGCTGACTGAGCCAAAGCCGCAACGTCGCATTCGCTAGGCCGCCGCCTCGCCGGACATGTAATCGCGGGCCTTGACTGTCGGGAACAATGCGTGAACATGACGTGTTGGCGACCGGGGTGGACGACACAGTCTTCTGTCCCACTGGACTCCTGCCGTGCAACACCCCACTTGGACCGACTATGGCTCTTACCAAAATCTCCGTCAAAGGCGCGCGCGAACACAATCTCAAGGGGATCGATATCGATCTCCCGCGCGACAGCCTGATCGTCATCACCGGGCTTTCGGGCTCGGGAAAAAGCTCGCTCGCCTTCGATACGATCTATGCAGAAGGGCAGCGGCGCTATGTCGAAAGCCTTTCCGCCTATGCGCGCCAGTTCCTGGAGATGATGCAGAAGCCCGATGTGGAGCATATCGACGGGCTGTCGCCTGCAATCTCCATCGAGCAGAAGACCACCAGTCGCAATCCGCGCTCTACCGTGGCGACCGTTACCGAGATCTACGATTACATGCGCCTGTTGTGGGCGCGCGTGGGCGTGCCCTATTCGCCCGCCACCGGCGAGCCGATCGAGGCGCAGACCGTGTCGAACATGGTGGACCGGGTGATGGAACTGCCCGAGGGCACGCGCCTCTACCTTCTTGCCCCCGTCGTGCGCGGCCGCAAGGGCGAATACCGCAGGGAAATGGCGGAGTGGCAGAAGGCCGGCTTCACCCGCGTGCGCGTGGACGGCGAGATGTACGCCATCGAGGAAGCGCCTGCGCTCGACAAGAAGTTCAAGCACGATATCGAGGTGGTGGTGGACCGGCTGGCGGTGAAGAAAGGCCTGGAAACGCGCCTTGCCGACAGTTTCGAAACCGCGCTGAAGCTGGCCGAAGGGCTGGCCTTCGTCGACCTTGCCGATGGCGTGGTGCCGGGGCGGGAGGACGATGCAGAGGGCGGCGGCGCGATGAAGGGCGCTGGCCTGCCCGCCAATCGTATCGTGTTCAGCGAGAAATTCGCCTGCCCCGTATCCGGCTTCACCATCGAGGAGATCGAGCCGCGCCTGTTCTCCTTCAACGCTCCGCAGGGCGCATGCCCCACGTGCGACGGTATCGGCGAGAAGCAGCTGTTCGATCCACAACTTGTCGTGCCGAACGAGGAACTGACGCTGAAGAAGGGCGCCGTGGTGCCCTGGGCCAAGTCCAACCCGCCCTCGCCCTATTACATGCAGGTGCTGGGATCGCTTGCGAAGGAATTCGGCTTTGACCTGACCACGCCGTGGAACAGTATCTCGCAGGAAAATCGCGACATCATCCTCTACGGCACCAAGGGCAAGCGCGTGCCACTCACCTTCAAGGACGGGCGCAAGCAGTACACCGTCAGCAAGCCCTTCGAAGGCGTGATCGGCAATCTGAACCGTCGCCTGGCACAGACCGAGAGCGCGTGGATGCAGGAGGAGCTTAGCAGGTTCCAGACCGCGCAGCCGTGCGAAACATGTGGCGGCGCGCGCCTGAACGAAAAGGCTCGGGCTGTGAAGATCCCCGGTGCCAATGGCATCACCGACATCAGCCAGCCCACCCGTTACAGCGTGGCCGACGCGCTGGCATGGTTCGAAAAGCTGCCGGAGCACCTGACCAACCAGCAGAACCAGATTGCCAAGGCCATCCTGAAGGAAATCGTGGAGCGGCTAGGCTTCCTCAACAACGTCGGCCTCGATTACCTCAACCTCGATCGCACCAGCGGCACGCTGTCGGGCGGGGAGAGCCAGCGCATCCGCCTCGCCAGCCAGATCGGCAGCGGCCTTTCGGGCGTGCTGTATGTGCTGGACGAGCCGAGCATCGGCCTGCACCAGCGCGACAACGATCGCCTGCTGGAAACGCTGAAACGCCTGCGCGATCTTGGCAACACCGTGATCGTGGTGGAGCATGACGAGGACGCCATCCGCACCGCAGACCACGTGGTGGACCTTGGCCCCGGCGCAGGTGTGCACGGCGGCGAGGTGGTGGCGCAGGGCACGCTGAAGCAGGTGCTGAAATCGAAGAAATCGCTCACCGCCGATTACCTGACCGGCCGCCGCCGTATCGAGGTTCCGGAAAAGCGCCGCAAGGGCAACGGCAAGAAGCTGACGGTGCACGGCGCGCGCGCCAACAACCTCAACAACGTGACGGCCGCGCTGCCGCTGGGCACCTTCACCTGCATCACGGGCGTATCGGGCAGCGGCAAGTCCAGCTTTACCATCGACACGCTCTATGCCTCCGCCGCCCGCACGCTGAACAACGCCCGCGTGGTGGCCGGCGCGCATGACAAGGTGACGGGGCTGGAACATTGCGACAAGGTGATCGAGATCGACCAGTCGCCCATCGGCCGCACCCCGAGGTCCAACCCCGCCACCTACACCGGCGCCTTCACCAATATCCGTGACTGGTTTGCAGGCCTGCCCGAAGCGAAGGAGCGCGGCTACAAGCCGGGGCGCTTCAGCTTCAACGTGAAGGGCGGCCGGTGCGAGGCGTGCCAGGGCGACGGCCTGATCAAGATCGAGATGCACTTCCTGCCCGACGTCTACGTGACGTGCGAGGAATGCAACGGCAAGCGCTACAACCGCGAAACGCTGGAGGTGAAGTTCAAGGGCCTCTCCATCGCCGACGTGCTGGACATGACGATCGAGGACGCGGAGGAATTCTTCAAGGCCGTGCCCCCCATCAGGGACAAGATGCACATGCTGAACGAGGTGGGCCTGAGCTATGTGAAGGTGGGCCAGCAGGCCACCACCCTATCGGGCGGAGAGGCGCAGCGCGTGAAACTGGCGAAGGAGCTGTCGAAACGCAGCACCGGCCAGACGCTGTATATCCTGGACGAGCCGACCACCGGCCTGCATTTCGAGGATGTGCGAAAGCTGCTGGAAGTGCTTCACCGGCTGGTGGACCAGGGCAATTCCGTGGTGGTGATCGAACACAACCTCGACGTGATCAAGACCGCCGACCACGTGCTGGACCTGGGCCCCGGCGGCGGCGTGCGCGGAGGTGATATCGTGGCGCAAGGCACGCCGGAGGAGGTTGCGAAGGCTGAAGGGAGTTATACGGGGCATTATTTGAAGTCGATGTTGGGCGCGGTCAAGGCTCGTCAGGCGGCGAAGTGAGGCTTGTACAGCAGGTGCAAATGGAGGACACCGGTATGCGAGGAACGTTCAAGGCAGAACTAAACGCGAATGAGGCAGAGGCTTTGATGCGACGAGTGAGCGGCCAAGGTGGTTTTCAGTCATTGTTGAGATCGCTGCAGCGGAACTTCGACCGCAAGACATCGACCGTGACGCTCACAGGCGATCAAATTGAGAAGATCAATCGATATGCACAGCAATATGGGCAAGGGGGCTTCGAGGATAGACTGGACGGGATTCGGCGCAATTTGCCTCGGCTGTTGAAATAGGTAGTGGTCCACAGTTGGCTCAAGCGTCCCGCTTGCAACCTGCTCCATTATGGATGCAACCATAGCCGAAGCAATTGTTTTTTGGTTCGTGGTCTGTTCCAATATCGATAAGTTAGCTGGAGCAAGACAATGAGCCATCCACTGGGCGGGAACGCATTGGAAAATTTCGAAACCTTTTTTGCCAATGACGAGGTTGCTGAAGAATCTTCAGACTTGTCGATCATCGACAAAATCAAGACATTCGATGGGTTTGGGGAGAAGACTCAGGCTTATACTGCAAACGGCATTCAATATTTCGTCAACGAGTATTGGACGTCTGGTCAGCGTAAGGCTCACTCAATCCATGAAGTGAGTTATCGGGCATGCTTTAAGCCCCAGCTTCCAGAGTTTTTTATCCGACGCCTCACTAATCCTGGCGATGTGGTCCTTGATCCTTTCATGGGTCGCGGCACAACGCCCGTCGAAGCTCACTTACTGGGGCGGAAAGCAACGGGAAATGATATCAATCCGCTGTCAGTAATGCTGACCCGTCCCCGGCTTAATGTGCCATCCTATGATCAAGTTCAACTTGCATTGGCCGAGGTAGATTGGGAGCGGAATGTCGAAGTCAGAAAAGACCTTGAAGCATTCTATCACCCCGAGACATTGCGTCGCCTTTGCGTTTTGCGGGAGCACCTTTTGAAACACGCTCCGCTTGATAAATCTGCGCCAGATCCTGCGATCGACTGGATTCGAATGATCGCTATTAATCGTCTCACGGGGCATTCTGCAGGCTTTTTTTCAGTATATTCGTTGCCGCCCAACCAAGCGGTGAGTGTCGAAAGGCAGTTGCGGATAAACGAAAAACGCAGACAGATTCCCCCATTGCGTGATCTAACATCAATCATTCTTAAGAAGACTCGTTCTCTGTTGCGATCTGGCGTCCCAAAGACTGCCTGCGCTTCCGATTTGCTTGTTGGTGCAGCGCATGATCTCAAGGGCATCCCTGACGGATCAGTTGCACTCACGGTTACGTCGCCGCCTTTCTTGGATGTTGTCCAGTATGCTGATGATAATTGGCTGCGCTGTTGGTTTGCCGGAATAAATACCACCGCGGTCGAGATATCGATGCATAAGACTGAGGAAGCCTGGCAAGACATGGTGCATCAAGTCCTGAAAGAACAAGCGCGCGTTCTGCGCCGAGGTGGTCACGTTGCCTTTGAGGTTGGCGAAGTTCGCAATGGACGGGTTCTCTTAGAGGAAGCAGTTTGGCGAGCCGCAGATGGTCTGCCGTTTGAGCGTCTGGGCGTGATGGTCAATCAACAAGAATTTACGAAAACTGCTAACTGTTGGGGCGTGGGGAATAACGCAAAAGGAACGAATACTAATCGGATTGTTTTGCTGAAGCGTCGGTAGCATCCGTTGTGTTGGGCGCATTCGCGTTCTAGCGGGTTTCCTCCAAAATGGAGGAAACATGGAAGACAAATTTTATATCTCGTTCGACTGCCAGAAATTGGCAGAGGCTTTTGGCGTCGAAGATGAAGATGTCCATGAATTTATGACTGATGGTCGAAGGGCATCATTCATCATTGAGCGCCGACTCAAGTGGGGTCATCCAGGGTGGGAACTCGCACCAAGTGAGGGCGCGGGATACGATCTGATGGATCCAGATGGAGGTAAATGGGAGGTCAGATCAATCACGCGGCAAGGGGTCTACTTCAACCCTTCGGCCCAAGTGGGGAAGGGACGCTTCTTCGACGAGGAAGGATTCATTGCTAAGCTTGATGACATTGACGGCTTCGTTCTCTCAGACATTACCCTTTTTCCGGAGGTGCCAATATATGTCGTACCGGTGGAGAATGTCATACGTTGGTATGCCAAGAACATGATTGGGAAGAACGCCAAAGTATCGCGGAAAAAATTCCTCGATAAACTGCTCGGAGACATTCGCTCTTAGCACGATGAGCTGGCGCTTAGGGACCCTCAAGGCGTCCAACGCCCCATCGTCCAGTTCCCCTGCATCCGCACTTTTGGGTTGGGCGCGCACCAGATTTCGCCGCTGTCGTCCAGCGCGGTTACCCAGATCAGGTTGTGCTCCGGTCCGTAGTCGATCACGCCCATGGCAAGGCCCTTTCCGCGATCGAGGATAAACACGGGCAGCGGCGGGTTTAGCTGGGTGAACATGGTGCGGGTTTCCGATTGCAGCCTGCGGCGGGGGGACTTTGGGTGGAACGCGCGGCGGGATGCTTCGGGTGGGATGTTGCTATTTGCTATGCGGCGGCGCGGGCGCGGCGGCGCGGGTGGCCCTTGTCAACGCAGGGCTTTCCTACGGCCCCGCTGCCATGCCTTCCTGCGCGGTTCGATTTGTCTGAGCCTCAAACGCCGGCATTCGCGTCCGCTCGCCCGGCTTTCGCGCTCACCGCGCGGCGGCCGTTCGGCCTTGCGGTCGCCTTGGCGGCCGGTGCTCTCCACGCAGGAGCCTTGCATGACTGTTCACACCGTTCCCGACACCACCAATCTCGTCCCGCTGCGCCCTGCGCATGTGCAGTCTGTCTCCGGCCCGCAGCATCTGCTCACCCCGCCAAAGCAGGTGGCGTTCTGCAAGGCGCTGGCGGGGCACGGCAATGTGCGGCTTGCGTGCCGGGCGGTGCAGGTTTCCGCGCAGACGGCCTATCGTGCACGGCGGGCCTCTGCGGCGTTTCGCCAGTGCTGGGATGCGGCGCTGGTGATCGCGCGCGACCATGCGGAGCAGGTGCTGGCGGACCGCGCCATGAACGGGGTGGAGGAAAAGGTGTTCTACCACGGGGAGGAGGTCGCCACGCGGGTACGCTACGATTCCCGCCTGCTGCTCGCCCATCTCGCGCGGCTAGACCAGAAGGCGAAGGACGCGGCGGCCTGCGTTTCGTGCGGGGAGGCGATGCTGGGGGAGCATGATTTTGATGATGCGGTGCACGCGCTGGAAAGCGGGGATGCGGGGGCCGCGGTTTCCTTGTCAGGACTGTGTTCCACGTGTTCCACATTGGCAGAGGATGCGGAGGATATGGAGCCGCCCGTGGGCGATCTGGCGCAGCGCCTGCGGGAGATGGAGGCAGCCCTGCCACCCGGTGCGCAGGCGATGAGCGGGATGGACGATGCCGCCTGGCATCTCAACGAGGCGGAGCGGCTGGCGGCCTACGAAAGCGGCCTGCCGGAATGGTGGTGCGCAGTGGAGGACCTGGAAGCGTGGCGGCGCGGCAGAAGGTCGCGCGGCGACTAGGCCGCTGGGACCAGGCAGGGGCCGCTGATCCTGGGGATCAGTCCTGCAGCAGTTCCAGTTCCACGCGGCCGTGGCCGGAACTGACGATGCCGATCTGCTCTGCCGCGGCGCGCGACACGTCGATGTCGCGGCCCCGCACGAACGGTCCGCGATCGTTGATGCGAACCACCACGGATTCGCCATTGCGCGTGTTGGTCACCCGCACGCGGCTGCCGAAGGGCAACGTCTTGTGCGCGGCGGTTAGGGCGTTCATGTCGAAACGCTCTCCGTTCGCGGTGCGGCGGCCATGGAAGCGGCGGCCGTAATAGCTGGCGACGCCGGGGCCGATGGGGGTTGCCGTGGGCGCGGCAGGCTCGATCTGGGTGATGTCCACCGCGTGATCGGGCAGGGCGGGTTCGATCGGCTCTGCAAAGCGGGCGAAGGTGGTCTCGAAATGCGCCTCTTCGCTGGGCTTGAAGGAAGGCAGGTTATCGCGCTGCGATGCCACGGGATTGGCGGTGCGCGCCAGCTCTGCCGACATCTCCGCGTCCTGCGCCTGGCCGATGCCGCCCGCGCCAAACAGGGCCAGCGCCGCGAGAGGTGCCAGCCAGCGTATCGCCGGGCGAGTTTGTGTGATTCCGTCCATGCCCGGCGACATACCCCGCACCGGTTAATACGGCGAATCTGTGACGAAGCCTGTCGCCGGGAGGGTTCAACCGGTCGTGAAATGTGGCGTAAATGGGACGAACTGTTGCCGTGCCATGGAACCACACGGCAAGTTTCGCGCAAAACCGGCGGCGGAAGGGGTGTGAGGGCGAGGCGGCGGACCGCCCCGCTATCAGCGTTTCGCGTCGCGCGCGGCCAGCAGGCGCAGGCGCAGGGCATTGAGTTTGATGAAGCCGCCTGCATCCTGCTGATCATACGCGCCCGCGTCATCCTCGAAGGTGACGTGCGCCTCGGAATACAGGGAATCGGGCGATTTGCGTCCCACCAGATGCGCCGCGCCCTTGTAGAGCATCAACCGCACGGTGCCGTTCACCTTCTCCTGGCTGAGATCGATGGCGGCCTGAAGCATCTCGCGTTCCGGGCTGAACCAGAAGCCGTTGTAGATGAGCTCGGCATAGCGCGGCATCAACTCGTCCTTCAGGTGGGCAGCGCCGCGATCCAGCGTCACCTGCTCGATCCCGCGATGGGCAACGGCGTAGATCGTGCCGCCCGGCGTCTCGTACATGCCGCGAGATTTCATGCCGACAAAGCGGTTTTCGACCAGGTCGAGGCGGCCGATGCCGTGCTTGCGGCCAAATTCGTTCAGCGCGGTCAGCAGCGTGGCGGGGCTCATCGCCTCGCCGTTCAGCGAGACGCCGTCGCCCTTCTCGAAGCCGATCTCGACATATTCAGGCTCATCGGGAGCTTCCACCGGCGAGACGGTGCGCGAGAACACGTAGTCGGGGGTTTCCTCCCACGGATCTTCCAGCACCTTGCCTTCGGACGAGGTGTGCAGGAGGTTCGCGTCGGTGGAGAAGGGCGCTTCGCCGCGCTTGTCCTTCGGCACGGCGATCTGATGCGCCTCTGCCCAGGCGATCAGCGCGGTGCGGCTGGTGAGATCCCATTCGCGCCACGGGGCGATCACCTTGATATCGGGATCGAGCGCATAGGCCGAAAGCTCGAAACGGACCTGATCGTTGCCCTTGCCGGTTGCGCCATGCGCGATGGCATCGGCGCCCGTCTCATGCGCGATCTCGACGAGGCGCTTGGAAATCAGCGGTCGCGCGATGGATGTGCCCAGAAGGTAATCGCCTTCGTAACGGGCGTTGGCGCGCATCATGGGGAAGACGTAGTCGCGGACGAATTCCTCGCGAACGTCCTCTATGTATATGTGTTTGTCGGGGATGCCCATTGCGCGGGCCTTTTCGCGCGCGGGCTCGATCTCTTCGCCCTGGCCGAGGTCTGCGGTGAAGGTGACGACCTCAAGCCCGCGCTCCGTCTCGAGCCACTTGGCAATGACGCTGGTATCCAGTCCGCCGGAATAGGCGAGGACGACACGTTTGATTTCCGACATGAACGGTTCCCGTTGATAGATATTGCGCGGCGGCGGTTAGCAGCAGGTCAACCGATGGGCAAACTAGTCTATCTCTTGCGCGCCCAATCGTGGGTTTTTGCGAGTGATGTAATTCAGCCATGCCTTGGGGCGACGCAGATATTCTTCCGGCACGTCTGCCTGCAGGCCCGCGACCCTCGCCAGCGCGGCGACGAAGTGGATGCAATTGTTCTCGTCCAGATCGTAATACTCGCCCGGATAATCGCGCCAAGCCAGCACGGTGGCGAGCAGGCGACGGTATTGCTGGTCCGATACGGTGACGGTGAAATGCCGGTTCGTCTGTTCGATCGTGTCGTCGGTCTCGGTGATGATCATGTGCTCTGCGGGACCGGAGGAGATCGCCTCCATCGAGCTGCGGGCGGAGAAACCGTAATTCTCGTAGACACGCGTGCCGTTGTCCAGCGTGCCATCGAACACCACGAAGGTGTGCGGATAGCGGCCCCACAGGACGGAGCCGTTGAAGGAGTGGAAGTGCACGTCGACATCCGCCAGCGCGGGCGGGGCGGCGGCCAGCGTGGCCAGTGCCAGCAGGATGGAAGCCACCAGGCGTGAGAGAGGGCGGGGTATCATGGCGCGGCGTCAGCCTCCGACTGTCGGGGTTCACGGGGAGGATTACCCGCATCATTCAACAATTTGGGAAGATACATCGCCAGCCCGCCCGCGCGCAAGAGATAGCTGGCGGTGATGGCGATCCAGGCGCCTGTGTTGTCATACGGTCGCAAGGCAAGGTCGAGCGCGATGTAGAGCGCCGTCGCCATCACGCCCGCATTGCGCAGCGCCCTGCCGCGCGTGGTGCCGATGAATACACCGTCGAGCAGCCAGCTCGGCATTCCCAGCAATGGCACGAGCGCGGCGAAGGGAAGGTATGCCCGTGCCACTTCGCGCACCTGCGGATCGGTGGTGAGGAAATCGATCAGCGGGCCGCCCAGCACAAGGAAGGCGAGCGCGAGCAGCGCCCCGCTGGCAAGCGAGAACTCGCCCGTCAGCCTGATTGCGCGCATGAAGCGGACCCTGTCACCCTTGCCAAAGGCACTGCCCACGCGCTCCTCCGCCGTGAAAGCGAACGCATCGAGGATGAAGGCGGCAAAGCTGACGAATTGCAGGAGCACGTGATTTGCCGCAAGCGTGGCAGCGCCCAGCCTGGCCCCGGCATTGGCGAACCAGGTAAAGAGGATCAGCAGGGCAACGGTGCGGATCATGATGTCGCGATTGACGGCGAAGAGTTTTGCCAGCCGCGCACGATCGGTGAGGATGGCGCGCGGGGTGCGGGCAACGATCGACAGCACGTTGGCACCTGCCACGCGCCCCACGATCAGCAGACCCAGCAGCAGCGCGATGGCCTCTGCACAGGCCGTGCCGAGCCCGACGCCAAACGCGCCAAAACCCATTCCCCAGACGAACCAGATATCCAGCGCGATATTGGCGACGTTCATGCCGATCTGCAGGATCAGCGCCTCCCGCGTGCGGCCAAGGCCCAGCAGCCAGCCAGTGATGGCGTAGACACACAGCGCAGCGGGCGCGCCGAGGAACCGGCCCTGCATGTATCCGCCAGCCTCTGCATCCACGGCGGCAGAGCCGCTCATCACCGCCAGCGCGGCCTCTCTCACGGGCCAGCTTATCGCGAGGAGTATGAGGCCGAGGCCGAAGCCGATGGCGAGGGCGCGCAGCAGCAGCGCCTCCACCTCCGTACGGTCGCCGGAGCCTTGCGCCTGCGCTGTCAGCCCTGTCATTCCCATGCGCAGGAAGCCGAAGGTCCAGAACACCAGCGTGATGATGGTCGCGCCCAGCGCCACGCCGGCAAGCGCGGTGGCATCGCCGGTGCGACCGATCACCGCGGTATCCACGATGCCCACCAGCGGAACCGATGCCTGGCCCAGCATGATGGGCCATGCCTGTGCGAAAATCGCACGGCGGGTGAGTGGGGCAGGAGCGGTCAGGACCTAGCGGGAGAGCAACTTGCGCTCCGCCTCTTCGATATACGCACGCGTCATCGGCAGCGTGTAGCGGTTGCGGCAATACTGCACCTGGAAATTGCACAGGCCGCCCCACTCGAAGGTGGAGACGGCGCCCGCGAGATAGAAGGTCCACATGCGGAAGAACCGTTCGTCGAACATCGCGATGATGGCATCGCGGTGCTCCATGCAGCGGGCATACCATTCGCGCAGGGTCTTCGCGTAATGCACGCGCAGCACTTCCACGTCGGTGGCCATCAGGCGCACGCTCTGGCTGGTCTCCATCATCTGGCTGAGGGCGGGGATGTATCCGCCGGGGAAGATATACTTGCGGGTGAAAGCCTCTGCCGCCACCGGGCTGCCGAAACGGCCGATGGTGTGCAGCAGCATCACGCCGTCGCCTGTCAGCATGCGTTTGCATGCGCGGAAGAAGGTTTCGTATTGCGGCACGCCCACGTGTTCGAACATGCCGACTGACACGATGCGATCGAAGGTATCCCCGCGCGCGGCAAGATCGCGGTAGTCCACCAGTTCGAAAGTTACCTTATCCGCAACACCGGCAGCCTCGGCACGTTCGCGGGCGAGGACGAGCTGTTCCTCGCTAAGAGTGATGCCGGTCACCCGCACATCGGCGCGGCGGGCGAGGAAGATCGCCATGCCGCCCCAGCCACAGCCGATATCCAGCACATGATTACCCGGCTCCAGCATCAGCTTGGCGGCGATGTGCGCCAGCTTCGCCTCCTGCGCCTCGCCCAGCGTCATATCCTCTTGCGACCAGTAGCCGCACGAATACTGCATGTGCTCCTCGTCCAGCATCAGCTTGTAGAGATCGTTGCCGATATCGTAGTGATGCGCGACATTGTCCTTCGACTTGAAGGGGTTGTTGAAACTGTCCTTGATGAAGGCCATTCGCTTCAGTGCGCGGCGGTGCAGGGCGGGGCGGCCAAAGCTGCCCTTGGCTTCCCACGGCGCATTACGGCGCACCAGTTCGATCAGTTCCATGATCCCGCCGCGCTCTATCACGATGCGGCCGTCCATATAGGCCTCGCCCACGCCCAGCTTGGGATCGAGCGCGATGTCGCGGATTACCTTCCCGTCCGTCAGCCGGATTGCCACGTCGGGATATTCGGGATGCGACGTGCCGCAATTGCTCGTCGCGCCGTCGTGATAGGTGATCTGCAGAGTGCCATGTTCGATCGCCTTGCCGATAAGACGGTCGATCAGTGTATTGCTCATGAGCGCTCCTCTCGCGACCTGTGACGGGTGTTACTCGGCTGCCTTCTTGAAAGCCGGATCGAGATGCCATTGCGGCGCCTCATCCAGATCGCGCAGGCGCGCGCTTTCCTCATAGACGAAATCGCCCGTCATGGGGATGGCGTCACGCTCCTTCACGTAGATGATCTGCCAGTTTACCAGCGTGCCATGACGGAAGCTCTGCTCTGCCCCGGCGAGGTAGAACTGCCACATGCGGAAGAACTCCTCGTTATACAGCTCCACCATCTCCTCGCGGTGCATGGTGGTGCGATTGTACCATTCCTCCAGCGTGTGGCTGTAGTGGAAGCGCATGGCCTCCACGTCCATCACCTGCCAGCCTGCCTTCTCGCTCTCGGTGACGAGTTCGGAAAGGGCGGGGATATAGCCGCCGGGAAAGATATATTTGCGCGTCCAGGCATCGGTAAATCCGGGAGGGCCGGCGCGCCCGCAGCAATGGCTGAACATCACGCCGCCGGGCCGCAGCAATTCGTGCGTCTTGCGCATGAACTCAGGATAATGCGGGGTGCCCACATGCTCCAGCAGGCCGACGGAACTTATGCGATCGAACGTCCCTTCAACATCGCGGTAATCCATCAGGGCGAACTTCACCTTGTCGGATACGCCCGCCGCCTTTGCCCGCTCCTTGCAGAAGGCGATCTGGTCCGGCGCCAGCGCCACGCCCAGCACCTCTGCGCCGTAATGCTTGTTGAGATACATCGCCAGGCCGCCCCACCCGCAGCCGATATCCAGCACACGCAGCGGACGATCCATCTCGCGCGCCTGCTGCATGTACATCTTGGCCGCGATATGCGCTTTCTTGTCCAGCTGCGCCTCTTCCAGGCTGACATCCGGCGTGCGGTGATAGCCCATGGTGTATTGCCGGTCCTCGTCTAGGAACAGTTCGTACAGCTGGCGGGTCAGGTTATACGTGTGCTCGGCATTCTTGCGCGCCTTGGCCTTCAGATTGACGCTGTCGATCTTCGCCGCGGTTTTCTGCGCCAGCCTTTTTAGCGTGCCCTGCGGTTGCAGCGCCTTGTCGCCGTGCACCTTCGCCTGGCTGGTGACGTAGAGCACCATGTCGCGGATATCGTGCGGCTCTTCCACGATCAGCCAGCCCCACATGTAAGCCTCGCCCGCGCCAACCTGCGGGTAGCGGGCGATGTGGCTGGATGCCTTCTTGTCCGTCAGCCGAACCCTGATCGGCTCGCCATATTCGCCGTTAACATCCCCCCCGGGGCCGTATTCGTAAACCTTGCCGTCGTAATCCGTGATCACCAGTCTGCCGGCGCGGATCAGCTTGGTCAGCATCTTGTCGAGTAGCCACATTGGTGGAATGTCCCCAGAAATTCGTGTCAGTAAACAGTGCGATTTTCCGGTCGTTTGCGCACCGATTTGCCACCTGTCAAATCTGCGCTAGACTTTGCCGCATGGCAGACAACAAAACCACGGCGACTGCGGCAAGTGTCGAAGCGTTCATCGACACTGTGGATCACCCTCGCAAGCAGGAGGAAGCCCGGCAGCTGGATGCGCTTTTCCGCCGCGTGACAGGAGAGGAGCCGACGATGTGGGGGCCAAGCATGATCGGCTACGGATCGTATCACTACAAATACGACAGTGGCCGCGAAGGCGATTTCCTGCGCACGGGCTTTTCCCCGCGCAAGGCGAAACACTCAATTTATCTCATGGGCGGCTATTGCGATGAACTGACTTCGGCGAAGAACGAGGATCTGCTATCCCGGCTGGGCAAGCATGCGCAGGGCAAGAGCTGTCTCTACATCAACAAGCTGGCAGATGTGGATCTGGATGTGCTGGAACAGCTGGTGCGGGTGAACTTCGAAGCGATGAACAGGATCTATCCGCCGCAGTCCTGATCAGATACCGGCATACCACTGGTAGCCGCGATCTTCCCAATATCCGCCTTCACCACGCTCGATATCGTCCAGGCTGGCGACGACGTCGATGCCGGTCAGGTACTTTGCGTGCTTGTAGCCCAACTGCCGCTCTATGCGCAGGCGCAGCGGCGCGCCGTTGCGCACGGGCAGGGCTTCTCCGTTCAGCTGGTGCGCGATGATCGTCTGCGGGTGGAAGGCATCGTCCATGTCGCAGCTTTCGTAGTAGCGCGCGCCATTCAGATCGTCGGCGCAGCGGAAAACGATGAAGTTCGCCCCCTCCTGCACGCCGGCGGCATCTAGAATGGATGACAGCTGCGGACCGGTCCATTCGCCGATCGCGCTCCACCCCTCCACGCAGTCATGCCGGGTAATCTGCGTGCGCTGGGGCAGGGCGCGGATATCCTGCATGGAAAGTTCGCCCGGATTGTTCACCAGGCCGCCAACGCGCAGCCGCCAGTCGGCAAAGCCCGATCCCTCCGCAGCCCGGTAAGCCTCGGTATCCACCGTCAGGCTGCCGTTTCCGCGAAAGTAGGGCGAGAGATCGGCGCGGGTATATTCCGGCGCCATCGTGATGCGGCCCCCGCCAAGCGCGCGGTGCAGGCCGCGATGCCAGCCTTCCGCACCTTCCACGACCTTGCCGAACCATTCCGACTTGCCGATCTCGTTGCACCCGGCAAGGAATGCGGCACCTGCCGCGACGAGGAAATTGCGACGCTGCATCATTCTTTCCCCCCCGTAATCATGTCGCGCAACTGGTGGATCGGCCCGGCGGCGACAACCAGCAGCATATGCACCACGAAGAATGCGAACAGGCTCCATGCCGCGATAAAGTGGATGGAGCGCGCGCTCTGGCGGCCGCCGAAGAATTCCGTCATCCACGGCCAGGCGGCTTCCATGCCGGGGCTCATCACCATGCCGGTGAAGATCATCAACGGGATCAGCACGAAGATCACGCCTGCATAGGCGATCTTCTGGAGGATGTTGTACTTGCCCTCGCCGTGATCGAAATTCAGGCGCAGGTGTTCGCGAATGTCCTTCCCGATATTGCGTGGTTTCCATTCGCGCGCGCGCAGCCAGATATCGCGCTTCAGATGTCCGTTGAACAAAGCGAAGAGCATGAACGCCAGCAGCGAAAAGCCCAGCACCAGGCTCAAGATAACGTGCCAGTCACGGGCGGTGGCGAGGCTGTAGTAATCGGGGATCGTTGCCCATCCGGGGAAGCGGGGCACTTCCAGCCAGGCCTGTTCCGGCAGGAACCCGTCATCCCCCCAATACAGGCGGCGATGGGCGTTGGAAATGTTCAGCCCGCTCATGAAAAGCAGGATCAGGGCGAGAGCATTGGTCCAGTGCCACAGGCGGGTGGAGAGAGCATGTCGCTTCTTCGGTTTCGCCATCAATCTTCTCCCTCACGCGCCAGATAGATCACATCGCGGGGCTGCGACAGGAGATGCTGGCCTGAATCCACATATAATGCCTGTCCGCTGGCCAGCGGCCCCTCTGCCAGGAAAAGGGCGGCGTCGGCCACTTCGCTGGCCTGGGTGTGGCGTGCCAGCAGATTCAGCCGGTGCGAACGCTCTGCCTCGGCGCTGCTTTGATCGTGGCTGGGAAGGATCGCGCCGGGAGCCAGCGTGTAGACACGGTCCTGCCGGTCATAAACCATCGAGAGCATTTGCGCGGCGATGTCCGCGGCGGACTTGCTCATCGTGTAGCTGAAGAAATCGGGGTTGAGATTGGCAAGTTTCTGGTCCGTCACCTGTACCACGCGGCGCCCGGCAGAGGTTCTTGCATTGGCGAGGTAATGCTGCGCCAGCAGCGCGGGCGCCACGGCGTTTACGCGCATCGCGCGGCGGTTCGTCTCGACATCGAGATCGGTCACCTCGTCAGGCTCGAAAATGGAGGCGGAGTTGATCAGGCAGCGCCAGTCCTCCAGCTTTTCCGCCAGTTTGCGCACCATCGCCATTGCTGCGTCCAGATCGACAAGATCGCACTGCACCACCTCGGCACTGGGCAGTTCGCCGGCCAGTTCGTTCGCTTCTTCGGCAGAGTTGTTGCAGTGAATGACCACGTGCCAGCCGGCATCGGCGAAGCGGCGGCAGATCGCAGCGCCCACGCGTTTTGCGCCACCGGTTACAAGGACAGACTTGCGCATCATTCAAAAATGGACAAAGTCAAGGTAGATGAAGCTCGCATATCTATAGGATAGTGACGGGGGCCGGGGACACAACCGGACATTTGGGACAGGGAGAATATCATGGAATTGCGCTTGGTCCTGACAGGAGCAATTGCCGCGCTGTGCCTGGCATCGGGTGCCGTGCACGCGCAGGACGAACCGCCGCCCGAACGGCCGATGTTCGGCGGTGCGGAGCTAGGCGCAGGGCCTTGGGATTTCCATACCGAGCACGGTCCCATCCACCTTGAAAAGATCGCCGAACTGGAACGCCCATGGGGCATTGCCTTTCTGCCCGAAGGCGGAATGCTGGTGACGGAACGCGTTGGCAGGCTGCGGCATATCGCAGCCGACGGCACGCTGGATCCGCAGCCCATCGGCGGGTTGCCGGACGATATCTACGCCCTTGGCATCGCGGGCCTGAAAGGCATCGCCCTGCATCCCGATTTCGCCACCAACCGGCTGGTCTACATGGCCTATTCCAAGCTTGATCAGGACAATCCCCAGCTCTCGACGCTGGCGGTAATGCGCGGCCGCTGGGATGCAGGTGCCGATCGTTTGAGTGGGGTGGAAGACATCTTCGTGGCCGACGCATGGTATGGCGAAATGCCATTGCCGGAAAGATGCTGCGGACAAGGTCCGGCCTTTGGCTCCTACGGCGGGCGCCTGCTGTTCGATCCCGATGGCTACCTGTTCGTCTCCAGCGGCGATCGCAACTGGGGGGAGCAGGTGCAGGATCCCGCCAGCCATTACGGCAAGATCTTCCGCATGACGGATGAAGGCGGTGTGCCGCCGGGCAATCCGTGGGTCGGCATGGAAGGGCACGAGCCGCTGGTCTGGTCCACCGGCCACCGCAATCCGCTCGGCCTCGCCTACAACATGGCGACAGGCGAGATCTGGGAAAGCGAATTCGGCCCGCGCGGCGGCGATGAGGTCAATCGCATCCTGCGCGGCGGAAATTACGGCTGGCTGCCCGTAACGCAGGGGATGCATTACAACGGTCAGCAGGCACAGTTCCTGCGCGATGCGGAGGGCATGATCGATCCCGTTCTGGTTTTCGGCCCGCCCAGCTTCAATCCCGGCAATTTGATGTTCTACACCGGCGATCTGCTGGCGGATTGGCAGGGTGACATGATGCTGGGCAGTTTCACGCAGGGCGTGCTGCGCTACGATACCGACGATACCGGCTCACCGATCGGAGAACCGGAACACCTGCTTGACGATCTGGGACAGCGCTGGCGCGATGTGCAGCAGGCCCCCGATGGCAGCATCTACCTGCTGACGGACCTTGCCGATGGCGCAGTATTGCGCCTGACCCCCGGCGAATAGGCGCGGAGGCGAGCACCGGGGGTGAAAACGCTCAGTCCGGCAGGTTGTCGCGCAGGTCCGCCAACCACAGGTCGGCCACGGCATCGCTGGGTGCGCGCCAGTCTCCACGCGGAGAAAGCGCCCCGCCGGAGCTGACCTTGGGCCCATTGGGCAGCGCGCTACGCTTGAACTGGCTGAACTGAAAGAAGCGCTTGACGAAATTCTCCAGCCAGTGCCGGATGGCTGGCAAGTCGTAGGCGTTCTTCAGTTCCTGCGGGAAGGCGTAGGGCCAGGGCCCGGTATCGATATCGCGCCATGCGTGCCAGCACAGGAACGCCACGTGGCTGGGTGACTGGCCATAGCGCGCGATGTGATGAAGGAAGAAATCGTTCAGTTCGTAGGGGCCGATGATGCTCTGCGTGCTCTGGATTTCGCCGGTGGAATCCGCGGGCACCAGTTCCGGGCTGATCTCGGTATCGAGCACCGCCTCCAGCACTTCGTCGCATGACGCATCGAACTGGTTCGTCCGCTCTGCCCAGCGGATCAGGTACTGGATCAGCGTCTTGGGGACGCCCGCATTTACCGCGTAATGGCTCATCTGGTCGCCCACGCCATAGGTGCACCAGCCAAGTGCCAGTTCGGAAAGGTCGCCCGTGCCGATCACGAAGCCCTTGTGATGGCCCGCCAGGCGGAAAAGGTAATCGGTCCGAAGGCCTGCCTGCACGTTCTCGAACGTCACATCGTAATGCGGTTCGCCATCGGAAAAAGGGTGCCCCATGTCGGACAGCATCTGCCGTGCGGCCGGCTTGATATCGATTTCTTCCGCCGTGGTGCCGAATGCTTCCATCAGCTTCCAGGCGTTGGACTTGGTTTCGTCTGAGGTGGCGAAACCGGGCATCGTATAGGCACGTATGGTGGAGCGGGGCAGGCCCAGCGTGTCGCACGCCTTGGCTGCCACGATCAGCGCGTGGGTGGAATCGAGACCGCCTGAAATGCCGATGATCAGGCTCTCCGGCTTCGTAGCCGTCATCCGCCGCATCAGTGCATCCACCTGGATGTTGAACGCTTCGTAAGCGTCCTGATCCAGCATGTCCTGACGGTTGGGCACGAAGGGAAACCGGCGGATCGCCCGCCGCAGGCCGATGTCGGCCGGGGTCCAGCCATGTTCGAAACCGATGGCGCGGTAGGTGTCTTCGGGCCTGCCGGCATCCTCCGCCGCATCGTTGAACGTGCCCATGCGCATGCGTTCGTTGAGGATGCGGCGCGTGTCGATATCGGTGACGCACAGTTCAGGCTCGAGGTCGAAACGCACGCTCTCCACCATCAGGTCACCCAGTTCATAGATCATGCCCTGGCCATCCCAGGCAAGATCGGTGGTGCTCTCACCAAATCCGCTGGCGGAATAGGCGTAGGCGCAGACAGACCGGCTGGAACTGGCGCGGGAAAGCAGGTGGCGCTCGTCGGACTTGCCGATGGTGATGTTGCTGGCCGAAAGGTTCAGCAGGATCGTGGCGCCTGCCAGCGCGGCCATGGTGCCGGGCTGAACGGGGCTCCAGAAATCCTCGCAGATCTCGATGCCGAAGGTGAAGCCGGGCAGATCGTGCGCGGCAAAGATCAGGTCCACGCCAAAGGGGATTTCCGCGCCGTTCACCGGGATCCAGAGGTCACGGCAGTTGTTGCCCCGCGCGAACCAGCGTTTTTCGTAGAATTCCCGGTAATTGGGCAGATAGCTCTTGGGCACCGCGCCCAGGATTTCGCCATGAGCGATAACCACGGCGCAATTGTAGATCCGTCCGCCACGCCGCAGCGGTGCGCCGATCACCAGCACCGGGGTGATGCCTTCGCTCGCCTCGCGGATGATTTCGATGTGACGTTCGACACTGTCCAGCATGGCGGCCTGAATGTGCAGATCGTCCTGCGCGTAGGAGGACAGGCACATTTCGGGATACAGCAGCAGGTCGACATCCTGCTCGTCGGCCATCTTTGCCTGCTCGATAATCGCCTCTGCATTGTAGGCGACATCGGCTGTGCGAACCTTGGGTGTGCTGGTGGCAACGCGCACGAAGCCGTGCGTGTGCATATCGAAAAAGGGGTGCGTTTCGGCGCTCATGAAAGCGCCATAGCCTGAATTGGATAAAGAAGGGAATTGCTGGCTCGCAGCAATGCGCCACCGCTGTTGTTACGGGGGCCAGAAACGCGAAGCGCCGCCACTCCGGGGACGAGAGCGGCGGCGCCTGCTGGTAATATTGTCAGTCGTATTTAGCGGCAGCGTGCCCCGCCACGATCGATCTCGCGGCCCAGGACTGCGCCAAGCGCACCGCCAAGCAGCGTGCCAACCGTGCGATCGCCATCGGTATCGATGGTGCGACCCAGCAATGCTCCGCCGGCGGCACCGATGATCAGACCGGTCGTACCGTTGTCACGCTCGCAGTAGTAGCGGCCATCACGGCCCTGCCACACGCGGTCGCCACGGCGCACACGGCGCGGTTCGTAATAGCGGCCACGGTCGTCATACGCACGGTGGCGGCGCTGGTCGCGATAGCGACGGCGGTCACGGCGGTCGTCGCGGTCATAGCGCACCTCGTAACGGTCTCGGTCGTAGCGGTCGTCACGATCCTTGTCGCGATAGCCGTGAGCAGGCGCCCAGGAGGGCGGGCCGTTCTGGGCCATCGCCGGTGCGGCAGGAATGGCCAGGGATGCGGCTGCGATTGCTAGAAGTGTCTTTTTCATGGCGATTACCTTTCCGATTCGACATCGCTCTTGTGTCGGAGAGGTCCTTTTCGTTCATGAAGGTGATACCGAACATGAACGGATAGTTGGATTGCGAAATTAAGGATGAAGCGTTTTCACGCGTCGATCAGCCGAGCTTTCTGGCCGTTATCGCGATCCAGTCCCGCTGCACCTTGTCGAAGCCGCCGGCGCGATAATCCTCCGCAATCTCGATATGCCAGCCCGCATCCTCGTAAAGATCCAGCAAGTGCTGGCGGGAGGGGAAACAGTAGAGGCGGCCAAGGCTGTCGCGCGCATCGCCGTCGCCCAGCTTGTAATTGGCGAAGAACCCGCCACCGGCACGCATGGCCCGAAATATGCGGGAAAGCACATCGGCCAGCCCATCCAGCGGCTGGTGATGCAGCGAAGCATGCGCCCATACCGCGTCATAGGCGTCTTGCGCCGCCAGTTCGTCGAACCGCAACAGGCGCACGTCCTGCCCGGTCCGCTCGCGCGCCTTGTTCGCCATTCCGGCAGAGGCATCTGTCATGTCGACAAAGAAGCCGCGCTCAATCATGCGCGCGGCATCGCGGCCCGCGCCGCAGCCCAGTTCCAGTATGTTTGCGCCTTGGGTAAGGGTATCCAAGAAGGCGTCGAGGTGCCGGTGCGGGCCTTGCGCGCCGCTCAGTGTATAGCCGGGCGCTTCGCGATCGTAGAAGGCGATGGTGGCCGCGTCGCTCACGCGCCTGTCGCAGCCGCCTCGGCCTCTTCGCGGTCCCGCTGGGCGCGGCTTTTCTTTTCGGCAGTCGTTTTCAGCTGGCCGCAGGCTGCATCGATATCGCGCCCGCGCGGGGTGCGAACGGGTGCAGATATTCCGCCTTCGAACACGATATCGGAAAAGCGCCTGATCCGCTCCGGCGTGGAACATTCATAGGCGGCGCCCGGCCACGGATTGAACGGTATCAGATTCACCTTGGCAGGCAGTTTGTACTGCTTCAGCAGGCGGACGAGTTCGTGCGCATCCTCGTCGCTGTCGTTCTTGTCCTTCAGCATCACGTATTCAAAGGTAATGCGCCGTGCGTTGGACGCGCCGGGATAATCGGCACAGGCCTGCAACAATTCCTCCAGGCCGTACTTCTTGTTGATCGGCACGATCTCGTCGCGGATATCCTTGGTAACGGCGTGCAGGCTGACGGCGAGATTGACGCCGATCTCTTCACCGCAGCGCGCCATTGCAGGCACCACGCCGCTGGTGGAAAGGGTGATGCGGCGCTTCGACAGGGCCAGCCCATCGCCATCCATCACCAGCTTCAGCGCATCGCGCACATTGTCGAAATTATAAAGCGGCTCGCCCATGCCCATCATCACGATATTGGTGAGAAGGCGCCCGTCGGAAGTGTATTCGGCTTCGCTTTCCACCTCGGCGAAATCCATCTTGCGCCCCGGTTCGTGGGATTGGGGCCATTCGCCAAGGGCATCGCGGGCGAGCATTACCTGTCCCACGATCTCCCCCGCGGTAAGGTTGCGCACGAGGCGCATCGTGCCCGTGTGGCAGAACCGGCAATTGAGCGTGCAGCCCACCTGGCTCGACACGCAAAGCGTGCCGCGATCCGCATCGGGGATGAACACCATCTCGAATTCGTGCCCGTCGGGCGTCTTCAGCAGCCATTTGCGCGTGCCGTCGGTGGAATGTTGCGCTTCCACCACATCAGGCCGACCGATGACGAAGCGTTCCGTCAACCACGGGCGCATCGTCTTGGCGATGTCGGTCATCGCCTCGAAATCGGTGACGCCGCGATGGTAAAGCCAGTGGAACACCTGCTTTGCGCGCAGCTTTGCCTGGCGCTTGTCCAGTCCCGCCCCTTCGAACAGGGCGGCAATGTCCGCTTTCGGCAGACCCATCAGGTCCACGCGTCCATCTTCGCGCGGCGTGATGTCACGCGCGACGGGAACCGGATCTACCTGTCCGGGAATGCTCATCAGTGTCGTATCGGCCATGGGAGACGCGCATATAGGGATGCAAAGCGGTTTTGGAAAGCTGGCGTGTATGCAGCGGGTGCATTGCCCTTCCATCCGTTCCCGAACCGCACGTGGGCAGGCCGGGCTTCCGCAGCGATGAACTGACAGGAACCGCGATTTCACGGGCGATCCGTGCTGCGATCGAGGCAGGCCGGTGCAGAGTTATCGGGAAATTTGCAAAATCGATTTCGTTCCCGCCGCTCGTCGAACAGTGTCGTCCGTTTGTCGATGGGATTTGTTGCTGAAAAACAACAGTTTGCTTGTTGTGTTGTGTTAATGAAACAAACTGCCGATCCGCATCATTGTGGCTGTCCAAGCGCGGGCAAAACCGCGTTAAACAAGAATGGAGTTTACAATGAAAAAGGGTATCGCACTCATCCTCGCATCGGCTTCCGCAACGGCTCTCGCCGTGCCTGCTGCTGCGCAGGACAATTCCGCCTTCACCGGCCCGCGTATCGAAGGCATCGCGGGATATGACATCAGCAAGGCCGGCAGCAGCGTCGATAATGACCTGAACGACGAGGACGACCAGTCCATCGACGGCTTCATGTACGGCGTAGGCGTCGGTTACGACGTGGCCGTTGGCGGCGTGGTGCTGGGCGCGGAGGCGGAACTTTCCACCTCCACCGCCGAAACCGAAATCGTCGACGGCGATCTGGAAGATCTCGGCTTTGGTGCACAGCTTGAAACCGGACGTGACATCTATGTCGGCGCGCGCGCCGGTATTCTGGCCGCTCCCAACGCGCTGCTGTATGTGAAGGGCGGCTACACCAACGCCCGCTACAACCTGCTGGCCGATAACGGCACCAGCGAGATCGAAACCGATCTGGATCTCGACGGCTGGCGTGTTGGCGCCGGTGCGGAATACGCCGTGAGCGAGAACACCTTCGTGAAGCTGGAATACCGTTATTCCAAGTACAACGAAGGCGAATTCGACTTCAACGACGATGACTTCTTCGACACCGACACAGGCGAAAGCGACCGCTTCGATGCCGATCTTGACCGTCACCAGGTTGCCGTGGGCGTCGGCCTTCGCTTCTGATCGTAAGATCTAATCTAAAAAAGCGGGCCGGGGGAGCGATCCTCCGGCCCTTTTTCGTGGCCTAACGAAGGTGCGCGCAGCCCACCGTCGCTGCGTCCATCGCCGTTGCCGCGCCTTCCAGTGAATAGCGATCTGTGAACCTGTTGCCGCGATTGTCGACCGCCCTGATGCTGAGGCGTGAGGCAGAGCGCATCGCGGCCACGATCGCGGCATCGTCTCCCGCATTCGCCGCCCATGCGTCGCTGCCGCCGCCCGTCAGGTCGAACCGCTGTCTGCCGATGGCAAGGCGCAGGCGCGGCGTGGCGGACTGTTCGCGGCTGAGGCGAAAGTGCACCTGCCCGCGAATATTGCGACGGGGCCATGTGCCGATGCTGGCATAGGGCTGGAAATCGCGGCGGTTGCGGGTGATCTCTGCCGAGGCGATGGCATAGCAGCGCGGCACCTGCGGATCGCGAAACGCGCCCCACTGGCCGAACACGCCCAGGCTATCCTTCGCCGCGAGCGGGGCGGCGATGGCAAGCAGGATCGCTGATGCGATCAGAGGCAATCGAAGGTGCATGAAGACTGCATAGTCGAACCGCTGCACGCGTCAAAATCGAAGTCGTTTCCTCCGATATTTCTGGATTTTTTACCCCCTTTCTGTAATATGAACACCACGGGAAGGGACACCGGAAAATTGGCCCCAACATGGAGGGACGCCCTCGGCAACGCGCCGGGTGGCGAGGGATGAGATGAGCCTGCTTGCCGATTACAATCTGCCGTTTGCCATCGCTTCCGGGCTGATGGTGCTGGCGCTGGTGTTGCAGCTGATAGGCCTTGGCGATTTCGATTTCGGCGCGGATATCGATGCCGATATCGATCTGGATGTCGACGCACCCGATTTCGATGCTGGCGCAGTGGAAGCGTCTTCTGCGGGAGTGGGCGGCGCAATCCTAACCCTGCTGGGGCTGGGGCGGGTGCCGCTGATGGTGTGGATCATGGTGTTCCTGCTGCTGTTTACCGTGGTGGGCCTGGGCATTCAGGAATTCGCGACGGAACTTACCGGCGCCCCGCTCTATGCCTCACTGGCTGCCCTGTTCGCAGGGGGCGCCAGCCTGCCGTTGACGGCAATGCTGGTGCGCCCGCTGGGGCGGATGCTGCCCCATGACGAGACCAGTGCCGTAAGGTTGGGCAGTCTTGTCGGCCGCCGCGGCATCATCACCACCGGCAAGGCCGCACGCGGATCGCCCGCACGCACGAAGGTGCGCGATCACTATGGCCACGCCCATTACGTAATGCTCGAGCCACATGAGGATGCGAGCGTCATTCAACAGGGGGACGAGGTATTGCTCGTGCGCCGCGAGGGGAACGTGTTTTTCGGCGTGCCCCTGGCAGAGCGCAAGCTGGCACCGATGTCCTGATGCATAGATGAAACAGGAGAAGAAATGGAGAGTTTGTTGAACGTAGGCCTGATCGGCATTGCAGGCATCGTGATCGTCGTGGTGACGATCTTCATCTTCCTTTTGAAGATGTACCGCCGCGCCTCGAAGGAAACCGCCTTTGTGCGGACCGGTGCGGGCGGGGAGAAAGTGGTGATGAACGGGGGCGCGCTGGTGTTCCCGATCTTTCACGAGACCATGCCTGTCAACATGAACACGCTGGTGCTGTCCGTGATGCGCCGCGACGGGGAGGCATTGATTACGCTGGACCGCCTGCGGATCGATGTGAAGGCGGAGTTCTACGTTCGCGTGAAGCCTGACAGCGAGGCCATCGCCATGGCCGCGCAAACGCTGGGCCAGCGCACGATGCAGCCCGAAATGCTGAAGGACCTTGTCGAGGGCAAGTTCGTCGATGCGCTGCGCTCCGTCGCGGCAGGCATGACCATGAACGAGCTGCACGAACAGCGTGCCGATTTCGTGCAGAAGGTGCAGCAGGTTTCGTCAAACGACCTCGCCATGAACGGCCTGGAACTGGAGTCCGTCTCGCTGACAGGTCTGGACCAGACCAGCATCGAGCATTTCAACGCCAACAACGCCTTCGACGCCGAAGGCCTGACCAAGCTGACCGAGCAGATCGAGGCGCGCAAGAAACTGCGCAACGATATCGAGCAGGATACGCGCGTGCAGATGGAGACGAAGAACCTGGAAGCTGACCAGCGTTCTTTCGAGATCAGCCGCGATACCGAATACGCGCGACTGGGGCAGGAGCGCGAAGTGGAAATCCGCCGCGCCGCGCAGATGTCGGAAATCGCCAGCCAGCAGGCAGAGCGCCAGCGCGAGGCCGATGCCGCCCGGATCGAGGCGAAGAAGCAGGTCGACGCGCAGCAGATCGAGGCTGACCGTCTGGTGGAAGAAGCCCGTATCGACCAGGTGCGCGCGCTGGAAATCGCCCGGCAGGAACAGCAGATCGCCGTTCAGAACAAGTCGCGCGAGGAAAGCCAGGCGAAGTCTGAAGCCGATGCCGCCCGTGCCAAGGCCGTCGAGGCCGAGGAGCGCGTTGCCACGGCTCGTGAAAGCGAGATTGCAGAGCGCCAGAAGAAGATCGAACTGATCGAGGCTGCCAAGCAGGCAGAGCGCGATGCCATCAAGATCCGCGTGGATGCAGAAGCTGACAAGGACGCTGCTACCAACCTTGCCGAAGCCACCCGCCGCGAGGCAGAAGGCGAGGCCGACGCCGTGAAGCTGCGGGCAGAGGCAGACCGCGTCCGTTTCGAAGTGGAAGCCGCCGGTCAGCGTGCCGTGAACGAGGCCGCCAATATCCTTTCGATGGACCAGATCAGCCTGCAGACGAAGCTGGCCCTGCTGAAGGTTCTGCCGGAAGTGATCCGCGAAAGCGCGAAGCCGATGGAAGCCATCGATTCGATCAAGATCGTTCAGGTGGACGGACTGACGCAAAAGTCCGGCTCTCCCGGCACCACTGCGGCGGGCGGTTCAGGCGGGGGCTCCGGCAACCTTGCCAATGATGCCGTGGCAGCAGCCCTTGCTTACCGGGCGCAGGCTCCGGTGCTGGATGGCCTGATGAAGGAACTGGGCCTCGACGGCTCCTCGCTTGGAAAGATCGTGGAAGGCGCCACCAATGGCGAGCTGAAAGCCGACTTCGCACCGAAGGCCGACGTGGCAGATGAAGAGGCCACGCCGTCCCTGTTCGAAACCGCGAGTGATGGCGAGAAGGCCTCGAAGGCCTCGAGGAAAGCCAGCGATGACGGGACTACTGACGCTGCCGACTAGGTCAGCGTCACTGGCGAGAAGGGGCGCGGGTGGGGAAAGCCACTCGCGCCCCTTTCTCGTTGCGGAGCCGATTACTCCGCCATCAGCGCGTCGATCTCGTCAATCTCCTGCTGCAATTTGCGCGCACCCCATTTGTTGAGGGCATAGATCCCGACGAACACCGCGACGATGATGCCGATCGTGCGCCACATCTCGAACGGGGGCATCTGCCATTCAGCAGGTGACGTCGACAACAGGGGCGCGGCCATGATCGTCGCCATGCCGGGAATGAGCGGCAGGAGATACCAGGTGAAAATGCTGTCCAGCGCGTCTCTCTGGCGGGCAAGCTCGCGGCGACGGTAATCCAGAACCGAGAGCTGCCCGCCATGCGTTGGCGGCGCCAGCGGACTGCCGCGGCTGCGCAACTGCCACATGATGACAAGCGTCCCGCCCACGACCAGCGCGGAGCCGATGCGAAGCGCGGGCAGGGGGGCGAAGAGGACACCCAGACCGAACATCACGATAACGAGCAGGCCGGCTGCATATTCGGTCCAGTTGCGGCGGACGATCTTGCTGCGAAATCTCTCGGCCCGCTCGCGCAGTTCATCCAGCGGGGGAAGCGGGGCCGAGGCTTCGCCTGACTGCCAGCTGTCGCGGGCGAATTCTTCGGGTGTCATTGCAGGTCTCCTTTATCGGTCAGCGCCTCGGCCAGAAGCGTCTTCAAACGGTGGATACGGGTGGCAACGGCGCCTGCGGAAAGACCGGTGACGTCGCCGACCTCGGCTGCGGTCAGATCTTCCAGGTAAAGCAGCATCACCTGCCTGTCGGCGGGCTTCAGCCGGTGTACGGTGGCGAGCAGGCGGCGGCGAAGCTGGTGCTGCGCGATTGTGGCCGCGACATCATCGGGCGCGGCGAGCTCCTCCAGTGCATCCAGCCCTACAAGCTCGTCAGGCTTGCGGCGCAGAGCGGTCTGCACATGCGTCACGGCGACATTGTGGGCTATGCGATAGACCCAGCTCTTTACCGAGCACTGGCCTTCGAAATAGGCGAAGCTGCGCCAAAGCTCGGCGTGAATATCCTGCACCAGATCGCGGGCAAGCTCCGCATCCGCCTCGTATCCACGCGCCAGCCGCTCTATCGCCCCGCCGTACACTCGCGCGGCTTCGCGGTAGGCCTCGTCCTGCGGTTTTGGTGCAGTGTCCAACGTGTTTTTCCCTCGTGCCATACAAGGGTAGTCTGCCGGCAGGCGGATGTCTTACACGATGGTGCGAAATTTTCTTCAGGGGGGCACCACCCTCGCGGCATTCAGTCGGGATAGGTGATGGAGATCACTTCCCATTCCTTGCTGCCGCCGGGCAGGCGCACCGTGCGCAGATCGCCCACTTCCGCGCGGCGCAGCGCGCGGGCAATCGGGCTGGACCAGCCGATCAGGCCTTTGCTCGCATCCTGCTCCTTGTCGCCTACGATGGTGACGGTACGCTCCTCGTCGTCCTCGTCCGCGATGGTGACAGTCGCGCCGAAGAACACGCGGCTCCTGTCAGGCTGCTGGCTGGGATCGACCACCTGTGCATGCTTCATCACCTTGGCCAGATAGGCCAGTTCCCGGTCAATCTCGCGCATCTTCTTGCGCCCGTAGAGGTAATCGCCGTTCTCGCTGCGGTCGCCATTGCCCGCCGCCCAGCTGACGATCTCCACGATTTCGGGCCGTTCCGTGCCGAGCAGGTGATCGTAGCGTGCTTTGAGCGCGGAAAGGCCTGCAGGTGTGATGGGGCTGGTGTTGTCGGGGGAGGGCATGGCACCGTTATAGCGCAGTCAGGTGAGGGGGTTAAGTTCGATATCGACTTCGCGCGCTTGCTTTTTGCCGCAGGCTGACCAAGGGCGAAACACGTGGAACTTACTGCCGAGATCATCGCCTTCCTGCTGGCCGTGGCATTCATTGCCGGGGCGATCGATGCGATCGCGGGCGGTGGCGGTTTGCTGACCGTTCCGGCGCTGCTGGCTGCGGGCGCGTCGCCGGCCGCTGCCATCGGTACGAACAAGTTGCAGAGCACATTTGGTGTAGCGACGGCGGTCATCACCTTCGCGCTCAAGGGGCGCATAGACATCCGACGGTTCGCAGGCCCCGCGCTGGCAGCCTTTGCCGGATCCGCGGGCGGCGCGTTCGTGCTGACGCGGGTGGATCCGACGATCCTCTCCGGCTTGATACCGGTGCTGCTAATCGCGATGGCAATCTATTATGCGCTGAAGCCCAACCTCAGCGACGAGGACCGGCATAGCGTCGGTCGGCCCGTGATGCTGCTGATGGTGGCCGCTGCAATCGGTTTTTACGACGGGTTTTTCGGCCCCGGCGCAGGATCGTTCTACACCACGGCGCTGATCGCTGTGTTCGGTCTCGGCACGATCAACGCCATCGCGCATACGAAATTGCTGAATTTCTCCAGCAACCTCGCTGGCCTGCTGGTGTTCCTCGCATCCGGAGAGGTGATTTTCGTCGTTGGACTGATGATGGCAGCGGCGAGCATGGCTGGCGCGTTTCTGGGCGCGCAAAGCACCATGCGTTTCGGCACGAAAGCCGTGCGGCCCCTGCTGATCGTGATGTGCCTGGGCCTTACCGCAAACCTGCTGTCAGACCCATCGAACCCGATTACCGAGCAAGTCCTGAACTGGATCGGGTAGCCGAGACGAACCCGACCCATTCACAGGATCATCGCAGGAAATCCGTCGCATGACGCGGTCCACCAGCGCGGCCCGTGCGTTCGGGGTAGAGGTGTTCATACACCACGGCGTTCTCCACCACGCGCTGAACATAATTCTTCGTCTCGAAGAAGCCGATTTCCTCGATCCAGCGCAGCCAATCACCCGTCTGGCGGGGGTCGCCATTCTGGCGTAGCCATTTGTTAACATTGCCGGGTCCGGCATTGTAAGCCGCGATGGCAAGCGGATAGCTGCCGTCATAATAGGCGATCAGCCGCTCGATATGGTTGGAGCCAAGCTGCATCGCATATTGCGGATCGTCGATCAGGCGGCTGGCCGAATATGGCACGCGGGCGCGGCGCGCTTCTTCCTGCGCGGTGGCTGGCATGAACTGCATCAGGCCGCGGGCTCCTGCATGGCTGATCGCGTTTTCGGCAAACTGGCTTTCCTGCCGCGCGAGTGCGTGGATCATCGTCCAGTTGGTGCCAGCCGGTGTTTCCAGCGTGGGATAGCCGATCTGCGTGAAACCCTCGTGCCCGTCCGCCATCGCGGCGTCGGCAAGGTTCACCGCCAGATCGCGGCGACCGATTTCGCGGGCCAGGTCGGCCACCAGCACATGCTCACCCACCGTTTCCGCCTGATCGGCGATGGCGCGGTAGAAGCGGATGCCGGTGCTCCACGGCGCATCGCGAGCCACTTCGGCCACGGCACGTGTGATCGGCTGGCTCATGAACTGCGCGCGTTCAGCGGCTGTCGGTTCGCCATCGGGAGAGGCGTCGAAAGAGGGGATGTCTCGGCCGAGGCGATCCAGCGCCATCAGGCCGTAGAAGCGATCCGCATATTGCGCGGCCATCTCGAAATGGCGTTCCGCCTCTGCCCTGTTTCCGGCGCGGCGATAGGCTTCGCCCGCCCAGAAGAAGCCCTTGGAACGGGTTTGCGGCGTGCGTGCTGCGGCGCCGTACTGATAGAACAGCGGTGCGGCAGCAGCACCATCGCCAAGCTGCCAGAGGGCATTGGTGCCGCCCAGCCACATCAATGATGTGTAATCGTCACGCAGGCGGTACTCTCCGGTGGAGATATCGTAGCCCGGCTCGAACGCCTCGATAGCACGCTCGGCCACGCTGACGCTGTCGCGCGTGTTGGCAGAGCGGGCGAGGGCGAGCAGTTCCGTAATCCAGGCCGTCTGATCGAAGGGGAGGGAGGCAAGCTGCGGCCCGTCCACGATATTGCGAACGGCCTGCGATGTGTTGCCTTCCTGGCGCAGTTCGCGGCTGCGATTGTAGAGGTAGCCGGGATCGGCCATCGCGGCCGGTGCATCGGTGGCACCATCGCCGCCCTGCAGGATCGCAAGGCGCGCGGCAAAGATGCGGCGCTTGTTCGGCGAAACGCGGTCCAGCTGGCGCGCGGCGCTATCTCCGTCACGCTGCCACAGCAGTGCGTCCATGCGTGCATCCTGATCGGCCTGCGAGAAGTTGCTGCCGAAATTGGCCGAGAGTGCGGCCTCCGCCGTGGGGCTCATCTCGCCGCCACGCCAGGCTTGCAGCGCCCAGCGTTCCGACGCGGCGCGATCCTGCCCCATCAAGGCCAGCGCGTAATGCGCCTTGGCGTAATTGGTGACAGGCTCCTCGTTCTCGAAGAAGCGGAGGAGCATGCCGGGCTCGGTAAATTCCTCGCGCAGGCGCTGTTCGGCGCGGGCGCGCAGGGCCGTTTCATCCGGAAAACCGGGATTGGCAAGCAGGAAGCTGGCGTAATCGTTGAACGGCAATTGTGCCTGCCGGTCATTCCAGAGCCGTTCCCAGCGCGCGATTTCGGCGGCCATGGGGCCGGGCTGCTGGGCGACGAGCTGGGCGCGATTGCGATCCCACTCGCCGGCATCCTGTGCAGAAACGGTAACGGGTGCGGCAAGCGCCGCGACGATAGCTATAAGGGGAAGTCGAACCATGCTGGACATAATGGCAGGCGCATCCTTATCAGACGCTGAATACATAATCCCTCCAAACGGGTAAGGCTGATGGGAAACCACGCTGGACGGCGTGCAATTTCCATGAGTTATCTTTTCACACCAACGCACGAGAGGCGTAAAATGTTCTCAGGCTCGATACCGGCGCTCGCAACGCCATTTGCAGGCGATATTGTGGACGAGGAGGCCTATCGCCGCTTCATCGACTGGCAGATCGAATCCGGCTCTTCCGCACTGGTGCCCTGCGGCACGACCGGTGAAAGCGCCACGCTGGATAATGACGAGCATCACCAGGTCATCGCCATCTGCGCCGATGTGGCAAAAGGCCGCGTGCCGGTGATTGCAGGCGCGGGCAGCAACGATACGCAAACGGCGCTGTGGCACATCAAGGAAGCGCAGAGCGCCGGGGCAGATGCGCTGCTGCTGGTCGCGCCATATTACAATCGTCCCAGCCAGGAAGGCTTGCTGGCGCATTTCAGCTATCTGGCCGAGCGGGCCGAGCTGCCCATCGTTCTCTACAACGTGCCCGGCCGCACGGTGACCGATATCGCGCCCGAAACGGTGATCGAACTGCATCGCCGCTTTCCCGAGAAGATTGTGGCCATCAAGGATGCGAGTGGCGACCTTTCCCGCGTCGTGACGCATCGCATGGGCGCAGGGCCGGGCTTCTGCCAGCTTTCGGGTGACGATCCACTGGTGCTGGCGGGCTATGCGCTGGGGCAGGCGGGCTGCATTTCGGTAACCGCGAATGTCGCGCCAAAGCTGTGCGCCGATTTCCACGCCGCCGCGGCAATGGGCGATTTCGCCACGGCGCGCGAGTTGAACGAGCGGCTCTACCCGCTGCACCGCGCCATGTTCTCCGACGCCAGCCCGGCACCGGCGAAATATGCGCTGAACAAGCTGTTCGACTGGTTCAGCCCCGACGTGCGCCTGCCGATCGTGCCATGTTCTGATGCGGCAAAGGCAGCGGTGGACGAGGCGATGGAACTGGCTGGCATCGCGAACTGATGCGCAGTTTTGTTCTCACAGTAAGCGCCCTCGCGCTCGCCTCCTGCTCTACCGTGCCCGACGCACCACCGCCCAGCCTCGATCAGCTGGCGCGGGATTATCTCGCCTTGCAGCTGGCTATCGGGGAGAAGGACCCCGGCTATGTCGATGCCTATTACGGGCCAGAGGAACTGGCAACGCAGGCTGCGGCGGCGGACGATGACACCTCTCTGGCTGTCTTGCAGACACGAGTGGCCGCGCTCGATGCAACGCTTTCGCTCATCGAAACGCAGCCCGGATCGCAGGAAGCGGAGCGGGTGCGGTATCTGCGTGCGATGCTGGGCAGCGCCAGGGTGCGTCTCAGGATGCTGCGCGGCGAGGATATTTCCTTCCAGGACGAGGCAGAGGGATTGTTCGGCGTGCGCCCCGAACTGATTGACCTTACCACGCTGGACCCCGTGCTGGACCGGATCGAGGAACTGGTGCCGGGCGATCCTGCCGACGGCCCGCTGAACGAGCGGCTGAATGCCTATCAGGACCGCTTCGTCATTCCCAATGATCGCCTGCGCGCGGTGATCGATGCCGCCGTTGCGGAGTGCCGCGCGCGTACACTGCCGCATATCCCGCTGCCGGAAAGCGAGAGCTTTGATCTCAGCCTCGTCACCGACAAGCCGTGGGGCGGGTTCAATTATTACCAGGGCGATTACCACTCGGTGATCGAGATCAACACCGACCTGCCCACCCGGCTCGACCGCGCGGTGGATGTGGGCTGTCACGAGGCATATCCCGGCCACCACGTCTATTCCACGCTGATAGAGCGGGACAGGGTGAACGAGCTTGGCCAGATCGAGTTTACCCTGCTGCCGCTTTATTCACCGCGCGCCATCATCAGTGAAGGCAGCGCCGAGTATGGCGTGAAACTGGCATTTCCCGGTGATAGCCAGCTGGAATACGAGCGGGATGTGCTGGCGCCCCTGGCGGGGATCGATGCGAATGACATCGAGCAGTATTACGAATTGCGCGAGGCGCTGGGCGATCTCTCCGGCGCGTATTACACCATCGCCGCTGCCTATCTGGACGAGACGATGACCCGCGAGGAGGTGATCGAGGCATCCATGCGATACCGCCTGCAAAGCCGCGAGCGGGCAGAACAAACGCTGCGCTTCATGGACACCTATCGCAGCTATGTAATCAATTACGGGCTGGGACAGGAAATCGTGGGTGCCGCGGTGGAGGCGGGCAATGCCGATATGCCCACGCGCTGGCAGCGTTTCATCGGCATTCTGAGCAACCCCACGCTGCCGGAAGACCTGATGTAGCGCCCGCGTATGGGGGAGGACATTGCGCAGCGCGCCTAACCTCCCTACATGCCGCCACCTTATGGCCCGTCCCAAACCCGCCACGTTCGACAAGCAGAAAGTCGTCGCCGAGAACCGCAAGGCACGGTTCAACTATCATATCGAGGAAACCTTTGAGGCAGGAATTGCCTTGCAGGGCACCGAGGTGAAGGCGCTGCGCGCGGGCGAAGGGTCAATCGCCGAAAGCTATGCCGAGGTGCGTGACGGGCAGGTGTTCCTGGTGAACGCCAATATCCCCGAGTTCAGCCACGGCAACCGCAACAACCATGAACCCAAGCGGCCGCGCAAACTGCTGCTGCACACGCGCGAGATCGACAAGCTGTTCGGCTCGGTAGAGCGCAAGGGAATGACGCTGGTGCCGCTGTCTGTCTATTTCAACGGTCGGGGCCGCGCGAAGGTGGAACTGGCGCTCGCCAAGGGCAAGCAGGCGCATGACAAGCGGCAGACCATGAAGGACCGCGACTGGAAGCGCGACAAGGCCCGCATCATGAAAGAGAATTCCTGATCCGGTTCGACCCCGGCGAAGCCGCCGCGGATATGCGATTGCCAGCGTTATTTTTCTGTTTCGGGCCGCGAAACTTCCATTAAGCGATGGTTGTTATCCACTCGTCTAGAACCATCTAGAAATGGCGGCGCAAAGGAGTATGGGCTTCCCCATGATGCACAAGGCGAAACGGTGGCTCTCGGCCCAGATGCCGAGAATGCCCAAGCGCGAGGAGATGGCGAAGAACCGCTGGCTCGCGCCGGTCGCCGGCACCATTGCCCGTTCCGAATTATGGCGTTTCACCCGCCGCAGCGTTCCGCGCGGCGTGGCGCTTGGCGTATTCGCCGCTTTCATCATTCCGCTGGGGCAGACTTTCCTGGCCGTGGTTCTGGCATTGCCTTCGCGGGCAAACCTGCCGCTGGCCGCGGTCACCACGCTGATCACCAACCCGTTCACCGTCGCATTCTGGGCGGTGGTGGCGCATCGGCTGGGTCAGTTCGTGCTGAAGATCGATGCCGGAATGTCCGGCGCCGCGAACGAGCATGTGCAAAGCGGCTGGTTCCAGGAATTCGCCCAGTGGGCGGAGATTGCCGGGGTTGCCGCGTTCGGCTTCGTCATCCTGGCGGTTGTGGGCGCGTCCATCGGGTATCTGACGGCCAGTTTCGTCTGGCGCTTTGTCGTGGCGCGCAAATGGGGGCAACGGCCCGCCAAGATCAAGGCGGCGCAGCCCGCCGAATAGGATGCGTACGCATCGAGTTTTTTACGTAAGACCGGCTGATTGCCGACTAGGGTGTGTGGGTTCGTGATGCTAAGGCCGTCGCAATGAAGATCGTGAAGGCGCAGGAATCCAGCCCGTTGACGGACAGTCTGGCCGTGGCCGCCGCCGTGCTGGCCAGTATCGCGCTTATCCAGTTTGCCACCGATAATCTCACCGCGACGCTGGCCTTTGCCGGCGGCCTCGTGGTGCTGGGGCTGATCGCCTTTGCCGCGGGCCGAGCGCGCGTTGCGCCGGAAAGGCTGGCAGAGCCGGAGGTGCCGGACTGGTCCGTCACCGTGGCCGCGATCGAGCGGGAGGACATGGCAGTGGCGATCACGGATCGTGCCAACAGGCTGGTGTGCGCCAATTCCACGTTTGAACTCTGGTTCGGATCGGGCAGCGCCCCGCCGCGCCTGCCGGTGGATGGCGCCAGCGGAGAAAAGCTGGTGCGCCTCGCGCGTAACGCCTGGCGCGATGGCAAGGGCGGCGATGCTGTTATCATAGCCGACGAGGATAAGAGCTGGGAGGCCGACGCCGTGCGCGTGGGGCGCGGGGACGATTACCTCGTCTGGCGGTTCGCGCCGCAGGTGCGCAGCAATCCGCTGGCAGGGATCGGCAGCCACATCACCGGCCTGTTCGGCTCCGTCCTGGGCGCAGCGGGCATTTCCGTGGCGCTGGTGTCGCCCGATGGCATCGTGCGCGCAGCCAACCCCGTGCTGGCGCGCCGCGCGCTGGGTGACGAGAAGGCCAGCATGTCCGGGCAGGAATTCGTCCGCCTGTTGCGTTCTGACGACCGGGAGAGGATATTCTTCACCCGCGAGGGCCAGAAGGGATCGCCGCAAACGCTGGTGCAGGTTCCGCTGGTGGATCCGGAACTGACCGCGCGCGAGGAAGTGCCCGGCAAGGCTGCGGCCGAATCGCCTTCCATCATGCTGCTGATCGACAGCGGCATCGGCCTTGGCGGCTGGGGCGGAGAGAGCAAGGGGCAGGCCGCGCAGCTGGAGAACCTGCTGGAGCAATTGCCGCTGGGCTTGGCCACCACCAATCGTGACGGCAAGATGCTGTTCGCCAATCCGGCGTTTCGCCGTGCTGCGGGTGTGGGTGCCGATCTGCCACCCTATCCCTCCGACATCGTCATTCCCAGGGACAAGACGGCCATGTCCGACGCGGTGCGCCGTTATGGCCAGGGCCCTGCCTCCAGTGGCGACGTGGCCGTGCGCCTTCGCAACGAGCCGGACGAGCCGGTGAGCATTGGCCTTGCCGGCGTGCGCGGGCTGGGAGAAGCAGCGGTGCTGATGTCGCTGGCGGATACGACCGAAGAGGCGCGGCTGAAACGGCAGGTGGCACAGGCCACCAAGATGCAGGCCGTGGGTCAGCTCGCAGGGGGCGTGGCGCATGATTTCAACAACGTGCTGACGGCCATCATCGGCTATTGCGACCTGATGCTGCTGCGCCACACGCCGGGTGACAGCGATTACGACGACATCCAGCAGATCAAGGCGAATTCCAACCGGGCGGCCAGCCTGACGCGGCAGTTGCTGGCCTTCAGTCGCCAGCAGACCCTGCAGCCCGAAGTGCTGCAATTGCCCGACGTGCTGAGCGAGGTTTCGCACCTCCTGCGGCGATTGCTGGGCGCAAAGATCACGCTGAAGGTGCGGCACGATCGCAACCTTGGCCCCGTGCGCGCCGATCCGCGCCAGCTGGAACAGGTAATCATCAATCTCGCGGTGAACGCGCGCGATGCCATCCAGTCGAACGGCGGCGGAGAGGGTGCCTCGGGCACGCTCAGCTTTGCTACACGCCGCGTGGAGGCGAAGGATATTCGCCGCATGGGCTCTGAAATCATTCCCGCAGGTGACTATACCGTGCTGGTGGCCGAAGACACCGGCAGCGGCATCCCGGCCAATGTGCTGGGCAAGATATTCGAGCCGTTCTTCACCACCAAGGAGCAGGGCAAGGGCACCGGTCTGGGCCTGTCGACGGTTTACGGCATCATCAAGCAGTCGGGCGGCTTCATCTTCGCCTCCAACGCAAAGGCGCCCAACGGCGGCATCAAGGGCGCGCGTTTCACGATCTATCTTCCCGTTTACGAGGCCAGCGAGGAAGAGCTGGTGCGGGCCGAGGAAGAGGAGAAGGGCAGCGAATGGTCCGGCGGCGGCTGTATCCTGCTGGTGGAGGACGAGGACATGGTGCGCGCCGTGGCCGAGCGGGCCTTGAACCGGCAGGGCTACACCATCGTCACCGCCAGCGACGGTGACGAGGGGCTGGAGATCGTACGCAGCGGGAAGCACGAGTTCGATCTGGTTGTATCGGATGTGGTAATGCCCAGCATGGACGGGCCGGCAATGGCGCGCGAGATTCGCAAGCTCTTGCCCGACTTGCCCGTGCTTTTCATGTCCGGCTATGCCGAGAGCCAGCTGCGCGACGAGATCGACATCAAGGCGATGCATTTCATCCCCAAGCCGTTCAGCGTGAAGCAAATTGCCGACAAGGTGGGCGAGGTGCTGGCGAAGCCGCGCAAGGGCAGCTAGCATCCCCCTGCTCGCCATGGATGGGGCATTCATCGGTGATACAGGCTATGAAACCTTATATCATGGCTGAACGGGAGGGACTTTCATGACGTTTCGCAAGACTGCCGCCACGCTGCTCGCCACCGCCGCGCTGGCTTTGCCGGCCCTGGCCCAGGATAGCCAGGAAAGCGCTCAGGGCGATGTTGCCGTCACCATCTACCAGAACGGCCAGTCGATGGTGGAAGACGTGCGCCGTCTCGATATCGCGCGCGGCACAACGCGGATAGAATTTCCCGACGTCTCTGCCCAGATCCGCCCCGCCACGCTCAGCTTCGCGGCGCAGGATACCGCGATTGTTGAGCAGAATTTCGATTTCGACCTGCTGACCCCCACCAAGCTGATGGAAAAGGCCATCGGCCAGACCGTTACCCTGATCCGCACCAATCCTGCCACCGGAACCGAAACGCGAGAGCGCGCCGAGGTGCTGTCCACGGCCGGCGGCGTCGTCGTGCGCATCGGTGACCGGATCGAGGTGCTGCGCGACGATGGCCTGCCCGTGCGCGTGGTGTTCGACGAGGTGCCGCCAAACCTGCGCGCGCGGCCCACGCTTTCCGTCACGCTCAATTCCAGCCGCAGCGGCGCGCGCGATGCCAGCATCCGCTATCTGACCCCTGGACTGGGCTGGACGGCCGATTACGTCGCCCTGTTCCACGAAGGGGAGGGCACGGTCGACATGCAGGGCTGGGTCACGCTGACGAACAACACCGGCACGACCTTTTTCGATGCCGATACGCTGCTGGTGGCAGGCGACCCGAGCGGGCGCGGCGGATATTCCCAGCCCCGACGTGACATGGTGCGCCCCGGCACGCAGACCGCTGACCGGGAGCGGCTGGGCGATTTCTATCTCTACCCTATCGAGGGCCGCACCACGATCGCAAATGCGCAGACCAAGCAGGTAAATTTCCTCGACGTGCAGGGCGTGCCCGCGCGCCGCGTCTACACGGCCGGGGTAAGCTGGCTGACCAACCAGGAAAACCCGTCGCCCGTTTCCACCGCCATCAGCTTCAATTCCAGTCGCGAGGGCGGGCTGGGCGACGCGCTGCCTGCGGGCACCGTGCGGTTCTACCAGCGCGATGCGCAGGGCAATCCGCAATTCATCGGCGAAAACGGCATCGGCCATACCCCCATGGGCAGCACGCTTTCGCTGCGTACGGGCGATGCCTTCGATATCTTTACCCAGGCGGAGGTGGAAAGCCGGGAACGTATCACCGCTGCCGAATACGAGCGGACGGCGCGCTACCGCGTGATCGAGGATGGCGAAGTGGTGCGCGAGGTGGAAGTAGACCGCGCGGTGCAGCACTATCGCACCACGATGCGCTATACCTTCACCAATGCCAAGCCGGAGCCGGTGGTGGTCGAACTCACGCAGAGCGGGCTGGACCGCTACTGGTGGGGCAGGGATTACCGCATCGTGAGCGAGGATGTGGAGGGCGAATCGCTCAATCTCGGCAATCGGCTCTACCGCGTAACCGTGCCCGCCAACGGCGAACGCGTGGTGCGCGTGACGTACGAGACACGGTTCTAGGGGCGGCAAGAGATGGCCCGTCCGGCCCTTCTTCTCCTTCCGCTGCTGGCCCTGAGCGTGCCTGCCGCGGCGCAGGACCGCGCCGTGGTGGAGGCATCGGAGCCTGAAAGCCTCGCCGTCACCGTCTATCGAGACCCGAACCGCGACATCAACGCCGCGATGAATACCGATTGGCCACAGGGCTTCGCGATGATCAGCGAGACCCGCACGGTCACGCTGCCGCCGGGCGAATCGCGCATCCGCTTTGAAGGCGTGGCGGAAGGCATGGTCTCCGTGTCCGCCATCGTTACCGGGCTGCCGGGCGGCACGATCGAGAAGAACCGCAACGCCGCTCTGCTCAGCCCCGCATCGCTGGTGGATGGCACATTGGGCAACAGGGTCACTATCACCCGCACCAATCCCGGCACGGGGGAGGCGGCGAGTGAAAGCGCCATCGTCAGGACGCGCGCCGATGGCGGGCTGGTGTTGCAGACCCAGGCGGGTTTCGAGGCCGTGCGATGCTCCGGCCTGCCGGAACGGCTGACTTTCGACGGCGTGCCTGATGGACTGTCTGCCGAGCCTGTATTCTCCATCGATACGCGCGACCGGGCCGGCGGCACCTACACCGTCACCCTGTCCTATCTCGCCTGGGGCTTCGATTGGGAGGCCAGCTATGTCGCCACCTTGCACGAAGGCCGCGATGCTGCGGACGTGCGCTTCGATCTCGTAAGCTGGCTCACCATCCTTAATGACAATGGTCAGAGCTTCCCCGACGCCGAACTGATGGCCGTGGCGGGCACGCTCAACATCACCAGCGATCTGCGGGGTCTTGCCGATCCTCCGACCGCGAAGCCGCTGCGCCTGACATGTTATCCCATCGGCAGCACGGCGGCCGGATCGCCTGGCTGGAACAATGTTCCCCCGCCGCCCCCGCCGCCGCCGCCGGCGATGATGATGGAAGCTGATACGATTGTGGTGACGGGTGCGCGGGTGAGTTCCGAACTCATGTCGGCGCCAGCGCCTGTTGTTGCCGTGGAAGAGGATCTGGGTGATCTGAAGCTTTACCGTGTTCCGGTGCCGGTGAATGTGAACGCGCAGGGGCTGAAGCAGGTCGCCTTCCTGCGGCAGGAAGATGTGGAGGGCACGCTTGCCTACGAGGCGGATTGCTCGCCCTGGAGGGGGGAAGGGGAGGCCGTGCCTGCCCGGATGCTGCTGGAAACGGTGAATGACAAGGAGCACGGCCTCGGCGTGGCCTTGCCCACCGGCGCGGTGACCGTGTTCGAACGCGGACCGCGCGGGGAATTGCTGGTGGCGGAAGAAACCTTGCGCGATTACGCGTCGGGGCAGGACGTGGAACTGATGCTCGGCGCCTCCTCGCAGGTTTTCGTCGGCTGCGAGTTCCGGCGTGACGACGATGGCGAAGATGGCGGTGGCAAGGCGGCTGACCGGTTCGATGCCAGCGCCACGATCACCAACGCCAACCCGCACGATATCACGCTGCGATTGCAACTGGGGCCAGCATCGCAATGGCGGCTGAGCGACATTCGCGATAGCGGACGCAACGGGCAGCGAATTATCCTTGTGGATGTTCCGGCAAACGGAACACGCTCGCTCGACTGGCGAGTAGAAAAAGTGGCTGGATAACCACGGTTTCCCCTGCAAATCCGCCAATCTCGCGCGTAATCCAACAAAAATTTTGTTCCACTCTTGTTCTTATGGAACAAAGTGGGTACATCACAGTCGTTGAAGAGTTGAACACGACCCTAGCGAACTGACGGAGGCCATGTCATGGCAAGTGCAAATCTCAAGCTTGTTGAAAAGGAAAGCAACGTGGACCGTCAAAAGGCGCTGGACGCCGCACTGTCGCAGATCGACCGGGCCTTCGGAAAAGGCTCGGCCATGAAGCTCGGCTCGAAAGAGACGATGAATGTGGAATCGATCTCCACCGGCTCGCTGGGGCTCGATATCGCGCTCGGTATCGGCGGCCTGCCCAAGGGGCGCGTGATCGAGGTCTACGGGCCGGAAAGTTCGGGCAAGACCACGCTGGCGCTGCATGTGCTGGCAGAGGCGCAGAAGGCCGGCGGCACCGTGGCCTTCATCGATGCCGAACATGCTCTTGATCCCGTCTATGCGCGCAAGCTGGGCGTCGATATCGACGAATTGATCGTCTCGCAGCCCGACACCGGCGAACAGGCGCTGGAAATCACCGATACGCTGGTTCGCTCCAACGCGATTGACGTGCTGGTGGTCGATTCGGTCGCTGCTCTCGTGCCCCGTGCAGAGATCGAGGGCGAGATGGGCGACAGCCACGTCGGCCTGCAGGCCCGTTTGATGAGCCAGTCGCTGCGCAAGCTGACCGGTTCCATCAACCGTTCGAAGTGCATGGTGATCTTCATCAACCAGCTGCGCATGAAGATCGGCGTGATGTACGGCAATCCCGAGACGACGACGGGCGGCAACGCGCTTAAGTTCTACGCTTCTGTTCGCCTCGACATCCGCCGCACGGGCCAGATCAAGGATCGGGACGAGGTGATCGGCAACTCCACGCGCGTGAAAGTGGTGAAGAACAAGGTGGCCCCGCCGTTCAAGCAGGTCGAGTTCGACATAATGTATGGCGAGGGGATCTCGAAGATCGGCGAAATTCTCGATCTAGGCGTCAAGGCCGGCATCGTTGAGAAGTCCGGTTCCTGGTTCAGCTATGACAGCGTGCGCATCGGCCAGGGCCGCGAGAACGCCAAGAAATTCCTCAAGGAAAACGCCGAAGTTTGCGACAAGTTGGAAGCTGCCATCCGCAGCAAGACCGACGAAGTCGCCGAGGAGATGATGACGGGCCCGGACGCGGAACCCGAAGACTGATCCTCAAGAAGGCCGCGGAGTTTTACCTCCAGGACCGTGTTCCAGGTGTTCCACATTAGCGGCGCACCAGAACCCGAGCAGGCCTTGCGAAACCGGAGCCGGCGGCAGGTGGATCTCTTGTTCCACCGCCGCCGGCTTCTTCGCGTAAAAGTAGATGTATGTTGACCCATGGCGCAAGATGGATGACCACGGCGCCGGGGGGTAATCGAATTTGGTCGACACAAACGAATGGCAGGGCCGCACCGGTGAAACCTGGGCCGCGGAATGGCGCCGCACGGATCGCAGCTTCACGTTGCTCACCGAACGCCTGCTCCAGCGCATGCGGGAGTTCACCTTCCGCCGGATGCTGGATGTGGGTTGCGGCGCAGGCGAGCTCTCCCTCGCAACCGCACGTGGCAGGCGCGAGGTTCAGGTTACCGGCGTCGATGTCTCGCCCCAGTTGATCGCCGTCGCACGGGAACGGGGCGAACATCTCGCCAACTGCGAGTTCGTGCTGGCCGATGCGACAGAGTGGGTCGCCGAGGAACGCGTCGCGCCAGACCTCGTCGTCTCGCGCCACGGGGTGATGTTCTTCGATGATCCACCCGCTGCATTCGCCAACCTTTCGCGCCAGGGGGCCCAGGGCGCGTCGCTCATGTTTTCCTGTTTCCGCGATCTGGCCGACAACCCGTTCTTCACCGAAGTCTCCCGCCTCCTGCCCCAACCGCCACATCTTTCGGAACCCCACGCACCCGGTCCCTTCGCCTTTGCCGAGGAAGGACACGTTCGCGACCTCCTGCAATCAGGCGGTTGGACGGCCATCGAGTTCGAGCGGTTCGACTTCCCGATGATCGCCGGCTCCGGGCAGGATGCCGTGGAGGATGCCATTACATATTTCTGCCGAGTGGGGCCCGCAGCGCGCGCAACGTCAGAGATGGAGCCCGATGCCAGAGCCCGCTTCCTCGCGCGCGTTCGTCAGCTTTGCGAGCGCAGGGAACAGGATGGATTGGTGGCGCTTCCAGCCTCAGCATGGATCGTCACGGCAAAGAAGGGCGGTTAGTCGAGAGAGGCGGCTTGCCGAGGCGCATTTAACGGCCTAATTCGCCTGCATGACTTCGACCAACGATATTCGACGCACCTTCCTGGATTTCTTTGCTGGCAACGAGCACAAGATCGTGCCCTCCGCTCCACTGGTGCCGTATAACGATCCCTCGCTGATGTTCGTGAATGCGGGGATGGTGCCTTTCAAGAACGTGTTTACCGGCGTGGAAACGCCGCCCGCACCGCGCGCCACCAGCAGCCAGAAATGCGTTCGGGCTGGTGGCAAGCACAACGATCTGGACAATGTCGGTTATACGGCGCGGCATCTCACGTTTTTCGAGATGCTCGGCAACTTCAGCTTCGGAGATTATTTCAAGGAGCGCGCGATCCAGCAGGCATGGACGCTGGTAACGAAGGAATTCGGTCTCGATCCCGAACGTCTCCTAGTCACCGTGTACCACACTGATGACGAGGCCTTCGACCTGTGGAAGCGCATCGCCGGCCTGCCGGACGAGCGTATTATTCGCATTCCGACGAAGGACAATTTCTGGGCGATGGGTTCGGATGGGCCATGCGGGCCGTGCTCCGAAATCTTCTGGGATCATGGACCGGAGGTCGCCGGTGGCCTCCCGGGCTCGCCCGAGGAGGATGGTGATCGCTTCGTCGAGATCTGGAATCTGGTGTTCATGCAGCACCTGCAGCAGGACGACGAGATCGTCGAGGACCTGCCGCGCCCCAGCATCGACACCGGCATGGGGCTTGAACGGATTTCGACCGTTTTGCAGGGCGTCCACAACGTATTCGAAACAGACACCTTCAAGACCATCATTGCCGCCAGTGAGGATTTTGTCGGAGCAAGGGCAGAGGGCGACGCGCTTGCCAGCCACCGGGTGATTGCCGATCACTTGCGCTCCACCAGCTTCCTGATTGCGGACGGCGTGCTGCCATCGAACGAAGGGCGCGGATACGTGCTTCGCCGTATCATGCGCAGGGCCATGCGCCATGCCCACCTGCTGGGTGCAGACCAGCCCCTGATGCACCGGCTCGTTCCCACTTTGGTGAGCGAGATGGGCCAGGCCTATCCCGATCTTGGTCGCGCACTGGCGCTGATCACCGAAGTTCTGGAACGCGAAGAAAGCCGTTTCCGCCAGACGCTGGAGAAGGGCCTTCGGCTGCTCGACGAAGAGGCAGGATCGCTGGGTGCAGGTGACAGCCTTGCAGGCGAAACTGCCTTCAAGCTCTACGACACTTTCGGCTTCCCCTACGATCTGACCGAGGACGCGCTTCGTTCGCGCGGGGTGAGCGTCGACCGCGAAGGCTTCGACGCAGCCATGGCCGCGCAGAAGGCTGCCGCGCGCGCAGCGTGGAAGGGATCGGGTGCATCCGCTGACAGCGAGCACTGGTTTGACATTGCCGAGCGTGAAGGCGCGACGGAGTTCACCGGCTACGCCGCGACGGAAGGCGAAGGCCGGGTCGTCGCACTGATCGTGGACGGCAAGGAAGTGCGCAGCGCCGATAGCGGTCAGGACGTTATCGTGCTGACGAACCAGACGCCGTTCTATGGCGAAAGCGGCGGACAAACCGGTGACGCGGGAACAATCCGCGGCGATCACCGGCTTGAAATCGCCGTGTCCGATACATCGAAGCCGCTCGGTCGCCTGCATGCGCACCACGGCAAGATCAAATCGGGCACGATTGCGCTCGATGATACCGTCCATCTTTCGATCGATGCCGAGCGCCGTGACAAGATTCGCGCCAACCATTCGGCAACCCACCTTGTTCACGCAGCCTTGCGCGACCAGTTGGGCGAGCACGTTACCCAGAAGGGCTCACTCGTCGCCGAGGACCGCTTGCGGTTCGACTTTTCTCATCCCAAACCCCTCGACGCTGGCGAAATCTCCGCGATCGAAGCCGAGGTGAATGCCGAGATCCGCGCGAACGAAGAGGTGCGAACGCGGTTGATGAGCCCCGATGACGCGATCGAGGCAGGTGCAATGGCGCTGTTCGGCGAGAAATACGGCGACGAGGTCCGCGTTCTTTCGATGGGCCGCGCCGACAGTAGCGGTTCGGGTCGCAATTACTCCGTCGAATTGTGCGGTGGCACCCATGTGAAGGCGACGGGCGACATCGGCCTGTTTCGCATCATCTCGGAATCCGCGGTATCTTCGGGCGTGCGCCGGATCGAGGCACTTACGGGTGAAGCGGCCCGACAATGGGTGGTGAACCGCGAGGACATTCTAAAGTCGGTCGCTTCAAAACTGAAGACATCGCCCGACGAGGTTGATGCCCGCGTTGCCAGCTTAATTGACGAGCGTAAGACGCTGGAACGCGAACTTGCGGAAGCGAAGAAGCAGCTTGCTCTGGGCGGCGGCGGTTCTGCTCCGCAGGCCGATGAAGAGGTTGGCGGAGTGAAGTTCTCGGGCCAGGTTCTTGAGGGAATGAACCCGAAGGAATTGCGCGGCCTGCTGGACGAAGCAAAATCGCGCATGGGTAGCGGCGTTGCTGCGATCTGTGCTGTGAACGACGGCAAGGCCGCTTTTGCGGTTGGCGTAACCGACGATATAACTGATCGGGTCAGCGCCGTGGAATTGGTGAAAATCGGGGTCGCCGCGCTGGGCGGCAAGGGTGGCGGCGGCCGCGCTGATATGGCGCAGGGCGGCGGGCCTGATGGCGATAAAGCCGATACAGCCCTGGACGCCGTGCGCGAGGCACTGGCGACCAAGGCTGCCTAAGAATCAGTTTGAGGACTAGTCGACGCGGTTCTGCGCTGAGCGACGTCGGTCGCCCTCGCTGCCGCGCGGCACGTCCTTCATGTTGCGCGTGGCGCGGCCATGTTCATCGTCTGCCGCGACGTTCTTGGGCTTGAACTTTTCATCGTTCGAGATGGGCTTCGTGGGGTCTTTCTGTCCGCTCATGGGAATATCTCCTTTCCCCACCAACGCACCAGAACACGGTGCTATCCGAGAAATCTTACTTTTCGAGGACGCTGGTCCGCAGTTTCGGCTTCGTTTCCAGTGCGCCGCCTTCGCGGATCTGCTCGCGGAATTCGTCGCGCTTCTCGTGGATGGAGGCGATGACCGGCCCCATGGCAACGCCAAGGTCGACCAGAACGGCCTCTGAAAGCTGGAGGGAGCTTTCCAGCGTTTCCGGCACGGCGGTGGATGCGCCGCTGCGATAGAGTTCGGCTGCATGGAAGCTGTCGCGGGCGCGGGCAATGATCGGCAATTCGGGATGCGAAGCGCGCAGCTTCTTCGTCAGGCGTTGCGCCAGAACATGTTCATCCATGGTGAGAATGACGGCCGGCGCACTGTCGATACCAAGGTGATCGAGCGAGTCCGAGCGCATCGCATTGCCGAACACGGCGTAGTAACCGTCACGCCGCGCCTGTTCGATAAGGTCGCTATCGGCATCAACGGCGACATAGGGCTTGTCGTGCTTATCGAGCATCTGCGCAACCAGCCTGCCGACACGGCCAAAGCCGACGATGATGACGCGGGGTGTTTCCGCATCCCCGCCCACTTCATCCAGCGTGGGGGCAGGCTCCACCCTCCGGGCGACGTAACGGCCCAAGAGCGCGAGGAGCGGCGTGATGGTGAGGCCGATGGCGGTGACAATCTGCCAGAACTGCGCGGTGCCGGGCTGCACCAGCAGCGCGTTGGTGGCAGCAGCCAGCACGATCAAGGTGGTTTCCGACGGGCTGGCCATCAGGATGCCCGTTTCCGTGGCAGTGCTGCGCCTGGCCCCCATAAGGCGCAGCAGGGCGCCCGTGACAACGGCCTTCAGCGTAAGAACCCCGACGACCGCGCCAAGGATCATCCAGAGATTGTTCCAGATCGTGGCAAGGTCGATGCCCATGCCCACGGTGATAAGGAATATGCCCAGCGCCAGGCCCTTGAAAGGCTCCATGATGCCTTCGACTTCGGTGTGGTATTCCGTTTCGGCAATCAGCAGTCCGGCGATCAGCGCACCCACGATGGGTGACAGGCCAACAAAGGCGGTGGCGAGGCTGGCCCCGATCACCACCAGCAGGCTGGCGGCGAGGAAGAGCTCGGGGCTCTTCGTGCGGGCAGCCTGGGCGAACAGCTTTGGCAGGAGGAACCTGCCGGCCACCATCATTACGAACACCACCAGCAGGCCTTGCCAGATTGTCTCGAACAGGCTGACGGCCCCCTCTTCCGTCGCGAAGGGTGCCAGGGCGCCCAGCAGGAAGATCACCGGCACGATCATGATGTCTTCGAACAACAGCATGGAGAGCGCGGCGCGCCCCACCGGCGTGTTAGTGCCGGAAATCGGCAACACCAGCGCAGTGGAAGAGAAGGCGAGGGCAAGACCAAGTGCCATCGCACCGGTCCAGTACTGGCCCATCATCGACAGGATCGCGGCCAGCATCGTGCCGATCACCAGCAATTCCAGCGCGCCGAGGCCGAACACCAGCTTCCTGAGTTGCCATAGGCGATTGAAACTCAGTTCAAGCCCGATGGCGAACAGCAGCAGGATGATCCCGAACTCCGCGAACGGCTCCAGCCTTTCCTGGTCGGTGATGGTGACGAAGGACAGCCACTCATAATCGGGCACCATCCGGCCAAGGCCATATGGACCCACAAGCAGCCCGATCAGGATGAAGCCGATGATCGGCGTGACCCGAAAGCGTGCAAACAGCGGAATCACAATTCCGGCCGCGCCAAGAATGACCAGCGCGTCCTTCATGATCGGGGAAATGGCTTCGGCACCGTGCATCGCCGGTCATTATCGAAGATCGCCGGGTATTAGACAACCGCTATATTGCGCTGCAACGTATCCTTTCGAAAGTGTATGGCAAATCCGTCGCAATGGGTGACATACGCGCATCGGACTGTATGCATACGCGCCATGCAGACACCGACACTGATTGCACTCGCCCTTTATTTCGTCCTGATGATCGGCATCGGGCTCTATGCCTGGAAACGCTCGACCGAGGATAGCGAAGGCTATCTGCTGGGCGGACGCAACCTGCCGCCCGCGGTGGCCGCCCTTTCGGCAGGTGCGTCGGACATGTCGGGATGGTTGCTGCTGGGACTGCCGGGGGCGCTGTATTTGTCTGGCCTCGTGGAGGCATGGATTGGCATCGGCCTGTTCGCGGGCGCGGTGGCCAACTGGTTTATCGTCGCCCCGCGATTGCGGGCGCAGACGGTGCAATACGGCAATGCGCTGACGATCCCGCAATTCCTCGCCAATCGTTTTCCCGCCAATGCGATCGCGCTGCGGGTGACATCCGCTGTCATCATCGTGATCTTCTTCGCCGTGTATTCGGCCGCCGGCCTGGTAGGCGGCGGATTGCTGTTCGAAAGCACCTTCATCGATACGCCGGTGCTGGGTTTCAGCCCCTATATGGCCGGCGTGCTGCTTACGGCGCTGGTGGTGCTGGCTTACACGATGGTGGGCGGGTTCCTTGCCGTGAGCCTTACCGATTTCGTACAGGGCTGCATCATGGTGGTCGCGCTGGTTGTCATGCCGCTGGTGGTTCTGATGGGCGATGGTTGGGGCACCACCGCAGACGTCCTTCGTGAAGTAGACCCCGATTTCCTAAGCTGGTTCGGCGGGCTTACCGCGGTCGGCTTCCTGTCCGCCATCGCATGGGGGCTGGGCTATTTCGGACAGCCGCACATCATCGTGCGCTTCATGGCGGTAAAGGAAGGCGGCATTCCGGCGGCGCGCAACATCGGCCTTGCATGGATGCTGGTGGCCCTGATCGGCGCCCTGGGTGTGGGCCTTGCCGGGCGCGCACATGTCGAGATGAACGGGTTGACGCTGGAAAATTCGGAAACGATCTTCATCCTGCTTGCCAACACGCTGTTCCATCCTTTCATCACCGGCTTCCTGCTGGCGGCCCTGCTGGCGGCGATCATGAGCACGATCTCCTCGCAGCTGCTGGTGAGTTCAAGCTCGTTGACAGAGGATTTCTACCGCCTGTTCCTGCGCAAGCAGGCAAGCGAGACGGAGATGGTGAATGTCGGCCGTGTCTGCGTTGCGCTGGTTTCGGTGGCGGCGATCCTTATCGCCAGCGATCCCGAAAGCGGCGTGCTGGCGCTTGTCGCGAATGCCTGGGCGGGCTTCGGCGCTGCTTTCGGCCCGCTGATTATCCTCTCGCTCACCTGGAACCGGATGACAGGTGCGGGCGCCGTATCCGGCCTGATCGTGGGCGCGGGCGTAGTGATCGGGTGGATCGCACTTGGCTGGAACGCGGAGTTCCTGGGCGGCCCCGGCGTCTACGAGATTATTCCCGGCTTCATCGCGGCATGGCTGTCCATCTGGCTGGTGAGCAAGGCGACGGCTGGCGCAGCGCAGGGTAACGCTCAGCGGGCTTGATCGTCGATCTGGCTACCAATCCAGCAGGAACCGGGCAGCCAACTTACGGCGCATGGCCGGACAGTCCGCCTGGAAGGGTTGGATGATAAAACCCGGCCTGTAGCCTGACGACCCGATTTCGGACCAGCCGCTATTCGCCCGGCGTCGGCGTGCCCGGGTTCACTTCGGCCTCATAGTCGGGAACGGCGCGTGCCTTGGCCTCTGACTGCGTTGCCGCGATGCCGTTCTCGTCAATATCGTTCAGCAGCCAGCGCATCTCGTCGATCTCGCGGCGTTGGGCGCGGATGATGTCGTTCGCCAGCTTGCGCACGCGCACGTCCTCGATCCCGGCGCGTTCGCTGGTCAGTATCGCGATGGAGTGATGCGGGATCATCGCCGACATATAGTCGCTATCGTCGATGGTGGTCTGGCTGCGTACGAGAAACAGCGAGAGCGCGAATGTCACCACGGCAACGCCGATAATAAGCCAGTTCTTCGCCCTGTTTGCGTACATGCCCCACATGAAGGCGAGCATCACCACGGTCATGACCGCGCCCATCACGAACATCATCCAGAAGCGCGTCTCGCTCCAGAAAACATGCTCGACCACATAGGTGTTGAGATACATCAGTCCCAGCATGATGAGCGTGGATGTGCCCACCATCGCCATGAAGCGCTTATAATTTCCCTGCTTTTCCATGCCGAACCCTTCCCTTGGTATTAGCGCTTTGCCTTGGCGAACAGGTCCACCAGCTCGCCGAACTTGGCGCGCTGCTCTGCCTCATCGCCCGATGCGATGGCATCTGCCACGCAATGAGAGGCGTGGGTCTTGAGTATTTCGTCCTCTGCCTTTGCCAGTGCGGCTTTCACCGCCTGGATCTGGTGCAGGATGTCGATGCAGTAGCGATCCTGCTCCACCATCGCGCGCACTCCGCGCACCTGGCCTTCGATACGGCCGAGGCGATGCAGTAAAGACTTGCTCTGCTGGACCACGTTCTTTCGTCCCCTTGTAATACCCCCCTAGGGTATGTAGCTGGGAGCCATGACACAACCCCTCCAGTTTTCCAGGCGCGGCTTCATCGGCACCGGTGCGCTTGCCGCCGCCGGGCTCTCCATCCCGTCATGGGCGCGCGGCCAGTCGCTGACCCACGCGCAGCAAGGCTTTGGCGAGTTGACCGGCGACACGATCGACCTGTCCATCGGCAGCCATCACTTCAGCACCGGTGGGCGCAGTGGCCACGCGATTGCAGTGAACGGCACTGTGCCCGGGCCGCTGATCCGCCTGCGTGAGGGGCAGGACGTGACGCTGAACGTCACCAACAATCTGGACGAGGACAGCTCGATCCACTGGCACGGGTTGTTGCTGCCCTTCCAGTTCGACGGAGTGCCCGGCGTCAGCTTCCCCGGCATCCGTCCGGGCGAGACGTTCCAGTACACCTTTCCCGTGCGGCAGACCGGCACATACTGGTGGCACAGCCACTCGGGCCTGCAGGAACAGGCCGGACATTACGGCCCCATTGTGATCGAGGGCGAGCACGCCCACCACATGCCTGACCGGCGCTATGACCGCGACTACGTCGTGCTGCTGAGCGAGTTCACCCCGCGCCACCCGCATGATATCGCGCGCAAACTGATGGTGGGCGAGCACTACTTCAACCGCCAGATGATGACGGTCGGCAATGGCGAGATGAGCCTGGAAGACCGGCTGATGTGGGGTTCGATGCGGATGAACCCGCGCGACATTTCGGACGTGACGGGCGCGACCTACACCTTCCTCGTCAACGGCCACGGCCCTGCGGACGATCTCGAATTCCTGTTCAGTCCCGGCGAGCGGGTGCGGCTGCGGATTATCAACGGGTCTGCCATGACCTTCTTCAACGTACGCATTCCCGGCGTGGAGATGACAGTGATTGCCGCTGACGGGCAGGAGGTCGACCCGGTGCCGGTGGACGAGTTCCAGATAGGCGTCGCCGAGACCTACGACGTGATCGTTCAGCCTTCGGACGGCACCCACGCGTTCGTCGCCGAAGCGATGGACCGCTCGGGCATGGGCATCGCCAGTCTCACCTCGCATGCAGGCCACCGCGCCACGCCGCCGCCCTTGCGAGAGCCGGTTACGTTGACAATGGCCGACATGGGCATGGGCGGGATGGATGGCATGGATCATTCCGGACATGGGAACATGGCAGGCATGGATCACGGCACCACTGAAACGGGTGGCGGCATGGACCATTCCATGCGCGATACCTCGCTCCTACCGGATGACGTCAAGGTCGGCCCCGGTATCGACATGGTCGCGCCGATGCCGGTGGAGCGTATGGATTTCCCCGGCCTTGGCCTCGATACCGTCGATCATCGCGTGCTGCGCTACACCGATCTCAAGGCGAAGAACGCCAACCCCCACCGGATGCCCACGCGCAGCCTGGAGATACACCTCACCGGCAATATGGAACGCTACATGTGGTCGTTCGACGGCAAGCAGTTCAGCGCCGTCACCGACGATCCGATCCGCTTCGGTTATGACGAGCGGGTGCGGGTGAAGCTGGTGAACGATACGATGATGGCCCACCCCATCCACCTGCACGGCCACTTCTTCGAACTGGTGAACGGCGCGGGCATGATGAACCAGCCGCTGAAGCACACCGTGGTGGTTCAGCCGGGCAGCACGGCGACCTTCGAACTGACGGCGAACGAGCCGGGCGACTGGGCCTTTCACTGCCACCTGCTCTACCACATGCACGCAGGCATGATGCAGACCGTGACCGTTCGGCCCTTCCCCGAAGAGGGAGAGGCATGATGCGCGCGCTGCTGCTTGCCACCGCGGCCGTGATCACCAACCTCCCGGCTTCCGGACCTGCCGCCGCGCAGGACCATTCCGCTCATGGGAGCGAGGGGTCACCGGTGCAGGAAGACCATTCAGCCCATGGCCAGATGGACCATTCGCAGCATGCAATGGACCAGCAGGACGCTGCGGAAACGGATCACTCGCAACACGATGAAATGGAGCGTTCGGAGCATCAGGAGATGGACCACTCATCCATGGATCACGGCACGATGGACCACGGCGAAATGGATCATTCCCGGATGGACCACGGCGAGGTGGAAATCCCCGAAGGCCCGCCACCCCCGCGTGCATTCGAAGGGCCGGAACACGCAGCGGCGCTTTTCTTCGACCGCGAACGCATGGCTGCTGCCCGCGCATACAACCACGTCTCGCACGGGAACATGACCACGGGCATGGTGCTGGCAGAACGGCTGGAAGCGCGCCTGTCGGACGGGCACGACGCCTACCTGTGGGACGCCAGCGCCTGGTACGGCACGTCCATCGACAAGATCGTGTTCAAGACAGAAGGGGAAGGCGAACTGGACGGTGGCGCCGTCGAGGACGCCGAGATGCAGCTGTTGTGGGGCCACGCCATCGGCCCGTTCGTCGATCTGCAGGCCGGAATGCGCGTGGACGTGGAGCCGGAAACCACGGCTCACCTTGCCATGGGCGTCGCGGGTCTTGCGCCCTACATGATCCATTTCGATGCTGCGGCCTTCGTTTCCGACGAGGGCGATCTCACCGCGAGGATCGAGGCCGAACACGACATGAAATTCACGCAAAAGCTGATCCTGCAGCCACGCATTGAAGCGGAGCTTTCCGCGCAGGACATTCCTGAACGCGGCGTCGGCGCGGGGCTGTCAAAAATCGAAGTGGGGGCGCGGTTACGCTACGAATTCGTGCCTGAGTTCGCGCCTTACATCGGCGTCGAATACGAAGCAGCGACTGGGCAGACGGCGAACTATATCCGTGCGGCCGGTGACGACCCCGATGGCATTGCCGTCATGCTGGGCCTGCGCTTCTGGTTCTGATTGCTGCGAAGTTGCAATCCGGTGCCTCGGGCAATTGATGACGCCCACATGCCACCGCGGTAGAAAGCTAGAGCGCGGTAGCAGCCAAATGCTGGAAGCTGTCGCTTAACCCCCGCCGGGCCCGTGCCGGTGGGTTGGGGGAGGGCCACTGATATCGGTTGCATCGCCCGCCGTTCCCTTTTGCTCCCACTCGATCCGGTAAAGGTCGAAGCGGCGATCGGCCAGATTGCGGACCGTCCCCTCTGCGCGCGCCCATGCAAGGTCTGCCAGGTTCACGTCGCTGATCGTCAGCGTCTCGACATTCTCGGACGCTTCTGCCGCGATACCATCACGGGCGAAGGGAAAGTCGCAAGGTGTCAGGATGCAGCTTTGCGCATACTGAATGTCCATATTGGCGACGTTTGGCAAATTCCCCACATTACCGCTCAGCACCATGTAGCACTGGTTCTCGATGGCGCGCGCGGCCGCGCAATAGCGCACGCGCATGTAGCCCTGGCGGGAATCGGTGCAGAAGGGCACGAAGATAATCCGCGCGCCTTCATCGGCCAGCCTGCGGGCCAGTTCGGGAAATTCGCTGTCGTAGCAGATCAGCACGCCAACCGGGCCGCAATCGGTCTGGATCACGTCCACGCTGTCGCCGCCGTGGATGTTCCACCAATACGCCTCGTTCGGCGTGGGGTGGATCTTCTCCTGCTCATGCGTGGAACCGTCGCGCAGGCACACCATGGCGACATTGTGGATGTCACCATCTTCCATGCGCGTGGGATGTGAGCCACCGATGATGTTGATATTGTATTTCAGTGCCATCTCGGAGAGCGCTTCGCGGATACGCGGCGTGTATTCGGATAGCCGCTCGATACTCTCCATTGGCGAGAGTTCCACTTCCTCTGCGCTCAACAGCATAAGCGTGAACAGCTCTGGAAAGAGGATGAAGTCCGCTTCGTAATCGCTTGCGACGCCGACGAAATACCGCACCTGGCGCATGAATTCGTCGAAATCCGAGACTGCACGCGCCTGCATCTGGCAGGTGGCAACGCGCACGTTCTCCACCCCGCGCGGCACGCGGGCCTTTGGGCTGGCTTCCTGGTCGACGAAGGGGTTGCGCCACACCATGTGCGTGGCGAACGCACGGCTGCGCGTATCTTCCGGCAGGTAGTTCTTCAAGATGCCGATCGGCTCGAACCCGTTGGCAAGCTGGAAGCGCACGACGGGATCGTGGATTTTGCCGGAGATGACCTTCTCGAGATAATCTTCCGGCCCGTCCACCCGGCGCCAGCTGCGCGACAGATTCGGCATGCGGCCGCCGAAGACGATACCCTTCAGCTCCAGCTGCTCTGCCAGCTTGCGGCGTTCCTCGTAGAGCCTGCGCCCGATACGGGTGCCCCGCGTCTTGGGGTCGACGCACAATTCATAGCCGTACAGCCAGTCACCCTTGGGATCGTGGCGGCTGCCGTAGCCCTTGCCGGTGATTTCGTCCCAGCCATGCGGACGCAGCGCCTTGTCACCGGCGATGCGCATGGACGCGCAATAGCCGATCAGTTCATCGTCAAGGAAGGCGACGAAGCAACCTTCGCGGTAGTTGTTCAACTGCCCGCGAATTTCGCTTTGCGTATAGGGCGCAAAATCGTCGTACACCCGCTTGGCGAGAGCGGCGATCTTGCGAATGTCGCCGATCTTCGCCTGGCGGACTTCGAGACGGGCCTTGGTCATGACTAGAAGCCTTGAGGGCTCAGGCCAGACCCTGCTTGTTCATCTCGGTTTCGAGGCCTTCCACGATGGCTTCGAAGAACTGCTCGGTGGTCATCCAGCTCTGCTTCGGGCCGATCAGCAGTGCCAGATCCTTCGTCATCTTTCCGCTTTCCACGCAATCGATGCAGACCTTTTCCAGCGTTTCGGCAAAGGCCACCACGTCAGGCGTGTTGTCGAAGCGTCCACGATACATCAGGCCGCGCGTCCATGCGAAGATGGAGGCGATGGGATTGGTGCTGGTGGCCTTGCCCTGCTGGTGCTGGCGATAGTGGCGCGTTACCGTGCCGTGCGCGGCCTCGGCTTCCACGGTCTTGCCATCGGGCGTCATCAGCACGGACGTCATCAGGCCGAGCGAGCCGAAGCCCTGTGCCACGATGTCGGACTGCACATCGCCGTCGTAATTCTTGCAGGCCCACACGAACTTGCCGTTCCACTTCAGCGCGGCGGCCACCATGTCGTCAATCAGGCGATGTTCGTAGCCGATGTTGGCTTCCTCGAACTTCTCCTTGAAGCCCTCGGTGTCGAACACTTCCTGGAACAGATCCTTGAAGCGACCATCGTACTTTTTCATGATGGTGTTCTTGGTGGAGAGATACACAGGCCAGCCACGGTCGAGGCCGTAGTTGAAACTGGCACGCGCGAAATCGCGAATGCTCTCGTCGTGGTTGTACATCGTCATAGCCACGCCGGGCTGATCGAACTGATGCACTTCCAGGTCGATGTTCTGGCCATCCTCGCCCTCGAACACCATGCGCAGCTTGCCGGCACCGGGGATCAGCGTGTCGGTGGCGCGGTACTGGTCGCCAAAGGCATGACGGCCCACGACGATGGGATCGGTCCAGCCGGGCACGAGGCGCGGCACGTTGTCGATTACGATAGGCTCGCGAAAGATGGTGCCGCCCAGGATGTTGCGGATGGTGCCATTGGGCGAACGCCACATCTGCTTCAGGTCGAATTCCTCGACGCGCGCCTCGTCAGGCGTGATGGTGGCGCACTTCACGCCCACGCCATACTGCTGGATGGCCTTGGCGGCATCGACAGTGATCTGGTCGTCGGTCTCGTCGCGCTTTTCCACGGACAGGTCGAAATATTTCAGGTCAACATCGAGATAGGGCTGGATCAGCCGTTCACGGATCCACTGCCAGATGATCTTCGTCATCTCGTCGCCATCGATCTCAACAATGGGGTTCTTGACCTGAATTTTCGCCATGGGGGTCCTGCCTTGTCTGGATTCTGTATTGAGTTGCGCGCCTCTTAGCAGGGACAAGCAGGCGCGCAAGGTGTGCGCTATATTGCGCAAGCCTCCTGCCCGATCCGGCATCGCTGCGCCAGATCGTGGACGAGGGCGGGAAACATTCCCGCAATCGCCAGCGCGGCCCTTGCACCCAGCCGTGTTTCCGCCAGCATCCGGGCGCCGCGCGCCATCTGCACGGGCGGATAGGCGCGGGCCGCGAATGCGCGCTGGAATGCAGGCGCACCCTGCGCACCCTCGGCAAGCCAGCGGTGCGCCGCCATCGCGCCGCTGGCTACCGCTATGGACATGCCTTCGCCCGCTAGGGAGGGGATCACCGCCGCCTGATCGCCCAGCCGGTAGATCCCCGGCTCGGTCTCCTGCGCTACCCAGCCATATGGTACCGCGCCAATCGTCTCGATACGCGCGTCGCGCCAGTCGTCGCCAAGCCTCTGCGCGAAGAACGGATTGTCATGGCCGATCTGCTCCAGCAGTCGGGCAGGGCCGCCTTCCGCGTCGGCCAGCGCAGATTTGCGCAGGGCGAGGCAGATGTTGGCCGAGCCACCTTCCTGCAGCACGATGCCCGCATAGCCGCCTTCGAACATGTGCAATTCGATTGCCGAACCGATCAGGGCGGAGCGTTCGGCAGAGGAGGGAAGCCTGATACGCAGGCCCAGTGCCGGATCGTTGCCAGTGCGCGGGCGGCCTTGTCCGCGAACATCGTGCTTGCCCGTGGCGAGGAAGATGGTCGCGGCCTTCCATTCCCGTTCTTTTCCGTGGGCGCAGCCGGGTTCAAGACCGCGAATGGCATCGATCTGCAAATCCGCGCCTGCCCGCGTTGCCATCGTGCGAAGATGGCTGTCCAGTGCGTGGCGCGAGAGGCCCAGTGCGGGAGAGGGAAGGGCGGTGCCGGTTTCCCGCCCGTTGGAAAACAGTCGTAAACGATCGACACGCTGCCCGCCAAGCGTGGCAAGCGAAACGCCAAGATCATCAAGCTGGGCTAGCGTGCGCCAGCTCAGAAACCCGCCACATAATGGATCGCCCACTTCGGCAGAGCGATCCAGCAGGATTGGCGGGCACTCGGCGCGCGCCAGTTCCAGCGCGGCAATGCAGCCAGCGGGGCCCGCGCCGATTATCAGCGGGTTCCCATTCAGCGAATGCATGACACGCACAGGCGGAAGGGAAACTTGCGCTCTACCATCGCGCTGGTGACCCCTGCGTCCTCCAGCATCCGTGCCCATTCGTCAGGACGGAAGGAGCGCGCGATGGAGGTTCTGCCGTCGAGGCGCACGATGCGATGCAGGCCGGCGAGCTGCGCGAGCACCGGATACCCCAGATAGCTTACCGTGTGGCGATGCAGATCGTTGACGAACCATCCAGCTCGCGCCTCGCTTTCCATCACCTGCAGGAAAAGCAGCAGCTCCTCTCGCGTCATGTGATGCGCCACCAGGCTGGAGACGATGAAATCCCACTTCGCGTCCATCTGGTCTGCATAATCACCAGTGCGATAGACGATCGGCATTTCAGGCGGCGTCGCCTCGCGCGCGGCAAGCTGGCTGCGGGTGTTGAGATCGATGCCGACCAGATGCGCATCGATCCCGCGGCCTTGCGCCCATTTTGCGATTTCGCGCAGCATGTCACCCTGTCCATACCCCACGTCCAGCAAGGTGAAGCTTTTCATGCTTCTTGTTGCCCGTTCAAGAAATTCGATGGTGGGGCGATAGGCCAGCGTCAGGCGGTTGACGCGAGAAAGGTCTGCCAGGACATCGCGATATATCGGTTCCGGCAGCGAGGGGTCGTCCATCAATTCGCGCGTATCGCGCCGTTCAGACAGCATCGGATTTCATCCAGCCGAAGCGCAGCCCTTCCATCGCAAGTCCCGGCCCGAAAGCCAGCGCGATCCCGTTCTGAGGTTTGTCCCGAGCCAGCCGTTCGAGCACGAACAGCACGGTGGCGGAAGACATGTTGCCACATTCTTCCAGTACGCCTCGCGATGCGGAAAGCGCGTTTTGAGGCAAGGGAAGCCCGCGTTCCACGGCGTCCAGCACGGAGCGTCCGCCCGGATGAACGGCCCAGGCCGCAGGCGGATCGTCGCCCAATATTGCAGAGCGTGTGTCGGCATCGTCCAGCGCATCGGCAAGGCGGCCGGGCACTTCGCCCGAAAGATGCATGGCAAAGCCGCGGTCGCCAATTGTCCAGGTGATCAGCTCGTCGCTCTCTTCCAGCGCGAGTGACAGGCTTTCGCCCAGCGCCAGCCCTTCGCCGGAGGACGAGACAATGGCCGCGGCCGCGCCATCGGCAAACTGGCCCATGGCCAGCAGGCTTTCCAGATCGTCCGTCTCCTGCAAATGCAGCGTGCAAAGCTCCACCGATATGGCGAGCACCTTCGCAGCGGGATCGGATCGGGCGATATGTGCCGCCGTGCGCAGCAGGGTTACACCGGCATAGCAGCCCATGAAGCCGATCGACACGCGCTCCACATCGGCAGAAAGGCCCAGCCGGCGCGCCAGGATCTGATCGAGGCCGGGGGCCATGAAACCGGTGCAGCTGGCGACGACGATATGGGTAATTCCGTTAGTGGAGGGCAATCCTGCAACGGCCTGCATCGCCAGGTCCGGCGCATTGGCGGCGTAACGGCGCATCCGCTCTGCCGTTCCGGGTTCATCCCCCTGTACATAAAAACTCCCGAAATCCAGCGTCGCATCGCCGCCTTCGAGAACGGAGTAACGGTGCGAAATGCCACCGCGCTGCTCCATACGCCGGAACAGGGCGGCCTTGCGCTCGTCCAGCAATTGCCGGGCCGCCCATTCCGTATAGTTTGAGTGAACATCGCAATCGGGCACTGCCGTGGCGATAGCGTTTACGCGCGGAGCGTTTTCAGGAAATTTCGCGGACATTCAAACTCTGGAACGAGGCATCGCGGCAATCGTGCCCCTATACGCAGAATTTCGTCCGTGCCGCCTGATATTGCGCAATCAGTTCCTCGCAGATTACCTTTGTCGAACGCACCTCGCGAACCGCACCCGTCCCATGCCCGGCGGACCAGATGGTCTTCCAGGCCTTGGCTTCCTCGTTCAGCGACATTTCGCCCGGTGCGTCGTGCAGCTGTGCCGCATCCAGGCTGGGAGTGAGGAAATTCGCGCCGACGCCGGTGACCTTGTCGGTATAGCTGATGTCTTTTGCCGTGGCGCCGATCATCATGTCCTTCTGGCCGGAAGACGCCATGCTCTCGGCTGCCGCGATGAAGTGACTGCCGAAATAGCCGAAATCGCACCCCATCATCTGTGCGGCGGCAATGTGACCGCCGTGGCTCATCGAACCCGACAGGATCAGCGCGCCATCCCAGAATTCGCGGATCTCGCTGGTGAGGGCAAAGGGGCTGAACGTGCCTGCATGGCCACCGGCACCCGCCGCCACGGCGATGATGCCGTCCACTCCGGCCTCGGCAGCCTTTTCCGCGTGGCGACGCTGGATCACGTCGTGGAACACCAGGCCGCCGTAGGAATGCACGGCCTTTACCAGATCGGGCACTGCGCCCAGCGAGGTGATGACCAACGGCACCTTGTGTTTGACACAAACCTCGAGGTCAGCCTCAACGCGCGGGTTGGAGCCGTGCACGATAAGGTTCACGCCGTAGGGCGCGCTGTCGTCGCCCAGCCGTTCCTCGATCTCGCACAGCCATTCGTCAAACCCTTCCGTCGTGCGCTGGTTCAGCGCGGGGAAGGTGCCGCAAAGGCCCGCCTTGCAGCTCTCCACCACCAGGTCCGGCCCTGATACCAGAAACATCGGCGCCACGATGGCGGGCACTTTCAGCCCGCCAGCGAAGCGTTCCAGCGAGGCGTTCAAAACGCTTCCTCCGGCATGTCCATCATGCTGCCCTTGCCGCTGGTGATCACCATCATCTGCGCCATGGCAGGCGGCAGCAGACGTTCGAAGAAGAAGCGCGCGGTAACGATCTTGGCCTCGTAGAATGCCTTCTCGTCGGTGCCTTCTTCCAGCTTGGCGTAGGCGATCTTCGCAGCCTTTGCGAAGCAGTAGCCCATGGCGACGAAGCCCAGAAGGCGCAGGTAGTCAGTCGCCGCAGCGCCAGCTTCCTCGGGATCCTTCATGCCCTTCTGCGCGATGTGGCCGGTGGACAGCTGCAATGCGCCGAAGGCCTGCTGCAGGCTGCCGATCATCTTGCCGATGTTGGCATCCTGCCCATGGTCTTCGATAAACTGAGAGACCGGGTGGAAGAAGCTGCGCAGATTGCGACCCATGCGATCGGGCAGCTTGCGGCCCACAAGGTCCAGCGCCTGGATGCCGTTCGTGCCCTCGTAGATCTGCGCAATACGCGCATCGCGGGCAAACTGCTCCACGCCGGTTTCCTGGATGTAGCCATGGCCGCCATGCACCTGCACGGCGAGGTGTGCGCTCTCGTGGCCCAGATCGGTGAACAGCGCCTTCACGACCGGAGTCATCAGGGCGACGAAGTCCTTCGCACGCTCCCGCATTTCCGGTTCTTTTGCGGCGTGTTCGGCGTCCAGCGCGCGGCTGACCCATGCGGAGACGGCGCGGCTGCCCTCGTTATAGGCGCGCATCGTCATCAGCATCCGGCGAACGTCCGGGTGCACGATGATGGGATCGGCCGGGCCGTCGGGGTTCTTCACGCCCGAAAGCGAGCGACCCTGGAGACGATCCTTGGCGTAATAGACCGCTGACTGATAGGCGATCTCGCCCACGCCGAGCCCCTGGATACCAACGGCCACGCGCTCCGTGTTCATCATGGCGAACATGGCCTGCAGGCCGCGGTGGGGTTCACCGATCAGCCAGCCCTTTGAATCCTCGAAAGACATCTGGCAGGTGGCCGATGCCTTCAGGCCCATCTTGTGCTCGATGGCGGTGGCCGTGACATTGTTGAAGTTGCCGGGCGCGCCATCGTCGTTGGGAAGGAACTTGGGCACCAGGAACAGCGAGATACCCTTCACGCCAGCGGGGGCATCGGGCAGGCGTGCCAGCACGAGGTGAACGACATTGCCGGTCAAGTCGTGGTCACCAGCACTGATGAAGATCTTGTTGCCGGTAACGAGATAGCTGTCATCCTCCTGCGGCACGGCCTTGGTGCGCAGCATGCCCAGATCGGTGCCGCAATGGGATTCTGTCAGGCACATCGTGCCGCTCCATTCCCCGTTGGCGAGCTTTGGCATGTAGAAGTTCTTCAGGTCCTCGCTACCGTATCCTTCCAGCGCCACCATCGCGCCACCGGTAAGGCCGGGATAGAGACCGAAGCTGAGATTGGCGGAGCAGGTCATCTCTTCCACCATCTTGCCCACGGAATGGGGGGCACCCTGGCCGCCCCATTTCTCGGACACGCCAAGACCGGCCCAGCCGCTTTCGCAGAACTGCTTGTAGGCTTCCTGGAAACCGCCCGGCGTGCGCACTACGCCGTTCTCGATCCGGCAACCCTGCTGGTCTCCAGGCCAGTTGATCGGCAGCAGTACGTCGCGGCAGAACTTGTTGGCTTCCTCGAGGATCGCCTTGGTGACGTCATCGTCGAAATCCTCGAACCCTTCGAGGTCGCCGAAACCGTCGTCTTCATGCAATTCCTCGATATTGAAACGCATGTCGCGGATGGGGGCTTCATAGACTTGCATTGGACAAATCCTCTCTCAGGTCAGTTGCGAAGGGGCTTGCCGGTTTCGAGCATGTGCTCGACCCGTGCCTGCGTCTTCGGGTTGCGAACAAGGCGCATGAATGCTTCGCGTTCCAGCTTCAGCATGTCGGCCTCGGTCAAGGTCTCGGTAATATCCGTGTCGCCGCCCGTCAGGACGTGGGCTAGTTCGCCTGCCACGGTAACGTCGTGTGCGGTGGCCTTGCCCTGGCGGTGGAAGCTGTCCACTGCCAGATCCAGGGCCGCCTTGCCGGAGGGGCCGGGGAGGCGATATTCCGGCTTTTCCGGTGCCTCGTAACCGTCCACCATCGCCAGTGCGCGCTGCTTGGCATCGAACAGCAGGCGATCGCGGTTCATGGTCACGCCGTCATCCTTGCGCAGGAAACCGTAATCCTTCGCCTCGGCAGCCGACTTGGCGACCGTGGCGGTGGAAATGATCTCGAAACTCTTGGAAACAGCAGGCATGGGGCCGCTCGGCTGACGCGGATTGTCCTTCCAGCGAGAGATCATCTCGCCGCAGCCACCCCAGCCGGGAATGATGCCCACGCCGCATTCGACCAGGCCGATATAGGTTTCGGCATGGGCCTGCACGGCATCGGAATTGAGGCAGATCTCGCAGCCTCCGCCCAGTGCCATGCCAGCAGGAGCGGAAACGACGGGGAAGGGCGCATACTTCAGTGCCTTGTAGGCATCCTGACCGCCCTTGATGCTCTTTTCCACCTCGCTCCACGCCGCGATATTCAGCGCGAACAGGGCAAGGCCGAGATTAGCACCCGCAGAGAAGTTGGAGCCTTCGTTGTAGACGACGAGAGCCTTGTAATCCTTCTTCACCATCGGAATGGCCTTCTGGATCAGCTTCATTACCTGTTCGTCCAGCGCATTCATCTTGCCGGTAAATTCCAGCGCGACAACGCCGTCGCCAACATCCCATAGCGCGGCCGATCCATTGCGGATCAGCGGCTCGCTGGAAAGCTTGATGTCTTCCAGCAACAGCACGCCTTCGGGGCGTTCCACGTCATGGTATTCGCCGTCCGTGCCAAGGTACTGGCGCTTGCCGTTCTCAACGCGGTAAAAGCTGCGGCCATCCGCCTTTCGCAGGATCTCGGGCACCGGCAGGTCATCCGCCTCAAGCCGCTCGATCAGGTGGGCGACACCGATCTTGTCGATCATCTCGAAGGGACCGAACTTCCAATTGTAGCCCAGCTTCATTGCATCATCCACGCCCACCACGGTGGCGGTGGCTTCCGGCACGATGCTGGCGGCATAGGATAGCGTCGGGCCGAGGATCGCCCAGGAATATTCGCCAACCTTGCCCTTCGCAGAGATCAACGCCTTCAGATCCTTTTTCGCAGGTCCGCGCACGATGCCGGGACGAGCAGCGGCGCGATATTCGCCGGACTTCAGATCCTTGGCCTGCTTCTCCTTTTTACCGTCCTCGCGGTTAATACGGTAGAAGCCACCTTTGCCCTTGCGGCCGGTGTAGCCGCTTTCGATCATGCCCTCGATCAGCGTCTCGCTGCGGGCGATCTTCTGATACCAGTCATCCTTGGGAAGCGTGGAGGTTAGGCTTTCCATCAGGTGCGGCATCAGGTCGATGCCGATAAGGTCGATAAGGCCGAAGATACCGGTCTTGGGCACGCCCATGGGCCTGCCGCCGATCTCGTCGGCCTCCTCCACGCTGATACCCATGTCGAAGGCGGAGTTTACCGCCTGCTGGATCCAGAACGTGCCGATGCGATTGGCGATGAAGCCGGGAGAATCCTCGGCATCCACCGGGGTCTTGCCCAGCTTCCGGTCCACGAATTCGCGCACCATTTCCAGCGTATCGGGGTTTGTCTTTGGCCCTGCCACCAACTCGATCAGGCGCATGTAGCGCGGCGGATTGAAGAAGTGGGTGATAAGGAAATCGCGCTTGAACGCATCGGACCGTCCATCGGTCAACTGTTCCAGCGGGATGGTGGAGGTGTTCGAGGAAACGGCGGTGCCTTCGGTGCGGACTTCCTCCAGCCTGGCATAGAGGTTCTGCTTGATGTCGAGCCGTTCGATGATGGCTTCCACCACCCAGTCGCACTCGGCAACCTTGCCCAGATGGTCTTCGATATTGCCGGTTTCCACCAGCTTTGCCGCGCGCTTGCCCATGAAGGGCGCGGGATCGGTCTTGAGCATTTTCGCCACCGCACCTTCGGCGATGGCGTTGCGGTTGTCGCCTTCCTTGGGGACGATATCCAGCAGCAGCACCGGAACGCCGGCATTGGCGATCTGTGCGGCGATGCCGGCACCCATCGTGCCAGCGCCGATTACGCAGACTTTCTTGATGCCCTTATCTGCCATGTTCGATTCAGCCATTATGCAGTCTCCAGGATCGTCGCGATGCCCTGTCCGCCACCGATGCACTGGGTGACGAGGGCGTATTTCTTGCCTTCACGCTTCAGCAGGCTGGCAGCCTTGCCCACGATGCGGGCACCGGTGGCGCCCAGCGGATGGCCGATGGCGATCGCGCCGCCGTCCAGATTGATCTTCTGCTCGGGAATGCCGAGATCGCCGATGCACGCCAGAGACTGGCTGGAGAACGCCTCGTTCAGTTCCACCACGTCGATATCGTCGATGGTGATCCCTGCACGCGAGAGAGCCTTCTTCGACGCCTCGACAGGGCCGATGCCCATGATCTCGGGCGCGCAGCCGGAGATGGCGACGCTTTTCACCTTGGCGAGAACGGGGAGGTTGTTCTTCGCCGCATAGTCGGCGCTGCACACCAGCACGGCGGCAGAGCCATCGGTAAGGGGAGATGCAGTTCCTGCGGTCACGCTGCCATTCTCGTCAAACGAAAGCTTCAGGCCAGCCAGACCTTCTGCCGTGGTTTCGGGGCGGGGCGTGCCGTCGGTGTCGATCACCGTGCCATCGGGCAGGGTAAAGGGCACGATCTCCTCCTTGAAGGATCCTTTCTGCACAGCTTCACCGGCCTTCTTCTGGCTGGTGAGGGCGAATTCTTCCTGCGCCTCGCGGGACAGTTCGTATTTGCGGGCCACGTTCTCTGCCGTGTCGCCCATGCCGACATAGGCGGCGCTGCGCTTGGCCAGTTCGGGGTTGGGCATGGGGTTGAAGCCGGTCATCGGCACGCGGCTCATCGATTCGACGCCGGCGGCGATGAAGACTTCGCCAGCGCCCATCGCGATCTGGCCGGCGGCATAATGCACCGCGCTCATGGAAGAGCCGCAGAAGCGGTTCATGGTCATGCCGCCGATGCTCAACGGCAGTTCCGCCAGCAGGACGACGAGGCGGGCAATGTTGAAGCCCTGCTCACCTTCGGGGAAGGCACAGCCCATCAGCACGTCTTCGATATCCTCGGCATTCACGCCGGTGCGTTCGATTAGGCCCTTGATGGTGTTCGCGGCCAGGTCATCGGGTCGGACCTTCGCCAGCGCACCGCGATGTGCGGGGTGGAAGGGAGAGCGGACATATCCTGCAATGACGACATCACTCATTGTTCTGACTAGCCTTTCTTTTTCGCGCGTTGACCTTTTGCGTCGAATGGTTACGATAAAGTCTGTGACCTGACGTATACGTCAAGCAAAGACAAATCAAGATGCAGTTTGACGCTGAACGGCATCGACAAGGAAAGGATGTTCCATGATTGAGGCGGCGGTAACTTCCCATCCGCTCGATCCCTCCCGGATCCTGGATGCGCAGGGCAATATTCGCCCGCGCCTGCTTACCGAAAGCTTCGACCGGGCCGTCACCAAGTATCCTGGCCACGTGGCTATCGACTTTCTCGGCCGCGAATGGACCTATGGTGATCTTGGCCAGGAAGTGGCGCGGGTTGCGGCGGGCTTGCAGGAACTGGGGCTGAAGAAGGGCGACCGGTTCGGCCTTTGCCTCCCCAACACGCCTTATTCCGTCATCCTCTATTACGCCGTGCTGCGCGCCGGCGGCGTGGTGGTGCAGCTTAACCCGCTCTACAGCGACAGCGAGGTGGAATTCCTGATTACTAACTCGGGCGCTGAAATGGTGGCGGTGCCCGATCTGGAGCAGCTTCATGGAAAGGTTGCAGCGGCCTGGGGCGCGAAAGACAGCGCGATGCGCCGGATCGTCCTGTGCCCGATGGCGGATGTGCTGCCGTTCTGGAAAAGCGTGGGCCTGCGCACGCTGAAGCGATCCGCGCTGGCCCGCAAGCGCAGCAACATTGCCTATACCGATTATCGCGATCTCGCCGCTCATCAGCCAACTCTCAGCCCGGTTTCGCAGGATCCGCACGATGTGGCTGTCCTGCAATATACTGGTGGAACGACCGGGCAGCCAAAGGGTGCCATGCTGACCCATGCCAGCCTTGCCGCAAACTCGGCGCAGATGTTGCTGCATATCGGGGAGGAGCGCGACCAGCAGGAGCGCACGCTGGGCGTACTGCCCCTGTTCCACGTATTTGCGCTGACATGCGTGCTGAACTTCGGTGTCGAAATCGCTGCCGAACTGGTGCTGCTGCCGCGATTCGAGATGGACGAGGTGCTGAAGACCATCAAGCGCAAGCCGCCCACGATGGTGTTCGGCGTGCCCACGATCTACAACGCGCTGGGAGCCCTGCCGGACGACAAGGTGCCCGATCTCTCCCTCGTGCGCACCAGCATATCGGGCGGGGCACCCCTGCCGCTGGAAGTGCGCAAGCAGTATGAGGCACGCACCGGCTCTCCGGTGTCGGAAGGCTATGGCCTGACTGAAGCATCGCCGATCATCACCAGCAATCCGCTGCTGGGCCGCACGCCGGTGAAGGACAACTCTGCCGGACCTGCTTTCCCGCACACCGTGGTCGAAATCCGCGACCCGGAAACGGGCGCGATGATGCCGCAGGGCGAGAAGGGCGAGATTTGCGCCCGCGGACCACAGATCATGAAAGGCTACTGGAACCGTCCCGGCGCGACCGAGGAGACCTTTATCGACGGTGCTCTGCGCACGGGAGACATCGGTTACCTGGACGAGGACGGCTATCTCTTCATCGTGGATCGCATCAAGGATCTGATCCTGTGCAGCGGCTACAACGTCTACCCCCGCGCGATCGAGGATGCCGCTTACGAGCATCCCGCCATTAAGGAGGCCGTGGCGATCGGCGTTCCTGACGATTACCGTGGCGAAGCGCCGAAGCTTTTCGTCGCCCTGCACGAAGGCGAAGAACTGGAAGCCGCGCAGTTGCACGAATTTCTCAAGATGCGATTGAACCCGATCGAAATGCCCGACTCCTACGAATTTCGTGACGAGTTGCCGAAAACGCTGGTGGGCAAGCTCGAGAAAAAACAGCTGGTGGCCGAGGAAAAGGCCAAGGCAGCCGCTGCAAGAGAAGGTGGGACATGAGCATGGCTGCCGAACGCCCGATAGATGGAGTGCCCGGCTTCGAGGATATGAAGCAGGGCGACCTCAAGAGCATTGCCGAAGCGTCGGACGCGCTGGGCGTGACGCAGCGCACCTTGCGCTTCTACGAGGACAAGGGACTGATCAGCCCGGCACGTGTCGGCTCCATGCGCGTCTACTCGCGGCGGGAGATGGGCCGGATGCAGCTGATCCTGCGCGGCAAGCGGCTGGGTTTCAGCATTCGCGAGATCGGCGAATTTCTCAGCCTTTACGATCACGATCCCGATCAGGTGGTACAGGCAAGGCTGATGCTGGAAGCCACGCAGGACAGGCTGTCGGAACTGCGCCAGCAGCGCGAGGCGATCGACCAGACGATTTCGGAACTGGAAAGCATCGAGGCCATGTCCCGGCGCCATCTGGAAGGGCGTTCCAGCTAGTCTCGGCGCGGGTTTGTCGGGGAAGTACGAATGGTGGGCGTAGCAAGGATTGAACTTGCGACCCCTACGATGTCAACATAGTGCTCTACCACTGAGCTATACGCCCACACCATTCGGGACTTGCCAACCCTTATCAGGAAGGCAGGCGGGCCATCTAGCGCCGCCTTGCCGCTTTCGCAAGAGCCTAAACTGCGCTCAGAGAGAAACGACCGCAGTATCCTCGAAAATACGCTCCACTTCCATCACAAGGTCCTTCAGGTGGAAGGGCTTGGAAAGCATCTTGGCATGGGGTGCCTCGCGGGTGGCCTTCAGCGCCACGGCGGCGAACCCGGTGATGAACATCACCTTCGTCGATGGGCTGAGTTCGTTGCACCGCTGGGCGAGTTCGATACCGTCCATCTCGGGCATCACGATGTCCGACAGGAGCAGGTCGTAAATTTCCGTTTCGATGAGGGGGACAGCTTCCGTGCCGCAAGACACCGCCGTCACGGAATATCCTGCGTTTTCAAGTGCGCGGGTGAGATAGCTGCGCATTGCCGCGTCGTCTTCGGCCAGCAGGATCCGTGTCATGCCTGTCCCTCTTCATGGTGTGTTTGTGAGTTTGGGCTCTAACCACATCCGCGTTAAGAATCTGCAATGTTGCGGCACCTGCCCAGCATTGGGACAACGCCAAGAAGCCGTGGATCGTTTTGACATCCCGGCGCCCAGCGGCCAGCGTTCGCGGCGATGACCCAGAGCAAGAAAGGCCATGATGATTCGCCCGTCACGAAAGGCGGCACGATTCCCGGAAGCAACGGGCGTCCGGCCTATCTGCTGCAACAGCCGCTGGATGGTGCGATTCCCATACTCGTTGCCGTGCCCCACGCCGGAAGGGACTATCCCCGAAGCCTGATCGACCGGATGCGCTTTCCCGCCCAGGCGGCTCCCCGGCTGGAGGATCGCTATGTCGATCTGATCGCGCGGCGCGTAGCCCAGGCAACCGGCGCCGCCCTGCTGATCGCCAGCGCGCCAAGGGCCATGATCGATCTCAACCGCTCGCCCGACGACGTGGACTGGGACATGGTTTCAGGCCCGCGCGAGATGCACGTCCGCACGCGGCTGGCCGCCGGCAGGCGATCGCGCAGTGGCCTTGGACTGGTGCCGCGCCGCTTGCCCGAAATGGGCGAATTGTGGCGCCAGCGCCTTTCACCCGCCGATCTTGCTGAGCGGATAGACCAGGTTCACGCGCCCTATCACCTTGCCCTGTCACAGGTGCTGGATGGGCTGCGCGATAAATGGGGCGGGGCCTTGTTGCTGGATTTGCATTCCATGCCGCCGCTGGGGCCGAAGCTGGGCGCGGATGCCGCTGTCGATTTCGTGATCGGTGACAGGTTCGGCGCATCTTGCGAGAGCCACCTTGCCGGAAGCGGGCTGGATTTCCTGGAAACGCTGGGCGAGCGCGTGTCGCACAATCGTCCCTATGCCGGGGGCTATGTGCTGGATCGCCACGGTGCACCCGCACGAGGGCTGTCGGCCATGCAGCTTGAAATCTGCCGCTCGACCTACCTCGACCCTTCCATGCGGGAACCCGGCGACGGGGTGGAGCGCGTGGCCGAGATCGTGACGGGGCTGGTGCGACATCTGGCCGACGAGGTAGCGAAGGGCGCGCGTGGCTTTGCGCAGGCAGCCGAGTAGGCAAGAAAAAACCGCCCCGTGCATAAAGCACGAGGCGGCCAAGGTTCAGGGAGGAGGCGCGCCTCGGCGCGCCTATCCGACCGGGCCATGAGGGGAGCGCCAGCCGGACAATCCAAAGATAGTTTCATTCAAGGATGTTTCAAGATCACATAAGAGAAAGGCGGCCCCGCAAGGCCGCCTTCGTCTTTTTTACGGGGCGTCCTGCCGGATACCCTGCCTGTCATGTGTCGCCGAGCCGATCAGACGGCGACAGGAGCGCCGCCGGCTGCGCCTTCCGGGCCCTTGCCCAGTTCCACCTGCCGCGCGAACACGTTGCGCATCAGATCGAGCGAGAAGAGGTGTGCGAAAACGAGGGGCAGCAGGCCGTTCTCGTTCCACTTGCGCAGCTGGTCTCCGCGCAGTTCGCGCAGCTTGTCCTGGTTCACCATCCGGAAACCGCGGTAGACGAAAGGCTGATCGGGGTTGTCGGCGCGGTTGATCGCGATCTCGCCGTCCATCAGCAGTTCGTTGTCTTCCAGTTCTTTCATGAACAGCTGCGTGCGGCTGCCGGCTTCCTCGAACTTCTCGCAGAACTGCAGCAGGCCCTTGGTGTGCTCGCTGGGCTCTTTCTGGTCGGTGAAAAGCGGCTGGCCATCGTCGAACTTGCCGACGAGATCGGCGCTGGGATCGAAGCAGAGTGAGAGATTGTCGCTGTTCTGGTCCAGCTTGGCGAGCAGGAAGGGATAGCGGCGGATGTAGGCGGGGATGTAGGGCGGAGCCTTGTCGCGCGTGGAGCCGTCATCGTCGAAGAAGACGTTCACGCCTTCGTTCAGGCCCATCAGGGCCAGCGGAACGGAGCGTTCCCCGGACGAGAACACGATCGGGAAGTGACGCTGCGCGGCGGGGAATTCCTCCACCGTCAACGGGATGGCGTGCTGGCCTGCAACCCAGGGCGCCTTGTCCACGGTGCGCGCCTTCCAGTCGGCGTGATCGTTGCTGTTGAGGGGGATGAGTTCCTTGTAAAGGACGGGCAAACTGGCTTTCGGCGCGCTGGCCATCATATTCTCCGATCAGATTGGAAAACGGCATCCGACGGCAATGTCGGGATCCGCATTGGAATTTTCCGCAAAACTTGTGGCGTGGGCCTTAGAAGGACTTCGTTTCGGTTTCAAGCGGCACCAGTTTGCCCGGATTCAGCAGGCCCTGGGGATCCAACGCATGCTTTACGCTGCGAAGGATCGCGATCTGCGCTGTGTCACCAAGGCGGCCCAGTTCGTCGCGCTTCAACTGGCCGATACCGTGTTCTGCGCTGATCGAGCCTCTCCATACGGTCACCTCGTCATGCACGAAGGCGCTGATTGCCTTGCCCTGCGTTTCTTCCCATTCGCCCGGAGTGGCGCCGCTGGGGGCCAGTACGTGAAAATGGACATTGCCATCGCCGAGGTGACCAAAAGCGACCGCGCGGGTGCCGGGGAAGGCTTTCTCCACCTTCGGCACGGCTTCTGCGACGAAATCGGCCATGTCGGCCACCGGCACCGAAATATCGTGCTGCATCGCCGGGCCAATTGCACGCTCGGCAGGGGCGATCTCGTCCCGCAGCATCCAGAACTGCTCTGCCTGCGCCTCGTTACGGGCGATGGTCGCATCGGCCACCAGCCCTTCCTCGAAGGCGCTTTCCAGCAGACGCTGGGCGAGGGCGGGCAGGGCATCCGCGCCGGAGGCATCTGCGGTAAGTTCTATCAGCGCGTTCCATTCATACGCGTCCTGCAATGGCGCGCGTGCATTGGCGCTGTGGGCCAGCACCGCCTCCAGCGAGTGTCGAGGCATCACCTCGAACCCTTCCAGCGCGTCGCCTGCCGTGCGTTCGGCGTGGAGCAACAGCTTTCGCGCATCGCGGATATCGCCAAGGCCAGCCCACAGCACTGCGCGGTCTGCCAGGGCGGGCAGCAGTCGCAGGGTCGCGGCGGTGACGATACCCAGCGTGCCTTCCGATCCGATCAGCAACTGCTTCAGGTCGAAACCGCGATTGTCCTTCTTCAGCGGGCGCAGCGAATCGAAGACGGCGCCGTCGGCCATCACCGCTTCCAGGCCCAGCACCTGCGCCCGCATCGATCCGTGGCGCAGTACCTGTGTGCCGCCGGCATTGGTGGAGATGAGGCCGCCGACCGTGGCCGATCCCTTGCCGCCCAGCGTAAGTGGGAAGCGCAGACCCTGCGCCTCCGCCTTTTCATGCAGCGTCTGCAGGATCAGGCCAGCCTCGCACGTGATCTGGCGCGCATCGACATCGAAATTGCGCACGGCATCTATCCGGCGCAGCGACAGCACGATGGCATCGCCGCTATCATCGGGCGTGGCGCCGCCGGACATGCCGCTGTTGCCGCCTTGCGGTACGATGGGCACGGCAAACCGGGCGCACAGCTTCACCAGGGCAGAAACCTCGGCAGTGTCCGCAGGAGAGGCGAGGCCAATCGCGCGTCCGGTGAAGCGGCCGCGCCAGTCCGTCAGCCAGGGGTCCACCAGTTCGGGGTCCGTCGTCCAGCCGCGTTCGCCAAGCAGTTTGGCGACGGCGGCGATAAACTCGTCGTTGCTAGTCATGCCATGCGCGATGCCAGCAATAGGTCCTACTTGCAAAGGTGGTTTCGCGGGTTAAGCCGTCATTCAATCCATGTCGGTAGGGAAGGGCATTCATTGACTGAGCGGTTTCACAGCCGGCTGTCATATTTATCCGCATGAAACGCATCATCGCCCTTCTCGCGCTTGTCGCACTGCTTGCCCCGCTCTTCGCGGTGCAAATGCCCGCGCGTGTCGCGGCGCAGGATCTGGGGCGCCTGTCGGGTCCGCAATCGACCTTGCCGATGGGCTTCAACTCCACGCAATCCATGCCCTCCACCTTGCTGGATGGGGCGCATCTGCCCCCGGAAGCAAACCAGGTTCGCATCCGCCAGCGCGTCGTCATCCGCATTTCTCCCGCCCCCGCACGGGCGCGCACCCGCATGCTGGCGGAATTGCCCCGCCGCCCGATGCGGCAGAGCTATGAAGAGGTGGAGCACGACGACTGCGTGGACGTGAACGATATCGTCGGCGTGCAGCCCACGGGCGACAATCGCCTGCTTTTCTTCACGGAAGAACGGCAGGTGCTGGCCGCGCGATTGCAGCGATCCTGCAACGCGCGGGCGTTCTATGCCGGCTTCTATGTGGAGCGCAGCGAGGATGGAAAGCTGTGCGTTTCGCGTGATCTGCTGCAATCGCGCGCCGGTGCCAGCTGCGAAGTAGCCCAGTTCAGCCGCCTGGTGGCCGTCAGCCAGTAACGCGATTATATCCGAAAATCTTGACTTTCGCCGCCTCTGCTGCATAGGGCGCGGCACGTGAATGGTGCTGCGCAAAGCACCCCCTCTTATATCCGGACCTTACGCATTGACCACTTTTGCCGATCTCGGCCTATCACCTGAATTGCTCAAAGCCGTGGAGGAGGCCGGTTACACCGAGCCGACTCCGATCCAGGCAGAGGCGATTCCGGCGGTGCTGATGATGAAGGACGTGCTCGGCATCGCGCAGACCGGAACGGGCAAGACGGCCAGCTTCGTGCTGCCCATGATCGATGTGCTGGCCAATGGCCGCCGCCGCGCGCTGATGCCGCGCAGCCTGATTCTGGAGCCTACCCGCGAACTGGCAGCACAGGTCGCCGAGAATTTCGAGAAATACGGGGCGAACCACGATCTGAAGATGGCGCTGCTGATCGGCGGCGTGCAGATGGGTGAGCAGGTGAAGGCGCTGAACGATGGCGTGGACGTGCTGATCGCCACCCCGGGCCGCCTGATGGACCTGTTCGAGCGTGGCAAGATCATGCTCAACGCCTGCGAACTGGTGGTGATCGACGAGGCGGACCGGATGCTCGACATGGGCTTCATCCCGGATATCGAGTTCATCTGCGACAAGCTGCCCGACAAGCGCCAGACGCTGCTGTTCTCCGCCACCATGCCTGCCCCTATCGAGAAGCTGGCGAAGAAGTTCCTCGACAATCCGAAGCGCATGGAAGTGAGCCGTGCAGCCTCCACCAACGAAAATATCACCGCGTTCAAGATACCGGTGAAGAATCGCGAGAAGCGCAGCACGCTGGAATGGCTGCTGCGCAACGATCTGGTGGATACGGCCATCGTGTTTTCCAACCGCAAGACCACGGTGCGCGAATTGAACAAGACGCTGCAGCGCAACGGTTTTGCCAGCGGCGAGATCCACGGCGATATCGATCAGGCGCAGCGCAATGCTGAATTGCAGCGGTTCAAGGATGGCGAGATCAACATCCTCGTCGCCAGCGACGTCGCGGCTCGCGGCCTCGACATCAAGGGCGTGAGCCACGTGTTCAACTACGACACGCCCTGGCACCCTGACGATTACGTGCACCGCATTGGCCGCACGGGCCGTGCCGGGGCAAAGGGCCGTGCCTTTACCTTCGTGGGCGAGGGTGACGAGGAAGCAATCGACAATGTCGAAAAGCTGACCGGCGCCAAGATCGCGGTATTCGGCAAGAAGGATGTTCGCGTCGAACTCCCGAAGGCCGAAGACAAGCCTGCAACACCCGCGAAGCGCGGCCAGCCGGATCGCGAAGAGCAGGACCAGCACGGCGAAGACGAGGTCGCGGAAGATCGCGAAGAGAAGCCGCGCCGTTCGCGCAAGGCCGATACCAGCGATGCGAAGCCCGAGAGGAAGCCGCGCAGCGACAAGCGCGACAGCAAGCCTTCCGATAGCAGGCCCCGCCATTCGCGCCGCCAGGACGAAGCGCCGGTGCCCGCAGGCGAATGGAACGGCCCCAAGCCGGAATTCCTGAGCGTCGGTTTCAAGTAGGCTTCAGCCATCTGCTCCGAGAACAGGTCTCGGAGCACGTTCTTTCGTCCGATAGACAAAGTTGGTCGTCAATTCGGCCCCGTGCACTCCATACGGCTCCTACGAGCAATGGGGGCGTGCATGTTCAAAATTCCACTCCGATCAAGCGACGCCGACGTACCTTTCACGGCCACTGATCTCAGAAAATACACGCTCCTCAGCGAAGGCGGGCCGGGCATCGATCGGCGCGAGTTGCAGGTCGAGGCCAAGGATCTGCCACACGCCATCGAGATTGCGGTGCGGCTTTTCGGTTTCGGAAAGGTGGAACTGAACGTAGAGGGCGGAAAGCTCTACGAGCTTCAGATCAAGTCCGATCGATCCTGGTCGCTGCACCCGGTCTACAAGCTGTAGCTGCGCTAGCTGACGCGCGAGGTCAGGTAGAGATAGTTCGGATCAAAACCGGCGAGAGACTTCAGCCCTTCGTAATCCATGATATCCACGCGGCGCGAATTCACGGTGAGCAGGCCCAGTTCGCGCAGTTCCTTCAGCATGCGGTTCACGTGCATCTGCGAGAAGCCCAGACATTCGCCGATCTGCGTCTGGTTCAGCGGCATGTTGAAACTGTGGCCGTCAGTCAGGCCCACTACTTCGGACCGGCAATAGAGTTCGCACATCAGATGCGCGATCCGCTCTTTCCCGGAGCGCGAGCCGATATTCATGATCCACTCGCGATGGATCGAGGCATCGACCATCGTCGAGAACCACAGGATACGCGCCAGTCGCGGTGACTGATCGACAACACGCGAAATTTCGGCATGGGGAAATTTCACGATCCGGCAGTTCGACAGGGTCGCGATGGAATGGTCCAGCACTTCAAGCGGGTAGGAGTGGAGATCCACGAAATCGCCGGGGATCTGGATCTGCATGATTTGGCGCTGGCCGTCCTCGCTTACCTTGCAGCGGCAGGCAAACCCTTCCAGGATCAGCGATGAATAGGTGATCCGTTCGTCTTCATGGACAAGATAATCGCCAGCGGAGAAGGATGCGGTTTCATGCATCTTGTCTTCCAGCAATGCAGCCTCGGCCTCGGTGACGGAGAAACGCTTGCGAATGCTGAGCAGGAATTTGCTGATATCGGCGGATGGCGCATCCACTTTCCGCGCCAACGCCCCGTCATAATGCGCTTTCACCGCCCGCTCCCTCACATCCTGCAGTAAATACGACCCACGAGACCTTTACCGTGCCCTGCGCAACAATTCCAGTCGCGATTGAAAACGGCACCGCTTCATCATGACAGATTCAGTCGGCCAGGGTCACGAAGCTGTCGATCACCCGTTTCGTGCCTGCCTTTTCGAAGTCGATCTCCAGCTTGTTGCCTTCCTGGCCGATCACCTCGCCATAGCCGAATTTCTGGTGAAACACGCGCGCGCCCAGTTCCACGTCATCACGCGGCTGCGCAGCGAAGCTGGCAGCGGATCGACCCGGTTCCTTGATGCGGGCCTGCTTCGTATCGTAGCCGGTTGCCAGCGCGCGTTGCCAGCCGGGTCCGCGCGCGGAGGAGCGATCAGGGCGGCTGGTGGAAACATGCGCGAAGGGATCCTCGCTCTCGCTCCAGTTCGCCTGCCACAGGGATTTGCCGCCCGTCATCGTGGTTTCCTGCTGGATATGCTCTTCGGGCAATTCCTCGATAAAGCGGCTGGGGATTGAACTGGTCCACTGGCCGTAGATCCGGCGATTGGCGGCGTGCAGGATGATGCAGCGCCGCCGCGCCCGCGTGATGGCCACATAAGCTAGGCGGCGCTCTTCCTCCAGAGAGGCAAGGCCGCCTTCATCGAGGGACCGCTGCGAAGGGAAGACGCCTTCCTCCCAGCCGGGCAGGAAGACGTTGTCGAATTCCAGTCCCTTGGCCGCGTGCATCGTCATGATGGTGGCCTTCTCCTCTTCGGTGTTGGCCTCGTTGTCCATCACCAGGCTGACATGCTCCAGGAAATCGCCCAGTGTCTCGTACTCTTCCATGGCGCGCGCCAGTTCGACGAGGTTCTCCGCACGGCCCGCGCTCTCGGCGGAGCGATCGGCCTTCAGCATGGCATCGTAGCCGCTTTCTTCCAGCACGGCCCTCATCAGGTCTGCCGGGGTCACGGCCTCGCTCATTTCGCGCCAGCGCAGGAAATCGCCCATCAGCCCGCCGATGGTGTTGCGTGCACGGGCGGGTAACTCGTCGCTATCGGCCAGTTGCAGGGCAGCGGCTGCCAGCGGCATGCCCTGTGCGCGGGCGTGCTGGTGCATCTTCTCCAGCGTCTTTGCGCCAAGCCCGCGCTTGGGCTGGTTATAGATACGCTCGAAAGCGAGATCGTCCGCAGGCTGGGCAATCACGCGCAGATAGGCCAGCGCGTCGCGGATTTCGGCGCGTTCGTAGAAGCGGAAGCCGCCGATGATGCGATAGGAGAGGCCGATCTGGATGAAACGGTCCTCGAACTCGCGTGTCTGGTATTGCGCACGCACCAGGATGGCGACCTGTTCCAGCGAGGCGCCTTCGCGCTCCAGCCGCTCGATATCCTCGCCTACGCGGCGCGCTTCCTCGGGCGCGTCCCACACGCCGATCACGCTGACCTTCTGGCCTTCTGGCAATTGCGTCCACAGCGTCTTGCCGAGGCGCTGGCTATTGGCTTCGATAAGCCCGCCTGCCGCTGCAAGGATCTGCGGTGTGGAGCGATAGTTCTGCTCCAGCTTCACCACTTTCGCGCCGGGAAAGTCCTTCTCGAAACGAAGGATGTTCGCCACCTCGGCGCCGCGCCACGAATAGATGGACTGATCGTCATCACCCACGACGCAGATGTTCTTGCGCTCCTGCGCCAGCAAGCGCAGCCACAGGTACTGAACGGCGTTGGTATCCTGGTATTCGTCCACCAGAATGTACTTGTAGCGTTGCTGATAGCTTTTCAGCACGTCGGTGTGCTGGCGGAAAATGTTCAGCACGTGCAGCAGCAGGTCGCCAAAGTCGCAGGCGTTCAGGCTTCTCAGCCGCTCCTGATAGAGCCTGTACATCTGCGCGCCCTTGCCGTTGGCGTAGCTTTCATTATCCACCGCCGTCAGATCGTCCGGGTTGAGGCCGCGGTTCTTCCAGCTATCCAGCAGACCGGCCAGCTGGCGCGGCGGCCAGCGCTTCTCGTCCAGCTCCGCCTCCCGGATCATCGCTTTCAGAAGACGCAGTTGGTCATCGGTGTCGATGATAGTGAAGTTGCTTTCCAGCCCCACCAGCTCGGCATGGCGGCGCAGCATCTTTGCGCAGATGGAATGGAAGGTGCCGAGCCATGGCATCCCTTCCAGCGCGCCATTGGTCAGCACGCCCACACGCTCGCGCATTTCGCGCGCTGCCTTGTTGGTGAAGGTGACACACAGAATCTCGCTGGGCCACGCCAGCCGCTCTCGCACGATGTGCGCCAGGCGGTGGGTGAGGGCTGCCGTCTTGCCGGTTCCTGCCCCGGCCAGCATCAGAACGGGCCCTTCCGTAGCCAGAACGGCCTCTCGCTGTGGTTCGTTGAGGTGAGAGAGCCATTGGGGCGTATCAACGGCGGGGGGAAGGGGCGCGGTATCGTTCACACGTGAACAGTTAGGGAACGCTGCCGATCCACGCAAGGCCGCTCACGATCCGCTTCGGGCAAATGCCCGTGCTGCAACCCATCGATCCTCTGGGGCGCCTCGTCACAAAATCGGAACTTCAACGGCGGCGACAGGTTTTTTGGGGCAACTTGTCGGAAGAATGTTCCCTAACGAATGTGAAGGATACGCAAGATGAAAACTTTAAAGATAATGGCCGGCGCAATGCTGCTGGCAGGTGTTGCCACCCCCGCAGTGGCACAAGACGGCGCGATGGAACTCACCACGCAGCAACAGACTATGTACGATGGCTGGACCGCAGAACAGCAGACCACCTATGATGCGTGGCCCATGGCAGCCCAGACATATTACTGGACACTGGACGACATGCAGAAGGACGTTTGGTGGAATGCGTTGAACAACGAACAGCGTGTTCGGATCGTGGGCATGAACGCTCAGCAGCGCACAGCAGCGTGGCAATCAATCCGCAATCAGGTCAATGATGCGACCACGTCGGCTGCTGCAACCAGCACAACGTCATCGTCAGCAACCACTCGCAGTTCCAGCGCCAATGCAAGTGGCAACATGCGGTTCGTGCAAAATGCAGTGGTTCAGGACGCGCCTGCACCGCACAATGGCGAATATCCGCCGTGCAGGGGTGACCTCACCGACAATTGCATCAATCCGCGCGAAGCCGGATTGGATTACGGCAATCGTCCGCTCGATTACTGGCCGGGTCAGCCCGCCAGCCAGATGGACTGAATAACGAAAGAGCGGGCCAGGCGCCTGCTAATCTAGACGCTATCGGGCCAGCGAAGCAGCACCAGCTTCGCTGGCCCTGTGCGTCTTTCGCTCTCAATTTCGAGAGCCTTGATCTTCACGTCTTCCTTGGCACCGACTTCCAGCGCCACCCAGGTCTCGGTGCCGATCCAGCCAAGCCTGACGAGACGATCTATCGCCACGGCACCAGCGTTGGTTCCGTAGGGCGGATCGAGGAGAACGAGATCGCGCGGCGTCTTGGCTGGGCCGAGCGACATCACCGACCCCGCAATCACCTCGCACTGCTGCTGCGCCCGTAGTGAAGAGATGTTCTGCCGCAGCACGCGAATGGCGGCGGCGTCCTGCTCCACGAACAGGCAGTTCTGCGCCCCGCGCGAAAGCGCCTCCAGCCCCAGTGCGCCCGATCCGGCAAACAGGTCTGCCACCGAAAGGTCCTGGAAAGAGCCCAGGCGGCTGGCGAGCATGGAGAACAGGGTTTCGCGGGTACGATCCGCAGTCGGGCGGGTTGCATCGCCCGAGGGGGCGCGCAGTTGGCGCCGCTTCCACTCGCCCGCGATGATCCTCATTGGTCTTTTCCGGGCTTCAGAGAGGAGCGGAAGCGTTCGATATCTTCCTTGCGGATTTCCACCGCCGCACCGCGCGGCAGGTCTGCCAGGCCGAATGGGCCGTATGCGATGCGGATCAGTCGGCTGACCTCGAGGCCGAGGTGTTCCAGAACGCGGCGCACCTCGCGGTTCTTGCCTTCGGTCAGCGTTACTTCCACCCATTGGTTGCGCCCGGTGCGTCGTTCCAGATTGGCATCGATCGGACCGTAGCGCATCCCTTCGATCTCGATGCCGTCCATCAGGTCTTCAAGCTGCTCCTGGCTGACATCGCCGAATGTTCGGGCGCGGTAGGTGCGCGGGATTTCGGAGGAGGGAAGTTCCATCTGCCGCTTGAACTTGCCATCGTTGGTGAGCAGCAGCAAACCTTCGGTATTCAGATCCAGCCTGCCCACCGGCATCAGTCGCGGCGTATCCTTTGGCAAGGCATTGCGCAGCGCGGTATAGATGGTGGGACGGCCCGAGAAGTCCCGCTCTGCGGTCAGCAACCCGGTCGGCTTGTGGAACGCGAAAAGCCGCGTGCGCTCCGGTTTCGCGACGGGTTTGCCGTCCACCGTCACGCCTTTCAGGCTGGTGAGGAAGGTAGCGGGCGTGGTCACGAAGTCATCACCGATCTTTATCCGGCGGTCTTCGATCATGCGCTCCACCTCGCGGCGGCTGGCAACGCCCGCGCGGGCGAGCAATTTGGCGATGCGGTCGCCTTCGGGGCGTTCTTCATGGGACATTTGCCGCGCCATAGTCGTTGATGACCCGTTCATCCAGCCTTCCATTGCATTGGATTACAGCTAGACCGTAAGCCACGCAGCAGAGCGGAGATTATTTATATGGCCGAAGCGGCCGCCGAACAGACAAAATCGAAGCCCGGCTGGCGCACTCTAGCCCGCTCCTTGAAAAATCCCAAAAGCGGCTTCATGGCGCTGTTCGGCTTTGCCAGTGGCCTGCCGTTCGCGCTGTTCCTGGGCACGCTTTACGCCTGGCTTTCCGAAGCCGCGGTGGAGCTGGAGACGATGGGCGTCTTCTCGCTGATCGGCCTTGCCTATGCCTTCCAGTTCCTGTGGTCGCCGCTGATCGACAAGGTCTCGATACCCGGTTTCAGGAAACTGGGCCGGCGCAAGCAATGGATCGTGCCTTCGCAGATCCTGCTGGGTGTAATCCTGATCGCGCTCAGCCTGTCCAACCCCACGAATGAGGCGATCGGCTGGTTCAGCCTGCTTGCCGGTATTGGCGCACTCGCCAGCGCTACGCAGGATATCGCCATCAATGCCTGGCGTATTGACGTGGCGGACGAGGAAGCGACGTTGGATATTCTCTCCACCGTCTACCAGATGGGCTATCGCCTTGCCGCTCTTGTCGGCGGCGCGCTGGGCCTGATTATCGCTGCCCGCATTGGCTGGCCACAGACCTATCTGATGATGGGCGCGATCCTGCTGGTGATCGGCATTGCGGGGCTTTTCGCGCCTGACAGCAAGGCGGGCGAGAATGTTGACGGAACCGTGGATGACGAGCTTCTGTTGAGCCTGCGCAAGAAGGGCGAACTGAAGCCTTCCGTGCGCGCGAAGGCGCTTGCTGCTGTGGGCCTGCTGTGGGCGCTGGCCATCGGCGTGGTGCTCACCTTCATGTACATGTCGCTGGCCTATCCGCCGGAGGAGCGGCCCAATCCCACCGATTTCACCGTCAATTACGGTCCCTGGATCATCGTCGCCACCGTGGTGATACCCGCCCTGATCGCCGGCTGGCTGGCCGCGCAGAAGAGAAAGGGCGTGAACGTGATGTTGGAGGATCTGCCGGAACGGGCAGGCAATTCCTACGCGGTCGATCATCTCTACCGCGCGCTGGTCATGCCGCTGGTGGAGTTCGTGGGCCGCATCGGGTGGGCGCTGGTGCTGATTCTCTCCCTCGTGCTGACCTATCGCATCTGCGACGCGATCTGGGGCACGTTTGCCTACCCGTTCTATCTGGGCGAGTTGAATTACACCAATGACGAGGTGGCCTTCGCTTCCAAGTTCTTCGGCGTGGGCGCGATTATCGCAGGGCTCGCTCTTGGCGGTTACCTGCTGACCGTTATCGGCCGCATGGCGACCCTTACCCTCGGCGCGCTGATCGCCGCGCTGACCAACCTGCTTTACGCAGACATGGCAATCGGTGGGGCGAACATGCAGGCGGCCAGTGACTTCATTGGCTTTTCCGCCCTGATCAACTTCATGGCCCCTTTCGGGTCCGAAGGTTTGCCGCGCCTCACTTTCACCATCATGTGGGAGAACCTGGCCATTGGCATCGCGGGCGCTGCATACGTCGCCTGGCTAAGCTCTATCGTCTCGAAGAAATACTCCGCCGTGCAATACGCGCTGCTGTCGTCGCTCACCCTGCTGGTGGGCACGCTGGGGCGCGGTGCGTTGGGCGAGATGATTGAGGACCGGGGCTATTACGACGTCTTCATCCTGACCACGCTGATCGGTTTCGTGGCGGTTGTGCTGTGCGTGTTCGAATGGATACGCGTCAGCCGCGCCGGGGCGAAGTCGGGCGTGGTTACGCCTGATCGCCACGATGCCGCGCCCGAACCGGCGGAATAGCCTGTAGCACGCAAACCCGGCCCCTATTCGCGATCCTTGGCTTCCTTGTCTTCTGGAAGTTGTGCGCAAGGTGGAGCCGGGAGTGCCCGTCAGTCCGGAAGCTCTCGGTTCAGGCTGAGCACCTTGCCCGCAAGATACAGCGAACCGAAGATCAGCACCGTGCCTTCGCCGGCCGTGTCCATGGCACGAACGGCACACGGCACATCGTCCGCCGTCGTCACATTCACGATACCCGCTTCTCGCGCCAGTTCGGCGAGAGTCTCCGGCGCGACGCAGTCGTTCCCGGGGATCGGCACCGCCGTGATCGAGTCGATATGCGGCGCTATGATCGCCAGAAAGCGCCGCGCGTCCTTTGCCGCCATCATCCCGATCACGGCGTCCACCGGGCTATCTGTCGTCGCTTCGAGGTGTCGGGCGAGGGCATTGGCCGCGTCAGGGTTGTGCCCACCGTCCAGCAGGAAGGTGCGTTGCGGCTGCAACTTGGTCAGCGGACCATCGCCGAGAACCTGCAGGCGCGCAGGCCAGCGGGTCTCTCGAATACCTTGCGCCATCGCGGCAGGTGACACCGCAACCGTATCCTGATGGCGCAGCATGGCCACGGCCAGCGCTGCATTGTCGGCCTGGTGCGCGCCAGGCATCGCGGGCAAGGGCAGGTCCAGCCTTCCGTGCCGATCCCGATAGGCAATCGCATGCGTTCCGGCCTCTGCCCACCAGTCGGTGCCGCGCATGTGCAAGGGCGCACCGGCAACGCCGGCACGGCGCTGCACTTCCGCCTCTACGTCAGGAGAATAATTCTGCGTCACCAGCGGCGATCCGCCACGGGCGATGCCCGATTTTTCGAAAGCGATGCGCACCATCGGGTTGTTCGTAGGGGAAGGGGCATCAGGGTCTTCATTCAGCAGGAACTGGTCGTGATCGATGCCGAGGCTGGCAATCCCGCAGGCGGCGGGGCGCTCCATCACATTGGTCGCATCGAATCGTCCGCCAAGGCCCACCTCGATCACGCAGGCATCCGCCGGTTCGCGTGAGAAGGCGAGGAAGGTGGCCGCGGTGGTAACCTCGAAGAAGCTGGGCGAAAGGTCTTCCGCTGTATCCAGCACCTCTTCCAGCAGGCTCGCCAGCATTGCATCGGAAATCAGCTGGCCACCAACCCGGATACGCTCGTTATAGCGGACGAGATGCGGTTTCGTGGCGACGTGGACGGTAAGGCCTTCCGCCTCCAGCATGGCGCGCAGGAACGCGCAGGTGGAACCCTTGCCGTTGGTGCCTGCCACATGGAAAACCGGCGGCAGGTGCCTCTCAGGATTGCCGAGCCGCGCCAGCAATTCCTGGATCACATCCAGCCCGATGCGGCCTTGTGGCAATGAAAGCGCGCCCAGCCGGTCGAGCTGTTTCTGGACTGCGGCATCCTCTGAAATGGCGAAATCCTTCATCGCGGATACGCGCGGGGCCGGTCAGGCGGCCTTTGCTGGAGCGAGATACTCCAGCAGTTGCGCCAGTGTTTCGCGCATGTCCTTGCGATGCGTTACCATGTCCACCATGCCGTGCTTGTGCAGATATTCCGCGCGCTGGAAGCCTTCGGGCAATTGCTCGCGAATGGTTTCCTGGATCACGCGCTGCCCGGCAAAGCCGATCAGGGCACCCGGCTCTGCAATATGGACATCGCCCAGCATGGCGTAGCTGGCGGTAACGCCGCCCGTGGTGGGATCGGCCAGTACCACGATATAGGGCAGACCCGCCTCTTTCAGACGGCGCGTCATCACCGTGGCGCGGGGCATCTGCATCAGGCTGAGAATGCCCTCCTGCATGCGCGCTCCGCCAGCAGCGGTAACGCAAACGAAGCCGCAATATTCATCCAGCGCGCGCTGGGCCGCGTTGCAGAAGGCATCGCCCACGGCCATGCCCATGCTGCCGCCCATGAAGGTGAAATCCTGCACGCCCACCACGGCGGGTTTACCCTCGATCGCGCCGAATGCCGCGGTAAACGCGTCGTGGTGCGGATTGCTGGCGCGCGCGGCCTTCAGCCTGTCCACATAGCGCTTGCTGTCCTTGAAGCGCAGCGGGTCCTCCACCACGCGCGGTGAGGGAAGCAGTTCGTATCCCTTGTCCAGGATTTGCGACAGGCGCTTGTCGGCACCGATGCGGCCATGATGTTCGCATCGCGGGCAAACGCTTAGTTTCTCTTCGTATTCGGTGCGGAAAATCATTTCCTGACAGCGCGGACACCTGATCCACAGATTGTCGGGAGATTCGCGCTTGTTGCCGAAGGGCAGGCGCTCTTTTACTCGGTCTAGCCAGCTCATGCGCAGGGCCTATCGGGCAGAATGCACTGCATTGGCAAGCTTTTCGACCAATTCGCGAAGGTGTGCAGGTGCCTTTTCCCCATGCTCGGCCACCAGTTCTACCAGGGCAGAGCCGACCACCACACCGTCCGCCACGCGGGCGATATCCGTTGCCTGTTCGGGTGTGCGAACGCCGAAACCAACGGCAACGGGCAGATCGGTATGCTGCTTGATGCGGCTGACATTGGCCTCGATATCGGCCACCGCCGCGCTCTGCTTGCCGGTGATGCCCGCAACGCTGACATAGTAGAGAAACCCCTGTGACTTATCGAGCACCATGGGCAGCCGCGCTTCATCGGTTGTGGGAGTGGCCAGGCGGATGGGAGCAATGCCCTTGTCTCGTAGGGCAGGGCCGAGATCATCGTCCTCCTCCGGCGCGAGGTCCACGCAGATCACGCCATCAACGCCAGCCTTGTCCAACGCATCGGCAAACCATTCGGGGCCCCGACGCACCATCGGGTTGGCATAGCCCATCAGCACCAATGGCACATTCGGGTGACGCTCACGAAAATCGGTGGCGAGTTGCAGCACGTCGGCGGTTTTCGTGCCCTTGCCCAGCGCGCGGATATTGGCCGCCTGGATCGCGGGGCCATCGGCCATGGGATCGGTGAAGGGCATGCCCAACTCGATCACATCCGCGCCCCCTGCGACCAGCGCATCGAGATTTGCGGCGGTGTCACCATCGCCTGCAGTGATGAAGCAGACGAGGGCGGGGCCGCGCGAGAAACTGTCGGAGAGTCGGGTCATGATGGTGGGCGCCATAGCCCTGCTGCGAGGCCAATCACAATGGCAATTCCGACTGCGTAGGGCGCAATCTGAGGCGCGCTGATTTCTTGGCCGCTCACGATGAAGCCAAGCGCCGAGAGGATGAAGCCGATGGGGAGGCCGATAAGGAAGAAAATGCCGGCGCGGGCGGGTGAGAAGGTCATGTTGCTGCCCCTGATTCCCTGTCATGCGGGCCATGCGTCATCTCAACCGTGGTGGAGAGGCGGTTCATCGGTACTTCCGGGTCATCTTGAAGAGCATGTGCGACAGTGGCATTCCAATTCCGAAAATACCGCCAACGATAAGGCAATCTCGCCAATCGGGAGAGCCGGTGGTGATGAGGTTCCAGCCAAGGTTGAGAACGAACGAAACGATGAAATACGTTGGAACCAGTGCAAAGGCTTCGTCGAGCCTCAGCCTGCGGTTTGGAGAAGCGTTTTTCTGCCCGAAACTGTCGTAATTCTTCACATCTCCACCCCGAGCGCCTCTGCCACGGTGAAGATGTCCTTGTCGCCGCGGCCACACAGGTTCGCGCAGATAATCGCGTCCTCGGGCATCTCGCGCGCTACCTTCACGATTGCCGCGATGGCGTGTGAAGGCTCCAGCGCGGGGATGATGCCTTCGGTGCGGCAGAGTAGCTGAAAGGCGTCGAGCGCCTCTTTATCGGTGGCGTAGGTGTATTCGACGCGGCCCGATTCTTTCAGCCACGCATGTTCGGGTCCGATGCCGGGGTAGTCGAGGCCTGCGCTGATCGAGTGGCCCTCGGTGATCTGGCCGTCCTCGTCCTGCAACAGATAGGTCTTGTTGCCGTGGAGGATGCCGGGGAAACCGCCCGCCAGGCTGGCGGCGTGCTCGTCACCGTCCAGGCCATGGCCTGCCGCTTCAACGCCCAGCATCTTTACGTCAGGATCGTCGAGGAAGGGGTGGAACAGGCCGATGGCGTTGGAGCCCCCGCCGATCGCGGCCACCAGCAGGTCTGGCAGGCGGCCCGTGCGTTCCAGCATCTGCGCGCGCGCCTCTCGACCGATCACGCTCTGGAAATCGCGGACAAGCTCAGGGTACGGATGCGGGCCTGCGGCGGTGCCGATGATATAGAACGTGTCATGCACATTCGCGACCCAGTCGCGAAGCGCCTCGTTCATGGCATCCTTCAGCGTGGCGCGGCCGCTGGTGACGGGCACGACCTCTGCGCCCAGCAGCTTCATGCGGAACACGTTGGGCTGCTGCCGCTTCACATCTGTCGCGCCCATGAAGATGGTGCAGGGCAGGCCGAAGCGCGCGCACACGGTGGCGGTGGCGACGCCGTGCTGGCCTGCACCGGTCTCGGCGATGATGCGCGTCTTGCCCATGCGGCGGGCGAGCAAGATCTGCCCAATGCAATTGTTGATCTTGTGCGCGCCCGTGTGGTTCAGCTCGTCCCGCTTGAACCAGACAGCTGCGCCCTTGCCCTCGGGCGCATCCTTGCGCAGTTCTTCCGTCAGGCGCGGCGCGTAGTAGAGCGGGCTGGGACGGCCGACGTAATGCTCCAGCAGGTCGTCAAACTCGGCCTTGAAACTGTCGTCTGCCTTGGCGGCGGTATATTCGCGCTCAAGGTCAAGGATCAGCGGCATCAGCGTTTCGGCAACATAGCGGCCGCCGAACTGGCCGAAATGGCCGCGATCGTCAGGCTGGTTGCGGAATGAGTTTGGATTGCTCTGTGTCATGCATGCGCGATTGGCAGACGCCCGCGCCCAAGTCCAGCGAGTCTAAGGGCCAGTGTATTGCTCAGGCAGCCTTGGCGCGCGCGGCCCGTGCCGCTTCGCAAAACGCCTTGATGCGGGTGATATCCTTCACCCCCGGTTCGCTTTCCACGCCCGAAGAGGCATCCACTAGCGGGGCGCCGGTGTAGCGAATGGCATCGGCCACATTTGCCGCGTTCAACCCGCCGGCAAGGCCCCAGGGCAGCACGTGGCGATGGTTCAGCAGCAGTCGCCAGTCCAGCGCCAGCCCGTTGCCACCCGGCAGTGCGCCACCCGCGGCATCGTACAGCAGGCGATGCGCGCAATCCTTGTACTGGCTGGCGCGTTCCAGTGCGGCGCGATCCTTCACGCCCAGCGCCTTCCAGATTTCGAGATCCGAATTCTCGCGAATCATCGAGATCCACGCTGGCTTTTCCTGCCCGTGCAATTGCAGCACGTCCGGCTGGATTTCCTGCAGCGCCTCCGCCGTGGGCTTCGGCTCCATGTTCACCGTCAGCAGCACCACTTTCACGCTTTTGGGCACGCGGGTGCGCAGCCTGGCCGCATCCTCTATCGAGACATGGCGCGGCGATTTCTCGAAATGCACCAGCCCGATGTGAGTCGCGCCCGCTTCGACGGCGGCGTCGATGGTTTCCTCGGTAGAGAGTCCGCAAATCTTGATGAGCTGGTCGGTCATGTAATCAGTCTAGTGACGCGCGATTGGTTGGTGAAGGGTTAAGGGCGCCGTGCACGGCAAAAATTCCCTTACAGCGTTGCCTCGATATCGCGGGCGGCCTGCAGCGGATCGTCGGCGCGGCTGATCGGGCGGCCGATAACGAGCACCGATGCGCCATCGTCGCGCGCCTTACGCGGAGTGACGACGCGCTTCTGGTCTCCCGTGGCTGCACCGCCGGGGCGCAGGCCGGGAACCACGAAGAAGCCGTTCTTCCATTGCTTGTGCACGGCTGCCACTTCCTGGCCGGAGCATACGATGCCGTCCAGCCCGCTGGCCTCCGCCAGTTCGGCAAGCCGCATCACGTGATCGTGCGGCGTGCCGGAGATGCCGGTGCGCTCGAGATCACGCTCGTCCAAGCTGGTGAGCATCGTGACGGCGACGACTTTCGTGTTCTCTCCTGCCGCAGCCTTGGCATCCTCCATCATCGCGCGCCCGCCGCTGGCGTGCACCGTCATGATGGCAGGCTCCACCACGTGCAGCGATTGCATGGCCGCGGCCACGGTATTGGGAATGTCGTGCAATTTCAGGTCGAGAAAGATCGGCAGTCCCAGATGTGCAATCTCGTGCACGCCGTGGGTGCCGTGGGCGCAGAAGAATTCAAGACCCAGCTTGACGCCGCCGATATGGCCTTTGACCTTGGTGGCGAGTGCCTTTGCCGCGTCGAGCTTCGGCAAGTCCAGCGCCAGATAGACGGGATTGCTCATGACCGATGGTCGCCGCGAAGCGGTGTATCACCCTCGCGCGTGGCATCGGGGCCGATCGTCTCGGGCGATGTCGGGCGTGCGTGCCCGCCGGTATCCGCGTGCGAAACGTGATCGGTGTGCACGGTTTCGTCCGTTGTATCCTCGCGCGGGGCGACAGGGGTGGTGGCCTGCGTGCGGGCAGCGTTTTCCAGATTGTGGATCTTGCGCTGCATCCCCCATTTCGAGGCCCGGTGATAGAGCCACATCGGCACGAACCCGATGGCAAAGGACACGATGACGATGGCGGGAATCTTGGTGTCCACCACGATGCCCTGCCAGATGCGAACCGTCACATCCGTCCAGTTGAAGATGGAGAACAGCAGCAGGCCCACAAGCAGCAGGACCCAGATAACTACGCGAAGGATTTGCATCGGCTTTTCTTTCCTGTTCCCTAAAGCGTTTGGCGGAATGCTAGGCGCTCCGTGCCCTATTGGAAAGGGCAGGCGGATCAGTTGGCGAAAACCCGGTCGAAGATCGTGTCTACATGCTTGAAGTGGTAATCGAGGTTGAATTTCTCCTCGAGCTCCTCGTTCGACATGGCGGCATTCACTTCCTCGTCTGCCTTCAGCAGTTCCAGCAGTGACAATTGCCCGTCCGATTCCCACACCTTCATGGCGTTTCGCTGCACCAGCCGATAGGCATTGTCGCGCGTGATGCCCGCTTGCGTCAGTGCCAGCAGCACCCGTTGCGAGTGGACAAGGCCGCCCATCTTGTCGAGGTTCTTCTGCATCCGCTCGGGATAGACCAGCAGCTTGTCCACCACGCCAGTGAGGCGCGCGAGGGCGAAGTCCAGCGTGATCGTGGCATCGGGCGCAATGAAACGCTCGACGCTGGAGTGCGAGATATCGCGCTCGTGCCATAGCGCCACGTTTTCCATCGCAGGCAGGGCATAGCTGCGGATCATGCGCGCTTGCCCTGTGAGGTTTTCGGTCAGGATCGGGTTGCGCTTGTGCGGCATGGCGCTCGAGCCCTTCTGGCCCGGAGAGAAATATTCCTCTGCTTCCAGCACCTCGGTGCGCTGGAGATGCCGCACTTCCACGGCCAGGCGCTCCATCGAGGATGCGATGACGGCCAGCACGCTGAAATACATGGCGTGGCGATCGCGCGGGATAACCTGGGTGGAAACGGGCTCTATGCTCAGGCCCAGCTTTTCGGCCACGTATTCCTCTACCGAGGGATCGATATTGGCAAACGTGCCCACCGCGCCGGAGATGGCGCAGGTGGCGATCTCGGCGCGCGCTGCCTGCAGGCGGGCGCGGCAGCGGTCGAACTCGGCATAGGCCTGCGCCAGCTTCAGGCCGAACGTGGTCGGCTCTGCATGGATGCCGTGGCTGCGGCCGATGGTGGCGGTGTACTTATGCTCCTGCGCGCGGCGCTTCAGCGCATCCAGCAGCGCGTCCATGTCTTCCAGCAGGATATCGGTGGCGCGGACAAGCTGCACCGCCAGCGTCGTATCCAGAACGTCCGAACTGGTCATGCCCTGGTGCATGAAGCGCGCCTCGGGGCCAACTTGGTCCGCCACCCAGTCGAGGAAGGCGATAACATCGTGCTTAAGCACGCGTTCCTTCTCGTCGATCGCCTCGACGTCGATCTTCGGCTTCGTATCCCACCAGTCCCACAATGCCTTTGCGCCGCTTTCCGGCACCACGCCCAGATCGGCGAGCTTCTGCGTCGCGTGTGCTTCGATCAGGAACCAGATTTCGTATTTCGATTCAGGCTCCCAGATAGCGGTCATGGCGGGGCGGGCGTAACGGGGGACCATCGTGAACTCCGAGAATTTGGCTGGAAACAGGCCTGCGCGGCTAGGGCCTGCGCCCGCTCTTGGCAAGATGCGCGATAGCGCGGCGTTGCTTTCCAGTCCGCTTCGTGTTGAGATTACGGCAATATCGCCGTGCTAGATGGTTCGGTGAACAGGGGAACATCATGCACAGATCCATTTTCGCCTTGCCGCTCGTCGCACTGGTGGCCAGCACACCCGCGCTTGCCGGGGAAGAGCCGCTTTACCAGCCGGCGCCCGAATGGGTGCAGGAAGCCGCCCTGGAAGACGTCACCTCGGCAGATGGCCCGGCCGCGATGCTCTTCGATTGGCAATACCGGCTGGAAGATGGCGTGGTGCATGCCTTCACCGACACCGCCAGCAGGCTGGATAATCCGCAGGCCGTGATGCAGGCAGGCACCATCTCGCTGGAATGGCTGCCGGACAATGGCGACATCATCATACACCGGGTGGAGATCCTGCGCGATGGCGAGGTGATCGACCTGTTGGACCAGGGCGTGACCTTCGACGTTCTTCGCCGGGAACGCGCGCTGGAGCAACGCTTCCTCGACGGTGAACTCACCGCGACCATGGCCGTGCCGGGATTGCGGCAGGACGATATCCTGCGCGTCTCTTACACCGTCACCAATGACGAGCCTGCCCTTGGCGAAGAGATGCAGGCATTCCAGTATCTACCCAGCGAGCCGTGGCAGGTAGGCTTCTCGCGCGTGGTGGCCAGCTGGCCGGTCGATGCGGAAATCTATTACGATGCCGAAGACAGGGTGGACCTGCCGGAGCCCGAGACGCGCGGCGGATACAAGTATCTGGAGCTGGCATTGCCGCTGGCGGAACGTGAACCGCGGCCGATGGATGCCCCTTCGCGCTACAATCGCCCGGACGTGCTGCGGATCGGCACTTTCTCCGACTGGCTGGAAGTCAGCAGCACGCTTGCTCCCCATTTCGAGGCGGCGGCGCAGCTGGAAGCGGGCTCTCCCGTGGCGGAGCAGGCCGATGCGATCATGGCCCGCACCAGCGATCCGCTGGAACGCGCTGCGCTGGCCGTACAGCTTGTGCAGGACGAGGTGAGCTACCTGTTCGAAGGGCTCGACGGTGGTGGCTATCTGCCGCAACCTGCCGAAAAGACGTGGGATGTGCGCTACGGCGATTGCAAGGCGAAATCGGTGCTGTTGCTGTCCCTGCTGCGGCATATGGATATCGAGTCCGAGGTGGTGCTGGTGAACACGCAGGGCGGCGATGCCGCGCCTGAGCTGCTGCCGCTGCCCGCGTTCGATCACATGATCGTGCACGCCGTTATCGAGAGCACGGATTACTGGCTGGATGGCACAAGCAGCGCCACGCGCCTTGCCACGATCGGCAATGTCCTGCCGTTCCATTACGCTCTGCCGCTGCGGCCCGAAGGCACCGGCCTGATGGCCATGGAGCAGCGCGATCCCGCCGTGCCGCAGATGCGCGCGGATATGACGATGGACCACTCCGCAGGGATCGATTTTCCCACGCTGCTGACGCTGAAGATGGATTTCATCGGCCCTGCCGCCAGCCAGATGCAGGCCATGGTGGATGCCGATAATCCCGAGTTGCTGCGGCAGATGGCGCAGGGCTTTGCCGGCCAGCAGGGGATGGGTATGCAGGTGAGCGATCTGAAAATCGCCTACGACAAGGACGATGCCACCGCCTCGATCGAGATCTTCGGTATCGGGCAGCCGGAATTCGAATGGGAAGAGGGACGGCTTCGCACCAATGTCGATACAGGAGCTGACGTCGCCAACTTCAATCCTGATCGTGCCCGTCCGGCATGGCGAGACATTCCCGTGGCCACGCCCGGTCCGATGCGGCAGGCTTTCAATCTGCGCATGATCCTGCCGCAGGATGGCAACGGCTTTTCTCTCGAGGGTCAGCCGGATCTTGAAGCGGGCTATGGCAATGTGCGTATCACGCGCGCAGCCGCGCTCGAGAATGCCGAGTTGCACACCAACGCAGAGATTTTCTCGCTGCTGGGTGAGATTGCTCCCTCGGAACTGCCCGAGGTGCGTCGATCGGCGCGCCAGCTGGGTAATAGCGATTTCAATCTGGTGCCGCCTGAAAACGTCACCTGGCGCTGGGAACTGAGCGATGCCGAGCGAGCGGAGCGCGCAGCACCGATCCTGGCGGCATATGACGATGCCATCGCGTTTGCCGACGAGGATAATTACACGCCGCTGATCGCCCGCGCGAACTTCCTCACCACGATCTACGATTTCGATCGTGCGCTGGAAGATATCGATACCCTGATAGAGGAGCAGCCGTCCGTCTGGGCCTTCCAGCGGCGATCATGGCTGCATCGCACGCAAGGCGATGACGCGGCGATGCTGGCCGACATGCGATCCGCCTATGAACTGACATATGACAACGCCACCGCGCGAGAAGTTGCGCAGATGCTGGCGTATGACGGGCAGTTTGCGGAGGCGCGCGAACTGATGGATTCGCTTTCCGTCGCGGAGGACGACCTGATGTGGCACTACACCATGATGGCCACCATCGCCGCCGCCGAGGGCGAATTGGACGAAGCGCGCGGTTACATATCGGATGCCGTGGCGCAGGCACCGCAAAGCGCGGAGGCGCTGAATTCCGATTGCTGGTTCCGCGGCCTGTGGAACAGCGGGCTGGAGGATGCGCTGGACGTATGCACCCGATCCATCGAGCGGGCCAGCAACGCCGCCGCCGCGCTGGATAGCCGCGCATTGATCCGCTTTCGCCAGGGTGATTTCGAAGGTGCGATAGCGGATCTGGACGGTGCATTGGCCATCGCGCCGGGCCTTGCCGAATCGCATTACCTGCGCGCTCTTGCGAAGATGCATGCCGGTGTGGACGGGGCCGAGGAAGATATGACCATCGCCCTGCGAATGGCGCCGCATCTAGAGGATTATTATACCAGGCACGGCATCGTCGCGCCCTAGATCAGTCCCTTGGCTCTCAAGGAGCAGTGACCTTCCTTGCCCACGATCACGTGGTCATGAACGGTAATCCCCAGCGGCCGGCCTGCCTCGGCAATGCGTTTCGTTATCTGGATATCGGCGCGGCTCGGCTCGGGATTGCCGCTGGGATGGTTGTGCACCAGGATCATCGCCGATGCACCAAGGTCAAGCCCGCGCTTGATCACCTCGCGCGGATGGATCGCGGCCTCGTCCACGGTGCCATCGCCGAAATGATGATCCAGCAGCAGGCGGTTGCGCGTGTTGAGATACAGCACGCGCACCCTCTCCGTAGTAAGATGCGCCATGTCTATCGCGAGATAGTCCAGAAGCGCCTGCCAACTGCCCAGAACGGGCTTGTCCTGCACCTCGCTGCGCGCCATTCGCCGCGCCACCAGTGCCGCGATCTTGATCTGGCCGACGCTGGCATCGCTGACGCCCTTCACCTGCTTCAGCGCAGCAGGCTCGGCATTAAGGACGCCCGCCAGTGTGCCGAAGCGCGCCAGCAGGGCCTTGGCCTGCGGCTTAGTGTCTCCGCGCGCCAGCGCACCGAACAGCAGGTATTCCAGCACTTCGTAATCCGCCAGCGCTTCGGCACCGCCCGTCAGCAGGCGTTCGCGCAGCCGCGCGCGATGGCCTGCAGCGCCAGCCGGCGTAGAGCCATGTTTGCCTGAATTTTGAATATCCTGCGCCAAACCGCACTGCGCCCCTTTCAAGCTTTCATTGCCTTTGTCCCCGCACTGGCGCAAGTGTCGCCGTGCAATGCCGCAGGGTTCGCAAGAGACGGGTCAGACGCGCCCGATTGGACGCACGCGCCGGGTTTTGCGCAATACCTTCCGTGCGACTGTCGCGATCTTGCTGCTAATCGTCGTACTCGTGTGGACCCAGCGCGAAGAGATCGCCGACAATTTCATCGCCGATATCTTCGCCGAAAAGGGTATCGAGGCGCAGTACGATATCGAGAAGATATCGCCGGGCGAACAGGTGCTGACCGATATCGTGATCGGCGACCCCGACATGCCGGACCTTACCGTCGAGCGTATAGAGGTGCTGATTACACCGCGTCTCGGCCTGCCGGACATCAGGGAGGTGCGTCTCATACGGCCTCGCCTTTTCGGCACGCTGCGCGATGGGCAGGTGAGCTTCGGCGCGCTTGATCCGCTCATCTTCACAGGAGGAGATGATCCGTTCGAATTTCCGCAGCTGGTGCTGGCTATCGACGACGGCCGCGCCTTGATGGAAACCGATTTCGGGCGCGTGGGTCTCAAGCTGAATGGGGCAGGGCACCTGCGCGGTGGCTTTGCCGGAGAGCTGGCCGCCGTCTCTCCCTCGCTATCCATGGCTGGTTGCACGGGCGAACAAGTAACCTTGTTCGGTAATGTCTCCATTGATGCCGAAAGGCCCGAATTTCGCGGTCCGGTCCGCTTCGACGCGCTTGATTGCGAGGGGGGCAACGTTGCCATCCGCAATGCGGGCATCGAACTGGACCTCCGCGCAGAGCGTAATCTTACTGACTATGAAGGCGATCTCGCCTTCGTAGCGGGATCGGTGAACGCTGCCGGAGTTGAGGCGGGCCTGCGGGGCGACGGGCGCTTCACCTGGCGTGACGGTGATCTTAACGTCCGCTACGATATCGCGGCCACTAAGGCGAAAACGCCCTTCGCCGACATTGCTGAACTCGCGCTGGAAGGCCGCCTGCGCGCGCTCGAGGGGTTCGATCGCGTAGAGGTGGAAGGGGAGATCGTAGGCGAGGGCCTGCGCATGGGGCCGGAAATCCGCCGCACCATCGCCGCGGGCAGTGCCGCCACCAGCGGCACGCTGCTTCAGCCACTGCTGGATCGGCTCAATGCCAATCTCACGCGTGCGCTGCGCGGCAGCACGCTTACGGCGGCATTCTCCGCCCGGCAGATCGGGGATCGGGTCAGCATCGCGCTTCCCGAAGCCCGCCTGCGCGATGGCGGCGGCGCATCGATCCTTGCCCTTTCCCGCGCGCAAGTGTCCATGGGGGAGGGCGGCATTCCGCTTTTCTCCGGGAATTTCCAGACAGGTGGAGAAGGCCTACCGCAAATCAGGGGCCGCATGGAGCAATCATCCGGCGGCGCACTGGAATTGCGCATGGCGATGCGTGAATATGCCGCCGGTAACGCGCGCCTGGCACTGCCGGAAATGCGCCTTTTGCAAGGGCGCGGCGGACGCATCGAGCTTGACGGAAGGGCAATTGCCAGTGGACCACTGCCGGGCGGCTCGGTGGAGGATCTGGTGATCCCCGTGGACGCGACGGTCTTTTCCGACGGATCGCTCGCCCTTTGGCGCGGGTGCCGAGATATTCGTTTCGGCAGCCTGACAGTGGCTAACCTCTCTCTGGACCGCCAATCGCTGACCCTGTGCCCACAGAGGGGCCAGCCAATCCTGCGCTATGGTGGCAACGGGTTGCAATTCGCGATGGGAACGGACGCGCTGGATTTGCGCGGCACACTGGCGCAAACGCCGATCCGGCTCCGCTCCGGCGCGGTTGGCGTGGCCTATCCCGGCGCACTGGCTGCGCGTGACCTCGATATAACTCTCGGCTCTGCGCAGAACCCCCAGCGGTTCACCATCACCGATCTGCGCGCGGATCTCTCCGCAGATTCGATCGGCGGAGACTTCGGCGGCGCTGACATATTCCTCGCCTCCGTGCCGCTCGACCTGTTCGATGTCTCCGGCGACTGGCGCTACGTCGATGATCGTTTGCTGATCAGTAACGCCTCGCTACGATTGGAAGACCGGGAGGCAACGGACCGGTTTCAGCCACTTGTGGCCCGAAATGCCCGGCTTTCGCTGTTCGACAACCGGATCGAAGCCGCCGCCCTGCTGCGCGAGCCGATGACGAACCGCGAGATTACCGAAGTCGATATCGTTCACGATCTTTCGACAGGCACCGGTTACGCCGATCTTGCCGTCGACGGCATATTGTTCGACGAACGACTGCAGCCTGCCCCGCCAGCAACGCAATGCATCGATTACACCGCTGCCGCGTCCGGTAACCAGAGCGGGCTTACCTGCCTTGCCCTCGGCGTCGTCAGCAATGTGGAGGGGATCGTCACCGGCACGGGCCGGATCGACTGGGGCGCGGGTGGCGTTACCTCCACCGGACAGTTCAGCAGCACGTCTCTCGATGTGGCGGCCGCCTTCGGCCCTGTTCGCGGCGCAAGCGGTACGGTCGTGTTCACCGATCTGCTCGGCCTTACCACCGCGCCTGACCAGCGCATCGCCGTCGAAGGGGTCAATCCCGGCATCGAGATCCTCGATGGAGAAGTGGCGTTTCAGCTTCGCAACGGCGAAGTGCTGGCGGTGGAGGGCGGCACCTGGCCGTTCATGGGCGGCACCTTGCGCCTTCGGCCGGTCAACATCCGCCTCGGCATGGAGGAGGAGCGATCCTACGTCCTGCAGATCGACGGGCTGGAGGCGTCGCGCTTCGTCGAGCAGATGGAACTGGGCAATTTTGCCGCCTCAGGCACCTTCGACGGCGTCGTACCGGTCATTTTCGATGCGCAGGGCAACGGCAGGCTGGAGAACGGGCTGCTTTCCTCAAGGCCGCCGGGCGGCCATGTCTCCTACGTCGGCGAACTGACGTATGAAGATGCGGGGTTCTTTGCCAACCTCGCGTTCTCTGCCCTACGCGATCTTACCTATGACAGCATGACCATCGGCATGAACGGCCCGCTGACAGGCGAGCTTGTCACCCAGGTCCGTTTCGAAGGGATCGGCCAGGGCGAAACCGCGGACAGCAATATCGTCACCCGCACGATTGCAGACCTGCCCATCGAGTTGCAGATCAACATCCGCGCCCCGTTCTACAAGCTGATCTCCTCGATTCGCGCGCTCTACGATCCCAGTGCCGTGCGCGATCCGCGCGACCTCGGCCTGCTGCGTGACGATGGCGAGCGACTGCGCGAGGCGATCGACCAGGAAACCGTGGATCAGCGCGATGCCGAGGCCGAGGAAGCGGCGACGCGCGACTTGCGTGAAGCTCTCGACCAGGCGGACGAGAGCGAGAGCAACGATGAACCCGATATTCAGCCCCAGGAAAGCGAGGCCATGCCATGAAGCATGCGAAATTGACGAATTGCGCCTTGCGCGCGCATACACCTCTTATGATGGGGCGGTGGCGCAGGCAGGCGGCGATGATGGCGATAGCGGGGTCGATCCCCCTTGCCGGGTGCATTACGATAGAGGCGCCTGAAGACAAGATCGTGATCGAGCTTAATATCAACATCACGCAGGAAGTGATTTACCGGCTGGCCGAAGATGCCGGCAACACGATTGACGAGAACGCCTCGATTTTCTGACGGGCGTATCGCGAGGGAGCGAGAATGATGACGAATGCCAGGTTATTTCTGAAGATAGCGGGAGCCGCCGCGATGGCGGGCATGCTCGCATCGCCTGCGGAGGCCCAGCGCGATCCCGCTTACCAGTCCGCTCGCGAAAGCGGGAAGGTGGGCGAGAAGATGGATGGCTATCTCGGCATCGTCGGCGCTGCGACGCCCGATCTTCGCCGTTTGGTGGATGACATCAACATACGCCGCCGCGCCGTTTATGCGCAGCAGGCCCAGTCGAACAACGCAACGCTGGAGGAATATGCCTTTACCGCAGGCTGCCTCGCCATATCGCGCACGTCGGCGGGAGAAATGTACCAGGCACCCGACGGCACCTGGCAGCAGCGCACCAGCGCCCCGCCGCAGCGCGATCCCCGCTGTCCCTGATGCGGGCTGACCCCGAGCCGCTTCTCTCGCAATCGCGCGCACAGGATTAATCTTCGCTACGCATTTGCGGCAGGGCTGTTGCAAATACCCTTTAACATCGCCCCACCGGTTGACTCGATCATACCCCCCATCTAAGGGGGCGGCGCCCTCGGCGGGTAGCGCGTTGCACGTGTCTTTTTCCTCACCTATCAGGAGGCGACATGAGTGACGAGAAACCTGCACGGGAAACCATCGGTGAGGATGCGCGGATCGACGCGCTCGAGGAGCGGTTAAGAACCGCACGCGAGCGTGAAGAGCAGCGCAACCGGCCGCAGACCAAAGGCTCCGATGCCGGCTACAAGGCCGGTAACAAGGTGCTGGCGGATCTGCTTGGTGGGATTCTTGGTGGAGCGGTAGTCGGATATGCCATCGGATGGCTGACCGGCTCCAATCCCTGGGCTCTGTTGATCGGCCTTTTCCTCGGGATCGTGGTCGCCTTCAGGAATATCATTCGGGCATCCAATCAGCCGCCATCTGGCGATTGAGCGGATATAAACGCAAGGGTTTACAAAGACGTGGCAGTCGCAGGCGAAACGGCCAAGGTCGACCCGATGTACCAGTTCACCGTCAAGCCGCTGCTTGGCGAGAACCTGGACATCGCCGGATACAATATCGCGTTCACCAACTCCGCGTTGTGGATGTTGATCACGGCCGTCGTGCTGTGGGTCTTCATGATCGGCGGGATGAAGCGCGAGCTGGTGCCCGGTCGCTGGCAGATGACGGTGGAGACCTTCACCGGCTTCATCGACGATATGCTGGAAGCGAACGTGGGCAAGGCGGGCCGCAAGTACGTGCCCTATATCTTCAGCCTCTTCATGTTCATCCTGCTGGCGAACCTGCTCGGCCTGATGCCGCTTGGCATTTTTGGCGTGCACCCGTTCACATTCACCAGCCATTTCACCGTAACCGGTATTTTCGCGATCATCAGTTTCGCGATTGTCCTGATCGTCGGTTTCGCCAAGCATGGCCTGCACTTCTTCAGCCTGTTCGTTCCTTCCGGAACGCCGCTGCCGATGGTCTTCGTGATCGCGCCGATCGAGTTCATCTCGTTCCTGTTCCGCCCCTTCAGCCTCGGCCTGCGACTCTTCGTGGCCATGATGGCCGGCCACGTGCTGCTGGAAGTTCTCTCCAGCTTCGTGATCGACGGGTGGAATGCAGGTGCGGGCTTCGGTCTGCTGGTCGGCGTGCCGAGCTTCCTGCTGATGGTTGCCATCTGCGCGCTGGAAATCCTTGTTGCCGGCATCCAGGCCTATGTTTTCGCGCTTCTCTCGTCGCTTTACATCAACGACGCAGAGAACCTGCACTAAGTTCACTACAACTCTACCTAACGAATTCTCTTGAAAGGATAATCTCATGGATCTCGAAGCTGCCAAGATGATTGGTGCCGGCCTCGCTGCTATCGGTGCCGGCATGGCTGCCCTTGGTGTGGGTAACGTTTTCGGCTCGTTCCTCGAAAGCGCCCTGCGCAATCCCGGCGCTGCAGACGGCCAGCAGGGCCGCCTGTTCATCGGCTTTGCTGCTGCCGAACTTCTCGGCCTGCTGGCCTTCGTTGTGGCGATGATCATCCTCTTCGTCTGATTTGGTTCTTGCCGGCGGGGCGATCCGCGTCCCACCGGCTTTCTGAATTGCAACTCGCGTTCAAAGGCGGAATCCGTCCATGCCCCAGATAGATCAAATGTTCGAAATCTGGTCCAGCCAGCTGTTCTGGCTGCTGGTCATTTTCGGATTTGTCTACTTCGTCGTTGGTCGGGGCATGGTCCCCAAGGTGATGGACACGGTCGGTTTGCGCGACAAGCAGATCGCCGATGACCTGGCGGCTGCTCAGGCGGCTCGCGATTCTGCCGACGAGGCGGAAGAAGCGTGGCGTCAGCGCGAGAACGCCAATCGTGAAGCGGCGCAGGCGCTGGTGAACGAGGCCAAGGCCAAGGCCCAGGCCTCCACCGAAAGCAGGCTGGCATCCGCCCAGACGGGTATCGATGCCCAGCTGGCCGAAGCCGAAGCCAGCATCGAGGCCAGCCGTGCCGAGGCCGCTGCGGAAATCGAAAACGTGGCTGCCGAGGCTGCGCAGGACATCACCCAGCGACTGGCGAATATCAAGGTGACCAAGACCGAGGCACGCTCGGCCGTGAAGAAGGCGATGGTCCATGGCTAATCCCGAAACTGCGCAAGACCTGCCCGAGGTTTTCGCCACCAACGAGGCAATGACCGAAGTTGCCGTCGATCAAGACACCGCCGTGCACGTCGAACCCGAACTGCTGGGCCTCGCGCCCTACCAGTGGGTTTCGATCGCCATGCTGGTGTTGCTGCTGATCGCAATTTTCGGCGCCAAGGTGCACAAGACGATCGCCGGTGGGCTGGACAACAAGATCGCCGCGATCAAGGCTAATCTCGAGGAAGCCAAGCAGCTCCGTTCCGAGGCGGAGGCCCTGCGCGAGGAATATGCCGCCAAGATCGCCGGTGCCGAGAAGGACGCCGAAGCCATGCTCGACAATGCCCGCCGCGAAGCGGATGGCATCGTCGCGCGCGCCGAGGAAGATACCGCGGCCATGATCACGCGTCGTGAACGCATGGCGCAGGACAAGATCGCGGCAGCGGAACGCCAGGCACTGGCCGATCTGCGCGCCCGCGCAGCAGATGCCTCCACCGCGGCGGCTGCCAAGTTGATTGCGAAAAACCACGATGCCGCCGCCGACAAGGCGATGGCGGATGAGGTTATTTCCGCGCTTTAAAGGCTACGTGCCTTGCGGACAGCAAAACGCCGCGCTCCTTCATTGGCAGCGCGGCGTTTTTCGTTCTGGCAAGAGGGGCCGAATTAGCGGTCGATCATCGTCACGCGCAATGTCTGGCCGCGATTGCTGGTGACAGTTTGCGTTTCGCCAATGGCCATCGGCTCGTAGGGCCAGCATTCCTCACCGCGGGGTGCGAAGGCCACGCAGATCGTATCTTCATTCTGATAGCCCCAAACTCCCTCGACCACGTGTCCACCTTCGCCGACAAGAATTTCCATCTCGCCGCCCGGTCTGAAGTTGATGCGATTCTCGATGCCATCTTCGGTCACGATATCGACGGTGCGACCTTCCAGCTCTGTCGGCCAGCTGGAATACGGCTCGATCTCGGAAGCCGGAACTGGCGCCCCGCTTGCGCCTACATAGTGCGTGCAGCCTGCAAGGGACGCGCCGAGGGCGAGAGCGGTAAGAGCGGCGATTTTCATAATATTCTCCTGTTGTATAAGGAGAAACACCTAGTCGCCTGTGAATGTTCCACTTTTGTAATCTCCCGGCATGGCTGGACACGTCTCCGGGCATCGTGGCAGGGGGCGGCACAAGTTGATGGAAAGGTCTGGACATGCATGTTGCGGTATTGGGAGCGAACGGCAAGGGCGGCTCTGAAATCGTCAGGGAACTGGTGTCGCGCGGGCACACGGTGACCGGGATTGCCCGCAGCCCGGAAAAGATCCCGCAGATCGATGGCGTGACCCCGAAGGCCGGCGACGCCACCAAGCCTGCGGAGATGTCCGCGCACTTCGGCGGGGTGGACGCGGTGATCAGCGCGATCCATTTCGATGTCGATGCCGAAACGCTTCTGTCCGCGGTACGGCAGGCAGGGGTGGATCGGCTATTGATCATGGGCGGGGCGGCCAGCCTGCTGGGTGCGGACGGCGTGAAGCTTTACGATACGCCCGATTTCCCGGAAGAGATCAAGCCGATGGTGAAGCCCGCGATCACCTTTCTGGAGGAATTGCGTGACGAGAAAGAGATCGACTGGACCTTCTTCTCGCCCGCGATGACCATTTTCGAAGGCGAACGACAGGGACCCGGCAGCTTCCGCCTCGGCGGAGATGAACTGGTGACCGATGACGAGGGCAATTCGAAGATCAGCTATGCCGATTATGCCATCGCCATGGTCGACGAACTGGAGCAGCACCGGCACAGCAGGGCGCGCTTTGCTGCCGCGTATTAAGAGACCCGGTTAGAAATTGTCCTTCGCGGCGCGGAGCGCGGCGAAGGTTTCGGGCGGTGTCCCGCCGCCCCAACGTGCCTGCATCGCGGGATCGTCGGCGCGCAGGAATGGATTGGTGCCCAGTTCGCGACCGAGCGGGAAGGGCACGGTCGGCTTGCCCGCAGCACGCTTGCGTTCGATTTCTTCGGCATAGGCCTGCAGCGTCTCGTTGTGCGGATCGGCATGAAGCGCGAATTTCGCGTTCGCCTTGGTGTATTCATGCGCGCAGTAGAGCGTCGTGTCGTCCGGCAATTGCTTGATACGGGTGAGGCTTTCCCAGAATTGCGGTGCCGTTCCTTCGAACATCCGCCCGCAGCCAAGCGCGAACACGCTATCCCCCACGAACGCAATGCCGCTGTCCGGCAGGTGGTAGGCGATGTGGCCCAAGGTGTGCCCGCCAACGTCGATCACGCGCGCCTCGTGCGCGCCGAGGGTTGCGACGTCGCCGTCCCTTAACTGCCGGTCTATCCCGGCGATCTTTTCCGCATCGCCGGCAGGGGCGACGATCGTGCATCCGGTGGCGGCCTTTATGGCCTCGTTTCCGCCCGCGTGATCGGGGTGCCAGTGCGTGTTCCAGATCTGCGTGATCCTCCACCCCTTGGCCTTGGCCTGTTTCAGATACTCGTCCCCGTCGGGCGTATCGATACAGGCGGTTTCGCCGCTGTCTGGATCGTGCAGCAGGAAGCCGTAATTGTCGGAAAGGCAGGGAAACTGGTGAACCTGTAATGTCATGTCGACCATTCTACACGAGCGCCAGATGTAAGAAAGGCCCGCCCGGATCGCTCCGGACGGGCCTTTTTCCAAATCCCGTATCGGGAAAGAAGAGCCTAGTCGTTCTTCTTCAGGGCTTCGCCCAGGATGTCGCCCAGCGATGCGCCGGAGTCGGCGGAACCGAACTGTGCCACGGCTTCCTTCTCTTCGGCGATCTGATGCGCCTTGATGGAGAAGTTGGGCTTCTTCGAACGGTCGAAGCCGGTAACCATGGCATCCACCTTCTGGCCGGTCTGGAAACGATCGGGACGCTGTTCGTCACGGTCGCGGCCCAGGTCCGAACGCTTGATGAAGCCGGTTGCGCCGTCGTCGCCAACCTGAACTTCCAGGCCGCCATCGCGGACTTCCAGAACGGTAACGGTGACGACTTCGCCGCGACGCAAGCTACCGGCGCCAGCAGCGCCTTCAGCCGAGGGAGCACCCTTTTCAAGCTGCTTCATGCCGAGGCTGATGCGTTCCTTGTCGACATCGACATCGAGAACCACGGCTTCGACTTCTTCACCCTTGCGGTGCAGGGCGAGGGCGTCTTCACCCGAGATACCCCAGGCGATGTCGGACATGTGAACCATGCCGTCCACGTCGCCGGGCAGGCCGATGAACAGGCCGAACTCGGTGGCGTTCTTGACTTCGCCCTGGACGGTGGAACCGACCGGGAACTTCTCTGCGAAATCGTCCCACGGGTTCGACTGGGCCTGCTTCAGGCCGAGCGAGATGCGACGCTTTTCCGAATCCACTTCCAGAACCATCACTTCCACTTCCTGCGAGGTGGAAACGATCTTGCCCGGATGCACGTTCTTCTTGGTCCAGCTCATTTCGGAAACATGGACCAGGCCTTCGATGCCCGGCTCCAGCTCCACGAATGCACCGTATTCGGTGATGTTGGTAACCTGGCCAGTGACCTTTGCGCCCACCGGATACTTGGCGCCAACGCCTTCCCACGGATCGCTTTCCAGCTGCTTCATGCCCAGCGAGATACGCTGCGTTTCGGCATTGATGCGGATGATCTGCACGGTCACGGTCTGGCCGATCTCGATCACTTCGCTGGGGTGGTTCACGCGCTTGTAGCTCATGTCCGTGACGTGGAGCAGGCCGTCGATGCCGCCCAGGTCCACGAAGGCACCGTAATCGGTGATGTTCTTCACCACGCCATCGGTGATCTGGCCTTCTGCCAGCTTGTCGATCAGCTCGCTGCGCTGTTCCGCACGGGTTTCTTCCAGCACGGCACGACGCGAAACGACGATATTGCCGCGGCGACGATCCATCTTCAGGATCTGGAAGGGCTGCGGCACATCCATCAGCGGGGTCACATCACGAACGGGGCGGATATCGACCTGCGAACCGGGCAGGAAGGCCACGGCGCCGTCGAGATCGACGGTGAAGCCACCCTTCACGCGGCCGAAGATACGGCCTTCGACGCGCTTGCCTTCGCCGAACTCGCTTTCCAGCTTGTCCCAGGCAGCTTCGCGGCGGGCGCGATCGCGCGACAGCATGGCTTCGCCATCGGCGTTTTCCACGCGGTCAACGAAGACTTCGACTTCGCTGCCGACGCTGAGGCCGTGTTCGCCATCTACGCGGGAGAATTCCTTGAGGTTGACGCGGCCTTCGCTCTTGAGGCCCACGTCGATCACCGCCATGCCGTTTTCGATGGAGGTGACGGTGCCCTTGACGACGCGGCCTTCGAAGCCGCCCTCGGCACCGCCGAGTTGTTCGTCAAGCATTGCCGCGAAATCGTCGCGGCTCGGATTGGCAGAAGTAGCCATGTAGTGGTGTTCCTAATCAATCATTTTACCGGCCACCCAGTTTTGCTGGGGGTCTTGTCTCCGCGCCTCGCGGGATTGCGAGAAGCGGGCCAAAGGGCCGAACTGCCCGTGCGACCTCGTGCCGACACAGGCATTCTTTGAACGGCAGGCCTGCGAATGCGAAAACCATCATGGCATGAGCGTCGTTGCGCCCCGGTGGAAAGCCGACCATGCTGGCTTGGCATTCGCGGACATGTGATCCGTCCATCGAACGGACGCGCGCCTAGGCGAAAACGCGGGCGAACGCAAGGCGAAAGCGACGCGGCGGCGTGGCATCGCCCGGCTAATGTGGAACACCTGGAACACGGTCCTGAAGGCAAAAACTCCGGGTTTCGCGTGGTGACATTCGTGAGGGGCAGAGGAGGGCAGGGACGCGTGGCATGGGCCTGTCTTTCTGCTCGGACAATTTCGGTGTAGGGAAGCGGGATGAACCTTGCGCAGCGACTCTCGAGATACCGCGAGTATCACCACGATCACCGTAATGTGCTAACCCATGCGGTGGGCATCCCCATGATCGTGCTGGGCATTACCACTTTGCTGGCGCGACCGGTACTGGATCTTGCGGGCATGGCGATTACGCCAGCCGTCGTTCTCGGCGTGCTGGCGGCGCTCTGGTATCTCAGGCTGGACATTCGCATGGGCCTGCTGATGGCGGCGCTGCTCGCGCTGTTCGTGGCGCTGGGCCATCAGATTGCGCAGGCATCCACCGCCGCGTGGCTGGGCGGCGGGATTGGCCTGTTTGCCGTGGGCTGGATATTCCAGCTCGTCGGTCACAAGTTCGAGGGCCGCAAGCCCGCCTTCGTGGACGATTTGCGCAGCTTCCTCGTCGGTCCGCTGTTCGTGGTGGTGGAAGGATTGTTCGCGCTGGGATTGCTGAAAGGCCTGCGGCGCGAGATCGGAGAACAGCCAGGAGTTTGAAACGAGAAGGGGGTTCGGAAATGAAGAATGGACTGTTGATCGTTTGCAGCATGGTCTTGCTGACCGCCACTGGAGCCACCGCTCAGGAGGCTAACCCGGCCGGCGGGGAGGCCGCTACCCTTGCAGAAAAGGCCGCCGTCGAGGAGCGCAACAAACAGATTGCGCGGCAATTCTACGAACAGCTCTGGTTCTCGGACAATACGGATGCCTATGCCGATTTCGTGGCCGACCAGTATGTCGTCCACGATGTGGGGACCCGGAAGAACGTGACCGAGGACGCTGTCGAGCAGAAGAACGTCGCCGACCTGTTCCACAGCTTCGGACATCTCAGCGGCGAGATAGACTGGCAGATGGCCGATGGTGACATGGTGGCGACGCGATGGACCATATCGCTCGATGCCTCCCCCGAAGCGGCCCAGATGGGCATGACGAGCGTGGAGGACGTGCCGATCATCAATGTCTTCCGCTTCAATGATGAAGGCAGGATCGTGGAGATATGGAACCACCGGCACGACGTTGACCTGCCCCGGCCCGGCGGTCCGCCCCCGGCAGCGAACTAGACCTTCGCCAGCTGGCGATCGTGCCAGCGCGACAGCAGCAGTAACGCAATGCCCGCGCCGATCAGGCACATCAGCATGTCCCACTGCGTGTCCCACACATCGCCCTGCGTACCGAGAAACTCCTCCGCGCCTTGCCCCAGCGCCATCGCCGCGCCGAATTCGATCAGCTCGTATGCCGCGCTGACGGCGAGGCAGCACGCCAGCAGCAGCGCGGTGAGCAGCCATCCTGCGCGAAGTGGCGAGAGGCGCAGCAGCATCTCGCGAAACACGATTGCCGGCACGAAGCCCTGCATCAGGTGGCCGAACCGGTCATAGGGATTGCGCGCCAGCCCCAGCCATTCCTGCACTTCGAACCCGATGGGCACGCGGGCATAGGTATAGGCGCCGCCCAGCATCAGCACGACGCCGTGAAACCCGATCAGTGCCAATGCGAGCGGGGTGAGGAGAAAGGCGTGGCGCGTGAGCCAGAGGATGGGAAGGGCGATCAGCACGGGCGCGACTTCCATGGCCCATGTCGCACGGTCATACGGCGCCCAGCCGGACCATGCCAGCATCGCCGCCCAGACGATCGAGAGCAGGGCGAGGGCGCGGGTGTAATGCACCGTCAGGACGTCTTGCCCATGGCTTCGCGCACGGCCTCGATGGCGGCAGCGATACTGGCGTCCTTGTCCAGCGCGGTGGTGTCAAGAACGAGGGCATCGGGCGCCACGGTTAGCGGTGCGGCGGCGCGATTGCGATCCCGCTCGTCACGGCGGCGCAGATCGTCCTCTATCTCCAGCAGTGTGTGGCTTTCGCCGCGATCGCGCATCTCCTGCCAGCGCCGCTTTGCGCGCGCTTCCACGCTGGCGGTGACGAACAGTTTTACATCGGCATTGGGCGCGATCACGGTGCCGATATCGCGTCCGTCCAGCACGGCGCCGCCAGGCTGTCCGGCAAAGGCCTGTTGCCGTTCCAGCAGCGCCTTGCGCACGCCGGGATGCACGGAAACCCGGCTGGCGAGGCCGCCCGTCGCCTCGCTGCGCAATTCGGGATGACCCAGCAATTCGTTGGGAAACGTGGTGGCCGCGCGCGCTTCCACCGGATCATCGGGGGCGCCATCGTAGAGAAATACCTGATAGCCCACGGCGCGATACAGCAGGCCCGTATCGAGGTGCGGCAGCCCGAAATGCTGCGCCAGCGCCTTGGCAATCGTGCCCTTGCCCGAGGCTGTCGGTCCGTCGACGGCGATAATCACGATTCGCGCGCTCCTTCTTCGGTTCGCCTGCGCCCGCGTATGGCCTTGGAAAGGCCCCACAGCGCAATCATCGCCCAGAAGCCTTCGAGGATCAGGCTGGGCCAGTTGGTATGCACGATCAAGGAAACAGTCAGCAGCGCCGCGCCGACCAGGTTGGTGCCGTGCAGGATGAACGGGTTCGGTTTCTCGACTGCGGTCAGGTAAACATAGGCCCCGATGATGCAGGCCGTTCCGATGAAACCGATGAAGGCGAATGCGTCGAGTTCGGGGCCCATGTCAGTCTCGGTTCACTCGTAAGTGGCGAAAGCGGACATGCCCGCATCACCAAAGGCAATGACCTGATAGGGTTGGGTGCGGTCGCCCATTTCCATGCCGGGAGAGCCCACGGGCATTCCGGGCACGGCGAGGCCGCGCACGCCGTCGGGACGCTCTGCCAGCAGGCGTTCGATATCGGCGGCGGGCACGTGGCCCTCGATCACGTAGCCATCCACGATCATGGTGTGGCAGGAACGCAGCTGCGCGGGAACGCCGTGTTCGTCCTTTACCACGCCCATGTCAGTGCTCTGCGCAATGGTTACCTCTGCTTCCATGCCTTCGCGAACGTGATCGGCCCAGTGGTCGCAGCAGCCGCAGTTGGGATCCTTGAACATTGTGTAGGTGGCGGCCTGTGCCGCGCTGGAGCAGGCGGCCAGCGCGAGCAGTGCAGGGGCGATCAGGCGGCGGAAGGAGCTCGTGTTCATGGGTGTGACTATCCTTTTCGATTGCAGCCTAGCTGGTGCGGGAAGCCTTCGCCAGCAAGCCCTCGAATGTGGGAAAGCTCGTCGCGATGGGAGTGGTATCGTCCAGCGCCACGCCGTTCCGGCTGACGAGGCCCGCCACGGCCATGGCCATGGCGATGCGGTGATCGAGGTGGGTCGTCACCTCGGCATCCTGCGGCGTGCCGGGCAGCATATTCCCGCCGGTGCCGTGAATGGTGAGGCCGTCCTCCTGCTCCTCCACCTTGGCACCGGCCAGTGCAAGCGCGGCGGCCATGGCGGAGATGCGATCCGATTCCTTGACGCGCAATTCCTCGAGACCGGTGGTGGTGGTGGTGCCCTGTGCCAGCGCGGCCGCCACGAACAGCACGGGAAACTCATCCACCATGGCCGGCACCACGGCCGGATCGACCGAGATGCCGGACAGCGCCGAATGGCGCACGCGCAGGTCTGCCACCGGCTCCCCGCCGACATCGCGCCGGTCCAGCTCCTCGATATTGCCGCCCATGTCGCGCAGCACATCGAACAGGGCAGCGCGCGTGGGATTGAGGCCGACGTTCTCGATCACGAGATCGCTGCCTTCCACCAGCAGCGCAGCAACGACGAAGAAGGCGGCAGAGGAAGGATCGCCGGGCACGACGATGTCCTGCGGCTTCAGATCGGCCTCGCCATGAATGGCGATCACGCGTTCGGGTCCATTGGCTCCAATCTCCTCGCCCACGTCCAGCCTGGCACCAAAGCCGCGCAGCATCCGCTCGGAATGGTCGCGCGTCGGCACCGGCTCTATCACGCGGGTGATCCCTGCGGTGTTGAGGCCCGCCAGCAGCAGCGCGCTTTTCACCTGGGCAGAGGCCACGGGCAGGCGATAGGTGATCGGCACCGCGGGCGAAATGCCACGCAGCATCAGGGGCAGGGTGCCGCCAGGCGAGGCCTCGAACGATGCGCCCATCTGCGAGAGCGGATCGATCACGCGGCCCATCGGGCGCTTTGACAGGCTGGCATCGCCTGTAAACATGGCGGTGATCGGATGGCTGGCCACAAGGCCCATCAGCAACCGCGTGCTGGTGCCACTGTTGCCCATTTCCAGCGCGGCATCGGGCTGCAGCAGGCAGCCAACGCCAACGCCGTTTATCCGCCAGGTGGCATCCTCGTCGCGCTCTACACTGGCGCCCATCGCCCGCATTGCGGCAGCGGTGGCCAGCACGTCCTCCCCTTCCAGCAAGCCGATGACGCGCGTCTCTCCCACGGCCAGCGCGCCCAGCATGATGGAGCGGTGGCTGATGGACTTGTCGCCCGGCACGCGGATGCGCCCGGTCAGCGCGCCAGCGGCTTTGAAGCGTTTCGGGGAGGGCGGGTTGGAATGACTCAAGAGACTGCCTATCTGGTGTGATCCGATCAGGCGCTTTGACAGCGGCATGGCCCTATGGCAAGGCGCGCCCGCCTGCGATTCCGCACCCCCATCGATCCCTTGGGATTGCGGACAGCTGATGATTTTTCCCGGAACTCTCCGGACGAGTTAAGGACATACACATGGTCAAGCCAGAATGGGGCACGAAGCGTACCTGCCCCAAATGCGGTGAACGCTTCTACGATCTGGGCAAGGAAGACCCGGTAACCTGCATCGAATGCGAGAACGAGTGGACGCCAGAGCCCGTGCTCAAGTCCAAGCAGCCGATCCCGTTCGAGGAAGAGAAGAAGGACGAGAAGAAGGAAGCGGACTCCGATCTCGCTGACGAGGACGATCTGGGCGATATCGACGAGGACGACGATTCGCCCGATAACGATGTCGATCTTGGCGGCGATGACGATCTCGGCGTGAAAACCGCTGACGACGACAAGGAAGAAGATAGCTAGGACTTGCTTGGCGATCCGGCCTTTGCCGGATCGTCCTTGCTAGACGCGCAGCAATGCTGCGCGCGCTGCGGGCGGCCGGTTGGCCTTGCGGTCAGCGTTACGCTGACCGAAGCTTTCGCCGCCCATTGAAATTCGAGTTCTGGTCGGGCGCGAAGCGACCGCAAGCGCGAACGCGCGCCCGAGCTTATGCGAGGGAAGCCAAGCGGGCCGGATGGCCCGCGCCCGGCACTTGAGGGTGCAAACAAAATTAGGGCTTGTGTTGCGGGCCACGCCCGCATAAAGGGCCACCTCCCGACGCCGAAGGGCAACCACTGGCACAGGGAAATCGCATCTGTTAGGATGCGGATACATCGATGGACAAGGGGCCTTAGCTCAGCTGGGAGAGCGCAACACTGGCAGTGTTGAGGTCAGCGGTTCGATCCCGCTAGGCTCCACCATCGAAACAGTTACACATCGCCCGGCCCCGGTCTGGCGAAATCTTTATAGCGGGCCGCCATTCACGATTTGGGGCTCACGCTGGCCGACGAGTTTTCGTCCGCCGGCGTTTTTCGCGTTTGGGCCAATCCGGCTCGCAATGGAGTTGAGAGCGCATGTTCGATACGCTGTCCGATCGCCTGAATAATGTCTTCGATCGCCTGCGCGGTCGCGGCGCACTGGGCGAGCAGGACGTGCGCGATGCCATGCGAGAGGTGCGTATCGCACTGCTCGAAGCCGACGTGGCCCTGCCTGTCGCACGCGATTTCATTGCCCGCGTAACAGAGCGTGCCGTGGGCCAGGAAGTGCTGAAGTCGGTCACCCCCGGCCAGCAGGTCATCAAGATCGTCAACGACGAGCTGATCGCCATGCTGGGCGGCGAGGAAGAGGGGGCGGGCGAAGCCTCTCCCATCAACCTCGACGTGAAGCCGCCTGCCGTGGTGATGATGGTTGGCCTGCAAGGCTCTGGTAAGACCACCAGCACCGCCAAGATCGCCAAGCTGCTGAAGGAAAAGCAGGGCAAGAAGCCGCTGATGGCCTCGTTGGACGTGAACCGTCCCGCGGCGCAGGAACAGTTGGCCATTCTGGGTGAACAGGCAGGTGTAGCCACGCTGCCGATCGTGCAGGGCCAGCAGCCGGTGGATATCGCCAAGCGCGCGATGGAGTCGGCCCGCCTGCAGAACGTGGACGTGCTGCTGCTGGATACCGCTGGCCGACTGCATGTCGACGAAGCCCTGATGGCAGAAATGAAGGCTGTGGCCGGTGTATCCAGCCCCGCTGAAGTGCTGCTGGTGGTGGACAGCCTGACGGGCCAGGACGCCGTGAACGTCGCGCAGAGCTTCACCAATGAAGTGCCGCTGACCGGCGTCGTGCTCACCCGCATGGATGGTGATGCGCGCGGCGGTGCGGCCCTTTCGATGCGCGCCGTCACTGGCAAGCCGATCAAGTTTGCCGGCACGGGCGAGAAGCTGGACGCGATCGAGCGGTTCCATCCCGCCCGCGTCGCCGATCGCATCCTCGGCATGGGCGATGTTGTCAGCCTGGTGGAGAAGGCTGCCGAGAGCATCAAGGCGGAAGAGGCCGAGGAACTCGCCAACCGCATGATGAAGGGCAAGTTCGACCTGAACGACCTTCGCAAGCAGTTGCAGCAGATGCAGAACATGGGCGGCCTCGGCATGCTGGCGGGCATGATGCCCGGCATGAAGAAGGCCAAGCAGGCGATGGCCGGTGCCGAGATGGACGACAAGGTGCTGGTGCACATGGATGCCGTCATCTCGTCCATGACGAAGAAGGAGCGGGCCAATCCCGCGCTGCTGAACGCCAAGCGCAAGAAGCGCGTGGCCGCAGGCAGCGGGCGCAGCGTGCAGGAGGTGAACAAGATCCTCAAGATGCACCAGGAAATGGGGCGCGCCATGAAGCAGATCAGGAAGATGGGCGGCATGAAAGGCCTTGCCGCCATGTTCGGCGCAGGCGGCGGCGGTGCCATGGGCGGAGCGCCCAGTGGCGCACCCGGCCTGCCCGGCGGCGGAATGCCCGGCCTTCCTGGGGGTGAGATCCCCCCCGAAATGCAGGATTTTCTGAAAAAGAAATAAGTTTATTCAAGAATTTGAGTTGGAAAGGTAATCTACAATGGCAATTTCTCTTCGTCTCGCCCGTGGCGGCGCAAAGAAGCGTCCGTACTATCGCATCGTGGCTGCTGACAGCCGCCGTGCGCGCGACGGCAAGTATCTGGAGCAGCTGGGCACCTACAACCCGATGCTGCCCAAGGACGACGAAAACCGCGTGAAGCTGATCGAGGATCGCGTGCGTTACTGGCTGGGCGTCGGCGCACAGCCGAGCGACCGTGTGCTGCGTTTCCTCGATGCTGCCGGCATCATGGAGCGTGAAGCCCGCAACAACCCCAAGAAGGCCGAGCCTGGCGAAAAGGCCAAGGAACGGGCCGAGGAAAAGGCTGCCAAGGAAGCCGAAGCCAAGGAAGCTGAAGAAGCTGCCAAGGCCGAAGCTGCTGCTGCCCCGGCTGAAGAAGAAGCTGCTGCCGACGAAGGCGCCGCTGCCGAAGCTGCGGACACCGCCGAAGAAGCCAAGGAAGAAGCTCCTGCAGAGGAAGCTGCTGCCGAAGAAGAAAAGTCGGAAGGCTGATCTTGAGCGATTCCAAGCCCGTCACCCTCGCTGCCGTAATCGGCGCGCATGGCGTGGCGGGCGAGGTTCGCCTGAAACTGTTCGGCGAGGGGGTCGACTCGCTCAAGGGCCACAAGGCCTTTTCCACCGGTGACGGCGGGCAGACGCTGACATTGAAAAAGGCGCGCGACGACAACAAGGGCGGCGCCATCGCCCGCTTTGCCGAGATCGAGAGCCGCTCCGCCGCGGAAAAGCTGCGTGGCACCACGCTCACCGTCCCGCGCGAGGCCCTGCCGCCGCTGGGCGAGGGCGAATATTACCACGCAGACCTGCTTGGCCTTGCTGCCGTCACCCCTTCTGGAGAGGCGCTGGGCGAGGTGATTGCCGTGCACAATTTCGGCGCGGGCGACGTGGTGGAAATCCAGCGCACCAACGGCAAGACCTTCATGGTGCCGATGCGCATCGAGGCGGTGCCGGACTGGAATGCCGAAACGCTCACCGTCACCGAGGATTTTGCAGACCAGTAGCGCGGCTTGCGACAGGCGTTTTATCACGCTAACACACCTGCCGGGACTTCAAGTGAAGGATTGAATACCATGTGGCTGTTGTGGGTTGTGCTGGGGATTGCCCTGATCGCGTCAATGTCTGCCGGGCTGGCGCTGGGAATGCACCTGCTGTTCCCGCGCATGACAGAACGCGCTCGGATCTTGTGGGCTGGGGGCCTCGCCGCTTTCCTGCCCATGAGTGTCGCCTTCGGGGGCTTCTTTCTCGAAGCGCAGGTGAGCGATGACGACATGTTCATCAGCACGCTGGCGCTGGTGGTGCTCAGTTTCGTCATCCTTTCCGTATGTTGCCTTCCGCCCGCCTGGTGGGCCACCACGAGGCTGGGGAGGGGTAAGGCCGGTGCGCCGCAGATAGAATCCGAAGAGCCTGACCTGATCGAGGGTTAAGCGGGAACTCCTGCCGCCCATGGTGTTGAATCACCATGAGGAAAATCTTTGCCAGCCCCGCTGTCATCGTCCCCATGGCTTTCATGGCCGCCTGCTCTGGCGGAACTGACGATCCACTCCCCTCCGAACCGGACCCCGAAACGCCCGCGTTGGAAACCCGCCCGGCGGGTGAGGTGCAAAGGGTCACGAAAGAGGGCCGGATAGAGCAGGGCACCGAGTGCCTCGTGCTTGCCACGCCCGACGGCGAACGCTGGGCCTTCAACCAGCCGGAGGCTGCCGATTTCGGCGTGGGCAATTATGTCGAGATCGTGGGCGAAGTGGCCGATGCCAGCTTCTGCATGGAGGGCGAGGGCACGATCGTTCCGCAATCAATAGCCGCATTGCAGCCGCCCGCACGAGATCGCGATCCGGCGCGCGCGGGCGGTATCGCCCTCACCGAGGACTACGTCCTGGGCAGCTGGACAGCGCCCGGCATCGATGCCGATTGCGACCGTCCGGATATCCAGATCTCGAGCAGCCCCGGCGCGATGGTGATCGAAACCAGCGTGAACGGCACGCCCACCACGGGCCGCGTTGTGCTGGGCGATTATCCCCTTATCGACTGGGACGATCCGCTGCCTGACATGCCGCTGGAAAGCCGTGGCCCCGATGGGCTGGCCATTCTTCGCCCGGCGACCGATGCTGCCTATGACACCGTGGAAGTTGCGGGCAATGCGGTGGTGGGCACGGGGGTCGAGCTGATCAAGTGCCCCTAGCAGAGCGATTTGCGGCGGCGAAGGTTCGCCAGGCACGCTGACGGTCAGGGCGCGGTGCCCGGATGGGCGATTGCGCCTTTCATCGCGCTTGCCTAACGAAGCGGGATGATACTCGAACTGCTCGTCTTCGCGCTGGTGATCCTCGTGCCGTTTCCAATCGGCTTTGCGCTGGCGCATCGCCGGCCTGCCTCGCGCAATTTCAGGAATGCGGCGATTGCGATGCTGCCCGCCTGCCTGCCGTTCTTCGGCTTCGCGCTGTGGATCGCCCTGACGCAGGACATGACCTGCGAGGTGGAGCCTTGCGAGGACATGGCCTCACTGTGGGCGATGGGGCTGTTCGTGCTGGGCGTGATGACCGCCGCCACGGGCTTTGGCGTGGGACTGCTGGGCGACGCCTATGCGCGCAACCGCGCAAGCAAGCGGGCGGGCACCGGGGGCCCGGAAACGTTCGAATGACGTTTGCTGCCACCATCCTCACCCTGTATCCCGAGATGTTTCCCGGGCCGCTGCGCCAGTCCATCGCCGGGCGCGCGTTGGAAGAGCAGAAATGGTCCATTGATACCATCCAGATCCGCGATTTCGCAGCGGACAAGCATCGCACGGTGGACGATACGCCAGCAGGCGGCGGTGCGGGCATGGTGCTGAAGGCAGACGTGCTGGGCGCGGCGGTGGATCATGCGATCCGCCAGCAGCCCAGGGCGCCGATCCTGGCGATGACACCGCGCGGCACGCCCATCACGCAGGAGCGTATTCGCGAGATCGCGGCAGGGCCCGGCGTCACCATCCTGTGTGGCCGCTTCGAGGGTTATGACGAGCGTTTGTTCGAGGCCCGTCCGCAGATAGAGCAGGTATCGCTGGCCGATATCGTGCTGTCGGGCGGGGAGCCTGCCGCGCTGGCCATACTGGACGCTTGCATTCGCCTGCTTCCCGGAGTAATGGGCGCGGCTTCCAGTGGGATAGAGGAATCGTTCGAGGACGGTTTGCTCGAATACCCGCAATATACCCGACCTCAGGAATGGGAAGGGCGCACGATCCCTGAAGTGCTGCGATCGGGGGATCATGCGAAAATCGCTGCGTGGAGGAAAGCCCATGCGGAGGAAGATACACGGTTACGCAGGCCAGACCTTTGGGAGCGCCATGGTGGAGCTCCGGGTCAGCCTGCCTCTGGCGAGCGGCAGGAAAACTAGAAGGAACGACCAATGGGTCTGATCCAGGAACTTGAGGCCGAAGCAATCCAGGGCCTCACCGAAGGCAAGGAAATTCCCGATTTCCGCGCTGGTGACACGGTTCGCGTCGGTGTGCGTGTTGTCGAAGGACAGCGCACGCGTGTGCAGAACTTCGAAGGCGTGGTGATCGCGCGTTCGAACCGCTCCATCAATTCGAATTTCACCGTTCGCAAGATCAGCTTCGGCGAAGGTGTGGAACGCGTATTCCCCATCTATTCGCCCAATATCGACAGCATTACCGTGGTTCGCCGCGGCATCGTGCGTCGTGCAAAGCTGTATTACCTGCGCGGCCGCACCGGCAAGCGCGCTCGTATCGCAGAACGTCGGGACAACGTGGCGAAGTAAGCTTCGCTTCATTCTCCCCGAGAAGATAAAAGGGGCGGCTTCCAAAAAGGTGGAAGTCGCCCCTTTCGCGTTTCCTGCGACCTTTGATCCCACCGGGGCCGTGCCGATGCTGATGGGCACGCGGGCGGTTCGCCATGTTGAACACGATGGCATGGCAGGCGGGTTAGCGGCGTTCGGTTTACTGAAGCGCATCTTGTCGGGCTGGACTGGCCAGCGATCGCCGCTTGCCGGTATCGCATGAAACCGCCTTTGCTGTTGCATGTGCGAAAAGGCACGCTAGCTAGCGCGCGTCATCAATGAAAGTGAGAGTGAAATGGGTTACCGTGTTGCAGTAGTCGGAGCGACGGGAAATGTCGGGCGCGAGATGCTCGCCATCCTGGCGGAACGCGAATTTCCGATGGACGAAGTGGCAGCTGTCGCTTCCTCGCGTTCGGTCGGCACGGAAGTCGATATTGGCGACAGCGGCAAGACGGTGAAGTGCAAGAACCTCGAGCATTTCGACTTTGCCGGCTGGGACATTGCCCTGTTCGCCTGCGGCAGCGCCGCCACCAAGACCTATGCGCCCAAGGCCGCCGCCGCTGGTTGCGTGGTGATCGACAATTCCTCGCTCTACCGCATGGATCCCGATGTGCCGCTGATCGTGCCGGAAGTGAACCCGGACGCGATCGATGGTTACAAGAAGCGCAATATCATCGCCAATCCCAATTGCTCCACCGCGCAGATGGTGGTGGCGCTGAAGCCGCTGCACGATGTTGCAAAGATCAAGCGCTGCGTTGTCTCCACCTACCAGTCGGTTTCCGGCGCGGGCAAATCGGGCATGGACGAACTGTTCGAACAGAGCCGCGCCATCTTCGTGGGTGACCAGGTGGAACCGCGCACCTTTACCAAGCAGATCGCCTTCAACGTCATCCCGCATATCGACGTCTTCATGGATGACGGCTCCACCAAGGAAGAGTGGAAGATGGTGGTGGAAACCAAGAAGATCCTCGATTCCAAGGTGAAGGTTTCGGCCACCTGCGTGCGCGTGCCGGTTTTCGTGGGCCACGCTGAATCGATTAACCTGGAATTCGAGAACGAGATCACCGCCACCCAGGCGCAGGATATCCTGCGCGAGGCGCCCGGCATCATGCTTGTGGATAAGCGCGAGGACGGCGGATACGTCACTCCCGTGGAAGCGGCGGGCGACGGCGCGACCTATATCAGCCGCGTGCGTGAAGACAGCACGGTGGACAATGGATTGACCCTGTGGTGCGTCTCCGACAATCTGCGCAAGGGCGCCGCGCTGAACGCGGTGCAGATCGCCGAATTGCTCGGCCGTCGTCACTTGAAGAAGGGATAAAGACCATGCCCACGATCCGCTCCGGCTTCGCTTTCCTCGCCATTCCTCTGCTGCTGGCCGCCTGCGGCGATGCAACGGGCGATGCTGAAGGCGAGGGGGCGGATGTGGCCGTAGCGGAGGAAGAGAACCCGCTGGCCGAGGCGACGATCGAACTGCAGGGAACCGGCATCGTCATTCCCGCGCAATCGGGGTTCGAGGAACTGGCCGTGCCCTTCGGCTCCGCCCGCGCGCCGACCGAGGCGACGCTGGGCAATGTGCTGGGCAGCGCCATTGACGAGAGCGACACGCCCGACGATTGCGGGCTGACCTTCACCAGCTACGAAGGGCTGAACCTGCAATTCCGCGACGGCTCGTTCGTCGGCTATTGGGCGGAGGCACCCTATGTGCCGCAAACCAGCCGCAGCGAAATGCTGGCCGATCAGAACATCACCCTGGTGGAAGGCAGCACCGTGGGAGAGGAATTCGTGATCGGTGCCGCCGAAGGGCCGGACATCGCCGGCCTGTTCGACGGAGAAGGCGACAGTGCGAACGTGCAGGCACTCTGGGCAGGCGAGAACTGCATCGCGCGATGAGCGCGCCAGTTGTCGCGCTTCAGATCGTTTAACGACAGTCCGCTCCGATGGCGGGGATCGTACACGACACACTTTCCTTCGTCCCGGCCGACAGACGTCCTCGGTCCGCCCCGGACAATTCCACGATACGGTACGCACAATGATCCAGCAGAATATCACCACGCCAGACGGCACCAATCTGGCCATTCATCGCATGGGCGAGGGCCGACCGGTGCTGTTGTTCCACGGCCTGTTCTCCAGCGCGCAGATGAACTGGGTGAAATACGGCCACGCTGCCCTGCTGGCGGAGAACGGGTTCGAGTGCATCATGCCCGATTGGCGGGTGCACGGGGATAGCGACGCGCCGACCGATCCTGCGCTTTATACGCCGGGCGTGTTGGTGCGCGATGCACTGCATATCGTGGAGACGCTGGGGCTGGAGAATTACGACCTCGTCGGCTTCTCCCTGGGCGCGCGCACGGCCACCAGCGCGGTGATCGACGGCCTTCGTCCGCGCCGGCTGGTGCTGGGCGGCATGGGGATCGAGGGGCTTTCCAACTGGGAAAAACGCAGCGCCTTCTTCGTCGACATGATTGACCGTTTCGATACCATCAAGCACGGCGATCCGGCCTTTTTGGCGAAAAGCTTCATGAAGGCGCAGGGCATAGACCGCGACGCGGCACGCCTGCTGTTGACGCAGGGCGTGGAAGATATTGCGCTGGAAGACCTTTCGCGCATCACCATGCCCACGCTGGTGCTGATCGGGGACGAGGACCGTGACAACGGCTCTCCCGAAAGGCTGCGCGACGCGCTTCCCGATGCCACCATGGGGGTGGTGCCGGGCAATCACATGGGCTCCGTCACCGCGAAAGAGATGGGGCGCGCCATACTGGAATTTTTATCCTGAAGTCTGGCGAATACCGGACTGCCTACTCGCGCCCGACACCGGAAGGCGAAAGGCGGCGTGTTGGACGACTGTCTTGGAGAACCAGGCTTGTGCGCGGCAATTGTGCCTCCAGCCGGGTAGGCAAAATTGCCATCAGCGCGATGCGCATGCGAATCCAGCCATAGTTGAAAAATAGCATGCCAGCCCCGGCTATGATCATGCCTGCGACGATGGCTTCATCGCCTTGGCCGAAGATGCCGATTGTGGGGAGTAGGACGCCTGTTAGGAGCGATCGACGGTCAAGCAGCAGCGAAAGGACGGCAGCGGCGGCAATCATCGCCAACAGCCAAGGCATTTCGCCAAGCGAAAGACCGGTAAGTATCAGGTCGCCATCGATCACCTGTTTGCCCGTCAGCAAACTGAAAAGCGATCGGGTCAGCAAAAAGCCCGCGCTGCAATGCAGCCAGAAAGCCACTTGCGAACGCTCAGTCTCGCGCCGGATATCGGTGAGGTCCCACCAGGTCGCAGCAATCAGCGTTCCTGTTGCCATGACAAGGGCCAGGATCGCGGGCAGCGTGTTAATATCGTCCATGCCAAGAGTGCGACGGCTTAACTGGGTCGACTCCTCTATTACGATCAGGCCGACCGTGGTAATGGCGGCGGCCAAAGTGGGCGGAAAACGAAATTTTCTCCAATAGATCGCCGTAGCGACAATTCCGCTGACCAGGAAAATGAGTCCGTTCGATATACTGTCGTAGTTGCTCCAGAGATCGGCGGTTTCCAGCAGCGCTGGCACAGTCAAGATCGAATTGAACAGCCACGAGACCATCAGGACGGTAGCAAGGGCGGGACCTGAGCGCATATCGACCTTGTGCGCGATAGAGAGCGTGATAACCGCCAGCACAGGTATCAAGAGGACGAGTTCTGCCTCGAACGCCAAAATCGTGAGCGCGCCGAGTATGAGTGCCATGCCCAGCGCGCTTACCAGATCGGCATAGCCGCCGAAAAGCCGAAATTTTTCCGCACTGGCTACTGGCATTCCATCGTGCTGTGCCTGGAAATTGCGCAAAGCAATCGCTGTGCGTTCGTCCAGAACACCGGCACGTATCGCTGCATCTAGGTCAAATTCGCCCCTCATGGGCTTACTGATACGGTGCAGCAGTTTAACAACAGCCTATCGACCAACGAAAAAGGGCGCCGCCATCGCTGGCAGCGCCCCTGTTTTTCATCAGATCGGAAGGATCAGGCTTTCTCTTCGCCTTCTTCTTCCTCTGCGTCGGCAGCAGCCTGTTCGGCCAGAGCTTCTTCGCCTTCTTCGGCGCTGGGCAGGTCGCCCAGTTCACGATCCGGGTCCAGCTCTTCCTGGAAGCCTTCGCCAGCGATGGCAGCAGCTTCGTCTTCGGCAGCCTGCTTGAGGATGTCGACGCCCTGGCTCTGCAGCTCGGCTTCGTCTTCGGAGCGGGCCACGTTGGCCTTTACCGTGACTTCGACTTCGGCATGCAGCGCGATGGTGACATCGAACATGCCGATGGTCTTGATGGGCGCGCCCATGATGACCTGCTTCTTGTCGATGTCGTGGCCCTTGGCGACGAGACCGGCAGCAACGTCACGAACGTTGACCGAACCGTACAGCTGGCCAGCGTTGGAAGCGGCGCGGATCAGCACGATCTCGGTGCCTTCCACGCTTTCGCCCTGCTTCGAGGCGGCTTCGCGCTTCTCGGCGTTTTCGGATTCCAGACGCTCGCGGTTGGCTTCGAAGACCTTCTTGTTCGCCTCGTTGGCGCGAAGGGCCTTCTTCTGCGGCAGCAGGAAGTTACGGGCGTAGCCGTCCTTCACGGTGACGATGTCACCGATCTGGCCGAGGCTGCCGATGCGTTCGAGGAGGATGATATCCATGATGTATTCTCCTCTTACTTCACGATGTAGGGCAGCAGGCCCAGGTGACGGGCGCGCTTGATTGCCTTGGCCAGTTCACGCTGCTTCTTTGCGGAAACGGCGGTGATGCGGCTAGGCACGATCTTGCCACGCTCGGACATGAAGCCCTGAAGCAGGCGCACGTCCTTGTAATCGATGGTGGGGGCGTCCTTGCCTTCAAACGGGCAGGACTTGCGACGACGATAGAACGGACGGGCCATCAGTTGCGCTCCTCACGGTCACCGCGACGCTTCTTTTCACGGTCGTTCTTGCGCATCATGGCGGACGGGCCATCTTCGTGCTCTTCCACGGCGATGGTGAGCCAGCGGATCACGTCTTCGTTGATGCGGTTCTGACGCTCCAGCTCGGCCACGAGAGAACCGGGTCCCTCGATGTTGAGCATCACGAAATGTGCCTTGCGGTTACGGTCGATCTTGTATGCGAGGGACTTGAGGCCCCAGGTCTCGGTCTTGATGACCTTGCCGTCGTTAGCTTCCACGATTTCCGTGGCGCTGGCGGCAAGCGCGTCAACCTGAGCCTGGCTCAGATCCTGACGCGCGAGGAAAACATGCTCGTAAAGAGCCATGCGCGCTTCCTTTCAGTTCATGCCGATCGCTGACATTGGCACGGCGAATTCCGTGCGCGTCCCTCCGGCTTTCTTCTAGATACCGCTGGGACGATCGTTCGTCCGATGATGCGGAAGGCGCGCACATAGCGCAATTGCGCGCAGATGCAAGCGCCGTTACGAAGGCAGCGAGGGGAGAATTCCACATGCGTTTCACGATTTCCGCTGCCGCCATCGCTCTCGCGACACCTGCCATGGCGCAGGACGCGCCGCAACTGACCCACGTCTTCACCATCACCGCCGAACTGGATGAGGCCGTGAATGTGGGAGAGACCGTGCGCGGTAACCGCCGCTTCATCCCCATCACCGGCGGACAGGTTGAAGGCCAGCGTGTGAACGGCACCGTGCGGGGCGGGGCATGGGACTGGCAGATCGACCGGCCCGACGGCTGCACCGAGCTGGAAGCCGATTATTTCATAGAGACGGATGACGGCGCGCTGATCAACGTCGTCAATCGCGCGGCCATCTGCCCCCCGGAAGAGGGCGGTGCGCCGGGCCCTGTCCACACCAGCCCGATGTTCGAGCCGCCGATGGGCGATTATCAATGGCTGGGCCGGGGCGTATTCGTGGGAAGGCTGGAAATGGCGGACGATCACCCCGTTCCCGCCGTTCGGATTGCGATCTATCGCGTGGATTAGATGCGCCGGGCACTTCTCAAGCCTTCCAAGCGTTGGCAAGCCAGCATCTCACATAATCTGTAGCGGAGAATTCCATGCCCGGTGGCCTCGTAGCCCTGCTAGACGACGTTTCGATCATCGCCCGCACCGCCTCCGCCAGCGTGGATGACATCGCCGCCGCCGCAGGCCGCGCCGGGTCCAAGACCGCGGGCGTGGTGATCGACGATGCGGCGGTAACGCCCAGCTACGTCACCGGCCTCTCCCCTGCGCGAGAGCTGCCGATCATCTGGAATATCACCAAGGGCAGTTTGAAGAACAAGCTGCTGATCCTGTTGCCGGGTGCCCTGCTGCTGAGCGAGTTCCTGCCGCAGGCCATCGTATTCATCCTGATGCTGGGCGGAGCCTATCTTTCCTACGAAGGCGCGGAGAAGGTGATCGAGAAGCTGGGCGGTGAAAAGCACGGCAAGACGGTGGAGGACGAGATCAAGGATCCCGTTGCCTTCGAGAAGCAGAGAACCTCGGGAGCGATACGAACCGACCTGATCCTGTCCGCCGAAATCATGGCGATCACGCTGAACGAGGTTGCCGCAGAAGACCTGATTACCCGTGCTGGCGTGCTCGCCATCGTGGGCATAGCCGTGACGGTCTTCGTCTATGGCGCGGTGGGGCTGATCGTGAAGATGGACGATATCGGCCTGCACCTGAAGAAAGAGGGTGGGACGAGCGCGGCTCGCAGTTTTGGCCAGATGCTGCTTTCCGCCATGCCAAAGCTGCTGGTGGCGCTATCCTTCATCGGCACCATCGCCATGCTGTGGGTTGGCGGCGGCATCATCCTGCACGGGCTGGCCGAGATCGGCCTCTCCGGGCCGGAGCACTGGGTGGAAGGCATCGAGCACGGAGTTTCCGCAATCGCGGGCGGCCTGTTCGGCTGGCTCACCTTCGCCGGATTCTCGGCGCTTACGGGTCTGCTGCTTGGCGCGGTGATCGTGTTCGTGCTGCACAAGGTGCTGGGACTGGGCCACGAAACCGGCGCTTCGGCTTAAGGAAGACAAGCGCCCTAGGCAGCGTTCCGCCGGCTTTCGCGCCGCGCGCTTTGCAGCCACGCATCTTCGCTGGGCCAGTTGCGGCCGTTACAGTCTTCCACCCGGCCATCTGGGTGAAGGATTACCCAGCCATCATCGTCCAGCGCGCGCGGATCCAGCAATAGCGGGGTCAGCCGCCTGTCCTGCGCCACCTGCCAGCCGATCACATTGCTTTTGACAAGATCGACCTGGTTATCGTCGAAATAGGCGTGGACCAGATAGGTGCCGGGCAGTGCATCCAGCATGCCGACGCCGCCCTGGCGATAACTTTTCTGCATTTCGCGGCCCTTGCCCTCGATACAATTACGGTTCGAAAGGCAGCATAACGGCGAACCCTTGCCAAAGGCTTTCAGGTGAGATCGTGGCCGCAATATCCGCATGTTTTCGGCGGGCGATCGGGGCGCACGACATGCCCTGTTCTGCTGTCACCGGCGATGTGCGCATCGTTCACCGGCTCCTCGCAATTCGGGCATTTGGGAAAGGAGCCAGCGAGGAAGAAACATGCTGCATATCCGGCCATCCCTATCATCAAAGGATAAGGCGCTTCGTCCCCTTCGACCCATAGCTGATATAAGCCGGCAAGACCGGACAGCGTAAAGAGCGTCCAGACACCGTTGAGTACCCAAGCCTTGGCGTAAGTGCTCAAACCCGTTCCAGCAGGCCTTGCGCAAACACGGTCAGCGTATCGTCGCGCGCGCCCATCACCGCGATGCGGTCCCCGCTCTGCGCCAGTTCCACGATGCGATCGCCGCATTCCTCGCGCGTTTCGTGGTATTCTGCGTTCCCGCCGTCATCCTTGATAAGCTGCACGATCCGTTCGCTGCCCTGGCTGCGGTCTACCGCGCCACCGAAATACACAGGCGCGCACATGATGACGATATCGTCCGGCCCCAGCTCCTTCGCAAAGGTTTGCGCCAGTTCCTTGCCCATCTGTTGCAGCGGGCCGTATCCGTGCGGCTGGAAGAAGGCGATCACGCGGCCTTCCTGCGATTTCAGGGTGCGAAGGGTGGCGCGGGCCTTTTCGGGATTGTGTCCGAAATCGTCAATCACGGTAACGCCGCTGTCGCTGGTGCCCACCACGTCAAAACGGCGTGCCAGCCCCTCGAACCTGGCGAGCGCAACGGCGGCATCGTGAACATCCACGCCCGCCGCCACCGCCGCTGCGATCGCAGCCAGCGCGTTTTCCAGATTGTGCCGCCCCGGCATGGGCAGGCGCAGCGAATGGCCCACATCGGTGCGCCGGTCCACCAGCAGTGCATCGATCCCGTCTTCGCGTTCGATGATCGTGCCCGGCTCCACGCCGAAGGTGGCCCCTGGATGGTCGATGGCGAAAGAGATGACGTTCCTGCACCTGCGCGCCAGCAGTTCGGCATCGTCATCGTCCAGGTTCACCACGGCCGTTTCTGCCCTTTGCAGGAAATCGCCGAACAGCTTGCGCAATTCTTCCATGCTCTTGTGATCGAGGCTGATGTTCAGCAGCACGGCCACCGTGGGGTTGTAGAGCGCTATGGAGCCGTCGCTCTCATCCACCTCGCTGACGAACACATTGCCATCGCCCACCACCGCGCTGGCGAAGGGATTGGCGGGCGTGGCGAAGTTCTTCATCACCGCGCCGTTCATGATGGTGGGCTGACGCTGCGCATATTGCATGATCCAGCCCAGCATGGCGGTGGTGGTGGACTTGCCACTGGTGCCGCCGACGGCCAGCGAACACGGCGCGGCGTTGAACAGGCGGGAAAGCAATTCAGCGCGGGTCACGCGCGGGCAGCCCAGTTCCTTTGCGCGCACGATTTCGGGCACGGTATCCTCGATCGCGGCGCTGGCGACAAGCACCTGTTCCCCGCTGCCTAGCCCGCTGCCATCCTGCGGGAACAGCCGGAACCCACGCGCTTCGAGCCAGTCGAACTTCTCCGCCGTGCGGCCCTGATCGCGGCTGCGATCCGAACCGCCGACTTCTGCACCCAGGCCTTTCACGATCTGTGCCAGGGGCAGCATTCCCGATCCCCCGATACCGCAGAAGAAATAGGACGAGGCGAGGGCTGGGGATGAATCATTCATGGGGAAGTGACTATGCGGGACATGGCGCTTTGTGAAGCGCGTGTTAGAGGTAAAGCCGATGAAAACGCGCATAACCTGCCTGTGCCCGGGAAAACCGATCCGGCCCGAACGTGCCGATGCCGTGCTGGCGCTGGCGGCTGCGGAATTTCCGCAGGTGGATCTTCGCTTCCACCCGCAATGCTTTGAAACGTATGGCCATTTCGCCGGCGTTGACGATGTGCGGCTGGAGGCTTTCGTTACCACCGCCAACGATCCGCAAGTGGACGCCATTTGGTTTGCCATGGGCGGATACGGCTCCAACCGTATAGCCGCGCCCGCCATCGCCGCGCTGACGCAGGCGGCGGGCGAGAAGACCTATCTCGGCTATTCCGATGCGGGCACGATGCTGGGCGCGCTCTATCGCGCGGGGGTCGGGCGACCGGTCCACGGCCCCTTGGCAGGAGACATCCGGCGCGATGGCGGGGAAGCCGCTGTGCGCCGCGTGCTGCGCTATCTTTTGGGCGAAGACGTTCCCTTGGAAGCAGGGCTGGACACGAGCGAGAACGCACCGCCCGTGGCGGCATTCAACCTGATGACGCTCGCCATGCTGGTGGGCACCGATCTCATGCCCGACCTTTCCGGCCATGTCGTGCTGGTGGAGGAGGTGGCGGAGCATCTTTACGCCGTCGACCGGCTGTTCTTTCACATTACCCAGCACCTGCGCAATATCGCCGGGTTGCGGCTTGGCCGGGTGAGCGCGGTGCCCGAAAACGATCGACCGTTCGGCATGAATGCGGAAGAGATTGCCCGCTATTGGTGCGAGAAAAGCGGCATTGCCTACCTTGGCCGCGCCGATATCGGGCATGATGCGGCCAATGCGATTGTGCCCTTCGGTGTTGCACGCAGGCCAAACGCGGCATAGGCCGCGCTCCAGAGAAGGAGTTACCATGATTGCATTCGTATTCCCCGGTCAGGGGAGCCAGAAAGTCGGCATGGGCGTAGAGCTTGCCGAAGCCAGCAGCGCCGCGCGCGAGGTGTTCCAGGAAGTGGATGACGCGCTGAACCAGAAACTGGCGCAGCTGATGGCCGAGGGGCCGGAATCCGAACTGACGATGACGGCCAATGCCCAGCCCGCCATCATGGCCAATGCCATGGCCGTTGCGCGCGTGCTGGAAAATGGCGGCCTCTCCCTGTCGGAAAAGGGCGGCTGCGTCGCCGGGCATTCCCTGGGTGAATATTCCGCACTGGCCGCCGTGGGCGCGTTCAGCCTTACCGATACGGCAAAGCTGCTGCGCACGCGCGGCATCGCCATGCAGGACGCCGTGCCCATCGGCCTCGGCGCGATGTGCGCGCTGCTGGGGGCAGACCTGGAAAAGGCGCAGGCGCTGGCCGATGCGGCTGCCGAGGGGCAGGTGTGCGAAGTGGCGAATGACAACGATCCCGGCCAGGTCGTGCTTTCCGGCCATGCCGAGGCGATTGACCGTGCCGTGGCGATGGCAAAGGAATACGGCTGCAAGCGCGCGGTGAAGCTGCCCGTTTCGGCGCCGTTCCACTGTTCGCTGATGCAGCCTGCCGCGCAGCGGATGCAGTTTGCGCTCAACGATACGCCGCCGGGCGCCTTCCGCCTGCCGCTCTACGCCAATGTAACGGCAGCCGAGGTAACCGATGCCGCCACGGAAAAGGATTTGCTGGTGGAGCAGATCACCGGCCGCGTGCGCTGGCGCGAAAGCGTGCTGGCGATGCAGGATGCGGGCGTTACCCATTTCATCGAGCTGGGCGGCAAGGTGCTGGGCCCCATGATCCGCAAGATCGCGCCCGATGCCACCGTCACCAGCGTGGTGTCGATGGAAGACATAGACGCGCTGGCGAAGGAGATCTGACGATGTTCGACCTCAAGGGAATGACGGCGCTTGTCACCGGTGCCAGCGGCGGCATCGGCTCGTCCATCGCCTTTGCGCTGGCACGGCAGGGGGCGCGGCTGGCGCTCTCCGGCTCCAACGGCAGCAAGCTGCGCACCTTTCGCGAGCAGCTGAACGAGGAAGTGCCCCACCACGATAACGACGGGCATGTCGAGATAACCTGCGACCTTTCCAATTCCACGCAGGTGGAAGAACTGCTGCCCGCCGCGATCGACACGCTGGGCAAGGTCGACATCCTGGTGAACAACGCCGGCATCACGCGGGACAATCTGGCGATGCGCATGAAGGACGAGGAATGGGACGAGGTGATCAAGATCAACCTTGAATCCACCTTCCGCCTGATGCGCGCCAGCGCCCGCCCGATGATGAAGGCGCGTTTCGGCCGCATCATCAATATCACCAGCGTGGTGGGTGCCACGGGCAATCCCGGCCAGATGAACTATTGCGCCGCCAAGGCAGGCGTTGTCGGCATGAGCCGCAGCATGGCGCAGGAACTGGCCGCGCGCGGCATTACGGTGAACTGCGTCGCTCCGGGCTTCATCCGGTCCGCCATGACGGATGCGCTGGAGGAAAAGCAGAAGGAAGCCATCAACGGCCGCATCCCCATGGGCCGCATGGGCGAAGGCGACGATATCGGCGCTGCCGTAGCCTATCTTTCCTCGAAGGAGGCAGGTTACGTGACCGGCCAGGTGCTGCACGTGAACGGCGGCATGGCAATGTTGGGCTGACGAAACTCCTTCCCGTCGCACTGCAACGGGGAGGAATTTTCGGAATTTCTCACTTTTCCCCAAGGAATCCGTCCTGCGGCGTCCGAATCCTTGCCCGCAAATGCACCTGCGCTAAGGATAGTTTCGCATCATTTACCGGCGCAGCCATGCGAATCCGGGGTTTCCCGGCACCGCAGCGTCAGAGTTTGAGGAAAGATTTGCGATGAAGGCCACCATCGAACGCGCGAAGCTTCTGCGTTGTCTCTCTCACGTCCAGTCGGTGGTTGAGCGGCGGAACACCATTCCGATCCTCTCCAACGTGCTGATCGAGGCGGACGAGGGCGGCCATGTAAAGGTCATGGCGACGGATCTCGATCTGCAGGTCGTCGAAAGCCTGGAAGCTAACAGCGTGGAAAGCGGCGGGGCGATCACCGTTTCCGCTCACCTGCTGTTCGACATCGCGCGCAAGCTGCCCGATGGCAGCGAGGTATCCCTGGAAACGGCGGAAAACCGCATGACGATCAAGGCCGGGCGCAGCCGTTTCTCGCTGCCGACCCTGCCGCGGGACGATTTCCCCGTGATCGTGGAGGGCGATCTGCCCACCGCTTTCGAACTGCCCGCCGCCACGCTGGCGGAACTGATCGACCGCACGCGCTTCGCCATCTCCACCGAAGAGACGCGTTATTACCTGAACGGCATCTTCTTCCACGTTGCGGATGAAGACGGCGGCGTGCTGAAGGCCGCTGCTACCGATGGCCACCGCCTCGCCCGCTTCACGCTGAACCGGCCCGCCGGTGCGGAAGGAATGCCCGACGTGATCGTGCCGCGAAAGGCCGTCGCAGAACTGCGCAAGCTGCTGGACGAGGCGATGGAAGGCAATGTCGCCATCGATCTCAGCCCCTCCAAGATCCGCTTTACCCTGGGCGGGGAGGGCGGCGTCGTTCTCACCAGCAAGCTGATCGACGGCACGTTCCCCGATTACAGCCGTGTCATCCCCACCGGGAACGACAAGCTGCTGAAGGTGGACCCGAAATCGCTGTTCGCCGGTGTGGACCGCGTGGCCACCATCGCCACGGAAAAGACCCGCGCGGTGAAGATGGGCCTGGAAAACGACAAGGTCACGCTGACCGTCACCAGCCCCGACAATGGCAACGCCGTGGAAGAGGTCTCCTCGCAATACGGTTCCGATGCGATGGAAATCGGCTTCAACGCCAGTTACCTGAAAGACATTCTGCACCAGATCGATTCCGATACGGTGGAAATGCATTTTGCCGATGCAGGTGCCCCCACGCTGATCCGCAAGGATGAAGGCAGCCCGGCGCTTTACGTGCTGATGCCGATGCGAGTTTAGTTGTTTCCTTCGGTCAATAAAGCGGAAGTCCACTGGTCGTTGCTTTCAGAGACAGATTCTGAAGAGGATTTCGTTGAAGCCGCTGTAAATCTACTTGTTGAAGCGACTTCATATCTGACGATAGCCGGTTGCGTGTCTAGCCATGAAGCTGGTTGGACGCGTAACCAAGCGGTTGTCGGAGGTAATTTAGTTCGCTTGACGAAATTGTCTCAAGGATTGCTAGACGTGACCTGTCAGCGGCGGCGGGAGTTAAGCGAGGCTATCTCGCGCATGATATTCGAAACTTCAGTAAACTCGATTTTTCTGATGCGGTTTTCTAGCGATGAGTTGGTTCAATCATACATTGATCACTCGTTAGGATTCGAGCGAAAGCTCAAGAAGCAGATTCGAGAACGGATGGCAGAGCGTAACGATAGTATTTTGCCTATCGAGAAAAGAATGCTCTCTTCAATAGACAGACTCGCAACAGCTTCTGGTGTCGATCTCGATGCTGCGCATGATCGGCGCGCAAACTGGGGAGGTAAAAATTTTTATGAGAAAGCGAAAGCGATAGGTTGGAGCGACGCATACATTGGAGCCTTCGCAGGGACATCAATCGCGATACACGGCGGCTGGGGAGACTTAGCGGCACACCATTTAGAGAAATTTGACGGGTCGGGGTTCTACAAACCTGTGTTTGAATGGTCGCGTCCACGGCCCCAACACTTGCTGACATTGGGTCAAATCCTCCTTGTAGTTGCAACCGAATTCTTGGAGTTTGTGACTGAAAAGGAGGATATACATTCTGATGAACTTGATGATGTGATTGATCGCATCTGCGCCGTTCGAGAATACCATGAAGATTTTTTGGTTCGCACGGGAGATACCTAATTCAGCGCCTTGATCATCGCCTCGATATCGACGAACTTCTCTCGCGGGGCACCTTCGCGGGCGGCCTGCGCTTCGGCCTCCTCGATCTTCTTCCAGTCACGGAAGGTGACGATATCCAGCCCGTGTTCGGCGGCGTAGGCGTCAAAGCCCTCGCGCCCCTCGCGGCCCTGCTGGCGGATGGTGCCATCGGCAAAATCGGCGGCGATCTTCTCGACGATGCCGAACCCGTCGGGCTTGTTGGTGCCTATGGTGCCTGACGGGCCGCGCCGCGCCCAGCCTACGCAGTAAAGACCGGGCAGGATGCGCCCGTCATCGTTGGCGAAGCGCCCTGCGCGCTCGTCAAACGGCACGCCGGGGATGGGGGCCGTACGGTATCCGATACAGCTGATCACCAGGTCCGCCGGCACACGCTCCGTGTCTCCAGTGCCCACCGCACGGCCCCGTTCCAGCTTCGTGCGCTCGATCTCCACCGCCTCCACCGCGCCATCACCGATGAGAGCGGTGGGCTGGGCGAAGAAGGCGAATTCAACCGCGATGCGCTTCTCACCGCGAATATGCTCGGGCGTGGCAGCAAATTCGCGCAGCAGCGCAACCGATTTGCGCAAGCCCGGCTCCAGGATCGCGTCTTCCGCTTCGTCGGGCAGGTCCGCCTTGTCGACATGCGGTGCGGCATGATCCAGCCAGCCAAGTTCGCCCAGTTCCTTGGGCGTCATCATGATCTGATGCGGCCCGCGCCGGCCCAGCAATATGATCCGTTCGATATTGCTGGCGTCCAGTGCATCCAGCGCATGGCCAACGATATCGGACCCGTCGAACTCTGCGGCCTTCTTCGACAGCATCCGCGCGACGTCCAGCGCCACATTGCCCATGCCGATCACCACTGCCGTGCTGCCGGAAAGATCGGGATCGAGATCGGCGAATTGCGGATGGCCGTTATACCACCCCACGAAGGCTGCGCTGCCGAAGGTGTTGCGCAGGTCTTCCCCCGGAATGCTCAGCTCACGATCCTGCGGGGCACCGGTGGCGATCACCACGGCGTCATACAGCATCTGCAACCGTTCGACCGAGATATCCTCTCCGATGGCGACATTGCCGACAAAGCGCACATTGTCTGTCAGCGCGGTCTTTTCGTATCGACGAGACACGCCCTTGATGGACTGGTGATCTGGCGCGACCCCGGTGCGGATCAGTCCGTAGGGAACGGGCAGCTTGTCGAATACGTCCACGCGGACATCATCGCCGAATTCCTTTTGCGCGGCCTCTGCCGTGTAATAGCCCGCCGGCCCCGATCCCACGATTGCAATGTGCCGCATCCGCATCCCTCTCCGCCAATTTTCGCGATGGATAACCGTTTCTAACGAATTAACCCAGCCCGGCAATCCATTCGAGCCGCCAATCGTCCTGAGCGAAGCCGGCACGCAGGCCCTTCAGAATTAACGGTTCTTCAAACGACTGTTGGCATGCCACGGTGATGAACGCTCCTGCGGAAAAGGCGACAGAGAAGGGCACAAGCGCTGCTGCATCGGCGTGTCCGCAGTCTGCTGCCATAGCCGAATTGCAGGAAGCGGGGAAACCAGGGGCGCCTGTTTTGCACCCCGCTGCCTTACCGGCACGGCAGCCAAATTCTGATCCGCCATCGGAGAACCGACGCCAGCAGGAGCGGCGCGATACGATGCGCAGTCGCCGGGCCGGCCCCTCGATAGATGCGCTGGTAGAGCGCGAACTGTTTCCACGTTCCTGGCCCTTCCTGATCCAGGCGATGGCAGGTTCGATCATCGCGGCAGCCGTGGGCGCGACCGACCTTCCCGGAGGATTGACGGCTTGCGCGCTGCTGGCCGCGATGGTGGGCGTGCTGCCCGTTCGCCGGGTGTGGAACGCGGTGGCGCGGCGCAAGCTTGCGATACGCATTGCAGGTGCAGTCCTGATGGTTGGTTTCCCGCTATTCCTGTTCGGCTACGCGATGACGCGCTGGACGCTGGAAGGCGGCATTTCGCCCAATATCTCGATCGTCGCGCTGGTTGCCGTGGGTTCGATCGCGATCGTTTATCTGCGCCGCCAGCCTGCGATGATCTTCGCCGCGCAACTGGCCATCTGGACTGCCGCAGTGGTTGCCGCAGAATCGTTCATGGGCGCGCTTGCCCTGCTTGGCGGGCTGGCGGTGGCGACGCTGGTGACGCGCGAACAGGTGATCCAGCAATTGCGGGAAACCCGCCTGAAACGCGCGGAGGAACGGTTGGTGACGCGCGCGCAGGACATCCTGATCGACTACGAGGATACAGGGCAGGGATGGTTCTGGGAAACTGACCGACGATCACTGCTCACCTACATTTCTCCCCCCGTGGCCAAGGCCCTGCGGGTCAAGCCGCAGCGCCTTATCGGCCAGCCTCTCACACGGCTTTTCGATCTCGCGGTGACGGGAGAGGAGGGGGAGCGGACGTTGAACTTCCATTTCTCGGCCAGGTCGTCCTTCACCGAGCTTTCCATGCGGGCAGCCATCCCGGACGAAGAGCGCTGGTGGTCTGTTTCGGGGCGCCCGCTCTACGACCAATTCGACAATTTCCTCGGCTTCCGAGGCTCCGGCACGGACCTGACGGAACGCAAGCGCAGCCAGGAACGCGCCACGCGTCTGGCGCGCTACGATTCCCTCACGGGCCTCGCCAACAGGTTCGAGATGAGCCAGGCGCTGGAGAAGATCCTTGCCGCCCCGCAAAAAGCGCATCGCGCCTGCGCGGTCTTCCTGCTGGACCTCGATCGCTTCAAGCAGGTGAACGATACCATGGGCCATCCTGCCGGGGACGCCCTGCTGAGGCAGGTGGCGCAGCGGCTGGAACGTGCGGTGGGCAAATTGGGGCAGGTGGGGCGCCTGGGCGGCGATGAATTCAAGGTCATCATCCCCACGCAGCTTTCTCAAGACGAACTGTCGGAACTGGGCCAGGACCTCATCAATTCCCTTTCCCAGCCATATACCATCGACGGGCAGCGCGTAGTGATCGGTGCCTCCGCCGGCATCGCCATCGCGCCGGACGATGGCGAAAGCAGCGAGGAGATCATCCGCAATGCGGACCTTGCCCTTTATGCCGCCAAGGATGCAGGCCGCGGGCGTTTTCACTTCTACTCGCAGGATCTGCACGCAGTTGCCGAAGCACGCTCCGAGATGGAAGAGGATCTTCGCGATGCGCTGGGCAAGGGCGAACTGGAAATCCATTACCAGCCGGTGATCTCCACCACCACGGAAAGCATCAGCGGCTTCGAGGCGCTGATGCGCTGGCGTCACCCGGAAAAGGGCTGGATCGCGCCCAACCGGTTTATCGAGGCAGCCGAGGATACCGGCATGATCCAGCATCTGGGCGAATGGGCCCTGCGCCAGGCGTGCGACAAGCTGGCGGAATGGCCCGCCGACATTCGCGTGGCGGTGAACGTATCGCCCCTGCAGTTCGCCAATCCGCAACTGCCCAAGATCGTGGCCAGCGCCATCGCCCATTCCGGCATTGCGCCATCGCAACTGGAGCTTGAAATCACCGAATCGGTATTCCTGCAGGACAGTGCGGCGACAGACGCGATGTTCGCGGCGCTGAAGAAGCTGGGTGTGCGCCTGTCGCTCGACGATTTTGGCACGGGCTATTCCTCCCTCGGCTATCTGAAGCGCGCGCCTTTCGACAAGATCAAGATCGACAAGAGCTTCGTGCGTGGCATTACCGAGGCGGACAACCGCAACGCCGCCATTATCGCCTCGATCACCAATCTGGCGCATTCCCTGGGCATGGAAACCACTGCCGAGGGGGTGGAGACCACGGACGAGCTGGACCTGGTGCGGATGCATGGATGCAGCCATGTGCAGGGCTTCATCTACGAGCGGCCGCTCACCGCAGAGCAGGCGGACAAGCGGATCGCCGCTGGACTGGCTGCCGTGGCTAACGGCCCGCGATGCAGCCGCGCACCGCGACAGACCGTGCTGCGCAAGGTGGTGCTGGACCATCACGGCCATCTCTACAACGGCGCCATCCGCAACATCTCCACCACCGGGGCCATGATCGAGGGTCTGTGGCACGTGCCTGTGGGCACCATCTTCAACCTGGAAATCGCGAAGAACCGCACGGTGGTCTGCACCGCGCGCTGGAGCGAGCAGGACAAAATGGGCGTGGAATTCGCCCAGCCTCTCCTGCGCGGCGAGTCTGGCGCGATTGCTGTCCTGCAGGAAGAAGTAGCTAGTCCGGTGGCAACAAGAAATTCATCGCAGACAGGCTGATTTCTGGCGTTTCCGACTGTTTTTTAGATGTTTGGTAACGATGGCTGTTTAGGACGCGGGTCAGTTCAATCGGCCTGCTCGCCAAGGCGGGAAACAGGCAATTCTTCGGAGGATGCGACACATGGGTGTCCGCGAAATTTGGAAAGGGTTCGGCGGAAAGGATGCCGATAGCATCCGCGTGCCCGATGCCGAGGCCGCTGTCGCCCGCATCTCGACCCTCAGCGATCGCCAGCGTCTCGAGCTGCTGGAAGACTGCGAGCAGAGTGATCTTGCATGGTTCTGGTCAACCGATGCGAAGTGCCGCCTGAACTACCTTTCCGCCAAGGCACTCGCACAGTTCGCGCCGGAGCGCGCGGTGATAGGCGAAGCTGTTTCGAAAGTCCTGCAGACGGTGAACGAGGACGAGGATCATTCCGAAGCGAAGCCGATCGCGTTCCTCCTGAGTTCACGCTCCAGCTTTACCGAGCTTGTCGTTCGCCTGCACGGCGATGACGCGGATGAAAGCGCGCGCAGGTGGTGGCAGATCACGGGCCGTCCGCAGTTCGACGCCAGGCGCGAATTCATCGGCTATCGCGGAACTGCGAAGGACATTACCAGCACATATGCCGACAAGCGCAAGACATCGCGCATGGCCGCCTTCGATGCGCTGACGGGTCTTTCCAACCGTCACCGCATGTCCCAGCGGCTTACCAATGCGCTGCGTGCGAACGAGCACGAGAAGCGCAGTTGCGCACTGATCATGCTGGACCTCGACAGATTCAAGCAAGTCAACGATTCGCTGGGCCACCCCGCAGGCGACGAATTGCTGCGCCAGGTCAGCCAGCGCCTGCAGCGCGTTGCGCCCGGCGGCGCGGAGATCGGACGCATCGGCGGGGACGAGTTCCAGCTGATCGTTCCCGATCTGGATGATCGTGGCAAGTTGGGCGATTATGCCAACCGCATGATCCAGATGATCTCGCAGCCCTACTCGATCGAGGGACGAAGAGCGATTATCGGCACCTCCGTTGGCATCGCTATTGCCCCATATGACGGGCTGGAATCAACCGAGCTGGTGAAGGCGGCAGACCTGGCGCTGTATGCTGCGAAGGGCGGTGGCCGTGGCCAGTTCCGCTTTTATTCCAACGACCTGAAGGAAACTGCGGAGGATCGGCGCGAGATCGAGGAAGACCTGCGCGACGCCATCGACAAAGACCAGCTGCGGATGCATTACCAGCCGCAGGTCTGCACGAAGGCGAACCACGTCCTTGGCTTTGAATCGCTGATGCGGTGGGAACATCCGGTGCGCGGGCCTGTCTCGCCCGGTGTCTTCATCCCCATCGCGGAAGACAGTAATTTGATCGACAAGCTGGGCGAATGGGCGCTGATGCAGTCCTGCCTCGATGCGGCTAGCTGGCCGGGGGAGCTACCCGTCTCGGTGAATGTCTCCGCGCGGCAGTTCCTGAACGAGGATCTGCCCGATATCGTGAAGAAGGCGCTGAAGAACAGCGGCCTGCCGCCTTCGCGACTGGAACTGGAAATTACCGAAAGCGTGTTCGTGGGCGATGTCGGCAGCGCCTCGGACATGTTCGCCAAGCTTTACAATCTCGGCGTGAAACTGGCGCTGGACGATTTCGGCACCGGCTATTCCTCTCTCTCCTATTTGCGAAAAGCGCCCTTCAGCAAGCTCAAGATCGACCAGAGCTTCGTCAACGGATGCTCCAGCGATGATGCATCGGGTCTCGCCATCGTGCAGGCCATCGCCAATCTTGCCAGCGCCATGAACATGACGACCGTTGCCGAAGGGGTCGAGGCGATGGACCAGCTGAAAACCGTGGGCGAGCTCAATATCGACCTCGTGCAGGGCTTCATCTTCTCGCGCGCGGTGCCGCAGGAAGAGGTCATGCGGAAGCTGGAAAGCCAGGAACTGGTGTACGAGCCGATCGGCCCTGCCACGATGCGCGCGGAACGCCGCACCCTGTATCGCCGGGTGGGCGTGGTGCACGAAGATCATCACTACAGCGCGATGCTGCGTGATCTGTCGCGCACAGGCGCGCGGATCGAAGGGCTGGTGGACGTGCCCATCGGCACCGAACTGGTGATCGACCTTGGCGAGGGGCAGATCGTTGTAGGCAAGGTGCGCCGCTCCCAGGACGCAACGCAGGGCCTGCAATTCGAAACGCCGCTTGTTTCGGACGGGGCAGGGGGGCTGTGCACCCGTCACCGGGTGTCGCCCTATATGCTGACGTCGGTAGGGATGCCCTTGCAGGCATTGCAGAGCGGGCATCACCTTGCGGCAGCCGCTGCCGGTGCCAATTCCGGGAACACGCGGCCACGTTTCATGCAGGTGGATGTCAGCGGCAGCGCCTCGCGCGCGGGGCGAGACGCATATTCCGGCTGACAGCCTCGCAGCGTGCGGCTAAAGGCGCGCCATGACCGAATTGTCGCGCATCCGCAATTTCTCCATCATCGCCCACATCGACCATGGCAAGTCCACGCTGGCAGACCGCCTGATCCAGGTGTGTGGCGGGCTGACCGAACGCGAAATGTCCGAGCAGGTGCTCGACAACATGGATATCGAAAAAGAGCGCGGCATCACCATCAAGGCGCAGACCGTGCGCCTGAACTACACCGCGAAGGACGGCGAGACCTACGAGCTGAACCTGATGGATACGCCGGGCCACGTGGACTTCGCCTACGAGGTTTCGCGTTCGCTGGCCGCGTGCGAGGGCGCGCTGCTGGTGGTGGACGCCGCGCAGGGCGTGGAAGCGCAGACGCTGGCCAATGTCTACCAGTCGATAGAGCATGACCACGAGATCGTGCCCGTCATCAACAAGATCGACCTGCCCGCCGCCGAGCCTGAAAGGGTAAAGGCGGAGATCGAGGACATCATCGGCCTTGATGCAAGCGACGCGGTGCTGACCAGCGCCAAGTCCGGCATCGGTATCGAGGATGTGCTGGAAGCGCTGGTGAAGCGCATTCCGCCCCCCACGGGCGATCGCGACGCGCCGCTGAAGGCCATGCTGGTGGATAGCTGGTACGATCCGTATCTCGGCGTGGTGATTCTGGTCCGCGTGATGGACGGGGTTCTGAAGAAGGGCCTGAACGTAAAGTTCATGCAGGGCGGGACGGAACATCTGGTGGATCGCGTGGGCTGTTTCAGCCCGAAGCGCACCGATCTGCCCGAGATCGGCCCCGGCGAAATCGGCTTCATTACCGCCCAGATCAAGGAAGTGGAGCAGGCCCGCGTCGGCGATACGATCACCACTGTGAAGAACGGATCGACCACCGCGCTCAAGGGATACAAGGAAGTGCAGCCCGTGGTGTTCTGCGGCCTGTTCCCCGTCGACGCCGCCGATTTCGAGAAGCTGCGCGAGTCCATCGGCAAACTGCGGCTGAACGATGCGTCATTCTCCTACGAGATGGAATCCAGTGCCGCGCTGGGCTTCGGTTTCCGCGCTGGCTTCCTTGGCCTGCTGCATCTGGAAATCATCCAGGAACGCCTGAGCCGCGAATACGATCTCGATCTAATCACCACCGCGCCCAGCGTCGTCTACCGTGTGCACCTGGCGCACACGAAGAACGAGGACGCCGCCGTCATCGACATTCACAACCCCGCCGACTGGCCGGACGTGAACCGCATCGAGATGATCGAGGAGCCGTGGATCAAGGCCACGATCTACACCCCGGACGAGCATCTGGGCTCGATCCTGAAGCTGTGCCAGGACAGGCGCGGTATCCAGGTGCAGCTTACCTATGTGGGCGGCCGTGCGCAGGTGACGTACGAATTGCCACTGAACGAGGTGGTGTTCGATTTCTACGACCGCCTGAAATCCATCAGCCGCGGTTATGCCAGTTTCGATTACGAGCAGATCGGCAATCGCGAGGGCGACCTTGTGAAGATGAACATCATGGTGAATGCGGAGCCGGTGGATGCGCTCTCGCTGATCGTCCATCGCTCCGTTGCCGAGGAGCGCGGTCGCGGCATGTGCGAGCGGCTGAAGGACCTTATCCCGCGCCACCTGTTCAAGATCCCGATCCAGGCCGCCATCGGCGGAAAGATCATCGCCCGCGAAACCATCGCTGCCCTGCGCAAGGACGTGACCGCCAAGTGTTACGGCGGCGACATCAGCCGCAAGAAGAAGCTGCTGGACAAGCAGAAGAAGGGCAAGGCCCGGATGCGCGAATACGGCAACGTCAGCATCCCGCAGGAAGCCTTCATCGCCGCATTGCGGATGGGTGAGGAATAGCCTGAGCGCCGTGCAAGCGGTCTTGGTGGTTAGCTGAAGATATCCTGCATGGTTTTGCCCAGCAAAGACTTTTCGTAAGGCTTGGTTAGCACTGGCACGCCCTTGAAATCTTCCAGCAATTGGGCGGAATCACCGTAACCCGTTGCAAAGGCGAAGGGTATGCCCTGCTCCTTCAAGGCCCGCGCCACGGGGATGCTGTTATCGATGCCCAGATTGAGATCGAGCAGGGCGAAAACGATCCGCTCCTCTTCGACGAGGCGCATCGCTTCGGCAACGCTGGATGCCGTCACCACCTTCTTGGCGCCGAGATCTTCCAGCATTTTCTCGCCATCCATGGCGATGATCATGTTGTCTTCCACCAGCAGCACCGTGCCATCGGGAAGTTCCGATTGCCTGCCTTCCGCCGGTAGTCCGGGCTTCGCCTCGTCCTTGCCGGTTTCTTCCGAGGCGACGAAGTCCGCAATGTGATTTGACGGGATCATCAGGCGCGCGCGCACGCCTGTCATGGGGAAGGAAATCTCCGCATCGCCGCCCAGTTCGAACGGCACGGATCGTTCGATGACCGTGGAGCCGAAGCCGCGGCGCTTGGGCGGCTTCACCGTGGGTCCGTCCGATTCCACCCATGTCATGGTCAGCGCATCGTCTTCCTCGCGCGTCATCGTCACGTCGATCTTGCCGCGGCTGTCGGCAAGTGCGCCATACTTGGCGGAGTTCGACGTCAGCTCGTGAATGACCAGGGCGAGGGTTGAGTAGGTTTCGGGGTGCACGATGGCATCGACCCCGTGGAACCGCACGCGCTCGCTCTTGGGGCCGAGGTAGGCTTTCGCCTCGGTGCGGATCAGCATGCGCAGCGAGGCCGCGCTCCAGTTGTCGCGCGTGATCTGGTCATGCGCGCGGGCCAGCGCCTGGATCCGGTCGCTGACGTTGGTGGTAAATTCCTCGATGCTCACGGCATCGGTCTTGCTCTGCTCCACCAGCCCGCGGATCAGGTTCAGGATGTTGCGAACGCGGTGATTGAGTTCGGCAATCAGCAATTCCTGCTTTTCCTGCGCGCGCGACCGCTCGAGGTTGGCGGCATCGCTCATCCGCAGAACCACCTCCAGCAAGGTGACGCGTATCGTGTCGGCGCTCTGGAGTTCCGTGGTCGTCCATTCCTCCGACTGGCCGTAGACCACCTCTTTCCATGTCTCGAAGCTCTTGCGCGGCGTGAGGCGGGCGCCGTTGGGCCCGAGTTCCACGGCCTTTTCGGGATTGCCTGCCCACTTCACGGTCTTAGCGACCTCGGAACGGAACAGCAGGATGTAATCTCGCGGGCGGCGGGAGACGGGCAGGGCAAGCACGCCGGCACCGCGCGGGATATAATCCTCCGCCGGTGGGTGAACCTTGTAGAGGCTGTTGGTGGCGTAGACCTGGCTGGTGGCGGTGGTGTTGAGGAACCGCACCAGCGTCATGATTTCGTCCTTCGTGGGGGTCACGCCCACCTGCCGAAACTCGCCGTCGATCCAGCCCACGGCCCCGTCGAAATCGATGATCTCTGCAAGGCCATCCACGATGAAGTTGAAGTCCGATCCGATCTTGCTGCCTTCGGCGAAGTGTCGCATCATCGAATCGTGCAGGTTGCGCGCGGCCTCTGCATCCTTGTTGCGGCGGTTATCTTCCAGGCCAGTCAGCACGAAGCTGAACATCTGGCCAAAAAGTTCGCAGGCAGAACGCACGCGGTAATCCAGCACCAGCGGTTTGTAATGGTGGCACGCGATCAGGCCCCACAGCTTGCCGTGGCACATGATGCTGATCGACATCGATGCCTTCACGCCCATGTTGCGCAGGTATTCAAGGTGGATGGGGGAGACAGCGCGCAGCGTACTGAGAGAGAGGTCGACCTTCTCGCTGTCGCTGTTCACTTCCGGGATGATAGGCGAAACATCGTCGTCCACATCGCTGATGATGCGGATGAGGGAACGCTTGTAGAGAGTGCGCGCCTGGCTGGGAATGTCGGATGCGGGATAGCGCAGGCCCAGGAACGAATCGACGCCGGGCTTGGTCGCTTCGGCTATCACTTCGCCCGACTGGTCCGGCGCGAAACGATAGACCTTCACCCTGTCGAAGCCGGTGAACAGTTGGATGAACTTGGCCGCTGTCCGGCAAAGCCGATCGATCGTTTCGGTGCCGTTCATCCTGTCGATGATGTTGCGCACCTGAGACATGCTGTCGGTCTGCTCTTCACGCGGGAGGGCGGGCTCGATCTCGACGATGGTAATCTTGCCCGAGCGATGCAGGACGATGTTGAAGCGCTGGTCGTTGTCGCGCAGCACCTTGGTATCGAACAGGCGCGCAACGGCATCTTTTGCTACCAGCGTCTGGATAGCGCCGCGAATATCGTGAACGGCATTTTCCGTCAGGAAATTGCGGACCGGCTCTCCGATCATATCCTCGGCCTTTACGCCAAGGTGATCCTGCGTGTTACGCGATGCATGCACCACCAGCCAGTCTGACGAGAGGGCGAGCAGGCAGCCGAAAGTTTGCACATGGCCAAGAAGATGAATTTCTTCCCGCTCGCAATTGGTAAGGTCGACATCCATCTAGTCAGGAACTTCGTATCAGGGAATGGGCGCTCCGGGCTTCTGCAAGGAACAGTTCAAAGGTCTTAACGGCGTCTGCCACGATTATATCCGCGTTGCCTTCATTATTCCCGAAGGCGCACAGCAGGCTCTGCCAGTATTCGCGGGTCTCGTCATCGGTGAAATAGGCAATGGCATCTTTCGGCCAATCCACTTCGTTGCGCCGCATGTTCGCCGCAATCACGCGAGAGCCGAGGCGCGATCCGAAAATCACGTAGGCAGCCGAAAGAGGATGGACGGTAAAGGGCTCGATTGCGCCAGACGCGTTGGCGCCCGCATCGCCAAAATGCGCACGGGATTGCACTGCCAGATCGTGCAGCCGGCGGATTTCCTGACGGTATTCCTCGCCAGCGCCATCCGCAGTAGCGTAATCGGGATGCGAGGCCATGCCGGCCAACAGGCGGGAAAGGACTTGGATATGCGCATCCAGCGTAGCGGCAATGCCGTTTCGCTCTCCAAGATCGAGAAGCGCGAACGCGTCCTCGACCCGCTCATGCATGTCACCCGTTTCTTGCCGCAGGCGCTGCCTCAATGTCGGCGTCATCAAAGGTGGAGCTCGGCTTGCATGGTCATGACAAAGGCCTCCTAATTCGAGGCCGCCAAAGCTGCAAGTGGCGACGCGCCTTGGCGCGGTGCTTACTGTGCGTCTTCGTATTTCTCGCTGAGATCGGTGAAGGAATCGTCCACCTGGTTCGCCAGCGTCTGGAATCCGGCAAGCAACGTCATCGCCAGGAAAGATGCGAGCAGGCCGTATTCGATACCCGTAGAGCCGCTGTCATCCGCGACGAGGGCTTTTGCGATACCCATAACCAAAGTCTCCATTCGTAACGTGGCGGTCCCCACAGCCACGCAAAGGTGTATCGGCCGAACTGGTTAATTCTCGATGCAAGCCAATGGTTAACACTTTGCTGGCGGCGTCGGGGCAGGAGTGGGTCAGCCCGGCTTGCGAGCGGAAACGAGCGAATAATACCCCCCGCCGGATCGGCACGCGCGCACATCTTCGAACCCTGCATCCTCCAGCAAGGCGCGAAATTCGGGCAGCGTGTACTGCTTTCCCAAAGTGCCCATCAGCATCATCAGGCTGAAGGCGGCGGCGTGCCAGGGGCCGGTGCCATCGTCATCCATCAGGATCTCGTGCAGGAGGATCTGCCCGCCGGGCCGCAGAGCCTTGAAAGACTTTGCGGCCAGCAACGCATTGGTTTCTTCGGACCAGTCGTGGAAGATATTCGCAAAGAAATGGGCATCGTGGCCGGTGGGCCATTCCTCCTCGAACATGTTGAGGCCGCAGGTGCCGATCCGGGCTCCCAGGCCGGCGGCGTCCACGTGGTGCTGCGCTTCTGCCACCATCTCCTTCAGGTCCAGCAGGGTCACCTGCATCTGCGGATTGGCGCGCGCAAACTCGATACCGTAGACTCCCGAACCGCAGCCGACGTCCAGCAGGTTTCCGATAGCGCCGATCTGCGGCTGCATGGCGGCACCGCGTGCCGGGGCCATGGAGTGGGCGTGCATGAAATCGGCGATGCGCTTTGCCACTTGCGCGCTCATCGAGCCGCGTTCCCATTCCGGCCCGCCGGCCACCTTGTTCTCCGGCCTCTCGCCCGTGCGAACCATCGCCAGCAGGTCCGCGTGGAGCGGGATCGTCGCACGGAACCGGAACAGGAAGCCGCCCCAATAGCCTTCCGCCTCGGGATGCAGCCACATGCGGGCAGCCGGCATGGCCATCCAGCGCCCGACGCGCCGTTCCACCATGCCGAGGGAGGCGAGGGCGCCCAGCAGGATGCCCAGCGCACGTTCGTCTACCGCCAGCACCTTTGCCAGTTCGGGCGTGGCCATGGCAGCGTCGCCGATACTTGCAAACAGGCCAAGCTCGTCGGCGACCGTCACGGCGGGCAGGGTGAATTGCGATTGCCAGATATCCCAGATCGCGCGGTCGTCAGTGCCTGGTGGCAGCGGTCCCATGTCGTTCTCTCCTCGTCCTTTTGCGCACCATAGCGCGCTGCTTGCAGCTTGCTACAAGTGCGTGCCAATATGATAACGCCCGTTAAGAATGGCAGGGAGAGGAGAAGATCACCATGGCAAGTTTTACAGTTAGCGATGGGAGCAAGGTGGAGGACGAAGCGCGGCAGGTGCGCGCCATGATGCGCTATGTGGACGAGGGCGATTTCGTGACGCGGCGCTTCGTAAGCCAGGGGGAGGAGCTGAACACCGGCACCTATTCCGATCACGAGGTCGTGATCCGTGACGGCATGCCGCTGCGCGATCATTTCAGCCTCGACACGCACGGCTTCACGATCTTCAAGAGCGCCACCGAGGTGAGCGATTTTCATGACAAGCAGGAAGTGGAGCGGCTTTACGAGCGCGAGGTAGAGGCGGACGTCCTGCGGCTGACTGGAGCGGACAAGTGCGCCGCACGCGGCTGGATGCTGCGCACCAGCGCCGATCTTTCAGAACATGTCAGCAAGAAGGAAAAGGGCTATTCCCACGCGGGCGGCCTGCAGCCACCGGCGGGCGAGGCGCATGTCGATACGGCTCCCGCCACGGCCCGGCGCATGGCCCAGGCCACCTACGAGCAGTTCTTTCCCGATGGCCCCGGCTTCAAGCGGTTCCTCATCACCAGCCACTGGCGCACTTTCTCACCGCCCCCGCAGGACATGCCACTGGCGCTGTGCGACGGACGAACGAGCTTTGGCGGGGAGGAGAAGGAGAACACCCTCTTCATCGTGGACGAGTTCCCGCAAGGGGACGCACTGACTGCGCCGATGGAAGGGGAGGACACGATGCTGGCGGCAACGATCTTCTCCTACCACCCGTCGCACCGCTGGTGGTATTTCGCGGGGATGCAGCGTGACGATGCACTCCTGTTCAAATTTCATGATAGCAATCATGACGTTACCTGGCGCTGCCCCCACTCGGCATTCTTCGACAGTTCGGCGAGCGGCGCAAGCCTTCGCGAAAGTATCGAGTACCGAAGCGTCGCATTCTGGGAATAATATTACCCTGTGTGCAGGTGCCGAAGCAATCGTTGGCATGTCACTGATGTTTCATAAATGTCACACGAAACTGTCTCCTTTGAAACCGCTTCACAGTATCGTTGTGCAGCGCGGGACAATGGTGTTTTAGGCGAAAGCAGGAAGGGAATGTTTGGTCGCCCACTGCCGCCGATCGATTTTTCGGTCACAGGTACAAGCGGTTTTTCTTCCAATGAATTCTCCCTCTTACCAGGAGCATTTTAATGATTATCAATAAGAAAAAGGCTTCGCTGCTGGCGGGCACCGTGATCTTCGGATCGCTGGTTGCCACACCTGCTTACGCGCAAGTCACGCCCCAGGATCCCACTCTCGAGCCTGGCGCCGCTGCTGACACCATCATCGTTACCGGCTCGCGCATCCAGCGTCGCGATACCGACACGGCTGCTCCGGTTGCTGTCGTCGACAGCGAGGAATTCGAGCTTTCGGGTACCGTCAACGTCGAGAACGTCGTCAACACGCTGCCGCAGGTTGTTCCTGGCACCACCTCGTTCTCCAACAACCCCGGCAACGGCACCGCTTCGCTGAACCTGCGTGGCCTTGGCGCCACCCGTACCATGCTGCTGGTCAATGGCCGCCGCTGGATGTTCTATGATGCGAACCAGATCGTCGACCTCAACACCATCCCGCAGTTCCTGCTGGATTCTGTTGACGTTGTGACCGGTGGTGCTTCGGCCGTTTACGGTTCCGATGCTCTGTCCGGTGTTGTCAACTTCCGCCTGCGTGAACTCGACGGCGCCGAATTCGGTGGCCAGTACTCGATCACCGACGCTGGCGACGGCGATCGCTACGAAATCCATGGCGCAATCGGCACCGATTTCGCTGATGGTCGCGGCAACGTGACCGTTTACGGCGAATATTACGACCGTGAAGCCATCTTCCAGGCTGACCGCGGCTTCTCCGTGTTCAACCTCGGCGGCGATCCTCTGGTTCAGGGCGGTTCGTCCTTCGTTCCGCAGACCCGCCTTGCCTACCAGGGCAACGTACCGACTGCAGATCGTGCCGGCACCGCCTTCGCTGGTGGCGCTAACGGCTTCTTCGATTCGCCGGGCTCGATCCGTTCCTACAACGGCGCGACCGACTTCTATAACTTCGCACCCGCCAACTACCTGCAGCTTCCGCAGGAGCGTTACCTGCTGGGTGGCTACGGCAACTACGAAATCGCCGATTTCGCAGAGCTTTACGGCGAAGTTACCTACGTCAACAACCGCGTTGATTCAGAACTCGCCCCGACGCCTGTTCAGCTGAACAACGTTGCCCTGCCGTATGAAGCCCTGCTTTCCGCCGGTTTCATCAACCAGGCAACGCGTGACCAGTTCGCTGCTCTCGATGCGCAGGAAACCGGTGCCCAGGCCAACGACGATCGCGTTCTCGTGCAGTTCAACCGTCGTCTTCTCGAAGGCGGCAGCCGTGCGAACCAGGACGAGCGTAACTCGTTCCGTATCCTTGGCGGTCTGCGTGGCGACATCACCGATTACCTGCAGTACGACGCGTACTACATGTACTCGCGTACGCGTAACTCCAACATCCAGCTGGGCAACGCGTCGCTTTCGCGTCTGCGTGCCGGTCTGGAAGGTACGGAAACGTCTCCGGGTTCCGGCGTCGTCGATCCCGCCTCGCTGATCAACCCGTACGGTCTGAATACGCTGAGCGATGCCGATCGCGACTCCTTCATCATCCAGGCACAGAATGGCGACATTTCTGCGCTGCAGGTGGCGTCGGCCGTGATCTCCGGTACCTTCGGTGATTTCGCACTGGGTGCTGCTGAACCTATCGGTTTCGCAGTCGGTGGCGAATATCGCGAAGTTAGCGCACGCTTCATTCCTGACGAGTTCCTCGCTTCGGGCGACGTTGCTGGCTTCAACGCCGGTGAACCCACCCAGGGCGGTTACAACGTCAACGAGATCTTCGGCGAAATCGCCATCCCGTTTGAAACCGACAGCGGCATGCGCTTCGAACTTACCGGTGCAGGCCGTTACTCCGACTACTCGCTAGAAGCGGTTGGCGGTGTGTGGACCTATGCCGGTGGTGCAGAGTTCTCGCCGATCCCGGACATCACGTTCCGCGGTCAGTACCAGCGCGCCGTTCGTGCGCCGAACGTCAACGAACTCTTCCAGGGTTCGGCAGTCGGCTTCCCCGGTATCGTTGACCCCTGTGCCGGTAACGGTACGTCCGTCGGCGGCCCGACCCCGACCGGCGCCCTGCGCGACTTCTGTATCGCCAATGGCGTTCCGGCCGGCAACATCGGCATCGTTCCGCCCAGCGGCAACGGTCTGAACCCGGTCATCCAGCCGGATCCGCAGATCCAGGGTCTGTTCGGCGGTAACCCGAACCTGTTCGAAGAAACGTCTGACAGCTACACCTTCGGTGTTGTTCTGCAGCCGACCTTCGTTCCGGGTCTGACGATCACGGCTGACTACTTCGACATCACGATTGATGACGCGATCATCACCGTGCCGCCGCAGACTGCAGTCAACCTGTGCTACCTCACGATCCAGGACCTTTCTGCTCCGCAGTGTGCCGGTTTCGTCGGAACGCGTGATTCCACTGGTGCCTTCACCCGTGACAATCCGCCGCAGTTCGGTGTTGCCAACGTCGCCCGTCTCTCCACGAGCGGTATCGACCTTCAGGTGAACTACGGTCTCGACCTGCCGTTCTCCGTGCTGGGCAATGGCGCTTCGGACCTGAACCTCTCGTTCCTCGGAACGTGGACGGAGTCGAACCTGCTTGCAGCCGATCAGAACAACCCCGACGACACCACAGAGTGTGCCGGTCTGTTCGGTCTGGAATGCGGTGAGCCGCAGGCCTCGTTCAAGTGGACGTCGCGTGCCAGCTATGTCGATGGTCCTCTGACCTTCTCGACCCGCTGGCGTCACCTGTCCGCAGTGGACGATGACGATCCCTCGTTCGACTACAAGGTTGAGCGCATTTCTGCCTACGACCTGATCGACCTCACGCTGTCTTATGACTTCCGTGAAACGGTTACGCTGACGGTTGGTGTCAACAACCTGTTCGACACCCTGCCGACGGATCCCGTGTTCAACGAGAACGGCGTTGTGACGAACGACACCAACACTCTGCTGCTGGGCGATCGTAACAACGGTGAGCAGGCCAACACCTACCCGAGCACCTACGACGTGCTGGGTCGCGACTTCTTCGCATCGGTCCTGGTTCGCTTCTAAGCGACCAGACCGCGCGATAAGCGCTTGGAAAAAAGGGGCGGGGGACCAGTTGGTCTCCCGCCCTTTTTTTATGGTTGAAAGGCGTGAGCCGCGAGCAGGCTCAGTTCGTTTGATGAAAAACCCTGAAATCGGCAAAAGGTGCACGCGAAACGTCGCTTACCAGTTCCCGCTCCGTTACCAGTCGCAGGCCAGCTTCGGAAAGCGCGGCAAGCATCGCTTCATGGTGACTCGCCGCCTGGGCAGCCAGTTCCAGCGATGCGATGCGGCCCAGTTCATTCGAGGCCTTCGCCTCGATACTGTCCAGCAGGCTTGCGACGTTTGCCGGGCTGTCGTTCCGGCCGAGATGCAGGGTCTGCCGGATAGCCTCCGCGATTTCCGCAGCTGCGGAATCCCTGCCGAACAATCGCGCACCTTTTTCCGGCGCGGCGATGACGGTGGGCGGCAGCGCGGCGATGCCCGCACTGCGCAGGCCAAGACTGCCCCGCGCCACCGTGATAAGGCTTTCCTGCTTGATGGCCCATTCCAGTTCGTCCCGGCGCTTGCGATTATGCGCGACGATCGGGCCATCCAGACGATGCGACATCACGGCGAAACGCCCGTCGCTGCGCAACACCCGCGCCACTTCGTGCGCGACGCGCCCCATGTTGCCATATTCGAAACCGAACTGGCTGGTGACCGCGGAAAACAGGTTATCCGGCAGGGGAAGGTTTTCCATCTCCGTACCGGGCCTGATCTTGCTTCCGCGCGGAGGTGGGGGGAGGGTGGCAGCACGGTCTATGCCCAGCGGTTTTATGTCCCGCCGCTTTTCCAGCAGGTGCGTCATCACCCGGCCATCGCCCGTGGCAAGATCAAGTATCCGCGCCTTGGGCGGCAGGCTTCTGGCAAATTCCTTCCATGCTGCGCCCTGGATGCGGTCGATGCCTTGCCAATTTGCCGGCATCTGCCTTCCGCCACCCTGCTGCTGGCCGGATTGCCGATGCCAGAAGGTGTTCCATGCATCGTGGACGTTCTTCTGACCGGTCATAAAGGGTTCCCCATGTGCTGTACGTCGAAGGCGACCGTCATCCGTCGGCCTTTCGAAAAGGGCCGTGTTCCGTGATACAGTGTGCTGGGAAACAGCGCGAGGTGCCCCGTCCTGGGTTGCAATGTGTATCGCGGATCAAGGTCGAGGCGCAGTTTTGGCGGGGGGCGGCCAAGTTCGATACATCCGGCGGTCTCGTCGCTCTCGTCATGCAATCCTTTCGGCAGCTCGCAATAAAGCGCGCTGGAAACGATCCCTTCGGGATGCAGGTGGGCTGCATGAAAGTCGCCGCCACCCGACAATCTGACGGACCATGAGCCGGTAATGACCATGCCGGAATCGCGAAAGCGAAGAAGCGGATGCTGCGGATCGTATGCAGGCAAAGCGGCGCGGTAATTTTCAAGAGCGTCCAGTAGCGCCTCGTGCAATCGGCTCAGTTCCGGCTCCGCCCGCTCGAAAAGGCCACCGCGTGTCTGCGTGCCGCCGCGCAGCGACTGGCCCAGAGGGAAGGCGGAATTGTCGTGCAGGCGGTGCAGCAGGGGCACGGCATCGCGCAGCACCGCCTCTGCATCGGGAAGCTCCACCATGCGCACCAGGCCTTCCTGCCCGTGCAGCCACTCGCTGCGCGGATCGTCGGTCAGCCGCCAGAGGAAATCGCGTACGGCCCAGGCATTGATATGCCAGGGTTCGTTCGCGATCACCTTGTCCAGCAGGTGCTCTGCCCGGCCGTAATCCCCACGATGGATGATGTATCGCGCTTCCAGCAGCCACCGCTCCGGCGTATCCAGCGTGAGATCCTCGAAAAGCTGCGTGGCCTTGTCGTCATCGCCCAGTATCCCCGCGTAGCTTGCCCGCAGCAGAGGGAATGACTGATCCTGCGGAAAGCGCCGCGCGGCGAGTTCCGCACCTTCCATCGCATCGGCAAACCGGTCATGCAGTTCCAGCACGCGGATATGTTCATGCGCGATGGCGGGGTCGGCCGGCATCTTCTCCTCGGCCTCGGCGAAATGGCTGGCGAAGTCGGTGTCGCCCTTGCCCAGCCTGATCTGCGCAAGCAGGCGCAACGCGGCGATCCATTGCGGAACCTGCGCCACCAGTTGCCGCGTCAGATCCTCTGCCTCTTTCGTGCGACCCGCAGCATCAAGCGCCTCTGCCAGGCCAAGCCATGCCTCCGCGTCGGACTGGTTGCGCGAAAGAGCACGCTCGAAACGTTCGGCGGCATCGGGTTCACCGCGTTCCAGCGCCACGCGCGCCCGCCCGTGCAGCGCTTTTGCACGGTCCGGCTCCAGCGCCACGGCACGGTCATACCATTCAGAGGCACCGGCCAGATCGCCCGTGGCCCGCGCCGAACTGGCGCGAACCGAACAATAGCGCGCATCTGCCGCGCCCGCTTCTTCCAGCGGACGAAGCGCATCGAGGGCAGCGTCATGGCGGTCCTGCGCGGATAGCGCGATCGCAAGGTTGATGGCGTATTCCAGCGTCGCGGGCTCCGCCTGCGTTGCTTTTGCGAAAAAGGCGGCAGCGGCGGGGTAATCGGGCTGCTTCATCGCCAGGTTACCGGCGCTGTTCGCCAGCGCCGCGTTCTCCGGGTGTTGCGCGATGCCGTCTTGAAGTGTGCGCAGCGCCTCTGCAAGCTGGCCCTGCGCCGCCAGCGTCTGCGCACGCGCACGGTACTGGTCGGGCGAGGTGCTCACCTGTCGCGCAGCCACCCGCTGATGGCATAGCGCCCGCGCGGCGCGAAGGGCGGCACGTAGGTAACGGCGTGGGACTGCGGCACCAGGAACAGGTTCAAGGTGTTGAAACGCGGCATGAAACCCGTCTCGATATTGCCCGCTTCGTCAAAGAAAACGAGGTAGCCGCCCCAATCGGGATGCCAGTCGTCGATCGTCAGGTTCAGCACGTAGGCGATGCGCCAACCCTCTGCCACGTGGCTGTCGTTGTGCTGCCCCAGGAAGTGGTTCGGGCCAAAGCAGCTGGCGTGCCCGTCCGCCTTCACCAGTTCAGGAATGTCGGTGATCTGGCGCATGAAGCCGAGAAAATCTTCGGCATTCAGATATTCCAGCAGCAATTCGTGCGGGCCGCCGGGTGCCCAGCCTTTCTGCAACCCCTCCACCAGCGAATAGCGGTGCGAACGATAGGCGTAGTCGCCCGACGCCGCGACCTTGTCCGTCTCCTTCACGATCTCCATCAACTGCTTGCCGATGGCCGGATCGCGCAATTCCCGCCCGCGCCAGCTGTGCGGCTTTGCCGTAGAGCCAGCCTGCACGGCGACGCCCCATTCCGTACCTTGCGAAAGGATATGGCGCAGCTCGCGTGCCGTCTCGTCAGTCAGAAAATCATCTACCTGCAGCCGCTTTTGCGCAGCAAAGCGGCTTGCCAGATCGGCGCGGTCAAGGTCGGGATTGAGTTCGAATAGGGCTTTGGCCATGGGCGGCGACTATATGAACAGCGCCCCCGTTGCGCCAGACCCGGCAGAGAAAAAGGCGCTACAGACAAAGAGACCCGCCGGCATGGCTTCCCTGAAGCACCATGCGCGGCGGGCCGTAACGATACCGCGCCTATTCTTCCGTAGGCCTGGCCGGTTTTGCATCTTACCCTGCGAAGCGGCCGAGGCGGTATCGTACCTCGATCTGAAACGCGTCAGCCGCGCTGTTGCTGCTTCTCGGTTCGCGCTGCGATCTCGCGCGCGAAGCTTTCGGAAACTTCGCGATAGCAGCCGCGCGCTTCGGCAGAGGGCAGGGCGTGGCCGGACGTGCGCCTGTCGATGCCGCAAACCTTCTGGGCTGCCCGGTCCAGGCGACGTTCCAGCGCGGCCTGGCCTTCGTCTGTTGAAAGGTCGAGATCGCTGTACTGCACCGGCACCGACTGCAAGGCGTCGCTTTGTGCCAGTGCGGGGGTTGCGATCATGGCGCCTGCGGTGAAAGCGGCTGCCAGTCCTGCCTTGATCGAATTCATGGTTATGCTCGTCATGGTTTTCCTCCTCTGTTTGCTCCGACCCCGGTTTTTAAAGGGGGCTGGGCCGGAGCGATGAGTGTTATCTAGACAAGGCACCGGGTCATCGCATGCGATGCTCGACAGGCCCTTGCGGTCCCTCGACGGAATGCGAACGGCACCGTTAACCGGACGACAAGGCCCGACAAACGTCGAGACGCTTGCAAGCGAAACGAAACGGGACGGACGGGCGCGCAATCTTACGCTGCCTGCTTTTCGTCGCGCAAAAGCGGCAAACCTGTGCGCACTTCACTTGGCGTTCAGCGCGAGGCTAGTTATAGGCGAGCCTATGAACGCGAAGCTTTCCATCCGTAGCGCGCTGCTGGGCGCGGCCTGTGCAACATTCCTCACCGGGTGCGGCGGCAGCCCCGATACCGGCCCGAACGATCTTGCCTATGTCGCGCGCGACGTCGAATCGCTCTATTCCGCCGCGAAAGACCGGCTGGATCGTGGCGATCTGACGATGGCCGCAGGCCTGTTCGACGAGGTGGAACGCCAGCACCCCTATTCACCCTGGGCGCGCCGCGCACAGTTGATGAGTTCGTTCTCCTATTACGCCGCGCGCGATTACACGCGCGCCATCCAGTCTGCCTCGCGCTTCCTGTCGATCCATCCGGGTAACGCGGATGCACCCTATGCCTATTACCTCATCGCCATCAGCTATTACGAGCAGATCAGCGACGTGGAACGTGACCAGGCGATTACGGAACGCGCGCTGCAAGCGTTGACGGAGATCGTGCGCCGCTATCCCGAAAGCCCCTATGCCGACGATGCGCGGTTGAAGATTGACCTGGTGAACGATCACCTGGCGGGCAAGGAAATGGAAATCGGCCGTTTTTACGAGCGGACCGGCCAGTGGCTTGCCGCGCAGTTGCGCTTCCAGAACGTGATCGAGGATTACCAGACCACCAGCCACGCGCCCGAGGCGCTGTATCGCCTGACCGAGACTAGCCTGGCGCTGGGCGTGCCCGAGGAAGCGCAGCGGTATTCCGCCGTGCTGGGTGCCAACTATCCGGGCAACGAGTGGTATGAGAAAGCGTTCGAACTGATGGAAGACCACGCACCCGCCCGTATCGGCGGCTGATCTTCGGGCGTCAGGTTCCGTAGCGGACATCCAGCTGCGGCTGTTCTGCGCGGTTCAGATCAAGCAATTCGCGCATTTCCGGCAGGTGCAGGGACCGTTGAAGCCGGATTCCGGCCAACCCGTCATGCGCCCAGCGGATATTACCGGGAAATTCGAGGCCAGAGGACGTGACGATGGCCACCTCCTCGCCGACTTCGAAATCGCTGTGGGACAGGCCGCTGATGCGCGCACCCTGCTGTGACAGTTCGATCAGGAGGCCGCTCGCATCCGTGCCTTCGCCGCCCTTCAGTTGCACCGGCAACCGCGTGGCGTATCGCTTGTAGGCTCTGATAGTGAGCACGGACATGGCGGCAAAAATCCCTCTGTTCGGCATCAGTTTGCCAATCGATGGTTAAATAATTCTTACCGTCCACCCTTTGGCACATGGCAATCGTTGCGCTGCGCGAGGCTGCAACGTAAAGCCGGTGTGCTTATGCTCACCGCGCTTTCTATCCGGAACATCGTGCTGATCGAGGCGCTGGACCTCGCCTTCGGGCCGGGGCTGGGCGTGCTGACAGGCGAAACGGGTGCGGGCAAATCAATCCTGCTCGATGCGCTGGGCCTGGTTTTGGGCGATCGCGCCGATTCCGGCCTCGTGCGGGCAGGGGAGGACCAGGCGAGCGTTACCGCCAGTTTCGAATTTGCCGCGTTGCCTGCTTCCGTGCGCGATGCCCTGGACGATGCGGAGGTTGACGTAGAACCGGGAGAGCCGCTGATCATCCGCCGCCGTCTGAAGGCAGATGGCGGATCCAAGGCATTCGTGAACGATCAGCCTGTGGGCGTTGCCCTGCTGCGATCGCTGGCGGGCGCGCTGGTGGAACTGCACGGCCAGCACGATGATCGCGGCCTGGTAAACCCGCGCGGGCACCGCGCCTTGCTGGATCGCTATGCCGGGGCGGACGTGGCCGGTGTTTCAGCGGCCTGGAGCGATTGGCGCGCGGCACGCGAAAAGCTGGAGGACGCCCGCGGTTCGATCGAACAGGCACGCGCGGATCAGGACCTGCTGCTGGCCCATCTCTCCGAACTCACGAATATCGAGCCTGAGGAAGGCGAGGAGGAAACCCTCGCCAATGCCCGCGCCGATATGCAGAAAGGCGAGAAGCTGGCGGGTGATCTGGAAGACCTGCGCACCGTGTGGGACGGATCGGATTCGCCGCTGGCATCCCTGCGCGTTGCGGCTCGCAAGCTGGATCGCATCGCCGAAGAACACCCGCTGCTGGCAGAGGCTCTCGGCGCGCTGGACCGCGCGGTGATCGAGGCGGGCGAGGCGGAGGAGAAGCTGCAGGCCGCCGCCGAGGCCATGCAGCATGACCCGCTGGAACTGGACCGGATCGAGACGCGCCTGTTCGAACTGCGGGCGCTGGCGCGGAAGCATTCATGCCAGGTGGACGATCTGCCCGAAGTGATGCGCGAGATGCGGGCAAAGCTGGATGCGATAGAGCAGGGCGATGCCGATCTCGCCGATCTGGAAAAGGCGGAGCGCGATGCCCACGAGGTGTACCGTGCGCGGGCAGAGGCGCTGCATGCCAATCGCGTCACCTCTGCCATGCAACTGGACGAGGCGGTGGCCGCAGAACTCGCGCCGCTGAAGCTGGATGCTGCCCGCTTCAAGACGGCGGTGGCAGAGCAGCCGGAGGAAAAATGGGGGCCGCAGGGCATGGACGCTGTGGAGTTCCTTATTGCCACCAATCCCGGCGCCGATTTCGCCCCGCTCAACAAGATTGCCTCTGGCGGTGAGCTTTCCCGCTTCATCCTCGCGCTGAAGGTGGCGCTGGCAGAGCAGGGCGGCGCGGCCACGGTGATCTTCGACGAGATCGATCGCGGCGTGGGCGGCGCGGTGGCCAGCGCGATCGGCGAAAGGCTGGCGCGGCTGGCGGCAGGGTCAGGCGCGGAAAGCGGGCAATTGCTGGCCGTCACCCATTCCCCGCAGGTCGCCGCGCGCGGGCAGATGCATTACATGATCGCCAAGTCCTCCGAAGGGACGGTAACCAAAACCTCAGTCGGCCTGCTGGACGATGCCGGTCGACAGGAAGAAATCGCGCGTATGCTGTCAGGTGCGGAAATCACCGCGGAGGCCCGCGCACAGGCAGACAGACTGCTGGAGGGGGTGTGATGAAAGCTCTTGTATCATTGGCCGCATTGGCGCTGGCGGGATGCGTTGCCGCGCCTGTCGATACCGCCGTCTCGCCCGATCCGCTGCCGCCGCTGGCAGGACGCCTCGACGCGCCGCGCCTGGCGATGATGGAACATGTGCTGGGCACTTATTTCGCTTCCGACATTCCCAATCCGCCCACGGTGTGTGCCAGCTGGCACGACGGGCGGGAGGAAGAGGCGCTGCCGCCGGAAGACGAGCTGGCACTGATCTCCCGCTTCCCCCAGCTTGCCCCGATGACGCGATGCAGCCGCACGGCGGACGGCTGGCGCGACGCGGAAACGGAAGAAGCGGCGCTGGTGTTCACGCTGCACAATTTCACTTGCGCCAGCGAAGAGGATTGCAGCGCGTGGGGCGGATACCGGTCCAATGGCGATAACTCGATGAGTTATCTCTATCGCGGGAACTGGGATGGCGCAGCATGGCAATTCACCCGCGACCCCAGGATCATTGCCGAGTGAGCGAGAAGACGACCGAAGCCGATGCCGCCAACGAACTGATGCGGCTGGCGAAGCAGATTGCCCACCACAACAAGCGCTATCATGCAGAAGACGATCCGGAGATCACGGACGCCGAATACGATGCGCTGGTGCGCCGTAACGCCGAGCTGGAGGAGCAGTTTCCGCATCTTGTACGCGCGGATTCGCCCAGCAAGGCGGTGGGACACGAAATCGCCGCGTCCCCGCTTTCCAAGGTCAGCCACGAAGTTCGCATGATGAGCCTCGACAATGCCTTCTCCGACGAGGAGGTGGAGGAATTCGTCGCCCGCGTTCGGCGCTTTCTTTCCCTGTCCGATGACGAGCCGATGGGTTTCACGGCGGAAGACAAGATCGACGGGCTGTCATGCTCGCTGCGATACGAGAATGGCGAACTGGTGCTGGCCGCAACACGGGGTGACGGGCAGACGGGCGAGAACGTGACGCCCAACGTCCGGCACATCGCCGACATTCCAGAAAAGCTGCTTGGCAAGGTGCCCGACGTGTTCGAGGTGCGCGGCGAAGTTTACATGGCGAAAGAGGACTTTACCGCACTCAATGCTGCGCAGGAAAAGGCGGGCGAAAAGCTGTTTGCCAACCCGCGCAATGCCGCTGCCGGATCGCTGCGGCAGAAGGATGCGAGCGTTACGGCGAAGCGGCCCTTGCGCTTCTGGGCGCATGGCTGGGGCGCGGCGAGCGAGGTGCCAGGCCAGACGCAGGAAGAGGTAATGCGCCAGATCGCCAAGTGGGGCCTGCCGATCTCTCCAGATCTGAAATTGTGCAGTGATGTGAACGATATGCTGCAGCATTATCGCAGCATTTCCGAAGGCCGCGAAGGACTGCCCTACGAGATCGACGGGGTTGTCTACAAGGTAAACCGGCTGGATTGGCAGAAGCGGCTGGGCTTCGTTGCCAAGGCCCCGCGCTGGGCGATGGCGCACAAGTTTCCCGCAGAGCGCGCTGAAACCACGCTGGAGACCATCGATATCCAGGTGGGCCGCACTGGCAAGCTGACGCCGGTCGGTCGCCTTTCTCCGGTGCTGGTGGGCGGCGTCACCGTCACCAATGTCACCCTGCACAATCGCGCTGAGATCGAACGCCTTGGCGTGCGCCCCGGAGATCGCGTGGTGGTCCAGCGGGCGGGCGACGTCATCCCGCAGGTGGTAGAGAATCTGACGCGCGAAGCGGATCGTCCGGCCTACAAGTTTCCCGACCATTGCCCCGAGTGTGGCAGCGAGGCGGTGAGCGAGGAGGGCGAGGTGGATGTGCGCTGCACAGGCGGCCTCATCTGCAAGGCACAGCAATTCGAACGGCTGAAGCATTTCGTCAGCCGCGCCGCGCTGGATATCGATGGCATGGGGGAGCGCACCATTGCCGAGTTCATGGAGCACGGCTGGCTGGACAATGGCCCTGCCGACATATTTCGGCTGAAGACCCGCGAGAAGGACATTCTCGCGCTGGAGGGGTGGAAGGAAAAGTCGGTCGAGAACCTGCTTGCCAGCATCGAGGACAAGCGCGAGCCCGATGCGGCGCGCCTGCTGTTCGGCCTCGGCATCCGCCACGTGGGCGCCGTGACCGCGCGCGATCTGTTGAAGCACTTTCACACGCTGCCCGCATTGCGCGAAACGGCGCAAAAGGCGCGCGCTGGTGACGAGGAGGCCGCCAACGCGCTCACCAGCATCGATGGCATCGGCGGCGCAGTGGTGAAGGCGCTGGGCGATTTCTTCCACGAGGAGCATAACCGCACCGTGTGGGGCGATCTGCTGAGCGAAGTCTCACCCCCGCGCTACGAGGTCGAAACGCTCGACAGTCCGGTGGCGGGCAAGACCGTGGTGTTCACCGGCAAGCTGGAAACCATGAGCCGAGACGAGGCCAAGGCGCAGGCGGAAAGGCTGGGCGCCAAGGCGTCGGGCGCGGTCAGCGCCAAGACGGACCTGCTGGTGGCAGGGCCGGGTGCAGGTTCCAAGCTGAAGAAGGCTGCGGAGCTTGGTATCGAAGTGATCGACGAGGCGGCCTGGGCCGCCATCGTCGAGGCAGCGGGATAGGCTAGTCGTTCGGCATCAGGTGAATTTCGCGGATGGACGAGGTGTCGCGCTGGCCCAGCGCGAACACCACCGCATCGGCAATGTCAGCGGGCTGCAGCTTTGTCGGTTTCGCTTCGTCGAAGAAAGGCGTGTCCACCATGCCGGGCGAAATCACGGTGCAGCGGCCACCCCATTCGCGCATTTCCTCAGCTAGGTTTCCGGCAAACCCGTGAACGAACCATTTCGTGGCGCCGTAGATGGAGCCCTTCATGTGATCGCGTCCGGCCTTCGATCCGGTGACGATGAACATGCCCTGCGTCTTGCGCATATGCGGTAGCGTCGCATGGGCGGTGTAAAGGACGGCCATCACGTTCAGATGGATCATGTCGTGCCATTCCTGCGGATCGCCATTCTCGACGCCAGCGTTCTCCACACCCTTGCCCGCATTCGCGAACACCGCGTCCAGCCCGCCGAAATGATCGACCGTGCTGGTGACGGCATCGTTCAGCGCGTCCCGGTCCGTCACGTCACAGGGCACGGCGAATGCGGCTTCGCCCAGCTCGTCTGCCAGTGAATTCAGCTTGTCTTCGGAGCGGGCCAGCAAGGCGACGTTCCACCCGGCCTTTACGGCTGCGCGAGCGGTGGCTTCGCCGATGCCAGTGGAGGCGCCGGTGATGAGAAGGGTCTTGGTCATGGAGGTGTCTTTCGCAGGATTACAGGTCTGCAAAAGGAATGAGGCGCAAGCCGGAGCGTTCCGGCGAAGGCTGCGCCTGTGCTAGACCGGCTTTTCGATCTGTCCCCTGCCGAGGTGGCGGAGATCGAAATGATCGCGGATATGATCCAACACGGCGGGATAGAGCGGACGGTCGAATGCGAGGCCCGCATAGGGCTGCTCTTTCCAGCGGACCGTCGCATCCACGGGCCCGACAGGGCCGATCTTGATCGTCACCGCAAGATCCTGCGGCAGGTGGCCCATGCGATCGAAGATGCGACACCCTTGATCCGACAGGTCCACGATCGTCACATCGCGTTTGCCCGTGCCGGTGCGCAGTTTGCCGACGATCGAAATATCGTGCCGCTCTGCGCTGCGCTCTACCATCTCTTTGTTTTCCCTAGATATCGTTGATTGCGACCGACAATTATATTGCAAGTGCGTAAGCTACAAGGTCAGAGTTCGAAAGTCTTTATGGGGATTTAACCTAGCTTGTTAGCGATTGAAAACGTGGCGGTTCAGACACTTCCGGCTGCGGGATCCATTTCATCACGCCGCCAGCGAAAGGTGTCCACATGCCCATTTCGATGCCTGCATCGGCTAACGTGTCGCCAACCCAGGTGTTGCAGGTGTTGATCAGCGTATAGGTGCCGGATGCCTCGTAATAGGTATCATCACCATACGCCCCGCGCAGCATCTGGCGGCGTTTGCCGGGCCGCAGTCTGGGCAGCGGACGCTCTATCGCTTCGACGAGCCTTTCATACTGGGCGACGGAGATTTCCAGAGGGCGGTGATTGGGCCCGGCCATGGGGCGCACATAGCCGCTGACCCGCATCAGGGCATCGCCGCCCGTCGTGGCAATGCGCAGCACGGTTCCTGCCTTCAGATCGCCCCATGTCGCCACGTTCATGAACACCTCGCGCTCTCCCCAGCCGATGGAGAGATGGGTGGGCATTTCGCCGTTGAAGGCAGGCATTGCGGCGCTGGGAAAAGTGGTGCGCCAGTCCTTCACTGACGTCATCACAGGCACGACGATACCGGTGTGCGTACCGTTGGTTTCCACCATGATGCGCACGGTGCCGCCCGGATGGACGACCTCGGCATCGGTATCGCCGTTTTCGGGGATGGAACTGCCGATCCAGCCTGCCAGCGGATATCCCGCAGCAAACAGCAGCAGCATGCAGACGATGCCCAGTGCGATGCGCCGCAGGCGAGGGATCACGCCCGAAAGCGGTGCCGCAGCCACAGGATGCTCCAGTCGCCTTTCACGATTCGGCGATGCAGGCGGAAACCGGCCTTGAGATAGGCGGCGCGTACGTTCTTTTCCTGCCGTTCCAGCAGGCCGGCCAGGAGGATGCTGCCGCGCGGGGCCACGGCATCGGCAAAATCGGGTGCCATCTCGATCAGCGGACTGGCGAGGATATTGGCAATCAGCAGGTCGAACGGCGTTCGGGACTGCAGCGCGGGATCGTCCATGCCATCGGCGATCACCATGGCCAGCTCTCCGCGTCCGGTGCCCACCGCAATGTGGTTCATCTCGCAATTGCCGAGCACCGCAGGGCCGCACACCGGATCGATATCACTGGCGATGGCCCTTGACTGGGGCCATAGGTCCAGAGCGGCAAAGGCCAGCAGGCCGGTGCCGGTGCCGATGTCTGCCACGGTGCTCGGGCGAAGGCCCTGTCCGTGCATCGCATCCAGCATTTCCAGGCAGCCGGCGGTGGTTTCGTGCTGGCCGGTGCCGAAGGCCTGGGCGGCCGGAATCACGAATTCGCTGATGCCGCTGGCGTTGGTGGCTGCGTGTTCGGGCGTGCGCACGCGGAAACGGCCCGCGCGGATCGGATCGACGCCCTTCTGGCTTTCGCTTACCCAGTCGGCATCGGGCAATTCCTCTGCCAGGATCGGCGGTGCGGGTTTATCGAACAGGGAATGGACCGCTGCCCGATCCTCGTCAGTCGGCTTTGCCTGCGTATAGGCGTCCAGCCGCCAGGTATCGGGCTCCTTCGGATCGACTTCGAAGCCGGTGAGCACTATCGTCTCGTCCCAGCCGATGATCTCGTCACGCCGGTCCAGCGCCGTCTCCACCGCCTCCTTGCTGGCGATCGTCGATAGTTTCCAGCTCATGGCGTTGTTTCCTGTGAAAGGCGTTGGTCCAGTAAGGCCAGACGGTCTGCCGCATAGGCGGCGCAATCCATGCCTCCGGCAATGTCTCCCGCCACCAGCTTGTCCCGCATTCCGCTGGCCGAGGGGTGCGGCGTCAACAGAACGTCGCAATCCAGCGATGCGAGGCGGTTTAGCCCGTCGCGATAGGATTGCACGTAATCGGGATGGTCGGAGAAACGGTAATCGTCGCGGCTGACGGCGGAGAGGCTGTCGGCATAGGCGATACTGCGGCAATCGCTGCCCTCGCAGCTTTCCCATTGCCACGTCAGCGCGCCAGGCGTGTGGCCGGGCGTGGCAACAGGCAGAAAGGTGAGGCCGGCAATGGTGACGGGCTGCCCCGGTACGACGGCAGAGACGACATTGGCAGGCAGGGCGCGCATGGGCGCGTGCATGCCAAATTGGGGATCGGCCGGATCGGCCTCTCCACTCTGGATTACCTGCTGCGCTGCGGGAGACGTGCGGACGGCCGCGCCGGTGTTCTGGTGGATCCACCACAATCCGCCGACGTGATCGTAATGCTCGTGGCTGGTCAGCACGGCGCGCACGTTCTGCGGCTGGAAGCCCAGCGTGCGGATATTGCTGAGGACGACGCGCGCGCCCTCGCGCGTGCCGCTGTCGATCAACACGTGGCCCTGCGGCCCGGCGACGAGGACGGCGGAAATGCCGCAGGTGCCCACGTGATAGGTGTTGCCGTGCACGCGGAAGGGCTGCGCGCGCTTGTCCCAATCGTCCCAATCGGTGCAATCCTGCGCCCAGCTGCTGCCGGGCGGGGCATTTATGCGCGCGGTTTCCAGCACGCTGGCACTGGCGGCGGGCACGGGTGGCTGCGGGGCGACGCAGGCGGCCATCAGTGCCGGAATGGCCAGCGATATGGCCAGGGTTCTGATGGGCCTAGCGGACATAGCTCGCGCCGTTGGCATCGATGACGGCGCCCGTCATGCTGGGCGGCGCGTCAAGGCAGCAGAACACCGCGATATCGGCGATCTCCTCCGGCTCTGCCACGCGGCCCAGCGGGATGTCGGCCAGCAGGCCGGGGCCGCCGCGACTGTCGAGGTAATCGCCCGCCATGCTGGTGTCGGTAAAGCCGGGGGTGATCGCGAAGGACAGGATGCCTTCGCTGGCGTAGGCGCGGGCGATGGTCTTGTGCATTGCCACCATGCCGCCCTTGGCCGCGGCGTAATGCCAGTGCGCCGGGCTGTCGCCGCGATAGGCCGCGCGGCTGGCGATGTGGACGATGCGGCCCGCGCTCTGGCGATCCTGCCAGTGGCGCACGGCAAAGCGGGAAAGCTGGGCGGCGGCCGTCAGGTTGATGCGCAGCGTATCCTCCCACCGGTCCAGCCACTCGATATCGCTGGCGTGCAGGGGGATCTGTTCGAACAGGCCGGCATTGTTCACCAGCACGTCTATGCGTCCGTCCAGTCGGTCCAGCGCCTCTTCCCACAATATCTGCGGAGCGGGAGGATCGGCGAAGTCTGCCGCGATGGTGCGCGAATCCAAGGCGCGCGTGGCGTGGCCCATCACGTTGCAATCGCGTTCTGCAAGCTGATCCGCGATGGCCTGGCCGATGCCGCGGCTGCTGCCGGTTACGAGAATATTGGTCATGACTTGCGCTCATAGCGAGGGGCAGGGCAGGGGGAAAGGGGATGCAGGACCCTCTCAAAACAGGGATATGGCCCAAGGTCGGCTTGCCACGCGCGCTACATGCGCTAGATGGGGCGCAAATCCGCAACCAACGGGACACGCAATGGCCAACCGCCCGCTTTCACCGCATCTGCAAATCTGGAAATGGGGTCCGCATATGGCGGTCTCCATCCTTCACCGCGTTTCCGGCGACGGGATGGCACTCGTCGGGCTGGGCGTATTGCTCTGGTGGCTGGGCGCGCTTGCCAGTGGGCCTGCCGCTTACGAGACGTTCCACGGCCACGCCTCCGCCTGGTATGGCATGGTGGTGCTGATCGGTCTGACCTGGGCGTTCTTCACTCACATGTCCTCCGGCCTGCGGCACTTCGTGCTGGATATGGGCGCGGGTTACGAAATCGAATCCAATCGCACATGGTCCGTGATCTCTATGGTCATGGGCATTGTGCTTACGGTGGCCTTCTGGGCCTTCATCCTGCTGCGCTAGGACGAGAGAATATGGGTAACGGAACTTCGATCGGCCGGGTACGCGGCCTGGGCGCTTCCCACGAGGGTGCTCATCACTGGCTGATGCAGCGTTTCACCGCGATCGGCAATCTGGTGTCGGTGCTGTTTCTCGGCATCTCGCTGGTGCTGATGAGCGACTATTCCTACGCCTCGATCGCGGGCTGGCTGTCCTCCCCGCTGCCCGCCTTCATGATGGCGCTGCTGGTGATCTCCACCTTCTGGCACGCACGCCTCGGCCTGCAGGTGCTGGTGGAGGATTATATCCACGAAGCCGGCAGCAAGTTTGCCGCCATTCTCGTCCTCAATATCGCCAGCTTTGCAGGGGCCGCTTTCGGCCTGTTCTGCATCGCCAGCCTTGCCTTCTCCGGAGGAGCCGCCTGATGGCCCGCAAAGAGACTTTCGAAATCAACGGCCGCGCCTATCCGATTATCGATCATACCTATGATGTGGTGGTGGTCGGTGCGGGCGGCTCCGGCCTGCGCGCCACGATGGGCGCCGCCGAAGCCGGCCTGAAGACGGCCAACATCTCCAAGGTGTTCCCCACCCGCAGCCACACCGTAGCAGCGCAGGGCGGCATCGCTGCCTCGCTGGGCAACAACACGCCCGATCACTGGTCATGGCACATGTATGACACGGTGAAGGGCGCAGACTGGCTGGGCGACCAGGACGCCATCGAATATCTCGCGCGGGAGGCGCCGCAGGCGGTGTACGAGCTGGAGCATGCGGGCGTGCCTTTCAGCCGCAACGATGACGGCACGATCTACCAGCGCCCGTTCGGTGGCCACATGCAGAACATGGGCGAAGGCCCGCCCGTGCAGCGCACCTGCGCCGCGGCAGACCGTACCGGCCACGCCATGCTCCACGCGCTCTACCAGCAGAGCCTGAAGTACAGCGCGGATTTCTACATCGAATATTTCGCCATCGACCTCATCATGAAAGATGGCGTGTGCGTTGGCGTAATCGCCATGTGCCTGGACGACGGCACGATCCACCGCTTCCGCAGCCACGGCGTGGTGCTGGCGACGGGCGGCTACGGTCGCTGTTATTTCACCGCGACTTCTGCCCACACCTGCACGGGCGATGGCGGCGGCATGGTGCTGCGCGCTGGCCTGCCGTTGCAGGACATGGAGTTCGTGCAGTTCCACCCCACCGGCATCTACGGCGCGGGCGTGCTGATTACAGAGGGCGCGCGCGGCGAAGGCGGCTATCTCACCAATTCCGAGGGTGAGCGTTTCATGGAACGCTACGCACCATCGGCAAAGGATCTCGCCAGCCGCGACGTGGTATCGCGATCCATGGCGCTGGAAATGCGCGAAGGACGCGGCGTGGGGCCGGATGGCGACCACATCTTCCTGCACCTCGATCACATTGCGCCTGACGTGCTGGCCCAGCGCCTGCCGGGCATCACCGAAAGCGGCAAGATCTTTGCCGGTGTCGACCTGACGCGCCAGCCGCTGCCGGTGACGCCCACCGTGCATTACAACATGGGCGGCATTCCGTGTAACTATCACGGCGAAGTCGTCACCATCGGCGCGGATGGCAATCCCGATGCCGTGGTGCCGGGCCTTTTCGCCGTGGGCGAAGCAGCCTGCGTGTCCGTGCACGGTGCCAACCGTCTCGGCTCCAACTCGCTGATCGACCTCGTGGTGTTTGGCCGGGCGACCGGTTTCCGCCTGAAGGAACTGATCAAGCCTGGCCAGAGCCATGACGAACTGGCCGCCGACAGCGCCGATTTCGCGCTGACCCGCCTCGACCATTTCCGCCATGCCGATGGGGGCTCTCCCACCGCCGAAGTGCGCAAGGAAATGCAGCAGACCATGCAGAAGCACGCCGCCGTGTTCCGCGACAGCGAACTGATGGCAGCAGGCGTGAAGTCGCTTGCTGAAACGAATAAGCGGATGCAGGACATCAAGGTGCATGACCGTTCGCTGATCTGGAATTCGGACCTGATCGAGACGATGGAACTGGACAATCTGATGTCGCAGGCCGTCGTCACCATGTCGTCTGCCGAGAACCGCAAGGAAAGCCGCGGTGCCCACGCGCACGAGGATTTCCCCGATCGCAACGACGCCGAATGGATGAAGCACACGGCTGCATGGTTTGAAGGGTGGGGCGGCAGCAGCGGCGACGTCCGCGTAGATTATCGCCCTGTGCACGAATACACGCTGACGGACGATATCGCCTACATAGAGCCCAAGAAGCGCGTTTACTGATCACGCGATGAAGCCAGCATCGTATGCGTTGACACTGGCAGCGCTGCCGCTGGCAGGGTGCGCCGCGACCGTAAAGCCGGTCGAGGAAGCGGGCTTTTACACCAAGCAGGTGACGGCAGCAGGCTTGCCCATCCGCTCCAGCGCGCAGGTGGAGGACGAGGCGCTGCTTGCCGCGCGGGACATGGTGCGCGGAATGCTGTCGCAGCGGCCCGACCTTGCCGCCGAGATGCAGCGGCAGGATATTCGCGTTGCGGTGATGGGTCGGCAGGAGGCTTTGCTGGACCTGCCGGAATTCGCAACCTGGACCAAACCCGATACCGACGATCCCCGCCTGACGCGGTGCGAGCGGCTGCATTACGCCGAACGCATCGGCAGCCTGACCGACAGGCAGTATTGGGACGCGCGCGTGCGCGGCATAGGCGGGGAGCGGACCGTGGTGGCGGAGGAAGATGTTCTAGGCCTGCGCGAAAGCCGCTATTACGGCGAGACGATCCTCGTCCACGAGTTCGGCCATTCCATCCTCTACGCCATTCAGGCGGTCGATCCGGCGCTCTATCGCCAGCTTGAGGAGGCGTATGCCAATGCGCAGGCGCAAGGCCTGTGGCATGACGAATACGCCATGACGACGCTGCACGAATACTGGGCCGAGGGAACGCAGTTCTGGTTCGATTCGAACAAACTGGTGGTGGTGGATGGACGCCAGATACTGGGCCACCGGGACCTGCAGGCCTACGATCCGGCACTCTTCGCGGTGCTAACGCAGGTCTATCCCGATACGCACCGGCTGGCATCGGACCCGTTCCATCTGCACCCCGCGCGCGTGCCCGACGGGCCGATACCGGAAAACACCGCCGAGGTGTGCTGAGATCGCTTGCCGCCTGCCGAGGCGCGCATTAGCCTTCGCGGCATGACATCCTGCATCCGCATCGCCCCTTTGGCCGCCGCTTTCTCCGCCATGGCCATTTCGTCGCCCGCCGCCGCGCAGCTTTCGCCCGCAGAGCAAAGGATACTCACCACGGTAGAGAGCGGCTTCGAGGATGACGTCGCGCTGCTGGAAGCGATCACCAACGTCAATTCCGGCACTCACAACCACGATGGCGTGCGCGAAGTGGGGCAGATGCTGACGCCCGAGTTCGAGGCGCTGGGCTTCGACGTGGAATGGATCGATCAGGACCACGTAAACCGTGCGGGCCACCTTTTCGCCCGGCACGAAGGCGACAGCGGCAACCCGAATATCCTGCTGATCGGCCATATCGACACCGTGTTCGAGCCGTCTTCCCCCTTCCAGCAATTCGTGCGGGATGGCGATACCGCCACCGGCCCCGGCGTGGTGGACGACAAGGGCGGGATCGTCGTGATCCTCTCTGCCTTACGCGCCATGCAGGCGGCTGGCACTCTTTCCGGCGCCAACATCGTGGTGGCACTGACAGGTACGAGGAAGACGCAGGCGATCCCATCGAACAATCGCGGCAGCACCTGATAGAGGCGGGCCAGTGGGCCGATGTGGCGCTCGGTTTCGAGGGGCTATCGGTGGTGGACGGGCAGGATCTGGGCGTCGTCGCGCGCCGTTCCTCCAACAGTTGGACGCTGACGACCACGGGCCGCACCGGCCATTCCTCCGGCATATTCAGCGAGGGCGCCGGCTATGGCGCGATCTACGAGATGGCGCGCATTCTCGATACTTTCCGCCTGGAACTGCCGGAAGAGAATCTCACCTACAATGTCGGCTTCATGGCTGGCGGCACACCTGCCGAGCTGGGCGAGGACCAGCTTTCGGCCAGCGCCACTGGCAAGACCAACATCATCGCCGACAGTGCCGTGGCACGCGGCGATTTGCGTACGCTGTCGCAGGAGCAGACGGACCGCGCGGTGGCCGCGATGCAGGCCATCGTGGACGCGAACCTGCCCGGCACCGATGCCGCAATCGAATTCGCCTTCCGCTATCCGCCGATGTCCCCAAGCGAGGGCAATTCCGCCCTCCTTTCTGCTTTGAACCGTATCAACGCGGACATGGGTCTGGATGAAATGGGCGTGTTTCCGCCTGCCCGTCGCGGCGCGGCCGACATCAGCTTCGTTGCGCCCTATACGCACGGGCTGGCTGGCATGGGGCCGGATGGATCGGGAAGCCATGCAGAGGGTGAGAGCGTGAACCTGAGCAGCTTCACGCGGCAGGCGCAGCGCGCGGCAATCCTGATGAGCCGCCTGGGCGAGAACCCGGCTACGCGAAGGATTTTCCTGCCGGAGTAGGTGGGGGTAGGGCGCACGCTGCGCTCTTTTCGTCGTCGGCCCGCAGGTGTCATCCTTGGGTCGAGTTATTCACTCGGCGAATCATCCACCCGCGCTTCCACGATCTCGACAGGGTCTGCCAGCATCTGGCCTTTCATCCAGCCTTCGCCGGCATCGGGATCGACGGGCGCGGCGTGGATCGCCTCGACCACGTCCATGCCGTCAGTCACGTAACCGAACACGGCATAGCCAGCCCGCCGCGCGGGATCCTGCGCATCGGGGTCTGCGTCCAGTCCGGTCTGCTCACCAAGCATGATCGAGAAATCGCCATTCGCCGTGCCCGGCTCGCCCATGGCCATGGAGAGCGCGCCGCGCGTGTGGGTGAGGCCGGTGTCGCTTGTCGGTTCGTGGGCGATGCCGGGCAGCACACGGTCCGGGTCCCACTGCGTGCCGCCCTGGATCAACCCATTGGGCTGCTCCCCCCAGTCGAGCGGCATGGCACGATAGAACACGGTGCCGTCAAACCTGTCCTCCTCCACGTAGCGCAGGAAATTGCCTGCCGTGATCGGCGCGCGCTCCATCTCCAGCGCGACCACGATCTCGCCCATGGTGGTTTCCAGCACCACGCTCGTCGTCTCGAAATCGGAGCCGGGAGCGGGCTCTGCCACCTCCTGCGCGGGTACGGGAGGCGGCAGCAGAAGCGCGGCGAAAGGTGCGGCAAAAGCGAATCGTTTCAGCATGTTCACCATTTTGCCCGCTCTCGTCCAATTCACCAAGCATTCAGTTCGTCGCTCCCACAGAACGTTTCGTCGCATAGAAAGCAGGGGCACTACGATGGAAAGAGATCGAACACCGGGCAAGAAACTTCTTCTGGCAGGGCTGGTTGCCGCCGTGCTGATCGTGCCGCTGCTGATGGTCTATGGCCTCGTCTATGATCGTGAGAGCCAGTCGCGGCAGGCGCAATCGCAGATCACGCAAGGCTGGGGCGGCCCGCAGACGCTGACGGGACCGGTGCTGGTGATCCCCTATTCGGCAGAGATCGTCGAGACCGAGACCGAGACCGAGGACGGCGTGAGCACGCAGCGCCGCCGCGAGGTGCGCCGCGAACTCTTCGTCTCGCCGCTACGCCAGCGGATCGAGACGCAGCTGGATCCCGACCGCAAGGCCTACGCCATCTATCAGAGCGTGGTCTTCTCCGGCCAGATAGAGGGGACCGCCTCGTTCGAACTGACGGACGAGCTTGTCAGTCTGGATATTGCGCGCGATGCGCTGCTGCTGGATCAGGCGGAACTGCGCTTCGGCATATCGGACCCGCGTGGCCTGACAGACAGTGCGCAGGTGCAGATCGGTGGGCAGTCGGCGGAGCTGAGGCCCGGCAACGGTCCGCTCGCCACGGGCGGATCGGGATTCTCTGCCCCCGTCGGCGAATGGTCGGCCGAGCAGCCTTTGTCCGTCAGCTGGAGTTATGGGCTGCGCGGCAGTCATTCCATCGCCATGATCCCGCGCGGTGGCGAAACGCAGTGGCGGGTCACCTCGCCGTGGCCGCATCCCAGCTTTACCGGTGCCTTCCTGCCTGACGAGCGCGAGATCACCGATGCGGGTTTCTCTGCCACCTATGCCGGTATCACCAATCTGGCATTGGGCCAGCAACTGCTTTCGCGCACCGACCAACCCGGCAATGCGCCGATGCCGACAGAGCGCGAATATCGCGAGGCGCGCGTGGCAGATCAGGCCATCACCATCGGTCTGGTCGATCCGGTCGATCTCTACAGCCAGGTAGACCGCGCGGTGAAATACGGATTTCTCTTCATCGGCTTCACCTTCGCCGCGCTGCTGATGTTCGATATCGTGGGCGGTGCCCGCGTGGCGGCAGCAGAATACCTGCTGACAGGCGCGGGGCTGGTGCTGTTCTTCGTGATGCTGCTCGCCTTTGCCGAGGTCGTAGGCTTTGGCCCTGCCTATCTGCTGGCAGCCGCGGCCATCATCGGCCTGCTGACGGCGTATAACGCGGCAGTGCTGGGCAGCTGGCGGCGGGCAGGGTTCATCGGCGCGATGCTGGCTGCGCTTTACGGCGTGCTCTACGTCCTGCTGAACGAGGAGACCTATTCGCTCGTGATCGGCTCCCTGCTGCTGTTCGGCGCATTGGCAGGCATCATGTACGCCACGCGCCGCGTGGACTGGTCTGCCGTGGGCCGTGACGAGAATGGGACGAACGAGTTCGCCTGATCGTCGATCGCCGAGATAGCGCGAGGGGCCGGGTCAGATCACATCGGTGATCAGGCCCAGCTCCTTCGCCTTTTCGCAGCCGATATACCAGTTTTCAGGAGCACGTTCCTGCACTTCCTCGAAGGAGACATTGCTGCCGTCCACGATGGCGCGGAAACCGGCTTCCTCGATCTCGATGGAATGCTCGATCTCGTTCAGCGCGGCGTGGAGCTGATCGGTGCAACTTTTCAGCGGCCCGGAAAGGTTGATCGTCTTGGTGATCTGCCGCTCGTGGATCAGCAGGCTGGAATCCTTCGTCATGAAGCGATGGCTGACAGGGAAGCCCGCCATGAAGGTTGCGCCTGCCGAATAGACGGCGGATTTGCCGAGGAAAAAGATCTCGCGTCCCGGCTCTCGCATCAGGCGGATATCGTCGGACATGGTGCGGGCCACTTCGGGATTGCCGCCAAGGGTGGTGATCGCGATCACCAGCGGCCCTTCCGTCGGCGCTGCGCTCAACTGGTCGCGAAATTCGGCGTACATCGCCTCGTCCACGCTGCCGATCAGGCGAAGTTGGGGGCTGGTGAGAATGGTCTGTCTGTCGCTGCTCATGCCGATGCAACTGGCATGGGCGCGGGCCGTTCCAGCTAGCGGAAGCGCAGATTGTCGCGCGACAGGTCTGCCGCGCTGGTCTTGCCCATCAATTGCATTGCGCGGGTGATCTCTTCGGAGAGGATGGAGATGGCCTGGTCCACCCCTTCCTCCCCCGCCGCTGCAAGGGCGTAGAGATAGAGCCGTCCGCCACTGGCCGCCTTCGCGCCGAGGCTGAGCGCCTTCACCACGTGGCTGCCGCGCATCACGCCGCCATCGAGGATCACTTCCACCCTGTCTCCCACCGCGTCAACGATCTCCGCCAGCTGGTCGAACGGAGCCCGCCCGCCATCCAGCTGCCGGCCGCCGTGGTTGGAAACCATGATCGCGTCCACGCCCATGTCAGCCGCGCGCCGTGCATCGCCCACGGACATGATGCCCTTGAGGCAGAACGTGCCGCCCCAATCATCACGCAATTGCTCAGCCGCCTGCCAGTTGAGGCCGGGGTCGAGCATGGAGTTGAAATAGTCCTGTATGGAGATCGACTGCCCGCTGCCCGCCTCCACGTGGGTGGAGAGATTGGGCAGATCGAACTTCTCGCGGAACAGGAAGTTCAGCGCCCAGGACGGGTGGCTGGCATAGCTGAGGATGTTGGCAGGGGTGAAGCGCGGCGGCGTCTGGAAGCCGGTGCGTTTGCAGCGTTCACGATTACCGGAAACGATGGTGTCCACGGTCAACGTGATGGCATCGAAGCGCGCGGCCTTGGCGCGTTCAACCAGTGCGGCGTTCAGCCCGCGGTCCCTATGATAATAATATTGCAGCATCTTGGGGCCGCTCCACCGCTCGCCCACTTCCTCGATACTGACGGTGGAAAGGCTGGATATGCCGAACCACAGCCCGTATTTTTCCGCAACGGCCGCTACGGCGCGTTCGCCCTGCCAGTGGAAGATGCGCTGCAAGGCGGTGGGGCTGAGCATCAGGGGCAGGGCGCTCTTGCGTCCCATCACGGTGGTAGAAAGATCCAGGCTGTCGGCCCCCACCAGCACATCGGGCACGAGGTCCACATCGGCAAAGGCAGCGGTGTTGCGTTCGCGCGTCGCCTCGTCATCTGCAGCCCCGTCGATATAGTTGAAAACGGGGAAGGGCAGACGCCTGCGCGCCAGTTCGCGAAAGTCGGCGATCCTGTGGCAATCCGCCAGGCGCCGGACCGTGTAATCGCTCTTGTCCTTCATCAACGCCTCCTGCCTGAACACCGCCCGTAAAGCGGGTGCGTTGTCATCGCAATGCAGGCCTCGCGACTTGCATTCACTCGCCGTTCAGATTACAAGCGTAATCGTAAAGGCTACAAACGTAGTCGTCAGACTGAATCGTCAGGGAGGACGGTATGGTTTCCAGAGCTGGACCGGAAGCGACCGAGGGGGGCACCGAACGCATCAGCGATGCCGAGCACGCGGTGATGGAGGCGCTGTGGAAGCGCAGTCCGCAGTCTGCCGCCGAGGTATGCGATACGGTATGCCAGGAACGCGGATGGTCCATGCCCACGGTGAAGACGCTGCTATCGCGCCTCGTGCAAAAGGGGGCGCTGGCAACCACCCCTGATGGCCGCCGCTTTCTCTATACGCCGCTGATCGCCCGCTCTGCCTATGTCGGCGGAGAGTCGAAGCGGCTGGTGGAACGCCTTTTCGGCGGCCGCGCTGCGCCGCTTTTCGCCCATCTCGCGCAGGCCGAGGCCCTTAGCGAGGATGACATTGCCGAGATCGAGCGCCTTCTTCAGGAGATGAAGAAATGAGCGGTTTTCTGGACTGGATGGTCGACACCTTCATCTACACCAGCCTGCTGATCGCGCTGGTGCTGCTGCTGCGCCGCCCCGTTTCGCGCTGGTGCGGGCCGCAGATCGCCTACGCGCTGTGGGCGCTGCCTTTCCTTCGCTTCATCATGCCGCCGATTACGCTGCCGGCCTGGATGGCGCCTGCCGAAACGGCTGGTGCAGTGGCGGCGTCGGAGCCGCTGATGGTGATAATCTCGGACACTGCCGATCCGATTCCCGCCACACACGTGGCCGCTGCCCCCATGGTGGGCATCACGGTGACAGAGCTGCTGCTGCCGCTGTGGGTTGGCGGGGCGCTGGTCTTCATCGGTTGGCGCCTGCGCGAATACCGGCAGATGCGCCGCAACCTGCTGGCCGATGCCGTGCCCGTGGGCGATGCGGGCAAGGTGCGGCTGGTGGAAACGCCTGCCGTCTCTGGCCCCGTGGCGTTCGGCGTTGCAGACAAGGTGGTGGCACTGCCGCCTGCCTTCATGGCGCATCATGACATTACGGCCCGCGACATGGCGATTGCGCACGAGCTTGCGCACCACCGCGGCCACGATCTCGTCGCCAACATCGCGGCCCAGCCGCTGTTGGCCCTGCACTGGTTCAATCCGCTCGCCTGGTGGGGCTGGCGTGCGATGCGCAGGGATCAGGAGGCAGCGTGCGATGCGCGCGTTGTCGCTGGCCGTGCGCAGCCAGAAAGGGTGGCCTATGCCGAGGTTATCGCCGGTTTCGCGACCGGGGAGCACCTGGCTCTGGCGGCTCCGATGGCTTGTCCGGTGCTTGGCGAGAAATCGATCATCCACAGATTGAGGAGCCTCACCATGACCGAAGTTTCAAGCCGCCGCCGCCGTATCGGCATCGCTGCCATCACCACCACAGCGCTGGCGCTGCCGCTCACAGCGTCCATCAGCTATGCGAAAGTGGAAGCTCCGCTTCCGCCGGAGGCACCGGCTGCACCCTTGCCGCCCGAAGCGCCGCTGCCCCCCGAACCTCCCATGCCGCCCGAGCCGCCGTTGCCGCCGGAACACGACGGGGCCGAGGGCGAACACGTTTATATCGAGGTGCAGGATGACGGGAACGGGAACCGCGTGACGCGAGGCTACCGCAATGGCTCACCCATGACGGAGGCTGAAATCGAAGCGCATGCAGAGCGCGAGGAAGTTCGTTCCGAGATGCGCGAAATGCATGTTGAACGCGTTGTCGAGAGAGCTGCGGAACAGGCCGAGAGGGCGCAAGAAATGGCCGTCGTTGAGCGAGAACGGGCCGTCCATGCTCGCGAACGCGCCGCACAGGCGCGGACGACGGCAGCGCGCGTTGCGGGAGAATTGGGCGAGCATATCGATTGCGACGATGCCGATGGACGGCGCGTGATGGAGCGCGACCTGGGCGATGGCCGCACCGCGATGATCATCTGCGACGGGTATTCGCAGATAGGCCGCGCCCACGAGCGTATGGCCCTCGAAAGCGCCGCGATGGGCATGCAAGCCGCTATCGTCGGCATCCGTGCGGCGATGAACGAGATCCGCAATAATCCCGATATTCCCGCAGCGGATCGCGAAGAGGCAATGCGCGGGCTGCGTGAAGCCATTCGCGAGATGGAACGCGAAAGCCGTTCGCTAAGCCGGGTCGAGGTAAAAACCTCCTCCTCCTCAAGCCAGCAGGCCGATGCGGGGCAAAGCGCCGTGACCCTGCAATGGAAGGGCCGGATGGTATCGCCCCTACAGGTGCAAACGCGGGTTCAGGCAGAACCCACCGTCCGCCTGCAGATATCGGGGCTGTCTCCGGTTCCCGCTATCGCGCCACTGGCCTGATCAATCCACTGGCTGGACGACGGGATTCGACACAAATCGCGTTCCGTCGTCCGCCACCGTGACTTCGGCCTGTTGCTGTTCGGGCACCGTGGACCGGCCCTGTTCCATAGCTGACAGCATGGCATCGGACATGGGCCGTGCGGGATACGGGCAGTCCCGCGCTTCACCCAATCCCTTGAGATAGGATCGGCGCATCAGTCCGGCTGCGATGGCCTGGCGAAACTCGTACTCGTGCTTGTTGGCGCCGGAAATTTCGCGGATGATCCCGCGAAACGGGATGAACATGCCTACAGCGCGCTGCGCCACGCCAGTTACGGTAAGACGGCGTTCTTCCGGTGTTTCCGTATCGATATCATCGCCAAGCACGGCATCCAGATCGCCGATGTCGCTGCGGATTTCGTCGCAGTCGTCCAGCCCTTCGTTCGCATAGGGATTATCCCTCGCCCAGATCAGGATGGGCGGGATCGGATCACGCGCCAGGTTGAGATCGGAAAGCGGCGTCATCGCCACGTCCAGCACATCGGGCTGTCGATCCGTCACGTCATCCTGGGCAAGGGCGGGGCTAGCCAGCAGCATCAGCGGCAGCGCGATCAGTGGCAGCGCAATAAGTGGCAGGGCGAAACCCCTGCGCGTCGATGCGCGGTCAGATCCGCAAGTAGGTTGCATCGCACTGGTCATCATCGCCGGTCTCCATTCCAAGCCTGAGCGCTTCCATGCGCTGGCGGCTGGTGCCGTGGGTGAAATTGTCGGAACTTACGCGCCCCTGCGTCAACGCATCATCGCCGATCGCGGCTGCGGCGTTCATGCCTTCCTCGAAATCACCGGGTTCGATGAGGTTGCGATTGCGGCCTGCCCACACACCTGCATAGCAATCTGCGTGCAGCTCCATGCGCACCTGAAGCTGGTTCTGCATGCCGCGGTTTTGCGATTGCGCGCTGCGGATCTGTTCGGAGATACCGGTGATCGTCTGGACGTGATGCCCGTATTCATGCGCCACGACGTAAAGCCGCGCGAAATCGCCGCCTTCGCCAGCCATCCGCGCCAGCTGGTCGTAGAACGATACGTCGATATACATGCGCTCGTCCGCCGGGCAGTAGAACGGACCCATGCCGACAGAGCCGGTGCCGCAGCCGGTGCTGAACTGCTGCGCGGTGGCAAAGCGCAGGCCCGGCCCGCGGAACCTGTCAGCCATGCCGGCTTCCTGGAAGCGCGCGGCCCATGTCTCGTTAAGCGAGGTGAGCGCGTTGCAGCTTTCCCGTGCATATTCGTTGGAATTGCAGACGGCGGCCTCGTCCTCGTTTGCGGGCGCGCTTTGCATCTGGCCCTGGCCCTGCTGCATTCCCTCTACCGTGCCTGCCGTCTGCATCGGATCGAGGCCGAACACGAAATAGCCCAGCGCCGCGATGACGATGGTGCCGCAGCCCAGTCCGCCAGCCTTGCCGACGCCGCCGCGGCGACCGCCCGTGGTGCCGACATCGATCTTGCTGGTATCGAACGGATTAAGTCTCATTGCGCGCCCTCCCGAGGCGAAGGTTATTGTATTGGGACAAGCTTCGTGTTTACGGCACAAAACCCTGTCCACAAGACAAATTAATGGAGAGACCAATGTTCCTCGAAGGCAAGCGCGCACTCATTACCGGGTCAACTTCCGGCATCGGCCTCGCCATTGCCCGCGCCCTGCGGGCCGAAGGTGCGCAGATCGTGCTGAACGGTTTCGGTGACGAGGCCGAGATCGCGAAGCTGTGCGAGGAACTGGGAGCGAAGCACATCAACACCGACCTCACCACGGTAGAAGGTGCCGAGGAGCTGATGGCAGGCGCGGGCAGGGTGGACGTGCTGGTGAATAATGCCGGCATGCAGCACGTGGCGCCGGTGGAGGAATTCCCGGTCGACAAGTGGAACGCGATCATCGCGCTCAACCTCTCCAGCGCCTTTCACACCGCGCGCCTTGCCGTGCCGCATATGAAGAAGGCGGGCTGGGGCCGCATCATCAACACCGCCAGCGCGCACTCGCTGACGGCCAGCCCGTTCAAGGCCGCCTATGTCGCCGCCAAGCACGGGATTGCGGGGCTGACGAAGACGCTGGCGCTGGAACTGGCCGAGCATAACGTGACAGCCAATTGCATCAGCCCCGCCTATGTCTGGACCCCGCTGGTGGAAAGCCAGATTCCCGACACGATGAAAAGTCGCAACATGACCCGCGAGGAAGTGATGAACGACGTTCTCCTCGCCCGCCAGCCGACGAAGAAATTCGTGCAGGTTGAGGAAGTGGGCGCACTGGCCGCATTCCTGTGCCGCGACGTGGCGCAGAACATCACCGGCGCGAATTACGAGATCGATGGCGGATGGACGGCGCAGTAGGAGGGTAGTTATCCTCCCATCGGCTCCATATCCTGACGGGCAAGGGCGGTTTTCACTCCCTGGTCTTGCTCCATCCGGTCGCGATGGGCTGCAAGCGCGGGATAGTCATCCAGCGAGAGCGGCGTCTGATCCAGCCAACGCACCAGGACATACAGGAACGTATCGGCAAAGCTCTTTTCGCCCAGGTACCATTCGCCATTGGAGGACGACAGATTGTCCTCCATGCGCTGGTAGTGACCCTTCAGCGTATCGTAGGCGGCCTGCTTCACCTCTTCCTGCGCACTCTCGCTATTCGCAAAGTTCTGCGCTGCGAAATGCGGGCCGTATGAGGCGTGGACTTCGGTTGTCATGAAAGACAGGGCTTCGGCTTCGCGCCTGCCCAGCTTGCTGTCACGGGCATAACCTTCACCGCCATGCTCCGCGCCCAGCCATGCAAGAATCGCGGACAATTCCGTCAGCACGTCGCCATCGGCAAACTTGATGGCGGGTACCTTGCCCTTGGGATTGATCGCGAGATAGGCGTCCTTCTTGTGGTCACCATATTTCATGTTTTCAACGACAACCGGCGCATCGATCCAGGCGATCGCGATGTTCGCGGCGAGCGAGCATGTTCCGGGCATGGTGTAAAGTGTGGTCTGGTTTGGCATCTGTTACTCCTTTGTCCGAACTACGCGCAGAGTTTGCGTTGGGTCCGCCATTCCCTTCTTTCCGGCCTCGCCCCCTAGCGATTGTCACACAGTGCGTTTACATGGGCCGCCACGAATCACCCGAGACACAGAAGTGGCACCCCCAATGGAAATCCGCACCGGACTTACTTTCGACGACGTGCTGTTGCAGCCGGCCGAAAGCAACATCCTCCCCTCGCAGGCCAGCATGAAGACGCAGCTGACGCGCGAAATCGGCCTGAACATTCCGATCATCTCGTCCGCTATGGACACGGTGACGGAGTCGGAAATGGCCATCGTGCTGGCGCAGCTCGGCGGGTTGGGCGTGCTTCACCGCAATCTTACCGTGGACGAGCAATGCGCTGCCGTGCGCCGTGTGAAGCGGTTCGAGAGCGGCATGGTGGTAAACCCCATCACCATCACGCCCGATTCCACGCTGGGCGATGCGCAGGCGCTGATGACGCGCCACAATATCAGCGGCATTCCCGTGGTGGATGCCGGGGGCAAGCTGGTGGGCATTCTCACCAATCGTGACGTGCGCTTTGCCGACAATCCCGGCCAGCCGGTGAAAGAACTGATGACGAGCGAGAATCTCGCCACCGTCAGCGAGCAGGTGACGCAGGCCGAGGCGCGCAAGATCCTGCATCAGCGCCGGATCGAAAAGCTGCTGGTGGTGGATAACGACTATCACTGTGTCGGTTTGATCACCGTCAAGGATATCGAGAAGGCCGTCCTCAACCCAGACGCCACGAAGGACAAGGGCGGCCGCCTGCGCGTAGCCGCTGCCACCACCGTGGGCGACAAGGGTTTCGAACGTACCGAAGCGCTGGTGGATGCCGAGTGCGACGTCATTATCATCGATACCGCCCACGGCCATAACAGGGCCGTTGGCGAGGCGGTGGACCGGGTGAAAAAGCTTTCCAATTCGGTGCAGGTGATCGCTGGCAATATCGCCACAGCAGAAGCCGCGAAGTCGCTGATCGGCGCTGGCGCGGATGCGATCAAGGTGGGCATCGGCCCCGGCTCCATCTGCACGACCCGCATCGTGGCGGGCGTGGGCGTACCTCAGCTGACCGCCATCATGGATGCCGCAGGCGCTGCTGGGGATGTTCCGGTGATCGCCGATGGCGGGCTTCGCACCAGCGGCGATGCGGCAAAGGCGCTGGCCGCCGGTGCCTCCACCGTGATGATCGGCAGCCTGCTGGCAGGCACGGAGGAAGCCCCGGGAGAGACGTTCCTTTACCAGGGACGCTCCTACAAGGCCTATCGCGGCATGGGCAGCGTCAGTGCCATGGCGCGGGGCAGTGCGGACCGTTACTTCCAGCAGGACATCAAGGACCAGATGAAGCTGGTGCCCGAAGGGATCGAAGGCCAGGTGCCCTACAAGGGCCCGGCGCGCGATATCATCCACCAGCTGGTGGGCGGCATCAAGGCGGCGATGGGCTACACCGGCAGCGCGACGATCGCCGATCTGAAGACCAACGCCAACTTCATCCGCATCACCAACGCAGGGTTGTCGGAAAGCCACGTGCACGATGTCAGCATCACGCGCGAGGCGCCGAACTATCCCACGCGCTGAGCCGCGCTGTAACTTTTGAACGGGGCGGTGAGCGTTCCATATCGGAGCCATTATGACCCCCGCAGCACGCATACAGGCCGCCATCGAAATCCTCGATGGCATTATCGAGGCCGCGAACAACAACGGTGCCCCGGCAGACCGGCTGGTGGCGGACTGGTTCAAGAACCACCGCTTCGCCGGATCGAAGGACAAGCGTGCCATTCGCGGCCACGTGTATGACGCGATCCGTGCGTGCGGCCCCGTGCCCGCCACCGGAAGACGGGCGATGCTGGGGCTGGTGGAAGAGCAGCCGGACTTGCGTGAATTGTTCAGCGGCGAAGGCTACGGCCCGCCCAAGATCGGCAAGAACGAAAAACCGGCGGAAGGCGGCATCGCGCCCGAGTGGCTGGAGGATCGGCTGATCGCATCGGGCATCGGCGAGGAAGAGGCGGCTGCGCTGCTCTCTCGCGCGCCGCTGGATGTGCGGGTCAACACGCTGAAGGCTGACGCCAAGCAGCCCGATCTGCCCGAACCGGGCGAGCAGCTGGCGCTGCCGAACGCCTTGCGCTTTCCCTCCGGCACGCAGGTCAACAGCTGGGATGCTTACGAAAAGGGCCTGATCGAGGTTCAGGATCTGGGGAGCCAGATCGCCTGCTCTGCCGTGGGTGCGCAGCCAAGCGAAACCGTGATTGACCTGTGCGCCGGTGCAGGGGGCAAGACGCTCGCCCTTGCCGCGGCCATGGGCAACGACGGAACGCTTGTCGCAGCCGACACCGACAAGCGCCGCCTTTCCCAGCTTGCGCCAAGGGCGGAGCGGGCAGGGGTGACGATGGCACAAACCGTGCTGCTGGATCCGGGAAAGGAACTGGAGGCGCTGGCCCAGTGGCAGGGCAAGGCAGACCGCGTGCTGGTCGATGCGCCGTGCTCGGGCACAGGCACGTGGCGGCGCAATCCCGAAGCGCGCTGGCGCCTGTCGGAAAAGGAACTCACACGGCTCACCGACCTGCAGGCGCGACTGCTGGATATCGCGGCGCAACTGGTGAGGCCAGGCGGGTCCATCACCTACATCACCTGTTCCCTGCTCGATGCAGAAGGGGCTGCGCAGATCGACAACTTCCTCTCGGCCAACAAGGGCTGGCGCTCCGAAAATCCCGATCTGCCGCTTGGCGACAAACGCGGCGAGGGGCAACGGCTTTCCCCGTATCGCCATGGCACGGACGGATTTTTCATCGCACGTATATCTAAGGCGTGATAACACGACCGGGCCATGGACGATCACCAGCCTTCTTACCCGTCCAAGCTCAAGGAGTACGCCATGCGTTTCGGACCCGTCGCCGCCGCCCTTTCCCTTGCCCTGTTCGTACAGGCGAGCATAGGCAGCGCGAACGATTACCAGGTCGATCCGCGGGCGCAGGCGCTGGTGGCCGAAGGTCGCACCTCGCTGGAAATGGGTAATACCCAATCCGCCATCGACGCGTTCGAGGCGGCACTGGCCGTCGATCCCGGCTATACGCAGGTCTACCTGGAGCTTGCCCATGCCGCGCGCGCCGAGAACCTTCAGGGCAAGGCGATCCATTTCTACCGCGAAGCGCAGGAGCGCGAGCCCGAGAACCTTGCCGCCATCAATGGCGAAGGCCAGGCGCTGGTGGAGAAGGGCGCAATTACTGCTGCGCGCGAGAACCTGCAGCGGCTCGAAACCCTTTGCGGCGCGACTTGCGTCGAAGCGGTGCAGCTATCGGCAGCTATCGATCGCGGCCCGCCGGAATTGATGGCTGAAGCCAGCGCCGTCGACGAGGACGTGGCGCAGAACTGATTTTGCGTCAGCCGGAATGGCGAAGGTTCAAATCTTCGTCTTGAACCCCGTCACCACGGTCTCGTAGATTTCGCGTTTGAAAGGCACGATCAGCTCCGGCAGCAGATCGGGATCGACCCATTTCCATTCGCAGAATTCCGGGTGCTTGTACGCTTCAAGGTCGATGTCGCTATCCTCGCCGGTAAAGCGTGCCAGATACCACACCTGCCGTTGGCCCTTGTACTTCCCGCCCCAGAGCTTGCCCTGCAAGTTCTCGGGCAGGTCGTAATATAGCTCCTCCTCCAGGCGATGGAGGATCTCGACATTCTCGGCGGTGACGCCGGTTTCCTCACCCAGTTCGCGCAGCATCGCCTCGTCCAGGTCTTCACCATCGTCCACGCCGCCTTGCGGCATCTGCCACCAGTCCCCTTCCTTGTTGTCGATCCTCTTGCCGACAAAGGCCTCTCCGGCGCGGTTGATCATCATCGTGCCGACGCACGGGCGGTATTGCAGGCGATCAGGTCTGTTCATGCTGCACGATCTAGGATGGTGGAGAGGCGAAAGCCAGCTATTGCCGCCGAAACAGAAAAACTTGATTGTCTCGGCAGCAAGAGGAACCTACCTCGCGCACAATCGCTGGGGCAGGACCCCATCCCGCGCGGCAGAAAGATTTACGATGGCGACACAGACGGCTGAAACGCAGCCCGGCACAGACAAGCTCGATTCAATGGTTGTCCGCTTTGCCGGAGACAGCGGCGACGGCATGCAATTGACAGGTGGGCAATTCACCCTGTCCACCGCCCTTGCCGGAAACGACCTTGCGACATTCCCCGATTTCCCGGCAGAAATCCGCGCGCCGCAAGGCACGCTGTTCGGCGTTTCGGCATTCCAGATCAATTTCGGCAGTCGCCAGATCAACACCGCTGGCGACGCACCCGATGTGCTGGTGGCCATGAACCCCGCTGCGCTGAAGGTGAACCTCGCCTCGCTCAGCCCCGGCGGCCTGATCATCGCGGACAGCGGCGCCTTCACGAAGCGCAATCTCGACAAGGCGCATTACGAAAGCAATCCGCTGGATGATGGCAGCCTTGCCAAGTTCGACCTGCTGGCCTTCGACATTTCCGAGCTGACGATCGAAGCGGTGAAGCCCTTCGGCCTCGGCAACAAGGATGCCTTGCGGTCCAAGAACATGTGGACGCTGGGCCTGGCGCTGTGGATGTTCGATCGTCCGCGAGAGCCGCTGCACGAGTGGCTGAAGGAAAAGTTCAAGTCCAAGCCAGACATTGCCAATGCCAATATCGCCGCGCTGGATGCCGGCCACGCCTATGGCGAGACGGCGGAGCTCTCCGGTCCACTGAAGCAGGTCCACATGTCACCCGTGCCTGCCGAGCCGGGCCTTTATCGAACCATCACCGGCGCCGAAAGCGTATCCCTGGGGCTGGTCGCGGGCGCACAACTGGCTGATCTGCCGATGTTTTTCGGCGGCTATCCCATCACGCCCGCCAGCGCGATCCTGCATCACCTTGCGCGCCTGAAGGAATTCGACGTCACCACCTTCCAGGCGGAGGACGAGATCGCGGCCATCTGCTCCGCCATCGGTGCAAGTTATGCAGGACAGCTGGGCGTCACCAGTTCGTCCGGCCCCGGCATTGCGCTCAAGACCGAGGCCATGGGCCTTGGCATCATGGTGGAACTGCCGCTGGTGATCGTGAACTCGCAGCGCGGCGGCCCGTCCACCGGCCTGCCAACCAAGACGGAGCAGAGCGATCTCTACCAGGCCGTTTATGGCCGCAACGGCGATGCGCCGATGCCCGTGGTGGCAGCGCGCAGCCCGGCGGATGCTTTCGAGGTCGCAATCGAAGCTTGCCGCATCGCCACCCGCTACATGACGCCCGTGATGCTGCTGACCGATGGCTACATCGCCAATGCGGCAGAGCCATGGAAAGTCCCCGATCCTTCCGCTTACGAGCCATTCCCTGTCACCTTCACGGATTCAGTGCCTGAGGGTGAGGAATTCCTCCCCTACAAGCGCGATGCCAAGGGCGCGCGTCCCTGGGTGAAGCCCGGTACGCCCGATCTGATGCACCGCATCGGCGGCATCGAGAAGCACGAGACGAGTGGCAACATCGACTATTCGCCGGAAAACCACCAGCGCATGACCGAACTGCGCCGTGACAAGGTGCTGGGCATCGATGTCCCCGATCAGGAAGTATCCTGGGGCGAGGACAGCGGCGATCTCGTGGTCGTCGGCTGGGGCAGCACCTATGGCCCGATCAAGCAGGCCGTGAACCGCTGGATCGACAAGGGTGCAAGGGTCAGCCACGTTCACGTCCGCCATATCTGGCCGCTACCGGGCAATCTTGGCGAATTGCTTGGTCGGTTCGACAAGGTGCTGGTGCCCGAAATGAACACCGGGCAGTTCAAGACCTTGCTGCGCGATCAACTGCTGATCGACGCACAAAGCCTGACGAAGACCAGCGGCCAGCCATTCCAGATTGCCGAGCTGGAACAGGCCATCGAGAATTGCCTGGCCGAAAATTGCGGTGGCAAGGTCCTCACCAATGACGATCAGCTTCCCAACCCCTCGGGAGTGGAAAAATGAACGAGATGACGAAAGTCGAAACCACGCTGAAGGATTGGGAAACCGATCAGGAAGTGCGCTGGTGCCCCGGTTGCGGCGATTACGCCATTCTGAAGGCCGTGCAGCGCACGCTGCCGCAATTGGGTTGCGATCCCAAGAACACCGTTTTCGTATCCGGCATCGGCTGCTCCAGCCGTTTCCCCTATTACATGGAAAGCTATGGCTTCCACACGATCCACGGACGCGCACCGGCCTTTGCCACCGGTATCAAGCTGGCCAACCCGGATCTTGATATCTGGCTGGTAACAGGTGATGGCGACGGGCTTTCCATCGGCGGCAACCACCTGATGCACGTGCTGCGCCGTAACGTGAACATGCAGATCATGCTGTTCAACAACGAGATCTACGGCCTGACCAAGGGGCAGTATTCGCCCACCAGCCGCGAACACACGCGCACGCCGTCCACGCCGCTCGGCTCTGTCGACCACCCCGCCAACCCTTGCGCCTTTGCCTTGGGCAGCGGTGCGCGCTTCATCGGCCGCGGTATCGACGTTTCGAAGAACCTGCCTGATGTTCTGAAGGCGGCACATGCCCACCAGGGTGCAGCCTTCATTGAGATCTTCCAGAACTGCATCGTCTACAACAAGGACGTGTTTGACGATTTCGCCAAGCCCAAGGGCGCGGATCAGCAGCAGTTGTGGCTGGAGCATGGCAAGCCCATGCTGTTCGGCACCGAGAAGACGGGCGGCATCAAGGGGCTGAAGCTCGACGCGCAGACGCTGTCCTTCGAAGTCGTCGATGTTGCCGATGGCGATGCGGAGGCGGCTGGCGTTCTGACGCACGATGCCACCAACCGGATACTCGCGCACATGCTGGTTGAACTGCCTTTCGGAGAGTTCCCGATGCCATTGGGCGTCATCTACGACGATCCTGCACCTACCTACGAATCCGCCGTGATCGAGGAGAAGCGCCGCGCCAGCGAGGGTAAGGAGGCGAGCCTGGCGCGCCTGCTCGCCAAGGGGCAAACCTGGACCGTCAGCGGAACTGCCCCCGATCCGGTATAGGGCCTATCTTGCGCGCGTGATTTCATAGGCTTAAAGCCGTGTTCTCTGCGGTTTGGGGAAATGCCGCTTTCTAGCGGTTTAGGGGCTAATTGATGCGAATGGCAGCTCCGTCAGAGCTGGTGCAGGATGGTAGGAGCATTTATCGCTCCTTCGCCGTGCAGGTGTTCGCCTGCGTTGTGCTGGGCACTTTGCTTCCCCCGTTTCTCTACTTCAACGCCAATCCTGCCGCGTTGGAGGACGTGACGACGAAGAACAGTGTCATCGCGTCCATCGTGGCGCTGGTGGCCGGGATTTTTTTCGCGCGCCGCATGAACATTTATCCGGGCGTGAAGCAGCTTGGCGCTGTGTTGCCGACATTCATCGCCAGCTTCGGCGCCGTGGCTCTCGCTATCCTGGGTTTCCGCTTCGACTATTCGAACCAGGTCCTGCTCCTCAATTTCGTGTCGTCCGTCGCCGTGTATATCGGCGTGATGAGCATGGCCACGAAGGTGGGGCGCTCTGTATTCTATGCCGTGCCCGGCGGGCGGATCGACAGGCTATCCAATGTCGGGCTGGTGGTGGAGGTGTTGCAGACGGCGGCCCTCCCCATGCACGAAGGCGCGATTATCGTGGCCGATCTGCATGCAGACCTTGATGACGGGTGGGAGCGGCTGCTCGCCACAGCCGCGCTGGAAGGCGTGCCGGTGTTCCACTTCAAGCAGGTGTACGAGGCGGCAACCGGCAAGGTTTGGGTAGAGCATCTGTCCGAGAACAGCTTCGGATCGCTTCTGCCGAACATGACCTTCATGCGGCTGAAGCGCTTGTTCGACGTGGTGCTGGTTCTGTTACTTGCGCCCTTGCTCGTCCTGCCCCTCCTGGCGGTAGCTTCGCTGGTGAAGATGGACTCTCCCGGTCCCGTATTCTTCCGCCAGGAACGCGTCGGCTTTCGCGGTCGGCCGTTCGTCGTCACCAAGTTTCGCACGATGCGCGTTGAACAGCAGGCCGAAGATCATGAAACGCGCAGGGCACGCGCGATGACAGGCGACAACGATCCGCGAATCACGCGCCTCGGTGCGTTCCTGCGCCGAACGCGCATCGACGAATTGCCGCAGATGCTGAACATCCTGCTGGGCCATATGAGCTGGATCGGTCCTCGGCCCGAAGCGCTCGATCTCAGCAATTGGTATCAGCAGGAAATACCGTTCTACGATTATCGCCACATCGTGCGCCCCGGCATTACCGGCTGGGCGCAGGTGAACCAGGGCCATGTGACCGAATTGCACGATATCGATGCGAAGCTGCAGTTCGATTTCTACTACATCAAGAACTTCTCTTACTGGCTGGATTTCCTCATCCTGATGCGCACCGCGCAGGTCGTTTTCAGTGGGCACGGGGCCCGATAAGACGTTGGCCCTTTGCGGGCGCAGCACTATGGTAGCGCCCCGATGGATAATCTCACCCACTCCCTGACGGGAGCACTGATCGGCCAGGCTGGCCTGAAGAAGAAAACCGGCCTTGCCATGCCTGCATTGATAATCGGCGCGAACCTGCCTGATGTAGATGCCGCCTGCTTTTTCTGGCTGGACGGCGTGGAGCATCTCGCATTCCGCCGGGGCATCACGCATGGGCCACCGGCGCTGGTGCTGCTGCCGCTGGTGCTGGCGGGCCTGCTGTGGGGGTGGGATCGCTGGCAAATGCGGCGCGGCAAACGGCCTGAGGGGCGATTGCCGGTGCGCTTTGGCTGGCTTTACGCGCTGGCGCTGATCGGATGCCTGACGCACCCCTTGCTGGACTGGATGAACGTGTACGGCATCCGTCTGCTTGAACCGTTCTCGAGCCGCTGGTTCTATGGCGACGTGCTGTTCATCATCGACGTCTGGCTCTGGGTGCTGCTGATTGGCGGCACCTGGCTTTCGCGCAGAAGGGAAAAGCGCGATCAGGACTGGCGGGGAACGGCGCGGTTGGCGCTCGGCCTCTGCGGGCTCTACCTCGTCGGCAATTTCGCCATCTCGCAGTTTGACAGGATGGGCAACGCTGCCTTCGTCGAGACCATTTCATCACCGCCGCCCGTCGCTTTCTGGAACCGGCAGACCATCGGCGTGAGCGGCAATGGTGGTTTCTACATCAATGGCGAGCGGGTGGGCAACATGCCGCTTTCCGCCTGCGATCTGGATGCCGCACGTGCACAAAGCGACCAGGTGGATGCCTTCCTGTTCTGGAGCCGCGCACCGGTGCTTGACCGTCTGGAGGACGGGACATGGCAGCTTGGCGATGCGCGCTATTACGGCGTGCGTGACGGTAGCTTTACCGTGAACGTGCCCGATGGTCTGTGTTCGGAACCGGTGGGAAGCTGATACCGTTGGATGCGCTAAAGGGAAGAAAACTTGTCCGAACCACAAATCGTCTGGCTGCGTCGTGACCTGCGTCTGTGTGACCATGAAGCCTTCACGGCAGCGGCCGAAGCCGGCCCCGTTATCCCGGTCTATATCCTGGACGACGAAACGCCTGAAACCTTTGCCGAGGGGCGCAAGCTGGGCGGGGCAAGCCGTTGGTGGCTTCACCATGCCTTGCGGGAACTGGACAAGGATCTTGGCCGGCACGGTTCGAAGCTGATCCTGCGCCGAGGCAGCGTATGCGACGTTCTGCCTCGATTGGTCGAGGAAACGGGTGCCAGGTGCGTTCACGCCATCCGTCATTACGAGCCATGGTGGCGACAGGCTCAGGGCAAGCTGAAGGACAAGGTCGACCTGCAATTGCACGATGGCAATTACCTGTTGCCGATCGGTTCGGTTACCACCGGCAGCGGCACGCCCTACAAGATATTCACCCCGTTCAAGGATGCGATGTTCGACGCGATCCACGGCTTCGATATCTTGCCGGAGCCCAGCCTCTCCAGCCCCGATAGCTGGCCGCATAGCGATGATCTGGACGACTGGGGCCTTCTGCCCACGAAGCCCGATTGGGCAGGCGGTATGCGCGAGTTCTGGGATGGCCAGCACGGCACCAGCGCCGCCATGGCTCGCTTTGATGAGTTTCTGGATGTCAGCAAGGATTACGCGGACGACCGGAACCTGCCGAGCGATGATGCCACCAGCCGCATGTCGCCGCACCTCCATCACGGCGCGGTGTCGCCGCGGATGCTGTGGGATGCGATGAGCCGTTACACCAGCGACGGCGCGCGGATATTTCGCGCAGAACTGATCTGGCGCGACTTTGCCCAGACGCTCATCTGCCAGTTCCCGAAATACGCCGAGGAGCCTTACCGGGAGCTCTATTCAGAGAATTTCTGGCGCAATCCGAACCGTGGCCACGTCATTCAGGAAGAGCTGCAGGCCTGGCAGAAGGGCCGCACCGGTTATCCCATTGTCGATGCCGGTATGCGGCAGCTGTGGACGACGGGCTGGATGCACAACCGCGTGCGGATGATCGCAGCCAGTTTCCTGGTGAAGCATCTGCTGATCGATTGGCGGCACGGAGAGAAGTGGTTCTGGGATACGTTGGTGGATGCCGATTACGGATCGAATGGCACCAACTGGCAGTGGGTCAGCGGAACCGGCGTAGACAGCAACATGTTCGTACGCATAATGGCGCCCCTCAGCCAGAGCGAGAAGTTCGACGCTGCCGAATACATTCGCGAATGGGTGCCCGAACTGGCCGATCTGAGTGACGAGAACATTCACGATCCGGAGGCAAGGGGATGCCGCCCCGACGACTATCCCGGGAAACTGATCGGCCACAAGGAAGCGCGCGAAAGGGCGCTTGCAAATTACCGTGAGTACAAGGGCTGACAGCGTCTTGAGATGAGGACGCGACCTCGCCATAACGCGCCGCATGAACGAGGGGAACGTAAGGGGAGACATGCTGCTGGAAAGCGGTGAGCGTTTCGGTCGCAGGCCGGGCGCGCTTGCTCGCATTTTCGCACCGGCTGTCTCCCGTATTCTGGATTCGATCGACGCTGGCCTCGCAAGGGGTAAGATCCGCGGGATACTTCCCGACGGTACGCGGCGCACACTGGGCGGAAACGCGCCGGGTTTCGAATGCGAGGTGACGCTGCATGACTGGCGCGCGCTGGTGCGCCTGGCCACCGGCGGATCGGTTGGCTGGTATCAGGCGTGGGAAGCGGGCGAGTGGACCAGTTCTGACCCTGTATCGCTGTTCGCTTTGTTCATGGACAATGCGGTAACGCTGGGCGACACGGCGCGCGCCAAGGGGCCGTGGCGCCTTGTGGCCAAGGCGATGCACGCGCTGAAGCGCAACACGCGGGAAGGCGCGGAAAAGAACATTCACGCCCACTATGATCTGGGTAATGATTTCTACGCCAGTTGGCTGGACCCCACGATGACCTATTCCAGCGGGAAATGGTTTGCCGATGATGGCCTGGAACCTGCGCAGCACCGCAAGTGGGACGCGCTTTCCAGGCGGATCGGCAGGGCTGGCACGGTGCTGGAAATCGGATGCGGCTGGGGCTCCTTGGCCAATCATCTTGCCGAAACGGGCCGCGATGTCACTGCCATCAGCATTTCCGACAGCCAGTTGGACTGGGCGCGGTCGCATTACGCCGGGCCGACTTTCGAGAAGCGCGATTACCGCGACGTGGACGGCCAGTTCGACGCGATCGTGAGCGTGGAAATGGTGGAAGCACTGGGGCGCGAATACTGGCCTGATTTCATGGACTGCATCGCGCGCAACCTGAAACCCGGCGGACGCGCGGCCATCCAGTATATCTCTATCGCGGAGCCGATCTTCGACGCTTACGCCGCAAGCGCCGATTTCATTCAGGCCTATGTGTTTCCCGGCGGAATGCTGATCCGTACCAGCGAGTTTCGCAGGCTGGCGCTGGAACGCGGCCTTCGCTGGAGCGATCAGCGCGATTTTGGAAAAGACTACGCAGAAACGTTGAAATGCTGGCGCGAACGGTTCGAGGATGCGCACAAGAGCGGTGCTTTACCTCCCGGTTTTGACGAGCGTTTCCGCGAGTTGTGGCGATACTATCTGATGTATTGCGAAGGTGGTTTTCGCGGTGGCGGGATCGATGTGCACCACGTCACGCTGGTGAAGGATGCATGATGAAGAAATGGATTTTCGGCCTTCTCGCAGTGCTGGTGGTGGCAGGCGGTATTTTCTGGCTCTCCCTCGACAAGGAGCAGCGCCAGGTCCTGGCCAACATGCCGACGGATCGCGATGTCCTTATCTGGCCGGAAGATACGCGAAACGCGGCCTTCCGCGCTCTCGATGCCTTCCCCGCCCTCGCCGAAGCGCGCGTGATCGAGGCGGGCGATGCCACCTATCCCTTGCCTGACGGAGAGCCGCTGGATCTCGGCAGTTTCGATATGGACGCCTTCATGCAACGCCAGAACGCGGCCGGCGTGGTGGTGTTGCATGATGGGAAGGTCGTGCTGGAACGTTACGGCCTGGATTTCAGCGCGGATGGAAAATGGACCAGTTTCTCGGTCGCCAAGAGCCTGACTTCCACCCTGGTGGGCGCAGCACTGATGGATGGCGATATCGAGAGCCTTGATGACCCTGTCAGCAAGTATCTGCCAGCGATGCGCGGGTCTGCCTATGATGACGTGACCGTTCGCCAGTTGCTGACCATGAGCAGCGGCGTGAAATGGAACGAGAACTATTCCGACCCACAAAGCGATGTCGCCGTGTTTGCAGAACACGAATCGAGCGAGGAGGGCGTCGATTCGCTCGTCGATTACATGCGCCAATTGCCCCGCGAGGCCGAGCCCGGCACCCGCTGGCAATACAATACCGGCGAAACCAATCTCATCGGCGTGCTGGTGCGCGAAGCGACCGGGAAGAACCTGGCTGATTACCTCTCCGAGAAAGTCTGGGCGCCGTTCGGGATGGAGCAGGATGCCACCTGGCTCCTGTCCAACAGCGGTAGCGAGATCTCCGGCTGCTGCATCCAGGCCAGCACCCGCGATTTTGCCCGTTTTGGTCTGTTTGCAATCGGTGGCGGCGTGGCCGGTGGAGAGCGCGTGGTGCCGGAAGGCTGGTTTGAGGAGGCGGCAGAACCCGCTTTCCAGACCGGGCGCTTCGGCCGGGGGTATGGATACCAGTGGTGGACCTATCCGGGCGATGCCTATGCGGCCAGCGGCCTGTTTGGCCAGGGCATCTTCGTGGACCCCGAACGCCAGCTTGTGATCGCCACCAATTCAAACTGGCGGCAGTCCACGGGCAACGATGGAGCGGGCGATGAGCGCAACCGTTTTTACGCAGCCGTGCAGCGCGCTATCGACGTGCGGCGCGGCGAGGAAGGAGAAGTGGTTGGTGCCCCGGCAGAACCCATGGTGCAGTAAAGCGCCGCGCTACGGCTACCTGCGGGAACTGGCGCAATCACCTGCCGTTTTGTGCGCATGACACTAGGTGCATCTCCCCAGCGGACGCGTAGCCCGCGCAGTGGCAATCAACGTCTCGCAGTAATCCTCGCAGTAATTTTCCAGATCGGCGCAACCTTCCTTCCCAGTTTCGGGATCGGAGAGGATATCGGCAGCCGGTCGGACGCTACGCGAACGCTGATCACGCCAGCGGGCTGGGCCTTTGCCATCTGGGGGCCGCTGTTTGCTGGATCGGTGCTCTTCGCCATCTATCAAGCGCTGCCCCTGCAAAGGCACAGCGCCCTGCTGGACCGCATCGCATGGCCTGCCGCCGGAGCCTTCGCCGGCAACGGTCTATGGGCGATCTATACGCAGTTGAACGCGCTGACGATCATCTCGGCAATCATCATCGTGGGAGCGCTGATATGCATCCTCGCCGTGTACCGGATCCTTGTGCTGGTCGACAGGAACTTCAAGACATCGGAACGCTGGCTGGTCATGCTGCCGCTAAGCGCGCTGGCGGCATGGCTCACGGTGGCAACCATCGTGAACATCGCAGCGATGCTGAAGTTCTATGGCATAGAGTTCGGAGCTGATAGCGCGTGGCTGGCTGCTGGCGTGCTGGTGGTCGGCGGTTTCATCGCCTTGCTCGCCGTGGGGCGAGGGCGCGGCAACCCTATCTATGCCGGCGTATTCATCTGGGCGCTGGTGGCGATTTACGCGCAGGGCGGACAGGCCGAGATGCCGGTTGCCTATGCTACGCTTCTTGCAGGCGGCCTGGTGCTGGCAGCTCTCGTCGTGGAGCTGCGTCACGCATCAAACAGGCAACACTGGCTGGGATGAGCCCTAGAGGCTCGAACCATCGCCGCGATAGCGCGCAAGAATGTTATCGTGCACGATGGGGGAAAGCAGGTTGGTGAAGGCGCAGCCAGCCTGGCCGTTTTCCCACCAGACGACTTCGGCTTGCAGCGATTCGAGACCCGGCAGCGTAAGCCAGCAGACCGAACCGGGATGCATCCGGTTGAGCGCGGTGGCAGAGAAGCCTGACAGCGAGAGATCGTTCACGACCGTCTGGAAAGCGCGCATGCCCGATCCACGCAATTGTGCAGGGATCATGATCCGTGTGCGCGGTGCACTGCGATCTTCCTGTGCGGCAACATCGTAGCGGCCCATGGTGTTCTGCATGCTCATCGCGGCAAAGTTCCCGTCATCTCGCGTTGAAAAGGAAGGCCCGCATCAGGAGCCTTGCTTTGCGCAGCATGTCGGAGCCTGCTTAACAGCCAGCTAATTTGCGTGGTTAACGCGGCGTTTCCACGCGTTCACGGTGCAAATTCGCGAAGTCAGCGATCAGCAAATCGGCAATCGCGTCACCCACCACCTTGGGCGGCTTTACCGTATCGGGATCCTCGCCGGGATAGGCGCGGGCGCGCATATCGGTTCGCGTGGCGCCCGGATCGATAATGGCAACGCGCGTTTCCGAAATTCGTTCGACTTCCTTCGCGTGCGATTCCAGCAAATTGTCGAACGCGGCCTTCGTTGCGCCGTAAGCACCCCAGAACGGGCGCGGTTCTGCACCCACGGAGCTGGTAAGACCGATGATGCGGCCACCTTCGGCACGCTTCAGCAGGGGATCGAACGCGGCCAGCAGCGCCTGCGTGGCAAGCACATTCAGCGTCAGCGCCTGGTTGAACTGCTTGCCCTCGATCTGGGTAACAGGCGTAAGCGAGGGCATCTGCGCGGCGCAGATCACCAGGATATCGAGCTTGTCCCACCGTTCCGCAATGGCTTGAGCAAGCCTGCCGATGCTTTCTCCGTCGGTCAGATCCAGTGGCGCGATGGTGGATGTGCCGTCGGCGTCATGGATCTCGTCCTCAACACCTTCGAGATCCTTCACCTTGCGCGCGGTAAGCACGACATGCGCGCCCTTCGCGGCGAGCGATTTGGCAATGGCGGCACCGATCCCGCGGCTGGCGCCCGTAACTAGCGCGATCTTCCCGTCGAGGGGCTTTTCCGGCGTCGTATCAGTCATTCAGGCGACCTTGTTTACAGGGAGAGACAGCTGCGCGTCCTCGTCCTTCTTGCCGGCAAGGTCCGTCAGCGGAGTGGGGTATTCGCCGGTAAAGCAGGCATCGCAATACTGCGGACAGGAACTGTCACGGCCATCCAGACCCACGGCCCGATACAGCCCGTCGATCGAGACGAATGCCAGGCTGTCTGCCTGGATGAACTCCTGCATCGCTTTCAGATCCATCCGGCCAGCCAGCAGTTTCGATCGTTCGGGCGTATCGACGCCGTAGTAACAACCATATCCGGTAGGCGGGCTGGCTACCCGGAAGTGCACCTCTGCAGCGCCGGCATCGCGCATCATCTGCACAATTTTCAGGCTGGTGGTGCCGCGCACGATCGAATCGTCAATCAGTACGATGCGCTTGCCTTCCACCAGCAGGCGGTTGGCATTGTGCTTGCGCTTTACGCCCGCATGCCGCGCGCCGTCAGACGGCTGGATGAACGTACGGCCTACGTAATGCGAACGGATGATGCCCAGTTCGAACGGAATGCCGCTTTCCTGCGCATAGCCGATGGCGGCAGGCACGCCGCTGTCGGGCACCGGCACCACCAGATCGGCATCGCAGGGCATCTCGCGCGCGAGTTCGGCACCGATGTTCTTGCGGCTTTCGTAAACGCTGCGCTTGTTGAAGATGGAGTCGGGCCTGCTGAAATAGACGTGCTCGAAAATGCAGGGACGGGGACGGGTTTCGCCAAAAGGGCGATACGACTGGATCGTGCCGTCGAAATCCACCTCGATCAGTTCGCCAGGATCAACTTGGCGAACGAACTCTGCACCCACCACGTCCAGCGCCACGGTTTCGCTGGCGAAAACCACCGCATCGCCAAGCTTGCCCATCACCAAGGGGCGGATGCCCATGGGATCGCGGCAGGCGGCCATGCCCTTGGGCGTCATCACCACCAGAGCGTAGGCCCCCTCCACAAGGCGCAGGGCATCCACCAGCTTGTCGCGCATGGTGGGATAGCGGCTTGTGGCAACCAGGTGGATGATCACCTCGGTATCGGAGGTGGACTGGAAGATCGCGCCCTTGCTCACCAGTTCCTGGCGCAGCTTCATGGCGTTGGAGATATTGCCGTTGTGCGCCACGGAAAAACCGCCGCTGGCAAGATCGGCATAGAGCGGCTGGATGTTGCGCATGCCAGCGCCACCGGTGGTGGAATAGCGCACGTGCCCGCCAGCCATGTGGCCCGGCAGTTCGGCAATCGATTCCTCGGAAGAGAAATTGTCCGCAACGTGGCCAAGCCCGCGGCGGGTATAGAATTCCGCCCCGTCAAAACTGGTTATGCCGACAGCTTCCTGCCCGCGATGTTGCAGGGCGTGGAGGCCCAGCGCGCAGGCGGCGGCAGCGTCAGACCCGCCGATGATGCCGAACACACCGCACTCTTCGTGCAGTTTGTCGTCACCGTCACCGTTCAAAAAGGGATGGGTGAAATTCATCGATTTCCGTTTGTAACAAGCAGCGTTGCCCCAATGGCGATGTTGCGGTTCGATTACAAGGGGGGAGGGCATCTGTCTGCCCGTTTCGAAGCGGGATCGCGGCAAAGTGGGGGCGCGACGATCGCACCCCGTGCTGACGCTGGATCGCTGGAAAGCGCGCGACACCCGAGATCCCGCCGACACCACCGGTTTGTCGTTCGGGAAGACGGACGTGTCGGCCATGATCAGGCCGGTAACCAACACCACAGATGTGGCAGTGAAAAAGCTGTCAGCAATGGTGCGGAGCTGGGTCCGGCAGGCGCCACCAGCAGGCACAAGGCGAGAGGGTCCGTGAGTATCAAACCTAGGGACTGGCGCGCAGTCAGTCTTATGGGGCGACGGATCGCCAACGTTTGGCCGCTCCATGCGCAAATCTCAGCCCAGTAAAGCGATAGCAGACCGACCGTCTCTCCGGCTATTTCGACACCACGATAGAAACGGATGGCGCTGGTTTGCAAAGCGCAATCCCTCATGGAGAGTTTCGCTCCGGCGCTGTGCAAAAATGGTAGAATTGGTCGGGGAGAGAGGATTCGAACCTCCGGCCCCTGCCTCCCGAAGACAGTGCTCTACCAGGCTGAGCTACTCCCCGACCGGTGCTTGGCGAGGGCGAACCCCCGCGAGGCAGAGGCGGCCCTATAGGGGGAGAGTTTGTCGCTTGCAAGCGCCACCTTGGGCCTATTCTGCACCTTCCTGGCACCACTTGCTTTCCTGCGTTGCGAAAAGCGGGCGCCCCTGCCATCAGGCCTTGTCATTCGGCCGGGCATTCAAGGGGGTAGTTGCGCATGCGGGTTCTGGTAACCGGAGTTGCAGGGTTTATCGGTGCGGCACTGGCGGAAAAGCTGTTGTCGCGCGGGGATACCGTGATCGGCATCGATAATCTCAACGATTATTACGATCCTGCATTGAAGCATGCGCGCCTTTCCCGGTTGAAGGAGCGCAAGGGCGATTTCACTTTTCACGAGCTGGATTTCGCGGACATGGCGGCGCTCGAAACCGCGCTGAATGGTGTGAAGATCGATCGTATCGCCCATCTCGGCGCGCAAGCCGGCGTGCGTTACTCGCTGGAAAATCCGGCTGCCTATATCCAGTCCAACCTGGTGGGTCACGCCAACATGCTGGAAATCGCGCGCCATCGCGAGGTGGAGCACATGGCCTACGCCAGTTCCTCCAGCGTATATGGCGGCAATGACAAGGTGCCGTTCTCTGTGGACGACCGCACGGATCATCCCGTCAGCCTGTATGCCGCCACGAAAAAAGCGGATGAACTGATGAGCGAGACCTACGCCCATCTCTACCGCATCCCGCTGACGGGTCTGCGCTTCTTTACCGTTTATGGCCCGTGGGGGCGGCCGGACATGGCCTACTGGATATTTACCCGCAAGATCCTGGCAGGTGAGGCGATCCCGGTGTTCCACAAAGGCGAGATGTGGCGCGATTTCACCCATGTGGACGACATCATCGCTGGCGTGCTGGCGGTGATCGACAGCCCGCCTGCCGATGACGGCGAGGTAAAGGCCGGCGGATCGAAAAAGCCGCACGCAGTCTACAATATCGGCAACAACCGCTCCGAGAAGCTGACCGATTTGATCGGTATTCTCGAGGAGGCGTGTGAAACGAAAGCGAAGATCGACTGGCAGCCGATGCAGCCCGGCGACGTGACGCGCACCTTTGCCGATATCGACGCGATCAGCAGCGATCTTGGATATAAGCCGACGACCGACATAGCAGACGGCCTGCCGCGCTTCGTGAAATGGTACCGGGAATATCACGGCGTCTGATCTTGGCGAATGCGGCTTGCCGGTGGTAGCGAGCAAGCCATGAGCACAAGCACACCGCGCCATCCCGAATGGCAATATCTCGATCTGATGCGCCATATCTGGAATCATGGTGATAAGCGCATGGACCGGACCGGCGTCGGCACGCGCTCCGTATTCGGCACGATGCTGCGTTTCGATCTTGGCGGAGACAAGGTGCCGTTGCTCACCACAAAGCGGGTGTTCTGGAAGGCGGCAGCCAAGGAAATGCTGTGGTTCCTAACCGGCGATACCAATATCCGCCCGCTGCTGCGCGAAGGGGTCACGATCTGGTCCGACTGGCCGCTGGCGAAATACCGCAAGGCGAGTGGGGAGGACATCACCCAGAAGGATTTCGAAGCGCGCATTCTGGCGGACGAGGCCTTTGCGAAGAACTGGGGCGATCTTGGCCCCGTTTACGGTAAGCAATGGGTGGACTGGCCCACCTATGAATACGGACCGGACGGAAGCTATCAGAAGGGGCCGGGCATCAACCAGGTTGCGCAGGTGGTGGAAAGCCTGAAGACCAATCCGGGCAGCCGCCGGCACATCATCGAAGGCTGGAATGTGGCCGAACTCGATCGCATGGCTCTGCCGCCATGCCACAAAACCTATCAGTTTCATGTGGCGGGCAGTGGTGAGAATGCCCAGCTGAACTGCCTCCTTTATCAACGCAGCTGCGATGTGGCGCTGGGATTGCCGTTCAACCTGTTCGGCGCGGCCTTGCTTACACGCATGATGGCAGCGCAGACGGGGCTGAGGCCGGGCGAACTGGTCTGGACCGGCGGCGATACGCATCTCTACCTCAATCACGCGGATCTGGTGGACGAGCAGCTTCGGCGGGAACCGGCGGGCAGTCCGAAACTTGTTCTCAAAAGGGTGCCGCCAACAATTTTCGACTATCGGTTCGACGATTTCGAGGCTGTTGATTACGAACCGCAAGGAGTCCTTCGCGCACCTGTGGCTGTTTGAGATTTCCTGTGGTAGATCGGATTGACCGTTACATATGTAACTAATATAATTCCGATCCGTTGAAATAATCTAATGGGAGCAGGCAGTGGCCAAAGCCATGGACGAGACGGGCAGCAACCGCCCCAAACTCGCGTTGCACGTGCCGGAACCGCGTTATCGCCCGGGCGATACTGTCGACTTCAGCGACTTGCGAATCAGCAAGCCTGGCGAACAGCCGCGGCCTGATGAGGCAGCTGAGGCAAGCGAGACCTTTCCGCTTTGCAATGACCTGATCCGCGTGCTTGGCGATGATAACCAGGCGCACGGCCCGTGGGACCCGCGCCTGGACGCCGAGACACTACGCTCGATGCTTCGCGAAATGGCGCTGGTGCGCGCATTCGATAACCGGATGTACCGTGCCCAGCGACAGGGCAAGACCAGCTTCTACATGAAGTGCACCGGCGAGGAGGCGACCAGCGTTTGCGCCACGCACGCGCTGGCCGGGGATGACATGATCTTCCCCAGCTATCGCCAGCAGGGCTGCCTGATCGCGCGCGGTTATGAATTGACCGAGATGATCAACCAGATCTACTCGAACAAGGCGGACAAGCTGAAGGGCCGCCAGCTGCCGATCATGTATTGTTCGAAGCGTTTGAGCTTCTTCTCCATCAGCGGAAACCTTGCCACGCAGCTGCCGCAGGCCACCGGTTTTGCCATGGCCAGCGCCAGCAAGGGCGATTCCCGCATTGCCGCCACATGGGTGGGCGAGGGCAGCACGGCGGAGGGCGATTTCCATTCCGCGCTCACCTTTGCCGCGGTGTATAATGCGCCGGTCATCTTCAACGTCATCAACAACCAGTGGGCGATTTCGTCCTTCTCCGGTTTTGCCGGGGCGGAGCGGGCGACATTCGCCGCGCGCGCCATCGGTTACGGCATGGCGGGACTGCGGGTGGACGGGAACGATCCGCTTGCCGTGTTCGCTGCCGAGCGCTGGGCTGCCGATCGCGCGCGTGCCAACGCCGGGCCAACGCTGATCGAGCATTTCACCTACCGCGCCGAGGGCCATTCCACCTCTGACGATCCAAGCGCCTACCGCTCTGCCGAGGAGCGCGGCGAGTGGCCGCTGGGCGATCCCGTGATGCGTTTGAAGAACCACCTGATCGCGCTGGGCGAATGGACGGAAGACCAGCAGGAGGCGATGGACAAGGAACTGGACGAGATGGTTCGCAAGGCGATGAAGGAAGCCGAGAAGAACGGCATCCTTGGGCACGGCCTGCATCATCCGTTTCACACCATGTTCGAAGACGTGTTCGAGGAACTGCCCTGGCACCTGGAAGAGCAGGCCGATCAGGCAATTCGAGAGCGGCAGATCAAGTTTCCCGAGGATCCGGCGGAATGAACGAGATGACCACCAAATCCGCTGTAAAAACGCCGGAGGCCGGAGAAGCCACGGGCAACGTCAAGCACATGAACATGATCGAGGCGATCAACTCCGCGCTCGACAACATGCTGGATCGTGACGACGATGTTATCCTGCTGGGCGAGGATATCGGCTATTTCGGCGGCGTGTTCCGCTGCACGGCAGGCCTGCAGGAAAAATACGGCAAGACCCGCGTGTTCGATACGCCGATCTCCGAATGCGGCATCATCGGCGTCGCGGTGGGAATGGGGGCCTACGGCCTGCGCCCCGTTCCCGAAATCCAGTTTGCCGATTACATCTATCCGGGCCTCGATCAGCTGATCTCGGAAGCGGCGCGCCTGCGCTATCGTTCCGCGGCAGAGTTCATCGCCCCGATGACGGTGCGCAGCCCCTTCGGCGGCGGCATCTTCGGCGGGCAGACGCACTCGCAAAGTCCCGAATCGATCTTCACCCACGTGTCGGGCCTGAAGACCGTGATCCCTTCCACGCCGTACGACGCGAAGGGCCTGCTGATCTCCTGCATCGAGGATAATGACCCCGTCATCTTCTTCGAGCCGAAGCGTATCTACAACGGCCCGTTCGATGGCTATTACGACAAGCCCGCGAAAAGCTGGAAAGGCTTCGATGAAGCGCAGGTGCCGGAGGATTACTACAAGATCCCGCTGGGCAAGGCGCGCATGGTGACAGAGGGCGATGCGATGACGATTCTCGCCTACGGCACCATGGTGCACGTGGTGGAAAGCGTGACACGCGCGAAGGGTATCGACGCTGAAATCCTCGACCTGCGCACGCTGGTGCCGCTGGACATCGAGGCGATCGAAGCATCGGTCGAGAAGACCGGGCGTTGCATGATCGTCCACGAGGCCACGCGCACTTCGGGCTTTGGCGCGGAATTGTCCGCCATGGTGCAGGAGCGCTGCTTCTATCATCTGGAGGCGCCAATCGAACGCGTCACCGGCTTCGACACACCGTATCCCCACAGCCTCGAATGGGCCTATTTCCCCGGCCCCGTCCGCATCGGCGAGGCAATCGACAAGCTTCTGAGCGAGTAACGCCCCATGGCCAAGTTCACATTCAATCTGCCCGACATCGGCGAAGGCATTGCCGAGGCCGAAATCGTTGCCTGGCACGTAAAGGTCGGTGACCGCATCGAGGAAGACGGCCAGCTGGCCGACATGATGACCGACAAGGCGACGGTCGAAATGGAAAGCCCCGTCACCGGAAAGGTGGTGGAGGTTGCCGGCGAAGTCGGTGACGTTGTGGCCATCGGCGGAATGCTGGCGGTGATCGAGGTTGAGGGCGAAGTGCCCGATGACGTGATCGAGGAAAACGAGGCGGCAGAAGAGGCTTCGCAAAACGCGCCGGCACCGAAGGATGACGCTGTTGAAAAGCGGATCGAGGTGGAGAATCCCGATCCCTCGGACCAGGAAGACGCAGCTGAGGCAGCGCCAAAGGATGCCGAACCCGCGCCCTCACCTACGCCGGCACCGGCACCGGCCCCATCATCCAGCGATAGCAAGGTGCTCGCCAGCCCCGCGGTGCGCAAGCGCGCAAAGGATCTGGGCATCGATCTTGGCCAGGTGAAATCGCAGGAAGATGGCCGCGTGCGCCATGCGGATCTCGACGCCTTCATTTCCTATTCCGGCGGATATGCCGGCGCGGGCAAGGCGCGTAGCGACGAGCAGATCAAGGTGATCGGATTGCGCAAGCGCATTGCCGAGAACATGGCCGCGGCCAAGCGCAACATTCCGCACTTCACCTATGTCGAGGAAACCGACGTTACTGCGCTGGAAGAAACGCGGGCGCAGTTGAATGCCGATCGCGGTGACAGGCCGAAGCTCACGATGCTTCCGCTGCTGATCGCCGCCATCTGCAAGACATTGCCCGATTTCCCCATGATCAACGCCCGCTATGACGACGAGGCGAAAGTCGTGACCCGTCATGGCAGCGTGCATCTGGGAATGGCCACCATGACCGACAACGGCTTGATGGTGCCGGTTATTCGCGATGCGCAGGGCATGAACCTGTGGCAGCTTGCAAGAGAGATCGGGCGGCTGGCAGGAGCGGCCCGGGATGGGACGGCAAAGTCCAGTGAACTGTCAGGTTCGACCCTGACGATCACTTCGCTGGGTCCGCTGGGCGGTGTTGCCACGACGCCTGTCATCAACCGTCCTGAAGTTGCCATCATCGGCCCGAATCGCATTATCGAGCGGCCGATGTTTGTGACCGGCAGCGACGGGCAGGAGCGGATCGAGAAGCGCAAGCTGATGAACATTTCGATCAGCTGCGATCACCGAGTCGTGGACGGCTACGATGCCGCCGCATTCGTTCAGGAACTGAAGAAAAAACTGGAGGCTCCGGCCACGATTCTGGCGGGATAATCAGGTTTTTCGAAGATAGTTGAAAAAGCCGCTTCTGGTGTGTTGACAGGGTGATGACCCTCTACTAGATGCGCGGCTCCCAAGAGGCGCTAGCCGCTTAAATGCGCGGGTGTAGCTCAGTTGGTTAGAGTGTCGGCCTGTCACGCCGAAGGTCGCGGGTTCAAGTCCCGTCACTCGCGCCACTTGGGACCTTTTTCTATCAGGACTGGTGGCCGCCGCAGTAATATGCGCTGCGGCCGCCGACCGTTTTTTTCGCAATCGTGCCGCCGCACTTGCGACATTTGGCACCCCTCTCGCGGTGGCTGATCAGCCATTCATCCGGAAGCTTTGAATAGTCGGCATCGGTGTCCACCACGGACTGCAGCGTATCCTGCATTACGCCGTGCATCTCGCGCAGCGTGCTGGCCGCCAGATCGCTGGCTTTGCTGTCCGGCAGAATGCCCATTTTGAAGAGAATCTCGTCGGACCAGAGATTACCGACACCGGCGATCTTCTTCTGTTCGATTAACGCTGATTTCACCGCGCCATTGGTGCCGCCAATGATTTTCACAAAGTCATCGCGTGAGATCGCCATCGCGTCCGGGCCGAATCCGATCCTCTCGATCTCGGCTTGCGGCGAATCGACCACGCGCAGCCAGCCGAGCTTTCGCGGACAGCGATAGGCCAGCGTCCGGCTACCCTCGAAGCGGATCAGGAATTTTGTGGCGCTCGGCGGCTCCTCCTCGCCCTCATCAAAGGGGATGAGGCTGCCGGTCATTCCCAGGTGCACGCAGATCCACGGGCCGGTTTTCGACCCGGCGAAGATCAGTTTCCCATGACGGTGCGTTTCGGTGAACTGGCGACCGACAAGCCGCCCGCGTTCGTTATCGCCCGGCAGGTCTATGTAGGTAACGTCCTCGCCCGGCACCGCTTCTTCGATCGTGCGGTTAAGGCACTCATCTTCGATGCGGCGGCGATTGGCTTCTGCTTCGGGTAATTCTGGCATGTGGAGAAAACACCGCGCGCATGCGCCGGGTTCCCCTTAGCCCCAGCGGCCCGTTTCCATCCAGATGAGGAAGCGGCGCAGCGGCCTGATCCAGATCACGCCCAGCACGATGTACACCAGCGTCTGCGCCCACACCGGCCACTCGCCGATCAGGGACGGGGCGTAGCGGGCAATCACCACGCTATAGACGATGAGGCCAGCGACGAGGGCAAGGATGCCGGCAGGTATGCGCCATGTGGGTTCCGTGCGCATCAGAACGGCCCGTAGATGCGGGTGGGGGTAACGATGGCGGCCAGCGGCATGTCATGGTCCTCTACAGGCAGTTCGTCCATTCGCTGGATGTCCCAGGCCATGCCGATGGCAAGACTGTCGGGATGGGCGGCCAGCCACTTGTCGTAAAATCCGCCACCCTGGCCGATCCGGTCTCCCTGCGCCGTAAAGCCAACCAGCGGCATGAACAGGACATCGGGCACAACCTGTGGGGCATCCGCGGCAGGCTGCTTCAGTCCCATCGGCCCTTCGACCAAATCCGTTTCGCCATAGGGATCTGTATGGGCATGGAAGGTCATCGGTGCGTCCAGCACGGTGATGCGGGGGAGGGCGATCACATGGCCGTTTTCCATGAAATGGCGCGCATAGCCGCCTGTCGGCGCCTCTCCGGTATCTGCGCGGTACAGCCCGATGGTGGCCCCTTCGGGCACCAGCCGGGCAATGGGGGCAGGGGGCTGGCGGAAGACCAGCGCGCTGACGGCAGAGGGAAGCGCGGCGGCATGTTCGCGGCGAGCCTTTCGCAATTGCTTGCGTATTGCGGCTTTTTGTTTGGTGATCTCGGACATGACGCTCGCCCTAGGTGAAAAGTGGCGGAACCACCATGGGTCGTTTTCCGGGAAATCCTCTGACGCGAAAACGTCAGGTGGGCGCCATATGCACCGACCCCACGGCCGAACCGGTGGGCCGGGCAGGGACAGCTCCCTTGGATTGCTTATAGCCTCAGGGATGTTCAAACGGCTCGTTCCGGGCAGTCCCGCCAAGGCTTATTTAGGCGCTGTCGGCCTTAGTCTCAAGACGGTCTGCAACAAGTTCGAGCCGTTCGGCCATTTTTTCGAGCGCTTCGGCCTGACCGTCCTGCGGCGAAGGAGCGCTTTTCGCCTTGTCCACTTCGTGCAGCTCGTCTGCCAGCAGCAGCGCGGCGTAGAGCAGGATCCTTTCCGCCGATTGCGCCTTCAGCGATTCCTGCCGGGAAAGCTTCTGGCTGATGGATCGGCCAAGCTCCTCGATATGCCGTTCTTCACCCGGCGCGCAGGCAACGGTGTAGCGCCTTCCGGCGATCTCCAGCGTGACGTTGCTGGTGCTCATGACGAGATCGTGCCGATCAGCGCGTCGATTTCTTCCAGCGCGTGTTCGGCCTCGCTACGCAGATGCTCGTATTTCTGCTGCATCGCGGGGTCTGGCGAAGCGGGCCGCGCGGCGGCCGCCTCTATGCGCGCGGAGGCCGCTTCAATGCGGGCCAGAGCCTGTGAGATGCGGTCAGCGTCCATCGGGCCTCGAACTACTCGGTAAATACGCAGCGGCAAAGGGTTGCAGCGGTGAGCTGTGAATAACTCTCGACGGGCGAATTGACGCTTTCGCTTTACGAAGGGTGTCTTGCTTGACCTTCCTCGCTCCCCCCACCACACAGCCCAAAACCGAATCGCTGCAATTTATGCAGCACCCGTGAGGAGGCTCTTGCATGAGCGACGACACCGCCCGTTACACCAACATGGCCAATGCCATCCGCGCCCTTTCGATGGACGCAGTGCAGGAAGCCAAGTCCGGCCACCCCGGCATGCCGATGGGCATGGCGGATGTTGCCACCGTGCTGTGGAACGACTTTCTCAAGTTCGATCCCAAGGCACCGGACTGGGCCGATCGAGATCGCTTCGTGCTTTCGGCGGGCCACGGTTCGATGCTCATCTACTCGCTGCTGCACCTCAGCGGCTATGACGCGCCCACGCTGGAAGACATCAAGAACTTCCGCCAGCTGAACAGCCCTTGCGCCGGTCATCCGGAAAACTTCCTGCTCGACGGCGTCGAAGCCACCACCGGCCCGCTGGGCCAGGGCCTGGCGATGGGCGTTGGCATGGCCATGGCAGAGCGGCATCTGAACAGCGTGTTCGGAGACGATCTGGTGGATCACCGCACCTGGGTTATCGCGGGCGACGGGTGCCTGATGGAAGGCATCAACCATGAAGCCATCGGCATCGCCGGCCACCTGAAGCTGGGCCGCCTCGTCGTGCTGTGGGACGACAACGACATCACCATCGACGGCAAGGTTTCGCTTTCTTCCTCGGAAGATATTCCGGCCCGCTATCGCGCTACAGGCTGGCACGTGGTGGAATGTGACGGCCACGACTACGCCGACATTCGCCGCGCGCTGGAAGAAGCCGTGGCCGAGACGGACCGGCCGACGCTGGTTCGTTGCACCACCATCATTGGCAAGGGTGCCCCCAACAAGCAGGGCACCAGCGCCACCCACGGCGCGCCGCTGGGCGATGACGAGATTGCCGCTGCACGCAAGGAACTGGGCTGGGAACACGGCCCGTTCGTTGTGCCCGACGACATTCGCGAAGACTGGCTTGCCACCTCTGCCAGTGGACAGGAAGCCCATTCGCAGTGGAAATCCCGCCTCGACGGATCCAGCCATAAGGCCGAGTTCACCCGCCGCATGGCTGGCGATCTGCCTGCTGACGACAAGGCCGCGCGCGTCTTTGCCAAGTGGCTGGAGAGCGCGGAGAAGGTTGCCACCCGCAAGGCCAGCGAGAACGCGCTGGAAGTGCTCAACCCGCTGGTGCCCGAGTTGATGGGCGGTAGTGCCGACCTTACCGGATCGAACAACACCAAGGCTGGCGGCATCACCGCTTTCACTGCCAAGGATTACTCCGGTCGCTATGTCTATTACGGCATTCGTGAATTCGGCATGTCGGCGGCAATGAACGGCATGGCGCTGCACGGGGGTATCATTCCCTACGGCGGCACCTTCCTGATCTTCACCGATTATGCCCGCGGCGCGATCCGTCTTTCCGCCCTTCAACAGGCGCGCGTGATCTACGTGATGACGCATGACAGCATCGGCCTTGGCGAAGATGGCCCCACTCACCAGCCCATCGAACACCTGCAAAGCCTGCGCGCTATGCCGAACCTGCTGGTCATGCGCCCGGCAGACCGCGTGGAAACGGCCGAGTGCTGGCAGGTTGCGCTGGCGCAGAAGGATCGCCCCGCGGTGATCGCTCTCAGCCGCCAGGGCCTGCCGCAGGTGCGCAACGCGCCTGAAGAGACTGACATGTGTTCCAAGGGTGCCTACCGCCTTAAGCGCGCAGGCAACAAGCGCCGCGTGATCCTGATGGCGACGGGATCCGAAGTGCATCTTGCCCTCGAATGTGCCGGGATGCTGGAGAAGGACGGTATCGGCTGCGACGTGGTTTCCATGGTCTGCACCGAACTGTTTGACGAACAGGATGCCGCCTACAAGGAAGACATTCTTCCCAACGTTCCGCCCAGCGAAATCCTTCGCGTCTCCATCGAGGCGGGCGCGACTTTCGGCTGGGAACGCTACACGATGCTCAACGGCCTCAACTTCGGGATCGATCGCTTCGGCGCGTCTGCCCCGGCAGAGGACCTGTTCGCGAAATTCGGCCTGACCGCCGAAGCCATCGTACCCAAAATCAAGAACAATCTGAACGACTAAGCAGGAGTTTTTACTATGGCGACCAAGGTATCGATCAACGGTTTCGGACGTATCGGCCGACTTGTTGCACGCGCCATCCTGGAACGCGACGATCACGATCTGGAACTGGTCGCGATCAACGACCTGGCCGACACCGACGCCAACGCTCTGCTGTTCGGTTTCGATTCCACCCACGGCCGTTTCCCCGGCACGGTGGAAGTCGATGGCGCCAATCTGGTGGTGAACGGCAAGACCATCGCCGTCACCAGCGAGCGTGATCCCGGCAACCTGCCGCACAAGGACATGGGCGTGGACATCGTGCTGGAATGCACGGGCTTCTTCCAGAGCCACGATGCCGCCAAGCCGCACCTCGATGCAGGTGCCAAGCGCGTGCTGATATCGGCGCCTGCCAAGGACGTTTCCGCCACCATCGTCTATGGCGTGAACCACGAAGTGCTGACGGCGGACGATCTGATCGTCTCCAACGCCAGCTGCACCACCAACTGCCTCTCGCCCGTTGCCAAGGTGCTGAACGATGCGGTGGGGATCGAGCGTGGCTTCATGACCACGATCCACTCCTACACCAACGACCAGCGCATGCTGGACCAGATGCACAGCGACATGCGCCGTGCCCGCGGCGGTGCGCAGAACATGATCCCGACGACAACGGGCGCTGCCCGCGCCGTGGGCCTGGTGCTGCCGGAACTCGCCGGCAAGCTGGATGGCTCCTCCGTCCGCGTGCCGACGCCCAATGTCTCGTTGATCGACCTGGTGTTCACGCCGGGCCGTGACACCAGCGCAGAGGAGCTGAACAAGGCGCTGATGGCTGCTGCGACCGGCCCCATGAAGGGCGTTCTCGACTACACCGACAAGCCGCTGGTTTCGCAGGATTTCAACCACCACCCCGCCAGCTCCACCGTGGATTCGCTGGAAACCGCCGTGCTGGAAGGCAAGCTGGCGCGCGTCGTAAGCTGGTATGACAATGAGTGGGGCTTCTCCAACCGCATGATCGACACCGCCGGCGTGATGGCGAAATTCCTGTAAGGAACCTGGCATGAGCGCGTTCAAGACACTCGACGACCTGCCCCAGGATCTTACCGGCCAGCGTGCGCTGGTCCGCGTGGATCTGAACCTTCCGATGCGGGATGGCAGGGCAACCGATCTTACGCGCGCTCGTGCCGTGGCCCCGACGATCCTGGAATTGAGCCAGCGCGGTGCGAAGGTGCTGCTGCTGGCCCATTTCGGGCGGCCCAAGGGGGAACGCCATTCCACCCTCTCGCTCAGCGAAGTGCTGGGCGCGGTGGAGGGCGTGCTCGACAAGGAAATCATGTTCATTTCGGAGATCCATGGTCCGGTCACCGCACAGGCGATCGACATTCTCGGTCCCGGCGACATCGGCCTGCTGGAGAACACGCGTTTCTGGCCGGGCGAAGAGGCGAACGATCCCGAGTTTGCCAAGGGCATCGCTGCTCACGGCGATTTCTACGTCAACGATGCTTTCTCCGCCGCGCACCGTGCCCACGCGACGACGGAGGGGCTGGCAAGGCTGCTGCCGGCGTATGCAGGCCGCGCGATGGAAAAGGAACTGAAGGCGCTTGATGCGGCCCTCGGCAACCCGGAGCCGCCGGTTGCCGCAGTGGTGGGCGGGGCGAAGGTCTCCACCAAGCTTGCCGTTCTGGAAAATCTCAGCCGCCGCGTCCAGCACCTGATTATCGGGGGCGGAATGGCCAACACCTTCCTCGCCGCCAATGGGGTGGATGTGGGCAAGAGCCTGTGCGAGCACGACCTGACCGACACGGTGAAGGATATTCTTGCCGCCGCAGACGAGGCGGGATGCACGGTGCATCTTCCCTACGACGTAGTGGTGGCAAAGGAATTCTCCGCCAATCCTGACAGCCTGCGCACGTGCAACGTGCACGAGGTGGCGGAAGACGAGATGATCCTCGACATCGGCCCGCAAGCAACAGAAGCGCTGGGCGATGTGCTGAAGACCTGCGCAACGCTGGTGTGGAACGGCCCGCTGGGTGCGTTTGAAACCCCGCCGTTTGACGCCGCCACGGTGGCTCTTGCAAAGACTGCCGCTGCCCTGACGCAGGACGGCTCGCTGATTTCCGTTGCCGGTGGCGGTGATACCGTTGCCGCGCTGGCCCACGCAGGGGTCGAGAACGATGTGACCTACATTTCCACGGCTGGCGGCGCTTTCCTGGAATGGATGGAAGGCAAGGAACTGCCCGGCGTGGCAGCGCTTTCGGCCTGACGAAATGGCGGAGATGAAATCACTCTTCGCCACCCCGTTCCTCGTCGACACGCTGCAAAGCGAGCAGGGCATTGCCATGCTGCGTGAGGCGATCGAGGCAGAACTCGCCCGCGATCCCGAAGGCCTGCGCATTTCCAACCTTGGTGGCTGGCATTCCGGCACCAACATGCTGGAATGGGGCGGTGAAGCTGCAAAGGCGCTGGTCTTCAAGACCATGACCATGGCCGATGCGGTGACCACCGATGTGAAATCTCCGCAGGAAAGCCGCTTTGGCTGGATCCCCGAACTCTGGGCGAATGTCAGCAGGCACGGGCACGCCAATCAGTATCATACCCATCCCGGCAGCTATTGGTCAGCCGTTGCCTATGTTGACGATGGCTATGGGGGCGATAACAACCCGGATCTTGGCGGAGAGCTGCAATTGCTGGATCCGCGATCGCCGACCCCGCTTATGGCCGCGCCTGATCTGCGTCTTCCCGGAGTGGACGGCAGGCCGCAGTCTCCCGAGATAACCGTACGGCCACGAACCGGAATGATCGTGATGTTTCCAAGCTGGCTACAACACGCAGTGTTGCCGTTTCACGGCTCCGGCACGCGGATTTCTGTAGCCATCAATCTTACGGCGGCGCTTAAGCAGCCGGGCTGATCAGCGGTGTTCCGGGTTGGGCCATCCCGGCTTGCTGTCTTCGCTCCACTGCGTTTTGACATTGCCGACTGCCGGATAACCGCCGTTGTCTTTCAGCATTCTCGCTGCGTGGAGCAGGTTGAACGTCATGAAAGTGGTGTTCCGGCGGGTAAAATCGTTGTCGAATCCGGCGCGGCTGCCGTCGTCCTGCTCGTCACCATAGGAAGGGCCGGGGCCGGCTTCACCGATCCAGCCGCAATCGGCCTGCGGAGGAATGGTCAGGCCCACGTGACTCATGGCGTAGAGAACGCCGGCGGAAACATGCTTGATGCCATCCTCGTTGCCGGTAACCACGCAACCGCCAACCTTGCCGTAGAAGGCGTATTGGCCCTGGTCGTTCGTCTCACCGGAATGGGCATACAGCTTCTCGATGAAGCTTTGTGCCAGCGACGATTTCTCGCCCAGCCAGATCGGCGTGCCGAGAATGATGATGTCAGCATCGAAAACGTCCGGCGACAGCTTCGGCCAGTCATCGCGATCCCACCCATGCTTCGTCATGTCGGGATAGACGCCGGGTGCCAGCCGGTATCCGGAAAGGCGATGCCGTTTCACGCTTACCTTCTGGCTTTCGAGGATCTCGGCCACGACATCGAGCAGGGTATCGGTGTGCGAATCCTGCTCCGGCGGCTTCAGCGTGGCATTGAACATTACCGCTCTCAGGTCCGAGAAATCGATCTCGCATCCGGTGCAGATTTCGTCCTGCTTTTCATTCAGTGCCACAGCTTGTCTCCTTGCGTTTCTCATCGAGCAAAGCTTTAGCCGGGACGATGTTCCGCATTCGGACGGAACGCCGCCTTGCGCTTCTTGCACTCCTTCGCAGCGCAGCATAGGAGCCTTCACATATCCAATCCGGAGTTGAGGAGCTTCCGAATGAACACCAAGGAAATGACTGACAAGATCGCCAGCGGCAACGGCTTCATCGCCGCATTGGACCAGTCCGGCGGATCGACGCCGAAGGCGCTGCGCGGCTATGGTGTGGACGACAGCGAGTGGTCTGGCGATGAGGAAATGTTCGCCAAGATCCACGAAATGCGCAGCCGGGTGATCACGGCTCCCAGCTTTGCGAAAGGCAAGGTCATCGGTGCGATCCTGTTCGAGCGGACGATGGATGGCGAAGTCGACGGCAAGCCAACCCCGGATGCGCTGAAGGATCGCGGCGTGGTGCCGTTCATCAAGATCGACCAGGGCCTGGCCGACGAAGAGAACGGCGTGCAACTGATGAACCCGCTGACCAAGCTGGACGCGCTGCTGGAGAAGTCTGCTGCGAAGGGCATGTTCGGCACCAAGGAACGCTCTGTCATCAAGTCCGCCAATCCCGCCGGGATCGCCGCCATCGTGGCCCAGCAGTTCGAAGTGGGCAACCGCGTGATCGATGCAGGCCTCATGCCGATCCTGGAGCCGGAATACGACATCACCGCCGACGATCGCGCCGAAGGTGAAGAGATTCTGAAGGCCGAGATCCTGAAGAACCTCGATACGCTGGCGGATGATCGCCAGGTGATGCTGAAGCTGTCGATCCCCGTGAACGCCAACCTCTACAAGGAACTGGTGGATCATCCCAAGGTGCTGAGCGTGGTTGCGCTGTCCGGCGGCTATTCCACCGAGGAAGCGTGCGAGAAGCTGGCTAGGAACGATGGCATGATCGCAAGTTTCAGCCGCGCCATGCTGCAGGATCTTCGCGCACAGCAGAGCGACGAGGAATTCGATGCGACGCTGGGCAAGGCGATCGATTCGATCTGCGCTGCTTCCGTCTGCTGATGCGCTATCGCGGCGCGTCCAGCAGATGCGCCGCATAGGTGAAGTTGAAGCGATAGGCCTTGGCCGGGATTTCGGGCGTTTGCGCGCGCATTTCCGGCAAGGCCTTCGTGAATTGCACATTGCCCGAAAGCGCCGGAGTTGCCGAACCGAGGGTCAACTCTACCTCGCGCTCCCGCCCGCCCTGCTGCACGAGTGCGGCGACACGCAGGCGGCCTTCCCAGAAACATTCCGCATCCACCGGACAGCGGCTGTCTTCCACCACCCGAAGCGGCGTGATCGTCGCTCCGCCGCTTTCGAGTGCTTCGCCGATGGCGACGCATGGCAGGCCATCGCAATCGATGTCCTCGCTCCCCATTGACGCGCAGGCGGAGAGGGCGAGGGCAGCTGCGGCAAGCGTGATGAGACGGATAAGCATTTGTGCTTCGATAGGCTGTTGCTATTGGCCACACAATGAACGGACCCGATTGCCAGCTTTATCTTATCTCGCCGCTTGAAACAGGTGGCGACTTTCCCGACCGGCTTGATCGCGCCCTTGCCGCAGGGCCGGATCTCGTCACGGCATTCCAGTTCCGCGTGAAGGACATGGACCAGCACCAGGCCGCCCGTCTGGCGGAGCCGCTGCTGGAAATCTGCCGGGCGCGCGACGTCGGCTTTATCGTGAACGACAGCATCGCGCTGGCACGGCGACTGAAGGCGGACGGGGTGCACCTGGGCCAGTCCGATGGCGATCTGCGCGACGCGCGCGAGGAACTGGGCAGCGACATGCAGATAGGAATCACCTGTCACGCCAGCCGTCACCTGGCGATGGAAGCGGGGGAAGCGGGCGCGGATTATGTTGCCTTCGGTTCGTTCTTCCCCAGCGAAACCAAGCCGAGCGAGCATCGGCCGGAACCCGAGGTGCTGGAATGGTGGAGCAAGCTGTTCGAGATCCCCTGCGTGGCGATAGGTGGCATCACGCCTGCCAATTGCGAGCCACTCGTGAAGGCAGGCGCGGATTTCCTCGCCGTTTCGCATGCGGTCTGGGGCGGTGACGAAGCGGAGGCCGTCAGTGCATTTGCAAAGATATTGCGCGAATAGCAGCCGCGCGAGGAAATAAAGCGTCGTTCGCGGGTTCAGACACGCGAGGGCACCAGCCCTGTGTCTGAACAAGGTGCCGCAATGTCTCGCAAATATCTCGCCATTATCGCCGTCCTGCCATTGATTGCCTGCGACGTTCGCGAAACCGACGCGCCGGAGACCGAAGCCACCCAGGTTGCCGAGCGCGACTGGAACTCCGAGCTTGGTTATGAACCCATGGGCGAAGACAATTTTGCCGATTCCATGGCGTCCAGCGACGATCAGTACGCCTCGGCTTCGCGCGATGGCGCTTCGATGGATGCAGGGTCCGAAGGGGCGATGGATGGCACCTCCACCAGAGGTACACAGATTGCCGATCCGCAGGATAGACCCGTCATGCAGGCACAGGTGGTGCTCGATCGCCAGGGGTTCGGCCCCGGTGTGATCGACGGCAAGATGGGAACCTCGACGAAGAATGCCCTGATGGGGTTTCAAGAGGCGAACGATTTGGACGTCACCGGCGAGCTGGATGACGAAACGGAAAAAGCGCTCTCCGAATGGTCACGCATCCCTGCGACCCGTGTGGTAACGATCCCTGCCAGCTGGGGGGATGTCGATTATGTCGATATTCCCGACGATGCGGCAGAGCAGGCCGAACTCGAACGCATGGGCTACGAAAGCCTCGACGAGAAGATTGCCGAACGTTTTCACACGACGGTGGCCGTGCTTCGCGAGCTTAATCCCGATGGCCGCCCGGCGGGCGCGACGGGCCCTTCGGCTGGCAGTTCCCCGACGCCGCGCGCATCGGCATCTGCCAGTGCAACGCCAACTCCTACCCCTACGCCAAGTGGCTCAGCATCGGCTTCCAGCAGCCAATCCAGCACCTTTGCGGCAGGGCAGCAGATCCGCGTGCCGAACATCGGTGCAGACCGGATCGAACCCGGCGCGATTCAGAACAAGGGCTGGCAGCAGACCCTCGCATCGCTAGGTGTCGGTACCGAGCAACCGGATGTCGCGCGGATCGTGGTGGACGAATCGGAAGGCTGGCTAAAAGGCTACGACGCAGACGACAATCTCGTGGTAATGTTCACCGTCACCACGGGGTCGCAAAACGATCCGCTGCCGGTTGGCGAATGGAGCGTGACCGGCGTGGGCCGCAATCCGCCGTTCTCCTACCAGCCGGAACTGTTCTGGGACGTGCCTGACGACGAGGAAGAGCAGCAACTGCCGCCCGGACCGAACGGTCCCGTGGGTGTCGTCTGGATCGATCTGACCAAGGAACACTACGGTATCCACGGCACCAGCGCCCCTGAAACCATCGGGCGCGTGCAGAGCCACGGCTGCGTCAGGCTGACGAATTGGGATGCAGCGCGGCTGGCAGGTATGGTCAGCACGGATACAGCCGTTATATTCCAAGCCTGATGGCATCATCTTTTGCAGAAAAAGCGCAGGTCGCCGCGGTTACAGCGACACTGGTCTCCGCGGCATGGATCGTGGCGGGCGCGTTCGTGCTGGACCGCGCGGAAGGCGAGCAGATCGACCGCGAGATTGCCACGAAGCAAAAGGCCGAGCGTGAGGCAGAACCCGAAGAGGAGGACAGCGGCGTCGATATCGGGGGCGAGCGCGAGACGGTGTCGATGCCGCCCGAAAGCGAGACATCCACGCTGGTGATCCCCGTACTCAACGCTGCGGCTACCGATCTGATCGATACCTTTGCCGACGAGCGTGGCGGCGGAACGCGGCTGCACCAGGGCCTGGACATCATGGCGCCGGAAGGCACGTCAGTCGTGGCAGCGGCACCCGGCAAGATAGAACGTCTGTTTCGATCGGACGCGGGCGGAAACACAGTTTACGTCCGTTCGGAAGATCGCGAGACGATCTACTATTATGCTCATCTGGCGGAATACGCGCAGGGCCTGAACGAAGGCCAGCAAGTCAGGCGCGGGCAGCGTCTGGGTACGGTCGGTTCCAGCGGCAATGCCGATCCCGATGCGCCGCACCTGCATTTCGAGGTGATGCGCACCACGGCCACCGCCGAATGGTGGGAGCCTTCGAACTCTGTAAATCCCTATCCACTGCTGGTGGAGCAGCGATAACAGCGTTTATCGTGCCTGCCTGATGCAGCGCAGTCGGCTGGGCGCATCATCCACGATCTTGCGCAGAAAGCCGCGTCTCACGATCTGGTAGGTATCGCCGTTGCGCGGGCCGCTCGTCATGATCAGCCGGTCGCCCCTTCGCAGATAGATGCCTTCGCCCTGCATCGATGAGTATCGCGAGGCGCTGATGATGCTGAAGCTTTCTTCCGGCTGCTCCAGGCCCACAGCGGTTCCGGCATCGCCGGGCATTTCGCAGAGGTAGAAACCGCGCGCTACAGTGCTCGGATCGCCCTGCGCCAACGCAGGGGATGTGGCAAAAGCGACAGTTGCCGCAAGCAGGGACAGGACCTTGTTCATGGCCGGCGCATATAGCAGCGCGCGCTTAGCACGTCATGAATAAGTCTCTGGCAGGCTCCTCCCGTCTTGCCGCCGGGGCCGCCCTCGGGTAGGGCGCGCGCAATCCCGAAAACACTCGAGGCGTGTAGCAATGAAAATCAGCGGCGTGGACATCCGTCCCGGCAACATCATCGAATATGAAGGCGGCATCTGGAAAGTCGCCAAGATTCAGCACACCCAGCCGGGCAAGGGCGGTGCCTACATGCAGGTCGAGATGAAGAATCTCATCGATGGCCGCAAGACCAATGTCCGCTTCCGCAGCGCCGACACGGTGGAGAAGGTGCGGTTGGAAACGCAGGAATACCAGTTCCTGTATGAAGATGGCGACATGCTGGTTTTCATGGATGGCGACACGTTCGAACAGATCAGCCTTCCCAGCGATCTTCTGGGCGATGCGCGACCGTTCCTTCAGGACGGCATGCAGGTGCAGCTGGAACTGTGGGAAGAACGCCCTATCAGCGTGCAGCTGCCGAACCAGATCGAGGCTGAGATTGTCGAGGCCGATGCCGTGATCAAGGGCCAGACGGCATCCTCCAGCTACAAGCCCGCCGTGCTCGACAATGGCGTGCGCATCATGGTGCCGCCGCATATCGGAAGCGGCACGCGCATCGTGGTGGACGTTTACGAGCAGACTTACGTCGGGAAGGCTGGCTAAAACCAAATGGCTGCTATTTCAGGTCTCATCCGCGTGATGGAAAAGGCTGCCCGCAAGGCGGGTGGCAGGCTGCGCCGCGATTTCGGCGAGGTCGAGCATTTGCAGGTCAGCCGCAAGGGCCCTTCGGACTTCGTTTCGAAGGCCGATCAGGCGGCGGAACGCATCCTGTGGGACGAGTTGAAGGTCGCGCGTCCCGGATGGGGCTTCCTGATGGAAGAGGCCGGCGAACTTCCCGGCGACGAGGGCCAGCCGCGTTTCATCATCGACCCCCTCGATGGCACCAGCAATTTCCTCCACGGGATCCCGCATTTCGCGGTCAGCATCGCCGTGCAGGAGCGCAAGCTTGGCAGCGACGAGTGGGGCGACGTGGTTGCGGGCATGATCTACCAGCCAATCACGGACGAGAGCTTCTGGGCAGAGAAATCCCGTGGAGCGTGGCTGCATGACGCGCGCCTGCGCGTGTCCGGTCGCCGCCAGCTGGACGAGGCTCTGATCGCCACCGGCACGCCTTACCAGGCGCATGGCGACTTCGCCGAATGGTCGCGCATTTTCGGTGCTGTCGGCCCGAAAGTCGCCGGTATCCGCCGTTTCGGTGCCGCTTCGCTGGATCTGGCATGGCTGGCAGCCGGCCGGTACGACGGTTTCTGGGAAAGCGATCTTGCCCCCTGGGATACCGCTGCGGGATGCCTGCTGGTGCGCGAGGCAGGTGGCTTCGTTTCCGATTATCGCGGCCGCTCTCTGCCCATCTGCGACAAGCAGGTGATTGCCGGTAACGACCAGATGCATTCGCGCCTGCACAAGCAGATTGCCGCTGCTCTCAGGTAAGGTGCCGCCGCGCCGATAAGCATTTGCAGCCGTGCGAAAGTAACGCTAAGCGCCCTGTCCTGTCTGGCACGCCTCTGTGGCGGAATTGGTAGACGCGCTCGACTCAAAATCGAGTTTCTTCGGAAGTGCCGGTTCGAGTCCGGCCAGAGGTACCAGACTGGCAGCATCCCGTATCGAAGGGTTCGCGGCGAAATCGCTTGATATTGTCCGCCCGCTTTGGGATTTACTGCAGCAACCGTGATCGAAGTTCCTTCCTTGCACGCCTCTGCGGCGATGGCCCTCACGGTAGTTGTCTTCTACCTTTTCGTGCGCGGCCGGATGTCGATAGAAATCGTATCGCTGCTGGCGATCGCGATTATCGCGGTGGGGCTGTATTTCTATCCGATGCCGCACACGCAGCCGACCGATGGGCTGCAACTGGCTTTCGCCGGTTTTGGCCACTACGCCCTGATAACGATCTGCGCCCTGATGGTGATGGGCCGAGGGCTGGTGGTGACAGGCGCGCTGGAGCCGGTGGCACGGATTCTGGAGCGGGTGTTCAAGTTCAACCTGCAAACCGGACTACTGCTGTCGCTTGTCCTCGCTTTCTTTCTGTCGATGGGCGTGAACAACACGCCGGTCCTGGTGCTGCTGATCCCGATCTTCGTAACTTTGGCTGCACGCGGCGCGATGCCGGCGTCCAAAACGCTGATGCCGCTCAACGCGTCATCCCTCCTTGGTGGCCTCGCCACGACAATCGGCACATCCACCAACATCCTGGTGGTGGCGATTGCCGTCGACCTTGGCATGCCGCGCATGGGCGTGTTCCACTTCACCCCGATTGTGCTGATGGCGTCTCTCGTGGCGCTGCCATACATCTGGCTGGTGATGCCGCGCATGCTGCGGGACAACAGCCCGGAAATCGGGCACGACAAACGCTGGTTTCACACCCGCTTGCGGGTGCCGCCGGGCAGCAACCTCAACGGCAAGCATTTTGACGAGGTCGTCGACATGCTGCCCGACGATTTCCGTTTTGAGGAGCGGCCAGACGGACCTTTCGCCACAGGCCAGCGATTGCGCATTTCCGGCACGCATGATGCGCTGGAAGATGCGATCAGGGTGCTACAGGGGCAAATCGCGCCTGGCTGGGTGGTGGACCAGATCCAGCGCCAGGCCTCAGACCGCAGGGCGGACATGAAGGTCGTGGAGATGGTCGTCACCAGCGATTCGCGCCTCATAGGGCGCACGCTGGCGACCTCTGGCATCGCGGATCGCTATGGTGCCGCCGTGCTGGGCATCCATCGGCCGGACCGACCGCTGCGTTTCGAGAACGAGGAAACCGGTACCGAACTTCGCTTCCAGGAAGGCGACGTTCTGCTGGTGATGGGCTTGGGCGAGGCGATTTCCGAGTTTATCCAGGGCGACAGCCTTCTGCAGCTGGAAGGCGAGCGCGAAGTGCCCCGCCGTGCGAAAGCCTGGCTGGCCGCAACGATCATGGGCGTATCCGTTGGTCTTGCCTCCATCGGCATACTCCCCATCGCGATCGCATCGCTGGGTGGCGCAATCCTGATGTTCCTGACCGGCTGCGTGAAGTTCGACAGGGTGGGGCGCGCATTGTCGGGGCAGGTGATCGTGCTGGTCGCGGCGAGTATCGCGATCGGCCGTTTCGTTCTCGACAGCGGGGCTGCGGGCTGGCTGGGCGAATCCCTGTCGGTAGGCCTCCAGTACCTGCCGCCCGCGGGCGTGGTTGCCGCGATCATGATCTTCGTGACGGTGCTGACCAATTTCGCGTCCAACGCAACAGCTGCAACGGTTGGCACGCCCATCGCATTCAGCATCGCGACCGAGCTTAACCTGCCGCAGGAGCCGCTGATCCTGGCCGTGCTGTTCGGCTGCAATCTCTGCTACGCGACGCCCATCGCTTATCAGACGAACATGCTGATCATGGCGGAAGGCAGTTATTCCTTCCCCGATTACTTGCGAACCGGGGTGCCTCTGGTGCTAATCATGGTTGTGACGCTCAGTTACCTGCTGGCTGTCACCTACGGGATGTAATCGCGGATCGTAGGGCCGAGAACCACCTTCGCTTTCGCAAGGTGTAAAGTTTACCGACAATTCACATCTCGCCGTTAACCCCGTTTCACCGGTGATTTCCCCGGTGAGCAACGGTTGCGGCAATGATCCGACTCTTCAAACATTACATACCCCATGCCGTGCTCCTGCTGGGCGCGCTGGACTTCCTGTTGCTCATCCTCGCTGCAGAACTGGCGTGGACCTTCCGCACCAGCCAGATCGATACCGACGCGGGTCTTTTCGATGACCGCGTTCTCCCGCTTGTCGGTTTTGCCTTCGTCACGCTGTCTGCGATGATCGCGGTAGGGGTGTACGGCCCGCTGGCGCTGCGATCGCTACGCTTCGCGGGCGCGCGCATCCTGGTGGCAATAAGTCTTGCGATGCTTGGCCTGGCGGTGGCCGATTTTCTCCTGCCCGGCCAAACCTATTGGCGCTCCGTCCTGCTTTACGCGGCGCTGCTGGCGATTTTCCTGCTGGTGTTGAACCGGATCGTTACCGGAACTTTCCTTGGCACGTCGGCCTTTCGTCGCCGCATCCTGGTTCTGGGTGCGGGGCTTCGTGCCAAGAGGTTGCAGGATCTTTCGCGCAAGGAAGGCAGCGGTTTTACCGTTGTCGGCTTTGTGGACATGACGGGTGCGGGCAGCCAGGTGACGGAAGCTGTCCAACGTTCCGAGATCGAGGACCTGTCAGGCTACGTCGCCCGCATGGGGGCCAGCGAAGTCGTGCTGGCGCTGGAAGAGCGCCGCAATGCGCTGCCTTTGAAAGATCTTGTTCGCGTCAAGACGACAGGCGTTCATGTCAACGAATTCTCCAGCTTCCTCGAACGGGAGACGGGCCGCGTGGACCTCGACACGTTGAACCCCAGCTGGCTGATCTTTTCCGATGGCTTCTCCTCGGGACGCGCGATCTCGTCCGTTGCGAAGCGCGGTTTCGATATTGTCGCCAGCGGGGTGCTGCTCGTGCTGGCCTTCCCGATCATCGCAGTGTTCGCGATAATCGTGAAGCTCGATAGCGAAGGGCCCGCATTTTTCAGGCAGAAGCGCGTGGGCCGCTACGGCCAGACCTTCGAACTGCTGAAATTGCGATCGATGCGGACGGACGCGGAGAAGGACGGCTCGAAATGGGCGGAAAAGAGCGATCCGCGCATCACCCGTGTCGGCGCCTTCATCCGCAAGGTGCGGATCGACGAGCTGCCGCAGGTCTGGACAGTGCTGAAAGGCCATATGAGCTTCGTCGGTCCGCGGCCCGAAGTGCCCACTTTCGTCGCCGATCTGGAGGACAAGCTGCCATATTACGCTGAACGCCACATGGTGAAGCCGGGCATCACGGGCTGGGCGCAGATCAACTATCCCTATGGCGCCAGCATTGAGGATTCCCGCCACAAGCTGGAATTCGATCTCTATTACGCCAAGAACTACACGCCTTTCCTCGATCTGCTTATCATGCTGCAGACCCTGCGCGTGATCATCTGGCCGGAGGGGGCGCGCTGATGTTCTCTCTGTGGGAGATGGCGGTCTATCTGGCCTACCTCGTAACAGCTTGCGCGGCGGTGGCGCTGGCGTTGTGGCTGGCCACCAGCCAGCGCGCGCAGGGTCCGGCAATCAATGCCTGCGCGGCTGCGTTGTTCTGCTCTGCCTTGTGGGCATTTTCCATCATCGGCCTGTCCCGCAGCAACATGGCGACCGGATTGCTGGCGATTGTCAGCAACCTTGCCTGGCTATGGATGCTTTACCGGCTGTTCGATCACGACGAGCGCAACCTCAGCCTCGGCCCGATCCGTCCGGTGGTGTTTTCCCTCGCCTTTGTCGAACTGATGCAATTCGCACTTATCGCCGTGCGCATCCGGTTTGCCGAAACGGGCGGAGCGGAAGTGCTGGTGATGCAATTTGCATTCTCGTTCCGCCTGCTGTTCTGCATTGGCGCGCTGGTGCTGGTGCACAATCTTTATGCCGGGGCTTCTGCGCAGGCGAGGGAGACGCTGCGCTGGCCTGCCATCGGCCTGGCGGTGCTGTGGCTCTACGATCTCAACCTTTATACGGTTGCCTATCTCGATGGCGCGCTGCCGGCGCTGCTGCTGGATCTGCGCAGTCTGGCACTGGCGGTGGCCGTTTTCCTGTTCGCGATGGGTACGGTGCGCACCGGCGGAGAACTGCGTTTCCGCCCATCTCGCAGCTTTGCGTTCCAGTCTTTCTCGCTGCTGCTGATAGGCGCCTATCTGGCCGTGATGGTCGTGATTGCGCAGGGCCTTGCCTACATGGGCAGCGATTACGGCCGGATGCTGCAGGCAGGCTTCATCCTTCTTGCCAGCGTCATCGCGCTGACGATCCTGCCGTCCAGCAAACTGCGTGGATGGCTGCGCGTAACGCTTTCGAAGAACCTGTTCCAGCATCGTTACGATTACCGCGCCGAATGGCTTCGCTTCACCGAGACGATCGGCCGCGCCGGTCCGCAGTCCGCGCCGCTGCCGGAACGCGCGGTGCAGGCGGTGGCCGACATTACCGACAGTCCGGCAGGCCTGCTGCTGACCCCCCGCGAGGAAGGTGGCCTTTCCCTGGAGGCCCGCTGGCAATGGCCGGATGCCGATGTGCCCGCAGAAGCCATCGATACGCTTGGTGCGAGGTTCCTCGCCGAAAACCAGTTCATCGTCGATCTGGACGATTTGCGCGCCGGCACGGCCGACAATGTACCACTGGTGGCTACGCCCCACTGGCTTATGGAAGACGATCGCAGCTGGGCACTCGTGCCGCTGCTGCATTACGAGCGCCTCGTGGGTGTCGTGGTGCTGGCGCGCCCGTCTGTTGCACGGCGGCTGGACTGGGAAGATTTCGACCTGCTGCGCGTGGTTGGCAGGCAGCTCGCCAGCTACCTGGCCGAACGCACCAGCCAGGATGCGCTGGGAGAAGCCCAGCGTTTCGACGAGTTCAACCGCCGGATCGCCTTCGTCATGCACGATATCAAGAACCTCGCCAGCCAGCTTTCCCTGCTGGCAGGCAATGCCGAGAAACACGCCGAAAAGCCGGAGTTTCGCGCAGACATGATCCTCACCCTGCGTAACTCGACGGACAAGCTGCAGGCCCTGCTCACACGGCTTGGCCGGTATGGCAGCCACGGTGGGAAGGAGCGCGAGAGCGTTGAACTTGGCGAGCTGCTGTCGCGCATCGTCTCCCAGTACAGGAACAAGCATAGCGTGGTGATGTCCAATGCCGAGGCTTGCCACGTGCGCGCCGATGCCGATGGACTGGAGCAGGCGCTGGTTCACCTGGTTCAGAATGCCATCGAGGCCAGCACGACGGATGAGCCGGTTCATCTCAACCTGCGCAGGAAATCGGGCCAGGCGGTGATAGAAGTGCTGGATTCAGGGGAGGGAATGAGCCCCGAATTCATCCGCACCAAACTGTTCAAGCCGTTCCACTCCTCCAAATCCGGCGGTTTTGGCATTGGCGCATTCGAGGCGCGAGAGCTTGTGCGCGGCATGGGCGGCAGGCTGGAGGTGGAATCGCGCGAAGGGCTGGGCACGCGGTTCTTCGTCCATCTTCCGCTAAGCGAAGCCGCCGACCTGATCGAGAAAATCAACGAACAGAACAGACAGCAAATCGATGAGGTTGCATGATGGCCGATAAGAAACCCAAGCTTCTGATCGTGGAGGACGATGCCGGTCTTCAGGCGCAGTTGAAGTGGGCCTACGAAGATTTCGAAGTCGTCATCGCGGGCGACAGAGATAGCGCCATCGCGGCCTTGCGAGCGGAAGAACCGCCCGTAGTGACGCTGGATCTCGGCTTGCCGCCTGATCCTGATGGAACGAGCGAGGGGTTTGCCGTTCTCGATGCGATCATGGCGCTGAAGCCCGATACCAAGGTGATTGTCGCCTCCGGCCATGGCGCGCGGGAAAGCGCGCTGACGGCCATCGATCGTGGGGCGTATGATTTTTACCAGAAGCCGGTGGATATCGATCAGCTCGGCCTGATCGTGCGGCGCGCACTCAACCTGCGAATGATGGAGGAGGAGAATCGCCGCCTCGCAAGCAGGGCCGGAGACAGCAACACGGTGCTGGGCGGCCTGATTACCTCAGCGCCCGAGATGGTGAAAGTGGCCCGCACGATAGAGCGGGTGGCCAATACGAACGTCTCCGTCATGCTGCTGGGCGCCAGCGGCACGGGCAAGGAATTGCTGGCGCGCGGCGTGCACGACGCCAGCGACCGCAGGAACGGCAACTTCATCGCGATCAATTGCGCGGCAATCCCGGAAAACCTTCTCGAGAGCGAGTTGTTCGGCCACGAAAAGGGGGCCTTCACGGGCGCTGTCAAAACCACCGAAGGCAAGATCGAGCTGGCCGACGGCGGCACGCTGTTCCTGGACGAAGTGGGCGATATTCCCCTTCCACTGCAGGTAAAGCTGCTGCGGTTCCTGCAGGAACGCACTATCGAACGTATCGGCGGACGTAAATCCATCCCCGTCGACACGCGGATCGTGTGTGCCACCCATCAGGATCTGGAAGGCATGATCGCGGAGCAGCGTTTCCGCGAGGACCTGTTTTACAGGCTGGCCGAAGTGGTGGTGAAGATCCCGTCGCTGGCCGAAAGGCCCGGCGATGCGACGCTGCTTGCCAAGGTGTTTCTCAAGCGGTTTGCGAACGAGATGAACCCTGCCGTCAACGGCTTTGCCCCCGATGCGCTGGCCGCGATCGACGCGTGGGCATGGCCGGGCAATGTGCGCGAACTGGAAAACCGGGTGAAGCGCGCGGTGATTATGGCCGATGGAAAGCTGGTAAACGCGGGCGATCTCGATCTGGACGACGGCGAGGAGGAGCATCCGCAGGTGCTGAACCTGAAAAGCGCGCGCGAGAAATCGGATCGCAAGGTCATCCGCCATGCACTGGCACGCAGCGAAGGCAATATCTCCAGCACGGCCAAGTTGCTGGGGATCAGCCGACCCACGCTTTACGACCTCATAAAACAATACGACTTGCAGACCTGACCGCCCGGAGGCACAGGGCGCGGCCATGTTCTCCCGCGCGAAAGCTCTCTTCGATCCGCTGGTTCGCCTGTTGCTGCTGGCGATCGTGCTGGCCAGTATCGTACCGGTGACGGGTGAGGCGCGGGCAATCGCGCGGGTCATCTCCGATATCGCGATTTTCCTGCTGTTCTTCCTGAATGGCCTGCGCCTGCCACGGGCACAGGTTGTGCAAGGGATGCGTAATGCCCGCTTTCTCCTGCCGCTGGTGCTTTGGGTGTTTGGCGCGATGGCCCTGGCAGGTATCGCCGCCTCCAGACTGGGCGGGACCGTGCTTCCGGCATCCGTCGCGATGGGTTTCATCTTTCTTGGCGTTCTGCCTTCCACCGTTCAGTCGGCCACGGCCTACAGCTCCATTGCGAAGGGAAATGTCGCGGCTTCCGTGGTCGCCGCTGCCGCGCTCAATATCCTGGGGGTGTTCATCACCGCGCCCCTGATCGGACTGCTGGCCAGCAGCGAGATGGCGGCCGTGGATCTTGGTGCGCTGGAGCGGATCGGGCTTATCCTGCTGCTGCCATTCGTGCTGGGTCAGGTGTTGCAGCGATGGCTGGGCGCGAAGGTGGCAGACAATCGCACGCTCGTTTCGTGGATGGATCGCATCGCCATCGCCATTGCGGTGTATGTCGCGTTCTCTGGCGCGGTGGAGCAGGGGCTGTGGACGCTGATCGGGCCGCTGGACTGGGTCATCCTGCTGGCGCTGGTGGGGGCAATGCTGGCCATCGGTTTCACGGGCGCGTGGCTTCTTGGCGGCGCGCTGCGACTTTCGATGCCGGATCGCATCTCGTTCCTTTTTGCAGGAGCGCAAAAGAGCATCGCAATGGGGGCGCCACTCGCTGCCCTGCTGTTTCCTCCTGCGGTGGCCGGATTGGTGCTGCTGCCGGTGCTGATTTATCACCTTGTCCAGATGGTAATCTCCGCCCCGCTGGCGGCCCGTTTCAGTCGGGCGTAATCGCCTCGCCAACAGCCTTCGCCTCGCGCTTGTTGTGACGCAGGGACCACCAGAAGGAGATACCGATCAACGCGCCGCCAATCAGGCCGGTGATCGTTTCGGGAATGTGCACAACCGCCGATGTCAGCATGATGGCGCCCAGCACGATGATAGCCCAGAACGCCCCATGTTCGAGGAAACGGTATTCCGATAGCGTACCCTTGCGCACAAGGTGGATCGTCATGGATCGCACGAACATCGCGCCGATGGACAGGCCAAGTGCGATGATGATCATGTTGTTGGACAGTGCGAATGCGCCGATCACCCCATCGAAGCTGAACGAAGCGTCCAGCACCTCGAGATAGAGAAAGCCGCCGAGGCCTGATCGCATGATCTCGCCGGATGCATTCTTGCGCGTTTCCTCGCGCATGTTGAGATATTCACCCAATGCATCAACGGCGATGTAGGTGACGAGGCCCAGCACGCCCGCGGTTAGGAAGGTCAGCGATTCTTCTGCAGGAAGCTGCAGGGAGATGACCCACAGGACCAGCAGGAGCGTGCCGATCTCGATTGCGGGCAATACCGCCACCTTCGAAAGGTTACGCTCGATCACGCCGATCCAGTGCACTTCCTTGTCTGCGTCGAAAAAGAACCTCAGGCCCACCATGGCGAGGAACGCGCCGCCAAATCCGGCGATGCCGATATGGGCTCCTGATACGATGGCCTCGTATTGCTCGGGATCATTCAAGGAAAGGTCGATCGCCTCGATCGGTCCGATGCCTGCCGCGATTGCCACGATGGCAAGCGGGAATACGATGCGCGTGCCGAAAACGGCGATGGCGATACCCCAGATGAGGAACCGCTCCTGCCATTTCTCGCTCATTTCCTTCAGGATTGACGCGTTCACAACGGCATTGTCGAAACTCAACGAAATCTCGAGGATCGACAGGATGAAAATGATCCACATGATTTCCAGCACACCGGCGAGCGTGCCGGTGCTGGATATGCCGTACCAGAGCCCGAGCGCAAAGCAGGCTGCAGTGAAGACGAGCGAGAATTTGTAGAAACGCAGCAGGGTCGCCATGCGAGTGGATGATCCGTTGCTAGAGGAGTGTGGTAGGAGCGTGGTCAGGGAACGCGCGCGGTGCGCATAGGGTCCGAAATCTATTTTGGCTGGTACAGCTGGTCTGGACCGGGAAAGCTTCGATCGCGAACTTCCTGCGCATACTGGGCTGCAGTGTCCGAGATCGTGGATGCCAGATCCTGATAGCGTTTCACGAAGCGTGGCACGCGTTCGAACATGCCCAGCATATCGTCCGAAACCAGCACCTGGCCATCGCACCGTGCCGATGCGCCGATGCCGATGGTGGGGCAGGAGACAGCCTCTGTCACCGCGATGGCAATGGGTTCAATCACGCCTTCCACCACGATTGCGAATGCGCCGGCCTCTTCAAGAGCCTTCGCGTCGCCCACGATCTTCTCCGCTTCTGCATCGCTGCGACCGCGCGCAGCGTATCCGCCCAGCACATTCACCGCCTGCGGGGTAAGGCCCACATGGCCCATCACTGGGATGCCGCGCTGCACCAGGAATTCGACAGTTTCCGCCATCGCCTCTCCGCCTTCCAGCTTGACGGCGGCGGCACCGCTTTCCTTCAGCAGGCGGGCCGCGCTGTCGAATGCGTCTTTGGGAGAAGTTTCGTAAGCGCCGAACGGCATGTCGACCACCACCACGGCGTGATAGCTGCCGCGCACCACGGCAGCGGCGTGATTGGCCATCATTTCCATCGTCACGGGTATCGTCGAAGGCAAGCCGTAGATCACCTGTCCCAGCGAATCGCCTACCAGCAGCAGATCGCAATGCGGATCGAGCAGCTGCGCCTGGCGGGCCGTGTATGCCGTCAGCATCACCAGCGGTTCCTCCGTCACGCCATCCACCTTGCGCTGGCGTATTTTCGGAACCGTCAGGCGGCGCATCGGCTGCGGGGTAGGGTTGGCGCGGCTTGTCGAGGTGTCGAGCTGGAAGGTGGTGGACATGGAGGGCTCTTTCTCGCGTCTATTGCTTGCTCGGTATGCCGGCGCGGCGCGATCGTCTCGACCAAACCCGGAATTCACCGATTGATGACGGCGCGATAGCGCGTTGGGGCAGGCCATGGCAATGTATGGCAGGTGGATGCCGCCAAGACCCCCCTCGACGCGGGCGCAATTTCATTGCATGACGGCACAACTTCGGGTCGAGAGGAAGAAATCCATGGCACTTTCGCAATCGGGACCGGCACGCGATGGCTGGTCGTCGCGTACAGCCTTTATTCTTGCAGCAATAGGTTCGGCCGTGGGCCTGGGCAACATCGTCCGCTTTCCGGCAGAGGCCGGCGCGAATGGTGGCGGTGCCTTTGTCCTGTTCTATATTTTCTGCGTGGTCCTGATCGGCCTGCCCGTCCTCCTTTCCGAAACGCTGATTGGCCGCCACGGCCAGGCTGCCGCTCCGGAAAGCTTCCGCAAGATGGCAGAGCAATCGCGCCGCTCCACCGCGTGGGAACACGTGGCGAGCCTGGGCGTGTTCTCGGCCTTCCTCGTGCTCAGCTTCTACTGCGTGCTTGGCGGTTGGGTGCTCTATTACATCGGCACGTTCCTGGGCGATCTGTTCACCACCGGGATCACGGGGGGTGCATTCGCCGGCTCGACCGTGGAAGAGGTGGAGGGCATTTTCCCTGCCATGGTGTCCAATGGCACCGTGACCGTCATCCTCGATCTGGCATTCCTAGCCATTACCATCTTCTTTGTGGCGCGCGGCGTATCGGGCGGCATCGAGAAGGTGGCGGTTTACCTGATGCCTGCCTTCTTCATCCTGCTGGTCGGCATCACGATCTACGGCATGTTCGGCGGCGCGATGCAGCAGACGTTGGATTACCTCTTCACGTTCGAGCCTGAAAGGCTGACCGGGCCGGTAATGCTGGCGGCCGTCGGGCAGGCGTTCTTCTCGCTTTCTCTCGGCGTGGCAGGCATGATCACCTACGGCTCCTACGTCGGGCGCAACGTGAACCTTGCGGCAACTTCCGGCATCATCGCCACGGCGGACACCACCGTGGCCCTGCTTGCCGGTCTTTGCATTTTCCCGATCGTGTTTGCTGCCGGGCTTGCCCCCAATGGCGGGCTGGGGCTGATGTTCCAGACGCTGCCGCACGCTTTCCAGGAGATTCCGGGCGGTTCGCTGCTGGGCCTGTTCTTTTTCATCATGGTGGGGTTTGCCGCACTGACGAGTTCGGTCGCGCTGATGGAAGTGCCCACGGCATGGATTATCGACCGGTTCCGGTTCACCCGTCCTATTGCTGCCGGCATGGTGACGTTTTTCGCGGCGATCATCGGCGTTCTCTCCGCGCTTTCCACAGGAGTGCTGGCCGGGTTCCATCCGCTCGGCTTCCTGCCGATGTTCGAAGGGCTGGGCGTGCTCGACATGCTGGATACCTTCACCGGGAAGATAACCCTGCCCGTGGGCGCGCTTCTCACCTCGATCTTCGTCGGCTGGATCGCCAACAAGCGGCTGGTGGATAGCGAGAACGGCCTGGGCGGCGCGCTGCACCTGTTCTGGCGGTTCCTGGTATGCTGGCTGTGCCCGATCGCGCTGTCGGCTATCCTGCTGGTTGGCGTGTTTCCCAGCATCATCGAATAGGCTTCCGCTGCAACTTAAGAAAAAGGGCGCCGCTCAGGGAATGAGCGGCGCCCTTTTTCGTTGGTATTTTGGGTCGCTTACAGCACCGTATCGGTATGTTCTTCACGCGCGTCTTCGCGAACGTTGAAGCCCATCAGCATCTTGGCATTGTCGACAAAGCCAAGGTCGCTGTTCCACAGTTCTGCCTGGCCAAGATCCATGCGCAGCAGCAGGATATTTGGATCGTCCTTGCCGCCGGGGAACCATGCTTCGACAGGCTTGGCCCAAAGGTCTTCAAACCGTTCGCGGCTGCGTTCCTCGGTTAGCGTGCCGCTGAAGCGGGCGAACATGTCATGGCCCTTGCCGGCGAAGGTCGCAGTGGCAGGGCCGCCGCTGGCGAAGGTATGATTCTTGCTGGTGAAGAACCAGATCGCGCTGTTGGCATCCTTGTCGAGCTGCGCCGTCATCGGCACGGCCGTCTTCGGATCGGCATCCAGTTCCAGGAACACGAAGGGGCTGTCGGCCAGCGATTTCCAGAATTTCTGCTTCAGGTCATTGGTCGAGGTCATAAAATTCTCCTTTGGCCAACAAACGGCAGGGATAGGGGAGAGTTCCGGACTTGCCCTAAGGTCCGTGCTGGAACATAATAAGAACATAGGAGTCGATTCGTCATGGACACCAGCACATTGCCGAAGGCCGGACTGGCCAAGGCGGCGGAGCTGGCCGGACGTGCTGCCCGCAATCCGCGCTGGCAGCCGGACGCGCCATTGCCGTTGCACAACGAAATTTTCGCCCCCGCCACACAAGGCGTCGGGGCAGGGGCCGCGCTGGCTTTTGCCAGGCAGGCGCTTGAGTCGGGCGACACACGCAGCGCCAGTGCCGGCACAGGCAGTGATGCCGTCCTGCTGGAGGAGCGCAGCGTGCTGTGGGTGCAGGATGCCCGCGCCATCAATCTTGGGGGGCGGCCATATCGCGCTGGTCTTCCCGAGAACCTGCGCCACCGCCTGGTGCATGTTGCGGCCAAGACGCCGGAGGACGCGCTGTTCGCCATGGAGGAAGGCCTGCGCTGCCGCGATCTGGCGGCGGTGATAGGAGAGGTCGCGGGCAATCCCCGCGCGCTGGATTTCACCGCCTCTCGCCGTCTGACGCTGACGGCGGAAAAACACGGCATCCCGCTGCTGCTGGTGCGCCTCGATGCGCAAGCCGATCTCAGTTCCGCCCGGATGCGCTGGCGACTGGCCAGTGCACCGTCTTCTCCGCCGCGCTGGAACATTGCCGCACCCGGTCGCCCGGCCTGGCATGCAGAGCTGTTCCGCGCCCGTGCCCACCCACCGGGAGAATGGATATTGCGCGATGAGCCAGAACGACTTGCCGCAGAAAGCGTCACAAGCCCGGCGCCAGCCGCCGCGCCGGATCATGGCGATCTGGTGCGCGGATCTGGCGCTCGATCGCTGGCGGCACTCTGAAGGCTGCCCGCGGGGAGAAGGCGCCGATGCCGCCCCGCTGGCACTGATTACCGAAACCGCGCACGGTCCGCGCATCGATGCTGCCAATCCCATGGCCAGGAAAGCCGGGGCGACAAGTGGCATGATGCTGGCCGATGCCCGCACGCTGTGCCCTGCCATGGAAGTGCGCCCCAGCGATCCGGCAGGCGATCTTGCCTTCCTGGAACGCCTGGCCCTGTGGGCAATGCGCTGGGGCCCGTGGAGCGCCATCGATGCACCCGATGGCCTGCTGGTGGATGTGACGGCCGTGGCCCACCTCTTCGGCGGGGAGCGGCGACTGCTGGACGATGTAGCCGCCCGCTGCACCGCCCGCGGCCTTGCCGTGCGCGCCGCCATCGCGCCCACGGCAGGCGCTGCATGGGCGTTGGCGCATTTTGCCGCAGCAGGCGCTATCCTTTCCCCGGACGATGACATGCAATCCCGCCTTGCCGATCTGCCTGTGGCGGCGCTGCGGCTGGATAACGACGTGTTGCTGGTGCTGCGCCGCCTGGGGCTGAAACGGCTGGGCGATCTTGCCGGTATCGAGGAAGGGCGCGATCGTACGGGAAGCGGGCGTGACGCCATCCAGCGCCGTTTTCGCAATCGCAAGTCTCCGGCGGCCAATCCGCTTATCCGCATGGACCAGTTGCTGGGCCGCGTGCCTGAACCGCTGCTGCCCGTCGTGCCCGTTACCGCGCCGATGGTGCAGCGCCGTCTGGCGGAGCCCATTCGCCACCGGGCCTTGCTCGATACCGTGGTGACGGATCTTGCCGCTGACATGGCGCGCACGCTGGAGGCGAAGGGAGAAGGCGCGCGCCGCCTGCAGCTGGGGATGTGGCGCGTGGATGGCGAAGTGCTGGTGCGCGAACTGGAAATGGCAGCCGCTACGCGCGATCCTGATCACATGTGCCGCCTGTTTGCCGAGAGGCTGGACGATATCGATGCAGGTTTCGGCATAGAGATGCTGCGTCTGCGCGCTGCATGGTCGCAACCGCTGGGGCTGGGGCAGGCCGATCTGGAAGCGGCGGCAGAGCAGCACGGCACTTCGCTGGCGGCCTGCATGGATCGGCTCACCACCCGGCTGGGCAAAGGCGCGGTGCAGCGCCCCGTGCCGCGTGCCAGCCACATTCCCGAACGTGCGCAGGGCTGGCAGCCACCACTGGAGCCAGAGCCTGCCGAACAGCACCAGCTTGCCTTCCACACACGGCCCCTGAAACTGCTCGATCGGCCCGAACGTATTTCCGTGCTCTACGCCGCGCCGGAAGGGTATCCCCGCCGCTTCAGCTGGCGCGGCCAGGTATGCGAAGTGGCTCGCGTGGAAGGCCCGGAGCGCATCGCACCGGAATGGTGGCGCGAGCGCGGTTCTGCCCGGCTACGCGATTACTACCGCGTGGAGGACGAGGCAGGGCGCCGCTACTGGATCTATCGTGGCGGCCTGGCCACGGACGGGCGCGGCGGAATGCCGGACTGGTATCTGCAGGGGCTGTTCGCCTGATCGGTAATGGCATGCATTTGCCATCACTCCAATTTTCGTTATCGCCACGGCATGCGCTGGATACCTGTCATGATCGCTGCGGCCCTGGCCGCACCCGCCGCCGCACGGCAAGCGGAAGAAGCCGACTATCGCGCCGCCGCGTACGAAATGGTCGACAAGATCGAGGACAACTACGCCTACCGCGATCGTTTCGAAGGCGAGGCCATCCCCTTCACCCCGGTGCTGCAACGCGAAGCCGCCGATGTCGACGATGCGAGCGCGCTGCTCGCCTTTGCAGAGCGCATGTTGCTGGTGCTGCGCGATCATCATGCGATTACCGGCAGCTCATTCTCTGACAGCTGGGCTGTCGTGCCGACCTACGCGGACCTGTGGATCGTGTCTCGCGAAGCGGACTATATCGTAGATGCCGTGCGGACGGGTTCTCCGGCCTCTGCACAGGGTATCTTGCCGGGCATGAGGCTGACGCATATCGGCGACGACAGCGCGGCAAACGCCATCGCCGCGTTCTGGAACGATCTGGGACTGGCCGACCCCGATGCCGAGGCGCGCGGTTTCGCTGCGCGGGTTCTCGCCGCGGGACGACGGGACCGCGAGCGCCAGCTGACTTTTGCCGATGGCGGCAACCGGCTCGCAGTCACGCTTCCCAGCCTGTATTCGATCGAGCGCGAACCGATGCCTCCGGTAAGCCTTTCGCAAAATGGCGATGTGGCAACGATCACCTTCAACAATTCGCTGGGAGACAGCGCCACCATCGAGGCTTTCGATGCGATGATGGCGCAAGCCATCGACAGCAAACGGATCGTGCTCGATCTGACCGAGACGCCCAGCGGGGGCAATACCACTGTGGCGCGGGCGATCATGGGCTGGTTTACCAGAGAGCCGAAGCCCTATCAAACCCATTCCCTGCCCGCAGAATACCGTCAGACCGGTATCGCTCGGCAATGGACTGAATATGTCCTGCCGCGTGAGGGCCAGTTCTACGCAGGGCCCTTAGCGTGCGTGTCGGTCGCTGGACCGGCAGCATGGGGGAAGGGCTGGCCATCGGAATGCGATCCCTCGGTGCAAGTCTGGAAGGAGGTCGTATGGCCGGACTGCTTGGGGCGATCTACGATCTGCAACTGGAAACCGGGCTGGTGTTCAAACTGCCCGTAGAGCGGTTGGAAAGCGTGGACGGCGTTCCGCGAGAGGCTGTGCGCATTCCCGCAAGCTGAGACGCGGATCTTGACGTGAAGCAGTGATGGTCAGGGTCAGGCCGCGCCGCGTGCCCTTCAGACGAAACGCGTGGGCGGGGGGTGCATCGTGCCCGGCTGTCCTGTTGGGGAAGGCTGTACGATACGCGGCTCTGTTGACGTGGAGGCTGCAAGATCCGCCACTGCTTTTGCCGGGATCGGGCGATCGAATTCCACACCGCACATTCCCGGCTTTATCCAGCTGACCGTGCAATACGCCTCGTGCAGCGTCCAGTCGAGAATGGCGCTGACACCTTTCGCGGGCGGATCATCGGTAACGAAACGCGCGCCGGTGATAGATATGTCAAACAGCCGTCCTGGCCGGTCACCACTGGGCATCAGCAAGGTGGCAAGGCAATCCACGCGCGTGCGCGGCCCGCTGCGACGGTCTGGCACCGGGACCGGTTTCGTGCGCGCGAACAGTTTCATGCAGAGCCCTCTTGCGGATTGATTACCGGCTTGCACCGCAGTGGTTAAATCTGCCTCAATACCCGTGGTTAATGCCTCGGTTCATCGCATAATCCCGCTTTCCAGGCGCATGGCCTTGGCGAATCGCGTGAAAGAACATATATGGAACAGATGCCCCCGCTCGAAACCATACAAAAGCTGGAAATCCTTGCCGATGCGGCAAAATATGATGCATCCTGCGCATCATCGGGCACGGCCAAGCGCAATTCCAAAGGCGGCACGGGCGTCGGTTCGACAGAAGGGATGGGCATCTGTCACGCCTATGCGCCCGATGGTCGCTGCATCTCCCTGCTCAAGATCCTGCTGACCAATCATTGCATCTTCGATTGCCATTATTGCATCAACCGCAAGAGTAGCAATGTGCGGCGCGCCAAGTTCACGCCGCAGGAAGTGGCGGACCTGACGCTGACCTTCTATCGCCGCAACTATATCGAGGGATTGTTTCTCTCCTCCGGCATCATCAAGAGTTCCAACCACACGATGGAACTGCTGGTAGAAACGGCGCGTATCCTGCGGGAAGATCACGATTTTCGCGGATACATTCACCTCAAGACTATTCCCGAAGCAGACCCTGATCTGGCGCACCAGGCGGGCCTTTATGCAGACCGTGTTTCCATCAACGTGGAACTGCCTACCGACACGGGGCTGACGCGCCTTGCACCGGACAAGAACTCGCGCCAGATCGAAGGGGCGATGGGCGGCATGAAGATGGCGATCCGCCAGTCGAAGGACGAGCGCAAGCGGTTCAAGCATGCGCCCCGTTTTGCGCCAGGCGGCCAGTCCACGCAGATGATCGTGGGCGCCGATGCCGCGACGGACAGCGATATCGTGGGCAAGGCCAGCCGCCTTTACGGCAATTTCAAGCTGCGCCGCGTTTATTACAGCGCCTTCTCCCCCATTCCCGATGCCAGCGCCGTATTGCCGCTGAAGCGTCCCCCGCTGATGCGGGAACACCGTCTCTACCAGTCGGACTGGCTGATGCGTTTCTATGGTTTTGCCCCGCACGAGGTGATGCAGGCAACCGGCGCGGATGGAAACCTGCCGCTGGATATCGATCCCAAGCTGGCGTGGGCGCTGAAGTTTCGTCAGCGCTTCCCGGTTGATGTGAACCGCGCCCCGCGTGAAGATCTTCTGCGTGTGCCAGGACTGGGCACACGGGCCGTTGGCCAGATCCTCGCCAGCCGGCGCCATCGCAGCTTGCGGCTGGACGATGTGGCAAAGCTTACCGTGTCCGTCGCCAAGGTGCGTCCGTTCATCTGTACCGTTGACTGGCGTCCTACTTTGCTGACCGACCGCGCCGACCTGCGCAGCCTGCTGGCGCCGAAGCAGGAGCAACTGGAGCTGTTCGCGGCATGACTGCGCTGCAGCACGTGAAGCTGGGCACCTATTTCGTGGTCCACATGCCGGAGCCGGACGACTTCACCTTCTGGCGGGAACGGGCACGGCAACTGGTGCAGTGCGACGTTCCGCCCGACCGCGTGGCGTGGGTGGAGCCGGGCGGCAATGGCTCGCTGTTCAGCCACGGTGATCGGCGATTGCCCGTGCCGGACGATGCCACGCGCGTAATCCGCGCCAGCAAGCGGTTTCTCTCGATTGCAAGGAACGTCGCGCATCATTCTGATCCTGAACGTTTTTCCCTGCTTTATGCCATGTTGTGGCGGCTGCAATCCAATCCACGGTTGATGGAGGACAAGGCCGATAGCCAGGTTCGCCGATTGGAGGACATGGACAAGTCGGTGCGCCGCGACGCGCACAAGATGCACGCCTTCGTCCGCTTCCGCATGGTGGAGGACGAGGACGGCAACGAGCATTACGTCGCCTGGTTCGAGCCCGATCATCATATCGTGCGGCGCGAGGCGGGCTTTTTCGTCCGCCGGTTCGCCAACATGCACTGGTCCATCCTCACGCCGCGCGGCTGCATCCACTGGGATGGCGAAACCTTGCGAGAGAGCGGTCCGGCGCAGAAATCGGATGCACCGCAGGGCGATCCTGCCGAAGATCTCTGGCGCAAGTATTACGCATCCATCTTCAACCCCGCGCGTTTGAAGATCGGGGCGATGCTGAAGGAAATGCCCCGCAAGTACTGGAAGAACATGCCCGAGGCCGCGCTCATCCCGGAGTTGGTGGCGGGCGCGCAGAAGCGGGAAAGTGAAATGGTTGATGCAGGCGCCATGCAATTCGAGGACCGGCCCGAAACGCTGGCGGCGATAGACAAGGCGATCCACGCCTGTCGCAAATGCCCCATCGGTTCGCTGGAGAACCAGGCGGTGATGGGCGAGGGGCCGGACGATGCGTCCTTGATGATCGTGGGCGAACAACCCGGCGACCAGGAGGACCAGGCGGGCAAGCCTTTCGTCGGCCCGGCGGGCCAGGTGCTGGATGCCGCGCTGGAGACGGCAGGGATCGAGCGTAGCCAAACCTATGTCACCAATGCGGTGAAGCACTTCAAATACGTGCAGCGTGGCAAGCGCCGCCTGCACCAGTCCCCCACGGCAAAGGAAATTGACGTGTGCCGCTGGTGGCACGAGGCCGAGCGGGCCATCGTGAAACCCAAGGTGGTGCTGGCCATGGGAGCCAGCGCGGCCCGTGCGATGCTGGGCAAGACGGTAAGCATTACCCAGGCCCGCGGCGAACCGATTCCGCTGGATGATGGCAGTGAATTGTGGGTGACGGCGCACCCATCCTACCTCCTGCGCCTGAACGGCGAGGCCAAGGCGGAGCAGGAGCGGCTGTTTGCCGCCGATCTCGCCGCGGTGAAGGAGCGGCTCGGGGAACTGGTGGAGTGACGTGCCCGATAGCGACGTTCTTCCCAAGCGCACGATCGAGCTCGATCCTGACGGCATAGACGCGCCAGCCCGCGCCCCGTTCGTGGAACTGGGGCTGGTCAGCTGCTTCAGTTTTCTGCGCGGGGCATCCGATGCGGTGGACCTGGTGCTGACCGCCCGCGCCCTTGGATATGATGCCATCGGCATCGCTGATGCCAATTCCATGGCTGGCGTGGTGCGCATCCATTGCGAGGCGAAGACGTTGAAGATGCGCCCCGTCATCGGCTGCCGGATAGAAACGGTGGAGGGGCTGGCCTTTCTCGCCTATCCGGCAGACCGCGAAGCCTATGGCCGCCTCACCACCCTGATCTCCGCCGGTCGCATGGCCACGCTGGATGGGGACTGGCAGGAAAAGGGCGTGTGCGACATTTCGCTGCCCATGCTGGCGCAGCACGGCGAGGGCATTCAGCTTGTCCTGGTCCCTCCACGCGACTTCGGTGAAAGGCTGACGGTGCCGGGCTGGGCCAGCAACGTGGTGGCGCTGGATGGCACGCAGCGCGAAGATCACGTGACCGGCACTTTGTCAGAGATCCTGCCGCATCTCGCCGCCGGCCTGCCGGGCTTGCGACATCTCGCCGCCAGCTATCTCTACACCGGCAACGATATTGCGCGGATCGATCGCCTCGATGCGCTGGCGCGCGCCAATGGCTTGTCATTGCTGGCCACCAACGATGTACATTATCACGCGGCGGATCGCCGCCCCCTGCAGGACGTGATGACGGCAATCCGGCACAAGACCACGGTGGCACGCGCGGGGCACTTGCTGCATGCCAACGCCGAACGGCATCTGAAATCGCCGGAGGACATGGTGCGTTTGTTCGCACGCTGGCCGCATGCCATCAGCGCGGCGCGCAGCGTGGCCGATGCCTGCAATTTCAGCCTGGACGAGCTGAAATACGAATATCCCGAAGAGATATATCCCGATGGCATGAGCCCGCAGGCCTATCTGGAAAGCGAGACCTGGAAGGGCGCAAAACGCCGATATCCCAATGGCTTGCCCGATACGGTCAAGAAAACGCTGGAACGTGAGCTGGCGCTGATCGGCAAGCTGGAACTGGCGCGCTATTTTCTCACCATCAAGGATATCGTCGATTACGCGCGCAGCGTGGATCCGCCGATCCTGTGCCAGGGGCGTGGGTCGGCGGCCAATTCAGCCGTTTGCTATTGCCTGGAAATTACCAGCGTCGATCCTGCCAAGCACCAGCTTCTGTTCGATCGCTTCATTTCCGAAGAGCGCAAGGAGCCGCCCGATATCGACGTGGATTTCGAGCATGAACGGCGCGAGGAGGTGATCCAGCATATCTACAGGAAGTACGGCCGCCATCGTGCCGGGCTGACCGCCACCGTCATTCACTATCGCCCGCGCATGGCAATCCGCGAAGTCGGCAAGGCGATGGGCCTTTCCGAAGACGTTACCAGCGCATTGGCGCGCACCGTCTGGGGTGGATGGGGCAAGGAGGTAAGCGAGAAGAACGCCGCCGAAACCGGCATGGATATCAGCGATCCGCATTTGCGGCGGGTGCTGAAGCTGACGGAGCAAATGGTTGGAATGCCGCGCCATTTATCGCAGCACGTGGGCGGTTTCATCCTCACTGATGGCCCGCTGACGCAGACGGTGCCCATCGGCAACGGCGCCATGCCCGATCGCACCTTCATTGAATGGGACAAGGACGATATCGAGGCGCTGGGTATTCTGAAGGTGGATGTGCTGGCGCTGGGCATGCTCACCTGCATCAGGAAATGCCTCGACCTGCTGGAGCAGCATCATGACCGCCGCCTGAGCCTTGCCAGCGTCCCGCGCGAGGATCCTGAAACCTATGCAATGCTGCGCAAGGGGGATTCGCTGGGCGTGTTCCAGGTGGAAAGCCGCGCGCAGATGAACATGCTGCCGCGTCTGCGCCCGCGCGAGTTCTATGACTTGGTGATCCAGGTGGCCATCGTGCGGCCCGGCCCGATCCAGGGCGACATGGTGCACCCTTATCTGAAGCGCCGCCGCGGGGCGGAGCAGGTGCAGATCCCCGCGCCATCGCCAGAACATGGCCCGCCGGACGAGCTTTCCAGCATCCTTGAGCGTACGCTGGGCGTGCCGATCTTCCAGGAACAGGCGATGAAGATCGCGCTGGATGCGGCCAGGTTCTCCAGCGCGGAAGCGAACCGGCTGCGCAAGGCCATGGCGACCTTCCGCAGCCGGGGCATGGTGGACGAGCTTCAGGACATGATGGTGGAGCGCATGGTGACGCGCGGCTACGACCGCGACTTTGCGCAGCGGTGCTTCAACCAGATCCGCGGCTTTGGTGAATACGGCTTTCCCGAAAGCCACGCCGCCAGCTTTGCGCACCTTGTTTACGTGTCGAGCTGGCTGAAATGCCACTTTCCCGCAGCCTTTGCCTGCGGCCTGCTCAATTCCCAGCCGATGGGATTTTACGCGCCCGCCCAGATCGTGCGCGATGCGCGTGAGCACGGGGTGGAGGTACTGCCGGTGGATGTGAACCGCAGCCAATGGGATTGCACGCTGGAAGTGATCGGTGCGGCGCGGGATGTGCAGGGTGGCCGTCAGGATCGTCATATCGCCATGCGCCTGGGGTTGCGACAGGTGGACGGCCTGCCCGAACACGTGGCCGCGGCACTCGTCACCGCACGCGAGGATGGCGGCCCTTACGCCGATGTTGCCGAACTGCGTGACAGGGCGCGCGTGCCCGTTGGCCACGTGGAACGGCTCGCCAGCGCCGATGCCTTCGGCTCCATGGATATGTCGCGCAGGCAGGCCTTGTGGGATGCGCGCAGCCTGGTGGGCGGCAGCGACCTGCCGCTGTTCGCCCATGCAGACGAGCGTGACGAGGGCGCCGAACGGGGCAGGGCGATCCTGCCGAGGATGCCATTGAGCGAGGAAGTGGTTGCCGATTACCAGACCACGCGCCTCAGCCTGAAAGCGCACCCGATGTCGTTCCTGCGCGCCAGTCTGGGAGAGCGCGGCTTCGTGCGGGCCTGCGATCTTCGCGCCCGCAAGTTCCGCTCCATGGTCCATGTGGCGGGCGTGGTACTGATCCGCCAGCGGCCGGGCAGCGCCAAGGGCGTGTGCTTCATCACGCTGGAGGACGAGACCGGCGTCATCAACCTGGTCGTCTGGCCGGACCTGAAGGAAAAGCAGCGCACGGTGGTGATGGGATCGCGGCTGATGGAAGTGCGCGGCCGCGTGGAATATGACGACGAGGTGATCCACGTCATCGCCCATCACATGACCGATGCGACGCAGGATCTGCATCGCCTGTCCGACGACTTGCTCAATGCTCCCGTGGCGCGTGCGGATCACGTGAACAGCCCGCTTTCGGGGCGCCTCAATCCGCGTGACGATCTGCGCAGCGGAGCGGATGATCCCGCGAACCCTGCCATTCGCCCGCGCGACCTGATCGACCAGTTGCCCAATACGCCAGGATCAAATCCTCGGGGCCATCCGCGCAATGCGAGGATCATTCCCAAGTCACGTGACTTTCATTGATGTGACCCGAAAACGAAAATGGCCAATCCCGCCCCTCGACGACCGCAAGCTGGCAATGATCCTGGTGATCGTCGCCCTGCTGCTGGCCGGGCGCGTGTTCCTGGCAGAAAATCCGCAGCATAACCCCTGGGCTCCGCTGGATTTGCGGGACGAGCGTGGTTGGGCCACCTCCACCAAGCTTTCCGGCTTGCGCGGCGATATCGACGGCTGCCGCGCGGTGCTGGATCGCAGCGATGTGGCCTTCGAACCGCTGCCTGCCACGGGCGAGGGGGAGTGCCGCCGCGATGATCGCCTGACGCTGGGCACCATGCCCTTTGCGCCGCGCTTCCCGCAGATGACCTGCCCCGTTGCTGCCGGCATGGTGTTATGGCTGGAAAAGGATGTGCAGCCGCTGGCGCGCGAGATACTGGGCAGTGAAGTTGCGCGTATTCAGCAGCTTGGCACCTATAGCTGCCGCCGCATGTATGGCGATGACAGCGCACCGTGGAGCGAGCACGCTACCGGCAACGCCATCGACATCGCCGGTTTCACTCTGGCGGACGGACGCAGCATCAGCGTGTTGCAGGATTGGGAGGGCGATGATGCGAAGGCGCAATTCCTGCGTGCCGCGCGTGACGCTGCCTGCACCAGTTTCGGCACCGTGCTGTCACCGCAATACAATGCTGCCCACGCCGATCACCTGCATCTGGACCAGGGCCGAAACCCCGCAATGGGCGCCTGCCGCTAGACAGGTTCCAGCGCGTATCCGGCAGACCGCACGGTGCGGATGGGATCGCGCGTGTTTTCTATCGTGATGGCCTTTCGCAGGCGGCGGATATGCACGTCCACGGTGCGCTCCTCGATCTCGCTGCCGGTTCCCCACACGGCATCCAGCAATTGCCCGCGGGAGAATACGCGGCGCGGATGTTCCATGAAGAACTTGATCAGGCGGTATTCCGTCGGCCCGATCTGCAATTGCCGTCCGCGCCGTTCCACCCGGTGGGCGACGGGGTCGAGCTTGAGATCACCTGCCTCGATCGTTTCGCCCGCCAGTGCCGGGCGAACGCGCCGCAGCACGGCAGCAACCCGCGCCAGGAGTTCCCGCGGGGAGAATGGTTTCGTCAGATAATCATCTGCACCCGTTTCCAGCCCGCGCACGCGGTCATCCTCGGCCTCGCGCGCGGTCAGCATGATGATGGGGACGTGGGCGGTTTCCTTGTTGCGGCGCAGGCGGCGGCAAACCTCGATGCCGCTGGTGCCTTCGATCATCCAGTCCAGGATCACGAGGTCTGGCGTGTCTTCCGATGCCAGCATCAAGGCATCGTCGCCATCGGCAGTTACGCGCACATCGTACCCTTCGCTTTCGAAGCGGTATTCCAGCAATTCGGCCAGTGCGATGTCATCTTCGACAAGCAGCAGTTTGGGCGTGGACATTGAACTAGGGGCCCCTTGGGATTGCGGCATCGTCAAGAATGCCGTGGGGCCCCTGATATTTCAATCTTGTGTCAGATTTGTTGCAAAGCGCCCGGCTAATGAACGCTATGTGAAATTACCGTTCGATGTCGCTCGGATAGGAGCCGGTAGCCGAATAATGCACCATTTCAGCGACGTTCGTGGCGTGATCGCCGATCCGCTCGATATTGCGGGCGACGAACAGCAATTGCGCGGCGCTGCTGATGGTGGAGGGGTTCTCCACCATGTGACTGACGAGGTTGCGGAAGATGCTGTCGTAGAAGGCATCAACCTTGTCGTCCCGCTCGATCACTTCGCGTGCCACCACGGGATCACGCGCGGCGTAGGCGGTGAGAACGTCGTGCACCATTTCCGATGCCACTTCGCCCATGGCGGGCAACAGCAGCAGGGGTTCGAACCGGGCGCGTCCCTCGATACGGCCAACGCGCTTGGCAATGTTCTTGGCGTAATCGCCGATACGTTCCACCACGCCGCCGATCTTCAGCGCCGCGACGATTTCCCGGAGGTCGTCCGCCATCGGCGCGCGCAGGGCGAGGATGCGAACGGCCATTGCGTCAACCTCGGTTTCCAGATCGTCCAGCTTCTTGTCGCGCTTTACGACTTCCGCGGCCAGTTCCTCGTCACCGTTGACAAGCGCCTGCAACGCTTCGTGGATGGCCACTTCGGCAAGCCCGCCCATTTCGGCGATCAGGCCCCTGAGGCGCGTGATGTCCTCGTCGAATGCCTTGACTGTATGCTCGACCATTATCCGTACCGTCCCGTGATGTAATCCTGTGTGCGTTTTTCAGCCGGATTTGTGAAGATGTCCGACGTGTGTCCATATTCCACCAGATTGCCAAGGTGAAAAAACGCCGTGCGCTGCGAAACTCGGGCCGCCTGCTGCATGGAATGGGTGACGATCACGATACCATAGCGGCCCCGCAATTCGTCGATCAGTTCCTCGATCTTGGCAGTCGCGATCGGATCGAGGGCGGAGCATGGCTCGTCCATCAGGATCACTTCGGGATCCACCGCGATGGCGCGGGCGATACACAGGCGCTGCTGCTGCCCGCCGGAAAGCGCGGTGCCGGAATCGGTAAGGCGATCCTTCACCTCTTCCCACAGACCGGCGCGGCGCAGGCTCTTTTCCACCACCTCGTCCAGGTCCTGCTTGCCTTCGGCAAGGCCATGAATCTTGGGACCGTAGGCGATGTTGTCGTAAATGGACTTGGGGAAGGGGTTGGGCTTCTGGAACACCATGCCCACGCGGGCGCGCAATTGCACCACGTCCATCCCGCTGGCGTAGATGTCCTCGCCATCAAGCTCGATCGTGCCGGTAACACGGGCGGAAGGTATGGTGTCGTTCATGCGGTTCAGCGAACGCAGGAAAGTGGATTTGCCGCAGCCGGACGGGCCGATGAACGCCGTGACATATTCGGTGTAGACGTCGATATCGACGCTATCGATGGCCTTCTTGTTTCCGTAATACACGTCAACGCCGCGCGCGCGCATCTTCGGCTCGCCGGTTTCGACGTTCTCGTCCGCCAGCGACTTCTGCGCCTGGCTTGCCAGCGGGCTGCCTTTTACGGTTGTGTCAGCTGTTTCGGACATCACCACTTCTTCTCGAATCGGTTGCGCAGATAGATGGCCAGGCCATTCATCAGCAGGAGGAATATCAATAGCACGATGATCGCCGCGCTGGTGCGTTCCACGAAACCGCGATCGATCTCGTCCGACCACAGGAAGATCTGCATCGGCAGCACGGTGGCATTATCGGTAAAGCCATCAGGCGGGCTGGCCACGAAGGCGCGCATGCCGATCAGCAGCAGCGGCGCGGTTTCACCCAAGGCGCGGGCCATGCCGATGATGGTGCCGGTCAGGATGCCGGGCAGCGCCAGCGGCAACACATGGTGGAACACCACCTGCACGGGCGAGGCGCCCACGGCCAGCGCGCCGTCGCGGATGGACGGTGGCACGGCCTTGATCGCGTTACGGCCGGCAATCACGATCACCGGCATCGTCATCAGAGCCAGGGTCATGCCGCCGATCAGCGGGGCGGAACGCAGGTTCGGGAACAGCCACAGGAAAACGGCCAGTCCCAGCAGGCCGAAGATGATCGAAGGCACCGCTGCCAGATTGTTGATCGACACCTCGATCAGATCGGTCCAGCGGTTCTTGGGCGCATATTCCTCCAGGTAAAGTGCCGCCAGCACACCGATGGGGAAGGCCAGCGCCAGCGTCACGATCATCGTGAGGATGGAACCCTTTAGCGCACCCCAGATGCCAACCAGCTGTGGATCCGTCGCATCGGCACGTTCGAGGAAGCCAAGGTCGAGGCGATTGTCGAGCACGCCGCGCTCTGCCAGTTGCTGTGCCAACGGCTGCAGATCGGCATTGCCGTCTCCGGCATAGGCACTGGCGAGCGCTTCGCTCGTGGGCAGCCAGAATTCGGTTTCGCTGCGCAGCAGGGAGGGATCTTCTGCCACCTGCTGTCCAACGAGGCGCCATGCTTCGCCGTTCAATTCTTCGGCAGCATCTTCGCCCAAAGACTGCTGGGCGCTGAATTCCACCACGGCGGGAAGGCCCTGCGCCTCGAGTGAACGAACGGTTTCGCTCTCGCTTTGAAGCGAGGGATCAACCGAAAGGCCGGCCTGGGTGAAATCTATGGGCACGCTCATCTCGGCGCGCTGGAAGCCGCCGATGCCGTTGATCGACATGGTGACCAGCAGGAACACCAGCACCGCCATGGAGAACACGATGGCGGACAGGCCAGCGATCTTGAACCGCTTCTCTGCTGCGTAACGCTTTTTCAGGCGTTCTTCGAAAGCCGGGGTGCGCGTGGGGCGGATCTTGGGGGCAGTGTCACTCATAAGCTTCACGGAACCTCTTCACGACACGCAGCGCGATGATGTTGAGAACCAGCGTCACGAGGAACAGCACGAAGCCCAGCGCGAACGCCGCCAGCGTGGCGGGGTGATCGAAGCTGCCTTCGCCCGTCAGCAGGGCAACGATCTGAACGGTGACGGTGGTCATCGCCTCCAGCGGATTGGCGGAGAGATTGGCGGCGAAGCTGGCGGCCATCACCACGATCATCGTCTCACCAATCGCGCGGCTGATGGCGAGCATGATGCCGGCCACGATGCCGGGCAGGGCGGCGGGCACCAAAACGCGTTTGATCGTCTCGTTCTGCGTGGCACCCATGGCCAGCGACCCGTCCTTCATGGCCTGGGGGACGGCAGCAATCGAATCGTCCGCCATGGAGGATACGAAGGGGATGATCATCACGCCCATCACCAGTCCGGCTGCCAGCGCGCTTTCGCTGGAAGGGTTGGATATGCCCAGTGACAGGGCGATGTCGCGAATGGCGGGGGCCACCGTCAGCGCGGCGAAATAGCCGTAAACCACGGTGGGAACACCGGCCAGCACCTCCAACGCGGGCTTGATCCAGGTGCGCACCCGGGGCGCTGCATACTGGTTCAGATAGATCGCGCTCATCATGCCAAGCGGGATGGCCACGATCATGGCGATGATCGCACCGATGAACAGCGTGCCCCAGAACAGCGGTATCGCGCCGTAGCGGCTGCCGTCGGGGTTGGTGGCACTGCTCATGGGATCGGGCGACCAGTTGGTGCCGAGCAGGAAGTCCACCGGGGACACCATGCCGAAGAAACGTATCGTCTCGAACACCAGGCTGGCAAGGATGCCCAGCGTGGTAAGGATAGCCACCAGAGATGCGATCAGCAGGGTGGAAAGCACCATACGCTCCACCCGCGTGCGGGCGCGGAAATCGGGCTTCAGCCGCAGGAATGCAAAGGCGGCACCGGAACCTGCCACCAGCAGGGTGACGACGAAGCCGATAACGGAATAGCGCGAGATCGCCTCTTCAAACGGGCCGACCAGCGCAGCGGCGTCCTGGTTGAATACGCCGGGTGCAGCACCTGTCGCCACCATCCGCGCTTCGGACAGCACCGTTTCGCGCTGCATTCCGAAGGCGGGAAGGTTCTCGGCCGCAGGGCTGGCCAGGACGTGCTGGATAATCAGCTGTTCGGATATAGGCATCCACACCAATGCGAACAGCAGTGTAGGCACCACGATCCACAGCGCGGCATACCAGCCGTGATAGACGGGCAGGGCGGCAATCCGGTGGTCGGCGCTCGCGCGGCGAAACATCGCGGCGCGCGAGCGGGCGACCAGCCAGCCGGCCAGCCCTAGTCCAAGGACAAGAAGGATCAGGGTAGTGACCGACATGACCGCAATGAGGTTTCCCTATTCGAAGTCGGAAGCGGAGAGCGGAGTAAACTCGCTCGCGGCGGTGGTGTTGCGCGCCATAGCGTCTTCAGGATTAGGCACAAGCCCCACCTCGGCCAGCGGACCGTCCGATCCCCAGTTGCCTGCCCATTCGGCCACGAATTCACGAAGACCGGGGATGGCATCGACATGCTGGTTCTTCACGTAGATGAACAGCGGACGGGCACCGACATAGTCGAAGCTGGCGATGTTTTCGTAGGTCGGCTCCACGCCGTTCATGGTCAGGCCGTGAACGCGGTCGGAGTTGGCTTCGAGGTAAGAGAAGCCGAAGATGCCGATGGCGTCGGCATTACCCTCGATCTTCTGCACGATCAGATTGTCCTGCTCACCCTGTTCGACATATGCGCCGTCGTTGCGAAGCTCGGTGCAGGTCGCCTCGAAAGCGTCCTCGTCCTGCTCTTCCAGCTCCGCCATGCCTTCGCCCGATTCGCAGCCGACCAGCAGCACCAGCTCGTTCAGCGCATCGCGCGTGCCCGAGGTGGAAGGCGGTCCGTAAACCAGGATCGGCTTGTTCGGCAGGGAGGGATCAATGTCGCTCCACATCTCGTTGGTCTGTTCTTCGCCATAGGGGTTGGCGGCAATCGCCTGGTAGACGATTTCCGGCGTCAGATCGAAATCGATGCCGTTGGTGGCGCTGGCAAAGGCGATGCCATCGAGGCCAATCTGGATTTCGGTGATGTTTTCCACGCCGTTCGTCTGGCAGGTTTCGAACTCGCTGGCCTTCATGCGGCGCGAGGCGTTCACGATATCGGGCGTTTCCGGGCCTACGCCCTGGCAGAACAGCGCCATGCCGCCACCCGTGCCGGTCGATTCGATGATCGGCGAGGAGAAGTCGTAATTGCGGGCAAAGCTTTCCGCCACGCGCGTGGCGAAAGGATAGACAGTGGAGGATCCAACAGCGCGCACCGTGTCGCGCGTGTTGCCGCCGCCGCCGGCGTTGTTGCAGGCCGCCAGTGCGACAAGTGCGAGTGCCGATACGGCGGTACGGAAGTTCAGGGTCATGATTGTCCTCGTTTCGGTTCAGATGGCAGACCGCTAGGTCTGCTGTATGACGTCATTGCGACATTCATGCGTTCGGGTTGTGCCCGGCTGTCATGAATGGCGGTAGCATGTGGTGGAGTGTGGTCAAAAATCGATCTGGGCGCGCATCCCCAGCACATCCACTGAATAGTCGCGCTCTCCGGTGGCCGTGGGAAAAGCGGCATCGCTGTAGTCCAGCCTGCCGTAATTCATGGTGAAACGCGTGTAATCGGTGGGCACCCAGATCAGCGATGCGAAATAGCCATCCTGCGTTCCGCCCACGATCCCGGCATCGTTGAGATCAAGCCGGTCGTAGCGGGCATTGATCTGGATCGCGCCGATGCCGCCTTCATTTACAGGCCGCTCCGGCCGGGTGCGGTCAAATTTGCCCCCCTTATATCCGCGACGGTCGCCCTCGGTGAGGAACACGCCGACTTCGGCATAGCCACCGAAGAACGTGGCATCGTCCATCAGCGCGCCGGGTCGATTCGCCGTTTGCCAGAATGCTTCACCAACGGCGTGGAATGGACCGCTGATCACGCCAGCCTCCAGGCCCGCGCCCAGCTCGCTGTCGGCATCGAAACTGCCGGTGTTGATGAACCGTTCCGAGGTGAAATGCACAAGCGGGCGCTGGCGATAGCGGACCCTGTCTCCATCGGGCACGTCGGTGTAGTGGACAGATGCGCCAAGGTGCAGCTGCGTTTCGCCCAGCGTGGGGCTGGCAACGATACGCGCGTCGCCCGTCCAGGTATCGCCAGCCTGATCCTCTATGTTGTTCGTGAAAACGCCTGCCTGCAGCAGGATGCCGTCCGATACGTCGATCTCGGCAGAGACGCCCAGGCGGCGAGTAAAGCCGAACGCATCCGTGAAGGCGGCGCGTTCGATGAAGGACGACCAGCGGCTGCTGGTGAGTTCTTCCAGTGACTGGAAATTGTTATGCTGGCCTGCGGTCAGCGTCAGCGGGCCGTCCTCATAGGTGACAATCGCGTCTGTCACGGCAATCTCGTTGCCTGCGAAATCGACTTCCAGCTTGTAGCCGAAGCCGCCGGGAATGTCGCCGCTCATGCCGAGACGCGCACGGCGGATTTCACTTCCGAAACCATCTTCGCGTCCGGTGGAATCGGGTGCGCCGATTACGCCGGCATCGATATTGAGGCGACCGAACGGCTTGAAGGACCATCCGCCCTCGCTCTCGAACTCGGGCGCTCCCGCCCACGCGATCTCCGCAGGAGTTGTGCTGGCGACAGGTGCCGGAGCAGCCTGACGGATCTCTGCCACCTGGGCCGCGACGGCGGCCTGCTGCGCCGCGGTATTGGCCTGCTGCGGCTGGGCCTCGGCCTGCTCGGCCTCCAGTTCGGCTACGCGCTGGTTCAGCCGCGCAACTTCCGCTGCAAGCGCCGCGACCTGCTCCTCTACCGTAAGGCTATCCTGCGCCGCGGCAGCGGCGGGGGTGAGCGCGGTGCCAGCCAGAATGGCCGAGATGACAAGCTTCTTCATGACAAACGGGTTTCACTTTTATTGCGAAGATGTGTGCCCGCTATGACCCGATTATGACGCCTTTGTTACATGCGCGCGCAAGGCGTGATCCGCCTGTGGATAGACTGTCGATAAAGGGGGAGGGCACTACGGCCTCGCTCGCCGAAGCGAAGCGGCTAGTTTGCCAGCGGGATTCGCACTGTAACGCTGGTGCCATCGCCGCGCTTGCTGTCGATATCCAGACGGCCGCGATGGCGTTCCACGATATGCTTGCAGATCGCGAGGCCCAGGCCAGTGCCGCCCGCCGCGCGGCTTCGGCCGGGGTCGGTACGATAGAATCGGCGGGTGAGATGCGGGAGGTGTTCGGGAGCGATGCCTTCTCCATGGTCGCGCACGGTCAGCACGGCCATATCGCGTTCGCCGCGCTTCAGATCGACCTCCACGGTCTCGTCTTCGCCGCCATACTTCAGCGCATTGTCGACGAGGTTGCGCACCAATTGCTCAAGTTGCCGCTCGTCACCGCGCACGCTAATCGAATCGTCTTCGATCTCGATGGCAACGCGCTCGAATCGATCGAGGCCCGCACCATCGCGCGCTGACTGGCGAATAAGCGGGGCCAGCCGCAGCAGTTCGCGCGGCTGATCGTGCTTTTCGGCTTCCACCCGGCTGAGCGACATCAGATCGTCCACCAGCGTCTGCAAGCGGCGCGCCTCGCGCAGCACGGTGGTGTAGAATTTGCTGGCCTGCTTGGGCGCAATATCCGCGCCTTCATCTTCCAGCGTTTCCATGTAGCCGATGATGCTGGCCAGCGGCGTGCGCAGTTCGTGGCTGGCGTTGGCCACGAAATCGGTATGAGCGCGGCCCACGTCGGCCTCTGCCGTGCGGTTGATGAGTTCGATCAGCGAATAGCGTTCGTCGATCTGCTGGCTGGTCATCTGCCAGTTGCTCTTGGGACCGGTAAGACCTTGCACGGTAACGCTGCCGCCGCCGGGACGCGATAGTAGATCTACTGCTGCCGGATGCCGCAATGCCACGCGCGCGTCCTGCCCGATGATGTGCTTGCCGATCGCCTCTCTCGCATTGCTGTTCGCCACGATGATGCGGTTGTTATCCAGCAGCAGCAGCGGCAGGCCGGAATGTTCGATCAGGTCGCGCATGCCGGAACGCGTGATCTGCAATGCCTCCAGGGGCTTATTGCGAATCTCGGGCTCAGGCGGGGTGATCAGCCAGAAGGACAGTATCCAGATTCCCACGAAACCCAGCGTCAGCGCAATGGACACACCCGCAAACACCATCACCACGCCGGAGACGATGGCGAGTGCAAGAGCGGCAGTCGGGATGCGCGAGCCTTCCATGGGACTGGCCTCATGCGCGAGAATTGTGACAGTTTCAAACGTGCATCGAAAATGATCCACGCATGATGCGCACGCTGCCGTCCGGTTTTCACGGGCAATTTTCGTGGCCAGTATTTATGGCGGGTTTTTGCGGATGGTGACCCCTACGGGAATCGAACCCGTGTTTCAGCCGTGAGAGGGCCGCGTCCTAACCGCTAGACGAAGGGGCCCGTGATGCCGAACATGCTGCCGGCCCCGAGGGGCGGGCAGTTACCGTTCATATCGTTAGGCAAATCCAACGCTGGTGACCCCTACGGGAATCGAACCCGTGTTTCAGCCGTGAAAGGGCCGCGTCCTAACCGCTAGACGAAGGGGCCACGTGCGTTGGAGCGGCGCAATTAGGGGGATGCTCGCGCGCGGTCAAGCCCCGTTTGCAACATTATTGCGGCTTTTATTTCAGTCCGCCCAAGCGGCGTCCTCCAGATGCAGTTCGGCCGCGGGACGAGCGCCCCAATCGTCGATTTTTACACGGCCCGCTAGCCACAGCCTGCGGCCCCTTGCACCGTGGAGAATCGACTGGCCCATTTCGGTGGAAGCAGCACGAAACGCGATGGCCTTGAAGCTGCGGCCATCCTGGCCAGCGGCAATCACGCGCAGGTGATCGGTGCCCACCAGGTCGGCTTTCACAACATGCACAGGGCCAACGGCCACGCGCGGGCCGGGCCAGCCGACGCCATAGGGCCCCGCACCTTCCAGCGCCTCAACCAGGTCGGGCGTAAGGCCACCTGCGGCGACGGAGAGATCCAGCAGCATGGTCTGCTCTGCACTGGCCCTTGCGACGGGGCCGGCCAGCCTTTCATCCAGCCAGTCCACGAAGGCATCGAGCTGCTGCCCCTCTATCGAGAGACCTGCGGCCATCGCGTGGCCGCCGCCCGCGACCAGCAGGCCGGCTTCGCGCGCAGCGATGATTGCCGCGCCCAAATCGACCCCGGCGATGGAGCGGCCTGAACCCTTGCCCGTGCCGTCTTGCGGGTCCAGCGCGATGGCAAGGCTGGGCTTGCCGGTCTTTTCCTTGATGCGCCCGGCAACGATGCCGATCACGCCGGGATGCCATCCCTTGCCCGCGACGCAGATGACGGAGCGGTTATGCTGCGCTGCTAGCTGCTCCTCCGCCTCTTCCTGCACCGCCGCCTCGATTGCGCGGCGTTCCTCGTTCAGCTGTGAAAGCTGGCCGGCGATATCGCTTGCTTCGTCGGGGTCCAGCGTGGTGAGCAGCCGCACGCCCAGCGTCGCTTCCCCCACGCGGCCACCTGCATTGATTCGCGGGCCGAGGGCAAATCCGCAATCGCTGCACTTGGGTGCTGCTTTCAGACGGCTGGCGTCGATCAGCGCGGCCATGCCGATATTCTCGCGCTTGCCCATCACCTTCAGCCCCTGCGCCACGAAGGCGCGATTGAGCCCGCGGATGGCGGCAACATCCGCCACCGTGCCCAGCGCCACCAGGTCCAGCAGGGACATGAGATTCGGCTCTGGCCGGTTGGCGAAATAGTCACGTTCCCGCAACGTGCGCACCACGGCCACGGCAAGCAGGAAAGCGACGCCGACCGCGGCAAGATGGCCGTGCGAGGCGGCAAGATCATTCTCGTCCAGCCGATTGGGGTTCACCAGGGCATAGCAGCGCGGAAGATCGGGCGAGCATTTGTGATGATCCACCACGATCACGTCGATGCCAGCGTCATTTGCCATGCCCAGCGCCTCGTGCGCCATGGCGCCGCAGTCCACGGTGACGATCAGGCTGGAGCCTTCCTCGCCCAGCTTCAGCAAGGCCGCTCCGCTGGGGCCATAGCCTTCCAGCAGACGATCGGGGATGTAGTGCCGGGCATCGTGATCCAGCATTCGCAGCAGCCTGATCAGCAGCGCCGAACTGGTTGCGCCGTCGACATCGTAATCGCCATAGATGGCGATGTTTTCCTGCGAGATGACGGCCTCGGCGATGCGCTGTGCCGCGCGGTCCATGTCCCTGAACTCGGAAGGGTCCGGCAGGAAATCGCGCAACGAGGGCTGGCGATTGCGATCGAGATCGTCCTGTGCAACGCCCCGGGACAGCAGCAATTGGGTGATGATATCGCGGCCCAGCGCGTGGATGTCGCCATCCACTTCCATATTTCCGCCGCGCCAATGCCAGGATTTACCCGACAATGAACGAGTAACGCCGAAAACTGCCGATTTGGTTGCCATCGGCGTGATTTATACAATTGTCGCAAGAACGCCAACGGGCGTTGGCCGAACTCTCAACAGCTTGCACGACATCGGGAATTTTTCGTATGGTTTAAAAACCGATTCCAAACCGATGGCGACTAGGACTCGACCCGCGGCATTTTTGCCGACAGACATCAGCGCTAGAGGAAGGGAATACAGCCGATCGCCAGCGCCGAACGCCTTGAAGGAAAGAGGGAAATCTCGGCGGCATCCATTCTCTTCGCGCCAGAAGACCGGCCGCGTGCCAGCGCCGTGCGCGCTCTCGCAGCGGCCTCTCCGCACTTCTCAATCAGCCTCGATCCCTCGACCGGCGATAGCCAGGATGACGGGTGGCTGGAGCTGCTGGCCAACGGCCTGACCTTCGATCTAACGGGCCTTGCACCCGGACCTGCCGGCGATGTGTCGCCGACTGCCCACTCTTTCGGGGTTCGACAGGATTTCGATCCCGCCGCGCACCAGGCCATACTCATAAAGCCAGGTCCGCACCTGGTGGCAGGCAGCGCCATGTTTCCGGTGGTGCGCACTTTGGCGATGATCGCTGCCAACCTCACGCGGTTGGACGGGGCGCAAGCGGTAGCCTGGCACCCGGCGCGGGCATTGAGCGAGGCCAGCTTCTTCAGGCGCAGCGTGCTGGAATGGATCGAGGGCGGGGTGTTTCCGGGCCTCGGCCTGGCGGCACTGGTGCCAAGCGATGATGGTGGCTTGCAGAGCGAGGGCCTTGCCCTCTTTACCGGACAGGAGTTGCGGCTGCGGCCGGATGTGGTGCCGGACAGGGCGGAGGGTTCGAAGACTGCCCTGCGTCTGCTCAACTGGCTGGTGGAACACGGCGCGATTACGCAAAGCTTCATGTTTACCGGGCCTTCGGGGGAGGCATTGCAGCTTGAACCTGTGGAAAACTCCTCCATTGTGGAGGTGTGGAGAGGGTCGCACTAATCCACGCTGTCCGCCGGGCCCGCGTGCTGAAAACTGGAATTGATCGTCCGGCGCTGCCGTTCCGGTCCGTCAACGTGCGCGGCAGGCCCGATTTTCACCCTGACATGCAGCGCCATCACCTGCTGCCGCAGCAGATGCTGAATTCGCCATGTTTCCAGCTTCTGATCGCGCAGCTTGGCAGGGACCGGATCGGCTTTGACGATTTTCGCCGCAACGGGCTGTTGCTGCCCTGCAATTTCGCCGCCGCGTTGCGCACGGGCCTGCCACTGCACCGCGGCCCGCACCGGAGTTACAATGCGATGGTGATGGAACGGGTGGGCCAGATCGAAGCCGAATGGGGCCGATATTCCGCACGCAGTCCGATCATGGCCAACAATCAGGCGCTGGCGCGGCTGGACCTTTTGCAACGTGCGTTGCGCCGGCGGCTGCTGGACGCGCGCCGAAGCCGCCTCGTCCTGAACCGCCAGGATCCTTTCCGCTCCGGCGCGGATTTCTCCGCGCTGGACGCGATGGCCGATCAGCTGTGGGCGTCCACTGGCGCGGACGCCTGACTGGCTGGCAATCGTTCGATACTGCGCGCCAATCAGAACCGCTTGGTGCCCGGCCCATGCGCTGCGGCATTGGCGGCAGAAAGGATTGCGCGGACGCTGGCGGTGGCAACGTCCTCGTCGATCCCCACGCCCCAGCCGGTGCGGCCATCGTCGGCTGCCCATTCCACATAAGCGGCTGCGCGCGCATCGACGCCTGTGCCCAGAGCGTGTTCGGAATAGTCGCAAACCTCGAAATCCACCCCGTAGGTTTCGCGAATGGTAGCAAGAACGGACGAGATCAGGCCCTTGCCGCGCCCGGAAACGCGCTGCGCCTCGCCGTCTACCTCTATGGTGCCGCTGAACACCCTGTCGCCATCAGCGGTGCGCGCTTCTTCATAATCGACGAGGCGAAACTTCCGCTTGTCCACCTGGAGGTAATAGGTCTGCTTGAAGCAATCCCAGATGTCGGCGGCATTCAATTCATGCCCCGTGCCGTCTGCCATGAACTGCACGTGCTTGGAGAAATCGGCCTGCAGCTTCTTGGGCAGTTTCAAGCCTTGCGTCTGTTGCAGAACCCAGGCGAAACCGCCCTTGCCGGATTGGGAATTGACGCGAATGACAGCTTCGTAATCGCGGCCGAGATCGGCAGGATCGATCGGCAGGTAGGGCACGCGCCAGTGCTCGTCATTCTGCTGTTCGTTGGCCTCGAAGCCCTTCTTGATCGCATCCTGGTGGCTGCCGGAAAACGCCGTGAACACCAGTTCCCCGCCATAGGGGTGGCGTTGGTGAACGGGCAGTTCGTTGCAGTATTCGACCGTCTCGATCACCTTGTCGATGTCCGAGAAGTCGAGGCCCGGATCAACGCCCTGCGTGTACATGTTAAGTGCCACCGTCACCAGGCAGCAATTGCCCGTCCGCTCTCCATTGCCGAACAGGCAGCCTTCCACGCGATCCGCCCCCGCCATCACGCCAAGCTCCGCTGCCGCCACGCCGGTGCCGCGATCGTTATGGGTGTGCAGGGAGATAACCGCCGCCTCGCGATTGGGCAGGTTACGGCAGAAATATTCGATCTGGTCGGCGTAGATATTGGGTGTTGCCGCTTCTACCGTGGCGGGCAGGTTCAGGATGATTGGCCAATCGGCGGTCGGCCCCACCACCTTCATCACCGCCTCGCAAACCTCCAGGCTGAAATCCAGCTCTGCGGTGGAGAATGTCTCGGGCGAATATTCGAAATGCCATTTCGTACCGGGCCGTTTTGCAGCCTCGTCCACCAGCATCTGCGCGCCGGTGACGGCGATGTTGCGCACCTCGTCCCGGCTCATGCGGAAAACGATGTCGCGCCAGGCCGGGCTGACGGCATTATAGAGATGGACGATGGCGGAATGCGCGCCTTCGAGGCTTTCGAAGCTGCGCTTGATCAGGTCCTCGCGCGACTGGGTGAGAACTTGCACCACCACGTCTTCCGGCACCTTACCCGACTGCACCAGCCAGCTGATGAAATCGAACTCGGTCTGCCCGGCAGCGGGGAAACCTACCTCGATTTCCTTCACCCCGACTTCTACCAGCAGATCGAAGAAGCGCGTTTTCTTCGCGCGGTCCATCGGATCGATGATCGACTGGTTGCCGTCGCGCAGATCGGTGCTGAGCCAGCGGGGCGGGGCGGTGATGGTGCGCGATGGCCACTGCCTGTCGGGCAGGTCGATCTGCGGAAACGGACGGTATTTCGCCGATGGGTTGGACAACATGGGCATTTTGCAAACAGCCTTTTTCGACTTCGCCGCGCCGCTCGTTCCCGGCGCGATATTATCAATCTGTGATGAAGTAACCCTTAGGAGTGTTCCCCGCCTGCGGGCAGGGGAAAAGGCACGCCTAAGGGCGCGTTAGTCGAAGCAGGGATAGGCTGCGTGCCTGCGTCATGAAATCGAGCCTAGGGATGATTGGTTGACAGGTCCAGACACAATTCGGGGTGCCAGCCGAGCAAGGCCGCGCACCCCGAATGTAGAGGTCTGCCTCAGTCTTTTTCGAAGGCGACGGTGATCTGCAGGTCGACTTCGTCACCCAGTCCGAACTGCGTGCCCCAGTCGAGGCCCCATTCGGAACGCGTGATGGTGGTGGTGCCGTGGAAACCGACGGTTTCCTTCTGGTTCATGCCGTTCACGCCCATGCCGGAAAGCTCGGCGTCGATGGTGACGGGATTGGTCATGCCGTTGAAGGTGAGATCGCCCATGATGTGCGCGCTGTGATCACCGGTCTGGTGAACGGCGGTGGATACGAAGCGGGCAGGCTCTGGCGACGGGCCGAAGAAATCGGGATCGGCACCGTCTTCACCTGCACGCAGGAGGTGATCTTTCAGGCCTTCGCTCGCCACGGTGACATCCGCAATGGGGATGGTCACGTCCACGGACGAGTTCGTAAGATCATCGGTATCGAGTTGAAGCGTGCCGGTGATATCGCCGAAAATGCCGAAATAATCGTTGAAGCCCAGGTGATCGAGGCCCCAGACGACCAGGGTATGCGCCGGATCGGTGGAATAGCTGCCTGACGTGATGGCGCTGGTGTCCATCTCGCCGCCTTCGTGATTGTCGGCCTGTGCGGACGAGATCGCGAGGGTGGAAATGGTGGCTGCGCCTGCGAGGGCGAGTAGGGTTTTACGCATGGATAATCTCCCGGTGGAAAGTCTGCATCGCAATTTGGCGCGATGCGTTGGTCTTGTCCACCGGGATAAACTTGCAGGCCGCGAGTTAGTTCTTTTCCTTGTCCACCAGCTTGTTGGCGGAAATCCACGGCATCATGGCGCGCAATTGAGCGCCGGTCTTTTCGATGGGGTGCGCTTCGGCGCGCTTGCGGGCGGCCTTCAGCTCAGGCTGGCCGGCGCGGTTATCCAGCACGAAGTTCTTCACGAAACGACCCGACTGGATATCATCCAGCACGCGCTTCATCTCGGCCTTCGTTTCGTCGGTGATGATCCGCGGGCCGGTGGTGATGTCACCATATTCCGCGGTGTTGCTGATGGAATAGCGCATGTTGGCGATGCCGCCTTCATACAGCAGATCCACGATCAGCTTCGTTTCGTGCAGGCACTCGAAATAGGCCATTTCGGGCGCGTATCCGGCTTCGGTGAGCGTCTCGAAACCCGCTTGGATCAGGTGGGTGATGCCGCCGCACAGCACGGCCTGCTCGCCGAACAGGTCGGTTTCGCATTCCTCGCGGAAATTGGTCTCGATAATGCCCGAACGTCCGCCGCCGACGCCGCTTGCATAGGCGAGGGCAAGGTCATGCGCGTTGCCGCTGGCATCCTGGTGAATGGCGATCAGGCAGGGCACGCCGCCGCCACGCTGATATTCGCTGCGCACGGTGTGACCGGGGCCCTTGGGCGCGATCATGATCACGTCGATATCCTGCGGCGGCTCGATCAGGCCGAAATGGATGTTGAGGCCGTGGGCAAAAGCCAGCGCGGCGCCGGGCTTCATATTGCCCTTGAGGTCGTCTTCCCAGATTGCGGCCTGGTGCTCGTCAGGTGCCAGGACCATCAGGATGTCGGCCTGTTCTGCGGCCTGCTTGTTGGTCAGCACCTCGAAGCCGGCGGCTTCGGCTTTCCTGGCGGTGGCCGAGCCTTCGCGCAGGGCGATGGCAACATCCTTCACGCCGCTGTCACGCAGGTTCTGCGCGTGGGCGTGGCCCTGGCTGCCATAGCCCAGAACGACAATCTTCTTGTCGGTGATCAGGTTAAGGTCTGCATCGGCGTCGTAATAAACTTTCATCGGAATGATCCTGTTGTCTCTGCGTGGTCTATTGGCGGGAGGCATAGGCCGCCCGGCGAATGATTGAAATGGTCGGGAATGAAGTGAGCAACCCGGAAGTGTCTGGGGTGATCAGGAACCCTCGGCCCCGCGCATCATCCCCACGGTGCCGGACCGGCCAACCTCGACAAGGCCAAGCCCGCGCATGAGCGTCACGAAATTGTCGATCTTGTCCTTTGCGCCGGTAAGTTCGAACACGAAGCTTTCCGTCGTGGTGTCGACCACGTTGGCGCGAAAAACGTCGGCGATCCGCAAGGCTTCCACGCGGTGTTCCCCGGTGCCTTTCACCTTCACCAGCGCCAGTTCCCGCTCCACATGCGGTCCTTCGTCGGTCAGGTCCACCACGCGGTGCACGGGTACCAGCCGATCAAGCTGCGCCATGATCTGGTCTATCACCTGCGGAGGGCCACCGGTGACGACGGTGATGCGGCTGATGGCGTGGTCTTCCGAGATATCCGCCACGGTCAGGCTGTCGATGTTGTAGCCGCGCGCGGTGAACAGGCCGGTAATCTTGGCAAGAATGCCCGGCTCGTTGTCGACCACCACGGTCAACACATGCCGCTCTGCTTCGCGATGCTGGATTTTCATTGTCCTGTCGTCCCTACACCAGTGCCTTGGCTTCATCGGCCATGGTTCCGCCGTGCTGATCGCCATACAGCAGCATCTCGGTATGCGCCGCGCCGCTGGGGATCATGGGGAAGCAATTGGCATCCTTGGACACCTGGCAATCCACGATCACCGGCCCGTCATAGTCCAGCATGGCGCGGATGCCGTCTTCCAGCTCGCTTTCGGAGGTAATGCGGATGCCTTTCCAGCCATAGCTTTCGGCCAGCTTCACGAAATCCGGCAGGCTGTCGGAATAGCTGTTGGAATAGCGGCTTTCATAAGTCAGCTCCTGCCACTGGCGCACCATGCCCATGTATTCATTGTTGAGGATGAAGATCTTCACCGGCAGGCGGAACTGGCTGGCGGTGCCCAATTCCTGGATGTTCATCTGGATGCTGGCCTCACCCGCGATGTCGATCACCAGGCTATCGGGATTGCCAAGCTGGGCACCGATGGCGGCTGGCAGGCCGTAGCCCATCGTGCCTAGGCCACCGCTGGTGAGCCACTTGTTCGGCCCCATGAAGCCGAAATACTGCGCCGCCCACATCTGGTGCTGGCCCACCTCGGTGGTGATGATGGGGTCGCGATCCCGCGTCATGGCGAACAGCGTTTCCACCGCCTTTTGCGGCATCAGCGATTCGCTGCGCTCGGGGTAAGCCAGGCTGTCGCGGGCCTTCCAGCCGGTGACGCGCGCCTTCCATTCGCCGAGATCGGCGGATTGGCGATTGCCCCAGCATTCGATCATCTGTTCCAGCACCGTGCCGCAATCGCCAACGATGCCCAGATCAACAGGCACCACCTTGTTGATGCTGGCGCGGTCGATATCGATGTGGATCTTCTTCGAACCGGGAGAGAAGGCGTCCAGCCTGCCGGTCACACGATCATCGAACCGCGCGCCGACGCACACCATCACGTCGCACTGGTTCATCGACATGTTCGCCTCGAACGTGCCGTGCATGCCCAGCATCCCCAACCAATCGGGATGATCGGCGGGAAACGCGCCGAGGCCCATCAGTGTGCTGGTGAGCGGAGCGCCGGTGATCTGCTGGAACTTGCGCAGGGCCTCTGACGCCGCGGGGCCGGAATTGATGACGCCGCCACCTGTGTAGAGAACGGGACGCTCCGCATTGGCGATCAATTCCACTGCTTCGGCGATCTCTTCTGCAGACCCCACAGTGCGAGGTTTATAGCGTTTCTTCCGCTCCGCCGCGCCGGCCGGCATATCTGCCGTGGCGATCTGCACGTTCTTGGGCACATCGATCACCACGGGGCCGGGGCGACCGGTGGAAGCGATCTCGAACGCCTCCTCTATCGTGGCAGCCAGTTCGGCGGGGTCTTTCACGAGGTAATTGTGCTTGGAGCAATGGCGCGTCAGGCCGACAGTGTCCGCCTCCTGAAAGGCATCGGTGCCGATCAGATTGGTGGGCACCTGGCCCGTGATGACCACCAGCGGAATGGAGTCCATGAAGGCATCGGCGATCCCGGTAATGGCATTGGTCGCCCCGGGCCCGGAGGTGACGAGGACGACGCCCGGCTTGCCGGTGGAGCGGGCATAGCCCTCGGCCGCGTGCGCAGCGCCAGCCTCGTGCCGCACCAGGATGTGCCGAATGCGATTGTCGGAAAACAGCTCGTCATAGATGGGCAGCACCGCGCCGCCGGGATAGCCGAATACGAATTCGACACCCTGACGCACCAGGCTTTCCACCAAAATCGCGGCGCCGCTGCGTTCGTCTGACACGTCATTCTCCATCTGGCATTCCAAGAGCTTCGGGTTTCCGTAAAAAGATTGACCCGGCACAATTGCTTGCGCCGGGCCATCCTCTCCTACTCACCGTGGGCGTCCCTATGGGGAATAATCTGTCTTGTCAACAGCTATCCGGCAAATAATATATCAAAATAGCCTTCCAGATTGATATTTTCTGGTTCCGACCGAGGCCAATGTTCCGGGGGTTGGTGGCGAAGCCAGGTGTATTGCCGTTTCGCATAGTTGCGCGTGGCCTGCTGACCCTGCGCGATGGCTTCCGCCTGCGTCAGGTCGCCGCGCAGCCATGCGGCAATCTGCGGCACGCCGATCGCCCGCATCACGGGAAGCGCATCATCGAGGTCGCGCGCCAGCAAACGCTCCACTTCCTCCACCGCGCCGTTTTCCATCATGGCGGCAAAGCGGCGATCACACCGTTCGTACAGCCATTCCCGCTCGGGCAGGAGTACCAGCGGGGCGAGGGTGATGGCATCACCGATCCCGCCAACCTTCTCCTGCTGCCATGCGCGCAGGGGCTTTCCGGTGGAGCGGACGACTTCAAGTGCGCGTGCCAGCCGCTGGGTGTCATTGGAATTCAGCGATCGCGCGGCTTCGGGATCTTCTCCCTGCACGGCGGCGAACAATTCTTCAGCGCCCATCGCGCGCACATCGTCACGGATTTTCGTCTCGATAGGGGGCACGGGCGCAATGCCTTCCAGCAGCGTGCGGATATACAGGCCCGTTCCGCCGACGAGGATGGGTGTCGATCCGGCCAGGTGCGCGTTCTCGATCTCGCGCTTTGCGGCATTTGCCCAGTCCGCGGCGGAGCAGGGCTGTGCACCGTCCCAGGCGCCGAAAAGGCGGTGCGGCACGCCGCGCATCTCTTCCGGCATGGGCCGCGCGCTCAGTATCTGGAGATCGGCATAGACCTGCGCGCTGTCTGCATTGATGACAACGGCGTCTTTCCCCACCGTTTCCAGCGCGAGGGCGAGATTCACTGCCAAATCACTCTTGCCGCTGGCGGTTGGCCCTGCGATGAGCGCGACCCGCCCTTTCGGCGGTTTCGAAACTGGAGTTACACACTTGCTCATTGCCCGGCTGATAGCAGACCCCGCCACACTGGAAAGCCGACTGGAGGCGATGACCGCTGCGCTTGTCGATACATCGGTGCCGGTCGCGCATGCAGCCATGCTCGATTTCTGCGGAGAGGTGCTTCAGCTGGAAACGCCGGGAGACGACATCGCAGTGCTGCGCGAGGCGATCGACACGCATTTTGCCGAGAGCGATGCGATCATTGCGCGCGACGAGATACAGGTGCCGCACCTATTCGTGTCGGACATGGATTCCACCATGATCGGGCAGGAATGTATCGACGAACTCGCCGATTTCGCCGGTTTGAAAGACAAGGTTGCCGCCATTACCGAACGGGCGATGCAGGGCGAACTGGATTTCGAATCCGCGCTGCGCGAACGTGTGTCGCTGCTGGAAGGGCTGGAGGAGGATGCTATCACCCGCTGCCTCGCCGAACGGATCCGCCCCAATGATGGTGCCCGCGTGCTGGTGGAAACGCTGAAATCGCGCGGATGCCGCACGGTTCTGGTAACAGGTGGCTTCCACCATTTTGCGGATGATGTTGCGCAGCAGATCGGCTTCGAGCGGGTGGTGGGCAATCGCCTGGAGGTGTCAGGCGGAAAGCTGACCGGCGCGTTGGTAGGCGGCATTACCGATAGTTCCACCAAGCAGGCGGTGCTGGAAGAGGAGTTGGCCAAGATGGGCGATGGTGCGATCAGCATGGCTGCGGGTGACGGTGCGAACGACATCCCCATGATCGAGGCATCGAACTACGGCATCGCCTATCGCGCGAAGCCGAAAGCCCGCGCCGCCGCAAATGGCTGGGTGGAGCGCGGCGACCTGACGGCCCTGCTGAAGCTTCTGGAAATCCGGCGGGAAGACTGGGTCGCCTAGAACCAGCTGGAAATCTGCTCCAGCGGTTTCTTTTCAATGGCGTGTTCGGGCACGCTGGCGTCCTGCGCCGGATGGCCGACAACGATGAGCATCAGCGGTTTTTCATTCTTTGGTCGTCCGCAAACATCACGCAGGAAACCCATCGGCGATGGCGTGTGCGTCAAAGTGGCAAGGCCCGCTTCGTGCAAAGTGGCGATCAGCAGGCCGCAGGCGATCCCCACGCTCTCCGTCACGTAATAGTTCTGCGTCTTGCCGTCTTGCGCAATGCCGCCCGTTCGCTGCGCGAAACAGGCGATCAGCCACGGCGCGGTTTCCAAAAACGGCTTGCTGGCGTCGGTGCCGATGGGGGCGAGGGCATCGAGCCATTCCTCGCTCGCTTTCGGCCTGTCGCCATCCTCGCCATAGAAGCGCTTTTCCTCCGCCTCTGCTGCCTCGCGGATTGCGCGCTTCTTTTCGGGCGAGCCGATGACGGCGAAATGCCAAGGCTGGTGATTGGCGCCATTGGGCGCGGTGCCGGCGGCGCGTATGGCATATTCTATGACCTCGCGCGGCACCGGCGTATCGGCAAATGCGCGGCAGGAATGGCGGGTTTTCAGCCGTTCGAAAGCGGTGCGGGCGCGGGTAATGCGCTCTTCATCGGAAAGCTGCGGCAAGGGCGGGAAGGGCCGATGCGCGTTGTTCACCGCAATTCCTTGCGGATAACCAGCTTCATGCCCGCCCAGTCCTCGTCCACGTCGAGAGTTCTGGTGACTACGAGACCGTGCGGCTCGGCGGCATCGCGGATCGCGTCGGCACCAAGCGCGGTGTCAGTATTCGCGTCCTCGCTTGGCCAGCTTACCCAGATATGCCCGTCGGGCGATAGCGATGGCCGCAGACGATCCAGTAGAGAAATCAGCTGTTCCTGCGCCGTCACGAAGACGTGGGCTGCGTCAACGCCCTCTTCCGGCTGGGCAACAAAAGTGAGCTCCAGCGCATACTCGGCAATCTCTTCCTCGATCGCCTCCGGCATGGAATCGAACCACACGCGCTGTCCGTCCCGCAGACTAAGTTGCCTCGCAAGCGGTTTGCCGGGAGCGGCGCCGGGCATCAGCTCTCCATCCACTCCTTGAAGAAGCTGCGATGTGCGGTTTTCAACTGGCTGATCGGTATGCCCAGCAGGCTGTCGCCGCCAGTGGTGCCAACACGGCGGAACCCGACGCGGGCCTGATCCTCGTCCTCCGTGCCCTTCGCCATCGCCTTGTTCAGTGCCTCGGGATCGGGAACGGTGACGATGTAGCGTCCCTGATCCTCGCCGAACCACCATTGCGCGGCGGTATACTTGTCATTGCCTTCGACCTCGGCACCGATGCCGCCGTCGCCATGATCGCTGGCCATCGCCATCTCGGCCAGAGCCACTGAGATACCGCCGTCGGACACATCGTGAACCGCGCTGACGAGACCATCGGCGATCAGGTCACGGATGATCTTGCCCGCGCTCTTTTCCAGTGCGAGATCGACAGGCGGCGCGCGCCCTTCGTCGCGCCCGTGCACAACATCCAGCCAGAGCGATTTGCCGAGGTGGGAGCGTTCGGGATCGGGCGTTGCCCACGATTCGGCCCCGACAAGGTAGATCGTCTCGCCTTCTGCCTTGAAGCCCATCGTCATCATCGTATCGTAATCGTCGATGATGCCCACGCCGCCGATTGCGGGAGTGGGCAGGATGGCGCTGCCGCCGCCGGTGGCCTTGCTCTCGTTGTAGAGCGAGACATTGCCTGAAACGATGGGAAAATCCAGCTCGCGGCAGGCTTCGCCCATGCCATCCAGCGCGTGGACGAACTGCGCCATGATCTCAGGCCGCTGCGGGTTCGCGAAATTCAGGCAATTCGTCACGGCCAGCGGGCGCGCACCCACGGCGCACAGATTGCGATAGGCCTCGGCGATGGCCTGCTTGCCGCCCTCGTACGGGTCGGCATGGACATAGCGCGGGGTGCAGTCGGTGCTGATGGCGAGCGCCTTTTTCGTGCCGTGCACGCGCACCACGCCAGCGTCGCCGCCGGTCTGCAACGTGTCTGCACCTACCTGGCTGTCGTACTGCTGCGAGATCCAGCTCTTGGAGGCGACGTTGGGCGATGCCAGCAGCTTCAGCAGGTCCGCGCCCACATCACTGGTGTCGGGCCGGTTCTGCATGGGCTGAATGCCTGCCCACCGCGCGTAATCTTCGCGGTTCAGATAGGGGCGATCGTATTCCGGTGCATCCTTGGCCAGCGGACCCAGCGGAATGTCGCACACCACCTCGCCGTCGAATTCCAGCACCATGTGCCGGGTGTCGGTAACCTCGCCGATGACCGCGAAATCCAGCTCCCACTTCTCGAATATGGCAGCCGCCATCTCTTCCTTGCCCGGCTTCAGCACCATGAGCATCCGCTCCTGGCTTTCGCTGAGCATCATCTCGTAAGGCGTCATGCCTTCTTCGCGGCAGGGCACCTTGTTCATGTCGAGCCGGATGCCCGCCTTGCCATTGGTGGCCATTTCCACGCTGGAGGAGGTGAGGCCAGCTGCACCCATGTCCTGAATGGCGACGATGGCATCGGTGGCCATCAGTTCCAGGCACGCCTCGATCAGCAGCTTCTCGGTAAAAGGATCGCCCACCTGCACCGTGGGACGCTTTGCCTCTGCATCTTCGCCAAAATCCGCGCTGGCCATTGTCGCGCCATGAATGCCGTCGCGCCCGGTCTTGGAGCCGACATAGACGATGGGGTTACCCACGCCCGTGGCGGCGGAATAAAAGATCTTGTCCGCATCGGCCACGCCAACGGTCATCGCGTTGACAAGGATGTTGCCGTCATAGGCCGGGTGGAAGTTGGTCTCCCCCGCCACCGTTGGAACGCCCACGCAATTGCCATAGCCGCCGATGCCCGCGACAACGCCCTGCACGAGGTGCTTCATCTTGGGGTGATCGGGGCGGCCGAAGCGCAGGGCATTGGCATTGGCCACAGGCCGTGCGCCCATCGTGAACACGTCGCGCAGGATGCCGCCAACGCCCGTCGCCGCGCCCTGATAGGGCTCGATGTAACTGGGGTGGTTGTGGCTCTCCATCTTGAAGATCGCCGCCTGGCCATCGCCGATGTCGATGACGCCGGCATTTTCGCCCGGGCCGCAGATGACCCATGGCGCTTCTGTCGGCAGCTTCTTGAGATGAAGGCGGCTGGATTTGTAGGAACAGTGCTCGCTCCACATCACCGAGAAGATGCCCAGTTCCACAAGATTGGGCTCGCGACCGAGCCCGCTCAGAACGCGCTCGTATTCTTCGGGGCTAAGGCCGTGCTGTTCGACGACTTCGGGAGTGATGGCTGACGTGTTTTCTGACATGGCCAGCGCCTTAGCCCCGGCATCGCCGCTTCGCTAGCCCCACAGACAGGGATTTTGCCCAGCTAGCTCGAAAAGCGCAGGGATGCCCAGCAAGCGACGCCTGACGCGGCGGCCGTGGCAAATGCACCCCAGGCGATGTCGATCACGCTGACCTTTGTGGACCACACCTTCATCACCGCCTGGCTGGTGAGGTCGAAAGTCGCGTAGCACAGCGCGCCCAGCAGCGCGCCGTTCAGCAAGGCGGTGCCCACGTTGCCCGCTTCGATACCCGGCTTCACCGCGAACCACGTGACGCCTGCGATATAGATAAGGTAAAAAGCGATGGCCGCGCCCATGCGGAATTCTTCCGCCATGATCGATCCGATAGCGGGGCGATAAAGGTTGTCCGCCGCCCAGCGCAGATAAACGGCATCCAGCGCGCCAAAGGCGATGGCGGCGGCAATATAGGCGATAATCCACTTCATCATGGCTCTCCGAGGGTTGGCGCAGCTTGACCCTGCGGCCTGCCAGCGTCAATGGTCCCATCCATGGTAGAGGACGTTCCCGATATTTCCGCGATGAGTTTTGAAGAGGCGCTCAGGAGCCTCGAAGATGTGGTGCGCAGGCTGGAAGGCGGCGATGTGCCGCTGGATGAAAGCATCGCGCTCTACGAACGGGGCGAGGCGCTGCGCCGTCATTGCCAGGCGCGGCTGGACGCAGCGCAGGAGCGGATCGAGAAAATCGTCGCCGGGCCTGATGGCGAGGGCAATATCAAGCCGCAGGGCACAGAGCCCTTCGACGCGGGTTGACGCCGATGGGACTGGTGATCGCGGACGATGTGCTCGGCAGGGGCCTCCAGCGCATTCAGCGCGAGGTCGATGCCTGTTTCGACCAGTTGTTGCCAGAGCCGGATGATGCCCGCGCACCACTGGTGGAAGCAATGCGCTATGCCGTGATCGATGGCGGCAAGCGGGTGCGCCCCATGCTGCTCGTCACCGTGGCAGAAATGTATGGCGCCAGCCGCGATGCCGCCGTGCGGGCGGGCTGCGCGATCGAGGCTATCCACGTCTATTCGCTGATTCACGATGATTTGCCCTGCATGGATGATGACGATCTTCGCCATGGCAAGCCCACGCTGCACCGCCAGTATGACGAGGCGACAGCCGTTCTTGCAGGCGATTCGCTGCATGCGCTGGCGTTCGAGATCCTTGGCGGCACGATGGTGAGCAACGATCCCTTTGTACGCGCCGAACTGGTGCACGCCCTTGCCTGCGCCAGCGGCCATAACGGCATGGCCGGCGGGCAGGTGATGGACATGGCGGCGGAGAAGGAAGAGTTCGACCTGCACGGCGTCACCCGCCTGCAACAGCTCAAGACCGGCGCATTGCTGGGCGCGGCGGTGGAAATGGGCGCGATCCTCGGCAAGGTGCCGGAAGAAGGCCGCGGCCACCTGCGCAACTATGCCCGCGACATCGGCCTCGCCTTCCAGATCGCGGACGATCTGCTGGACGAGGAAGGCGACGAGAAAAAGGCCGGCAAGGCGCTGCGCAAGGACGCAGGGCAGGGCAAGGCCACGTTTGTCTCCCTGATGGGCGTGGAGGGTGCGCGGGCGCAGGCCCACGCATTGTCCGACCAGGCAATCGGTCACCTGTCAGGTCACGGCGAGGAAGCCGATTTGCTGCGCGCACTGGCTCGTTTCATTGTGGAGAGGGATCGCTGATGACCGAACGCATTGGCCTTTACCCCGGTACTTTCGATCCATGCACATTGGGCCATGCCGACATTATCCGGCGCGGCGCCAAGCTGGTGGATCGGCTGGTGATCGGCGTCACCACAAATCCCAGCAAGAACCCCATGTTCACGCCCGAAGAGCGGATGGACATGATGCGCTCTGAAATAGAGCGGATCGGGCTCGATAACGTGGAAATTCGTGGGTTCGATGCCTTGCTGATGAAATACGCCAGCCACGTCGGTGCCAGCGTCATCGTTCGCGGCCTGCGCGCCGTGGCGGATTTCGAATACGAATATCAGATGGCGGGGATGAACCAGCAGATCGATGACAGTATCGAGACGATCTTCCTGATGGCGGACATCTCCCTGCAACCGATCGCATCCAAGCTGGTGAAGGAAATCGCCCTGTATGGCGGCGATATTTCGCCCTTCGTCAGCCCCGCGGTGAAGGACAGGGTGGTGGCCCGCGTTGGCGAACTGGGCAGGCGGGGCGAACTCTAGCGCCGCATTATGTTCATTGAACTGTCAGGCCCCAGTCGATAGGGCGACACGACCAATCAACTTGCAATTTCCGGACAGGAACATGATCCGCCAAATAGCGCTGACGGCATTCGCTGCCGCTTTCACCTTCGCTGCCACACCTGCCGCCGCGCAGGACGTCAGTCTCACGCCCGCGGTGGAAGCCGTGGACGAGACGAATGCGGAAAATCGCCAGCTTCCTGTAAAGGTGAACTTCAACATGGAGGAGGAGCGGGAGAACATCCTGCTGCTGGATCTTTCCACCGGAGAGCGCGTGGCCATTCGCATGGTGCCCGAATGGGCCCCCAACCACGTGGAACGCATAAAGACGCTGACGCGCGACGGTTTCTACAACGGGGTGGTGTTCCACCGCGTGATCGATGGCTTCATGGCGCAGACCGGCGATCCCACCGGCACCGGCCAGGGCGGATCGACGCTGCCTGATCTCGAGGAGGAGTTCAATTTCCTCCCACATGTGCGTGGTACTGTCTCCATGGCGCGCGCCGATTCGGAAGACAGCGCCAACAGCCAGTTCTTCATCGTGTTCTATCCGCGTTTCGCGCTGGATCGCCGCTACACCAACTTTGGCCGCGTGATCCACAACATGGCCGCCGTTGATGCGGTGCAGCGTGGCGAACCGCCCAGCAACCCCACCCGCATCCTGCAGGCCAGTATCGCATCCGACAATGTCGCCCAGATGATGCCGGGCCAGGAAAAGCCCGCGTCCGAGCGTATCACCCTCGACATGCTGCTCGGCAACGACAGCTGAGACGCCAATCCTCCTGCCTGACGGCGGGGGGATATCGACAGCCAAGGCCCTTCGCACATGCGCGTCGACCTGTTCGATTTTGATCTGCCTCAGGAACTGATCGCGCTGCGACCGGCGCGCCCGCGCGATGCGGCCCGCATGCTGGTGGCACGCGGAGACGAGCCGCTGGCCGATCGCGGCGTGCTGGACCTGCCGAAGCTGCTGCGCGCTGGCGATGTGCTGGTGTTCAACGATACGCGCGTCATTCCCGCCCAGTTGGAGGGGCAGCGCGGGCAGGCGCGCATCGGCGCGACCTTGCACAAGCGGCTGGACCTGCGCCGATGGCAGGCCTTCATTCGCAATGCCAAGCGGCTGAAAGCCGGCGACCGGATCGAGTTCGGTGCCGACGTGTTCGCCATAGCGAAGCAGCGTCACGAAGACGGCAGCTTTACTCTCGCATTCGAGGGGGAAGAGCCGGTGGAAGTGCTGCTGGAGCGGGCGGGGCGCATGCCGCTCCCTCCTTATATCGCGGGCAAGCGGGACACCGACGAGCGGGACCGCGAAGATTACCAGACCATGTTCGCGCAGAAAGATGGCGCAGTCGCCGCACCCACCGCCGCTCTCCATTTTACGGATCGGCTGATCGCCGCGCTGGACGATGCCGGTATCGGCCGCGAAACGCTGACCCTGCACGTGGGCGCGGGCACGTTCCTGCCGGTAAAGGCGGAGGATACGGACGATCACCGCATGCACGCCGAATACGGCATTATCGATGCCGCCACAGCGGATCGATTGAACGCCGCGCGCGCTGCCGGTGGCCGTGTGATCGCGGTGGGCACCACCAGCCTGCGCCTGCTGGAAAGCGCGGCTGACGCGCAAGGGATGATCCACCCGTTTTCTGCCGACACGGACATATTCATCACGCCGGGATACACCTTCCGCGCGGTGGATGGGTTGATGACCAATTTTCACCTGCCCAAGTCGACCCTGATGATGCTGGTTTCGGCACTGATGGGGCGTGACCGGATGCGGACGGTGTATGCCCACGCCATCGCGAATGGCTATCGTTTCTACAGCTACGGCGATTCCAGCCTGCTTATCCCCTAGGGCCAGCTTGCAATTCGGCCAGCCCCGCCCACAAGGGCTTTCATGGCAGAACCGATTCTCGACATCCGCGGCCTCGAAAAAACCTACAAGGGCGGGGTGAAGGCGCTGGACGGCGTTGATCTGGCCATCCAGCCGGGTGAAATCTTCGCTTTGCTGGGGCCCAATGGTGCGGGCAAGACCACGCTGATCGGCGCGGTATGCGGCATGGTGCGGCCCACGGGCGGCAGGATCGAGGTTTTCGGCAAGGACCTGGCGACCCAGTGGAAGGATGTGCGCCGCGACATCGGGCTGGTGCCGCAGGAACTCAGCTTCGACATGTTCGACAAGGTGATGCGCCAGTTGCGATATTCGCGCGGCATGTTCGGCTGCGCGCCCGACGACGCGCGGATCGAGGAGGTGCTGCGCAGCCTCTCCCTGTGGGACAAGCGCGATGCCGCCATTCGTGAATTGTCGGGCGGGATGAAGCGCCGCGTGATGATCGCCAAGGCGCTGGCCCACGATCCCAAGCTCTTGTTTCTGGACGAGCCAACCGCCGGCGTGGACGTGGAACTGCGGCGCGACATGTGGGAGCAGATCGATGCCCTGCGCGAACGGGGCGTCACCATCATTCTCACCACGCATTACATCGAGGAAGCCGAGGAAATGGCCGACCGTGTGGGCGTGATCAGCAAGGGGCGCATCCTGCTGGTGGACGACAAGGATGCGATCATGGCGAAGCTGGGTCGCACCGAAGCGCATTTCAGCTTTGACAGCCCGCTGCACGATTTGCCCGCTTCAGTTTCCCGCTTTCCCGTGCATCTGGAAGAAAACGGGCGTCGGCTTGTCTATCGCGGCGGGGATGGCACCGGAAAGGGCAAGCGCGAAGTTGCCGAGCTGGCGCAGGTGATGGCGCGTGAGGGCATTGTCTACACCGGCCTCGATACGCGAGAAAGTTCGCTGGAAGATATCTTCGTCGACCTACTGCACGAACCGGAGGTATCGGCATGACGTTCAACGCGCGCGGCGCATACGCCATCTTCAAGAACGAGCTGATGCGCATGTTCCGCACCATCTTCGGCTCCATCCTTTCGCCTGTCATCACAACATCGCTTTACCTGGTGGTATTCGGTGCGGCCATCGGCAGCCGGATGGAGCTGCCCGGCGGCGTCGATTACGGCTCCTTCATCGTGCCGGGCCTGCTGATGCTGACCCTGCTGAGCGAAAGCACCAGCAACGCCAGCTTCGGCATTTACATGCCCAAGTTCACCGGCGCGATTTACGAATTGTTGTCGGCCCCCGTCGGCGTGGCGGAAACGCTGATCGGGTTTGTTGGAGCTGCGGCAGTGAAATCGCTGATCCTGGCGGTCATCATCATGGGCACGGCCGCACTGATTATCGATTATCAGCTCGCGCATCCCATGCTTGCATTCGGTTACATCATCCTCGTCGCCGCCACCTTCTCGCTGCTTGGCTTCATCATCGGCTTATGGGCGGATGGCTTCGAGAAACTGCAGATCGTGCCGCTGCTCATCATCATGCCGCTTACCTTCCTGGGCGGCACCTTCTATTCCATCGAAATGCTGCCGGAACCGTGGCGCACCGTCACGCTGATCAATCCGGTGGTGTATCTGGTGAATGGTCTGCGCTGGACGTTCCTCGGCCAGTCGGATTTTCCCATCTGGATATCTTTGGGCGCGACGGTGATCTTCCTGCTGATCTGCGTCGGAATTATTGGCTGGATATTCAAGACAGGCTGGCGATTGCGCGATTGACGCGCTAGCGGGTCGCGCATGAAGAAAATTGTCTGCCTTGCCGCTTCCCTGGCGCTTTTCTCCGTGCCCGCCGCTGCCCAGCAACTGCCCGATGCGGCTCGCACCATGATCGAAACGGCGATTGCCACGGGCGATGCCGAACAGGTGAAAGCCGTCGTCAACACGGCGCGTGCCGCCTTTCCCGAAGAGACGGCCGAAATCGATGCAATCTGGACCGCTTACGAGGAAGAACAGGCGCGCATCGCCGCCGCACAGGCGGAACAGGAAGCTGCCGAAATCCGGCAGGCCAGCCTGCTCGACAACTGGAACGGGGAAGGCCAGATCGGCGCTTTCCAGTCATCGGGCAATACAGACGAATTCGGCGTGACCACGGTGCTGGCCCTGAACCGCGAAGGCATCGACTGGGAGCATCGCCTGCGCCTGACCGCCGATTATCGACGCCAGAACGGCATCACTTCGCGCGAACAGTTCCAGGCCAGCTACGAGCCGCGCTACCAGATCAACGATCAGCTCTTCGCTTACGGACTGGCGCGATACGAGCGTGACAGATTGCAGGGATACACCGCGCGCTATGCCGTATCAGGTGGCCTCGGCTACAAGGTAATCGACGGGCCGGGCATGGAACTATCGGTGAAAGCCGGCCCCGCCTATCGCATTACGCAGTTTACCGATGGCACGAAATCCAGCCGCATCGCCGCGCTGTTCGGCGCCGATTTCAACTGGGACATCACCGACAACCTCACATTGACGCAGGATGCCAACAGCACGCTGGAAACAGGCGGGGAGGCGCTGCTGATCGTGGATAGCGCGAACACCAGCCTTTCTGCCACCACGGGCCTCGAAGCGGGGCTGACCGACAAGCTGAGCGCGCGGCTTTCGTGGACCATCGAGTACGACAGCAACCCGCCCGCAGGTGCAGTCAGCACGGATACTCTCTCGCGATTTACCCTCGTCTATGGCTTCTGATCGCCCCCGCTTCGATTTCACCGTCCACGCGACGGACGGCAAGGCGCGCACGGGCGAGATCGCCATGCGGCGCGGCACGATCCGAACGCCCGCCTTCATGCCGGTGGGCACAGCCGCCACGGTAAAGGCGATGAAGCCGGAGGATGTACGGGCAACCGGCGCGGACATTATCCTTGGCAACACCTATCACCTGATGCTGCGCCCCGGAGCGGAGCGGGTGGCGAAGCTGGGCGGATTGCACCAGTTCATGCGCTGGGACAGGCCGATCCTAACGGACAGCGGCGGCTACCAGGTGATGAGCCTTTCCGATCTGCGCAAGCTGACCGAGAAGGGCGTGGAGTTTCGCAGCCACATCGACGGTTCGAAACACATGCTCACTCCCGAACGCTCGATGGAAATCCAGCGGCTGCTGGGCTCCGACATCGTGATGTGTTTCGATGAATGCCCGCGCGCCGACAGGCCGATGGCGGAGATCGAGGCAAGCATGGAACTGTCGATGCGCTGGGCGCAGCGCAGCCGCGATGCCTTTGATGCAGGCGGCGAGCATGCTGCCAGCAGCGCACTGTTCGGCATCCAGCAGGGCGCGCTGGACGAGGGGCTGCGCGCCCGCTCTGCCAAGGCGCTTCGCGAGATCGGGTTTGACGGATACGCCATCGGCGGTCTGGCCGTGGGGGAGGGGCAGGAGGCGATGTTCGGCGTGCTGGATTACGCGCCCGATATGCTGCCCGAAGATGCGCCGCGATATCTCATGGGCGTCGGCAAGCCGGACGATCTGGTGGGCGCGGTGGAGCGCGGCGTGGACATGTTCGATTGCGTGCTGCCCACGCGCTCGGGTCGCAACGGTCAGGCGTTCACCTGGAATGGCCCGCTGAACCTGCGCAACGCGCGCCACGCGGAGGACACATCGCCGCTGGACGATCGCTGCGCCTGCCCCACCTGCGCAAACTACAGCCGCGCCTATCTTCATCACCTGCAGAAATCGGGCGAGATACTGGGGGCCATGCTGGTGACGGAGCATAATCTCTCCTTCTATCAGCAATTGATGCAGGCGATGCGCGCTGCGATTGGCGAAGGCCGGTTTACCGATTTCGCGGTTGGTTTCAGGAAAAGCTATCTTTCCTGAATTGAAGAGAACACCTCCTTGTCCCGTGGCTACTCGGCGTCGTCCGTGGATGGAGCGTTGCGGATCTCCAGCACCACGCCGCGGTACTGCACGAAATGGCCTGCTGCATCGAGAAAGCCCGCACCGATGCGATTGGCCTGGGCCTGGGCCAGTTGCAGCCCGTTATACCATTTGCCTTTGCGCTTTGGCGTGATGAAGCGATACTGATGCATAGCAGATATCGGACGCGATACTGCACGCCGGGTTCCCGACAAATCGCTGAACTGCAACGAAAAAGGGCGGCCCCGAAGGACCGCCCCGTTTTTCGTAGCAGTATGGCCGATCAGCGTGAGTAGAACTCGACCACCAGGTTCGGTTCCATCTGCACCGGATACGGCACTTCATCCAGCGAGGGCACGCGGCTGAAGGTTGCTGCATCGTTGCCTTCGACGACGACATATTCCGGAATTTCACGCTCGGGCAGGCTCTGTGCTTCGATGACGAGGGCCATTTCCTTGGCCTTGTCGCCCAGCGAGATCACGTCGCCAACGTCGCAGCGACGGCTTGCGATGTTGCACTTCACGCCGTTCACCTTGATGTGGCCGTGCGAAACGATCTGGCGTGCTGCGAAGATCGTGGGTGCGAACTTGGCACGATACACGATCATGTCGAGACGACGCTCGAGCAGGCCGATCAGGTTCTGGCCGGTGTCACCCTTCATCTTGGTGGCATCGTGATAGGTGGCGCGGAACTGCTTCTCGGTCACATCGCCGTAATAGCCCTTCAGCTTCTGCTTGGCGCGAAGCTGCAGACCGAAGTCGGACATCTTGCCCTTGCGGCGCTGGCCATGCTGGCCGGGGCCATACGAACGCTTGTTGACCGGGGAATTGGGACGACCCCAGATGTTTTCGCCCATCCGGCGGTCGAGTTTATGCTTGGCGCGTGTGCGCTTGGACATGAGTGCTTCCTTCAATTTGCAATCGCCACCCCAGCGGTGGCGCTTCAACCCGGTTTCGCACCGCCTGACCTAATCCGTTTCATCAGATTGCCAGACGTGGCCACCGCTTCACCGGGGTGCGGAGCCAATTTGTAGCGAAGGCGCGCATTTAGCTTCGCGCGCGGGGAAGTCAAGCGATTGTGCGCGGGCCTAGCAGCGTCCGCTCATCCCCGTGGGAATGCACTGTCCGCCCGATGCATTGCTGCCCGATCGGATCATGCTGTCGCGCGTGCCGGCCTCGATCGCGGCCCACTCGTCACGGGTCAGGCAGGTGCGTCTGCGGCGGGTGAGCGATCCCGTGATCCGCTCCGTCCGGCAGACCACTTCGGAACCGCGACCCTCGCCCTCTTCGTCGGAATTGTTCTCGCCCTGGGTTTGCGCGGTTTGCGTAGCCTGGACTTCGCGGGTCTCGCCATCCTGCGCATCCTGCGCGGCGGCAACGGATCCGCACAGCAACAGGGCAGCGGCGCCAAAAATCTGGATATTCATCGCATTCTCTCCATCCTCACCGTGCGAGGGTAACACACGATGCCGGAAAGGACAGTATTCTCGATACGGGACTACCGGAACCTGCTGGCGTTCCACTGCGCGCGTGCGATCAGGCGATCGCGCAATTGCGCCGATTGCTGCTGCGTTACACGATCGAAGACGGCCTGCCATTCTGCCTGCGTAAGGCACGCCCGCGCGCCATCGGCATGATCTGCGGGAAGATCGAGACAGTGCAATTTCGACGCCGACCCATCCGCCATGGCGGCAACAGCGGTCTGCGAAACGAAGGTATCCTCGCGCTCCAGCAGAGGGTCGTCGATGGCAACGGGTGTTAGCATTACAGCGGAGGCAAGTATCAGGCTCATCACGTTTCTCCTTTGCTAATCAGCAAGAAGATCGAGTTCGTGGTATGAACGCCAGCTTAATCGCCGCGTGGCCCAGGCGCTCGGCCCAGCGACGACAGGACCCCGCGCAAGGTTCGCACCTCGAGATGGTTCCAGCCCGGTTTGGTCAGCACCCCGCGCAAGGTGCGGCGTGTAGCCTCGGCGCGCCCTTCGGGGAGGAAATAATTCCGTGGTTCCAGCATCGCTTCCATGTGCGCAATCAGGCCGTCCAGTTCCTCCTGCGGGGCAGGAGGCAGGACTTTTTCCTGCGTGGGCATCGTCAGATCGTCATGCTTGGAAAGCTCGTAAGCCACGAGGATCACTGCCTGCGCCAGGTTGAGCGAGCCGAATTCCGGATTGATGGGCGCGGTGATGATCGTGCGGGCAAGGGCCACGTCCTGCGTTTCCAGGCCTGATCTTTCCGGGCCAAACAGGATTGCGCTGCGCCCCTGCTGGCGGGGAATGTCCCTCGCTGCCTCTTCCGGTGTCTGGACGACCTTCGTCACGCCGCGCTTGCGCACGGTGGTGGCATACACATTGGCGCAATCGGCCACCGCGTCAGCCGTCGTCTCGTAAACCTGCGCCTTCTCAAGCACGATGTCCGCGCCCGCTGCGGCGGGGCCGGCGGAAGGGTTGGGCCATCCGTCGCGCGGGGCGACAAGCCGCATCTCCGTCAGCCCGAAGTTCAGCATGGCGCGCGCGGCCTTGCCGATATTCTCGCCCAGTTGCGGGCGTACCAGCACGATGACGGGGGAAGGGTGGTCAGCTTTCGCCATGCGAAGCGGCCTGCTGCACCGTGCTGGCAAATTCCTCGAAATCGCGCGCTTCGGAGAAATCGCGATAGACCGAGGCGAAGCGGATATAGGCTACGCTATCGAGCTGTCGCAGGCCTTCCATCACCATCTCGCCGATGCGGGCGGAGGGGATTTCGCTCTCGCCCATGGTTTCCACCTGGCGCTGGATACCGGAAACCAGCTGGTCCACCCGCTCCTGTTCGATCCCGCGCTTGCGGCACGCCAGTGCGACGGACTGTTCGATCTTGGACCTGTCGAAAGCCTCGCGCCGGATGGGCGTGCCATCGTCGGCGGATTTCAGCACGGCCACTTCGCGCAACTGCACGCGTTCGAACGTGGTGAAGCGCGCGCCGCAGCCTTCACACTGGCGGCGGCGGCGGATGGTTGTGCTGTCCTCGGTAGGGCGCGAATCCTTTACCTGGCTGTCGTCATGCGCGCAGAAAGGGCACCGCATCGATCAGGGTCGAATCCGTTTGTAGATCATGTATCCGGCACCTGCCACGCCGCCCACGATGGGGCCGACCACGGGCAATACCCAACCGGCCACTGCGCCGATGGCGGCGCCTGTCAGCACGGGCTTTGACGAGGGATGGTCCATCCCTTCCTTGCCCATGGCCTTCATTTCATCGACAGCGTCCACAAGGATGCGATTGTCGATCGGGTCTTTCGGCGGCTTGTTCGGATCGGTCATGGCTTACCTTCCTGGATAGACAGGGAAAGCCGCGCACAATTCGCCGACTTCGCGGCGCACGCGCTCTTCAACCTGTGCATCGCCATCGTCGCCGTTGCGGGCCATGCCGTCAATAACCTCTGCCATTAGCGTACCGATCTTGCGGAACTCCGCAGGGCCGAAGCCGCGCGTGGTGCCCGCTGGCGATCCCAGACGCACGCCGCTGGTAACGAAGGGAGAGCGCGGTTCGAACGGGATGGCGTTCTTGTTGCACGTCATCAGCGCACGATCGAGGCCCTTTTCGGCGGCCTTGCCAGTCACGTCCTTGGGCGTGAGATCGGCCAGCATCAGGTGATTGTCCGTGCCGCCCGATACGATGCTGATGCCCGCTTCGGAGAGGCTGGATGCCAGCGCCTTCGCGTTCTCGGCCACGGACTGCGCGTAGACACGGAACTCGGGGCGCAGCGCCTCGCCAAATGCCACGGCCTTGCCGGCGATGGTGTGCATCAGCGGGCCGCCCTGCATTCCGGGAAAGACCGCCATGTTGATAGGCTTGGTGAACTCGTCCTCGTTCCACAGGATGATGCCGGAGCGCGGTCCGCGCAGGCTCTTGTGCGTGGTGGAGGTGACAACGTGGGCGTGGGGGAAGGGGGAGGGGTGCATGCCGCCCACCACCAAGCCGGAGAAATGCGAGATGTCGGCCAGCAGATAGGCGCCCACCTCGTCCGCGATCTTGCGGAATTCGGCAAAGTCCCACGTGCGCGGATAGGCCGTGCCGCCGCTGATGATCAGCTTGGGCTTGTGCTCGTGCGCAAGGCGGCGAACCTCTTCCATGTCGATGCGGCAATCGTCACGGCGCACGCCGTAAGGCACAACGTTGAACCATTTGCCGCTCATGTTGACGGGCGAACCATGCGTCAGATGCCCGCCGCTGGCGAGGTCCAGTCCCATGAATGTGTCGCCGGGGTTCAGCAGCGCCAGGAACACGGCCTGGTTCATCTGGCTGCCCGAATTGGGCTGCACATTGGCAAAGTTGCAGCCGAACAACTGCTTGGCGCGCTCTATCGCCAGCGTCTCCACCTGGTCGGCATATTCGCAACCGCCATAGTAACGCTTGCCGGGATAGCCCTCGGCATATTTGTTGGTGAACACGCTGCCACAGGCTTCCAGCACGGCGGGGCTGGCAATGTTCTCGCTGGCGATCAGCTCGATACCGTCACGCTGGCGGCCCAGTTCCCGATCGATGATGGCGGCCACTTCGGGATCGCAATCAGCGAGGCTGTCGCTCCAGAAGTTCTCGAGCCAGGATGCGTTTGCGGCGGATTGCGGGGCGGTTGTCATGATGCGGTCTTTCAGGACGGATTGGACAGTTTGTCGACTCGGCGCTGGTGGCGCCCGCCTTCAAACTCCGTTTGCAGGAAGGCTTCAATACAGGCTTTGGCCATCTCCGGCCCGATGATACGGGCACCCATGGCGATCATGTTGGCATCGTTGTGCGAACGGGCGAAGCTGGCGGAAAGCGGCTCGGAGACCATCGCGCAGCGCACCGCCGGGTTGCGGTTGGCCGCCATCGAGATACCGAGGCCGGAACCGCAAAGCGCGACGCCGAATTCCACCGACCCATCGGCCACGACGCCGGCCAGCTTGTAACCGTAATCCGGGTAATCAACCGAATCGGTGGTGTCGGGGCCGAGATCGGCCACTTCATGGCCTTCTTCTATAAGCCATTCCCGCAGCTCTGCCTTCAGGTCGAGCGCGGCGTGATCGGATGCGATGGCAATCTTCATGGCGCCCACATAGTCGCGGGCCGCCATTTTCGCCACCCGAAAAGCCGCGCAAAAAGGCTTTCTCCCCCACAAGCGTTGCTGTAGCCACGCACTCATGAACGAGGCCGACTATCACCGTTATATCGCCGCCTTCGACGCGCGGGACTACGATACGCTGGAGACGTTCTTTACCGACGATTTCGTTCTGGAGAACGCCGGTTTTGCCGTTCGCGGGAAGACGGCTTTCCGCGAATTCTACCGGTTCTTCCACGAGTTCTGCCGCGAAGAAGTTGAGTTCAAGGAGTTCTTCCCTGGCCAGACCGGTTTCGTGGCCAATGTGGTAATCACCTTCACGGGGCTGAAGGAATTGACGCAGGCCGAACTGGACCGGCGCGGTTATCCGGGGATGACAGCCATTCCCGTCGGTATCAGCGTGCCGCTGGAATTCTACATCCACTATCTGCTGAACGACGAAGGCCGGATCCACTACATCAAGGGGACCGTGTGGGAGCCCGAGCCGCGTTGAACAGTCGGTTTAGCTGGCCGCTGCTTCCAGCCCGTCGAATGCATTGCGGATGGCGTGAATGTCGTACGGCTTGGCGATAGCGGGCACGTTTGCCAGATCGTCCGTCATCGGCTCCACCCCGTAACCCGTGGCGAACACCACGGCGACGTTGCGTTTCAGCAATTCCCGTGCAAGCGGATAGCTTTCGCGCCCGTGCAGGTTCACATCGACAAGCGCGGCATCGAATTCATTTGATCTGGCAAGTTCCATCGCATCGTCCAGAGAGGATGCGAACTGCGTTTCCGCCCCTTCCTCGATCATCATGTCTTCAAGCGCGAAGCCGATGATGGGTTCATCTTCCACTAGCAGGAAGCGCTGTCCCTTGATTTTCATAGGTCGTCCCCGACAATCGGCGTTTCAATTGTGCATATGATGCCTGAAGGCGGGAAATCAATCTCGGCCTTGCTTCCACTATCTGACGAAAGTCCACGAGAAATCAAGCGCATACCGAAGCTGGGACGCTCCGGAGCCTCCACCGGAGGGCCGCCCGTCTCTTCCCAGACCAGCGACAGAATTTCATTATTGCCTTCCTCTCGCACATCCCAGTTGATGAGAACCTTGCCTTCCTGCGTCGAAAGGCCGCCGTACTTGATGGCGTTGGTGGAAAGCTCGTGCACGATCATGGCCAGTGACACCGATGTCTGCGGCGGCAGGGTAAGGTCTGGCCCGCTGAATTCAAACCGGTCGATGAGTTCTCCGGCCGTCGCTTCGGCAGAGCTCATCACGATGTCGCGCAACGGCGCTGCGCCCCAGCTGGCCTGGGTCAGCAGGTTATGCGCCGCGGCGAGCGCTTGCAGCCTGCCGCTGAAGATATCCTTCGCCTGCTCTGCCCCTGCAACCTTGCTGAACGATTGCGCGGCAAGGCCCTGAACGATGGCCAGCGTGTTCTTGACCCGGTGGTTAAGCTCATTGATCAGCAGGCGCTGGCGCTCCTCGTATTCTACCTCTTCGGTAATGTCGTAGCCCTGCACCATGATGCCGAAGACATTGTTCTCGTCATGCTCGTCAAAAATGGGCTGGAAGATGAAATTGAGGAAGCGCGGGACCGAGCCATCCTGCGTGTCGTCGCCAAGCGCCACGGGTTCACGCCGCCCGACGTAGGGTTCGCCGGTGGCGCGGACCCTGTTCAAAGTCTCGATAAAGCCCTGTTCGACGATTTCGGGCATCGCCTCGCGCGCAGGTTTGCCGACGATATCCTCGCGGCCGACCAGTTCCAGATATGCATCGTTTGCCATGCGGAAGTGGTGATCCTCGCCTTCAAGCACGGCAACGAAGCCCGGTGCCTGCTCGAACAGTTCGAGCATCTTTCGGCTTTCCTCGTAAAGGTCACGATTGCGCGCTTCCACTGCATCGGCGCGGCGCACGACGTCCATCTCGGCGCGTAGCTGGCGAAGGTTGTGAAGCTCGGTAACATCGATGGTGTGTTGAAGGATATGCTCCACCTCGCCTGCGTCGTTCGTAATCGGCGTATGGGTGGCGCTCCAATAGCGCACGCTCATGCCGTCCGGTCCCTCGATATCGTAGCGGATCAGCGCAATCTCATCCGGTTTCGCGGAACTTATCGTGCGTTTCAGCGAACGCGCTAACTGATGAAAACTTTCGGATCCGTCATCGACGGGGAAGGCTTCGAACAGCTTGCGACCGATCAGGTCCTGGCGTGATCGCATGGTAACCTTGAGATAGGCATCGTTCATCCAGACGAGGGTCAGATCCCTGTCCATGATCACGTAGGGGTTGGGCGACTGGCCCAACAGTTTTTCAAAATCCATCGCCAAAGGGAGCTCAATAAGTGGCAAAAAGAATGTGTTATCCCTTCAATCGATTGAGAATGACGGTTGGTTCCCCCGAAGCAAAGTAAACTTTTATTTATGTCGAACTGCGTCAATTCGGCACGGTCAATCGAGAGCCTTTTTCACCCATTTCCACAAGGTGGCCACCTCTTCCGCGGCCTTGCCGTTGGCGTCGATCTCGCTCGCCACTTCGCCGCTAGACGATGAGCGATGGAAGTCCGCCCGCTCTCCGAAAGTGACCGGGCAGGTCTCGAGGCCGAGATCGGCAACGGTCTTGCGTGCATCTTCCACCATGGTGGTGGCGCGTGCGGGCACGCCGTTCAGCAGGACGTAGGCCGGGGTGCCGGCGAAGTTCACCATCTCCGCGATGCCTTCCAGCGCATGCAAGTCGAATGCGCGCGGACGAGTGGGGATCAGCACGAGGTCTGCAGCCTTGATGGCTTCGCGCATGGCGGCCTCTGCATGGGGCGGGGTATCGATCACCGCCAGTTGCATGCCCTGCTTACCGGCATTCTCGATAGTGCGGGCAAGACGCGCGGGCGGGCTGGTGACGACGGTGGGCAGAAAATCGCCACGCCAGTCTCCCCAGGCGGCAGCGGTGGCCTGCGGATCGGTGTCGATCACGCATGCGGTCATCTTCTTCTGCACGGCGATAGTGGCCAGGTGCAGAGCAAGCGTCGTCTTGCCGGAGCCACCTTTCTGGCTGACGATTGCAACGACCTTGGGACTGGATACTGACACGAAAAGAGCGCTCCTTCGACAAGAAATCCGGCTCTCCTCTCCTGCTAGCGCTTATGTCACCGGATTGGCAGGGCGTCCATCACTTGTGTGATGCATCGCGCCATTCGCCGGGCTTCAATCCGTCCAGCGACCATTCGCCGATGCACCAGCGAACCAGCCGCAGGGTGGGATGGCCCACGGCCGCCGTCATGCGGCGCACTTGCCGGTTTCTACCCTCGGTGATGGAAAGGCGCAGCCAGCTATCGGGCACGCTCTTTCGGAAGCGGACGGGCGGATCGCGCGGCCACAGGTGCGGATCGGCGATCGCCTCGGCGCGGGCGGGACGGGTGAGGCCGTCTTTCAATTCCACGCCGCGCGCCAGCTTTTCGATGGCGGCATCGTCAGGCTCGCCTTCCACCTGAACGAGATAGGTCTTGGGCTGCCGGAACTTCGGATCGGAAATGCGGGCCTGCAGTTTTCCGTCGTCGGTCAGCAGCAACAGGCCCTCGCTGTCGCGGTCCAGCCGGCCTGCCGGATAGACGCCGGGAATGTCGATAAAATCGGAAAGCGTCGCGCGCTTTGTGATGCTGCCGCGATCGGTGAATTGCGACAGCACGTTCATCGGCTTGTTGAAGAGGATCAGGCGAGGCATCGCGGGCTATTCGCCGCTGATCTTCTCCACGTCAGCACGCAGCTGTTCCACCAGCCCCGGCATCTTCGCGAGATATTCCTGCATGTAGGCCTGGTTTGCTTGTGCGAAAGCGGGATGGCCGTTCACTTCGGACATACGCGCCAGGAAGCCGTGGCCCTCCGGCGTCATGATGAAGCTGTGCAGACCCTGCAATTCATCCATCGTGAACCGGTCGGCATAGGCGATTACCATGCTGTCCATCAGCGGATCGATGTGGTCCGCCAGCACTTCCATGCTGGTTGCGCGAACGCGCTCCACGTGACGCTCGAATGCCGCTGCCATAGCGGGGTTATCGCTGACGTCCGGCATCGCCGCGCTCATTTGCGAAAGAAGCTGGCTGATCACATCGTCGAACATGCCCATACGGGTTTCAGGTGGAAAGCCGTTGTCGATGATCTCTCGCGCCAACTGCATCTCGGCTGCCGAGGGTGCGGTGTCCTGCGCGATGGCCTGACCCGGCACGGCAAGAGTAATTGCCGCGGCGGCAACAGCGGTGAAAATCTTCATAAATCCCCCGGACTGACGCGCGATCCTACTGGTCGAGGAAAGAGCGCATCTTGCGGCTGCGGCTCGGGTGCTTGAGCTTGCGCAGCGCCTTCGCCTCGATCTGACGGATACGTTCGCGCGTCACGCTGAACTGCTGGCCGACTTCTTCCAGCGTGTGATCGGTGTTCATGCCGATACCGAAGCGCATGCGCAGCACGCGCTCCTCACGCGGGGTAAGGCTGGCAAGGACGCGGGTGACCGTTTCCTTCAGGTTCGCCTGGATCGCCGCATCCACGGGGATGATGGCGTTCTTGTCCTCGATGAAATCGCCAAGGTGCGAATCTTCCTCGTCGCCGATGGGCGTTTCGAGTGAAATCGGTTCCTTGGCGATCTTCATCACCTTGCGCACCTTTTCGAGCGGCATGGAAAGGCGCTCTGCCATTTCCTCCGGCGTTGGCTCGCGGCCCTGCTCGTGCAGGAACTGGCGAGAGGTGCGCACCAGCTTGTTGATCGTCTCGATCATGTGGACCGGGATACGGATCGTGCGGGCCTGATCCGCGATGGAACGCGTGATCGCCTGCCTGATCCACCAGGTGGCATAGGTGCTGAACTTGTAACCGCGGCGGTATTCGAACTTGTCGACTGCCTTCATCAGGCCGATGTTGCCTTCCTGGATGAGATCCAGGAATTGCAGGCCACGGTTGGTGTATTTCTTGGCGATGGAAATCACCAGGCGCAGGTTCGCCTCGACCATTTCCTTCTTGGCGATGCGCGCCTCGCGTTCGCCCTTCTGCACCATGTTCACGATGCGGCGGAATTCATCGAGGCTCATGCCCGTGGCGCTGGCGATGTCCGCGATTTCGGCGCGGATGCGCTCCACAGCGTCGGCTTCCTTCTCTGCGAAGGCGGCCCATTTCTTGTCCTTCTTCGCCTTCTCCTTCATCCACGCATCGTCCAGCTCGTTGCCGACATAGGCATTGAGGAAATCGATGCGCTTCACCTTGTGCCGCTCCGCAAGGCGCAGCATCTGGCCGCCCAGCGCGGTCAGCCGGCGGTTGAAGGCGTAGAGATTGTCGACGAGATATTCGATCTTCGTCGCGTGAAACTGAACGGACTCGACCTCTGCGGTGAGTTCCTCGCGCAGCGCCTCGTACTTGTCTTCCTTGGCCTTGGGAAATTCATTGCCCTCGGCAAGAATATCGACGCGTTCCGCCTGCAGCTTCTCGAATTTCTTGAACAGGTCGGTGATGCGGGCAAAGCGTTCCAGCGCGTCGGGCTTCAGCGCAGCTTCCATCTGGGCGAGGGACATGGTGTTGTCCTCTTCCTCGTCCTCTTCGCGCTTGCGGCCTTCGCCCTCTTCGCCTTCTTCGCCGTCCTCGTCGTCGCTGTCGTCGTCTTCATCGTCGTCGCGGATGGTGGGACCGGCGGTTTCCTCGGAAATCTCGCCGCTGTCGTCCTCGTTCTCTTCCTCCATCTTGTCGACGGGAGGTTCCTTGGACAGCATCGCATCGAGATCGAGGATCTCGCGCAGCTGCATCTCTTCGCTGTTCAGCGCTTCTGACCAGGTGATGATGGCGTGGAAGGTGATCGGGCTTTCACAAAGGCCCATGATCATTGTGTCACGGCCTGCCTCGATACGCTTGGCGATGGCGATCTCGCCCTCGCGGCTGAGCAGTTCGACAGCGCCCATCTCGCGCAGGTACATGCGCACGGGATCGTCCGTACGGCCTTCGCCGGCGGTGGATTTCTTCTTCTCGGGAACGTTCTGCTTGGGATCGGCGGCCTGCGATTCGGAACCGGTCGGAGCGATTTCCTCCGGGCCGTCATCCTCGTCGTCAGCTTCTTCCGCGTTCTCGACGATCTGCACGCCCATGTCCGAAAGGGCGGACTGGATGTCCTCGATCTGGTCAGAGCTCATCTCGCCCGAAGGCAGCGCCTCGTTCAGCTCATCATAAGTGATGTAGCCCTTGCGCTTGGCCTTGGCGATCATCTTCTTGATCGACGCCTCGTTGAGGTCGATCAGGGGAGCGTCGTCGTTCTGCTTGGTCTTGGCTTCGGATGCCATGATAATGCGTCAGTCCGTTTCCTGTTCGGCGACCGGCCTTTCGGCGGCCGCCGGATCATGTGTGTCGAACGCCTCTGAAGCGGCGCGTTTTCTTGTCATCTGCCCGAGTCGCACATCGATTTCCAGCTTTCGTTTGCGCAAGCGTTGCTGTTCCGCGAACGCACCTTCTGGATCTGTATCGAAGCGACGCGTGGCCGCAGCAATTGCCGCCTCCAACGCTGGCCTCTCTACCAGCAGGGCAATGGCTTCGGCCAAATCTTCCTTCGCCTCGTCCGGATCTGAGCCTTCCATCAGGAAGGAAAATCGGGTGTTATCCGGTGCAGGCGGCAGGATGTCTCTGCCCGATATGGGCGAATTGTTTGAAGCTTCAAGCTCTTCTGCGTGATCCAGCAGGAAATTCGCAGCCTGCGCCAATTTTGCATCGCCTCCCCCCAGGCCCAGCAGGGCATCGGCATGGCGGAAAATTTCGCCGGGATGACGGACAAGGCCGTTCAGTACCGCAGCCGTCAACATGTCGCGAAACATGCCGCTGGTGGCCTGCCGCAATCGCTGGGTTACGTGCGGAGGCGTGCGCTGCGGGCCGTTGCGGCGGAAATCGCCACCCTTGCGAAAATCGGATCGCTGCTGGAATTCGCGCGGGGGGAAGGCGAAGGTGCCGTAGCGCTCCAGCAGTTCCCGGCGATAAAGCGATTTTATATCGGGGTGCTGGATGGCATCGACATGATCCATCAGCCGTGCCTTCAACCCGGCCTTGTCTTCCGGGGAAGAGAGGGGCGAAGCATCGCGCTCATGCTCCCAGATCAGGTCCAGCAGCGACTTTGGCTGTTCCAGCAGTTTGTCCATCGCCTTGCGCCCGTCGCGCTTCAGCAGATCGTCCGGGTCCAGCCCGGTAGGCAATTGCACCATCTGCAGCGAATGGCCGGGACGCAGCAGCGGCAGCGCGCGTTCGGCAGCGCGCATGGCGGCGCGCTTGCCCGCAGTATCGCCATCGAGGCACAGGACGGGCTTGTCTGCCATGCGCCAGAGCAGTTCGATCTGCTGCTCGGTAACGGCAGTGCCCATCGGGGCCACGGCATCGTCTATCCCTGCGGCGGCAAGGGCGATCACGTCCATGTAGCCTTCCGCCACGATCACGCGCCCGCTCTTGCGACTGGCGGCAGCGGCGCGGTGGAGATTGTAGAGCGTGCGGCCCTTGTCGAAGAGTGGCGTATCCGGGCTGTTTAGATATTTGGCCACGCCATCGCGATCGGCGAGGATGCGTCCGCCAAAGGCGATCACCCGCTCCCGCGCATCCTGGATCGGCAGCATCACGCGGCCGCGAAAGCGCGAATAGGGGATCTTGTCTTCCACCTCGATCAGCAGGCCCGCCTCAATCAGCAGCCGCTCTTCAAAATGGGAAAGCGCGCTTTTCAGCGCCTGCTTGTCATCGGGCGCCCAGCCAAAGCCGAAGCGGCGAATGGTGTGTTCGTCCAGGCCGCGACGCTGCAGATAGGCGCGCGCCTGCTCCCCTGCGGGGGAAGCAAGCTGCGCGGCGAACCAATCCTGCGCGGCCTTCATCACATCGTGCAGCGTGGCGCGCTGTTCTGCCTGGCGCGCTGCTCGCGGATCGGGCGCGGGCACTTCCATCCCCGCTTCCGTCGCCAGTTCCTTCACCGCATCCATGAAGGGCAGGCCGTGCTGCTCCATCATCCAGTCGATCGCGCCGCCGTGCTGCTGGCAGCCGAAGCAGTGATAGAAACCCTTCTGGTCGTTGACGTAGAAGCTGGGCGTCTTTTCCGAATGGAACGGGCAGCACGCCTTCCATTCGCGCCCGGCGCGCGTCAGCTTCACCGTGCGCTGAATCAGGGAGGACAGCGTGATCCGCCCCTTGAGTTCATCCAGCCATTGCGGTGATAGCGCCATACATCACCAATGCGACTCTATGGCTTTTAATTCAACCGGGGATCGCCATTGGTGACGGCCGAATTGGCGCAGGCGTTGCTCGCCGTGTCGCTGGCGGCCGGGTAGGGGCCTGGGCCGGATGCGGCGGTGTAGTTGGCGAATACCTCATAGGCGTCGGCTGGCCCCGCGGGTGGCACGGTGCTTTGCCAGTAGAAGGTGATCGGTTCGCCCTGGCCCCACTGATCGCCCCCGTCGCCTTCTTCCACGGTCCACGAGATGCCGTTTTCATGGCAACTGGCGACGATCAACATCCTGTCGCTTATGGCATTCGCAGCCTCGGCGTAGGAGAAGCCGGCAGCGCCGGTGAAGCCGTGGCTGGGCATTGTCATGCGGAAAGCCTCGGTGGTTTCCACGTTGGAGGCATCGTTGCCATTGCCGCTGCCGGTGGAAGGGTCGTTGTCCTCTCCGGGATATACGATGTGCACATAGGTGTAGACCGTCCCTTCGGGCGCGGTGGCGGGGTCGCATTCGTTCATTCCTGCTGGGCAGGCGACGTAGGAGGTGATGTCGGCAAAGGCGCCGGTCTCGTTCGACAGGCGGCCCTTCACCTCCGGACCCTGCGGGCCGACGATCTTCGCGCCCAGTTCCAGATCTTCAAAATCGCCCGCGTTCAGCGACTCGCGGGCAATCTCTGCCTCTTCGTTTTCCGCGGCGAGATCGGCGTTGGTATCCACCTCCGGCTCCTGCGAACAGGCAGACAGCGCCGTGGTGACGGCAAGAAGCACGGGCAGGGCAAAACGGTAGGTCAGCATCGGAACACCTCCATGGCGTGCAGCGAAAGGCGCACGCCTTCTTGCCCGAAAAAACCGGGTTCTACACAAGGTGGTTCCGCCAACGCATCATTTTGATGGTTAACGCGAAGGCAAGGTCTTCAGCCGTTCCCGATCAGCTTTCGCTGCCCATGTCGTCGGTCGCCGCGCTTTCGTCAGGCTCCTCGGCAGGGAAGGGGCCGGTGCCAACAGCGCGCCCGTTCTCCGTGCCCACCGCATAGGCTTCGGCGGGGCCTTCAGGGGGCAGGGTGGATTGCCAGAAGAAGGTGATTTCCTCCCCCTCGGTCCAGCCGTTGCTCACCTCGACACGCCAGATCAGGGCGCCGTTATCTTCCTGCACCTTGATGGAATAGCCTTCGCCCAGCACCGCCTCTGCCTGCTCCTTGTCGTAGCCGATATTGTTGGCAAAACCGTGCGCGGGCAGGGTGGTGCGGAAGACGTTGGGCCGATCCAGCTCGCTATCGGGATCGATCACCGGCGTTACGCGGTGGACATAGGTGAACACCGCATCCTCCGCCTGGTCGCCGGGCACGCATTCTTCCGCTGCGGGCTCACCCTCTACAGGGGCAGGGCAGGCGACGTAGCTTACGACATCGGCAATTGTCTGCCCCTCGCGAACCAGCGTGCTGCTGACTTCCGGCCCCTGCGGACCAACGATCTTCGGCCCAAGCTGCATGTCGTTGAAGCCCGAAGGCACCAGCGTGCGCGGCCCTGCCACGGTTTCCTCGGGCGAAGGCTCTGGCATGGGTTCTGGCTGCGAATCGCAAGCGGCCATCGCGATCACGAGGGGGAGGGCGAAAACGAGCTTTTTCACGAGAGCGATTCCTTCACCCAACCGCTGGCGCGGCCCATGTCGAGCTGCGTGCCGTGGCGCGCCTTCAGTTCGCCCATCACGCGCCCCATGTCCTTCATCCCCTCGGCACCGGTGTCCGCCTTGATCCGCTCGATCGCGGCCTTCGTTTCGGCCTCGTCCATCTGCTGCGGCAGGAATTCCTCGATCACGGCCAGCTCGGACTTTTCCTGCTCCGCCAGTTCGGTGCGACCGCCCTCTTCGTACATGGTGATCGATTCGCGGCGCTGCTTGGCCATTTTCTGCAGGACATCGATCACCATCGCATCGTCGTCACCGGCTTCCTTGCCGCGCAATTCGATGTCGCGATCCTTGATCTTGGCGGAGATCAGACGCAGCGCGGCAGTGCGCTCCTTATCCTTTGCCTTCATGGCGGTAACCGTTTCGGCCTTGATGTCGTCTCTCAGCATTGTTCTCGTCTTTCCTGTGGATCAATTCGCCCCTCATCTAACGGGATGCGTCATAAAGCCAAGTGTTCCGCTTGACGTAAGGCGGGTGCGTCTTTAGCGGCTGGGACTTAGCACACATTGCCGGTCCATCTTACCAACGGGAGCCCACATGGCCTTTCTCGCCTCTTCGCGCGCGCAACCTCAAGGGGCCACGGGTTGCCTCGTCCTGGCCGATGGCACCATCGTATGGGGACAGGGCTTTGGCGCCACGGGAGATGCCGTGGGTGAAGTCTGCTTCAACACCGCGATGACGGGTTATCAGGAAGTGATGACGGACCCCAGCTACGCCGCGCAGATCGTCACCTTCACCTTCCCCCATATCGGCAATGTCGGCGCCAATGCCGAGGATGTGGAAAGCCGGGTGGAAGGCGCCGTGGGCTGCATCGTGCGCGAGGAAGTTACGCGCCAGTCCAATTTCCGCTCCGAAGGCGAGTTCGTGGAATGGATGGCGAAGATGGGCAAGATCGGCCTTGCCGGTGTGGATACCCGCGCGCTGACCCGCCGCATCCGCATGACGGGCGCGCCCAATGCCGTGATCGCGCACGATCCCAAGGGGAAATTCGATCTGGACGCGCTGGTGCAGCGCGCGCAGGAATGGCCGGGGCTGGAAGGCATGGACCTTGCCCAGCGCGTTTCTCGCGAGCACCAGCAGGACTGGGAAGGCGGCTACTGGCGGCTGGGGCAGGGGTATGACAAGGCGGATCGCAATGCGGAACCCCATGTCGTCGCCATCGATTATGGCAGCAAGGACAACATCTTCCGCAATCTGGTGAAAGCGGGCGCGCGGGTGACAGTGGTCCCGGCGCGCACTTCGCTGGACGACATCATGGCGCTAAACCCCGACGGCGTGTTCCTCTCCAACGGGCCCGGCGATCCGGCGGCGACGGGGGAATATGCGGTGCCGGTGATAAAGGCGCTGCTGGATCAGGACATGCCGCTGTTCGGCATCTGCCTCGGCCATCAGATGCTGGCGCTGGCAGCAGGCGCGAAGACCGCCAAGATGCACCAGGGCCACCGCGGCGCGAACCACCCGGTTCAGCGCGTGGGGGATAGCTGGGGCGAAACCCGCGACCTCGTCGAAATCACCTCGATGAACCACGGCTTCGCGGTCGATCCCGACAGCCTACCCGAAGGCGTGGAGCAGACGCACGTATCGCTGTTCGACGGCTCCAATTGCGGCATTGCGATCAGCGGCAAGAAGGCGTTCGGAGTGCAGTATCACCCGGAGGCATCGCCGGGACCGCAAGACAGCTTCTACCTGTTCGAGAAGTTTGTGGGGATGTTGGGGTGAATAGGAGCCGCCTAGTCGGGATAGCAATTGGTTGCGCTATTACATCGTTCGTCTGGTTGGCGTTCGAGTATCTCCCAAGGACTATACTCGATGATTCCACCACAAAATATTTGGTTTTGGTTGAGCCGATGCAGGAACGGGATTTTCAGGCGGAGAACCCTACTGAAGCTGCGCTGCTTGCTAATGAAGCGGGCGAGATTCTTCGCGATTGCGGCGCATGGTATTTTGAAGTTGAACCAATTCAAATTCACAGGGCGCCTAGGGCATCCATGCCGTTAATTGAGAATAATTTCGATGCGCTTGAGTGCGTATATCTCCGGGCAAGCGAGGATGGGCTGGAAACGGAAATGGAGACCCGATGGGCTTTGGACACCAGCGAAATCGAGGCCTCAGCCAGGAATGCCCTTCCGAGCGAAGTTCAACAAAAAGGCAGATGAAATTAAATGCCCAAACGCACTGACATCTCCTCCATCCTCGTCATTGGCGCTGGTCCGATCATCATCGGGCAGGCCTGCGAGTTCGACTATTCCGGCACGCAGGCGATCAAGGCGCTGAAGGAGGATGGCTACCGCGTCATCCTGGTCAATTCCAACCCGGCCACCATCATGACCGACCCGGAATTCGCCGACGCGACCTATATAGAGCCGATCACGCCCGCGATTGTCGCCAAGATCATCGCCAAGGAACGGCCCGATGCCTTGCTGCCCACCATGGGCGGGCAGACCGCGCTGAACTGCGCGCTGGCGCTGGATGCCGATGGCACGCTGGAGAAATACGGCGTCGAGATGATCGGGGCCAAGGCCGACGTGATCGACAAGGCCGAGAACCGCATGCGCTTTCGCGAGGCGATGGACGGCATCGGCCTGGAAAGCGCGCGCAGCGGCGTGGCGCACACCATGGCCGAGGCTTACGAAATTCTCGAGCGCACCGGTCTGCCTTCCATCATCCGTCCCAGCTTCACGATGGGCGGCACCGGCGGCGGCGTGGCCTATAACAAGGCCGAGTTCGAGCGGATCGTGAAAAGCGGCCTCGACGCCAGCCCCACGACAGAAGTGCTGATCGAGGAAAGCCTGCTCGGCTGGAAAGAATACGAGATGGAAGTCGTTCGGGACAAGAACGACAATTGCATCATCATCTGCTCCATCGAGAACGTCGATCCGATGGGCGTCCACACCGGCGATTCCATCACTGTCGCGCCAGCTCTCACGCTGACGGACAAGGAATACCAGATCATGCGCAATGCCAGCATCGCGTGCCTGCGCGAGATCGGCGTGGAAACCGGCGGTTCGAACGTGCAGTTCGCGGTGAATCCCAAGGATGGCCGCCTGATCGTGATCGAGATGAACCCGCGCGTTTCGCGCTCATCCGCGCTTGCATCCAAGGCCACCGGCTTCCCCATCGCGCGCGTCGCGGCGAAGCTGGCCGTGGGCTACACGCTGGACGAGATCACCAACGAGATTACCGGCGCAACGCCCGCTTCGTTCGAGCCGACGATCGACTACGTCGTCACCAAGATCCCGCGCTTCGCCTTTGAAAAGTTCAAGGGCGCGGACAATCACCTCTCCACCGCGATGAAATCGGTGGGCGAGGTGATGGCCATCGGGCGCAACATCAAGGAATCGATGCAGAAGGCGCTGCGCGGGCTGGAAACCGGGCTGGACGGGTTCAACCGCGTGGTGGAGCTGGAAGGCAAGAGCCGCGATGTCATCACCGCCGCGCTCAGCCAGGCGACGCCGGACCGCATCCTCAACATCGCGCAGGCCTTCCGCGAAGGCTTCACCGTGGAAGAGGTGCAGGCCATCACCTTTTACGATCCGTGGTTCCTGCGCCATATCGAGGAGATCATCTACGAAGAACGGCTGATCGGGGCCGAGGGGCTGCCCAACAACGCACACGACCTGCGCCGCCTGAAGGCGATGGGCTTCTCCGACAAGCGGCTGGCGACGCTGGCCGTGCGCTCCGTCGGCGTGGCGGGCGGCATGGGTGAAACCCAGGCCAAGCGTTCGGGCCTGCTGCACGATGCCCTGCGCGCCATGGCCGGCGCCACCAGCGAGGAAGAGGTGCGCAAGCTGCGCCAGAAGCTGGGCGTGCTGCCGGTGTACAAGCGTATCGACAGCTGCGCCGCCGAGTTCGAGGCGATCACGCCCTACATGTACTCCACCTACGAAGCCCCCAGCTTTGGTGAGGCCGAGAACGAGGCCATGCCGTCCGACCGCGAAAAGGTGGTGATCCTGGGTGGCGGGCCGAACCGCATCGGGCAGGGTATCGAGTTCGACTATTGCTGCGTCCATGCCTGCTTTGCACTGGCTGAGGCGGGCTATGAAACCATCATGGTCAACTGCAACCCCGAGACCGTCTCCACCGATTACGACACGTCTGACAGGTTGTATTTCGAACCGCTGACTGCGGAGGACGTGCTGGAAATCCTGCGCGTCGAACATTCGCGCGGCACGTTGAAGGGCGTGATCGTGCAGTTCGGCGGGCAGACCCCGCTGAAACTGGCCAGCGCTCTGGAAGAGGCGGGGATCCCCATCCTCGGCACCAGCCCGGACGCCATCGACCTTGCCGAAGACCGGGAGCGGTTTGCACGGTTGGTGAACAAGCTGAAGCTGAAGCAGCCCGAGAACGGCATCGCCTATTCCGAGAAGGAAGCGCTCGCCGTGGCGCACCGCATCGGATACCCGGTGCTGCTGCGCCCGTCATACGTGCTGGGCGGCCGCGCGATGGAAATCGTCGACGGCGATGCGCAGCTGATCAACTACATCAACACCGCGGTGGAAGTGTCGGGCGACAGCCCCGTGCTGGTGGACCAGTATCTGCGCGACGCCGTGGAATGCGATGTGGATGCGCTGTGCGATGGCCAGGACGTGGTGATCGCCGGTGTCATGCAGCATATCGAAGAGGCCGGCGTCCATTCCGGCGACAGCGCCTGCTCCCTACCGCCCTACAGCCTGCCGCAGGATATCATCGACGAGATGGAGCGGCAGGCGGAGCTGCTGGCCCACGGCCTGAAGGTGCGCGGCCTGATGAACGTGCAGTTCGCGGTGAAGGAGGGCGAGGTCTACCTGATCGAGGTGAACCCTCGCGCCAGCCGCACCGTGCCCTTCGTCGCCAAGGCCAGCGGATCGCAGATCGCGAAGATCGCCGCGCGCGTGATGGCGGGCGAGATGCTGGCAGACCTGCCGAAGATCCGCCGCGATCTGGACTGGGTGGCCGTGAAGGAAGCCGTATTCCCCTTCGCCCGCTTCCCCGGATCGGACCCCGTGCTGACCCCGGAGATGAAATCGACCGGCGAAGTGATGGGCATCGATAGCTCTTTCGCCAAGGCCTACACCAAGTCGCAGATCGCGGAAGGCAGCGTTCTTCCCAAGTCCGGCACCGTGTTCGTTTCCGTCAAGGACAGCGACAAGCCCCATATCGTGGAGCCGGTGAAGCAGCTTGTGAACATGGGCTTCAACGTCATCGCGACGGGTGGCAACGCCAGCTATCTCAGCGAACAGGGCCTGCCGGTGGAGCGGGTGAACAAGGTGGCCGAAGGGCGTCCCCACATCGTCGACAAGATCAGCGATGGTGAGATCGCGCTGGTGTTCAACACCACGGAGGGATGGCAGAGCCACAAGGACAGCCAGTCCATCCGCGCATCGGCGCTGGAGATGAAGGTTCCCTATTACACCACCGCCGCTGCATCCGCCGCTGCGGCACTGGCAATTGCGTCCGTAAACGCCGATGATCTTGAAGTGCGGTCGTTGCAGGACTATTATGGCTAGGTTCTAAACCAAACTCTCCTCCAATCTGGCCCGCACAGCCGCCTTCAGGGGCGGAGCGGGTTCGCATTGACGAGAGCCATAGAAAGCAGGGAATACAATGCAGAAAGTGCCGATGCTTGCGGAGGGCTATGAAAAGCTGACCGCCGATTTGAAGGCATTGCGCGAAGAGCGCCCTCGGATCGTTGAGGCGATCGAGGAAGCCCGTGCGCATGGCGACCTGTCGGAGAACGCGGAATATCACGCTGCCAAGGAGCGGCAGGGCCAGGTGGAAGCGCAGATTTCCGATCTGGAGGACAAGACCAGCCGCGCCCAGATCATCGATCCCGCCACGCTGTCGGGCGACAAGGTGGTGTTCGGCGCAACCGTGACCGTGCTGGATGAAGACGACCAGCCGCTGACCTACCAGATCGTGGGACAGGCCGAGAGCGACGCCAAGCGCGGCCGCGTGTCCTACGAAAGCCCGCTGGCCCGTGCCCTGATCGGCAAGAGCAAGGGCGACGAGGTGGAAGTGACGGTGCCTTCTGGCGAAAAGTTCTACCTGATCGACAAGATCGAGTTCAAATAAGCCTGCCGCACCGATCCATACGAAAAGCCCCGCGAAACGCGGGGCTTTTTGTTTGAAGGCCTACTTACCAGGAAGGTCCGGCTCCAGCAGCTTGTGCAGATGGACGATCACGTATTTCATCTCCGCATCGTCCACCGTGCGCTGTGCCCAGCCGCGCCATGCTTCTTCGGCGCTGGCATGATCGGGGAAGAAGCCCACGACGTGAATATCCTTCAGATCCTGGAATTCCACGCCGCGGGGATCGGTAACGCGGCCACCCATCACGAGATGGAGAAGCTGGTGGTCGTGCTCTTCGGACATGGGCAAGCCTTTCGGTTGAGGTGAATACAAAGATCCCCTCGCGCTCTAAGCCATAAAGGCCAGAGCGCAAGGGGACTTTGTTCGCGTAAAGCGTACTGGAATGTATCAGCGGCGTCCGAAGGCGCGGGCGATGCGCTTGCCGGTTTCGCGGCTTGCGATGCGAGCGGCATCACCGGCGCGATCCGCCTGGTAATTCGCGTCGCGGCGGATCGAACGTGCGCGGTCGCCAATGGCGTCTCCGGCGTCCTCGGCGCGGCGTGCACCTGCACGGCCAACATCCTTGGCATCGTCCAGCAGTTCGCTGGCGAAGGCGGAGGCGATCTCTGCGCCGATGGCAGCAAGGCCAACAGCCTTTGCGCCGCCTTCAGCAGCTGCGCGGCGCGGGCCCTTGAACATGCCTGCGATCAGCACGCCCAGCGCCAGGCCGCCCGCAGCGGATGCGATGGGATGTTCACGCACGAAACCGGTGAAGGCATCGGTGGCGTCCGAAGCCTTGTCGGCAACGCGCTGCGTTGTGGATTGCTCGGCCTTTGCTTCTTCGCGTGCCTGCGCGGCTGCGATGCGGGCCTTGATTTCTGCTCGTTTGGGGTCGTTCATCGGAGTCTCCGGAAAATTATGTGTCAGTCGAATAGGGAACGGGCATCCTTGGCGAGTTGTTCCGCCTTGTCGGAAGCCTTTTCGAATACGCCCTTCTCGTGGAACAGGTTATAGACCGCGTCGGAAAGCTCTTCGCGGAAGATCCAACCGAAGAATGCGACGGCGGCAACCGCGATACCGGTGCCCACCTGTGCACGATGCGTATCGGCATAGCTGCCGGTTCGATCGGCAAATTCTGCGGCGCCGTCCTTTGCCCTGTCGGCAAAGCGTGCGCCCAAGCCCCTGCTGGCCACGTCGCCTTTCACGAACCGCATATCGGATTTTACCATCCGTTTTGCGGCGTCCCGCAACATGCGGTCTTCATGCAATTGCTGCTGGAGATCAGCCATGATCGGCAGGTTCCTCTTCGCTCTTCACTGCGCCCATGATGTCATTCCACGCTCTGCCAGCCTTCCTCGCAAACAAGAATGCGATGATCAGCAGGGCCAGCACCACTACTGCGGTGGCGCCCCAGGCCGTGATTAGCGGGGTCAGGGCGATGATCAGACCTACCGTGAGGCCAATCGTCGCGAGTACCGCGAGATAAGCAGCGACCACGCCAAAGGCGACGGTCTGCTTGAGCCTGTTGGCCACGAACCCCGCGCGGGATTTCTGATAAGACATCTCGGCGTCGAGATAGGTCTTCGTATCCTCGAACAGCGCCTCGAGATCATCTGCAAGTGAACGTGTGGGCGCAGGATGATCAGCGTATGACTGATCATCCTGCGGTCCACGCATGGCTTCTGAGGCATTCTTGGCCTGGATAGGCTCGATGCCTTCTTCGTCCTCGAGTGGCACTATCTCTTAGCGGAAGAGACGTGCGAAGAAGAAGCCGACCAGCGCAGCCAAGCCGACTGCGGTTGCCGGGCTCTTGCGAATTGCTTCGCGCGATTCTTCGGCCAGCTCGTCGAGGTTCTTCTCGTCCAGCTTGCGGGCGTTGTCCTGCAACGAACGCGATGCGGAACGGGCATAATCGCCGTATTTCGGGCCGAGCTTTTCGTCCAGAGTCGGTGCGTTCTCATCGATCACGCGGGATAGGCCGGTCATCGCTTCGCTGGCCTTGTGCTTGCCTTCCACGGCAAGTTCGCCGGCCTTTGACTTGGCATCGCCGGAATACTTCTCGCCGCGAACGCGGGCTTCGTCACGATAGCCGCTTGCGCGCAGCTTTGCTTCGTCACCCAGGGCAGCAGCGCCGGCCTTGGCTTCATCCAGCGCGGCATTGAAGCGCGACTTCGCCTCTGCCGTGTTGGGCGAGGTGGTCTTGGTGGATGTCGTGGTCGTCGGTTCTACCGTCGCCGTGGGTTCTGCCGTCACGGGGGCGGGGGCTTTGGTGGTTGCGGGCTTCTTGGCTGCCATTGTTGATTCCCTTCCTGGGGTCACTTTGTGTCCCTCTGATTGTATCATGGGGCTAACACACCCCGGTTCAATGGCACTAACGCGTGTTGCAGTGCAAAGTTCCTGAGGATAGGAGGCGCGAAACATCGCCAGCCGGAGCCAAATTCATGACTGCAATCATCGACATCCACGCACGCGAAATTCTCGATTCGCGCGGTAATCCCACGGTCGAGGTCGATATCCTGCTGGAAGACGGCAGCTTCGGCCGCGCCGCCGTTCCCTCCGGCGCCTCCACCGGAGCGCACGAGGCCGTGGAACTGCGCGACGGCGACAAGGATCGCTATTTCGGCAAGGGCGTGAAAAAAGCCGTGGAAGCGGTGAACGGCCCGATTTCGGAACTGCTTTTGCTTGGCCCCGATGCCGAGAACCAGCGCGATATCGACAACGCGCTGATCGATCTCGACGGGACGTCCAACAAGGGCAAGCTGGGCGCCAACGCCATTCTCGGTGTCAGCCTGGCTGTGGCAAAGGCCGCAGCAAACTCGCGCGGTCTGCCGCTGTGGTCCTATGTCGGCGGCGTGCACGCGCACGTTCTGCCGGTGCCGATGATGAATATCGTCAATGGCGGTGAACATGCCGACAATCCCATCGACGTGCAGGAATTCATGGTGATGCCGGTGGGGGCAGACAGTATTGCAGAAGCGGTGCGCTGGGGCAGCCAGATCTTCCACACGCTGAAGAAGGGCCTGAGCGAGAAGGGGCTTTCCACGTCGGTTGGCGATGAAGGCGGCTTCGCGCCCAATCTGGCAGGCACGCGCGATGCGCTGGATTTCATCATGGCCAGCATCGAAAAGGCAGGCTTCACGCCGGGCGATGACGTGGTGCTGGCGCTGGATTGCGCCTCCACCGAATTCTATCGTGACGGCAAGTACGAAATCTCGGGCGAGGGTCTGTCGCTGGGCGGCGTGGAAATGGCCGACTACCTGGCGAAGCTGTGCGACGATTATCCCATCGAGTCGATCGAGGACGGCATGGCCGAAGACGACTTCGAAGGTTGGAAAGCGCTGACCGAGAAGATCGGTGACCGCGTGCAACTGGTGGGTGACGATCTGTTCGTCACCAATCCGGAGCGGCTGAAGATGGGTATCGAACAGGGCATGGCCAACTCGCTGCTGGTGAAGGTCAACCAGATCGGCACACTGACCGAGACCCTAACCGCTGTCGACATGGCAACCCGCGCCGGCTTCACCTCTGTAATGAGCCACCGGTCCGGCGAAACGGAAGACGCGACGATTGCCGATCTCGCCGTCGCGACCAATTGCGGTCAGATCAAGACCGGCTCTCTCGCCCGGTCGGACAGGCTGGCGAAGTACAACCAGCTCATCCGCATAGAGGAAGAGCTTGGCGACAGCGCGAGCTATGCCGGTCGCGGATGCTTCGGCAAGCTGGGCTGATTCTGGCGTCGATCATTTGGCAGAAGGCTTTGCCGGACCGGCGTGGCTCGGTCCGGTCTTGCCGCAGTGACCGGACCGACCATCCCTGGCCCTCGCTGTCCAATTTCAGGCCCTTGTCCCCCGACCTTTTTCAAGCGAGGAGGGGCCGGGAATCGAGCAGCATCACATCGTGGTGTGAGCTCGTGTGATCGTCAAAGCGCCTTTGTCAGGCGGTCCACCTGATCGTCCGAAAGTTCGAGCTTCGTGAACTCCAGCAGCGTAGCAAGCTGTTCGCCATTGCGCGCGCTGGCGATCGGCGCAGGGATGCCGGGCTGGCGGGCTAGCCATGCCAGGGCGATGGCCGGCAGGGTGGCTCCCGTTTCAGTGGCAATCTCGTCCATCACGGCCAGCACCGGCGGACCGCTTTCGGCATAATCCTTCGTGCGATAGGCACGTTCTTTGTTCTCGAAATCTTCGGGCTTGCGATATTTTCCGGTGAGATACCCGGCGGCGAGGCTGAAGAAAGGAAGCATCGCGATGTCGCGCGCGGTCACCAGTTCCTGAAGGTCCGAACCGTAGGAATCGCGCGCCACCAGATTGTATTCGTTCTGCAGGGCCAGGAACGGCTTCTTGCCGTTCGCATCGGCATATTCAAGTGCGGCCGAAAGGCGCTTTGGATCGAAATTGGATGCCCCCAGCGCGCGCACCTTGCCGGTGTCAGCGGCGTCGTTAAAGGCATCGACGATGGCGCCGATTTCCAGCCCCTCGAAGTCGCGGTGCGCGTAATACAAGTCGATATAGTCGGTCTGCAACCGATTGAGTGATGCATCGAGGTGGGCCAGCACTTCCTCGGGACGGTAGAGATCGGGATCGCCCATCGAACCTGGATCCGTCGGCTTCTTCGCGCTGAGCATGCCAGTCTTGGTGTGGATGCGCATTTCGCTTCGCACGCCGCGAGATGTCAGCCATTTGCCGATAAAGGCCTCGGACTCGCCACCGTGATGGCCATCCACCCAGGCCGAATAGACATCGGCTGTGTCGATCATTCGTCCGCCGGCCTCGTAGAAGGCGTCCAGAACGGCAAGGCCATCGTCCCCATCGGCTGTCCAGCCGAACACGTTGCCGCCCAGCACCAGCGGCAAGCCTGCGATGAAATCCTGCGTGCTCATGCGAATTGTTCCCGCAACTCCAGCAGGCGAATTGCGGCCTGTGCAGCTTCACCGCCCTTGTTCTTTTGCGACGGATCGGCGCGACGCAGGGCCTGTCCCTCGTCTTCCGTGGTGAGAATGCCGTTGCCGATGGGAATGCCATCCATCGTCAGCGCCATGATGGCGCGCGCGCTTTCTCCGGCCACGATCTCGAAGTGATACGTTTCGCCGCGGATCACCACGCCAAGAGCAACGAAGCCGTCATACTGCCCGCTTTCTGCGGCCAGGGCAATTGCGCCCGGAACTTCCAGCGCACCGGGAACGGTCAGTACGTCCACATCGTGGCCTGCCTCTTTCAGAGCGGCTCTGGCACCTTCGATCAGCATGTCATTGAATTTTTCGTAGAAGCGGGCTTCCACGATGAGGAACTTGGCCATTGGCTTACTCCGGAATTGCGCGGGTTTCGGTTACGGTAATGCCATAGCCTTCCAGGCCGACGACATTGTGCTGGGAATTGGATAGCAGGATCATGTCCGTCACGCCCAGATCCGCCAGGATCTGCGCGCCGATGCCATACTCGCGCAGCTCGCTGCTGGTCTGCGAGTTGCCGGCAATCTCGGTTTCCAGCGTTGTCGGCTTGTTGGGCATCAGCACCACGATCACGCCTTCGCCTTCTTCGCCGATTGCCGCCATGGATCGCTGCAAGGTCCTCTTGCGCTCTCCGCTGCGACCCAGCACATCGTCGAAGATGGAGATGGCGTGCATCCGCGTCAGCACCGGCTTCCCGGGCACGACATGGCCTTTCTGCAGCACCAGATTGATGGAGCCGTCCACCGTGTTGCGATAGCTCGCAACGCGCCAGTCGCCGCCGTAGTCGGAGCTGAAGGTGCTTTCGTTGGTGCGCTTTACCAGGTGATCGTTGCGCATCCGGTATTCGATAAGATCGCGGATCGTGCCGATCTTCAGGCCGTGCTTGCGGGCAAAACCCGTGAGGTTTTCCAGCCGCGCCATCGTGCCGTCTTCATTCATGATCTCACAGATCACGCCGCTAGGATTGAGGCCGGCGAGGCGGGATATGTCCACCGCCGCTTCCGTGTGGCCGGCGCGCACCAGCACGCCGCCATCGCGGGCGATCAGCGGGAAGACATGGCCGGGGGTCACAATATCGTCCGGCCCCTTGGATGAATCGATGGCGACCGAGACAGTGCGTGCCCTGTCTGCGGCACTGATACCGGTGGTGACGCCTTCGCGCGCCTCGATGGCTACGGTGAAGGCGGTCTGCTGGCTTTCGCGATTGCGATTGCTCATCATCTCCAGGCCCAGTTCCTTGCCGCGCCTGTTGGTGAGAGAAAGGCAGATCAGTCCGCGACCGTGTGTGGCCATGAAGTTGATCGCATTGGGCGTGGCCATCTGCGCCGGAATGATGAGATCACCCTCGTTCTCGCGGTCCTCGTCATCCACCAGCACATACATGCGGCCATTGCGCGCTTCCTCGATGATTTCCTCGATGCCGACCAGCACCGGCGTCTCGTCATTGTCGGTCAGGAAGCGGTCGAGCTTGCTCAGCGTGTCCGATGTTGGGTTCCAGCCATCTTCGTTGCAATCGCGCAGCGTGTTGGCATGCAGCCCTGCGGCACGGGCGAGGCCGGCGCGGGTCATCTTTCCTTCCGCGATAATTTCGCGGACTCGTTCTATGATAATATCGCTCATGCGTGCCGTTTATCACATTAAAATGTGATAGCAACCTTGATCGATCACATTGCCCGCTGAAATTCACCCTTGCGCCGCGACTCGCGAAACCGCAAAGAACACGAATGAGCGATGTAGGACAGAGCCGCGATGAATTGGTGCAGGCCTTTCAGGAATCGATGCGCCATGTCGCTGCCACGGTCTATGCCGTCACCACGATGGATGGCGGGCAGCGGTACGGGATCCTCGCCACCGCGGTAAGTTCGCTGAGCTTCGATCCGCCATCTCTGCTGGTCTGCGTGAACCGCAGGGCTTCGCTGCACGATCCGCTGGAGCGGGCGGAACGGTTCTGTGTGAACGTGCTGGGGCTGGGCAATCGCGATGTCGCGGAACATTTCATGCGCCCGGACGCGGATCGTTTCGCGGTTGGTACGTGGGAGCAGCACGCTGGCGTTCCCGTGCTCGGCTCGGCGCAGTCCAGCCTGATCTGCCGCACGGTGCACAGGCACGAATTCGGCACGCACACGATCTTCATCGGCGAATTGCTGACGGCAAAGCACCGGCAGGACGCGACGCCGCTTACCTATTTCGACCGTGATTATATCGACATCAGCGAAGCGCCGCGAAAGCATCCGCAAGAGCGCTAGTCCGAAGCGAACGCCCGTTCCCGCAATTGGAGCAGGTGGCCGGGCCAACTTGGGCCAGCCCGCAGCCGTAAATACCGCGAAATTTCTCCCTCGATCAGGTCTGCGCGCGCAGCCTGCGTCGGGTAGATCCAGCTTGGCATAGGCCCGCCACCGGCGCGAACACCGTCCTCTGATCGCCAGAACCATACTGCCAGTTGCGGATCGTATCCGGCATTTGCCAGCAGGTGGGCCGACAGCCTGTCAGCCTCCACCTCCGCCTGCCGATTGGCCTGCTGGTTGCGGCCAAAATGGCGCAGCAGGCTGGCGTTATCGATCCCGGCTTCCACCTTGCGACGTCGATGTTCGAGCACGGTGTGCGCCAGCTCATGCGCAAGGACGACGGCCAGATTTTCGTCCGAAAGACTGGCAGCGAATGCGAGCTGAAACTGGATCACGCGGCCGTCGGATCGGGCGTTTGGCGCGTCCGCTACAAGGATCTCCACGAGCGAGCGGCACCCTCTTTGCGCAGCGATCAAAACCGTCTCGTCTCTGCCTGATCGCTTCACGGTCAGCACGACCGGTTCGTCTGGCGGAATGTCAGCCAGGCGGAAGAACGCTGCTTCGCGCAGATGCCCGTTCTCAGCCGGCGTGATCGCGCTCACCATGGCGCCGTTGATCGCGGTGATCGTGTCGCCTTTTTCCAGGCCACGGTTTTCCGCTGCCGAATCCGGGATAACGCCCGCAATTGCCAGGGGACCGTCTGCAAAGTGGCCTGGTGTCGAACTGCCATACTGATCTGCGCTGTGCAGGATCATGCCCGTGACGGGCATCGTCTCTCTGCAAAGCCGGGCGTTGGCGATCAGCATGTTGTCGGCGATGCTGGCGAGGCGAAGGTCCTGTGTCTCGATATCGATGGCTTCCTGCCCCATGGCGGTGGCAGGGAAAGCCAACAGCACCAAGGCGACAATCATCGGTTTGAGCGAGTTCATTTCATCAGCCTGCCATTACCTTCACGCGAGGGCATGCCGATCTATCTCCGCAATGGAAACGAGGCCCAGCATCGCCATGGTGCGCGAAATTTCCGCGCCCAGCAATTCCATCGCCCGCTCGACGCCCGGCATTCCCGCTGCGGCAAGTCCGTACAATGGAGCGCGACCCACCATCGCCCCGTCCGCACCCAGCGCAAGGGCCTTCACCACGTCGCTGCCGCGCCTGATCCCACTGTCGAGAAGGATGGACATTGTGCCGCCAACGCTCTCGACAATATCGGGCAGGGCATCGATCGCCGCAATGGAATGGTCCAGCGAACGCGCGCCATGGTTGGAGACCACTACACCATCAGCCCCCAGATCCCTTGCCAGAACGGCGTCGTCGGGATGCAGGATGCCTTTTAGAACGAATTTGCCGGGCCATAGATCGCGTAGCTTCTTCACCTCCTCCCAATCGATATTGTCCTGCTTGAAAAGAGCGCCGGGCTTTGCCCCGCGGGCGACCGAATGCTTCAACTCGGCAGGAAGATTGGCCTGCTGGGGCAGGCCGCCATCGCGCATGTATCGGCCGATCACACCTGCCAGCCAGCGGGGATGGGCGAGAATGTCCACCAGATTGCGCCGGTTGAGCTGGAACGGCATCCCGAAACCGCTGCGCCACAGATACTCGCGGTTGGGCGGTACGGGCAGATCCAGCGTTACGAACAGCGCCTCGCAACCGGTGGCATCGGCGCGGCGGACCACGTCATAGGAGAGATCCCGGTTCTCCCACATGTAAAGCTGGAACCACCGCGTACCCTCGACATGGGCAAACTCTTCGACATCCAGTGTGCTGGCGCTGGAGATACAGAATGGAATCCCCGCCTTCGCCGCCGCCTCGGCCAGGGCTATATCGCCGCGATACCACATCATTCCCGCTGCGCCGGTTGGCGCGATGGCAAGGGGCAGGGCGCCTTGTGTGCCCAGCATCGTGGCTTGCGTGTTTACCCGGTCCACCTTGCGAAGGACCCGCGGGCGAAAAGCTATTCGGTCGAAGGCCACGCGATTGCGGCTCATTCCCGTCTCGTCTTCGACGCCGCGTTCCAGATATTCCCAAACGCCGCGCGGCAATCGCCGCTGCGCCTTTTCGCGCAGATCGGCGATGTTCCAGCAATCGCCGGCTACACTCACTACCCGCGCCCGAGAAATGGCAGCTTGTTCTGCACCACCAGCGCCTCGTAGAAATTCAGGTGATCGGGCATGTCGCACATGTGCACGATCACCTCGGCAATCTCTTCCGGCGTGGCGGCGAAATTGTCCGGCAGTTTCACCGATCCGGGCATGATTTCCGTCGCCACGATACCGGGATGGAATATGGACACAGCGATATTGTGATCGCGCCCGTCCACGGCCAGCGCATGAGTCAGGCCCTGCAGGCCGAACTTGCTGGCGGTATAGCTGGGGCATTCGCTGCGCGGCACTTTCGCAGAGATGGACCCGACGTTCACGATGCGCCCGTGACCGCCTTTGAGGAAAATGGGCCAGGCGTGTTTTGCGCCGAGGAATGCACTGGTGAGATTGGTGTCGATCACCTTGTGCCAGTGATCCAGCGAAGCCTCGTGAACAGGCGTGTTCTCCGCGATGCCGGCATTATTGATCAACACATCGACAGTGCCGAACCTCTCCACCGCCTTGGCGAACAGATTTGCAACCGCCTGTTCGTCGGTCACATCCGTTACGACGGCCAGCGCCTCGCCGCCAAGACCCTCGATTTTGGCAACCAACGCATCGAGCCGTTCCTGGCGCCGCGCGGCAAGGACGACCTTTGCACCCTTATTGACGAATTCGACAGCGCAGGCCTCGCCAATGCCGGAGCTTGCCCCGGTAACCACAGCGACGCGAGCTTCAAGAATACCCATGGATGCAACTCTCCCGTTTCATTCGCCTGTTGCCGAACGAAGGAGGATGAAGTCAAGCTGGGAAGGGATGGTGGACGCACTAGGGTTCGAACCTAGGACCCGCTGATTAAGAGTCAGCTGCTCTACCAACTGAGCTATGCGTCCGTACCGGCAGTAAACCGATGGCCCGCTGATTCGCTTCTGCGTCTCGGCGGAGGCGCTCAAATAGCGATTGTTGCGGGCGTGTAAAGAGGGCGATTTACATTCGTGTCTAAGAGCTGCGCCGGTTCCATCGCTCAACCATCATCAACGCGCCCACGCAGATCATGTTCGTCATCATCGATGACCCCCCGTGGCTCATGAAAGGCAGCGGGATTCCCACCACCGGCGCAAGGCCCATCACCATCATCAGGTTTACCGCGACATAGAAGAAGATTGTCGCCGTCATTCCGCCAGCCAGCAGGCGGGCGAACCGCGTCTGCGCGTCGCGCGCCACAAGCAGGCCCCAGCGCAGCACGATGCCGAAAACCAGCAGGACGAACAGGCCGCCAATCAAACCCCATTCTTCGGCCATGGTGGCAAAAACGAAGTCGGTGTGCGGTTCGGGCAGGTAATCGAGCTGGCTCTGCGAACCCTCGCCAAAGCCCTTGCCCGACAATCCGCCTGACCCAATGGCGATCTTGGACTGGATGATGTGATAGCCGCTGCCCTGCGGATCGCTGGCGGGGTCCAGGAAGGTCAGCACCCGTTGTTGCTGATATTCCTGCAGTCCGAAGAAGTAGGCGATCGGTGCAGCAATCACGGCTGCAATGCCCCCTCCGATGAACCATTTCTGCGGGATGCCTGCAAGAAACATCACGACCACACCGCCGAAGGCGATTGCGAGCGACGTGCCCAGATCCGGCTGGAGGAGGACGAGCCCCATGGGGAAGGCAATCAGCCCCAGTGGCACCAGGATGGCGCGCCAGCTTGCGATCATGCCCACCGGCAATGTGTGATAAAAAGCAGCGATAATCAGCACGATGCCCGGTTTCATCAACTCGGATGGCTGCAATCGCATGAAGCCCAGTTCAAGCCACCTCTGGCTGCCCCCACCCAGCTGTCCAACCGTTTCCACGGCTATCAGCAGGAGCAATGTAACGGCATAAACCGGTATGGCGGCGAACTTCGCCCAGTCTTCCGGGAAGTAGGACATCACCAGCGCCACACCGAGGAAGACGGCAAAGCGCACAAGGTGCGAGTCGGCATAGGGGCTCATCGAACCACCCGCCGCCGAATGCAGCACCGCCGCACCGAATGCCACCAGCATCGTGAGGGGGATCACCACGCGCCACGGGAACTCCGCGATGGGCGCGGGAAGCGTCATCTGGCTTCTCATTCCGGCGCCTCCTCCGCTCGGGGATTGGCTTCGTCACGTGGCGCGAAGACGCGATCCACTGCCTCGTCCGGCGCAGAATAGGCTGCGCGTGCTTCCGCATCCACCTGCTCGGCCAAGGCAATGGGTGGTGGGGCAGGGGGCAGATCGACGCCGGCCGCAGCCGCATAGGCCTGATATTGCCTGTCCAGCCGCTGCTGAGCGGTGCCGCCCCACTGTTCTTCCAGCGTGTGCAGCGCGTCCAGACCCTTCTGCGGATCGAGAAGGAAGGTCATGACGTCACGCGCCACTGGATAGGCTGCGCCCGAGCCGCCGCCATGCTCGATGACGACAGCGCCAGCATAGCGTGGGTTATCGAAGGGTGCGAAAAACACGAAGAGGCCATGGTCCCGGTATTTCCACGGGCCGGAGCGACCGTCAGACACGCTGAGGCTGACGACCTGTGCCGTGCCGGTCTTTCCCGCCAGCAGGACGTCTTCCAGCGGCAAGCGAGCGCGTCCGGCCGTGCCGGGGCCATTCACCACATCACTCATCGCCTGCCGGACGTAGGCGATCTCATCCGGGCGATAGTCCATGGAGGCGAACTGCGTTGCCGCATTCGCCTTGATGAGGGATGGCGTAACGCTCCTGCCCGTCGCGATACGGGCTGACATGACGGCCAGTTGCAGCGGGCTGGTGAGGTAATAGCCCTGTCCGATAGACGCGTTGACGGTGTCATAGGGCTGCCATTCCTGACCGTATTTTTCCAGCTTCCATTCGGGATCGGGTACGGTGCCGTAGAATTGGCTGGCGACCGGAAGATCGAACTGCTGACCAAGCCCGAAGCGGCGCGCGTAGGCGGCCACCTTGTCGAAGCCGACCTGCTGCGCGAAGTGATAGAAATAGCTGTCGCAGCTCTGGTAAATCGCTTTCGCCATGTCCACGCGGCCATGGTTGCTCCAGCAATTGAAGAAGCGATTGCCGATACGGCGGCCACCATTGCACATGATGGCCTCATCGGGGGAAACACCCTCGTGCATGAATGCCATGGAGTGCATCGGCTTTACCGTGGAGCCGGGCGGATACAGGCCCTTCAAGGTCTTGTTGCGCAGGGGAACGCGATCATTCTCCTGCAGCATCCCGAACTCGACCCGGCCAATCCCGTCGGAAAAGCTGTTCGGATCGAAGCTGGGCATGGAGGCCATGCAAAGCAGTTCGCCGGTGACACAATCCATTACCACGACCGACCCGGATTCGAGCCCGATGCGGCGTGCGGCATAGTCTTGAAGCGGACCGTCTATCGTCAACTGGACGGGCTTGCCCTGCACATCCTCGCGTGTTTCCAGATCGCGCACAATCCGGCCCGATGCGGTTACCTCCACACGGCGGGCACCCGGTTCACCGCGCAATTCCTGCTCGAACTCCTTTTCAATCCCGTCCTTGCCCAGCTTGAAACCGGGGGTGAGAAGCAGGGGTTGGGGTTCTTCCTCGTATTCGTCGCGGCTTGGCGCGCCAACATAGCCGAGCAGGTGGCCGACCGACGCACCGGTGGGATAGAAACGCGAGTAGCCACGCTGCGGGATAACGCCGGGCAATTCCGGGATACGCACGCTGACGGCTGCAAATTTATCGTAGCTGAGACCGTTCGCCACGGGCACGGCAGCAAATCCTGCCGATTCTTCAAGCCTGTCCCGCAGGTCGGCCCGTTCCGGCTCCGAGAATTCCAGCAGATCACCGAGGACCTGCACGGTCTCGTTCTTGTCGATCAGCCTTTCCGGGATGATATCGACACGAAAGTCCGCACGATTGGAGGCGAGGGGGGAGCCGTTGCGATCGAGGATCCAGCCGCGGCGCGGTGGAATAAGGCTGAGATTGACGCGGTTGCTCTCCGCTTCCATCTCGTATTTCTCGTTCTCGGCCACGGCGATATAGCCCATGCGCGCCGCCAGGAGCAGCCCGATACCGCCCTGCACAGAACCGATGACAAAGCTGCGCCTGTCAAAAGTTTCCAGCAGGGAATTGGATGTGAGCTTGCGATCCATGGCTAGCCAATCCGCTTCACGCGCGTCAGTCGCAACCTGTCGAATAGAGTTATCATCTTTGCCACAATCGGGAATGCAATCACGGCCAGCAGGCATTGCGGTATCAGGATCGGAAGTTGATCGAACCCGATTTGTGCACCTGAAAACAACGCGCTAGCCAACAGGTATATTGGAATAAACAGCGCGGCGATCAACCAGTCCTGCAAGAAACTGCGCCAGGGGAAGCGGATTTCGATGAGTTCCAGCGAGATGAGCGTGAGGGAGAACAACAGGATACTGCTCCCTAGGGGTTGGCCCGAATACAGATCGTTGAACAGGCCTAGCGGAAGGCCGGCCCACATCGGCAAGACGCCGGGCCGCGACAGACGCCAGCCCAGCAACAGGAGGTAGCCCAGCGGTGGCACGATCGGCGCAAGCGCAATGATCGGCAAAAGCGGCACGAGGCAGGCAATCATGATGGTGAGCCACGGCACGCCATAGGCCAGCACGGGTGAGTGGGCCCGATTGATCTTGCTGCCATATGCATCGCGCCTGGCGCTGGGGGACAGCCGCTCCATTATTCCGAATCTGGCTCTGTATCGAGAGGCTCTTCCATCGCTTCCAGCGTCTCGCCCTGCCAGATGGGCTGCACGATCACCACGTCCGTGGCCGCCGGATTGCTCAGCAGGCGACCGATTGCGCCGTCATCGGTAACTTCGCTCACCATCGCGACAGCAGTGCCCGGGTGAAAAAGCCCGCCCGCGCCGGAAGTCACGAAGATATCGCCCTCGCTAAGCGGATTGATGCCCAGATTGATAAGCCGGATGCGAAGCGACCCATCCGCGCGCCCCTCGGCGAAGGCGACAGTATTGTCCGTCGCGCGGCGCACCGGAACGACGCTGTCCGTATCTGTCAACAACAGCACGCGAGAAGTTTCCCGCCCAGTTTCCAGCACGCGGCCAACCAGCCCAAGGGGCGAGGTAACGGGCATTCCCGGGGTAACCCCGTCGCTGGTGCCCGCCGAAAGATAGGCGAAGCGGCGCGTGCTTGCCGATGTAGAGCCGATCAGCCTTGCGGTCGCCACGGGTGGGGGATCGTCGTTGGTCAGTTCCAGAACGGCCTTCAGCCGTTCGTTCTCCTGTTCCAGCGCGCGTGCCTCGGCAAGGCGCACGCGGGCGATCTGGATTTCTTCCTCTAGTTCCGCATTCTTGCTGCCGGCGTTGTAATAGCCGGCGATCGCTTCGAAGAAATTGCGCGATCCCACGCGTGTTGCAGCGCCAGCTTCGCCCACCGGCGCAGCAGCGTCGCTGGCCATGGACCGCATGCCGTTGAAGGTTTCCGGCCTCCACAGCGAAATGGCGAGCAAAAGCGCCCCCAGCGTAGCGCCGAGGCCTGCAGCCAGATAGCCGGCAAACAGCCCCAGCTGCGCCTTCTTGTTGGACCCTGATCTATTCGCCGATGGCGGCGCCATAACCGCCGAACCTCCAGTTATTGGTAAGTTTTAGGCAGTCATCAAAACGCCGCGATAGACCGGATCTTCCATGGCCTTGCCCGTGCCGATCGCCACGCAGGTAAGCGGATCCTCGGCAATGCTGACGGGCAGGCCGGTCTCTTCCTTGATGTGATCGTCCAGCCCGCGGATCAATGCGCCGCCGCCGGTGAGCACGATGCCCTGATCGACGATATCGGCCGCCAGTTCAGGGGCGGTGTTTTCAAGCGCGATGCGCACACCTTCAACGATCGCACCGATCGGCTCGGACAAAGCCTCGGCAATATGCGCTTGGTTGATCGTGATTTCCTTGGGAACGCCGTTCACAAGATCACGGCCCTTGATGATGATGCTTTCACCCACGCCGTCTTCCGGCACGGTGGCAACGCCGTAATCCTTCTTGATACGCTCTGCCGTGGCATCGCCGATCAGCAGGTTGTGATGGCGACGGACGTAGGAGACGATGGCTTCGTCCATCTTGTCGCCGCCGGTGCGCACCGATGTGGTGTAGGCAAGGCCGCGCAGCGAAAGCACGGCCACCTCGGTGGTGCCGCCGCCGATATCGACCACCATCGAACCGACCGGCTCTGTCACGGGCATGTCTGCACCGATGGCTGCGGCCATGGGTTCGAGGATCAGGAACACTTCCGATGCGCCGGCATTGCTGGCCGCGTCGCGAATGGCGCGGCGTTCCACCGAAGTGGAGCCCGAGGGAACGCAGATGACGATCTCGGGATAACGCAGCAGCGTCTTGCGATTATGTACCTTGCGGATGAAGTGCTTGATCATCTCCTCGGCAATTTCGATGTCGGCGATCACGCCGTCACGCAAGGGACGGATAGCCTCGATACTGTCCGGAGTCTTGCCCATCATCATCTTGGCGTCTTCGCCCACGGCCTTCACGCGCTTCACGCCGTTCAGCGTTTCGATGGCCACCACCGAAGGCTCGTTCAGCACGATCCCGCGATCCTGAACGTAGACGAGGGTGTTGGCGGTACCCAGGTCGATTGCCATGTTCTGGGAGCCAAATTTGAAGAGATTGGAAAAGAAAGAACTCATCGAGAAATCCGTATTATGGGTAAGCTTGGCCACGGAGAGAATCCGCGCATCCGCCTAAAGTGTCCGAAAAGTGGCGCGTCTTTAACGCGTCATGGCGCTAAAGGCCAAAAAATTTGTCGACAAAGACACAGATTTATCCCGCTTCACCTCGAAAATGCGGCGGGTGATCGATAAGGTGCACATATGCCGCGCATTCGCAGACTTCCCGAAACGCTCGTAAACCGTATCGCCGCCGGCGAGGTGGTGGAACGTCCTGCCTCGGCGTTGAAGGAACTGGTGGAGAACGCGATCGACGCAGGTGCAACGCGAATTTCGGTGTCCATCGTCGAGGGCGGCCTTGGTTCCATCGAGATTACAGACGATGGCTGCGGCATGTCGGCCGAGGAGATGTCCCTCGCGCTGGAACGGCACGCCACGTCCAAGCTCCCCGACGAGGCGATCGAGATGGTCGGCACGCTGGGTTTTCGCGGAGAAGCCCTGCCGTCTATCGCCAGCGTCTCGCGCCTCACCCTCGAAAGCAGGCCGCGCGGCAGCGAGCAGGGCTGGCGCCGCGTCACGGACCATGGCACCGTGACCGAAGAAGGGCCCGCCGCACTTCCGCCCGGAACGCGGGTGCGGGTGGAGGACCTGTTCGGCAAGGTGCCGGCACGGCGTAAGTTCCTGCGCACCCCCCGCAGCGAATACGCCGCCTGCCAGGACGTGGTCAAACGCCTCGCAATGGCACGGCCGGACATCGGCTTCACCTTCGAACATGGCGACAGGCGCATCTTCCAGGTGCAGGGCAGCGAGGGCACGGAAGCCCGCGTGGCGCAGATCGTGGCGCGGGAACTGGCGGACAACGGCGTTTCCATCGATCTGGAAAGACCAAGCGGGGAGGGCACGATGCATCTCACCGGCGTGGCTGGCCTGCCAACTTACAATCGCGGTATTGCCGATCACCAGTACCTGTTCGTCAACGGTCGACCGGTGAAGGACCGCCTGCTGACGGGCGCGGTACGCGGTGCCTATGCCGATATGCTGGCGCGGGATCGGCACGCGGTGCTGGCGCTGTTTCTGCAAATCCCCTTCGCCGATGTTGATGTGAACGTGCATCCCGCCAAGACAGAGGTTCGCTTCAGGGATCCTGCCGCGGTGCGCGGCTTTATCGTTTCGGGCTTGCGCCAGGCCTTGTCGACTGGCGACAGGCGCAGCGCGCAGGCGCCCGATAGCGGCGCGATGGGCCGCTGGCAGGTGGAGCCGGATCGCGACGAGCCTGCCCCTGCCTTGCGCTCCATCTTCGCGGGGCGTGACTGGTCCTCGCCGTCGCCCTCCTTCTCGCGCGTGGCTGATCGCCACGATGCTTGGGACGCGGAAGCGCAGATAATGGCCGCACCGCAGGGCCGCGCAGAGGAAGCGCAAAGCCTGCCGGAAAATGCGGAGCAATATCCGCTCGGCATCGCCCGCGGCCAGGTGGCCAACACCTACATCGTTGCCGAATCCGCCGATGGGCTGGTGCTGGTAGACCAGCACGCCGCGCACGAACGCATCGTGCTGGAGCGCCTGCGCGCCGCCGGAGCGAGCGACAAGGTCGCGGCAAGCCAGGCGTTGCTCATGCCCGAGGTCGTCGAAATGGACGAGCCTGCCTGCGACCGTCTGGAAGAGCAGATCGACCATTTCGCCGGATTGGGGCTGGTGATCGAGCGGTTTGGCCCCGGCGCGATGCTGGTTCGGGCTTTGCCCGGAACGCTGAAGCGCGCCGACCCTGAGAAACTTTTGCTTGATCTTGCAGATGACCTTGCAAAACATGGAACTTCTCTGCTCTTGGGCGAGAAGATCGAACACGTGCTTGCCACCATGGCTTGCCACGGATCCGTGCGCGCGGGGCGCACATTGAACGTGGCGGAAATGAACGCTTTACTGCGTGAAATGGAAGCGACACCGCGTTCAGGGCAATGCAACCACGGGCGCCCGACATGGGTAAAGCTATCCATGGAAGACGTTGAGAAACTGTTCGGGAGACATTGATGCGCTGGACCGTGATAATCTGCCTGGGGTTCGCGCTGGGCTCCTGCGGCGATCAGATGAGCGAAACCGAACAGGCGGAACTGGACCGTGACGTTGTGGAACGTGTTCGCAGCGCCAACGAGGCGGCGCCGCCGCTGATCGAGGTGGTGCCTGAGCCCATTCTCTATCCCGACATGGAAGCACACGATCTTTTCGGCGTCGCCTGCTCCTACGCACCGGGCACCAGCATGGGGGTGCGGGTGATCGCGCGGGAGGTGGATGCCTTCGTCAAGATCGATGGCGATGTCATCCGCTTCGCCGCCGATCCGGGATCGCGGGAATTGCCGGCGAACACGCGCACCCTGTATAACGGCCGCGAATATTCCCTGCGCCTCGAGATCGAGGACAAGCAAACCAGCCAGCAGACGGGCGAGGGCGGACAGGTGCTGTTCGAGGGCACTGCCTGGCTGCGCGACCGGTGGGATCGCGTGGTGTACCAAGGCACCGGCGCGGTGAACTGCGGCGCCTGACGGATCAAAGTAGGGTGGGGCGCACCAGCATCCAGATCGCCATGCCGACCATGGCAAGGTTTTCCGTCAGCGAAACGAACCCCAGTGGCACATTCGCGCTGCCGCCGACGCAGGCGCATTTGATCTCCCGTTTCTGGATGTAGACGGCGTAGATTACGCTGGCAGCGCCGACTGTTCCGATAAAGAATCCCACGGGTATGGAAACGAACGGCAGTGCCCGGCCTGCCATCAGGATCGCTGTCCCTGCTTCAAGGAATGGATAGAGATAGGCGTAGGGCACCCAGCGTTTGGCGAGCAGATCGTAGCCGAGGAACATGGTGGAGAATTGCTCCACGTCCTGCAGCTTCAGCATGGCAAGCATCGCCATGGAAAAGGCCACGAACCATTCCGCAGCGCGGATCGTGACGAGTTCGCCGAAGCTCCACCAGCTCAGGGCCAGCGCAAGGCCGAGGCCCACTGCGAAAACGGCCAGCACCGGGGTATAGCTCGTTTCGCTGTCATCTTTTGGAGGATCGCCGAAATGGCTGCGCAGTTCGCTGTATCCGCCGATCCGCTTGCCATCGATGAACACCTGCGGCGTCGTCTTGACGTCGTACTGGTCCTTGAAAGCGTCAGTTTCCTCGCGGGTGCTGAGGTAGTTGTCGTCAACCGTGAAGCCGTGACGTTCCAGCAGCCACTTTGCTTTCAACCCGTAGGGACAGACATGCTTGTCCATCACCATGCGGTGGAGGCGCGCGTGTTTGGTTCCGCGCGCCTCCGATTTGTTGTCGTGTGCAGTCCCTTGCGTCATGCACGGAAGCTGGGAACACCTGCGTCCTTATCAAGGTCGGGGATGATCCGGTAACGTGCAAGGATCAGGCTGAAGATGCCGAACAGCAGCAGGCCGATCGCGGTAAGCGTGAAGATGAAGCCTTCACCTGCAAGGCTGGCCACGGCATCGCCCAGCGTCTTTACCTGCTGTGCGCCCGCCGACATGAAGCCTGCCTTGAAAAGCGACCAGCCGATAACTGCATAAACCACGCCGCGCGCGAGGAAGCCTGCGCCGCCGAGCCAGCGCGTGGCGGAGGGTGCCTGTCCGCTGATGCGATGCATGAATTCTCCGGTGATGCCCTTCTTCGCCTGGAAAATGGCTACGATGAAGAAGATAAGGCCGAGGATACCGATCACGGTGCCCCCGAAATCCATCGACAGGACGCCCGAAGCCGCTTCCTGCGCGCCGCCGCCAGAGCCGCCGCTGCCACCCGATCCGCCGCCGCTGGTGTCGCTGCTCGCAAACTTGTAAGCCGAATAGGCAAGCGCGAGGTGGCCGATGCCGCTACCGCCGTGGCCGATCCGCTTGGCCCAGCCCTTCTTGTCGGTGCCGTTGTTCTCGATATCGAAGAACAGCGAACAGAATCGGAAAAGCGCGTATGCGGTCAGACCGATTACCATGATCCAGAGGATGGCGGTGCCCGCCGGATAGTTCTCGATCGCCTGGAAGATGCCGTTCGTTCCCTGCGCGATTTGCTGCGCGCTGGTAAGAGCGATCAGGCCGAGTACTGCATACAGGATGGCGCGGCTGAAATAGCCCACGCGCACCAGCCAGTTAAATTTCTCCGATTTATCGACCATTGCTTTTTTCCCTCATTTGAACCGTTCTTCCAGCAACGGGCGAAGGGCGATTTCGTGCCTTCGCATTCAAACGCCGCTAATATGGAACACATGGAACACTGTCCTAGGGGAGAAAATCGCAAGTCTGCGATACCATCCTCACAGGGCGGAAAAGCTGGCTTTTGGGCCATTGTTGATCGATCCGGGGTCACGAAAATCATCGCCACCCCGTGTCATGCCATCAGGTAAGTAGGAAACCGCGTGAGCGCGCGCCTAGCGCAGCCGCTTCACGTACAATTGCTTGTCGTCGCGGCGTTCCATTTTGAAATTGTCGCTGGCCGCGCGCATCAGATCCGAAAGCCGCTTGAACCCGTGATTGCGCACGTCGAAGCTGGAACGGTTGCCGGCAATCTGGCCAACTTCGTGAAGCCGGGCAAAGCCCTCGTCATCGCGGCTGGCGGCTCTCCACGCATCGCCCAGGAGATTGATCAGATCCTGATCCAGGGCCGGGCCCGTACCATTCTTCTCGTCGGCGGAATTGGTGCGGATCAGCTGGTCCACATCGATATAGCGGGTGCAGGCCGTCTTGAACGCCTCGGGCGCCTTTTCGCTACCGAAGCCATAGACGATCAGGCCATCCTGCCGAAGCCGGGTGACAAGCGGAGTGAAGTCGCTGTCGCTGCTCATGATGCCAAAGCCATCCACCTTGCCCGCATTCAGCAGGTCGATCGCATCGATGGTCATAGCGATATCGGTGGCGTTCTTGCCTTTGGTCAGGTCAAACTGCTGAACCGGTTGCAGGCCGAAACGGTGCGAGATCTTGTTCCAGTTGGAAAGCGCGGGCTTGGCCCAGTTGCCATAGGCGCGGCGAATGTTCACCTGCCCCAGCTCCGCCAGAACGGTGAGGACCGGATCGATACCATGGTGGCTGGCATTGTCCGCGTCGATCAGGAGGGCGATGTTCTTGAGATCAGCTTCTGGCATGGCCCGCTACATGACGGGGTGGGCGGGGGAAGGCAAGACCCGGAAATTACCGGTGCTGAAACCGGCGCGCGCAGACCGGAAATAATTGCTCCCCCTGCAACAATTCGGCAATCTGTCGGGCTTACAAAAGGCTCATGACACACGGCCAACCCGATGATCTGGAAGACTGGTACGCGGTTGAGGCGCGCACCGGTTTGCGCAGCAACCTGCCATCAATCAGTCTGGCCCGCGTGGCGCTGATCGGCGCAATGCCATTTGCACTGGCCGCGTTCGCCGCGATCAGGCGGGGATCGCTTCATTAAGCTGACCTGCCGGTTTCCCCGCGCCTGCTCGTTCAGGCCGGGCGGAATTCTCCGCTTTCCTCGTCCAGCAGATGCAGGATGCCGTCGGAAATCGCGAAATAGGCCCCGCGTACCGACAGTTCGCCGGATGCCTCTTTCTTCTGCACATAAGGGAAGGTGCGCAGGTTGTGCAGGCTGACCTTCACGGCTGCCAGTTCCATCGCGCGTTCCGCGTCCCTGCCCGTGGTGCCCAGATCCGCCGCGATCGGATCGCGCACGTCGTCCAGCATGTTGATCCAGTTGGCGACGAAGCCACCTTCGCCCAGTTCGTTGCCGTGCAGATCCTGCGTCAGCGCCGCCTGGCAACCACCGCACATGCCGTGGCCCATCACCACGACAGAACTGATCTTCAGAAACTGCACCGCGAATTCCAGCGCAGCGGATACGCCGTGCTGGCCGGGTGTCGTCTCGTACGGAGGCACCAGGGCAGCGACATTGCGGACGACGAAGATCTCACCGGGTGACACGTCGAAAATCTGGGCGGGGTCCACGCGGCTGTCGGAACATGCGATTACCATGACCCGTGGCGACTGGCCCTCTTTGAGCTGCTCCCAGCGATCATGCTGCACGCGCCAGTCGCCATCGCGGAAGCGGGCGTAGCCGTCGAGAAGTTCGTCGAATGTTTTCATGGCTCCACCGCTGCCGCGATTTTGCAGATTCGGCAAGGGGGCGACGTGCGATCAGGTCGCATTGCCGGGTTGCCCCAAGAGGGGCGGGCTCCTAAGTGGGCTTCGATATGAACGATCTCTCCACCGCACCAGAACCTCAGGGTGAACGCCCCACCCGTCAGCGCAAGCCGGACTGGATCCGCGTAAAGGCGCCCACCAGCAAGGGCTATCACGAAACGCGCAAGCTGATGCGCGATCTCAACCTGAACACGGTGTGTGAAGAGGCCGCCTGCCCGAATATCGGGGAATGCTGGGAGAAGAAGCACGCCACGGTGATGATCCTTGGCGATGTGTGCACGCGCGCCTGTGCGTTCTGCAACGTGAAGACGGGCATGCCCCGCATGGTCGACCCGATGGAGCCGGAGAACACCGCCATTGCCGCCGCCAAGATGGGGCTGGAGCATATCGTCATCACCAGCGTGGACAGGGACGATCTGCCCGATGGTGGGGCGAGCCAGTTCGTGAAGGTGATCCAGGCCTTGCGCCGCGAGACGCCGGGCACGACGATCGAGATCCTTACGCCCGATTTCCGCAACAAGATGCGCCCCGCTGTAGAGGCGATCTGCGAGGCCGGGCCAGACGTGTACAATCACAACCTTGAAACGGTGCCGCGCCTCTATCCTACCATTCGCCCCGGCGCGCGCTATTATGCGTCCCTGCGGTTGCTGGAAGAGGTGAAGAGCCACAACCCGATGATCTTTACCAAGTCCGGCATCATGCTGGGCCTGGGTGAGCAACGGCTGGAGGTTCACCAGGTGATGGACGACATGCGTAGCGCGGATGTGGATTTCATCACCATGGGCCAGTATCTGCAGCCCACGCCAAAGCATGCCAAGGTAGAGGACTTCGTGACGCCCAAGGCTTTCAATGCCTTCGGTTCCATCGCGCGGGCCAAGGGCTTCCTTCAGGTCGCCGCCACGCCGCTAACCCGCTCGAGCTATCACGCTGGCGACGATTTCGCCGAGATGCGCGCCGCGCGGGAGGCGAAACTGGAAAAGCAGAAGGCCAGAGCCTGATGCCCTCCATTCGCGAAACCCACCGCCTGCCCTACACGGCAGAGCAGATGTTCGACCTGGTGGCCGATGTCGACAAGTATCCCGAGTTCCTGCCCTGGGTGGTTGCCACGCGGGTGCGGCAGGACAGTGATACCGAGATGACTGCCGACATGCTGGTGGGCTTCAAGGCGCTGCGCGAGAAATTCACCTCGAAAGTGGTGAAGGATAGGCCGAACGCCATCAATGTTCATTACATCGACGGGCCGCTGCGCGATCTCGACAACAACTGGACGTTCCGCAATTGCGGCGAGAATTGCTGCGAGATAGATTTCGCGGTCGATTTCAGCTTCAAGAACATCATGTTCGAAACGCTGGCGGGCCAGTATATCGACCGCGCCTTCCGCAAGATGGTGACCGCGTTCGAAGCGCGTGCGGCAGAGCTTTACGGAAGCAACAGTTCCAGCGCGCAAAGCGTAGCCTGAGCGCGCACGCCCGAACGCCCGCTGTCCTCGAACAGGCGTTCTTCGGCCTCGGGCTGATCCTGCCCCTTCTCCAGCCGCGCGAAAACCACCGTGCCGACGGGCTTTGTATCGCTGCCGCCGCCGGGGCCGGCGATGCCGCTGATCGCCACGGCAACATCGGCCTCGCTGCGCTCCAGCGCGCCGCGTGCCATGGCGTAGACGCAGGCGACGGATACTGCGCCAAACGCCTCTATGATATCGCTGGCCACGCCAAGATCGCCCTGCTTCGCCTCGTTCGAATAGGTGACGAAGGACCGGTCAAGCACCGCTGAACTGCCGGGGATTTCCGTGATGGCAGCGGCGACCAGCCCGCCGGTGCAGCTTTCCGCCAGTGAAACCTTGCGCCCGGCAGCCGTGTTTTCTTCCACCACGCGGCGGGCCAGCTGGATGATTTCGTCGGGAAGGAGAAATTCGCTCATGTCAGCGGCACCATAGTCGCCATGGCCTGCGCTGCAATGCCTTCTCCCCTGCCGGTGAAGCCGAGCTTCTCCGTCGTGGTTGCCTTTACGCTGACTGCGCCGAGGCCTACCTGCAACAATTGGGCAAGCCGCGCACGCATGGCATCGCGGTGCGGGCCGATCTTGGGTGCCTCGCAAATCAGGGTAAGGTCGATATTGCCGACGGCATATCCTGCTTCGCCAGCGAGTTTTATCGCGTGCTCCACGAAGCGGGAGGAGGGCGCGCCTTTCCATTGGGGATCGCTGGGCGGAAAGTGCTGGCCAATATCGCCCGCAGCCACCGCGCCGAGGATCGCGTCCACCACGGCATGCAGTCCGACATCGGCATCGCTGTGCCCGGCAAGGCCGCGATCATGCTCTATCCTTACGCCGCACAGCCACAGCTCCTCTCCGGCGGCGAGCCGGTGCACGTCAAAGCCCGATCCCACGCGCATCGGCAGTCCTTCAGACAGGGGCGCTGCTATCTCGGCCATGAAATCCTCCGCAAATGTCAGTTTCTTCAGGCGCTCGTCACCGTCCACCAGCGCCACGCTTGCGCCGGCGGCGCGTAGCACCTGCGCATCGTCTCCGGCGGACTTCTCGCCCTGCCATGCGCGATGAGCGGCAAGGATGTCGCCGTAAATGAACGCCTGCGGTGTTTGTACCCGGCGAAGGGTTTCGCGCCGGGCATCGCCGCTCACCAGGCCATTGTCTGCAACGATCATGGAATCGACGACGGGCAGCACGGGGATGGCGCCAGCATTATGTTCCAATGCCTGTACCAGCCTATTCACCACAGCGGGAGGACAATCGGGGCGCGCGGCATCGTGGATCAGCACCTTTTCCGGCGCATCGTTGGCCATAACTTCAAGGGCCCGCAGAACACTTTCCTGCCGCGTAGCGCCGCCTTCCACCAGGCTCACGCCCTCGATACCGAAAAGGCAATCATTCGACGCAGCCTGGCCGCCCGGCGGGATAGCGACGGCGAAGCGGGATACGCCCGCTTCCATGAGCGCCGTGACTGCATGGCGCAGCACACTCGAGCCGCGATAGGGGGCGAACTGTTTCGGCAAGGGCTGGCCCGCGCGCAGGCCCTTGCCTGCGGCAACGATCACGGCGGCCAGCTTGCCATCGCGGCGAGGCGGGGTGTGGTTCGAATGCACCCGAGCGCGCTAGCGGCTTGAGCGAGGCCTCGCAATCCACTATGCGCCTGCCCATATTTTAGGCACTAGAACCATGACCAGCACTGCAATCCCTTCGCCCCCGGCTGTTACGCCAATCGATATCGGTCCCGTCAGGATCGATTGCCCCGTCGTGCTAGCGCCGATGACCGGGGTGACGGACCTGCCCTTCCGCAAGCTGGTGCGCCGCTATGGCTCTGGCCTCAACGTCACGGAGATGATCGCCAGCGAGGCTGCCATCCGCGAATCGCGCCAGTCAGTGCAGAAGGCCGAGTGGGCACCGATCGAGGATCCGGTCTCGATGCAGCTCGTGGGCTGCGATCCCGCCTCGATGGCGGAAGCTGCGAAGATGCAGGAAGGCAATGGCGCCGCGGTGATCGATATCAACTTCGGTTGCCCGGTGCGCAAGGTGGTGGGCCAGCTTGCCGGCAGCGCGCTGATGCGCGAAGTGGGATTGGCAACGAAGCTTATGGAAGCCACCGTGAAAGCGGTATCCGTGCCAGTCACCGTGAAGATGCGCATGGGTTGGGATCACGCCAGCCTGAACGCGCCCGAACTCAGCCGCATTGCGGAGGATCTGGGCGTCAAGATGATCACCGTGCACGGCCGCACGCGCAACCAGATGTACAAGGGCGATGCCGACTGGTCCTTCATTCGCAAGGTGAAGGATGCGGTGACCGTTCCCGTGATCGTGAACGGCGATATCTGCTCTGTCCACGATGCCGCTGCCGCGCTGGAGCAATCGGGCGCGGATGGCCTGATGATCGGTCGCGGAGCCTACGGAAAGCCCTGGCTGCTGGCGCAGGTGATGCACTGGTGGCGCACCGGCGAAATGCTGGAGCCGCCCAGTTTCGACGAGCAGTATGAGAACGTCACCGAACACTACGATGCCATGCTGGAGCATTACGGTGAGGACGTGGGCGTGAAGATCGCGCGCAAGCACCTTGGATGGTACACCAAGGGAATGCACGGCAGCGCCGATTTCCGCAACAAGGTGAACTTCATCGACAATCCGGCCCAGGTAAAGGGTGAGCTTGAGCGCTTCTACGATCCGTTCCTCAGGCGCCGGGCTGCGTGAGCGAGGGAGGCCCATCGCTCCCCGCAGCGGACGAACAGATCAACGGGCTGAGTTTTGGCCTGCTGTTGCTGGCGCCGGACCAGACCATCCACCAGGCCAACCCGGCCGCCGAGAGCCTGCTTGGCATCAGCGTCCGGCGCATGAAGCACAAGGCGTTCCTGGATATCGTCGGCTTTGCGCAGAAGGGTCTTGCCGATCGGCTGGACGAATTGGAAACGCAATTGGTAGCACGCGGCGTGGATGCACGCGTTGCAGAGCGTGACCTGAGGCTCAACGTCACCGTCTCCACCTTGCTGAACCATCCCGGTTGGCGCGTCGTCACCCTGTCCGATGCCAGCCAGGGGGAGCGGTTCGAGGATTACGAGCGCCGCGGACAGTTGCGCGGGCCAGCGGTGCTGGCGCACGAAATCAAGAACCCGCTCGCCGCCATTCGCGGGGCCTCGCAATTGCTGGCGCGCAAGCTGGCGGACGATGAGAAGGCCCTGACCGGCCTGATCGCGGACGAGGTGGACCGCATCGCCCAGCTGGTGGACAGGATGCAGCGGCTGGGGCGCGAGCGTGCGGAACCTGTCGGCCCGATCAATCTGCACGAGGCCATTCACCGCGCTTACGAAACCGTGCGCATTTCCAGCAAATCCAGCGTGGCGTGGCGCGAGGAGTTCGATCCATCGCTGCCGCCCGTCCTGGCGAATGAAGGCGCGCTGGTGCAAGTGCTGGTGAACCTGATGGTGAACGCGCGCGATGCCTGCGCCGATGTCGTCGCGCCGCAGGTGGTAGTGCGCACAAGGTTCGTCAGCGGTATCGTGATGAACGTGATCCGGCTTGGCCGCCCGGTGAAACTGCCGATCGAGATCATGGTGAGTGACAACGGGCCCGGTATAGACCCGTCTATTAGAGACGATGTCTTCGAACCGTTTGTCACCAGCAAGACCAACGGGCAGGGCCTTGGGCTCGCGCTGGTACAGAAGCTGGTGCGCGACATGGATGGCCGCGTCAGCCATGAACGTGACGAGGCCGGGGGGTGGACCAATTTTCGGATCCACCTGCCCATGGCTCGCTGAGGGAAAGAGGAAATACCATGACGCATCGCGCGCTTCTGGTGGAAGACGACAATGCCATCGCCACGGTCATCCGCGCCGCGCTGGAGGATGAGGGGTTTGCCGTCGACACCTCCGACACGGTGGCGGGCCGCGATGCTGCGCTGGCCGCGCAGGATTACGGCGTGATGCTGACCGATGTCATGCTGCTGGATGGCGACGGCATGGAAACGCTGGGCGCGGTGCGCGAGGCCTATCCCGAAATGCCGGTGATTATCCTCTCGGCGCAGAATACGCTGGATACCGCCGTGCGGGCCACCGATCGCGGCGCGTTCGAATATTTCCCCAAGCCTTTCGACCTCGACGAGCTGGTGCGCGCCACGCTGCAGGCGGTCGCCAGCCGGAAGACGGGGATCGTCAGCGAAGAGGAACCTGGCGAAGGCCTGCCGCTGATCGGGCGCAGCCAGGCGATGCAGGATGTCTACCGCCTGATCACTCGCGTGCTGAACAACGATCTTACCGTGCTGGTGCTGGGCGAAAGCGGCACGGGCAAGGAACTGGTGGCAGAGGCCATCCACCAGCTCGGCGCGCGCAAGACCGGTCCGTTCGTGCCGGTGAATACCGCCGCCATTCCGCGTGAATTGATCGAGAGCGAGCTCTTCGGTCATGAAAAGGGCGCATTCACCGGGGCGACCTCGCGCAATATTGGCAAGTTCGAACAGGCCGATGGCGGCACGCTGTTCCTCGACGAGATCGGCGATATGCCCGCAGAAGCGCAGACCCGCCTGCTGCGCGCCTTGCAATCGGGGCGTATCCGCCGGGTTGGCGGCAGAGACGAGATTGCCGTCAATGTGCGGATCATCGCGGCCACCAACCGCGATCTGGCGCCGCTGATCGCCAACGGCAGCTTCCGCGAAGATCTCTATTATCGCCTGAACGTGGTGCCCATAAAGCTGCCGCCCTTGCGTGATCGCGCGGACGATGTGCCGCCACTGGCGCTGCATTTCCTTTCTCGCGCGGCGAATGAAGGCTTGCCCAAGAGATCGCTGGGCGACGATGGCGCCAGCCTGCTGAAGCGCCAGCCATGGCGCGGAAATGTGCGCGAGTTGCAGAACCTTGTTTATCGTGCCGCCCTGCTTGCGCGCGAGGACGTGATCGATGCCGCCACCATATCCGCCCTGCTGGACGAATCCTTCAATGCGTCAGAGGTCACCGGCGGGGGCGATATCGCCAGCCATGTAGAACAGTGGCTTGCACGCAGCGACTTTGCGGAAGGAGAGCTTTATCACGAGGCACTGGCCGAGCTGGAGAGACCGGTCTTCCGCCATGCCCTGCAGAAGACCGGCGGCAACCAATTGAAGGCGGCGCAATTGCTGGGGATCAACCGCAACACCTTGCGCAAGCGCCTGTCCGACCTGGAAATCGAACCCGACAGTTTCTCGCGTTGAGGCATCATTACCGCGCTTTTAACTTGCAAAGCTGCAACAGCATTGTTGTAAGGTTGCAACGTGTCAAATGAGCCACAATCCGGGGTAGAAGCCACCATTCAGAAGCGTTCGCGCTTCTGGAGGAGAGCGGCCGTGGCCTCGCGGCGGCTCAATCTTTTCCTGTGGCTTGAAATCGTCTGTTACATCGCGCTGGCCGTAATGCTGGTGACGACGTGGTTCACCCTGTCGGTGCGGCCCAGCGATGGGGAGCCGGTTCCCTCGTGGCAGGCCGCCGCGCTGCTGGTGGGCACGCTGATCCCGGCGCTTGGCCTGATCGTCCTGTGGGGCCGGCGGGTTGCCAAGCGCAGGGCCGGGGGCACCACCGGGCGGCTGCATGTGAACCTGGTGTTCTTTTTCTCGCTGCTGGCGGCCATTCCCACGCTCTTCGTGGCGGTATTTGCCTCCATCCTGTTCCAGTCCGGTGTGCAATTCTGGTTCAGCGACGATTCGCGCGGCTTGCTGAACAATGCGAACGAGCTGGCGCGCGACTATTATGACGAGAACCAGCGTTTCGTGGCGGACAACACGCTGGCGATGGCCAACGATCTGCAATTCGTCCTGCAGTCGATGCCAATCACCAGTTCCGGCTTCGGCGAGCAATACGGCCTTCAGGTCTATTCCCGCGAACTGAGCGAAAGCGCGATCCTGCAACAGGTGCCGAGCGGCGAATTGCGCGTGCTGGCGATCGTGGACCCGGCGGAGGATACAGAACGCACCCGCATCACGGCGGAGGCGCTGGCCGAGTTGCAGAGCGGTGAAAGCGTGGTGGTACGCGCCACGCCGGAGCGGACCGAGGCCGTCGTCACGCTGGATGCCGAGCTTGGCATCTATCTTTATTCCGCGCGCGATTCCGATGCAGACGGTCTTTCGCGATACGAACGTGCGCAGAATGTCGTGCAGACATACGAGGAGCTGACCGAGCAGGCGAGGGTGCTGCAATTGCAATTCAACTTCGCGCTGTTCGGCGTGTCGCTGGCGCTGGTGGCGCTGGCGGTATGGGCGGCGTTGCGCTTTGCCGACCGGCAGGTGAAGCCGCTGGCCGAACTGGCGGAGGCGGCGCAGGAAATCGGCGCGGGCAATTACGCCATGCGCGTGGATGGACGCACCGGGCAGGACGAAATCGGCCTGCTGAACCGCGCCTTCAACCGCATGAGCATGCAGATCGAGCGGCAGACCGATGCCCTGCTCGGTGCAAATCACCAGTTGGCGGAGCGACGCGCCTTTATCGAGGCGGTGCTGCAATCCATCAGGGCCGGGATCATCTCGCTGGATGCGGAAGGGCGCATCCTGCTGATGAACAGCTCTGCCCAAAGGCTGCTGCTGGAGGACGAAGGGGCGGTTGCGGAAAACAAGCCGCTCGAGGAAATCGCTCCGCAGCTGGCGCAGCTGGTGAAGGACGGCGCGCGAAGCGAGATCATCCAGATCAGCCGTTCGGGTGAACTTTTGACACTGGCGGTGCAGTTGTCTCCGGCAACGCGCGGGCACGTGATCACGTTCGAGGACATCACGCGGCAATTGCTGGACCAGCGGCAGGCGGCATGGTCTGACGTTGCACGCCGCATCGCACATGAAATCAAGAACCCGCTCACCCCTATCCAGCTGGCGACGGAGCGGCTCAAGCGACGCTATTCCAAGCAGATCGAGACGGACGTCGAACTGTTCGAGGAGCTTACCGGCACCATTATCCGGCAGGTGGGTGATCTGCGCAAGATGGTAGACGAATTCTCCAACTTCGCCCGCCTGCCGAAGCCTGTCTTCCGGAGCGAGGATTCCGTCGATCTGGTACGCCAGTCCCTGTTCCTGCAGGAAGTGGCCCATCCCGAGATTTCCTACAGTTTCGAGGCGGACCCCGCCATTCCGCCTATCGAGTGCGATCGTCACCAACTGGGCCAGGCGATGACGAACGTGCTGAAAAACGCGGCAGAGGCAGTGGACGCGCGTATCGCCGATGCACCGGCAGACTGGCGCGGGCGGATTAACGTGGCGATGGGGCTGGTCGAAAACCACGTCGAGGTGAATGTCACCGATAACGGCATCGGTCTGCCGCAGGGCGGCGAGAACGTGATCGAGCCTTATGTCACCACGCGAGAGAAAGGCACGGGCCTAGGCCTCGCGATCGTGCAGAAGATTGTCGAGGAACACGCCGGCAATCTGGAATTTGCTTCAATGGCCGAGGGCGGCACGAGAGCCACGCTGCGCTTTGCCATCCATCCCGGCGAGCTGGACGAAAACAGCGAGGCGGCTGAATGATATTATCAGGAGAGTACTGAATGGCGCTCGATATCCTAGTGGTCGACGACGAACGCGATATCCGCGACCTCGTGGCTGGAGTGCTCAGCGACGAGGGCTACGAATGCCGCACCGCCGGAGACAGCGACAGCGCGCTCGCCATGATCGACGAGCGGCGACCCAGCCTCGTGCTGCTGGACGTGTGGCTGCACGGCAGCAAGATGGACGGGCTGGAAGTGCTGGACGCGATCAAGATGCGCGAGCCGAACCTGCCCGTGATCATCTTCTCCGGCCACGGCAACGTGGATACGGCGGTGTCCGCCGTGAGCCGCGGTGCGATGGACTTCATCGAGAAGCCTTTCGAGGCGGAGAAGCTGCTCCACCTGGTAGCGCGCGCCACGGAAACAGAGCGGTTGCGGCGCGAGAACGAGCGGCTGCGCGAAGGCATGGCGTCACCCGATGAGTTCACGGGAAATTCCAGCGTGATCAACACCGTGCGCGCTACTCTTAAGCGCGTGGCGAACACCGGAAGCCGGGTATTGGTGAGCGGGCCGGCAGGTGCAGGCAAGGAGGTGGCAGCCCGGTTGCTGCATGCCTGGAGCCCGCGGGCCGACAAGGCCTTCGTCACCGTCAACTCCGCCCGGATCACGCCCGAGCTTTTCGAGAACGAGCTGTTCGGCGAAGAGGCTGATGGCAAGCTTGTGCGCGCGGGCCTGCTGGAACTTGCCGATGGCGGTACGCTGTATCTGGATGAAGTGGCGGATATGCCCGAAAGCACGCAGGCCCGCATCCTGCGGGTGCTGACGGATCAGAGCTTCGTGCGCGTCGGGGGCAATCGGCAGGTGGGCGTGGATGTGCGCGTGGTATCCTCCACCGCGCGCGATCTGCTGACCGAGATCGAGGAAAAGCGTTTCCGCGAGGATCTGTTCTATCGGCTGAACGTGGTACCGATCGAAATTCCGCCACTGTCGGACAGGCGCGACGATATTCCCGCGCTGGCCGATCATTTCTTCACCCGCTACGCCCGCGAACAGGGGCTGGAGCCGCCGACCATCGCGCCCGAAGCGCTCGCCGCGATGCAGGCCTATGACTGGCCCGGCAACGTGCGCCAGTTGCGCAATGTGATCGAACGCACGGTGATCCTGGCCCCGCGCGAGGATTTCAAGGCGATCACGCCCGGCATGCTCCCTTCGGAAATCACCGGTGGATCGGGAGAGGAGGGCAGCGGCATGTCTTCCCTGATGGGCGTGCCCCTGCGCGAGGCACGTGAAAGCTTTGAACGCGAGTATCTGCGCATTCAGATCCGCCGTTTTTCGGGTAATATCTCGAAAACGGCCGGCTTCATCGGAATGGAACGTTCGGCATTGCACAGGAAGCTCAAACTCTTGGGCATGAACGAGCGCAATAATGGCGAAGATACGGACTAAAGCTGCTTTTCGCTAAGGAACTATTTGCGTCCTCCGGCTTTTCATTCATATATCGCTGCAATGCACAAAAGTGCAGTCGGCAAGTCTCATGCCTGACGCATGAGGCCTCCAGATTGCGGGTTCGATCCCGCCAAGAACGATGGAACAGGTATAATGAATAAGGGCACCCTTTCAGCGCGACCGCGACCGGTCGAAAAGCCTGAACCGCGCGCCGAAAAAGCGGCCCCGGCGGCAAAGAACGCCAATCTGCAGGACGTTTTCCTGAATCACCTTCGCCGTGAAAAGACGCCGGTTACCATGTTCCTAGTGAAGGGCGTGAAGCTGCAGGGTATCGTCACCTGGTTCGACAATTTCTCGATCCTGCTTCGCCGCGATGGCCAGTCCCAACTGGTCTACAAGCACGCGATCTCCACGATAATGCCGGGCCAGCCCGTGGATGCCGAGCAGTTCGGAGTCGGACCGAACGGCAATCGCAAGGTGCGGCTGCTGCAGGACATTTTCCTCACGCGCGTTCGCGATGCCGAAGTCCAGGTCACCATGTTCCTTGTGAACGGCGTGATGCTGCAAGGCCGGATCGCCAGCTTCGATCTCTTCTGCATGCTGCTGGAGCGGGATGGCTACGTCCAGCTTGCCTACAAGCACGCGGTGTCGACGATCCAGCCTGACCGCCCGGTCGATCTTTCCGATGACGAACTCGACGACGATGGCGAAGGCGACAACGACTGATTATCGATGATGACATAGAAGGCGAAGTGACCCGCGGCGCGCGGGCACTTGTCGTTTGCCCTGACATCCGCGGCCAGCGCCGCGACGATGACCCGACCTCGCGTCTCGAGGAGGCCAAGGGCCTGGCGCTCGCCATCGGCATCGTCGTGGCAGAGGCGTTCATCATACCCGTGCGCGAGGTTCGTCCGAACACTCTTTTCGGTGAGGGCCAGGTGCAGCGCATCGCCAGCGATTGCGAATTGCACGAGGCCGAACTGATCATCGTGGACGGCGCGCTGTCCCCCATTCAGCAACGCAACCTGGAAGAAAAGATCGGTCGCAAGGTCATCGACCGCACCGGCCTGATCCTCGAAATCTTCGGCGAAAGAGCGGCGACCGCCGAAGGTCGCCTGCAAGTCGAGCTGGCGCATCTGGATTATCAGGCCAGTCGCCTCGTGCGCAGCTGGACTCACCTGGAACGCCAGCGTGGTGGCTTCGGCTTCCTCGGCGGTCCGGGCGAAACCCAGATCGAGGCTGACCGCCGCATGATCCGCGATCGCATGGCACGGCTGCGCCGCGAACTGGAACAGGTGCGCAAGACCCGCGAACTGCACCGAAAGCGAAGGGGCAGGGCGCCCTGGCCCGTGATCGCGCTGGTCGGTTATACCAATGCGGGCAAGTCCACGCTGTTCAATCGTATGACCGGCGCACACGTGATGGCGGAAGATCTGCTGTTTGCGACGCTTGATCCCACCATGCGGGCAATCACCCTGCCGGGCGTGGAGAAGGCGATCCTGTCCGATACGGTGGGCTTCATTTCCGATCTTCCTACCCAGCTCGTTGCCGCATTCCGCGCCACGCTGGAGGAAGTGACCGCTGCCGATATCGTCCTGCACGTTCGCGACATCGCCAATCCCGACACCGCCTCGCAGAAGAAGCAGGTGATGCAGGTGCTGGCCGATCTCGGCGTCACCGATGAGGAAGACGAGGGGCAAGGGGACCCTGCCACAATTATCGAAGTGTGGAACAAGTGGGACCTACTTGACCCGGAACTGCGCGAAGAACTCACGGCCATCGCCGCCAACGACGACAAGGTTTTGCCGATCTCGGCGATCACCGGCGAAGGTGTGGAGGCTCTCGGAGAACAACTTGGCAGGGTTCTGACCGAAGGTGCGCGGCTACATTCCCTGATGATTCCCGCCGCAGATGGCGCGCGTATCGCGTGGCTGCATGCGCATGGCGAAGTTCTGTCGGACAATGATGGCGGGCAGGGCAAGGAAGGCCCGATGCGCCACGTCGAAGTGCGCCTGACGGAAAAGGAATGGGGCCGTTTCGAAACGCTCTAGGCTTGCCCGCGCTCGCTGCGTTTAACCTGTTGCCACAAGTCTTCCTGCGCATCGAGATCGAGCGTGCCGAAACTGTCGCCGGCCAAGGCTTCCATTGCGCGATATCGCCGCTCGAACTTTGCGTTTGCCGCCTTGAGCGCATCTTCTGCGCCCACACCGTATGAGCGCACCAGGTTGACGGCGGCAAACAACAGGTCTCCTGCCTCTTCCGCGCGGGATTGACCGTCAGCCTCGCGCAGTTCCTCCATTTCCTCGACCAGCTTTGCAGCCGGGCCTTCATGGTCCGGCCAGTCGAAACCGTCTCGCGTGGCGCGCTTCTGCAGCTTTTCCGCGCGCATCAAGGCCGGCAAGGCGCGGGCGACACCGTCCATCGTGCTTGTGGCGCCGCTGTCCGCGCGTTCGGCCGCCTTGATATCTTCCCAGCGGCGGGTATCCATCACGCCGCCTTCATCGCCGAAGATATGCGGATGCCGGGCTTCCATCTTGTCCGCGATGGCGCGTGCGATATCCTTGAAGGCGAAATGGCCGGCTTCCTCCGCGATGCGGGCGTGAAACACCACCTGCAACAAGAGATCGCCAAGTTCGGAACGTAGATCGGCTATATCGCCGCGCTCGATGGCGTCGGCAACCTCGTAGGCTTCCTCGATCGTGTATGGCGCAATTGTCTCGAATGTTTGCGCGACGTCCCATTCACAACCGCGACTTGGGTCACGCAGGCGAGCCATGATCGAGAGCAGGCGGGTCAACTCGTCGGACATCAGGTAGCTATACTCTCGCTAGGAATAGATTGATAATATATATTATGTTAAATTAATTGCGGCGCTATCGGAGTGGTTCCCGGCTGCCCCGTTCAGATCACCAAGCTGAAAACCAGCGTCAGCCCAGCAAAAATGCATCCCCAGATCAAAAGCATCCTGATCGTTTTCGAGGTGCTCACCTGGTGCGAGCGATACGCTCCCAGGGCCAGAACCAGCCAGCCTAGCAAGGCGATGATCGAGACGAGCGATACTGAGCTCAAGCAACCAGCTCCATTCCATCGTAGCCGACCAGGACGTTGTCCGGCGTTTCGCTACTCAATGTTGCATAATCCATGCTCTTGTCGAGATGCGAAAGGACCGTTGTTCCGGCGCCCGTGCGTTCTGCAAGATCCAGCGCCATCGCCAGATTTGCATGCGTGGGATGCTTTTCACGCCTGAGGCAGTCCGTAACGAGGATGTCCACGCCGTCGAAAAGGTCGATCATGTCCTCTGTAATTTCTGCGAAGTCCGTTGCATAACCTATTGATTTTCCGTCCGCTTCAAAGCGATAAGCCGTGGTATTCATCGGCCCGTGCGGCATTTCCGCCGTATCGACGCCAAAGCCCGCATGGATGCGCAGCGTGTCCAGCGTGCTGAGTTCCACAATCGTGGGATAGCCATACTGGCCTGCGAACACATAGCCAAAGCGGTTGCGGAGCCGTCTGCACGTCTCCGTGGATGCAAAACCCGCCAGCGGCCCTCCGCGCCCGAACCGCAAGGGCCGCAAATCATCGATACCGTGACAGTGATCGGCGTGGTCGTGCGTCCAGAAAATACCATCCAGCCTGTCAATCCCGTTGCCCAGCAACTGGTTTCGCAAGTCCGGCGAAGTATCCACCAGCAGGCGCTTTCCCTCGTTGCTCTCGACCAGGATGGAAACACGGCTGCGGCGGTTTTTCGGCTCTGCAGGATCGCAGTCACCCCAGTCATTCCCGATGCGCGGCACACCTGTAGAAGTGCCGCATCCCAGTACCACCAGCTTCACGTGGGCTTCCCGGCTTTTGTGAACAAACTCATGAAGTTGCGAGACGTGTTTGCAGCGAGATCAGAGATATCTTCACCGCGAAGGTCCGCAACGAATTGCGCCGTATGCCTTACGAAAGCCGGTTCGCAAGGTTTGCCCCGGTGGGGTACCGGTGCGAGAAACGGGCTGTCCGTTTCCACTAGCAGCCGGTCGGCAGGCACTTCCTTGGCGAATTCCTGCAGGTCGCGCGCATTCTTGAACGTGACGATCCCCGAAATCGAGATGGTAAGGCCAAGGTCCAGAACCTTGCGGCCGAACTCCGCACTGGCGGTGAAGCAGTGGATCAGCGCGGGGAAAGCCCCCTTCCCCAATTCGTCTGCAAGGATCGAGGCAGTGTCATCTTCCGCATCGCGCGTGTGGATCACCAGCGGCAGGCCTGTCTCGCGTGCAACGTCGATATGCATCCGAAACAGCGCCTGCTGCACATTGCGGTCCGACTTGTCGTAATAGTAATCGAGGCCGCTCTCGCCAATGCCGATGACGCGCGGATGGTCCGTCGCATCGCGCAGCACCTTGCGGCCGAGATCGGCGTGCTTGTCCGCCTCGTGCGGGTGGATGCCGACCGTTGCCCAGACGTCGCTTTCGCGTTCCGCCGTGGCCACCACGTCGCGCCATTCGCTCTGGCGGGTGGAGATGTTGAGGAAGCCGGAGATGCCGGCCTCGCGTGCGTTGGCCAGCACCTCGTCCTGTCGCTCGACGAGGCCCTTGTAATTCAGGTGGCAATGGCTGTCGATCAGCGGCGCGGCATGACCCATCAGGCGCTCTCCTCAGACGGCGTCTCCGGCAATTCGAGACGCGGGAAGATGCCCTGCGGTTTTTCCAGGTGGAAATTGCTATCGACAAGGGCGGGATACCAATGCGTGCGGATTGCATCGAACCTGCGCAGATCGGGCGTGATGCCCATCTGTTCCAGCAGTTTGCCCATGGACGCGGGCATGACGGGAATGACGGCCACAGCCAGCTGTGCGATGCAGATGTAGAGCGTGGCCAGAACGGTTTTCATCCGTTCCGGGTCGGTCTTCTTCAGCGCCCAGGGTGCTTGTGCATCGACATAGGCGTTGCACGCGAAAACCGCGCCCATCCAAGCTTCCAGCGCTTGCGCGAAAGCCAGATCCGTGAACGCGGCAGGCATCTCCTGAACGATCACCCGTTCGACGTGCTGGCGCAGGGCATCGTCGTCGGCAGTCGCATCGTTGATCGGCGGAAGCTGTCCTTCGCAATTCTTGAACAGGAGCGATAGCGTGCGCTGGGCAAGATTTCCGAAACTGTTCGCCAGTTCTGAATTTGCCCTGCTTACAATAGCTTGTGCGGAATAGCTGCCATCCTGCCCGAAGGAAAATTCTCGCAGGAGGAAGTATCGCAGCACGTCGACGCCATAGGCATTCACCAGATCGGCGGGATCGGTAACGTTACCCAGCGACTTGCTTTCCTTCTGCCCCTTGTTGAGCAGGAAGCCGTGTGCGTACACCTGCCGGGGAACGGGAATGTTGGCGCTCATCAGGAAGGCGGGCCAGTAGACCGTATGGAAGCGGGTGATGTCCTTGCCGACCAGGTGCAGATCGGCCGGCCAGAACTTCGCCATGTTTTCCGTTTCGTCGGGATAGCCTAGCCCGGTGAGGTAATTAGTGAGCGCATCCACCCACACATACATCACGTGGCCATCGCTGCCCGGCACCGGCACGCCCCAGTCGAAGCTGGTGCGGCTGACAGAAAGATCGCGCAAACCCCCTTCGACGAAGCGCATTACCTCGTTCCGCCGGCTTTCGGGGCGGATGAAGTCGGGGTTGTCCTCGTAAAGCTTCAGCAGCTTGTCGCCATAGGCGGACAGGCGGAAGAACCATGTCTCCTCCGCGGTCCATTCAACGGGCGTGCCCTGCGGGGAGAGCTTTTCGCCGCCCTCACCCTCGATCAGCTCGCTCTCGTCGTAATAAGCCTCGTCGCGGATGGAATACCAACCCTCGTAACGATCGAGATACAGGTCGCCATTGGCTTCCATTGCCTTCCAGATAGCCTGGCTGGCGCGATAGTGATCCTCGTCGGTCGTGCGGATGAAGCGGTCGTAAGAGATATCAAGCGTCGCGAACAAATCCTTGAAATAGCCGGACATTTCGTCCGCCAGTTCGCGCGGGGTCTGCCCCAGGTCGCGCGATTTCTGGGCCATCTTCAGGCCGTGCTCGTCAGTGCCCGTCTGAAAACGAACCTCGCGGCCCATCTGGCGGTGGAACCGCGCAAGAACATCGGCCGCAATCGTTTCATAGGCATGGCCGATATGCGGCCGGCCATTGGGATAGTGAATCGCGGTGGTAAGATAGAAGGTTTCAGCCATTGGCAGGCGTCCTAGATGCCGCGAGGTTGGCGAGCAAGGTGCCGATTTCCATCACCAGCAGTCCGGGATCGAAATTGTAGGTGGGTGCCTGGCCCGCAAGGCGCACAAGTTCGCCGTGCGTTTCCACCAGTGCCGGGATCTGCGCGTGCTCCACGCCGCGCATATTGTCTGCCACGACGGCGCGGGCCAGTTCAATCGAGGCGAGCTGCTTTTCCCGGCTAGGTCGCTGGCCCATGGCGGCGGCCAACCGGCCACGCAGCGAGAAATCGGGGTCGCCCCGGTCCACCACCTGACGCATCAGCGTGTGAATCTTCGCAAGATCGAGTTCGACGAAATCGATGGCTGCACCGGGCGATCCGCTGGCAGCGGCGATTGCCGCCTCGCGCATGGCGGCATCGGCCTGCGGGCTTTCACGGGCGAGGATCGCGTCCATGTCCACATCGGAAACGCGGGGGAAGTTCAGCACCCGGCAGCGTGAGCGGATGGTAGGCAACAGCCGCCCGATCCGGTGCGCGATCAGCAGGAAGAACGTGCCTGCAGGCGGTTCTTCCAGGCTTTTGAGCAGCGCGTTGGCAGCGCTCGTCTCCATGTCGTCAGCAGGGTCCACGATAACGGCGCGGCGGCTGCCCAGCGTCGGGCGCGTGTTCAGGCGGCGCTGCAATTCGCGGATCTGGTCCACCTTGATGTTGCGCGCCAGTTCATATGGCTTGCCATCGTCGCGCTTGCGTGCCTCCGCATCGTTTTTCGGTGGGTGACTCATGTAGCGGATGTCGGGATGCTCCCCCTCTGGCTGGCGGATGCCGTCCTCTGCCACCAGTTCGCGCGCGGCGGCGCGTGCGAAGGCCGATTTGCCCACGCCCTTTCGGCCGGAAAGTATCCAGCCATGATGCATCCTGTCACCAGACAGGGCCCGGCGCCAGTCGTCCCACGCCTGGTCGTGGCCGATATAGGCGGTCACCCGCCCTCCCCGACGAAATTCGCCATCGCGCGCATCACGCGCATGTGCACGTCCTCGGGCGTTCCGCTGGCGTCGACCAGCACGAAGCGTTCGGGATCGGTGGCGGCAAGATGCCGGAAATGATCGGCCACGCGCTGGTGATACTCCGCCGGCTTTCCCCCAATCCTGTCGGCATTGTCTCCATCGCGGGCGTAAAGCCGTTCGGCGATTTCCGCAGTAGGCGCCTGCAACAGAAAGGTGATGTCGGGCATCAAGGCGTGAGAGCCGAGCGTGTGGAGCGAAAGCACGGCATCGTCAGACCATTCGCCGCCCCCTGCCTGATAGGCGCGCGAGGAATCGATAAACCGGTCGCACACCACCCATTGCCCGCGGTCCAGCGCGGGACCGATGAGATTGGTGACGTGATCGGAGCGGGCCGCAGCGAACAGCAGCGCTTCGGCGCGCGTATCCCAATTCAAATTGGTATCCAGCAACAGCGACCGGATAGCCTCCGCCCCCGGTGTTCCGCCCGGCTCGCGCGTCTGCACGACATCGAGGCCGCGCGCTTTCAGCGTATCGGCAAGCAGATCGGCCTGGGTGGACTTGCCCACGCCCTCCCCGCCTTCGAATGTGATGAAACGTTCGCTTGTCATGCCAGCCATTTTCTCCAGGCATTGCCGATCCGTTGCAAGGTGTTTGCCGCTGGCACCGCGTTAGCCGCTTCGAGGGGTCTTTCCAGAACCAGATCGCCGTCCATCAGGACGCGAAGCGTAGCAATCTGCTCACCCTCTTCAATGGGCGCTTCGATCGGGCCGCGATAGACGACTTCCATCGTCAGCGTATCGCTGTGTTGTCCCTCGAAAAGGGCGACGCCTATTTCGTGCGGCGCGCGCAATGCGACGCTGTCGCTTGCCCCGTCCTGCACCAAGGCCTGCGCCATGATGGAGCCCGCAGGAGCGATCATCTCGCGTTCGAACGCGTCGAAGCCCCATTCCAGCAGATCACGCGCAGCGCGGTCTCGCATGCGGCTATCGGGTGAGCCTGCAAGCACCATTACGAGGCGGCGACCGTTTCTTTCCGCAGAACCGAGGAAGGTGAAGCCTGCCTCCCGCGTGTAACCTGTCTTCAGGCCGTCTGCGCCATCCACGCGGCCTGTCACGGGGTCGTGGTTCGCCTGCGTGATATCACGCCAGCGAAGCAGCCGATGCCCGAAATAACGTTTGTAAAGCGCCGGGTGATCCTGCGTGATCGCTTCTGCCAGCAACACCAGATCGCGGGCCGAGGTGTAGGTCTGACCGCCATCGGGATAGCCGTTGGGTGATCCGAAATGCGTATCGCGCATGCCCAGCCGCACGGCGTTGGCATTCATCAACTGAAGCCAATTTTCTAGCGATCCGGTGGCCGCCACGCCCAGGGCCACGCTGGCATCGTTGCCCGATACGGTGGTGACGCCCAGCAGCAGCTGCCCGATCGTGGGCTGCTCGCCCGCGCGCAAGAACATGTTGGAGCCTTCGTTATACCAAGCGTCTTCAAGCTCCTGCGTATAAATGAAGCGGCGGTCTGGCCGAAGCGCGCCTTCCTCCATCAGGCGGAAAGCGGTGTAGGCAGTCATCACCTTCGTGACGGAGGCCGGCACGAAGCGGCGGCTCTCTTCCCTTGCAAACAGCGTCTGCCCATTGGTGATATCCACCAGCAGGCCGACAGGTATCTCGTCCGGCACCGGAGCTGCGGGGGGCTGAGCAGTTGCCAGCTTTCCCGAGGTGACGGGAGTGGGTTCCGTCACCCTGGGCAGGTCGGGAATGGAAACGGCGGGAACGGCAGGGCTGGCTGCCACACCGATGGCCGCTGCAAGCAACGCCGTCTTCAACCACGCTTTTCGCTGGCGCACACACCCTCCGCTGCATGATTGCGGCAGAGACCGGATGCTCAGCCGCTTGTCAGGATTCGGGCATCGCTATAGCCCGCGCTCCTTACGTTGGCGAGGGACGCCTCGGCTTCTCCACGGGTGGCGAAGGGGCCGGTGCGCACGCGGTAATATTCGCCGACGCGGCTGATCTCGCCGCCCAGCACGCTGGCCGCGCGACTGGCGTTCTCGGAATTGGCAAAGGTGGCGGCCTGAACGACGAAACCTGCGTCCAGAGCCTGCGCTGCCGTGTCAGCAGGTGGCGAGTCTTCGTTTGTCCGGGGCGAAGGCACTTCAGCGGCATCGAGCGCGGGAGCCTCGACCTGCGCAATCGCATCAGGTTCCTGCGTGGCGGTGGAGGCAGCGAGTTCGACCGTCTCCAGTTCTTCGCCAGACGCAGCGCTGCTTGCAAGAGAGGCCGATCCATCATCGGGCAAGCGGCGGCGAAGAACGGTGAGGAGCGAGGAAGGCGTATCCATCCGCTGCGGGGCCGCCTCTCCTGCGCGCAGCATGGCACGCTGCACCTCTGGCGGATTGACGCGGCGAACGCGAACGGGCGTTTCCACCCCTGCACCAAGCTGGCTTATGGCTGCGGGAGAAAGCGCGAGGAGGTGGTTCGTCGTCATCGGGCCGCGCCGTTCCAGCCGCACCAGGATCGTGCGCCCGCTCTCCAGCGAAGTCACCTCGGCATAGCTTGGCACCGGAAGCGTGTGGTGCGATCCGGTGAAGCCAGCGGTATTGGCATCGAGAGTGACGTAACCCACCTCGTCGTAATTCAGCACGTCCGCAGGCGTGTAGTGCGTGCCCGCTATCTCATAAGGCTCGCCCACGAGGATGGGATAATCCGCCTGCGGGCCGATCTCTCTATTGTCTTGCGTCGCCGCGACGGGGCCAGCGCCATCCGCCACCGCGCAGGACGCCAGACCAAGGCCAAGCAAAATGGTTACCAGCGCGCGTGCGCCGGGGCGGGTAATCGGGCTATCTTCGGATTTCATCTGCAAGCAATCCCACACTCATCGCGTAGTAATTCGAGCAGTTATATTCGAGGATAACCTTATAATTCTGGGTTAAGAGATAGCCAGGTTCCGCAGGGCCGTCCGGCTCGAACAGCGATGCCATTACATCATCACCGATCGGCGCGCGCGGTTCGATGCCTCTCTCGCGCCATTCGCGAACGGTCAACCAGCGGCTGTGGCGGTTGTGGACGCGGGGGCAGACCGGCGAGTTCACGCGATTTTCAATGCCGGACCTGTCTGCCGAATTGGGCACATAGGCACGCACCGCCCACGGTTCGCCCGTGCGCCAGCCGGCATCGCGGAAATAGTTGGCAATGGAATGCAGCGTATCGACATCGGAGTTCCAGATATCGCGGTCGCCATCGCCATCTCCGTCCACGGCAAGCCGCAGATAGACGCTCGGCAGGAACTGGCCATTGCCGAATGCACCGGCCCAGCTGCCGGTCAACTGCGAGCGCGAAACGCCCTGGTCGACCATTTTCAACACGTCGATAAATTCACGCTCGAAGAGGGTGCGGCGGCGCCCTTCCCATGCCAGCGTGGCCAGCGAACGTGGCAGGTCGAAGCTGCCCATAACCGCACCATAGGCCGTTTCATGACCCCAGATCGCCACGATCACCTCTGCCGGAACGCCATACTGCCGCTCTACCTCGCGCGCGATGGGGCGAACCTCTGCCAGCTTGCGTACACCGCCGTTGATGCGCGAGCTGGTGTTGTGCCGCGCCAGATAGCCCGCCATCGAGGGAAAGCCGGTGTTGGAGGAAGACGAGCCGCTGGACGACACGTTGTCCCGGTCCAGCGCCAGCACCCGATCATTGGGCGTAAGGCCGGAATATACCCGGTCGATCGTCGACTGGCTCACCCCTTCGGAGCGGGCCTTTGCCGCCACGGTCTGCAGATAGTCGGAGAAGGATATATCCTGCGCCGCAGCGGGCGCGGCGCAGAATACGATGGCAGTGGCGAGCGCGCCTATCCGGCGCAATTTACGAAACATCATGGCAAGTTGCTTACCGTAAAGCGCAAGAAGATTAAATCTCCCAATCGCGCAATGCGACGGATTGAAGGTGGTTTGCGCCGATTGCCCGCAAGCCTATTCGTCCAGCGCTGCGTAAGGCGGCTGCATGTCGGGGTTGTTGGCCAGCATTTCCGCGAATGGCGGGAAGCCGCAGTTCTCTTCCTCGCACTGCGTCACGGTGTGAATGTAGCGCAGCTTGCCATCTTCCACGCGGAAAGTGTGGCTGTCGGGACGCGAGTTCTCGCCAAAGGCCAGCAGAACGTTCACTGCGCCCTTCACCTCGTCCACCACGTAACGGCGGTTCTTCAGCTCGACGCCTTCGGGCACGCCGACATTGCAACTGTCGGTCGGCTCGCCGCGACCGGTGTAGACGCCGCCTTCCAGGCGGGCGCACGGCTCGCCCCAGGGCACTTCCACAGTGGGATCGTTGAACAGGTCGAGATAGGCATCGGCCGCCGCGATCAGTTCCTCGCGCGTGGCGCGTTCACCTTCGGGGATGTCGCTCCAATCCTCGCGGCGGGCGTATTCGTAGGTTGCTTCTGCGTCGAACAGCCAGTCACCCTCGTCCGTCACGATGTTGTCGAACGGGCCGACGCCGAAAAAGCCGTTGCTCAGCTGGGTGGCTGCGACGATCGGGCGCTCCTCATCCAGCATTACGCTTTCGACGAAGACCTGGCAGGTCGTGGTGTCGAGCAGTGCCAGGTGCCAGTCCACCTCGCGCGGCTTGTCGAGAAATCCGCCGAGCGACCCCAGCTTGAAATTCTCGTTATATTCCACCCATTCGCCCAGATCCATGGTCATCATCGTGCCCTGTTCGATCGCGGATACCCAGTCATCGGCGATGCCTTGCAGCATCTCGCGATCACACGCGCCCTGGGCCTGGGCTGGCATGGAGGCAGTAGCGGTGGCGATGGTGGCAGCAACGGCAGCGCAAAGCTTGCGATTCATGTCGGGCGATCCTCTCGAACGGTGATGCCGGTTTTTCCGGCAAATTGACTCCATCCGAATGATAGCGCGGCGCTTTGCGCCTGTCACCAGTCTCCTGGGCCTGCCGCCTAACTGCGCGCGATCACTCTTCCAGGTTCATCCGGCTGCGATCGAGCGCGCCGGTTTCGGGAGCGCTCCCTTGGCCGCCATTCCTCTGCGCCGCGGATTGCCGTGACTGGCTGGTCTGCGGTTCGGGCGCTGCGGTCACTTCGGAGGTGTCGTCATTGAACCAGTCCCACAGATCGTCATCGTCCTGTGCAGCGGCCGGCGGCGGCGTCTGCGTTTTGGAGAGCACGACGGCGGAGCGTTCCTCTACAGGCTCGGCCGTATTCTCCGCCAGTTCCACCTGCGGGCCGTCCTTTGCGATCCTGTCGACCGGTCCGCCCTCTTCCATGACGAGGCCAACCAGCAGCAAGGTCGCGATGGCGATGGTCAAGGTGAGCTTTCTGGTCATGATATACCCTTTTCACACGGGACGAGGCCGGCAGCGCCTACGAGCATGAGGATTCTCCTCCGCTTCCGGTTATGCCCGGCTCAAGATTGCGATCGTCGCGAATGGCGAAGATCGCTTCTTCGCGAAACAGCGCCTTTTCTCCGATGGTGCCCTTCAGAATGCCGCTGTGCTCGTAATAGACCTCTGCCACCATCACGGCCGAACCGGGCGTTGCGCTAATTCGATCTTCTGCCGATCCCACGCCCGTGATTTGCGTGCTGCCAAGGCCGTTGTTCTGGTCCTCGTCGCCATATTGGGAAGTCTTTTCCAGATCTCCGGCGCAACGTTGCCAGTGAATGTACTGCCGCCCGGTCGTATCATCCACCTCCAGGCTGGAGAGGATGATCCGCCCGTTGGCCTGAAGATCGAAGCCCTGCCCCTGCCGCAAGGCGCCGGACATGATGGAATCGATATCGTCTTCCGTTACGGTTGGCGTCACGCTGCTGTTGTCCGTCTGGCCGAGGCGGGAGGCGTTGTCCGCCAGTGAAAGTGCCGTCTGGCTGACCTGCATGTTCACCGTGGACATATAGGCCAGTTCCACGCCGGTGAGACCGAGGCCGATGAACAGTGGCAGGATCAGCGCAAATTCGATGGTGGAGACGGCCTGCGTATCGCCCTTCAGCCGCCGTGCGAGTTCTCGCAGACGCGCGTGTTTGCGGGTGGTCAGCTGCATGTTCCTGCCTCCGAAGAATAGCCCGACTGGTTTGCGAAAGGCTGGTTTTTCTTGATGGCGCTGGACGACAGGGTCCTCGTGCTCAACTGCTGCGAGAGAAAGGGCACCTTGATCAGCGGTTCGTAGGTGGCATCGACATTGTAGATCACCACGTCGTTCGCCCCGCCGTTGCCCGATACGCCTACATCATCATCCCACTCGCCGTTGCGGTTCTCGTCGACGAAGGCCTCGCCATCGTTGCAGATGCCGTTGTCATCGGCATCGTTCCACTGTTCGGCCCGCTCGATATCGGCAAAGTCGTAATAGCTGGTGCGGCTGGTGTTCAGTTCCACACCGGGCATAATGCCCACGATCCGTTCCAGCACCAGCGCATCGGCGGCGTCGGTATCGCCCCCCTCGAGGGAGGCATCGCGCGCAGCGGTCTGCACAGCGCCGTTCAGCACCGACTGGGCATAGACCATCTGCCCGATGTCAATGGTGCCGATCAGCAGCAGCAGGAAAGTAGGGGCGACGATTGCAAACTCGACCGCCGTCACGCCCTGCTCGTCCCCGGCAAGGGCACGGGCCGCGGCGTTGCCATGATCCACTGCGCTGCGGTTGAAGAAAGGCAATTTCCTCATTGCACGATCCTCAGTTCGCCGACTTCCTTGGCGATTTCCTGAAAGGCCGAGTTCAGCTGGTCTGCATCTTCGGCAAGGAAGGAGCTGTCATCGGAGGAGCAGGTCTCCAGCTCTTCCGTCAGGCCGGTGGCAAAGGCGATTACCCAGAGTCGGATGCCCTTGGCCTTCACCGCTTCGCACAACGCGAGAAAGCGCTCGTTGTGGCGGCGGGTGTGGTGGTTCGATCCATTCGCCGTCACGCGCCGGTCGTGATATTCGATACCATAGGCGCTCTGAATGGAGATGCTGGGCTGCATCGCACCGTCGGTCATGAAGATCATGTGCCGTGACACGTTGCCGCCATTAGCGGGTTCCTCGGTCACATTGCTGCTGAAGATACCCTGCGGCGAGCTTAGTCGGGCACCCCAGAGCAGTCCGATGTCGTGGTAGGTATTGCCTGTGGCGACGAGAGAGTCGGCGTAACCGTCAAACTCTCCTTCATTCATCGTCTGCAGCAATTGCGCGCGATGCGGACAGCGTGAGACGGCCTGGCCGCCATAGTCGCTTTCGTGCCTGTGCGTCAGATCCCAATAGCCGCCGCCCCAGGTGCTGACCCACTCCGTGCGGTAAAATGCGACCTCCGGCCACATCGGGCGCCATTTCGTATCATCAGAATCGGGTTCGGAATCGATATCCAGATCCTTGGCGCTGACAGGCGTGATTCCCACCACGGAATTGTAGGTGAAACTTGCCGCCGGCGTAGTGTCGCGCTCCTCGATACATCCCGGCCAGGTGGAGCTTACATCCGAACCGTCCCACCCGGTGGGCGTGGTGACGGATGAGAACGTCTTGTAGCTGCTGACGTCGTAATCCATCTGCTTGTAGATGAAGTGGGAGAATTCGGTCGTCTCGATCGTCACCATCACGGGATCGCGCGTCTCGAACTCGTAGTCGTAGCGATCGCGGGCATATTCGGTAAATGTCGGTGCCCAGTAACGCACGCGGTCCCTGCCACGGCCGCGCTCTTCGCGCACACAGGTATAGGTTCTGCGAGTTTGTCGCTGGGTTTCAGTCGTCGTCGTGACTTCCTGGCCATCGCGATTGATCCGCGTGTCCGTCTCGGTGGTGGCGCTGCCGGAATTGCTCCAGTTGGTATCGTTGGGCAGATCCCTGTTGCATTGCCAGCGTTGCGAATATTCGCTGTCGTTCAGGAAACCTTCTTCCACCACCCAGGAATTGCTTTCGCCCGTAGAGGTGGAGCGCACGGGATCTTCCCAGTGTGAAACCTCGCCGGTTTCCACGGTCACGGTATCGTACTGCGGTTCGCGCGACTGGATTTCCATCTCGTCAACCAGCCATTCCGCCTTGAGCAACCGGCCAACGTTTACCGATTGGCTGTATGGAACGAAGGCGTAGCGGATGCGCGCATTGCCACCGGCGGTGGATGCCTGGACCGTGTCGTAGAAACTCTTCATCGCGTTCTGCAACATCAGCAGTTTCGATGATCCACCAGCTTCCAGGGGCGAACCCATCGAACCGGTGCTGTCGAGAACCATCGTCACATCGGAATTGCCCACGCCCATGGATGCCGAGCAGGTGACGCCAATGCTGATCGTATTGTAGCCGAAGATCCGCATGATGGCGGTCTCGACATCGGTCGATGCGGTTCCAAGAACGGTGATTCCATCGTCGTCCGACGTCGGCGTGAAGACGACATTGAGCGAGCCCTGCTTCGAAGCGTCGTAGTTGTTGTTGAAATAGGCGTTCGCCTCGGCCTGGGCATCATCATCGAAACCGTCCGTGCCAACAGCGCGTCTCCCGGCCAGTACGCCGGCATCGCAGGCTGCCTGCAACCTGTTCTCCGCCTTATAGGCAGTGCTCATGTCCAGCCCTGCACCAACGACAGCCGCCAGCACTACGAAACCAGCCGCTGCCAGCGGAAGCAAGCTGCCCGCCTCGTCGCGGAGCATGGTAACGGGGTGCCCGATCCCCCTTGTCAGTATTGGCATTGCTTGAACTCCGCGCCTGTGCACAGGATGCGTCTTTCCGCTCACTGCGAGTGACAATTGAGCAGCAATGCTAGGAGGAATGGGTTAAAAATTGCCCAAAGCGTTGAAGGTGGTCGATTTTCTTCCCGTGCTTCCGTCGGATTCATCTCGGGAAATGCTTCATCGACTTGTTGTCAAAAGCAAATCACGCTTAATTTCAGACTAACGGGGAATGCAGATTTTTGCGGAGGCATGCGTGCCCCCGTCGATCGATGCGGTGTCGTTAATCCTACTCTGCCGATCGTGTCCATCATCAGGCCCCTGCTACGGTCGAGGAGAAACCCGGCGCTGCGCCAGCGCATCATCGCCATCGACAATTCGGCTATGGGTGCCGCTTGGTGAAACCGCAGCAGGGTGCGGCAGGAGCCTGTCGCGTGAAGGAATGGGGATGCTGGCGGACAGGGTGGGATTCGAACCCACGAAGGGCTTGCACCCTTGCTGGTTTTCAAGACCAGTGCATTCAACCGCTCTGCCACCTGTCCAGCGCAGCGCGACGCCGCTAGCGCGATTTTCAGGTGCTGTCACGTTTCTCGATCAGGATAGTTGCGGCTCGTCCTCCAGAAGGTCCGCATCCTGGTCAATCGGTTCGGGCTGCAAGGGCACGCGTTCGGGACGGTATCCCTCCTGCGGCTGATCTGAAATCTCATATTCCATGACATTCACCTCTCGACCAAAGAACGCGCGAGAGGTGAATGTTTTCCGGTATTTGCGACCAGCGGTTCGTCGCAAGTCTGCCCGTCAGATATGGATGGCCCGACCGTAGGCGGCCAGCACGCTTTCGTGCATGGATTCAGAGATCGTGGGATGCGGGAACACGGTCTGCATCAGTTCCGCCTCGGTCGTTTCCAGCGTCTTGCCGACGACATAGCCCTGGATCATCTCTGTGACTTCCGCGCCCACCATGTGCGCGCCCAGCAGCTCGCCGGTCTTCGCGTCGAACACCGTCTTGGTGAAGCCTTCCGCCTCGCCCAGCGCGATGGCCTTGCCGTTGCCGATAAAGGGGAACATGCCCACCTTCACCTCGTGTCCGGCTTCCTTCGCCTTTGCTTCCGTCAGGCCCACGCTGGCGATCTGCGGGTGGCAATAGGTGCAACCCGGAATGGCATCACGGTTTAGCGGGTGCGGGTGCAGCCCGTCCTTGCCCAGCTCCTGCGCGATGGCCTCGGCAGCGGTCACGCCTTCGTGGCTGGCCTTGTGCGCAAGCCAGGGGCCGGGCGTGCAATCGCCTATGGCCCACAATCCCTTGGACTTGGTGCGTCCGTAGTCGTCGATCTGGATGAAGCCACGATCCATCTCCGCCAGCTTTTCCAGCCCGACATTCTCGGTGTTGGGCTGGATGCCGATAGCGACGATGCAGTGGGTGAACTCATGGTCGGCAACCTTACCATCCTTACCCTTGATCTTCGCCTTCACACCCTTCGCGTCGGACTTGATATCCTCGACGCCCGCGCCGGTGAGGATTGTCATGCCCTGCTTGGTTAGCGATTTTTCGAGGAATGCGGACACTTCTGCATCTTCAACCGGCACGATCCGGTCCAGCATTTCGACAACGGTAACATCGGCGCCCATGTCGTTGTAGAAACTGGCAAACTCGATGCCGATCGCGCCGGAGCCGATTACCAGCAGTTTCTTCGGCATTTCCTTTGGCGTCATGGCGTGGCGATAAGTCCAGATGCGCTCTCCATCGGCCTTGGCAAACGGCAGATCGCGTGCGCGCGCGCCTGTGGCGACGATCACGTGCTTGGCGGAGAGCTTCTCCTCGCCCTTGTCGCCCTTCACCGTCAGGCTGGTGGGGCCGGTCAGCGTTCCCTCCCCCATGTGGACGGTGATCTTGTTCTTCTTCATCAGGTGCGTCACGCCCTGGTTCAGCTGCGTGGCGACGCCGCGGCTGCGCTTCACCACGGCTTCCAGATCGGCCTCAATCTCGCCGGCGATCTTCAGGCCATAGTCCTTGGCGTGCTGGGCGTAGTGCAGGATCTCTGCCGAGCGGAGCAGCGCCTTGGTGGGGATACAGCCCCAGTTGAGGCAGATGCCACCAAGGTTCTCGCGCTCCACAATCGCGGTTTTCAGGCCCAGCTGCGCGCAGCGGATCGCCGCGACATAGCCGCCGGGGCCGGAACCGAGAACGATGACGTCGTAATTGTTGTCAGCCATTATGCTGCTCCTGTTGTTCGACCTCGCGGGGCCGTCCGTTGTCGTCGATGGCGACGAAGGTGAACTTGGCGGAGGTGACGAGTTGCTCTTCCTCCGAATGCCGTTCGCGCCGCCATGCCTGCGTGTCGATGATGATGCTGGTGCGGCCCACGCGCGTAATCTCGGCGTAGACCGATACCTCGTCACCCACTTTCACAGGCTTGTGAAATTCCACCCCGTCCATCGCGACGGTGACTGCCCTGCCCTTGGCCAGCCGCGCGGCGACAAGGCCAGCGCCCGAATCCATCAGGCTCATCAGCCAGCCGCCAAAGATATCGCCGTAGGCATTGGCGTCGGCAGGCATGGCCGTCACGCGCATGGCGGGGTTGCGATCAGGCATTCAGGATCGCAATAAGAAAGATTGGTATTCCGATTAGCACCAACGCACCAAAGACACTTGAAAATGGCTTATCGTTGGCAATTGCCCAAGCGGCTCCAGCCGGAACAGCAACTGCGGCAAAAGCAACACCGCCAAGTAGCAAAGAGCCTTGGACGTTACCTCGACTGGATAGAAATCCAAATGCGAAAAGCATTACGCCGCCAACTATGATTGCCTCAGTGCAGGCCAAAAAAATCAGAACGCGTTGTTCTAATCTCAAGCCACCAGCCCCAGCGGTGCCTCGCACAGTTCCTTGAACACCTTCATCAGCTGCGCGCCATCCGCGCCGTCGATGGCGCGGTGATCGAAGCTACCGGTGGCGCTCATCACCGTGGCGATCTGCAGGCTGTCGTCCACCACGTAGGGGCGCTTCTCACCCGCACCGATGGCCATGATCATGGCCTGGGGCGGATTAATGACGGCTTCGAACTGCTTGATGCCGAACATGCCCATGTTGGAAAGGCTGGCCGTGCCGCCCTGGTATTCCTCGGGCGCAAGCTTGCCGTCCTTCGCGCGGGTGGCGAGATCCTTCATCTCGGTGCTGATCTTGCTCATAGCCTTGGTGCCGGCATCCTTCACGATAGGCGTGATCAGGCCGTTGGGAATGGAAACCGCGACCGAAATATCGGCTCGCTCGAACTTGAGCATCGAATCGCCTGCGAACTGCACGTTACACGCGGGCACACGCTCCAACGATTTCGCCAGCGCCTTGATCAGCATGTCATTCACCGACAGCTTGATTTCCTGCGGCTCCAGCGCCTTGTTCAGTTCACCGCGCAGCTTCAGCAGCGCGTCGAGACGGATATCCACGGTGAGGTAGATATGCGGCACCTGCTGCTTCGATTCGGTGAGGCGGCGCGCGATGGTCTTGCGCATGCCGGAAAGCTTCTCGACCTCGTGCGGGATGCCGAAATCCTGTGCTTCGGCGGGCTTCCGCTCGACTGCCGGAGCTGCCTCTTTTTCGGTTGCGGTGGGAGCAGGCGCAGCCGCGCCGGGCTTCGCGCCTTCCACGTCAGCCTTCACGATGCGGCCATTGGGGCCGGTGCCCTTCACGCCTGCAAGGTCCACGCCCTTCTGCTCGGCAATACGGCGCGCCAGCGGGGAAGCGAGAATGCGCTCGCCGTCCTTGGTGGGCGCAGGTCCTGCCTCGATCTCGTCGCTCACGGTGGTCCGTGCAGGCTCTGCCTTCTCACGTGGCTGTGCCTTTGCGGGTTCCGCAGGCGCTTCCTCGGTCTTGTCTTCGGCCTTGTCATCCTTGGCGGCAGGTGCTGACGAAGAACCGCCATCGCCCGTCGCATCGACATCGGAAATATCCTCGCCCTCTTCGGCGAGGGTGGCAATCACGGTGCCGACGGCCACGTTTTCCGTGCCTTCTTCCACCTGAATATGGGCAATCGTGCCCTCGTCCACCGCTTCGAATTCCATCGTCGCCTTGTCGGTTTCGATCTCGGCCATGATGTCGCCCGAGGAAACCTGGTCACCCACTTTTACCAACCACTTGGCGAGAGTGCCTTCCTCCATGGTCGGCGAAAGGGCGGGCATCTTTATGGCAATCGGCATTGAGGCGCTTAGCTCCCTGAAAGCGTGTATTCGCGTGGCTTCGCTCTCTGGCCAATTTGGCGGCGCGGGGCAAGGGATCTTGCGGAAATCAAGGTTTCCTACGATACCAGCGACCGGGAGAATATTTGATGCGGGTCTATCTCACGATCATTGACGAGAGCGAAGAAGCGCGCACGGCGCTGCGATTTGCCGCGCGGCGTGCGGCGAAGACGGGCGGCGTGGTGCATCTGCTGGCACTGGTGGAACGCCAGTCTTTCAACGCCTTCGGCGGCGTTCAGGCCACCATCGAGGAGGAGGCGCGCGACCGCGCGGAAGTGCTGGCAAACTCGGCCGCGGGCGAACTGATGTACGAATCGGGGAAGATGCCGCAGATCGCCGTTCGCGTGGGCGATGCGAAGACCGTAGTGGAAGAATATCTGGCGGAACATTCGGAGGTTGCCGCCCTTGTGCTGGGCGCGGCTGCCGAGGGTGCGCCGGGGCCACTGGTGACCCACTTTTCCACCCATGTCGGCAGCCTGCATTGCCCGCTCTTCATCGTGCCGGGCAATCTCACCAGCGAGGAAATCGACGCCCTAAGTTAGCGTGCCGCGGGTGGGATAATCCTTCTCCAGCGTGATATCGATACCCTCGATCAGTTCATCGAGCGATGGTCGCGTGAATGGCGCGTTCTGGGTCACGGCGAAATGCATCGTGCGATCGGGCTTAAGCAGGAACAGGCCCGGCTCGCTGAAACGATCGGGTTCGTCGCTGCCATCGCGTCCTTCGCTGATGTAGAGGCCCCATGCACGGGCGGTGTCTTCGTCCATGGAGTGGACGAGCGGCAGGTCGTGGGTCTTCCACTCACCATCTGTAACCATGGCGCGATCTTCGCTGTCCATCGAGATGGCGAAGACGTTGACGCCGCGATCGGTGAAGTCCGACAGGCGACCGCCCAGTTCTTCCAGATAGCGTTTGCAAATGGGGCAATGTTTGCCGCGATAGAACACCAGCATGGTGAAGTTTTCGGGCGTCTGATCAGAAAGCACGAAACGCGCATCGATCGTCAGTGGCAGATCGATGTCGGGGGCGGTGGAACCTGGCTTGAGCATTGAATTCTCCTTTGCCAGATCAATGACCGCCGCCCGCCAGTGTTCCTTACAGTGCTGCGCTACTTCTTTTTGCGCCCTTGATGCCGGATATTACCGGGCCGTCCGCGCTTGCCCACTGCGTGCTTGCCGCCCGAGTCTTTAGAGGCCTTGTCTCCGCCCTTGCTCGACCTGTCGCGGCGCTGGCCCTTGCCCTTTCCGCCCTGGCCGGGGCCACCCTTGCGCGGCTTGCGGTCTGGCCGTTTTCCGCGCGGTTCGACCTTCTGGCCACCATCGCCGTCAGGGATCTCGAACTTCAGGGCACCGGTTAGCGGATTGGCCTCGCCCAGCCGCAGGTCCAGCACATCGCCCACGGTGTAGCTGGTGCCGCTGTTCTCGCCCACCAGCGAATGCGCGCCTTCGTCATAGGTGAAATACTCGCGGCCCAGCGTGCTAACAGGCACAAGACCGTCTCCGCCGAGGCCCACGATGGTGGCGAAAAAGCCGAACTTCTGCACGCCGGTTATGCGCGTTTCGAAGGTCTCTCCGACGCGTCCCGAAAGCCATGCGGCAACGTAACGGTCGATGGTGTCGCGCTCTGCCTCCATCGCGCGGCGCTCCGTAATGGAGATCGCTTCCGTCACCTTGCCCAGATCGTCCCTGTCCTTGTCGGAAAGGCCGGAATGGGCGGGGATCGCCTGATCCTTGGGCTTGGGCTGTTCCAGCTTGTAGGCGTCCACCAGCGCGCGATGCACAAGCAGATCGGCATAACGGCGAATGGGAGAGGTAAAGTGGGCATAGCTGCCCAGCGCGAGGCCGAAGTGGCCGGCATTTTTCGGCCCGTAATAGGCCTGCGTCTGGCTGCGCAGCACCGCTTCCATCACCAGCGCCTTTTCGGCGGGTTCGGAAACGTCCTTGATCATGCGGTTGAACAGGCCCGGCGTAATCACCTGGCCCAGCGCAAGGTTCTTGCCGATGGAATCGAAATATTCGCGCAGCGAAACCAGCTTCTCGCGGGTCGGCGGTTCGTGAACGCGATACACCACCGGTGAAGCCTTGCTTTCCAGTGCCTTGGCTGCTGCCACATTGGCCGCGATCATGAAATCTTCCACCACGCGGTGGGCATCCAGCCGCTCTCGCACCTTGATACCCTTAACCTTGCCATCTTCGCCCAGTTCCACTCGGCGTTCCGGCAGATCCAGATCCAGCGGATCGCGATCGTCACGCGCGGAGGCCAGAGCCTTCCAGCACGCCCACAGCGCGTTGATGGGACCGCTGGCATTGCCTTCGTCGATCTGCGCCTGAGCATCTTCGTAGGCAATTACCTTGTCGATGCGCACGATTGCGCGGGTGAAGCGCCAGTTGGTTACCTTGCCGTCGGCATCGATGGTGAGGTGGCAGGCCATCGCCGCCCGGTCCTCGCCTTCACGCAAGGAGCAGACATCGGCGGAAAGCACCTCTGGCAGCATCGGCACCACCCTGTCCGGGAAGTAGACAGAGTTGCCGCGTTTGCGCGCTTCCTTGTCCAGCCTGCTGTCGGGCCGCACGTAATAGGACACATCGGCAATGGCAACGAGGGCGCGGAAGCCCCCTTCCCCATCGCTCTCGGCCCAGATCGCATCGTCATGATCGCGCGCGTCGGCAGGGTCGATGGCGATGATCGGCAGGTCGCGCAGATCCTCGCGCGTCTCGTCTGACACCGCCAGCTGAGCCGCCTTCTGTGCCTCGTCCAGCACCTCTTGCGGGAAGACATTGGGGATGCCGAATTTCTGAATGGCGATCAGGCTGAAGCTTCTGGGAGCCAGCGGATCGCCAAGCACCTGCGTCACCTTGACGGACGAATTGCGCCCGCGGCCCGTGGGCTCTGCCACCACAAGCTGGCCATCCTCGGCCTCGCCCACGTCGGAAACGCGGGAGGAATTGCGCACGCGCTTGTCCACGGGGGCCAGCCAAGCCTTGCCCGCGCCGTCGATCTCGATGACGCCCAGCATCTGGTCTTCGGCGACGGCCAGCTTCTTCATCGGATGGGCCAGCCAGCCGCTACCCTTTTCTTCCGTTCGAGCCAGGATCCGGTCACCGGTGCGCAGGGCGGCCTGTTTCTTCTTCTCGATCACCCGCAGGCGCGGCGGGGCGCTGCCATCGTCGGGATCCCAGGTCTCGGGAACTGCGAGGGGCTCGCCATCGTCGATCTCGACGATCTTCAGCACCGTGACCCGCGGAACGCCGCCCATCCTGTGATAGGCGCTCTTGTCGTTATCGATCAGGCCTTCTTCGGCCATGTCTTTCAGCAGCGCCTTGAGGGCGATCTTTTCCTGCCCCTTGAGGCGGAAATGCTTGGCGATTTCGCGCTTGCCGACACGCGTGTCGGAGCCGCGAATGAATTCCATGACCTGGTCCTTGTTGGGCAGGCCTTCAAATTTCTTCGTGTTTTTCGGTTTGTTCATATGCCGCGCCATATGGGGGCGCTAACCCTCGCTGTCGACGGGTAGCGGATAAAACTGTCCGCCGGGCACGGCGCTGGAGACGGGGCTTTCCGCGCCATCAGCACCGATGGAGCTGACGCCGAAGATCCAGTCATCCCCGCGATCGGGCGCAAGAACGAGCGAATTGATGTCTGCCGCAGGGTCGTCCCGCAGGTCTGCCCGCCAGCTCCAGTCGCGATCATCGGTGCGGCGGCGCCACACGTTGTAGCGTACTGCGCCCGCCACCGGCTCCCACTGCAACAAGACGTCCGGCCGCACGATACCGTCGGCCTGTACGACGGGCGGCATCGGCGTGCGCGCCAGCAGATCGGCGGCGCGCACGTTCAGCCGGGTGACATCGGCGAGATAATTGAAATCCATCTCGTCGATCGTGTCGCCAAACCGCGTGCCGTCTTCCACGCGCAGATCCTGATGCTGGTGCTCGTAATCCTCTATGGCCACCGAAAGGCGCACGGCGGGGAAGCCGCGATCGAGGAAAGGCAGGTGGTCCCCGCCGCGCCCCATGCGATCGCTGCGCCAGGTCTGCCGCACGTCGAGGCCGGTCGGCTCGCCATCAGCCAATTGGTCAAGAAAGCGCGAGAGATTGCGGCTGGGGCTGTCATTGGAGCCGCCAAGGCTGCGCATCCGCCCGCGCAGTTCCTCATCCGCATCGGCGCGCACGCCTTCGGAGAACACGCGCACGTGCTGTGCATCGCACACCCCATCGGACCCGCAGGAGCCGCCGACGACGTCGTTGTTCAGCACGGCCTTCACCGTCCAGCCCTGCTCCATGGCATAATCGGCCAGCAGATTGCCGCCGTAGAGGCCCTGCTCCTCGCCCATCAGCAGCGCATAAACGATGGTGGTGGGATATTCGTTCTGGCTGAGCGCGCGGGCTGCTTCCAGCACAAGAGCGCTGCCGCTGGCGTTGTCGTTCGCGCCGGGTGCTTCGCTGGTGGCGTCCATCACATCGGAAGCGCGGCTGTCGATATGGCCCTGGATGATCACCACCTCGTCAGGGCGTTCCGTCCCGCGCTGGATGGCGATGGCGTTGCGGATCAGCACGGGCTCGGGAATGCGGCGCCCTTCCATCTCGCGCTCCACGAAACTGACATCCAGGCATCCGCCGCAGGCCGCGCTCGCTTCCTCGAACTCGGCCCTGCCCCAATCCAGCGCCGCGCCGATGCCGCGCTCCGGATCGTCCAGGCTGGAAAGGGTGTGTCGCGTGCCGAAGGACACCATGGTCTCGACATCATCCTGCAACCGTTCTGCCGAAATCGGCGCGGCAGGATTGCGGACCGGGTCATGGGCGGTTGCAGGAGTTGCTGCGAAAGGGGTGGCGGCGGCGATCAGGGTCGCTGTGAAGATAAAGGTGCGCATTTGCAGGAGGATCGCCGATCCCGCGCGGCAATGCAAGATAGCCGATTGCGGGTGTAACCAGTTGATTGTATCCCGCTACGCATCGCCCATCGGGGGGTGAGTTCCAGGGGTAAAGCTGAATGAGGACAATCGCGCTGGCACTGGCTGCCACCACCGCAATCACCGCACCTGTGCAGGCCAGCGACATCTATCGCATCCTTGGCCCGGTGATGACCGATCCGAGCGTGGAACAGATCAATGCGCGCTGCGATTTCTACGCCGGGCAAGTGGATTTGCGCCGCGATGCGATGCTGGGAGACAGCGAGGCGGCGACGATTGCGAACACTCTGGAGCGGTATGACGATATAACCGCGCTGCTGTTCTCCGGTTCATCCGAGGCTGGACTGTACCAGCAGGTTCTGCTGACGCCAGAGCAGCGCGATGCAGGTGGCGCCTGCGCGGCGCGGCTCACTGGCCTCTCCAGCGAAATCAGCCTTTCGCGCCCGCTTTACGATCGCCTTTCCGCGCTGGACGTATCGGGTGCCGATGCGATGGTGCAGAACTATTACAGCGACACGATGGCGGCCTTCCGCCGGGCCGGTGTCTCTCTTGACGAAGACAAGCGCGCTCGCGTGCAGGAAATCAACGATGCGCTGGCGGCGCTCAGCACCGAATTCGCCCGCAACATTGCAGAGGATGTGCGCACCATCGATGTAACGCCCGAAGAACTGGCTGGCCTGCCACAGGATTACATCGATGCCCGTGAGGTGGGCGAGAACGGCACGATCACGCTCACCACAGCATCGACCGACTACGTGCCGGTGATGACATATGCCGATAGCGACAATCTGCGAGAGCGGTATGCACAGGTTTACGGCCAGCGCGCCTATCCCGCCAATGACGACGTGCTGCGCCAGGTCTTCGCCCTGCGCGCCGAACTGGCCGAACTGACCGGCTTTGAAAACTATGCCGCGCTGCAATTTTCCAACCGGATGCTGGACACGCCGCAGAAGGTGGAAGACCTGATTGCGCAAACGGATGCCGCCGCCCGGCCCGTGGCGCAGGCGGATTACGATCAGGCGCTGGCCGTGTTGCAGCAGCTTCGCCCCGGTGCCGAGCGTATCGAATCCTATCAGCTCGGCTGGCTCTCTCCCAAGGTTCAGCAGGCGAATTACGCCTACGATCCGCAGGAGGCTCGCGAGTACTTCCTGCATGACAACGTGCGCGATGGCATTTTCGACCTGACGCAGAAGCTGTTCGACGTGGAGGTGCGCGAATGGGATACGCCTGTCTGGCACGAAAGCGTCGGCGCGTATGAACTGGTGGAGGATGGCGAGGTGATCGGGCGTTTCTATCTCGATTCCCACCCCCGCCCCGGCAAGTACACTCACGCCAACGTCGTTCCGCTTTTCAGCGGATCACCCGAACCCGGCCAGGTGCCTGTCGCGTCGCTGGTGCAGAACATGCCGGAAGGGCTGATGGTGCACGGACAGGTGACGACCTTCCTGCACGAATTCGGCCACGTGCTGCATTACATCTTCGGCAGCCGTCATGAACTGGCGGGCACCAGCATGATCAACGTGGAATGGGATTTTATCGAAGCGCCCTCGCAGATCCTGGAAAACTGGGTCTATGATTACGACACGCTTTCCACCTTCGCGGTGAACGCGGAAGGTGAGACGATCCCGCGCGATCTGGTGGAGCGGATGAACGCCGTGCGCCATTTCAACCAGGGCATGTTCGAGATGCGCCAGCTGGGGCTGACGGCGACCTCCTACAATCTCTACACCCAGCCCACGCCGAATGATCTGGGCGAGGCAACGCGCGAGTGGCAGCAGGCCTACTCGCTCGTGCCGATTTCCCCGACGTCTGAAATGCAGGCGGCCTTCGGCCATCTGGATGGCTATGGCGCGGCCTATTACACCTACGGCTGGTCCCGCGTGATTGCGGCCGACATGTTCAGCCGCTTCGTGGAAGAGGGGCTGACCAATCCGGAGACCGCTGCGGATTATCGCCGGCTGGTGCTGGAGCCTGGCGGTTCACGCCCCGCGGCCGAACTGGTGCGCGATTTCGTCGGCCGCGACATCTCGTTTGATGCGTTCCAGCGCGATCTGGAGAAGGGTCTCCCGGCGGAGTGATGATTGATCAGGCCGCCGCGCGTTTCAGACCGCGGCGGCCTGTCGATCATCAATAGGCGCGCGCCACGAACACGCGTTCCACCGCCTGCTCGCCCGTAAAAATGCAGGTGCCGTCAGCGGGCGGCGCGTGCATCGGCACATTGCGTAAGGTGAGGCGCAGCTCCTTCAGCTGTTCCACCACCTTCTCCAGCGCGTCGCCTGTGGGTTTTGCCCACTGCACTTCCACCCAGCCGGGATATTTCCGATCGCGGCTGAAGTGCGCGGCCAGAGCGTCCATATCGGTAACGTCGCGGCGGATATTGGCATCGCGGCGTTCGCGCGCTTGGGTCAACAGACCGTTCTGCATGTCGGCAAGGATTGTCGGCACGCTTTGTGCGCACAGATCGCGATCAGGGTTCTGGAAGGCGGGCTTGCCCGTGTCCATGTTCCACAGCCTGTCACGGCGCAGCAGGCTGACGACGCCGCCTTCCATGTCCCGCCCGCCGACTTCGATGATGATTGGCGCGCCCTTGCGCACCCAGTCCCAACGCTTCGCCGCGGCCTTGCCGGGGCGTGTATCCAGCAGCACGCGAACCGTTTCACCAAGCGCCGACTGGCCAGCGATCGCCGCCCTCAGCCCTTCGCAATACTCCAGCAGCGCCTCGTCTTCCGGCTTTTCGCGCAGCATCGGCAGGATCACCACCTGGAACGGCGCGAGCGCAGGCGGCACGCGCAGCCCGTCGTCATCGCCATGCGTCATGATCAGGCCGCCCACCATGCGGGTGGATACGCCCCAGCTTACCGTGTGGGCCAGCGTCTCGCGGCCTTCGCGGTTCTGGTACTTGATGTTGGCCGCGTGGGCGAAATTGGTGCCGAGGTAATGGCTGGTGCCTGCCTGCAGCGCCTTACCATCCTGCATCATGGCCTCGATCGACCAGGTTTCCACGGCACCGGGAAACCGCTCGTTCTCCGGCTTTTCACCGGCCACAACCGGAAGCGCCACGTCTTCTTCGGCAAAGGCGCGGTACATTTCCAGCGCCATCATCGTCTCGTCCTTCGCCTCCTGCGCGCTGGCGTGGGCGGAATGGCCTTCCTGCCAGAGGAATTCACTGGTGCGCAGGAACATCCGTGTGCGCATTTCCCAGCGCACCACATTGGCCCACTGGTTCAGGCGCAGCGGCAGGTCGCGCCAGCTCTGTATCCAGCGGCTCATCGCATCGCCGATGATGGTTTCGGACGTGGGGCGCACCACCAGCGGTTCTTCCAGCTTGGCCTCGGGATCGGGGATCAGTCCGCCCTCTCCGTCCGCGATGAGGCGGTGGTGCGTCACAACGGCCATTTCCTTGGCAAAACCGTCGACATGCTCCGCCTCGCGCTCGAAATTCTTGAGCGGGATGAACAGGGGGAAATAGGCATTCTGCACGCCTGCCGCCTTGATCCTGTCGTCCAGCAGGCGTTGCATCCGCTCCCAGATGCCATAGCCCCACGGCTTGATGACCATGCAGCCGCGCACACCCGATTCCTCCGCCATGTCGGCAGAAGCGATGACTTCCTGGTACCAGGCGGCGAAATCATCTTCACGCTTGGTGCTGAGGGCATGACGAATGGCGGACATAGGCAGGTTTTTTCCGTGGATCAGACAGACACGAAAGCCCCCATGACGCCGCGCGTGCGTCATGTCGAGACTTGCGATGATGCGGCGGTGCTTTTCCGGCCCTATTTGGCCAGCTTGTCCAGCTTGCTCTGCATCTCGGCCATCTGTGCTTTCAGCGTATCGATGTCCTCTGTGTTGGAAGCGGGCTTCTGCTGCTCCTTCCCGTTCCTACCTGATGCACCGGGCACAGCGCCGGCACCCGGAATGAACGCACCGGCGGCGGCCTGGAACATTGCCATGTTCTGCTCTGCCATCTTGGAAAAGGCATCCGCGCCCATGCTGGACTGAAATGCTTCGCGCAAAGACGACTGGTTGGTGCGGAAACTGTCCATCGCCGCTTCGAGGTAGGGCGGCATCATGCTCTGCATCGAATTGCCGTACATGGAGATGAGATCGCGCAGGAAACTGACAGGCAGCATCTGCTCGCCGTGCGCTTCTTCTTCCATGATGATCTGCGTCAGGATGGCGTGAGTGATGTCATTGCCCGACTTTGCATCGAGCACCTTGAAATCGACCCCAGTGCGAACCATCCGCGCTAGATCGTCCAGCGTGATGTAGCTGGAGCTTTGCGTGTTGTAGAGGCGCCGGTTGGCGTATTTCTTGATGACGATGGGTTCGCCATCGGCGGTATTTTTTGCAGCCATGTATCGCTTCCCCACCTGAGTTAGATCCTCAACTTAGCACTTGCAGCACGAATTATGCAATCAATCCGTTGAAACGGTGCGATCGAACCTGCTGCCGAGTAATGTGAGAAGCTCGTATTGGGACAATTGTGCCGTCTTGGATGCCTTTGGTAAATCATAGGAAAGGCTACAAAAATCGCCTTCCTTCAAGGGCGAGTTGGTGCAATCGACGATGATCATGTCCATCGAGACGCGCCCGATGATCGGCAGGTTGCGGCCATCATGCTGCAATGCACCCCTGTCGCCCCAACTGCGAAGAATTCCATCGGCGTAGCCCAGCGAAATCGTGGCCACGCGGGTTGGCTTGCGCGCCTGCCAGATAGCGTTGTATCCTACGGTTTCGCCGGGCTCCAGATCGCGCGTCTGCAGCACGGCCGCCTCAATATGGGCGACCTGGCGGATACTGTCCGCCAATTCCCTGCGCGGGATGCCACCATAAAGCGCGAGGCCGGGCCGCGTGAGATCGAAATGGTAGTCTGGCCCAAGGGCTATGCCCGCGCTGTTCGCCAGGCTGAGGCTGCGCGCCTCGATCATGCTGGATGCTTCCTGAAAGCGGGCCAGTTGCCGCGCGTTCAGTTCAGAATCCTCGTCTGCCGAGGCGAGGTGCGAAAGCAGCGTATCGATCTCGAGCCGCGATACCTCCTCCACGCCCAATTGCGCGGGCGCGATGCCAAGCCGGTTGATGCCGCTATCCACCATCAGGTGGCACGCCCCTCCCCCCGCATCCAGCCAGACACGCGCCTGCTCGGCCGAATTGATAACCGGCAGCACGCCAGTTGCACGGGCATAGGCGGCTTCCTGCGCGTTGCGGACGCCATGGAGGACGGCAATCGAGTGCGCAGGCGCATGCGCCAAGACGCCCGGAACCTCTCCCCAATGCGCCACGAAAAACTGGCGCGCGCCCGCTTGCAAAAGCGCGGGCATGACGTTGTCTATGCCAAGGCCATAGCCATCCGCCTTCACCGCCGCGCCAGCCGAGGCGGAGCCAGAAAGCGCATCCATCGTTTGCCAGTTGGAGATGAGCGCCTGGCGATCTATGCGCAGGCGCAGGCTGGGAGGAGGCGGTTCAGGCAGGGTCATCTTCAAAATCACGCGGCGGCCCATCGGGAATGCCCCACCAGGCCACTATCAGGCCGAACCCGACGACAGCCCAGGTGTACCAGAGACCGGAATACACATCTCCAGTACGCGCCACGATGTAGCCCGCGATCAGCGGCAGGAAACCGCCGAGGTAGCCTGCACCGATATGGTAGGGAATGGAGAGGGAGGAATAGCGGATCTGCGGCGGAAACATCTCTGCAAGCAGCGCCGCGACCGAGCCGTAGGTAAGTGCCGACAGCACGCCAAATCCCAGCAGCAGGGCGACGATGCCCAGGGTATTGGCAAGAGGCGGCGTCTGGACCGAAAAATCATAGCCATTGGCTTCGAGGAAGGACTGCACCATCGCGCGCCGCTCGGCGCTGTCCGATACGCTTTCGGCCACGTTGATCGTGCCCTCTCCTGCGGAAAGGACGAGACCGGGCATATCCTGCCGAATGTCGATTGGCGTGGTCAGGCCGCGGATATCGTAAGGCACGCCAAGAGCGGTAAGATCCTGCAGCACGCGCCCGCATTGCGTCGCCTGCGTTTCGGCGAAGGGATCGAATTCGCAGGCATTGCCGCTCACCACCACCGGCGCTTCTTCAGCGCTGCGCTGAAGGCCCGGATTGGCGAGCGAGCCCATCGCCCAGAATAGCGGAAAAATCAGCGCCAGCGTCGCCAATGCGCCGATGATGATGGGTTTTTTCCGTCCCACCCTGTCAGACCATCGGCCTACCACGAGGTAAAAGCTCATCGCCAGCGCGCCTGCCACCAGCATGATGATCTCCACCACCTGCTCGTCCACTCGCATGGGGCCACGCAGGAAGGAGAGGCTGGAGAAGAAAGCGGTGTACCAGATCGTCGTCAGGATGCCGGTGATGCCGAACAGCGCCACGAAGATGCGCTTCTTGTTGCCGGGATAGGTGAAGCTCTCGATGAAGGGATTGCCCGCCGTCTCCCCCGCTTCCTTCATCGCCTTGAACACCGGGCTTTCCGATAGCTTGAAACGCATCCACAACGAAATGCCGAGAAGGATGATCGACAGCAGGAACGGCACGCGCCAGCCCCACTCCACGAAATCGTCCGCCGGGATAAGCGCGCGGCAGGCCAGCACGACGATGATGGAGAGGACAAAGCCGCCCACCACGCTGGCCTGGATGAAACTGGTGTAGAAGCCGCGCTTCTCCGGCGGAGCATGTTCGGCCACGTAGATGGCCGCGCCGCCATATTCGCCGCCCAGCGCAAGCCCCTGCAGGATGCGGAAAAAGATGACGATGATGGGCGCTGCTATGCCGATAGTGGCCGCTGTGGGTATCAGCCCGACGCCCGCCGTCGCCACGCCCATCAGCGTCACGGTGACGAGGAAGGTGTATTTGCGACCCAGCCTGTCTCCCAGGAACCCGAACAGGATCGCGCCAAGGGGCCGAAAGCCGAAGCCGACGGCGAAGCCTGCCCACACCAGCAGCAATTGCAGCGTTTCATTTCCGCTGGGGAAGAACGCCGCACCGATCAGGCTGGCGAGCGTGCCGTAGATGAAAAAATCGTACCATTCGAAGATCGTGCCGGCAGAGCTGGCCGCGATAACCAGCCGTATCTCCTTCTTGCTCGGTTCGTGCACGGTGCTTGCCGCCGCTGTAGCCATGAAATTCCCCCGCGATCTCTTGGGAGATTTCCTAGCCTGCCTCGGCGCGACTGGAAAGAGCGGCCAGCGCGGCCTTCCACGGCAACAGCATGGCGCCGTGCCGCCCGCGATAATCGCGCGCGGGCGCGATCAACGAAAGACCGGGCCAGTCAGGCAGCGGCCCGCCCTCTTCCAGCCACGCGACGAGGGAATCGTGCGTCTGCCGGATTTCCGCATCGCTGCGCCCTGCGGCATTGCGCGCGAAGACGGCAGCCGCAGCCTGGCCCACGGCGCAGGCGCGCACCTTCATCCCGACCTGCGCAATCCGTGCATCGCCATCGAGCAATAGCGAGAGATCCAGGGTCGAACCGCAGGCAGGTGCGCGCGCGGCACCTTCTGCATTCGCGCTGGGCAATGGCGGGTAACTGGCAAGCTCCACCGCGGCACCAAGCATTTCCGGCGTGTAGAGACGCTCCGCGCTCATTCGGTCTCTTCACTCTGCAGCCGCTCGCGCCGTTCCGCGATGATCTGCACCATCGCGCGCGATCCGGCATCCACCAACTGATAGGTCCGCGCCTCGGCAATCCAGACCGGGCGACCCTTCGATCCCCAGACCGTATCGTATCCCAGCACCAGCAGGGAGAAAGCCACGACCACGATTATGACGCCCTTCAACGCGCCGAATGCAAAGCCAAGAACCCGATCGACCGGCCCAAGAACGGAGTTGCGCGATTTTCGCCCCGCAACGCGCGCAATCAGCTTCATCGCTGCATAAGGGATGAGCAGAAGCAGCGCAAAGGCGAGGATCGACGCGGTGACCGGCGACCCCATGTAGGACAGGATGCCCGCCGTCAGATCCGTGTGCAGGTAATGGATGGCGAAGATCGCCAATACCCACGCGGCGATCGAAAGCACTTCCTGCACAAAACCGCGCAGAAACCCACCGATTGCGCCGACCCCCACGATCAGCAGCACGATTAGATCGAATCCCGTCATCGCGATAAGGGCTTATGCCGATGCCATCACCCGGTCAACGAGAGACGCGACTGCGCCGACATCGTTGTACCGCAGACCCGCGACATCCTGGCCGCCGTCCGCCGGGCCGAATGCCCTACCGAAACCCAGCTTCGCGGCTTCCTTCTGGCGCAGGTTTCCGTGCGCGACCGGGCGTATCTCGCCAGACAGGGCAACCTCGCCGAACCACACGGCATTGGCGGCCAGCGGCTTGTCCGCCAGGGCGCTGATAAGGGCAGCGGCAACGGCCAGGTCTGCCGCAGGGTCGGACAGGCGATATCCACCCGCGACGTTCAGATAGACCTCCGCCGTGGAAAAGCTGAGGCCGCAACGCGATTCCAGCACGGCCAGCAGCATCGCCAGCCTGCCGCTATCCCAGCCGACCACGGCACGGCGCGGCGTTGCGCCCGATTGCAGCCGCACGATCAGCGCCTGTATCTCAACGAGGACAGGTCTCGTGCCCTCCAACGCAGGGAACACGGCGGCACCGGCAATCGGCTCTTCCCGGCCAGAAAGGAACAGCGAGGACGGGTTGCCCACCTCGTCCAGCCCGTGGCCTTCCATGGCGAAAACGCCGATCTCGTCCACCGCGCCAAAGCGGTTCTTCAAGCAGCGCAGGATGCGGTACTGGTGGCTTCGTTCGCCTTCGAAACTCATCACCGTATCCACCATGTGTTCCAGCACGCGGGGTCCGGCGATATTGCCGTCCTTGGTGACATGGCCCACCAGCACCAGCGCCGTGCCCCGCTCCTTTGCGAAGCGGATCAGTTCGAAAGCGCTGGCACGCACTTGGCTGACGGTGCCCGGTGCGCCCTCGATCTGGTCGGAATGCATGGTCTGAATGGAATCGACAACCAGCAGTTCGGGCGGATCGTCCTGCCCCAGCGTGGTGAGAATATCGCGCACGGACGTGGCGGCCGCCAGCTTCAGCGGCGCCTTGGAAAGGCCAAGCCGGGCCGCTCTCATGCGCACCTGCCCCGTTGCCTCCTCCCCGCTGACATACACGGCGGTTCCGCCGTCCTGCGCGATCTTGGCCGCGGCTTGCAGCAAAAGAGTGGATTTGCCGATACCCGGTTCGCCGCCCATCAGGATGGCAGCGCCCGGAACAAGGCCGCCGCCGAGCGCCCGGTCGAACTCGGCGATGCCAGTGGTACGCCGGGCCAGCGGCTTCGTTGGTGCGTCCAGCGATTCGAAGGCGATCGCCCTTCCCCCGCTGGAAAGATCATGCTTGGCGGTGAACTTCGTATCGGGCGCGTCCTCCACCAGCGTGTTCCATTGCGAGCAATCGCCACACTGGCCCTGCCAACGGTGGGAAACGCTGCCACATTCGGTGCAGATGAAACGCTTTTTGGGCTTTGCCATGGGGCGATAGCTAGTAGGAACGAAAGTGGAACGCAAGCGCGCTGGCAAAGCGGCTGAGCATATGCCATCACGATAGCCAATGCGGCAGAAAGAACTCAGGATTGCACTGGTTTGCTACGGCGGCGTCAGCCTGGCGGTTTACATGCACGGCGTCACCAAGGAAATCTGGAAACTGGCCCGCGCCAGCCGCGCTTTCCATGCTGATGTGCCGGAGAATGTGACCGGTGTGGAAGCCGTCTATCTCTCCCTGCTGCAACGCATTCAAACCGAAAGCGACCTACGACTGCGCGTGCTGCCCGACATTATCACCGGAGCCAGCGCGGGCGGGATCAACGCTGTGTTCCTTGCCCAGGCGATCCATTCCGGCCGCAGTCTGGAGCCGCTGACGAAGCTGTGGCTGAACGGCGCGGACGTAGAGAAACTGGTGGAGCCGGAAGCCCGCCCGTGGTCTCCTGCCGCGCGCGTCTACATGCGGCCTATCGTGTGGTATCTCACCCGTGCACCGGGCAATACCGTTTCCGAGACCGTGGCCGCCGAAACGCGCAAGGAAGTGCGACAGAAGATTTCCAGCCTGGTGCGCGGACGCTGGTTCGAGCCGCCGTTCTCGGGCGCGGGCTTTACGCGGCTTATCCATTCCGCCCTGCAGGCCATCGACGAGGAACCTGCCGAGGGGCCACTGCTGCCATCGCGCCACCCGCTCGATCTGCTGGTGACCGCCACGGACTTTCGCGGTCGGCCGGAGACGCTGCGCCTCAACAGCCCGCCGCGCGTGGAGGAGCCGGAGCACCGCATGCCCATCGGCTTTCGCGCTCATACGCCGAAGGAAGGCGGGCATAGTCTTGCGCAATTGTGCGAACTGACACTGGCGGCGCGCGCCACGGCAAGTTTTCCGGGTGCCTTCCCGCCGCTCCACCTGTCCGAGATAGACAGGCATTGCGGCGGCGACTGGCAGAACCGCGAGGCATTCCTGCGCCGCATCATGCCTACACATGTGAAGCGCGGCACCACCCAGCACGTGGCGTTGGTGGACGGATCGGTGCTGAACAACGCGCCGTTCGAAGGAGCGATAGACGCGCTTTCCATCCGGCCCGCCCAGCGAGAGGTGGACAGGCGCTTTGTCTATATCGACCCGTCGCCGCACCAGCCTCGCCTCGAAGAAGGGGATAGTATCAAACCTGTTGGCTTTTTCGCCGCCATTGCCGGATCGCTCTCTGCAATACCGCGCCAGCAACCCATTCGCGACAATCTGGAGATGCTGGAAAAGCAGACTCGCGAGGCGGAGGAGCTTCGCAAGATGGTGTCCGCGCTGCGGCCTGCGGTGGAAGGCGCGGTGGACAGGCTGTTTGGTCGCACCTTCTTTCTCGACCGGCCCAATCGCAAGAGATTAGCGTCATGGCGCGGGCGCGCCCAGCAGGCAGCGGCGGAGCAGGCGGGCTACGCCTTCCAGTCCTACGCGCAGGCCAAGTTGAGCGGGATACTCGATCGCCTCGCCGATCTTGCCCGCAAGGCCAGCGATACCGGCGACATGGCATCCGCCTTCGAGATCGCCGCAAGGCTGCGCGAGGAGATCGAAAAGCGGGACATGGCGCACCTGGGCGCGGAAAAAGGCGGCGGGGCGAGCGAGGACGCCATCCTGTTCTTCCGCGATCACGATCTGGCCTTCCGCATCAGGCGACTGCGCCTGCTTGCGCGGCGGCTGTCACGCGACTGGGAACTGGACCCGTCCATACCGGACGACGATCTGCAGGACGCCCGCGATGCCGTCTATCGCACGCTTACCCTTTATTTCGCGAAGGAAGACCCGCAGAACCTGGGCCCGGATTTCGCCCAGATTGCCGCGCGCGTGATGGAGGAGCCGGGCGAGTTTCTGGACGCCTTGGCAGAACGCCGTGCCCTGCGCGCAGCTGACGAGGCGGCGGAAGAAGTGCTGTGCCAGGCGCTGGATGCCATGCCGCGAGACCTGCGCCGCCGCGTATTGCTCGCCTACCTCGGCTTCCCGTTCTACGACGTTTCCACCCTGCCGCTGCTGCGCAATGAAGGGCTGACCGAATTCGACCCCGTGAAGGTCGATCGCATCAGCCCTGAAGATGCCACCAGCATCCGCGAGGGCGGCACCTCCGCAACATTGCGAGGAACGGAATTCTTCAATTTCGGCGCTTTCTTCAGCCGGGCCTATCGGGAGAACGATTACCTCTGGGGCCGCCTGCACGGGGCGGAGCGGATGATCGATCTCGTATGCTCGACAGTTCCCGGCGGTTTCGACGAGACGGAATGCCGCGCCGTTAAGCGAGACCTGTTCCTGGCGATATGCGACGAGGAACAGGCCCGCGAGAATTGCAATGAGATGCTGGTGGAGGCTCTACGTCAGGAAATCATCGCCAAGCTGGGTGGCGATTGACGCTCAGCGCGCATGGGAAATCAGCCGCCGAACGCGGTCTTCAGCTTGTCGATGAACCCGCGGCTTTCAGGACATTCCTCGCCCGTTTCCGTTTCGCGGAACTCGCGCAGGATTTCCTTCTGGCGACCGGAAAGCTTGGTCGGTGTCTCCACCATTACTTCCACCACCATGTCGCCGCGTCCGCGCCCTTGCAGCACGGGCATACCGGCACCACGCTTGCGCAATTGCTTGCCCGACTGGATACCGGCGGGAATCTCGATCGCGTGCGTCTCTCCGTCCAGGCCCGGAATGTCGATCGTATCGCCCAGGGCCGCGACGGTGAAACTCACCGGAACGCGCGTGAACAATGCAGTGCCTTCGCGCTGGAACAGCTTGTGCTCCTTCACATGCACGAAGATGTAGAGATCACCGGCGGGCGCGCCCATCGGGCCAGCTTCACCCTTGCCCGAAAGGCGGATACGCGTGCCGTTGTCGACGCCGGGCGGAATCTGGATGTCCAGCGTCTGTTCCTGGTCCACACGGCCTTCACCGCGACAATCCGAGCAGGCTTTTTCCAGCACTTCGCCCCGGCCGCTGCAATTGGGGCAAGGGCGTTCGATCACGAACAGGCCCTGCTGCGCGCGCACCTTGCCGTGGCCATGGCAAAGGTCGCAGCGGCGCTTGCCCGTGCCGGGCTCTGCACCTGTGCCCTCGCAGGTGTCGCAGGTCGCGGCCACCTCCACGGTGATCTCAGTATCCTTGCCGTGAAACGCCTCTTCCAGGCTGACCTGCATGTCGTAACGCAGATCGGCGCCGCGACGCGGGCGGGCGCGGCCTGCGCCGCCGCCGCCACCACCGCCAAAGGCGCTGCCGAAGATCGTTTCGAAAATATCGCCGAGATCGCTGAAATCGGCACCGCCTCCGGCGCCGCCGCCACCCATGCCCTGCTGGAAGGCATCGTGGCCGTATCGATCGTAAGCCGCACGCTTCTGCGGGTCTTTCAGAACCTCGTAAGCAGCGCTGCACGCCTTGAAACGTGCTTCTGCCTCGGCATCACCCGGATTACGATCCGGATGGTATTTCATCGCCATCTTGCGATAGGCGGATTTCACGGCGGCCCCATCGGCATCGCGGGACACACCTAGCAATTCATAAAAATCGACTTCAGTCGCAGACATTCACAGACCCCTAAAGCATACCGCCACCGGCGCGGGGCGTCGGTGGCGGATGGCTTTTCTCATCGTTTCGCTTACGACTTGTTCTCGTCGTCCACTTCCGTGAACTCGGCATCGACGACATCTTCTTCCTCGGAAGGAGTTTCGGTATCGTTCGATGCAGCGCTGTCGGCAGCGGCATCGGCGCCGGAAGCCTGGTCCGTTTCGTAGATGGCCTGGCCCATCTTCATGGCGACCTGCGTCAAGGCTTCGCTCTTCGCCTTCATGGTGTCGAGGTCATCGCTTTCCAAGGCTTCCTTTGCTTCGGAAACGGCAGTCTCGATCTCGCTCTTCAGACCAGCATCGATTTTGTCGCCATTCTCTTCCAGCTGCTTTTCGGTGGCGTGCACCAGGCTGTCGAGATTGTTACGGACTTCGGCCGCCTCGCGGCGCTTCTTGTCCTCGTCGGCGAACTTCTCTGCATCCTGCACCATCTGGTCGATGTCAGTGTCCGAAAGACCGCCCGATGCCTGGATGCGGATCTGCTGTTCCTTGCCGGTGCCCTTGTCCTTAGCAGACACGTTCACGATGCCGTTGGCGTCGATATCGAAGGTCACCTCGATCTGGGGGACGCCGCGCGGTGCGGACGGAATGCCGACAAGGTCGAACTGGCCCAGCATCTTGTTATCGGCTGCCATTTCACGCTCGCCCTGGAACACGCGGATCGTAACAGCGCCCTGGTTATCCTCGGCGGTGGAGTAGACCTGTGCCTTCTTCGTAGGGATCGTGGTGTTGCGGTCGATCATGCGGGTGAACACACCGCCCAGCGTTTCGATACCCAGCGAAAGCGGGGTAACGTCCAGCAGCAGCACGTCCTTTACGTCGCCCTGCAGAACGCCAGCCTGGATGGCAGCGCCCATGGCCACGACTTCATCGGGGTTCACGCCGGTGTGCGGCTTGGAACCGAAGAACTCTTCCACGACTTCGCGAACCTTGGGCATACGGGTCATGCCGCCTACCAGGATCACTTCGTCGATACCGTCCTTGGAAACGCCGGCATCTTCCAGCGCCTTCTTGCACGGCTCCAGCGTGCGCTTCACCAAGTCGCCCACCAACTGCTCCAGCTTGGAACGGCTGATCGTTTCCACCAGGTGCAGCGGGGTGGAACTGCCGCCTTCCATGCGAGCGGTGATGAAGGGCAGGTTGACCTCGGTGGTCTGGCTGCTGGAAAGCTCGATCTTGGCCTTCTCGGCAGCTTCCTTCAGGCGTTGAAGAGCGAGCTTGTCGGTCTTCAGATCCATGTTTTCCTTCTGCTTGAACTGCGCAGCAAGGTAATCGACGATCACATTGTCGAAATCTTCGCCACCCAGGAAGGTGTCTCCGTTGGTGGACTTCACCTCGAACACGCCGTCGCCGATCTCCAGGATGGAGACGTCGAAGGTGCCGCCGCCAAGGTCATAAACGGCGATGGTCTTGCCGTCGTCCTTGTCCATGCCATAGGCAAGCGCAGCCGCGGTCGGCTCGTTGATGATGCGCTCTACCTCAAGGCCGGCGATCTGGCCGGCATCCTTGGTGGCCTGGCGCTGCGCGTCGTTGAAGTAGGCCGGAACGGTGATCACGGCCTTGGAAACGGTCTCGCCAAGATAGCTCTCGGCGGTTTCCTTCATCTTCTGCAGGATGAAGGCGGAAATCTGGCTGGGCGAATATTCTTCGCCGCCCGCTTCGACCCATGCATCGCCGTTCTTGCCCTTGACGATGTCGTAGGGAACGATGTCCATGTCCTTCTTGGTAGTCGGATCGTCGAACCGGCGACCGATCAGGCGCTTGATCGCAAACAGCGTGTTGTCAGGATTGGTAACGGCCTGGCGCTTTGCGGGCTGGCCGATCAGGCGCTCGTCATCCTTGGTAAAGGCGACGATCGAGGGCGTCGTGCGCGCACCTTCGGAGTTTTCGATAACCTTGGGCTTGCCGCCTTCCATAACGGCCACGCAGCTGTTGGTGGTGCCGAGGTCAATACCGATAATCTTACTCATAATTCCCCATCTCTTTCAAAGTTGGACGCTGCACGCTCGGCCCCCCGATCCCGCGGGGATACTGATGGCGAGGCCACTCGGCAGCTCGAAAAAAGCTGTGTATCGGGGGCGGATATAGGAGCGGTTTTTCTTGGCACAAGGGACTGTGCCGACTAGAAATCAGCATGCATTTTTTCGAGGGGTTATTGATGAATACGAAGAACATTCTGGCAAGCGTGGCTGCAATCGGCCTGTCGCTGAGCGTAGTTGCATGCGGCAATGAGCCCGAGGCGCCCGCCGTACCGCAGGAGCCGGATGCCCCCGCCGGTATCGCCGTGAGCGATGGATGGATGGCCCTGCCCGCAGTGTCAGGCAACCCGGCGGCCGTCTATTTCAACATCGAGAATTCGGCCGATCGCAACTACATGATCCGCTCCGCCAGCGTGCTGGGATCGCAGAGCGCGGTGCTTCACCAGATGAGCGAATGGAACCTGCAGCCATCCATGGACGAGCTGATGCAGATGGACGTGCCGGCAGGCGAAACCATCGTTTTCGAGCCGGGGAGCTATCACGTCATGGCAATGAACCTGGACGACACGCTGGAAGTCGGCGGCGAAACAGAGGTGACGCTTACGTTCGTGGGCGGAGACAAGGTCAGCTTCCCGGTTCAAATCCGTGCGCCCGGCGATGCGCCCGGCAGCGCCGAGGAGTAACGGAACGACGATGGCTGCGGCGAGCACGACCTCCTGCCCCATCGGCGGTGAAAGACCGCTGAGCGAAGGAGAGATCGCGCTCGCCCGCACCATGTTCGGTGATGCCATCGATTATGCAAAGGTACGGATAAGACGCCGGAAATGGGCGTTTTTTCAGCCGAAGCGGATCACCATGGCCCCGCGCGGACACATCCATTTCCATCCGCTGGGCGAAGCCTATTGCGAGGATTTTTCAACCGCCAAGATCCGTCGGCAGGCGCTTTTCATCCACGAGATGACACATGTCTGGCAAACCCAGACACGCGGCGACTGGTATCTGGTGTTGAACCGCATGCCGTGGGCGAAATACGATTACACGCTGAAGCCGGGATGGCCGCTTGCCCGATACGGCATCGAACAGCAGGCCCGCATCGTGGAGCACGCCTTCCTGATGCGGAACGGATTCAAGCTGGCAGGCGTCGCCGATCCTGCAGCCTATGAGGTGCTGGTGAATTTCCCCGGGGCCGCGCTCTAGAGTTGCCGGCTTGCATCCTGCTCGCAGCCGCCGGATAAGGATGCTGGAAGGAGAGAGCCATGCCCCACCGTGTCGACCATTCCGCAATTCTCGCCCGTCATGCCGAAGCGCGCGGCGGTATTGCCAACATCTGGGACACGATCGATCCGGCGAAAACCGCGCATCTGATCGTCGACATGCAGAACGGCTTTGTCGAGGAAGGTGCGCCTGTCGAAGTGCCCGCCGCGCGGGACGCAGCAGAGCCGATCAACCGTATAAGTCGCGCGCTGCGCGAGGCTGGCGGCACGAACATTTTCCTGCGCTTCACCACGCCGGATGCGAACGGCCCTGCGGCATGGCCGATCTTTGCAGAACGGATGGGTGAGGGAATACTTGCCCACCGAGAGGCGTTCAAACCCGGCGCGCATTACTGGAAATTGTGGCGCGAAATGGACGTGTCGGACGAGGATTTGTGCGTGGACAAGCACCGCTTCAGCGGTTTCACGCCCGGCACCAGCACGCTGGATGCCGAATTGAAGGCGCGCGGCATCGAAACGCTGATCATAAGCGGCACGCTGACCAATTGTTGTTGTGAAAGCACCGCGCGCGATGCGATGCAGTTGAATTACCGGGTGATCGTGGCGGCAGATGCCTGCGCCGCCTTGACTGACGAAGCGCACGGCGCAACGCTGGACAGCATGGCGCTGATCTTCGCGGATCTGCGATCTGTAGAGGAACTGGAGAAGATGCTGCAGGATCAGGCGGCAGCGACGGCAGCCGCCTGATCTGAAGCAGGTTTGGCGCGATTAGAAATAACGCGCGTAGTCGTCGTCATAGCGGCAATCATCGTCCACATAACGGCGATCACCATAATAGCCGTCGCAATCGTCATCCTTGTCGGAAACGTAGCCCACGACGGTGCCGATGGCAGCGCCCGCCAGGGCATAGGTTTCGATGTCTTCACCCAGAAGGGCTGCGGCACCTGCACCGGCTGCCGCGCCGGCAAGGCCGCCTTCAACGGCGTAGTTCTCGGCACATGCGCTCAGGCCAAGGCTCGAGGCGAGCAGTGCGGGTGCGATCAGTAGCTTTTTCATCGGTCAGTCTCCTTTGATCCCTGTCTGCAAGGGTTTACGGACGAACTGACCGACTGGTTCCGCCGGGGCGAACTAATCAGGCTTCTTTGCCACGCCCACCATGCTGGCGCGCAGCAGCCGGTCCTTGATCATGTAGCCGGCCTGCATTTCCTGCACGATCGTACCAGGTTCTGCATCGTCGGTGGGCATTTCCATCATGGCCTGGTGCTGGTTCGGATCCAGCGGCAGGCCCATGGCGGCGATGCGGGTGATGCCGTGCTGGGTGAACACCTTGTCCAGCTCGCGCTGGGTGGCCTGGATGCCTGCGACAAGACCCTTGAACTTGCTGTCTTCGCGCAGATCCTCGGGGATTGCGTCGATCGCACGGGCCAGGTTATCCGCCACGCTCAGGATATCGCGGGCAAAGCCCGTGGCCGCATAGGCGCGGGCGTCCTGCACTTCCTTTTCCAGGCGACGGCGCTGGTTCTGCGCCTCTGCCTTGGCATAGAGCGTTTCCTGCTTGGCGGCTTCCAGATCCTCGCGAAGCTGTGCCAGTTCGGCTTCGAAATCGCCGCCCTCACCTTCATCTTCGCCATCATCATCGTCCGAGAGGAATTCCTCCGGCACGCCTTCAAGTTCCTTCTCAGCCGCTTCGTCGCGGTTGTTTTCGTTATCGCTCATCTGTCTCGCTAACCAAATCTTTTGCCCAGGGAATGGGCGGTGAAATCCACCATGGGAACCACGCGCGCGTAATTCAAGCGCGTAGGCCCGATAACGCCCAGCACGCCCACCACCTTGCCTTCCCGATCACGGTAAGGCGCGGCAATCACGGACGAGCCGGAAAGCGCGAACAGGCGGTTTTCCGCCCCGATGAATATACGGGTCGATTCCGCCTGCCGTGCACTGTCCAGCAGATGCGCCACCGATTGCTTGTTTTCAAGGTCGTCAAGCAATTGCCGCACACGTTCAAGATCGGTTGCCGCGCTTTCGTCGATCAGGTTGGACGCGCCGCGCACGATCAGCACGGGCCGTTTGGCGGCATCCTCGCTCCACGTGGCGATGCCTGCTTCCACCAGGCGCTGGCTGGCTTCGTCGAGGGCGCTCTTTCCACTGGCAATCTCGGTTTGCATGGCCCGCGCCGCCTCTGCCAGGGTGCGACCGCGAAGGCGTGCGGTGATGAAATTGCTCGATTCCTGCAAGGCTGCCGCCGACACAGGGCCATCGAGGTCGAGCACGCGGTTTTCCACGTGGCCGTCTTCGGCAACCAGCACGGCCAGCGCGCGCTTTGCATCAAGCGGCACGAGACTGATCTGCGAAAGACGCGCTTCGCGTTGGGGCACCATCACCATGCCAGCAGCACCGGAAAGATTGGAAAGCAGCGCACTGGTGCTTTCCAGCGCCTCCTCGATCGGGCCGGGCGTGGCGAGCTGTTTCTCGATGGCGGAACGTTCTGCCTGCGTGGGTTCGCCCACCTGCATGATCCCGTCCACGAATAGGCGCAGGCCAATATCCGTCGGCATCCGTCCCGCGCTGGTGTGGGGCGCTGCCAGCAGGCCGAAGCTTTCCAGTTCGCTGAGTACCGAGCGGATGGAGGCTGGCGAAAGGTTCACTTCCCCGCGCGCGGCAAGCGTCTTGGAGCCGACCGGCTGTCCGCTGGCGAGATAATCCTCCACCACGAGGCGGAAAATCTCCTTTGCGCGCGATGTCAGTTCGGTGATCGGAGGAGAAGCCATGACAGAGCCCTATCTAGTCGCTAGGGCGTCTGGCGCAAACATCCCATCGGAGAAATACATGCGACCTTCCGGCCGTGCGCCTGACGAAATGCGCGCCATCACCATCGAAACCGGTTTCACCAAGCATGCTGAGGGCAGCTGCCTCATCAGCTTTGGCGAGACGCGCGTGCTGTGCACCGCTTCTGTCGAAGAACGCATCCCGCCGTGGCTGCGTGGCAAGGGCCAGGGCTGGGTCACCGGCGAATATTCCATGCTGCCCCGCGCCACGCACACCCGCGGCAGCCGTGAGGCGGCCAAGGGCAAACAGAGCGGGAGAACGCAGGAAATCCAGCGGCTTATCGGCCGATCCTTGCGCGCCGTGTGCGATATGGAGAAGCTGGGCGAACGCCAGATCACGCTGGATTGCGACGTGATCCAGGCCGACGGCGGCACCCGCACCGCGTCCATCTCCGGCGCGTGGGTTGCATTGCGCCTCGCCGTGAACAAGCTGATGGCATCGGGCGCGATCAAGGAAGATCCGCTGACGGCGAAGATCGCGGCCATCTCGTGCGGCATCCACAAGGGCACGCCGGTTCTTGATCTCGATTATGACGAGGATTCCAATGCCGATGCCGACGCCAATTTCGTGCTGATCGAAGGCGGCCAGATCGCCGAAGTGCAAGCGACGGCCGAAGGTGCGACCTACGACGAGGAAGGCCTGCTTAGGCTGCTGCGTCTTGCCCAGATGGGCTGCGCGGAAATCTTCAAGGCGCAGGAGGAAGCGACCAAGTGAGCCGGAAGCTCGGATCGGGAAAGCTCGTGATTGCCACGCACAATGCGGGCAAGCTGAAGGAAATCGCCAAGCTGCTGGAGCCGTACGGGCTCGATTGCATCTCGGCGGGATCGCTGGGCCTTCCCGAACCGCCGGAAACTGGCATCACTTTCGTGCAGAACGCGCTGATCAAGGCCCGTGCCGCGGCGGAGGCATCGGGCCTCCCCGCGCTGGCCGACGACAGCGGGCTGTCGGTTGCCGCGCTGGATGGTCGCCCCGGCGTTTATACCGCGGACTGGGCGGAGCGGCAATTTTTCGAGGGCGAGCCGGGCCGTGACTGGTACATGGCGATGGGCAAGGTGGAAGGCATGTTGCAGGCCAAGGGCGCCGATACGCCGCGCGACGCGTGGTTTTCCTGCACCCTCGCCCTGGCGTGGCCCGATGGCGAGCACGTAGTTTACGAAGGCCGCGCCGATGGCACGCTGACATGGCCACCGCGCGGGGAGATGGGCTTCGGCTACGATCCCGTGTTCGTTCCCGCCGGGCGGAAGCAGACCTTTGCCGAGATCGACCCGGAAGAGAAGCACGCCATCAGCCACCGCGCCGATGCCTTTGCGAAGATGAAGGTCGATCAGTTCGGCGCCTAGAGTACAGAGCGATTGTAGATATTGCCTGCCGGCCAATAGCGGCAAACGAGAAAATCATTGCTCGCCCCGCGTGCAACGGCGCAGCCGACTTCGCGCGTGTCGCGCCAGATGACCTGCGTGTAGTGCCCCACGTCGCGCCAGTTGCCGGTGGTGGAAACCTGCGGGAAGATGCCGTTGCGGAAATGCTGCCGTTCGGCAACGAAGCCGCCCACCATCACCTCAGCCTCGTAATACCCGGCATGGCCCAACCACAGGTTCTCGCCCGCGCCTCCGCGCTGATCGCGATTGGCATGGATCATACGCCCTTCCCTCGCCAGATGTTCCGCCCATTCCTGCGCCTCGCGCGCAAGGCGGCTGCTCCACGCAAGGCGCGGCACGTCTACCTCGGCGCGCGCATCATTATGCGCCTCCAGCAGATCGAGCGCGAAGGGATTGATCCGCTGCGCCTGTGCGCCCGATGCCAGCGCGGCAGTGCATATTGCACCAAGTGCCGCTATCGCGATGAAATAGACCCGTCCTTTTCCCATGCCGCCACCTTGGCTATTGCGGGTTAACGGAGACTGAAACCTGTAATCATGGCGCACGCGCTTTACATCCACTGGCCCTTCTGCCTCGCAAAGTGCCCTTATTGCGACTTCAACTCGCACGTGCGCGACGGCGTGGATGTGGAGGCATGGGGCAGCGCAATGCTGGCCGATCTGCGTCACGAGGCCGAGTTGGCAGGCGGAGAGCCGCTGCAATCCATCTTCTTCGGCGGCGGCACCCCTTCCCTGATGCCGCCTGCCCTGGTGGAGGCGCTGCTGCAAGAGGCGGAGCAATTGTGGGGTTTCGACCCCGATATCGAAATCACGCTGGAGGCGAACCCATCCTCCGTCGAAGCGGCCAATTTCGCCGCATTGGCCACCGCTGGGGTGAATCGCGTCTCGCTTGGCCTGCAATCATTGGACGATGACGCGCTGCGGTTCCTCGGCAGGCTGCATGATGCGCGGGAGGGGCTGGATGCACTGGCGACGGCGCAATCAGTGTTTGCGCGGGTGACGTTCGATCTGATCTATGCCCTGCCCGGCCAGACGCCGGATCATTGGCGGCAACAGCTTTCGCGCGCGCTGGATTTCGGCACTTTGCATCTCTCGCTCTACCAGCTTACGATCGAGCCCGGCACGCGCTTTGCAACGGACGTGCGGCGCGGCGGCTTCACCCCGCTGGACGACGATCACGCGGCAGACCTGTTCGCCATCACCCGCGAATTGACCGATGCCGCGGGCCTGCCTGCCTACGAGATAAGCAACCACGCGCGTCCGGGGGAGGAAAGCCGACACAACCTCACCTACTGGCGATACGAGGATTACGCAGGGATCGGCCCCGGCGCCCACGGTCGGCGCGGCGGGCTGGCCACCTTGCGCCACAAGAAGCCGGAGAACTGGCTGGATGCCGTCGCCCGCAATTTGCATGGGCTGAAGGAAGAGCGGGCACTCGGCGTAGCAGAGCAGGCATCCGAGGCGCTGCTGATGGGCCTGCGGCTTGCACGCGGTGTCGATCTGGAAATGCTGGCGAGCCGCCTTGGCCTGCCAGCGGATGCTCTGATCAATTCCGCAAAGCTTGACCAATATCGGGGCCTTGGCCTTGCATGGCGCGATGGTGCGCGCGTGGGTGTGACGCCGGAAGGGACGCCGCTGCTCGATGCATTGCTGGCAGAACTGGTGGCAGACGATCTGGTGACGGCATGAGCGCCACTGCCCTTCTCGATCAATGGGAGGAACATCTGGCGATCGCCCAGCGGCGCAGCCCGCACACCGTGCGCGCCTATCTCGCCACGGCGGAGCGGTTCTTGCTGGCGCTGGACCTGGCGGAATGGAAGCAGGTTGCCGACGTGCGCACGCGCGACCTGCGCGGCCATCTGGCGCAGCGGCGCATGGAGGACGGCATCGGCAATCTCTCCGCCGCGCGGGAGCTTTCGGCGCTGAAGACCTTCATTGCCTACGCGCTGGAACAGGTGGGCGCGCAGCCCGGCACCGGCCCCCGCCTGAGGGGGCCGCGCGTCAAGAAGGGCGTGCCCCGCCCCGTCACCCCCGACGAAGCGATAAACCTCGCCGAAGTGGTGGAGGAAACCGCCGGTTCGGAATGGACCGGCAAGCGAGACGTTGCCGTATTGCTGCTGATGTATGGCGCGGGACTGCGCATTGCAGAGGCCTTGTCCCTGAAGGCGAATGACCTGCCGCTGGGGGAGACGCTGGTGGTTACGGGCAAGGGAAACAAGCAGCGCGTCGTGCCACTGATCCCGGTCGTTCGAGATGCGGTGGCGGCTTACGCGAAGGCGTGTCCGCATAGCTTGCAAGCTGGGGGAAGCCTGTTCAGGGGCGCACGGGGCGGGCCGTTGTCGCAAGGCATGGTGCAAAAGGCGATGGCGCGGGCGCGAAAAGCGCTTGGCCTGCCTGCCACGGCCACGCCGCACGCCTTGCGCCACAGCTTCGCGACTCACCTGCTCGGATCGGGCGCTGATTTGCGCAGCCTCCAGGAACTGCTTGGCCACGCCAGCCTCGGCTCGACCCAGATCTATACGCAGGTGGATGCGGCGAAGATGCTGCAGGCCTACAGGTCTGCGCATCCACGCGCGAATAACTAGTCCTCGCTACGCTCCGCGCGCGGCACCCAGGTGAATATGCGCCAGAGATAGCCTGCGATCGTCAGCACGATCAGTCCGACGATGATGTAACCGATGATGTGCTGGGAATCCGCCAGCCAGTGGCCCAGCCATTCACCGCCCTTGATCAGCAGGGCGTTCCAGATCAGCGAGCCGGCGAAGGTGTAGCCGAAGAAGCGCATCAGCGGCATGTGGGAAAGGCCCGCAGGCAACGAGATGATCGTGCGCAGGAATGGTGAAAAGCGCAGGAAGAACACCACCCAGTGCCCGCGCTTCACGAAGAATTCCTGCGCTGCCTCGATATGCTCCCAGTCTACGGTCAACCAGCGGCCCCACCGGGCCACGAAGGGCTCCAGCCGCTGGTAGCCCCATTTGTCACCGATCCAGTACCAGAAATAATTTCCCGCCACCGTGCCCAGCGTGCCGATGATCAGCAGGGGCCAGAAATCCATCGAACCGCGCTGCACCAGCAACCCGCCGATCCCCATGATCACCTCGCTGGGGACCGGGGGGATGATGTTTTCCAGGGCCATCAGCAGAAAGATACCGATGTATCCGCCCCGCTCTATCAGGTCGATGATAAGGGTATCCATGCGTCACTAACACGCAGAATTGCCAAACGGTCCGCGCTACATCTCGGAATGTCGGCGTTCCAGCGCATCCCAGATCATGCCGGCGGTGTTGGTGCCATTGTACCTGTCGATCGCCACGATGCCGGTGGGGCTGGTGACATTGATCTCGGTCAGCCACTCGCCACCGATCACGTCGATCCCTACGAAAACAAGGCCGCGGCGTTTCAGCTCCGGCCCCATCGCGGCGCAGATTTCCTCTTCGCGCGCCGTCAATTGGCTGGCTTCGGCAGAGCCGCCCTGCGCCAGGTTGGAGCGGAACTCCCCCTGGCCCGGCTTGCGGTTGATCGCGCCAGCCACCTCGCCATCCACCAGAACGATGCGCTTGTCGCCTTCCGATACGCTGGGCAGGAATGGCTGGATCATGTGCGGTTCGGGCCATGTCTGGTTGAAGACTTCGAACAGGGCGGAGGTGTTGGTGCCGCTTTCATCGATCTTGAAGATGGCCTTGCCGCCGTTGCCGTGCAGCGGCTTCACCACCACCGCGCCGTGCTCCTTCTGGAACTCCTGCACGTCCTCCAGCCGCCGCGCGATCAGCGTTGGCGGCATGTATCGGGCGTAATCCAGGACGAACATTTTCTCCGGCGCGTTGATCACTTCTCTGGGATCGTTGCTGACCAGCGTCTTTCCCTTCAGCCGGTCCAGCAGCAGCGCCGCGCTGATATAGCCGAGGTGGAACGGCGGATCCTGCCGCATCAGCACCACGTCGATATCTTCGGCAAGATCGATCTTCGTCAGTTCACCCGCCGTAAAATGATCGCCCTCCACGCGCTGCACGGTAACAGGCTTTGCCCACGCGGTGAGCTTGCCCGCGTTCCAGGCCAGCGACGTGACGTCATAGTGCCAGACCGAATGACCGCGCGCCTGTGCTTCCAGCATCAGGGCGAAGCTGGAATCGCCAGCGATCCCGATCGATTCCATCGGGTCCATCTGGAAAGCGACGCGAAGACTCATGGTGTTTTCCTCATATTCCGAAGCTCAGGGCATCCAGGCGTTCTCGATGTGGCGAGGCGTTGTGCCCGGCGCAAGCAGGATCACGTCGATACGGATGTCCTCACCCTGCGTCGCATATTCATGCATCACGCATTCTGCCGCTGCCGCCACGCGGGAAAGCCGGTGGTCGTCTATGGCCAGATCCAGATCTGCTGCGCGCTGCCGCCATTTTACCTCGACAAAGGCGACGAGGCCTTCACGCCTTGCCACCAGATCGATTTCACCGACCCTCGTTTTGCGGCGACGGGCGGCAATTTTCCAGCCCTGCCCTTCCAGCCAGCGGGCAGCATCATCCTCCGCCATGCGCCCGCGCTGTTCGGCAAGCTGGCGCTTCACGAGGATTTCAGTTCCATCGCGCGGGCATACAGCATCTTGCGATCCAGCCCGGTGGCCTTGGCGACCTGCGCTGCTGCCTGAGATGGCTTCTCGGTTTCCAGCAATTCGGCCAGCATCGCGTCGGCATCGGCGGCGTCGTGCTCCACCTCCGGCGGCGGGCCTACCAGCAGCACGATTTCCCCCCTTGGCGGATGCGCGGTGTAGTGATCCAGCAGTTCTTCTGCCGATCCGGTGCGGCATTCCTCGTAGATCTTGGAAATTTCGCGCGCCACGGCCACTTCGCGTCCCGGCAGAACCTTGACGATGGCCGCAAGGCTCTTGGCGAGGCGCGGCGCGGTTTCGAAGAAGATGAGCGTGGAGCGCACGGCCCCCAGCTCTTCCAGCACCTCGGCCCGGGCCTTTTCCTTGGGCGGCAGAAAGCCGGCAAACAGGAACCGGTCGTTGGGCAGGCCGGAGAGGGCAAGCGCCGTCAGCGGAGCATTGGCGCCGGGCAGCGCGGTGATGGGAACGCCAGCCTCGCGCGCTTCCCGAACGAGCCGGAAGCCGGGATCGGACACCAGCGGCATGCCTGCATCGCTCACCAGCGCAACGGCCCTGTCGTTCATCGATGCGATCAGCCGTGCCCGATCGTTCGGGGCGGAGTGATCGTCGTAACGCCACAGGGGCTTCGATATGCCAAGATGGCGGATAAGCTTTTGTGTTACGCGGGTATCTTCGCAGGCAATCCCGTCGCAGCGTGCAAGAATGTCACTAGCCCGTTTCGTAATATCGCCGAGATTGCCAATCGGCGTTGCGACGATATAGAGGCCGGGAGATAGAGATGGTTCGCTCACGGATGCGGCCATGGACCAGGTTCAGCGGAGCAAGCAAGCATGTTGGGTGATTTTAAACGGATTCTCGCCGTCGGCGTTGGCAGTTTGCTGCTGGCAGCCTGTCAGGTGATTCCGGGTGGAGACGCTCCCGGCCCCGATCGCGGCGGACCGGTGGTGGATCAGCCCACTACGCCTGATCGCGCCGTATTGCCCGATGATGAAGGCCGTCACCGTGTCGCCCTGCTGGTGCCGCTGAGCGGCAGCAACGCACAGGTCGGCCAGTCCATTGCCAATGCCACCACCATGGCGCTGCTGGATACGGGCGCGGAAAACCTGCGCATCACCACCTACGATACCAATGCCAGTGCCGGCGCTGCCGCCAGCCGCGCGATCAACGATGGCAATCGCCTGATCCTCGGCCCGCTCCAGCGTGACAACGTCGGCGCGGTGCTGGCGCAGGCGCGGCCCAACGATGTGCCGCTCATCACCTTTTCCAACGACACCACCGTGGCCCGCAACGATGTATTCGTGATGGGCCACGTTCCCGAACAATCGGTGGAGCGTACCGTGCGCTTCGCCATGGATGAAGGCGCGAGCCGTTTCGCCATTCTTGCCCCGCGCGGCGATTATGGCAATCGCACCACCGTTGCCGCCGAAAACACGATCCGCGCACAGGGCGGCACTGTCGTTGACGTGCAGCGGTATGACAGGACGAACACCTCCATCATCAGCGCGGCGGAGCGGCTGAACTCGCGCGGCGGGTTCGACACCGTGCTGATCGCCGACAGCGCGCGGCTTGCCACCATGGCGGCACCGCGTCTGAAGGACGCCGGAGAGGCCCTTCCCTCCATCCTCGGCACAGAGTTGTGGAGCCGTCAGGACGATCTGGTTGGCACTCCCGCCTTGCGCGGCGCGTGGTTCTCGGCCGTGCCCGACGATCGCTATCGCCAGTTTTCCAGCAGCTACAACGCTCGTTTCGGCGAGCAGCCCTTCCGCATCGCAACACTTGGCTACGATGCCGTGCTGCTGACCCTCCGCCTGACGCGCGACTGGCGTGTGGGCACCGATCTGCCGGTGGGCTTGCTGCTGGACGATGGCGGTTTCATCGGCCTCGATGGCGCGATCCGCTTCCAGAGCAATGGCATCGGCGAACGCGCGATGGAAGTGAGACAGGTGGGCAATGGCGCCTTTACCGTCGTCGATCCTGCTCCCACGGGGTTCTGACTGCCGGATAACTGACCCCGTGCCGCTTGTAGGCGGGGATTCCCCGTGCCTATATCGTCGGCATGAGTGATGATCTGTTTGAAAAGATGCCGCAGGGCGGCGGCGATTACGATTCCTCCTCCATCGAGGTGCTTGAAGGGCTGGAGCCTGTGCGCCGCCGCCCCGGCATGTATATCGGTGGCACGGATGATCGCGCGCTGCATCACCTTGCCGCCGAAGTGCTCGACAATTCCATGGACGAGGCGGTGGCTGGCCATGCCAACCGCATCGAGATGGTGCTGGAAGAAGGCAACCGCCTGACCATCACTGACAACGGCCGCGGCATGCCGGTGGACGAACATCCCAAGTTTCCCGGCAAGTCCACGCTGGAAGTCATCATGACCACGCTGCATTCCGGCGGCAAGTTCTCGGGCAAGGCCTATGCCACCAGCGGCGGCCTGCATGGTGTTGGCGTAAGCGTGGTGAACGCGCTTTCCAGCCACACGCGGGTGGAAGTGGCGCGAAACAAGGAGGTGTACGCGCAGGAGTTTTCCAAGGGCCTGCCGCAGGGGAAGATCACCAAGGTTGGCGACACGCCCAACCGTCGCGGCACCAGCGTCACCTTCGTGCCCGACACCGAGATTTTCGGCGATCGCAAGTTCAATCCAAAGCGTCTGTTCAAGCTGGCACGATCCAAGGCGTATCTTTTTGCAGGCGTCGAGATCCGCTGGAAATGCGCGCCTGCGCTCGCCAGCGAGGATGTGCCGGCAGAAGCAACCTTCCAGTTCCCCGGAGGCCTTGCCGATCACCTGAAGGAACAGGTGGGCGCGCGCGAATGCGTCACCGCCGATTTCTTCACCGGCAAGCAGGATTTTGCCGAGAATGACGATGGCCAGCAGATGGGCAGCGTGGAGTGGGCCGTCGCCTGGCCGCTATGGTCCGATGGGTCCACGAGCTGGTATTGCAACACCGTGCCAACGCCCGATGGCGGTACGCACGAGGCAGGTCTGCGCGCCGCGCTCACCAAGGGGCTGCGCGCCTTCGGTGATCTTACCGGCACGAAGAAGGCCAAGGATCTTACCGCCGATGACGTGATGACCGGCGCGGAAATCATGTTGAGCGTGTTCATCCGCGATCCGCAGTTCCAGAGCCAGACGAAGGACCGCCTGACCTCTCCCGAAGCCGCCCGCCTCGTGGAGAACGCCGTGCGCGATCACTTCGACCATTTCCTCTCCGATAACATGGAGCGCGGCAAGGCGCTGCTCGGCTCCGTCATGGAGCGGATGGAAGAACGGCTGAAGCGCAAGCAGGAACGCGAGATCAAGCGCAAGACGGCCACCAACGCCAAGAAGCTGCGCCTGCCCGGCAAGCTGACCGATTGCAGCGGGGAAACCGACAGCGAGACCGAACTCTTCATCGTGGAAGGTGACAGCGCAGGCGGCAGCGCGAAGCAGGCGCGCAATCGCAAGACGCAGGCGATCCTGCCCATTCGCGGCAAGATCCTGAATGTCGCCAGCGCCACGGCAGACAAGATCCGCGCCAATTCCGAAATCGCCGATCTCGCCCTCGCGCTGGGCTGCGGAATGCGCAAGGATTGCGATGCCGAGGCGTTGCGGTACGACCGCGTGGTGATCATGACCGATGCCGATGTGGACGGCGCGCATATCGCCACCCTGCTGATGACCTTCTTCTTCCAGGAAATGCCGGACCTGGTGCGGAAAGGGCACCTCTACCTCGCCCAGCCCCCGCTATATCGCCTGACCGCAGGCAAGGAGAGTCGCTACGCCCATGATGACGAGCACCGCGCCGAACTGGAGGCGACGGTGTTCAAGGGCAAGAAAGTGGACGTCGGCCGGTTCAAGGGCCTTGGCGAGATGAATCCGCAGCAGCTTCGCGAAACCACGATGGATCCGGCCACCCGTTCACTGGTGCGCATCACCTTGCCCGAACAGAACGAGCAGCGTTTCGCGGTGAAGGAACTGGTGGACCAGTTGATGGGCCGTAATCCCGAACATCGCTTCAACTTTATCCAGAACCGTGCAGGCGAAATCGATAGGGATTTGATCGACGCGTGATTGTGGGCCAAGGTGCGGGAATGAAACGCCATATCCTCGCATCACTGGCCGCAATCGCCGCCTCGCTCTCCACCACTGCCATGGCGCAAGATGCCGAGGAGAGCGCGAGACTGGAACAGCGCGGCGACGATATCCTGGCTGCCATGTCCGGCGAGGAGATCTATGGCGACGTGTTTGCAGATGGCTTCGTGGCGGCCGTGCCAGAAGCCTCGTTCCAGGCGATCAAGCAGCAGCTGGAAGCGCAGTTCGGCCCGCTTGTCGGTCTTGAGAGACTGAACCCGGTTTCCGCCAACGGAGCAATCATCGCCATCAGGTTCGAACGTGGCATCGCTGGCGGTTCGTTCCTGCTCGAAACGGCTGAACCCTACGAGATCACGGAGTTCGTGCTGAACGACGTTCGACCGATTGGCGACAGCATGGAGCAGTGGCTTTCCGACGTGGAAGCCCTGCCCGGCAAGACCGGAGTTCTGGTGACTAGACTGGGCGAGACACAACCCGTCGCCGCACATAATGCGGATGAACGCTTCGCCATCGGTTCCACGTTCAAGCTTTACGTGCTGTCCGCCCTCTCCCGTTCCATCGCGGCAGGCGAGCGTAGCTGGGATGACGTGGTGACGCTGGACCAGCGCAGCTATCCCAGCGGTCAGTTGCAGAAATGGCCAAGAGGTGCGCCGGTAACGCTGCACACGCTTGCCAGCCTGATGATCTCCAACAGCGACAACACCGCGACGGACCAGCTGATCGTGGAACTGGGGCGCGATGCGGTGGAGGCGGAAGTGATCGCCGCGGGTCATTCCGATCCCGAAGCGACTTTTCCGTTCCTGACGACGCGAGAGATGTTCGTGCTGAAATCGGGCGATGCGGAAAATTTGGGGCAATATGCCGCGGCAGGCACGGCGGAACGACTGGCGGTGCTTCAGGAACTCGCCGCACTCGATCGCGCGGACGAGGATATTCAGGCCGCCTTCTCCGGCGGCCCCGTGTCGCTCGATGTGGAATGGCTCGCCTCTGCAAGTGATATCGCCAACCTGTTCCGCAGAATGACCGCCCTGGACGACGATACTGCCTTGCAGATCATGGCGATCAACTCCGGACTGCCCGCCAATCGGGTCGAGGAATGGGACTATGTAGGGTACAAGGGCGGATCGGAGCCCGGTGTCCTCAACCTCAGCTGGCTGATGCGCGACGATGCGGGTGAATGGGTTGTCATGAGCATGAGCTGGAACAATCCCGATGCCGTGCTGAATAACGACACCTTCGAACTGCTGGCCATGCGCGCCGCCTCTCTCTTGAGCGAAGACTAGCTGCGCCTTGCGCCGGCGTGATGTGATTACCAGCTTGCGGTGAACCCGAGGCAATTCAGGCGATAGAATGACCCAGCGCTTTTCCGGCACCGAGAACTATGTTGCGACCGACGATCTGAAAGTGGCGGTGAACGCCGCTGTCACCCTGCGGCGTCCACTGCTGGTGAAGGGCGAGCCGGGCACGGGCAAGACGGTGCTGGCCTATGAAATTGCCAAGGCCATCGACGCACCGCTGATAGAATGGGGCGTGAAAAGCACGACCAAGGCCCAGCAGGGGCTTTACGAATACGACGCCGTCGCCCGCCTGCGCGACGGCCAACTGGGTGACGAGCGCGTTCACGACATCTCCAACTACATCCGCAAGGGCAAGCTGTGGGAAGCCTTCACCTCCCCTCGCCTGCCGGTGTTGCTGATCGACGAGATCGACAAGGCCGATATCGAGTTTCCGAACGACCTCTTGCAGGAGCTCGATCGCATGGAGTTCGACGTGTACGAAACGGGCGAACGCGTGGCTGCGAAGGAGCGGCCCATCGTCGTCATCACCTCCAACAACGAAAAGGAACTGCCGGACGCGTTTCTGCGCCGCTGCTTCTTCCATTACATCAAGTTTCCCGATGGCGAGACGATGCGCGAGATCATCGACGTGCATTTCCCCGACATCCAGAAACGCCTGGTGAGCGAGGCGCTGGAGATATTCTACAAGGTGCGCGAAGTGCCCGGCCTGAAGAAAAAGCCGTCCACCTCCGAATTGCTCGACTGGCTGAAACTGCTGCTGGTGGAAGACATGCCGCTGGAGGTTTTGCAGAACCAGGATCCGACAAAGGCCATTCCGCCGCTGCATGGTGCGCTGCTGAAAAACGAGGCTGACGTAATGCTGCTGGAGCGGCTTGCCTTCATGGCCCGGCGCGAAAACCGCTAAGGCGGCATCGTGCTACTCAATTTTCTCGACGAACTGCGCGGCGCGGGCATCCGCGCCAGCCTGAAGGAACACCTCACCCTGCTTGAGGCGCTGGACAGCGACGTGATCGAGCGGCGGCCGGAGGAATTCTACTACCTCGCCCGCGCGACATACGTGAAGGACGAGGGGCTGCTCGACCGCTTCGACCAGGTCTTCCAGAAAGTCTTCAACGGCGTCTTTTCCGAAGTGGGGGAGGAACAGGCCAGCATCCCGGAAGAATGGCTGCGAGCCGTTACCGAGAAATTCCTTACCGAGGAAGAGCGTGCCGCGATCGAGGAACTGGGCGACTGGGACGAGATCATGGAGACGCTGAAAAAGCGTCTGAAGGAACAGGAAGGTCGCCACCAAGGCGGCAACAAGTGGATCGGCACCGGCGGCACCAGCCCCTTCGGCCATTCAGGCTATAACCCTGCGGGCGTTCGCATTGGTGAGGAAAGCAGGAACCGCCGCGCGATAAAGGTGTGGGAGAAGCGCGAGTTCGCCAATCTCGACAGCACCCGAGATCTTGGCACGCGCAACATCAAGGTTGCGCTGCGCCGCCTTCGCCGTTTCGCCCGCGAAGGCGCGGCAGACGAACTGGATCTCGATGCCACCATTCGCGGCACGGCCAAGCAGGGCTGGCTGGATATCCGCATGCGTCCCGAGCGGCACAATGCCGTCAAGCTGTTGCTGTTTCTGGATATCGGCGGATCGATGGACGATCACGTGCAACTGACAGAGGAACTGTTCAGCGCGGCCACCAGCGAATTCAAGAACATGGAATTCTACTACTTCCACAACTGCCTCTACGAGAGCGTATGGAAGGACAATTCACGCCGCTGGAGCGAGCGCATCCCGACATGGGACCTGCTTCACAAGTTCGGACATGACTACAAGATCATCTTCGTGGGCGATGCGGCCATGAGCCCGTACGAAATCGCCTGGGAAGGCGGCAGCGTGGAGCACATGAACGAAGAGTCTGGCGAAACCTGGCTGAAGCGCGTGGTGGACACCCACCCTGCCGTGGCGTGGCTGAACCCCAAGCCGCAACGAAGCTGGCAATACACCCAATCGACCCAGATGATCCGCCAGATCATGGGAGACAGGATGTATCCACTCACGCTGGACGGGCTGGACGACGCGATGCGCGCACTCAGCCGCAAGCAAGGTTAGACCGCCGGCTCTAGAACTCGCGTGGTACGGCGGCGAACATTGCCTTCGTCGCGGGACGATCGTTGATCTGCGTAATCCAGCGCACGAGGCCGGGCGTGTCCTCGGCGTTCACCAGATCGGCGAAGCCTTTTTCCATTCCGTTGGCGATGGCGAAGTTGCAGATGTCGGCCAGTGAATAGACACCGCCCGCCAGCCACTCGTTGTCTCGCAGGTGCTCGTCCAGCCGCTTTACGCTTACCGCGATCTTGCGCATCTCTTCGTCAAGCAGATCCTGCGGGAAACCTTCGCGCGCGCGGCGCCATTTCACCTGCTGTTCGGCCACGGGTATCCGCGCGACGACCTGCTCGAACTCCTCGTCCGACAAGTCTTTCACCATCTTGCTGACGTGGCGGTGCCACCCGATGGTGGAAACGCACCAGCAGAAATACTCGTCCACCCACTTGGTCCACACGCGCATTTGCGCCGTGTCATAGTGGCTTTCGGGCCGCAGGCGCACTTTGGTGGGATGCGCATCTTCCAGGTATTCGCAAATCACCGTGCTTTCCGTGACGATCCTCCCGTCATCCTCCAGCGCGGGAACCTGGCCGCGCGGATTGATGGCCTTGAACCATTCCTCGTGATGCTCGAACTTCGCAGGGTTCAGCAATCTATGCTCGAATTCCAGCCCCTTCTCATAAAGCGCGAGAGTGGGCTTCAACGAATTCGCACCCGGACCGAAACTGTAGAGCTTTAGCATTCGCCTCTCCCAACTGGTCTCTCGCGCATTTGGCGGATCACCCTCGAAATGTTAGTATGACGGCCAAAGGAGAAACTGCAATGAAAGCTGCTCTGACCCTTATCGCCCTTCCCCTGTCCGCGCCCCTGCTCGGCGCAGGACCGCTCCCGCAGTTGGCAGACGCGCAAGCCAGCGCACCTCAGCAATCCGCGACAGCGGATTTTTCCGACCTGGCGCAGCAGAATTGCAAGGACACCATTCGCAAGGTTCGTGAAGAGAATGCACAACCGCTGATCAGGCGCGACACCGCCGATCCTGACGCGCCGATCCTCTATCACGCGCTGGACCACGAGGTGGATGGCTGCGACGTCCTGCTCGTCAGCCGCAACGGCGATGTGCGCGATATTCCTCAGGCGACGGAAGGGTCCGCGCTCCTCGTTCCTGCTCAATAAAGCAGCAGGTTTGCCACATCCTCTCGCCAGGCGGCTTCGTCTGCTGACGCGAGGGCGTCCAGATCGCCCGGCTGCGCGCCGGCATCATCGACCCATTCCCGCAGGGCCGGCCCGCCGTTGATCACATCGATGGCGAGGACATCGTCGGTGTATTCGTACTTGAAATCCTTGCCGCGCCAGATCGGATAATCGGCGTAGAGATTGCGGATTGCCTTGAACGCCAGCGCCTGCAAACGCCACGGGCGGAAGGCATCGTGATCGTAGAACGCGCCTTCGGCGTGGATCATCAGAGCGTTGCAAAGCTTGCCGGTGTGCTTGTGAAACGTTGGCTCGAACCAGCAATCGCGCAAGGCGCATCCTGTCAGCCACTCAGGGGCCAGGCGCTGCATCTGCGATAGAACGGCCTTGGCATCCACGTCAGGCGCGCCGAACAGAACTTCCAGCGGCCGCGTGGTGCCGCGCCCCTCGCTCAGCGTGGCCCCCTCGATCATCACCGTGCCGGCATAGGCCCGCGCCATGTTCAGGCTGGCGGCGTTGGGACTGGGATTGATCCAGATGCGTCCCTCGGGCCAGCCGTGGCCCGGCCCCTCGGGCAGCCAGTCGTGCATGGCGATGACGCGGTAGTCCACGTTCAGATCGAAATGCCGAATGAACCAGTGCCCCATCTCGCCAAGCGTCAGGCCGTGGCGCATCGGCATGGGCGCGGCGCCCACGAAACTTTCGTGACCGGGTACCAGCAATGTGCCTTCGACGGGACGCCCGGCAGGATTGGGGCGGTCCAGAACCCACACGGACTTGCCGTGCTTTTCCGCCTCTTCCAGCAGATAGAGCAGGGTGGTGACGAAGGTATAGATCCGGCAGCCCAGATCCTGCAGATCGAACAGGAAAATGTCCGCGCTATCCATCATGGATGGCGTGGGGCGGCGAACCTCGCCATACAGGCTGAACACGGGGATGCCGTAGTCGGTATCCACCTCGTCCGGCGTTTCCACCATGTTGTCCTGCTTGTCGCCCTTCAGGCCGTGCTGCGGGCCAAAGGCGCTGGTGACGTTCAACCCGGCACCGATCAGCGCATCCAGGCTGTGCGTCAGGTCCGCCGTTACGGAAGCGGGGTGCGCGACAAGCGCCACCCGCTTTCCTTCGAGCGGCTTTCTCAGTTCAGCTTTGGCCAGCAGCCGGTCTATTCCGAATTTCATGCAGCGCGGGTTCGCGCAAGACTGCCTCGGAAGCAAGCGGGATCGTGAAAATCGGGCTGATCCTTCGCGTGGGAGATCGCCCAGTAGCTCTTCACGCCGCCTTCTTCCTCGATAACGGCGGCAAGGCCGATGGCTGCTGGCGGCTCCGGCATTTGCGCGCGCGGAAGGGAGGCATCGAAGATCGCCATCGCCACGCCAGTGCGCATCACGCAGTCAGGTTCCCGTGGGAAAGGCCGTTCGGTCATGCCTTCACGGTAATCGGTGAAATCGTAGGCGGCCCACCGCTCCGAGGGGGAAAGGTTGAACTCCGAATAGGAATTCGTCCCGTCCTTTTCCATTATGAACAGTTCGAAGCAGGTGGTGTCCCAGAGGTTATCCGACCGGCCCCGTCCTGCGAACGGTGGGAGGACGAGTTTCGAGGGACCATCTATCCGCCACCGGACACGGACCCAGTTGTCTGTCAGTGAAAGTATCCGTGCTTCCACCCTGCGTACGGCCAGAGGTGGAGTATTGGCATGTGCGACCAGTTCATGCGTTTGCAAGCAAGTGTCCCCGTGCTACGCGCCCCCAAGATTTCTCAATTAGCAAGGCGCCAGATCCCCCGACATGACGACTTACGATTCCGATTTGCTCCAGATGCTTTCAGAGCGTGGTTATGTCCATCAACAGACCGATGCAGCGGGACTGGACGCCCTTGCTGTGCGACAGACCGTTCCAGGCTACATCGGATTTGACGCTACTGCTCCTTCGCTCCACGTCGGTTCGCTGGTGCAGATCATGATGCTGCGCCGACTCCAGCAAACCGGCCACAAGCCGATCGTGCTGATGGGCGGCGCAACCACCCGCATCGGCGATCCCACCGGGCGCGACGAAAGCCGCAAGATGCTGTCGGACGAAACCATTGACGAGAACGTGGCGTCAATCCGCAAGGTGTTCGAAAAGCTCATCACTTTCGGCGACGGGCCGACCGATGCGGTGATGGTCGATAATAACGACTGGCTCGGCAGCATCGGCTATATCGAGATGCTGCGCGAGGTGGGCACGCATTTCACGGTGAACCGGATGCTGTCCTTTGACTCGGTGAAGCTGCGGCTTGACCGGGAACAGCCGATGACGTTCCTCGAATTCAACTACATGATCCTGCAGGGTTACGATTTCCGTCACCTGGCGCAGGCAATGGGCGCGCGCCTGCAGATGGGCGGCAGCGACCAGTGGGGCAATATCGTCAACGGTATAGAGCTGGGCCGCCGGATGGACGGCACGGAGCTCTATGGCCTCACCACGCCGCTGCTGACCACGGCGGACGGCAAGAAGATGGGCAAGACGGCGTCGGGCGCGGTGTGGCTGAACGAGGACCAGCTGCCCGCCTACGATTTCTGGCAGTTCTGGCGCAATACGGACGACCGGGACGTGGGCCGCTTCCTGAAGCTGTTCACCGATCTGCCGCTGGACGAGATTGCCCGGCTGGAGGCGCTGGAAGGCAGCGAGATCAACCATGCGAAGATCGTGCTGGCCGACGAGGTGACCCGCCTGGTGCGCGGAGATGATGCCGCAGCATCGGCGCGCTCTACTGCCGAGCAGACCTTTGCCGGCGACGGTAGGGGCGAGGATCTGCCGACCCTTGCGGTTCCATCTGAAGGCATCCGGGTCGGCGCGGCGCTGACGCAGCTCGGCTTCACCAAGTCCAATGGCGAGGCCAAGCGCAAGATTATCGAAGGTGCCGTGAAGCTGGACGATACCGTGATTGAAGATGCCGGCCATCTCATCGCGCTGGAGGCAGGCTCCGAGGCCCGCCTCAGCCTGGGAAAGAAGCGGCACGCTATTCTTACAGCGGGCTAACTTTACGAATATTCCACCCTTTCGTGCGATTGACATTCTCGGGTCACATCAATCGAAGGGAAATGGCAGGACATGGCAGGCGGCGCTCAGCTTTCCGTCACCGATATGCGGCGATCGACGCGGCACCCGGTGGATTATTCAGTCATCGCCGAGCATTTGCAGCAAGGCGATCTGAAACTGCACATCTCCAACATCTCGGCGCATGGTTTCATGGTCGACAAGGTGGACGGGCTTGCCCGTGGCGACCGGATGATCATTCGCCTGCCTGCCGTTGGTAGGATAGAGGCCTATTGCATCTGGGTGACCGACGATCGCGCCGGCTTCCAGTTCGAACGCATCATCCGCTTCGATTCCTTCGAGGCGATGATTTCGGAAATGCAGCCCAACCCCGCCCTTCGGCGTCGCAGCTGAAACCCGCGCCGGGCCTTTGCTTTAGCCCGCCCAAATTCGATTAGCTTGGCAAGCGCGAACGGCGCTGCCATGTGGCGCGGGTGAGTTCCGAGACTTCTCCTTTCCGCATCGCCAATTTCCGGGCATTCTGGCTCGGCCGTCTTACGATGACGCTGGCGCAATACGCCATGATGCTGATCATCGGTTGGCAAACCTACAATCTTGCGCGCGATGGCGGCATGGGCGTTGGCGAGGCTTCCGGCCAGCTTGCCCTGATCGGCCTGCTGCAATTCGTGCCGCTTTTCCTGCTTACGCCATTCACCGGCCTTGCGGCTGACAGGTTCGACCGTCGCAACCTGGGCCGCCTTACCGTGCTGCTGCAATTGCTGTGCGCCGGCGCGCTGGCGCTGTTCACCTGGCAGGACGGCATCACGCTGTGGGTGCTTTATAGCGTGGCCGTGGCGCTGGGCATTGCGCGTGCCTTTGCCGGGCCTGCGCTATCGGCACTGGCACCCAATCTGGTACCTGCCAGGATCCTTCCCAACGCCATCGCCCTGTCTTCCATAGCCTGGCAGACAGGCATGATCGTGGGGCCGGCAGTGGGCGGCGTGCTTTACGATATCTCGCCCGCCCTGCCCTATGCCGCCGCCGTCGTCCTGTTCGCCATTTCCGCCGTTGCACTGTCCTTCATCGGCCATGTCCCGCGCGGCAAACCGAAAGGACCGGCGCGGCCGATCAAGCAGGTGCGCGAGGGGCTGGAATACGTCTGGCGCAACAAGATGGTGCTCGGCTCCATCACGCTGGACCTGTTTGCCGTTTTCCTGGCCGGGGCAACGGCGCTGTTTCCCGTCTACGCGCGCGACATCCTGCAAGTGGGTGCGACGGGCCTCAGCCAGCTTGCCATGGCGCCTGCCATCGGCGCGGCTCTTACGGCGCTGATCTTCTCGTTCCGACCGTTGAAGACGAATGTCGGCCCCAAGATGCTGCTTGCCGTCGCCGCTTTTGGCGTAGCGACAATCATTTTCGCCTTCTCCAAATCCATGCCGCTGAGCCTGGCGATGCTGTTCATTGTCGGCGCGGCTGACATGTTCAGCGTCTATATCCGCCAGTCGCTGATCCAGCTACATACGCCGGATGAAAAGCGCGGCAGGGTTTCGGCCGTTTCGCAGCTGACGATCAGCGCATCCAACGAATTTGGCGATTTCTTCTCCGGCAGCCTTGCCTTCCTGATCGGCCCCGTGGCCGCCGTGGCGCTGGGCGGCGCTGGCGCCATCGCGACCGTCGCGCTGTGGGCGGTACTTTTTCCTGTTTTGCGCACGACCCGGACCTTCGACCCGCCTGAAGAATTGGTAGAGAGAGACGAAACCCCGGACGCGGCCAGCAAGGCCCGCGCCCCGGCAGAAAAGGGAGCTTGACCCATGAAATTCGACAATGTCCTGCAATCCATCGGCAACACGCCGCACATCCGCCTTTCGCGCCTTTTCCCCAACCACGAGGTCTGGGTGAAGAGCGAGCGCGCTAATCCCGGCGGTTCAATCAAGGATCGCATCGCGCTGGCCATGGTGGAAGATGCAGAGAAATCCGGCCAGTTGAAACCGGGCGGCACGATCATCGAGCCGACCAGTGGCAATACCGGCATCGGCCTTGCCATGGTGGCTGCCGTGAAGGGCTACAAGCTGGTGCTGGTGATGCCGGAAAGCATGAGCATAGAGCGTCGCCGCCTGATGCTGGCCTACGGTGCAAGCTTCGATCTGACGCCCAAGGAAAAGGGCATGAAGGGCGCGCTGGAACGCGCTGCCGAACTGGTGGAGCAGACCGACAATGCGTGGATGCCCCAGCAGTTTGAAAACCCGGCGAACGTGGAAGTCCACGTGCGCACCACCGCGAAGGAAATCTACGAGGATTTCAAGGACGCCCCGCCTGCCTGCATGATCACCGGCGTCGGTACCGGCGGCCATCTTACCGGCTGCGCAGAAGCGCTGAAGAAGAGCTGGCCGGACATGAAGGCCTATGCAGTGGAGCCCGAAGCGTCGCCGGTCATCTCGGGTGGCCAGCCCGGCCCGCACCCCATTCAGGGCATCGGCGCAGGCTTCATCCCCGGCAATCTGCACACCGATTCCATCGATGGCGCGATCAAGGTGGCTGCGGATGCGGCCAAGGAAATGGCCCGCCGCTGCGCGCGCGAGGAAGGCCTGCTCGTCGGCATCAGCTCTGGCGCCACGCTGGCGGCAATCGAGACGAAGCTGGCGGAACTGGACGAGGGCACGCGCGTGATCGGCTTCAACTACGATACAGGTGAGCGTTACTTCTCCGTGCCGGACTTCTGGCCAGAGAAATGAGCGGTTTCGAGGAGGTAGGCTACGAGGATGCGGGCACGGCTCTGACAGGCCTCGTCGCCCGCCCCTCGGGCAAGCCGCGCGCTGCCGTGCTGGTCTTCCCCACCATCATGAACCCCACCCCTGCGGTGGAGGCCAAGGCGCGGGATCTCGCCAGCAAGGGCTACCTTGCAATGATTGGCGACTTCTACGGCAAGCGACCCGAAAGCTTCGACGATGCGCGCATCTGCGCCAGCGAAATACGCGAGACGCCGGAACATTACCGTCAGCGTCTGCGCGCCTCGCTGCGCGCGCTGGCAACGCTGGACGGGGCCGATGGTGTGCCGATCTTCATCATTGGCTTCTGCATGGGTGGACAGGCCGCGCTGGAACTGGCGCGCGAGGGTGCGCCGGTTGAGGCTGCGGTGAGTTTCCACGGCCTGCTTGATACGGATCTTCCGGCGCAGCCCGGCAAGGTCTCGGCGCGCATCCTTGTCTGCCATGGCGATGCCGATCCGATGGTGCCGAGAGAGCAGGTGCTGAAATTCTGGAACGAGATGGATCATGCCGGTGCGAACTGGCATTTCCATTCCTACGCGGGCGTCAAGCATGGCTTCACCAATCCCGCGCCTAACGACAATCCGGCCACCCAATTCGATGCCAGCGCAGATAGGCAGAGCTGGTCGTCCATGCTCTCCCTGTTCGACGAGTTGCTGGAGGCCTAGCCGCGCAGGAACGATTCCGGCTGCAGCGCCATCAGGTTCTCCGCCCCTGCCTGGATCTGTCTGCGAAGGCTTGCCGTCTGCGGCAGACACCGCTGTGCGTAGTGACGGGCGGTTATCCGCTTCGCCGCGGCAAATTCATCGTCGCGCCCTTCTACGACACGCCCCATCCGTGCCCACATCCAGCCAATCGCCACAACGCCCATCATCTGCATGAAGGCGTATGACGCGGCGCCTGTGTTATCCGGGTTGGCTCCGGCATTCTCCAGCAGCCAGTCTAGCGCATGGCGCGCATCCTCCAGCGCATCGATTAATGCCTGCCCGATATCATCGGGCGCGTCATTCGCAGCTTTCTCCACCATGTCCAGGAAAGCACGGGCCGTTCCGCCGCCATCCTTCACGGTCTTGCGCCCCGCCAGGTCCAGCGCCTGAACTCCGTTCGCGCCTTCGTAGATCATGGCAATACGGGCATCGCGCACGATCTGCTCCATTCCCCATTCCTTCACATACCCGTGTCCGCCCAGCACCTGCTGCATCTCGACCGCTGTCTCGAAACCGCGATCGCTCCCGTAGGCCTTCAGAACCGGGGTGAGGAAGGACACCAGCGCTTCCGCATCCGCATTGCCGGCATGCGCCCGGTCGATCTCCATCGCCGTCCACAGCACCAGCGCGCGGAACCCCTCTGTAAAGGCGCGCGCGTCCATCAGCATGCGTCGAACATCGGGATGCACCAGCAGCGAATCTGCGGCGGCTGCAGGATCTGGCCGCGCGGCCATGCCCCTGCCCTGCTTGCGTTCCAGCGCGTAGCTTGCCGCGCGTTGATAGGAATGTTCGGCATGGGCAAGGCCCTGCACGCCCACCGCCAGGCGCGCGGCATTCATCATGATGAACATCGCGGGCAGGCCGCCGTTCTCCTTGCCAAGCAACCAGCCTTTCGCACCATCGAAATTCATCACGCAGGTGGCGCTGCCGTTCAGGCCCATCTTATGTTCGATGGATGCGCAGGTGATTGCGTTGCGGCTGCCGTCGGGAAGGATCTTGGGCGCAAGGAAAAGCGAGATGCCGCGCGACCCCGCCGGGGCATCCGGCAGCTTGGCCAGCACGAGATGCACGATGTTTTCGGTCAGGTCATGTTCGCCGCCCGAGATGAAGATCTTCTCGCCGCTGATGGCGTACGAACCGTCCGCCTGCGGTTCTGCCTTGGTCCGCATCAGGCCGAGATCGGTCCCTGCATGCCCCTCCGTCAAGGCCATCGTCGCCAGCCATTCACCGCTGATGATGCGCGGCGCATATGCCTGCTTCAGTTCCTGCGAACCGGCGGAGATGATGGTGGACGTCGCACCGCCGATAATGCCGGGATACATCATGAAGGATGCGCAGGCGGAGTTCATGTATTCTTCCAGCACCGTTCCAAGCACGTGCGGCATGCCTTGCCCGCCGTATTCTTCCGGCGCCGCAAGAGTGGTCCAGCCTGCCTCCACCAGCTGATCGTATGCCTGCTTGAACCCCTCGGGCGTTGAAACGCTGCCATCCGGGTGGCGAGTGCAGCCCTGCGCATCGGAAATGGGATTGAGGGGAGCCAGCACGTCCACGCAGAACCTGTCCATTCCTTCCACCAGCGCGTGAACGGTCTCTTCGTCCAGCACGTCATAACCGGGCAGGTCGGCCTCGGTTATGTTCAGCAGGTCATTCAGGATAAACAGCGTATCACGCGTGGGCCCATTCCAGCCGCTCATGAGCGATCTCCTGTTTTCTCAAGCCTCTCGCCCACCAGACGGCGATAGAAACAGGACCGGGCTCCGGTGTGGCAGGCGGGGCCGGCCGGGCGCGCTTTCAGGATCAGCGCATCCTGATCGCAGTCGACAAGTATTTCCTCTACGCCAAGCGTGTTGCCGGACGTCTCCCCCTTCATCCACAGCGTGGCGCGGCTGCGCGAATAGAAATGCGCGATGCCCGTCTTGCGCGTGGCGTCGAGCGCCTCTGCGTTCATGAAGGCGACCATCAGCACTTCACCGCTGCCAACGTCCTGCACCACCGCCGTCAGCAGGCCGGAGTCATCGAATTTGGGCATGAAGGCCGTGCCGCTCTCGCGTTTGATAGTATCGGAAGAAATCGCGTAGTCCTTTCTCTTTCGCTCTGTGCGTGGCCACTCATGTACGCATTTGTTGCAAGATCAACACATGTTCGCGGCAAAAACTTGCAAATGCCCACAAGGGTGTTTGCCTTTCAACCTTTCAGTGGGATGAATGCGTCGCGGCTTGACGGGCCGCCTGCCATTCCGGCCAGGGAATGGGGGGTGCTGATACCAACCGATCAATCGGTGGTATCGGTTTCATGAGGGTTTGAAGCGGACGCGCCGGCTGGGGGGCTCGCGCGAAAGCTTCAGCAATATCGTCACGCGGACGCCCGGGCCTATCGCCCGGGCGTCTTGCGTTCGGCGACACATTCTTGGCCATATGCGTGGTTTAGCGCCCTTCGATAACGCGCGAGAAACAGGCCACGTGCACCCGCCGCGCCCCTGCGGTTTTCAACGCTGCGATACAGGCATCGCTGGTTGCGCCGCTTGTCAGCACATCGTCCACCAGCAGGATTTGAGCGCCTCTCACGTCACCGCGGCGCGCCGGATTGACCGTGATTGCGCCGCGCAGAACCTCCCGCCTTTGCGTTCGGCCAAGACCGCCCAGGCTGGGCGTGCGCTTCGGCCTGATGAGCGCGTCCACCAGCAGCGTGGTCTTGCCAAGCTTGCTCAACTCTCGCGCGATCATCGCTGACTGGTTGAAGCCCCGGTGCCACAGGCGCGAGCGATGCAGCGGAACCGGCACGGCAAGCCAGTCGCCGTCGAGATCAGACAAGCGCGCGTCGATCTGCCGTGCCATCATCTGCGCCAGAGCAATCTTTCGACCGTGCTTGAAATTCAGCACCATCTGGCGCGCCGTGTCGTTATAGATCGTGGCGGCAGTAATACCGCTTTCGCCATGCTGGTCAGACGGTATCTCCAGATCAGACCAGCAATCCATGCACAGTCCACGCTGCGCCGCGATGGCTTGCCCGCAAAGCGGACAGCGCGGGGGATAGATCAGATCCACCAGCGGTGCGAAAGCATCCTTCACGGCCATGCAGGCTTTGCTGCCCGCGTCAGGATCGGTAGGCAAGCGCCATGGCATCCATTCCACCCCGAATCTTTTCCGATGCGCGCCGCCACGCTGTTCGCGCCCGCGCTCTGCATCTCCAGCACTCGACGCAGGATCCGGCTCGCTTCATCGTGGACGACATGGCGGAGGACATGGCCGAGCGGCTTGCCTTCGTACGCCACCAGCCGGAAAAAGCGTTGCTGCTGGGTGACTTTGCGCGCGGTCTTGCCAGCCAGCTTGATGAGACGAACACGGATTTAATCCACGCCGACATCGTAGGAAATCATGCGATAGACATGCAACGGCCATATCCCGCCGGCGGCTACCAGTTCATCGGCGTGCTCGGCTTGCTGGACACCGTGAACGATCTGCCCGGCGCGCTCATCCATTTGCGGCAGGCGCTGTCGCCTGGCGGTCTGGTGATCGCGATGTTCCCGGGCGCCGGATCGCTACCGCGGTTGCGGCAGGCGATGTATGCGGCAGAGCCCGACAGGCCTGCTGCGCGCATGCATCCGCTGGTGGATACCCGCGCCGCGGCGGAGCTTCTGCAACGCGCCGGATGGAAGGATCCGGTGGTTGATTCGCACGATCTCTCTGTACGCTATGGCTCCCTAGACCGACTGGTTGGCGATCTGCGCGAACAGGGACTGGGCAACTGCCTTGCCTCTGTCGCGCCGCCGCTGGGGCGAGAGGCACGCGACAGGGCGCGGCGCGCGTTTATGGATCACGCGGACGATGACGGCCGCGTGACCGAGACGTTCTCCATCCTCACGCTAAGCGGGCGGCGTTCCCTAGCGGGAACGTAGCGCCGCCTGCGCCGCAGCCAGGCGTGCAATCGGCACGCGGTAAGGGGAGGCAGATACGTAATCCAGGCCGACCTTCTCGCAGAAGGCGATACTTTCCGGGTCGCCGCCGTGCTCTCCGCAGATGCCCAGCTTCAGATCGGCGCGGGTCGCCCTGCCCCGTTCGGCTGCAATCTCCACCAACTGGCCGACGCCGTCCACATCCAGACTGACGAAAGGGTCGCGGGCGTAGATACCCTTGTCCACATAGGGTGACAGGAAACGGCCCGCATCATCCCGGCTGACGCCCAGCGCGGTCTGTGTAAGATCGTTCGTACCGAAGGAGAAGAAGCGCGCCTCGTGAGCGATGTCACCTGCCATCAGGGCAGCGCGCGGCAGTTCGATCATCGTGCCGACGAGGTATTCGACTTCGGCACCTTTCTCGGCGAACACTTCCTGCGCGGTCTCGTTCACCAGCTTGCGCAGGATCTCCAGTTCCTTGCGCGTGGCGACCAGCGGGATCATGACCTCGGGAACCACGGGTTCGCCGCCCTCTGCGGTCACGTCGCAGGCCGCCTCGAAGATCGCGCGTGCCTGCATCTCGTAGATTTCGGGGAAGGTGATACCCAGGCGGCAACCGCGATGGCCCAGCATGGGGTTGAATTCGTGCAGCTCGCCAGCGCGCCGCTTCAGGTGATCCATGCTGACATCCAGACTGTCCGCCAGTTCCTGGAACTCCTCGTCACGGCTCGGCATGAATTCATGCAGGGGCGGATCCAGCAGGCGGATCGTGCACGGCAGGCCATGCATCGTGCGGAATATCTCGGCAAAATCACCGCGCTGTTCTGGCAGCAGGCGTTCGAGTGCAGCGCGCCTTCCGGCCTCGTCGTCCGCCAGGATCATCGCGCGAACGGCGCTGATCCGGCCTGCATCGAAGAACATGTGCTCCGTTCGGCAAAGGCCGATGCCTTCTGCGCCAAAGCCGCGTGCTGTCTTGCAGTCTTCCGGCGTTTCGGCGTTGGTGCGAACGCCCATGCGGCGATGCTTGTCCGCCCATTCCATCAGCACGCCGAAATCGCCGGCGAGTTCAGGCTCGATAGTGGGCACGCGGCCCGCCATGATCTGGCCGGTGGCGCCGTCCAGCGTCAGCACGTCGCCTTCCTTAAGCTCGCGATTACCGATGCGCAGGGTGCGCTTTTCGAGATCGATCGAAACAGCTGAGGCACCGGAGACACAAGGGCGGCCCATGCCGCGTGCCACCACGGCTGCGTGGCTGGTCATCCCGCCGCGCGCCGTCAGGATGCCGCGCGCCGCGTGCATGCCGTGAATATCCTCGGGGCTGGTCTCGACGCGGACGAGGACCACGTCCTCCTCGCGATTGGCCCAGAGTTCCGCGGTGTCGGCGTCCAGAACGATCTTGCCCGAAGCTGCACCCGGCGATGCGGGAAGGCCGGTGGCCAGTTCATCGCGCGGGGCATCAGGATCAAGCGTGGGATGCAGCAACTGGTCCAGCGCCATCGGATCGACGCGGCAGATCGCGGTTTCCTCGTCGATCAGGCCCTCGCTCACCATGTCCACGGCCATCTTCAGCGCGGCCTTGGCGGTACGTTTGCCGTTGCGGGTCTGCAGCATCCACAGCGTGCCTTCCTGCACGGTGAATTCGATATCCTGCATATCCTTGTAGTGATTTTCCAGCAGGTCGAACACGCGGGCCAGTTCTTCGTAGGCTCCGGGCATGGCTTCTTCCATGCTGGGGAGTTCCGCACCGGCCGCTTCACGCCGCGCCCTGGTGAGGTATTGCGGCGTGCGGATGCCGGCAACCACGTCCTCGCCCTGCGCATTCACTAGCCACTCGCCGTAATAGCTGCGCTCCCCCGTGGAGGGATCGCGGGTGAAGGCAACGCCCGTGGCGCTGGTTTCGCCCATGTTGCCGAACACCATGGCCTGCACGTTGACGGCCGTGCCCCAGTCCCCCGGAATGCCGTTGAGACGACGATATACCTTCGCGCGCTCGGCGTCCCAGCTTTCGAACACGGCGGCAATCGCGCCCCAGAGCTGCTCGTTCACATCCAGCGGGAACGGCTTGCCACGCTCTGATGCAACGATCTGCTTGAACTGACCTACCAGTTCGCGCCAGTCATCGGCGGTCATCTCGGTATCGGTGAAGTAGCCGCGGTCTTCCTTCGCAATTTCCAGCGCTTCCTCGAAAGCACCGTGATCGAGGCCCAGGACGACGTCGGAATACATCTGGATGAAGCGGCGATAGCTATCCCACGCGAAGCGATCGTCGCCCGATGCGCTGGCCAGGCCTTCCACGGTTTCATCGTTCAGGCCGAGGTTCAGCACGGTATCCATCATTCCGGGCATGGAGACCCGCGCGCCGGAGCGGACCGAAACGAGAAGCGGATCGGCCTTGTCACCGAACTTCTTGCCGACGCTGTTCTCGATATGCACCAGCGCATCGGCGACATCTGCGCGCAGCTTGTCGGAGAAAGCCTCTCCGCGGTTGAGGTAGCTGACGGATTCCTCGGTGGTGATGGTGAAACCGGGTGGCACAGGCAGGCCGATGCTGGCCATTTCGGCAAGGTTCGCGCCCTTTCCGCCCGTCACCGTCTTGTCGCGCTGGCGGGGATCGTCATGGGGCGCATCGCCGCCAAAAGTGTAAACCGTTTGCGTCATTACGCCTCACGCTTCCTGTAATGTGGAACACATGGAACAGTGTCCTGAAGTGAATATCTAGCCCTCGATCTTCGAAAAATCTGCCACGTTGTGCACTGCAGCACGAAAACGTGCAAGCAAGTCAAGCCGGGCCGCGCGCTTGTCCTCGTTCGGGTCATTCACCGTTACATCCTCGAAAAAGGCGTCGATCGGCGCGCGAAGGGATGCAAGGGCGGACATTGCAGCTTCGAAATTCTCGGCCTCGATGGCCTTTTCCGCCTGCGGTTCCGCCGTGTCCAGCGCTTCGATCAGCGCCTTTTCGGCGGGCTCCGGCGTGTAGGACAGTTCGCGGGCGTGCCGCTCCTCCATCTTGGCGTCGATGACGGCCTTCATGTCCGGGTCGTCTACCAGTGCCAGCGGGTCTTCCTCGCCAGTGCGGGCGATCTCGCCCTCAATGCCGTGCCAGTCTTCCTTCTTGAGAATGTTGGCGGCGCGCTTGTATCCGGCGAGCAGGTTGGTGCCGTTGTCAGTGTCGATGAATGCTTGCAGAGCGTGAACACGCGCGACGGTGCGAACGGTGTCGCCATCACGTTCGTTGGGCAGAACCGCGTCGATCATGTCGTGGCGAATGCCGTTATCACGCTCCTGGACCTTGAGGCGCTCGATAAAGAACTCAGCAATGTCGCGTCCCGCGTCAGTTGCGCCACCCGCATGTGCTGCTGCCGTGATCAATCGGCGCAATCCGACACGCAGATCATTGCGCAAAAGCGTTGCCAGGATGCCCAGGGTCGCACGGCGGAGCGCGAATGGATCTTTCGAGCCTGTGGGCTTTTCGTCGATCTGGAAGAACCCGACAAGCGTATCCAGCTTGTCCGCCAACGACACCGCCACCGTCACCGGTGCGGTTGGCACATCGTCGCCCTGCCCCACCGGCTTGTAGTGATCGCGGATCGCGTCAGAGACTTCGCGCGGCAGGCCTTCCTTGTCGGCGTAGTAGCCGCCCATCAAGCCCTGCAGCTCGGGAAATTCACCCACCATCTCGGTAACGAGATCGGCCTTGGCCAGACGCGCGGCCTGTTCGGCCTGGTCTGCGCCCGCGCCTCTGACGATGCCTTCTTCCACCAACCAGCGTGCCAGCTTCGCCACCCGCTCCACCTTGTCGGCGACGCTGCCCAGCTTCTCGTGGAAGGTGATGCGCTCCAGCTTCTTTGCGTGTTCGCGCAGCGGCGTCTTCTGGTCCAGTTCCCAGAAGAAGCGCGCGTCGGAAAGGCGAGCGGCCAGCACCTTGCGGTTGCCGTCCACGATCGCCGCGCCGCCGTCTTCCGCCTCGATATTGGCGGTGCAGACGAAGGCGTTGGCGAGTTTGCCATCCTTGCTCTCGCAGACGAAATACTTCTGGTTCACGCGCGCGGTCAGCTGGATGACTTCGGGCGGTACGTCGAGAAACTCCTCGTCGAAGCGGCCCAGCAGCGGCACGGGCCACTCGGTAAGGCCGGCATTCTCGATCACCAATCCTTCGTCCTGAACCAGCGAAAGGCCGGCATCGGATGCCACCGTTGCCGCGCCCTCGCGGATCAGGTTCTGCCGTTCCTCGTGGTCGACGATCACGTGGCCGGCGCGAAGTTTCATCGCGTAATCACCGGCATTGCCGATGGTGATATCGCCATGGTGATGAAAGCGATGGCCCAGCGTGACCGCGCCGGACGTGACGCCATGAACCTCGCATTCGACAACCGCGTCGCCCAGCAGCGCGACAATGCCGGAGAGCGGGCGCACCCAGCGCAGGCTCTCGGTGGAAAGCGATGCCGCGCCCCAGCGCATGGACTTGGGCCAGGAAAAGTCGCGGATGATCGCGAGGATCGCCTCTCCCAGCAGATCACCGGTCGCCCGCCCCGGCACGTTCTTCACCGCGAAATAGGTCTCACGGCCCTTCACGTCGCGCACTTCAAGATCGTCTCGCGAGACGCCGTTCTTGCGGCAGAATCCGTCCACGGCCTGATCCGGCGCGCCGACCGGTGGACCTTTCGCCTCTTCGCTAACGGCCTTCGTGGCCTCGGGCAGGTCTCGTGCGATTAGTGCGAGGCGGCGCGGGGTGGACCAGACGGTAACGGCATCGACGCTAACGCCGCTTGCATCCATCTCGCGGCGGAAAAGCTTTTCCAGTTCGGCGCGCGCGCCTGCCTGCATTCGTGCGGGAATTTCTTCGCAACGCAGTTCGAGGAGGAAATCACTCATAGCGACCACTCCGGATATTTGGCTTGCCATTGGGGCGCCATCGTCTGTGCGTATTTTTCACAGGAGCCACGCGCCAGATCGCGTACGCGGCCCATGTAACTTGCACGTTCCTGCACGCTGATCACGCCGCGCGCCTGAAGGAGGTTGAAGATATGGCTGGCTTCCACCGCCTGCTCGTAAGCTGCGATGGGGACGTCAGCACCAAGAGCGTTCTGGCACTCTGCCTCGGCCTTGTTGAACAGGTCGAACAGCGCATCGCTTTCCGCGACTTCGAAGTTCCACTTGGACATCTGCTTCTCGTTCTCGAGGAACACTTCGCCATAGGAAACGCCGCGACCGTTGAAATCGAGGTCGTACACATTGTCCACGCCCTGGATATACATGGCCAGCCGCTCCAGCCCGTAGGTCAGCTCGCCCGCCACCGGCTTGCAGTCGAAACCGCCCATCTGCTGGAAGTAGGTGAACTGGGTGACTTCCATCCCGTCACACCAGACTTCCCAGCCCAGCCCCCATGCGCCAAGCGTAGGGGATTCCCAGTCGTCTTCCACGAAGCGGATATCGTGCTTCAGCGGATCGATGCCGATCTGGCGCAGGCTTTCCAGATACAGATCCTGAATATCTGCCGGACTCGGTTTCAGGATGACCTGGTACTGGTAGTAATGCTGGAGGCGATTGGGGTTCTCGCCATAGCGCCCATCGGTCGGGCGGCGGCAGGGCTGCACGAAGGCGGCGTTCCACGGCTCCGGCCCCAGCGCGCGCAGCGTGGTGGCGGTGTGGAAGGTGCCCGCGCCCATGCGCATGTCATAGGGTTGCAGGATCAGGCAGCCCTGAGCACTCCAGAAATCGTGGAGAGCGAGGATCATGTCCTGGAAAGAGCTTTGCGGATTGCGTTTCATCGGGTCCGAAACTGAGTTGTTCATTATGCTGCGCGCTTTGACCGATGCCCCGCACAGCGTCAATGCCGCAGGCGCGAAGGCCGCTTGACAGCGAGCGCGCAAACTGTGTGAGGTGCAGGCCATGACGCCACGCTCTTTCAAGGCCTTGCGCCCCATCGTTACTGCCGCGTGGGCGAGCGTTGGCCTGCTGGTGCTTGCCGGGCCTGCAATCGCTCAGGATAGCGACCGCTATGCCTTCACGCAGGAATACGATCCCTCCCCCGCCCTGTGGGAATTGTCCGACGAGGATACGACCATCTACATGCTGGGCACGATCCACCTTCTGCCAGAAGGCTTCCGCTGGCGAAATCCGCAGCTCGACGCGATTATCGAGGAGGTAGATACGCTGGTGGTGGAAACCAGCGATGCCGATGCCGAGGGTGCGATGGAGCCCATGGCCGAAAAGATCGCCAATATGCTGGAAAGCCGGACGCCTACATCCCGCCAGCTGTCTCCCGCATCGCAGTCCGCCTGGCGCGAACTGGTGGGTCAGACAGGGATGCCGTTCGAATACGTCGACAGCCTGCCAGTGATGGTGGCGCTGATGGGCTTTGGCCAGACCGGCTTTGGCACCGATCCGTCAAGCTACGAATACGGGGTGGAAACCATCCTGGAACGCGAATTCGCCAAGACCAGACGGCCCGTGGAATCGATCGAGAGCGTTGCCCACGTCACCTACAGCCTGTTTCGGGAGGACGAGGCCGCTATCCTGCGCGAACTCGACCTGGAACTGCGCAAGTGGAGCGGCAAATCGGTTTCCCTGCTGAACGACGAAGCGGATGAAGATCTGCGGGGCGACGATTACTGGGCGATGGAGCACGCCTGGGCCCGCGGCGAGGTGGGTGACGATTTCGATCTTGGCTTTGGCGACGGAAAGATCGCCGAGACATTCCGCAGCGTTCTGCTCGACCGGCGCAACCGGCGCTGGGCTGGCTGGCTGGAAGAGCGACTCGAACAGCCCGGCACGTTGCTGCTGGCGGTGGGCGCAGGCCATTTCGAGGGGAGCGATTCGGTTCTGGCTAGGCTGGAACAGCGCGGATTGCGGGCTCGCCGGATCAACTAATCTCGACAAATATCATTGTAATACAGTGCTTTGTAGAGGGCATGGTCACGTATGCGTGTCTTTATGTCAGGTCTTGTTGACACTGTCGTGAGAGTGCGACATAAAGTAAGGGCAACCTGACATTAAGACAGGCTGACCATACAACCTGACCCACGAGGATATTCGCCATGTTCAAGATTGCTGCCGCCGCTCTCGCCTTTTCCGCCATCGTCGCCGCTGCTCCGGCTGCCGCGCAGACGCAGCAGGAGCAGGACGTTACCGTCGAAGTCCAAACCCGAGGTCTCGACCTCACCCGCTCCACCGATCAGCACCGGCTGGACGAGCGCGTGGATTACGCCATTCGTCGTGCCTGCCGTGAAACGGGTCGCGACATCGCATCCCGCAAGACCGAGCGTGCTTGCCGCGAGAGTCTTTCCGAGGTGCTTGCCCCGCGGATCGAACTCGCCATCGCCGAAGCACGCACTGTGGAACTTGCCGCTTACGAAACCGATCCGGGCGCGTAAGCTGGCCGGTATCGGGGCCGGCACCAGCCCGCCGGCCCCGATTTTCTCTCAAGTCCCAGGAAAGCCGAATTCGCGATGAGCACCAAAACCCGAAAGAACCGCGCACCGCTTAACCTGCTCATGGGCGCGGTCGGACTTGCGGCGATCATTGCGCTGCTGCTGGCCGCTGCCCTCGACGCAGCCACCTATCTGGTTGTGCCGATCGTGCTTCTGCTGCTGGCCAGCCTGCTGATCATGTTTCTTACCCGCCGCAGCGACGAATACACGCTTGGTCTCTGGAGCTCCGGAGCGAATGCCGCATTCCTGGTGATAGTTGCCTTCGCGCTGTTCGCCCCGTTTATCGAGGGCGTTTACGATGGTTTCGTCGGAGCGCATGAGGAAACCGGAGGGGAGCAGGACTTTCCTGCCGAAGTGGCAAGCTACGGCGCCATCCTGGCTTTCTATATTGTCTTCAACATCAAGCGCCTGACGGGAGCCTTGTGATGAACACCGTGAACAGCACTGCCAAGACGGATCGCGGTTGGTATCGCTGGTATTACAGGCTGATGGACCTGTGCCTGCTCGCCGGAATCCTCGTGATACTGGATCTGACGTTCAGTATCGGACCCACGCTTTACGAGGCTAATGGCGGTTTGCCGGGCTGGTATATCGTTGCCGGGTACATTCTGATATTCTTCGCCTTCTTCGTCACCCCGGTGCTGATCCTGGGGCGGTTCATGCGCGACGAATACGCAGAGCAGCTGTTCCATCGGACTTCGGACATCATGATCTACGTCGCCGTGGCAGTCCCCTTCCTTGTTTTCGCCGCCGCCACTGTGGTTTTTATAATCACCGCTGCCCCGGAAGCGCCCTACCCCTTCAGCCTGTTCATGGACGAGATAACGGTGTGGAGCGCGATGGCTCAGGCGTTCAAATACTACTGCCTGCTGTTCGTCCTCATTTTCCAGTTTCTGCGCTTCAAGGATAGCCGATGAACAATCGACTCAAGGTCCTTCGCGCAGAACGCAACTGGAGCCAGGCCGAACTTGCCGGAAGGCTGGACGTCTCTCGCCAGGCGGTGAACGCGATCGAGACCGGAAAGCACGATCCTTCGCTGCCTCTCGCGTTTCGCATCTCCCGCCTTTTTGAAATGCCTATCGAGGAGATCTTCGATGACCGACATGACTGACAGCGTCAATTCCGGCGAGACACGCATGAAGATCCGCCGGAACCGGTTCTACCGTTTCGTCGCGCTGGGCATGGGGGCGAGCGCCATTCTCGGTATCGCCTTGGGTTATACCAGCGATATGTTCACCGATGGGCGCTTGCCTGCATGGTTGCTCTTTGCGCTGCTGGCGCTGGCTCTTGTCGGCTGCACGTGGTTCTGCTGGTCCTACTTCCATCGGGTCGACGAACTGGACGTGATGGACAATCTCTGGGCCGCGCTGATCTCGATCTATTTCTACATGGCAGCAGCGCCAATCTGGTGGCTGCTTCACGATGTGGGCGTTGCCCCCGAAGTCAATCATTTCGCCGTTTATCTCGCCACCCTCGGCGTCAACATCGCGACATATAGCCTGCGCAAACTTGGCTTGCGCTGATACCACAATACACGCACTCTCTTTCCAGAAAGGACTTCTCTCATGTTCCACAAGCTTGCCCTGACCGCCTCCGCATTCGCCCTCGCCTTCGCTGCATCGCCAGCCCTGGCTGACGATCACGCCGAACCCACCGGCCCAGCGCTGTGGGAGGTGTCCGACGAGGATACCACCGTCTACCTGTTCGGCACGGTGCACTTCCTGCCCGAAGGCGTGGAATGGTACACGCCGACGATCGAGCAGGCGCTGACCGGGTCGGACCAGTTCGTGACCGAGATCGATACCAGCGCCATTCCCGAAATGGTGCCCGGCGAAACGCCCTCGCCCGAGATGATGGCCATTGCGCAGATGCAGATGCAGCTGGCGCAGCTTACCACCGGCGGCACACTGCGCGAGCTGATGGATGAGGAAGACCGCGCCGAATACGAGGAGGCGTTGACGGGCTTTGGCGTTCCTGCCGCGGCCTTGGATGGATTTGAACCGTGGTTCGCTTTCATGACCATGACGCAGCTTGCCCTGATGCAGCAGGGCTTCGATCCCAATGCTGGCGTGGAACGTCAGCTGGATATGCGCGTGGAAGGCAAGGACCGTGCGGCGTTTGAAACGATAGAGCAGCAGTTCACCATGCTCGACAGCCTGCCGATGGAATCGCAGCTCAACCTGCTGGACGAGACGGTGGAAGGCCTGCCCGAAATGGGTGAAGGCTTCCAGCGTATGGTTGACGAATGGATGGCCGGGGATGCCGATGGGCTCGCCAGCATGCTGAACGAGGAATTGAAAGACGCCGCCGTTTACGATGCGCTGTTGACGAGCCGCAACGCCAACTGGGCCGAGTGGATCGATGCGCGCATGGACGAACCCGGCACCGTTTTCATTGCTGTTGGCGCAGGCCATCTGGCAGGTAACGGCAGCGTGCAGGAAATGCTCGCCGAGCGCGGGTTCACGGCAGAACGCGTGCAGGATTGATAGGCAGGCTTCTCAAGGCTGCAATCTGTGCAGGATCGCTGTGGCTCACGGGCTGCAGCGATCCTTCTGCTGCGGATAGAGACTGGCCGGAAGCGTCTCCCGCCATCTGGCATGTCACCGCGCCATCCGGCGAAGAGGGATGGATATTCGGCACGGTTCACGCCCTGCCCGATGGTATGGAATGGCGTACCCCGGCGTTGGAAGACGCTTTCGCAATGGCGGGGGTGGTCGTGGTGGAAGTTGCCGATCTCGACAACTCCTCTGCTGCGGCGCTGTTCGCCGATCTTTCCGAAACACCCGGGATGCCGGCCCTCAGCAAACGTGTCGAGCCGCAGGAACGCCCTGCCCTGCTGGCACTGATGGAGGAGGCCGACATGGACGACGGTGATTTCGGCCGCATCGAAAGCTGGGCGGCGGCCATGATCCTCTCTCGCGAAGTGCGCAGCGGCGACCCTGCAAACGGAGTGGATCGCGCAATGATCCGCGATGCGGCGGAGGTCATCGGCCTGGAGAGTATCTCGCAACAACTCTCTATGTTCGACGAGCTTTCATCCGACGCACAGAACGACCTGCTGTTCGGCGTCGCGCAATCGCACCAGAGCAATTCGGGCGAGGACATGCTGGAAGCCTGGCTGACGGGTGACGAGGCCAGGCTCTCACGGCATGTGAACGATAGTCTGAACCTCTCGGACGAACTGCAACAGGTGCTGCTGGCGCAGCGCAATGCGCGCTGGGTGCCGGAAATTGCAGAACTGGTGGCGCGCGGGCGCAAACCCTTCGTCGCGGTGGGCGCGGGCCATGTTATAGGCGATGGCGGCGTAGTGGCTCTGCTGCAGGACAGGGGGTACAGCGCGCAGCGTATCCAGTAGTTGCTTTTGCGCCGTATCCTGCTAGATGCGCGCCTCCCGTCGATGTCATCCCTGGAGGCGCGGCGGAACATGTATCTGCAATCGAAAGGTATTTCTGATGAGCGACGCTCTGAATTTGCCGGCCGAGATGCGTGAACGGGCTGGCAAGGGAGCCTCCCGTGCGCTGCGTCGCGATGGCCGTGTACCCGCTGTGATTTACGGCGGCAAAGAAGAACCCACTCCCATCCACGTGGAAGAGAAGGAACTGGTCAAGCAGTTGATGACCGGTCACTTCATGAACTCCATCGTGATGGTCAAGGTTGATGGCAAGGAAGTCCGCACCCTTCCCAAGGATGTTGCGCTCCACCCCGTCACCGATCGCCCGATCCACGCCGATTTCCTGCGCCTTGCCAAGGGTGCGAAGATCGACGTGAACGTACCGGTCGTGTTCGTGAACGAAGAAGATAGCCCCGGCCTTACCAAGGGCGGCGTGCTCAATGTCGTTCGTCACGAGCTGGAACTGGTCTGCGAAGCGGACAAGATCCCCAGCGAGATCGAGATCGACGTGGCGGGCCTTGAAGTTGGCGATTCCGTGCACATCAGCGCGCTCACCCTTCCCGAAGGTTCGGAAAGCGCCATCACCGATCGTGACTTCACCATCGCTACCGTCGTCGCTCCGTCCGCTCTCAAGCGTTCCGGTGACGAAGGCGAAGAAGGTGAAGAAGAAGAGGTCGATGCCGGCGGTGTCGCTGCTACCGAGCAGGGTCCGGATGCGGACGCTGCAGAGGAGCAGGAAGAGAAGAGCGAATAATGCGTTTGCGCGCATCTTTCGCCGCGCTTGCGCTGGGTGCGGGGCTGGCAACTGTGCCGGCCCCCGCCCTCGCCCAGAACAATCAGGTGCTGGCTTCCAATCCACAGGATTTCCAGTGCTTCGTCCTGATGCAGCAGCGCCGCGCGCAAGTTGCCGGGGCTGCCAATCTGACGCCCGAACAGCGCGTCGATATCCTGAACAACCTCACGATCATCTCGGCATTCTATGCCGGGCGGCTCAGCCACTATTCTTCGGAAGAGGCGGTAACGCAATTCCGCAGCGCAGCCAGCCTGATCGCCAATGCCAATCGCCAGCAGCGGGATAATTTCGCCAACACCTGCGCGAATTTCTATCTCTCCGTGATGGAGGTTCTTGGCAACACCAATGCGCAGGCCAACGCGCCGCAGCAGGCTACGCCGCCAGAGGGCGAGCGCTAGTCAACAGCTAAGGGGATAACCCGATGCAACTCTGGGTCGGCCTCGGCAATCCCGGACCTCGATATGCCATGCAACGCCACAATGTCGGCTTCATGTCGTGCGACCTGCTGGCCGACATGTATGATTTCGGCCCGATCCAGAAGAAATTCCAGGGCTGGTCGCAGGAAGGTCGCATCGGCAATCAGAAGGTCCTGCTGCTGAAGCCAGCGACGTTCATGAACGAAAGCGGCCGAAGCGTTGGCGAAGCGATGCGTTTCTACAAGCTACCGATCGAGGCGTTGACCGTGTTTCACGACGAGCTGGATCTCGCGCCGTTCAAAGTGAAAGTGAAGCAGGGCGGCGGTCATGCGGGCCACAATGGCCTGCGCTCCATCGACGCTCACCTCGGCCCTGATTTTCGCCGCGTGCGCCTTGGCATCGGCCATCCCGGCCACAAGGATCGCGTGCATGGCCACGTGCTGGGCAATTATGCCAAGTCCGAGATGGACGGCCTTGTTCAGATGCTCGGTGCCGTAGGCTCCTGCGCTCCGTGGCTGGCTGAAGGAGACGATCCGCGTTTCATGAGCGAATACGCACTCAAGATGCAGGATTAAGGCGCGACCTTCTCCCGCCAGTTTATCGGCCGCCCGAGAGCCAATCGCTCTGCCGCGACTTAGCCGTACTGGCTTTCCTCGCCCGGTGCGTCTAAGGCGCGGCGCGACATCCGGTTCAATAAAACGAAGGCATATATTATGGGATTCCGCTGCGGGATCGTGGGTCTGCCCAATGTCGGTAAATCGACCCTTTTCAACGCTCTCACCGAAACGCAGGCCGCGCAGGCCGCGAACTATCCGTTCTGCACCATCGAGCCGAACGTGGGACAGGTCGCCGTGCCCGATCCGCGGCTCGAGAAGATCGCCGCGATCGCCGGCAGCGCAAAGATCATCCATACCCAACTTTCCTTCGTGGACATTGCCGGGCTTGTGAAAGGTGCCAGTGGCGGTGAAGGCCTGGGCAACCAGTTCCTGGGCAACATCCGCGAGGTGGACGCGATCGTCCACGTTCTGCGCTGTTTCGAGGATGACGATATCCAGCACGTGGCGAACAAGGTCGATCCGCTGGCGGATGCCGAAGTGGTGGAAACAGAGCTGATGCTGTCGGATCTGGAGAGCCTGGAAAAGCGCGTGGACAACGCGGCCAAGCGCGCCAAGGCAGGCGACAAGGAGGCAAAGGCGCTTGCCAGCGTGCTGGGCCAGGCACTGGAACTGCTGCGCGATGGCAAGCCCGCCCGCCTTGTGGAGCCGAATGACGACGAGGAAGCGCGCCTGTTCAGGCAGGCCCAGCTGCTTACCGCGAAGCCCGTGCTGTATGTGTGCAACGTGGCGGAGGAAGACGCCGCTACCGGCAACGCGCTTTCGGAACAGGTGTTCGAAAAGGCCAAGGCGGAAGGCGCGGAGGCCGTCGTCGTTTCTGCTGCCATCGAATCCGAGCTGGTGGATATGGAGATGGACGAGCGCAAGGAGTTCCTCTCCGAACTCGGCCTGCAGGAAAGCGGCCTGACGCGCGTGATCCGCGCCGGATACCAGTTGCTGGATCTGAAGACCTTCTTCACCTGCGGCCCCAAGGAAGCCCGCGCCTGGACCACGCCTGCAGAAGCGAAAGCGCCCCAGGCGGCGGGTGAAATCCACACCGATTTCGAACGCGGCTTCATCCGGGCCGAGACGATTGCCTATCAGGACTACGTGGATCTAGGCGGCGAAGGCCCCGCGCGAGAGGCGGGCAAGCTGCGCCAGGAAGGCAAGGAATACCTCGTGCAGGATGGCGATATCCTGCTGTTCAAGTTCAACGTCTAGAACTCTACGGACATATCGATGGCGCAAAGAAAAAACGGCGCGAGAAGCATTCTTCTCGCGCCGTTTTCTGTTTAAGCGGTAGTCCGCCCGAACTTACATCATGGAGTTTGCGTAGGCAGACCACATCCGTGCGATCGGGCTGCGCGTGCCGTCCACCATCCCGAAGGTTTCCACGGCAGCGGCGTAATTGCCCTGCTCTACCTGTGCGATACCAATGCGGGTGTTGGCCAAATTGGCATCGGCACCCTTGTCGAGAGCCATGCGATACAGGCTTTCGGCACGGGCGAAGTTGCCCAGCGAGTAAAGCACGTCGCCTGCACTCATCGCGTCGAGCGAGTCGCCGCTTTCACCTTCGGACACGATGCTATCGATGCCGCTGCGATCCTGCGGAGCGCGTGTGTCGGCAATGCCCTTCACTTCGACGTAATACTCGTCGTCAGCGGTGAACACGTCGTTCTGCATGCCGCTGGCGAGAACCGTCAGCACTTCGTTCGACATCACGCGCGGGTCGAGATCTTCGACATAGCGCACGTACTCGGCCCGCTGAGTGAGAGCGTCGGCCTTGCGCATCAGGCGATAGAGATCGACGCGGGCAGCGGGATCGAATTCGTTCAGGGCATTGATCACCTGCAACGTGTTCACCCAGTTCGTCTGCGTCGGATAGTTGCGAAGAAGCGCTTCGGAAACGCTGACGGCTTCATCCGTCAATTCGTTGTCGTAGCTGCGTTGCAGACCGGTCAGGAGCCAACGCTCCGTCGGCGTGTTGCCGGCGGCTTCAGCATCGCTCGCGGCCTGCATGAGATAGTTCAGCGATTCCTGGATCTGGCCTTCACGGGCATAGGTATCGGCGATCAGCAGCGTCAGATCCGTTTCGGGATCGGTATGGCCTGCAGCCTGCGCGGCCTGCAGAGCGGTACGTGCTGCGGCATAATCCTCCGCCTGATAGGCGAGGCTGCCGACGAAATAGTTGAACTGGCCAAGCTGTTCAGGCGCCACGAGGCCACTTTCCAGCATCATTTCCAGGCCACGGCGCTGGAGTGTGGGGTCCGAAAGGTTGTTACCCACGATCAGCGTGAGATTGCCCGCGACCTGGCGATCATTCTCGTTCTCGATCGCCTGGTACAGGCCAGTCAGGCCGCTGCGTGCGGCTTCATAGTTCGGCGCCTCACCGTTCACCATTTCGGCGAGGGGCTGATAGGCTTCGACAAATCCGCGCGAATTCTCCTGCGCATAGACGGCATCAGATGTGAACGCGGTCGAACCCATGGCAACGCCGCCCGCAAGGGCAACGGCGAGGGCAAAACCGGCGACGGTTCCGCGAATGGAAGTGTTGCGAGTGGAACGAAGTGCGCGAAGCATAACTAAACTCTCTCCTGGTAAAACCTGTCGGGCGTTCGGGCGCCCGTCTTTCCCGGATGTGGGCTCATGCACACAACGACCGAGATTGCAATTATGTCCTACCTGGCGGGCGCTGAACGGCGTTTTAACGGGATAAGACGGTCAAATTCAGATTCGCGGGTTTGAGGTGTGGAAAAGGGGTGGATTCTGGGGCGTTTTCCCGAGGTTCCTATGGTGCGAAAGGGGCCCCGTCCCTACATTGGCGTCAACCAGAACGATAATGGAAATGTAGGTTTGTGAGCGACGAGACCGAAACTCTTGGCGCCCCGGGCAACCCGGGCGAATTCGAACGCATCGACATCGTCGACGAGATGAAGACGAGCTATCTCGATTACGCGATGAGCGTGATCGTGAGCCGCGCGCTACCTGATGTGCGCGATGGCCTGAAGCCCGTCCACCGCCGTATCCTCTATGCCGCCCAGGTGGGCGGTTACACGTCCACCCGCCCCTATCGCAAATCGGCGAAGATCGTGGGTGAGGTGATGGGTTCGTATCACCCGCATGGCGACAGCGCGATCTATGACGCGCTGGCGCGCATGGTGCAGCCGTGGTCACTTCGCCTGCCCCTGATCGACGGCCAGGGCAACTTCGGCTCGATGGACCCGGATCCGCCCGCGGCCATGCGTTATACCGAAAGCCGCCTTGCGAAGCCGGCCGATGCGCTGCTGGCCGATCTGGACAAGGACACGGTCGATTTCGTCGACAACTACGACGGTTCGGAGCGGGAGCCTTCCGTTCTGCCTGCCCGCTTCCCCAATCTGCTGGTGAACGGTGCGGGCGGCATTGCCGTGGGCATGGCCACCAATATTCCGCCGCACAATCTTGGCGAAGTGATCGACGGTTGTTTTGCCTATATGGACGATCCGGGCATCACGACGGAGCAGCTTCACGAGATCATTCCCGGGCCCGACTTCCCCACCGCTCCGCTGATCCTCGGCAAGAGCGGTGCCCGCTCTGCCTACACCACGGGCCGCGGTTCCATTCTGATGCGCAGCCGGCACGAGATTGAAACCGGCAAGAACGATCGGCAATCCATCGTCCTCACGTCCATTCCCTATCAGGTGGGCAAGGCGGGCCTTGTCGAGAAAATCGCCGATGCCGCCAAGGAAAAGCGGATCGAGGGTATCTCCGACATCCGCGACGAGAGCAGCCGTGCCGGTGTGCGCGTGGTGGTGGATCTGAAGCGCGATGCCACGCCCGAAGTGGTGCTGAACCAATTGTGGCGGCACACGCCTGCCCAGTCGAGCTTCCCCGCCAACATGCTGGCCATTCGCGGCGGCAGGCCCGAAACGCTGGACCTGCGCGACATCATCTCCAGCTTCATCAGCTTCCGCGAGCAGGTCATCACCCGCCGCACCAAGTTCGAGCTGAACAAGGCGCGTGATCGTGCCCACGTCTTGCTGGGCCTGGTGGTTGCCGTATCCAACCTGGATGAAGTGGTGGCGATGATCCGCGGATCGTCGAACCCGCAGATCGCCCGCCAGAAGCTGCTCGACAAGGAATGGCCGATTGGCGACATCGCGCAGTATATCCGCCTGGTGGAAGCGATCGAGCCGTCTGCCGACGAGACGGAAGGCACCTACCAGCTTTCCGAACGGCAGGTGAAAGCCATCCTCGACCTGCGCCTGCACCGCCTGACGGCGCTGGGGCGTGACGAGATCGGTGACGAGCTGAAAGAACTGGCAGACCAGATCGAATACTACCTTTCGATCCTGGCTGACCGTGCGAAACTGTATGGCGTTATGCGCACCGAGTTGCAGGAAGTGCGCGACCAGTTCGCCACGCCGCGCGTCTCCGAAATCGCGCCCGCATGGGACGGGATCGAGGACGAAGACCTGATCGAGCGGGAAGAGATGGTCGTCACCGTCACCCACTCCGGCTATATCAAACGCACTCCGCTGGAAGCCTTCCGCGCCCAGCGCCACGGCGGCAAGGGCCGCAGCAGCATGGCGACGAAGGACGAGGATGCCGTCGTCGAAATGTTCGTAACATCGACGCATAACCCCGTGCTTTTCTTCACCAATACAGGACGCGTGTATCGCCTGAAGGTGTGGAAGCTGCCCGAAGGCGGTCCGCAGACAAAGGGTCGCCCGATGGTGAACCTGCTCCCGTTGGGTGATGAAGAGCGCGTGACCAACGTGCTGCCTCTTCCCGAAGACGAGAACGACTGGGATGCGCTCAACATCGTGTTCGCCACCGAACAGGGCATGGTGCGGCGCAATTCGATGGACGCCTTCACCAATGTCCCCACGGCAGGCAAATACGCCATGGGCTTTGTTGAAGGCAGCGGCGACAGGCTGATCGGCGTGAGGCTGCTGAACGAGGAGCAGGAGATTTTCCTCGCCTCCGATGCTGGCAAGGCGATCCGCTTCGCCGCCACCGACGCTCGTGAGACCAAGAGCCGGACCGGCATCGGCGTGCGCGGCATGGCGCTGAAAGACGATGCCAAGGTCGTGTCCCTCGCCGTGCTGGACAGGCTGGGTGCGGACATGGAAACACGCGACGGTTATCTGCGCGCGGCTGCGTGGAAGAACAACGCGGCCGGTGCCACACTCCCCGCAGAGCAGGTGGAGGCGATGGCCGAGGGCGAGGAATTCATCCTCACCATTACCGCCAATGGCTATGGCAAGATTTCCAGCGCCTATGAATACCGCACCACCGGACGCGGCGGACAGGGCATCACCAATATCGGCTCGCCCGGCAGCGATCCCGATCGCAACGGTCCGGTGGTTGCCAGCTTCCCCGTGCGCCACGGTATGCAGCTGATGCTGGTGACGGACCGCGCGAAGCTGATCCGCCTGCCGGTCGATTTCCGCCACATGGTGGAAGGCGGCTTTGAAAGCCATTCCGGTTGGGCCATCTATGGCCGCAGTTCCTCCGGTATCCGGATCTTCGACGTGTCAAAGGGCGAAAAGATCGTCGGCGCAGCACGCATTGACGAAGTTGAGAGCCCGGAGAATGAGGCCGAGGAAGCCGTTGTGGAGGAAATGCTCGAACGGCGCGGTGGCGGTGACGAAACCACGCCGACCACGACAATCGACCGTGATGACAATATAGGGGATGACGAGGAAGGGGCTTGATCGAAAGCCTTACCTCGGTTCCCCGAATATACCGCCATCCCGGAACAAAGCCCAAGTTGAAGCAGTTCTTCACTATGGGAGATTTCAAGATGAAATCACAAGTTTATTCAAGCGACAGCATGGCACCGCGCCATCTTGCGGATAAACTCAGAGAAGTTGCCGAGCAGTTACACAACCTTTCAGAGACGTTCGAGCCTTTCAGCGATAATTCGGACCCGGTCGCGCTGGCAAACCTTAGCGATGCGCAGATGCATGACATCTGCCGGAAGATTTATGCCGCCCGCCGCCGACGGGATGAATTCTTCCCCGTCGAACTCTTCGCGGAACCGGCGTGGGACATACTGCTCGATGTATTCATCCACCAGACCGATGGCGGTCCACTAAGTGTAAAACAGGCTTGCATCGGTGCGCACGTGGCGAATAGCACGGCGCTGCGTTATCTCAGGCTGTTGCAGGACGAGAATTTCATTTCCATCGCCCCGTGCAAAGAGGATCGAAGGGCCAGAAAAGTCAGGATGACGTCGCAAGGCTTTCGCAAGATGCGCGACTATATCATTTCCGGCATAGCTCGCGAACAGCTTCCGCTGCCGAAACACCATTAGCGAGCCTGTTGCCTAACGATCCTGCTCCTCCCGCCGATGCACCACGCGCAGCTCCGGGTTCCGCTTGCGCAGCGTCGTCACGACGCCGACGGTGATCAGGAACTGGCCAAGGTAGTAGATCGGCCAAACCAGATATTCCGGCACCGCGCTGCCCGATAGCGGGCCAAGCTGTGCGAATATCAGCAGGTGGGAAAGCACGAACAGCAATGCACCTGCTGCCACGCGCATCCTTGGAAAGTCGCTCATCCATGCGCTGGCCGCCATCAGGCCAAGAGCCACGGCATAGATCGCCACGACCCACGCAATATTGCGGTCATATGGCAGAAAATAGCCGAGCAGCGGCGTGATGACGAGTATCGCCAGGAACGCCCACTGGTCTGCCCCGTGCAACTTTCCGCGAGAATGCCGCATGAAGACCGACACGGCCAGCATATGGAACACGAAGAACACCGCCGCGCCAGCGCGCAGGTCCAGTTCGATGGCCATGTCCGCCACCGCTGCCACTGCCATGGCAAGAGCTAGCCTGTGCGCATCACTGCTCTGGTGGCGCAGCCATGCGTAGATTGCCAGGAAACCGACCGCGAACCCTTTCAAGGGAATCAGGTAAAGACCCGGCAGTTTCGTGGCCTGCAGATAGTAATAGGCCAGCGCCGCGACGACGCTCAGCAACAGGAAGGGGCGTTTCTGGGCCAGGGCTCTGTGTGGCATGAAAACGCCCTAGCCGCGCCTCTTCGTTTGCGCCAGCGCCCGTGAAGCCTTATCTGCGCGCGATATGACACATCAGGTCCAGATTATCGGTGGCGGTCTCGCAGGCAGCGAGGCAGCGTGGCAGCTTGCACAGCGCGGGATAAAGGTGCGCCTTTCCGAAATGCGCGGGGGCGGTGAGCAAACCGCAGCTCATCAGACAGACGGGTTGGCCGAGCTGGTCTGCTCCAACTCCTTCCGCAGCGACGATGACGAGAAGAATGCCGTGGGCCTGCTGCATCACGAGATGCGGCGGCTGGACAGCATCATCATGTCCGCCGGCGAGATCGCCCGCGTCCCCGCAGGCAGCGCAATGGCGGTGGACCGGGATCTGTTCAGTGCCGAGGTGCAGAAGCGGCTTGAAGAACATCCCAATATCGAGATTGTGCGCGAAAAGGTCGATCAACTGCCGGCCGAAGGGATGACGATCGTGTCCACCGGTCCGCTGACCGCGGCCAGCCTGGCGCAGAGCATCGTGAGCGAGACAGGGGCTGACAGGCTCGCCTTCTTCGATGCCATCGCGCCCATCGTGCATCGCGACAGCATCGACATGAGCAAGGCCTGGATCCAGTCGCGCTGGAACAAGACTACTGCGGCCTCCAATGAAGAAGGCGATTACATCAATTGCCCCATGACGAAGGAACAGTACGAAACCTTCGTGCAAGGCCTTCGCGACGCCGAGAAGGGCGACTTCAAGGAATGGGAAGCCAACACCCCCTATTTCGATGGCTGCATGCCGATCGAGGTGATGGCGGACCGCGGCATCGAAACGCTGCGCTATGGCCCGATGAAGGGCGTTGGGCTGGATAACCCGCACGACCGTACCGAGGAACATCCTCAGGGGCGCTGGCCCTACGCCGTCGTGCAGCTTCGCCAGGATAACAAGCTGGGTACGCTGTGGAACATGGTCGGCTTCCAGACGAAGATGAAATATGGCGCGCAGGTGGAGCTTTTCCGCACGATTCCGGGGCTGGAAAACGCCGAATTCGCGCGGCTTGGCGGCATGCACCGCAACACCTTCATCAATTCCCCCGAATTGCTAGATCGCCAACTTCGGCTGAAGTCCGCCCCGCATATCCGTTTTGCCGGGCAGGTGACGGGATGCGAAGGCTATGTCGAAAGCAGCGCCGTGGGCCTGATGGCCGGGCTGATGACCGCTGGCGAACTGATTGGGGAGGCATGGTCTCCGCCGCCCGCCACTACTGCAATGGGTGCTCTGCTCAGCCACATCACCGGCGACGCCGATGCTGCACACTTCCAGCCGATGAACGTGAATTTCGGGCTGTTCCCGCCCCTCCACGAGGTAAAGAAGAAGGAGCGCAAGGAAGCCTATACGAACCGGGCCAAGGCCGATTTCGGCACGTGGCTGGAAAGCCTGAAAGTCCCTGCCTGATCAGCAATTACACCGCGCGCTGGAAGTGCTGCGGGGTTTTGGTGCGCTGGTGGCGAACTCTGCCTGCGTCAGTTCGTTATCCTCGTTGCCGTCCATCTCTGCAAAGCGATCGCTGGTGGTGACGGCCCATTCCTCGAACGTCAGCAAGTTGTTGCCGTCCTTGTCCAGCCGCCGGAATGCATCGCTGCGGGTGGAGAGCATTTCGTTGCGGGTGATCTTCAGGTCTCGATTGCGATCGTAGCGGAAGAAGCGGCGTTGCTCGCGCGTCAACTCGCTGGCCTCGGGCGGTGCCGGTCCGGTCAGGTCGGCAGCGTCCGCGATTGGCAGGGCATCGGGGTCGACAGGCGCAGCTTCTGCGGTCGCCTCGGGCGGCGGAGCGCCCTGCTCGACCTGTGCCCTGCCCTGCATCCAGAACAGGCCCAGCCCGACCAGCATCAGGGCGCAAAAAACGCCGAGGATCATTCGATTCATAGGTAATTCCCCTTAGATTCGGGAAGTTAGGCTATTTTCCGAGGATTCCAAGCCGCAACGCCGCCCCCATGGCGCCCGGTCCGTCCAGCATCTCGTCAGTGTCACGCAGGATCGCCCGGCGCGCCAGTCCGTGCAGCACAGCGAGGGAGCGGAGAGGCCTTGAAAGCGTGAGCGGCTTCCAGCTTTCAGCGCGCGCGGCATGGCGCACGGCTGTCGCCTCCTCGTCGGTGCCAAGATTGAGCGCGAGGTCCACCATTGCCCACCGCCGGGCCGCTGCTTCAACATTGTCCCCAGCCTGTCCTGCAGTGGCGCTCGCAACCGCAGACCAGCCTCTTGCCCGACCGTCTGCGAATTCCGCAATCGCGTCGCTACCCAGTTGATCGGAGAGCAGCACTTCCCAACCATCGACGAGCGGCGATAGCTTTGCGCAATCAAGCCCGCTTTCGCGCAATAGCGCCAGCAACGGTTCGCCCAGCGGCCATTCCTGCGGAGCTTGTGCGAGCCGATCTCTCCACCAGGCAAGCTTCATCTGTGCGATCACCGGTTCGCCATCGGCGCGGATGATCCCCGCCAGGCGCGTATCCAGCGCGAGGAAAGCCAGCGTCGCCGGACGCGCATCACGCGGGGCGTAGGACAGCGCCAGGCGCTGGGCCAGTGGGAGAGTTTCGATAAGATCGGCGGACATGGCGTTGCCCTTCACCCGAAACGCGGCGACGTGTCAAAGCCTCTACGTGCTGTCGCGTAATCTCAGTCGGGGCGAACAAACTGTTAACCCTGCTTCGTTACACAAGCGAAACCACACGGCTCCTAATGCCGCAGCCTCTAGTAATTTATCTGCAGGTGTAGCCGATGATTCTCAAATTCATGCGTGAGACGATGAAGGGCATCACTTCATGCCGGAGCGGCAATGCAACCATGCTGGTGGCATTGGGAATGCCTGTCCTGATTGGCGGAGCCGGCCTCGGCGTAGACGTTACGCAGTGGTACATGTGGAAACGTGAATTGCAGTTCGCGGTGGACCAGGCAGCCGTTGCCGGCGCGTGGGCTGCTGCCGATCCCGATACCGAGACGACATACGTTCAGCGCGGCGAGCAGGAGTTCGCGGCAAACCTGTCTGTCACGGAGGATTTCAGCGCCGATCCCTTGGTGCAGCTGGCCGACTTTGCAGGTGGCAGCGACAATTCCGTTGCGGTGTCCGTCACCGCATCGAAGAAGCTGCCCTTCACCGGTTTTATCACCGGCAACGCCGCGACCATCTCTGCCTATGCGCAGGCAAGCTTCGAGGAAGGCGTGACGTTCACCTCCTGCCTGATCGCTATCGACGAGGATGACGAAGGCGCCGTGACCATCGGCGGCAGCGCGGTGCTTACCGCCAGCTGCGGCATGGCGGCGCTATCTACCGACGATCTGGCGATCAAGGTAAACGGCAACCCCGAAGTGGAAGCGGGCTGGATCCTTTCCGCGGGCGGCGTGGACGATTGGCTGAAGGAAAACACCGATGACGTGATCATGGAATACATGAGCGGTCTCTACGATCCGTTTGCCGAACTATCGCCGCCGAACCCTTCGGAATCGCGGATTTCGCGCAACTATAGCTGCTCCTCTGCCAATGATACGACGTTTGCCGACGTGCAGATGCGCACCATCACACGATACAGCTACTGGCGCGGCCCCAATACCAACAATCTGGATCCTTGGGACAACGCCAACGGTCGTGAAGATTCCAATGTTTACAGCATGGATGAAGGGCTCGTCGTCCCCAATGGCACGCAAGAAGGCACAGAAACGGAAGAAGACGGTTCCTGGCGCGATCTTGGTGGCAAGGGCCGGGAAAAGAAATGGGAGCGCCGCGACTTCACCCGCACGACGCAATACAGCAATATCGTGGTGCAGGAAGGCGGCCAGGCCGGCAATGTGCGGCCCGGCACCTATTCCAACATACATATCGGTTGCGACACGGCCTTTGCCCCCGGCGTCTATAACATCATGGGCGGCGAACTGCGGATCAACGGCCAGCATGAGGTGAACGGCGCAGGCATCATGTTCGTGTTGTATGATGGTGCATCCATCACAATCAACGGCGGCGCAGACGTAAACCTTACGGCGATGACGGCATCCGACCTGATGAATGTCGGCGTGTCTGCTTCCGATGCCAACGACCTGGCCGGCATGCTGGTGTTCGAGGATCGCGACGGCCCCGGTGCGGGCAACAATGGCCAGAAATTCAACGGGAATTCCAACACCATCCTCAACGGCACTATGTATTTCCCGAAAAGCGAGGTGTTCTTTGCGGGAACGGCGGGCGTTACCAGCCAGTGCCTGATGATCGCTGCCAACAACATCACCATCACCGGCACCACCGACATGCAGACTTTCTGTCCGGCGGATTCCACCGAAGACACCACCGTGGTCAGCACGGCATCGAAAGTAAGGCTCGTAGCATGATGAGAGCCCTCGCCCACGCCGCTTGTATCCGCCAGAACGAAAATGGTTCGATGGCGATCGAGACCGCCTTTGTCGCACCGGTATTGCTGGTGATGGCCGTCGGCGGTTTCGAGGCCAGCTCCATGGTCGCCCGGCAGACCGAACTGCAAAGCGCCGCTGCCGAAGCTGCTGCCGTGGTGCGCGCGATCGCTCCCGAAACCCAGGCAGAACGAAACACGGTGCGTGACATCGTGGCCACGTCCCTCTGCGGGAAGACGACGCCAACCGTGACCGATGGAACCGCGTCTTGCGGCAGCACCACCGTATCGGTGACGCCGATCTATCGCTGCGGCACGGCCACGGATTACGTAACCGTCGCCGACAGTTGCGGCAGCGTAATGGAATACAAGTTCATCAAGCTCGATCTGACCGACACCTATGAACCCACATGGTCATCCTGGGGCATCGGATCGGCCATTTCCTATGATGTGAACCGCACAGTGCAGGTGGGATAGATACCATGAAGCCTTCAATCCGTATCAAGACCATCCTTCGCGATGATCGCGGTGCTTCGGCCGTGGAGTTCGCGCTGCTCGCGCCGATCTTCCTGCTGATGCTGGTGGGCGTTCTTCAGGTGGGCATGGCAATGCAGAACTATAATGCCCTGCGAGGCGTGTCTGCCGATGTCGCTCGCTATGCCATGGTGCAATATCAGACGGGGAATACCGTATCGAATTCCCAGCTTGAAACCTGGGCCGAGAATCAGGCGCTTGGCGCGCCCTACATGCTGGATCAGAACAGGATCAATGCCACGGTCACCACGCCGGGAACCCAACGAGTCACAGGCGCGACCGAATTGCAGGTGGTGATGTCCTATCAGCTCGATAACGTGCTCGGCTTTGCCGGCATCGAATTTCCGTTCGTCACCTACACGCGCCCGATTTTCCTGCTGGACGAGTAAGAGCCGGCGCGCCCGAGTGGCGCGGCATACCAATCGTCTTTGATGAAGCAAAAAGTCGAAACCGGCTGCCGGCAATCGTATGTTACCAGCAGCCGCTCGTGAACTGGACCTAGTCCTTGTAGGTCACTTTACGACAGGCTGCGATCACACTTTCCTTGTCGATCAGGGCAAGCTTTTCAAGGTTCGCGGCATAGGGCAGCGGCACGTCTTCATTGCAAACGCGCAGTACGGGCGCGTCGAGATGATCGAAGCCCTCTTCCATGCACACCGCAATCACTTCCGATGCGATTGAACACGTCGGCCAACCCTCTTCCGCGATCACCAGGCGATTGGTTTTCGCGAGGCTTTCCAGAATGGTCTGGGTATCGAGCGGGCGCAGCGTGCGAAGGTCGATAACCTCGGCATCGATGCCCTGCTCCGCCAGGTCTTCCGCCGCCTCCAGCGCCACGCCGACAGCGATGGAATAGGAAACGATGGTAACATCGCTGCCCTCGCGCATGATGCGTGCCTTGCCGATTGGCAGAACGTGATCGTCCAGCTGGGCGACTTCGAAGTTCTGTCCGTAAACCAGCTCGTTTTCCAGGAAAACCACGGGATCGTCACTACGGATGGCGGCCTTCAGCAGGCCCTTTGCATCGGATGCGTCATAGGGCGCGATCACGATCAGGCCGGGGACGCTGGCATACCACGGTCCGTAATTCTGGCTATGCTGCGCACCAACGCGGCTGGCCGCGCCGTTAGGACCGCGGAAAACCACCGGACAGCGCATCTGGCCGCCGGACATGTAGTTCGTCTTGGCGGCGGAATTGATGATGTGGTCAATCGCCTGCATAGCGAAATTGAAGGTCATGAATTCCACGACCGGACGAAGGCCACCCATGGCAGCGCCCGTACCGATGCCGGCAAACCCGTATTCGGTGATCGGCGTATCGATCACGCGCTTGGGGCCGAACTCGTCCAGCAGGCCCTGCGTTACCTTGTAGGCGCCCTGGTACTCGGCGACTTCCTCGCCCATCACGAACACGCGGTCGTCCAGGCGCATTTCCTCGGCCATCGCATCGCGTAACGCTTCGCGCACGGTCAGCTTCACCATGTTCGTGCCGTCGGGGATCTCGGGATCGGACGCCCTCGGCTTGGCGGCCGCCTTGTCGAGATCGAGCGGGTTGCCATCGCGGCCTACGTCCTTGCCCTCGCCCTCGACGTCCTTCACCTCGTCACCACCAGCCTTGTCCGCCGAATTATCGGAGGGAGCCTCGATGTCCGCGGCATCCTCGCCCTCTTCAGCGAGGATGGCGATAACGGTGCCAACCTTCACTTCTTCGGTGCCCTCGGCCACCACGATCTTGCCGACGGTGCCTTCGTCGATGGATTCGAACTCCATCGTGGCTTTGTCAGTCTCGATCTCGGCCAGCACGTCTCCTGCAGAAACGGTATCGCCTTCCTTTACCATCCACTTGGCAAGGGTGCCTTCTTCCATCGTGGGAGAAAGGGCGGGCATTTTCAGTTCAATCGCCATCGCTCAGTACTCCCCCACCAGGACATCGGTGTAGAGTTCGCCGGGTTCCGGTTCCGACGAGCTTTCGGCAAAATCGGCGGCTTCTGAAACGGTGGAGCGGATGCCCTTGTCGATTTCCTTCAACTTGTCCTCTGCAATGCCGGCTTCCGCCAGATCCTTTTTAACGCGTTCGATCGGATCGTTGTGCTCGCGCTGATCCTGCACTTCCTCACGCGTGCGGTATTTCGCCGGGTCGGACATCGAGTGCCCGCGGTAACGGTAGGTGTTGCATTCCATCAGCACGGGGCCGTTGCCGTCGCGAACGTGCTTGAAGGCGATTTCCGCTGCCTGTCGCACTTCCAGCACGTCCATGCCGTTCACGTCCATGCCGGGAATACGGAAGGCCGCGCCGCGGCGGTAGAATTCCGTTTCCGCGCTGGACCGCTTTACCGCGGTGCCCATGGCGTACTGGTTGTTCTCCACCACGAAAACGATCGGCAGGTTCCACAGGGCCGCCATGTTCATGGTTTCATAAACCTGGCCCTGGTTGGCTGCACCATCGCCGAAATAGGCGAGGCAAAGGCCGCCATCCTCATTGTACTGGTGCGCAAAAGCCAGGCCCCCGCCCAGCGCAACCTGCGCGCCGACGATGCCGTGGCCGCCATAGAATTTGTGCTCGGTGCTGAACATGTGCATCGAGCCGCCCTTCCCCTTGGAAATGCCGGCGGCGCGGCCGGTAAGCTCCGCCATGATGACCTTGGGATCGATGCCGTAAGCGAGCATGTGGCCATGATCGCGATAACCGGTGATCACGCTGTCGCGATCATTGTCGAGAGCGGACTGAAGCCCGATGGCGACCGCTTCCTGCCCGATATAAAGATGGCAGAAACCGCCGATCAGTCCCAGCCCATAAAGCTGGCCGGCCTTCTCTTCGAACCGCCGGATGAGCAGCATCTGCTCGTAGAAATGCATCAACTGGTCTTCGCTGGCCTCGAACCGTTTCTTTTCCTCCAGCGTGTGCTGCAGGCTTCGCAGGGAGAAATTATCGTCGCCGTCTGAATTCATCGCGGCACTGTCTGCCGCATTCTTCTGGTCTTTTCCGCTTCCGGAGGTGGAGCCTTTGGCCAAGATGCAATCCCCTGGTTCGCGCCGTATTCGGCACCGGTTGTATACTGATAAGGGCCTATAAGCGCGCTTGCGCTCCGGAGGCAACGCCGCACTTCACTCATTTACCGATATGGTGAAAAAGTCTTGCATCCCGAGCCAATAAGCGTGGCTACGGGGCGTTCAATCAATCGGCTCCAGCTCGACCACGTATTCGTCGGGATGGGCGACATTGAGATTTCCGCGCACGAGTTCGGATGCGTAATCGGGGTCGACGTTGTGCGGATCCAGCAGGGCCACGCGGTTTTCCAGTTCTGCCCGGCGTTCCTGCAAGGCGGCGATGCGCGTGCCATGGTCTTCCAGTTGAGAGGCATTCTCGCCCCACGCCAGGATGCCGGACGGGCCGACAAGCGCCAGTCCCCCGATAAGCATGAGAACGAGCAATGCACCCGCATTCACGATGCGCTCTCTCACGATTTCCTTGCGGGTCCTTTTCATGCTTCAGCTTGAATCACAAACACCTTGCGGATTCAAGCGCATTTCGCGGGAACCTGCGGATAGCGTGACGGGTCGATTGGATATTGCACTGGCACATCAAAAAGGTTACATTTGAAACCATGACTGATCTCTTTGAAAATCCCATCGGCCTCGACGGCTTTGAATTCGTGGAATTCTGCGCACCGGAAAAGGGCCAGATCGAACCTGTGTTCCAAGCCATGGGCTTCAAGCACGTTGCCTCGCACCGCTCGAAAGACGTGCAATTGTGGCGGCAGGGCCAGATCAACCTCATCGCCAATTACGAGCCGCGCAGCGCAGCCTGGTTCTTCGCCCGCGAACACGGACCCTCGGCCTGCGGCATGGGCTTTCGCGTGAAAGACGCGGCGAAGGCATACGACGAGTTGCTCGCACGCGGCGCGGAGCCGGTGCAGGTGGAAACCGGCCCGATGGAACTGCGCATCCCGGCCATTCGCGGCATCGGTGGTGCAATCGTGTATCTGATCGACCGTTACGAGGACGAGGAGGGCAAGGGCCTCTCCATCTACGATATCGACTTCGAATATCTCGACGGCGTGGAGAGGCATCCGGAAGGTGCCGGCTTCAATGTGATCGATCACCTGACGCACAATGTATATGGCGGCAGGATGGAATATTGGGCGGATTATTACGAGACACTTTTCAACTTCCGCGAAATCCGCTTCTTCGACATCAAGGGCGAATATACCGGTCTGACCTCGAAGGCGCTGACGGCTCCCGACGGCAAGATCCGCATTCCGCTGAACGAAGAGGGCGAAGGCGGCAAGGGCCAGATCGAGGAGTTCCTGCGCGAATTCAACGGTGAGGGAATCCAGCATATCGCTCTGATCTGCGACGATCTCGTGGCCGCCTGGGACAAGCTCAAGAAATTTGGCGTGCCCTTCATGACGGCACCGCCAGAGACCTATTACGAGATGCTGCCCGATCGACTGCCCGATCACGGCGAGCCAGTCGACGAACTCAAGGCGCGTGGCATCCTGCTGGATGGCACGACCGAAGGTGGCTCCCCTCGCCTGCTGCTGCAGATTTTTGCAGAAGCGCAGGTTGGGCCGGTGTTCTTCGAATTCATCCAGCGTAAGGGTGACGACGGCTTTGGTGAAGGCAATTTCAAGGCCTTGTTCGAAAGCATCGAGCGGGACCAGATCAAGCGCGGCGTGCTTGACGCAAGCGACGCAAAGTCTGTCGACGCCTGACATGTAGATGGTTGGTGAAAAAGGTTTCGCGGCGCGAGCGACGCGCCGCAAGACCCTTGCACCTCGCGCCCTTCCGCGCCATCACGCGGGCTGACGAGAGGAGTTTCCCAACACCATGACCGCGTTTCGCGCCCTGACAGTTTCCATTGCCAGCCTTCCGCTGGCTTTCGTGGCCACGCCCGCATCGGCACAGGTCGATGATGCCATCGTGCTCAACATCCTGCGCAATTGCGCGCAGATCGATGACGCAACGGCCCGTCTTGCCTGTTACGACAACAATATCCGCGCGGCCGGCGGCCAGGCCCGCCCTGCCGTTCCCGGAGAGATGGAAGCACCACAAGGCGGCCGCGGCGCACCTGTGGACACGCGCGGCCCGTCCGGCTTCGGGCGCGAGGATGTTCGCACGGCAGACCGTTTCGAAAGGCCTGCCAGCCAGATGGACGAGATGCGCGCCCGCGTGCGTTCGGTTCAGGAGCGCCAGCGCGGGATCTATCTGCTTACCCTGGAAGATGGCGCACAATGGCTGTTTTCCGAAAGTGTGCCGTTCGCCTACCGCGCGCCGCGCCCCGGAGACAGTATCGAGATCGATCGCGCCGCGCTCGGCAGCTTCCTGATGACCTTCGACGATCAACGCTCCGTACGTGTCGAACGGGTGAGGTAAACTGGAGGGAGGGCTACGCCCTCCCCTTCAGGACCGGTTGCTCGCATCCTGATCGAGTTCGTCGAATGTGCGCTCTCTTTCGAGCTGCACCACAGCGTTGCGCCTTACCTTTTCGAAAGTCGCGTCGAACTTCTTGCGCTCCGGCACTGACAGCGGCGCCATCAGGAATGCGCCCCGATGGCGGCTTGCTTCCTGGATGATCTCGATGAGCCGCTGCCCCTCCTTGGTCGGCTTGAAAGTGCCATGCCGCCTGCCCGGCTTGCCGCTGCGCTCCACCAGTCCGCGCTCGATCAATGCGGTAATCGTGCGGCCGGCCTGGCTGTGATCACGGTCCAATCTGGAAACCAGCGTGTTCCAGTCGATGGGCGCATCAAGCGCGATTTCGTTCAGCACCCAGCTTTCGAAATTCGATAGGTTTGTCAGGCGCTTGAAGGTCAATGCTCCACTTCTGCTGAAATAAGCGGAAAGCGTCATAAGCGGCGCAAGGATGCGACTGCGCTCAATCATGATGGACTTTTCGGCATCGGGATCGTAATCGGGATCGATGGTGAACGGATTGAGCGATTTCACGTCGTTCTGGTTCAGCGTGCGCTCCTGCTCGTAAAGCATCACAGCGCGCCGCAGCAACTTCTCGATCACGGCAAAGAATGCCGCCAGCTCTTCATCGCCAATATCGAAAGTGAGCTCACGATTGCGGAGTTCCGCGAGCCGCAGCAGACGGTCTGCAAGCGTTGCGCCCTTTCGCGTCAGGCTGACAGGAGCGCGGATCTGGTCGCGCTCTACCATCTTGAGTTCCAGCAAGCGCTTTACGGACCGGCTCACCTGCGCCTTGTCCACACCCACCGCTCCGGAAATATCGGCTGGCACGAGTGCACCCTGGCTGCGCAGGAGGAAGAGTATGCGGCGATCGAGTTCGACGAGATCGATCTCGCGGGCATAGGAAAGTTCGGCGCTCTCGCGGACCTTGTAAAGCAGTTGCCACAAGTCGATCTGGATGACCGAGGTCGGGCCTTCTCCACCGGCCACCTGCGTCTCCGCCTCAGGGGCAAGGCCGTTCAGGATGATGGAGAGTCGGGTCTCGAATTCCGGAGGGGCCGCAATGCCCTCCCCTGAAACGCCATCGGCAGCACGCGCGCCATAGGCAAATGCCTCCACGATGCGCATGGCCTCATCGGCCATCGGACCCATCATGGTCAAAAGACTGTCGTAGTCTTCATCAGCCGGATTGGCTCGCGTCCCGTTGGAATAAACGTTCTTGGCGTGAGCGAATAGCAGTTGGCGCCATTTGGGGACATCCTCTGCCTTGACTGTCATCGCGTTCCTCTCACGGGCCTGTTGATATTATTCCGAACATTTCCGGCGCGAACGATCATTAGGCAAGTTTTTTCAGTTTGAACAGCGCGGCATCGTATAAGTTTGCAGCATGCAAACACGTCCGGGCCACGCACTTCGGACTCGATCAACAAGCCACCTGCCTATCATTTTGGAATGCGATGCAGCTAGGCAACACTTTATTGCGCATTCCCCTCAAAACTCGCCAATTATTGGCTTATCTTGTTGTTTTGACAGGTTAATATAATTTCACACACGTGAAGGCTTCTGCTCGTTCGTGCCGCAAGCACTACTCTTTGGTCGCTGTCGAGGAATGGCTTCCACATTCCGGTCACGCACCGACTAGACACAATCAACAAGCCCGAATATGGCTGGAAACCGGTAAGGCCCAGCGCGATTCAAGTCTGTGCCACCGGGGGAGGAATTAGCATGTACACAGCGCATTCCAGCGCAGTTGGAGGGTCGACGACGTCGGCGTTCGCATGCCTTTGTTCCGCACCCGTATCTGAACATCAAACACGTCAGCCGCGCGAACTCGCCGGGGCATTGTCATGCCTTCGGTCGATCTTGCGCGCCTATTGCGTGGGCCGATGAAATCTGGCGAGAGCGCACTTCGCGCCTGCGCCATCACTGTGAAGGGAGCACAAAGTGAGAACTTTTAGCAACAAGCAGCTTTTCAAAGCTGTGCTGCTGGCCGGAGGGGCCGGCAGCATGATCATGGCGGTGCCAGCCATGGCGCAGGACGCCACCGTTGGCGACGACGTGCAGGTTGGCGAGGAAGAGGATGTGCCGCAGCAGCGCATCGTGGTCACCGGCTCGCGTATCGCGACGCAGGACTACAATTCCAACAGCCCGATGGTTACCGTGGACGAGGGCTTGCTGGAGCAGTCCTCTACCGCTGCAATCGAATCGAACCTGAACAAGCTGCCGCAGTTCGTTCCGGCGCAGACGCCTACCGCTGGCGGCGACATCCAGCCAACGGCAACCAACACGCCGGGTGCTGCAACGATCTCGCTGCGCGGTATCGGTACCAACCGTAACCTCGTGCTGATCGATGGCCGTCGCGGCACGCCGGGCAACGCCTCTGGCGTGGTGGACATTTCCACCATCCCGTCCGCTGCTATCGAGCGTATCGAAACCATCTCTGGCGGTGCATCGGCAACCTACGGTGCCGACGCTGTTGCCGGTGTGACCAACTTCATCCTCAAGAAGGATTTCGAAGGTCTCGAGCTGGATGCCCAGTTCGGTATCACGCAGGAAGGCGACAACTTCGAATACCAGCTGTCCGGCATCATGGGCACCGACTTTGCAGACGGTCGCGGCAACGTGTCGCTGGCCATGTCGATGAACACGCGCGAAGCCAACTTCCAGCGTGATCGTGACTGGTACACCGATCTGTATGCCGATCCCAACATTCCCGGCGGCCAGTTCTTCATTCCGGCACCGGGCATTAACTTCGGCTTCGGCCCGAACCAGCCTGATTTCGGCACGGTGTTCCCGAATGGCCCCAACGGCACTCCGGGTGTGAACGTGTATGTCAATCCGACGACCGGCCAGGCTTTCACCATCGGTGCAAACGGCACGCCGTCCAACTTCGGCAACGACCAGTTCGATCTGCCGCTGGACGGCCTGCCTTTCAAGCAGACGATCAACGGCGCGATCGGCTCGAACAATACCAGCCTTTACCTGATCCTGCCGCTGACGCGCTACAATGCGTTTGCCCGCGGCAACTACGAGATCAACGACTGGGTTGGCGTGTTCGGCCAGGCGCTGTTCAGCCACGTCGAGACCTTTACCCGCAACGAGCCTTCGCCGGCCGTGGGTGGTTGGACCGTGAATATCGACCCGACGCAGCTCGATCCGGGCGAACTGCCTGACGATCTGCAGACGCTGCTCGATAGTCGCCCCAATCCCGATGCGCCATTCCAGCTCGAATCGCTGTTGTTTGACGATCGTGAAACGTTCACCGATGTCACGACATACAACCTGACGGCAGGCCTCGAAGGTTTCATTCCCGGCACCAGTTTCGCCTGGGAAACCTTCGTAAGCCACGGCATCTCGTCGACCTACGCGAGGCAGACTGGCGTAAACTCGCTGTCACGCTTCCAGGCTGTGCTGGGCGCACCCAATTTCGGTCGCGGTTTCAGCCAGACCGGTAACCAGGGTGCTCCGAACTTCGGCTTCGGCGCTTCGACTGCCACGTGTACTTCGGGCCTCAACCTCTTCAATCCGCCGGAAGACGGATTCTCGGAGGACTGTCTTGAAGCCATCCGTGCCGATCTGAAGAACCGTTCGGAAGTCACGCAGACCATTGCCGAAGCCAACATCTCGGGCGGTCTGTTCGAGCTTTGGGCCGGCGAAGTCGGCGCCGCAATCGGTGCCAGCTATCGTGAAGTCCAGTTCGAGTTCGACAATGACACGCTGACCACGCAGGGCCGTTCCTTCCTCGATCAGGCCCAAGGCATCTACCCGAGTGGCAATGTCGATGCGGCGTTCGACGTGCATGAACTGTATGGCGAGCTTCTCATTCCGCTCGTCCGGGACCTGCCCTTCGTGCAGCAGCTGAATCTGGAAGTGGGCGGTCGTATCTCCGACTATTCCACCACCGGAACCAGCTACACCTACAAGATCCTGGGCGACTGGGAAGTTACCGACTGGCTGCGTTTCCGTGGCGGTTACAACCGCGCTGAACGCGCACCCAACATCGGCGAGCTGTTCCTGCAGGCCCAGCAAACCTTCGGCGGTAACACGGTGGGTGACCCCTGCTCGCTGGCCAACCCGCTCGATTTCTCGGCTAACCAGCCGGGGGACCAGTTCGAAGGCGGAAATGCAAACGGCGCCAAGGTCGAAGCGATCTGCCGCATCCAGATGGAGGCCAGCGGCAACCCGGATGCTGACGAGCAGTATTATTCGGGCGTGCAGGACAGTGGTACGGGCGGCTTCGCCTTCCCGACAAGTGTCGGCAACCCGAACCTGACTCCGGAAAAGGCTGACACCTGGACTGTTGGTGCAGTTGTTCAGCCGTACTTCGGTGGCGCGATCTCTCGTGCTCGTCTGACGGTCGATTACTACAAGATCAGCGTTGAGGATGCGATCGGCCTGCAGACCGTGGGTGTTGCCCTGCGGTCCTGCTACGATCCGCTGCTGAACCCCGAATTCGGCGGCAGCCCCCAGGAAGTGGCGAACTCGCAGTTCTGTCAGCTGGTACCGCGTAACGCCACGGGTGCTCTCGGCAACGTTCAGCGTACCTACGTGAACAACGGTGCGTTTGACCTTTCGGGTATCGACGTTGCCCTGGATCTTGCTCTCGAAGCTGGTCCGGGCACCTTGAACCTCAACGTGCTGGGTACCTATGCCATCGACTTCAAGTCGACGGCTCTGGACGGTATTCTCGATCAGGTCGATTATGTCGGCACGCTGGGAACCGGTGAGAACGGCCTTAACGGGGGCAATTACGAGTATCGTGTGTTCACGACGCTCGGCTACAACTGGGGTCCGGCCTATCTCGGCATCCAGTGGCAGCATCTGCCCTCGATCGAGGACGCAACGGAAGCTCAAATCGGCGCTCCTACGCCGACCACCGGCTTCCCCAGCTACAACCTTTTCAACCTGAACGGTTCGTTCGCGGTCAATGAAACGGTCAACTTCCGTTTCGGCGTGGACAACCTGCTGAACGAAGCTCCGCCACTGGGCGGGATCAACACGGCAGCCGACCCGTCGCTGGGTCAGCTTTCGGGTGGTGGCTACAACAGCCAGTTCTACGACACCAACGGTCGTCGTTTCTACTTCGGTGCGAACGTCCGCTTCTAAGCGCGGGGTTCAAACCTGAAAAGAATGGGGCCTCTCCTTCGGGAGGGGCCCTTTTTTGCGTCGGTTTTGATGGTTGTGCCAAGCAAAGGCCGCGACTAAACGGCTACTGAATGCGCCCGTAGCTCAGTCGGATAGAGCATCGGATTCCTAATCCGGGGGCCACAGGTTCGAATCCTGTCGGGCGCACCACACCGCCGCAGTTTACCTAGTTCACGTCCTCTGGGGGAGCGACAGGCAGTGGCAGGGGCGCAATGGGCACGCCTTCGTCGAGAAGGTCTCGCGCTTCGTCGACGCTTGCCTCGCCGTGGATGGCGGTATGCTCACGCTCGCCATAATGCATGGACCGCGATTGCTCGACGAAATCCTTACCCACCCAAGTGCTGTTTTCCAGCGCCTTCGCCTGTGCCTTGGCCAGCTTTTCCAGAGCCTTCGCAACCTCGGGCGTCATCGGGGTGTTCGACACGCCCTGATCGTCCGGCCTGGAAACACTATGCTGCTGGCTGCCCTTGCGGCCCACGGCGGGCGCCATGGGTGCCTTGCTGACCTGTTCCGATCCGCACTGCGGACAGGAAACCAGCCCCTGCTCTTTCTGCGAGGCGAAATCGTCAGAGGAGCCAAACCAGCCCTCGAACCGGTGGCCCTGGTCGCAGGAAAGATCATAAACAATCATGTTCGGGGTGATTTAGGGATATCGCGCTTGTTGGCAAGGCTGGGCAACTGCTTGCGCACTTCCTCGATACGAGCAGGCTCGATATCGCACAGCTGCATTCCCGCTGCCTCCCCGTCCATGTCCAAGACCATTTGCCCCCACGGATCGACAACGAGGGAATGGCCGTAGGTGACACGCCCGTCCTCGTGTGTGCCGACCTGCGCCGCACCGATAACGAAGGCGCTGGCTTCGACGGCGCGAGCCCGTTGCAGGAGGTGCCAATGCGCCTTGCCCGTCGGAACGGTGAAAGCCGCCGGAATTGCGATAGCATCACAGCGTTGGCGGCCAAGTTCTTCAAAAAGCGCAGGAAAACGAATGTCGTAGCAGATGGTCAAGCCGAGACGGCCCAGAGGCGTTTCATCCACCACCACCACCCTGTCCCCGGGCGCATAGGCTGCTGATTCACGCCAGCTTTCGCCGGTGTCGAGTTCAACGTCGAACATGTGGATCTTGTCATAACGACCGGCCACTGCGCCGCTATCGTTGAACAGCAGTGAGCGGTTGGCCCAGCGCCCGTCATCGCGCAGAACCGGGATTCCGAGCGATATCCAGATACCCGCCTCTCGTGCGGCATTCGCTACCTTTTCGACGACGAGGCTTTCGTTCTCCGGCACGATATGCTCGGCTGCCCGGCGTCGGTCGCGGTCCAGCAGGCCGGCCATCTCGGGCGTGAACAGCATATCAGCGCCCTCCCCGGCCGCCTTTTCGGCGTGCCGGGCGATAGTATTGGCATTGGCCTCCGGCGAAATGCCGGATGTCATCTGGAGAACCGCGATCCTTGTCATGGCTGCTTACCGTCCGAGAAGCTCGTCCAGCTTGCCCTGACGCTCCAATGCGGCGAGTTCGTCCGAACCGCCGATGGCCCGGTCGTCGATGAAGATCTGCGGAACGGTGTTTGCGTCGGGCTTGCGCTCGCGCATTTCATCGCGCTTGGGACCGCCCAGCGAGATGTCGTATTCTTCGTATTCCACGCCTTTCTCGTCCAGCAGGCTCTTCGCCCGATGGCAGAAGCCGCAATACATCTTGGTGTAGATTTCTACCTTTGGCGTGCTCACGAAATTCCCCTGAACATGGTGTGGCGACAGTTCTTGAAAGCGGTTTTTCGCTTTCCTATCTTGATCGTGCGGACGCCGAAAGCGGGTCCGCATACATCTCAAATTGCTCAGAAGAGGATTTGTTTCAAATGAACCGTATGGATTTTACCCCTTATCGCCGTTCCACTGTCGGGTTTGACCGCCTGTTCGACCTGCTGGAGAACAACGCCCGCAACAGCGGCGACAATTATCCCCCCTTCAACATAGAGCGCCGCGACGAGGATGCGTATCGCATCACGATCGCCGTTGCCGGCTTCAAGCGCCAGGATCTCGATATCACGGCGCAGCAGAACCTGCTGACCGTGCAGGGCAAGAAGCGCGACGAAGTTGCCGATGGCGAGATGCTCCACATCGGCATTGCCAATCGCGGGTTCGAACGCCGCTTCGAACTGGCCGATTACGTGCGCGTGGATAACGCCGATCTCGCCGATGGCCTGCTTGTCATCGATCTGGTGCGCGAAGTGCCTGACGCGATGAAACCGAAGAAGATCTCCATCGGTGACAGCTCGCTGAAGGTGGTGGAGAACAAGGAAAAGGGCGACGATCAGGCCGACGCTGCCTGATCTACACACTACTGATGTCTTGAAAAAGTTGGGGGCGGAGCTCGCTAAAGCTCCGCCCCCTCGACGCATCTAGCGCCGACTCGCCCTTGAAAAAAGCTGTCCGGGTCGCAAAAGACAGCCAATTTCAGCGAGCAAGACCGAACCAGCAGCGCATTGAGCCCCTGTTGCTCGCGCTGGACCGGTCGAAACAGTCCGAAGGACTCAATACGAAAAGAATGAACGGACAGTAATGCTGCCGCCTTGCCAATCAATCTAGCCCTTGATCCGCACTATCCGTTAACGGCTGTTCTGTGCAAGAATATTCGACACTGAACCGAAATGGCGCAATAACGATTTCAGCTCGCTGCGCATCAGTAGGAGATCAGTTCAAACCAGTCGCGATTGCGCTAGTGCGGCGGCTATAAAGCCCTTGAACAATGGGTGCGGCTCAAACGGTCGGCTCTTCAGTTCGGGATGGAACTGGACGCCCACGAACCAGGGGTGATCCGGCCGTTCGACGATCTCCGGCAGGAGGCCATCGGGCGACATGCCTGAGAATATGAGGCCGCCCTTCTCCAGTGCATCCACATAATGCGAATTGACCTCGTAGCGGTGGCGGTGCCGCTCTGAAATAGACTCTGCATCGTCGTAGATACGGGAAACGTGGCTGTTGCCTGCCAGCTTCGCCTCATAAGCGCCCAATCGCATGGTCCCGCCAAGATCGGTTTCGGCAGAGCGCTGCTGCAGGCCTTCCTTGCTCATCCATTCGGTAATGATGCCGACGACGGGTTCGGACGTCTCGCCAAACTCGGTCGACGATGCAGCGGAAACTCCGGCGGTGTTACGGGCCGCCTCAATACAGGCCATCTGCATGCCGAGGCATATCCCGAAAAACGGGACACCGCGTTCGCGTGCAAATCGCACAGAGGCAATCTTGCCTTCGGAGCCGCGCTCGCCAAAGCCGCCGGGAACGAGAATACCGTGCATCGGCTCCAGCGCGGCGGCAATTTCCGCGTCTTCCTGCTCGAACACCTCGGCATCGATCCAGCGGATGTTGACCTTGGTACGATTGGCCATGCCGCCGTGTACCAGCGCCTCGTTCAGGGACTTGTACGCATCGGGCAGGCCGACATACTTGCCCACCACGCCGATGGTGACTTCGCCTTCCGGGTTTTCGTAGCGGTCCACCACGTCCGTCCAGCGGGCGAGATCGGGCGGATTGGAGGTGCCCAGCATACCGAAATGGCGCAGCACTTCGCTGTCCAGGCCAACGCCATGGTATTGTTGGGGCACGGCATAGATGCTGCTGGCATCGAGCGCGGGGATCACCGATTCCATGCGGACGTTGCAGAAATTGGCGATCTTCTGCCGCTCGCTGTCCGGCAGGGGATGCTCGCAGCGGCACAGCAGGACGTCGGGCTTGATGCCGAGCGAGGCCAGTTCGCGAACGGAGTGCTGCGTGGGCTTGGTCTTCAGTTCGCCAGCAGCGGCGATGTAGGGCACCAGCGTAACGTGTACCGAAAGGGTCTGATCTGGCTCAAGCTCGTTCCGAAGTTGCCTGATCGCTTCCATGAAGGGAAGGCTTTCGATGTCACCCACCGTGCCGCCGATTTCGCACAGGATGAAATCGTGATCGCCCTGATCGGCCAGGGCGAATTCCTTGATGGCGTCCGTCACATGCGGGATCACCTGCACGGTGGCGCCGAGGTAATCGCCGCGGCGCTCCTTGGCGATGATGTCGCGATAGACACGGCCCGAGGTGATGTTGTCGTTCTGGTGCGCGGACACGCCGGTGAAGCGTTCGTAATGGCCGAGGTCAAGATCGGTTTCCGCGCCATCGTCGGTCACATAGACCTCGCCGTGCTGATACGGGCTCATCGTGCCCGGATCGACGTTGAGATACGGATCGAACTTACGAATGCGGACCTTGTAGCCACGCGCCTGGAGGAGGGCAGCGAGGGATGCTGCCATGAGACCTTTGCCGAGCGAGGAGACCACGCCGCCGGTTATGAAAATGTACCGCGCCATGGGAGTCGGGCCTTAAGCTCACACTCGGATTCGGCGCAAGCGCTTTGGGTAAAGTTTTCACCACTGCAGGCACCTTGCCCGCAGGGATGTGCTCAATTGGCGAGATCAGCCAGCGGATCTTCGTCGGGCTGCGGAACCGGATCGACCGGAGGTTCCCCATCCAGACCGGGATCGCCGGGGATCGGATCGTCATTCGTTGCCGGTGCCGAGGTCGAGCGATCCAGGGTATCGTCGAAATCGCGCTGACCCGATGCGTCCACGGCAACCGCCGCAAGCACGATGGAAAGCGCCACGAACAGGATCGCGAACCATTTTGTGGCGCGGGACAGGAAATCTGCCGCGCCGCGTGCCGACATGAGCCCGCCGGGGCTACCGCCGCCACCGATACCAAGACCGCCACCTTCCGAGCGCTGCATCAGCACGAGGATGACGAGGCCGGCAGCAATGAATGCCTGGATTACGGTGAGGAAGATGAACAGGGTCATGTTGTGTTTCGGGCAATTCTATTGGGAATACGGCAGGTGATGTGCGCCGCATGTAGTCGCGTAAGCGCGCGGTCACAAGGGGCGCGCTTCAGCGGGGATCGATCAGGATTTTTCTTCCTGCGCTTCGGCGGATGCCATGATGATGCCAAGGAAGCTTTCCGCCGTGAGGCTGGCCCCGCCGACAAGCGCGCCGCCAACTTCATCGGCAGCCAGCAATTCGGCAGCATTTTCAGGCTTCACCGAACCGCCATAAAGGATGCGCACGCTCGCGCCTTCCTCGCCATAGATCGAAACCAGCTTCTCGCGAATCTTGCGATGCATCGCGCCGATGTCTTCCACCGTGGGCGTACGACCGGTGCCGATGGCCCAGACAGGCTCGTACGCGACGGTGACTTTTTCCACGACAGCTTCGCCGGTGGGCAGCGAACCGGCGAGCTGGCCGGTCACAACGTCCTCCGCCTTGCCCGAATCGCGCTCTGCCTCGGTCTCTCCGACGCAGACGATCACGTTCATGCCCGCGTCGATTGCCGCGTCGGCCTTTTCCTTCACGATCGCATCGGTTTCCTGATGGTCCGCCCGGCGTTCAGAATGGCCCACGATGGTGAAGCCTGCGCCTGCATCCTTCACCATTGCAGCCGAAACGTCGCCGGTGTGCGCGCCGCCATCTGCGGGGTGAACATCCTGCGCGCCGATGGCGATCAGATTCGCTTCCTTGCGCGTTGCATGAATCAGCGTGAACGGCGGTGCCAAGGCAACTTCAACCTTCAACAGCCGCTCTGCCGCGCGATCGATTGCGCGCGCTTCTGCCAGCATGGCCCGCGTACCGTGCATTTTCCAGTTGCCGACGATGTAGGGTCGAATAGACATTTGTCTGTTTTTTCCGTGAATTTAGTTCTGTCGAATGATGCGGACAGGCCAACATCTCCGTTTAGGTACTGAAGGGCGCTAGTCTGCGGCCACCGGCTTGTCAAAGTTGCTTTTCCACTTTGCGGGAAAGCTTGCTCTGCCTGTTGCGGGAGAGTCGCAGGGCGGATAAGGCGACCGCTAACTCGGCGCAGGTTTTCCCGGCCGGCCCACAGCACAGAAAACGACAAAATCGATGATCACCTTCTTCCGCAAGTTCTTCCAGTCAAAGATCGGTATCGGCGTCACGCTGGCGTTCCTCGGCCTGATCGCCGTGGCCTTCGCCAGTTCCGACGTGGCGAACACCGGCGTGTTCGGCGGTGTTACCGGCGGTGATCGTGTGGCTGTCGTGGGGGATCGCCGCATTTCCACTGCCGATCTCATCACCAATGTGAACAATGCGCATCAGCAGGCCCGCGCCAACAACCCCACGCTGACGATGGAACAGTTCCTGGCGCAGGGCGGGCTGGAAGACGTGCTGGACCAGATGGTGAGCCGTGCGGCGATTGCCGAATACGGCAGGGAACTGGGCCTGCGTGCGGGAGACAGGCTGGTGAACAGCGAACTGGTGGGTATTCCGGCTTTCCAGGGCGTGGATGGCAATTTCAGTGCCGATGCCTTCCGCGCGGCGCTGCGCCGCCTCAGCCTTTCCGAGGCAACCGTTCTCGATGATCTGGCGATGGGCCTCTACGCCCGCCAGTTGATCCTGCCGATCGGCCATGGTGCCAGCCTGCCCGCCAGCCTGAACCGCCGCTATGCCCAGCTCATCAACGATACGCGCAGCGGCAACGTCGTCGCCCTGCCCGCCGCCGCCTTTGCCCCCGAAGGCGATCCCACGGCAGAGCAGCTACGCGAGTATTACGAGGGCAATCGCTCGGCCTATATCCGGCCCGAAAGGCGTCAGCTTCGCTACGTAACTTTCGGCATCGATGCTGTCGGTGATCTTCCCCCGGTAACGCAGGAACAGATTGCCCGCCGCTACCAGCGCGATGCGCAGCAGTATGCCGCTAGCCAGCAGCGTAGTTTCACGCAGCTCGTGCTTCCTACACAGGCGGCCGCGCAGGCCGTGATCGACGAAGTCGAAGGCGGTGTCTCTCTTGCCGCGTCCGCACAGGCCAAGGGTCTGAGCACGGTGGCGCTTTCCGAAATCGAGCAGGACGCCCTGCAATCGCAGGCCTCCACCGAAGTGGCGAGCGCGGCCTTCGCTGCCGATCAGGGCGAGCTTGTCGGCCCGATTCGCGGCGATCTTGGCTGGTATGTCCTGCGGGTAGACAATGTTTCGCAGATCAGCGGACAGTCGCTGGAGCAGGCGAGCGGCGACATCCGTGAGCAATTGGTCCAGGAACGTCGCAGGCTTGCCCTGAACGAACTGACCGAGCGTATTGAGGATGAATTCGCCGACGGGCGCAGCCTTTCCGAAGCTGCGGCCGATCTGGGCGTGGACGTAGTATCCAGCCAGCCGCTCACCTCCGATGGCGTTATCTATGGCACGCAGGAACAGGCCCCGCAGGAACTGTCGCGCGTGATCGGCACCGCATTCGAGATGAACGAGGGCAGCCCGCTGCTGGCAGAGATCGTGCCGGGCGAGCAGTTCCTCATTTTCGAAGTGTCTGAAATCACGCCAAGCGCGGCAGCGCCGCTGGCAGAGATCAGGGATCGCCTGGAAGTCGCATGGCGCCGCGATCAAGGCATGGACGCCGCCAGCGCCGCATCGCAGCGCATCCTGCAACGGGTGGAAGAAGGCTCTTCCCTTGCAGAAGCGGTGGCAGCCGAAGACGTCAGCCTGCCTGGCCCCGAACCCTTGCGCCTGAACCGAAGGCAGATTGCCGAACAGGGCCAGCTCTCTCGCGCCACCCTGCTGTTCTTCTCGATGGCTGAGGGTACGACAAAGCGCGTCCGGCTTGACGATGCCAGCACGTGGTTCGTGATGCAGCTTGACGAGATCGAGGCGCCGGAACTGGCAGAGGGCGATCCCATCATCCAGTCAACCCGCCAGCAGCTGGGCCAGGCGTCGCAGAACGAATATCTGGAGCAGTTCCTTGCTGCTGCAGAGGCGTCCTTCGAGGTCGAACTGAACGACCAGGCTATCGAGGCCGTTCGTGCGCAGCTGACCGGTTCGGGCAACTAGGGCTTTTCTCGCATGTCTGCCTATCCGCTGAATGCCGCGGCCGCGCGTGAGGCCCTTTCGGGCGGCCGTAACACGATCGTTTGGCGGCGGGTTATTGCGGACACCGAAACACCGATTGGCGCGGCGCTGAAACTGATCGAGCCGGGTCGCGGAGATTTCCTGCTGGAGTCCGTCGAGGGTGGAGAAATCCGGGGCCGATACAGCTTGCTGGGCCTGGATCCCGACCTGCTGTTCCGGGCCACCGGCCCGAGGGCAGAGATCAATCCGAAATGGCGCGATGATCGCGATGCCTTTTCCCCGCTGGATGGCAATGCGATGGGCGAACTGCGCGCGCTGGCGGATGCGTGCCGGATTGATATGCCGGATGGCTTGCCGCCCGCCCTCGCCTGCCTGGTGGGTTATTTCGGCTATGAGACGATCGGGCTGGTCGAGAACCTGCCCCGCGCCGCGCAGAGCGAGCTGGACCTGCCCGACATGCTGTTCGCGCGCCCTGCCCTGGTGCTGGTGTTCGACCGGCTGACGGATGCATTGTATGTAACCGCTCCGCTCTGGGCGGAGCATGGCGATCCGGACGCAGCGATAGAGCGCGCGACGGAGATGATCGACGAAACCTTGCGCAAGCTGGCGGGCAAGGTGCCCGATACGCAGCGCATGGCCGATCTGCCCGAGCTGGACCTCGAAGCCGTGATGGATCCGGACGACTACGCCCGCATCGTGCTGCGGGCGAAGGACTACATCACCGCTGGCGACATCTTCCAAGTGGTGCTGGCGCAGCGTTTCACCTGCCCCTTCCCCCTGCCGCCCATCGCGCTTTACCGCGCGTTGCGGCGCGTGAACCCCTCGCCCTTCCTTTACTTTCTGGATTTGCCGGGCTTTGCCGTCGTTGGCTCCAGCCCGGAAATCCTCGTGCGCGTTCGCGACGGGGAAGTCACCATCAGGCCGATTGCCGGCACGCGCCCGCGCGGCAAGACCGAGAGCGAGGACAAGGCGAACGAGATCAGCCTGCTGGCGGATCCGAAGGAATGTGCAGAGCACCTGATGCTGCTGGACCTTGGCCGCAACGACGTGGGCCGCGTGGCCGGTGCCGACAGCGTGAAGGTGACCGACAGCTTCACCATCGAACGCTACAGTCACGTGATGCACATCGTCAGCAATGTTGTGGGACAGATGGCAGAGGGCAAAGACGCGCTGGATGCGCTGTTTGCGGGTTTTCCTGCCGGAACTGTCAGCGGCGCGCCCAAGATACGCGCCTGCGAGATCATCGCCGAGCTGGAGCCGGAAACGCGCGGCCCCTACGCAGGCGGCGTCGGCTATTTCGCGCCGGATGGATCGGTGGATAGCTGCATCGTATTGCGCACCGCGGTGGTGAAGGATGGCACCATGCACGTGCAGGCAGGCGCAGGCATCGTCGCCGATAGCGTGCCCGAATACGAGGCTGCCGAATGTCGCCACAAGGCCGGCGCCCTCATCGCCGCCGCTCGCGAAGCCGTGGAGGTGGCGAGCGAACCGAGGTTCGGCCAGTGACCAGGGCGACCGTCAGGCGTTTGGCCCTTGGTGCTGCGGTACTGGCGCTGTCCGCCTGCTCCATCCGCGCCGACGGAGAGGCAGAGGAAGCTCGCGTATCCATCTGCGAACCGATCATGTTCGAGGATACGCCCTTCACCCACTGCATCGCGCAACCGGGCGCGCATGCCATCGCCATGGATCTTTCGCCTGAAGATTCGGACCAGCCCTACCGCTCCCTCCCCGCGCTGGAGGAAGGCCTGCAGAACGATAATTCCGAAGACGCGGTCGCGATGGCAATGAACGGCGGCATGTATGACGGTGAAGGCCGCCCCATCGGATATTACGTTGAGGATGGAATGCGCCTCAGCGTGCTGAACCAGAACGAGGGGCCGGGCAATTTCCATCTCCTGCCCAACGGCGTCTTCTTCGGGGAAAGCGTGAACGGCCCGTGGCGGGTGTGGGATACGCAGCGCTTCGCCAGAGACATTGACGAGCGACCAGCCTTTGCCACCCAGTCCGGCCCGATGCTGGTGATCAATGGAGAGCTTCACCCGGCCTTCGATCCCGATGGCACGAGCCGCAAGATCCGCAATGGCGTGGGCGTGGATGCCGCCGGGCGCGCGCATTTCGTCATCAGCGAGGCGCCGGTCAGCTTCGGCAAGTTTGCGCGGCTTTATCGCGATGTGTTGAACGTCGACAATGCCCTGTTTCTGGATGGCAGCGTTTCCCAGCTATGGGATCCGGCCCGTGACCGGCAGGATACCGGCGCGCCGATAGGCCCCATCATCGTCGTCACCGACCAGGAGGACCAGCAATGACCCAGTATCGTGATCTCTATCCTGCAATCGAGCCCTATGACAGCGGCATGCTGGACGTTGGCGAAGGTCACTCGCTCTATTGGGAGCGGGTGGGCACGAAGGGCGCAAAGCCTGCCGTGATGCTGCACGGCGGCCCCGGCGGCGGGATCAGCCCGGACCATCGCCGCCAGTGGGACCCGGAGCTTTACGACGTGCTGCTGTTCGACCAGCGCGGCTGCGGCAAATCGCTGCCTTTTGCGGAGATCGACCATAACGATACGTGGCGTATCGTGGAGGACATGGAGCGCCTGCGCGAAATGTGCGGGTTTGAAAAATGGCAGGTGTTCGGCGGAAGCTGGGGCGCGACCCTCGCCCTCGCCTATGCGCAGGCGCATCCGAAGCGCACCAGCGAACTGGTGCTGCGCGGCGTTTTCCTCGGCCGCCAGAAGGAAAAGTCCTGGCTGTACGAATACGGTGCCAGCGAGATCATGGCCGAGCAATGGGATTCGTTCACGGGATTGATCCCCGAAGCAGAGCGCGGCAACCTGGTGAAAGCCTATCACGCGCGGCTGACGAGCGATGACGAGCAGACCCGCCTCGATGCGGCGCGCGAATGGTCGATGTGGGAAGGCAATGTCGCCACGCTGCTGCCGAACGAAGAGTTGCTGGACAGCTTTGCCGATCCATCCAAGGCCGTGCCCTTCGCCCGCATCTGCGCGCGCTTCTTCCTGGAGGATTTCTTCCTGGAGGAAGGCCAGTTGTTGAAGAATGCAGGCGAATTGAAGAACATCCCCGGCATCATCGTGCAGGGCCGCCACGATATCTGCACGCCGCCCGTTTCGGCGTGGGAACTGAAGAAGGCCTGGCCGGAGGCAGACCTGCGGATCGCGCACGATGCCGGGCACAGTGCATCCGAACCGGGAATTATCGACGGGCTTGTTCGCGCCACCGATGAATTGGCGGGCAAATCCGCTTGATCGCAGGGCCGCGAAAGGCAAAGGCAGGCGCATGAGTGAAACGCCCGACATCCTCGTTGTCGACAATTACGACAGCTTCACCTTCAACCTCGTCCATTACCTGATGGAACTGGGCGCAAAGGTAGAGGTGGTACGCAATGACGATCTGACCGCGTCGGAGGCTCTGGCAAAGGGTTCTGCCGGCATCCTGATCTCGCCTGGCCCCTGCACCCCTAACGAGGCGGGGATCAGCCTCGATCTGGTGGCGGCCTGCGCCGATGCGCGGCGGCCCCTGCTGGGCGTATGCCTTGGCCATCAATCAATCGGCCAGCATTTCGGCGGAAGGGTTGCACGCGGCGGGCTGATGCATGGCAAGACGTCGCCCGTGGATCACGATGATACCGGCGTTTTCGTCGGCCTGCCCTCGCCCTTCATCGCCACGCGCTATCACTCCCTGATCGTGGAGGATATTCCCGCAAGCCTGGCGGTGAATGCAACCAGCGAGACGCCGGGCCTGGATGGCACTGCGGTGATGGGGTTCCGGCATACCGAACTGCCGATCCACGGCGTGCAGTTCCATCCAGAAAGCATCGCCACGCAGCACGGCCACGAACTGCTCGCCAATTTTTGCAGGCTCTGCGGCATCGAGGCGGGACTGCCCGAAAGGTTGCGCGCATGAGCACCCTGCCCGACGTAGAGCATCCCCTCACGGAAGATGCCGCCTACAGCGCGTTCAGCGCCATGCTGGATGGCGAACCGTCCGACGAGGAAATTGCGCGCTTCCTGTCCGACCTTTCCGATCGCGGAGAGCGTGCCGAGGAAATTACTGGCGCAGCGCGCGCCATGCGAGAGCGGCTGATCCCGATCGAAGCGCCTGAAAACGCCATCGACGTGTGCGGCACGGGTGGAGACGGGCATCACACGCTGAACGTCTCCACCGCCGTTTCGCTGGTGGTGGCCGCCTGCGGCGTACCGGTGGCAAAGCATGGCAACCGTGCCGCCAGTTCCAAGGCCGGCGCGGCCGATACGCTCGAAGCGCTGGGCCTCGACATGGATGCAGCGGGCCGCACGGCGGAGCACACGCTGCGCGAGATCGGCATCTGCTTCCTGTTTGCCAAGAACCATCATCCGGCCATGGCGCGCATCCAGCCCATCCGCCAGAAGCTGGGCAAGCGCACCATCTTCAACCTGATGGGGCCGCTATCCAACCCCGCGCGGGTGCGCCGCCAGCTGATCGGCATTGCCCGGCCCGCCTATGTGCCGATCTATGCCGACGCCATGGCGCGCCTCGGTACGGAACGCACCTTCATTGTCTCTGGCGACGAAGGGCTGGACGAACTGAGCCTGGACGAAGGCAATGAAGTGGCGGACGTTCAGGGCCGCGAGGTGCTGATGCGCCGCGTGAAGGCCGAGGATGCCGGTCTGCCCCATGCACCGGTAGAGGCCATTCGTGGCGGGGATGCCCAGCATAATGCCCGCGCGCTGGAAGCCCTCCTGATGGGCGCACCTGGCCCGTATCGCGATGCCGTGGTTTTCAATGCCGCTGCCTCCCTGATCGTCGCTGGCGAGACAGAGGATTGGGAAGACGCCGCCGAAGAAGCTGCCGAAGTGCTGGACAAGGGTCTGGCAAAGACATTGCTCGAATGCTGGATTGCCGCTGCGAAATGAACAAGCTTGAAGAAATCTGCGCGACCAAGCGCGAGGAAGTTCGCGTTCGCAAGGGAGCGAAGACCCTGGCGGATCTGGAACGCCTTGCCGCCGGTGCATCGGCCCCGCGCGGGTTCCGCCGCGCGCTGGAGGAAGAGTCCCGCGAAGGGTATGGATTGATCGCGGAAATCAAGAAAGCATCGCCTTCCAAGGGATTGATCCGTGACGATTTCCGCCCGCACCAGCACGCGATGGATTACGCAAAGGGCGGCGCTGCCTGCCTTTCGGTCCTCACCGATGCGCCATATTTCCAGGGCCATGAGGACTTCCTAACGGACGCCCGCGCGTCCTGCGCCCTGCCCGTATTGCGAAAGGATTTCATGGTCGATCCATGGCAGGTCGCCGAAAGCCGGGCGCTGGGTGCGGATGCCATTCTCATCATCGTCGCCGCGCTGGAAAACTCCGTCATGGCCGAAATCGAGGCAGCAGCGATCTCTCACGGCATGGACGTGCTGGTAGAAGTGCATGACGAGGGAGAGCTGGAGCGCGCAGCTACCAGGCTGCGATCACGACTGATCGGGGTCAACAATCGTGACCTAAAGACTTTTCGTACCGATATTTCCACGACGCAGCGCCTTGCCGCCCTGGCGCCGGAAGATGCCTTGCTGGTGGGTGAAAGTGGCATCAACTCGCATTCGGATTGCCAGTTGCTTGCGCAAAGCGGTGTGCGCTGCTTCCTCGTCGGAGAAAGCCTGATGCGTCAGGACGATATCGAGAAGGCAACCATTTCACTGCTCAACGGTTAGTTTCCCGAGGCCCGGCCCTGCCGATCGCCGCGCAACAGTTGGCGGGTGAAGCCGGGCGATTTCAAGGAAAGGACACCCATGGGTATTTTCAGTTCGATCAAGGATGCAATCTTCGGCTCCGAGGCAAAGGCGCAGGAAGCTCCGAAGAGGACGTCGACGCCGGGCACGGGTGGTTTCAGCCGCGCGCAGCCCAAGGGCGAGGAAATCAGCGAAGTGGACGTGGAAGCCCGCCTTGACCGGATGGAAGGTGCCGAGAAGCTGAACTGGCGAACCTCCATCGTGGACCTGATGAAGCTCGTCGGTCTCGATCCCAGCTATGAGAACCGCAAGGAACTCGCGCACGAAATGGGCGATAACGACTATTCGGGCACGGCAGAGGAAAACATCGCTCTGCATCGACACGTGATGGATAAGCTGGCCGAGAATGGCGGAAAGGTTCCGCAAAGCCTGCGCAGTTAACCCGTTGCCCGTGACAGGCGATCTGCGATAGGTCGCCTGCATGAGCGAACTTACACATCTGGACGACAAGGGCGCGGCTCGCATGGTGGATGTGGGCGGCAAGGCCGAAACAGTGCGCAGTGCCACTGCTGCGGGCCGTATCCGCATGTCTCCCGCCACGCTATCCGCGGTGCGGGACGGCAGCGGGCCGAAGGGCGACGTGCTTTCGGCGGCCCGCATTGCAGGCATCATGGCGGCAAAGAAAACCGGCGACCTTATCCCGCTTTGCCACCCCCTCGCGCTGGACACCGTCACGATCGATTTCAGCTTTGAGGAAAACGGCGTCGAGGTAACCGCCCGTGCCGCGCTGACAGGCCGGACAGGCGTGGAGATGGAGGCGCTCACCGCTGCGTCCATCGCGCTTCTCACGCTTTACGACATGGCAAAAGCACTGGAAAAGGGCATGACGATCGAGAACGTCAGGCTGCTGGAAAAGACCGGCGGAAAAAGCGGCGACTGGCGCGCATAGTGACGCCTCCGAAGCCGATCTCCCTGAAAGATGCGCAGGAACGCCTGCACGAGGCCGCGCGCCCCATCGGAACGGAAACTCTCGATGTCGAAGAGGCGTTGGGCCGTTATCTGGCACAGCCTCTCTTCGCCGCGCGCACACAGCCCGCCGCCGATCTCTCCGCAATGGATGGTTACGCCGTTCGGAGCTGCGATACGGAGGGACCGTGGCAGGTCGTGGGCGAAAGCGCTGCCGGTCATCCCTACAGGAGCGAACTTCAAGCCGGAGAAGCGGTGCGTATCTCGACGGGGGCGTTGATGCCGCCGGGGGACTGCGCCGTGCTGCTGCAGGAGAATGCCGAACGATCTGGCGATACGCTGCGCCTTACATCGCGGGATGGCCCAACGCCGCGCCACATCCGGCGGCGCGGATTTGATTTCAGTGCCGGGCAGGAATTGCTTGCGATGGGGAGCCGCATCGATCCCGCCCAGATCGCCGTGGCAATCGCATCGGGCAATGCGCGGCTGGAGACCTTCCGGCTTCCATCTCTCGCCATACTGGATTCGGGAGACGAACTGGTTGCCGATCCGGCATCCTGCGAGGATCACCAGATCCCGGCCAGCAATGGCGCGATGCTGGCAGCGCTGGCGCGCCCGCTTGCCCGAGATGTTATCCGCCTTGGCCCGGTGGCCGATACGATGAACGCCATGATGGACGCCCTTGACCGTGCAGGCGACGCCGATGTCATCGTTACCAGCGGCGGCGCATCCGTGGGCGATCACGATCTCGTCCGCCCGGCGCTGGAACAGTGGGGGGCCGGAATCGATTTCTGGCGCGTGGCGATCAAGCCAGGCAAACCGCTCCTGGTCGCCCGAAAAGGGCCGCAATGGATCATCGGCCTGCCGGGCAATCCTGTGTCCGGCTTCGTTACCGCCTTCCTGTTTCTGCTACCCCTTCTCAGGCGCATGGCGGGTTCCGAGCAACCGGAACCGCAAGCGATGACGGCCCTTGCCGGAAGCGAGATGCCGGGCACCGGAGACCGCGCGGAATTCCTACGCGGCTATCTCGAGGGCGGCCTTGCCTTCCCCTTGAGCCAGCAGGACAGCAGCGGCCTCAATGCTCTCGCCAAGGCGCAGATCCTGATCCATCGGCCGGTGAATGCCCCACCGGCAGATATCCATGATCCCGTATCAATCTATTCGATCCAGAATGGCGGTATCGCTTGACTTGAGCGAATCTGTTTCTTAATTGTTCCTTATTCGTTCCCACTTTGGAACATTACTGAGGGACCTGGCTCATGTTGACTGCCAAGCAACACGAATTGCTGTTGTTCATTAATCGCCGATTGGAAGATAGCGGCATATCTCCGAGTTTCGAAGAGATGAAGGAAGCGCTTGATCTCAAGAGCAAGTCCGGCGTGCATCGCCTGATTTCCGCTCTGGAAGAACGCGGCTTCATCCGTCGCTTGCCCAATCGTGCGCGCGCGCTTGAAGTGGTCAAGATGCCTGAGGATGTCGGCGCCAGGGGTGCAGATACCGTGGCGAAGGTCACCACCCCGCCAGCCAGCAATCCCGAACCTGCAAATGACGTGATCGAGATTCCCCTGCATGGCCGCATTGCAGCAGGCGTGCCGATAGAGGCGCTGGAAGACAGCCAGACATTGCCGGTGCCCGCCGCGCTGCTTGGTTCGGGCGAACATTACGCGCTGGAGGTGAGCGGCGATTCCATGGTGGAGGCCGGCATTTTCGATGGCGACTTCGCTCTCGTGAAGAAAGCCGATACGGCGCGCGACGGTGATATCGTGGTCGCATTGGTGAATGACGAGGAAGCAACGCTGAAGTATCTCTTCCACGATGGCAGCAGAATCCGCCTCGATCCGGCCAATGCGTCCTACGATCCGCAGGTCTACGAGGGCAAGCAGGTGAAGGTTCAGGGCAAGCTGGCCGGTCTTCTGCGGCGTTACCACTGACAACATTGTTCCTGCTGATAGAGCATTTCGACAAGGGCGGTATCCCTCGCGGGTGCCGCCCTTCCCCGTTCTAGCGCCGGTCGGTTTCGGGCGCAGTCCACCAGCCGTGATCGCCCTGGCTATCGGCAACGCGGCGGATGTCCGGCTCTTCGCCCAGGACAATGGCCAGACCGCCGGATTCCGAGAGCATCCTCCTGTCCGCCCGCAGCCAGCGTGGTTCGCAACTGCGCGGCAGCCACCGGTCCGACACGACGATGTCCGCCCTTTCGCAAGCGGCCGCCAGCGCGCGTTCTCCCACGATGTTCCTGCTTCGGCTCATCAGGACATGCCAGTCGCGCCCACCTCGTTCCATCGTGATGACGCAGAAATCCTGGCTGCACTCAGCGCCGGGCCAATTATCCAGGGCGAGTGGCTCGCCAGTTACGCCCGCCAGTTCCATCAGATTGTCGCGTGTGTAATCGCTATCGGTGTTTCGCAGCACCAGCAGCCGCGTATCCTCTCCCGTGATACCGACATGCCTTCCGTCACCTGAGATGAGCAGATCGGGAATGGGGGTAGACGCGATCATGGTCGTGGCAACAGCTGCGGGCGCAAAGCCCCACAGGCGTGCGCGCCCTCGCCAAAGTGCCAGCCACAAGCCGCCCATCACGAACAGCGCGAATGTCAGGCCGGTCATCTGCGGGATCAGCTTCACCGCGCCCGGCTGATCGGCGGTGAAATGGGCAATGCCCAGCAATGCATCCAGCGAAACGCCAACCAGCCACCACGCCGGAGCGCCCAGGCCGACCACATCCAGCGCCAGCGCGACAGCGATCAGCGGCATCGAAAGAAACGTGACGAGCGGTATCGCGATGACATTGGCCAGTGCGCCGTAAACGCCCGCGCGGTGAAAATGGAACAGCACGATGGGCATGAGGGCGATTTCGATCACCATTCCGGTGATCAGCAGCATGATCGTTCGGCGCGCCAGCCATGCCGCCTTGCTTTCCTCCCTTGCCTGCAGGAAGCGTTTCACCGGTTCGCTGTTATGCAGCGCCACGATGGCGATCACGGCGGCAAAACTCATCTGGAAGCTTGGGCCTACAAGGCTTTCCGGCCACAGCAGCATCACCGCCACAGCAGCCACGGCCACCATTCGCAGCGAGAGCGGTTCACGCCCGATCGCAAGTGCCCCCAGAACCAGCAGGGCCGCGATGCAGCTGCGTACGGTGGGAACCTGCGCGCCTGTCAGCAAGGTATAGCCGATCCCCGCCAGCGCGGCGATACCGGCCGCGGCCACGGGCAGCCTGACGCGCAGCACCAGCCAGGGCCACAAGGCCAGCAGCCGGATGGCGAGCAGGTAAGTGCCCGCAATAACGGCGCTGACGTGCAGCCCGCTGATGGAAAGCAGGTGCGTCAACCCAGCATCGCGCATCGCATCCTCGTCCGCCTCGCTGATCGCGCCCCGGTCTCCGCTGGCGAAAGCTGCGGCAATCGATCCGGCAGAGCCGCCAAGCTGTGTGCGTACGTGGCTTGAAAGTATTCGCTGGAGGGACGCTATCGGGTCGGACTGTGTCTGGGCAGGTTCGAGCACGCTAATTTCGCCCTGCACGCTGCCGGTTGCCGCCAGACCCTGGAACCAGGCCGTCCGCGCGAAATTATATCCGCCGGGGAGCATGGGCGCAGCTGGAGGCATCAGCCGCGCCTGAAGCTCGACCACGGCGTTCTCCCGCAGATCCGGCAGATCCTTCTCCACGGGCACGTTCACCCGGATTTTTACAGGTTGCTGGCTATCAGGATCGCGCGTCGCCAGAACCAGTCGAACCCGGTCCTGCGCGGGTTGCTCAATGCGTTGAAGAACCCGGCCCTGAAAGCTGCCGTACACCGGCCTCTCGAACGCCTGTGCGCCCACGATTTCGGATCGGCTCCACGCGAGGCCGGTGCCAAACGCAAACAGCAGGCCGCACGCCACCAGTGCGCCCACCAGGTGAACCCGCTCCTCTTGCCCTTTCCACAGGGCAGCAGCGCCAAGCGCCGTCATCAGCCCGGCGGCAATCGACAACACCCATCCCGTGGAATCGCCCAGCACGAACCACGCACCGATTCCCGCAGCAAGCGCCACGGCAAGCCACGGCCCGCGATCAAAGCCGGAAGAGGCAAGGAATTGCTCAGCCTGCGCCGCGATACTGGACAAACCGCGCAGCTTTCGCCAATGCGTGTGCTGCGGCGCAGCATCGCCCGGATAGTCGCCCAGCGGCACCAATGGCGGATGCTTTGTAGCCATGAGAATACGGGACAGGAAACAAGCAGATATGGCAAGTTCGAGTGGCAAGGTTTCCGATCAGCGTCTGGTTGTGACGCGCTTCGCTCCCAGCCCGACGGGCTTTCTGCATATCGGCAACGCCCGCACGGGATTGTTCTCCTGGCTCTATGCCCGCCACCTGGGTGGCAAGGCTCTGCTGCGCATCGAGGATACCGACAAGAAGCGGTCCACGCAGGAAGCGATCGACGTAATCCTGGAAGGGCTGGACTGGCTGGGTCTCGAGTTTGACGAAGAGCCTGTTTACCAGAGCGAGCGCGCGGATCGCCACGCCGAAGTCGCGATGAAGCTGCTGGAGAACGGGCAGGCTTACAAGTGCTTCGCTTCTTCCGAAGAGCTTGCCGAAATGCGCGAGCAGCAGAAGGCGAAGAAGCAGCCCTTGCGCTACGACGGTCGCTGGCGTGATCGCGATCCTTCCGAAGCGCCGGAAGGTGCGCCCTTTACTATCCGCATCAAGACGCCCGAGGGCGGCGAAACGGTGATCGAGGATGCCGTGCAGGGCCGCGTGAAGGTGGATAATCGCGAAATCGATGATTTCATCCTGCTGCGCGCGGATGGCACGCCGACATACATGCTCGCCGTCGTGGTAGATGACATGGACATGAACTGCACCCACATCATCCGCGGTGACGACCATCTGAACAATGCCTTCCGCCAGATCCAGGTTATCCGCGCCATGCAGGGTATCGAGGATGGCTGGGAAGAGCCAACCTATGCCCACGTGCCGCTGATACACGGCAACGACGGGGCCAAGCTTTCCAAGCGCCATGGCGCGCTGGGCGTGCGCGATTATCGCGACATGGGCATCCTGCCAGAGGCGCTGTTCAACTACCTCCTGCGGCTTGGCTGGGGCCACGGCGACCAGGAAGAGTTCAGCCGTGAAGAGGCCATCGCGCTGTTCGACATCAATGGCGTGAACAAGGGCCCGAGCCGCTTCGACATGAAGAAGCTGCTGAGCATGAACGGCAATTACATTCGTGCCGCCGACGATGCCCGGCTTGCCAGTCTTGTCGCGCCGCTGATCGGCCCCGATGCCGACCAGGCCTTGCTGACGAAGGCGATGCCGGAGCTCAAGACGCGCGCCCGCGATCTCAACGAACTGGCCGAGGGAGCCTCCTTCCTGTTCAAGCAGCGCCCGCTGGAACTGACCGAGAAGGCGGCCAGTCTGCTGGATGACGAGGCAAAGCAGCGCCTTAGTGCCATTTCGGAACGGTTGCAGGCAGAAACGGACTGGACAATCGAGGCGCTGGAGGCCAGTTTGAAAGCCTATGCGGAGGAGCTTGAGCTTGGGCTCGGCAAACTCGCACAGCCGCTCCGCGCGGCGCTGACAGGGCAAACAACCTCGCCAGGAATTTTCGATGTGCTGGTTCTTCTCGGAAGAGAGGAAAGCCTGGCACGGATCAACGATCAAGCAGGCGGCTGAGACACGCGCTCAACCCCCTAAATCAGATATTTGAAGGAGAACGGCTTTGGCTGACAAGCAGGCGGATTTGACGGTAGGTGGCGAGAGCCACGATTTTCCCACGCTGGAAGGCAGCTGCGGCCCGGATGTCATCGACATCCGCAAGCTGTACGCCAAGACGGGCAAGTTCACGTTCGATCCGGGCTACAAGTCCACGGCATCTTGCGAAAGCGCGCTGACATTCATCGATGGTCAGGAAGGCGTGCTGCTGCATCGCGGCTATCCCATCGGCCAGCTGGCGGAAAATTCCAGCTTTATGGAAGTTGCCTACCTGCTGCTGAACGGCGAGCTGCCCAGCCAGGATGAATATTCCGACTTCACCAACACCATCACCTATCACACCATGCTGCATGACCAGATGCGGCAGTTCTTCCAGGGTTTTCGCCGTGATGCGCACCCCATGGCGATCATGTGCGGCGTGGTGGGCGCGCTGTCGTCCTTCTATCACGACAGCACCGACATCTCCGATCCGGAGCATCGCAAGATCTCCAGTCACCGCCTGATTGCAAAGATGCCCACCATCGCGGCCTGGGCTTACAAGTATGCAGTCGGCCAGCCTTTCATGCAGCCGAAGAATTCGCTCAGCTACACGGGCAATTTCCTGCGCATGACTTTCGGCGTGCCTGCCGAGGATTACGAAGTGGTTCCGGCAGTGGAAAAGGCAATGGACCGGATTTTCATCCTCCATGCCGACCATGAGCAGAACGCCTCCACCTCCACGGTGCGGCTTGCCGGTTCGTCCGGCGCCAATCCGTTCGCCTGTATCTCTGCCGGTATTGCCTGCCTGTGGGGCCCGGCGCACGGCGGCGCGAACGAGGCGGCGCTCAACATGCTGCGCGAGATCGGAACGCCCGATCGCATCCCGCATTATATCGAGCGGGCCAAGGACAAGAACGATCCGTTCCGCCTGATGGGCTTCGGCCACCGTGTCTACAAGAACTACGATCCGCGCGCGACCGTGATGCAGAAGACCGTCCGCGAGGTGTTCGAGGCGCTGAACGTGACGGACCCCGTTTTCGAAACCGCTCTGGCTCTCGAGGAAATGGCGCTCAACGATCCGTACTTCCAGGAGAAGAAACTTTTCCCCAACGTCGACTTCTATTCCGGCGTGATCCTTTCCGCGATCGGTTTCCCGACCACGATGTTCACCGCGCTTTTTGCGCTGGCCCGTACCGTGGGCTGGGTGGCGCAGTGGAACGAGATGATTTCCGATCCCGGCCAGGTCATCGGCCGTCCGCGCCAGCTGTACACCGGCCCGACGCAGCGCGATTACGTGCCGCTCGACCAGCGCTGAATCGCCGCAAATTGATAAGGAAGCACCCGGTCATTTGGCCGGGTGTTTTCGTATGGGGGCGGAAAATGTGAGAGCGTGCAATCAACGCGGCTGCTTGCGGCGTTCCTCGAAGCTGGGCAGTTCCAGCGTGAAGCGTGCGCCCTTCCCCTTGTCGCTCTCGACAGTCAGCGCGCCATCCATCGCCTCGGCAAGTCGCTTGGAGATATAGAGGCCGAGACCCGATCCACCGTCACCGCTTCTTCCCAGTCTTTCAAACTTGTTGAAGACCTTGGCCTGCTCCGCTTCGTCCAGTCCATCGCCCTGATCGGCCACGGTTATGCGGGCGCGCTTGCCGTCATGCTCGGTGCGAATCCATACGTGGCCGCCCTGCGGCGAATGACGGATCGCGTTGCCCACAAGATTGAGCAGAACCTGCAGAACACGGCGAAATTCACCGATTGCGGGCACGCTGTCCGCTGATTTCGGAGCGTCGAGCGAAACGCCACGCTCGCCTGCGCGAACGCCGAGAATGCCGACAGCTCTCTGCGCCACATCGGCAAGGTCGATCTTGTCGGGAGCGGTGACGAAGCGATCATCCTCCACCAGTTCCAGCGTCGTGAGATCGTCGATCAGCGCGAGGAGGTGCTCTCCTGCAGAGGCGATGTCGGCGGCGTAATTGCTGTATTCATCGGCCAGCGGCCCGGCGAGCTGGGTGCGGATCGTTTCCGCATTGGCGATGATACGGCTCACAGGCTGGCGAAGAACGGGCGCGATGTCACGACCGATACCGTTGCTGCGCTTCGCGTCTGTCGGTGTCTTTGGCGGTGCCTCCTGCGCGGCTTGCTGCGGCACCAGATAGAGTTCGAACCCTGCACTGCCCGGCTGCGGCTTGCCGAGCGGCACGAGCGCCACGTTCCACCGCCGCTCCGATCCGGCAATCTCGACAGATGCGCCGTCCAGCATCCTCCAATGGAGCGGCTTGCGATGCGTCTTTCCGGCAGGTGCGATGAAGTCGGTCCAAGGCTTGCCGATGCCTTCTTGCATCCGCGCGACTAGATCGGACAGATCCTCAGCCTCGCTCTCCACCGTCAGCAATTCCTGCGACGGCCCGAGGCGTGCGCCCAGCCCTGCAACGTGGCGAACAAGCGCCAGCCTTGCATGGGATGTTTCGGATTGCGTCGGCGGATTGAGCGCCTCCGCCTGCCAGTCGGCAATCGCGATGGAGGCGCCCTCGCCTTCCGGCTCCACCTCCACCCAGGCGGTGATCTGCTCGCTCTCGTCCTGCGCGCGAATGGCTCTTGCCAACCGCAGTTTGTAGACGCGCGCCTTGCGCACCAGTTCGATCAGGGCCGGCGTCACCAGCGGGCCGGGCAGTTCGCCGCCAGAGCGCAGGTGGAAGCCTGCCAGCGGCTCATCCGCCTCCACGAGCCTGTCGTGCAGATCGGTGCGCGCCCGCGCGATTATGGGGGTCGGGGCGACCATCTCCTAGTTCGCCAGTCCCTGTGATGCATCTGCCAGCAACGCGGTGGCGCGATCGCTTGAAAGGGCATCGAACGCGTCGGGCAACGACACCTCGGGATGAAGGTAGAGAAACTGTTCCTCCACCGCGCTTTGCGAAAGGCCCGCTGCGCGAAGGAAAAGGGCCAGGCGCGCGCTCTGATTGTCCCCCAGCGAAAGCACTGCGATTTCGCGGCTTTGGCTGGATGCCATCGATATCGCGGTGGCAAAGATGGAAAGACCGGCGTGATCGATGGCCAGCGCGCGCTTTGCAGAACCGCCCAGGGCGATCAGCAGCCTGGTCATCTGGCCAACGCGCCGTTCCTTCTCGTCGAAACCCTCGTGAAGGCGTTTCGCCACGATTGCAGTCTCTCGCGGATAATCGACAAGTACCGCTTTCAATGCGCTGGTGGCGGCATTGAACAGTTCTGCCGGCAACTCGTTGAGCGGCAATTCCATCCGGCGCTGGTGCTGCATGAAACGCGCTTGCGCCGCGATCACCCGCATGGCAGCCCCCGCCAGCGCATCGTCACCCGATGCGGCCTGCTCCTGCAGCAATGGCGTCAGCACCGGATCTATGCCGCTTCGCAAGCTCAGCCGTTCGGCCAGTTGCGCCTCGATAGACAGGGCGTGGGCATGGCCGAGGAAAGCAATACCGTTCAGCAATTCCGCAGCGAGCGTATCCTGGTGCTTCCCCAGAAACCCTTCGCGATCATCCTTGCCAAGCTCGGCAGCGAGTTCGGACAGCAACTGGCGTGACAGGTGGCTCATCATGCCGCGGATGCGCGCGATCACCTCGTCGCTGAAAAGCGCATGATCGTCATTCGCCAGAAGATGGCGAAGGATGGGCCAGGCCGTGGACAGGATGACATCCCCCTGCGCAAGCTCCCCGCGCAGCGTATCTTCTATCGACTGGGCACCAGCCAAGGTGTCGCTTTCATCGCTCATGCGACTGGCCATAGCGCACCTTGGTTAAGCGCGCGTTATCTGCGCGGAACCGCGATATTGGCCAGCAACACGGCCATCGCGGCAATCATGATTGCGATTTCAGGCGTCGCAATCGCCGCAATGATCGCCACGGCCGCCGCGATGACCATGCGATCTCGCAAAGGCTCCATCAATTTCGGCAGGCTGCGCCGATCCATCAGGAGCAGCGCCGACACCAGCGCCACTGGCGGAAACAGCGCCCTGTGCGCCAGGCTGTCGATTGCCATCACGCCCAGGACCAGCAGCGCGGCGTCTACCCCGCGCCTCAGCCATGGCCAGCGTCTTACCGTGCCAAAGGGTGCGGCAAGAAGGCGCAGCAAGGCGAGGAAAGTCTCCAGCACCGGAACGCTGACGGCAATCAGGATAAAGCCAAGAACCGGCCTTTCGTAAAAACCTGCCACAAGTCCGCCAAGCAGCAGCATGGCAGCCAGTGCCAGCACGGCTGGCCGCGTGCGCGGCGCATCCAGCAAGCGCGTGCCAAGGTTCGTGACGATGGCCTTACCCAGCCATTTCGAAGGAGCCGTGGGCGGGGAGCTTTCAAGATTGGCACGCTGCCACGTCGCCGTGCGTGCCATTGCGGTTTCTGGTGTGTCGATGATGGTCCAGCCCGTGTCATCCAGAATACTGTCCGCAAGGCGCACTTCGGGTAGCCGCGCCTGCATCGCAATCCGCAGAAGTGCGCCGTGCGGCGCAACGTCTTCGGGCAGATTGCCAAGTTCACCCAGCAGGTGGCCGGGAATCAACAGCGCGCCAGCCCACGCCCGGTCGAGATCAATGCGTTCAAAACCAGAGACCGCCCCCGCCCCTGCTGAGACGACGAGTACCCTGTCCCCCTTTGCGCGCAGCAAACCCAGCGCGTCTCGCGACTCAGGCAGCAGGCCCGGTTGCAGCACCAGCAGACTTTCCTCATCCGCGATGATGCCCGGCAGGGCGAGACTGTTGGAAATGGCACGGTATTTCATGCCCATGTTCTCTGCCGCATGGCGCAGGTCTATCGCATCGGCAGAGCCGCCGCCGCCAAAGGCGATCACGGTCTCGCAACCCGCCTCGCGCGCGAACAGGAGCTGGCGGTGAGCAATCGATTTTCCCGCGATCGCGGGCATCGGCCCTTCCCCTGCCAGCGGTAGGGTGATGAGTGCAGCGCGGGTCATTTCGGGGCCGTGTTAACCATGGGGCACAGCTAGGGATACCGGGGCGCCCTGCCAAGCGCCCGTATGCGGCATAATCGCCAGATCGGTCGCACCATCGGCTGCACGGTGGGTTTTAACCATTTCACATGGTTTCAAGGATTTTACGGTGTGTTAAGGAAGGGGCATGAGCCGCAAGCGAAACCTTGTTCCGGGGCACGACGATTCTGCCGCCGAAAATTTCGATCATCCTGTCGCCGATGACACCGCGATGGATACCTATGAAACTTCCGAAGAAGAGGTCTTCGTAGAAGAGCAGTGGGAAGAAGAACAGACCAGGCCTCGCGCCACGTGGCTGGTGCCCGCAATCGCGGTGCTGGCCGGTGTTGGCTGGACGATCTTTTTCGGCACTGTTCACCTTTCCCAGATGCTGGCGGGCGCTGCGCCTGCGCAGTGGATCGAATGGATCGTGATGTGGTCCGTGCCGCTCGTCCTGCTGATCGGACTTTACCAGATCGCCATGAGGAACAGCCGCCGCGAAGCCGATCGTTTCACCGATGCCGCACGCGCTCTGGCGCACGAATCGGCAGAGCTGGAAAGCCGCCTGAAAGTGGTCAACCGCGAGCTGGCCCTCGCACGCGATTTCATCGAATCGCAATCGCGGGATCTCGAAAGCCTTGGCCGGATCGCGGGCGAGCGTCTCTCCTCCAATGCTGACCGTCTGCAAGGCCTGATCCGGGACAATTCCGCGCAGGTGGAAAGCATCGGCAACGTCAGCGATGCTGCCGTGGGGAACATGGAAACCCTGCGTGACCAGCTACCGGTGCTGACCAATGCCGCGCGCGATCTGAACAACCAGCTCGGCAGCGCGGGCAATAATGCGCAAGGACGGGTGGACGCGCTGGAAGCTGCCTTCGGACGCCTGAACGCGCTGGGCGAAACGGGCGACGCGCAGATTACGCAGATCGGCGAGAAGGTGGACGCCACCATCATCGGCTTTGAGAAACAGATCGTGGCGCTGGGTGATCTTGCCGGACAGCGGTTCGACAGGCTGCGCGCCAGCAGCGAGGAATTCCGCCGCGATCTCGACAATGCGGAAGAGCGCGTTTTCGACGCTATCGCCGCTCGCTCCGAAGCCCTGGCACACCAGCTGAATGACGATGCCGAAGCCATGCACGCGCGTGAGAACGAAGCGGCCGCCGCGATGCGGGAGCGGATCGGCGCCCTGCGTGTCGAGGGCGAGAAGCTGGTGGAATCCATGGACACCGGCCAGGCCGAGGCGGCGGAACGCTGGTCCACTGCGATCGTGGCGCTGGAAGAACGTATGAAGCAGGTGCTCAACGGCGTCATCAAGCTGGACGAGTCGGCCATGTCGAACGCGCGTATGCGCCTCGCCGCGCTGAATGCCGAGGCAGCGGAGGTGGACAAGCGCCTGGCCGAGAGCGTCGCCTCCTTCGACGAGGACTTTGCGCGTCGGCGCCGTTCGCACGAGGAAGAGCAAGCCGCCGCACTTGCTGCACTGGAAGCCCGGATCGCCGGTTTCGATCGCCTGATTGCGGAGCGGGAGGAGGAGCACCTTGCGCACGTGGCAGGCCTTGCCGAGCGAGGGGAGGCATTGTCGTCGCGTCTCAAGTCGCTCGATCGCGAGATCCGGCAGCTGGGTGAGAACTCCGAAGATATCGGCGGCAAGGTTGCGGAATCTGCCGAGGCGCTGTCCGACAGGCTTTCTCACAACCGCGAGATGCTCGACGAGAGCGGCACCTTCCTCTCGCGCCTCACCGATGACAGCGTGCGGCTGCTGGAAATCATCCGGTCGAGCGCGGATCACTCCGAGGGCGCACTGTCCGACGCTGTGGAAAGCGCCGAGACCCGGCTTACCTCGTTTGATCGGTCCGCGCGCGAATTGCACCAGCTTATCAAGGATGCGGAAGCCCGCGGGGGCAAGCTGGCGGCAGAACTGGAAAAGGCGCGCGAGAGCGGAAACGCCTCCGTCGATCAGCTTGCCAATCTGGAGCACCGCCTGGAACGGGTCGCCACGGAAACCGAACAGGTGGCCGAACGCACATCAAAGGAACTGAAGGACGCTATCGAGGTGCTTTCGGCGGCCTCTGCCTCGGTGCTGGAGAACCTTCGCGGTCAGCAAAGCGATGCCGTCAGGGATCTGGCGGAAGATATTGCCAAGGCCAGTCGCAAGCAATTGGCCGACACCATGCGCCGCCATGCGGAAGAGACGATCGGCGAACTGGAAGAGGCCACTTCACGCGCAGGCCATGCCGGGCGCGAAACCACGCAGATGCTGCGCACGGAACTTGCCAACGTCAACGAACTCGCCAGCAATCTGGAACAGCGGGTGGAATACGCCCGCGAACGTGCCGAGGAGCAGGTGAACAGCGATTTTGCCCGGCGCATGGCGCTGATCACGGAGGCGCTCAATTCCAGCTCGATCGACATTGCCAAGGCGTTCGATAACGACATCGGCGACACGCAATGGGCGCAGTATTTGCGCGGCGACCGTGGCATCTTCACCCGCCGCGCCGTACGCCTGCTGGACAAGCAGGAGGCACGCCAGGTCAGCGCGGTCTATTCCGAAGACGCCGATTTCCGCGAGACGGTGAACCGCTACATCCACGATTTCGAGGCCATGCTGCGCGGCATCCTCGCCACGCGCGATGGTCACGCGATGGCGGTGACGCTGCTATCCAGCGATATGGGGAAGCTTTACGTGGCAATGGCGCAGGCGATAGACCGGCTGCGCAGCTGAACCTTCGGGTCAGGCGCCTTCTGGCGGCGGCGCGTAGCGGCCAAGCAGGTCGATATCGTCAACGGTGATCCACTGCTGGGTGTAATTCGCTACGAAAAACGCTGTGAGGGCTGCCGCTATCAAGGTGGCGCGAAATATCACGCGCGACGGACGGAAATTGGCAGGCGCACTGTCTGCCTGGCCGGGCACCTTTTGCACGCCCGCCTCGTCCGCCGTTTTCACGCCGAACGGCAGCAGCAGGAAGGCGCACATCACCCAGAACAGGGCGTAGATCGCGATGATGGATGTAATCTGCATTTGCGACGCTACCTGCTATTCACCCGGCGTAATGACCCGCGTTTGCGGTTTCTTGCCAGACCAGCGCTGGGCAGCGCGGCGGGCGGCAAGGCGTGCTGCTTCCTTCACCGCATCCAGATCCTGGCCGCGCTTCCCTTTCAGCTTGCCGAGCGCCGAAAGCACATCGGCCTCGGCCTCTTCCACGAACTCGGCGTAATCTTCGTCCAGCGGCAGGCCGATGCCTTCCACATGCACGCCGCCTTCGCCATCCAGCACCACGATCAGGATGCCATCGCGCGAAAGGCGGCGTCGCATCGTCACCGCATCGCCATCGGCAGGCACGATGATATCACCGTCCAGCACCAGCCTGCCGGTCTGGATCGCGGCAATCTTGCCCGGAGCACCCGGTGCGAGCCGAACGATATCGCCGTTCTTCTGGAATACGCTGTGGGCAATGCCGGTGGCCCTGCCCAGCCTCGTCTGTTCCTGCATATGGCGCACCTCGCCGTGCACGGGAACGAGGATTTCGGGCCGCAGCCAACCATAAAGCGCCTCGAGCTCGGGACGCCCCGGATGACCGGATACGTGGATCTCGCTCTGCCTGTCCGTCACCATCACGATGCCGCGTTCCGCCAGCAGGTTCTGCACGCGGCCGATGGCAATATCGTTGCCGGGGATCACCCGGCTTGAAAACAGGATGACATCGCCTTCATCAAGGTCGAGCGGATGATTGCCCTCGGCAATTCGAGAAAGGGCTGCGCGCGGCTCGCCCTGCCCGCCGGTCGCCACGATCATTATTTCGCCGCGGGGCAGGCCCATGGCCGTGTCGAAATCCACGGTATCGGGGAAATCGTCGAGATAACCATTGGCGCTGCCCACCTCGATCATCCGGTCGAGCGAGCGACCGGCAACGCAAAGCTGCCGCCCGGTCTGCTGGGCGACGGACCCGAGCGTCTTCAACCGCGCAACATTGGACGCAAAGGTGGTGACGAGAACCCGCTTGCCCTGATGCTTCTGCACCTCTTCGAGAAGCCCGCGATAAACTGCGCCCTCGCTGCCTGAGGGAACAGGATTGAACACATTGGTGGAATCGCAAACCAGCGCCAGCACGCCGTCATCGCCAATCTCGGCCAGTTCTTCCTCGGTCGCGGGCGTGCCGATCTGCGGCTCGTCATCCAGCTTCCAGTCGCCGGTATGAAACACGCGGCCATAGGGCGTGTCGATCAGCAGGGCATTGCCCTCTGCGATGGAGTGGGCGAGCGGGATATAGGTGACCGTGAAGGGGCCAAGCTGGATCTCGCCGTGATCTTCCTCGATCACGTTCAACTGCACCGCGCGCGTCAGTCCGGCCTCGTCCAGCTTGCGCATGATCAGGTCGGCCGTGAACGGCGTGGCATACAGGGGTACGCCAAGGTCGGCGGCGAAATAGGGGATCGCGCCGATATGGTCTTCATGCGCGTGGGTCAGCACGATGCCGACAAGATCCTTCGCCCGCTCCTCGATAAATTCGGGGTCTGCGAACATCAGTTCGGTGCCGGGATACTCGTTCGAGCCGAAGCTCATGCCGAGGTCCACCATCATCCACTTGCCTTGGCAGCCGTAGAGATTGACGTTCATGCCAATCTCGCCCGACCCTCCCAAGGCGAGGAAAAGCAATTCGTCCTGCGGGGTGTAGTCTTTTTTCATTTCGCTCCAGCGCGTTGGGCCAGGATTTGCAGGCCGCGAATGGTAAGGTCGGCGTCGATCCGATCGAAGATATCGGTTTTCTGGTCAAAGAGGATCGCAAGCCCGCCAGTGGCCACCACCGTAACGGGTCGCCCGATCTGCGCTTTCATGCGCTTTATCAGGCCTTCCATCATCGCCACATACCCCCAAAAGACCCCGATCAGCATCTGGTCTTCGGTATTGCGGCCGATGACGTTGGCCGTTTCCGGCGCCTCTATGGCTATGCGCGGCAATTTGGCCGTCTTGCCCACCAGTGCATCGAGCGACAGGTTGATGCCCGGCGCGATGATGCCGCCCTTGTAGGCGCCATTGTAATCCACCGCTTCGAACTTGGTGGCGGTGCCGAAATCGACCACCACCATGTCGCCGCCCACCATCTCGTGCGCAGCGATGCAATTGAGCGCGCGGTCCGCACCCAGCGTGTGCGGCTGCTCCACGTCGATTTCGAAATCCCAGGCTGCCTTGCCTTCACCGGCCACCAGCGGCTCTATGTTGAAGTATTTCGAGGCCAGCACGGTGATGTTATGATCTGCGCGCGGCACGACGGAGCCGAAGATGATGCCGGTCACATCGGAGCGTTTGAGCCCCTCGATCGCCAGCAGTTGCAACAGCCAAGTGGCATATTCGTCGCCCGTGCGCCTGCCATCTGTGGCAATACGCCAGCGCGCGCGAATGTCGCGCCCTTCGAACAGGGCGAACACCACGTTCGTATTGCCGACATCAATGGCGAGCAGCATCAGTGATCCTCCAGCGTAACATCGCCTGCGTGCACCACATGTGTGGTGCCATCGCTCAGGCGCAAGCGTAGCGCCCCATTTTCCTCGAGACCATCGAACGTGCCCGTGATTCGCGCGCCATCGTTATCGTGCACCGAGAGAGGTGTTCCCGGCTTGTGCGCGGCGGCCTTCCAGCGGTTGATGATCGGCCCTGGCCCGAATTCCCGCCAACGCCCAACCTCCAGCGCCATCTGGCTGGCCAGCGCACTGGCAAAGGCGTTGCGTGCGGGTGCAGGCCCGGCTGAAGCCAGCGCGCTGACCTTGCGTTCGGCAATATCCGGCGCGGCGGACAGATTGACGCCGATCCCGATGACGGCATGACCCCGCTCGCATTCAAGCAGCAGGCCGCAGAACTTTGATCCATGCAGCAGGACATCATTCGGCCATTTCAACATCAGTGCCGATGGCGCGGCAAGAAACGGCAGCACGGTCTCGTACACGGCGAGCGCGGATACGAAGCTGAGCGTTGCGGGCGATGGATCGGGAGCGTTCAGGGCGACTGCGGTTGACCCCATGAAATTGCCGGGGCCATCCAGCCAGCTTCGGCCCTGCCGCCCTCGGCCTTGGCGTTGCCTGTCGGCTACCAGCCAATAGCCTTCGGGCAGCAGTTCTCCATCCGCCAGGCGAGCGATGAGATCGGCGTTGGTGCTGCCGGTCTCGGCAACATACTCTATCCTGGGTGCCAAGTCAGATTGCGACGGCGAGCGAAGCCGCAGCCATGTCCGCCAGATTGCCCAGCCAGCCAGTCAGCAGATAGCCAAGCGGGGAGATGATTACCGCGCAGATTGCGAGCAGCGCCCAGTGCGCCGTGTCGCTCTTGCCCGTAACCGTTCCGGCAGGCTCATCAAAGAACATCACCTTCACGATCTTGATGTAGTAGAACGCGCCGATCACGCTGGCCGCAATACCGATGGCGGCCAGGGCGATCAGATCCGCCTCCACCGCGGCCTGAAATACCACGAACTTGCCCCAGAAGCCGAACAGAGGCGGAATGCCTGCCAGGCTGAACATCAGTGCCATCAGGCACCAAGCCAGCACGGGCCGCGTGGTGGAAAGACCCGCCAGATCGGAAACCGCCTCGACCGGATTTCCATCCGCATCGCGCATCAGCAGAACGGCTACGAAGCTGCCGATCGTCATTACTACATAGATGGCGAGATACACCATCATCGCGCTGGCACCGGCCAGCGTGCCGGCCGCGAGACCGATCAGGATGAAGCCCACGTTGTTGATCGAAGAATAGGCAAGCAGCCTTTTCACGTTCTGCTGACCGATGGCGCCCAGGGCGCCGATCACGATGGATAGCAGGGCGGCGAAGATCACGATCTGCTGCCAGGCCAATGCCTGCGAGCCGAAGCCTTCCAGCGCAACGCGCGCCAGCAGGGCGATGGCCGCTACCTTGGGTGCGCTGGCAAAGAACATCGTTACCGGCGTCGGTGCGCCTTCGTAAACGTCGGGCGTCCACATGTGGAACGGCGCGGCACTGATCTTGAAGGCCAGGCCTGCCAGCACGAAGGTGAGACCGAAAAGCTGGCCGGTGGACAGGCCATCGGCCACGGCAATCGCGATGCCGGTGAAGTTGGTCGTGCCGGTGAAGCCATAGGTCAGGCTAATGCCGAAAAGCAGGATGCCGGAGGCAAGCGCACCCAGCACGAAGTACTTCAGACCCGCTTCGGCACTGCGTTCGTCATCGCGCAGGATGGCGGCCAGCACATAGGCGGCGAGCGAGTTGAGTTCGAGACCCATGTAGAGCGTGACGAGGTCGGCGGCCGAAACCATGATGCTCATGCCAAGAGCGGCGAAGAGGATCAGCACCGGGAATTCGGCGCGCATGGCGTTCAGGCGATCGAAGAAGCGCGGTGCCACCATCAGCGCCGCACCGCTGGCTGCAAAGATCATCAGCTTGGCAAGACCGGCGAAGGCATCGGCGGTAAACAGACCGCTGAACGCCAGCCTGTCCGGCCCCGAAGAGCCCGCGCAGACGGAAGGCACCACCAGGGCGAAGGCGCCGCCCAGCGCGATGGTAGCCGCGATGGAAACGGTGGACGCCGCCTTGTCACCACCCCACGCCGCCACCAGCAGCAGGATGAGACCGGATGCGGCGAGGATCAGCTCGGGCAGGATCAGGCCGAAGGAAGCTGCGTAGTCCATCAGTGTGCTCCCCCTTCGGAATGCTCTTCTTCAGCGGGCGCACCTTCCCCCATCACGAAATGCGCATCGCCCTCGGGCGCTGCAGCGGCAAGGCGGGTGTCGAGAATTTCGATATCGGCACGCATGGGAGCAAGGAAGCTTTCAGGATAGATGCCCATCCACAGCACGGCTGCGGCAATCGGGCCGAGCAGGAGATATTCGCGCATTGTCAGATCGGGCATGGCCGCTGCATCGGCATTTTTCTGTTCGCCAAATGCGACACGGCGATAGAGATACAACATGTAGGCCGCACCAAGGATGATGCCGGTGGTGCATACGAAAGCCACCCAGCTGTTGGCCTGGTAGATACCGGCAAGCGCCAGGAATTCGCCCACGAAGTTGCTGGTACCGGGTAAGCCAACTGCCGCCATGGTGAACAGCATGAACAGGACTGCATAGGCAGGCATGTTGATCGACAGGCCGCCGTAGCGCGAGATCTCACGGGTATGCAGGCGATCGTAGATCACGCCAACGCACAGGAACAACGCGGCGGAGACAAGGCCGTGGCCAAGCATGATCATCATCGCGCCTTCCAGACCCTGCACGTTGAAGGCGAAGAGGCCCACGGTCACGATGGCCATATGCGCAACCGATGAATAGGCGATCAGCTTCTTCATGTCGGTCTGTACCAGCGCGATGAGGCTGGTGAGCACCACGGCCACCATCGAAAGGCCCCACACCAGCCAGCCAAATTCGGCGCTGGCATCGGGGAACATCGGCAGGCTGAAACGGATGAAGCCATAGCCGCCCAGCTTCAGCAGCACGCCGGCCAGGATGACAGAGCCTGCCGTGGGTGCCTGGACGTGCGCATCGGGCAGCCACGTGTGCACGGGCCACATCGGCATCTTCACCGCAAAGCTGGCGAAGAAGGCCAGCCACAGCCATGTCTGCGCCTCGGGCGCGAAATCGTACTGCATCAGCACGGGGATGGAGGTGGTGCCGGACTCGTTCACCATCCACAGCATGGCGATCAGCATCAGCACCGATCCCAGCAGCGTGTAGAGGAAGAACTTGTAGGCCGCGTAAATGCGGTTCTGCCCGCCCCATACGCCGATGATGAGATACATCGGGATCAGGCCGGCTTCGAAGAAGATGTAGAACAGGAAGATATCCTGCGCGGCAAACACGCCGATCATCAGCACTTCCATCAGCAGGAAGGCGGCCATGTACTCGCCCACCCGCTTGGTAATGGCTTCCCAGCTTGCGCCGATGCAGATCGGCATCAGGAACACGCTTAGCATGATCAGCATCAGCGCGATGCCATCAATGCCAAGGGCGTATTCGAACCCGGCGAACAGGTCTGCACGCTCTGTAAACTGCCATTGCGCGCCGCCGATATCGTAATTGGCCCACAATACGATGCCCAGCGCCAGATCGATCAGCGTGGCCAGAAGCGCCACCATGCGCGCAGGCTTTGCATCGAGGAACAGGCAGGCGATGGCACCCAGCAGCGGCACCAGCAGCATGACGGAAAGGATAGGAAAACCGCCCATCAGAACAGCACCCAGGTGATAGCGGCAACAAGGCCTAGCAGCATGATAAGGGCGTAACTCGTAAGATAACCGGACTGGACGCTCTTCGCGTAATGGCTTCCCCGTTCGACCACCCAGGCAATGCCATTGGGGCCGAAGCGGTCAATCGTGCCCTCGTCACCCTTCTTCCAGAAGAGGCGACCGAGCCAGAAAGCAGGCTTCACGAAAATAAGATTGTAGAGCTCGTCGAAGTACCACTTGTTGAACACGAAATTGTAGATCGGGCCGAGCTGCTCTGCCGTCTTGCGCGGCAGGTCGGTGCTGCGGATGTAGGCGAGCCACGCAAGGAACAGACCGATCAGCATGACGACAAGCGCGGTGTATTTCACCCACTTGGGCACCTCATGCATCGCGTGCATCAGTTCCGCGTTGTAAGCGATCGAACCGTTCCAAAACTCGGCGCTGTCGAGGAACGAGCCTGCAAAGAACTGCCCCGCGAAGATTGCACCGATCGACAGAATGCCAAGAGGCACCAGCATCGTCAGCGGGCTTTCGTGGGGATGATAGCCTCCGGTGCCGTCGCCATGCGAGGGATCGGGTACGGTGTGCGCGACATCGTGACCTGAATCTTCCTGCGAAGCGGGGTTGGCTTCTTCAGGCTCGTCGTGACCATGATGGACCGCATGCTGAATGTGCTCGCTCTCGATCCAGCGCGGCTTGCCCCAGAAGGTGAGGAACATGAGACGCCAGGAGTAGAAGCTCGTGAGCAGCGCCGCGAAGGCACCGACCCAGAATGCGCCCGTGCCATGACCGCCCGCCGCATAGGATACTTCGAGGATCGCATCCTTGGACCAGAACCCGGCAAAGCCGACGTGCAGATCGTAGATGCCAAGCCCGGTGATCGCCAGCGTGCCGAACATCATCGCCCAGAAGGTGAAGGGGATCTGCTTACGCAAGCCGCCGTAATAGCGCATGTCTTGTTCGTGATGCATGGCGTGGATCACGCTGCCGGCACCCAGGAACAGCAGCGCCTTGAAGAAGGCGTGCGTGAAGAGGTGGAACATGGCAGCGCCATAGGCGCCCACGCCCGCTGCGAAGAACATGTAGCCCAGCTGCGAGCAGGTGGAATAGGCGATCACCCGCTTGATATCCCACTGCGTGGTGCCGATCGTCGCGGCGAACAGGCAGGTGGCAGCACCGATGATCGTTACCACGGCCAGAGCCGCAGGCGCGGCTTCGAACATCGGTGACAGGCGGCAGACCATGAACACGCCCGCCGTTACCATGGTAGCGGCGTGGATCAGCGCGGAGACCGGCGTCGGCCCCTCCATCGCATCGGGCAGCCAGGTATGCAGGCCCAACTGCGCGGATTTGCCCATCGCGCCCACGAACAGCAGCAGGCAAAGGATCGTCATCGTGTCCCAGCGTGCGCCCATGAAGGTGATGGTGCTGCCCTGCATCGCAGGTGCCGCGGCAAGGATTTCGGGGATGCTGGTGGTCTGGAAAACCAGGAAGGTGCCGAAGATACCGAGCATGAAGCCAAGGTCGCCCACGCGGTTCACCACGAAAGCCTTGATCGCGGCGGCATTGGCGGAGGGTTTCTTGTACCAGAAACCGATCAGCAGATAGCTGGCGAGGCCCACGCCTTCCCAACCGAAGAACATCTGAACCAGATTGTTCGCCGTCACCAGCATCAACATGGCAAAGGTGAACAGCGAGAGATAGGCGAAGAAACGGCTCTGGTCCGGGTCTTCGTCCATGTAGCCCCAGCTATAGAGGTGGACGAGAGCAGAAACGCTGGTGATCACCACCAGCATCACGGCCGTCAGCGTGTCGACGCGCAGCGCCCAGTCGAACGTCATCGCGCCAGACTGAACCCAGGTGAGGACGGGCGTCACGCTGGCCTCTGCGGTGCCGCCGATGAAGGACAGGAAGATCGGCCAGCTGAGCGCGCAGGCAAGGAACAATGCGCCGGTGGTGATCACCTTGGCAGCCATGTGCCCGATGATGCGGCCACCCAGCCCGGCGATGATCGCAGCCAGCAGCGGCGCGAAGACGATGATAAGGATCGAGTTCAAGGTCTATCCCTTCATCCGGTTGACGTCGTCCACCGCGATGGTGCCACGATTACGGAAATAGGTAACGAGGATGGCAAGACCGATCGCGGCCTCTGCCGCAGCCACGGTGAGAACGAACATGGCAAAGATCTGCCCGGTAAGGTCGTTCAGATACGCGCTGAAAGCGACGAGGTTGAGATTCACCGCGAGCAGGATCAGCTCGATCGCCATCAGGATGACGATGATGTTCTTCCGGTTCAGGAAGATGCCCAGCACACCGAGCACGAACATGATCGAGCTCACCACGACATAGTGTTCGATACCGATCATAGCTCGACCCCCTGGCCGATTTCCGGCCGCACGTTGCGCGTCGCATCTTCGGGGCGGCGGGCATTCTGTTTCGCGATGTCCTGCTGTCCGCGCGGATTGGACGTGCCGCGGTGCGTCAGCACGATTGCGCCGATCATGGCCACCAGCAGGATGATGCCGGCGGTTTCGAACAGGAAGAGATATTTGCTGTAGAGCAGAGCGCCGATGCTCTCGATATTGCTTTCGCCCACCAACGGTGCTGCCGATCCGTCAGGCGTGCCAAGATCCAGCGCGCCCGCACGATAGGCGCCGATGCCCAGCACCAGTTCCGCCAGCAGGATCACCGCGATGGCGACCCCGAGGGGCGCGTTCTTCATGATGCCCGCCCGCATTTCCGCAAAATCGATGTTCAGCATCATCACGACGAACAGGAACAGGACTGCGACAGCGCCCACGTAAACGACGACCAGCAGCATCGCGAGGAACTCTGCCCCCACGATGATCATCAGGCCCGCCGCGTTGAAGAACGCGAGGATCAGCCACAGCACGGAATGCACCGGGTTGCGCGCAAAGATGGTGAACGCCCCGGAGGCGATCATCAGCGCGGCAAATAGGTAGAAAGCGAAGACGGTCAAAATCAGCCCCTCACGAGTCTTGCGGCGCGGTTAGCGGTAGGGCGCGTCGGCTTCAAGGTTCGCGGCGATTGCACGCTCCCACTTGTCCCCGTTTGCCAGCAGTTTTGCCTTGTCATAAAGCAATTCCTCACGCGTTTCGGTCGCATATTCGAAATTCGGCCCTTCCACCACGGCATCCACCGGGCAGGCTTCCTGGCAGAATCCGCAATAGATGCACTTCGTCATGTCGATGTCGTAGCGCGTGGTGCGACGGCTGCCGTCGGAGCGCGGCTCGCTCTCGATGGTGATGGCCTGCGCGGGGCATACGGCCTCGCACAGCTTGCAGGCGATGCAGCGTTCTTCCCCGTTGGGATAGCGACGCAGCGCATGCTCACCGCGAAAACGCGGGGAAAGCGGGTTCTTCTCGAACGGATAGTTGATCGTCACCTTGGGCTTGAAAAAATACTTCAGCGTGAGGGCGTGCGCTTTCACGAACTCCCAGAGGGTGAACGATTTTACGAGTTGGGCGACGCTCATGCGACACCTCCATAACGGGTGATCATTAGCCAGCCTGAGATAAGAAATACGAAGAGCAGGCTGATGGGCAGAAAGACCTTCCAGCCAAGCCGCATCAGCTGGTCATAGCGATAACGCGGAACCGTGGCCATCACCCAGCTGAACATGAAGAAGAAGAAGAACGTCTTCAGCAGGAACCAGATGATGCCCGGCACCCAGTACAGCGGCGCCCAGTCCACCGGCGGCAACCAGCCACCGAAGAACAGTAGCGTGTTCAACGCGCACATCAGCAGTATGTTGGCATATTCGCCCAGCCAGAACAGCGCGAAAGCCATGGAACTGTATTCGGTCTGATAGCCGGCCACCAGCTCGCTTTCCGCCTCGGTCAGGTCGAACGGAACGCGCTGCGTTTCCGCGAGGCTGGAGATGAAGAACATCACCCACATCGGGAACAGCAGCAGATTGAAATAATAGCCGTTGATGAAGCCAAGGCCATGCCCGCGCTGCGCCTCCACGATGTCGGAGAGGTTGAACGTGCCAGCATACAGCACGACGCAAACGAGGATGAAGCCGATCGAGACTTCGTAGGAAATCATCTGCGCGGCCGCGCGCATGGCGGAGAAGAACGGGTATTTCGAGTTGGACGCCCAGCCCGCCATCGTCACGCCGTAAACCGACAGGGAGGAGATCGCGAGAATGTAGAGCAGGCCGACGTTGATATCCGCCAGCACCACGCCCGCATCGAACGGAATCACCGCCCATGCCAGCAAGGCCACGGTGAAGGTGATGATCGGCGCGAGCAGGAAGATGCCCTTGTTCGACGCGCTCGGAATGATGGTTTCCTGCAGGAACACCTTCAGACCGTCTGCGAAGGATTGCAGCAGGCCAAATGGGCCAACCACGTTGGGGCCACGCCGCAGGTTGATCGCGGCCCACACCTTGCGGTCCACGTAAATCACCATGGCCACGGCCAGCATCAGCGGCAGTGCAATCAGCAACACGCCCGCAAGCGACGCGACGAAAAACGCCCAGGTCGCATCCATGCCAAGGGAGATGAAGAACTCGGTCATTCCGCGGCCTCCTTTATCTCTTCGCCGTGGATCAGTTCATCCGAGCACCGCTGCATCACCACGCTGGCGCGGGCGATGGGGTTGGTGAGGTAGAAATCCTTGATGGGATAGGAAAGCGCGCCCGATGCCTTGGCCAAGGCGGGAGCCGCAGGCATAGCGCCGTAATCGGCCAGACCTTCCTCGCCAAGAGCCGGAACCTCCGCCACCATCGCGGCGCGCAGTTCGCCAAAGCTGTCGAACCCGACGTTCACGCCCAGCGCATCGGCAAGCGCGCGCAGGATCGTCCAGTCTTCACGCGCATCTCCGGGTGCGAAGATTGCCTTGTCGGCCATTTGCACGCGGCCCTCTGTGTTCACGTAGGTACCGGCCTTTTCGGTATAGGCAGATGCCGGCAGGATGATGTCGGCCGCATGGGCGCCCTTGTCACCGTGATGGCCGATATAGACCTTCAGCGCGTCGGCGAACTGGCTCCAGTCCACCTCGTCCGCGCCCAGCGCCAGCACCACTTTCGGCTTGGCTGAAACGAGATCGGCAAGGCCGCCCTTGCTGGCGAAGCCCAGCATCAGTGCGCCCATGCGGGCAGCGGCGGTGTGCAACGCGTTGAACGTCGCACCCAGCGTGTTGGCAGCCGCCATTGCCGCGCCATGTGCGCCGGCCGCAAAGCCGCCTGCGCCAAGAATCACGGCAGAGTGTTCCGCCGCCTTGAAGGCATCGGTTACATCTGCTGGTAGATTCCCCAGCACGCCTACATCTTCGCCAAGGAAAGTGGCGGAGAACGTTGTGTCCCACTCGGGGCCGACCACGAAAACCTTCGCGCCGCGCTTCACCGCCTTGCGAAGGCGCACGTTGATCAGCGGCGCTTCCCAGCGGATGTGGCTGCCGACGATCAGGATGGCCTGCGCCTCTTCGATCCCGGTAAAAGTGCTGTTAAAATTGACGGCGGCAAGATTGGATACGTCGTAATCCATGCCCGTCTGGCGGCTTTCAACCAGCTTTGAGCCGTTGGCTTTCAGCAAAGCTTTGGCCGCAAACATCGTTTCGCAATCCACCATGTCACCCGCGATGGCAGCGATGTCCTTGCCCGGCTTTGCGGCGGCGATCTTCTTGAAAGCTTCTTCCCAGCTTGCCTCAGCCAGCTTGCCCTTCTTGCGGATCCACACCTTGTCGAGACGGCGGCGCACAAGCCCGTCCACCTGGTAGCGCGCCTTGTCGGAAATCCATTCCTCGTTCACATCGTCGTTCACGCGCGGCAGCACGCGCAGCACTTCGCGCCCGCGGCTGTCGATGCGGATGTTTGAGCCGACCGCATCGGACACGTCGATGCCCAGCGTCTTCTTCAGCTCCCACGGACGGCTCTCGTAAGCGTAAGGACCGCTGGTGAGCGCGCCGACGGGGCACAGGTCGATCACATTGGCGGAAAGCTCATGCTTGGCCGCCTGTTCCAGATAGGTGGTGATCTGCATGTCCTCGCCGCGATAAAGCGCGCCGATTTCGTCCACACCGGCAATCTCCTCAGAGAAGCGCACACAGCGGGTGCAGTGGATGCATCGGGTCATCACGGTCTTGATCAGCGGGCCCATAAACTTCTCGGTCACGGCGCGCTTGTTCTCGTGATAGCGCGTGGCACCGCGGCCATACATCAGGCTCTGGTCCTGCAGGTCGCACTCGCCCCCCTGATCGCAGATCGGGCAATCGAGCGGGTGGTTGATCAGCAGGAATTCCATCACGCCCTCGCGCGCGGTCTTCACCATTTCGGAATCGGTGCGGATCTCCTGTCCCTCGGTCGCCGGCAGCGCACAGCTTGCCTGCGGCTTGGGCGGCCCGGGCTTCACCTCGACAAGGCACATGCGGCAATTGCCGGCAATGCTCAGTCGTTCGTGATAGCAGAAACGCGGGATTTCCTTACCCGCAAGCTCGCAGGCCTGAAGAACGGTGGCACCGTCCGGAACCTCGATTTCGTGTCCGTCTACTGTGACTTTGGGCATTAGCTTTCTTCCACTTGCGCAGCGGCATAATGGCTACGCGACCAGAGGCCATCCGCCGCCATTTGGCGGATCAGCGATGTCTGGATTGTGAGGGATTCTTCGTCGGTATTTGCGCACGCCGCCAGCACGGGGCCGATCCGATCAATGGCTTCGCTTTCGCTGTCTGTGCCTGGTCGTGCATTCAGCAATTCGTGAGCGTCTTGTGCGGCATTGAACGTGAGGCAGTCGGCAAGGGAAGCAATCGCCCGCACCTGGGGATGCGCGCGCACTCCCGTGAATCGAGCCGCCACGTCCTGCACCCCTTGCGCAACGGCAGGCGGGCCGTCGAAATCGCGCAGATAGGCTTCTTCGGCGAGCAGATTGCGCAGCGTTGCATACTGGATCTGCATGTAGGTGTGATACGCCTGATCATCGACGCCGCGCATTAGCCTGCCAATACAGAAGCTTACTTCAAGATCGTCGAATAGCGTTTCAGGCTCCTGCTCGATACGATCGAACTGGATGGAATAGAAATCGCTGTTCGCCAGAAGTTCGCGGACCTCTGCCTTGTTGCGGTTGAACACGCAATTGGCGACGCGCTTCTGCATCCAGCGAGCCTCGGCTGCGTTCGCCGTTTCAGGCGCGCGTTCGAAGCGCGTGCCGGTTTGCAAACCGTTGTTGTTCTCGCCGGCATCCTGCGCCTGAGCAGGAAGTGCAACGGCACTTGCCGCTGCAGCGATAAATATGATGGCGGAACGCATCACTCTGCCGCCTCCGGCACGGCGTTCTCACGCTCCGCGATGCGGCGCTCCAGTTCCGGGCGGAAATGGCGGAGCAGGCCCTGGATCGGCCATGCGGCGGCATCACCCAGCGCGCAGATCGTGTGGCCTTCCACCTGCTTGGTAACTTCGTAGAGCATGTCGATCTCTCGCGGCGTGCTTTCGCCTACGCGCAGCCGTTCCATCACGCGCCACATCCAGCCCGTGCCTTCGCGGCAGGGCGTGCACTGGCCGCAGCTCTCGTGCTTGTAGAAATAGGAGATGCGGCTGATGGCGCGCACGATATCGGTGGACTTGTCCATCACGATAACGGCTGCCGTGCCAAGGCCGGAGCCGACTTCCTTCAGCCCGTCGAAATCCATCGGGGCATCCATGATCTGCTCGGCCGGAACCAGCGGCACGGACGAACCGCCGGGGATCACCGCCAGCAGATTGTCCCATCCGCCGGTAATGCCACCTGCGTGCTTCTCGATCAGCTCGCGGAAGGGAATGCTCATCGCCTCTTCCACTACGCACGGCTTCTCCACGTGGCCGCTGATCTGGAACAGCTTCGTGCCATGGTTGTTTTCCCGCCCGAAGCTGGCGAACCACGCGCCGCCGCGACGCAGGATCGTGGGCACCACGGCGATGCTTTCCACGTTGTTCACGGTGGTGGGGCAGCCATAAAGGCCGGCACCCGCAGGGAATGGCGGCTTAAGGCGCGGCTGGCCCTTCTTGCCTTCCAGGCTTTCGATCATCGCGGTTTCTTCACCGCAGATGTAGGCGCCGGCGCCGCGGTGCATGAACACGTCGAAATCGTAACCGCTGCCGCTGGCGTTCTTACCGATCAGGCCAGCGTCATAAGCCTCGTCGATCGCGGCCTGCAGCGTTTCTGCCTCGCGAATATATTCACCGCGAATGTAGATGTAGGCAGCCCTTGCCCGCATGGCGAAACCGGCCACCAGCGCGCCTTCGATCAGCTTGTGCGGATCGTGGCGGATGATCTCGCGGTCCTTGCAAGAACCTGGTTCGGATTCGTCGGCATTGATCACCAGGAAGGACGGGCGCCCGTCCTTGCTTTCCTTTGGCATGAACGACCATTTCATGCCGGTGGGGAAGCCCGCACCGCCGCGACCGCGCAGGCCCGAGGCCTTGATCTCGTCGATGATCGAATCCTGCCCCTTGGCGATCAGATCCTTCGTATTGTCCCAATCGCCGCGCTTTTGCGCAGCTTTCAGGCCCCAGTCCTGGAACCCGTAAAGATTGGTGAAGATGCGATCCTTGTCAGCCAGCATCGCCGGTTTCCTCATTCTTCTTTTCCTGCGCTCCGATCACGGCCGAAAGCGCGCTTAACGTCGTGGCGAGCCCCATCAAGACAACACCAGTTACCTGCCCCTCGAGGAAGGTCATGTAGGCCCCCAGGGCGAGGACCATCAGCGCCACCACCAGCAGGACAATCTGTTGGCCGGACATCTTACCCAGCATCTTTGTCTCCTGTTGGCGTTCTCGCCAGCAACAAGGCGAAGACCAGCAAGGCCACTCCGCCAGAAATCATCAACCCGTCACCCAGCGTATCCACGCCGAGGAAGATCAGCGCCCCGCCAACGATGAAACCCAGGCTTCCCAGCGCCAGGCCCACACGCGCTATGCGGCGGAGCTGGATTTTGTCCACTACCCCATGCCTCCGAACACCCAGATCGCCACCGCTGCCAGTATCACCACCAGCGCCACGGTCTTGACGATGCCTTTAAGCACCTTCCACGCGATCGCAATCAGAACGACGGCAATCAGGATGGCGACGATCTGATCGGTCACTCGCCTCTCTCCGCGTCCTTCTTTCCGCCCTGCGTGGCGCTCAAGGCAAGAAACACTGCACCCAGCGCGACGAACGACGCTCCCATCGAAGCGCGATCAGCCATGAAATAGCCAATTGCGGCGATGATGAAGAGAACCCCAGCGAGGATGAAGAGCTTCTTCGCCATGATCACCATTCACTCCGGTAATCGTGATTGGCGTCCACCATTTCCTTCAACGTCGTCGGTCCTCCCGAAGGCTCCGACGTGTGGCGGCCCGGTTCCTGCGTGCCGGCCTTGGGGTCTTCGCCCGCCGCCAGCGCGTCCAGCACGGCATTGAACCGCTCTGCCGTCAGGTCTTCGTAATTGTCGTCGTTGATCTGCACCATCGGGGCGGTGGCGCAATTGCCCATGCATTCCACTTCGGTAAGGGTCCAGAGGCCATCGTCGGAGATATGCCCCTTCTCCATGCCGCGCTCGGCGCAGGCTTCAAGAATTTCGTCCGATCCACGCAGCATGCACGGCGTGGTGCCACACACCTGCACGTGGAATTTTCCCACCGGCACCAGATTATACATCGTGTAGAAGGTGGCCACCTCCAGCACGCGGATCACCGGCATATCGAGATATGCAGCGACATATTCCACTACCGGCAGCGGCAACCAGCCCTGCGTGTTCGTTTCCGCACCCACCTGGCGCTGTGCCAGATCCAGCAGCGGCATCACCGCGCTTTTCTGGCGGCCTTCGGGATATTTCTTGATATGCCAATCGGCCTTCTCACGGTTTGCATCCGTGAAAGTCCAGCCGCCCCACCGCTCGCGCAGTTCGGGCGTATCGGGGGCGATATTACGCGCGGCCATCAGCCAGCCTCCGTTCGATATAGCGGCCCACGTAGAGGCCAATCACCGCGGCAAACGCGGTGGAAAGGATTTCCTTCAGCGGTGCCTCGCCATGGAATACGGCGAGATATGCCGCGACCGCCGATGCGAAGGCAGCGAACGCCGCGACGATGATGAAAAGTTCCCGCAGGATCACCGATCACACTCCCCGAACACCACGTCGATCGCGCCCAGGATAGCGGTTGCATCGGGCAGCATGTGGCCACGAGACATGAAGTCCATTGCCTGAAGGTGGCTGAACGCCGTCGGGCGGATCTTGCAGCGGTAGGGTTTGTTCGATCCGTCGCTGACGAGATAGACGCCGAATTCGCCCTTGGGACTTTCGGTGGCGACATAAACCTCGCCCGCAGGCACGTGGAACCCCTCGGTATAGAGCTTGAAGTGGTGGATCAGCGCTTCCATCGACTGCTTCATCTCGGCGCGCTTGGGCGGCGCAACCTTGCGGTCGGAAGATGCGACGGGGCCTTCGGGCATTTCTGCCAGGCACTGCTTGATGATCTTCGCGCTTTCGTAAACTTCCTTCACGCGCACCATGAAGCGATCATAGCAATCCGAATTGGTACCGACGGGGATTTCGAAATCCATACGGTCGTACACATCATAGGGCTGGCTCTTGCGAAGGTCCCACGGAATGCCGGCGGCGCGGATCATCGGGCCGGAGAAGCCCCATTTTACCGCGTCTTCCTTGCTCACCACTGCGATATCGACGTTGCGCTGCTTGAAGATACGGTTGTCGGTGACGAGGCTCATCGCATCGCCGAACAGTTCTGGCAGGCGTCCGTCCACCCAGTCGCCGATGTCGGTCAGCAGCTTCAGCGGCACGTCCTGATGAACGCCGCCGGGACGGAACCACGCGGCATGCATACGCGCGCCGGATGCCCGCTCGAAGAAGTTCATGCAGTCTTCGCGCAGTTCGAACACCCACAGGTTCGGCGTCATTGCGCCAACGTCCATCACGTGCGCGCCGATATTGAGCATGTGGTTGCAGATGCGCGTCAGCTCGGCGAACAGCACGCGCAGATACTGGCCGCGTTCCGGCACTTCGACATTCAGCAGCTTCTCTATGGCGAGGACGTAGGAATACTCCTGCGCCAGCGGAGAGCAGTAATCGAGCCGGTCGAAATACGGCAGCGCCTGGAGATAGGTCTTGTACTCGATCAGCTTTTCGGTGCCGCGATGCAGCAGGCCGACGTGCGGATCGATCCGTTCGATGATCTCGCCATCCAGCTCCATCACCATGCGCAGCACGCCGTGCGCCGCGGGATGCTGCGGGCCGAAGTTGATGGTGTAGTTGGAGATTTCCTCACCTTCGGTGGTGGGGGATTTCTCGAACGCCAGTCCAGTATCGCTCATACCGAACACTCCCATGTTCCGGGGCCGTAGATCACTTCGCTCATACCGTCCTTGCGCAGCGCCATGGTCGCTTCGTAGCTCGTGCTTTCCATAGCTGCTTCGCCACCGGTTTCGGCGCGGTTGATCTCTACGGTGTAATCGCCTGCGAACATCATCGGGCCGACCGAAATGGCATCGGGGCCGCCCATTTCGCTTCCCGTCAGTTCAACCTCCTCACCTGCAAGAGAGATGACGCCCACGCCCCGAGTTCCGTCGGTGGTGCCGGCCACCAGCAGGGTCTCGCCATCGGCAGCGAAGGTGCACACGCCCAGCGTCTCGTCGAGGTCTACGTCAATCGCATCGCGGCTGACACTCTCCAGCTGCGGGATCACGGCCACATCGCCGGTCTGCATGTCGGTTGGCGGAAGGGTATCCTCTTCGACCTGCTGGGAATCGCCACAGGCTGCCAGAACGAGGGTGGCGGCGGTCATAAGTGCTACCTTGCGGATCATGCCTTGTCCTCCGGCTTCGTCGCGCCCTTGGTGTCGTGTACGTCGCCCTTGCTCGCCTCGCGATCGGGCTGATCCTCGGTGGTTTCGGGCGCGCCCGGATCGGCAGCGCCTGTATCCTTCTCGGCAGGAGAGCCCGCGCTTACCTTCTCGTCGGCCTTGGCATCCGCCTTGGCGCCGGCACCGGTCTGCTTGGGGCTGCCGGTCGTCTTCGGCTCGTCGACGGGGGGCGCGTCGGCTTTCTCGTCCCCCGGCAGCACGTAATCGGCGCCTTCCCAGGGCGAGGTGAAATCGAAGCTGCGGAAATCCTGCGCCAGTTCCACAGGTTCGTACACCACGCGCTTTTCCTCCTCGGAATAGCGCAGTTCGGTATAGCCGGTCAGCGGGAAATCCTTGCGGAAGGGGTGCCCCTCGAAACCGTAATCGGTGAGGATGCGGCGAAGGTCGGTGTTCCCCTCGAAGGTCACGCCGTACATGTCGAAAACCTCGCGCTCCAGCCAGCCTGCCACGGGCCACAGCGTGGTGACGGTGGGCACGGGCGTGTCTTCGGCAGCGGTCACCTTCAGCATCACGCGATGGTTCTTCGTGAGGCTGAGCAGCATGTAGACGATCTCGAACCGCTCCGGCCGGCCCGGATAGTCGGCGCCTGCGATTTCCATCAGCTGCTGGTAATCATGCTCGTCACGCAGCAGGCGCAGCGCATCCTCGATGCTGGCGCGCTTCACGCTCAGCATGATTTCGCCGAATTCCTCTCGCGTATCGAGAACCATGTCGCCCAGCGCGCTGCTGAGCGTATCCAGTACGCCATCGTTGGATGCGTAGCGCGGAGCGGGATGAAGGACCTTTGCCATATCTATCGGTTCCTCAACGCTCGATCGTGCCGATGCGGCGGATCTTCCGCTGCAATTGCATCACGCCGTAAAGCAGGGCTTCTGCCGTGGGAGGGCAGCCGGGAATGTAGATGTCCACCGGTACGATACGGTCGCAGCCACGCACCACGGAATAGCTGTAATGATAATAGCCGCCGCCGTTGGCGCAGCTGCCCATCGAGATCACGTACTTGGGGTCCGACATCTGATCGTAAACGCGGCGCAGTGCCGGGGCCATCTTGTTGCACAGCGTGCCGGCCACGATCATCACGTCGCTCTGGCGCGGGGAAGCGCGCGGCGCGACGCCGAACCGTTCCATGTCGTAACGCGGCATGTTCACATGAATCATTTCCACCGCGCAGCAAGCGAGGCCGAAGGTCATCCACCACAGGCTGCCGGTGCGCGCCCACTGGAACAGATCCTCCGTGCTGGTGACGAGGAAGCCCTTGTCGTTCACCTCGGTCTGCATGGCGTTGAAATATTCGGCGTCAGGCTGCTTCACCTCGCCGCCCTTGGCGGTGGGTGCTTCGGACAGCGCCGGGTTGGCAGAATCGGCGATGCCGTCCTGATAGCGGGGATACAGTGCAGGTTCTTCGCGCGTGCTCATTGCCAGTCCAGCGCTCCCTTCTTCCATTCATATGCAAGGCCGATGGCCAGGATGCCGAGGAACACCATCATTCCGATCCAGCCAGCCCAGCCCGTAAGATCGAGGCTAACGGCCCAGGGGAACAGAAAGGCGGCTTCCAGATCGAACAGCAGGAAGCTGATCGCGACGAGATAGAACTTCACGTCGAACTGGCTGCGCGGATCCTCGAAAGCGGGAAATCCGCATTCATATTCCGTCAGCTTTGCCGCCTGCGGATTGTGCGCGCCTGTCAGGCGGGACACACCCATGGGGAGGAAAACGAACGCTGCCGAAAGCCCCGCCGCGATGACGAGGAAAAGCAGGATAGGAAAATAATCGCTAAGATCGACCAAGACAGACTCGACAGTTTGCTGCGGGGTTCGTCGGCGCGTCTAGGCAATGCCATCCCGCGATGCAAGGCAGTCGGAAGGCCTATCCCTGCCAAATCCGTGGGATTCCCGCCATATCGCGCCTGCCTCGGGATGCCCGCGCGTTGATCGCGATGCTTTACAGAGCAACGAAACCCCGCCTTGCGCGTTCAAATCCACTAGCCCGAATTGCAAGATTCCATGCTGCAGCGCACCATGTTGCTTGAATTCCATTGACCCGTTAGAGCGACGTCCAAGCCCTATTAATTTCATTTCGACAAACGAGGCACGCATATCATGGCCACTTTCAACGAAGCCGATCCCATCGTCATTCTTTCCTACGCGCGCACGCCGATGGGCGCGATGCAGGGTGCGCTTTCCGATGCCTCCGCAACCGATCTGGGTGCCGTCGCGGTAAAGGCCGCCATGGACCGTTCGGGCGTTGCAGGCGAGGATGTGGACCGGGTCTATATGGGCTGCGTGCTACCTGCCGGCCTCGGCCAAGCTCCTGCCCGCCAGGTGGCCGTGAAGTCCGGGCTGCCGCTCTCGGCACAGGCCACCACGGTAAACAAGGTATGCGGCAGCGGCATGCAGACCGTCATCATGGGTGCCGAGGCACTGGCGACCGGCACGGTGGACGTGATCGTGTCGGGCGGCATGGAGAGCATGACCAACGCGCCCTATCTGCTGAAGAAGCATCGCTCTGGCGCTCGCCTTGGCCATGATACGGCCTACGATCACATGTTCCTCGACGGGCTGGAAGATGCCTACGAGGAAGGCCGCGCCATGGGCACATTCGCGCAGGAGATGGCCGACAAGTATCAACTGACGCGCGAACAGATGGACGATTATTCCATCGCCTCGCTCGACCGGGCGAACAAGGCTATCGAAAGTGGCGCATTCGCTGACGAGGTCGTTCCCGTCACCATCAAGACCCGCAAGGGCGAAGTCACCGTGGATAAGGACGAGGCACCGTCGAAGGGCCGCCCTGACAAGATCCCGACGCTGCGCCCCGCCTTCGCCAAGGATGGCACGATCACCGCCGCCACCTCCTCCTCCATTTCCGATGGCGCCGCAGCCGTGGTGCTTTCCCGCAAGAGCGTGGCCGAAGCGAAGGGTCTTGCGCCTGTCGCCACCATTCACGGCCTCACCGCCCATGCGCAGGCGCCCGAGGAATTCACCATCGCTCCCGTCGGCGCGATCCAGAAGCTGCTGGAACAGACTGGCTGGGACGTGAACGACGTGGACCTGTGGGAAGTGAACGAGGCGTTTGCCTGCGTCGCCATGTTTGCCATGCGCGACATCGGCATCGATCACGACAAGATCAACGTGAACGGCGGCGGCACCGCATTGGGCCACCCCATCGGTGCCAGCGGCACGCGCATCATCGTCACCCTGCTGAACGCCCTGAAGAACCAGGGCAAGAAGCGTGGTATCGCCAGCCTTTGCATCGGCGGCGGCGAAGCAACGGCAGTAGCCGTGGAACTCGCCTGATCCTCATGCTTTCAAGGGTGGACGGCAACGTCCGCCCTTGGCAAGCCTCGATTTCCGTGGGACAATGTCAACGAATGGGAAGGAAACGAGGAAAAACTACCATGAAAAAGCTTATCGCTATTGGTGCCGCATTCGCTCTGGCTGCCTGCAATGGCAACGATGCCGATACCAATGCAGATGCCGACGCCAATTCCAACGCTGCAGACACCGAAACCGCCGACGGCAGTTCCATGCTGGAGGGCGATGCACCGGGGTTCGAAGCGGTCGCTCCGGGCACGTACCAGGTAACGCGCCAGGGTGACATGGTGGACTTCATCGAGATCCATCCGGGCATGACCTTCTCTCGAGTCGACGCCGATGGCGAAGCAACCGGCGGCGTGATCTTCATGAAGAATGGCGAAACCTGCTTCCTCGTCGAAGGTGCCGATGAAGAAAACTGTTTCACCGATGGCGAACCACAGGCAGACGGCAGCATGGAAACCACGTCCGCCGCTGGCGACGTCTCCACTGTCATGCCGGTCGACGGAACGCTGGAAGACCACGTGAACGATTATCAGTAAGGCTGCGAACCCTTGCGATTAAACAAGATCCAATCACCAATCAGGGAAAAATACATGAAGAAACTTATTGCAGTTGCCGCCCTCGCCTCGCTCGCCGCATGCGGCGGTGATGCGGATGCCCCCGCAGAGGCAGATGGCATGGACGAAAGCGCTGCCGCAGTAATCCCCGCTACCAATGCCGGTACCTACACCTCCACCACCGAAGACGGTGCCGAGGTTTCCCTCATGCTGAGCGACGATGGCACCTACACCGTCTCGCAGGATGGCGAGCAGATGGAAACCGGCACTTGGGAAGACAACATCCGCGGCACCTGCCTGACGGCCGAAGGCGGCGACGGCGAAGATTGCTGGAACATCCAGCCCGGCGCCGAGGAAGGCATGATGGATGTCACCGACTCCCAGGGTGAAACCATGAGCTACAGCTACGAAGGCTGATCTGCCTCATCGTATGAATACAAAAGGGCGGTCCGCACGGGCCGCCCTTTTCCTTTGGTAGCGCATGTTGGCATCGACGAAACCTCAGGGATCGCCGTCTCCCCATAGCCGGCTTTCCTGCATCCAACCTGCGTGGCCGTCCACGTCGAACTCGCACCAGCCATCCGTGCAATCTCCCAGTTCGCCCACGACGCCCGCCTCGACATTCCACAGTAATTCCGAGGCATCGTCGGCCTCTGCGCGCATCGGGGCATCGTCGTCCCCGATCACGATGGCGGTGCGGCGGCGGCTGAGCAATCCGCTGGAGATCCAGCCCAACGTGCCGTCCGGCTCCTCCACATAGCGCCAGCCCTGGATGAGCCGCACCACCTTCACCGGAAGGCCGCGCCGCTTGTAGACCCACTTGATGGGAAACTGCATGGCCGGGCCAGCGCGCATATACGCCTCTTCAGTGGAAAGGCTGGCCCAATAGGGCAGTTCCACATCCTGTGCGGCAGCCGGCGTAGCCATGGCCAGCGAGAGGAATGCTGCTGCGATTCGAACGGGATGAGACATGCCGGGGGATTAACCCGCGCAGCCGCTGCCTAGCAACATGCAAACAAGGCGACTGCGCACTTGCCCAATTGGAATATTCCGTCCTAACAACCACGCAGGACGCAATCCCGCCTTCAGAGCGGGCGTGAGGGGAATACGAATGCTTCGCAAACTTGCCGCCGCCCTGGCGCTGGCTACCCTGCCGCATGTCGCGCAGGCGCAGGAACTCACCAATGTCGCACAGAACGATACCGGCGATACCGCCTGGATCCTGACGGCAACGGCGCTGGTGCTGCTGATGACGCTGCCCGGCCTTGGCCTTTTCTATGGCGGCCTGGTGCGCGCGAAGAACTTTCTCTCAGTGCTGCTGCAAGTGGGCGCCGTGGCGGGCATTGCATCGGTGCTGTGGATCGTGGTGGGCTACACCCTCGCCTTCGGCAACACGACCGGCGGCTGGATCGGCGACGGCAGCCGGTGGATGATGATAGATCTCGCCATTGTCAGCCCGATCGCCACGACCGTGCCGGAAAGCACCTTCGCGCTGTTCCAGCTGACCTTCGCCGCAATTACGCCCGCACTGATGGTGGGCGCGTGGGTGGACCGTGCGCGTTTCGGCTGGGTGGTGGCTTTCACCGCGATCTGGGGCCTGCTGGTCTATGCTCCCGTGGCGCACTGGATCTGGGGCGGTGGCTGGCTGAGTGGACTTGGCGTGCTCGATTTTGCCGGCGGTATCGTCGTTCACACCACGGCGGGCGTTTCCGCGCTGGTGGTGGCATTGCTGCTGGGCAGGCGGCAGGGCTTTCCCGGCCCGATGCTGCTGCCCCACGCACCGGGTATCACGATGCTGGGCGCAGTGCTGCTGTGGGTCGGCTGGTTCGGCTTCAACGGCGGCAGTGCGCTGGCGGCCACGGACGATGCCAGCATGGCGATCATCAACACCCACGTGGCAGCCGCCACGGCTGCGCTGACATGGGCGCTGGTGGAAAAGATCGCGTTCGGCAAGGCGACGACCATCGGCTTTGCCACGGGCGCCATCGCCGGCCTTGCCACGGTGACGCCGGCTGCGGGCTTCATCTCTCCTGGCGCGGCGATCCTGTTCGGCGCGCTGGCATCGCTGGTCTGCTATTACGCAATCCAGCTGGTGAAGAACAGGCTGGCCATCGACGATTCGCTGGACGTTTTTGCCGTCCACGGTGTCGGCGGGATGCTGGGTACGCTGCTGCTGGGCGTGTTCCTCTCCGCAGATCTTGGCGGCACAGGCTATACCGAGGGCACCGGCATGATCAGCATGGTGGGCGTGCAGGCAATGGGCATCGCGGTGGTGGCGGTGTTCTCCGCCATCGTCACCGCGCTGATAGCACTCGGCGTTTCGCTGTTTATTCCCATGCGCGTGAGCGAGGATGAGGAAACGCAGGGCCTCGACATTACCAGCCACGGGGAACGCAGCTGGGAGTTCGACTGAGCCCGGCGGCCAGGAATAGTCGGTGACACGCGGGGCTTGCGCGGCAACGCCATTCGGCTAATCGCTTGTGCCCATGGATGCTTTTGCCGCCCGCCTCGAAACGCTGGAACACCACTGGATGCGCGCATGGATGCGCGGTGACCGCAAGCTGATGAAGGAGGTCGCCTCGCGCGATTTCGTACTGCTGCTGGGTGGAGCCAGTCCGACGATGCTGGATCGTGCAAGCTGGCTGGAGGCGGCCACCACGCGCCTGCGCCTGCATTCCTATCGCTTTGGCGACATCTACGTGCGCCGACACGGCGGCGTGGGCGTGTTCACGGCCCAGCTTGAGCTGGATGCCGCGCTGGGCGATCACGAATGGAAAGGGAAGATGTGGGTATCGGACCTGTGGCGAAAGCACCGCTTGCGCAACAGCTGGAAGTTGGTGGAACGCTTCATCTCGCGTCCTGACGAGGATGACGTTTTGCGCAGCGAACTGACAAAGCTACAATTGTGGAACTGACGCCCTAGCGTTCGCGCACCGCGTCCACTTCCTTCATTTTCGCCAGGATCTTCTCGATACAGGTGGCCGATGTGCCGATGGTGAAATGCGGCACGTCGATCCGCAGCGTGTAATCCGCCTCGCCGTTCTCGCCATGACAGCATGAGGGCGCGACGATCCCGTCCGTGGCAGACCAGACAGCGATCGTCGGCACGGGAGGTTTGGCCGTCATATCTTCCTTGAAAGGCGGATTGTCCACGGTGTGATCGTTGATCGCTTCGTACAGCTTCCACGCGCGATTGGCGTGCCTGTCACCCGAAAACGGGCTGGCGACCGTTACCACCATATCCACGTGCTGCGGGCTGCGATGTGCCAGCACCCGGGCGTAGAGCCCACCCATGCTCCAACCGATCAGCACCACGGGCTTTCCGGTCTGGCGGTAAAGCTGTTCGAGCCGCTGATCCAGCGTACGCAGCTTCGCAGGATCTGCGCCAAGATTGATGCCCTGTCGCCATCCTTCCGGCTTGAACCCGCGGGCCTTCAGCGTGCGCCGCAACAGCGTGGTCGAGATATCGCCAGTGGTAAGGCCGGGGATGACAATCGCCGCCCTGCCCTCGCCAAATTTTTCGCCGCTTTTCGGCAAGCGAAAGGGATTCAGTATCACGCGCGGAAGCGCCAGCCCTTCCCGCAGGGTGTTGCGCAAGGAAGGCGGCTTCGCGCCGGTGCCGGTATTGGCGCCGGTCAGGATCAGTCGCCTGTCAGAATTCGGTCTACCAATTCCTTCACCGTGGGGGTGAAGTTGTTGGAATAGAACGGATCTGTCTTGAAGCGATAGGCAGCGTGGCCGGCGAAGGCGAGGTTCTCGTCCGGGTCGCCACCGTGGGCGATGTCCTGCAGGGTCTTCTGGATGCAGAAGCTGCGCGGATCGGCCAACCTGCCGGTGGTGTGCGTGTCGTGATCCTTCCAGCTGGAAAACTGGCAATGCGACAGGCAGCCCATGCAGTTCGCCTGGTCGGTGCGGATCTGCTCGGCACTTTCGGGCGTGGTGAACACGACGGTGTCGTCCGGCGTCTTCAGCGCTTCGGTAAAGCCTTCGTGCATCCAAGACTGCGCCTTGCGCTGGTCGCCGGGATGGACGTAGAAATACTTTGCCTTGCCATGATCGGTAAGTGGGACGGTGCCCTCTTCCATGTCGCGCTTGAAGATCGGGATCTGCCGTTCGGACCGGTGCATCAGGTCGTAAAGGAACGGCGTCTTCACCGCGCTGGAATAAAAGCCCGTGGGAGAGAACTTGTGCAGCAGCACATCGCCAGGCTCCACCGTGCGCAGCATTTCCTTCCACACGTTGGGAATGGGGCTTTCCTTGGTCAGCAGCGGGCGCGTGCCGAACTGGAAGGCGATCTTGCCGAGTTCAGGATTGTCGATCCAGTCTTCCCATTCCCGCAGGAACCAGACGCCGCCTGCCATCACGATGGCCGTTTCCTCGGACACGCCTTCTTTGCGCATCGTTTCGCGCAGCGCCTTCACGCGGGGATAGGGATCCTGCGGCTCGCGCGGGTCCTCTGCATTGGAAAGGCCGTTATGACCGCCCGCCAGCCACGGATCTTCATAGACCACGGCAGCCATCAGTTCGGGCACCTTGGAATAGCTGCGCTTCCACAGCGCGCGGAAGGCACGCGCCGAACTGACGATGGGCAGATAGTGAACGCCATAGTGCTGGGCGATCTCGGCCAGTTTGTAGGGCATGCCAGCGCCGCAGGTGACACCGGTGACCATGCCCTTGCAGTTTTCCAGCACGCCTTCCAGCACGCGCTGCGCGCCGCCCATTTCCCACAACACGTTGATGTTGATGGCGCCGTTGCCGCCAGCGATCTCATGCGCCAGCTTCACCTGCTCCGTCGCGCCGTCGATGGCGTAGCGGACCAGTTGCTCGAAACGCTCCGTCCGCGTGGCCTGCGGATAGACCTGCGGAATGGGATTGCCGTCGCTGTCATAGCTGTCGGCATTCACGGCGCTGACCGTGCCGATGCCGCCGGCAGCCGCCCATGCGCCCGAACTCTTGTGATTGGTAGCCGAAACACCCTTGCCGCCCTCGATCAGTGGCCAGACCTCGCGGCCACCATAGGAAATCGGCTTAAGACCCTTGAAACTCATCATTGTCCCCAGAAGTGTCCTCATCTGTCAGAGAGAACTCGGTGGAAGTGTCGCCTGGCTGTACGCACGGCTCGATATCGCGTGGATCAGGGCGATCGCCCACCACTTCGAACTGCGCATAATAACCAGCGATCTGCGGTTTTCGCACAAATTCCACGAGCCGATAGCCGACCCGTTCGAATTCGCAAAACAGAAGTTGCGGATTGATGCCGTGCTGATCCGCCGGCCTGTCCACATCGACCACGATTACCTGCCCGCCTTCGCGCAGGGAATTGTGCATGCGCCATAGCAGCGCATAAGGCTCTGAAATTTCGTGATACATATGGACCATGAAGATGCGGTCGAAACTGTTTTCGGGCAGACGTGGATCGTCTGTGTCGCCGAGCGCGATAGAGACATTGTCCAGCCTCTCGCGTTCCACCCGGTTGCCCAGGCGCCGCAGCACGTCGCCATCGATATCCTGCGCCAGTACCCTGCCATCCTCCCCCACGCGGGCGGCAAGGCGCACGGTGTAATACCCCTCGCCCGCGCCGATATCGGCCACGGTCATGCCCTCGGTGATCTCGGCCTGATCCATCACGGTCTGCGCTTCCTGCCGGTCATCGCGGATCTGCTCTGTGGAGAAGGCATTGCTGCCCAGATCGGATACGGGGCGATAGGGCCGCGGAAAATCGCGCGCGGTGACGGGGCGATCTCCCTCTGCCACATCGCAGGCCGCCAGCGACAGGCACGAAGCGGCACCTGCCAGGATCCGTATGAAAACCCCGCTCTTCATGCCCCCGGTTCTAGCGATTGCAATAGCGGAAGGCCAGCATATCGCGAAACAATCGTGCGCCGCCACAGGCGGCTCTGCGTCAGCGCAGAAGCGGCGCCCTATCGTCAACCGGCGACCAGCAATTGTAAGGGCCAATGCGGGAAAGGCGCATCCTGTGCGCCGCGGTTCCGGCGGCCAGCAGGACAAGTTGCAGGAAGATGGGCAACTGCGTCATTGCCCAGAATGCCTGGGAGCGTCCGTCCGATGCGAGGAGCACCGCGACGCTGGCGATGATGGCAACAATCTGCGATGCCGCGATGGCCAGCGGATAGACCCTGTTTGCCCGCATGGCGATGGCAATGAAAAGCGCCGCGACGATAACGTCGATCAGCATGCGGCTGCCGTCGAACGTTCGAAAACTGCGCGGGCCGAGCGCCAGCATGAGCACGAAATCCGTCGCCAGTTCGCCCGCGATGATCGCGGCACAGAATTGTTCAGGACGACCTCCCCTCGCCGCCGCCAGGGCGACGACGAGGAGAGTAATCGCGATAACCATCAGATAGGAACTGGCAACGTCCAACGATCGGTCTCGATCAGGATGCGGCCTTGAGACCCGGCTGAATGTTCATCGGCTCGTTAGGCGGACACTCTTCGTATCCGACGATATCTTCCTGCACCTTTTGCAGGTTGGAATGGACCCGCGCCAGATCGTTGCCAGCACAAACCAGCGTCTGGTGCGATTTCGTCAGGCGAAGCAATGCTTCCTGACCCACGAACGGATCGCTGTCGGTGTCCCGCCGTGCTTCCACCATGGTGGAAAGCAATGCACTCTGCTTAAGCAGCGCCGTATCGAGCGCTTCTTCTGCTGCACGCAATTCACGGACAATGCGCATTTGCGCAACATTGTGAGACATACCCATAGCTAAACTCCGTTCCGGCCATCCGGCCTGTTCGATACAAGGAGTCTCAAGGCAGCCTACCGCAGCAGCTCCGACAGTTCGCCAAAGATGGCGAGCCCCACCAGAGTTGCAATCAGCAGGCCAAGGGTAATTCCGACCAGTGCCGCAAGGCGCCAGAAATACCCGTAGCGACCCTCGAAAGACTCCGGGACAACACGGTATTGGACAGGTGGCTTCGTACTTTCGGGAGAAATGCCATTGTCAGCATGAACGTTGCCACCGGCCGATACCGTGTCCGACCCGGCGCCCTGATCGACGCGTGGAGCGGAATGATCGACATGCGAGGATTGATATACGGATCTTCCGTATAGCGTATCCTTTCCTGTCAGCGCGTGGGCGGCCATGTATTCGGCCGCCAGTTCGTTGCGGGTCTCGACCGAAAACTTGCGGCGCGCAGCAAGGATGCGCTGATCCACGGTGTGGGGTGAAATGCCCAGATCGCGGGCAATCTGCTTGGAGGTCTTGTGCTGCACCAGCAGGTCCAGCACATCACGCTGCTTGTCGGTGAGCTCGGCCAACAGGTTCTGCGTGTCTCGTGGGTTGCTCATGTGTTCGTATCGACCAGAATGCCTGCGGCGGTAGCTCGCTTCACGCAAACATTCCTACATCAAAGCAGACACGTAAAGCCATTGCGAACGAGAAGCTTGCGCCGCGCAGTGGCGATAGGGGGTAGTTTGACGCCCCGGGGCGGCGCTACTCCACGTCCTCCACGTCCACCGTTTCTCCGGTAACGCGCTGGGCCAGTGCTGCAGCGATGAAATCGTCGATCTCGCCATCCAGCACATCGCCGGGCGCGGTGGAGGTGGTGCCCGTGCGCAGGTCCTTCACCATCTGATAGGGCTGCAGCACATAGCTGCGGATCTGGTGCCCCCAACCGATTTCGGTCTTCTCGGCATATTCCCCGGCAGCTACGGCCTCACGCTCGGCAAGCTCACGCTCGTACAGCCGTGCCTTCAGCATGTTCATGGCGGTTGCGCGGTTCTTGTGCTGGCTGCGATCGTTCTGGCTGGCGACCACGACGCCTGTGGGTTTATGCGTGATGCGGACGGCGGAATCGGTGGTGTTCACGTGCTGCCCGCCAGCGCCCGAGGCACGGTAGGTGTCGATCTTCAGATCGCCCTCGTTGATCTCGATATCGATATCGTCGTCAATCACCGGATAGACCCACACGCTGGAAAAGCTGGTGTGGCGGCGAGCGGAGCTGTCGTAGGGGCTGATGCGGACGAGGCGGTGCACGCCGCTCTCGGTCTTGGCATAGCCATAGGCGTTCTCGCCCTTGATCAGCAGCGTGGCGGACTTGATGCCAGCCTGATCGCCAGCGGCATATTCCACGGTTTCCACCTTGAAGCCGCGCCGCTCGCCCCAGCGCGCATACATGCGCATGAGCATTTCGGCCCAGTCCTGGCTTTCCGTACCGCCGGCACCGGCGTTGATCTGCAGATAGGTATCGTAGCTGTCGGCCTCGCCCGAAAGGAGCGCGTTCACCTTGTCCCGGTCTGCCCGCTTCGCCAGCGAGGCAAGGCTGGCAAGACCCTCGTTCACGACATCGTCGTCACCCTCTGCCTCGCCCATCTCGACGAATTCGGTGGCGTCGGCCATTTCCTGGCTGATTTCGTTCACCGTGCCGATGGCGTCCTTCAGCAGCTTGTGCTCCCGGCTGATGGCCTGCGCCTTCTTCGGGTCGTTCCACAGGTCGGGATCCTGCACCCGCGCCTCCAGCTCGTCGAGGCGGCGCAGCGCGTGTTCCCAGTCCAGCGACTTTCGCACCAGCGCCAGCGCGGCTTCGATCCGATCGATGTGGGCCTGCCCCTCGGCACGCATAGCTTGTTCTCCAGATGTGAATGGCGCGCCTAGCGCAAGGCAGCAAAAACCGAAAGTGGGCGGATCAGTAAATGCCGCCCTGATCTTCGACAAAGTCACTGCGCTCTTCCCGGGCACGGCGTTGGCGCGGCGCCTGGTTTGCCCGGCGTAGCTGCGCGAGGATCATCTCGCGCATTGCGTCAACCTCGTCCTGCCGCTGGCTGCGGCGCGGTTCCGTGTCGGGCTTGAAAGCCTCCCAGATCACCGCCGATGTCGGTTCCTCGCTGGGCCAGGAATCGAACACGCGGCGGCCCGTGCGGCGATCCACGCGCACCATGCGCACGCCGGTGGGTGCGATGAACGGCCTTCCGCTCCAATGCTCGCGCGTTTCCTCCACGAACTGCTTGAAGATGGGAGCCGCCGTGTTGCCGCCCTGGATCCATCCGCCCATGTTCTGCGGATTGTCAAAGCCGAGATAGGTCGCGCCCACGATGTCGGGCGATCCCCCGACGAACCATGCGTTGGTGGGGCCGGAACTGGTGCCGGTCTTGCCGAACAGCGGGAAGTCCAGGTCGCGCAGGCGCGTGGCGGTTCCGCGTTGCACAACGCCCGTCAGCATGTTCACAGTCTGGAAGGCTGTTCGCGCATCCATCACCTGCCGCCCGGTACGCCCGAAGCGCGGCATGGGGCTGCCGTCCCATTCATCCATGTTGCAGCGCGTGCATTCGCGATTGTCGGCGCGGAAGATCACATTGCCGTCACGATCCTGCACGTAATCGATGGTGGAGGGATTGTTCAGGCGACCGTGGTTCACCAGCATGGCATAGGCCGCGGCGAGCCGTTCCACGGTCGTATCGCCTGCACCCAGCGCGAAGGCGGGGAACGGTTCATAGGCACCTTCGTCCGCGATGCCGACGTTCTCGAACGTGTCGATCACGTTCTCCATGCCGGAGTCCATCGCGATGTGGACGGTCATCAGGTTCTTCGACTGCTCCAGCCCGTAGCGCATCGGATATTCGCCGCCGCCGCGGCTGCCGCCGAAGTTGGTGAAGCACTTCTCACCCAGATTGGCGCCCTGATAATAACAGTACTGCCGATCAGGGATCATCGTGGCCGGCGTCATCCCGTTGTCGAGGCCCGTGGCATAGACGAAAGGCTTGATGGTGGAGCCGGGCTGGCGATTGGCCTGCGTGGCGCGGTTGAAATCGCCAAGCCGCGAATCGAACCCGCCCTGCATGGCAAGCACGCGGCCGGTATCGGGCGCGATGGCCAGGAAACCCCCGGAAACAGTGGGAATGGTGCGAAGACGCCAGCCATTGCCGCTGGGCGATGCCGCCACGACATTGCCAACGGCCACTTCGCTGGCCACGCCGGAAAGCGGTGCCTCGGTCCCGTCGCTGAAACCGATCGTGGCGGAATCGCCGCTGCGCGCGGTGATCACGCCGATCCGCCAGTCCTCGTAATTGATGGAAAGGTAGGAACTGCGCAGCTGCGCAGTCAGATCGCCATTGTCAGGATTGATGGAGGCGATCGGCCCCTGCCAACCGCGATTGCCGTGATAGCGCAGCATGGCATCGCGCAGCGAATTGCGTGCGGCATCCTGCAACTCCGTGTCGAGCGAGGTGCGGATCCACAAGCCCCCGGCATACACGCTGTTGCGGCTATCCTCCGCTACCTCGCCAAATCGTTCGATCAGTTCGCGACGCACCTCTTCAAGGAAGTACCCGGCATCGGCGCTACGCTCCGTACGCTGGCCCTGGTTGATGCCGAGCGGGCTTGCCTGCGCGGTGCGCATCTGCTGCTCGGTAATGAAACCGTTGTCTTCCATCTGCGCCAGCACGAAATTGCGGCGAGCGCGCGCGGTGTCGTAATTGGCTTCGCGGCTGTAGACTTCGGGCGCGCGTGGCAGGATCGCCAGATAGGCCATTTCCTGCAATTCCAGATCGGCCACATCCTTGTCGAAATAGGCGCGCGAGGCGGCCTGCACGCCATAGCTGCGGCGGCCCAGCGGAATTTCGTTGAGGTAGAGCGTAATGATCTGCTGCTTGGAAAGCACGTCCTCGATCCGCGTGGCGAGGATCATTTCCTTCAGCTTGCGGGTGACGGAGTATTCATTGCCCACCAGGATGTTCTTGGCCACCTGCTGGGTGATGGTGGAGCCGCCCACGGCCCGCTCGCCGGAACCGATCTTCGATACGTAATCGATCACCGCGCCCACGAAACCACCGGCGTCGATGCCACCATGCCGCCAGAACGTCTCGTCCTCTGCGGAAATATAGGCATTCATCAATTGCGGTGGCATATCGCGGAACTGCAGTTCCACGCGGCGCTCCCGCTCGTAACGGTGCACGATCTCGCCATCGATGCCGCGCACGACGGATGGCAGGTTGGGCTCGTAATCCAGCAGCGTCTCTGCATCGGGCAGATCGCGCGACAGCCAGGCCCAGCCCAGGACCCACAGCACCATGCCGGCCAGCAGCAAGTAGCCGACATAGCGCACGAAACGGTTTTCCCGCCATGCATTGCGTAGCGGGGCACCTATGCGGTGGGTGGTATCACGAAAACGCTGAAGCGCGTTGCCGATGGCAGATGTGGAGGTGTTCGTCATAAGGCAGCCAGGGTGTTTACATACACTCCATCGATGGCGCCAGAATGAATAGCATCAGTTTTCCAGTGATTGGCGAGCAAGATACACGCGGATGGCGCGCGCCATGGCATCGGCAAACCTTTCACGTCCCTCGACAGAGGCCAGCCTCTCGGCTTCCTCCCGATTGGTGACGAAGCCCGATTCGAACAGCACACCTGGCACATCGGGCGCACGCAGCACCGCCAATGCTGCGGAACGGCGCGGTTCGGGATGGAATTGCAGCATGCCCTGCCCCTCCCGCTGGATCAGCTCGGCAAACAGGGCGGACCGCTCCGAAGTGCGCCGCTGCGAGAGTTCCACCAGAATGGCATTCACGCTCTCGTCCTGGCCGGAAAGGTCAACGCCGTTGATGATGTCGGCGTCGTTCTCACGCTCGGCAAAACGGGCGGCAGCTTCGGAGGAGGCGTTTTCCGAAAGGGTATAGATGCTGGCGCCGGTCACGCCCTCGCGCTCTCCGGCGGAATCGGCGTGGATGGAAAGGAACAGATCGGCCCCCATCGCGCGGGCTATCTCGGCGCGTTCCTCCAGCACGATGAAGCTGTCGTCGTCCCGCGTCATCGCCACGCGGATGCCGCCTTCGTCCAGCAGCCTGTCTCGCAAGGCACGGGCAAGGCCAAGCACGATGGCCTTTTCCCTGAACCCCTCGCTCACCGTGCCGGGATCGGGGCCGCCGTGGCCTGCGTCTATTACCACCAGCGGGCGGGAGGGATCGGAAGGGCCGGCAATATCGGGCAGTCCGATCGTGGCCGTGCCGTCGGGCAGGTCGACACGCACCACGTAATCGCGGCCCAGCACAGGCACCGGCACGGCTGCGCCAAAGGCATATAACGCGCCCACCACCAGGACCGGTAATAGAAGCAGCAGGCCGATCTGGAAGCGAAACGACATGCGCGTAAGCCTTGTATCCCTTCTTCCGCGCCCATTCTCAAAGTCGGGCAAGCGGCGCAATTCTACCGTTAACCATCACAAGGGATTTTTGCGCGGTTGCGCAACAAGGTTGCCGTATCTTTCCCCGGATGCTAGCGAATTGGCAGCCGGAGCAATATTGCCACCCGGCACTCCCGTGCAGGCTTATTTCAGTCCTGCCGGAAATGCTTACAGGTTGATGCCGCGATGCAAAGTAAAAGCCAGCAAGCTGCAATGTGTTCGACAGGACGCATGACGGCTGCAGGGCTCTCAGCGCAGACGAAAATCCTGCGCCTTTGCGCCGCGACAGACACGTTTCGCACTCCCGTTCGTGAATCGGCTCCTGGCCGAAACGACGGAGTGATTTCATCAAAAACCCGCACCTGTGGCGGGCATCACACATATCGGCAATCCTCTCCACCTGGCCAGGCGCTTGTTCGCCGTGCCGGGGCTGGAGCGATTGCCTGGAGAATATTTAATGGCAACGCGCATGCTTATCGATGCGCGCCACCCCGAAGAAACACGGGTGGCGGTGCTCAAGGGAAACCGGATTGAGGAGTTCGACTTTGAATCTGCCGAACACAAGCAGATCAAGGGCAATATCTATCTAGCCAAGGTCACGAGGGTAGAGCCCTCGCTTCAGGCGGCATTCGTCGATTTCGGCGGCAACCGTCACGGTTTCCTCGCTTTCAGCGAAATTCATCCCGATTACTACCAGATCCCCGCGGCAGACCGCGACGCGCTGCTGGCCGAGGAACAGGCCGCAGCCGAAGAAGAAGCCATGCTTCGCGCAGAAGAGGACGAGGATGGCGCGCCGTCCGACGACGATGGCGACGATGACGAGGAAGACGACGACGAAGGCGGTCTCGAGGAAATCGACACCAGCGAGAAGGACGACGTTTCCACCATCGAGGATGGCCATGTCGAAAACGGCGAGGACGATGGTTCCGACGACGATGACGACGAGAACGACGACAATGATAATGGCGGCAGGTCGCGCGGTCGTGGTCGCGGACGCGGTCGTGGCAAGCCGCGCCGCCAGCAGGGTGGCCGTGGTGGCAGCCGTGCGAAGGAAATCGACGAGGCGCGCGCAAAGCGCCAGGCGCTGCGTCGCCGTTACAAGATCCAGGACGTAATCCAGCGCCGCCAGGTGCTGCTGGTGCAGGTTGCCAAGGAAGAACGCGGCAACAAGGGCGCCGCCCTCACCACCTATCTCTCGCTGGCGGGTCGCTATTGCGTGCTGATGCCCAATTCCAGCCACGGCGGCGGTATTTCTCGCAAGATTTCGCATGGCGGCGATCGCAAGCGGCTGAAGCAGATCGTGAACGATCTCAGCCTGCCGCGCACCATGGGCCTGATCGTGCGCACCGCCGGTCTTTCGCGCACCAAGACAGAGATCAAGCGCGACTTCGACTATCTCGCCCGCCTGTGGGACGAAATCCGCGAACGTACCATGTCCTCCAGCGCGCCCAGCATGATCCACTCGGATTCTGACCTGATCAAGCGCGCCATCCGCGACATCTATAATCGCGAGATCGAGGAAGTGATCGTGGAAGGCGAAGCGGGCTACAAGGCCGCAAAGTCCTTCATGAAGCTGCTGATGCCCAGCCATGCGCGCCGGGTGAAGAATTACAACGATCCCGTGCCGCTGTTCCAGCGATACGGAGCGGAAGACCAGCTATCCGCGATGTACGATCCGATGGTGCAGTTGAAATCCGGCGGCTACCTGATCATCAACCCGACAGAGGCGCTGGTGTCGATCGACATCAACTCGGGCCGTTCCACGAAGGAACACGGTATCGAGCAGACGGCGCTGCACACCAACCTTGAAGCGGCGAAGGAAATTGCCCGCCAGCTGCGCCTGCGTGACATGGCCGGCCTGGTGGTGATCGACTTCATCGACATGGAACGCACCGGAAACGTACGCAAGGTCGAGCGGTGCATGAAGGATGCGCTGAAGAACGACCGTGCGCGTATCCAGGTGGGCCGCATCTCCGGCTTTGGCCTGATGGAAATGAGCCGCCAGCGCCTGCGTACAGGCGTGCTGGAAGCCACCACGCGCGAATGTCCGCATTGCGACGGAACGGGGCTTGTTCGCACCGCGTCATCGGCCGGTCTCTCCGCGCTGCGCTTCATCGAGGATGAGGCCGCGAAGGGCAAGGGCACCACCATCACGCTGTTCGCCTCCACCGAGGCGGCGGTTTACCTGCTGAACGCCAAGCGCGCCGATCTTGCAGAGATCGAACAACGTTATGGCGTGACCGTGGAAGTGAAACCCGAAGGCGAGGACGAAGGCGCCAAGATGCGCGTCGGTTCCTCTGGCCCGAAGCCTGCCGAGGCGCCCAAGTTCGAACCGATCGTCGACGATGACGACGATGATGACGTGGCCGACGAAAGCGACGACTATTCGGACGATTCCGAAGATGACGACGACAACAACTCGCGCGGGGGCAAGAAGCGCCGTCGCCGTCGTGGTGGCCGCGGCCGCAACAAGGGTCGCCAGCAGGACGATGGCTCGGACAGCAAGTCCGACGATTCCGACGACGATGGCGACGATTCGGAAAGTGCATCGGACGACAATGACGATGACGGCAATGACGGTGACAACAAGCCACGCCGTCGCCGTGGGCGCAGGGGCGGCCGTGGCCGCAACCGCAAGCGTCAGGACGACGATGCATCCTCGAACGACGACAACGGTGACGACAGCGACAATGCTTCCGACACTTCCTCTGAGGAGGGAGCGGACAACGCAGAAGTCGCCAAGGCTACCGACACGTCGCCTGCAGAGGATGATACTGCGGCCAAGGAAGAAAAGCCGAAGCCCAAGCGCACCCGTCGCAAAAAGGCAGAACCCGCAGCAGAAGAAACTGCGGTAGCGGATGCGGCCAGCGATGCGGGCGAAGCGGAAGCCGAAGAGAAGCCAAAGCCGAAGCGTACGCGCCGCAAGAAGGCAGAGCCTGCGGCCGATGCAGAAGTCAACGCGGCCGAAAATACGGGCGGAGACAATGCGGCCGATAAGGCTGCCGAAGATACGGCAGCCGAGGAAAAGCCGAAGCCCAAGCGCACCCGTCGCAAGAAGGCCGAACCTGCCGCGAATGCAGAGGCGGCCGCAGAAACGACCTCGACGGACGGCGGTGACAAGCCGGTGATCTCCGAAGTTCTCACCGGCAATGAAACGCCCTTGGCAGACCAGAAGCCGAGTGAGAGCCAGGACGATGTTGGCGACGAAGGCACCAATGCCGATGGCTCTCCGCGTCGTGGATGGTGGCAGCGCACTTTCGGCAACTGAACGCAGGACGGGAGAACCGCCATGGAAGAGCTACCGGTCACGGTAATCGTGCTGGCAGCGCAGCGTACAGGCGTTGTGAATCCCCTGGCGCAGCGCGCCGGGGTTAGCCACAAATGCCTGGCACCCATCTGCGGCAAGCCGCTGATTTCCCACGTGATGGAGGCGCTCACCACCCTCCCCGCGGTTCAGGAAATTCGTGTCGTGCTGGAGCCTGATGGCCAGGCCGAGGTCGACGAGGTGCTGGAAACATTCCGCCCGCGCGGGATCCCCATCACTATCGTCGACAGCAATCCGAACATCGTGGAAAGCGTGCTGGCCGCCACACAGGGCGAGGATGGCCCCTTCATCGTCACCACTGCAGATAACGTGCTGCTGACCCATGACGGCTTCGAACAAGTTCGCAGCGCCATGAAGCGCGCCGATGGCGTGATCGGTGTAACCACGAAGGAGCGCGTTCATGCCGTTCACGAACGTGGCCAGCGCGGTTTCTACGAGTTCAAGGAAGCAGGTTACGCCAATTGTAACCTCTACGGGCTTGCCAATCGCAAGGGGCTGAAGGCTGCGGAAATCTTCCGTGAAGGCGGCCAGTTCCAGGCGAACAGGGGCCGCATGGTGCGTGCTTTCGGCCTGTTCAACATCCTGATGATGCGCTTTGGCCTCATCACCATGGCCAATGGGCTGGCGCGCGCTGGCAAGCGTTTCGATGCGAAGCTGGTGCCGGTGGTGTTCGAGGATGGTGCCCTCGCCATCGATGTCGATAACGAGCGGACCTATGCCATCTGCGAATGGGTGCTGGGCCAACGGCTGGGCATGGACATTCCCAAGCCCGAGATCGAAGCCTGGAGCTAGGCTCCTTTCATCAAGCGCCCGCCCGGCGCGCCACGCCCCATTCCATCCAGCCTGCCCATTTCGGTGCCTTCTCGAAATAGGCCTGCCCGATAGGGTCGATCTCGAACCCGGCCTTGCGGATCGGACCGCCAATCTCGCGCGTCAGGTGGCAGTTGCCGGCCAGGTGCTTCCACACCGGCTCGATGCGCTTCTGCCATTTTGCGGGGCCTGGATCGGGCGACCGGCCATGTTCCAGGAACAGCAGTCTTCCGCCGGGCTTCAGCACGCGGCGCATTTCCGAAAGCACCTGCTGCGAATCGTCCACCGAACACAGAGTGTAGGTGCAGACGACGGTGTCGAACGCGCCGTCGCCGAACGGAATATCCTCTCCCACGCCGTGCCTGATATCGTTGCTCCAACCTCTTTGGGCGGCACGCCTGCGCGCTGCATCGAGCAGGTTTGCATTGGGATCGATGCCGCAGAAGCTGCTGATTGCACGGGCGTTGTAGTGGGGCTGGTTGAAACCGCCACCGCAGCCAAGTTCGAACACCGCGCCCTTGGCCAGTGGCACCACCTGCCGCCGCAATTCGTCCATGTCTTCGGAACTGCAGCCCAGCGAAATGACCTTGGGCAAAACGGTCTCGTCGTACCATTTACCAAAGCCCATCGTCATCTCCGCCGGATTCCCCTGAAACCGCAGTTTCTCACGCCTCGCAGAATTTGCAACGGCGAAACGGTTCCGTTTGCGTCGCCCCGAAATCACGCCTAATCGGCGCGCATAATCCAGCCAGCAAAGGCGAATCCATGAGCAAGACCATTTCCCCCCTGCGCATTCCCGAAGAAGCGAAGGAGCGTATCAGGATCCTGTTCATGGCGAAGCACGCCCTGTGGGGCGGCGGGATGCACCCCGAAGACGGCAACCATGCCATCTATCACCACGAGGTGCGCACCACGCTGGAGAACCTCGGCCTGAACCTGGAATTTGCCAACAGCTACGACGTGCTGTTCAATGCCCCTGAAGTGGATTTTGCATTCCCGCTGCTGAACCGCGGCGGTTTCGTGAACAGCGAGATGCTGATCCCGCTCCTGTGCAACATGCACCGCATCCCGTATCTTGGCGCGATGCCCTTCCTGCGCGGATTGGGAGACGACAAGTCGGTGTCGAAACTGGTCTGCCGCAGCGCTGGCGTGCCGACAGCCGACTGGTTCTGCTTCCGCCGCGGCGCGCCCGTGCGCGAGGAAGACCTGCCCCACGCGCCGGACGGGCGCTGGGTGATCAAGCCCAATGCATCCTCGGCAAGCTGGGGCATTTCGGACGCCTTCGATTTCAACGGCGTGGCCAACGCCATCGCCAACATTCATGGCCAGGGCCACGATGCCATCGTGGAGCCGTATCTGGACGGATACGACGTGCAGTGCGCCTTCATCACGATCGACAACGCCCCCGTGGCGCTGCCAATGCTGTGGTACGAGCGTGAGGACACGCAGAAGCTGTGGACCTATTACGAAAAGCGCGATCTGGTGCCCAATGCCGAGAAATCCGCGCTGAAGGAATTCGACCACCCCGATCTGGCGTCCAAGATCGAGCAGATGGCGCGCAAGGTGGCGCAGGAATTCGTGCCGTTCGATTACGGCCGCATCGAATTCCGCGTCGATCTGAAAACCGGCGAAATCAACTTCATCGAGATCAATCTCAACTGCAATTTGTGGAGCGAGAAGGTGATGGCAAAGGCCGCCGCGCGCGCCGGCTTCAGCCATGCTGACCTGCTGGAGACGCTGCTGGCCGAATGTTGGAGTCGACACGGGCTTATTTCCTAGCAAGGCGCCCTGCTCAGGGCTCTACACGCTCACCCTTCCAGTCGAACAGCTCGCCGCTATCGGCCGGCGTCAGCCCTTCCAGCACGCGCAGCAGGTTTGCCGCGCTTTCTGCGGGTGCCGTCAACTGGCCTTCGGGCAGATTGGCCTGAAACGGCTCTGACAAGCCGGTGTCCACCGTGCCGGGATGCAGGCCCACGACGATCGCCTGATCGCGCGTGCGGCGCAGCTCTATGGCAAAATTGCGGATCAGCATGTTCAGGGCTGCCTTGCTGGCGCGGTAGGAATGCCAGCCACCGATGCGATTATCGCCGATAGACCCGACGCGAGCCGAAATGGCAGCGAACGTGGCGGGCTGATCGCGCCCGAACAATGGCAGCACGTGCTTTGCCACCAGTGCAGGGCCGATGGTGTTGAGATACATCACCCGCGCCATCGTCTCCCCGTCCAGGTGGCGGAAGCTGCGCTCCGGCCCCGTGCCGTTGGCCAGCGTCAAGACGCCGGTAGCCACGATCACCAGGTCGGGCGGCGCATCGGCCCAGTCCGCCACGGCGCGCTCTATGCTCGCCTCGTCGTCCAGATCGAACGCGAACGGCGTGACGTTTGGCAATTTGGGCGCGGTACCGCCGCGCGAGCCTGCCAGTACCTCGACACCGCGATCGGCCAGCGCCCGAACCAGCGCGGCGCCAACGCCGCCGCTGCTTCCGAAGATTGCCGCTCTTTGCCAGGTCATCCGCTTCCTTTCCTACGTCGCACGGCATGAAGATAGGTATCGGCAATGGCTCCCAAAACACCCTCTCAATCCCGTATTTGCCCGGCAATCTCCGCCTGCTATCACGCAAAGCGCATTTTCTGCCTCAGGACAGTGTTCCATGTGTTCCACATTGGATGGCAAACGGCGGAAATCGGGCAGTTTTGCAAAGCTTCGCCTTGCCCTCGCCCGCGGTATGGTTAGATAGGCACGCACACGCGATAGGAAGTTTCGATCATGGCCACCTTCACTCTCCCCAAGAACAGCAAGATCCGCAAGGATGGCGAGGTTTACAAGGCGCAGGACGGCGCCCGTGTCCGCAAGTTCCGCGTCTATCGCTACGATCCCGATACCGGCAAGAATCCGCGTTACGACACGTTCGAGGTGGATCTGGACGAATGCGGCCCGATGGTTCTGGACGCGCTGTTCAAGATCAAGAACGAGATCGATCCCACGCTGACATTCCGCCGTTCCTGCCGCGAGGGGATCTGCGGATCCTGCGCGATGAACATGAATGGCAAGAACGGCCTCGCATGCACCACCGCGATCGAGGATGTGAAGGGCGACATTCGCATCACCCCGCTTCCGCACATGGAAGTGGTTAAGGATCTGGTGCCTGATTTCACCCATTTCTACGCCCAGTACGCCAGCATCCGCCCGTGGTTGCAAACGGTGTCCACTACGCCTTCGGGCAAGGAGCGGCTGCAATCGCCCGAACAGCGCGAGCAGCTGGATGGCCTGTACGAGTGCATCCTGTGCGCGTGCTGCTCCACCGCATGCCCCAGCTATTGGTGGAACTCCGACAAGTTCCTGGGCCCGGCGATCCTGCTGCAGGCCTATCGCTGGCTGGCCGACAGCCGTGACGAGATGACGGGTGAGCGTCTGGAGGAGCTGGAAGATCCCTTCCGCCTCTACCGCTGCCACACCATCATGAACTGCGCGAATGTCTGCCCCAAGGGTCTTTCTCCGGCGAAGGCCATTGCAGAGATCAAGAAGATGCAGGCAGAAAAGCACGTCTGACGATGGGTATTGCAGAGGGGAAAACGGCTGAAGGTGGCTGCCTGTGCGGGGCGATCCGCTACACCGTCACCGGGCCGGAACTGTTCACGTCGCAGTGCTGCTGCAAGGATTGCCAGAAGGCCACCGGTACCGGCCACACCACCATCGTGGGCCTGCACCGCGCCCAGCTTGAACTGCGCGGCGAGCCCAAAACCTACACCAATGATGGTGATACCGGCGGCAAGGTGACGCGGCATTTCTGCGGCAATTGCGGCGGACGCCTGTTCACCACCGGCGATCTGCCGGGCGAACAGATGGCGATCCTTCAGGCTGGTTCGCTCGACGATCCGGACATCGTGTCTCCCGAAAGCGTGATCTACGTGAAGGACGCGCCGAAGTGGGATTTCTTCGATCCCGATCTTCCCCGGTATGAGGCCATGCAGCCCCGCGATCGATGAGCGGTATCCTGTCCCGCTACGAACGGCTGATTTCCGCAGGGGAGTTGCAGGCCGACGCCGATCAGCGCCGCACGGCACAGCGGCTGGAAGTGTTGCAGAAAGAACTGGAGGCGGAGCAATCGGGCGGCCTGCTGGGCCAACTGTTCGGCCGCAGGAAAACGCGGCCCCAGGGCGTCTACATGGTGGGCGGCGTGGGGCGCGGCAAATCCATGCTGATGGACCTGTTTCACAGCACCCTCGACATCCCGGAAAAGCGCCGCGTACATTTCCACGCCTTCATGCAGGAAGTCCACGCGGAACTGCGGGAAGCCCGCAAGAGCGAGAGCGGCGATCCCATTCCCCCTGCTGCAGAAAAGCTGGCGGGCGACCTCAAGGTGCTGGCGTTTGACGAGATGGTGGTGAACAATTCCGCCGAGGCCATGATCATGAGCAGGCTTTTCACCCAGCTGATCTGCGAGCGGAACGTGGCCATCGTCACCACCAGCAATCGCCATCCCTCCCAGCTTTACAAGGACGGATTGAACAGGGAGCATTTCCTGCCCTTCATCGACCTGATCGAGACAGAACTGGACGTGATGGAGCTGGATGGACCGGTCGATTACCGGCTCGACCGGATCGGCGGCCTCGAAACCTGGCATACCCCACTGGGAGACGATGCCACCGCAAAGGTGCGCGAGGCTTTCTTCCGGCTGACGGATTACTCGCCCGAGGACGCGGAACACGTGCCGAGCGAGGAGCTTGCGGTGAGCGGCGGGCGATCCCTGCACGTTCCCAAGAGCCTGAAGGGCGTTGCCGTCTTTAGCTTCAAGCGATTGTGCCAGCAACCGCGCGGCGCGCCCGACTATCTCGCCATCGCGCAGGCCTATCACACGGTGATTATCGTGGGCATTCCGCAGATGGACAAGGACATGCGCAACGAAGCGAGCCGCTTCGTCACGCTGATCGATGCGCTTTACGAAAACCACGTGAAGCTGTTCGTGACCGCTGAGGTGGAGCCGGAAGATCTCTATCCTGCCGGGGATGGCGCGTTCGAATTCCAGCGCACGGTCAGCCGCCTGAAGGAAATGCAGAGCGAGGAATACATGGCGCTGGGCCACGGCGCCGATGGCTAGGTAACGCCAAGCCGCGCCAGCGAACGATCGAGCATCAGCAATTGCCACAAAACCCGCGAGTGATCCGCCCTCCCCGCGATATGATCGTCCGCAAGGCGGGACAGGGCAGCATTGTCGAACCACCCGGTGCGCGCCAGCATCGCGCTCTTGGCAATGCCGCGTGTCCTTTCCGCCAGCGGCCCGCGAAGCCATTGTGCAATCGGCGTGACGAACCCCTGCTTGGGACGGTAGAGGATCTCTTCCGGCAGATAACGTTCCATAGCCTTTTTCAACAGCCACTTGCCCTGCCGGCCTTTCACCCGCAGCCCATCAGGCAGGCCGGCAGCAAATTCCACCAGGCGGTGATCCAGCAGCGGTTCACGCGCCTCCAGGCTGGTGGCCATGCTGGTGCGATCCACCTTGGTCAGAATGTCGCCCGGCAGCCAGAATTTCAGATCGGCATATTGCGCCTGGTCCAGCCCGCTGCGCATCGGCGCCTTTGACATCAGTTCCAGCAGCGGATCTTCGGCACGATAGTTGCCAAGCGCGCCTGCAAGCTCCGGAGAATAGAGCGCGAAACGCATCTCCGGCGGCAGTACGCAAAGCGCGCGTGCGTAGCCCCGCTCTCCCGATCCGGCGAGCGACAGCAGCGTGGTTTTCGCGCGCAAGGGCTGCGGCGCCCAGTCAGCCTTGGGATAGATCCGGCCCAGCGGCCCCAGCACTTTTTCGCGCAGCACCGCTGGCAACACGCCGCGCAGCTTCTCTTCATGCGCGTGGAACACCTGTCTGCGGTATCCCGCCATCGCCTCGTCCGCCCCGTCACCCGAGAGGGCCACCGTCACATGCTCGCGAGCCAATTGGCAAACGCGCCAGGTTGGCAAGGCGGAAGCATCCGCAAACGGCTCGTCGAACATGCCGGCGATGGTGTCCAAGGCGTCGAACTGGTCCGCCGAAACGGTGCGTGCGTGGTGATCGGTGGCGAAGAGGCTGGCGACGGTCTGCGCGTGGCTTGTCTCGTCCGCGCTCGCGACGTCGAAGCCGATGGAGCATGTCGTAACGGGCCGACGGCTTTCTTCCGCCATGAAGGCAACGACGCTGGAACTGTCCACTCCGCCCGAAAGAAAGGCCCCAAGAGGAACGTCGGACACCATCCGGCTGCTGACGGCTTGTTGCAAATGGTGCAGCAATTCCGCTTCGAGATCCTTAGCCTTGCCCTTGTGCCGGCCGGCAAAGCTGATGTCCCAATATTCCTGCGGCGCGGGCACTGGGCTATCATGCTGCAGCAGCAACGTGTTCCCCGCAGGAAGCTTCTGAATGCCTTTCAGGATGCAGCGATGATCGGGCACGTAACCCCACGCCATGTAATCGTCGATTGCGCGCGGATCGACTTCGCGGCGAACCAGCGGATGAGCCAGCAGGCCCTTCAGTTCCGACGCGAACGCCACGCTGCCATCCGACAGCTGCCCGTAGAACAGCGGCTTCACCCCGAACCGGTCTCGCGCCAGAAACAGTTCGCGCCGTTTCGCATCGTGGATGGCGAAAGCGAACATGCCGTTGAAGCGCGAAACGCATTGCGCGCCCCACTGCTCGTATGCGGCCAGAATGACCTCTGTATCGCCTTGCGTACGGAAGGTGGCGCCCCGCGCCTCCAGCTCTCCGCGAAGTTCCGCGAAGTTGTAGATCTCACCGTTGAAGCTGATCGTCAGTCGGCCGCTGTCCGAATGCATGGGCTGGGGCGAACCCTCCACATCGATGATCGAAAGCCTGCGATGGCCAAGACCCACGCCGGGCGCGGTCCACACGCCCGATCCATCCGGGCCGCGATGGGCCAGAACGTCCGTCATCCTCTCGATCCGCGTGGGATCGACCGGCTTTATCGTGCCGCAATGGAAAATACCGGCAATTCCGCACATGGCCGCCGCCTAGTCCAGTCCTGCCACAGCGTCCATCCAGTTTGGCAACGGGGCAAGTGATCGGCGAAAGTCCGCCAGCGTCTGCTCCGCGTCCTGACCGTCTGTATCCTCTGCGGAAATCATCAGCATCATCGTGGCCTGCGGAGTGCCGAGAAGCCTGTCCGCCATGTTGGCGAATTTCAGGCGAAGGCGACTGCTGCCCGTCCAGTTACCATGCCGATACCAGGTGTGGGCAACCCGCTGGTGTGTGCCCAGCGCCTGCATCCTGATACCTGCCGCGCCGCCTTGCGCGGGTGCATCGGCAAGCCAGCGCCATTCGCTGCCTTCGGGAAGTGCGCCCTGCCCGAAGGCGCCAGCTTCGCGGCCATCCTCCTGCGCGGCGTAAAGCGTATAGACCACGTCCACCACCCTTCCCTGATCATCGGAATACGTGGCCACCAGTTTGTGATCCGCACCGCCAGCGCGTGGGTGCCACGGATAGGCAGAAACGCTTGCCGTGCGGGTCCATCCTTCGATCGCGGGCAAGGCGATGCGATCGGGAAGCTGCGCCTCCACGCTGCGCGCCTCGGTGGACCATGCAAGCATCGCCAGCGCGGAGAGCGAAATTGCAGCGCAGATGCTCCAGCTATTGCCGTTCCATCGCTCCAGCGTGTGTGGCCATTTCGCCTGCTGGATCATACATGCGTCGATGAAACTATCGTCGATCTCGCGATCGAAGAATTTCCAGCTGAGCGAAAGGAGGATGGCCATCACCAGCGCGAAGAATATCCAGCCGTAGAGAATGTGGTCGAAGCCTGCTGCAAAGGCGATACCCTGCGATTGCGCGATGTAGATGGTGCCCCACGCCCTGATGCCGTTCGCGATAACCGGCAGGACGATGGCAACGGCCATGAAGGCAGCGCGCCTTGCGGGCGACTGAAAACAGACATGCGCCACCAGCGTACCGAGCGCCACCATCGCGACGAGAAATTTCACGCCTGAGCATGCTTCAGCCACTTCGAACAGCCCCACGGGCGTGTCGATGAACACTCCGTCGATCACTGCCGGTATACCGCTGGCGTGGGTCAGCGTGATGGTGATTTTCGCCGTAATCATCTGCAGCGCGGGCACCAGTTCCTCTCCCACCGGCACCAGGAACATGCCGAACGCAATGGGGAACAGCAGCGCCCAGGATACGCGTGGACCGAGCACGGCGAGAACGGTGGCCTGTAGCGCCGCCATCAGACCGATCTGGCTGATCGTGGCCGTGCCGGAAATGTCCCCCAGCAGCCAGACGAACAGGGCCAGCGCCGCGAGGCCAACGCCCGGCCACCACGCTTGCGGAGAGAGTTTGCCCAGTTCCGGCAGGCGTTGATGCACCAGCCGCGCGATGATCAGCGGCACCAGCAGAATATGGTTGTAGGTGGAAATATCCCAATACTGCCGCAACATCGCTGCCAAGTCTGCGGCGAACAGAGCGAGGATCGTGGTCCACGCCAATGCCAGCTGTGCCAGCGGCTTGCGCCATGCTGGCGCTATCCGCTCTGCCAGCAAGGCGCGGCGGGGAGAGATCGCATCAAGCCGCATCGCGTTGCCCCTGCGGCGGCATGCCTATCATGGCGGGCAGATCGACCAGCATGGCGGGCCAGCTCATCTGGTTGAGAACGAACTCACGGGCTCTCCGTCCTGTTGCCACGGCTTCGCCGGGATGGCCCGCGAGGCGGAGGAGATGGCGCACGAAGTCGCTATCGTCATGCGCGATGATCAGTTCGTCGGGGCTTCGCGCATCGATACCCGTCGCCGCATCGGGAGAAACGATGGTGGGGCGCGCCATGGCCATGGCTTCCAGCACCTTGTTCTGCACGCCGCGCGCGATGGTGAGCGGGGCCACGACGGCGTCGGCACCGGCGAGCCAGGGGCGGGTATCGGGCACCGCGCCGATCACGCGCGTGCCGTAAAGTCCGTCCAGCGCCATCACATCCCTCGAAGGCGCGCGGCCCACGATGTGGAACTGCGCGTCTGGCAGGCGCCGCAGCACCTCCGGCATGATCCGCTGCGCCATCCGTGTGACTGCATCGACATTGGGCGCGTAGTCCATCTGGCCGGTGAAGACATAATGCGGCCCCTTGCCGGAAAGCGCGGGCCTGGAGGACACAGCGGCTGGATCGAAAAACGCGCAGTCTATGCCGTTGCCCAGCGCGCGTATATCGTGGCTGCCCGTAATTCGACCACGCAGAAGCGATGCCTCCGCCTCGCTCACCAACAGGGTACAGTCTGCGCGTTCTGTCAGGCTCTGTTCGACGGACCGCAGCAGATGGCCCTCGCGTCTGTCGATCCACCCACGAAAGCCGCCTTTCGCAGCGCCGTAGGCATCGAATTTTGCAGAATCGACGTCTACCAGGTCGACGATAAGCCGGCCCTGCCAGTCCTTAGGCACATACTGCCCCATCTGGCCGGAGAAGACGTAGATTGCAGCGATGTCGCGCTCTTGCAGGATACGCTCTACCCACTCGGCAAGCTCGCCGGAGCGGAATGCCGACAGGCTGACAGGTTCCTTGCGCAGCAGCGCCTCCATCCCGGCCAGCACCAGCGGCTTTGATCGGCGCGGCATGCACCAGCTTCGTGTTACGCCCCCCAGTTCGCCCTCGTGCGCCACGTCACTGTCGGTTTCTGCCAGACAGCCTACGTGAACCGGTGCGATCTGCGCCAGCGCCTTCAGGATATGGTGCGAGCGGATCTTGTCCCCTCGGTCGGGCGGGAATGGCAGGCGGTGGGCAAGAAACAGGATCTCGCTGCGTGATCCGGCCCCTTTCGATCCGGCGGACTTCATCCCAGCCCTCTCGCGATCAGCGGGCCGATACGGTTGGCTATCGGCAGGGGCAGACGTTTCCACAAGGCAATGCGCGATTGGTGGCGCTCGCTCGTCGGGTCCGCATCGCGCTGCTCGTGTCCCGGCGCCGTCCAGCTTGCGTATGAAAGCGGCTGCGGATCGAAGCCCCAGTTCTTCTTGAAGGCATAGGCACCGCTGCCAGTCTTGCTACGGCCAAAATCGAACCGGTCACAACCACGGCTGCGGGCATGCAGCATCAGTTCGAAATACATGCGATCGTTGGCGCGCAGCCGCCGCGCGTCCCAGGTTCCGCCGCCCCAGTAGGGCAGCACGGCACCGTCGTGATAAAGCGAGAGGACGCTGGCGATGGCCTTACCGCCATTCCACACGGTGAGAATATCGGCGTCCAGCCCATCCAGCACCGCCTTGAACAGGCTGCGCGGAAAAACGGGCGTGCCAAGGTTGCGAACGCTTTCGCAATAGACGGCATAATGGGCGGCGCGATCAATGGCGCTTGTGCCCATAGAAATGCGCAGATCATTACGTAGGCCCTTGCGAACCTCGGCGCGCTGCTTTCGCGGAATGGCCAGAAGCTGCTCGTCATCATCAGCGGCCAGCGGCGCGACAAAGCCGCTGTGACTGTCTTCGCGAACACTCCATCCCTCGCCCGATACCTCACCGCGCAATTCGACCGTTGGGCACGCCAGGCGCAGGGCGTACTCCTTCACCGCATTGCTCAGCACTTCAGCGGTGTTCGCATCCTGGGCCAACACGCCGCCTTCCACTGCGAAGCCGGAGGATGCCAGCATCCGCCCGAATAAAGGCGAGTGGATCTCGGTAAGCGGTAGCCAGCCTGTAATGCGGCCCGCCTTCTCTGCCAGCAGACCGTGCGCACACTGGCCCGTGCCCGCCTCGATGGCCAGAAGCCAGGCGGGGCGATGGAACACCGATCCTCCACGCTCCGCGACGAAGCCCTCGATCCGCACAGCCTCATCAGGTTGGCGCAGATCCACGGCGCGCACGGTTTCGCGGGAAAGGGCGAAAGGCGCGTTCATCCGTGCACGGCCTTCTCGAGGCGCAGACGCATGTTCTCGCGCTTGGCGATGGCATCCATGCGGCCCCAGTTGAACTCCTGCACCAGGTTTTCCAGCTTGCCCGCCATCTTGTGCAGATTGGTGTAGTGCCTGAGGCGAGAGCGCAGCGGTGCGCCGGACACGCGCGGCTGCCCCGGATCGATTTCCCAAGGGTGAAAGTAGAAAATGGCAGGTCGACCGTCGGTGCGATTCACCTGGCGGATGGCCCAGCGGCTGAATGCGTAGGGCAGCACGCGGAAAAAGCCGCCGCCACCTGCCGCCAGGCGCTTTCCGCGGAACATGGCGGTGGTGACGGGCAACTCGATGAAATTGCTTCCCGCCACCGGCTTGAATGCAAAGCGCGGCGCATCGCGCCAGCCGTAATGGTCGTGTGCAACAGGGGCCACGCTGGAGGAGTAGATGTAGCCTTCCTCTGCCAGTACATCGAATGCCCAGGGCGTGCGCGCGTCGATGGAGAAGCTGGGCGCGCGATAGCCCACCACGCGCGTGCCGCTGGCGTCCTCCAGCACTTTTCGCGTGCGGGCGATATCGGTGGCGAAGCTGGCGGGATCCATGCGGAACACGCGCTGGTGATCCCAGCCGTGGCTGGCGATCTCGTGCCCGCGCCGGGCGATCTCGTGCAGCAATGGGCCGTGGCGCTGGGCCACCCATCCCAGCGTGAAGAACGTGCCCTTGGCATGAACGGCATCGAACATATCTAGTATCTGGCGGACGTTGCGATCCACCCGGTCGTCCAGCGCGCCCCACTGGTCCCGCTCGATCACGTCCTCGAACGCGCCGACCTGGAACCAGTCTTCCACGTCCACGGACAGGCCATTGATGATGGCATCGGGCTTAGCCGGCTTGTGATCGAAATTGAGCGCGTTCACGCGAAATCATCTCCAGTCGGCCCCTCAGGCGGCCTTGTTCGAATTCATTTCGCTTTCGATCCAGTCGATGAGCATTGTCAGGGTCTGGCGGATCGTGCGCTCCTGCTCGAAGCACTTGGCCTCGACGCGGGCGAGCTGTCGGCGCAGCGTCTCGATCTCGGGTTCGACGGCCTGCGCGATCGCGCTTTCGCGCTGCTCCGCCATGGCCAGCATCGCCTGTTGCAACTCGGCGATCTGTGCGTCGCGCTGCGCCAGATACTGGTCCAGCATTTCCTTGTCGACGCGCGGAGCGGCGGGCATGGCCTTCACCGGTTCGTAGTTCTTCTCGACCTCCGGCATGGGTGCCGGTGCTGCCTCCGGAAAGGCGCGCTCAGCTTCCATCTCGGCCAGCACGTTCTGCAACATGGCCGCATCGATCCGGTTGCGCTCCTCGACGGCACCAAGCAGCAGCAGGCGATTGGCGATCTGATTGACCTTGCGCGGAATGCCGCCGCTGGCCTCGTAAAGCTCGGAATACACCCGCTGGTCAAAGGCGGGGTTCCCATCGTAGCCCACCTTTTTCAGGCGGTGGATGATATAAGGCTCGATCTCGCCCTTCTGCATGGGCTCCAGATGGTGGGCCGCGATCACGCGCTGGCGCAATTGCTCCAGCCCCGGATCGGACTGGAGGGTTGTGCGAAATTCCGGCTGACCCAGCAGCAGCGTCTGCAACAGGGGGTGATTGCCCAGTTGGAAGTTCGACAGCATCCGCAATTCTTCCAGCGCGGAAACCGAAAGGTTCTGCGATTCGTCCAGCACCAGCAGGCAACGGCGGCCTTCGCGCGCTTCCTCGTGCAGGAAGCTTTCGATCTCGGTCAGCGCGGTCGCCTTGTCATGCCCTTCGATATCGAGACCCAGGCTGCGCGCCACGACGTGGACAATCTCCTCCCCGTCGAGCTTGCTCGTCACGATCTGCGCCACGGTTACCTGGCTTTCGTCCAGGCTTTCCATCATGTGCGCCACCAGCGTGGACTTGCCGGAGCCGACCTCGCCCGTGATCACGATGAAGCCCTCGCCCTGCGCCAGGCCATAGCCGAGGTAGGAGAGCGCCTTGCGATGGGTGACGGATCGGAAATAGAATTCCGGGTCGGGCGTCAGCTGGAAAGGCTTGCCGGTCAGTCCATAAAAGTTGTCGAACATGGGTTCTCTCCTTGCAGACGCAGGGTCAGTCGAATGAATAGCGCAGACCCAGCAGGGCCGATGCGGCGGAATAATCGGGAAGCGTATCGCGGCTCACGCCGTCCAGCCCCAGGGCGGCAACGCCTGTAAGGCCGGGGAAGATATTGCGGTTGTAGGCAATGGACGCGGAATAGCCGATGCCATCGCCAAGGGTGCCAGATCCATCGTCGAACACGCTCGCATAGGCACCGATGGAAAGCGCGGAATCCCGGCTGAGTTCACGGCTAAGATTGGCGGCGATGTAATAGCTTTCGTCGATCACGCCATTCACCTCTGCCAGCACGGTGTCCTCCGCGCCGAGGAAGCTGCGCCGATCGTAACCGGCACCGATGCTGAAAGCGGTGCGATCGCGAGCCCTGGAATAGCTTGCCGCGATGCCACGATTACGAAAGACCGAGGAGCGCAGCGAGTTGAGCTGCGCCAGCGTGCAATTGTTGCCAGTGGCGCCGATGACGCAGCCGCCCAGATCGCCGGAGATCGGATTGCGCGGTGCCTGGAATTCCGTGCCCAGCAGATCGAGCGCGCCGGTCAGTTGGCCGCCAAAGCCGGTGATGTTGTCATAGACGGAAACGTTCAAACTGGAATCGCGGTCGGGCGCGTAGGAAAGGCTGCCGTAATAGGTGGTGGAGCCATAGCGGCGACCTACATGCGCCTCCAGCGAGGTGCGGGTGCTGGGCCGCCACATCACGCCAACATCCCAGATGAGTCCGTCCGTCTCATAGGCGATCTGGCGCGGCTGGCTCTCATCGGAAATCAGCCGCCCGTCTGCGCCCAGAACGGGATTGCCATTGCTGTCCAGCAGCGCGTCGCGGCTGGACACCTCGACGTCCTCATAACCCACGCCCGCCACCAGCGCGACGTTGGGAGAAACGGGAAGGATAGCGTCCGCCCGAACGTAGCGGTCGTCGATTCGCTGATCGAGGTTGGAGATATCCTGCCTGTTCCATCCGGCACCGATGCCAACGCCCACAGGGGCCAAGGTGTGCGGGGCAACGCCCACGCGCAGGTTTGCGTTGTGGGTCACGCTGTCATCGAAAATATCGACCGGATCCTGATCCGGCGCGAACACCAGTACGTCGGGCGATTCCACGCGCGTGTAACCCAGGCGATAGGCGCCACTGATCTGCAGTGGACCAGACCGCGTCTGGATGGATGGACCGGCATATACCGAGTAGATCTGGCTGGTGGCATCGCCATTGCCGCCAACCGCGCCGATCGATGAAAAGCCGCTGCCTTCCACCCTTGTGCGCGAGGCAAGTCCGCCAGCCTCAAGCGTGATGCCGCGCCGCAGCAGGCCGACAGAGGCGCGGGCGATGCCGGACAGCGTATCGCTGTCGGCCGCGTTGCCATAGCCGATCTCGCGCTCGTACCGCAGCGACGCCGAGGCGGAGGAATTGCGCCCGCCAACGGTGGCATCGACGCCCGCGGCAAGCTGGGTGTAGGTGAGTATATCGTCGCCCGGCTGCAATTGCGCCGTGATCACCTGCGATGCCTCGATATACGGCACCACTTCCACGCCGGAGGTGCGCTCCGCCCGCTCACCCTCGCGCGGTGATTGCATGGCGCTTTCGTCCTGCTCCTGCGCGGTAGCAGTGGTGGATGCGGCACACGTGAGGATCGCGCCCATCAAAGAGCGGGCGACAATGCGCGCGAAGCTCATCCGTCCTCTCCGTAATAGGCGCCGAACTTGCGCCCGCTGGGGCTGAAATGTGCAGCATTCAGGAGAAGTTTGAGATCGGGACACGCGGAAAGCAGGGTCAGCGCGTCTTCCAGCGCGTTCTGCCCGGTGCGATCCGCCCGCGCCACCACGATGGCCTGCCCCACGTGGTTCGCCAGTTCCGCCGCCGGCGAAGCTGCCAATGCCGGCGGACTGTCGAAGATCACCAGGCGACCGGGAGCCGCGCGGGTGAGACGGTCGAGCACTTCTGCCGTGCGATGGCTTGCCAGATACTCGCTGTCGGACGTTGTATGATTACCCGCCGGAAGCACGTGCAGCCCGGCAATGTCGGTCGACAGGACGCAATCTTCCACCTTCAGATCGTCACGGGCCAGCACATCCATGAAACCCGGACCTTTCGGCAGGCCCAGCATCCTCAGCACCGAAGGCTTGGCGAAATCCGCATCCACCAGAACGACTTCGCTATCCTTTTCCGCCGCCAGCGCGATGGCGAGATTGACGGCGCAATAGCTCTTGCCTTCGTCCGGGTGGGGCGAACACACCAGCACACGCTGCGCCAGCGCGCCGGAGCCGCTCTCGCGCGCCTTGCGCACCGATTGCAGCACCTGCCGCTTCACGATGCGGAATTCCTCCAGCAGGCCGGTAACCTGCCCCTCGGGCTGGATCAGGCCGAAGCGGGCGAGGCAATCGCGATCCACCGTATGCTTCTCTGACGGGAAAACCACGTCCTCGAATGCAGGCTCTGCCTGAGCGATATTCTCTGTGGGCGCGGCAGCCTTACTTGGAGCAGGAGCAGCAGGCGCAGGCGGCGAAGACACCTCTTCCTCGCGCGGTTTCGGGCTGGCGCGCTTCGGCCGCCGGTTCACCGGTTTGGCGAGATCGCGGGGCACGGGCGCGGGCTTGTACCCGCCAAGGCCGAACATGCTTTCCGCACGCTCCAGCAAAGTCTTGGGCGGATCAGGCAATTTGCGGTGTTCAGTCATGACCGGCCCTTCATGCCACCATGCCGCGCTGGACGAATTCCACGCCCATCAGCACGACGAAAAGGACGCCAAGGCCACCGGCCCCGGCTGCGAAGTACTTGAAGCGCCGGGCGCGAAGTTCGCGGCCTGCCTCGGTAAAGGTGTGCGAGATCGTTCCGATCACCGGCAGGCGCAGTTCCCGCTCCAGTTGCCCGGCTGTCGCGAAGGTGGAGCCAAGCTTGCTGAGCGCGAAGGCCGTGCCCGCGCCCGCCCCAAGGCCCAGCACCAGAACGCCCAGCAACAGCAGTGGGCGATTGGGCGCAGCAGGCACGCGCGGCGTGGAGGGCGGATCCACCACCTCGAACTGCACGGCGCTGCGCTCGTTCTCCACCTGGCCGCGCAGGCGCAGTTCCTCGCGGTCCTGCAAGAGCTGGTCGTATTGTTCGCGCAGAACGTCGTAATCGCGGCTGATCCGCTGCGCCTCCGCAGCAGCGCCTGGCTCCCGCATCTGGCTGGCAGTGATGGAGGCAATCTCGGCGCGCAGGCCCGCCGCGCGTGACTGGAGAGACTGCACGTTGGAAACACGTTCCACCCGCATGGATTGCAGGGTGCTGTAGGCAGGATTGGTGGCACCGCCGGCAGGCCCGGCCGCGCGCGCCTGTTCACGCAGCGATGCGACGGTGCGCTTTGCCGCGACCATATCGGGATGCTCGTCGGTCAATCCGCGAGCCTGCAGCGCGGCAAGGTTCGCCTCTGCCTGCGCGAGCGAAGCCTGCGGCCCGCCGCCACCGGGTGTCACGATGAAGCGCGGCGTGCTGGAAATCTGCCCTTCCAGGGCGGCCAGCGCGCTTTGCGAAGCGGCAAGATCACCCTCCACCGCGCGCAATTCGCTTCGCGTGGCGGCCAGCTGGTTGGCAATGGCCTGCGCGCCGCCGATCAGTTCGGGATTGGACGATTCAAAAGCGAGGCGGCGTTCCTCGGCGGCTTGCAGTTCAGCTTCCCGCTGGGCGAGCTGCTGATTGAGGAATTCGATGGAATCCTCCATTTCACCGCGCGCGCCGCCGATATTCTGTTCGCGGAAGATGTCGATCATCCGCTGCGCGACGACCTGCGCAAGGGCAGCGTTTTCCGCGTCGGAGAAATCGGATCGTCCACTCGATGCGCTGATCTCGAAGATATTCTCTCCTTCGCTCACCACCTCGATGTCTTCGGTCAGCCCCTCGATCGCGCGCTCCATTTCGGCAGGTGTCGTCACGCTGTCCCCGATCCGGGTGGAGCGGACGACCTTTTCCAGGTTCACCGAACTTACCAGCGTCTGGCGGATGCGATCGATATCACGCGCACGGCTGGCGGCACCGATGCCGATCTGTTCGGCCAGCACATCGTCCAGCTGCACGAAGATGCGGGCCTCGCTCTCATAACTGTTGGGAATGAGCGCCACGACCAGCCAGCCCAGCAGGCATGTGCCCCAAGCCACCGCCAGCGCAAGCCAGCGACGGTTCCATATCGCCCATACGCTGGCGCGCAATTCCTCGAGAAGCTGGCTCAACGCGGCATACCTTCCTAGAACATGCTTTCGGGAATGATGATTACGTCGCCGGGGCGCAGCATAACGTTCGCCTCACTCTCGCCGCGGCGCAAAAGATCGGACAGGCGCAGAGCAAACTCGCGCTGCTGGCCGCTCTGGCGATCAAAGCGGATAAGCTTGGCGCGGTTGCCCGCGGCATATTCGGAAAGGCCGCCCACGGCGATCATCGCATCGAGCAGCGTCATGTTGGCGCGATAGGGCAGCGAGGCAGGCTGCGCGGTGGCACCAACGATACGCACCTGCTGGCTGAACGTACCGGCAAACTCGTTGACGATCACCGTCACCAGCGGTTCTTCGATATATTGCGAAAGCTGCAGGCGAATATCCTCCGCCAGCATGGTGGGCGTCTTGCCGACGGCAGGCATGTCAGCCACCAGCGGTGTGGTTATGCGGCCATCGGGGCGCACCTGCACCTCGGCACCCAGCTCGTCATTGCGCCAAACGTGGATGGTGAGCTGATCCAGCGGGCCGATCACGTATTCCTCGCCCGGCCCTTCCTGCATCGCCACGAAGCGGGCTGGCTCAAGCTGCGGGCCTGCCGCGCCGCCGGCACAGCCTGAAAGGGCAACGGCCACACCGGCCGAGGCAAGGAGGAGACGTATGGGCCTTCTGGTTCGCATTGCTATGCTTCCTGCGCGGATGTTCGGCGACCGCCTGCACCGGCCCTCGCTGGCCGTGCAGACAATTCACCCCTGAATTGGAGGTGCGTTCTCGCGAAAAAGGGTGAACATTGCGTTAGCCTTCACGCCATATCCGCCGGAATTGCTGAGTTTTTGAAGGCCTGTCCTGTTATGGCACGCGCGCGCGCCGCGCCGTCAGACCAGCATTTCCAGCGCGGGGCCCTGCCCCAGGAACGTGGCGGGACTGGCACTGGCACCGTAGGCACCGGCGCAAAATACCGCCACGATATCGCCCACTTCCGCGCGCGGCAGGTGGGCGGCATCGGCCAGACGATCGAGCGGGGTGCACAGGCACCCAACCACGTTCACGGTCTCCTCGCCTTCGGCTTCGAAGCGGTTGGCGATGGCCAGCGGGTAATTGCGGCGCACCACCGTGCCGAAATTGCCGGACGCTGCAAGCTGGTGATGCAAGCCGCCATCGGTGATGAGATAAGTGGTGTCGTGGCTCACCTTCCGGTCAACGATCCGGGTGAGATAAACGCCAGCTTCGCCAACCAGGTAGCGGCCTAGTTCCAGCGCGAAATCGGTATCCTTCAGCGGCGCGGGAAGATCGGCGAAGCGGGTTTCCAGCGCAGCACCGATCGCCTCGATATCCAGCGGCGTCTCCTTGTCGAAATAGGGGATGCCAAAGCCGCCGCCCATATTAAGGTGCGGCACATCGACGCCGGCCTTCACGGCCAGTTCGGCGGCGAGATCGATTACGCGGCCCTGCGATTCGATCAACGCATCGGCGTCCAGTGCCTGGCTGCCGGAATAAATGTGAAACCCGCGCCAACTTGCGCCCGCATTCACGATTTTGCGCGCCAGTTCGGGCACGCGTTCTGCATCCACGCCAAAGGGCTTCGCCCCGCCGCCCATCTTCATGCCGGATCCACGCAGTTCGAAGCTGGGGTTCACCCGAATGGCGAGGCGCGGTTTCACACTGAGTTCCTTGCCCATCTGCAATGCGCGGTCCGCCTCGTTTTCCGATTCCACGTTCAGCGTCACGCCCGCACGGATAGCGGCGAACAGTTCCCGGTCCCGCTTTCCCGGCCCGGCAAAGCTGATTTCGCGCGGCAAATATCCCGCATCCCGGGCCTGCTGCATTTCCCCGGCGGAGGCGATGTCCAACCCGTCCACAAGATCTGCGATGAATTCCAGCAATGGCCCGTAAGGGTTTGCTTTCATGGCGTAATGAACATTCAGCCGATCCGGCATCGCTGTACGCAAGGCGGCAAGCCGATCCTCGATCATCTTGCGCGAATAGACGAACAGCGGCGTATCGCCCGCTTCCTTCACCAGCACGCTAGCGGTGCGTCCGCCGATGGCTAGTTCGCCATTCAGTGCCGCGAATTGCGGGGGAATCGGGCCAAGCGGCTTCATGAAGCGTCTCTTTTCAGTCTTGCACGGTCGATCTTGCCATTGGGATTCAACGGCATCGTGTCCACCCAGCGGATGACGGCAGGCTGCATAAAGTTCGGCAATTCGCGCCGCAATGCGCTTCGCAAGGCGTCCTCATCCCCCGAACCGCGCACGACGAGGTGGATCGCATCGCCCAGCTTCGCATCCGGCACGCCGATGGCCACGGCTTCCTCGGCCAGTCCGGTGGCGACCGCGGCATCCTCGATCTCCTGCGGGCTGATGCGATTGCCCGCGCTCTTGATCATCGCATCGTCGCGCCCGACGAAATACAGCAGCCCATCCTCGGCCCGTCGCACGTTATCGCCGGACCATACCGCCAATCCCCCATATTCGGAGGCTTCGGGCGCCGGTCTGAACCTGCGCCGCGTGCGCTCCTCATCCTGCCAGTATCCCTGCGCTACCAGTGGTCCGCAATGCACCAGTTCGCCCTCGCTGGCGATTTGCCCGTCCTCCCCGATCACCAGTATTTCGGCAAAGGGAATGGCCCTGCCCATGGAGGTGGGATGCCTATCCACCAGGTCCGGATCGAGGAAGGTGGAGCGGAACGCTTCTGTCAGCCCGTACATCGGAAACAGGCGGGTGGCGGGAAAGATCGTCCGCAGATCGTGCACAAGATCTCGCGTGAGCGCCCCGCCGCTGTTGGTGAGACGGCGCATGGAGCCTATCGCGTCCTGCGGCCAGTCGACACCCGTCAGCTGCACCCATAAGGGCGGAACGGCGGCCAGCGTCGTGATGCCATGACGGGCGCATGCCTTCGTGACGTCACGCGGGGTAAGGTAATCGAGCGGAACCACGCTGCCCCCGGCATACCAGGTGGAGAGAAGCTGGCTCTGGCCGTAATCGAAACTTAGTGGCAGCACGGCCAGCGTCACGTCGTCGCGCGCCATGCCAAGATATTGCGCCACGCTGACGGCACCCAGCCACAGGTTCGCATGGCTTAGCATCACGCCCTTGGGCTGCCCGGTGGAACCACTGGTGTAGAGAATGGCGCAAAGATCGTCGGGATGGGCCTGGGACAATGCCTCGACAGGGTCGGCATCCTGCGCATCCAGCAGTACTTGCGGTTCGGCAAGCGTAAGGCATCCGGCAGGGACATCGCCTTCTTCCAGAGAGCCGATCCGCGCAGCGGTGCCGAGCAGCAGGCTTGCCCCGGAATCGTGAAGGATGTGCTGCACCTGCGCGCGTTTCAGCAGCGGGTTGATCGGCACATGCACCAGCCCCGCCCGCGCCGCCGCAAGCGGCATTAGGCAGGTAAGTTCCCCCTTGGCGGCCCAGGTCGCCACCCGCGCCCCGCGTTCGGGCACCTGCGCGGCAAGCCATCCGGCAAGCCGGGCGATACGGGTTCTTAAATCCTTCCAGCTAAGCGTCGCATCGCGCAGAACCAGCGCCGCATCAGCATCCTTCCCGCGCATTGCAAGATGATCGAGCGGATATGGCGTAGGGTCTGGCGAGGCGGACATACAATTCCTGAAGGACGGTTTTCAGTGACGGCGATCAGCTATCACGACACGGTTAACGATCTGCAAGGTCTTGATTGGGCCGACGCAGGCCCTTTCTCACGTCTGCAATGGTTTGCCCTGCTGGAAAATGGCGAAACCGCGCCGGTAATCGCCTTGGCCCGCAATGGCGCAAGCGCAGTCGCACTGCCCCTGCGACGCGCCGAAGGTCAACTGGAGATGCTCACCAACTGGTATGCATTTACCTGCCAGCCATTGCATACCGGCGATGCGCCGGATGCCGCCTTGATGCAGGCACTGGCAGCCGATCTCGCCACCCGCGCCGGTCGCGTCAGCTTCCACAAGCTGCCGGGGGAGGACGGTGTGCATTCCAACATTATGAACGCATTTCACAATGCCGGGTGGTATGTCGATGCTCACCCGAGCGATACCAATCATATCCTCCCCGTGGCCGGTCGCAGCTATGCGCAGTTTCTGGCCGATCGCCCCGGCCGCCTGCGCACCACGCTGAAGCGCAAGGCGAAGAAGGTCCAGACCACCCTCGCCACCCGCTTCGATGCCAGCGATTGGGCGGCCTACGAGGATATCTACGCCAACAGCTGGAAACCCGAGGAAGGCGATCCAGCCATGCTTCGCAGCTTTGCCGAGAGCGAGAGCCGCGCGGGACGGTTCCGCTTTGCCATCGCGCATCATCACGAGGAGCCGGTTGCTGCGCAATTCTGGACGGTCGATGGCAGCACTGCCTTCATCCACAAGCTGGCCCACCGCCGCGATGCTGACAGGCTTTCGCCCGGCACCACGCTGACGGCGGCCCTGTTCGAACACGTGATAGACACAGATTGCGTGGAACTGGTGGATTTCGGCACTGGCGACGATCCCTACAAGCGCGACTGGATGGAGGATGTGCGCATGCGCTGGCAGGTTACATGCCTGCGGCGTGAGAAACCGCGCAACTGGTCAGTCATCGCAAAGGCGCGGCTTCGCAAGCTTGTGTCGGCAAGGAACGATGGCTAGTGCGCTTGATGCTATGGCTACCAATCTTCCAGCGCCGACGGAGCAGGCAGAAGAGATCGATCTCGTCCTGCGCCAGGTTCTTGCCGATGTTCTCGGCCTTTCGGCTGAACGCATTGCCGAACTCGATGCCGAATCCGGCCTCTTCGGCCATTTGCCGGAACTCGATTCCATGGCCGTCGCCGGGCTTCTCACGGAACTGGAAGACCGCCTCGACATCATCATCGAGGATGACGACGTCGATGGCGAGATGTTGGAAACATTCGGCAGCCTCCTCGCATTCGTCACGCGAAAGCGCGCCGACGGCTGAGCGGACCGAGGGCTCGCCATGCTGACAGGCATGTGGCCCCCCTCCCCTGGCGAGAAAGAATATGCGCTCGGCTTCGATTGTCAGCGCACGCGGCGTATCCTCGTAATCCCCGCCCTTTTCGACGAGGCGACCAAGCTGCGCCATTTCACCGTGGAAGTGATGCGCCGGCTCGATACTATGGGCATCGACAGCATGCTGCCGGATCTGCCGGGCACCAACGAGAGCGCCACGCCGCTGGAGAAGCAGACACTGACGGGATGGCAGGCTGCGATGCACGCCGCGGCCAAGCACTTTCGCGCAACGCATGTACTGGCAATCAGGGGCGGCGCTTTGCTGGCCGATCTCGGCATGCCAACCATCCTTTACGCGCCCGTTCCCGGTAGCGGCCAATTGCGCGCCATGTTGCGCGCACAGGTTATCGCGGACAGCGAAGCGGCGCGCGGCACCACCCGCGATGCGCTGCTGGAGAGCGGCAGGAAGAATGGCCTTCGCCTCGCAGGGTATTGCCTCGGCCCCGCGATGATAGCTGAACTGGAGGACGCGCAGCCACCGCAGGATGGCGCCGCCACCACCATCCCGCAATCCGAGCTTGGCGGAGGCGGCCTCTGGCTTCGGGCAGAAGCCGGTCACGATCCCGCGCAAGCCGATGTGCTGGCCAACAGGATTGCAGAGCAATTGGCATGACCCGGCGCCATGTCACTTTCACCTTGGGCGCAGAGACGCTGGTTGGCACGCTGGATGATGGCGGCGGACCGCGCGGATTACTGATCGTGAGCGGCGGCAGCGAAACGCGGAGCGGCGCCTTCGACAGCCATGCCCGGCTCGCTGCATCCCTTGCCGCGCACGGCCAAAGCGTTTTCCGCTTTGATCGGCGCGGCGTGGGAGATGCGAGCGGGGAGGATCTGGGTTTCCTGCATTCGGAGGAGGATATTACCGCTGCACTCACCCAATTCCGCCAACTTTGCCCTGACCTTCGGCATATTGCGGCCTACGGCAATTGCGACGCCGCCTCGGCATTGATGCTGGGGCGCGGCTTCGGGCTCGACGCGCTCGTGCTTGCCAACCCCTGGACGTTCGACGAAGGCAGCGAAAAACAGACCCCGCCTGCTGCGATCAGGGCGCGGTATCTCGACAAGCTGCGCAATCCGCGCGAACTGCGCCGGCTGATGGTCGGTGAAGTTTCTTTAGGAAACCTTGCCAATAGCCTGAAGGATATGGCTTTTTCCAAGAACGAAACATCGCAGTTGGGAAAGGATATCACGGCTTCCCTGACGGGCTTTTCCGGCGATGTGAGGATCCTGCTCGCAGGAAAAGACCGCACGGCAGGCGCCTTTCTCGCAAATTGTCCGAACTGCGACCAGCCTGCCTTCCGGCGAGAGGGGGCCGATCACGGGTTCAGCGATCCCGACGATCAAGCGTGGCTGGAAAGTCAAATCGTGGCAGCAATAGAGGCCATGGCCTAGCGCGTGAAAAGGCTGGCAAGCTCCACGTGGGTGGACCAGCGGAACTGGCCGACAGGACGCAGTTCGGCCAATTTGAAGCCTTTTCCCGCCAGCAGCGCGGCGTCCTTCGCCCAGCTCATCGGGTTGCAGCTGATATACACCACCCGGCTGACGTCGCTGGCCGCGATCTGCTCCACCTGGGACCGCGCGCCCGCGCGTGGCGGATCCAGCAGCACCGCATCGAAGCCGTTGATTTCGCTCGCGCGCAGAGGGTTGCGGAACAGGTCGCGATGCGATGTCTCCAGCGGCAGTCGCGCGCCATTGGCTGTTGCGCGAAGCGATGTGATCGATGACAGTTCGGCTTCCGCCGCCAGCACTGTGGCATCGCCCACCAGCGCCAGCGCAAATGTGCCAAGCCCGCTGAACAGGTCTGCTACCCTTTCGCTTCCCGCGAGCCATTCCTTCGCCGCGGACACAAGCGCGTGTTCGGCATCGGGCGTTGCCTGCAGGAAAGCGCCCGGTGGAAAGGGGACGGGATAGCCGCCCAGCGTAACCGTAACGGGGCTCGGCTCCCAGAAGCTTTCCGCGCCATAGCCGTGATCTAGCGTCAATCTGGCGAGTTGCAGGTCGCGGGAGAAGTCCAGCAGCGATTCCGTCTGGTCCAGCCCGTCCGGCGTGAAGCCGGAGATGTTCAGGTCCGCCCCCTGATCCGTCAGCGTCATGTCGATGCCGATGGCGTAGCGGCCTTTCAGCCGCGACAGGTAATCGCGCAGCGGGGCAATCAGGGCGAAGAGGCGTGGATCGAGCACGTGGCACTCTTTCATGTCCACCACCTTGTGCGATCCGGCCTGCGTGAAGCCGATCAACGGCCTGCCTCCGCCATTGATCGCGCGCAGGCTGGCCCGGCGGCGCGAATGCGGCGGGGACATGGCAGGTGCGGCCAGGCGTTCGGGCTCCATCCCCTGCGAACGCGCGGCATAGGCAACGCGGTTCTGCACGAAATCCGCCAGCGCGGCATCGTCGCAATGTTGCAACTGACACGCGCCGCAGGTTCCGAAGTGCCGGCACACGGGGTTGGCATGGTGCGGCCCGTGTTCGACGGTGCCATCCGCGTGCAGTGTGTCTCCCGGTGCGGCGAAGGGCGCATGGCGGCCATCGGCGGTTACGCCGTCACCTTTGGCAGCAATGCGAATTATCTTTGAAGATTGTGTCACAGAAAGGCGGCGTAGGCCTTGCGCACCATATCGACAAGCCGGTCTGCCGAAAATGCAGGGCCAGCAAGTCTCGCGGCCTCTGCGTGAATATGTACCGCCTGCTCCGCCGCGGCGAAGGGACTTTGCCCGCAGGCCATTCGGCTGACCGCGATCCCGGCCAGCGCATCGCCCGTTCCCGCGGTTGAAAGCCAGGCGGACGCAGGTGGAAAGAACCGCACGCCTTCCGGCCCGGCCAGCACGTTGTCCGGCCCCTTGGCCAGGATGGTGAAGCCGGTGGACTGATGCAGCGCCATGGCCTGTTCCAGCTTGCCACTGGCCACGATGCCGAAGGATTTGCACAACGTATCGAGTTCGCCCGCGTGCGGTGTCGCCAGCACATCGCCCGGATTGTCATACGGTATGGCGGGCCGAAGCAGCGTGAGCGCATCGGCATCGAGCACCTTTGGCGCAGAGGATGCCATGACCTGCTCCAGCCTCTGCCTTGCCGCGTCGGACCGGCCGAGGCCGGGGCCGACCAGCACGGCATTTATCCGCTCGTCACCCAGTTCCTCCGCAATATCGGCGCCTTCCACCAGCACCAGATCGGCGGGTAGAGCGGGATGCGAATGTGGCGAGAGCAGCTTGACGTAGCCCGCGCCCGAATGCTGTGCAGCGCGTGCGGACAGCAGCGCCGCGCCGGTCATCTCGCCGGCAACGATCGCGGCAAGACCGCGCGAATACTTGTGCGCCGCTGCGGACGGCCCCGAAAGTTTCGGCCGTGCTGACAGACATGGCACACCATCCATGGCGCGCACACCGATGTCGAACAGCCGCCGCGCGCCCATGACGGCGCTGGCGGGCATCAGCCAGTGGGCACGCTTCCACGCTCCCAGTGCCACCGTCAGGTCATAGTGAGGAAGGCCGTCATTCAATGGCTCGCCCGTGTCGCTATTCACGCCGCTTGGCAGGTCTACCGCGACGCGAAGTTCGTGACGGGAGGCGAGATCCTGAAGCTGCGCAAGCAGGTCATCGCAAAGCGGTCGGCCCAGGCCTGTGCCGAACAGGCAATCGACGAACACGCTTCCGCTCGCTTCGCCGGACAATTCTCCGCCCCAGGATTCACGCGCCCGGCGTGCCGCATCCGTCTTCGGTTCCAGCGGTGCCACCACGCTTACATCGATGCCGCGCCGGGAAAGTTTGCGAGCAATTACATAGCCATCGCCGCCATTGTTGCCAGGCCCACACAACACGGAGACGGGGCGCCCCGCAGCCAGGCGCCAGATCCAATCTGCCGCGCCTGCTCCGGCTCTTTCCATCAGGCTGTCGACGGTATCGTCGCCCTGCATCAAAATCTCTTCGGCGCGCTGCATCTGCGCCGCGGTGAGAACCTGGCTGAGTGCGCTGCCCGTCATTCGGAAACCGGGAGATGATATCTGTCGGAACCTACGCGAACCTCCACATAGCCGCCGCGATCGGTTATCTCGGCCTGGTCCGCTCCGTCTGCGGTAATTAGGCCGCGTATGCCCAGTTCAAACCGGCGGAATGCTCCATCGGGATGACGCACCACGATATAGCTGGCCCCATCCTGCTCCACGCGCTGCATGGTGCAATCGCGGCCAAAGCCGCCCGCACCGTTCAAGGAGCAATCGATCAGCGTGCCCTGCACCGCTTCGGCGGAGGCCGCACCGCCGCCGTCACAGGCGGCCAGCAGCAGCACGGCGGCAATGCAGGCAAGCGTTGCCCGCTTCACGAGGTCTTGCGGCCCGTGATCTGGCTGACATCGCGCACGGCACCCTTGGCCGCGCTCGTTGTCATGGCGGCGTAGGCTTCCAGCGCGGGCGTAATGCGGCGGGGCCGCTCTTCCACCGGCTGCCACGCCGTATCCCCGCGCGCTTCCATTGCGGCGCGGCGGTGAGCCAGTTCACCCTCGTCCACGTCGAGATTGATCGTGCGGCCCGGTATGTCGATGATGATCGTGTCGCCCGTTTCCACCAGCGCGATAGAGCCGCCCTCTCCTGCCTCGGGCGAGGCATGGCCGATGGACAGGCCGGAGGTTCCGCCGGAGAACCTGCCATCAGTCAGCAAGGCGCACTTGGCACCCAGTCCCTTCGATTTCAGGTAGCTGGTGGGATAGAGCATTTCCTGCATGCCCGGTCCGCCCTTCGGCCCCTCGTACCGGATCACGACCACGTCGCCAGCTTGCACTTCGTCCGTCAGAATACCTTCGACAGCGGCATCCTGGCTTTCGTAAACGCGGGCAGGTCCGGTGAATTTCAGAATGCTCTCGTCCACGCCTGCCGTTTTCACGATGCAGCCATCGCGCGCGATATTGCCGTAGAGCACCGCCAGGCCGCCATCCTGCGAGAAGGCGTTGTCGGCACTGCGGATAACGCCGCCCTCGCGGTCCAGATCGAGTTCGGCCCAACGGCGCGACTGGCTGAACGCAGTCTGCGTCGGAACGCCGCCCGGCCCGGCCCTGTAGAATTCGTGCACCTTCGGATTGCCCGTGCGCGCCACGTCCCAATCATCCAGCGCATCGCCCATCGTGGGGCTATGAACCGTGGGCAGCGCGGTGTGCAGCAGCCCTGCACGATCGAGCTCGCCCAGAATGGCCATGATGCCCCCGGCGCGGTGCACGTCTTCCATGTGCACGTCGCTCTTGGCGGGAGCCACCTTGGAAAGGCACGGCACCTTGCGGCTGAGGCGGTCGATATCCTCCATGGTGAAATCGACGCCAGCCTCCTTCGCGGCGGCCAGCAGGTGCAGCACGGTGTTGGTGGAGCCGCCCATGGCGATATCCAGGCTCATGGCGTTTTCGAAGGCCTCGAAACCGGCGATGGAGCGCGGCAGGACGCTGTCATCGTCCTCCTCGTAATAGCGTTTTGCCAGGGCAACCACCAGGCGGCCCGCCCGCTCGAACAGGTTCTTGCGATCCGAATGGGTGGCAAGTTGCGAGCCATTGCCGGGCAGGGAAAGGCCCAGTGCCTCCGTCAGGCAGTTCATCGAATTGGCGGTGAACATACCAGAGCAGCTACCGCAAGTCGGGCACGCCGACTGTTCGATGCTGAGAACTTCCTCGTCGGTAAAGCTCTCGTCGGCCGCTGCCACCATCGCATCGACAAGGTCCAACGCCACTTCCTTGCCCTTCAGCACCACCTTGCCCGCTTCCATCGGGCCGCCGCTGACGAACACGACTGGCACATTGAGGCGCATTGCCGCCATCAGCATGCCGGGGGTGATCTTGTCGCAATTGGAGATGCACACCATCGCATCGGCGCAGTGAGCATTCACCATGTATTCCACGCTATCTGCGATCAGATCGCGGCTAGGGAGCGAATACAGCATGCCGTCATGACCCATGGCGATGCCATCATCCACGGCTATGGTGTTGAATTCCTTGGCCACGCCGCCGGCCGCCTCGATATTGCGGGCAACCAGCTGGCCCAGATCCTTCAGGTGGACGTGCCCCGGCACGAACTGCGTGAAGGAATTGACGACGGCGATGATCGGCTTGCCGAAATCGCTATCCTTCATGCCGGTGGCACGCCACAGGCCGCGCGCACCGGCCATGTTGCGGCCGTGGGTGGTGGTTCTGGAACGGTATACGGGCATGGTTCGTCCTGCTTTCAGCGTTTGATGCGCATGATAGAGTATGCCCTGCCCCATCCGAAAGAGGAAAAGCTTTGGCAAGCCATAGCGCGGCTGAACGGCGGGATTACTGGTCGAAGGTCTCCACGGCCAACTGCACCCTGCCTGCCACATCGGCGATGATCGCCGCCCAGCGGGCCTGTCCGGTCTCCGTGGCGATCAGGTCGTTGCGGATCTCTATCGCGCAATAGGGACGGCCCTTTTCTTCCGCGTGGCGGTTCATCGTGGCATTCAGCTGCCTGCCCGAATAGGGCTCGTTATCGCCAACCGTCACGCCCAGCTCGCTGAACAGGCGGATGGCGTGCTGTGCGGCGCGCTCGTCATTGTTGTAGAGCAGGCCGATTTCCCACGGGCGTTCCTGAGCAGGATCGCTCTCCAGCTTGGCGGTGAAGCTGTGGATCGACAGTATCAGGCCGGGATCCACCTCGTCCAGCCATTCTGCCATCGCCGCGTGGTAGGGCTGGTAATAGTCCTTTACCCGCGCATCGCGGTTCGCCCCGATATTGCCGGGAACCAGGATACCGTCCGTGTTCACGGGGATCAGCGCCTCGTGATCTTCCTCCCGGTGCATGTCGATCACCAGGCGGCTGACGTCACACAGCATCGCGCCGATGCCGTGGCGGCGGGCCAGTCTTTCGCAAACTCCGCCCGCCCCGATATCGTAGCCGACGTGCTTATCCAGCGTGCCTGCCGGAATGCCCAGTTCGATGCCCTCGGGCACACGGTTGCTGGCATGGTCGCACACGGCGACGATGCCCCCGGGGCGCGCCTCTCCGATAAACCGGAAGACAGGTTCGCTCATCGCAATAGTCCTTTCATCTGCCACCATCGTGGCCGATATTCGTGTAAACGCGCGCTCGCCATGTCACGGTTCTCGATGGAATCGAAGAGAGCAAAACAGGTCGCACCGGAGCCGGACATACGCGCCACAGTAGCGTCAGCCGCTCGCAATCGTTCCAGAACATCCGATATTTCAGGGCATAGGGCGATGGCAGGTGCCTCCAGCCCATTGGTGCCGTGCATGGTGATCTCGCGCGCCGTGCCCTGCGGCAGGGGGCCGTCATCCTCTCCGCTCCACGCTGCGAATACGGGGCCGGTTGCCATCGGCACGCGCGGGTTCACCAGCAGCACCGGACAGCCTGCAAGGTCGCTCTCCATTGGCTGAAGATCTGTGCCGGTGCCGCGCCCGATGCAGGTGCGGCTCTCGACACAGGCAGGCACATCGGCGCCAAGGCGGGCAGCGCGTTCTTGCCAGTCGTCTGGCAGTCCGCGCATTTCGCGCACAATGCGGAAGATCGCGCCGGCATCGGCAGACCCGCCACCAAGGCCAGCGGCGACGGGAAGGTTCTTCTCCAGCGTCACCGCAAGCCCCTCGGCGCGCGGCAAAGTGCCCAGTGCCTGCATTACGATATTGTCGAATGGATTGTTCAGCGTGGCCGCAAACTCGCCATTCGTGGTCAGGCTGTCCTCCTGCGCGCGGCGCGCGCTCAGCATATCGCCGCCATCCACGAAGGCGAACAGCGTTTCCAGTTCGTGATAGCCATCATCGCGCCGCCTGCGCACATGCAAGGCGAGGTTGATCTTGGCATAGGCTGTTTCGACGGACAAAATTCGCCTTCCTACCCGATCCCGGTGCAGCAACCTGCGCGCGGCCTTTTGCAATCGTCGATCCCGTCTTTCACGAAGGTTGCGATATGCGGCAGCAAGGTAAACTTCACTTTCACCACATACTTCCGCAATTTCCCGCCTATCGATGCGTGACTTCCGGCACCGTCACGATGTCAACTTCGCGTTGCCTGCCGGAATGCATCACATATTGGGATAGTTCGGTCCGCCGCCGCCTTCGGGCGTGGTCCAGTTGATGTTCTGGTTCGGATCCTTGATGTCGCACGTCTTGCAATGGACGCAATTCTGCGAATTGATCACGAATTTCGGCTCCTCGCCGTCCTCCGTCACCCACTCGTAAACCCCGGCAGGGCAATAGCGTGCCGACGGTCCGCCATAGACTTCCAGCTCGCTTTCGCGCTGCAGTTCCATGTCCTTCACCTTCAGGTGATTGGGCTGGTCCTCCGCGTGATTGGTGAAGCTGTACGATACGCTGGTGAGGCGATCGAAGCTGATCTTTCCGTCGGGCTTGGGATAATCGATCGGCTTGTGCAGATCGGCCCGCTGCGTTTCGGCGTAATCGCGGTGATGCCCCATCGATCCCAGGCCCAGGCCCATCGTGCGCAGCCACATGTCCGCGCCGGCCAGCACCGTGCCGATGTCACCGCCGAACTTTGCAACCAGCGGCTGCGCGTTTTGCACCTTCTTCAGTTCCGTCGCGATCCAGCTATTGCGCAGGTTTGCATCGTAATCGGCAAGCTCGGTGTGTTCGTGACCCGCATCGATTGCGGAGGCCACGCTCTCGGCCGCCAGCATTCCGCTCTTCATCGCGGTGTGGCTGCCCTTGATACGTGGCACGTTTACAAAGCCTGCCGCGCAGCCGACCAGCGCGCCGCCGGGGAAGGCCAGCTTCGGCACTGACTGCCAGCCACCTTCGTTGATCGCGCGCGCGCCGTAGGCAACCCGGGTGCCGCCCTCCAGGTATTCCATGATCGCGGGATGATGCTTCCACCGCTGGAATTCCTGAAATGGCGAGACGTAGGGGTTCTTGTAATCCAGAGCGGTGACAAAGCCGATGGCCACCTGCCCGTTGGCCTGGTGGTACAGGAAGCCGCCGCCCCAGGTGTCGCTTTCGGAAAGCGGCCAGCCCTGCGTGTGGATGACGCGGCCCGGCACGTGCTTTTCCGGGTCGATATCCCACAATTCCTTGATGCCGAGACCATAGACCTGCGGCTGGCAATCCGCCTCAAGATCAAACTGCGCCTTCATCTGCTTGGTAAGATTGCCGCGCGCGCCTTCTGCAAACAGCGTGTATTTCGCGTGGATTTCCATGCCGGGCTGATAATCGGCCTTGTGACTTCCGTCGGCGGCCACGCCCATGTCCTGCGTGATGACGCCGGTAACTGCGCCGTTCTCGCCGATCATCACTTCAGATGCCGGGAAGCCGGGGAATACCATCACGCCCAGCGCTTCAGCTTGCTCACCCAGCCAGCGGGAAAGGTTTGCCAGAGAGCCTGTGTAACAGCCCTTGTTGCTCATCAGCGGAGGCATCATGGCGTGGGGCAGATTGGTCTTGCCCGATTTGCCAAGCATCCAGTGCCAGTTATCCGTCACCGGCGTTTCCGCCATCGGACAATCCATGGTGCGCCAATCGGGCAACAGCTCGTCCAGAGCCTTGGGATCGACCACCGCGCCGGAAAGGATATGCGCCCCGATCTCGGAGCCCTTCTCCAATACCACCACTTCAAATTCTTCGTTCAGCTGCTTCAGCCGGATCGCAGCGGAAAGGCCTGCGACCCCGCCTCCCACGATCACAACATCGACGGGCATAGATTCCCGTTCACTCATCATTTCGCCTCGTTTTGCAGAACATCCATCGGAGAGGACTTGATCGTTGCCTCGCTGGGCGTCAAGACCGGTGAAAGTCCGCCCATGGAAAAACACGCCAATATCAGTCTGGAAGACCAGTTTGCCGCCACCCTCGACTGGTGGCGCGGGGCAGGCGTGGATTTTGAGTTTTCCGACACCGTCGAACCCATGCTTTCCGAGGAAAAACCGCGGCAGCAACAGGCGGCTCCGGCCAAGCAAGAGCCCGAGCTGGAAGCGCCGCCCGAACCCAAGGTGAAGGCAAGCGACCTTCCCGATAGCCTCCAAGGGTTTCGGGAGTGGTGGGTGTCCCCCGAAAATCCGTTTGTGCCGCGCCAGTCGATCAGGGTCGCCCCGATCGGCGTGGAAGGCGCTCCGATAATGGTTCTTGCCGCCATGCCGGAGGAGGGCGACAAGGATACCCTTTTTTCAGGATCGCAAGGGCGCATGATGGTGAACATGCTGCGCGCTCTCGGCATCGATCCCAACTCCGCCTATCTCGCCTGCGCCCTGCCGGCCTACACCACTCTGCCCGATTGGGACGATCTTGGCAGGGAAGGACTGGGCACGGCCATCGTGCATCACATCGCGCTGGCTAAGCCTTCCAAAGTCCTGATCCTGGGAAGCAAGCTGCCCGCCCTGCTTGGCCACGATCAGGCCGCTGCACCAGAATCCTTCGGGCAGATCGGGAACAGCCCCGCCCTTACCTCTTTTTCCCCAGACCGCCTTCTGGACCATGCCCGCCAACGGGCGCGGCTCTGGAAGCGCCTTTGCCAATGGATGGCCACTGCATGAAACTCTTCACCGCGACCGCGGTCGCAATTGCCTGCCTCTCCGCTTCTCCGGCTCTGGCTCAGCAGACCGATTCCCGAACCTATTTTACCGCCCGCCTCTATGATCGGCCTGCGCCCCAGCAATTGAACGCAGAAGACCGCGAGTATTACGGCAATTTGTTCTCCGCAATCGAAGGCGGCGCTTGGGGCACGGTGGAAAGCCTGTTAGCGCAGCGCCCCACCGGCTTGCTGCACGATTTTGCGAAGGCGGAATATTATCTCGCCGCCAATTCTCCGCGCGTGGAGGCTGACGCGATTGCGCGGTGGCTCCAGTCCGGCATAACGCTGCCGCAGGCGCCCCAGCTCGTTCGGCTCGGCCAGACCCGCGGCCTGACAGGTGAGCCGAACCTTCCATACGCCCGCGACCTCGTCTCGCAGCGCGCCATCCCCCGGCGCACCCGGCCCCGCTCGGTGAACGACGGCACCATGCCGGCGGACGTCGAGGCGCAGATACTGCAGCACATCACCAATGACGATCCCACGGGCGCTCGCCTGCTGCTGGATGGTGTGGACGCCTCCATCAGCCCGGAAGCACGGGCGGAATGGCGCCAACGCGTGGCCTGGAGCTATTTTATCGAGAACCGCGACGCACAGGCGCTCGCGATGGCGCAAACCGTGCCGCAGGGACGCGGCGCCTGGGTGGCAGAGGGCGAATGGACCGCCGGCCTTGCCGCCTGGCGGCTCGGCGATTGCGAAACTTCGTCGGGCGCATTCCAGCGCGCTGCACAAGGGGCCATCAATCCCACGCTGCGCGCCGCCGCCCTCTTCTGGGCCTCGCGTGCGGCCCTGCGTTGTCGTCAGCCATCGCTTAGCCAGGATCTCCTGAACGATGCAGCGCGCTTGGACGAAACCCTTTACGGCATGCTGGCCGCCGAACAGCTGGGCCGCCAGTTGCCCGACCGGGTTGAGACGGCCGATTTCACCGATCAGGACTGGCGCACCATCGGCGCAGAGCAGAACACCCGCATCGCCGTCGCCCTGGCGGAAATTGGGCGGGACGTGCTCGGCAGCCAGGTGCTGTTGCACCAGGCACGGATTGCCGATCCGCGGCATTACGATGCCTATTCGCGCCTCGCCCGCGATCTCGGCTTCCCGCAAACGCAGCTTTACATGGCGCTGAATGCCCCGTCTGGATCGCAGGCCGATCCGGCATCGCATTACCCCGCCCCGAAGATCGCCCCGCGCGAAGGATGGCAGATCGATCCGGGACTTGCCTTTGCCCACATCCTGCAGGAATCGGCCTTCCGCTCCGATGCGGTCAGCCCGGCAAATGCGCAGGGCCTGATGCAGATCACGCCGCCAACGCTACGCCAGCATGCCAGTTGCGTAGGCCGGCCTGCTGGATCGATCAATGTGTTCGATCCTGAGATGAACCTGGCACTGGGCCAGTGCAATTTGCAGATGGTGGCGCGAAATTCCGCTACGCAAGGCCGCCTGCCGCAGATCATGGCTGCCTATAACGCCGGCCTCACCCCGGTTTCGCGCTGGGTGCAGGAGGTGAACGACGGGAACGATCCGCTGATGTACATGGAAGCCATCCCCTACTGGGAAACGCGCGGCTACGTCGCCATCGTGATGCGCAATTACTGGATGTACGAAAGGCAGGCCAATGCGGCCTCGCCCACACGTCATGCGCTGGCGCAGAACCAGTGGCCGATGTTCCCCGAATCGGGAAGCAATGGCCGCGTGTACATGTCGGGAGGGCAGTAATGGCAGTCGACGAGAGCCGCGAGTTTCGCCCCATCAACATTGCCGTGCTGACGGTTTCGGATACGCGAGGGCCGGAAGACGATACCTCCGGCGATATTCTGGTAGAGCGCGTGAAATCGGCGGGTCACAATCTCGCCACCCGCGCAATCGAGAGGGATGATGCCTCCGCAATCGCTGCCCTGCTGCGGCGCTGGATCGATAATCCCGAGATCGATGCCATCGTATCCACGGGCGGCACCGGCCTTACCGGGCGAGACGTTACGCCCGAAGCGCTGGACCGTATCAAGGACAAGGATATTCCCGGCTTTGGCGAGCTGTTCCGCTGGATCAGCTACAAGACCATCGGCACATCGACCGTCCAGTCGAGGGCGATAGCCGTGCTGGCTGGCGGAACCTACATTTTCGCATTGCCCGGATCCAACGGGGCCGTTCGCGACGGTTGGGACGGTATCCTTGCCGAGCAACTCGACAGTCGCAACCGTCCCTGCAATTTCGTCGAGCTCATGCCGCGCCTGCGCGAACGCTAGGCGTTTTGGGGTTCGTACACGGCCATGGATTGGCCCTGCGGATCATCGAAATGAAAGCGTTGACCGCCGGGGAAATCGAAAATTTCTATCGTGATCGTCGCACCGGCCTTCACCACGTTGGTATAGGCTTGCTCGATATCGGTCACGCGAATCACTGGCAGCGCGGCAGCTCCATGATGCTGGCCGGTGCCGTTCAGCGCAAACTGGCATGGCCCCTTCTCATATGACGCGTAGTGATCACCATAATCAGTAAACTCCCAGCCAAAAACATCTGAATAGAAGCGTTTTTGCCCCGCCACATCCGGCGATGGCACTTCGATGTAATCCAGCACTCCCATGTTTATCTCCTGCTTGCCATGCGAAAGTTTTGTTCTATTTATGTTCTGTGAGCAAGGCAAATATCCCTCAGCATGGTCGCGGTGCGCAATCTGCCAATGTGTCGCAGCGCTTCGGGCTTGCCGCACGTGATGCCGATGGCGACTGGCGCGATGCGGTGGAGGGGATCGACGGGCCACCGATCAAGCTCAGGACCACCGTTACCGAGGAACACCCCAAGTCCATCCTCACCTTCAACCAGTCGCCCGATATCGGCTTTGATCGCTCCATCAATGCCTATCGCGGCTGCGAGCATGGCTGCATCTATTGCTTCGCGCGCCCCACCCACGCCTATCACGACCTTTCGCCTGGCCTTGATTTCGAAACCAAGCTGTTTGCCAAGGCCAACGCCGTGGAACTTCTGCGCCAGACCCTTTCGCGGCCGAAATATGTCCCGCGCCCCATAGCGATGGGCACCAACACCGATCCCTATCAACCGATTGAGGCGCGCTTCGCCATAACGCGGCAGATCCTGGAACTGTGCCTCGAAACCCGCCACCCCGTCACTATCACCACCAAATCGGACCGCGTCCTGCGCGATCTCGATTTACTGGCGGAGATGGCGAAGCATGATCTTGTGGCGGTCACGCTTTCCGTGACATCCCTCGATCCCAGGCTCTCGACGAAGCTCGAGCCAAGGGCAGCTTCACCTGCCAAGAGACTGTCTGCGATGGGGAAATTGGCCGATGCGGGTATCCCCGTCCATTGCTCCATCGCGCTTGTAATCCCTGCGATCACCGACGAGTTTATCGAAGCAATCGTGGCAGAGGCAGGAAAGCTGGGCGTGAACAGTTGCGGCTGGATACCCCTGCGCCTCCCCCACGAAGTCGCGCCGCTCTTCCGCGAATGGCTGGAGGTGCATTATCCCGATCGTGCGGCCAAGGTGATGAGCATCGTTCGATCCATCCGGCAGGGGCGGGACAACGATCCCGGTTTTTTCAGTCGTCTCAAGCCGAAAGGCGTGTGGGCAGACCTGTTTCGAAGCCGATTTCGCCTTGCCTGCAAGCGTGCCGGTATCGAAAATACGGTTATCAAGCTGGAAACCGTTGCATTTCGATCACCCCTCAAAGACGGACAGCTCAGATTGCTGTGAAAAGCATCGCAATCAAAAGATTATTGCGTTAACAGGCCACGCAGTTTCATTGCGGGAAGGGTTACGCCCTCTTCGGAATGTTCAGCGATTAAACACACTCCTTGAAATGGGGGAATACTTGATGAGAAAGTTCACAATCGGCCTTCTGTCGGCCACGGCGTTCATCGCCACGCCGGCAGCAGCCGGAGATGGCGAGTTTTATTTCGGCGTCGGTGCCGGTGGCGTGATGGGCGAGGATATCGACCTTGAAGACACGATCACCGATATCGTCACCGTAGACACCGATCTTGGCTGGGAAGCCGAAGGCGTGCTTGGCTATGATGCCGGCCCGCTTCGTTTTGAAGTCGAAGGCGCCTACAAGCGCATCGGCGTCGAAGCTATCAATGCTGGTTCCACTGGCGTACCGGGTCGCACGACTGCAACCGGCGTGCAAACGCTGTTCGACGAAATCGAACCTTCTGCTGGCGACGTTGCCATCTGGAGCGGCATGGTCAACGCCCTGCTCGATTTCGGTGGCAATGACGGCCTCGGCTTCTCCGCCGGTGGCGGCGTCGGCATTTCCAGCGCCAAGCTGGAAGGCATCACCGCCAACACGCAGGGCCCCGGCTTCATCGATGAAGACGATTCCGGCTTCGCGTGGCAGGCAATCGCTCAGCTGCGTGCACCGCTGACGGACAACCTCGATGCTTCGCTGAAGTACAAGTTCCACCGCGTTACCGACGTGGAATATGTCGATGTGGACGGCCGCGATTTCGGCACGGATGTCAGCACGCACTCGCTGCTGGCGACTCTGATGTTCAACTTCGGTGGCGACACGGCTCCTCCGCCGCCGCCTCCCCCGCCGCCGCCGCCCCCGCCGCCGCCTCCTCCGCCCCCGCCGCCCCCGCCGCCGCCTCCGCCGGCTCCGGTTTGTGAGCAGGGCCCCTACATCGTGTTCTTCGATTGGGACGAGTCCAGCATCACTCCGGAAGCTGCCACCGTGCTGAACAGCGCGATCACGGCTTACGGCGATTGCGGTTCCGCCGCGATCATGCTGGCTGGCCACACCGACACCTCGGGCACGCAGACCTACAACATGGGTCTGGCTGAGCGTCGCAACGACTCGGTTCAGGAATACCTGACCGGCCGCGGCGTCCCGATGTCACGCATCTCCAGCGAAGCCTTCGGCGAGAACGACCTGCGCGTTCCCACTGCCGACGGTGTGCGCGAACTGCAGAACCGTCGCGTGGAAATCACCTACGGTCCGGGTTCGGGCATGTAAGCGAACACGCTTTCAACGAATACAGGAAGGGCCGGAGGAGCGATCCTCCGGCCCTTTTTATTTGCCGGAATGGCAGGTTTCAGTTTTCGCCGACCGGATCGCCTTCGTAACCGATCACCACCCATTCGCCCTCGATCCGCTCCATGGTGACGATCTCGATCACCTCTGGTTCGCTGCTGAATTCGGCGCGGAAGGTGAGGATGTTGAACTCACCCGTTGCCCCGCGCTGCCTGGCGGATCGCACATCGCTTGAAATCAAGTTGCGACGCAGCGGAACGCCCCAGTTGTTCTTGCGCAGAGCAATACCCAGTTCCCACATGCTCTCGTTATGCCGCGCGCGCAGCGCCTCTCCGGCTGCGACACGGCTTGCTTCCGCGTCACCTTCATCAACCAGCCCAAGCCACTCGCGCGCGGCGACTTCTGCATCGCTTTGCCTTGCCTGACCTCTTGCGGGAGCGGAAGAAGCTTCGTTTGCGGGGGACAGTTGCGTGGGACTGGTTTCCGGCTGCTGTTCAGGATTGCCCTGCAGCGCGAAGATCGAAATTGCAGCGACGGCGAGCGTGATGGAAGCGGTCATGATGAGAACTCCTTTACGGTGCCACACCGGTTCGGAAGGCATTCCGTCCCTTGCGTTGGCGTTGCTCCCATCATCGGGATCGCCACTGGCGTCGGCGATCCCGAATTGCGTGTGCACAAGGTTTTGGGGTGTCTCCCCTTCCGCCTCCCCAAGGATGCGGGCCGCTTCCCGGCTGCTGGAAACCTCCAGTTTGCGCCGCGCGCTGCGCAGCCTGTCGTTCACCGTATGATGAGAAAGGCCAAGTTGGCGCGCGCTGGATTTCGCATCGTGACCGCCAAGCAGAAGGCGAAGCGCCGCTTTTTCCTTCTCGGTGAGATTGCTTACCTTGCCGCTCATGCCACCAGGCGAAGGTGACCGGCGCCGCGTATGGGCGACAGGGAGACGTTGGAGAGGCCGGGTACTGCCGAAAGCTTGTCGACGAGATCGCCGCCAAGCGCAAAATCTCGGCCCAGCAGCATTCGCGGCTCATTCTCTTCGCCAAGGCACAGGTGCAGCACGACCTCCCCGTGCCCCGCTCGGCCCAGTTCCAGCATTTCCGCCAGGGCTGCGATGGCCTGAGCATCGTGGACATCGGCGGACAGCTGCATCTTGGCAGAGCTCTTCACTTCCGAAAGCGGCCGGGCACCGCGCACCGTTACGCGCGGAGGATCATCGGGATTGGGCGAATCCAGCTCTACATTCAGCAGCACGCAGGTGCCGTCCTCGGCCCATTTCACGAAGCTGTCGACCAGCGTTTCTTCGAAGCAGGCGGCACTGAACTGGCCGGAACTGTCGGAGAAATCCGCGCGGATGAACTCGGCGCCGCGCTTCGTGCGGCCCTTGTTCACGCTTTCCACCATGGCGGCCATTACTGCGGGCTGCCTGCCGCCTTCCACGCCGCTATCCATGATCGCTGCGTAGGAACGTGCCCCGTTGGCAGAGGCGACCTCGCGAAATTCCTGCACCGGATGGGCCGCGAAATAAAAGCCGAAAACGTCACGCTCTGTCTCCATCTGCCTGGCCCGCGGCCACGCATCGGCTTCCACCAGGCGAAGGTCCGGCTCGCTTTCGTCATCCCCGCCGAAAAGCCCGCCTTGCCCGCTGCTCCGCTCCCGATTGGCGGCATCGGTTACCGCCAGCAGCATATCGGCATTGGCCAGCACCCTGGCCCGGTTCTTCTCGAAACTGTCGAACGCGCCCGCGCCGGCCAGGCCTTCCAGCTGCTTTCGGTTCATCGAACCTGCGGGCAGTCGCTGAAAAATGTCCTGCAGACTTTCATAGGGGCCATGCGCTTCGCGTTCTGCGACCACCTGCTCCATCGCCCGCTCGCCCACGTTGCGGATGCCGGCAAGCGCATAGCGCACGGCGAAGCCTTCGTCGGTCGGCTCCACCGAGAATTCCGCTTCGGAACGACCGATGTCCGGGCCCAGCATGTCTACGCCATTGCGCCGCAGATCGTCCACGAACACGGCCAGTTTCTCCGACTGGTGCATGTCGAAGCACATGGATGCGGCGTAGAATTCTTCGGGGTAATGCGCCTTCAGCCAGGCGGTCTGGTAGCTCAGCAAGGCGTAGGCAGCCGCGTGAGACTTGTTAAAGCCGTATCCGGCAAACTTGTCGATCAAGTCGAACAGGCGATTGGCCTCGTCCTTCTCGATGCCGGAAACCTCCTTGCACCCCTCGCAGAAACGCAGGCGCTGGGCGTCCATTTCGGCCTGAATCTTCTTGCCCATGGCGCGGCGCAGAAGATCGGCGTCGCCAAGCGAATAGCCGGCCAGTATCTGCGCGGCCTGCATAACCTGTTCCTGGTAAACGAAGATGCCGTAAGTTTCTTCGAGGATCTCCGCCAGCTTGGGATGCGGATAAACGATCTCTTCCTCGCCCGCCTTGCGCTTGCCGAAGCTGGGGATGTTGTCCATCGGGCCGGGGCGATAGAGCGAGACGAGGGCAATGATATCCTCGAACTTGGTCGGCTTCACGGCCGTCAGCGTGCGCCGCATTCCTTCGGATTCCAGCTGGAACACACCCACCGTGTCGCCGCGCTTCAGCAGATCGAACACGCCCGCATCGTCCCACGGCAGGGTGTCGAGATCGATGGTGATATTGCGCCGCTGCAACAGGTCGACCGCCTTGCGCAGGACGGAGAGCGTCTTGAGACCGAGGAAGTCGAACTTCACCAGCCCCGAATCCTCGACATGCTTCATGTCGAATTGCGTCACCGGCATGTCCGACCTCGGATCGCGGTAGAGCGGCACAAGCTGGCTCAGCGGCCTGTCCCCGATCACCACGCCCGCCGCGTGGGTAGAGGAATTGCGCGGAAAACCTTCAAGCTGCATGGCCAGGTCCACGAGGCGCTTTACCTCGTTATCATTGGTGTATTCGCGCTTGAAATCGGCTGCCCCGTTCAGCGTGCGTGGCAGCGTCCACGGGTCTGTCGGATGGTTCGGCACCATCTTGGTGAGCCTGTCCACCTGCCCGTATGGCATTTGCAGGATGCGGCCCGTGTCGCGCAGCACTGCACGCGCCTTCATCTTGCCAAAGGTGATGATCTGGGCGACCTTGTCCTTCCCGTAACGCTCCTGCACGTAGCGGATCACCTCGCCTCGGCGGGTTTCGCAGAAGTCGATGTCGAAGTCGGGCATGGAAACGCGTTCGGGATTGAGGAAACGTTCGAACAGCAGCCCAAGCCGGATAGGGTCGAGATCGGTAATCGTGAGCGCCCAGGCCACCAGAGAGCCCGCACCAGAGCCACGGCCCGGCCCCACGGGGATGCCCTGCGCCTTGGCCCACTTGATGAAGTCCGCAACGATCAGGAAGTAACCTGGGAAACCCATGTTCCTGATGATGCCCACCTCGTAATCGAGGCGATCGGTATAGACCTTCAGTTCCTCGTCCGAGAGCGTCTCGTACTGCTCGAGCCGTGCGGCGAGGCCCTTGCGCGCGTCCTCCTCCAGCATCCGCTCCTCACCTTTCAGATCGCCGGCGAGGCTGGGCAGGATCGGCTTGCGGCGCGGCGGGGCGAAGGCGCAGCGCTGGGCGATGACGAGAGTGTTCTCCGTCGCCTCGGGAAGATCGGCGAACAGTTCGGCCATGGCAGCGGCCGTCTTGACGTAGGCCTCCGGATTGGACGTGGGCCTGTCGCTGCTGTCGATCTGGCTGGAATTGGCGATGCAGAGCATGGCATCGTGCGCGCTGTGCATGTGCGGCTCTGCGTAATTGGCGGGGTTGGTGGCAACCAGTGGCAGGTTCTTGGCATAGGCCAGATCCAGCAGGCCGCTTTCCGCGTCCTCCTCCGTCCGGTCTCCGCGCCGGGCAAGCTCGATGTAGAAACGGCCGGGAAAGAAGTCCGCGAAGCTGTCAGCCAGATCGTGGGCCTGGCGTTCCTTGCCATCCGCAAGCAAGCGCGTGATCGCGCCCTCGCTCGCACCGCTCAGCGCGATCAGTCCATCCGTGCGCCCTTCGAAGTCGGCCATGCCGACATGCGGCATCTGTTCCAGCGGACGATCAAGATGTGCGCGGCTGACCAGGTAGCATAAATTGTTCCAGCCATCCTCGTCCTGCGCGTAGAGCGGGACGTGGTCCACCGTCTCGCCATCTTCGGCCAGCACGCCGAGCAGCGTACCGACGATCGGCTGCACGCCCTCGCTCTTGCAGGCGCCGGCGAACATGCTCGATCCGTAGAGGCCGTTGCGGTCGCATATCGCGATGGCGGGGAAGCCCCGCTCCTTGGCCAGTTTGGCGATGGCCTTGGGATCGATCGCCCCTTCGAGCATCGAGTAGCTGGAGAGAACGCGCAGGGGAACATACGGCGAAAAAGGCATGCGTTTACTATGCGCCAAACACCCGTGTTCGCCAAGCGGATCCGTCTAGCTGTCCCCTGACTCCTCCACAGATCCAGCAGCGATCTTTCGCCGCGTATCGCGGATTGTTGACCATGCCCCGTAGGCGATCAGGGCGGCGAGGAAAATCCACACCCAGAGCGGTATGTCCTGCCCGAAGATCGCGAGATAGAGATAGGCCGATACGAAGAAGAAGCCCGCCAGCATCGTGGGTGCCACGGTGGATCTGCCAGCGCGGGCCCGCTTCACCAGCCATGCGATGGAGGCGAAGAAGAACGGGATTGCACCGATGTAGATCGCGCCGAAAACGTAGGGGTTCACATTGTATTGCGCGCCCAGCGACAGGACCCATTCGTTCAGCGATTCAAGCAATCCTGCCTCCTTGCGGGCAATGCGTTAGGTGCAAGAGGGCGCGCTGAACGCGCTGCACGCCCCCTGTCATCTTTCTCTAGCTTTTGCGCGGGAAAGTGTCGCTGTTGTAGAGGTTCACGATCTCGGGATACTGGAACTCGCGGTCGCCCGCCTTCTGGATGTAGTAATTCTTCGCGCTGTCTTCCGGCATCATCATCAGGTGGCTGATCAGATCGGCAAAGGTTCCGTCGCGCACGGATTTCGCGCTATCGAAAACGCCATCACCATCGCCAACATGATGAAGGAACGCGCGATCATCCCACTGGATGCCTTCGCGATGGGTGTCGTCTGCCTTGTAGGTGCTTGGGTGGTCGGTCATGAAAATCCTCCTTTGCAACCCAACGCTTCGAACCTTGGCCGGTTTCCCCAGGCAACGCGCCCCTTATTCGATGCGTCCGTCGTGCAATCTCACCACCCTGTCCATACGCGCGGCAAGGCGTTCGTTATGCGTCGCCACCAGGGCAGAGCTGCCCTGACCGCGAACCAGCTCCAGGAACTCTCCCAGAACGCGGTCTGCCGTCTTCTCGTCAAGATTGCCCGTCGGCTCGTCCGCCAGCACCAGGTGCGGGCGGTTTGCAAGGGCGCGCGCCACGGCAACGCGCTGCTGCTCGCCGCCTGAAAGCTGGCTCGGGCGGTGATCGAGGCGATGCCCCAGCCCCAGCGCGCCCAGCAGTTCATCCGCGCGCACCACCGCGGCCTTTCGCGAAACGCCCAGCAGCAATTGCGGCAGCACCACGTTCTCGCGCGCGTTGAAATCGGGCAGCAGGTGATGGAACTGGTAGACGAAGCCAAGATGCTCGCGCCGCAAGGTGGTGCGATCGGCAGCGTCCAGCGCGCTCGCTTCCTTGCCCGCCAGCTCTATCTGGCCCGAAAACCCGCCTTCCAGCAGCCCGACGGCCTGCAGCATGGTGGACTTGCCGGAGCCCGATGGACCGAGCAGCGCCACGATCTCTCCCGGCGCGATTTCCAGGTTTACGCCGCGCAGCACATCGATGCGAACGCCGCCCTGTTCGAAACTGCGCGCCAGATTGCGCAGGGCAATGACAGGAGCCTGATCACTCATAACGCAGCACCTCGACAGGATCGGTATTGGAAGCGCGATAGGCCGGGTAAAGCGTGGCGAGGAAGGCCAGCCCCATCGCCGACCCGGCAATTGCCAGCACTTCGAAAGGATCGGTTTTCGCGGGCAGTTCCGTCAGGAAGCGGATCGAGGGATCCCATAGTTCCACGCCGAAGACCGTGCTGATGAAGTTTATGATTCCCTGCCGGAAGAACAGGACGATCAGCCCCAGGGAGACACCGGCAACCGTGCCGATCACCCCGACGATGGAGCCGGTGGTGACGAATATCTTCAGCAGGCTGCGCCGCGTTGCGCCCATGGTACGCATGATCGCGATGTCACGCGTTTTCGATCGCACCAGCATCACCAGCGAGGACAGGATGTTGAACGCTGCAACCAGCACGATGATGCCCAGCGCAAAGGCCATGGCCACGCGCTCCACCTGCAGCGCCTCGAACAGGGAGGCGTTCATTTGCTGCCAGTCGACCACGCTGGCTTGGCCCGAAAGCTTTTCCTCCAGCGGGGCGAGGATCTCGTTCACGCGGTCAGGATCCTCTGTCTGCACCTCGATCATGCTGACGGTATCTCCCGTCATCAGCAGGGTCTGGGCAGAGGGAATGGGCATCACCACGAAACGTTCATCGAAATCGTAGAGGCCGACTTCGAAAATTGCCGTAACGGTATAGCCGATCTGGCGCGGCACCGTGCCGAAGGGCGTTGGCCGCCCCTGCGGATTGATGATGGTGAGCGTATCGCCAAGGCGGATGCCCAGGTTCTGCTGAAGCCGCGAGCCGATGGCAACGTTGCGCGCGCCCGGTTCCAGCTTCGACATGTCGCCGATCAGCACGCTATCCGCCATCCGATTAATGTCTTCGGCGGTGTTGCCACGCACGAAGATGCCTTCCGCACGGCCATTGTAGGTGGCGAGCAGCGGCTGTTCGATCAGCGGGGAAGCGCGGGTAACGCCGGGCGTTTCGCGCACCTCTTCCAGAATGTCTTCCCAGTTATCGAGCCGTCCGCCGAATATCTGCACCACGGCATGGCCGTTCAACCCCGTGATGCGATCGAGCAATTCGGCGCGAAAGCCGTTCATTACGCTCATCACGATCACCAGCATGGCAACCGAGAGCATTACGACGGTAATGGAAATACCGGCCACCAGCGCAATCACGGCTTCGCTGCGCCCTGGCAGCATATAGCGTTTGGCGATGGTCCATTCGAAAGGAGAGAGGATCACGGTGTGTGTCGGAACCTTGTAATCTTGGATGCAGAGCCGTCTAGGGGTGCGCCGTAGGGCAAGCAAGCTGAACCGCCAACAACTTCACCGGTTCCTGCCGACGCTGCTAATGTGGAACACATGGAACACTGTCCTGGGCGGGAAAACTTCGGGGCCGGTAACGGCGGAAAACTGCGGCGGGAGGAGGTTTCGAGGGCATTGCGCTTCGATGGCGCTGCTGGCGCCGGTAGGAAATGCAAAACCTCCACGCGCACGCGGTGCCTCAGGCCTCCATCTGCTCTGCGATCCATGCGTCCACATGCGCTTCCAGCACATCCAGCGGGATAGAGCCGTTTTCCAGCACGGTATCATGGAAGGCGCGCAGATCGAAATCGTCGCCCAATGTCTGCTCGGCGCGCGTGCGCAGTTCGCGGATCTTCAGTTCGCCCAGCTTGTAAGCCAGGGCCTGGCCCGGCCAGGTGATGTAGCGATTGACTTCCGCATTGATGTTACCCTCAGAAAGCGCGGTGTTTTCCATCATGTAATCAACGGCTTGCTGGCGAGTCCAGCCAAGGGCATGAAGGCCTGTATCCACCACCAGGCGATTGGCGCGCCACATTTCATAGGAAAGGCGGCCCATCTGCTTTGCCGGCGTGTCGTACAGGCCCATCTCGATGCCGAGACGCTCAGAATACAGGCCCCATCCTTCCACAAAAACGGTGAAGAACGTGCCATTGGCGCGCAGCGGATGGATGTCGAGTTCCTGCTGCAGGGATATCTGGTGGTGATGGCCGGGCACGGCCTCATGCACGCCAAGCGCGGGCAGTTCCCACAAGGGACGCTGGTCCAGTTCCGTCAGGTTAAGGCGATAGATGCCCGGCTGCCCGGTGGCGATGGAGCCGCTCTCGTAGTAGGCGGTGGTGTTGCCCGGCGCGCTGGCGGCGGGGATCGGCTGCACCGTATAGGGGAGGCGCGGCAGCGTGCCGAAAAGGCGCGGCATCCAGCCATCGATCTCTTTCGCAAGCGCCGCGGTGTATTCGAGATAGCTTTCCTCGTCCTCGGGGTAATACTGCGGATCGGTGCGCAGATGCTCGATAAACGCCTCGCGCGTGTCGAATCCTGCTTCTGCGGAAACGGCCTCCATCTCCGCCCTGATGCGAGCGACTTCGGAAAGGCCAAGGTCGTGGACCTCCTGCGGCGTCATGTCCGTGGTGGTGAAGCTGCGCACGCGATAGGCGTAATAGTCCTGACCGCCCGGCGTCTGGCCGATCCCCGGCGAGGCATCGGTGCGGCAATTGGGCGCGTATTCATCCTCGTAATATTCAAGGAAGGTGCCCAGCCCCTCGAACGCGCCTTCGCTGATGGCGGTGCGGGCGCGCACCTGCAGATCAGTCCACGCGCTTTCCGAAATCGCGGAGGGGCGCGTTTCGAACGCCTGCCACCAGACGGAATCCTCGGGACTTTCAGCGATCAGGCCGGAGATGGATTGCTCGTAACCTTCCATTGGCTCGCACGGCTGCGTCAGCCCGCGCTCGATACCGCCTTCATTGCGGGCGATAAACTGCTGGATATATTGGGGAAAGCTCTCAATGCGGGTGAGATAGCTATCGTAATCCGAAACCGTGAACAGCGGGGAGGAATAGGGCAGTCCCGATATCGCCTGCTGCGGGCCGCCGCGATTGGTGAAGGTGATGTAGCGATCCTGATCGTATTGCGCGGCTTCCAGCGTGTCACGCAGGTCGCGCGCCATCAGCGCGTAATCGATACCAAGGTTGTCCGGCAGCGCATCCTCGTCGATGCTTTCCAGCCGGGCGAGGAAAGCGCGCGTTTCTTCCAGCCGTGTATCATAGCCGGCCATGGAAGGATCGCCCAGCTGCCCATCCCCGCGCGGATCGCCAAGATTGGTAGCCAGCCATGGCGAATTATCCAGCGTCCATTGCCACACGTCCTCGCGCAGCTGCGTGAAATCCTCCTCGGCATCCTGCGCCAGCAGCGGCTGCGGCATGGCAAGGGCCAGCGCCAGGGTGATTGCTGTGGCGGGTGCGGAAAGAAGGCGGCTCATGTGCTGGGACTCCGAAAGTATGGTTTCGCGCGAGACTAGGCACTTGCCGCGCGAAGTCTAGCCGCCGCGCAGGGTTTGCACGCCCCAGTCGCGTTCCAGCAGGTAAAGCACCATGCGCGCAGCCTCCCCGCGAGAGGAATTGGCGAGGCCGCCCTGCTGCTCCACCAGCATCTTGGCATCGGCATTGGCCATGTCCAGCAGGCGCGTGACCTGTTCCAGGGTGGCGATGCCGAACCCCTCCTCCCCGCTCTGCCTCGTACCCAGCAACTCGCCGCCGCCGCGCAGTTTCAGATCCTCCTCGGCCAGCAGGAAGCCGTCCTGGCTGCTTTTCATCAGTTCCAGCCGCTTCTTGCCGGTCTCGCTCAATTCGCCGGAGCGCAGCAGCAGGCAGGTGCTCTTCTCGCTGCCCCGCCCTACCCGGCCACGCAGCTGGTGAAGCTGGGCAAGGCCAAAGCGTTCCGCCTGCTCTATCACCATCAGCGTGGCATTTGGCACGTCCACGCCAACCTCGATCACCGTGGTCGCGACGAGGATCTTCGCCTCGCCAGCGGCAAATTGCCCCATCGCGGCATCTTTCAGTTCCGGCGCAAGCTGCCCGTGTACCAGCACCACATCGTCGCCAAAGCGTTCCTTCAAGGCCGCATACCGCGCTTCGGCAGCGGCGAGATCGTCGGACTCGCTTTCCGTATCGCGCACCATCGGGCACACCCAATAGGCCTGCTGGCCGCTTTCCACATGGCGACCAACGGCAGCGGCAATATCGTCCAGCCTGTCCACCGGCAGGACGCGGGTATCGATGGCCTGGCGTCCCGGCGGCAGTTCATCCAGGCGGCTGACTTCCATCTCGCCGTGATTGGCCAGCACCAGCGTGCGCGGAATGGGCGTTGCTGTCATCGCCAGCGTGTGCGGCGTGACACGGCCCTTTTGCGACAGCATCAGGCGCTGCGAGACGCCGAAACGGTGCTGCTCGTCAATCACCACAAGGCCGAGGTTCCTGTAGCCGACGCTTTCCTGGAAGATCGCATGGGTCCCCACCACGATGTCTATACTGCCGTCCAGCAGGCCCATCAGGATGCTTTCGCGCGCCTTGCCCTTGTCGCGCCCTGTCAGCAGTGCGATCTCCACGCCGGTGGGCCTTGCCATGGTGCGCAGCGTTTCAAAGTGCTGGCGGGCCAGCAGCTCCGTGGGTGCCAGCATCGCGGCCTGCGCGCCGGCCTCCACCGCCACCAGCATCGCCTCCAGCGCCACCACCGTCTTGCCCGCGCCAACGTCGCCCTGCAGCAAGCGCAGCATGGGAGATGCCTGCGCCATGTCTCCTGCAATTTCCGCGTTGGATCGGGATTGCGCGCCGGTGAGCGGGAACGGCAATTGCAGCTTGTTCCGCAAGCGACCGTCGCCCTGCAGGGGCTGGCCCTTGCTCTTGCGATTGGTCTCGCGCACCAGCATCAGTGCCAGTGCGTTGGCAAACAGTTCGTCATAGGCCAGCCGGTCTCTCGCCAGCGCGCTTTCCCCCTGGTGGCCCAGCGCAATGGCATCGCGCCATGACGGCCAGCCTTCGCGCTGGAAGGTGCCGGGATCGATCCATTCGGGCAATTGCGGGGCGCGTTCCAGCGATTGTTCCACCAGGCTGGCAATACGCGGCTGCGTCAGTCCTTCGGACAGGCGATAGACCGGCTCCACCATCTTGCCCATCGCGCCATCGCTCTTCTCGGCAACATGATCGGGATGCACGATCTGCAGCATCTGGTCATACTGATCCAGCCGCCCTGCCACCCAGCGTTTCTCTCCCACGGGAAGCTGCTTTTTCGCGGTGTAGCTGGCACGGCCGAAATAGGTGAGCGCGCAGATATTGCCCTTCGCATCCTTCGCCATCACCCGGTATGGCCCGCGCGGCGAACGGCTGGCGCGATGTTCCAGCACTTCCAGCGCCACCACCACCTGTTCACCCACCTGCCCATCATCCAGATCGGCGACGGCGCGGCGCACCACGAAACGTTCCGGCAGGTGGTAGAGCACGTCGCGGACCCGCGTAAGACCCAGCTTCTCCATCGGCTTTTTCAGCTTGGGGCCTATGCCGTCGAGGGTCTCGGTCTCGGCAAACAGGGGATTGAGCAATTCGGGGCGCATAACGGCTGCTCTAGTCAATTTGCGCCGCAATGCGAAGCACCTGCCGACAAAGCATTCACGCCTGCGATTTCGCGCTTTTGCCGCCGCGTGGTAAGGTCGTTGCCGAGGGTCGCTCATACCCGGGACCATTCCCGGTTGAAGGGGGACTTTTATGCTTAAATCTCTAAAACTTGCCGCTGGCACCGCAGTGCTGGCACTGTTTGCGACTCCGGTTGCCGCGCAGGACGAGCCGGAGGAGGCCCGCACGACCTACGCCGTTACGATGATCAAGCTGGCAGACGGGGCGGAGGAACGCTGGGACGAAATGCGCAACACCTACATGGTGCCCGCGCGCGAACGTGCGGGACTTGCCGCAACGCAGGTTCACTGGGTGATGATGAACCCCGATTACGACCTGATCCTGGTGGACGAGATGCCGCGCGGCATGTCCAGCTTCGACACGCACGCCAATCCCGAACGCGCGGCAATGCTGGCCGCCATGGCCGAGATTGCCGGCGGCGAAGAGGCGCTGGAAGCCATCGGCGACGAATATGACGAACTGGTGGAGAACGAGACCACCTTCTACACCCACGTCCACCCTTGATCGCGGGCGCATAGCGTATAGACGGGGCCTCTACCCGGCAGAGGCCCCGTTTTCATGACCCAAGCACTCGAAATCCCCGCTCGTATCGCCCGCGCCCGTTTTCGCGCGTGGCATCGCGGCACGCGGGAAGCCGATTACATGTTCGGCGGCTATTTCGATCGCTATCACGAGGAGTGGGACGAGGCAGGCCTTGCCTGGTTCGAGGCCTTGCTGGATCATGACGATGTGGACGTGATGGCCTGGGCGCTGGGCACCGCACCGGTGCCGCCCGAATTCGCAGGGCCGCACATGGATGCCATGCGCAAGCTGGACTATGTGAAGATCTGAGGGCAAGGCGCGGCGGAACCCGCGCCCGCTTCAACACTTCCTGAAATCAATGTCAGACCTGCAAAGCATCCTGAAAGCCACATCCCCGCTGACGCTCGCATCCGTGGTGCGGGGCGCGCAGCCATTGGTGATGGCGGACCTTGCCCGCGCCGCGAAAAAGCGCGCCGTATTCATCGCACCCGACGATGCGGCAATGCGCGCGGTGACGGACGCGGCGCAATTCTTCGCGCCGGAACTGCAGGTGATCGAATTTCCCGCGTGGGATTGCCTGCCATACGATCGCGCCAGCCCCGCCCTTTCGGTCAGCGCGCGCCGGCTGGCCGCGCTCCATGCCTTGCAAGACAGGTCGGGCGCGAACCAGCTTGTCGTCACCACCGTAAATGCGCTGCTCCAGCGCGTTCTCACGCCGTTCCGGGTGAGAGAGGCGGTGCGCGAATTCAAGGTGGGCACGCAGATCGGCTTCGAAAGTCTTGCCGGCCTGCTGCGCCGCCAGGGTTATACCCGTGTGGATACGGTGGTGGATACGGGCGAATTCGCCATGCGCGGCTCCATCGTGGATATCTATCCCAGCGGTCTGGAAGCTGGCCTGCGGCTGGATTTCTTCGGTGACGAGCTGGAAAGCCTGCGCCTGTTCGATCCCGGCACCCAGCGCACGACCGAGACGATAGAAAGCCACTTGCTGCTGCCCGCAAGCGAGGCCTTGCTGGACGAGGACTCCATCAAGCGGTTCCGCAGTCGCTATCGCGAGATGTTCGGCGCGGATGCAACGCAGGATCCGTTGTACGAAGCGGTAAGCGACGGGCGACGTCTTGCAGGCATGGAGCACTGGCTGCCCCTGTTCGAGGATCGCCTTGCCACGCTGTTCGATCACCTTTCCGCAGACGATGCGCTGGTGATCGATGCGGGCGGCCTGCCCGCTGCCGAGGAACGGCTGAAGGACATTGCCGATTACCATCGCCAGCGCGGTGACATTTCCGGGCAATCCAAGGGTAGCTATCGCCCACTGACGCCCGATTCGCTGTATCTGACGAAAAACGAGTTTTCCCAGGCGCTGACCGACGGGCCCATCCACCGCACCTCCATCTTCGCCGAGCCGGAGAGCGACAAGGTCGTGGACTTCGGCTTTCGCTCCGCACGCGATTTCACACCGGAACGCTCTGCCGGAAAAAATATCTACGAGGCCGCCGCAGGGCACCTTCAAGACCTGGTGAAATCGGGCAAGAAGGCCCTGCTTGCCGCCTATTCGCAAGGTTCGCGCAGCCGCATTGCCTCCATCATGGAGGAAGCGGGCACGTCCATCGGGCTGGCCGATAGCTGGCAGGAGGCGCTGGGCGCGGCTGCCAGGGGCAAGGCGACGGCCATGGTGCTGCCGCTCGATACCGGTTTCGGCAATGACGAGTTGGAGGTGGTGACCGAGCAGGACCTGCTTGGCGATCGCCTCGTACGCCGCCGCAAGAAGAAGAAGGATGCCGACGCCTTCCTTGCCGAATTGCAGGCCCTCTCGCGCGGTGATCTGGTGGTCCACATCGATCACGGGATTGGCAAGTATCTGGGGCTGGAGCCGATTGCCGTCGGCAAGAGCCAGCACGACTGCGTGATGCTGGAATACGCAGGCGGCGACAAGCTGTATATCCCGGTCGAGAACCTCGACGTGCTGTCGCGCTATGGCTCTTCCGAGGAAGGCGCCCCGCTGGACAGGCTGGGCGGCGAGGCATGGCAGAAGCGCCGTTCCCGCCTGAAGGAACGTATTCAGGCAATCGCTGGCGAGCTGATGGAAGTCGCCGCCCGCCGTGCACTGCGCAAGGCGCCCGTGCTGGAGCCTGAGGAAGCGAGTTTCAACCAATTCCTCGACCGCTTCCAGTACGAGGAGACGGAGGATCAGGAAGAAGCCATCGCGGACGTTCTGCGCGATCTGGAAAGCGGCAGGCCGATGGACCGCCTCGTGTGCGGCGACGTGGGCTTCGGCAAGACCGAGGTTGCCCTTCGCGCCGCGTTCGTGGCCGCGATGAACGGCCAGCAGGTGGCGATGATAGCCCCCACCACCCTGCTCGCCCGGCAGCATTTCCAGAACTTCACCGATCGCTTCAACGGCTTCCCGCTCAAGATCGGCCGCCTTTCCCGCCTCGTTTCCTCCAAGGAGATGAAGGAAACGCGCGACGGGCTGGCATCGGGCGACATGGATATCGTGATCGGCACCCACGCCATCCTGTCCAAGAATACGAAGTTCAAGGATCTTGGCCTCGTTATCGTGGATGAGGAGCAACGCTTCGGCGTCACCCACAAGGAGAAGCTGAAGCAGCTTCGCGCCGACGTGCACGTCCTTACCCTGACGGCCACGCCAATCCCGCGCACCCTGCAGATGGCGATGACCGGCCTGCGGGAGCTTTCCACCATCAAGACCCCGCCGGTCGACCGCCTGGCGGTGCGAACCTACGTGATGGAATGGGATGACATGGTGGTGCGCGAGGCCTTGCTGAGAGAGCATCATCGCGGCGGGCAGAGCTTTATCGTGGTGCCGCGCATCTCCGACATGGGTGCGCTGGAAGAATGGCTGCGCGAAACCGTGCCGGAAGTGAAGGTAGTCGCCGCGCACGGCCAGATGAGCGCGGGCGAGATCGAGGAGCGCATGAGCGCGTTCTACGAAGGCAAGTACGAGGTTCTGCTTTCCACCACCATCGTGGAGAGCGGGCTGGACCTGCCGTCTGCCAACACCATCATCATTCACCGCGCCGATCGCTTTGGCCTCGCCCAGCTTTACCAGCTTCGCGGGCGCGTGGGCCGGTCCAAGATCCGCGCCTATGCCTATCTCACCACCGAGAAGGACATGGCGCTTTCCGAAGTGGCGCAGAAGCGGCTGAAGGTGCTGGGCGATCTCGACAGCCTTGGCGCGGGCTTCCAGCTTGCCAGTCACGACCTCGATATTCGCGGCGCGGGTAATTTGCTGGGTGACGAGCAATCCGGCCACATCCGCGAGGTAGGCTTCGAACTCTACCAATCCATGCTGGAAGACGCGATCATGGCCGCGAAGGCAGGCGATGCCGGACTGGAAACTGACCGCACCGGCCTTTCCCCGCAGATCACCGTCGATGCGCCGATCATGATCCCCGAGGATTACGTGCCCGATCTGGCCGTGCGCATGGCGCTCTATCGCCGCCTGAACCAGGCGGAGGGGCGCGGCGAAGTGGAAGCTCTGGCGGCCGAGATGATCGACCGTTTCGGCGAACTGCCGCAGCCCACCAAGAACCTCATCCGCCTGATCGAGATCAAGGCGCAGGCGATAGAGGCCTGCATCGCCAAGATCGAGGTTGGCGCGCGCGGCACTCTGGTGACGTTCCACAAGGACGATTTCCCCGATCCCGTCGGCCTGATCGCTTATGTGGACCGGCTGAAAGGCACAGCGAAACTGCGCCCGGACATGAAGCTGCAGATCAACCGCGCATGGGGCGATCCGCAGAGCCGCCTGAACGGCCTGTTCCAGCTGACGAAGGGATTGAGCGGCGTGGTGAAGAAGGCGGAGAAGGCGAAGGCCTGACGGGGTGGCGGGCGGTTACAGCAGCGCGGCGAAATCCTCTGCCGGCATGGCTTTCGCTCCCAGAAAGCCCTGCCACATCGCGCAGCCCTCTCGCGCGATCACATCGCGCAGCTCCTGTGTTTCCACGCCTTCGGCTATCACGTCCAGATCCAGCGCCCGCGCCATCGCCACGATACCGCGCAGCACCGCCAGATCGCGCGCATCGTTGGTGACGCCATCCACCATCGCCTTGTCCAGCTTCAGCGCGTTGAGTGGCAGCAGTTTCAGATAGCGGAAGTTGCAGTAACCGGCGCCAAAATCGTCCAAAGCAATGCGTATTCCGGTCTCTGCCAGTGCGCTCAGCCGCCTTGCCGATTTATCGAGATCGGCCACCAGCGCCTGCTCCGTGATTTCCAGCGTCAGCCGCTCGGGGGGCATGTTGGCGTCATGCAGCATCGACAGCAGGTCTTCGGCAAATGTCCTGTCGAACAGGTCCATCGCGGTGACGTTGATCGACAGGCGGCAATCCATCGGCCAGCGGGCCGCCGCGTGGAACGCCGCGCGGGCGATATAGCGTGCCAGCCTTCTCGCCGCCCCGCCTGCCTGGGCAATCGCGACCACGGCGTCTCCTGCCAGCGGTCCGTGGATGGAATGGCTCCAGCGCACCAGCGCCTCGGCCCCGACGATTGCGTTGGTCTGGGCGGAGTATTGCGGCTGGAACAGCAGTTCCACCTCGTCCTCCGTCAGCGCGCGCGCCAGATCGCTGCTGATCGGATGCGGTTCGCTGCGACGGCGATCCGGCCTGCGACGTCTGTCATGCAATTGGAGAGGAAGTGGCATACGTTCTCTTGCGCCAAATTTCGCGCAAAGTCAGCCGGTCAGAAAGCTTCGTTGCAAATCGGGACGGCGGTTCATAGTGTCGCGCCTCAATATCGAGGGAACTTGTTGCGTGCCGGAAGATCGAAAGACCTACGAGAAGCTAGCAATTTCCAACTCGCAAAGCGACCGCGCCATGCGTGTCGCGGATGAGCTGCGCGAACGATACGATTTCGTCCCCATAGAGGACGCCGACGCCATTATCGCGCTGGGCGGCGATGGCACCATGCTCGATACCCTGCACCAGATGCTGGACGGGGGCCGCGTTCTGCCGGTTTTCGGCGTGAACCTGGGCACGGTGGGCTTCCTGATGAACCGCTATCACGGGGCCACCGGCCTGCCGCAAAGGCTGGCCGCGGCAAAGCCCATGTCGGTGTTGCCCCTGCGCATGAACATCACCACGCAGACAGGCGAAACCCATACCTATTGCGCCATCAACGAAGTCAGCCTGCTGCGTGAAACCCGGCAGACAGCAAAGGTGGAAATCTCGGTGAACGGGCGCGTGCGCATTCCGGAACTGGCGGGTGACGGGGTGCTGCTGTCCACGCCCGTTGGCTCCACTGCTTACAACCTTTCCGCCAATGGCCCGATCCTGCCGCTCGATTCCAGCATGCTGGCCCTTACCCCCATCAGTCCTTTCCGCCCACGGCGCTGGCGCGGGGCGATCCTTCCCGATCGCAGCAGGGTGAGCTTCCGCGTGAACGAACCATCGAAGCGCCCCGTTGCCGCCGTGGCCGATTCGAAGGAAGTGCGCGACGTGGCGGAGGTGCATGTGGAGGTGGCGCGGGACAAGGAACTGACCCTGCTTTTCGACCCGCACCAGGCGTTGGACGAGCGGATCGTGGCCGAACAATTCGTGACCTGAAAATTTGATGGCTTTGCGGCAATTCTGGCCTTGCAAAACAGAATCGCGGCCCATATAGGCTCGCACCTGCCTCCTCGATACCGCTTGGAGGCTGCTCCCCGATAGCTCAGCGGTAGAGTAGGTGACTGTTAATCACTTGGCCGTAGGTTCGAATCCTACTCGGGGAGCCATTTTTACCAGATCGTTCGGAAAAAGGTCGCCACGCGGAAAGCGGGCATAGAAAAGGCCGCGCCTCTTTGACTCGTCAGCCAGGGAGACAGCGCAGCCTTATAATCCGTAATTCCGTGCGCACGCTTTGGTTCCGAAAAAAGTGAATCTTTTTTATTCAGGCTTCTTGAAGCGGTATGCGAACTTGTCGCTGACGCCTGAAAAATCGCCCGGCGCAACGTCATGCGGATCTGCCGGATTGCGCAGGATATTGCTTTCCCCATCCAGCATGAAGCCGGCAGCCAGAACCTGTTCGCGCACGGCGTCGGGATCGATCCTGTGCAGTGTGGATACGACGTTGGTGCCCGTGCCTGGCGCGGCATGGTCTTCCACGAAATAGAACCCGCCGGGGCGCAGTATCTCGTAAACTGCCGAATTCACACCCGCGATGTCGCCGCCAGCAAGATCGTGGTAATTCTCTGTCGTCCAGACAAGGTCGACAGGCTCCGCCAAGCGCATGCTGTCATAGCTTTCCACCACCACGACTTCGACATTGCCATATTGTTCGGCGATGGCGTTGATCGCATCCAGGCCGCCGGGGCGATTGGCGAAGAAGGACGGCATCAGCGCGTAGATCTTGCCCTCCGGCCCCACCGTTTGCGCCAGTATGCGGGTGTAATAGCCCCCGCCAGGCGCGATTTCGGCCACCGTGTCACCGCGACTGATGCCGGAAAATGCCACGATTTGCTCGGGCTTGCGCGCCTCGTCCCTCGCCACGTCCTGCGCCGGTCGCGCGGGGCTGACCACGGCGGCGAGGATGTAATCGTCCATGCTGGCCTGGCTATAGGTGGTGTCCGCCGGCGAGACAGCCGTGCATGCACCCAGCAAAAGGGCGGTGGCAGTGGCAGCAGCTACGGGAACGATCGAAATGCGCATGAAAAGGCTCTCCTTCACGCTCATGCTATCGGCAGGGCGCGGCAGGGCAAGCAGTATCGCCCTGCCATCACGCCGCGGCGCGTTGCCTCTCCAGCATCCGCACGGTCTGCACCGCTAGTATCGACACCAGAGCGATCATCACCGCGCCCACATACCATGGCGCATCCATCGACCAGCGCCCGTAGATTGCGCCGAATAGCGGCGGCGCAATGATGCGGCCGATGGCGTTCGATGCCATCAGCAGGCCCATGGTGCTGCCCTGCCTTTCGGGCGGCGTATTGCGGCTGAGAAGTGCGCCAGCGCTGGGAAAGGCGAGACTATGGCCCGCCATCAGCACGCCCATCAGCAGCACGCCGGAGACAGGAGTGCGGATCATCGGCTGCAACACCATCGATAGCGCCAGCAGCGCCATGCCGATCACGATAACCCTCGCTTCCCCGTAACGGGCGACAAGCGGGCCGATCAGCACCAGTTGCGCGAACAGGCCGCCAATGCCGATGGCGAGGAAAGCGAAACCCAGCTCGTTGGCGCTCCACCCGAAATTCGCCTCGCTCCACAGGCCGTAAATTGCCTCCATCGAGGCGAAGGCCGCAATGCCGAAGAACGAGATGGCGAAAAGGCGCAAGAGCAGCGGCTGCGCAGTCACGAAAGATAGCGCCTCCGAATAGCGCGGAAGCGGTGCATCCTTGCCGCGCGGAGGCACCGCATCGCGCAGGGCGATCATGCACCACACGCTGGCGAGGACGGAAAGGCCACCGGCAAGGAAAATCGGCAGCCGGAAGCTTTGTGCCACCACCTCTTCACCCGCGAACACGCCGCCCAGAACGGGGCCGAAGGCAAAGCCCAAGCTGAAGGCCGCACCGAAATACCCCATTGTCTTTGCACGTCTTTCAGGCGTCGAAACATCGGCGATGAAGCCTTGGCAAACGCTGAGAGTACCGGAAAAGAAGCCACTGAAAATACGGACGAAAACGGCAATCCACAAGGTCGGGGCATAGGCGAACGCGATATAGGAAAGGCCGGCCACCAGCGTCGTGATCACCAGCACGCGCCTCCTGCCCCAGCTATCTGATTTGCGGCCCCAGTAGATCTCTCCGAACACGTTGCCGAAGCTGTAGGCCGCAAACAGCAGGGCAATTTCGAATGGCTGGGCACCGAACACCTGGCCATAGAACGGCAACAGCGGCAGGATCAGGCTGAAACCGGCAATGTTGATGAACACCGCCACCAGCAGCGGCGGAAGGCGCCGGTCCATCACGCCGCGCTCTGCCCTTGCCGGGCAAGCCTTGCGGCAGTTGCGCTCATGCTCTGCATTCCCCCAATCCCTTCGGCCTGTATAATAACGACCGTTAGGATTGGGGCAAGAAAAGTCTGCGTCCTAGGCGCCTATGCAATCGCGCCGTGGCAATGCTTGTACTTGTTGCCGGAACCGCACGGACACGGCGAATTACGGCTGATGTTCTTGTCGGCATAGGGGTTTGAGCGTTCCGCAGAACCGGCCGTGCCGGTGCTCGCCACGGGAGAGCCCGCCAGCGTGCCGAACAGCGGCTGCATCCGGCTGGAGCCATCGTGATCGTTGCTGTTGTCCTCTCCGGTCAGCGGATCGATGTGCCCGGTGAGGAAATCGGGAAGATCGGGCAACGCCCGGCGCGGCGGGGGCGCGGCAGGCCGCAGTTCCGCTGTCAGCAGCACCTTGCTGACATCCTCTCGCAGCGTATCCAGCATGGTCTGGAACAGTCCGAAGGCTTCCTGCTTGTATTCGTTGATTGGCTGTTTCTGCGCGTAGGCGCGCAGGAACACCACCTGGCGCAGCGCATCCAGCGTGGCGAGGTGTTCCTTCCAGTGGTAATCGAGCCGCTCGAGCAGGATGCTCTTCTCGACGCGGCGCCAGGAATCCTCGGGGATCTCGGCGGTCCGCTCGTTCAGGCGCTGCTCGGCCAGGTCCTGCAGGCGCTCCTCGATCAGTTCGGGCTCGACGGCTTCCTCTTCCATCCAGTCGTCGATGGGGGGATTGAGGCCGAGCACCTCTTCGACCTTTTCCTTCAGGCCGGCAACGTCCCACTGTTCGGGATAGGAGCCGGGCGGGCAGGCTTCCACGACGATGGAATTGATGGCGTCGCGGCGCATGTCTTCCACCACGTCGTCCACGCGCTCTGAATCCATGATTTCGGCGCGCTGCTCGTAGATGACCTTGCGCTGGTCGTTCATCACGTCATCGTACTGAACGACCTGCTTGCGCATTTCGTAATTGCGCGCCTCGACCTTCTTCTGCGCGGTCTCGATGGCCTTGGAAAGCCACTTGGAACCGATCGCCTCGCCGTCCTCCAGATTGGAATTCATCATCTTGGCAAACAGCGTATCCGGCCCGAAGATGCGCAGCAGATCGTCTTCCAGACACAGGTAGAAGCGTGAAAGGCCAGGATCGCCCTGGCGGCCGGAGCGACCACGCAGCTGATTGTCGATGCGACGGCTTTCATGGCGTTCCGTGCCCAGCACGAACAGGCCCCCGGCATCCTTTACCCGCTGGCGTTCTTCGGCAACTTCGGCCTTGATGCGCTCGATGGCGGCGTCCTTCTCGGGGCCGTCTTCCATATTCGCAAGCTCGTCGCCCACGCGGAATTCCACGTTGCCGCCCAGCTGGATGTCCGTGCCGCGGCCCGCCATATTGGTGGCGATGGTCACCGCGCCGATGCGGCCCGCCTGCGCCACGATATGCGCTTCCTGCTCGTGCATGCGCGCATTCAGAACGGCGTGCTTCACGCCTTCCTTGTCAAGGAACTGGCTGAGCAGCTCGGATTTCTCGATGGAAACCGTGCCAACCAGCACCGGCTGGCCGCTCTCGTTCTTCTCGCGGATGGCCTTGGCGATGGCCCCGAACTTGTCGATCGTGTTCTTGTAGAACTCGTCATCCTCGTCGACGCGGGCCACAGGCACGTTGGTGGGGATTTCCACCACGTTGAGCTTGTAGATATCCCAGAATTCCGCCGCTTCGGTAGCGGCGGTGCCGGTCATGCCGGAAAGCTTGGGATACATGCGAAAATAGTTCTGGAAGGTGATGGAGGCCATCGTCTGGTTCTCGGGCTGGATCTCCACGCCCTCCTTGGCCTCTGCCGCCTGGTGCAGGCCGTTGGACCAGCGGCGCCCGTCCATCATGCGGCCCGTGAATTCGTCGATGATCACGACCTTGTCGTCCTTGACGATGTAGTCGGTATCCTTCTTGAACATCACCACGGCGCGCATCGCCTGGTCGAGGTGGTGCACCACCAGCGTGTTCTCGATGTCGTAGAGATTGTCGCTTTCCAGCAATTCGGCAGCAATCAGGCGCTTCTCGACTTCCTCGACGCCTTCCTCTGTCAGCTGGACGACACGACTCTTCTCGTCCTTGGTGTAGTATGCCTCTTCCTCGCTCAGCTCTCCGCCGGCTTCCTTTTCCTTCGCTTCCTGGTCCTTCACCAGTTGCTTCACGATGGCGTCCAGCGCGATGTAGAGGTCGGACTTGTCTTCGGTCGGGCCGGAGATGATCAGCGGGGTACGCGCTTCGTCGATCAGGATGGAATCCACCTCGTCGACGATGGCGTAGTTGAAGGGGCGCTGCACCATCTGGCGGCGCTCCTGCTTCATGTTGTCGCGCAGGTAATCGAAGCCGAACTCGTTGTTCGTGCCGTAGGTGATGTCGGCAGCGTAGGCCTCGCGCCGCGCGGCCTCGGGCAGGTTGGGCACGATCACGCCCACCGTCAGGCCGAGGAAATTGTGGAGCTGGCCCATCCATTCCGCGTCACGCGCGGCCAGGTAATCGTTCACGGTAATGACGTGGACGCCCTTGCCCTCGATCGCGTTGAGATAGGTGGCCAGCGTTGCCACCAGCGTCTTGCCCTCGCCCGTCTTCATCTCGGCGATCTCGCCGCGGTGGAGCACGATGCCGCCCACCATCTGGACGTCGAAATGGCGCATGCCCAGCACGCGCTTCGATGCCTCGCGCACGGTGGCGAATGCCTCGGGAAGAATGTCGTCGAGGGTCTTGCCATCCTCCTCGATCTGCTTGCGGAACTTGAAGGTCTGAGCCTTCAGCTCCTCGTCGGAAAAATCAACGAGTTGTTCTTCGAGCGCATTGATGTGCGCAACGATCTTGTCGAGTGAGCGGACGTAACGGTCGTTGGACGAGCCGAAAAACGATTTGGCGATGCTTTGCCACATAACGGGCTGTTCCTGTCAAATAATATGGAGAAAAGCCGCGCGTGGATGCGCGGCCGGAAACAATCGGGCGATGGAAACGGGATGCGGCGCTATTCGCGCGAGCGATCTACCTGAAGCTGGACGGTGGGCGTCCACACGACCATCGGCCTGGGCTTGCACGGCTTGCGCGCATCGCGCGCGCCGGCCACGATGCTCACCAGCTCCAGCGGGCGGGAGGCGGTGGATTTGCAATCCTCGCTATCGGCCATTGCCGCCACGCTCACCACGTTCGCCTGCGCGGCCACGGCAGGCGTGGTGGCCAGGCCAAGGCCGGAAATCAGCGCAAGCAAGGTGAGCAATTGGCGTAGCATGAGCTTTGCCAGATAGCGGGTCTTTCCTTAAAGTCCACCGAACAGACGGGCATTACCCCTTAAATTGTCGTGTTGGCGCAGAGAAAAAGCGCGCTTATGGCAGCCAGCATGGACCTCGAAACTTCGCCCCTCGCCCTGCCCTTTCCCCAGATGCCCGCCATTGCAGGCGTAACGCTGCGCGTGGCGCGTGCAGGCTACAAGACGTGGGACCGCGCCGATCTTACCTATGCCGAACTTACAGAAGGCACGGCGCTGGCGGGCGTTTTCACCCGTAACGTGTGCTGTTCATCCGAGGTGGAACTGGGTCGAGAGCAGGTGAATCTGGGCCGCGCGAGGGCGCTGGTGGTGAATGCTGGCAATTCCAACGCCTTTACCGGCTATCGGGGACGCGAAGCGGTGGAGCAGATCATGGCGCAGGTGGCCCATCACCTCGATTGCGACCCGTCTGACGTGCTGGTGTCCTCCACCGGCGTGATCGGCGTGCCGCTGCCCAAGGACAAGGCAAAGGAAGGGATCGCCGCCGTGCTGGAGGCCGATGATGCCTCTTGGAAGGAAGCCGCGCTAACTATCGGAACGACCGACACTTTTGCGAAGGGCGTCACCACCAGCGCCATGGTGGGCGGCACCCGCGTAACGCTGAACGGGATCATAAAGGGCAGCGGCATGATCGCGCCCGACATGGCAACGATGCTGGGCTACATCTTCACCGATGCCGCCGTCGATCCCGCTTTTCTTCAGCACTGCCTCTCCGCCGCCAACGAGGGGACTTTCAATTGCATCACCGTGGATAGCGATACATCCACCAGCGATACCGTGCTCGCCTTTGCCACCGGCAAGGCAGGCAATGCGCTGATTTCCTCCTTTGAGGATGCGGGCGCGGATGCCTTCATGGCGGCGCTGCATGATATGTGCCGCCAGCTTGCCCAGCTGGTGGTGCGCGATGGCGAGGGCGCGCAGAAATTCATCGCGGTGAACGTAACGGGCGCGGTTTCGGACGAGAGCGCACGGCGGGTGGGACTGGCGGTTGCCAATTCGCCGCTGGTGAAGACGGCCATCGCCGGAGGGGACGCCAATTGGGGCCGCGTAGTGATGGCCGTGGGCAAGGCGGGCGAGCCTGCCGATCGAGACAGGCTGGGCATCGCCTTCGGCGGCGTCTGGGCCGCGCGCAACGGATTGCCGCTGGACGATTACGACGAGGGGCCGGTGGCACGCCACCTGGAAGGCCGCGAGATAGACATTACCGTTGACCTTGGCCTTGGCGACGGGAGAGCCAGCGTGTGGACCTGCGATCTCACCCACGGCTACATCAGCATCAACGCCGACTACCGTTCGTAAAAGGCTGCGCAAATGAGCATTATCGACCGCGAAATCCTGGCCCTGCTGCGCGACGTGACGGAGAATGTCATCCTGCCGCGTTATCGCAACCTTGCCGATCATCACGTTGAAAACAAGGCTGAAGGTGGCGAGAAGGTGGATCCCGTCACCATTGCCGACCGCGAAAGCGAGGAGGCATTGCGCGAAGGGCTGGACAAGCTTGCGCCCGGCCTGCCTTTCGTCGGAGAGGAAGCCGCCCATGCCGATCCGTCGATACTGGAGCGGCTCAAAGGCCCGTGCTGGATCGTGGACCCGATTGACGGCACGCGCAATTTCGCCAGCGGACAGCCACCCTTCGGCATATTGATCGCACAAGCGGATCAGGGCGTGGCGCAAAGCGGGTGGATCTACGATTGCCTCACAGGCCGGTTCTGCGCCGCCCATCGCGGCAAGGGCGCTTTCGTTGGCGGAGAAAAGATCTCGGCCATCGCCACGGGGGAAGATCCACCCGTCGCCGCGATCTCGCTGATCTTCATGGACGAGAGCCAGCGTGCCGCGATGATCGAGGAAATTTGCCCGCACTACAGGCTGACGGACATTCCCTATTGCGCGGCCGAGCAATATCCGCGCCTGGCGCTGGGCGAAAACGACGTTTCGGTTTTCGAGCGCACGCTGGCGTGGGATCACGCGGCGGGCTGCCTGTGGCTGGAAGAGGCTGGCGGCAAGGCCGCACGTCCCGATGATGGTTCACCCTACAGGGTGGACGAGTGGGACCGGAAGGGAATGGTTGCCGCGGCAAGCCCGCAGCTATGGGATGATCTGGCGGAAAGGCTGAACGCCCTCCCCCGCTGAATTAAAGGCGTTAACACCGCCCCGGTCATTTGCCGGGACGGTGCCAATCGGATCAGAGTTCGCCTTCGAGCCAGCTCTTCAGAGCATTCTTGGGCGCGGCGCCCATCTGCTGTGCCACGGGCTTTCCATCCTTGAACAACACCAGGAACGGGATCGACTGCACGCCCATCTGGCCGGGCACATCGGGATTTTCCATGATGTCCATCTTGGCGATGGTCACCTTTTCGGAAAGCTCGTCGGAAAGTTCTTCCAGCGCGGGTGCAATCATCTTGCACGGTCCGCACCAGTCGGCCCAGAAATCCACCAGCACGGGCTTGTCGGCATCCAGCACGTCTGACTGGAAGCTTGCGTCGGTTACATTCTTGGTGGCCATTCTCGTTCTCCTGATATTTCCTGGCGCCCTAACTAGGGGCTACATTCCCCGACTCAACGCCCTGGGCGCAAAAGCTTTCCTTGGGGTGCGTATTGCTCGCGTATTATTGGGCTTGTGCGCCGCAAGATTGTCGCCCGGAATGGCGATAAGCTGCGGCGTTTGGGTATAGAGAACGGCGGCTTCTATGGTCCTGTCGGGATAGATTACCGCCAGCGCCGCTGCATATGACCCCATCTGCCGTAGCGTGCTTTCCGGCACCTGTGACAGGTTTGCCGGCGGACGGCGCGCGGTCTTGAAATCGGCCACCAGCACGCGGGTTTCGGTTACCAGCAGACGGTCTGCCGTGCCGGCAATTACCTGCTCTCCTACCGTGGCCGCCAGTGGCACCTCGGCCAGCGCATCCGGGCTGAAAAGCGCAGCCCAGTCCGGCGTTTCGATCACACCCAGCGCGCGGCGGAGCATCTCGTCCCGCACACTCTCCGAAAGCTCGGGCGCATGGCGCTGGAGCCAGGCCCTGCCGCCGCTTTCACGCATATCGGGCGGCACATCGGGCAGACGTTCCAGCAGGGCGTGGATCAGCACGCCGCGCTGCGCCGCGATGGCGGCCTGTTCCGGCGGAAGCGGAGGATCGGCACCTTGCTCATCGGTCCCGGCAGACGGCGCGAGCGGGCGCGGAGGGCGTGGTTCGGGCCCAATCGGGTTGGTGGCCCAGGCAGGCAATGCAGCGGGCATCGGGAGATCCTGCTGCGACTTGTGCGGCACCGTATCGGCGCGCCTGCCCCGTTCCAGTCGCCAGCACCAGTGCGGATCGTCCAGCGGCTCCGCGTCGAACAGGGGCGCGAGGCGGGCGTACCAGCTATCCTCCTTCGGTTCCTTCTCGCGCTTGCCCAGCGCACCGCCGATGAACAACGCTTCCTCGGCGCGGGTCATGGCGACATACAACAGGCGCCAGTGCTCCTCCCGCTCGGCTGCCTTCGCGGCCTCTGCCGCGGCTTCGATAGGGCCGACGCGCTCTTCCTTGCGCAGTGCCGGAAGGGGAACGGTGCGGTTCTCGCTGCCCGGTACCTCCTCCGTCAGTTCCACGCCCGATACGCGTGAGGCATCGGGATCGCCGCAGGCATCGGCCAGGATCACGATGGGCGCCTGCAATCCCTTTGAACCATGCACCGTCATCACCCGCACGAGATCGCCCTGCCCCTCCGCCTCGCGCTTCAGTTCGCCATCTCCTGCATCGAACCAGCGGATGAAGCCCTGCAGGCTGGGCGTGTTGCCGGCGGTGAATTGCAGGCCCGCGTTCAGCAGTTCGTCGATCGGGTCGTTGGCTTCCTTGCCCAGCCTCGCCACCAGCTTCGCCCGCGCCTTCCATGGGCCAAGCAGTATCCAGTGGAGCAAGGCCTGCGGCGTTTCGAAATCGGCCAGTGCCAGCAAGCGGGAAAGCCCTTCCACCGCCTCTGCCGGTTTCTCCCCTGCGCAATCGCGCAAGTGATCCCACAACGCCGCACCCTTGGGCCGCGCGGCATAATGCAGCAGGTCTTCCTGGCTCCACCCGAAGATCGGTGACACCAGCAGGCAGGCAAGGCTCAGATCATCGCGCGGTTGCGCCGCAAAGCGCAGCGCCGCCATCAGATCTTTCACCACCAGCGGCGCGCCGAGGCGCAATCTGTCGATACCGGCGACCGGCACGCCCGCCGCGTGCAGTTTCGCCACGATCAGCCCCGCGAGTTCCCGCCGCTTTCGCACCAGCACCATGAAATCGCCGGGCGTTGCGTTGCGCGGATTGGCCTTGTCCTTCACCAGCGGGAAGCCGCCATCCCACATCTGCCTGATCTGCCGCGCGATGTTCTCTGCCATGACCCGCTCTGGCTCTGAAATGCCGAGTTCGGGCCCGTCCTCCCCTTCCGTCTCCACCTCGTCCGGGTGGCCGGGCACGGGCGCCCAAAGGGTGACGAGACCCGGTCGATCATCGCCCACGTGGGGTTCCGGCGGCTCCTTCAGGCCGAATTTCTCGTGCCCGATGGCATCGATCGCCTCGTCCACGAAATCGAGCACGCTCTGCGCAGTGCGGTAAGACCGACCGAGGCCAAGGCTGCGCAGTTCGCTGGCCTCGATCCGTTCGCGCGACTGCACGGCATTTGCCACCCATTCGGAGAGCCGCTGCGCATAGCTGGCGCGGGCCGCGGCGAAATTCTCCGGGCTGGTGCCCTGGAACCGGAAGATCGCCTGCTTGTAATCGCCCACCACGAATATCGTGCGCAGCCGGTCCTCCGCCTGCCCCAGGCCGGCGAAGAAATCGTCGGTCAGCGCGTCGATGATCGCCCATTGCGACTGGTTGGTGTCCTGCGCCTCGTCCACCAGGATATGATCGAAACGGCGATCCAGCTTGTAGCGGACCCAGGCCGACATGTCGGCATTGTCCAGCAGGCGCGCGGCGCGGCGGATCAGATCGTCGAAGTCGACCAGCCCTTCCCGCTCCTTCGCATCGTCCCACGCGATGGCGAACTTGCGACCGATATCCAGCGCCGGCGTGATGTAATCGACCAGATCCAGCAGCGTGGCGCGTTCACGGATTGCAGCGAGATGATCCGCCACCCGCGCGGCATATTCGCCCACCGACGGGTCTTTCTTCTCCAGGCTGGCGAGCGCACGCACATCGCCCTTCTGCGTGAACAGCGCCTTTTCCAGATCGGGGCAGGCTTCAAGCCGCGCCGCCGGATCGCCGGAAAGCCAGCTATCGATCGCGTCGATACAGCCTTGCGCGGTGTTGGTGCCCCATGCCGTGTGCACGCCGTGAAACTGGCGCAGGGCGGTGCAATCGAACTGATCGTCGCTGCACAGTTCAGCCAGCTTCGCCCGCGTGTAATCAGCGTCCAGTCCCAGCAGGCGCTTGACCCGCTGATCCATCGGCGGCTGCCAGCTGCCCGGCCCGAACCACATCTCGCGCGCTTCTGCGCAGCGGCGCAGCCAGCTTCGCGCGCCGTCCGGGGCAAGCCTGCGAGAGAGCATTTCCAGCGATTCGATAGCGGCAGGATCGTTCTCCTCCCATTCCAGCAGCAGATCGCGCAACACCCGCTCCGACAAGAGATCGCGGTCCCTGTCTTCCATCGGTCGCGTGCCGGGCAGCAGGCCGGCTTCTTCGGGGAACGCCGCCAGCAGCCATTGCGAGAAAGCATGGATGGTGTCGATCCGCAGCCCGCCGCCGGGGCAATCCAGCACGGCGGCAAACAGGGTGCGCGCCCGCGCGCGGGTTTCGGGATCGAAATCGGCACCGATGGCGCGCAGATCGCCAACAAGGCGGTCGTCCTCCATGCGCACCCAGTTGGCCAGCACCTCGTTCACGCGGGTGGCCATTTCGGCGGCGCCCGCCTTGGTGAAGGTGAGGCAGAGGATCTGCTCAGGCCGCACGCCCGGCGTCAGTAACAGGCGCAGCACGCGAGCGGACAGCACCTGTGTCTTGCCCGTGCCGGCAGAGGCCGAAAGCCACACGCTTTCGCGCGGCTCCACGGCCAGCGCCTGATTGCCCTTCAGGGGGAAGACCTTGCCGCTCATCGCTCGTCATCCCCGCGGCCCTGCCATTCGGCAAGGCGCATCAGCTGATCGTATGTGTCATATCCCGGCGCATCGGGATTGAGGCGCGCGGTGAAGGGTTCATCGCCTAATATCCAGCGATCCAGCGCGTCGTGCAGGTAGCGCTCGGCTTCGGGCAGGAAGTCCTCGGGCGGAATGCCTTTCTGGCGGCTGGAAAGCTTCAATGGCGATGCGATCTCGCCGAAGCCTGTCTCGGACTTGTCGCTCTTGCCCAGTTTCCAGTATTCGAACTTGCTGGCCTCCCCCGAAAGCCCGCCGAAATTGCCGTCGCGCAGGATCAGGGCGATCGTCCCCAGTTGAAGCGCAAAGCCCTTCTCTACCTCCGGCTTGGAAGGCACGCGGCCGGTCTTGTAATCCACCACGGCCAGCGTTCCGTCTTCAAGCGCATCGACCCTGTCTGCCTTGCCGAAGATACGGATGTCGCGCACGGTCATCTCGCCCCATTCTTCCCATTTCACCGGCTTGCGGCTGCCGTCGCGCGCCAGTTCGCTCTCCACCCATTCCAGCGCCGCCAGCAGACGCGGACGCCACAGCGCGCGCATCAGCGGGTGGGCGGACATGGCGCCCATGTGGTGCTCTGCCAACTGCGCCAGCGTGCCTTTCCCTGCGTGCCAGTCTTCCAGAATGGCGTGGGCAAGTTCGCCCTGCCAGGCAGGTGTCGGCTCGGCATCCAGCGAATCCAGGTCGTTGAGCCGAAGCAGTTTGGAGGCATAGTACTGGTATGGATCGGAGCGGAGCCGGTCGAGCGCGGTCACGCTGATATCCTGCTGCCGCATTTCGGAAGACGGGCTTGGTTCGGGGCGCGGATATTTCGGCAGTTCCAGCGGGGCAGGCTCCAGCGCGCGGGCAAGCGTGATGGTGGCGCGATCCTCGTGCCGCTCCACCAGATCCTCCCCCAGCAAGGCGCGCACCCGCAGGAGGAAGCGCGATGCAATCGCCGGGCCTGCAAGATCGCGCCGGGCGCGTGTCAGCACCACGTCGGGCGCGCCCAGCGCGCCCGCCAGATCGTGCGCGGAAAGGCCGATGCGAAAATCCGCGCCCGGCACGCCAAGCGCGCGTAGCACGCCGGGTGCCAGCAAGGGATCGGTGGAGGGGCGCGGCGGCCATGTGCCCTCGTTCAGGCCTGCGCAGATCACCAGGTCGGCGCGCGTCATGCGTGCTTCCAGCAGGCCGTAGATCGCCACGCGCGGGTGCCCGCCATAGGGTGGGCGCACCGCCACCTTGTCCATCGCATCGCGCAGCACGCGGGGCAGATCATCGGCGTCCAGCGGCGTTTCCACGTCGCGGGCGTGGAGGCGCAGATCCTCAACGAAGGCAGAGAGCGCGCGGCCATCCTCGCGCGCCCACAGGCCTTCGCCGCACAGGGCCTCTCCCGCGGCGGCCAGCAGATCGAGCCAGATGGCAAGGCCCGCGGTATCTCCGGCTGTTACCAGGGGGGAAAGCACGGTTTCCGCTTCCGCCCACCATGGCTCGACGCCTGCCTTGGCTGCCAGCGGACGCAGAGGGGCGAGACCCGGTGCCTTGCGCGGCCCGCGTATCTCCAGCTCGAACTTGCGCGCAGCGCGCAGCCAAGCGGCGCGGCCTTCCCCCGCGGCCACCAGCGGATGCTGCAAAACGGCCATCAGCGGAACCGGCGCGGCCTTTTCCGCCGCGATTTCGGCCAGCAACAGCAGGACCCTGCCCGCAGCCGTTTCGCCCAGCGGTCGGCCTGCAGAATCGTCTGCCTGGATATGCCAGCGGCGCAAATGCTGCACCACGCGGCCCGCCAGCCCGCGATCGGGCGTCACCACCGCGACGCGCTTCTCCGGTTCGGTCAACCCCTGGCGCACCAGCAAAGCGACGGCCTGCGCTTCTTCCTCCGGGTTTGCGGCCTCTATCAGGCGAACACCCGACATGCGCCTTTTGGCGGGTGGCAGGCTGACCCATTGCTTGCTGGCTTCGGGCGGCAGAAACAGGCTGGAGATCGCGTGCGTGCGCTCGGGCGGCCCCTTGGCGATACCCGCGCGGTGCCATTGCTGCACCTCGCCGCGCGCCACGCCCATGCGGTTCAGCAGCAGCTTCAGATGATATTGCGGATGCGTAAGCGCATCGCCCGGGGTAAAGGGCGTTTCCCCGGATGTGTCGCCCGCGCTTCCCAGTTCTTCCCACACGTCCTCTCCCATCGAAAGGTCGAGATCGGGCAGCACCACCGCGCCTTGCGGCAATTGCGATACCGTGCGCAGCAGCCGCGCAAGAGCGGGCGCCGCGCTGGTAACACCGGCAGCGACGAAGGGGGTTTCCGGCGGCTTTTCCCGCATCCGGCGGGCAGCTTCGCGAAACAGCATGTTGCGTCGCGCGGCGGCATCACGCTCTCCGCGTTCCTGCAATTCGGCCAGCCACAATCGCTGGATTGTGGCGAACAGGTGAAGGTTCTTGCGCCAGTGGTCGGAAAGATCGCCCACCAGATCCAGCACGCGGGGCGACAGGAGATCGTCGGGTGCGATTTCCTCCACCAGCAGGCGGTCCATCACCTGGCCCGTTTCTGCCGCCAGCTTCAGCAGCGCAGCGCCCTTTGGTGCCTTGTCACCGCGCGTTTCGCGGATCAGCGCGGCAAGGCGCAGCCAGCGGCGCGTGGGATCGGCGGCGGGCGGAATGGCAGAGCCTGCGCCCAGCGAATCGAACAGCGGGCCCAGCGCCTCGTCCAGATCCAGATCACCCACCAGCACCATGCGCGGCATCAACAGGCCCTTCGTGCCGGTCTCGCCCGCGTGGCGGACGAACGCCTCCGACATGGTGCGGGCAGCGCGGGCACTGGGCAGGAGCAGCGTCAGGCGGGCAAGACCCAGATGTTCATCCGCGTATCGCGGCACCAGGCCTGCCACCAGCGCGTCGGCAAACCCGCGATGTGCTGCGATCGAATAAACCTGTGGTTTTGCCGTGTCTTCGCGCCCCGTCATCGCGAAAGACTACCCCCTCTACCAGCCAATCGAAAGGGCTTCCTCGGTCGGCTTGATGGATTGCGGCGTGCCCACTTCGAACCAGTGGCCGGTGAAGGGCAGACCGTAGAGCCGCCCCTCCTCTATCGCACGGCTCCAGAACGTGTTGGTGGAGAACGCGCCATCGGGCGCATCGCGCATCAACCGCTTGGAAATAAGCTGAATGCCGGTGAAGATGTAGGGTGCGATCCGGCCCGATGCGCGGCGGCGCAGGAGGCCCTTGGTATCCATGTGGAAATCACCCTTGCCGTTAAAATTGTGCGCGGCCTTGTGCGTTACCAGCAGCAGCAGGGCATCCATCCTGTCCGCATCCCAGAAGTCGGAGAGATCGGCAAAGGCGTTCACTGGCCCATCGAGCCAGATGTTGTCGGAGTTAAGGCAGAAAAAGGGATCGGGAAGCTTGTCTGCCGCCTTCACGATGCCGCCGCCGGTTTCCAGCAATTGCTCGCGCTCGTCGGAAAATACGACATTGGGGGCGCTACGGTCCTTCAGATGCGCTTCCAGGGAATCGGCCAGGTAATGGACATTGACCACCGCCGTTTCCACGCCTGCATCGCGCAGCTTGTCCAGCGCATGATCGATCAGCGGTTTCCCGGCAACGCGCACCATGGGCTTTGGCTGCGTAGCGGTCAGCGGTCGCATGCGCTTGCCCATGCCTGCCGCCAGGACCATGGCTGTGTCGCTGGCCAGCTTGCTCACCCGAGAACGTCTCCTTGTTTTGCACGGATCTCGTCCGGTACATTAGCAGCGAACCAGCGCGCTACCGGTTCCAGTGCAGGGTGCGCCAGATCGCGTTCCATGGCCTCCCAGACGCGGGGGATCATGGGCAGGTAACGCTCCTTGCCGTCACGTTTCCACAGGCGGGTAAATATTCCCACAATCTTGGCATTCCGCTGCGCGCCCAGCAGGGCGTAATCACCCTCGAACGCATCGTCCACGGCGAGGCGGGAGCGGTAGTGATCCAGCATCTCGCCTTCCAGATCGCGCGAAACCTCGCGCCGGGCATCCTGCAACAGCGACACCAGATCGTAGGCGCGGTGGCCGTTCAGCGCATCCTGGAAATCGATCAGGCCCTGCTCGCCCGCATACTCGCCCCTGGGGCCGAGCAGCATGATATTCTCGGCATGATAGTCGCGCAGCACCGTGACGCCGGGTTGCTGGCGGATCAACAGCGGGCCAAGCGCCTCGCGCCAAGCGGTGGAGAAACCCATCGGGTCCACCTCGATACCGGCCGCCTTGCAGAACCAGTCGGGGAAGAGAGAGACTTCGCGCAGATAGGTCTCCAGCGTGTAAGGCTCGAATGGTCCGGGCGGGCACTGGTGCAGATCAACCAGGGCATCGATGGCATCGCGATAGGCGCGGCGTTCTTCCGCCGGGTTTGCATCCAGCCAGTCGCGCATCCGGTCGTGGCCAAAATCCTCGATCAGCACCAGGCCGCGTTCGGGCGCCTCTGCAAAGATCCGCGGAGCACGAAGGCCCTGCGCGTTCAGCCACTTGCCTACATGCAGGAAAGGCTTGGGATCTTCATGCGGAGGCGGCGCATCCATCAGCATCGCGTGATTGCCATTGGCGCGAATGCGGAAATAGCGGCGGAAGCTGGCGTCGCCGGGCAAGGGGTCGATCTCTGCACCGTGCCAACCGGCATCGGTCAGAAATTGGTCGAGCCCTTCGGGAAGATTGCTGTTCATGGCCAGCGTCCTTGCCAATCCGCGCCCGGTTCCACAACGGCAATGCGGCCTGCATCCGCAATTTCCAGCGCAATTTGCAGGCAACCTGCCTCATTTGCGAAACCGCCGGCGTGATCGGGCCACTCTGCCAGCAGGGCAGCGCCTTCCCTGTAATCGTCGAGGCCCAGCTGCTCGGCTTCCGAAGGATGCTTCAGACGGTAGAAATCGGCGTGGACCACCGGCGGATCGAGATGATCGTAGGTTTCGACGATGGTGAAGGTGGGAGATGGCACTTCCCCGGTGTGTCCCAGTGCCGACAGGATTGCGCGCGAGAGCGTGGTCTTGCCCGTTCCCAGCCCACCGGAAAGCGCCACCACGTCGCCTGCTTTCAGCCTGCCCGCGATGCGCTGGCCAAGCGCGTCCATCGCGGCAAGATCGGGCAGTTCGATCTTCAAGACAGTTTCACGGTCGCGGTGGTACCGGCGCCTTTTTCGGACTGGATTTCCAGCCTGCCGCCGTGGGCCTCGATCAATTGGCGGGCCAGCGGCAGACCAAGGCCGCGCTTGCCTTCCTTTCCGTCGCTGCCGGAAAGGCGATAGCCATCCAGCGCACGGGCCAGTTCGCTGGGCCGCATGCCATCGCCGCTGTCGGAGATGACGATGCGCGCGCCTGATTTGCGCCGTCCCAGCGCCACCAGTATCCGCCCGTTTTCAGGCGTGGCCGCAATGGCATTGTCCAGCAGGTTGCCGATGGCCCGGCTGAGCTGGCGCTGATCGGCCTGCACGCTGCCGGCGCTCTTGTCCCCGCGAAGGTCCAGCGTGATGTTCTTGCTCTCGATTGCCTCTTCGCGCGCGCGAACCACCTGCGTGGCGAAGGTGAGCAGATCCACTTCCTCCGTGGCAATAGGCAACAGGCCGACTTCGCTCTGCGTCAGGTCCAGCACGCTCTCGATCTGCTGCGAGAGGCGCTCGACCGAGGCGATGATGGCGCTGATGTATTCGTGGCCCTGTTCGGATATGTCGCCCGCCACGCCCGATTGCAGCAATTCGGCGAACCCGCCGATGGAGGTGAGCGGCGTGCGGAACTCATAACTCATGTTGGCGAGGAAGCGGGTCTTCACCGCGTCCGCCTCTTCCAGCGCCTGATTGCGTTCGCGCAAGGCCTCTTCCGCCTTGGTCGAATCTGTTACGTCGAGGACGGTCAGCAGGCCATTGCCATCGGGCAACGGAACACCGGCAAATTCCAGTGTACGCCCGTCCGCCAAGACCACCCTGCCCCCGCGCTGCTTGCGGTCCAGCGTGGCGGCGCGCACCACGTCGCCGATGGCCTTTTGCTGCGATGGCTTGGCCACGCGATTGGCGATGCGATCCAGCAGCTTGTCGACATGCGGGTGCTTGTCGAAAAAATCTTCGGGAATGCCCCAGATCTCGGGGAAGCTGCGGTTCCATAGCTGCATCCGACCATCGGGCGCGAACACCGCCAGCGATTCGAACAGCGAATCGAACGTGGCCGTGCGCGTGCGCAGCAGCGTGTCGCGCGTGGCAGACAGCGCCAGCTGCTCCGAACGGTCTTCCGCCACCAGCACCAGCCCGCCATCGGGCAGCGGCTGCGCAACGATGCGAAGATGGGTGCTGTCCGGCAGGGTCCAGGCATCCTCCACCGGCGCATCCTGCGTAAACCATCCCGCCAGCTCTCCTCGCCACGCGGGAAAATCGCGCGTTTCGGGTAGCCGACCGGCCTCTCTCGCAATGTCGAGGAACCGGTCGAAATCGGGCGGATCGACGCGGGTCGATCCCGGCAGGGCGAAGATGCGCTGGAACGGCTGGTTGGCAAAGGCCAGGCTGTGATCGGGATCGAACTGCGCCACGCCGATGGAAAGCTGGTCCAGCATGCTGCGCTGCGCTGCGCGGAAGGCGCGGAAGGCGCGCGTCTGCTCTTCCATTTCCTCGATATCGATGGCGTAGCCGGCCACACCTTCACTGCCCAGCGGCAGATCGCTGACACGCAGGGTGCGGCGCTGATTGCCGACCGTGGCCTGTACGATCCGCTCCACCGGCATGTCGCGGCTGTGCGCCTGCCCTGCCACCTGCGCGGCTGTCAGGCCGTCCACAGGCTCCACCAGTTCGAACTGCTTCTGCACCACGCTGGCGGCGTCCTTCGCCCCCACCGCGGTGACATAGGCGCTGTTCACAAGACGCAGGTCCATCTTGGGCCCGCGAAACCACATCGGCATGGGCGCGGCTTCGATCAGGCCGACGAGAGCGGCGAAATCGTTGCGGGCGCGCTGCGTTTCCTGCCGCAGCCGCGTCAGTTCATCCTGGCTTTCGGAGAAATCGAACCACCACACCAGCGCCGCGCCGCCCGATGCCACGAGCGGATCGGCCAGTTGACCGCGCACGGCCAGGCTCTTCACCGAACCCTTTGGCGTGATTGCCATGCTGAATGGCGCGGCGGTTTTCTGCGTGCGGCGAACGGCCTCGCGCAGATCGCGCAGGTCATCCTTGTCCAGCCCGCCTTCGAGTTCGGTAAGGTAACCGGGCAAGGCATCCAGCCCCAGCCACTTTGCCAGCCTGTCCGGCCCCTCGATCTTGCCATCGGCCTTCACCAGCAAGGGGATGGCTGGCGAATCCTCTATCATGCGGGACAGCCGACGAACGGTATTGCGGGCATGGCGCGCGGCTCTTGCCCGCTGGAGCGAACCCACCACCAGCCACACCGCGCCAAACGTCCACGCGGCCAGCATTAGTCCCAGAAGGGCAACCGAGGATGGCGAGAGTTCCATTGATACTTCAGCTATGTGTGCGCGGACGCAGTTGCAATGGCTAGCGCGTTACCGCCAATAATACTGACCCGCAAACAAATCACCCCGGCGCAATGGCCGGGGTGACATGGTGTTGCAGTTTTTCGATGCAAACGATCAGTAACGATAGTGCTCTGGCTTGTAGGGGCCTTCCACCGGCACGCCGATGTAGTCGGCCTGCTGCTGGCTGAGCTGGGTAAGCTTGACGCCCAGCTTGTCGAGGTGGAGCGCGGCAACCTTCTCGTCCAGCTTCTTGGGCAGGACATACACGTCGTTCTCGTACTGGTCGTGGCGCTCCCACAGTTCGATCTGCGCCAGCACCTGGTTGGTGAAGGAACAGCTCATCACGAAGCTGGGGTGGCCGGTGGCGCAGGCGAGGTTCACGAGGCGACCCTTGGCGAGGATAATGATTTCCTTGCCATCGGGGAACTTCACCAGATCCGTGCCGGGCTTAAGTTCGGTCCAGTCGTAATTGTCGAGCGCGGAGATCTGGATCTCTGAATCGAAATGGCCGATGTTGCACACGATGCTCATGGGCTTCATCGCCTTCATGTGCTCCGCCGTGATCACGTCCTCGTTACCGGTGGTGGTCACGAAGATGTCGGCGCGCTTCACGCCTTCTTCCATGGTGACGACTTCGAAGCCGTCCATGGCCGCCTGCAAAGCGCAGATGGGATCGATTTCGGTCACCAGCACGCGGGCGCCGCCGTTGCGCAGCGACTGGGCGCTGCCCTTGCCCACGTCACCGAAACCGGCGACCAGTGCGACCTTGCCCGAAAGCATCACGTCGGTGGCGCGGCGGATGGCGTCCACCAGCGACTCGCGGCAGCCGTAGAGGTTGTCGAACTTCGACTTGGTGACGCTGTCGTTCACATTGATGGCGGGGAAAGGCAGCTTGCCCTTCTTGGCCAGCTGGTAAAGACGGTGAACGCCGGTGGTGGTCTCTTCCGAAACGCCGCGGATGTTCTTTACAGATGCAGTGAGATAGCCCGGCTTGCGCTTCAGGAATTCCTTCAGCGAGCGCTGGAATTCGACTTCCTCGGCATTATTCGGCTCCGGCAGTTCCTCGCCAGCTTCGACGCGGGCGCCCCACAGCGCGAACATGGTGGCATCGCCGCCATCGTCGAGGATGAGATTGGCCGTCTGGTCGGCGTCCTCCTCGGTAGACCAGTCGAAGATCTTGCCGACATAGTCCCAGTAATCGGCCAGGCTCTCGCCCTTCACGGCGAATACGGGGATATCCTGTGCGGCGATCGCGGCGGCGGCATGATCCTGCGTGGAATATATGTTGCAGGTGGCCCAGCGCACTTCGGCGCCCAGCGCCGTCAGCGTCTCGATGAGAACGGCGGTCTGGATGGTCATGTGCAGCGAACCGGTGATGCGGGTGCCCTTCAGGGGCTGCGCATCGCCATATTCCTCGCGCGTGGCCATCAGGCCCGGCATTTCGGTTTCGGCAATGTTGATTTCCGCACGGCCATAATCAGCCAGCGAAATGTCCTTGATGATATAGTCGTCGAAAGCGGCGTCGGCCACGGGCACGTCTCCTGTCGTGTTCGGGTGATGCGTCGCCGGGGCTCCATGCAACGCCTGTGTTGCAATGCGCCATAGAATGAGCCGCTTGTTGCCACAACCCCTGCAAAGGACTGCAATCCGCTTGCTAGAATGGCGCCAGCACCTATGTCGGGAAGCGGACGGTGACAGGAGGACTATAGAATGACGATTTCCAAAGGCGAAAAACTACCTGACGTGAAACTGGTGAAGCCAACCGGCGATGGCCCCGAGGCGGTGCAATCGAGCGATTTCTTCGCAGGCCGCAAGGTGGCACTGTTCGCCGTGCCCGGTGCGTTCACGCCTACTTGTTCGGCAAAGCACCTGCCGGGCTTCGTGGAAAAGGCGAACGACCTGAAGGCGAAGGGCGTGGACGAGATTGCCTGCACTTCGGTCAACGATGCATTCGTGATGGGCGCATGGAACAACGCCGATGGCTCTGACGACATTACCATGCTGGCAGACGGTAACGCCGAATTCGCCAAGGCACTGGGCCTTTCCGCCGAAATGGACGGATACGGCATGGGCACGCGTTCCAACCGCTATTCCATGATCGTGGACGATGGCGTGGTGACCGAGATCAACGTCGAAGGTCCGGGCGAGTTCAAGGTTTCCAGCGCAGAGCACATGCTCGGCCAGCTGTAAGCCGCCTGACTAACGAAGAAAGGGCGTCTTCCTTGCGGAAGGCGCCCTTTTCTTATGCGTAATACGTGGGGTTCGCTTGGCGGGCGAGTCTAGTCGTCCCACTCCACATCCACGCCCAGGCTATCGATGTTCTTCACGAAATCGGGATGCGCCCGGCGGATGGGGTCGGCATCCAGGATTGTGCTTTCGCCGTCAATGCTGGACGCCACCATCAGCATCGCGATGGCCACGCGGATGATATACGGGCTGGTTACGGTGGCGGGCCGCAATGCATCACCGCCGAAGGTAATCAGGCGGTGCGGATCGCACAGCAAGGTATGCGCGCCGAACAGGCTGAGTTCGGTGTGCCATGTAAGGCCGCCTTCATAGACCTTGTTCCAGAACATGGTCTGCCCTTTCGCCCGCACGCCCAGCGCGATGAAGATCGGCAGGAGGTCGGCAGGGATGTAAGGCCACGGGGCCGCTTCCACCTTGGTGGTGATGTGGCTGGTGAAGTTCTGCTGCACCACCAGCTGCTCAGGCGCTGCAAGTCGGCTCCAGCCATCCTTATGCTCCACATGCGCACCGAACTTCTCGAACGTGCGATCGATCAGCATGAAATCCTCGGGCCGCGTATTGCGAACGGAGACATCCCCGCCGGTAACGGCAGACAGCGCCAGGAAGGTGGCGATCTCGTGGAAATCCTCGACGAAGGTATAGTCGACCGAGGTGAACTCCTCGCATCCCTCGACTGTCACCATGGAGGTGCCCTTGCCCTTGATCCGTGCGCCCATCTTCTCGAGGAAGGTGCACATTTCCTGCACGTGGGGTTCGCACGCCGCGTTCACGATCTGGCTGCTGCCATTGGCTGTCAACGCGCTGATGATGAAGTTCTCCGTCGTGGTGACGGAGGCATATTCCAGCCACATGCGCGTGCCGCTTCCACGCTCGTTCTTGCGGAAGACGATATCCTTGTCCTGGTAAGAGACCTCGGCACCGAACGCCTCGAAAACCTTGACGTGCGGATCGATCTCGCGCGCGCCCAGCGTGCAGCCCTTCACCTCGTGCTCGAGCCGCGCGGAGCCAAGCCGCGCCAGCAGGCCGGGGATCATCATGATCGAGGCGCGCATCGCCTGCGGCAATGTCGCCTCGGCGCTGGACGAGATGGTGGAATGATCGATGCGAAGGGTCTTTTCCGACTTGTCCCATTCGACCGTGCTGCCCAGTTCGCCGAAGAACGCGTGAATGCGCTGGACATCGGTGATTTCCGGCACGTTGCGCAGCATGATCGGCGCGTCGCTCAGCAGCGTTGCGCACAGCACCGGCAGTACCGCGTTCTTGTTGGCAGACGGTTCGATCTTGCCGACCAGTTTCTGTCCGCCCCTTACGCGCAATGCCGTCATCGTATTCCTTTCAAATCATTCGCGGCAGGCCTCGGCCCGCCCGGTAAGCCTGCTTTTGAAAGCTGGGCTAGTACCCCATAAGCTTGAGCACTTCTTCACGGCTCTTCGAATCCGTGCGGAACGTGCCCATCACCTGGCTGGTGACCATGGTGACGCCGGGCGTGCGCACGCCGCGTGCCGTCATGCAGGCATGACTGGCTTCGATCACCACGGCAACACCGCGCGGGTTGAGATGTTCCTGGATGCAGTCCGCCACTTCCGCCGTCAGCCGTTCCTGCACCTGCAGACGCCGGGCGAAGCCATGCAGCACCCGCGCCAGCTTCGAAATGCCCACGACCTTGTCCGTTGGCAGATAGGCGATGGCGGCCTTGCCGATGATGGGTGCCATGTGGTGTTCGCAATGGCTCTGGAAGGGAATGTCCTTCAGCAGCACGATCTCGTCGTAACCGCCCACTTCCTCGAACACGCGCGCAAGGTGGTGCGAAGGATCCTCGTCATAGCCGAGACAATATTCCTTCCACGCGCGCGCAACGCGCTTGGGCGTGTCCAGCAAGCCTTCACGCGTGGGATCGTCACCCGCCCACTTGATCAGGGTTCGGATGGCATCCTGCACATCTTCAGGAACCGGGGGCTTGCCGCGGGGATCGTCCTCGTCGGGACCTACCAAGCTACTCATTCGTCTTGTCGCGCTTTCTCTTCAGCTTGTTGTGCGCTCTGGCCAATAGGCTGCCATTACGAAAAAGGCCACGTTTGGAGACATCGAAGTCGAAAAGCTCTTCCGGCTCCTCCGGATCGAAGGTCTGCCGCTCCGCAAGCTCCTGGCTCCACTCGGCATTTCTGCCGGGATGCAATGGCTTGAGATAGCGGCGATTGCGATCCCCGACGCTGGCGATCATGCCGGCCATGGACCCGTGTTTCTCTATCTTCAGCGGCACGTCCTGCTTGTAGATACCCAGATGCTCCGCCAGCAGCGATTCGCGCAATTCGCGAATTGTCGGCTCGGCCTTGGCATTGCCCGGACGCTCGCAATCGACGAACACGTCGCATTCGCTGTCGAGGCCCATGGAACGGTTGTTCATGTTGGCAGAACCGATCCGCAGAATGCGATCATCCACGATCATCAGCTTTGCATGCACATAAATGGGCGTTTGCCCGGTCATCGGCACATAGAGGTGGATCCGGTCATGCTTGTCCAGTTCCTGCAAAGCCTGCACCAGTTCGGCGCGCAGCGGGTCCATTGCCTGCGCTTCCGCCCAGCCGTCGCCCGTAATGGGCATTACGATGACGATTTCCGGCGGGTCCGGCTCTGCCAGACGTTTTGCTAACGCCTCGCAGATGGTGCGGGAAGAGAAGTACTGGTTTTCGGCATAGATGAAGTGCTTGGCCTGCGCGATCTGACGCATGTAAAGCTCTTCGATCTCGTCGATCTTCGGATCGTTGCCATAGGCAGCGCGCGTGCGGGCAATGCCGATCTCCACGTCCTCGAAATGCGGCACCAGCTTGTCTGGCCATGCGCTGCCCCGATCCTCCTTCGGCTTCGACAGAGGTTTGCCGCCCGCCTTCACCCAGCGCGCACGGCCCAGGCGTTCCAGCTCGACGGCGACATCGCCTTCCATCATCATCGTCAGATCGTGCCACGGGCCGTAGGCTTTGCCGTCAGGTCGCGTGCGATTGGGATGCTCCTCCTGATGCTCACGCGTGTCCCAGCGGCGCGTGGTCATGTCGATCCCGCCGCAAACGGCGAAGTCGTCGTCGATGATGACCAGTTTCTGGTGATGCGAACAGCCGACGGGATGCGCCGTGTCGAACTTGAAATCGATCCGCCGGTGGCGGGCCCAGCGTAGCAGATCCAGCGTCATGGTGCCGCGGGCGAAAAACTTGAGAAAGCCATAGCTCCATTTCAGGATACGGATTTCAAGGTCCGGCCGATGATTGTTCAGCCACACGACGAAGCTTCCAAGGCGCGAGGGATGGCCGCTGCGCCAGCCCTTCTGCCACCAGCGCCGGCCGCGGTGCAGGTGGATGCGGGTGTCGAAATCCCAGCCGATCAACAGTATTCGCTGTCGTGCCTTCAGCATCGCCTGTTGTATGAGATCGAAGTAGTCTGCGCCGTCGATAACCACGCGGGCGCGACGGGCGCGGGCATAACGCCACACGCCCTTCTCGACCGAGGTATCGTCGAAATCCTCGACGCGGTTTTCCAGTTTGTCCAAGAGCCCTCGCCTGTGCCTTGCGCCGTTATTCCTTGGCGTCTTCCATTTTCTCCGGAGTCACTTCAGCCTCGTCCTTTTCCTCCGCCTTGCGACGATCGAACACCGATCGCATGTGCTCGCGGTCCTCTTCGGTCAGGTGCGGTTCGAACTCGGGGAAGTGGTCTTCTTCCTCTTCATTGATGTGGTGACGGTAATCGTGATCCAGCTTCTTGAAAGTGGCCATCCATGCCGACGAAGACATGTCCTGCGCAGCCAGATCGTTCAACAGTTCGTTCAGCTCGTGATGCTCGGCAACGGAATGGCGCGTCATGTCCGTGGTGGGCGGCTTGCGCAGCATGGTGGAGTACAGCGCCTGCTCTTCGGCTGCGGCGTGGCTTTTCACTTCCTTGGTGAACTGCTCCAGCAATTGCTTGCGCTCGTCGCTCTCGCCGTGGGTTTCGGCCATCTTGTCGAGGATGTTGCGGTGCGTTTCGTGGTCTTCCTTCAGGCGTGCAAAGATATCGTCGGACATGGGGGTCTCCTGTTGTGTGCTTTGCACAATGAACAGGTGAGCAAGATTGCGGTTCCGCCGGATCGCGCGGAACAGACCAAGGGAGGTAGCGTCCAACCGCCCGCAACATCGGAAGCGCGTTGAACAGGCCGCATCATTCGTCGGCGCCCCAACAAAAAAACCCACCCCCTTGCGGGGATGGGCTTTCTTGGTGCGCCAGGAAGGATTCGAACCTCCGGCCGCCTGATTCGTAGTCAGGTACTCTATCCAGCTGAGCTACTGGCGCGCTGAGAGGCGGGCAAATAGGGTGGAGTTGGCAGCTTGGCAACCCCTATCGGGCACCAAATCCCGCAAAGCGTGACAATAATTTCCGATCCATCGGCGCAAGGGGCAATTCTTTTGCCTCTGCCGGGTCGAACCAGCCCCATTCCTGCCCTTCCAGCCCGCGTGGCTCACCCACACGCTGGCGTGAGGTGTAAAGATTGAGAACAATCGCCGGATCCGCGCCTTCCTCGGCAAAGAAGGACGGCTCCAGCTGCCGCGGATCCAGTGTCAGCGCCAGTTCTTCCGCGATCTCTCGGACCAGCGCCATCCTAGGGTTTTCAAGGCTTTCCACCTTTCCGCCGGGGAATTCCCACATGCCGCCGTGATGCTTTTCAGGAAGGCGTTGCTGCAGCAGCAGACGGCCCTTTTCATCGAATAAAGCGAGGGCCACCACCAGCATATATGTCGGGATATTTTGCACGTTTACCTTTCGGAAGAAGGCTTTGTTAAACCCTCCCTGCGAGAAGGGCATGGTCGCACGTTATTTAGGGGACCTGCGTTGTTTGCATCAAGAATGTTAAAAAGGCTGCTGCGCGATACCCGTGGTGCGACCGCCGTCGAATACGGCCTGATCGCAGGGCTGATCGTGATCGGAATGATCACGGCCCTGCAGGGCTTTGCCAATGAGTCCACCGATATGTGGACGCATGTCGAAGGCAAGTTCGACGACGCAAGCGGCGGATGACGTGATTAGCATTTTATCAACACATCGTACGTAGAAACCAGATTGCTCGAACGGGAACATCCGGTTGAGCCGGGTACCGAAGACTGAAAACCAGGAGACTAAAAATGACCTTCTTCAAGAACATGATCCGCGACGAACAGGGCGCCACCGCCATCGAGTATGGCCTGATTGCTGCCCTCATCGCAGTTGCTGCCATCACCGCCATGCAGAGCCTGGGCAACAGCCTGGACGATACGTTCGGCACGGTTTCGACCAAGCTCGACAACTCGATCTAATATCGAGACCCACAAAACGATCGGGGCGCCGGAGAAATCCGGCGCCCCTTTTGTTTGCGCGTTGTAAATTCGAAGTCGAAAGATCTTACACGCGTCAGTTCGAGCGAACGACGATCTTGTATTCCTGCCCCGGCACCACCTGCTGATCCGACAGCAGGCCATTCAAAACGCGGAAGCGCGCTTCCTGCGCATCGGAGTAAGCCATCCGGCCAGCCAGCGTACGAACCGTATCGCCGCGGCCCGCGGTAATCACGTCCACGCGGCGCGGCACGACACTGCCAGCCTCGCTTGCACTGATCCGGCGCATCGACTGATACAGCGAATTGAATGTGCCAGCCTGGCCCGCAGGCGTAATCGAGGCGAAGTGATATGCCGTGTCGTTGGAAAACTCGTAGGCGAACACGGTGACGTCCACCTCCTGCTGGCCATTGTTCACTCGCGCAGTGCCGTAGGCAGCAGGCAATCCGTTCACCGTGGTACGCTCTATGCTGGATGGCGCGATCTGCTGCTGCTCTCCGCCCAGCGCGCTGAACACGCCGCGAACGTAGGCATTCAGATCATTGTTATACGGCCCGACCGTAAGCTGCGCGCGGCCCTGATCGCCATTTACGGTGACGGCGCGTGTGCCGTTGACCATGTAAAAGCCCTGCGGCGCGGTGAAGCTGAACCGCAGGACAGGGTGGATGAACTGACGCCCTTCGATAATGCCCTGCTCGGGGTCATCACCATAGATCATGCCATCGATGCGGCTGAGGAAAGTCTCGCGATTGACGACACCCGTTCCCCCGGCGGCCATCTGGCGCGCATTCTGCACGCGGCTGGCGGGATCGGGGTGGGTTGATGCCCATTCGGGAATGGTGGCGTCGCCCCTGCCCTGCAATTGCGAATCGAGTTGATTCTGCGCCGCCAGGCTGGCCAGCAGCGTGGACATGGCGTTGGGATCGTAGCCCGCGCGATTGAGATACTGGATGCCCAGCTGATCGGCTTCCAGTTCCTGGCTGCGCGAATAGCTCAGCGTGGCAAGCTGCGAACCCTGCAGGCTGAGCTGCGCGAGGTCCGAACTGCCCAGCACCGCGCCGCCGATCACCGCGCCCAGCAGGCCCAGCAACTGGTTGCGCTGTGCTGTCTGCTGGCGGCGGGCGGAATGGCGGGCGGCAACGTGGCCGACTTCGTGGCCCAGCACGGCGGCAAGTTCCGCCTCGTTGTTCATCAGGTTCACCAGCTGGCGCGTGGCGTAAACATAGCCGCCGGGAACGGCGAAGGCATTGTTCACGCTGGAATTCAACAGGGTGACTTCAAAGGCATCGGGGCGGGTGGCAAGGCCCGATTGCACGGCGATGTTGGATCCAACCTGGTCGACGTAGCGGGCATACGGCCCTGTCATCGCGCCGCCGAACTCGTTCACGAAAGCCTGGTGATTCTCCGCGCCAAGCTGCGCCTCTTCGGCCGTGATCGGGGCACCGGGGGCAACATTGGCACCAGGAACGCTGGCACAGGCGCCAAGCGCCAATGAAGCGGCGCTGGCAAGGCTGATGGCGGTAAGTTTGCGGATATTCTTCAATGGCATTCAGGCCTCCTCTGGGCAGATGCCCTGCGTGCTGGCACGCAATGCATCAGTTGCCGAAGATAACCGAATTGCCCCGCCGATGTTCCCCAAAGGCCGTATGGCGGCCTTAGCAAGACCTAGCGCGCAAGATTTTGTCCGATCGCCAGAAAACGCTCTTCGCGCTGCTTGCGCAGCGTACCTGCATCCACCGGGGCCAGCGTATCGAGTTCTTCGCCGATAGCCTTGGCGAGCGATTCTACCGCAGCCTTGGGATCGCGCTGCGCCCCGCCGACCGGTTCGGGCACGATGCGATCCACCACGCCCAGCTTCACCAGATCCTGCGCAGTCATCTTCATCGCCTCGGCAGCCTGCGGTGCCTTTTCCGCCGTGCGCCAAAGGATGGAGGCGCAGCCCTCGGGCGAGATAACCGAATACACGGCGTGTTCGAACATCAGCACGCGCTCCGCACTGGCAAGCGCCACCGCGCCGCCCGAACCGCCCTCGCCCACGATGGCAGCCACCATCGGCACACCAAGCGCGAGGCATTTTTCCGTCGAGCGGGCAATGGCTTCCGCCTGTCCACGCTCTTCCGCCTCGATACCCGGAAATGCGCCGGAGGTATCCACCAGCGTCACCACGGGAAGCCCGAACCTGTCGGCCAGTTCCATCAAGCGAATCGCCTTGCGATAGCCTTCCGGCTTGCCCATGCCGAAATTGTGGCGAATGCGGCTCTCTGTATCGTTGCCCTTTTCGTGGCCGATCAGCACCACCTTGCGGCCATCCAGCCTGGCGAGGCCGCCCATGATCGCCTGGTCATCCCCATAGGCGCGATCCCCGCCCAGCGGCATGAAATCGGTGAAACCGATATCGACGTAATCGTGGAAGTGCGGGCGCGCGGGATGCCGGGCGACCTGCGTCTTCTGCCACGGCGTCAATTCCCGATAAGTGTTCTCCAGCAGTTGCGCGCTCTTCAGCTCAAGCCGCTGAAGCTCGTTGGAAATATCCACGTCGCCATCGTCACCTGCGACCTTGCGCAGCTCGGTGATCTTGGCTTCCAGTTCGGCAACCGGCTTCTCGAATTCGAGGTAAGATGTCATGTCCCAGCCGCTACCCCGACCCGCGCCCGCCTGCAAGGGGATGCCGCTCATTCACCAACGCCACGAGGCGCGCTGAATCGACATGAGTGTAGATTTGGGTGGTGGCGATATCGGCGTGGCCCAGCAGCGTCTGCAGAACGCGAAGGTCCGCCCCGCCCTCCAGCAGGTGGGTGGCAAAGGCGTGGCGCATCACATGCGGAGATACCTTGGCAGGATCGATATCGGCACGCGCTGCAAGTTCCTTCACCATCTGGTAGAGCCGAATGCGTGAGATGTGGCTGCCGCGCGACGGGAACACGAACGGCGATTTGCCATCGTGCTGTTCCATCCAGCGGGCGATAGCGGTCTGCGCGCGGCCCGATACGGGCACCATGCGCTGCTGACCGCCCTTGCCCGTAATGGTGAGCAGCGGCGCATCGCGCGGCACTGCTGCCACGGGCAGAGCCACCAATTCCGTCGCCCGCAGGCCCGAACCGTAAAGCAGTTCCAGGAGCGCCAGCATGCGCACCGGCCTGGCGCGCCCCGCTTGCGCCTCCGCCTCGGCCTGCTGGAAAAGCCTTGCCACCTCGTCATGGCTCAGCACCTTGGGCAGCGGGCGGCGGGCCTGCGGGCGTGGCAGCGCGGTGGAAGGATCGTCCTTGCGGAGAAATTCATCCAAGCAGAAGCCGAAAAACTGGCGCAGGGCCGATACCTTGCGTGCCACGGTGGACGGCGCAAGATCGGCCCAGGCGCGGGTCAGCTTGCCCAGACCATCTGCGGTAACGGTTAGGAGATCGCCGACGATTTCTTCGCTGCCTTCAAGATCGCGGCGATAGGCAGCCAGCGTGTTGGCCGCAGCGCCACGCTCTGTCGCCAGCATGTCGAGGAAGCTGTCTATCGCGGCGGACATCGCGTCAGCCGCGGGCGACCGCCTCTGCAGCGATCATCCGCGCTTCGGCGGAAAGGCCCGCGGCGTTCAGGGCACGCACCACGTGATAGAGGTGCCGCGGAGTCATCTGGCCCCAGTCCTGGCCCTGCATTCCCAAGCCAGCCAGCAGGGCGACCAGCGTGGAATTGCCAAGGTCACCGGCACGCCCGATCTTGTCGCTCCACGCACTGCGCCGCTGGTAATTCACGCCAAGACGCTCTGCCAGGTCGCTGAAATCGTCCTGATCGAGACGACCCAGGCCTGCCAGCCCGGCAACGAGGAAGGCGGACTTGCGCATCTGCGCGCTGCCGTCATCGTCGATGAAGCTGTCCACATCGCCGCCGTCCACCGTGCCGCCCGCATCGGGCCGCGCCAGCGCCAGCAAGGCCCATGCCTCGCTGCCGTCCGATACAGCGTCTGCCCAGCGTAGCGCATTGCGATCCAGCCCGGCGGCCAGCATGGACGCGATCAGCGCGCCTGCGTCCTCGCCAAAATCCTCGCTGACGGGAAGGCGCGCCGCGGCATAGGCCGTCAGCACCAGCCCGCCGTAATCGCGCCCTTCACCCCAAAGGGCCTTCATCGCGGCAAGTCGCTGCGCTGGGGTGGCGGCCACATAGGCTTCGCGCAACTGCGCAGCTCGTGCCTTTTCTGACGCTTCGTACCGGTCACTGGCCCAAAGCTGCGAATAGAGATCCACCATGGCGGCGGAAGAAAGGATGCCGCGGCTGCCTGCGATCGAGGATACTTCCACCCGGCGCAGCAGCGGAGTTGCCGGGATCAGAACGTCGGAAATCTGGTAGCCCGGCCCCATCTCGCCTGCCAGTTCATCGGGAATGTCCTCCCCCACGGCCCTGGCAAGGGCATAGCGCCACTCGCTCATCTCGCTGACATTGCCCCATTCCACGTTGACCGCGCGGCCCGCTTCACCAGCAGCCCCGGCATAACGCTGGGCCAGGCGCACGTCGATTTCCTCGGCAACGCCGGTGCCGAGCGCGCGTTGCAGGCGACGGTCGGCACTTCGTGCCTCGCCAAGGTAGGCCGAGCAGATGGCTTGCAGCAATTCCCATTCGCCGCTGTCGAGCAGATCGGTTTGCAGGCGGGCGACGGGGCACATGCCCAGCACATCTCCCGTGCCCAGATATGCGCCGAACGCAGCTTCCGCCAGCAAGGGATTGTAATCGGAGCCGTCGATATCCTGCACCAGCGCGCGGGCCGTGGCCGCCTCGCCCATACCTGCAAGCGCCTTCGCACGCAGCGCGGCGAAACTTACAGGGTCCATCCCCTGCGGCGCATCCAGCCGGCTGGCCAGCACGCGGCGCATCAGGATGTGGCCCCAGCGCGAGGCAACAGGGCCGTTGCTGGCCTGCAGAGCCGCGCTGACGAGGGCTCCGGGCTGATTGCGCAGCGATGCGCTGGGGAAGCCGCCTTCCGACTGGGCGATGATGCCCACCTTTTCCACCGCGCGGCGCGCCGCGGCAGGGATATCGAACTGGGGCCGAAGACCAAGAGCGGCATTGACCTCGTCCTCGTCCATCCGTTCAAGCTCTGCCAGCGAAGGGAAATCGGATGGCAGGCTCGCCCGCGAGGACGAGGATGACGATGACGATGAACTGCCGCCGGGAATGGGCTGCACCACCTCGCCGCTGCTGGAAGGCGCGGGCGTGGATGTCTGCGGGCGGGACGTTGCCTGCGGCGTAGGCGTGGGGGACGGCGTAGGCGTCGCCTGCTGCTGCGGCGGCGGATCGCGGAACATCGGCGGCAGCAGATCTTCCGGCCCGCCAGCCAGCGCCAAAGAGGACGTCAGCGCGAAACCCGCGACAGATGCCGTCAGAAAAGCGCGCTTCACGAGGTCGCTCCCGGCACGGGCACAGGCTCCACGATCAGACGCTGTTCCTGCCTGCCGCCGTCGTACCAGGCCACGCCCAGCACGAGGGCGAGCACCACAGCAATAAATACCAAAATCGTCATCCGCCGTTTCGACACCCTTGATAATTCCCTGGCCAATAGCTTGCCTTGGCCACAGCAAAGCGGCTCCATGCTTGCCAGCGCGGTTAGCCCAACTATAGGCCTTGCGGCAATGACCATTGCCACGCCCCTACCCGATGATGCGACGATCCGCGACATTCGTCGGCGCATAAATCGACCGATCGTGCTGGTGGGCATGATGGGCGTGGGCAAATCCACCGTAGGCCGCAAGCTGGCCGCTACGCTGGGCATGAACTTCGTCGATGCGGACGAGGAGATCTGCGACGCCGCCAACATGACCATTCCGGAAATCTTCGACCTGTTCGGAGAGAATTATTTCCGCGACGGTGAACGGCGGGTGATCGCGCGACTGATGGAAGACCTTGGCCGCGATTGCGTGCTGGCAACGGGCGGCGGCGCCTTCGTCCAGCCCGAAACGCGCGCGCTGATCCTGGAGAGCGGCATCGCCATCTGGCTGGACAGCGACGTGGAAACGCTGGTGGAACGGGTGAGCCGCAACGACAAGCGCCCGCTGCTGCGCGATGGCGACACGCGCGAGATCGTCGCCCGCATGAAGGCAGAGCGTGAGGGCGCCTATTCTCAGGCCCCCATCCACGTGCAAAGCGACACCGGCCCCCATGCAGAAGCGGTGGCGCGTATACTGGAGGAGTTGGACAGATGGCTGTAATCGGCGTGGAACTGGCCGGGCGCGGCTATGATGTGCATGTCGGCCACGGCCTGCTGGCCGATGCGGGGACGCTGGCTGCAGGTTTCATCCGAAAAACCCGCGTGGCCGCCGTGGCGGATCGCAATTCCCACGCCGCGCACGGCGCAGCGCTGGAAACGGCGCTGGCGGCATCGGGCACCGGCGTAGACTGGTTCATTACCGAGCCCGGCGAAGGCGCGAAAAGCTGGGGCGTGCTGGAAACACTGGTGGACTGGCTGCTGGAACGCGGCATCGAACGCGGCGATCATATCTTCGCACTCGGCGGCGGGGTGGTGGGCGATCTTACCGGATTTGCCGCCGCGGTGCTGAAGCGTGGCTGCGGCTTTGTGCAAATACCGACGACATTGCTGGCGCAGGTGGACAGCAGCGTTGGCGGCAAAACGGCGATCAATACGAAAGCGGGCAAGAACCTTGTCGGAGCATTCCACCAGCCCGCGCTGGTGCTGGCGGATACGGCAACGCTAGGCACGCTGCCGCCGCGCGAGATGGGTGCCGGATATGCCGAGGTGATCAAATACGGCATTCTCGGCGATGCGGATTTCTTTGCCTGGTGCGAGGCGAACGGCGCGAAGGTGACTGCCCGCGATCCCGAGGCGCTGGAATACGCTGTGACGCAGAGCGTGCAGGCAAAAGCGCGCATCGTCGCCCAGGACGAGCGCGAAACGACGGGAACGCGCGCGCTATTAAACCTTGGTCACACCTTCGGCCACGCGCTGGAAGCGGAAACCGGCTTTTCCGATGCGCTGCTACACGGAGAGGCGGTGGCGCTGGGCATGGTGCTGGCCGCGCGATACTCCGCCCGGCTCAACTACATTTCACTCGATGATGCGGCGCGAGTTACCGCCGCGATCGACAAGGCTGGACTGCGTTCCGAAATTGCCTCGCTGGGCCTAGAGTGCAGCGGCAGGGAACTGGCCGCGCACATGCTGCATGACAAGAAGATGGATGCTGGCACCCTGCCCTTCATCCTGCTGCGCGGAATTGGCGAAGCTTTTGTCGATACTCAGGTGGACATAGCGGACATGGCCGCCTTCCTGAGCGAACAGCTACAGGCGCATTAGTCTCCGCCGCTTTCGGACTTGTCATCGCTTTTCAGCATCCGCTCCAGCGCGCTGTACTGGCTGGCGGGCAATCCTTCGATCACGCTGAAACTCCCGTCGCTTTCCAGCACTACGGCAGCGATGCTCTCGATCTTGCCAGCACCCTTTCTGCGGATGGCAGCCTCAATCTCTCCGTGCGTGACGCGTTCGGCCTTCATCTCCCCTTCCAGAAACTCGCCATCCTTCAGCAGGATGCGGGAATCGGAACGGATGACCTGCTTGAACCATCCGAATTTCACGGAAAGCTTGCTGACCATCCACTGCAGAAAGGCGAGGACGATAAAGGCGGCCAGCCCGTCTGCGATAGACAGGCTGTTCGTCAGCATCACGGAAGCCAGGATAGAACCGAGCGCCACCGTTACCACGAGATCGAAGATATTGAGCTTGGCAATGCTGCGCTTGCCCGCGATTTGCAGGATTGCGATGAGCGCTGCGTAAATCACCAGCGTAGTGAGGGCGATTTGCCCGATATCCGTCCAATTATCAAACCACATGGGCCTACTACGCGCAGCCAGGCAATCGGGTCCACATCAGCGTGCGGGCTTCACATCGTCCACTGGATCCAGCGGATCGCGCCGGACGCTTTCCATCGCGCTCCGGGTCTTGGCGTTGTCCTTCGCGATCACGCTGAAATTGCCATTCGTCTCCAGAACGACGGCAGCGACATCTTCCAGATCACCAAAGCCGTGGGTGCGAATTTCTGCGTGGACTTCCTGGCGCAGGATACGCTCGTCACGCATGGCCTTGTCGAGAAACTTGCCATCGCTGAACAGCAAACGCGGTTCGGCGCGCAGGAATTTCTTGAACCACGTCGCGCGCAGGCTGAACCAAGCCACCAGCCATTGCAGGCCGCACAGGGTGACGAAAGCAAGGGCGCCCTCGGCAAGCGTGGTGTCCTGGCTCAACATGATGGTGGCAAGCGTGGAGCCGAGCGCCACCGTCACCACGAGGTCGAAGATGTTGAGCTTGGCGAGCGAGCGCTTCCCCGCGCCGCGCAGGATAAGGATCAGCGCGGCGTAGATGATTATTGTCGTGACAAATATCTGCCACATGTCTGACCAGTCGTCGAACCACATGGCTTATCTACGCTTCAGGAAACGCGAAGTGCCTCAATCCGGCATGGCCGGGTGAAGGTGCAGGACTTCGCTGCCTTCGAATGCATGCTCTATCAACAGCGACCTATGGCACTTCTCCGCCTCGCCGCAATAACACAGCAGGCAGATGCGCTTTTCGGCAGCAAGCGTCTTGATTTCCGCCATCTGCGCCAGCGCCTCGGGCAGTTCGAGCTGCCCTTCGTATACCCGGCGCAGGGTCGCGTAATCGCCCTTGCGCGCGGCATCGCGGCCTTCCTTGGGCGTGCCGAGATGCTTGAAGTGCGCGTAGGCGATTCCGGCCTCTTCCACCGCAGCCTTGAGCGAGTTTTTCGAGAACCCCGCGCGGCGTGACAGTGGCAAGGCGCGGATATCGGCGAGGAACTCGACCTTTGCCTCCCGCAACGCCGCGATCAGCGCATCCTGCGTGGCGTGCGCGTATCCGATGGTGGTGAGGGATTGCATCAAGCCATCACAGCGGCAGGTTGTCGTGCTTCTTCCACGGGTTCTCAAGCTGCTTCCCGGCCAGCTTGCGCAGGCCCAGCGCGATGCGGCGGCGGGTGGAGCGGGGGTAGATCACCTCGTCGATATAGCCGCGCTGCGCCGCGATGAAGGGGTTGGCGAAGCGGTCTTCGTATTCCTTCGTCTTCTCGGCGATCTTGCCGGGATCGTCGCGATCCTGGCGGAAGATGATCTCGACTGCACCCTTCGCGCCCATCACCGCGATCTCGGCGGTGGGCCATGCGTAGTTCAAATCTCCGCGAAGGTGCTTCGATGCCATCACGTCATACGCGCCGCCATAGGCCTTGCGCGTGATCACGGTGATCTTGGGCACGGTCGCCTCGGCATAGGCGAACAATAGCTTCGCGCCGTGCTTGATGATGCCGTTGTGCTCCTGCCCGGTGCCGGGAAGGAAGCCGGGCACATCCACGAAAGTGACGATAGGGATGCTGAAAGCATCGCAGAAACGCACAAAACGTGCAGCCTTGCGGCTGGCATCGATATCCAGCACACCCGCCAGCACCATCGGCTGATTGGCAACGAAACCCACGGGATTGCCTTCTATCCGCCCGAAACCGGTGATGATGTTGGCCCCGTGTGCGGGCTGGATCTCGAAGAAATTGCCATCGTCCACCACTTTGCGGATCAGTTCGTGCATGTCGTATGGCATGTTGGAGCTGGCGGGAATCAGCGTGTCGAGGCTGTCCTCCACGCGGTCCCACGGATCGTCCGTCGGCAGGTGCGGCAGCGGGTCGCGGTTGCTTTCCGGCACGAAGCCGATCAGCTCGCGCGCGGCCAGCAGCGCCTCGATATCGTTCTCCAATGCGAGGTCGGCAACGCTCGTCTTGGTGGTGTGGACCACCGCGCCGCCAAGGTCTTCCTGCGTAACCTCTTCATTGGTGACGGTCTTCACCACTTCGGGCCCCGTCACGAACATGTAGGAGCTGTCCTTCACCATGAAGATGAAGTCCGTCATCGCGGGTGAATACACCGCGCCGCCGGCACATGGCCCCATGATGAGGGAAAGCTGCGGGATCACGCCCGATGCCAGCACGTTGCGCTGAAACACCTCGGCATAGCCGCCGAGCGACGCCACGCCTTCCTGGATGCGCGCGCCGCCGCTGTCGTTCAGGCCGATCACCGGCGCGCCCACTTTCATGGCGTTGTCCATCACCTTGCAGATCTTCTCCGCGTGGCGCTTGGAAAGCGACCCGCCGAAGACGGTGAAGTCCTGGCTGAAAACATAGACCAGTCGTCCGTTGATCGTGCCGCTGCCGGTCACAACCCCGTCGCCTGGTATCTTCTGGTCCTGCATGCCGAAATCCACGCAGTCGTGCTCGACGTAGGTATCGAGTTCCTCGAAGCTGCCTTCGTCCAGCAATATGTCGAGGCGTTCGCGTGCGGTCAGCTTGCCCTTGGCGTGCTGGGCATCGATACGCTTTTGCCCGCCCCCCATCCTGGCAGCTTCACGGCGGCGTTCCATTTCGGCGATATTGGCGGACAATTCGGCTCTCCTTCAATTGGAGAAAGCCGTTGCACGAGAAACGGTTTCGGTCAATCGGTGGTCAATCGCTCAGGGGCCGCCTCATCCAGCGGTGATCGCCAGTATCGCGCAGCAAGCCGGAAAACGCATCGAACTCTCCCTGGGGCAAGATGTAACGCTGTCCCATCTTGCCCCAGGTTGAACGGTGCGCGGCTATTTCATCAGCACCAGTTCTTCCGCCATCGTGGGATGGATGGCGGTGGTGGCATCGAAATCGGCTTTCGTCAGGCCCGCCTTCACGGCGATGGCGGCGGCCTGCATCATCTCCGGCGCATCGGGAGCGATCATGTGGATGCCCACGATCTTTCCGGTCTCGCCATCGCAGATCATCTTGATGAGCGAGCGTTCATTGCGTCCTGCCAGCACGTTCTTCATCGGGCGAAAATCGCTGAGATAGACCTTCACACTGCCCAGCTTGTTCTTCGCCTCTCCCTCCGTCATGCCGACTGCGGCGATGGGCGGGTGGCTGAACACGGCGCTGGGAATGCAGCTGTGATCCACGGCAATGGGATCGCCGCCGCCGAACACGGTATCGGCAAAGGCCTGCCCTTCGCGGATCGCGACGGGGGTAAGCTGCACACGGTCCGTCACATCGCCCACGGCATAGATATGATCGACGATGGTCTTGCTGAACCTGTCGACCTTCACCTCGCCATTCTCGCCCAGTTCCACGCCTGCCTTGTCCAGGCCAAGATCCTTGGTATTGGGAACGCGGCCCACGGCGAACATCACCAGGTCGGCCTTCTCCTCGTCGCAATCGGAGAGCTTCACGAAATAGCCGCCCTCGTCGCACGGCTTGATATATTCGAACGTGGTGTTGAAACGGAACTTGATGCCCTTCATCGTGGAAATCTGCAGCAGACGGTCTCGCACGCCCTCGTCATAGGAGCGCAGCAGCCTGTCGCCGCGGTTCACGATATGCACGTCGCAGCCGAACTCGTTGAAGATGCCGGCAAACTCGTTGGCGATATAGCCGCCGCCCGCGATGATCACCTTCTTCGGCAATTCGTCGAGGTGGAACGCCTCGTTCGAACTGATGGCGTGCTCCGCGCCCTGACAGGTGGGCATGCGCGGATGCGCGCCGGTGGCGATCAGGATGCGTTCGGCAGTTACGACCGTGCCATCGGCCAGGGTGATCTCGTGCGCGCCGGTGATGGTGGCGCGCTGCTTGAAAATATGCACATCGTGGTTTTCGAGCGTGTCGGTATAGGCACCCTCCAGACGGTCTACATCGGCCAGCACGTTATCGCGCAGCTTCTGCCAGTCGAACCTCTTGCCCTCGATTTCCCAGCCAAATTTCTGGCAGTCTTCCAGATCCTCCGCGAAATGCGCGCCGTACACCAGCATCTTCTTGGGCACGCAGCCGCGGATCACGCAGGTGCCGCCTACCCGGTGTTCCTCCGCAATGGCGACTTTTGCGCCATGGCTGGCAGAGACACGGCTGGCACGCACGCCGCCGGAGCCGCCGCCGATGGTGAAGAGATCATAGTCATATTCGGACATGGGCTGGGGTTTGCTCCTGCTGATGGTGTTTTGCGCAATGGTCCATGGCCATACGAATGCCAGCGGGCAAGAGTTTCAAATTGGTTGGCGCGGTGTCAGCCTTCCAGCAGCAGGCTGTTGTCCGACAGCATCTGCCAGCTTTGCCCCAGATGCAGCGCCAGCAGCGTTTCGGGCGCGATTCCACCCTGGTTTCGCAGCACGCGGCGCACCGTATCGGCCCGTGCCCGCTCGCTTTCAGGCATTGCCACCAGCGTTTCCGGTCCGTGGCTCAGGCGCTCCTGGAACAGCAGCGAGGTATCGAGGGAATTGAACTCGCACCCGATGAAGGCCAGCCTTCGGGCATTGGCGATGCCGCCCTGCATATTGGCCTTCAACTGCCGATCTTCCGAAAATTCGCTGGCCGTGCGTACGCCTTCTGCCACCTTGAAGAGGTTCTTGGGATCATCCTCACCCCATGCGGCCACGGCTTCACTGCCGGTTTCCCATTCCAGGCGACCGGCCCGTCCATAGGGATGGACCACGCGAAGGCGCTGCGCGCACAGGTCCTGCGCCTCTGTCACCGGCATTCCGAAGCCGGAATGCAGTATCCACGGCATGTAATGCTGGATGGCGCGGTCAGTGTTGAAATTGATGATGTGAAGATTGTCGAGGCAATGTTCCGCACGGCTGCGCGCAACGCCGTCCACCACCATGCGGCCGATCTGGAACAGCCAGTTTTCCGTGCCACGAAACGGCATCTCGCCAGGATCGCGCGGTTCCGATGCGATTGCGGACTGCCGCTCCGCCCTCAGCGTGTAATAGGCGATGGCAAGCTTGCCCGCCGCGGCCACGTGCTTGTTGTTTCCGTGCTGCTGCAAAAGCGCGTGGATCGAACTGCTGAGGCGCGATCCGGCACGGATGCGCAGGCCAGCCTCGCGCAGTTTCTCGCCCTCGCCCTTCACCTTTTTGAAAAGCGTATCGAAGTCCTGCATTTCGGGGGTTTGCAGATCACTGCCGAGGCGCTGAAAATCAAAGCCGTGCGCAATGCGCGACAGCATTTCTGCATGATCGGGCAGTTCAATTTCGACCGCGGCACCAGCGCCTACGACAATTGCGGTCTTCGTCCTGATCATCGGTAATCCTATCCTCGCGCGCCCTGGAACACATCGGTCCTAGGGCGCGCGTGGTTAAGATTACGCTAGCTTTGCGTTATTTTGGCTGAGCAACTCGCTGGCAACTTATTGACCCTGCGAGGAATTGCGGGCTCCGCCGCGCTCACCGCGACGCTGTCCGCCCTGCCTGCCGCCGCCCTGCTTCGGGCCGCCCTGGCGACGGCCGGAGCCGCCGCGCGAACGCCCGCCGCTCTTTTCGCCGCGCTCGGCAGAGGCACCGCGCGGCTTGGCCTGTACGCGCTGGCGCTGCTGCTTGGGCGCAGGCTTCGTCGGGCCGACACCTTCCACCACGGCACGGAAATTGTCCGGCAGGGGCAGTCGCTCGAAAGTGGCATCAGTCTGCTTGTTGATGTCCTTCAGATATGCGCGCTCGTCCTCTGCACAAAAGGCAATCGCCACGCCATCGGCGCCCGCACGCGCCGTGCGGCCGATGCGGTGAACATACTGTTCGGGCACATTGGGCAGTTCGTAATTGATGACGTGCGACACACCGGGAATGTCGATCCCGCGCGCGGCAACATCGGTTGCCACCAGGATCGGCACCTTGGCAGACTTAAACTCGCTCAAGGCACGTTCGCGCTGCGGCTGGCTCTTGTTGCCATGGATGGCGTTGGACGGAATGCCCACTTGCGAAAGCTTCTTCACAACGCGGTCAGCGCCGTGCTTCGTACGGGTGAAGATCAGCACGCGCTCGAACTTGCCGGGCACCTGGTGGCGCTCGGAAAGCATCAGTTCCAGAAGCGACTGCTTCTCGTCCTGCTGCACCATGAACAGGTACTGGTCGATCCGCTCTGCCGTGGTGGCGGCGGGGGTGACGGAAACCTGCACGGGATCCTGGCAGTACTTGCCCACCAGTTCCTTGATCTGCTTGGGCATGGTCGCGCTGAAGAACAGCGTCTGGCGATCCTTCGGTGCCAGCTCGTGGATCTTGCGCAGGGCGTGGATAAAGCCGAGGTCCAGCATCTGGTCCGCTTCGTCGAGGATCAGGATTTCCACCCCATCGAGGTTGAACGCCTTCTGATCGATAAGATCGAGCAAGCGGCCCGGTGTTGCCACCAGGATATCACAGCCGCGGTGCAGCTTGTTGCGATCCTTGTTGACCGACGTGCCGCCGACGATGGAATGAACCTTCAGACCCGCAAGCGCGCCGTAATCCTTGGCGCTCTGCGCGATCTGGCCGGCCAGTTCGCGTGTGGGAGCAAGGATCAGCATGCGGCAGGACTTGAACGGGATCTGGTTGTCCGCCTTGCGAAGGTTATCGATGCTGGGAAGCATGAAGGCAGCGGTCTTGCCGGTGCCGGTCTGGGCGATGCCCAGCAGGTCGCGCCCGTCCAGCACGGCGGGGATCGCCTGCGCCTGGATGGGGGTGGGTTCCTTGTATCCCTGCATGTCGAGAGCCTGCATTACCGGCTGCGACAGTCCGAGATCGGAGAATTGAATAGTCATGTGTTGTGTTAAACTCGCAAAATATGCGACGCGCAGAGTCACAGCTCGCGCGGCGCGGGTGTCAAAACGACCCGCGTGAAAAGGGAAGTCTCATTGGAAGAACCGAAGGGCTGCCGGGGTTTGATGGCTGTCTCGCCATCACCGCTTCACGCTGGCGCGCGCTTCGATGGAGGGGCATGTGGGTGAGCGGGCTGGAAATGTCAATCGAATGTTGCGCCCCCGCCTTCTTTTCGATGACAGCCGCGCATCACGAATGAGGTCTGGAAAATTCCGGAAGCTTGTGGCAGCTTGAATCAATCGTTGATTTGGTTGAACAGTTTTGAAGCACGCACGATCCTCAAGCCATCTAACGACAGCCATCGGGGGAAGCGCATTGGCTGGAGCAAATGACCTTGCAAATTCAGGAACAGAAACATTACGATCGCCTGCCCTTCTCCCTGACGATTGCCGATATCACGCAGGACGATCAGCCGCTAATTTTCGTCAACGAAGCTTTCGAACAGATGACCGGATATTCCCGCAGCAGCGTGCTGGGGCGCAACTGCCGGTTTCTGCAGGGCGAGAAGACTGACCCCGCGACCGTTGGCGAGCTGGCTGCTGCAATCGCCAATCGCGAGGACGTGGAAGTCACGATCTACAACTATCGTGCTGACGGCGAGGGTTTCTGGAATCGCCTGACGATAAGCCCGTTGAAAGGCGAGGACGACGACAGCGAATGCAGTCTCTTCGTCGGTATCCAGTGCTATCTTGGATCGGACGAACAACCGGCCCATTCGAAGGAGGTCGACAACCAGCTTGCCGAAGTGCAGCACCGCGTCAAGAACCACCTGGCCATGATCGTGGGAATGATCCGGATACAGGCATCGCGTGCCGGTGAAGACGGCAAGGCGTTCGATACGCTATCGCGCCGGGTCGAAGCCCTGCAATTGCTGTATCAGGAAATGCACCGCGCAGGTGCTGCGCCGGCAGGGGCGAAGGTCATTCCGCTGGGCGCATACCTCGGGCGGATCGCGTCTGCCATAAACCACCTCGACGGGCGAGAAGGCGTGAAGCTGAACTTCAGCGCCGATACGGTAGATGTTCCTGTGGAAACAGCCGGACGCATCGGCCTGGTTCTGTCCGAAGTGCTCACCAACGCGATGCAACACGCATTTGCCGATCGCAGCGCCGGTGTCGTGAACGTGCGAAGCAAGGTCTTGTCGCGATCACTGCTGCGTATCACCATCGAGGACGACGGAGTGGGAATCCCGGCTGACTGCAACTGGCCCGAAGAAGGCAACCTCGGCGCCCGGATCGTGCGTGAACTGGTGAAGGGACTGGGAGGGACACTGGAAGTCAGCAAACTGACAGCTGGGTCCCTTATCAATATCGATATCCCGCTGGAAAGGCAGGCGCAGCAGATAGAGGCGGAGCGCGCTACAGCAAGCTAGGCGAAAACAAGAAAGGCCGACACGATCGCTCGTGCCGGCCATCTTGCATGTGAGAGGAAACTTCTAGGCTACGCGCCCGGAATTGCGCGCGTCCTGAAATTCGTCCTGCGAAAGATAGCTGTCGCCATCGTCATCGAAGTAGAAGAACGTCTGCCCTGCCTCGTTGATCTCGTCCTGCGTCAGATGCGGGCCGCGGGCATCATTGGGTTCCGGGGGATTGGGATCGGTAGGCAGCGCCCAGATCGCGTATTCCGCGACCGAAAGCTGGCCATCGTCATTGCGATCAAGATAACTGAAGGTCATTTCGGATCGCGCCGGCATCGATGAACCAGAGCCATTCATGGCGCTTTCCGCGCCGGCATCATCAGAGTTGCCGGCCGAATTTTCATCCGACATGGACGCACCGCCCATTTCGCCATCCGACATTGCACCGTTTGATTCCATCTCGGACTGCATATCCGCCATGTTGCGATCATATTCGTCGCTGACGGCCTGGCTGTCCATGGCATCGTAATTGGCCTGCTGATCCTCGTTCAGATCGCCGCCGAGGGGATATGGTTCATCGTCAACATCGTTGTCGACGATCTCGTCGATATCGTCGACCGGAGTGTTCTCTACATCTTCGCTATCACAAGCCGCGAGGCCGAAGGCAGCCGCGGAAACAAGCGTGGTCATCGTCAAAATACGTTTCATGGTTTTCCTTCCCTTTCATCTGGCGTTCACCTTTGCGAACGACCGAAAGGGCGCATATTTCCGAAAAACCTGTAACTTATCAATTGTTGGACAGACCCGCGTCCTTCAACAGTGCCTCCGTGCTGGCGTCGAAAGTTTCGCCGCCCGCCTCGATCTTGTTGGCCATTTCCTTGCCCAGTTCCACGCCGAACTGATCGAACGGGTTGATGTCCAGCATCACCGCCGCTGCGAAAACGCGGTGTTCGTGGAAAGCGACGAGCGCGCCGAAGGTGGCGGCATCCAGATCGTCTACCAGGATCGTGGCGGAAGGGCGATCGCCGGGATAGTTGCGATGCGGATCGTCGCTCTGCTTTCCCGCCATCAGGGCTGCACCTTGCGCAAAGCAGTTCATCAGCAGGATGTGGTGATGCGCGCTATCCAGCAGGTCGCCCGGCTCTATACTGGCGATGAAATCAATCGGCACCAGATGCGTGCCCTGGTGCAGCAACTGGAACACCGCGTGCTGGGCATCGGTGCCCACCCCGCCCCAGGTGATCGGCGCGGTGGGGCCGGAAGGTTCGCCATCCACCGTCACGCTCTTGCCGTTCGATTCCATTTCCAGCTGCTGGAGATAGTCGGGGAACAGGCGCAGGCGTTCGTCATAGGCAAACACGGCGCGCGTCTGGCATCCGCGCAGGCGCAGGTAATAGAGGTCGGAAAAAGCAGCACGCAGCGGCAGGTTGTCGCGGCCTGCGGTGTCGCGAAAATGCTCGTCCACCCGCGCGGCACCGTTCAGCATCTGCTTGAACATTTCCCAGCCGATGCTTATCGCAATGGGAAAGCCGATGGAGGACCACAGCGAATAACGCCCGCCAACGCTCTGTGCGAAAGGCAGGATGCGAGTTTCGTCCACGCCCCATTCCACGGCCTTTTCAGGTGCCGCGGTAAGCGCGATCACGCGGCCCGTGGGATCGTCCACCCCGGCATCCGCCAGCCATTTCAGCGCCGACTGGGCATTCGTCATCGTCTCTATCGTAGTGAAAGTCTTGCTGGCCACGGCGATCAGCGTGGTGGCAGGATCGCAGGCTTCGAAAGCCTCTTCCAGCGCCACTCCATCGATGTTGGAAACGACATGGACATCCACCTTCGGATCGTCCCTGCCCAGCGCATCCACCGCGAGGGCCGGGCCAAGTGCGCTGCCGCCGATGCCCACGTGGATGAGGTGGTTCACCTCGCCCAGCGCGCCTGCATGGATCGCTTCGACCAGAAGCTTCATCCGCTCGCGCAGGGCGTCTGCCTCTTCCACGCTGGCCTCCTGCCCCACGCCGCGCAGGGCGGAATGTTCGGCGGCGCGGTTTTCCGTGGGGTTCACCACTTCTCCGGCGAACAGCCGCGCGCGCATGGTGTCAAAATCGGAAGCATCGGCCAGCGCCTCGAAATCGGTCAGAAGGCTATCGGTAAGATGCGTTTTCGACCAGTCGAAGCGGATGCCCATCTCCCCCAGCTCCAGCCGGGACGAAAGCATGTCCACCCGCCCGGGATCCTGTGCGAACAGCTCGTTCAGCGTGGGATCGGGATGCAGGGCAAGAGACTTCCATGCTTCGTCGCGGGTCTTGGTCACTTCGGGCAATTCCTTTCCTACGGTCGGCTTCCTCGCTAGGCCGTCTCGCCATGAATGAAAACCGCAAATCCGGCTCTTTTTCCGCACGTGCGAAGGCGGCGCGGTGAAGGCGGAATATTTCACCTCAGGACAGTGTTCCATGTGTTCCACATTAGCGCGCCCTCCCCACCGCGCACCCGCCTGCCTGCAACGTGGTGCTTGACGAGGGCGCGCCGGGGCAACAAGACCGCGCCGATGACTGACACAGTAACTCCGCGCGAAGTGGTCGAGCCCAAAAACGGCAAGGCCGAGGAAAAGGAAGACTGGAAGAGCTTCGGCTGGTTCCTGGTCAAGCTGGTGATCGTGGTGCTGATCTTTCGCACCTTCTTCTTCACCAGCTTCAACATCCCTTCCGAAAGCATGATGCCGCGCCTGCTGGTGGGCGATTACCTTTTCGCGCAGAAATGGTCCTACGGCTATTCACGCTATTCGCTGCCGTTCGATATCGACGTGGGCGACGGTCGCATCTTCGATACGCTACCCGAACGCGGCGACGTGGCGATCTTCAAGCATCCCATCGACAAGAGCGATTATATCAAGCGCGTGATCGGCCTGCCCGGCGACACGGTGCAGTTGGTGGAAGGGCAGCTCGTGCTGAACGGCCAGCCCGTGCCCAAGGAGCGGATCGAGGATTTCGTGGTCGAACTGTCGGACGGGCGTCGGTGCTATTCCGGTCGCTTTGCCATGCAGATGGACGATGGCACACCTGGCTGCCGCTACCCCCAGTTCCGCGAAACCCTGCCTAATGGCACCAGCTACAACGTGCTGGATCTGGGCACGGTGGGCGTGGACAACACCGCGCCCGTGATCGTTCCCGATGGCCACGTGTTCATGATGGGCGACAACCGCGATAATTCGCAGGATAGCCGCCGTGCATCCGTTTCCGGCGGCTGGGTCGGCCTGGTGCCGACGCAGAACCTCGTGGCGGAGGCCAGCTTCATGTACTGGTCCCATGGCAATGGCGTGCGCTGGAACCGGATCTTCGGCGGCATATGAGCGCGCTGGAGCCCGAAACGCGCGAATGGCTGGAGCGCCACGGCTTCACAGTCCGTAACGAGGCCGTGTGGCGCGAGGCGCTGACTCACGGCAGCCTGGGCGAGGACAAGGATTACGACCGGCTGGAATTCCTGGGTGACCGCGTGCTGGGCTTGACCATTGCAGACTGGCTGTACGAACATTCGCAAAGCGCCGAGGGCAAGCTGGCCCAGCGCCTGAATGCGCTTGTCAGCAAGCAGACCTGCGCCGGGCGGGCGCGGATGCTGGGCACCAGCAATCACGTGCGCATGGGCAAGCAGGCCCGCGAGGATGGCGCACAGGACAGCGACAATGTGCTGGGCGACATCATGGAATCGCTGCTGGGCGCGAACTTCCTGGAAACGGGCTTCGATCCCACCCGCGATCTGATCCGCCGCTTCTGGCAGGAAGTGTTTGACGGCAGCACGGGACGGCGCAAGCATCCCAAGAGCGCGCTACAGGAATGGGCCGCCGGCAATCAGCGCCGTGCGCCGGAATACGAGGTGACCGGCACATCCGGTCCCGATCACAATCGCCGCTTCACCGTGCAGGTGAGCGTCCACAATGTCGGCGCGGTGGAGGCCACCGCCAGCGGCAAGCGCGAAGCAGAAACAGAGGCCGCGCGCCTTTTCATGGAGAAATACGGATGAGCGAGAATGCTCAGGCCAGCAATGGCCAGAAGTGCGGCGTTGTCGCGGTGATCGGCGCGCCCAATGCGGGCAAGTCCACGCTGGTGAACCAGCTTGTGGGCCAGAAGGTCGCCATCACCAGCGCCAAGGCGCAGACCACCCGCGCGCGCCTGCTGGGCATCGCCCTGCATGACGACACGCAGATGATACTGGTGGATACACCCGGCATATTCGAACCACGGCGCAGGCTGGACCGCGCGATGGTGAGCGCGGCGTGGGAAGGCGCGGTGGAAGCGGATGCGGTGCTGCTGGTGGTGGATCCGATCAAGCAACGCCGCCACGAACTGATGCCGCTGGTGGAACAGCTTAACGGCCGCAAGGAGCGCAAGATCCTGGTGCTCAACAAGGTGGACGCCTCGAAGAAGGAGCCGCTGCTGGAACTGGCGCAGGAACTGAACCAGCTTGCCGATTTCAGCGAGGTCTATTTCATCTCCGCCCTCACCGGCGATGGCGTGCCCGAACTCAAGGCCACGCTGGCCGGGCTGATGCCGGAAGGGCCGTGGCACTATCCCGAAGATCAGGTTTCCGACGCCAGCGAACGCCTGCTGGCCACCGAAGTCACGCGGGAACAGCTTTACCAGCAGCTTCACGAGGAATTGCCGTATGACGCGGCGGTTCGTCCTGAAAGCTACACCCAGCGGCCCGATGGCAGCGTGGAGGTGCGCCAGCAGATCGTGATCGCCCGCGATAGCCAGAAGCCCATCGTTCTGGGCAAGCAGGGCAGCCGCATCAAGGCAATCGGAGAAGCCGCGCGCAAGGAACTGTCAGACATGCTGGGCGTGAAGGTCCATCTCTTCCTGCACGTGAAGGTGGACGAGAAATGGGCCGAGAACCGCGAGGTTTACGAGGAAATCGGGCTGGACTGGGTGAAGTAGGGGGACGCTCTTCAGGCGTTGGCCGGATTGTCCCGCTGGGAAAAACGCGCGAGGCTGGCCAGCGCTGCAACCACGGCCAGCGCGCAGCTGATGTAAAGCGGCGCCGGGCCAAGTCCCATGCCGCTTGCCAGCACGATGCCCACGATCACGGCGGCCATGGTCTGGCCGAACAGGCGCGAGGTGGAAAGCAGCCCGCCCGCCGCCGCCGCACGGTCCCGGGGTGCGCGGCCTATCAGCAGGCGCGAATTGGGGCTGAAGAACAGGCCGAAGCCCAGCGCCGTGAGGCTGAGCCGCCAGGAAATGCCAAACGGGCTCGGTTGCTCTGGCATGGTTGCCAGAAACAGCAGGCCGACGATGGCAATGCTCATGCCCGTCACGCCCAGCTTGGTCGCCGCGATCCTGTCCGATGCCCAGCCCGCAAGAGGGGAGACGATCAACATCGTGAGAGGAAACGGCAGCAGCAGCAGACCGACGGTCTGCGGTTCATATCCCATGCCGATCTCCAGCCGGAACGGCAGGGCCAGCATCAAGGCGCCAGCAGCGATGAAGCTGCAGAAATTGGCCAGCGCGGAAAGGCCCAGCACCGGTTTTGCCAGCAGGTCCACGGGGAAGACAGGCGCATCGCGGCGGCGCTCCCGCCGTATCAGCAGCACGAGCGCCATCACGCCCAGTGCGAAGGTAGCAATGCCCCAGGCCAATGCATCGTGCGTGCCGAGTTGGATGCCGCCTACCAGCAGCAGCATGGTGACGGCACTCAGGACGCCGCTGCGCCATTTCGATGGCTGGTCGCGTGGTTCGGGATCGGGAAGTGATCGGCCGAGCAGAAGAGAGATAATGGCCATGGGAGCCGCCGCGACGAACACGATCTGCCACGGCAGACTGCCCACGATGTATCCGCCCAGCGTGGGTGCCAGAGCGGCGGAACTCGCCACGATCACGCTGTTGATGCCCATGCCGGTGCCCAGCCGGTTTGCAGGATAGATCTGCCGCAGCATGGCAGCAGAGACGCTCAGCGCCATGGCAGCCCCGATTGCCTGAAGCGCCCGCAGCACCAGCAAAATAACGAAGTCATCAGCGAAGAAGCAGGCGGCAGACGCCACCATGAACATGGTCTGCCCGGCCTGGTACAGCTTGCGGTGGCCCAGCCTGTCGCCCAGGGAAGAGAACGGGAGCAGCAGCATCACCAGCACGAGCTGGTAGATGGTCACCACGTTGGTCACCGCCGCTTCGCTTACATCCAGCTCGCGCGCAATCGTGGGCAGCGCGACATTGGCGATGGCGCCATCGATCACCAGCAGCGCGGTGCCGAAACTTATGGCGACGATCGCCCAGATCCGGCGCGGCTTTGGCAGGCCCGAATGGTCGTCTGCGACCCGCTGCGTGTTCGGTGCGTGCGTGAAGGGGCCCTGTTGCTCCATCGCTGTCATGTGCGACCGTGCTGACGATTGTGCAAGTGCGAAGAGAATTCAAAACCGCAGAATGCAGACCCTCCCTTGTTCGCTAACGCTTTTTCGCGATCGCAATCTTGTTCTTCTTGGCAAAATCACGCGTCGATTCCTCGCTGCGGTTCAGGGCCTTGGCGATCTGCTTCAGCCCCTGCCCCTTGCTGGCGAGCAATTTCAGCTTGCCCGCCTCTTCCCCGTTCCACGGCTGTTTGTGGCGTTCGAATTGCTCCTTGCCCATCAGGTTTCGTCCGAAGCCTTGGCGGGGGCCTTCTTCTTTGCCGGAGCCTTTTTCTTCGCTGTCGCCTTCTTCGCAGGGGCTTTCTTCGCCGTAGCCTTCTTGGCCGGGGCCTTCTTCTTTGCCGGAGCCTTGCGCTTCTTCTTGGCCGGGCCCTTGGCGGCCTTCTCGGCGATGAGGACGAGCGCTTCCTCCAGCGTCAGGCTGTCCTTGTCCTTATCCTTGGGAATGGTGGCATTCACGGTCCCGTCGGTGACGTAAGCGCCGTATCGCCCGTCCATCAGCTTCACCTCGTCGCCTGCCTCGGTCTTGCCGAAAACCTTGAGCGGCTCCCGGCTGCCCCTGCCGCCCTTGCGATTGGCGGATTGCGCGAGGAGGTCCACCGCACGGTTCATGCCGATTTCGAATATCTCGGCCGTGTTCTGCAGCTTTCCGTAGGTCCCCTCGTGACGCACGGCCGGGCCGTAACGCCACAGCCCTGCCTCGATATCCTTGCCCGTGTCGGGGTGCTGGCCAATCACGCGTGGCAGGGCCAGCAATTTTAGCGCCCATTCGAGATCGAAATCGTCGAGGTCCTTGGGAATGGAGGCGCGCTTCATTTCGTCGCCCTCGCCCATCTGCACATACGGCCCGAACCGCCCGGTCTTGCGCTCCACCTGCTGGCCCGTTTCGGGATCTTCGCCCATCACGCCATCGTCGGAGCCATCCTCACCACCAGGCTGGCCGAACTTGCGGCGGAAATTGCATTCGGGATAATTCACGCAGCCGATGAATGCGCCATAGCGGCCGCCGCGAAGGTGAAGCTCCCCGCCATCGCGGCCCTGTTCCGCGCATAGCGGACACCAGCGCGGCTCGTGCCCGTCTTCCCGCTCCGGGAAGAGGAAATCCTCGAGGAACGTGTCCAGCACCTCGGTCACTTCCGAAGGCTGGCGCTCCATCACCTCGTCGCTCTTGGGCTTGAAATCGCGCCAGAAGTTTTCCAGCAGCGCCTTGTATTCAGCGCGCCCGCCAGAGACTTCGTCTAGCTCGTCTTCCATGCCTGCGGTGAAATCATAAGCGACGTAGCGGGGGAAGAACCGCTCCAGGAATGCCGTCAGCAGCCTGCCCGAATCCTCTGCGAAGAAGCGGTTCTTCTCCATCCGCACGTAATCGCGATCACGCAGGGTCTGGATGGTGGATGCGTAGGTGGACGGGCGACCGATACCCAGCTCCTCCAGCCGCTTCACCAGCGATGCCTCGGAAAAACGCGGCGGCGGCTGGGTGAAATGCTGCGTGGATTCCACGGCCTTCTTCGCCGGGGAATCCCCCTTGCGCATCACCGGCAGCAGGTTGTCGTCGTCGTCTTCCGATTTCTCGTCGAAACTCTCGGAATATACCGCCAGGAAGCCGGGGAATTTCACCACCTGGCCCGTGGCGCGAAGCTCGTGCTTGCCGGTCGCCTCGCGAAGGGTGATGGTGGTGCGTTCCAACTGGGCGGTGGCCATCTGGCTGGCCATCGCACGCTTGAAAATCAGATCGTAAAGCTTCGCCTCATCCCCCGATGCGGCACGATCGCGGCTGAAATTGGTGGGGCGGATCGCCTCGTGCGCTTCCTGAGCGTTTTTCGCCTTGGTGGAATAGAAGCGCGGCTTTTCGGGCCGGTAATCATCGGAAAAACGCTCCGCAATGGCATCGCGGCAGGCCATGATGGCACTCATGTCCATCTGCACGCCATCGGTACGCATGTAGGTGATCGCGCCCGCTTCATACAGCGACTGTGCGCAGCGCATCGTGTGGCTGGCCGAATAGCCCAGCTTGCGCGCGGCCTCCTGCTGCAGCGTGGAGGTGGTGAACGGCGGCGCGGGATTGCGCTTCACCGGTTTCGTCTCGACATCCTCCACCTTGAAGGCGCCCTGCTCCACTGCTGCCTTCGCCGCGTCGGCGGTGCCCTTGTCACCGATGGAGAGGCGTTCCAGCTTCTTTCCGCCGAAGCGAACCAGCCGGGCATCGAAACCGGTGCCGTCCTGCTCCATCTTCGCAATGACGGACCAGTACTCGTCGGGCTTGAAAACCTCGATCTCGCGCTCGCGCTCGCAAATCAGCCGCAGGGCGACGGATTGCACGCGGCCCGCCGATTTCGCACCGGGCAGCTTGCGCCAAAGGACCGGGGAAAGGGTGAATCCGAACAGGTAATCCAGCGCGCGGCGGCCCAGATATGCGTCGATCAAATCCTGATCGAGCTCGCGCGGCTTCTTCATCGCTTCCGTCACCGCAGTCTTGGTGATGGCGTTGAAGGTGACACGGTCCACCTTGGTGGGCAGTGCCTTGCGCTTCTTCAGCAGGTCCATCACGTGCCAGCTGATTGCCTCTCCCTCGCGATCGGGGTCAGTGGCCAGAATCAGGCGGTCCGCGCCCTTGGCGGCATCGGAGATGGCCTTCACCTGCGCACGGTTGCGCTGATCGGAATACACTTCCCAATCCATGGCAAAGCCCTCTTCCGGCCTGACCGAACCGTCTTTCGGCGGCAGATCGCGGACGTGGCCATAGGAAGCGAGAACCTTGAAGTCCCCTCCCAGGTATTTCTCGATGGTCTTCGCCTTTGCGGGCGATTCGACGATAACAAGCTGCATGGTATTTCAGGAAGTCCTTACACGTGTACGTACGCGCGAGGGTGGTGACCTAGCGCGAGATTCGTCAAGCGGCTTCGTGTTAGTCGAAAGTTCTGACCTCGGCCATCTTGGTGTCGACAATGATCAGCCGGTAAAGCGCCACACCCATGGCGATGCCAAGCATGCTGGATATCGCGGACACCAGCTGCGCGATGGCGATACCTGCCGCGTTATCGTCGGCAAATTGCGTGCCGATGAAGAAGGCGATGGCCGCAGGCACCACGATCAGGATGAGGATCACGATGAGGATGGGAAATTCGCTGCCCTTCGTCCGTGCCCAGCTTTCCTTCATCGCATCGAAAGCGCCCATGCCATTGGCGATAAGCGTGGGCTGCGCCACGCTCCAGCGTGCCATCATGTAGAGGCCGGGAAATACGATCAGCAGGAAACCGACGCCGACGGCAATCGAATAGACGATGGAAAACAGGGCAAAGGCAACGATCACATCGTCCGTATCCTTTCCGATGTAATCGAACCGGCGCAGCATTGCGTCTACCAGCAGATATGTCGCCACGATGGCGAATATGAATGACAGCGCGCCCTTGGCCACTTCCTGCAGGCCCGAACTGTAGCCCAGCCCGAAATAGGCGATGGCCCCGTTCACCAGCGTCATCGCGATGACATAGATGGCGGCAGGCACGGCGCAGCGTTCCACCACGTCCAGCGTGGTCTCCACGATGCGACCGACCTTCAATTCGCGCGCTGGCGCAATCTCCATTTTCGTCCCCCGAATATGCCGTCCCGCGAAAGAGAAGGCGCGAATATCAATTTCGTGTCAAGCCTCTCGCATCCGTTTGCCCGCGCAATTTCTGCCATGCGACGATGAACAATGCGGCAAGCAGCAGGTCCACCGCTCCGCCCAGTGCCATGTCAGCGGGCGCCTGGCCCTGCCACCAGAACGCCAGCGCGGGGATGCCGAAACTCAGCTTCTCGAACACGGTGAGCGGCAGGAACGCGGCATAGCGCACGGGATCGCGTGCAATCACCAGGAACACGCCCTGAAACACCAGCGCGATGCCCGCAAAGGCGAAATACATCAGCCTGTGCGGATCAGGCGCATCGGTGAAATAGAGCATCGGCACGGCGATGAAGCCGTACACTGCCGCGATGATATACACCCAGCGGGCGAATTTTGCGGCGGCGGGTGCTTTATCAGACAAGGCTTACTCTCCCCCCGGCGTGCCGTTCCAGCCGGCCGGCAATTTCCAGTTCCAGAAGCGCCATCTGGACGGCGCCGGGCGTGGTGCCAGTCTGCCGGACGAGTTCGTCCACCGAAACGGGCGCGTTTGAAAGGATCGCGGCGATATCGCCTGCAGGCATTTCTTCGTCTGCCTCGTGGAAGGCGAAATCGTCCGCACCTTCCCTGACGCGAGAACGCGGCTGCCCGTCGAAGCCCGACAGCAATTCCACCACATCCTCTGCCGATTGCACCAGCACCGCGCCTTCACGGATCAGCTGGTTGCAGCCGTGGGAGCGCGCGTCTGCGGGGTGACCGGGAATGGCCATGACTTCGCGGCCCGCCTCACCCGCCAGCCTTGCCGTGATGAGCGAGCCTGACTTTGGCGCGGCCTCCACCACCAGCGTGCCCATGGCGAGCCCGGCGATGATGCGGTTGCGCTTGGGAAACTGCTGACCACGCGGCTGCGTACCCGGCGGTTCTTCCGCGATCAGCAGTGCGTCGCTGGCAATCTCCTCCTGCAATTGCGCATGCTGGCGCGGATAGGCGATGTCTATGCCGCTGGCGATCACCCCGATGGTGTGGGGGAACGCCCCCTCGTGGCTGGCCCCGTCGATGCCCTTCGCAAGACCGGAAACAACGACGAAATCCTGCGCCGCCAGTTCGCGGGCGAAATCGCGCGCCAGCCTCACCGCCGCTGCTGATGCATTGCGCGCGCCCACCATCGCGACGCAAGGGCGCGATGCCAGCGACAAATTGCCGCGCATGGTGACGATTGGCGGAGCGCCATCCATCGCGGCAAGGTTCGCGGGATAATCGGGCTGATCGTGGAACAGATAGCGCGCGCCTGCCTTGCGCGCTGCTTGCACCTCGCGCTCGATCATCTCTCTTGGCGCAGGCTTGTAATTGCGTTTGGCGCCGCGCGCGGCAAGGTCTGGCAACGCTTCGACTGCTTCGTGCGCATTGCCGAAGCGGCGGAGCAACTGGGTATAGCTGACCGGACCGATATTGGCGGAGCGGAGCAGGCGGATCCGGGCAAATGCCTCTTCCTGCGTCAGCGCGGGCATTGCTGTCACTTGCCCTGCCCGATCTTCGGCTCCTCACCGCGAGAAAGGCGGCCGATATTCGCGCGGTGCAGCCACAGAACCAGTACGGCAATCGCCACCAGCACGGGCACATAGGCCGCATATCCCAGAACGGCGGCAGCGATGGCCGCGGCTATCACGGCGCACATCCCGGCAAGTGAGCTGATCCGCGAAAGCAACGCCACACCTATCCACACCAACGCGTAGGCAAGGCCTATCGGCCAGGCGAGGCCGAAGCTGACGCCCGCATTGGTGGCAACGCCCTTGCCGCCCTTGAAGCCCAGCCAGACGGGGAAGCAGTGACCGAACACCGCGCCCAGCGCAGCCAGCGGCACAGGACCGTAAGCGGCTCCAGGCATCGTTGCCGGCTGATCGAACAGCGCCTTTGCCAGCAGAACCGGCACCAGCCCCTTCGCCAGATCGAGCAGCAGCGTGGCAGCCGCCAGCTTCTTGGAGCCGGTACGCAAGACATTCGTGGCACCGATATTGCCGCTGCCGATCTTGCGGATATCGCCCGCGCCGCCGGCCTTTGCCAGCAACAGGCCGAAAGGGATCGAGCCGAAGGCATATCCCAGCAGCAATCCAAGAAACTGTTCCAAAACGCACTCCTCGCTCTGCCAGAGCTTGTCGAGGGGTCGCCTTTCCCTCTAACGCCTCGCTAGAAGATAAAGCAGTGCTTCGACAAGCTCGGGACGAGCGGAAATCAATGAATCAAAATCCTTCCTCACCGATTCTGTTGTTCGATTCCGGCTTTGGCGGGCTGACCGTGCTGGCCGCGCTGCGCGAACATCTGCCGCAGGCGCCGGTCATCTACGCCGCCGATCTTGCCGGAATACCCTATGGCGAGAAGACCGAAGCCGAGGTGGCCGCGCGCGCCGCCGGGCTGCTGGGCCGCCTGGCCGAACGGTTTCACCCGCGCCTGATCTGCATCGCCTGCAACACCGCCAGCACGATTGCGCTGGGCATGGTGCGCGATGTGCTGGAAACGCCAATCGTCGGCACCGTTCCTGCCATAAAGCCTGCTGCCGCGATGACGCAAACCGGCACGATCGGCCTGCTGGGCACGGCAGCCACGATCCGCCAGGCGTATGTCGACAATCTGGAAGCGGAGTTTGCCAATGGAAAGCGCCTGCTGCGCCACGCTGCGCCCGAACTGGTGGCCGCGGCAGAAACGAAGCTGCGCGGCGGAACGCCGGATCCCGCGATCTTCACCCGCGCCGCGCAAGGCCTGCTGCACAAGGAAGGCGGCGACAGGATCGATACGGTGGTGCTGGCCTGCACGCACTTCCCGCTGGTGCAACAGGAACTGGCAGAGGCATTCGGCAATAAGGTGCGCTTTATCGACGGAGCGCAAGGAATAGCGCGCCGCATTGCCTATCTCACGCAAGGCCAGTCTTTTGATCGGCGGGAAGATGACTTTGCGATTGTGACGGGCGATGGACAGAACAACGCAGCTCTCCTGGGCGGACTGGAGCCATTCGGAATTGGCAGAATACTGCGAATTTAATGAGAATGGTTCGCAAACTTCGCACTTCAAACTCGGGCCTATATTGACTAAATCCGCCGGGACTCGTGGCCGCGATTGCAAAAGCGGTGCAGCTTGGACAGAAACGCTGAATTACGACCAGATCTTCGACAAGGCTATTGACCGTCTCCATGCAGAAGGTCGCTACCGCGTCTTCATCGACATCCTTCGTAACAAGGGTGCCTTCCCCAACGCGCGCTGTTTCGCGGGCCACAACGGGCCGAAACCCATCACGGTGTGGTGTTCCAACGATTACCTTGCGATGGGCCAGCATCCCAAGGTTGTTGCTGCCATGGAAGAGGCGCTGCACGATGTCGGCGCCGGATCTGGCGGCACCCGCAACATCGGCGGCAATACGCATTACCATATCGCCCTGGAAAACGAACTGGCGGACCTGCACGGCAAGGAAGCTGCCCTGCTGTTCACCAGCGGATATGTTTCCAACGATGCCACCCTTTCCACGCTGGCCAAGCTGCTGCCGGGCTGCATCATCTTTTCCGATGAGCTGAACCACGCCAGCATGATCGCCGGCATCCGGAATTCCGGCTGCGAAAAGCGCGTTTTCCGCCATAACGACGTGGCGCATCTGGAAGAATTGCTGGCCGCTGAGGATCCCGAAGCGCCCAAGGTCATCGCGTTCGAAAGCGTCTATTCCATGGATGGCGATGTCGCGCCCATCCACGATATCTGCGATCTGGCAGACAAGTACAACGCCCTCACCTATATCGACGAGGTTCACGCCGTGGGCATGTACGGCCCGCGCGGTGGCGGCATTTCGGAGCGGGACGAGGCAGCAGACCGGATAGACCTGATCGAGGGCACACTGGGCAAGGCTTTTGGCGTGATGGGCGGCTATGTCGCATCCAGCAGGAAGGTGATCGACTGCATCCGGTCCTATGCGCCCGGCTTCATCTTTACCACCTCGCTCAGCCCCGTGCTGGTTGCCGGCGTGCTGGCGTCGGTAAAGCATCTCAAGCAAAGCAGCGAGGAGCGCGAAGGACAGCAGGCGGCTGCCGCGGCGCTGAAGCAGAAGCTGCGCGATGCAGGCCTGCCGGTAATGGATTCCACCACTCATATCGTGCCGCTGATGGTGGGCGACCCTGTGCGCGCCAAGAAGATCAGCGATATCCTGCTGGCCGAATACGGCGTCTACGTGCAGCCGATCAATTTCCCCACTGTTCCGCGCGGAACGGAGCGGTTGCGCTTCACGCCCGGCCCATCCCATACAGAGGCGATGATGGATGAACTGGCCGGTGCGCTGGTGGAAATCTGGGATCGGCTTGAACTGGAATTAAGTAAGGCCGCGTGATTTTCCCTTACCCGACCTGCCATGCTCCTGCGGTTTTCGGGTTGCCGGAATTAGCGCTGAATTAACCACTCTGCGCCATAGCTAACTGCCAAAGCCGGGATTCCGGCGTGTTAGCAAAGTGTGGAGCGGAATGGCAGTCACCAGCCTTTTCAAGGGATTTAGCGGAGTAAGAGACTCCGACAGTGGCGCGTTGCGGCGCGAAGTGCTGGACGATTTCGAACGCGCCGGTATCGGGTGGATCTGGGCAAGCGACGCCCAAGGCCGCCTCATTTACCTTTCGGATAGCGCCATCGAATGCCTGGGTCGTGAAAATGCGGAGCTGATTGGCCAGCCCCTTGTCTCGCTGTTCGAAATTGATCGGGACAATCCCGACGAGAAGTCGGACCGGTCGCTGAACTTTCTCCTTTCAACCCGGAACAAGCTGAACGATCTGGTCGTCAAATTCACCGTGGACGCCGCGAAGCCGCGATGGTGGGCGCTTTCCGGCCACCCCAAGCTTTCGGAGGACGGCACCTTCCTCGGCTTCCGGGGAAGCGCCAAGGACATCACCCTCGCCTTCCAGCGCAAGCTTGAAGATTCCCGCATGGCCGAATTCGATTCGCTCACCGGCCTGGCGAACCGCCACCGCATGGATCGCAAACTCGATTCCACCCTTGCCGCCTATCGCAGCGCCAAGCGTTCCTGCGCGCTGATGCTGCTGGATCTCGACAAGTTCAAATACGTGAACGACACCATGGGCCATCCTGCTGGGGACGACCTGCTGCGCCAGGTGGGGGAACGGCTGCGGGCAGTGATCGGCCACCGCGGTGAAATCGGCCGGATCGGAGGCGACGAATTCCAGCTGATCCTGCCTGACGTGGACGATCGCGGAGAGCTGGGCGAACTGGCTGACAAGATCATCCAGATGCTCTCCTCCCCCTATCAGGTGGAAGGCAAGCGCGCCATTATCGGGGCTTCGGTCGGCATCTCCATTGCGCCTTATGACGGGCTGGAGCGCGAGGAACTGACCCGCTCTGCCGATCTTGCGCTGTATGCCTCCAAGAACGGTGGTCGCGGCATGTATCGCTTCTATTCGGCGGAACTGAAGGACGTCGAGCAGGAACGCCAGATCATGCTGGACGACATGCGAGAAGCGATGGAGAACGAAGATCTCCAGCTGCATTATCAGCCCGTCGTCAGCACCAGCGACAATGCCGTGGTGGGTTTCGAGGCGCTGATGCGCTGGGAGCACCCGGAAAAGGGTAATATCCCGCCCAACCACTTCATTCCCGTGGCCGAGGATTCGGACCTGATAAACAGGCTGGGCGAATGGGCGATCCGCCGCGCCTGCACCGATGCTCTCGAATGGCCGCAGAACGTGCGCGTGGCTGTGAACGTGTCTGCCAAGCAGTTTGCCAACAAGAACTTCGTGCCCGTGGTGATGCAGGCGCTTTCCGACACCGGAATCGATCCCGACAGGCTTGAACTGGAACTGACGGAAACGGTATTCGTCGGCGACCTGGAAACGACCGAGAAGACATTCGAAGCGCTCAAGCAATTGGGCGTGCGGCTGGCGCTCGATGATTTCGGCACCGGCTATTCTTCGCTCAGCTATTTACGATCCGCCCCGTTCGACAAGCTGAAGGTGGACAAGAGCTTCGTCGATAGCTGCACCCAGAAAGACCAGAACAGCGCCAAGATCATTTCCGCAATCATCGGCCTTTCCGATGCGCTGGGCATGGATGTGACGGTGGAGGGTGTCGAGGCGTTCGATCAGTTTGACCTGGTGTGCAAGAAAGGCGCGAAATATATCCAGGGCTGGATTTACTCAAAGGCGCGCCCGCAGTCCGAAATCCTCGAGGAGATAGCCAGCGGCGGCTACCTGATCGAGCCTAGCGGGCCGGACCAGTATCGCCCCGAAAGGCGCAGCGTTTTCCGCCGTATCGGGGTAATCCACGAGGATCACCGTTACGAGGCCGTGATGCGCGATCTCAGCAAGACAGGTTCACGTATCGAGGGGCTGGTTGGCGTGCCGATCGGCGCCGGGCTGGTCCTCGATCTTGGTGGAGGCCAGTTGGTGGTGTGCGACGTTCGCCGCAGCGAGGATGCCACCATCGGTGTTGAATTCGAAACGCCGCTGATCAGCGATGGCGCTGGTGGACTATGCACGCGGCACCGCGTGTCGCCCTATGTCCTGGCCTCTGCCGGAATGCCGCTCACCTCGCTGCCGCCGGGCAACTATCCCAACGCCATGCTGGGCGACGGGCAGAGAAGCCAGCCGCAATTCATGCAGGTGACGGTGCAGCGAAGCTGAGCCGGCGGAGGGCGCCTTCAGAAGCGCCCTCACCCTATTCCGATGATGCCGTGACGAGGTGGACCGCGCCGAGGATCAGCGCAGGCTCACCACATTGTCGCTTTCGCGCGGATCCGGGCGTTTGCCGCGATACAGGCTGTACATCGGCTCATCCGCCACCAGCACCGCCTCGCTCGCGCCGAAGCCGTTGAACGCGGTCTTCATGGCGGCGCCATAGGCACCGAGCATACCGATCTCGATATAGTCGCCGGCCTGGATATCCTCGGGCAGCATGAAGGGGCCCTTCATGAAGTCCGCATCATCGCAGGTGGGGCCATAGAACGAGAATTCGGCCAGCGGCTGCAGCAGATCGTCTTCCAGCGCGTTGACGGGAAAACGCCAAGCCACGTGCGCCGCATCGAACAGTGCCCCATAGGCACCGTCGTTGATGTAAAGCTCATCACCGCGACGTTTCTCCACCTTCACGATGATGGAGGAATATTCGGCGCACAGCGCCCGGCCCGGCTCCGCCCACAACTCGGCCGAATAGGAGATGGGCAGCGCTTCGAAATGCTGGTGGATGAGCTGGAAGTAATCTTCCAGCGCGGGCGGATCGAGATCGGGATAGACGCTGGGGAAACCGCCGCCGACATCGATGATGTCAACGGTGACGGCTGCCTCTGCAATCGCGGCGCGCACACGCTCCAGCGCCTGCACATAGGCAAAGGGCGTCATCGCCTGGCTGCCGACGTGGAAACAGATGCCCAAGGCGTCACAATGCTGGCGCGTCGCCTGCAGCAGCGGCGCTGCATCGACAAGGTCCACACCGAACTTCGCCGCCAGCGAAAGCTCCGAATGTTCGGACGATACGCGCAGGCGCACCAGCAGGTTCAGATCGGTTGCCCGCGTGCCATCCTCGGCGGTGGTTGCCTCTACCACCTTCTCCAGCTCTTCCAGCGTGTCGAGGCTGTAGGTTTTTACCCCGTGCTGAAAATACGCCTCGCGCACGGCGCGGCGGGTCTTGACCGGATGCATGAAGCACAGCGTTGCCTCGGGCAGAGCCTCGCGCACCATGCGCACTTCCGCAATGGAGGCGACATCGTAATGCGTGACCCCGGCATCCCACAGGATACGGATGAGATCGGGAGAAGGATTCGCCTTCACCGCGTACATCGCCTTGCCGGGAAACTTCTCGGTGAAAAAGCGCGCTGCGCGGGATGCGGCATGCGGACGCAGCAATGTCACCGGCTCATCCGGTTCTATTGCGCGAACTACAGCCTTGGCGTCTGGATACTGGAGCAATTCAAGGGACCCCCTAACGACGTTACCGACAAGAAGCTGCCTTGCGGTGGGAATCCCTTGGGGCAGCGGAAGCGCGCATTTAAGGGGGATAGGGTGAATTGCAAGTGAATTCGGACGGGTCGTTCCGTCTGTCGGTTTTTGCCTTAGAATTCAACCTTGGGAGCCTGGTCCACAACGCCCTTTTCACTATCGTCCAGCCGGTGGAAATCGGCAGGTTCGAATCCCATCGCGCTGGCGAACACCACTGCCGGGAAAGTCTCGCGCCCAGTGTTGTAACGCGAGACGGCCGCATTCAGCGCGCGGCGTGCGGCGGCCAACTTGTCTTCCACATCGGAAAGCTCGCGTTGCAGTTCCTGAAAGTTGGTGCTGGCCTTCAGGTCGGGATAGGCCTCGCCCAGGGCCAGCAACCGGTCAAGTGCCACGCGAAGCTGCGCCTCGTCCTGCGAGTTCATGCTGCCCTGCGCCGCGGTGTTGCGCGCGGCGATCACCTGCTCCAGCGTCTCCTGCTCGTGCCCGGCATAGCCTTTGACGGTGTTCACCAGATTGGGAATGAGATCGTGCCGCTGCCGCAGTTGCGCATCGATATCGGCAACACCCTGATTGACGTTCTGCCGAAGCGCCACGAGCCTGTTGTAGATACCGATCAGCACCAGCAGCAACAGGACGATGACGGCAATAGAGATTATCAGTTCCATGTCTTCACCCTACCCTACCCTTGTTAAGCAAATGTGTGCCATGATTGCGGCTGCAGGCAAAGCAATTCGGGCAGAGTCGGCGGATATGGGGCGGTAACGGGGAAACGATGATCGAGCGTCCGGATGTAGATGCGCTGATGGCGGGGGAACTGGGCCAGTTCCTGCAAGGCCAGGTCAGCGTGCGCGAGGATGCCAAGGCAAAGACGCTGCATCGCTATTTCGTCTGTCTTATCATAGGCCTGCCCTTTCTCGGGTTCATCTGGTTCTCCCCCATTGGCGATTTGCGCCTGTTCATAACCGCAGGCGTGGGCGCGGCGTCAGTTTGGTGGAGCCGCCTTCCCATACAGAGGGCTAAAAAGCAGACGAAATCGGGAATCAATGCTGCCATCGCCAGGGCCTTGGGGCTGGAATACTGCCACGATTGCGACGCCGGGCGCGGTTTCTTGCGCGGCAAGAGCCACAAGATGTTTCCCAGCCATGACCGATCGGGTTTCGAGGATCTGTGGTGGGGAGAAATGGCGGGCAAGCCGTTCACCCTTCACGAGGCTCACCTGGAAGAGCGGCGCGGCAGCGGAAAGAACAGGCGCTGGGTAACGGTGTTTCGCGGCCCCATCATCACGATCGGCTTCGCCCGCGATTTCCACGGTGTCACCCTGTTGGAGCGATCGGGCCGCCACAAGAAGATGCTGTTCTTCGGAGAGAAGGACAATCTGACAATCGATGGCCGCGTGCTGCAACGCGCCGACATGGTGCATCCCGATTTCGAGGATGCCTTCACGATCTTCACCACCGACCAGACCGAGGCCAGATACCTCGTCCACCCGACCTATATCGAGCGATTGATCGCACTGGAGAACGCCTTTTCCGGCAAGGATATCAAGGCGCTTTTCAAGGATGGCGAACTTACCGTGGTGCTGAAAGCGCGCGACATGTTCGAATCCGGCTCCATCGATCATCACCGTGACCGGGAGATGGTGGAGCAATGCGTCGGCCAATTCATGGCCATGGCAGACCTGTGCGCCCAGTTGAACGAGCTGGAGCGATAGCGCCCCAGCCCGCTTCAATTCATCGGCCTATTTTTCGAAGATCTTGGCCCAGCGGCGCTTGTCACGCGTTTTCCAGTGCTCGCGGTGGTAGGCATCGCTGGCCAGCAGCGGCATCACCGATCCGGCTTCCGCGAACACCATCTGCTCGATCCCGGTGTTCACCTTGCCCCAGCTGGCAGCTTCCTGCAGCGTGGAGGAAGAACACGCCCCGTCGCGCACATCCGCAACGGTGATCTGCACCGCATACTTATGCACGGACACATCCTCGTGGCCGAGGATTTCGGCACAAACCACGGTATCCTGAATGAAGTTCTTCGGCACACCGCCGCCCACCATCAGCAGGCCGGATTCGCCCGCCTTGATCTTGATGTCGGTCAGCTCGCGGAAGTCAGCCACGGCGTCGATCATCAGGTAGGGCTCGCCCTTCTCCATCTGGTCGACCTGGTGCTTCACGAGGCCGAAGCCTGCGGAGCTATCCACGAACGCCGGGCAGAAGATCGGAACGTCATGCTCGTAAGCGAGTTTGACGAGGCTGTTTTCCTTCTTGCCATGCTCGACCAGGTATTTGCCCATCTCGCGGATGAAGGCGCGGCTGGAATACGGGCCGGGCGGCAGTTCGTTGGCGATCTTGTTGATCGTGAAGTCGCAGTCCTGCAACTGCTCTTCGTCGATATAGGTGTCGTAAATGCGGTCGATATAGAGGCTGCGAAGCGTATCGTCGTCGGGCACTTCCAGCGCCTGGTAGTGCTTGTGGCCAAGCCCCTCGAAGAAATCCATGTCCACGATGGTGGCGCCCGTTGCCACCACGCAATCGACCATGTTCGACCGGATCAGCTCTGCATACAGATCCATGCAACCTGCCGCGCTGGTGGAACCGGCGATGACGAGGAAGATGGTGCAATCCTTGTCTTCCAGCATCTGGTTGTAGATGCCGGTCGCGTTGGCCAGATCGCGACTGGTGAAGCTCATCTTCTTCATGGAATCGATGATGGGCCGCGCGTCGAAACTGGTAATGTCGATATGCTCCACCTGCGTGGAAAGCAGTTCCGCCTTGCGCGTGTCGTTGATCTTGGATTCGGTCATTCGGTGTCTCCGGCCATAGCGTGATCGATCGGCGATTCGCCGCCCCTTATTGCATGGCTGCTGGTGTGTGGCAGGGCCATTTGGTGCAAAGTTCGCCCAAAGCAAGCGAAATGTCGGCGATGGGTTGCAATTGACAATTGAAAGCCACTTGCCCAACCTCGCGCCAACAATCGAGGGGGATGATCGCAATGCAATTGGAAATGCTCGCACCTGCAGCCGTGCTGGTGGCATGGTCTTTGATCATGCTGCTGTGGATGGCAGCGACACGCCTGCCTGCGCTGGCGAAATTGAAGATGCCGGCCGACAAGTCGCGCGGTGGCCGCGGCAGCGATCTCGACGGTGTTCTGCCTGACATTCTCCAGTGGAAAGCTCACAATTACAATCACCTGATGGAGCAGCCCACCATATTCTATGCTCTGGTGGCGATCTTCGCGATCGGCGGCGCTTCGCCAACCGATATCTGGCTGGCATGGGCCTATGTCGCAATCCGCATCGTGCATTCCTTCTGGCAGTCGATAGTTAACACCATTCCCGTGCGCCTCGGCCTGTTCATGCTCGCTTCCGTCGTATTGATCGTGATGGCGGTGCGGGCGCTGATGCTGACATTAATATGATTTTTTCGGGGAAGCGCCCTAGGGGCTAACACCCAAGCAGGGATTGAGGCGGCGTAAGCGTGCCGTTGGTTAATGCACTGGCAATTTCCATGGGAGTTGCCAGGCATGGCTCATATCTTGATCGTCGATGACGACGAAATCGTCGCCGAGCTTACGTCCGGAGTGCTGATCGCCGAGGGCCATGCCTGCGGCTGGGTAACGAACACGAAAGATGCCGAGCGACTGCTCAACTGGCGTCGCCCCGATATCATGCTGCTTGATATCAACATGCCGGAGGAGAACGGCACATCCCTGCTGCGCCGCGTGCGCCAATCGCCCCAGCTTTACGATCTGCCCGTCATCATGTTTACCGCTGCTACCAGCGACGCGGATGAGCACCGCTCGCTCTACAACGGAGCCCACGGCTATCTGCGCAAACCGGTGAAGCCGAAGACGCTGATCTGGCAGATAAACGAAATGCTCAACAACCGCGAGGACCGGCCCAAGCATCGCAGTCTTGACGAACTGGCAGCATCGGAATGGAACGAGAAAGACGAGGAAAAACCGCGTCGCGCTTTCCTGTAGGGGGCAGCGACTGTTGGCCCTGACCGCGTAAAGTCAGCCCAGTGCGTTCATGTCGCCGATGAAGTTTTCCGTCCACCGCTGAACATTCTCTTCGCGTACGGTGACGATCATCTTCTCGAACCGGCTCTTGCGTTCTTCCAATGGCATGTCGAGGGCGATGCGGATGTGATGCGAAATATCATCCGCGCTGTGCGGGTTTACCAGCAAGGCCCCTTCCCCGTCGCAATCCAGCTGCTGTGCCGCGCCTGCAAAGCGCGAAAGGATCAGCACGCCCGGATCGTCAGGGTCCTGCGCCGCGACATATTCCTTCGCGACCAGGTTCATCCCGTCCCGCAAAGGGGTGACCAGCGCGATTTTCGACGCGCGATAGTAGCCGAAGAGCTCTTCCTGGGTTTGCCCCTTGTTTACATATCGCACCGGCACGACGTCCACTTCGGAACGCGCGCCGTTGATCTGTCCCGTCTTCTGTTCCAGCGTTTCCCGGATCAGTTGATAGCTGCCGATATCTTCCCTGCTGGGCGGCGCGATCTGGATGAACACGAGATCGCGCACACGCTCGGGATAACGGTCGAAAAAGCGGGCGATGCCATCCATGCGTTCCGGCAGGCCCTTGGAATAGTCCAGCCGGTCCACCCCGATCATGGCCGTGCGGTGGCGGGTCGATGCCAGCAGGCGCTGCCCGGCCTGGCGGGCCTCGCCCGTTTCGCCCTTGCTGCGGAAGAAATCGAAGTCGATGCCGATGGGATAGGCGCGCGCCACGGTGGTTCGCCCGTCCACCGTAACCTCGCCAGTTTCGTAATTCACATCTGCGCCCATCTCCTTCCAGCAATAATGCAGGAAGCTGTCGAGCCAGACATCGTTCTGAAAACCGAGCAGATCGTAATGCAGAAGCGCCTTCACCAGCCGCTCGTGATAAGGCAACGACACGAACAGATTGGTGGGCGGCCACGGCGTGTGGAGGAAGAACCCCATGCGGTTCTCGACACCCATCGAACGCAGCCGTTCGCCCAGCGGCATCAGATGATAATCGTGCACCCAGACCAGATCGTCCTTGTCGATCAGCGGCAGTGCGCTTTCCGCAAACCTCTCGTTTACGCGCTCGTATCCCTTGCCGAATTCGCGCTCGTACTTGGTCAGATCAATGCGATAGTGAAACAGCGGCCACAGGGTGGAATTGGCGTAGCCGTTGTAATATTCCTCGATGTCCTGGTGTTCCAAATCAATGGTGGCCGTAGTGACGCCGTCAGACGACTTCACGTAATTGATGGAACCGGAGAACTCCTCCGTCTCCTGGCCGGACCATCCGAACCAGATACCGCCGTTCGCCCTTAGCGCAGCATTCAGTGCGCCCGCGAGACCGCCCTGTGCGCCCGCCACCCCGCGCGCCTTGGGTACGGCGACGCGATTGGAGATGACGACGAGACGTGGCATTGAAGCCTCCTAGCGAACGGTGTTCCAGCTTTTCGACAAAAGCGAGGCGCAGTTGATTATACCAACCAAAGAGTAGGTTTGCGGGAAGTTCCCCCACAGTTCACCCGTTTCCAGATCCATATCCTCTGACAGCAGGCCCGAACCGGTGCGGTGATCCAGCATCGTGCGGAACAGCGTGCGGGCTTCTTCCTTCCGGTCCATCAGGGCAAGTGCCTCGATCAGCCAGAAGGTGCAGATGTTGAAGGCAGTTTCGGGCGCGCCGAAATCGTCCTCCGCCGCATAGCGCAGCATGTGCTGGCCGCGCCGCAATTCCTTCTCGATCATCTCGAAGGTAGACAGGAAGCGTTCGTCATCGGGATCGATGAAGCGCAATTCCAGCAATTGCAGCAGGCTGGCGTCGAGGTAATCGCTTTCGAAGCTGGCGCCGTAGTGGCCGCCCTGCCCGTTTTCCTTCCACGCCTTTGCCTCGATGGTGGCAGCGATCTTGTTCGCCCGGTCGCGCCAGAATTTCTCGCGGTCGGCCTTTTCCAGATAATGCGCCGCGGTGGATAGCCTGTCGCACGCCGCCCAGCTCATCACGGCGGAATAGGTGTGCACTTCCTGCCGCGTGCGAAATTCCCACAATCCCGCGTCTGGCTGATCGTGCATCTTCCAGGCCATTTCACCGACCTGCTCCAGGCTTTCGAAATCGCGATCGTCGGCCATGCGCAGCAGGCGCCTGTCGAGAAAACCCTGCACCGTGGGAAGCACGATCTGACCATAGCAATCGTGCTGCACCTGCTTGTAGGCAGCATTGCCCACGCGCACCGGACCCATGCCGCGATAGCCCGGCAGCCAGCCTGCGGTCGTCTCGTTCAGTTCGGCAACGCCCATCACGGAATACAGTGGCTGGATCTGCCCGCCCTTCGCATCGTCCACGATATTGCGCAGATAGGCGAGGTACTTCTCCAGCACGTCCAGCGCGCCAAGCCGGTTCAACGCCTGCACGGTGTAATAGGAATCGCGGATCCAGCAGTAGCGGTAATCCCAGTTGCGTTCCGAATGCGGAGCTTCGGGAATGGAGGTGGTGAGCGCGGCGACGATGGCGCCGGTTTCCTCGTGCTGGCACAGCTTCAGGGTGATGGCGGCGCGGATGACCTCCTGCTGCCATTCGAATGGCGTTGCCAGGCTGCGCGACCAGTTCTGCCAGTATGCGCGCGTGGATTGCTCCATCCGCCGCACCTGCTCGCGCAGGTTGCCGACGAAAGGCTCGTCCGGGCCGAGGAAGAAATGCGTGTCGCTCTCGATACGGAAGGTGCGGTTTTCAAGGATGTATCCCACCGACGCATCGGTGGAGAGGCGCAGCGCCTGGCCTTGCGTGAGATAGCGGATGTGATTGGTGCCGCTGGTGCTCTCAGCCCGTTCCGCACCGTAATTCTTCATCGGGCGCAGCACCACCTTGATGCGCGGGTTGCCGGTGATGGGGCGCACGATGCGGCTGAAGGCGACGGGCCGGTACATCCGGCCGCTGCGTTCGAAACGCGGGCAGAAATCGAGGATCTCCACCGCGCTGCCATCCTTCGATTCAAGGCGGGTAACCAGGATCGGCGTGTTGCGGATATACTCCTGGCTGGCGCTGGACTGGCCTTCCAGCTCGAACCGCCAGACGCCCACGTCCTGGGATTCGCCGTTCAGCAATGCGCAGAAGGTAGGATCACCATCGACGCGGGGCACGCAGCCCCACACGATGCCGCCAAGGTTGTCGATCAGGCCGGATACCTGGCAGTTGCCAATCGGCCAAAGGTCCAAATTGCTTTGATGTGCAGTCACAATCCCAACCAATGGTGCACTGCAGCAGGGCTTGCAAGGGCGTATTTCGCACAGGTGGGTTCGCGTTGCCCCACCAGTACGCCGAAACCGCCCACATCGCTGGCGGCCCGCATCCCGTCCTCGTCGGTAATATCGTCGCCCACGAACACCGGCATGGCCCCCCTGAAAGGCGCGCATTCCATGAAGCCGCGCAGGGCCGAGCCCTTGTTCGCACCGCGCCCCACCAGTTCGATCACGCATTTGCCACGCTTAATATCGAGGTCCGCATCCTGCGCGATTCTCTCGGCAAATTTCACGCCCTCTTCTTCCAGCGCAGGGTTGGACCGGTAATGCAGGGCGGCGCCGTGCGGCTTGTCTTCCAGGTTGAAACCGCGCTGCTGTGCAAATTCGGCAACGCGGGCGAGCAATTCGGGCGGCAGGCCGGAAGGTATTTCTCCGATGTTATCTCCATCCGCGTGCCGGCAATCGCTGCCGTGCGATCCGGCCTTGGCGATGGTCATCGGGCCGAGATGACGCTCGAGATCAACGATCGCCCTTCCGCTCACCAGCGCGAGGCGCCCCTCCAGCCTGTCGGATAACTCGTGCAGCTTTTTCGCAAGACCGGGCGGCACTTCTATACCGTCCGGCGTGGGCGCCAGATCCACCAGCGTGCCATCAAAATCAAGGAACAGGGCCAGTGGAGTTCCATCCGCCCCGTTGTCCAGCAGGTGATCGAATGCGGGCGGTGGTGGCAGCTGCGTCATGCTCGCCGGGTCTAACGGGGCGGTTTGCAAGGTCAAGAACGACACGCAGTCGGCACGATAAGGCGGCCCGTCCATTGGTTGCAGGAAGGCGCAGCGATTGCGCCGCCACACTCATTCCCGAACACAGGATCAAACCTTATGAATATTCTCATCGCCGGAGCCACCGGAAACACAGGCGCACGCCTTGCCACGCAATTGCAGGAGAGCGGGCATCACGTCATCGCCATGCATCGCGAATCGTCCGACACCAGCGTGCTTCCCGAAGGCGCGGAACTGCGCTGTGCAGACCTTGCGGATCTGAAGTCCGACGTATGCGACGGCGCGGACGTGGTCGTGTTTGCAGCAGGTTCTGGCGGCGACACGGATGAGGCGATGACTGACAAGATCGATCGCGACGGCGCGAAGAAATTGATCGACATCGCCAAGAGCAGTGCCGCGAAGCATTTCGTAATGCTCAGTTCCGTAGGCGCGGGCGACCCCGATCCCGATTCCGACCTGGCCCACTACCTGAAAGCGAAGCACGAGGCGGACGAGCACCTGATGGCTTCAGGCATTGATTACACCATCGTGCGGCCCGTTGCATTGACGGACGACGACGGCCAGCGCGATATGCGCCTGGGCGACGAAGTCGATCCAGGCGGCAAGGCAGCGCGCGGCGATGTGGCCGCCATTCTGGCCCGCGCCACGCATGACGAGACGTTGAAGAACAAGGTTTTCCTGATGCAAAGCGTGATGTGATTGGCACGTGTTGGCGCCGGCATCCGGTCGGCGCCGATACGTAAATCTCACTTTTTTGAAGCCAAACCGGCTTATCGCGCCTATGGGGCGGGAAATCAGAGGGCGGCAGCCCGTGCCCCCTCCCCGTCTTCCGAAGCCTGACTGATGCTCGCCGCGTTTCTGCGGCGACGCCCGCATACGAGCGCGTAAAATGACTTTTCCCGAACTCCCCTCCACCCTTGAAACCGCCCTGCAAGAGCGCGGCTATGAAACCGCCACTGCCGTTCAGGCAGAGGTTCTGCAGCCGGAGGCGGACGGACGCGATCTGGTCGTTTCCGCGCAGACCGGCTCCGGCAAAACCATCGCTTTCGGCCTCGCCATGGCGAAGCAGCTGCTGGGCGAAGATGGCAACGTGCCCTTCGCCACCTCGCCCCGCGCCCTGATCGTCGCCCCCACGCGCGAACTGGCCCTGCAGGTCAGCCGCGAACTGGCCTGGCTCTACGCAAAGACCGGCGCCCGGGTGGCGACCTGCGTTGGCGGCATGAACCCCTCGCAAGAGCGCAAGGCCCTGCGTTCGGGCGCCACCATCGTGGTGGGCACGCCAGGCCGCCTGCGCGATCACCTGGAGCGCGGCGCGCTGGACCTATCGGCCCTTGCCGCCGTCGTGCTGGATGAAGCCGACGAAATGCTCGACATGGGCTTTCGCGAAGAGCTTGAGGAAATTCTCGACGCGACGCCCGATGGGCGGCGCACGCTGCTGTTCTCCGCCACCATGCCTAAGCCTATCGAGAACCTGGCGCGGCGTTACCAGCGCGATGCGCTGCGCATCGCCACGATCAGCGAAGGCCGCGGCCACGGCGATATTTCCTACCAGGCCGTGACGGTATCCCCGCCCGAAATCGAGAACGCGGTGGTGAACCTGCTGCGCTATCACGAGGCGGAGACGGCCATCCTGTTCTGCGCCACGCGTGAAAAGGTGCGGCACCTGCATGCAACCTTGCAGGAGCGCGGCTTTGGCGTCGTTGCCCTGTCTGGCGAGCATTCGCAGTCCGAACGCAACCAGGCGCTGCAGGCCCTGCGTGACAGGCGCGCGCGTGTCTGCGTTGCTACCGACGTTGCGGCGCGCGGCATCGATTTGCCGACGCTAAGCCTCGTGGTGCATGTCGAGATCCCCCGCGATGCTGAAACCTTGCAGCACCGATCCGGCAGGACGGGCCGCGCCGGGCGCAAGGGCACGGCCGTGCTGATCGTGCCTTTCTCGCGGCGCAAGCGGGTGGAATCCATGCTGCGCCACGCAAAGATTTCGGCCGACTGGACCGACGCGCCCGATCGCGACGCTATCAAGGCGAAAGACCGCGAGCGACTGCTGGAAAAGCTGATGGAACCGGTCGAGGTCGACGAAGGGGACCGCGAACTGGCGGAGCGTCTGCTGGCTCAGCGAAGCCCTGCCGAGATCGCCGCCATGCTGGTGCAGTCCTTCCGCTCTGCCATGCCGGAACCGGAAGATCTTATCGCCAACACGCCCGAAGCACGGCGCGAGGCACAGAAAGAGCGCCATCGCCCCGGTTTCGAGGATACGGTGTGGTTTCGCATGGACATCGGCCGTCGACAGAACGCCGATCCGCGCTGGATCCTGCCGCTGCTGTGCCGCCGTGGCCACATAACCCGCAACGAAATCGGCGCGATCCGTATTGGCCCTGCCGAGACGTTCTTCCAGATCCCGCGCAACATCGCGGAAAAGTTCGCCGATGCTGCCCAGCGCACCGCTCAGGCGGAGCAGGACGAGGATCCGGTTACGATCGAGGTTTCCGAAGGCGGCCCGCCTTCCGCCCCTCGCGGGAACGACAAGCGCCACAAGACGCGCAGCAATGCCGATGGCGTGCGTGTGAAGCCCCGGGCAAAAACCGGCGGCAAGTTCGACAAGGCCAAGGGCAAGCCCAAGTTCAAGGGCAAGCCACAGGGCGCAGGATCTAAGCCTACAAAGCCGCGCAAGGGCAATAACGCCTGAGGCACCAGCGCGTCCGGGCGTGTAACAACGCCCGGATGCCGCAATCCTGTATTCGGGCCTGTTTTCGGGATTGGTAGCGGAGGAGGGACTTGAACCCCCGACACGCGGATTATGATTCCGCTGCTCTAACCACCTGAGCTACTCCGCCATCCGGCTGCGCCAAACCGGCCCTATGGGCGGAGGCGAGGCGCGCCATTTAGGTCCGCTTTGCGATGGGGTCAACCTGCCAATTCGCGCAAATCGCAAAGATATATACAAGCGCATGATTTACGCCTGAAAACGCGCAGATCTCGAGGTCGACACTATCTGGAGTTGCGGGCATTTCCGCGGAAGGGGAAACGGCCAAGCTCCTCCCACGGGCCGCCGCGATAGGCGTGGTATTGCAGGCCCGTGAAGGCAAAGTCGCGCGGCTCCACGCGCGGGGCCAGATCGGCCTGCAGCGCCTTGGCAGCTTCGATACTCACCTTGTTCTGCACGGTAACGTGGAGGCGCGGCTTGTGCTCGTCCTGCGGGGTGAGCATGCCGTGGAAGCGGTCTGCCAGATCGCGCCAGATGGCGATCATGCCCTCGCTCTCCAGTTGCAGCGCCGTGCCCTTCCCCAGCTTCATGATGCCCACTAGGCGGCCAGGCACCGGCGGATTGTCTTTCACCAGTGATTTCAGGCAATCGCGCAGTTCCGCCTCGCAGCTTGGCGGCAAGGCGTGGAACAGGGTTACATGCGCTTTCAGGTAATTGCGTTCCGGCGGGAAATGGTCGGTACGCAGCTGGTTGGCCCAGCTGAACAGGTCGGGCGGCATTTCCGCTGTAACGATAAGCGGAGCAGGTCCACCGTCTCCCGTCACATTTCGCCCCGCTGCCTGCGGATCGCGAACCAGCGTTCTACCGCCTCGTTATGCTCCTGCAGCGTCTCGTTGAACTCATGCCCGCCGCTGCCGTCAGCCACCATGAACACCGCATCGGTTTCCGCTGGGTTCAGCACCGCCTCGATGCTGGCGCGGCCCGGATTTGTGATGGGACCGGAAGGCAGGCCCGCCATCTGGTAAGTGTTGTAATCGTTGATGTCGGCAATTTCGGACCGGCGAATACGGCGTCCCAGCGGCCGGCCCTTCGTGATCGGATAGATGATGGTGGGATCGGCCTGAAGGAAGATGCCCTGCCGAATACGGTTGGAATACAGGCCTGCCACCATGCGACGTTCGGAGGGGACGCCGGTCTCCTTCTCCACGATGGAAGCGAGGGTCACCGCTTCCTCCGGCGTCTTGGCCACGGTTCGATCCGTGCGCTGGGGCCAGAGTTCGGCGATTGTCTCGTCCATTGCGCGCTGCATGCGGGCCAGCACGGCAACGCGCTCCTCACCCCGTTCGAAATCGTAGCTTTCGGGCAGGACGCTGCCTTCCTCAGGCACAGGAATTTCGCCCACCAGCAGGTCTTCCGCCATCAGGATGTCATGCACGATTGCAGAGGGCGTGCCCTCGGGAATGGTGACGAAACGGCGAATCACGTCGCCGTGTTGCAGGTGATCCAGAATGCCTGCATTGCTGATGCCTTCCGCCAGCAGGAACTCGCCAGCCTTGATCGGGTCACCGCTGCCCAGCACCTTTGCTCGCAGCAGGAAGCTGTCGGCAGAACCGATGTGGCCTTCCTCGGCAAGCTTTTGCGCCACCGATGTCAGCGTAGCGCCCGATGGCACGATGAAGGCCGTTTCTTCCTCCACCTGTGCGCCGCCGTACCAGCCGAGCGCGAACCAGCCGCCCACGGCCGCCACCGCCAGTATTCCCAGCGCGACAACGGCCGCGAGCAGCTTCTTCATATCAATCCTCGACGCGCTTCATGACGAGCGATGCATTCGTGCCGCCAAAGCCGAAGCTGTTGTTGAGCACTGCGTTCACTTCGCGCTTTTTCGCGGTGAGCGGAACCAGGTCGACACCTTCGGTGCCCTCGTCCGGATTGGTGAGATTGAGCGTGGGAGGCACGATCTGATCGCGCATGGCGAGGATACAGAAGATGCTCTCCACCGCGCCGGCACCGCCCAGCAGGTGGCCGATGGCGGATTTCGTGCTGCTCATGCTGGCACCGCCAAGATCGTCCCCCAGCACGCGCTTCACCGCGGCCAGTTCGATCGTGTCGGCCATGGTGGATGTGCCATGCGCATTCACGTAATCGATGTCCCCGCCGTCTAGGCCGGACTTGCGGATGGCCATGCGCATCGCGTTCTCCGCGCCCTTGCCCTCCGGGTGCGGCGCGGTGACGTGGTAGGCATCGCCCGACAGGCCATAGCCGATCACTTCGGCATAGATCTTCGCGCCACGCGCCTTGGCGTGCTCATATTCTTCCAGGACGACGACGCCAGCGCCCTCGCCCATCACGAAGCCGTCACGGTCCTTGTCGTAAGGACGGCTTGCCTCGGTCGGGCGATCGTTCATGCTGCAATTGAGAGCGCGGGCCTGCGCGAAACCGGCAACGCCCAGCGGGTTGATCGTGCTTTCCGATCCGCCGGCCAGCATCACGTCGGCATCGTCATCCTTGATCATGCGCGCGGCATCGCCAATGGAATGCGCGCCGGTGGAACACGCCGTCACCACCGCGTGATTGGGCCCCATAAGGCCGTATTTGATCGAGACCTGTCCGCTGATGAGATTGATCAGCCGCCCGTGCACGAAGTGCGGCGACACGCGCCCCGGGCCACGCTTGTGAAGGTTCACCGATTCCAGCTCTATGCCGGGCAATCCGCCGATTCCCGAACCGATGGAGCAGCCAGCGCGCAGCCGTGCGGCCTCGTCCATCTCGGTGAGGCCCGCATCTTCCAGCGCCTGGCCAGCGGCATCGATGCCGTAGACAATGAACGGATCGACCTGCCGCTGCACCTTGGAATCCACGCGCTTGTCCGCATCGAAGCCCCAGGGGTGATCGGCGGGTTTCACCTCGCCGGCTATCAGGCATTTCTGCCCCTCGGTATCGAAGCGAGTGATCGTTCCGATCCCGCTTTCGCCCGCGATGAGGTTCTTCCAGGTGGTTTCGACATCCCCGCCAAGGGGTGTGACAAGGCCTAGTCCGGTGACGACGACACGCCGCATAGTCATTTCTCCAATCAAGAAAGGCCCAGCCTTTACGGCCGAGCCTTCCAACCCCGTCCGCGTCCGGGGAGACCTTTCGCGAACGAGGCCAGTGGTCTTTTAAGAGGCGTGCTCTTCGATGTACTTGTTCGCATCGCCGACCGTGTTGATCTTTTCGGCGGCATCATCGGGGATTTCGACGCCGAACTCTTCTTCAAAAGCCATGACCAGTTCGACGATGTCGAGGCTGTCTGCGCCCAGGTCATCGATGAAGCTGGCGTCCGGAGTCACCTTTTCCTCTTCGACGCCGAGATGCTCGACAACGATCTTCTTAACGCGTGCAGCGATATCGCTCATGTATGCCCTCTCACTTTGGGGTTTCGAATTACTCTTTCGCCCTAATGAACGCTGACAGGCAAAGCAAGTGCCCGAAATCCCCAGCATGGCAGGTATTTCAGTGAATTTCGCGAAACCGCGCGGGGGCATCACCCGTTGAGGTGCCATGATACTGGAAAAGATAAAGACGCCCGGCCTCTCCCACCTTTCCTATCTCGTCGGTTCCGGCGGCAAGGCAGCGGTCATAGATCCGCGCCGCGATTGCGAGATCTACCTCGAGAAAGCGCGCGCCGAAGGGCTGACGATCACCCACATTCTGGAGACTCACCGGAACGAGGATCTCGTATCAGGCTCTCCCATCCTCTCGGAATGGACAGGCGCCACCGTGCTGCACGGGCCGAACGCTGGCGGCGAGGTTGCTTTCGCGAAGACCGCGCGAGAAGGAGAGACGGTCGAGATTGGCCAGTTGAAGTTCGAAGTGCTGGAAACGCCGGGCCATACGGATGACAGCCTCAGCTTCGTTCTGCATGACACCGCCTATCCCCAGGGTCCGGTGGGCGTCTTTACCGGGGATGCCCTGTTCGTTGGCGACGTGGGTCGTACGGATTTCTATCCCGACCGCGCAAGGGACGTGGCCGGATTGCTTTACGACAGCCTGCAGAAGCTTCTTGCGCTGGGCGACCAGACCATTCTCTATCCCGCCCACGGCGCTGGCTCAGTCTGCGGATCGGGCATGGCAGAGCGCGAGTTTTCCACCATCGGCCACGAACGGCGCAACAATCCGCGCCTCCAGATCGAGAGCCGCGATGCCTTTATCGAAGCAAAGCTGCAAGAGGTGCATTACCAGCCCCCATATTTCCGCTTGATGGAACGCCTCAACATCGAAGGCGGCAGCGCGGCACCGCGTGTGAAACGACCGCGCAATCTGTCGCTGGCCCAGCTCGAGGATAGCGACGCCTATCACCTTATCGACGTGCGCGAACCCGGCGCATGGTGCGCTGGCCATCTGCGCGGCAGCTATTGCATTCCCGCCTCTATGATTCCCGCCTTCGCGGGCTGGTTCGTTGGCGAGGGAGAAAGCGTGGCGCTTGTCGCTTCTGACGAAGGCACGCTCGAAACCGCAGCCACGCACCTTGTCCGCATCGGCCTGGATAACATCGTCGGCGGATATACCGGTGTCATTCCTGCCGCAGCGCAGGGCCGCGACCTGGGCCAGGTTCCGATGATCAAGACCGACGAGGTAAGACGCCGGCTCGAGGAATCGCGCAATGGCTGGACATTGATCGATGTGCGCGCAGCAGACGAACGCGAAGAAGCCTGCATCAAGGATTCGACCCATATCTATGCTGGCCACCTCAACGAAGAATGGCAGGATCTCGATCCGCTGGCGTCCTACACGCTGATGTGCGCCAGCGGCATGCGCGCCACCGTCGCGGCCAGCTGGCTGGCCAGCAAGGGTTTCGGAAACGTGGATGTGTATCTCGGTTCTATGGGAGCGTGGAAAGCCGCGCAGGGATAGGCTCCCAGCGCATTGCGACTACGCTGCGCGACGATACGTTGGAATTAAGCGATCATCTCATGAACCAATCATCGCCCGCCTCGTTGGTAGGGTAAGAATTTGATCAGAGGAGATTTTATATGTCTGCCAATAACGTTCTCAAGACGCTTACCGACACCGCCTTCGACTCAATCGAGGGCTATCGCAAGGCCGCCGAAAAGGCCACCGACCCCAGCCTGAAAAGTGCGCTGCTGAAACGTCACGAAATGCGTGAGCAGACCGTCGCGGCTCTCAATGGCGAAATCCGGCGCCAGGGCGGCGAACTGGTGACGAAGGGCACGATGACCGGCGAAGCCCATCAGCTCTGGTTGAGCATCAGCGATGCGTTCGAAGATGGCAATGAAGCCGCTGCCGAGCGTGTCGAAGAAGGCGAGGATTACCTGAAGGGCAAGTTCGAAAGCGCTCTTGAAGATGACGATCTCGATCCGCAGTCACGCACCGTTATCCAGCAATGCTATGCCGAAATCAGCGAAGGCGAACGGTTCGGCGACATGATTTCCAAGCAGTACGATTAACACGTTTCACGCTATCGTAAGGGGGCGCGGTTTCTTCGGAAGCCGCGCCCCTTTTCACGTCTTCAGCTATCCTGCGGCGGGGCGTCACGCTTTGCAGCGTCGCTGTTCATGTCGGTCTTTTCCGCATCGCTCGCCTGTTGGTGGGTTTCCAGCGCCTCGCCTGATAGGCGGATATGCACATCGCGGAGCTGTCGCGCGCTTACCGCGCTGGGCGCACCCATCATCAGATCCTGCGCGCGCTGGTTCAACGGGAACGCGATGACCTCGCGGATATTGGGCTCGTCCGCCAGCAGCATCACGATACGGTCGATACCCGGGGCAGAGCCGCCATGCGGCGGCGCACCCAGCTTGAACGCCTCGATCATGCCGGAGAAGTTGGCGTCCACCTGTTCCTGCGTATAGCCCGCGATTTCGAACGCCTTGTACATGATATCCGGCCGGTGGTTACGAATGGCGCCGCTTGAAAGCTCGTATCCGTTGCAGACGATGTCGTACTGCCACGCCTTGATTTCCAGCGGATCGGTATTTTCCAGTGCCTCCATCTCGCCCTGCGGCATGGAGAAGGGATTGTGACTGAAATCGATCCGCTTCTGGTCCTCGTCATATTCGAACATCGGGAAGTCGACGATCCAGCAGAACTTGAAGCAATCCTTCTCGATCAGGTCCAGCGTCTCGCCCACGCGGGTGCGCGCGGCGCCTGCCAGCTTCACGGCTTCCTTTTCCTTGCCGGCGGCAAAGAACAGGCCGTCATTCTCGCCAAGGCCCAGCTCGTCGTAGAGCTTGGCCATTTCCTCGGGCCCGTGGTTCTTGGCGATAGGGCCGCCAAATTCGCCGCCCTTGCGAGTGACGTAGCCGAGGCCGGAATAGCCTTCCTTGCGCGCCCAGTCGTTCATCTCGTCGAAGAACTTGCGGCTCTTTTCATTGGTGTTCGGGGCCGGAATGGCGCGAACCACGCCGCCGCCGCCAACGATCTTCTCGAAGATGCCGAAGCCGGACTTCTCGAAGTGGTGCGAAACATCCGTGATGATGATCGGGTTGCGCAAATCGGGTTTGTCGGTGCCGTATTTCAGCATCGTCTCGGCATAGGGGATGCGCGGAAATTCACCGGCGGGCGTGACGCTCTTGTTCTCGCCGAATTCCTCGAACACACCGGCGAGCACCGGCTCGATTGCCTGGAAAACGTCTTCCTGCGTGACGAAGCTCATCTCGAAATCGAGCTGGTAGAACTCGGGGCTGCGATCGGCGCGCAAGTCTTCGTCGCGGAAGCACGGTGCGATCTGGAAATAGCGGTCGAAGCCTGCCACCATCAGCAGCTGCTTGAACATCTGCGGGGCTTGCGGCAGCGCGTAGAAGCGGCCGGGATGCAGGCGGCTGGGCACCAGGTAATCGCGCGCGCCCTCGGGGCTGGACGCGCCCAGGATCGGCGTCTGGAACTCCGAGAAACCCTGATCGGTCATCCGACGGCGCAGCGAGGTGATCACCCGGTTGCGCAGCATGATGTTGTTGTGCACCCGCTCGCGCCGAAGATCGACGAAGCGATACTTCAGACGGGTGTCTTCCGGATAATCCTCCGTGGAATTCACGATCAGCGGCAGCTCGTTGGCGTGGCTCTGCACGGTGACGGAGCGCGCGAACACCTCGATCTCGCCGGTGGGCAGGTTGGCGTTCACGGCCTCTGCATCGCGTGCCTTCACCTCGCCATCGATAGTGACGACGCTTTCCAGCTTCAGCGAATCCAGCATCTGCAGGGCCGGACTGTCCTCGTCCGCCACCACCTGCGTGATGCCGTAATGATCGCGCAGATCCACGAACAGAACGCCGCCGTGATCGCGCTTGCGATGGATCCAGCCGGAAAGGCGAACGGTCTCGCCAACATTCGCTTTATCAAGCGCGGCACAGTTGTGGGTACGATAGGCGTGCATGGGGACTCTTTTCATTTGGCAGGTTATGGCGCTAAAGGCGCGCAGGCGATGCGCGGGTGAACGCCAGTTCTCTTGCGCGCGCTAACAGGCGAAGCAGGCCCTTTTGTCAAGGTGACACGATCACCGGCGGGCTGTTGCGAGGCCGTATGGGCGGTGAACCGGCCAAACAGAAAAGAAGACGAATGCATATCCATCCCCTGATTACCGACACCAAGACACTGGCCGAACTGTGCGACAGGCTGGCCCAGCACGATTTCGTGTGCGTGGACACAGAGTTCATGCGCGAGAACACCTATTACCCGCTTTTATGCCTGATCCAGATCGGCAACGGGGAAGAGGCGGCCGCCGTCGATCCGCTGGCCGATGGCCTGGACATGACGCCGCTGCTGGACCTTTTGACCGATAACGAGGACGTGCTGAAGATATTCCACGCCGGCGGGCAGGATGTGGAGATCATCTACAACCTTACCGGCAAGACGCCCCACCCCATTTTCGACACGCAGATCGCCATGATGGCCATCAGCCAGTCCGAGCAGATCGGCTATGCCAACCTGGTGGAAAGCTGGCTGAACAAGACCATCGACAAGGGCGCCCGCTTCACCGACTGGAGCCGCCGCCCGCTGACCGACCGGCAAATCGAATACGCGATCGGCGATGTTACCTATCTCGCCAGGATCTTCCCGAAGATCCTGAACAAGCTGGTGAAGACCGATCGCGGCCACTGGCTGAATGCCGAGATGGAGAAATTGGCCGATCCGGCGAATTATGCGAACGATCTGGAGATCGCGTGGCGCCGCATACGCTCTCCTGGCCGAAACGCGGCCGTCCTTGGCCGTTTGAAGGCCCTTGCCGCCTGGCGCGAGACCGAGGCGCAGGACAAGGACATCCCGCGCGGCCGCATCATCCGTGACGAAACGCTGGCAGACCTCGCCAGCCATCCACCAAAGAAGCAGGCCGATCTTGCGAAGGTTCGCGGGCTTTCCAATGCCTGGAAGGAAAATGACATCGGCAAGCGCCTGATGCGCGTGATTTCCAATGCAGAGCCGATGAGCCAGGACGAGATGCCCGAAAAGCCCAAGCGCGGCGCACCGCTGGGCAAGGAAGGCGCACTGGTGGCAGACCTGCTCAAGCTCCTCCTCAAGATCCGTTCGCGCGAGATCGACGTGGCTTCCCGCCTCCTCACCCGCTCCGACGAGCTGGAGGCACTGGCCGCCGGCGTTCGCGGGCTGCCCGTGCTGGAAGGCTGGCGGTTCGAAGTGTTCGGCAAGGATGCTCTGGACCTGGTGGAAGGCAAGCTGGCTTTCGCGGTGGAGAAGGGGCGGCTGAAGATGACCCATATCGACGACGAGAAAGCGTCCGATACCCCCGGGGCGGATACGGATACGGATACGGAAGCCGCAGCCGGGTGAGCACCTTCCTCCCCACGATCAAGCAGCTGCAATACCTCGTGGCGCTTCAGGAACACCAGCATTTCGGCAAGGCGGCGGAAGCCAGCTTCGTTTCGCAAAGCACGCTTTCCGCAGGTATTCGAGAGCTGGAATCCCTGCTGGGCGTGACGCTGGTGGAGCGCAGCCGCCGGGTCGTGCGCTTTACGCCTCTGGGCAATTCGGTGGTGGCCAAGGCGCACCGCGTGCTGCGCGAAGCCGAGGAACTGGCAGAACTGGTTCAGGCCGCGGGAAAGCCGCTCTCGGGCGAATTGCGGATGAGCGTGATTCCGACCATCGCGCCTTTCATGCTGCCGCGCATCCTGCCCCGGCTGCGCAAGGAACGGCCTCAACTCAAGCTTTTCCTGCGTGAAGAGACATCCGATCAGGCACTGGAATCGCTGCATCACGGCCGTGCCGATTGCGTGCTGCTGGCCCTGCCATTCGCCACTGGCGAAGTGGAGCGTGCGTCGATCTGTTCCGATGAACTCTATGTCGCCTTCCCCAAGGACGATCCCCGCGATCCACCGTCTGAAATCTCGCCCGCGATGATCGATGAGGGGCGATTGCTGATGCTGGAGGATGGGCATTGCCTGAAGGAACACGCGCTGGCAGCGTGCAATCGCCCGGAATTGCGCGCCAGCGCCACCATGATCGGCACCAGCCTGCACACCCTTGTCCAGATGGTGGACAATGGCCTCGGCGTCACCATGCTGCCGAGAATGGCTATCGACGCCGGTATTCTTAACGAGACGAACGTGGTCGCACGCCCCTTGAAGGGCGATCAGACCAGCCGCGAGATTGCGCTGGTGTGGCGCGCCAACAGTCCGCGCGGCGAAGAATTTCGTCTGCTGGCCGAAGAACTGCGCGCAGGCTGATCGGTTCTCAGCCGATTATTCGCATGAATCTAGGAAATTACGGCGATCCTGTTCGTTGCATGCTTGTGAAATATCTGAAGACGCTTCTCCCATCATCCGCTCTCACTCTCGCGCTGGCCGCATGCGGCACGGCCGACAACCCGCAGCCGCCCTATGGCGTGGCCTGGGGTGAGGATATTCGCAACGAAACCGAGGCCGAGAGTGTGGCCGTGGTGGCCAAGGCTGAGCCTGCGCCCACCCCTACCCCGACGATCGACGCGCAGACAGCCGCCGCGCGCGATGAACTCGCCACCAGGCTGGAGGCCATCGGCGAAGAATTTGGCGGATCCATGGGGATCGCCGTCGTGGATGTGGATGGCGACTGGAGCACCGGCTTCAACGAGAACAAGCTGCTGCCCCAGCAAAGCGTCAGCAAGACCTGGGTTTCTCTCACCGCATTATTGATGGCCGAGCAAGGCCAGCTTGACCTGGATGCTCCCATCCGCGTGAGCCGGGAGGATCTGACGTTGTTCCACCAGCCGATCCGCGGAGAAATCCTGCGCGATGGCGCGGTGGAAACGACCATGGGCGAATTGATCGAGCGCGCCATCCAGCAAAGCGACAACACGGCGAACAATGCAATCCTCACGCGCGTTGGCGGCCCGCGCGCGGTGCGCCGGATGCTGGACGTGCAAGGGCTGGAAGCCATTCGCTTCGGCCCCGGTGAAAAGCCGATGCAGAGCGCGATTGCCGGCCTGAAATGGCGCGACAGCTATTCTTACGAGAACAATTTCTTCACCGCGCGCGAACTTGTGCCGGCGCAAGTGCGCGAGGAAGCGTTTGAGAATTATCTCGCCGATCCGGTGGATGGAGCAACGCCCCTCGGCATCGCCCGTGCACTGGGCCGGATTGCCGACGACAAAGTTCTGTCACCTGAGGGGGCGGAGCAATTTCTCACCATAATGGCCAACACCCGCAGCGGCCCGCGCCGACTGAAAGGCGCGCGCGCCGATGGCTGGGTGGTGAGCCACAAGACCGGCACCGGCCAGTTCTGGAAAGGCCAGCAATCCGGATATAACGACGTCGGCGTGCTGTTCGCCCCGGATAGCTCTCCCTACGCCGTCGCAGTGATGATCGGCAGGACAGAGCGCCCGACGATCGAGCGCATGGAAATGATGCAAAGCGTCACCCGCGCGGTGATCGCCTATCACGAGGCTTTGCCCGCAAACGAAGACAGCTGAACGTGAGGCCGTGCATCGTTCAGCGTATCACGCTCAATCCATGTATTTCAGGCCCACGCGCAGGTAATCCCAACCGGTAATCATCGTCAGGATCGCTGCGCCCCACAGGGTGATCAGGCCGACGAGATGCGGCACATTGTGCTCCACGCCCGCCGCCATGAAGTTCCAGCCCGGAAGCCCCTGACCCAAGATGAGCGAGCCAAGAGCAACCAACTGGAACGTGGTTTTCCACTTGGCCAGCTTCGATACCGGCACGCTGACCTGAAGTTCCCCCAAGAATTCGCGCAAGCCGGATACGGCAATTTCACGAACCAGAATGATAAGGCCCGCGATGACATGGGCGTCGCCCACATAGGGGCCGCGAAGGATGCCTTGCGCCGCCAGCACCAGGATCACGGTGGCCACCATGATCTTGTCTGCAATCGGATCCAGAAAGATGCCCAGCTTGCTGACAGCGCCGCTGGAACGCGCCAGCAGGCCATCGAAATAGTCGGTAATGCCCATCAGGCAGTACAGCGCGAAGGCCATCAGATAGCCTAGCGACCAGCCCGGCCACCACAGCAGGAAACCAAGCAGCGGCAGCGTGACGATGCGGCTGAGCGTGAGAATATTGGGCAAGGTCCACATGGTGCCGTTCGCCCTAGCCGCTATTCGCTTCGGGAAAAAGTATTCTGCATGCTGCTATTTGGGAGAAAAGCCGTTAAGCCCCTCGCCAATGGCCCACGGGCGCTGTGCGAAGGCAATATGTTCACCTCGACTCATCTGCTGAAGCAACGCCGGTTCCTGCCCCTGTTTTGCACCCAGCTGCTCAACGCCTTCAACGATAATCTCTACAAGACAACGATGGTGCTGTTCGTCGTCTACAGCGTCTATAATTCTGCCGACAGCGAAACGATGTTTTCGGGCGCGGCATCCGCCGTGTTCATCCTGCCGTTCTTCCTGCTTTCCGCGATTGCCGGTCAACTAGCCGATCTTCGCGACAAAGCGGCCATCATCCGCAAGGTAAAGGCTGCCGAAATCGGCATCATGAGCGTGGGCGCCTTCGGCCTGTTCCTGGCCTGGGAAGGCATTGCCGTGGAGGCAATCGCCATTCCGCTGCTGATGCTGGCCCTGTTTGCAATGGGAGTTCACTCCACCTTTTTCGGCCCCATCAAATACGCGATCCTGCCCCAGCACCTGAAAAAGGAGGAGGTGCTGGCGGGTACGGGGCTGGTGGAAGCGGGCACCTACATCGCCATCATGACGGGCACGATTCTGGCAGGCGTGCTGGCAAACCACGTCGAGATCGCGGCCATCGCCATCATGGGATTTGCCATTATCGGCTATCTTACCAGTCGCCAGGTTCCCTCTGCCCCGCCGATGGGGGAGCCGGAGAAGGTGGATTTCAATCCCTTCACATCGTCATGGCGCATGATCCGCGAATGCACCCATAACCGCGAAGTGTTCTACGCGATTCTGGCGATCAGCTTTTTCTGGACCATCGGCTCCATCCTCTTCATCCAGTTCCCCCCGCTGGCAAAGAACGTATTGCTGGCCAACCCGACCGTCGCCAGCCTGTTTCTCGTATTCTTTTCCATCGGCGTTGCGGTGGGCTCGGTTGCCGTAAACCTGCTGCTGAAGGGCAAGGTTTCCGCGCGCTATTCGCCCGTTTCCGTCCTGCTGATGGCGGTGATGGTGGCGGTGTTCTATTTCGTGTGCAAGGCGTGGAACGCAGGCCTTCGCGATACGCAATTGATGGATGTCGCCACATTCCTGTCTTACCCGCTGGCGTGGGCCGTGCTGGGCAGCCTGCTGATGATCGCCATTTTCGGAGGCATGTTCGTGGTGCCGCTTTACGCGTTTCTCACCACCAAGGTGCCCTCCTCGCAAGCCAGTCGCGCGGTGGCGGCCAACAATATCGTGAATTCAGGCGCTATGGTGGTTGGCTCACTCTTTGCTTTGGGTCTGAGCGCCGTGGGCGTGCCGCTGGCCGAGCAGGTGCTGCTGAGCGCGGGCATGTGCCTTATCTCGGTATGGCTGGGTGCGCGCCTGTATCAGGCGGAGAAAGCCGCCGCGGCCCAGCCTGCCGCTGCGTAATGCTCAGGCGATGAAGGTGATCGTCGCAAGGAAACCTGCCGCATAGGTCGCGGCAACAGTCTCGAAATCCGAGCGAGACAGGCCGAGAGCCACTCGCTCTCGCCAGGGAGCCATCCGCTCGATCTCGTTTGCACGAGCAAGCACATGCGGTGGCAGGGATGCCCGGAACGGATGCCGGGCGGACTCGGTCGTCAGGACAAGTGAACGTCTCATCATGCCGCTTTAACGAATTGGTAACTATTTGGCTCCCGCCTGTGAAGACATGTTCACAAGCGGGACGGTTGGTAACTGGTGCAACCTGTTGCCGACCCCGCCCCTCCGGTCTATCGCCGCTACATGACAAAAACTGCTTCCCGCCTGCTGGTCGATTGCCTTGTCGAACAAGGGGCGGACCGTGCCTTCACCGTTCCCGGCGAAAGCTTCCTTCCCGTGCTGGATGCGCTGGCCGATTGCGAAGCGATTGAAACTGTCACCTGCAGGCAGGAGGGCGGCGTCGCTTTCATGGCCTGCGCCGATGGCGCAATGACGGGAAAGCCCGGCATCGCTTTCGTCACGCGCGGGCCAGGCGCCACCAACGCCAGCATCGGCGTTCATGTGGCGATGCAGGATAGCCAGCCGATGATCCTGTTCATCGGCGATGTCGATCGTTCCATGCGCGACCGGGAAGGGTTTCAGGAAGTGGACTTCCCCGCCTTCTTCGCGCCAATCGCGAAATGGTCTGCGCGGATCGACGACGCTTCGCGCATTCCCGAATATATCGCCCGCGCCTGGTCCACCGCCATTTCTGGCAGGCCCGGCCCGGTGGTAATAGCCCTGCCGGAAGACATGCTGCACGAGGAGGGCCTGGACGCGCCCATTCGCCCGGCGGTGGTTCGCCCTGCGCAGGCTCCCTGCCCCGACATCATGGCAACCATGATGGAGATGATCGGTAATGCAGCCTCTCCCCTCGCCATCGTGGGCGGAGCTGGCTGGAATGAGCGTTCGCGGCATTACTTCACCCAGTTTGCAGAGCGTATCGGCCTGCCCGTTGCCACGGCCTTCCGGCGGCAGGACGCCGTATCGCCGCAATCGAGTGTCTACGCCGGCAATCTGGGATACGGTCCAAACCCCGCCTTGGTCGACCGCGTGAAGTCAGCCGATCTGATGCTGGTCGTTGGCGCGAGGCTGGGAGAGGCCACCACCGATGGTTACACCCTCGTCACGCCCGATCATCCGGATCAGCAACTGATCCATGTGCATCCCGATCCTGCAGAACTGGGCCGGGTCTATCGCACCGATCTGCCGGTTTGCGCAGACATGGCTGAATTCGCCGAGAGCGCAGCGCTGTGGGATGACGGCGACGTGATCGATTTCGACTGCGGGCCGCAGGCGCACGAAGAGTGGAAGGAATGGAGCACCCCGCGCGAGGAAGCGAAATATGATCTCGACCTGGCAGTGGCCATGGCCAGTTGCCGTCGGCTGCTTCCCGAAGATTCGATCATTTGCAACGGTGCAGGCAATTTCGCTGGCTGGTGGCACCGTTACTGGCCGTATGCCGGTTTTCCATCGCAGCTTGCGCCGACGGCGGGTGCTATGGGGTATGGCGTGCCTGCAGCAGTCGCGGCCGCCATGCGGTATCCCGAGCGCTGTGTAGTGGCAGCGGCGGGCGATGGTGATTTCCTGATGAATGGACAGGAACTGGCCACGGCCGCGCAGTACGGGCTGGACCTCCTGACGATCGTGTTCGACAACTCGACCTTTGGCACGATCCGCATGCACCAGGAACGCGAATATCCCGGACGCGAAGCCTCCACGCACCTTTCGAACCCCGATTTTGCCCGAATGGCCGAAAGCTATGGCGGTTGGGGCATGCGCATCGAAACAAACGCGCAGTTCGACAATGGATTGAAGGAAGCGATGCAGCGCAAAGGCATTCGCCTGCTTCACTGCATAACCGACATCGAGCAATTGAACGCAGGTGGCGCAACGGTAAGCGGACTGCGAGAGCAGTAGGCCAAAAAAAGGGGCCGCTCATGCTGGAGCGACCCTTTTTTTGTTGCGTTAGCAATTCAGGTCAAATGTCGTTGCCGAGCTTGCCTTCGACTTCACCCTTCAACTGCTGGGCTTCGCCCTTCTTTTCCTGCTTGCGGCCTTCGGCGCGAGTTTCGGGATTGCCCGATTCCTGCTTCACATTGCCGACAGCTTCGTTGACGTTGCCTTTTGCCTTTTCGGTGAATTCACCCATGGGTAACTCCTTTGTCTGATCGGGCCTGCACAATCGCGCGCCCTTTGAACATACAACGGATACAATGGGATAAACGTTCCAAATTAACCCCCTGACATTTCAAGAATGACGTCCCACTCCTCCGGGCGTATTTCGGCCACGGACAGGCGCGAGAGGCGAACCAGTTCAATCCCTTCAAGCGTTGGATTTGCCTTTATCTCTTTCAGCGTCACACTGTTTTTCACAGGGCGCACCGGCTTTACCTTAACAGTCGGCCATTTGCCTTCGGGATCTGTGGGATCGATCAGGCCTGCCTCGCTCACTTGCGCGATGCCGACAATTTCCAGCCCCTTGTTGGAATGGTAGAAGAACAGGCGATCGCCCACTTCCATTGCCCGCAGGTTGTTTGCCGCGCGGTGATTGCGCACCCCATCCCAGATGGTCTCTCCATCCTCGACCAGCTGGTCCCATGAATATTTGAACGGTTCGGACTTGATCAGCCAGCTATTGGGCAATGCTTTCTCCTCTGGAACGAAAGGGGTTTCTAACCGGATGCGGCGTGCGCGGCAATTAACCGGATTTTGAGGATGTTCAAACATAGATGTCCCGCTGAAAAGAGGGACAAATGCGTTTGAAGAAGGCGCTCGACAGATCGGCACGGCCGGGGGACGGGAAAATCCGTACTGCAGAGCGGGACATGGTCACGCTTGGCATCGCCATTGCTGCCGTGATCCTCTTCGTCGGTACGGGCAGCACGCTGATGCCGAAGATCGTGGAAGCATGGTTCTTCGGCGGTCGTTCCCCAGACCTTCTGCTTACCAACGCGATGCTGCTGAATATCGCCCTGCTTTTGTTCGGGTGGCGCCGGTACAAGGATTTGCGCGAGGAAGTACAGGTTCGCCGCCAGGCGGAAGAGCGTGCCCGTGAGCTTTCAGAGCGCGATCCGCTGACCGGTTGCCTTAACCGCCGAAGTGGCCCGCCCGCGATCGAGGCGCTGCGCGCTTCGCTGGCCCCGTCGGGGGAAGAAATCGCGGTGATGATGATCGATCTCGACAATTTCAAACAGATCAACGATCTGAACGGGCACCAGATGGGCGACATGGTTCTCACCACCATCGCCAGTCGAATCGCCAACGCCCTGCCGAATGGCGGCATCCTGGCCCGCATCGGTGGGGACGAATTCGTGTGTGCTGCACCTTTCCAATTCGGCGCGCATGAGGAAATCCAGGATCTTGTCGCCACCATCGTCCACAAGGTGTCCGCGCCGATCAGCGCGAATGGCATGACGGTGGAGACCACGGTATCCATCGGGATAGCCCGCACAGATCGTCCCTTCGGCCAGAGCACGGGAGCAGAAACGCAGCCTGCCGATACCAACGCCCTTATCCACCGGGCGGACGTGGCCATGTATCAGGCCAAGAAGCGCGGTAGGAACAGGTCCTGCTGGTTCGAGCCGCAGATGGAGGACGAACTTCGCTTCCGCAACGAACTGGAAGCAGGCATTCGCGCCGGGGTCCAGGCCGGCGAATTCGTTCCTTATTACGAGCAGCAGATCGACCTTGAGACGGGCGAACTTACCGGCTTCGAGATGCTGGCCCGCTGGCAGAGCCCGCGCTACGGCCTCGTCAGCCCCGAGATATTTATCCCGATTGCAGAGGAAATCGATCTCATCGGCGAGCTTTCCGAGCAGTTGATAAGGCAGGCGCTGGAGGATGCGAAGGAATGGGACGCAAGCCTGACCCTCTCCGTCAATATCTCCCCCGTCCAATTGCGCGATCCGTGGTTCGCACAGAAACTCCTGCAACTGCTGGTGGAAAGCGGCTTCCCCGCAAATCGCCTGGAAATCGAAATCACTGAAACCAGCCTGCACGAGAATATGGGCGCCGTGCGATCCATCGTCACCAGCCTGAAAAATCAGGGTATCCAGATCAGCCTCGATGATTTTGGCACCGGCTATTCCAGCCTCTCGCAGCTTCGCAGTCTGCCGTTTGACCGGTTGAAGATCGATCGCAGCTTCGTTTCGGAGCTTTCCCGCGACGGCGACGGGAAAGCGCTGATCGAAGCGATCGTTGCGCTGGGCAAGGGCCTGTCCCTTCCGGTGACGGCAGAAGGCATCGAAAGCAGCGAAGTCCTGTCACAGCTTCAGGGCATAGGCCAGATGAAGGGCCAGGGATATCTTTACGGCAGGCCGGAGGACGCGGAGACGACGCGAAAGCGGCTAGAAAGCCAGAACATGCTGCGCGCACCGCACCCCTCCCCCGCGCTTGGAGAGCGCAAGGCGAGCTAGGCACTTCTGCCAGCCATTGCGATACGCGCCCCGCCGCCCTAGGTGGCGGGAATGCGCATCCCCTTCACCAAGATGCATGGCCTGGGCAATGACTTCATCGTGCTTGATGCGCGAGAGGTTTCGCTGCCCGCCTTAGAGGGGCCTGTAATCCGCGCTCTTGCGGATCGCACCCTAGGCATCGGGTGTGACCAATTGATCGTACTGGAAGACAGCGACGAGGCCGACGTCTCCATGCGCATCTTCAATTCCGATGGCGGCGAGGTGGAAGCCTGCGGCAACGCCACGCGCGCCGTTGGCTTATTGCTGGGAGAGGCAGCCAGCATCCACACCAAGGGCGGCCTTCTTTCCACCACCCCGCAGGATGGCGGCATCGCTGTTGATATGGGGGAGCCGCGGTTCGAGTGGGATGCCATTCCCCTCGCCTATCCGATGGATACCGCAGCCATGCCCGTAGGCTGGGAAATGCTGGAACAGCCGCTGGCTGTGAATGTCGGCAATCCCCACGTGATCTTCTTCGTCGGCGATGCCGATGCCATTCCTCTTGACCGGCTCGGCCCCCAGATCGAGACGGATCCGCTGTTCCCGCAGCGCATCAACGTGAATGTTGCAGTGGTTCAGGACAGGAATACCATACGCCTTCGCGTGTGGGAGCGCGGCGTCGGCCTGACCCGGGCCTGCGGCACGGGCGCCTGTGCCACGGCGGTCGCAGCAATGCGACGCGGGCTGGTGGAGCGCGAGGTTCGTGTTCACCTGCCCGGCGGTCCGTTGCTGATCGCATGGGGTGAAGACGACCGGATCACGATGACAGGCCCTGCGACAGAAGCCTTTCGCGGCAGTTTCGAGTGGGACGATTACGCGTGAGCTATTCCTCCGCAACCAACCAGCCCGAGGTGATTTCGCTCGGCTGTCGCCTCAACATCGCGGAAAGCGAACGGATCCGCACGCTGATCGCGCAGGAAAGCGACGTGGTCGTGGTGAACAGCTGCGCTGTTACCGTAGAGGCCGTGCGCCAGACGCGGCAGGCGATCCGCAAGGCACGCCGTTCCCGACCCGATGCACGACTGCTGGTAACAGGCTGCGCCGCCGATATCGAACGCGAGCAGATTGCCGCCATGCCGGAGGTTGATGGCCTGGTGCCCAACCTTGACAAGCTGGACGCGCGCGCGTGGAACGTGCCCGAGGCCGCGCAGCCCGCTCCCAAGGCGCATACCCGCGCGTTCATCGCGGTGCAGAACGGTTGCGATCACGCCTGCACCTTCTGCGTCATTCCGCAGGGGCGCGGCTCCAGCCGCTCACTCACCGTCGCTCAGGTGCTGCGCAAGGTGGAGCGCCACCTTCATCATGGTGCACCCGAAGTCGTGCTGACGGGCGTGGACGTGACAAGCTGGGGCCACGATCTCCCCGGCGAGCCTGTGCTTGGCCAGCTCGTCTCCGCCATCCTCGATGAATTCCCGCAGCTACATCGCCTGCGCATGTCGTCCGTCGATGGCGTGGAGATCGATCCGCAACTTTTCGAGCTGCTGGCTTACGAGCGGCGGATGATGCCGCATGTGCATCTCTCGCTCCAGCACGGGGCAGACCTGATCCTTAAGCGCATGAAGCGTCGCCATCTGCGCCGCGATGCCGTCGATCTCGTCCAGCGACTGAAAGCTGTTCGCCCGGAAATCGCCGTGGGTGCAGACCTTATCGCCGGCTTCCCGACGGAAACGGAAGAGCACCATGCGCAAAACTGTTCCATCATCGCGGAACTACCGATCGTGCACGGGCATATCTTTCCCTATTCGCCCCGCCCCAATACGCCCGCCGCGAGGATGCCGCAGGTGGATCGCGCAGTGATCAAGAACCGCGCGGCCGATCTGCGCGCCGCCGTCAAAACTCAAAGAGACGCGTGGCTGAACAGCCTTGTGGGCGAAAAGCTGTGCGTGCTTACCGAAGGGGATGGCAATGGCTATGCTGAGAACTTCGCGCGGGTGGCGGTGCCCGGCAATGCGCTGCGCGGCACCATCGTGACCGTCACGCCCCAATCCATCGAGGAAGGCCTGCTAAAGTGAGCGAACCCAGCTGGACCGAGAAACTGTTCGGTGGTTTCCGCAAGACATCGGACCGTCTTTCCGAGAATCTCACCGCCGTTGCCAGCACCGCGAAGCTGGACGATGCCACGCTGGACGATGTGGAGGATGCTCTCATCCTTTCCGATCTCGGTCCCAGCGCCGCGGCACGCATCCGCGCAAAGCTGGCAGAAAAACGCTTCGGCCTGTCCATTACCGAGAAAGAACTGAAAGAGGCCGTCGCCGAGGAAATCGCCGCCATTCTGCGCCCGGTTGCCGTGCCGCTGGAAGTCACCGCTTTTCCCCGTCCGCAGGTGATCCTGGTGATCGGCGTGAACGGCAGCGGGAAGACCACCACGATCGCAAAGCTGGGCCATTGGCTGCAGGAAGACGATTACGAAGTAATGCTGGCCGCAGGAGATACCTTCCGTGCCGCTGCCATCGGCCAGCTCAAGGTGTGGGCCGAACGCATAGGCGCGCCGATCATCACCGGACCCGAGGGCGGCGATCCCGCCAGCATCGTGTTCGACGGGGTGAAGAAGGCGACCGAGATCGGCACCGATGCGCTGATCGTGGACACTGCGGGCAGACTGCAGAACAAGCGCGAGCTGATGGATGAACTGGCCAAGATTCGCAAAGTGCTGGGCCGTCTCAATCCCGAAGCGCCGCACGATGTGATCCTGGTGCTGGATGCCACAAACGGCCAGAACGCGCTGGGCCAGATCGAGATTTTCAAGGAAGTGGCGGGCGTTACCGGCCTCATCATGACCAAGCTGGACGGCACCGCGCGCGGCGGCGTGCTGGTGGCAGCGGCGGAGCAGTATGGCCTTCCCATCCACGCCATCGGCGTGGGTGAAACGCTGGACGACCTGCGCCCCTTCGATCCCGACCTCGTTGCCCGCGTGATTGCAGGAGTAGCCTGATGGCCGATGAACCCGCCAAGACCAAACCGAAGTCCGGGTGGCTGAACGTTGCTGTCGATTACGGCCCGCTCCTCGTGTTCTTCCTGGTGTACAAATACTATTCGCCCGAAACCGCCGGAGATGATGCCTCCGGTGAGATATTCGCCGTGATCCGCGGCACGGGCGCCTTCATCATCGCCGCCATTCTCGCTCTTGCCATCAGCAAGTGGCGGCTTGGCAAGATCAGCCCGATGCTATGGCTCTCCACCGCCATGATCGTGGGTTTCGGCGCATTGACGATCTACTTTCAGGACGAACGTTTTATCCAGTGGAAGCCCACGCTGGTGTATGAACTGTTCAGCGTCGTGCTGCTGATCGGTTATGCCAAGGGCAAGTCCCTGCTGAAGATCCTGCTTGAAGCTGCCTTTGAAGGTTTGAGCGACGAAGGCTGGCTGAAGCTGTCGCGCAACTGGGGATGGTTCTTCCAGGTTCTCGCCGTGCTGAACCTCGTGCTGGCCTACACGGTCAGCTTCGAAACCTGGCTCGGCATGAAGCTATGGCTGTTCCTGCCGCTCACCTTCCTGTTCACTTTCTCGCAGGTGCCGATGCTGATGCGCCATGGCCTGAGTTTCGAGGATGCCGACGAGGTGGTGAAGGATCCGCCGCGCACCGAATAAAGGTTCAGGCGAGGCGTTTGTTCGTTGCAGCCTCGGCAGACCGTCTGCAAAGCCAGCGCACCAACAGCCCGATGGCGAGAAGCGCGAACACCCACAGAACGACCTCAAGGCCCGATCCGTAGGCTGCCAGCGCTGTAAACGCGACACCAAGAGCCATCACCGGCCATCTGGCGGGCTTGCGATTTTCCATCATCGCCGCGGCCGCGCCCATCGCATAAAAAACGAGCACACCGCCGGTGGTCAAAAGCGCCAGGAAGGTGAACATTCCCGTCAACCCGCGAGAGGTACTGCCGATGATGAAGGTGCCCACGACGATGAACTGCAGGATCACCCCGCAGTAAGGCACTCCGTTGGCCGAAGTGCGGGCGAAGAAGCGGGGCATCTCGCCGCGCAACGCCATCGAATACGTACAGTCCGCCCCGATCAGAACCAGCCCGTTCGCGCAGCCCGTTACGCTTACGAGGATGCACAGTGCGACGAGCGAACCTGCGACGGGTCCAAGAATGGTTCCAAGCGCGTCCGATACCGGGGAAGTGGAACCTGCCAGATCCTGCCAAGGCACCAGAAACATCAGCCCGAGACTGACGAGCAGGTAGATGACAAGGACGAACGAGGTTCCACCAACAAGTGCAAGAGGGATGTTCCTCTCAGGATTACGAATCTTGTTCACCGGTACGCTGGCCGCCTCGAAACCGAGAAAGGCGAAAAGCGTCAGGGCGACGGCAGCGGAAATCCCGTCGATCTCGACCGGTGCAGGTGCCACGGGCTGCACCGGCTGCGAATCGATAAGCAGCCAGGCGAGCCCACCGATCACCAGCAGCAACGGGAAAATCTTGATGATGACGGATGCCACCTGCAGCCGTCCGGCGGAGCGAGTGCCGGTAAGGTTGATGGCGGTAATCAGGCCGAGCAATCCGAAGGCCATCAGCACGCCGGACTGCGTGGTGGGCTCGTCGTAAAAGAAGCTGGCGAGAATGGAGCCGCCCGCAACGGTGAGCGCGGCGATCGAAGTGAAGCCCGATGCCCAGTAGGCAAACATTGCAAGGAAACCCGGCACTTCGCCGACGATCCTCTCGATGTTGTGCTGGATGCCCGCCCCTGTTCCGTCCATCAGAAACCGGAAAGTCAACGCCAGGCAAAGGGCGCCCGCGCCGCTTACCAGCCAGCCGATTGCCATGTTCCAGCCGAGTGGGGCCAGTGCTGATGGCTGGAAATAGATCCCGCTGCCGATCATGGTGCCGATGACGAGCGACACGCTCATCAAGGGTCCCAGCGACCTCGTCGCCTTGGGTGAAGCCATTGATACCCCCCGTCACCGGGGCGAAGCAGAAATCGCTCCGGTGGCCAAGGCTATGTCAGCAATGCCTCGCGGTCAAATCTCAACCTGGCTGCCCAGTTCCACCACGCGGTTGGTTGGCAGGCGGAAGAACTCCATCGGGGTGGCGGCATTTCGCATCATCCATGCAAACAGCTTTTCACGCCAGACCATCATTCCAGGATTGTCCGAAGTCAGCAGAGTCTGTCGGCTGAGGAAGAAGCTGGTCTTCATCATGTCGAAAGCGCCGCCACACATCTCGTGCCTTTGCATCGCTGCCGGCACATCGGTTTCCTGCATGAAGCCGTAGTTCAGGATCACGCGGAAGAAGCCGTCGCCCAGCTCTTCTATGCTGCACCTATGCTCGTCATCGACATAGGGCACGTCAGCGATGTTCACCGTCAGCACGATCACCCGCTCATGCAGCACCTTGTTGTGTTTTATGTTGTGCAGCAGCGCCGATGGCGTGCCCTTGCTGCCCGAATTCATGAAGATCGCCGTGCCCGGCACGCGCGCTGTGCTGCCGCGAGCGGATTTTGCAAAGATATCCAGCGGCAGGCCTGCCTCCGTCATGCGCTGGCGCATCAACTGGCGGCCCTTTGCCCACGTCGTCAGCAAGGTGAAGGCAATCGCGCCCACCAGCAGCGGGAACCAGCCGCCCTCGGGCGTCTTCGTCAGGTTGGCCGCGAAGTAGGCGCCATCCACGATGAGGAACAGCAACACCACCGGTATCGCCACCCATTTCGGCCATTTCCAGACGCCGATGAACAGCACCGCCATCAGCAAGGTATCGATGGTGACGGCACCCGTCACCGCGATGCCATAGGCGCTGGCGAGATTGGACGAGTTCTGGAACGTCAGCACCAGCAGGATCACCGCGACCATCAGCGCCCAGTTCACCACGGGAATGTAGATCTGGCCGTGATGTTCGTCACTGGTGTGGCGGATGGAGAGGCGGGGAACGAAGCCCAGCTGGATCGCCTGGTGGGTGATGGAGAACGCGCCGGAGATGACCGCCTGGCTGGCGATGAAGGTGGCGCAGGTAGCCAGGATTACCAGCGGCAGGCGATATTCCTCTGCCGCCAGGAAAAAGAACGGGTTGAGGATCGCTTCTTCGGCAGCGGCATCGGGCAGGCCGATGATCATCGCGCCCTGGCCGAAATAGTTGAGCAGCAGGCAGGGCATGACGAAGCCGAACCACGAGAGCTTCATAGGACCGCGGCCAAAGTGGCCCATGTCGGAATACAGCGCCTCAGCACCCGTCACCGCCAGCACCACCGAGCCAAGCGCGAGGAAGGCAAACCACTTGTCCACGATGAAAAACTGGATCGCGTAATAGGGATTGAGTGCCCAGAGGATTTCCGGCGTGCTGTAGATCTGCACGATACCCAGAATGGCGATGGTGCAGAAATACAGGATCATCACCGGCGCGAACAACCGGCCCACCTTCTCCGTCCCGCGTTTTTGCAGCACGAAAAGGCCAATCAGCAGTACCAGCGCGATCGGGATCACGTATCGATCCAGCCGTTGATCCACCACTGTCAGGCCTTCCACGGACGAAAGTACCGAGATGGCAGGCGTAATCATGGAGTCGCCGTAGAACAGCGCGGTGGCCGCAACGCCAAGCAGCACGACCAGCCAGCCGTGATTGCTCTTGCCAATGCTGCGAGACAGCAGCGCCACAAGTGCAAGGCTGCCGCCCTGCCCGTTGTTATCGGCGCGCATCAGGATGGTGACGTACTGGATCGCCACCACCAGCGTCATCGACCAGAAGATCAGGCTGACGACGCCAAGGATGTGCAGATCGTCGATCGGCAAAGTGTGCGCACCGCGAAACGTCTCGCGAAACGCGTAGAGAGGAGACGTGCCAATATCGCCGAAAACGATGCCAATCGCACCGGCGGCAAGCTTCAGCTTTGCAGAATCCCGGTCTTTTCCGGTAGCGCTCATATGGATTTTCAGCCCATTTGGCCCGTATCAAACGGCAAAGCGGGCGCGTTAGCAGCAGTCTGCGGTTCTAGCAACATGACGCAGCGCAGCATCACTGCGATGGTTCGGGCTGCGGCGTCGCCTGCGTGGGCGGTGCCATCGGCGCTTCCCCGGCCTGCATCGCGCCCAGCAGCGCGTCGAGGCGGGAAAGACGCTCTTCCAGCCCGGCCCGGCCTTCTGCATCTTCGGGTGCCGATTGCAGCGTTTCCGACCATGCCTGCCGTGCATCGAGCAGGCGGCCCTGCCGCACCAGCGAGACGCCGAGGAAATATCCAGGCGCGATATTCTCGGGCTTCAGCGCAGATGCCCGCTGAAACGCGTAGAGCGAAGCTTGCGTCAACGCGCCATCGGCGTGTTCGGTCAGGGCGATACCCTGTGCCAGCCAGGCTTCGAAATCCCCGGGATTCTCCCGCGTGACGCCCGCCAGCATCTGGGCGGCTTCTGCATAACGACCACGGCGCGCCCATGCATCGGATGTCAGGAGAAAATTGCTGCCCGACTGATCTGCCGGTGGCACGAATTCCCGGCGCGCCTCGACAATGTCGAACTCCTGCGCGCCCTGATCGCGCTGGCTGGACGTGGGGGCGGATGGCATTTCCGGGTTGGCTTGCAAGGCATAGCCCGCCAGCCCGAAGCCAAGGGCGGCAGCAAGGCTGGTCCACATACCGCGCGCAAGGCCGAAGCCGAATGCAGCGACGGCGAAAACTACCAGCGCAAGGGCAATCACGACAAGCCAGGTCATGCGCTATCTTCCCTCGTGCGCGCGCCGAGACGGCGGAACAGGATCGTCCCCGCCAGCAGCAGCAGTACCAGCGGTAAAACGAACAGCGGCCAGGTGGTGGAGCTCACCTGCGGCTCGTAGCTCACGTAATCGCCATAGCGGGACACCAGCCACGCGCGCACTTCCTTCGGGCTTTCCCCCGCTGCGATCCGCGTGCGAACCTGATGGCGCATGTCGCCTGCCATGGGTGCATCGCTATCGGCGATGGACTGGCTCTGGCACTTGAGACAGCGCAGCGTGTGCATCAATTCACGCGCCTGCTGCTCCTTGGTCGGATCATCCAGCTGCGTGTATGCATAGGGCGCGGGCGGCATCCGGTCCTGCGCGGCGGCGGGCAGCGTGAATGCCATTGCGGCAAGAAGGGCAAGCCGCCAGCGCATCATGATCCGGCCTTGCGCAATTCTTCCAGCAGGCGCGGAACGTCGTCCTCACGAATGTCGCCAATGTGCTGGTGCGTGATGACACCGTTGCCATCGATTACGAAGGTCTCCGGCACGCCGGAAGACCCGATGGCCAGTTGGACTTCGGAAATATCGTCACGCCCGATGCGGGTGAACGGGTTGCCGTAGACTTCCAGGAACCGCTCCACATCCTCTGGCCGATCGCGAATGGCGACAGCAACGATGTTGGCGCCGGCCCGCTCCAGCGCGTCCAGCTGCGGAGCCTCGGCAGCGCAGGGAATGCACCAGCTCGCAAACACGTTCAGCAGGCGCGGTTCGCCATCGGCCAGATCGGCGCTGGAAAGGCCGGGGCGGCTTTCCACCACCGCCGGCAGGTCGAACTCGGGAATCGCCTGGCCGACCATCGCCGACTGGACGAAATCGTCCTTCGGTTGGCTCAACTGATAGGCGAACAGGCCAAACAGCAGCCCGGCTATGCCGACGATGATCCAGAGACTGTAGCGCAGGCGTTTCATGCTCTGGCCAGCTCCGCTTCTTCTGCGCGGCGTGTTTCATCGCGCACTTCGGTGCGGCGGCGACGCACATCGCCCACCACGCGGCCCAGCAGCGACAGCGCGCCGCCAAGGGCGATCAGCAATCCGCCATACCAGATGTAGGTGACAAACGGCTTCCACCAGAGGCGCAGCTGCCAGCGCCCGTCCTCGGCCATATTGCCAAGCGCAACATACAGCTGGCCGTTCCACCTTGTCAGCAGGGCGACTTCACTGGTTTCACCCGGAGGAGCCCAGAAACTGCGCGCCTGCGGATGCACATCCTGTTGCGGCCCACTTTCATAGCTCACCAGCAGATCGCCTTGCATTGCCGTCCAGTTCGGGCCGGCTACCGGGCTGATGGAGGTTAGCGTGGCCTGCCACGGACCGATTTCCACCACGTCTCCCGCGCTGGCGGCTACCAGTCGTTCCTGCTGATAGGCCGTATCCGCAGCCACGCCGAAAAGTGCGACTGCGATCCCGAAATGCGCCACGCACATGCCCCACACCGGCAGGGGCGTTCGCAAGAGGTTGCGCCCCTTCAGGGGCATGAAACTGGCGATGGCGACGCCCACGGCCATGGCGAGGCCCAGCAGCGGCAAGAGGCCGATCTCGCTGAAGGCAGCAACCGCGGTCAGTGCCGCCAGCGTTGCGACGCCTGCGATGATCACGGGCCACTTGATCCTGTCGAAACTGTCCTTACGCCAGCGAAGCAGCGGGCCGACCGCCAGGATCAGCAGCATCGGCAGGAAGAAGATGGCGCTCACCGGGTTGAAATACGGCGGGCCCACCGAAACGCGCACATCGAAGGCCTCTGTCAGCAGGGGATAGAGCGTGCCAAGCAACACGATGCCGAGGATGGCGGACAGGCCGACGTTGTTCACCACCAATGCCCCCTCGCGGCTGAGTAGCGAGAAACGCTCACCTTCCGCGATCGTGTTCGCGCGCAGGGCGAACAGCACCAGCGCGCCGCCGATGTACAGCGCCAGCAGAGCGAGGATGAAGCTGCCCCGCTCCGGGTCGACGGCAAAGGCATGGACACTGGTGAGAATGCCCGAGCGCACGAGGAAAGTGCCCAGCATGCTCATCGAGAAAGCGATGACGCCCAGCATGATCGTCCACGTGCGCAGCGCATCGCGCGCCGCCAGTACACTGGCAGAATGAAGCAGTGCAGTTGCCGCCAGCCACGGCATGAGGGATGCGTTCTCCACCGGATCCCAGAACCACCAGCCGCCCCAGCCCAGTTCGTAATAGGCCCAGTAGGACCCCGCCACGATGCCGATGGTCAGGAATATCCACGAGACGAGAACCCAAGGCCGCATCACGCGGGCAAATTCTGGCGTCACGTTCCGCGTCAGCAGCGCGCCCACGGCGAAGCTGAAGGCCACGGAAAGGCCGACGTAGCCGATATACAACGTGGGTGGATGGAAGGAGACGCCCATGTCCTGCAACAGCGGATTGAGGCCGTTGCCGTCTGCCGGCACCGGAGAGAGCCGCTCGAACGGGTTGGAGGACAGGAGAATGAAAAGATAGAAACCCACCGCCACGCAGGCCTGTGCTCCCAGTGTCGCCATCATCATGCGATCGGGCAGGCGCCGCTCTATCAGCGCGATCAGGCCACCGGAAAGCGCCATTACCGTGATCCACAGCAGCATGGACCCCTCGTGATTGGCCCATGCGCCCGACAGCTTGAAGGCCAACGGTTTCATGGAATGGGAATGGGTTGCCACCAACTTTACAGATAGGTCGGTAACAGCAAAGGCATATACCAGCGCGCCGAACGAAACGGCGCAGAGGCCAGCCTGCAACACTGCCGCCGGCCGTACCAGCACAGAAATCGCGCTGCCGCCCTCACGCGCGCCGAGGAAGCCGCCCAGTAGCTGCAACACGGCAAGCGCGGCCGCCAGCCACAGCGCGGCAAGACCGATTTCTGCGATCATTCCACGCTCTCTTGCAGCTCTTCGCGAAGCTCCGCCGTCGACATGCCTTCCAGTTCGCGCGGCATGTAGTTCTCGTCATGCTTGGCCAGCAGATTGTCGGCCACAAACACGCCGTCTGCATTCATGCTGCCTTCCGCGACCACGCCCGATCCTTCCACGAACAGGGCCGGAACGATGCCCGCATATCTCACCGGCACGCGCGCCTGCCCGTCCTGCACCACGAATTCCACGGTCACGCCATCGGCGGCGGTATCGATGGATCCGTTCTCCACCATGCCGCCCAGCCGGATGGCCTGCCCTGCTTCGGGCGGAGCGGCAGCGATATCGGCAGGCACGTAGAAATAGCTCGCCTGGTTGCGCAGCGCATAGGCGGCAAGCAAACCGGCGCCCACCAGCGCGACAAGCGCAACCACCACCAGCACGAGCCGCTGGTGCTTCGGCTTCAGCCCTGTACTCTTCGCATTCATTTCCTGCGCGTCTCCTCGCGCCGCTTTTCAGCGCGGCGCATTGCAATCCAGCTGGATATGACCAGCGCCAGCGTCGCCACCAGTGTCACGCCCAGCGCGGCATAGACGAACAGCCATTGATCGAGGGCCTCTCTCACGATGTGGCGTCCTCTGCCTGCAAAGCCTTGCGACGCAGCCGCGCCTCTGCCTGGATGTCCGCCAGGATTGCCCGCATGCGGGCCAGCACGACACCGCCAAACAGCAGCGAGAAACCGAGCGTGGCGATCAATAACGGCCACAGGAACACCGGATCAATGGCACTTTCGCCCATGGTGATGCTGGGCGGCTGGTGGAGGCTATTCCACCAGACGACTGAACGATTGATGATCGGGATATTGATAGCCCCCACCAGGCCGAAGATAGCCGCGATCCGGCTGGATTGCCCCTCCCTCGCAAGCGAACTGGATAACGCGATATAGCCAAAATAAAGGAACAACAGCACCAGCATGGAGGTGAGTCGGCCATCCCACACCCACCAAGTGCCCCAGGTGGGCCTGCCCCAGATCGATCCGGTGGCAAGGCAGATCGCCGTGAACGTCGCGCCCGGAACTGCTGCGGCACGCGCCGCGATGGCGGCCAGCGGATGGCGCCATACCAGTTCCATCAGGCTGGCGATTGCGATCGCGCTCCACCCGCCCATTCCCAGCCACGCGGCGGGCACGTGGACAAAGAGGATGCGAACGGTGTCGCCCATCAACCTGTCCGGCGGAACGGCGAACAGCCCCCACAGGACAGCGCCGGTAGACAACAGCAGGCCACCAACCAGAAGCGGCATGGTAAGCCACTTGGCGATCTTCAGAAAACGGGCAGGATTGGCGTAGCCATGCATGGTTTGGACAAAGTCACTCTTTGCCTGCGCCTTTTACAGCCGCAGATCGCGCGGACAAGGAAAACCGGAGCATTTGTGCCGGTTTTGCCTGCCGGAAGCGATCAGCGACCGATCAGCTTCTGCGCCATGGCATCGGCCACCTCGTTCGAGGGGCGACCGCTCGCATCACTCTCGCGCCAGATCTCTTCGAGACGCGCCGGAATCTGGGCGATACGCTTGCGAACTTCATTGATGTCGCAGGACGTACCTTCGCGGCGGCAGAGATATTCGTAGCTGACATTGATAATGCCGCCTGCGTTGATGACGTAGTCCGGTGCATACATAATGCCGCGATCGTGCAGTTGCTGCCCGTGCTCGGGCCTTGCCAACTGGTTGTTCGCGCCGCCTGCAACGATGGCGCAATCCAGCCGTGCAATACCCTCGTCATCCAGAATCGCGCCCAGCGCATTCGGGCTGAACACATCGCACTCGACGCCCATCACCTGTTCGGCGGAAACGGCCTTGCCGCCCAGTTCCTCGGCCACGGCTGCGGCACGCTTTTCATCGATATCGGAAAGGGTCAGCTGCGCGCCGTCCTTGGCCAGCAGGCGGGCAACGCCGCTGCCAACGGAACCGCAACCCTGAACGGCCACGTGAACGCCCTTGGTAGTTTCCTTGCCCAGCTTATGCGCAATCGCGGCCTTGATGCCGTGATAGATGCCCATCGCTGTGAACGGACCGGGATCACCACCCGCATCACCCTCGTCTGCGGGAAGGCCACATACGTGCTGTGTGCGCGAATGGATGGTGACCATGTCATCTTCGGTCGCACCCACGTCTTCAGCGGTGACATAACGCCCGTCGAAAGCCTCCACCGCGTCACCGAAGGCGTGCAGCATGGCCTGCGTCTTGCGGCCGGTCTTGTCGAGAAGGACGACGGCCTTGCCGCCACCGATCGGCAGGCCGGCCATGGCGTTCTTGTAACTCATGCCGCGCGACAGGCGCAGCGCATCGCGCATGGCCTTTGCCGGATCGTCGTAATGCCAGAAACGGGTGCCGCCTGCAGCCGGGCCCAGGTGGGTGGAATGCAGCGCGATGATGGCGGTAAGGCCCGATGCGCGATCGTGCACCACCTCTACCCGCTCGTGTTCGTCCCAGTCGGGTTCACTCCAGAATGCCGGCATTGCACGCGCCTCTCTTCTTTTTGCAAGACGGGCACGAATGCTGGAGGAAATGGGGCGACCGACGGGATTTGAACCCGCGACCTCCGGTACCACAAACCGGCGCTCTAACCAACTGAGCTACGATCGCCACAATGCCAGGCACACATGCCGAGAGGCGGCCTGTTAGGGGTCTGCGCGAAACGGTCAACCCGTATCCGACGCGGCGGCAGGCCTGTTGCACAACTTACCTCCCGTGCAAAGTGAAAAGTGCTTCAAACCGCGGCAGACGAAAGAATGTTTCGCGGCTTGAAAGGCGCTATCGCGCGGCTAAACAGGTTGGCATGACGAATCCGGGTGAAACCACTGCCGAATTTCTGGCGCGGGATCAGGGGATTCGCCGCGTGCCCTCCCCCCGCCTTACCTTGCTGACGAAGTCCGGCTTCCTGTCAGCCGAACTGTGCAAGACGCTGATCGAACTGATCGACAAGGATCGTCGACCGTCCACCATCGCAGATCCCAACGGCGACGATTACTTCCGCACCAGCGAAACCTGCGATTTGGATCCAAACGAGCCTGCCGTACAGGAACTGGAGGACAGACTGTTCGCGCTGAACGGGATAGACCGGGCGCACGGGGAGCCGGTGCAGGGCCAACGCTATGCTGTCGGGCAGGAGTTCAAGCCGCACACCGACTATTTCGAACCGCAGGGTGCGGATTTCGAGAAATTCTGCAGCGTGGCGGGCAACCGCACGTGGACCTTCATGGTCTATCTGAACAAGGTGGAAGCAGGCGGCGGCACCCGCTTCAAGGTGATCGGCAAAACCTTCCAGCCAGAAATCGGCAAGCTGGTGTGCTGGGATAACAGGCGCCCCGACAAGAGCTGCAATGCAGCGACACTCCATCACGGCATGAAGGTGCGCAAGGGCGTGAAATACGTGATAACCAAGTGGTATAGAGAAAAGCCGTGGGGATGAGCGCCTCTGGATCGAGGCACGATGGTGGCTGCCATTGCGGTGGAGTGCGGTTCTCTCTTACCATGCCCAACACTCCGCGCGTGCGACGCTGCAATTGCTCGATCTGCGCGATGAAAGGCGTAGTGATGCTGGACGTGGAGCGCGCTTCCCTGACCATCACGAAGGGTGAGGAACTGCTCACGCAATACACCTTCGGCTCGGGCGAAGCGAAGCATCGCTTTTGCTCTTGCTGCGGCATTCATCCGTTTCACCAGACCCGATCCGATCCCGATCGATATGGGGTCAACGTGGCCTGCATTGACGGCATGTCTTTTACCGATTTTGCGGAAGTGCCTGTAATCGATGGACGTAACCATCCCGCGGATACGGGCGAAGCGATTTGCCTCGGCGTCATGCGCTATACGCCGCTGATGGACTGACGAACAGGATTTGCCAGCCCTCGCACCTCGGGTTAGCTTGTCAGCGGGTCCGGGGGGAGAAACGAGAAATGCTTCGCATAATCAAATGTGCGCTGGTGGCAATTATCGGCCTCCATGCGCTGTTCTATGCGCTTCAGAACGTCGCCAATCTTGAGGCCGCGCATGGTTCGCTGGTGTATGTCATGTCGGGCGCAGACCAGGCTGCCTATCCAGAGACATTGTTCTTCAAGAGCGACAACCCGGCGCTGGCATGGCTGGCGCTGGCAATCGTGCTGATCGGGGAATTTGCAACGGCGTTCTTCGGCCTGAAGGGTGGCTGGCAGATGCTTGCCGCGCGCAAGAACGATGTAGCTGAATTTCATGCCGCCAAGCGGGCCGCCGCAATCGCCGCCGGCTTCGCCCTGCTGACGTGGTTTGGCCTGTTCATGACCTTTGGCGCGGCATTCTTCCAGATGTGGCAGACGCCGGTTGGCGATGGCTCGATGAAAGGTTCTTTCATCTACGCCATGGCATCGGTGGTGACGGTGCTGTTCGTCTACCACACCCCTGACGACTGAACGCGCATACGAAAAGGGCGGCCCGATCGGACCGCCCTTCCCTGAATTCATGTTGTTTCGCGAGAAGTGCTTACTTCTTCTTGAGCGAAAGACCGCCGAAACGCTTGTTGAACTGGGCAACGCGGCCACCGTCCTGAAGACGCTGCGGGCCACCGGTCCATGCCGGGTGGCTGGTGGGGTCGATTTCCAGATTCATGGTATCACCTTCGCTGCCCCAGGTGGAGCGCGTCTGGAATTCGGTGCCGTCGGTCATCTTGACGTTGATCATGTGGTAATCGGGGTGCGTATCGGCCTTCATGGCATTTGTCCTTTGCGTTCGACCGGTTCCGACCGATCTGCAGATAAGAATTTCGAGAAGGCGCGCCACTAATAGCAGCTACGCCCAATTGCAAGTTCTATCAGGCGTCCGCGATCATCGCGGTGATGCTGACTTCGCAGGTCACCTTGCCATCGACGCTGGCCTTGCAATCGAACTTGCAAACCTTGCTGCGCTGCTGGGTGAACCTGCTTTCCAGCGTAAGCAGGCAGCCCGGTTCGACCGGAGCGCGAAACTTGGCGTTTTCAATGGCCATGAAATAGACGAGCTTGCCCGTCCCCGCGAGTTCGAGGGTCTCGATCCCCAGGATCCCGCTGGCCTGCGCCAGCGCCTCTATCTGGAGGACGCCTGGCATGATCGGCCTTCCGGGGAAATGACCCTGGAAGAACTGCTCGTTCATGGTCACGCCCTTGATGGCAGTGATGCTTTCGCCCTTCACCAGCTCGGACACGCGGTCCACCAGCAAGAGCGGGTAACGATGGGGCAGCGCCTCGAGAATACGGACGACGTTGTAGTCAGGCGTTTCGCTCATGGCCCTGCCCCTCGTTCTTTTCTGTTCGCGACTTAGCGGCCGGTGGCAGCCGGTGCAGCGGGCTGTGCGGAAGCTGCAGCTTCCTGCTGGGCGCGCAGTTCTGCGGGCAGCCAGCCGTTCGGCGGCACCAGCTGTGCGGAAGGGATCAGCGTGTTAAGCTGGGCCAGCACTTCCTCGTTGAGATTATGGCTGGATTCGGCGTGCAGGATCGTGTCGGGCGAGATCACCAGCGTCACGCCTTCGGCGCGTGCGGCGTTCTGCACGGCGGTGCCCAGCTGGTCGCGGATCTGCTCTTCCACATAGGCTTGGCTCAGCGTTACGGGTGCAAGGATCTGCTGCAGTTCGGTCTGGCCGTTCTGCTGGATCTGCTGGATCTGGGCAGCCTGCTGCTGCAGCGAAGCCTGATCGGCATTGGGCTGCGAGCGCGCGGTGTTGAAGGCCTGAACCAGCGGAGTGAGCTGGGCCTGGATCGCGGCGCGGCGGGTTTCGGCCTGCTGCAGCTGCGATGCATAGGTGGTCTGGCGCTGCGTTTGCGCGGTCTGGAAGGCAGAGGAATTCGCCACCACGGCCTGCACGTTGACGAATGCAACGCGCTCGTTGTCCTGCGCAGCGGCGGGAGCCACAGCTGCTGGTGCAACGAGGGTCGCGGCAGAGAGAACGGCGGCAAGCGCCGGTTTCATGAAGGTATTCATCAGAATTGCGTTCCTACATTGAAGGAAAAGGTTTTCGTTTCGTCCCCGAGCTCCGATAGCACATCGTAAGCGACATCAATCCTGAACGGACCGAATGGGGAGTTCCAGTTCACGCCGATACCGGCGGTGACGCGGGGCTTCCACGTATCGCCGAGAAATTCCTCGGTGAAGGGCGGAAGCTGCCGGCCGATGGGGGAGTTTTCACGGCCGTCAGGCGCGAATGGGTCCGTGGTCAGCTCGGTGCTGACAGGATCGCCATCGGCATCCAGATTGACCTGCTGGTAAAGCGGATTGCCGTCGCCGTCGCGCTGCGCGATGAACAGGCCATCGGGTAGAGGGCTCTGCGTAAGTTGAGGGGTTTCGACACCGAACACGGAGCCGACATCGACAAAAAGCGAGGGGCGCAGGCCAAGTTCGCGCGCACCCGAACCCAGCGGAATTTCGACTTCCGCACGGGCCAGGTAATAGGCGTTGCCGCCAAGCGCATCGTCCTGGTTCCGGTCATCACCAAGCGGAATGAGCGTCTGGCCATCTTCTCCATCGGGTTCGTAGAAGCGGCGAACCACGCGCGGCCCAACGCCGCGAATGTCGAAACCGCGGATCTGGCCTTCACCAAGGAAGAAGCGGTCCGTCAGCAACACATCGTCACCCAGGCCGTTGATATAGCCGCCTTCGAGGCGCAGCGAACCGATGAAGCCTGCACCCAGCGGGAAATACTGCGCCGCATTTACACGAGCGCGCAGATAGCGCGTATCGCCGCCAAGCCCGGCGAACTGTACGCTGGTGGTCACGTTCATGCCGCGCGTCGGGCGGATACGGCTGTCGAGCGAGCTGTAAGTCAGCGAGAGGCCGAGGATGGACTGTAGCCTGTCACCCAGTGCGTCGCACAGGTAACGGCCAGCCAGCAGTGGCTCACACTGCGAAACGCCATCACCGTCGAAGTCAGCGAAGAACTGCTGCTCTGCCACCGTGATTTCCTGGTAATTCAGCGTGTAGCTGCCCAGCAGGCTCATATATTCGGTGAGCGGGACACCCATGCGCAGCGAGATACCGGTGGTGGCCTGTTCGTATGTCGCGTTGTCACGGTCGAAATAGCCGTTGTTGTAATCCTGGCGGTAGATGTCGAAGCCCAGCGCGATATCGCGGTCGAACACCTTGGGTTCGGTAAAGCTGATATTGGCGGAGCGCGAATAGCGCGAATAGTTCACGCCGAGGCCGATCGTCTGACCGCGTCCGCGGAAGTTGTTCTGGCGGATGGAGCCGTTGAAGATAAAGCTTTCGAGCGAGGAGAAACCTGCCGAAAGCGACAGTTCGCCGGTCGGCTCTTCCTGCACGTTGGCCTGCAGGATGATCCGGTCGGGGCTGGAGCCTTCCACCTGCGTTACTTCGAAGTTTTCCTGGAAATATCCCAGCGAGTTGATGCGAGCCGATGAACGGGCCACCTGCAACGAACTGAAGGCGTCGCCTTCCGCCAGGCGGAATTCACGGCGGACAACCTTGTCCTGCGTCAGCGTGTTGCCGTTAATCTCGATCGCCTCGACATACACGCGCGGCGCGTCGGACACGGTGAACGTCACGTCCATCGTGCGCGTTTCGGGGTTGCGGCTGATGCGCGGGCGGACGTCGGCAAAAGCGTAGCCGAAGGCGCCTGCGGTCTCGGTCAGCCCTTCGATCGTGGTGTCCACCTGCTCGGCATTGTACCAGTCGCCGGTTTTCATGGAGAGACCGGCGGAAAGCTGCTCGGAACTGAAGTCACGCAGCTGGCTCACCACCTCGACATCGCCGAACTCGTAACGTTCGCCTTCTTCCACCACATAGGTGATGATAAAGTCGCGCTTGTCCGGCGTCAGTTCGGCGACGGCCGAAACCACGCGGAAATCTGCGTAACCTTCCGTGAGGTAGAACTGGCGAAGCTTCTGCTGGTCAAAAGCCAGGCGATCGGGATCGTAGCTGGTGTTGGAGCTGAAGAGAGCGAAAAGGCTGTCTTCGCGGGTCACCATCTCGTCACGCAGGTCACCGTCGGAGAACACTTCGTTGCCGATGATGTTGATCTGGCGAACCTTGGACTTGGGCCCTTCGGAAATCTCGAAGATCACGTCCACGCGGTTCTGGTCCAGCATGACCATCTGCGGCTCCACCGTGGCGGCGAAGCGGCCCTGCCGCTTGTACAGCTCGATGATGCGAGCAACATCGGCGCGCACCCGGCTGCGGGTGAAGATCTGGCGGGGCGAGAGATTGATCTCGGGGATGATCTTCTCGTTATCGATCCGGCGGTTGCCCTCCAGGATGACACGATTGATGATCGGGTTTTCTTCCACCGTGATGATCACGTTGCCATTGTTGTTGGCGATGGAGAAATCGGCGAACAGCTCCGTGTTCGCAAGATCGATCAGCGCCTGGTCAGCCGCGGCAGCGGTGTAGACCATGCCCGGGCGCAGCTGGATATAGGAAACGATCGTTTCCGGCTCCAGACGCTGTGCGCCGGCCACGCCGATCGAGCGGATGACATCGCCCTGTTCCTGCGCGCCGGGCGCGGGCGTTCCCTGCGCCTCAGCCTCGTCCTGCTGCTGCGCCGGCGGCGTGATGGAGACAGGCTCCTCACCGTCCTGCGCCAGCGCATGCGCGGGCAATCCTGCAAGCATCGTGCAGCCCAGCAAGGTCGCTGCGTAATGCTGGGAAATTATCGTCCTGGCCTTGGAACCCATTATCCGTCCACTCTTGTCGACACTTGCGCAATCTGAAACCGGCGATCCGTATCCTGCCCCCCAGCAGGTATCGGTATTGCAGGCTCCATACGAGAGAAGCGCCCTTGCCCGATGCCAGTCTGGCAATCAAGCGCAGTTGCCCCGTTTCGCGCGATAAGTGTTGTCCTTTCCCCGCCTAGCTGCCGAATACCGGCAATTTGGCAATATCGATGACTGTTACGAACAGCATCAGTGCCAGCACGAGAGCCATGCCGGTGCGAAACGCCCATTCCTGACTGCGGGGGCTGGCCGGTTTGCGGCGGATTGCCTCCACCGCGTAAAAAGCCAGATGCCCACCGTCGAGCGCGGGGATTGGCAGGAGGTTAATGAATGCCAAATTAAGCGAGATAAGAGCGGCGAAGGTGGTGAATTCCAGCCAGCCGAGGCTCAGTTGTTCGCCAGACACCTTGGCGATGGTGATAGGACCGCCCAGTTCCTTTACGGAGCGATCGCCGGTGATGATCTGCGCGATGCCGGTAATCATCATATCCACCGTATCGACACACTGCTGCCAGGCCAGACCGATGGCCGCAAACGGGCCAACCGTTTCGAAAACACGCTCGCCCGGTCGGCCTTCGACGCCGATGCGGCCGATAACGCTGCTGTTGCCGAACTGGTCACTCACTTCCAGGCGCTCGGCCACGATGGGAATGGTGAAGTTCTCGCCGTCGCGCTCAACCGCAATGTCCAGTTCCTGGCCGGGATAGAGCATGATTGCCTGGGCTATCTGGCGAAAATCGGTGGTTTCCTCACCGTCGACCGCCACGATCCTGTCACCGATCTGCAGGCCGGCTTCCTCGGCGGGCGAACCCTCCGCAAAGGCGGCAATCACGGTCTCATCCGCCGGATCGGCTGCTACGGGGTTGCCGAAAATCATGAAGAAGGCGGCAAAAATACCGATGGCAATCAATACGTTGGCAGCCGGACCTGCGGCCACGATCAGCGCGCGCTGCCACAGGGGTGCAGCCTGGAAATCGCCCTTTTGCGCCTGATGATCCGCGTCCGGCTGGCTTGCCGGGTTCATGTCACCCTGGAACTGCACGTAGCCGCCCAGCGGCAATGCCGAGAGCTTCCAGCGCGTGCCGCGCTTGTCCGTATAGCCGGCAATCTCCTTGCCGAAACCTACCGAGAACGCTTCCGCCCCGACGCCGAACCAGCGGCCCACGAGGTAGTGTCCCAGTTCATGCAGCACCACGAGCGGGCCCAGCATCAGCAGAAAACCGATGGGGTACACCCAGAAAGGCACGGATTCCAAATTCACGTCAGACTAGCTCCAGCATCTCTTCCGCGCGCACCCTCGCCTCGGCATCGACGGTGAGAACGTCGTCGAGCGTCTGCGGCGCAGGCGGCGCGTATTTGTCGAGGGTTCTGGCAGACAATGCCGAAATTTGCGTGAACTTTAGCTGACCGGCAAGGAAGGCGGCCACCGCCACCTCGTTCGCGGCGTTGAGAACGGCTGGCGTACCGCCGCCCGCATGGGCAGCTTCGCGCGCAAGGCGCGTTGCCGGAAAACGTTCTTCGTCAGGCGCAAAAAAGCTGAGATTTCCGATGCTTGCCAAGTCCAGCGGCTTGCAATTCGTATCCATCCGCGCCGGATATGCCAGCGTGGAGGCAATGGGCACGCGCATGTCGCTGGGGCCAAGCTGGGCCAGCGTAGAGCCGTCGCGATACTCCACCATCGAATGGATCACGGATTGCGGGTGGACGATGATGCGCAGCCGGTCGAGCCCGACGGGGAAGAGGTGGAACGCCTCGATGAATTCCAGCCCCTTGTTCATCATGGTGGCGGAATCGACGCTGATCTTCGCGCCCATGTCCCAATTAGGGTGGGCGACGGCCTGGGAAGGGGTGGCAGCGTCCAGTTCCTGCCACGTCTTGGTGCGAAACGGCCCCCCGCTGGCCGTCAGCGTGATCCAGCGCACGTCTTCGAGGTCATTGCCCTCCAGGCACTGGAAAATGGCGTTGTGTTCACTGTCCACCGGCAGCAGCGTGGTGCCGTGCTGCGCGACGAGCCGCGTCATCACCTCGCCAGCGGAAACCAGCGCTTCCTTGTTGGCGAGCGCGACGGTGTTGCTCTGCTCTATCGCGCGCATGGTGGGGGCAAGGCCCGCGCAGCCGACGATGGCGGCCACGGTTATGTCGGCCGGGCGGGCTGCTGCGTCGCACAGCGCCTGCTGCCCGCCTGCGGCCTCTATGCCGGAGCCGGAGAGATGCTGGCGCAGTTCAGGCAGGCAACCTGCGTCGCCCACGACGGCAATCTGCGCGTCAAACTCGATGGCAAGCTTTGCCAGCTTTTCCGCCGAACAGTTGGCGCTGAGAGTGACGACCTTCCACCGGTCCCGATCATTGCGAATGAGATCGAGGGTGGAATCGCCGATGGAACCCGTTGCGCCGAGTATGGAAATCGAGCGTTGGCCGCTCATGAAGCACCGATAGTCATAAGGTGGGAGATAAGCACTGCCCCGGTTACAATTGCAACCGCCAGCAGACCATCGAGCCTGTCGAACAGTCCGCCGTGCCCCGGAATGAGCTTGCCCGAATCCTTCAGGCCGGCCTTGCGCTTCATCCAGCTTTCGAGGAAATCGCCGGCCTGCGCCACCACCGCCAGCAGCGCGCCGCCGATCATGCCGCCGACCAGCGAAATCGGCATCCCGGTATCTTCGGTGGAAATGCACGCCATCACCAGGGCGGCGCAGATCATTCCGCCAACCAGGCCAGCCCACGTCTTGGACGGGCTGATCGCGGGCGCGATCTTCGGGCCGCCGATGGCCCTGCCGCTGAAATAGGCGCCGGTATCCGTGGCAATCACGATGGCGACCACGCTGATCAAGGCCCACGGCATGCGCCCTTCTGAGAAGCCAAGCAGGTCGTTATTGCCAAGCGTTCCGATTACCACCGCACCGAACCCGATATAGGCCACGCCAAGCAGCAAGCCGACGATACGGCGCGGCAGGCTTTGCGTGATGCGCATCACGATGGATGCCCATTCGTAAAACACGCCCAGCCCCAACAGGCCGGCAAATGTCGTCCATGCCCAACCGCCGATCCATAATGCGCATCCGGCGATCGCCACCATCACCAGCGCACTGGCCGCGCGCACGGGCAGATCGCTCGTGCGGACAGACAGCGGAACGGTGACGGCCCTGCGGGCATAACGCTTCAGGCGGTCGCGCTTGCGCTCGGCGGAGAGGTTGTCAACGTCCTCCATAACGGCGTTCCCTCCTGGCGAATTCCTCGCATGCCTCGCGTAGATGCTCCTCGCCGAAATCGGGCCACAGCACGTCTGTGAAAAGCATTTCCGCATAGGCCGATTGCCACAGCAGGAAGTTCGACAGGCGCACCTCTCCGCTGGTGCGGATCAGCAAATCCAGCGGCGGCAGATCGGCGGTGTAGAGATGCTTTTCTATTCCCTCGACCGAAATCTCGCCTTCCTGCGCTGCCAGTTGCGCAGCGCGGGCGATTTCCTGCTGCGCGCCATAGTTAAGCGCCACGGCCAGCGTGCGAACGCCATCCTTCGTACGCTCCAGCGCGTCTTCCAGTCGTTCCACAATGTCGGGCGCGAAAGCCTTGTAATCACCGATGATTTTCAGCCGCACGCGGCGTTCGATCATGTCCTGCAGATTGGCCTCGATGAACCTGCGCATCAGGTTCATCAGGTCGGAAATCTCGCCTTCCTCGCGCTTCCAGTTCTCCGAAGAGAAAGCATAGAGCGTGAGGCATTCGAGCCCCAGTTCCTCTGCCGCGCGCACGGTGCGGCGCACGGCCTCCCCGCCCTGCTTGTGCCCCAGGGCGCGCGGGATGCCGCGCTTCTTCGCCCAGCGTCCGTTGCCATCCATGATGATCGCCACGTGGCGTGGGTGATTGCCTTGAGACACGGATATAGAGAACCCCGGCGCCGCTTACTGCGACAGGATTTCCTTTTCCTTGGACTCTGCGGCCTTTTCTGTGTCGGCGACGTATTTATCCGTCATCTTCTGGACCTCGTCCTCCAGACGCTTGCGATCGTCTTCGGAGATTTCCTTCTTCTTTTCGTCTTCCTTCAACGCCTCGTTCGCGTCGCGGCGCACGTTGCGGATGGCGATCTTGGCCTTCTCGGCATAGTTGCCGGCGAGCTTTGCCAGCTCCTTGCGGCGCTCCTCGTTCAGATCGGGCATGGGCAGACGCACGTTCTGGCCATCGCTCATGGGGTTGAGGCCGAGATTGGCCTTGGAAATCCCTTTTTCCACGGCGCTGACATTGGCCTTGTCCCACACCTGCACGCTCAGCATGCGCGGCTCCGGCGCGGAAACGGTGGCCACCTGGTTCAGCGGCATCATGGAGCCGTAGACTTCCACCACGACGGGATCCAGCAGGGCGGTGTTCGCGCGGCCCGTGCGCAGGCCCGAAAGATCGCTCTTCAGGCTTTCGACGGCACCGGTCATGCGCCGTTCGATATCGGCCTTGTCGTATTTCATGTTCAGTCTTCCTTCCTGACTATCGTCTGCACGCCTTCGCCCGCCAGCACGCGCGCGACATTGCCCTTCTCCCGGATCGAGAAGACCACGATGGGAATGTCGTTCTCGCGGCACAGCGCCACGGCGGCAGCATCCATGACCTTGAGGTTATCACTCAAGACCTGAGAATAGGTAATCGTTTCGTGCCGCACGGCATCGTCGAACCGCTTGGGATCCTTGTCATACACCCCGTCGACGCTGGTGCCTTTCAGCAGCGCGTCGCATTTCATCTCGGCAGCGCGCAGGGCAGCGCCAGTATCGGTGGTGAAGAAGGGGTTGCCAGTTCCGGCTGCGAAAATGACGATGCGGCCCTTTTCAAGGTGCCGCTCCGCCCGGCGGCGGATATAAGGTTCGCAAACGGCATTCATGGGGATGGCGCTCTGCACCCGGGTCGCAACGCCGATCTGTTCCAGCGCGGATTGCATCGCCAGCGCGTTCATCACCGTTGCCAGCATGCCCATGTAATCGCCCGTGGTACGCTCCAGCCCCTTTGCCGCGCCAGCCATGCCGCGAAAGATATTGCCGCCGCCGATTACCAGGCAGACTTCCAGGCCGCTGTCCTTCGCCTGCTTCACCTCTTCGGCAAGACGCGCGACCAATGTAGGCTCGATGCCGAACCCCTGCTCGCCCATCAGCACCTCTCCTGAAAGTTTCAGAAGGATACGTTTGGTGTCAGGCAGCAGCATGGTGCGGATTTTCCTCTCGAACCGGGGTTGGCAGGCTTCCTAGAGCGAGCGGGTGAAACTGCCAAGGGTTCCAATGCGCTTTTGCGCCATCGCCAGAAACAGGAGCCGCCAAAACAAAGGGCCGCCGAACCCAACGAGTCCGGCGGCCCTTGTAATGCCTTGCAATGGAAGGGCGATCAGCCGCCGACAGCAGCCGCAACTTCTGCTGCGAAGTCGCTTTCTTCCTTTTCGATGCCTTCACCCAGCTGATAGCGGACATAATCCACCAGCTTGATGGTGGCGCCGGCTTCCTTGGCGGTGCGGGCAACATGCTCTTCAACAGAAGCCTTGCCGTCCTTCACGAAGATCTGGCTGAGCAGCGCGTTTTCCTTGGCGTATTTCTTCACCGCGCCTTCGACCATCTTTTCCTGCACGTTCTCGGGCTTGCCGCTTTCGGCAGCCTTTTCCTGTGCGATGGCACGTTCGCGGGCGATCACGTCTGCATCGAGGCTGTCTGCATCGAGAGCGAGCGGGAACATGGCGGCAGCGTGCTGCGCAATGTCCTTGCCAAGCGTCTGCAGAACGTCGTCGTTGGCATCGCCTTCCAGGGCGACGAGCACGCCGATCTTGCCGAGGCCTTCAGCCGCAGCGTTGTGAACGTAAGGCACGACAGCGCCTTGCGATACCGAAACGCTCTTCATGCGGCGAACCTGCTGGTTCTCCCCAATGGTGGCGACGTTGTCAGTCAGCTTCTCGGCAACGGTGCCGCCGTCGGGGTAGGATGCAGCCTTCAGAGCTTCGACATCGTCGCTGTCCATCGTCAGGGCAATATCGGTCGTCTTGCGGACGAAATCCTGGAACTTGTCGTTCTTGGCGACGAAGTCCGTTTCGGAATTCACCTCGACGGCAACGCCCTTGGTGCCTTCAACGGAAACGCCGACCAGGCCTTCTGCCGCGGTGCGGCTGGATTTCTTCTGGGCGGTGGCGAGGCCCTTGGCGCGCAGCGCGTCGATCGCAGCTTCGATATCGCCATCGGTTGCCTCAAGCGCCTTCTTGGCGTCCATCATGCCCGCGCCGGTTTTCTCGCGCAGGGCCTTCACGTCGGATGCGGAAAATGCAGCCATGTGTTTTTCCTTCAGATTGAATTGGAGGCCGGTCCACCACCAAAAGTGCTGAACCGGCCCGATATATTTGAATTGTGACGCGCAGGCTTCACCGCGCAATCACGGACAAGATCAGGCGTCGGCCTTGGCTTCCTGTGCGGGAGCTTCTTCAGCAACGGCAGCTTCGGCAGGCGGTGCGTCCATGGCACCGATGTCGGCGCCGGAATCCACCACGCCTTCGGTCGAGCCGGTGCTGGCCGCCTTGGCCACGGCATCGCAATACAGGCGCACGGCGCGGCTTGCATCGTCATTGCCGGGGATCGGGAAGGCAATGCCGCTCGGGTCCACATTGGTGTCGAGCACGCCAATCACGGGGATGCCGAGAACGCCGGCTTCCTTGATGGCAAGATCTTCCTTGTTGGCGTCGATCACGAACATCACGTCCGGAATGCCGCCCATGTCGCGGATGCCGCCAAGCGACAGTTCCAGCTTGTCACGCTCACGCGTCAGCTGCAGAACTTCCTTCTTGGTGATCAGCGAGGTGTCGCCGGCCAGTTGCTCTTCAAGGCTCTTCAGGCGCTTGATGGACTGGCTGATCGTCTTCCAGTTGGTGAGCATGCCGCCCAGCCAGCGGTGGTTGACGAAGTGCTGGCCGCAGGAGCGCGCCGCTTCTGCAATCGGTTCCTGCGCCTGGCGCTTGGTGCCGACGAACAGCACCTTGCCGCCAGCGCGAACGGTGCTGGAAACGAAGTCCAGCGCGCGCGCCATCAGCGGAACGGTCTGCGACAGGTCGATGATGTGGACACCGTTGCGGCTGCCGAAGATATACGGCTTCATCCGCGGGTTCCAGCGGTGGGTCTGGTGGCCGAAGTGTGCGCCGGCCTCAATCAATTGCTGCATCGTGACGGTAGGAGCCGCCATAGGATAATTCCTTTCCGGTTGAGCCTCTGGAAGACGGGGAACCGGCCCTTGGAATATCTTTCGACATTGCCCGCGGGCGGCACCGGTATGTCAGTGCCTTCCATGTGGATTTGTCTTCCTTGGCGAAAACGGGAATCGCTTTCGCCCTTCAGACGTGCGCGCAACTAGGGGTGATCGCCCCGGATTGCAAGCGTTCAGTAGTGCACGCCGCCCCGCGCGGCCGAGCCAGACGGCGATGAGAACGCAAGAAGAACAAAACTGTTTGACACAGAGGAACGAAAGTGGAACATGGAACACAACAGGAACAAGAACAGGGCTTGAACCAATGACCATCGCAATAGCTATCTCGGTATTTCTCGGCCTCGTTGCAGCGGTTGCCCTGCTCTCCTGCGTCAATTCGATGCGCTACGGCCTCGTTCGCTGGCGAGAGGTGCGCGGCGAGATCGTCGCTATCGATCGGGCCGCTATGGATCGCGCCGTTTCGCGAAGGCTTCATCCACTTCGTCGACCCCAAGAGGCTTTCGACCTTCTCGCGGCGTAACGTCCGGCTCTGCACAATCGTCGGTAGCAGAAGCCCGGCGGGCTCTCTTCACCCTGGAATAGCCGACAACCGCCCAGGCGATCAGCGCCAGGTAGACGACGCCGATCAGCACCAGCGTCCACCATGTCTCGATAAGCAGGCCGCCCACCAGCAATCCTGCCAGCGCGATGAAAGCCAGCTTGAAATTCCCCGACGGGCTGACCGACTTCCAGCTGGGCGTTGCAAGGTTGGAAACCATCAGCACGGCAATCGCGATCACCCACGGTCCGACAAGCCAGGGATCGCGGAAAACTTCCTCGCCGGTGGCCAGCCACAGATACATCGGCATGAAGGCAAAGCCTGCCCCCATCGGCGCGGGCACGCCGGTGAGATAGCCAGCGGACTTGTGCGGCTGATCCTCCACGTCGATCTGCGCGTTGAAGCGCGCCAGTCGCAGGGCGCAGCAAATGGCATAGGCCAGCGCAGCCAGCCAGCCGAAGCGCGGCATTTCCGCCAATGACCAGATATACAGGACAAGCGCCGGGGCGATGCCGAAGCTGGCGGAGTCGGAAAGACTGTCCAGCTCTGCACCGAAGCGCGATTGCGCCTTCAGCAAGCGCGCGATGCGGCCGTCCATCATGTCGAGTATGCCCGCCAGGATCATGGCGAACACGGATTGCTCCCACTGCCCTCCAATCGCGAACAGGATGCTGGTGAGGCCCGAGCACAGCGCAGCGGCCGTGATCGCGTTGGGCAGCACCGATCGCAGCGAGAGTCCCTTGCCCGCGCGCGAACGCGTTACCCGCTCATGCTCGCTCGCCTTGGGGCCCAGCCATGCAGGGCCGGCGGTTGCCGTCGCCTCTTCGTCGTAATCGTAGTCGTTCATGTCATCGTCGGCGGCGTTCATTGGCTGACTCCTTCCAGCAATCCGGACGTGCCGATTTCCGCCAGCACCGTTTCTCCTGCGACAACGCGTTGGCCCAGCAGCACCTTGGGCTCCGTTCCGGCGGGCAGATACACGTCCACCCGGCTGCCAAAGCGTATCAACCCCACGCGCTGCCCGGCAGCGACAGTGTCGCCCGGCTTCACGAAAGGCACGATCCGGCGGGCCACCAGCCCGGCAATCTGGGTAAAGCCGATCGTGCGACCGTCGGCGCGTTCCACCAGCACGTGCTGGCGCTCGTTCTCATCGCTGGCCTTGTCGAGATCGGCATTCATGAAGCGCCCCGGAATATAGACAATGCGCCGGATCGTGCCGGCAACGGGCGAGCGGTTAATATGAACGTCGAAAACGGACATGAAGATGGAGATGCGCGTTACCGGCTCCGCCCCCAACCCCTTCCCGCCTTCCGGCGCATCGTGCTGCAGTTCGGTGGGCGGTGGCACCTGCTTGATCAGGGATACAAGGCCGTCCGCCGGGGACACCAGTATCCGCTCTCCCTGCGGCACCACGCGTTCAGGGTCGCGGAAAAACGCGAATACGCCCACGGAAAGGGCCAGCAGTGGCCAGCCCAGCAAAGCCCAGTCGAAAACCAGCAGCACCAGCAGCGCGATGGCCACTGCGATCACGCCGTATTTGCGCCCTTCCGGGTGGATCGGCGGCAGGCCCCATTCGGCATCGCCGCGCCCGCGATTGTCTCTCAATTCACCAGCCATCGCGTCTGTCTAAGCGTTCGCGTGCCTGCTCACAAGCGATACGGACCTTTGTCCCCGCTGGCGTTTTGCGCGCCGCGCCCCATTTGATTGCATATGTCACGCAAGGATAACGAAAACGGCTCTCGCGCCGTTCCGGGCAGCAGGCGCGCGCGATTGGGCCAGTTTGGCAGGCTGGCTGGCGGCGTGGCCGGCGGCGTCCTTTCCGAAGGCGCGCGCAGGCTTGCACAGGGTCAGAGGCCCAGGATGCACGAACTGCTGCTGACGCCCGGCAATGTTGGCCGCGTGGCAGACCGGCTTTCCCACCTGCGCGGCGCGGCGATGAAGCTGGGCCAGATGGTTTCGATGGATGCAGGCGATGTCCTGCCGCCGGAGCTTTCCCAGATCATGGCGCGGCTGCGGGAAAACGCCGATTCCATGCCGCCAAAGCAGCTGGAGGCCGTGCTGGCCGCCGAATGGGGCCAGGGCTGGCGCAAGAACTTCAGCTATTTCAATCCGCGCCCGCTTGCGGCTGCATCCATCGGGCAGGTGCATCGCGGCACCACGCGCGACGGGCGCGACCTTGCGATCAAGGTGCAATATCCCGGCGTTCGCGAATCGATTGATGCCGATGTCGACAATGTCGCTACGCTGCTACGCGTGTCGGGCCTGCTCCCCCAGCACCTCGATATCGCGCCATTGCTGGAAGAGGCCAAGGCGCAACTCCACGAAGAGGCGGACTACCAGCGCGAGGCGCAGCAACTGTCCGCCTATGCCGCGTTGCTGGAAGGGGACGACGACTACATCGTGCCGGGCCTGCATTCCGATTTGACCACGCGCAACGTGCTGGCGATGGATTTCGTACCGGGCCGCGGCATCGAATCGCTGGAGACCGAACCACAGGAAGTGCGCGATGCGATGATGCAGCGGCTTATCTCGCTGGTGCTGCGCGAACTGTTCGACTTCGGCCTGATGCAGACCGATCCCAATTTCGCCAATTACCGCGTGTCGGAAGACGGCGAGCGTCTGGTGCTGCTGGATTTCGGCGCCGCCCGCGAAGTGCCGCCGCATGTATCGGCAAACTATCGCAACCTGCTGCTGGCCGGATTGGCGCAGGATCGTGACGCCATTGCCACGGCCGCGATCGATGCCGGGTTCCTCTCCCGCAACGCCGCCGAGGCGCATCGCGAGAGCCTGAATACCATCATCTGCGTTATCGTTGCCGAGCTTTCGAAGCCCGGCAAGTTCGACTTTGGCGACAGGAGCTTCGTGAAAACGGTTCGCGAGGAAGGCATGACCATCGCGCAGGACCGCGCATCCTGGCACCTGCCCCCGTCCGAGATCCTGTTCGTCCAGCGCAAGATCAGCGGCACTGCGCTGCTGGCCGCGCGGCTGAAGGCGCGCGTGGACGTTCGCGGAATGGCAGAGGCGAAGCTTGCCGCGACGTCCGCCTAATCGGCAGAGAAATCGAACGGCACCCCGCTATCGCGAAAGCGGCTGGGTATCAGTAAGCGCCCCATCGGCGGGGCGGATCGCGCGATGCAGCGCGGGCGGTGGCAAAGGCGGCATGCAACTCCGATAGGAGTAGCCTGCGTGTTGTGCAGCACATCTCTATACACCAGCCGGTCCATCTGCTGCGCGGAGCATGTGAGCGCGACGGAGCGCAGCACGCTTGGGTGGCCAAAGCGCCCACCCCCTGCCCGCACGGTGCGCGCGATCGACACATATTGCTCCCCATCGGGAAGCTCGATCAATTGCGCATCGATATGGCCCGGCGTGGTGAAGGCCTGATGGATGTTCCACAAGGGGCACGCGCCGCCATGCCGTGCCAGCGGGAAGCCCGCGCCGTCCAGCCGCTTTGACACATTGCCTGCCCTGTCCACCCGCAGGAAGAAGAACGGCACGCCCTCCTCGCCCGGTTTCTGCAGGGTGGTGAGCCTGTGGGACGCCTGTTCGAAGCTGACGGCAAAACGTCCGGCCAGCGCCTCGACGTCATAACGCAGATCCTCCGCCGCCTTGCGGAACGCGCGATAGGGCATCAGCAGCGCGGCGGCCCAGTACGACTGGAGAGCGCGGCGCACCAGCCGCTCGCTATCCTCGCCCGAAAAGCGCCCTTCACCCACCAGCGCATCGATGTCCGCCCCCTGCTCCATGATGGCGATCTGCAATGCCGCCTGGAAGCGTCTGCCGGAATGATCCAGCCGTTCGGAGATGTGGATGCGGCGTCGATGGTAATCGTGCCAGCGCATCCCGCCGCGCAGCAGCCCATCGTCGGAAAGTCGCACATCCAGCCCGTGCTGATCCGCGATGTGGGCTCGCATCGCCTCAAACGTGTCCAGCTTTGCAGCCATGTCCGCGGCGCTGTCGTCCAGTGTGGGGAAGCAGTTGCGGCGCGCGGCCAGGAATGTGCGCGCCTCTGCCACCGGGTCTGCGGTAGCGTCGTCGCGCCCGCCCTGCCGCACTTCGCGGCGCGCGGCGAGGGCCATCTGCTCCTCCCCGAATGCCGTATGCAGGCGCAGCAATGCCTCCGCCATGCCTGGATAGCTTGTTGCGATATCCTCTATGTCCAGCGGTTCGATAGCGATGTCGGCAAACAGCGGATCGCGCAGGGCCGACTGCAGGCGGGCGGAGGTTTCGTCCGCGTCTTCATCCGCAAGATCCGCCACGTTGATACGATAAGTCGTCGCCAGCTTCAGCAGCATTTCCGCAGTCACGGGCCGCTGGTTGCGCTCCATCAGGGCGATGTAGCTGGCGGAAATGTCCAGATCGCTGGCCATATTGGCCTGTGTCAGCCCCAGTTCGCGGCGCAGTTTTTTCAGGCGGGGCCCGAGGTAGAGGGTCTTGGCGGCCATGGCTGGCTCCTGTCGAAGTGCGGACTTTACAACTATACATGCAAATCCTGTAAAGTTCGACAACATTACACCGTATCGTGCGACAGCGCCTCCATCGAATGACAAAAGCGTCCTCAAGCCAATCAATCGAAGGACCGCTTTTTCCCATGACCTATTTCGAAGAAATCCACCGCCAGTCTTCCATCAAGCATCGCCTTGGCGGCGACTGGCAGGGTGTTGACCCGGAATTCGTGGCGCGCCTGCGCACGCAGAACCGCTTTCAGACCGGTCTGGATATCGCGAAATACACGGCGAAGATCATGCGCGCCGATATGGACGCATACGATGCCGACCCCGCCCAATACACGCAGTCGCTTGGTTGCTGGCACGGGTTCATCGGCCAGCAGAAGATGATCTCCATCAAGAAGCATTTCGGCACCACCAAGGGCCGTTACCTCTACCTGTCGGGCTGGATGATCGCCGCGCTGCGCAGCGAGTTCGGGCCCCTGCCCGACCAATCCATGCACGAGAAGACCAGCGTTCCCGCCCTGATCGAGGAGCTTTACACCTTTCTTCGCCAGGCGGACGCTCGCGAACTTGGCGGCCTGTTCCGCGAACTGGACGACGCCCGCGAAGCAGGTGACGAGGCCGCGGCTGCTGCGGCGCAAAAGGCCATCGACGGTCACGAAACGCACGTCGTGCCGATCATCGCAGACATCGATGCAGGTTTCGGCAATGCCGAGGCGACTTACCTGCTTGCCCGCAAGATGATCGAGGCAGGCGCCTGCGCGCTGCAGATCGAGAACCAGGTCTCGGACGAGAAGCAGTGCGGCCATCAGGACGGCAAGGTTACCGTTCCGCACGAGGATTTCCTCCAGAAGATCCGCGCCATCCGTTACGCCTTCCTCGAACTCGGCGTGCCCGAAGGCATCATTGTTGCCCGTACGGACAGCCTTGGCGCTGGCCTGACCAAGCAGATCGCCTTCACCCGTGAACCGGGCGATCTGGGTGATCAGTACAACCGCTTCCTGGATTGCGAACCGGTGGATGGCGTTGGCGAAGCGGGCGATGTGCTCATCAACCGCGACGGTTCGCTGGTGCGTCCCAAGCGCCTGCCGTCCAACCTGTTCCAGTTCCGCCCCGGCACCGGAGAGGACCGCTGCGTTCTCGACTGCATCACCGCCTTGCAGAACGGCGCGGACCTGCTGTGGATCGAAACGGAAAAACCGCATGTCGAGCAGATCGCCGGCATGGTGGAGCGTATCCGCGAAGTCTGCCCGAACGCCAAGCTGGTCTACAACAATTCGCCCAGCTTCAACTGGACGCTGAACTTCCGCCAGCAGGTGTATGACTCCTGGGAAGCCGAGGGCCGCGACCTGTCGATGTACGAGCGGGCCCAGCTGATGAGCCAGCATTACGACGACAGCGAGCTGGCGCAGGAAGCCGACGAGAAGATCCGCACCTTCCAGCGCGATGGCGCGAAGCGGGCCGGTATCTTCCACCACCTGATCACCCTGCCCACCTATCACACGGCGGCACTCAGCACGGATAACCTCGCCAAGCGCTACTTCGGCGAGGAAGGCATGCTCGGCTACGTCAAGCAGGTGCAGCGCGAGGAAATCCGCCAGGGCATCGCCTGCGTGAAGCACCAGAACATGGCCGGCTCCGACATCGGGGACGACCACAAGGAAGCCTTCGCCGGCGAGGCTGCTCTGAAAGCTGGCGGAAAAGACAACACCATGAACCAGTTTGCCGCCTGATCCGGCAAGAACCCAAGGAGAAATACAATGGCAGAACCCACGATCGCCCGCCCCGTTTTCTCGACGGAGGATTTCAGCCTGATCCGCAACGCGCTGGCAACGGCCATCCGCAACGGTGAAGACACGGCAGAGACCCGCAAGCTGGTGAACCTGCACCACCGCATGGGGCGCTTCGCCCGATGACCACCAGCGCCCTTCGAGAGACTTCGCAAAGCGCCGATGCCGCCCCGCGCGATGGATACGTCCAGCGCGCGGGGTTGGCCGTTGCAGGCGAACTGGCCGACTTCGTGGAGAGCGAGGCCCTGCCCGGCACCGGTATCGATGCCGAACGCTTCTGGTCTGGCCTGGCAAGCCTTGCCGAAGAATTCACGCCGCAGAACCGCGCGCTGTTGCAGCGGCGCGAGGATCTGCAGGAGGCCATAGACCAATGGCACCGCGATAACCCCACCGCAGGCACTGGCGTGCCGCAACAGGTTCTGGAGGATATGGAATACCTCGTGCCAGAGCCTGCGCCTTTCACAATTTGCACGAGCGGCGTCGATCCCGAAATTTCCACCATCGCCGGCCCGCAGCTGGTGGTCCCTGCGCTCAACGCGCGCTTCGTGCTCAATGCCGTCAATGCGCGGTGGGGCAGCCTCTACGATGCGCTCTACGGCACGGATGCGCTGGATGGCGCCACGCCCACAGCCACCGCTTATGACAAGCAGCGCGGCGCGCGCGTGATCGCATGGGCCAAGGCACTGCTGGACGATGCCGTGCCGCTGGCGACCGGCAGTTGGGCAAACTGGACAGGCGGCCGGCCCGACCTCGCCCGGCCCGATCAGTTCCTCGGGACGATTGGCGACAATATCCTGCTGCGCTGCAATGGGCTGCATATCGAGATCGTGATCGATCCCGCATCCGAAATCGGAGCGGACGACCCCGCAGGCATTGCCGACATGCGCCTCGAATCCGCGCTATCCACCATCGTGGACCTGGAAGATTCGGTTGCTGCGGTGGACGCGCAGGACAAGGCCGCCGCCTATCGCAACTGGCTGGGCGCGCTGCGCGGCGATCTTGTCGCTAGCTTCACCAAGGGCAATGCCAAGGTTGTGCGCACTGCCAATCCTGATCGCACCTATCGCGATCCGAACGGCGACGAGCACACCCTGCGCAGCCGCAGCCTGCTGCTGGTGCGAAATGTCGGCCACCTGATGACGACACCAGCCATTCGCCTGCCCGATGGGTCCGAGATCCACGAAGGCATTCTCGATGCCGCCATCACCGCGCTGATCGGCCTGCACGATCTGAAGGCGCTGGGCCGTTTGCGCAACAGCCCCGCGGGCTCGATTTATATCGTGAAGCCGAAGATGCACGGGCCGGAAGAATGTGCCTTTGCCAACGCGTTGTTTAATGCGGTTGAGGATTTGCTGGGCCTGGCGCGTCACACGCTGAAGATCGGCGTGATGGACGAGGAACGGCGCACCAGCGCAAACCTTGCCGCCTGCATCCACGCCGTGAAGTATCGTGTGTTCTTCATCAACACCGGCTTCCTTGATCGCACGGGGGACGAGATCCACACTTCGATGCTGGCCGGGCCCATGCAGCGCAAGGCCGATATCAAGACGGCCGAATGGATTTCCGCCTATGAGGATCGCAACGTCCAGATCGGCCTTGCCTGCGGCTTTTCGGGCCGCGCGCAGATCGGCAAGGGCATGTGGGCCGCGCCCGATGCCATGCGCGACATGCTGGCGCGGAAGATCGGCCATCCGCGAAGCGGGGCCAGCACGGCCTGGGTGCCCTCCCCCACCGCCGCCACGCTGCACGCGACGCATTATCATCGCTGCGATGTCTCGACCTGCCAGCAGGAACGCGCGGCTGAACAGGTGGTGTCGACCAAGAAACTGCTCACCGTACCGCTGAGCGACAACGCGAACTGGTCGCCTGAGGAGATTGCAGCCGAGCTCGACAACAACATCCAGGGTATTCTTGGTTACATGGTCCGCTGGATCGATGCCGGTATCGGCTGTTCCAAAGTGCCGGACATTCACGATGTTGGCCTGATGGAAGATCGTGCCACGCTGCGCATCTCCAGCCAGCATATCGCCAATTGGCTGTATCACGGCATCGTGGACGAAAGGATGGTGGACGAGGCGCTGCGTCGCATGGCCGCCATCGTGGACGCACAGAATGCGGACGATTCGTCATACCGCCCGATGGCGCACGATCTGGAAGGCTCCATCGCCCTCAACGCCGCGCGCGATCTGATCGTGCACGGGGCAGAGCAACCCTCGGGCTATACGGAGCCCACGCTGCACCGCGCGCGGGCGCTGGCGAAACACAGGAATTGAGAGCCGGAGAGGGGGGAGTGGCCGCTGTAATACACATTGCGGCGGCCATTTTCGCACCTGTCGCACGGCAATGCTCTGCCAATCGGCGGCTGCTTTCATCGTTGGAGGAGAACTGGCTCGGTGGTGGACAGGGCTGGATTCGAACCAGCGTACGCTTGCGCGGGCAGATTTACAGTCTGCTGCCTTTAACCACTCGGCCACCTGTCCACACCAGAGCCTCAGAAGCGGGCTTTCGCCTGCCTTGGTCCGCTCCCGCAACGGGGAGCCTTCCAGCCGAGAGGCGGCTCTTTGGCGAAGCGCTGCTTGCCTGTCAATGGGCGTGCTGGCAGGGGACTTCCAAAGATTGGGCTTTGCGAGGCAAAATGGCAAAAAAAGACAAGAAGGTTCTGCGCGGACGTGCCGGGCGAATGCAGGGTGGCCGGGGATCCGGCAGGGCGGCGAAGGGCTTGGTGCGCCTGTGGGGACGCCATGCGGTGGAAGCCGCGTTGCTGAACCCGCGCCGCCAGCACCGTAAGCTATGGGCAACGCGCGAGGGTGTCGATTCGCTGGATGGCGAACTGCCTGCAGATTTTCCGCTGGAATACGCCGAAGTGGCGGATCTGGCCCGGTTGGTGGCAAAAGACGCGCCGCACCAGGGACTGGTACTGGAATGCGAACCGCTTTCCGATCTTCACCTTGCCGATGTGCTGGATGGCGATCCGTCCCGCCCCATCGTGGTGCTGGACCAGGTGACGGACCCACACAATGTGGGCGCGTTGCTGCGGTCTGCAGCTGCGTTCAATGCAGCTGCCATCGTGACGCAGGATCGCCATGCCCCGCCCGAAGGCGGCGTAATCGGCAAATCCGCATCCGGCGCGCTAGAACTGGTGCCCTGGGTGCGCGTGGTGAACCTTTCCCGCGCGCTGGAGGATATTGCCGAAGCGGGTTACTGGCGCATCGGCCTTGCAGGCGAAGCGGAAGCCACGCTGGCAGAGGCGCTGCCCACCAGCCCCGTCGCGCTGGTGCTGGGCGCGGAGGGCGAAGGGATGCGCCACAATGTCAGCCAGCACTGCGATGCGCTGGCGCGGCTGCCCATCAGCGAGGCCATGGAAAGCCTCAACGTTTCGAATGCCGGCGCAATTGCGCTATACGCGATTGCGACACGATCCATGGGGGAATGACGGGCATGACCTTCTTCAAACGTTTCGCGGCAGGCACGGCGCTGCTGGCATCCAGCGCGCTGCTCTCCGGTTGTCTTTTCCAGCCGGGCACGTTCGATGCCACGCTGCATATCAATGCAGATCGGCAGTTCGCCTTCACCTACCAGGGCGAGATCGTGATGGGCGGCCTGTCCGACATGGCCGAACTGGCGCAGGAAGCGGAAGAAGCGAAGCCATGCCACAACGACGATGGAAGCAAGGAACGGCCCTGCACACAGGAAGAACTGGCCGAGCGTGCGCAGGAAGCAGAGATGCAACGCCGGATGATGGAAGGCATGATCGGCGGGGTCGATATGTCCGACGAGGAAGAAATGGCGCAGATCGCTGCCATGCTGGAGCGCCAGGCTGGCTGGAACAGCGTGGAGTTCGCCGGCGAAGGCGTGTTCGTGGTGGATTATTCCATCACCAGCACGCTGGGCCACGATTACGATTTCCCCACCTTTGAAGACATGCCCATGTCGAATGCCTTCGTCTCCATCAGGCTGCGAGACGATGCGCGCGCGCGGATCAGCGCGCCCGGCTTTGCGCCCACCGCGGGCAACCCCATGGCCGCCATGATGACGGGCATGTTCGGCGCGATGACGCAGGGTGAGGCGAGCGGAGAAGGTGGGCAGCCACCCGCACTTCAGCAAAGACCGATGGAGGGGACGTTCCGCATCGTTACCGATGGCCGCATCCTGGCCAACAACACCGATGAAGGGCCAGTGGCCGATCCCCGTGGCGAAATGCTGGTGTGGAACATCGACGCAGGCACCGCAGCGCCGCCCACCGCGCTGATCGAATTCACCCGCTAGAGCGCGCGTTTCGGCAAAAGAAAAGGGCCGCCCCGAAGGACGGCCCCTTTGCATCTGCCACTGGCAGAAGAGTGTTCAGCGCAGCTTAGTTCACTGCGTCCTTCAGGCCCTTGCCTGCCTTGAACTTGGGCTGGGTCGATGCCTTGATCTGCATCGGCTCGCCGGTGCGCGGGTTGCGCCCCATGGAAGCCTTGCGCTTCGCCACGGCGAACGTGCCGAAACCCACCAGGCGCACTTCGTCACCCTTGGAAAGCGTACCGGTAATGGTGTCGAATACTGCTTCAACAGCCTTGGTCGCGTCGTTGCGCGACAGGCCGCTGGCATCTGCTACTGCGCCGATTAGTTCGTTCTTGTTCATGCTCTGGAGAACCCCCTCACTTTTGTGCTCGAGACGAAATAGGTGAATCGCTCTGCGATGCGGGGAATTGAGCGAGTTTTCCGCGCCCTGTCAAAGGCAAAGCCGGGAATCGGGGCCATTTTTCGCCTGAAGGCCGATTTCTCTCAACAAAGTGCATAAAAATTACGCCGCACCCTCCCAATCGGCATGGGCGCGGCGTGCATTTTTCGCAATTTGATGGCTGATAAGGATCAGTGCGCGGTGCTGGTCAACGGATCGCCGCCGGCAACGCCATGCGGCTGGCTGGCAAGATCGTCCGCCTCGGTCCACTCGATAGGCGCAGGGATCGCGGTCAACGCGTGTTCCAGAACCTGGTCCACGTGAGCCACGGGAATGATCTCCAGCCCCTCCTTCACATTATCGGGAATCTCGACCAGATCCTTCTCGTTCTCTTCCGGGATCAGCACCGTCTTGATACCGCCGCGAAGGGCGGCCAGCAGCTTTTCCTTCAGCCCGCCGATGGCGAGCACGCGGCCACGCAGGGTAACTTCGCCCGTCATCGCCACGTCGGGCCGCACGGGAACGCCGGTCAGCGTGGAAACGATGGAAGTCACCATGCCGATACCGGCGCTGGGGCCATCCTTGGGCACCGCACCTTCGGGAAGGTGGATGTGGATGTTCTTGCGCTGGAAGATGCTGGGCTTGATGCCATAGGCAGGTGCGCGCGCCTTCACGAAGCTGAAGGCAGCCGCAACGGACTCGTTCATCACGTCACCCAGCTTGCCCGTCGTCTTCGCCTCGCCCTTGCCGGGCGTCGTGACGCTTTCGATCGTCAGCAATTCGCCGCCCACCGATGTCCAGGCAAGCCCGGTAACAGCGCCAACCTGCGCCTCTTCTTCCGATACGCCATGCTTGAACTTGCGCACGCCCATGAAGTCATCAAGGTTTTCGGGCGTGATCGTCACGCTCTCCACCTCTTTCTCCAGGATCTTGCGCAGGGACTTGCGGCACAGCTTGGCGATTTCGCGCTCCAGCGTGCGGACGCCGGCCTCGCGGGTGTAGTAGCGGATCAGGTCGCGCAGACCCGCTTCGGTCAGCTCGAACTCGCCTTCCTTGAGCCCGTGATCACTCACCTGCTTTTCGATCAGGTGGCGCTGCGCAATCTCGACCTTTTCATCTTCCGTGTAGCCTTCCAGCCGGATGATCTCCATCCGGTCCAGCAGCGGCTGCGGCAGGTTCAGGCTGTTGGCCGTGGTAACGAACATGATGTCCGAAAGGTCGATATCCAGTTCCAGGTAATGGTCCTGGAACTTGTTGTTCTGTTCGGGGTCCAGCACCTCCAGCAATGCGGAAGCCGGATCGCCGCGGAAATCCTGTCCCAGCTTGTCAATCTCGTCCAGCAGGAACAGCGGGTTGCTGGTACCGGCCTTTTTCAGGTTGGAGACGATCTTGCCCGGGAGCGAGCCGATATAGGTGCGGCGGTGGCCGCGGATCTCGGCCTCGTCCCGCACGCCGCCCAACGACTGGCGGATGAACTCGCGGCCGGTCGCCTTGGCGATGCTCTTGCCCAGGCTGGTCTTGCCCACGCCCGGCGGGCCGACGAGGCACAGGATCGGCCCTTTCAGCTTGTTGGTGCGCGCCTGCACGGCCAGGTATTCGACGATGCGATCCTTCACCTTTTCCAGCGCGTAGTGATCGGCATCCAGCACTTCCTGCGCCTTGCCGATATCCTTCTTCAGCTTGGATTTCTTGCCCCACGGCAGGCCCAGCAACACCTCGAGGTAGTTGCGGACAACGGTTGCCTCGGCGCTCATCGGCTGCATGGAGCGCAGCTTCTTCAGCTCACCCTCGGCCTTGGCCTTGGCTTCCTTGGAAAGCTTGGTTTCCTCAATCTGCCGGGCCAGTTCGGCCAGCTCGTCACCATCTTCGCCTTCGCCGCCCAGCTCGTTCTGGATCGCCTTCAGCTGTTCGTTGAGGTAATATTCGCGCTGCGTCTTCTCCATCTGCCGCTTCACGCGGCCACGGATCTTCTTTTCCACCTGCAGCACGGAAAGCTCGCCCTCCATCACGGAGAACACCATTTCCAGCCGCTTCAGCGCTTCGCTTTCGGCCAGCAACTGCTGCTTGGCATCCACCTTGGCAGAGAGGTTCGCGGCGATGGCATCGGCCAGGCGGCCCGCATCGTCGATCGCGTTCAGCTCTTCTTCCAGCTCGTCGGAAAGCTTCTTGTTGGACTTGGCATATTCGATGAACTGGCCAAGCGCGCTGCGCATCATGGCCGTCACCTCTGTCCCGCTGGCGGTGACTTCCTCGACCTCCTCGGTCTGCGCCATCACGAAATCATCGGTGGTGCGCATCTCGGTGACCTTCGCGCGATACTGTCCTTCCACCAGCACGCGCACGGTGCCGTCGGGCAGTTTCAGCATTTGCAGCACCTGCGCCACCACGCCCAGATCGTAGAGATCTTCCGCTTCGGGATCGTCGGTTGCGGGGTCCAGCTGGGCGACAAGGAAGATGTCCTTGCCGTTCTCCATCGCCGCTTCCAGCGCCGCCACCGATTTGTCACGTCCCACGAAGAGGGGAACGACCATGCCGGGAAAAACGACGATGTCGCGCAGGGGAAGAAGGGGGAATGCAGTCATTTCAATTTCCATATTTTCGGCTTGATGCCGAATATGGGGGCGACCCGGCGTGGCTGCAATGTCGGCTTTGGGTTAAGGAGTGGATAGCTGGATTTGGGCCGTTAGCCAGCTCGAGAGACTTCGGCGCCGGCCCGATTACTGGATTTGGTAGCGTATCGCCGTCGTCCAGTAACTCCTCACGGGGACGCCGTTTGCGTCCAATGCGGGTTCGAAGCGCGCGTTCTTCATCAGAAGTTCGCAGGCTAGGATATTGAAACTTTCGTCGTTCATGAGATTTTGGACGACGCAGGACGTAGGAAGCCCTTCCTCAGACACTATCATCCTGGCACGAACATAGGCCTGCTGACCCCTGCTTAATTCCGTTCGCGGGTAATTCTCGGAAATAATGCGGGTCCAACGTCTGGCATCTTTTGGAACGACCGGCCTCGACAGGGTCTGCTGCACCTCCATATCGATTCCCCAGGACTCAACGAGATCATCGAGGCAGGTTCGCATCGCACCCATGATAGGGCCGAGAGAGCCGGTGCTGAGGTAAACCGGGTCGCGAAAAACACCCTCGACAAGAACGCCATCAACCTCCGCTTCGCGAGCATGAACGGCCTCATCCGAAAGGCGGGGATCGCCTCGGGTCTCCCTATTGCTTGCGAGCTGTTGCTGTATTTCATCCAGCAACGTCACGTTGGCCAGGATCCCCTCTCCCCACTCGTCAACGGTGATTCTGTACGCACCATCGTGCTCCCAATCCCTGACTGTGTTGGGAAGGAAGGTAACGCCAATGCGCCTTATTCGGCGATCCAGATCGTCGCTGGCGATCGTCAATCGCAGGCCGTCTTTCGGCGAATACCGATGCAACGCGAAGTATGTTTGCTGACCCACTTCGCCAAACAAGCGCCGGGCTACGCAACCCTCTTCAGCGTATTCGAGGTTCCATGGTGTGGAAGGTGAAAGTCGCACCGCGTCATCGGGAACAGCAATCTGGGCTGAAAGGGGTGCGGCAGGAACGGCGAACAGGCAGAGGCAAGCGGCCAGGCGAAGGCGTGCGTTCATTCTCGCTTTTCTCGACGCTCCCCCCACTTTGATTACCCCATGCCAGGCAGGTTGAACCCCGGCGGCAGGCCCAGGCCCTGCTGCATTTCGGCCATGTGCTCGCCTGCCTTGCGGTCGGCCTTGTCGCGCGCGTCGTTGAAGGCGGCGGTCACCAGGTCTTCGAGGATGGCCTTCTCGTCTTCCTTGAACAGGCTATCGTCGATGGAGACCCCGAGGATGCGTCCACGCGCGCTGGCGCGTACGGTCACAAGTCCGCCGCCGGCGCTGCCTTCCACCTCAATCTGGTCCAGCTTCACCTGCGCATCGTTCATCTGCTGCTGGATCTTCTGCGCCGCTTCCTGCGCGGCTTTCATCATTTCTTCCATGTTTTCCATGTTTCGCTCCTTGGGGGGGATTATCTGGTTGTCGCGCGGGATCAGGCCCTGCGCGACCAATTGTTGTGACCGCGTGGCGGTTCCACTTCTTCTACCGGCTGTGCATCGGGAAAATGCTTCCGCACCGCCTGCATCATGGGGTGCTGCTCCACCCGCTCCCTCGCGGCGCGTTCGGCCAGTTCCACCTGCTCGAACAGGCTGGGCGCGCCCTCGCCCTCGCCCTTTACCACTTCCCAGCGCCTGCCGGTAACCTCGCTCAACGCCTGCCGCATGGCAGGCGCGATATCATCGTCGAACCCTTGGGGCTGCGAATATTCCAGCTTGCCGTCCACCAGCGCGATCACCCGCACCTGGCGCGACATGATGCTGGCCATGGACATGGCGTTCTCGATGCCGCTCTGGTCCACGCGTTGCACCAGATCCTGCCAGCTTATCGCCTGCGCGCCGCCGCCTCCTGCATTCCCGGAGGAAGAGGCGGAAACGCCGCCGCTCATATTGGCAACCAGCGCCGCTTCCTTCAGCTGCTTTGCCAGCTTGCCGGGATCGGGCATGTCGGCTGCGTGCAGCACGCGCAGCAGCGCCATCTGCGCCGCCACCAGCGGATCGGGCGCGGTGCGCACCTCGTCATGGCCTTTCAGCAGCAATTGCCACAGGCGATGGACCTGGCCTGCAGACAGCTTCTTGGCCCATTCGCCCAGCGTCTCACGCTCTTCCGCAGTGGGCGCATCGGCTTCGCCCGTTCCCACCTGCGCCACGGCGATGCGGTGGGTGAATTCCATCAGCGCGCGCAGCAGGGCCAGCGGCTCCACACCCAGCGCATATTGCTGGTCCACCGCCGCCAGCAGCGCCTGCGCATCGCCTTCCAGCAGGTGCTGGAACAGGCGGCGCTGCGCACCCTTGTCGGCAAGGCCCAGCATGTCACGCACCTTGGCAGCACGAACCATGGTTCCGGCATCGCCTGAATCCATGTCGGCATGGGCAATCGCCTGGTCGAGGATGGATAGCCCGTCGCGCACGGATCCCTCGGCCGCGTTGGCGATCATGGACAAAGCCTCGTCCTCTGCCTCCACGCCTTCCTTGCGGCAGATCTCGGCAAAGTGCTGCTGCAACATCTCGCGCGGGATGCGCCGCAGGTCGAACCGCTGGGTACGGCTGAGCACCGTGACGGGCAGCTTGTCCACCTCTGTCGTGGCGAACAGGAACTTCACGTGCGCGGGCGGCTCTTCCAGCGTCTTCAGCAGGGCGTTGAAGGCATTGCGCGAAAGCATGTGCACTTCGTCGATGATGTAGATCTTGTAGCGCGCGGAAACGGCGGAATAGCGCACCGCCTCGATGATCTCACGCACGTCGTCCACGCCGGTGTGGCTGGCGGCGTCCATCTCGATCACGTCGATATGGCGCCCTTCGGCAATGGCGCGGCATGGCTCGCACACGCCGCAGGGGTTGATCGTGGGTCCGCCCTCGCCATCGGGGCCGACGCAGTTCAGCGCCTTGGCGATCAGGCGAGCGGTGGACGTCTTGCCGACACCGCGAACGCCGGTCATCAGAAAGGCATGGGCCAGCCGGTCGCGCTCTATGGCGTTGCCCAGCGTGCGCACCATCGGTTCCTGCCCGATCAGTTCGGAAAAGGTTTGCGGACGGTATTTGCGCGCCAGCACACGGTAAGGCTGCGCGGCCTCGGGCACAGCGGCAGCGGCCTGAGGATCGGCAGCGGCCTGCATTGGTTCGAGCTCGGGCTCGGGCGCGGGCGTGGCGGGCACGGGAGCTTCGACAGGGGGCGCGGGCGTTCCTGCCGCAGGCTCGGGATCGCCGAACATGGAGTTCTGGCCAGCGGCCTCCAGCTCTGCTGCCGAAGGCTGCGCCTCGTCCTGCGTCTCTTCACGCTCCCACGGTGGGGTATCCGGATTTTCCGGTGAATCACTCATGCGCGCAAAGGTAGGCGCTGCCCGCGCGAATGTCATCGCAACAATGTGGTGGATAAAGGAGCCGAGCGACCCGCTGCCATTTACCTGGGCTGCTACCTTCCGGTCCTGACCCGGTGAGCAAACGCGAACGTCCACCCGACTCCCGGCGCGCCATATGGCCGGGAAGTTCGACTATTTCAACTACCGCTTTTCAGAAATCCAGTCGGCCACCGCCTGCGCCACGTGGGAAAGCGCTGCTTCGGCCTGCGCGGTTTCCCCTGCCGGCCGGTCGAGATAGGCCGCCAGCACGAAGCGCGTGCCGTCCGGTGTTTCGACAAAGGCGATGTCGCTGACCGCCCGCTGGCCATCGCTGCCGCAGGTCCCGGTCTTGTCGCCAGCGCGCAAGTTATCCGGCAAACCATCGCGCAAACGCGCCTGCCCGGTCGGCGTCTCCACCATCCAGTATTGCAGGAGTTCGCGATCGGCGGCTGCCAGATGCTCGCCCCAAAGCAGGCTGTAGGCCAATTCGGCGGACGCTTCGGGCGTAGTCGTATCGCGGGGATCGCCCGGAGCGTTTTCATTGAGCGTCGGCTCGTTCCGGTCGAGCCGGGTCTGCGAATCGCCCTTCTCGCGCAGCCACCGCGTGAACCCCTCTGGACCGCCCAGCCGCGACAGCAGCAGGTTCGCCGCCGTATTGTCACTGATCGTGACGGCGTGGCGCGCAGCTTCCAGCGCTTGCATCTGGCCCGCTGCCACCCGCTCCTTCGCGTAGGGCGCATAGCTCAAGATGTCGGCGGGACCGAACGGGAGCGTCTGATCGCGCAGGCCATCGGTATCGAGCACCATCGCCGCCAGCGCGAGCTTGAACGTCGAGCACATGGCGAAACGCTCGGCGCCGCGATGGGAGAAGCTCAGGCCATTTTCACGAGAGAACACCGCTACGCCCAGACGCCCGCCGGATGCAGCCTCGATTGCCTCGATACGGCTGGTCAGGTCAGTTCTCGAAGATGATGTAGTCAGTGGCTCGGGCGAACACGCGCTGCTGGCCGAAAGCAGCACGGCCAGCGAGGCGAGCAGCAACCGCATCGGGGCTGCTTACCGGAAGTTGTCGGCGTAGGCCTGGATCTTCAGCTTCTTCGGCGGAACCGAATGGACGCGCGCGGCGATGCCGCATTTCTCGGCATAGGCCTGCGCGGCCTCGCAAGTGGGGAATTTGAGCTGCACCTGCTGGCGCGTGTCACCACTGCCGGACCAGCCCATCAGCGGATCGGGGCGCTTGGCTTCTGCGGGAACGAAATCCAGAACCCACTGGTCTACCAGTGCCTTGCCGGATTGCATGGCGCTTTTCGGGCGCTTGTAGATACGGGCTTCCATAGTGCTGCCGCCTTTAAAGCAGCTTTCCGTTTTGCTCAAGCTTCGCCGTGCCGCCGCTAGCTTTTCGAGAAGGCGTTCTTCGTTTTCAGGCTGGGTTTTTCCGTCCACGGCTCGTCCGGCCAGCGATGTTTGGGATAGCGGCCCTTCATGTCCTTTCGCACATCGTCCCAGCTTCCACGCCAGAAGGCCGGAAGGTCGCGGGTGGACTGGATCGGCCTGCCCGCCGGACTGGTAAGCTTCAGCAGCAGCGGCACAGTCCCTATCATCGGGTGGCGATCGAGGCCGAAAACCGCCTGCACGCGCACCTCCACCGATGGCGCGTCGTCGCCTGCATAGTCGATCTGGTGCGTCGTGCCTGCAGGGCTGGTGAAATGGCGCGGGGCAATCATGTCGAGCGACTGGCGATCCTCCCACGACAGCAGGTTCAGCGCAGCTTCCACAGTGCGCGACGGGGAAAGCTCGAGATTGCGCCTCCCCTCCAGCAAAGGCACCAGCCATTCGTCGGCGCGGCTGGCGAGCGTGGAGGGAGAAAGCGTCTCAATCCCGGCGAAACGCGCGCGGGCCAGCAGGGTGGGCGGAAGCAGCGTCCCCAGGTTCTCCACCGCCTTTTCCACAAGGATATCCGCAATTGCCTCGGGGTCAGGGTCGGGGTCAGGGCCGCTTGCCATGGTGATGGCACCCAGCCGCTTCTCGCGCCTTGCTTCCACCCGCTTTTCCGAACTGTTCCAACGGGCTACGGTCCGCTCCTCGATCATCGTCTGAAGATGATTCTCGACGTCGGTGCGCCCAAGTTCAGCAGCGGCGGTGATCCGGGCGCCCTTGGCTTGCCCCGTTGCATCCACGATCACCAGCCACTCTGCCCGCGCCAGCGGCGATGCGGGATCGAGCGTGAAACCGCGCCCCCCGGCGGAGGCCCAGTTCTCACCTGTCGCATCGCGCCGACGGGCGATGAAATCAGGCCGCGCCATGGCGAGAAACAATGCGGGATCCAGTGTGCTGGCCTGCTGCCGCTCCTCCACCAGCCGCCCGGCAGCCCTCGCCCATCGCTGCGCCAGCTTGCGGGAGGCATCGGCACGCTTTCCGCGATCGCCTTTCCAGCGTTGCAGCCTCTGGACCAGATCCTCCCCACGGCCGCCCAGCCCGCGCTCCTGCGCGAGCAGCACCAGCATGGCCGCATCCTCCGCCTGGCCGTGAGACGCGGCGAACAGCACGGCGGCCGCTCCTTCCGGGTCAAGCGACAGCGCTGCCACCTTCTCGCCCCATGGCGTGATTGCCCCGGCATCATTCAGCGCGCCCAATGCCCGCAGGCGTGCCCGCGCGGACTGGACCGATGCCTCGGGCGGCGCATCCAGCCATTGCAGGCTTGCAGGATCGGCAACGCCCCATCGCGCCAGGCTCAGCACCAGCGGGGCAAGATCGCTGGTGAGCATTTCGGGCGGATCGAACTCCGGCCGCCCCGCATGGCCTGCCTCTTCCCACAATCGGTAGGCAACGCCCGGCCCGGTGCGTGCCGCGCGCCCTGCCCTTTGCGCCGCTGCCGCCTGGCTGGCGCGCTGGGTGACAAGATGCGTAGTGCCTGCCGCCTTGTCGAACATGGCCCGGCGCGACAGGCCGCTATCCACCACCACGCTGACCCCTTCCAGCGTCAACGAGGTTTCGGCGATGCTGGTGGCCAGCACGATGCGGCGCCTGCCCTGCGGATCGCGCCGGATGGCGGCGCGCTGATCCTGCGGCTGGACCTGTCCGTGCAACGGCAGAACGAGCGCCTCTGCCAGCGCCTCACCCAGCCGTTCGCGGGTTCGCTCTATCTCTCCGACACCGGGCAGGAAGGCGAGGATATCACCCTCTTCCTCTCGCCAGGCCTGCAATATCGCAGAACCCATGCTGGCCTCGATACGTTGTTCAGGCCGCGATCCAAGCCATTGCAGTCGCAGCGGATAGGCCTTGCCCTCGCTCTCTATCACAGGAGTATCCTCGCCCATCAAACGGGCAAAGCGCGTGCCGTCGATCGTGGCAGACATCACCGCGATGCGCAGGTCATCTCGCAGCACCTGCTGGCTCTCCAGCGCCAGCGCCAGGCCGAGATCGGAATCGAGATGCCGCTCGTGCGCCTCGTCGAACAGGATGGCGGAGATACCCTCCAGCTCCTGGTCTTCCAGCAGCCGGTTCACCAGTATGGCCTCCGTCACCACCAGTATGCGCGTGGCCTTGCTGGTCCTGCTGTCCAGCCGGGTGAGATAGCCGACGCGATTCCCCACCTGCTCACCCAGCAATTGCGCAATCCGCTCCGCCGCTGCGCGCGCTGCCACCCTGCGGGGAGACGTGAGGATGATCTGGCCGCTGCACCACGCTTCCTGCAGCAAGGCAGGCGCCACCGCAGTCGTCTTGCCGGCACCCGGCGGGGCGATCAGCACGGCGCCGTTCGCGCTGCGCAGGGCATCTAGCAGATCGGGCAGAACGGCATGGATGGGCAATTGTTCGGGCACGCCGTGCCCATCGCACAAGCGGGCAGCCTATGCAGCCCCGAATGCGCCGCCTCACCGGATTGGCTCGAAAGCGAAATAGATGCTAATTGCTTCGCCAGGGACGCAAGACGATCTGATCTGTATTCAAGACCAGAAGAATACAGCCAAAGTGCTTTTGCAATAAAAGGGGACAATTCATGAGAAAGATGATGACGGCTTTTGCCGCAATTACAATGACAACGGGCCTAGTCGCGTGCGGTGACAATGACGAAGCCGAAGTCATCACCGAAGATGCGGCATCCGATGGGACGATCACTGGCGAATGGCTGGCCGACGTCGATTCGGCCGAGTTCGAGAACGACAATCGCGATTACACGCTGGCTGACGGGACCTTCGCCTGCAACAGTTGCACCCCGCCCTACGAGGTGACTGCAAATGGCGAATGGCAGACCGTGGACCGGCCCGGCGTCGATTCCATCATGGTGGAAGAGGTAGACGACCGCACCGTGCGCGCCAGTTTCCGCTTCGATGGCGAGGAACTGGGCACATCGAACTGGACGCTGAGCGAGGACGGGCAGACGCTGACGAACAATTTTACCGAGCTATCGGGTGATGAGGACGTTACCGGCTCCGAAAGCTTTACCCGCACGGCGGATGGTCCTGAAGGCTCTCACGCCATGTCCGGCAAGTGGACCTTTGCCGATATCGGCGAGATCAGCGACGCCGGGCTGCGCTTCTCCTACAGCGTGGAGGGGAATCAATTCACCAGCACGGGCAACGGCAGCAGCTTCACCGCCACGCTGGGCGGCGATCCGGTGGCGATTGAAGGCAACAATTCCAACGTGATGGTCTCGGTCGAACAGACGGGCGAGAATGCCTACCGGGAAACATATTCGCGCGATGGCGAGGTGCTCTCCACAACCGATGTATCGGTTGATGGCGACACGCTTTCCGCAGTGAACAGAGACGAGCGCGATGGCGCGGTGGTGCGTTACACGGCGCAGCGCCAGTAAGCGGCTTCACCAGAGCTGACAGAATCAGCCCCGGCTCTTTTCGAAAAGTCGGGGCTTTTTCGCGCCTAGTATCCGCGCGCGACGGCGAATTGTGCGGCTTCCACCATCGCTCTGCGCGCGGCGGAGTCGGGAAAGATCGACAGTGCATCGCAGGCCCGCTGCGCATAATGGCGCGCCCGCTCCCGCGTAGCCGATACGCAATCATGCCGCCGGATAAGGGCGATGGCATGGGCCAGATCTTCATCCTCGGTACTGAAACCGGCGATGGCATCCTGCCAGAAGCGGCGTTCTTCCTCGTTGCCGCGGGCATAGGCCAGGATAACGGGCAGCGTCATCTTGCCCTCGCGGAAATCGTCGCCGCGATCCTTGCCCATCTCGGACGCTTCTGAATCGTAATCGATCGCATCGTCCACCAGCTGGAAGGCGATGCCGAGGTTCCGCCCATAGGAATCGAGCGCCAGCTCCTCCTCTTCGCTCTTTTCCGCAACCACGGCAGAAATGCGGCTGGCGGCGGCGAAAAGGGCTGCGGTTTTCGCGCCGATAATGGTGAGGTAGCGCTCCTCGCTCGTCTCGATCTTGCGCTGCGCTGTCAGCTGGTCAACCTCGCCCTGCGCGATGATGGCGCTGGCGCCGGAGAGGATCTTCAGCACCTTCAGGCTGCCGTCTTCCACCATCAGTTCGAAAGCGCGGCTGAACAGGAAATCGCCCACCAGCACGGTGGCCGGGTTGCCATAGACGATGTTTGCCGCGGATTTGCCGCGCCGCATCTCGCTGCCGTCCACCACGTCATCGTGCAGCAGCGTGGCGGTGTGGATGAACTCCACGGCAGCGGCCAGCTTATGATGGCGCGTACCCTGGTATCCCACCACTTCGGCCCCTGCCAGCGTCAGCATGGGGCGCATCCGCTTTCCCCCGCCCGCAATCAGGTGGCCGGCCAGCGCGGGAATCAGCGGAATTTCGCTCTGCATCCGGTCCAGAATGATGGAATTGACCGCATTCATCGGAGTAGCAGTCAGCGACAGGATAGGCGTCAACGTGGGAGGTGACGCATCCGGGCCGCGTTTGATAGGGACGACATTGTCGCTCATGGCGCTCTCAATGGGGATGCACAGAGGTGTTGGCAAGCGCCCATTTCTCCCGCAAGAGAGCGGCATGTCCAGCCCGAGCCCCCAGCCGCAGCCGATTGATCCCATGGCACAAGAGAATACCGATCCCGCACTCGCCAGTTTCCGCAAGAGCATCGACAATATCGATGCCGCGCTGATTCACATGCTGGCCGAACGCTTTCGCATCACGCAGGCGGTGGGCGAGTACAAGGCAAGGACGAAGCTCCCTCCCGCCGATCCCGATCGTGAAGCCAGGCAGATCGAGAGATTGCGCAATCTGGCGGAAGAGGCAGATCTTGATCCCGAGTTCAGCGAGAAATTCATCCGTTTCGTGATCGACGAGGTTATTCGCCACCACCGCATCGCGCGTGGCGACTGATCTGCCTCGCCCAGCGGTCCTTCAAGAAATGTTTTGAAGCAGGGAGTGCCGCTTGGAACTGGCGTGTCATTACATTCGTTGGCATTTCTATCATGGATAAACCGACGAAATTTTCGAAGGAAAAGCACCCCGAGGGGTCGGGCCAGGCGTATCACGCCGGCGGACCGGACTTTGATCAAAGTCCGCAGGAATTTCGCGATGCGCATCCTGAAAACCAGTTCGTGGGTGCATCGGGTGTATTGTTCGAGCAGGCCATGGCGCAAACGCGCATGGCGATCTGTCTCTCCGATCCACACGCGCCCGACATGCCGATCGTCTTTGCCAACCGCGCTTTTCGCGAGTTGACCGGATACTCACAGGAAGAAATCGTCGGACGCAACTGCCGGTTTCTCCAGGGGCCGGATACCGATGCGAGGGAAGTTGCAAAGATCCGCACGGCTCTTGAAGACGAAAGCGTCACCGTCGTCGAGCTGCTGAACTATCGCAAGAACGGAGAGACGTTCTGGAACGCCCTTCACATCGGCCCGATCTACAGCGACGATGGCGATCTCATTTATTACTTCGGCAGCCAGTGGGACGTGTCCGACGTGCGCGCCGCCCGCGCCGAAGAGCTTTACGCCAAGGAAATGGCGCGTGAGCTTTCGCACCGGATGAAGAACATGTTTGCCGTGATTTCCGGCATCGTGAACATCACCGGCCGCATGCGCGGCGTGGAAAAGGAAGCGCGCGAGATCAACAATCGCGTGCAAGCCCTCGGCCGCGCTTATGAAACCACCCTGGATGATGCCATGTCTGGCGACATCCAGATCGGCGAGGCTATTCGCGCTATTCTGGAGCCATACGATCTTGGGACGGGACGGCTGGAATTGAACGGCAATGGCCAGAAGGTTCCGTTCAACACCGTTTCCGGCGTGGGCCTTACCCTGCACGAACTGGCAGCCAATGCCGAGAAGCACGGGGCTTGGTCTTCACAGGACGGCAAGGTCGTCGTGGGATGGAGCGCCGAGGGCCCGAACAAGGACGAACTGGTGGTGACTTGGAAAGAATCCGGCGGACCCCAGGTCGAATCTCCTGATGCGAATTCTGGGTCCGGCAATGCTATCGTCGATCGTATCCTGAGACATTCAGGCGGAGAGATCGAGCGCGACTGGAAACCCGGCGGTCTCGAAATCACGGTCCGCTTTCCCGCTACATAAGGTCTGATTGATGCCCGCATGCTCGATTCTTCTTCTTGACGACGAACCCCTGATCCTGATGGATCTGGAATTCGCCGCCGAAGATCATGACTGCACACCGTGCTGCGCCACCGATGTGAAGAGCGCGCTGGCTGTGCTGGAGAATGACGACATCGATGTCGCCGTTCTCGACGTGTCGCTGAAGGGCAAGGAGGATTGCGTGCCGGTGGCCAAGGAACTGGACCGTCGTGGCATCCCCTATCTGCTACATTCGGGCAATCTGAACCGCGCCGATGAAACCGTGCGCAATCTCGACGCAAAACATCTTTCCAAGCCTGCCGATTCCCACAAGGTGATCGAAACGGCGCTCGGTTTGCTGGACGAAGACGCCAGAGCCAGCGTTTGAGGGGCCAGCGTCTGAGGGCTACTCTGCCCCACCGTCGGCCCGTGGCAGTCTGAGCATTATCAGCAAGCCGCCAAGATCCTCGCTCTCGCTCAGCTCGACACTGCCGCCGTAAATCTGCGCCACGTCCCGCACGATGGCCAGGCCCAGTCCCGTACCCGGCTTCTCGGTATCGAGGCGCGCACCGCGACCGAAGATCTCGACACGCTTGGCCTCGGGAATGCCAATGCCGTCGTCCTCCACCATCACGGCGCAAAGCTCTGCCCCCGGCTCGGCATCCACGGTGAGGAAGACGCTTCCGCCCCCGTATTTGGCGGCATTCTCGATCAGATTACCGAGCAGTTCGTCCAGATCCTGCCGCTCCACCGCGACATCGGCTGCCGAATTGCCCGCGATATCGAAACGCACATCGGGATAGAGCCTGCTCACGGCGCGCTCCACGGCGACGGCGCTTTCCATCACATTCGCGCGGCTCAACCCCACCGCACGGCGGCCAACAGCGCGCGCGCGGGCAAGGTGGTGATCAACCTGGCGTCGCATTGCAGCCGCCTCGCGCAGCACCAGTTCGTCCAGATCGACAGCCTTGGCGCTGGCGGCGTTGGTAACCACGGTTAGCGGGGTCTTGAGCGCATGGGCAAGGTTGCCCGCGTGGCGGCGCGCTTCCTCTGCCTGAAGTTCGGAATGCGCCAACAGCGCGTTCAGCTCGTCCACCAGCGGCTGCACTTCCAGCGGCAGGGGTTCTGTTACCCTGTTGTTGCCGGAAGAACGGATCTTGGCGATGGCCTTGCGCACGCGGCGCAGCGGGCCAAGGCCATACCATGTCTGCGCCATGGCCATCAGGAACAGGCCGATGCCCAGCACGGCAAAAGACCACGCGACGATGGAGCGGATGTCGGCGATCTGCGCGTTCAGTTCTCCCGTCGAACCGGCCACCGCAAATTGCCATCGCACATCGCTGCCCGGCAATATGGTGGAGCGCTGGGCCACGCGGATTTCCTCGCCGCGCAGTGTGACCGCATCATAGAAGATCGGCTCCACCGCATTCACATCCTCGCGAATGGGAATAGGCTCGTCCCACAGGGAGCGGGAGAGATAGGGCACGAATTCACCGCCCGTAATCTGCCAGTAATAGCCGCTGTTCGGTTCCAGAAACCGCTGATCGCCCAGGATACGGTTGAAATAGACCTCGCCGAACGGGTCGAGTTCGCTGGAACCCACCATCGCGTTGAGCGATATTTCCAGCTGCTCGTCGAACTGGCGGGTCAGCAGGTTCGTCAGCGCCCTGTCCAGCGCAAGTCCGCCCAGCAGCAGAAGGGCTATGATCCAGCCTGCCGCGATCAGCATCATGCGCCGCGAGAGGCTGCCCGTATGGCGCGGCCCAACGGGGACGGCAGCCTTGCCTCCCTTCGATTGCGTCACCGCGCCTGCCACTGCGGGAGTATTACTCGCGAGAGGGGTCGTCGGGGTCGTCGAGGCTGTAACCGAGGCCACGGATAGTCGTAATCACGTCTGCGCCAAGCTTCTTGCGGATGCGGGTGACGAAAACCTCGATCGTATTGGAATCGCGATCAAAATCCTGGTCGTAAATATGTTCGATCAGTTCCGTGCGGCTGACCACCTTGCCCTTGTGATGCATCAGGTAGCTCAGCAGCTTGTATTCCTGCGCGGTCAGCTTCACCGGTTCACCATCCAGCGTGACGCGGCCCGATCTTGTATCGAGGCGCACCTGCCCTGCGGTGAGTTCGGAAGAGGCATTGCCAGAGGCACGCCGGATCAGCGCGCGCAGGCGGGCGATCAGTTCCTCGGTCTGGAAAGGCTTTGCAAGGTAATCGTCGGCGCCGGCATCCAGCCCAGCGACCTTGTCCGACCACGAATCCCGTGCGGTCAGCACCAGTACGGGGAAATTGCGGCCTTCCTTGCGCCACATGCCCAGCACGGTAAGCCCGTCGATCTCCGGCAGGCCGAGGTCCAGCACAACAGCGTCGTAATCCTCGGTGCTACCGAGAAAATGTCCATCTTCGCCATCGGTGGAAAGGTCCACCGCATAGCCATTCTGTTCCAGCGTGGTTTTCAGCTGCTGGCCGAGCGTTGGTTCGTCCTCGACAATAAGGATACGCATTTCGCTCAAATCTCCCCTGACATTGCGCCCGACAATTGGGCTTTTGCCTTAAACGCGTCAAGCGATGGGGAAGTTTCCAATGGCAAAAGGAAGGTTTAGCGCGAGATGCGCAGGATGCGCGCGGTCTGCGCGTCCACATCCACCCAGATCATGCGGCCGTTGCGGATGAACTTCAGGCGATAGGCCTGGGCCGTCGCGTCATATTCGAAGCCGATATATTCATCGCCCCGCTCCATGCGCGGAAGGATGCGCCGCTCGATCTCGCGGATCGGCATGTTACGGCCCGCCTGCATCTCCGCCCGCGCACTCTGCTGATCGCCGCGCGATTGCTGCGCCTGCGCTGGCAAGACCCCCAGGGAGGTGGCCAGCGCAAGAGCGGCAAGGAAAGCAGGAATGTTCTTCATGATGCAACAGTGCCTAAGCGCAGGGCATTGAACAAGATGTGAATACCTGCGCGGCCAACTGTTCAGCCACCTGTTGTGTTCGGGTTACTGCGTCATCTCGAAGCTGAAGTTGACGGTGATGCCCGTCTCCACCTGGCCAGGGCGAACCGGGGTGGACGCATCCGCAGAAACAGCCCGCGCGACCTCCCGCATCATCGGCATGGGCCTGCCGGACGTCACATTCTCGCTGATTTCCAGCAGGCGGATGTTCTCATAGCCGGAAAGGCGTGCATAATTCTGCGCCCGCTGGCGGGCAGTGGCAAAGGCAGCCTGGCGGGCCTGCTCGATCGCCGGTGCGGGATCGTCGACATCCCAGCCGATACCGCCAAGATCGGTGGCTCCTGCGGCCACCAGCGCATCCAGCACCGGCCCCGTGCGCTGGATATCGCGCAGTACCACGTTCACGCGGTTCATCACCCGATAGCCGCGAAACACCTGCTCCCGGCTCTGCTGGTCATAATCATATTCGGCATTCAGATTGACGCCGCTGGTCTGGATATCGTCCTCGTCGATGCCCAACGCCTCTATCCGGTCGATCACACGGCTCATCTGCTGGGCATTCTGGCGCATCGCTTCCACCGCAGTGGGTGCGACGGTGGTGACCCCGGCACTGAGATTGGCGATATCGGGATCCAGCGATACTGATTCCGTCACAGACAGTGCGACGACGGGGCCGGTGGCCTGAATATCCACCTCGGCAGCGGCGGGGCTAGCAATAATGGCGGCGGCAATCGCGGGAATGGCATAACGGTTCATGTGTCGGCTCCTGTAGGGCCCTGTATGGCAAGGCCCGGTGAATGCATTTCGGCAGATAACGCCGGACTGAACGAGGGTGTTCCTTGCCAGTCACCTTCCGCGCGCCTACCTGCGCATCGCTATGGCTGAACCACCGATCTTGAGCTGGGAAGGACTGGGCCTGCAACAGGGCGGGCGCTGGCTGTTTGGCGACCCCGCCAATGGAGACGGGTTGGATTTGCACATCGGCCCGCGCGACAGGTTTGCCCTGATCGGCCGCAACGGCGCAGGCAAGACGACGCTGCTGAAACTGATCATCGACGACATCGAAGCAGACCGCGGCACGCGCAAGGTGAAGCCACACATGAATATCGTGTGGCTGGAGCAGGAACCCGAATTCGCGAAGTTTGACACGCTGATGGACTTCGCCCTTTCCGGCGATCGCCCTCCGGCAGAGCACGAGGTGGAATCGATTGCCGGTCAACTCGGAATCGACATGACAACGAAGGCCGCCGGTGCAAGCGGAGGCGAACGCCGCCGTGCTGCCATTGCCCGCGCATTGGCCCTGCAGCCCGATCTGCTGCTGCTGGACGAACCGACCAACCACCTGGACCTGGCAGCGATCGACTGGCTGGAAAGCTGGCTGACACGATACAAGGGCGCCTTCATCGTCATCAGCCATGACCGCACCTTCCTGAAGCGGCTGACCCGCTCCACCCTGTGGCTCGATCGCGGGGCATTGCGCCGCAAGGACGTGGGCTTTGGCGGGTATGAGGCTTGGGAAGAGCAGGTCTATGCCGAGGAAGCACGCGCCGCGGAAAAGATGGACGCGAAGCTGAAGATAGAGGCACACTGGCTGGAGCGCGGCGTTACCGCGCGGCGAAAACGCAACATGGGCCGGCTGGAGAAATTGTGGGAAATGCGCGCGGCGCGTTCCGCCATGATCACCCCCGGCGGCACCGCCAAGCTGAAACTGGCGAGCGATTCCGACTTTAAATCGAAATCCGTGATCGTGGCGGAGGAAATTTCCAAGACCTACGATGGCCGCGAGATAATCAAGCCGTTCTCCCTGCGTATCCAGCGCGGCGATAGGATCGGCATCGTAGGCGCAAATGGCGCGGGCAAGACCACGCTGTTGAAGATGCTGACGAAGGAGCTGGAACCGGACACCGGCACCGTTACCCACGCAAACACGCTGGAAGGCGTGATGATCGATCAGCAGCGCGCCCTGCTGAAACCTGAAATGACGGTGCGCGACGTGCTGGCCGAGGGCGGCGACTGGATCGATGTGCGCGGGCAACGCAAGCACGTGCAGGCGTATATGAAGGACTTCCTCTTCGATCCCTCGCTGGTGGATGCGAAGATCGGCACATTCTCCGGCGGGGAGCGCAGCCGCCTGCTACTGGCGCGCGAGTTTTCCCGCACATCGAACCTGCTGGTGCTGGACGAGCCGACCAACGACCTCGACCTGGAAACGCTGGATCTGCTGCAGGAAGTGATCGCCGATTACGAAGGCACGGTGCTGATCGTCAGCCATGATCGCGATTTTCTGGATCGCACGGTAACGGTGACGCTTGGCCTCGATGGCAGCGGCTCGGTGGATATCGTTGCGGGCGGCTATGAGGATTGGGAAGCCAAGCGAAAGAAGCGCCCCGCGAAAAAGAATCGCGGCGACACTGGAGATGCTGGTGAAACCACTGCGCCCCCACCGCCCCCGCCGCCCAGCAATCCGGCCAAGCTCTCCTACAAGGATCAGCGCGATTACGAACTGCTGCCTGCCCGCGTGGAGGAGCTGGAAGCACTGATCGCGAAGGGCGAGGCCGCGTTGGCGGACCCTGATCTCTATGCCCAGGATCCGGGCAAGTTCGCCCGCATCAGCAAGTCACTGGAACTGGCGCGGACGGAGAAGGACGAGGCCGAAGAACGCTGGCTGGATCTGGCCGCTTTGGTGGAAGGCTGATCCGAACCGCCGAGAGGTTAATTCCCGTTAACCACGTATGCTCACATCGTTTGCACCAAACCTTGTGAAAAGAAGTCGTTATGGGGAATGCGACCAGCTCTGCTTTGCGTGCCGATGATCCGGCCATACCCGCGTCAGCGACGGGTGCCGATGGGCCTGCCTTCGGCAGTCTCGCCGCAATTGGCGCGCCCAGGAAACTCAAGAAGAAGCCGGTTCTGGTGCTCGATCCCGAGGAACTGGAAAAGGCCCACATGATGTTCCAGGAAGCCTCGGCAGAATTGCTGGGCGAAAACGTGGAACGCCCCGAACGCCCCGCTCCTCTCCTCGGTCTGGCGCCCATGGACGACGACGATGGCGATCCCCTGGATGGCGGCGACATCGACGCGATCGACGATGTTGAAATTCCGTCTGCAGAAGATGTGCTGCGCATGACGAAATCGCGCCCCGCCATGGACGAAGCCGACGAGGCCGCCATCGCTGCACAACTGGAAGGGCTGGATCTCGACAGCCGAATATTCCCCAGCCTGCCACTTCGCTCGGAAGAAGAGATCGCTGCACAGGACGAGGCAGACCGCCTCGCCGCAGAAGCATTGGGCATGCCGGACGAGGACAAGCCCCAGCCTGTCGAGATGCCGGACCTCACCGCTTCAGAAGCGTGCGAAGATGTCGCTGAAGACGAGACGGAAACCCTGGCCGACGAGAAATTGCCAGTGCCGGAAGCTGCTGCCGATGCAGTCTCCCGGACTTTCGAGGCTAACGCAGCACCTCTCGGCGATGCGCACGACTATCCTCGCAATTGCGGCAAGGAGGATCTGGCGGAAGATCGGGCGGAAAACCTGCATTCCCTCGGCGACCTCCCCGTCAATCCGCTGCCCGAGCCGGAGCCGGAACCTGCGATGGAACTGACGCAGGACGTGGAACCGGTAATCCCAGATCTTGCTACATCGGAGACAGATGGAGTTGAGGAACACGGCGAAACGCCGGTGCACGGTGCCGTTGCAGAACCGGCGCACAAACCCGCGTTCGGAGAAGAGCCTTTCCTCGATTTCCCCACCGTTCCGGTCAGCTGGTCAGATCCCGCAGAACAGCTGATCGCATCGCCCGATCCGCTGCCGGAACCAGCCCCGCAGGAAGACCTCGTGGTCGATTCCTGGCGCCAAGAAGGCCCCGCCTTCCCCCAGCAGCCCATCGAATTCCAAACCGCGGAAACCGCAGCCGACGAGCCGCGCGAAGATCGCTTCGAATGGTCTTACGAGGACGAGGCCGCACTCCAGCCGGAGCCGACACAGGAATACGATGCGGAGGAGCAGGCCGAGCCTGAGCAGGAGCAGGAAGAGCACGGCCAGTATACCGAGGTGGATGACGAGCCCGTGGACGGCTATGCCTTCATGTATGCTAATAATCCGCGCGCGCGCACGATCCACGCTCTGGCCGAGGGTGAAAGCAATTCGCTGCGGGCGAAGTTGCTGAAGGAGCGGCAGGACGAGCAGCGCGCGCTGGAAGCGGAGGCGAACCAGCCTTCGATTTTCGGCCGGTTCGCCGTCTGGCTGAAGGGCCTCTTCAGCTAATTGATGCGGTAATAATCGGCCACGCGGTCCAGCGCCAGCTTCAGCACCAGCTTCCCACTGCGCGCGGGCCACGCCAGCGCCTTTTCCGCTACCGGCAGGGTCTCGCCAGCGCACACCACGCGCCAGAGAATGTCTTCCAGCCCTCGCCCTGCTTCGCGCAAGGCGCCGTCGAAACGCGCGCGGGCGGCGATCTGGCGTTCGGTCTGGTTCAAGCCCTGCTCTCCTGTACCTTTCACGCGCACCGGATCCCAACGCATGGTAACGTTCGCGCCAAGCTGCGCGCGCTCGTAATCTGCACGCAGACGTTCGCCTGCATCGAACAGCCGCGTATCGATATGGCCGTGCGCATGCAGCCAGCCCAGGGGGCTTTCCGCCACGTTCACCGTGACGCTTTGCCGCTTGCGGTTCGGCCCGCCCCGTCGCCGAGGGCCTTCCTCGGTCAGTTCCCGCTCCACCAGCTTGCGATTGTTCATGCGTAATTCCCTTCCCCTCTCGAAAAATCGCACCTTGCAAAAACGAATCAGGTGTAGGAAAGGAATATTCTAAACCATATGGGTTATTTCGGGAGAGCGTTCGATGATTAACCGCATTCGTGATATTCGAAAGCAGAAGAACATGACGCTGGCGGAAGTGGCCGCAGCCTGCACCCCCGCCACCACCGCGCAGACTATCGGACGTCTGGAAACCGGTATGCGCAACCTGTCGCTCGCATGGATGAACCGTATTGGCGAGGCTTTGGGCGTCGATCCGGAAACATTGGTGAAAGGCGATGCGCAGCAGCAGCCCCAGATTATTGCACGGCTTACCGAAGCTGGCGCCGAAAGCCTTACCGCACCACGCGATGCCATATTGCCTACCGAACTGGTGGATGGCGGGGCGCTTGTCTGCCTCTCCATCGAGACCAGCCAGGGCGAATATCGCAGCGGAGACCAGTTGTGGATGCAACAGGTGCCGCCGGAGAATACCGCAAACCTGATCAACCGCGACGTGCTGGCCCCGCGCTCCGGCGGGCGCTTCGCTTTTGGCCGGTTGATAGATCGGCAGGGAACGATGGTCGGCCTGCTGCCACCCGGCATAGGACAGCGCCAGATCGTGATCGATAACCCGGCCTGGTTGGCCGTGGCCGAAATGCTGGTACGCAAGCTCTAGTTCGCGCTGCAGCCGTGCCCCGCATCCTCTCCATTGCCACGCTTTATCCCAATGCGCATACGCCGCGCTTCGGCACGTTCGTGGCGCGGCAGATGGAGGCGCTGGCCGCGCGCGATGGGTGGGACGTCACCGTCATCAACCCCATCGGTGTGCCGCCTCTTGCGTTCGGCAGATACAAGGCGCTGGCCGCCGCTGCCGTTTCGGGCACTGAAGGAGGCGTCGCGGTCCATCGCAAGCGCTTCCCCCTGATCCCGGCGATAGGAGGGCCGGTTAACCCGGCGATGATCGCACGGGCCATCCGCCCCCTCGTCCGCGAATTGCATGAGCGCGCGCCGTTCGACATTGTCGATGCGCAATTCTTTTATCCCGATGGCCCCGCCGCCGCGCGGATTGCCCAAGACCTTCGCCTGCCCCTCAGCATCAAGGCGCGCGGCGCGGATATCCAGTACTGGGGCGGCAAGGATTATGCACTGAGGAAGATGCGCGCCGCCGCTGCCCAGGCCTCCGGGTTGCTGGCCGTCAGCGAGGCGATGAAGCAGGACATGCTGGCCCTCGGCCTGCCGGGCGAGAGGATAACGGTGCATTATACCGGTCTCGACAGATCGCTCTTCCGTCCGCTGGACCGCCGCGAAAGTCGGGCGCGTCTGGCCCAATTGCAGGGCATCCAGCTGACGCAAGGCGATCACCTGCTGGCGACTGTGGGCGCCCTGATCCCCCGCAAGGGACAGGCTCTTGTCATCGAAGCCCTTGCCCGCCTGCCCGATGCGCAACTGGCGCTGGTGGGCACCGGACCGGATCGCGCATCGTCGGCCGCGCTGGCCGGTTCGCTTGGCGTGTCAGACCGCGTGCATTTTCTGGGCAGCATGGATCACGAGCAATTGCCGGTCGTGCTATCTGCCGCCGATGCGGTGGTGATGCCCTCCTCCAGCGAAGGTCTGGCCAACGCCTGGGTGGAGGCGCTCGCCTGCGGCACGCCGCTGGTGATCAGCGACGCAGGCGGCGCGCGCGAACTCGTCTCCATGCCGCAGGCCGGACGGATCGTGGCACGCAATAGCGATGCGATCGCCGTCGGCGTGAGAGAGATTCTGGAAGCGCAATACGCGCCCGATAATGTGGCGCGCACAGCCGAAAGGTTCAGTTGGGAAGCCAACGCCGAAGCATTGGCCGCCTTCTACAAGAAACTGATCGGCTAGATCTCTCCGCGCGCCTTCTTGTCCTGCCGATCGGCGACGCTTTCTTCCGGCACGAAGCTGTTGCTGTCGACACCCAGCCAGATCAGGATGGGCGCGGCCATGTACACCGACGAATAGGTGCCGACAAACACGCCCAGCACGATGGCGGCAACCATGCCGAAGAGGCTGGCGGGGCCGAAAAGCAGCAGCGGCAGCAGCGCGATGAGCAACGTAAGGCTGGTCATCACGGTACGGGCCAGCGTCTCGTTCACCGAAAGATCCAGCAGTTCGGGCAGGTGCATCCTGCGATACTTCTTCAGGTTCTCGCGGATACGGTCATACACGACGATGGTATCGTTCAGCGAGTAACCGATGATCGCCAGGATTGCGGCGATGATCTGCAGGCTGAATTCCATCTGGAACAGGGCGAACATACCCAGCGTCAGTGAAACGTCATGGAACAGGGCGAACAATGCGCCCACGCCGAATTGCCATTCGAAGCGGATCCAGATGTAGGCAGCAATGGCCACCATGGCGAATAGTAGAGCCTGCAGGGCCGTGGCGCGGAATTCGCCTGAGACTTTGCCGGACACGGTGTTGTTAGAATCCACGCGGAAGTCGGGATGTTCGGCCGTTACCGTGTCGATAATCTGCGTCGAGATGCGGTTTGCCGCTGCCGGATCGCCTTCCGCACTTTCAGGCAGGCGGACGCGGATGGAAACCTGGTTCGCCTCGCCGAAGCGCTGGATGACGGGATCGCCCAGCCCCAGCGTGCCCACGGTATCGCGCAATTCGCCGATGGGGGCATCCTGTTCTTCCAGGAAGGTGCCGGTGATTTCCTGACCGCCGGCAAAATCCACGCCGTAGTTCAGGCCCTTCGTCAGCACCAGCGCCCAGCTTGCGGCGATCAGCAGCACGCTGACGACATAGAAGGGAATGCGCCACTTCAGGAACTTGATGTTCGTGTCGTCGGGAACGAGTTTGAGCAGTTTCATGATGTCTTCCTCCCCTTACACGTGGATTTCGCTGGGGCGCTTGTTGCGCAGCCAACCGGCGACCCACATGCGGGTGAGAGTGACCGCGGTGAAAACCGAGGTAAACAGGCCGATGATGAGAACCACGGCAAAGCCGCGGATGGGTCCGCTGCCGAACAGGAACAGCAGCACACCGGCGATGAAGTTGGTGACGTTGGCGTCATAAATGGCGCGGCTGGCTTCCTTGTAGCCAGTTTCCACCGCCGCCACTACGCGCCTGCCACGTTTGCGCTCCTCCCGGATACGCTCGTTGATCAGCACGTTGGCGTCCACCGCTGCGCCGATCGTCAGCACGAAACCGGCGATACCCGGCAAGGTCAGCGTGGTGTTCATGAACGCCATCACGCCCAGCACCATCAGCACGTTCAGAGCGAGGGCGATCGTCGCATAGACGCCGAAGCGGCCATAGGTGGCGATCATCACGACAATCACCATCAAGGAGCCGATGCCCATGGCAATCGCGCCCGCCACGATGGAGTCGCGGCCAAGGTCCGGCCCCACGGTGCGTTCCTCGATGATGGTCAGATCCACCGGTAGTGCGCCGGAACGCAGCGAGATCGCCAGCGCATTGGCGGATTCGACGGTGAAGCCGCCCGAAATCTGCGCGCTTCCCGAAAGGATCGGCTCGTTGAAATTGGGTGCCGAGATGACTTCGTCATCCAGGATGATGGCAAAACGGCGGCCCACATTCTCAGTCGAAAGCTGGGCGAAGCGTGCCCCGCCCTGTGCATCGAACGTGATGGAGACGACAGGCTCGTTGGTCTGCTGGTCGAAGCTTTGCTGTGCGTTCGTCAGGCTGTCACCGCGGATGCCTCCAAGGCGGCGCACAGCCTCGAAATTGCCCGCAAAGTCGCTGTCTTCTGCATAGGGGACGAGTTCACTACCGGGATTGGCGATGCCCTGCGCTACATCGCTGGGCAACGCGTTCGCATCCACCAGCTTGAACTCCAGCCGCGCGGTCTGGCCCAGCAGGTCTTTCAACTGCTCGGGATCTTCAAGACCCGGCACCTGCACCACGATACGGTCGTCACCCTGGCGAATGATCGTCGGCTCACGCGTACCGAGATCGTCGATACGGCGACGAACCACGTCGGTTGCCGATTCCATCGCATCGTCCACGGCCTGGTCGAGGCCCTGCTCGGTCTGCGTCAGCACGATCCGATTGCCGTCGACGACGGACAAGTCCCACTCGCGCACGAGCGAATTGCCGTTCATCAGCGGGGTGAGAACCTCGCGCGCGCGGTCTATTTCGCTGGGATCATCCAGCATGAAGGACAGGCGCCCGTCAGCGGTGGAAACATCGCCGATCTGAATGCGCGGTTCTGCATTGCTGAGTTCCTGCCGAACCGATTCTTCCAGACTTTCCAGTCGTTGCCCGGCCACCTGGGAAGGATCGGCCTCCAGCAGGATGTGACTGCCGCCAGCAAGGTCGAGGCCAAGATTGACTTCGTAGTTTTCCACCGCCGCAGGCACATCGGTGCCCGAAAGCATGGCAATGGAGGGAAGCGCGAGAAGCGCGAGCAGCAGGGTTACTGCCCACAACGAGATACGCTTCCAAAGGGGAAAATCGAGCATGGGTTAGCTATCCGGCAGTCTGATCAGTCGTTGGCGGGCTTGCCGCCCGGCTGCAGGATATCGCCGATGGTGGATTTCACCACTTTCACGCGCGTACCCTGGGCGATCTCGACCTCGGCATAGGTATCGTCGACCTTGATCACCTTGCCCACGAGGCCGCCTGCGGTGACGACCTGATCGTTCTTTTTCAGGCTCGAAACCTTCTGCTGATGCTCTTTCGCGCGCTTCATCTGTGGGCGGAACAGCAGGAACCAGAAAATTACGATCATGCCGACGATAGGCAGGAACTGAAGCCAACCCGGAGGCGCATCGCCAGCGGCTGCGGCGGAGAGAATATCAAGCATCAATCGAGGTCCATCCCGAACGTTGGAATAATTAGAGTGGGGAGGCGTAAGCGAGGTTCAAGTGTCGCCCGCCAAGGCCCGTTGCGCAGCGCGCCTAGCAGCAATGGTAATTTGTGGCAATCGAGGTGGTTGCCATACCGAGAATGCCTGCTTATAGGGCCGCACTCCACTGGTCTCGGGAAGTAGCGCAGCCTGGTAGCGCATCACACTGGGGGTGTGGGGGTCGCAGGTTCGAATCCTGTCTTCCCGACCAGTGGAATTCTACAGCTCCGAATCGTTCTGCCAGAACGTTCGCCGCCGTAGCCACCTCATCTCCCCCTCTACCGACCTCGTTAGCGCCCTGCGTGTGGACCCACGTCTGGTTGCTACCGCGCGCCATTTCATCCGGCCGCAATTCGTAACAAATGTTGCTTCCGGCACTTTCTACGCGAACGCGGGTTAATCCGCTTATGGTGAAGAGAGAGCATGCGAATGCTGCCAGCCAGGCGGCGCAGCAGTTTCGCGAAATGATAGAACAACACGATTTTCCCTGTGTCGGCGCGAAGTCAGCGCTGGCCCGCGGAACGCTGTCCATTATCGAGGCGCGGGACATCACCTCTGCCTGGAACGACCTGCAGATCCACCGCGAACTTTCCGAGTGGTCGGCAAAGTTCAGCGACGATCCGGAAGGATTGCGCAGCCTCGTCGTGATCTTCTCCGAATCGGAGAAGCTGAGCGAGAAGGCATTCGAGGATGCGCTCTGGCAGCGGTTGCAATCGCTGGCGGACAAGGACCACTGGCGGGGCCACCAGCCCGCGCCAAGCGTCAGCAGCGATCCGCGCGATCCGCATTTTTCCCTCAGTTTCGGCGGGCAGGCCTATTTCGTCGTCGGGCTGAACCCGGCCGCCTCCCGGCCCGCACGCCGGTTTGCGTGGCCTGCCATGGTGTTCAACCTGCACGACCAGTTCGTTCGCCTGCGCGAGGAAGGTCGATACGAGCGGATGCGCGAAAAAATCCTGGAGCGTGACGTCGCGCTTGCGGGCTCTGTAAACCCGATGATTGCCCGCCACGGCGAATCCAGCGAGGCGCGGCAGTATAGTGGCCGGGAAGTCGATCCGGGCTGGCAATGTCCCTTCCACGATCCGAGAGGATAACAGTTTGAATAGAATTCCCCCTCGATCGGGCGCTGCATTTACGCTCGACGCTGGCGCACGCCTCACCGTCTTCGATCCGGAGGGAACCCAGGTTTCCGATCTGGTGGCATATTCGCTGGCCGATGTGCGGGAAGTCATCTCCAATGGTCGCACCTTCGATTACGAGGAGACGATTGCCCTCACCACCGGCAACACATTGTGGTCCAACCGATCCAATCCCATGCTGGAGATCGTCGGGGACAGCGTGGGAAAACACGATTTCCTGCTGACCCCGTGCAGCGAAGACACGTTTCGCCATTTCTACCCCGAGCATCCCGTTCACCGCGGATGTTTTGGCAATCTGGCCGAAGCGTTGCAGCCGTGGGGCATCACTGCGGACGATATCCCCACCGCCTTCAATATCTTCATGAACGTGCCGGTGAACGGCGCGAACGGAAAGCTGGAGGTGCTGCCACCAGTCAGCAAGGCGGGAGACAGCATCGCAATGGTCGCGCAGATGGACTGCGTGATCGGTTTGACGGCGTGCTCTGCCTATGCCTCCAACGGAGGCAGTTTCAAGCCGATCGACTATTCGATAGACTGACGGTCACCGGGTGGAAAGAAGCCGGCAGCGTCAAGAGACGCCGCCGGCCCTTTTTGATTAAGCCTGCTTAATGCGCGTCGTCGGGTAGGTCGAAGAAATCGACCTCGCCGCTGTCGAGATGGTAATAGGCGCCGACCACCCAGAGATCGCCGCTTCTCTGCGGTTCCAGCAACAGCGGATCGGTATTGTTGCGAAGCTGGTTAACCACCCGCCGAACGTTGGCCCGCACGGCGTTATCCAGCAGATCGCCCGGTTCGCCGCGCGCCTGCAGCACGGCTGGAATGATGGGCTCCACCATCGGGCCGATGGAGCCGGGGAAGGTCGCGTTCTCGGTAACCACCTTGGTCGCGGCATCCACGGCACCGCAGCTTTCATGGCCCATCACCACGACCAACGGCGTCTGCAACTGGGCCACGGCATATTCGATGGAGCCGAGCGCCACGGTATCGACGGTATTGCCCGCGTTGCGAATGATGAACAGTTCGCCAAGTCCCCTGCCGAACAGCAGTTCAGGCGGCACGCGGCTGTCCGAGCAGGTAACGTATGCGGCGAAGGGTGACTGGCCTCGTGCCAGATCCAGCCTGCGCTGGGCGCTGGTCAGCACCCGGGTCTGCTCGCCGCGCAGGAAAGCGGCATTGCCTTCCCGCAACAAATCCAGCGCCTGCTGCGGCGTCAGGTCGGTGGCCGGGGGAGCGGGCGTGAGCCCGCCTTCGCTGTCCTGTGCCAAGGCTGCGTTGCCGGATACAAGCGACGCCGCGCCTGCTGCACCGATGCCGCCGATAAAGCTTCTGCGTGTGGTCATGTAATACACTCCTCTTCTCTCATCTGCCGATGCGATTGGAGGAGGATGAGTCCGTCAAACAGCATCGGTTGTCCGATGCGGTCCGACATCACGAGTGGCATGTGCCACGCGCCAGAGGGGCCCGGTATCCGCGATCAAAAACATAGCGCGTAACGAGGCCTTCGCAATACTGTTCTTTGGCCTGTGTTACTCCAGTTCCAGAATAACCGCGTCCACCATAAGTGTCTGTCCCTCGTCGAAATTGATGCTGGCGACGGTGCCGGATTTCTCGGCGCGCAGGATGTTCTCCATCTTCATGGCCTCCACCGTGGCCAGCGGCTGGCCTGCCTCTACAGCTTCGCCCTCGCCCACGTGCAGCTTCACCAGCAGGCCGGGCATCGGGCACAGCAGCATCTTGGAGGTATCGGGCGGCACCTTTTCGATCATGTGATCAGCCAGCGGCGCGATGCGGGCCGGCAGGGCGCGCGCGGTGTAGGTGCGGCCGTGGGTGTTGATCTCCCAGTTCGGACGCTTGCGATTGACGCCAAGGCCCAGCGTCGGCCCGTCGGTCTGTGTGGCCGTGGCGGTACGGTCGCCCGGTGCCCAATCGCAGGTGACGTCCACCTTCTGCCCGTCGACCATTGCGTGATCATCGCCCAGCGTCACGATGTGATCGATGCCGTCAATGCGCACGATCCATGCTGGCGTAACAGGTTGCGGTCCGTCCAACTGGCCGGAAACCTCCCGCTGGCGGGACTGGTGCGTGAATTCGATGCCCGCCGCGATGGCCGCGATCACGCGAAGGCGTTCTTCGGTCGTCGCCGCGCCTTCGAAGCCCTCAGGATATTCCTCAGCAATGAATCCGGTCGTGAGGTTGCCGCTGCGGAAACGCGGATGCTGCATCAGGGCGGACAGGAAATCGACATTGTGGCCAAGGCCTTCCAGTTCGACAGCGTCCAGCGCGGCGATCTGCAGGTCCGCCGCTTCATCGCGCGTTTCACCCCAGGTCACCAGTTTGGCGATCATGGGATCGTAGAAGATCGACACTTCGCCGCCTTCCTGCACGCCGGAATCGAAACGAACCCCGTCCACGCCGCGCAGATCGCCTGCCCACGGCTCGACCGGGGTGGCATAGCGCACCAGCCTGCCGGTGCTGGGCAGGAAGCCGCGATAGGGGTCCTCGGCGTAGATGCGGTTCTCGATGGCCCAGCCATCAATGCCGATCTCGTCCTGCGTCATCGGTAACTTCTCGCCAGCGGCAACGCGGATCATCTGCTCGACGAGATCGATGCCGGTGATCGCTTCGGTAACGGGATGTTCCACCTGCAGGCGGGTGTTCATCTCGAGGAAGTAGAAGCTCTCGCCGGTCGGGTCTGCGCCCGAAACGATCAGCTCCACCGTGCCCGCCGAATGGTAGCCCACGGCCTTACTCAGCGCGACGGCCTGCTCGCCCATCTTGCGGCGCATCTCGGGCGTGACGAAAGGCGACGGCGCTTCCTCCACCACCTTCTGGTGGCGGCGCTGGATGCTGCACTCGCGCTCGTTCAGGTAGAGCACCGTGCCATGCTTGTCGCCCAGCACCTGGATCTCGATATGGCGCGGGTCCTCGATGAACTTCTCGATGAACACCCGCTCATCGCCAAAGGAGTTGAGGCCTTCGCGCTGGGTCGCCTCGAATCCGTCTTCAACATCCTGATCGTTCCACGCGAGACGCATGCCCTTGCCGCCGCCGCCCGCGCTCGCCTTCATCATCACGGGATAGCCAATGCGGTTCGCCCACTCCAGCGCCTCTGCTGTATCGGCAATCGCCCCGCCGGAACCCGGCACGGTATTCACGCCCGCTTCCTTGGCGAGTTTCTTGGATTCGATCTTGTCACCCATCGCCGCGATGGCGCTGGCGGGCGGACCGATGAATTCGATGCCTTCCTTGGCCAAGGCCTCGACGAAACTCGCCCGCTCCGACAGGAAACCATAGCCCGGATGCACGGCCTCGGCGCCGGTCTGCTTGCAGGCGGCGATGATCTTCTCGGCCAGCAGATAACTCTCGCTGGCGGGCGCAGGCCCGATATGCACGGCTTCGTCCGCCATCTGTACGAAGGGGGCACGCGCATCGGCATCGGAATAGACCGCCACCGTGGCGATACCCATGCGCCGCGCTGTCTTGATGACCCGGCACGCGATTTCGCCGCGATTGGCGATGAGGATTTTCTTGAACATGCTAGTTCCGATTACTTTCTATCATTCTACGCGCGGGTTCTTGCAAAAATGCACCAATAGGAAGCTGCCAAAGTCAAATATGAAGCAACAACAATAAGATGGGGCCATCCCGAAGTTTGATCGGTGATCCCGAAATCTGAATCTGCTGCCCAAGTATATATCGCTTGGCCAGCCCAGCTTAGGCCGAACCACAGGAAAACGGCTGAAGCACACAAAAACCAGACGATTCTTCCGAACAGCATTAAACCTTCGCCAGCCCCTGTTCGAGATCGGCAATAATATCGTCGACATGCTCGATGCCGACGGAAATGCGCACCACGTCCGGCCCAGCGCCTGCTGCAATCAGCGCGTCGCCTTCGAGCTGGCTATGCGTCGTGCTGGCGGGGTGAATGATCAGCGAGCGCGTATCACCGATATTGGCGAGGTGGCTGAACAGTTTCACGCCCTGCACCAGCGCAACCCCTGCCTCGTAGCCGCCTTTCAGGCCGAAGGTGAACACTGCCCCGCCCTTGCCGCCAAGATACCTGTCGGCCAGCGGTTTGTAGGCGTTGCCTTCCAGCCCGGCGTAATTGACCCACTCGATTTTCTCATGCGCTTCCAGCCACTTGGCCACGGCCAGCGCGTTTTCACAGTGCCGCTCCATGCGCAGGGCAAGCGTTTCCATGCCCGTCAGCGCCAGCCATGCGTTCTGCGGTGATAGCGCCGGGCCAAGGTCGCGCAGCCCAAGCACGCGGCAGGCGACGATGAACGCGATGGGACCGACAGGCTCCAGCGCATCAACCAGCACGGCACCATGATAGCTGCCGTTGGGCTCGGTAAGGCTGGGGAACTTGTCGCCAGCAGCCTTCCAGTCGAACTTGCCGCTGTCCACGATCACGCCGCCGATGGCATTGCCGTGGCCGTTCAGGAACTTGGTGGTGGAGTGCGTCACGATATCAGCGCCGTGTTCGAACGGACGGCACAGTGCAGGACTGGCCATAGTGTTGTCCACGATCAGCGGTACGCCGCCATAGTGAGCGATATCGGCAATCGCCTGAATATCGGTGACGACGCCGCCCGGATTGGCGAGGCTTTCGATGAACACGCAGCGCGTCTTGTCGTCTATCGCAGCGCGCACGTTCTCGACATCGTCGGTATCGACGAATCGCGTTTCCCAGCCGAACTTGCGGAATGCCTCGCCCATCTGGTTCAGCGATCCGCCGTAGAGCTTCTTCGCCGCCACGATGTTGCAGCCGGGCTCCATCAGCGTGTGAAACGCGATCAATTGCGCCGCATGGCCACTGGCAACGCCCAGCGCGCCCACCCCGCCCTCAAGCGCGGCAATCTTCTGCTCCAGCGCATCGTTGGTGGGGTTCATGATACGGCTGTAGATGTTGCCGAATTCTTTCAGCGCGAACAGGTTCGCCGCGTGTTCCGCATCGTTGAAGACGTAACTCGCCGTCTGGTAGATAGGCGTGATACGCGCGTTCGTCGTTGGGTCGGGCTGCTGCCCGGCGTGGATGGTGAGCGTTTCGATTCTGTGGTCTGTCATTCCGTCATCCCCATGATTGCTACTCCGCCGCTTCCATCTCGTCGTCAGCCGGTGGCATGTTATGTCCCAGCAGTCTTAAAACATCTGCGGCGGCTTCCACCACGTTGGTGCCAGGGCCGTAGATGCCCTGTACGCCCGCTTTCTTCAGGAATTCGTAGTCCTGCGGCGGGATCACGCCGCCTGCCACCACCTTGATATCGCCGCGATCCGCATCGCGCAGGTGGCCGATCAGTTCGGGGATCAGCGTCTTGTGGCCTGCCGCCAGCGAGGACGCGCCCACGGCATCCACCTCGCGCTCCAGCGCCATCTTCGCCGTTTCTTCCGGCGTCTGGAACAGCGGGCCTGAGATCACGTCGAACCCCATGTCGGCAAAGGCGGATGCGATTACGTTCGCGCCGCGATCGTGTCCGTCCTGCCCCATCTTGGCCACCAGGATGCGCGGCTTGTGCCCCAGGCGATGGCCCACCGCTTCCACGCCGTCCACCACCTGCGCGTAGCGTGCGTTGCCCTCGTAAGCGGCGGCGTAAATACCCTTAACGGGCGTTGGCAGGGTGTCGTAGCGACCGAAGGCATCTTCCATCGCCTTGCTGATTTCGCCCAGCGTCGCATCCGCGCGGGCGGCTTCCACGGCAAGGGCCAGCAGGTTGGTTTCCTTCTCCGCCGAGAGTTTCTCGATCTGCGAAGGCGGCAGCGGCACGCCCTTCTCGTCGCGACCCTCGGCCAGCTTCGCCTCGTTCTCCTCGCGGTTCACGCGGGCGCCGCGGGTGAGATTGGCCAGCGCCGCCTTCACCGCTTCCTCGTAACGATTGCGGCGGACCTGCTCGATCCGCGAGATCTGGCTGGCGCGCACCTTGTGGTTGTCGATATCCAGCGTGTCGATATGCGCCTCTTCGTCGAGGCGATACTTGTTCACGCCGACGATCACCGTCTCGCCCTTGTCCACGCTCGCCTGCTTGGCAGCGGCCGCTTCCTCGATCCGGGCCTTGGGCATTCCGCTGGCCACGGCCTTCGTCATGCCGCCCAGTTCGTCCACCTCGGCGATAAGCGCGCGGGCGGCCTTCACCAGCTCATCGGTAAGGCTCTCGATATAATAGCTGCCGCCGAGTGGGTCTGCCACGTTGGTGACGCCGCTCTCCTCCTCGATCACCAGCTGCGTGTTGCGCGCGATGCGGGCGGAGAAATCGGTCGGCAAGGCCAGCGCCTCGTCCAGCGCATTGGTGTGCAGCGATTGCGTGCCGCCCAGCACGGCGGCCAGCGCCTCCAGCGTGGTGCGGATCACGTTGTTGTACGGATCCTGCTCCTGCAGCGACACGCCGGAGGTCTGGCAATGGGTGCGCAACATCTTTGACTTGGGGTTCTCAGCCCCCAGTTCGTCCATGATATCGTGCCACAACACGCGCCCTGCGCGCATCTTGGCGATTTCCATGAAGAAGTTCATGCCGATGCCCCAGAAGAAGGACAGGCGCGGCGCGAAGGCATCGATGTCGAGGCCGGTTTCCATCGCGCGCTTCACGTATTCCTTGCCGTCGGCAATGGTGAAGGCCAGTTCCTGCACCGCCGTCGCGCCGGCCTCGTGCATGTGATAGCCGCTGATCGAGATCGAGTTGAAGCGCGGCATGTGCGCAGACGTATAGGCGATGATGTCCGACACGATCCGCATCGATGGCTCGGGCGGATAGATGTAGGTGTTGCGGACCATGAACTCCTTCAGGATGTCGTTCTGGATCGTGCCCGAAAGTTTCTCCTGCGAAACGCCTGATCGCTCTGCCGCGACGATGTAGAACGCCAGCACGGGGATCACCGCGCCGTTCATGGTCATGGAAACGCTCATGGTGTCGAGCGGGATCTGGTCGAACAGGATCTCCATGTCGCGCACGGTGTCGATCGCGACGCCCGCCTTGCCCACGTCGCCCACCACGCGCGGGTGATCCGAATCGTAGCCGCGATGCGTGGCCAGATCGAAGGCAACCGAAAGGCCCTTCTGCCCAGCCGCCAGGTTGCGGCGATAGAAGGCGTTCGATTCCTCCGCCGTGGAAAAGCCTGCATATTGCCGGATCGTCCACGAACGGCCCGTGTACATGCTGGCGTAGGGGCCGCGGGTGAACGGCGCGAAACCGGGCAGGCCCGGATCCAGCCCCTCGGCATCCTCGCTAGTATATAACGGCTGCACGTCGATACCTTCGGGCGTGTGCCACGTAAGGTCACGGCCCTTCACTTCCTTGGCGGCCTTGGCCTGCCAATCGGCTTTGCTGGAATTATGGTCACTCATGAAACCATCCTCATACAGACGCGCTTGAAGGTTTCAACGCGCGGGATGCTCACGAAGTTGCATCGAAGGCGAATTCCAGCCGCACCGATCCGGCAAGGTTATCCGCGCTGGAGCCTGTGCCGACGCCGAACGCCTGCCTGTCGATCGTGGCGCTGCCCGTAACGGAGCGCCGATTGCCGGTGCCGTTCAGGGTGAAGGTGATGCGTTGCGGCCTGCTGGCGCCCTTCAGCGTCAATGTTCCATCGGCCTCGTAACGATTAGCGCCTGTGCGGCGGACAGCAGAGCTGCGCCAGGTAGCTCTCGGAAATGCCGAGGTGTCGAAGAAATCTCCGCCCTGCAGCATGTTATCCTGCGTGGCATCGCCAAGGCTGGCGCTGGCAAGGTTCACGGTGATGGTGATCTCGGCGCTCTCCGGCGCGTCGGGGTCCATCGTGATATCGCCGGACCAGTTGGCAAACCTGCCGCTTATGGCATTGCCCGCATTGTCGACGCTGAAACGCAACGTGCCGCCCGGTTGGATCGCCCAGCCTGGCGGCGGTCCGCCGGGTTCGGGTTCGGCTGCCTCATCCTCGGCCTGCGCGTTCTCCTCGGCCTCGTCGATCTCTTCGCCTTGCTCCTCCGGTTCCGCCTCATCGCTGTCCGAGATCGCCTCAGCTTCCGGTGACGGATCGGCGGACGGCTGGAAAACTTCCTGGGTGGCAGCCTCGTCAGCGATTTGTGCATCCGGCTCACGCTTGTCTCCGCCAACGGAGAAAAACGTGATCAGCCCCACGGCGATCACGGCGCCGCCCGCCGCCAGCGCACGATTTCCCGCGCCGTCGAACGTCATGCGTGCCAGCAAATCGTCACCGATCAGGAAATGATGCCGCAGCGCGCCAGCCACATGCAGCACGAACAGCGCCAGCCCGCCCCATGCCAGCAATTCGTGCGCCCGTTCCGCCAGTCCATTCAACCCCTCAGCCAAGGGCAGATGCGGCAGGGGCACGACGCCGTAGAGGATTGTCGGCACATCCAGCGGATCGGTGGACACCAGCGCCCATCCGGTCAGCGGCATGGCGATCATGAAGACATAGAATCCCCAATGCACGGCGTTGGAGAGGAAGCCCGTCACGCCGCCCTCCATCGGTGCGGGCCGCGGGTGGGAGACCCGCCAGCCCAGCCGTATCAAACTTAGTGCCAGGATCGTGATACCGATGCTCTTGTGCAGCTGGTATTCGGCAAAGCCGCTCGCATCCTTCGGCATCGCAAAGCCCAGCGCGATCTCGCCCGCCAGCAGCAGTGCAATCAGCCAGTGCAGCGCAATCGCGCCTTTCGAATATCGCTCGACAGTTTTCAAGCGCCCCTCCCTCTTCCTAGCAAACCCTCTCTTGCCCAACAGCGGCTGCCGATCAATCCTGCAAAGGTCTTTCCTACACCCAGGCAAGGCGCGCACTTCGCCCGCGCCCCCAACCACAGACGGAATTTCCCCCATGGCCATCATAGAATCGCTTATCGGACCCATTGCATCCATCATCGACAAGATCATCCCCGACAAGGAAGCTCGCGCCCGCGCCAAGATCGAGCTGCTGAAACTGGAAGGCACGCAAGAGCTTCAGCAGATCGAGGCACGCATGTCCGCCATCGTGGCAGAAGCCAGCTCACACGATCCGTGGACCAGCCGCGCCCGGCCAAGCTTCCTCTACGTGATATACATCCTGCTGCTCACCGCCTTGCCGATGGGCGTGCTCTCGGCCTTTTCGCCGGGCACGGCGCAAGACATCGCGCGTGGCATGAACGAATATCTGGGCGGCCTGCCAGAGCCGCTCTACGCCCTCTTCGGCACCGGCTACCTCGGCTACACCGCCGCGCGCCAGTGGGGGAAGGTGAAGGGCGTCGAACGGTAACAAGGGGGCATTGCGGATAATCGCGGCGCCCTGCCAACGCTCCTGAATTTCGGATTTCCATGCAATCAGCCCTTGGCCCAGCCCGCATCGTGCGGCTAAGGGCTGACGCATGACTGATACCATTTTTGTACTCAACGGACCGAACCTCAACCTCCTCGGCGTGCGCGAGCCCGAAATCTACGGGGCGCAGACGCTGGATGAAATTGCCTCTCGCCTCGAAGACAAGGGACAGGAACTGGGCATCGAGATAGAGACGCGCCAGTCCAACCACGAAGGTCACCTGGTCGACTGGCTGCACGAGGCGCAGGCCGCCGGCGCCAAGGCCGTTATCATGAATGCCGGTGCGCTCACCCACACCTCCCTGGCGCTTTACGATGCCATCAAGTCCATCAAGACGCCGGTGATCGAGGTGCACATTTCCAATCCCGCGGCGCGCGAAGCCTATCGCCACAAGAGCTATATCGGCATGGCCGCGATGGGATCCATCGCCGGTTTCGGCGCTTACGGATACGAACTCGCGCTGGATGCAGCCGCAAAGCTCTGAATGCGCTGCCGCGCTTGCCTTGGGGCGCATTGCGCTATAGCCCGCAAGTCAATTCTTACCATGGTCGCAGAATGGGGAACGCATGCCTGAAAAGAAGGGCACTACCACCGCCCGCAAGGGTGGACTGAATGTCGATACCGCGCTGGTGCGCGAACTGGCCGATATCCTGGCCGAAACCGGACTTACGGAAATCGTCGTGGAGGACGAGGATCGCAAGATCCGCGTGTCTCGCGGTGCCGTGGCCAGCGCGCCGGCACCAGCCGCCATGGCCGCGCCTGCCGCGATGCCGGCGCCCGGCGCGCCTGCGGCAGATGCCGCACCCGCTCAGCCCAAGCCGGTGGACACGGCGAACGCGGTGAAATCCCCGATGGTCGGCACGGCGTATCTCGCTTCCGATCCCGGCTCTCCCAACTTCGTGAAGGTGGGTGACAGCGTGAAGGCCGGTGACACCCTGCTGATCGTGGAGGCCATGAAGGTAATGAACCCCATCACGGCTCCCAAGGATGGCACGGTGAAGGAAATGCTGATCGGTAATGGCGAACCGGTGGAATTCGACCAGCCGCTTGCCATCGTCGAATAAGGGGCTCGGGCCATGGGAATTTCGCGCATATTGATCGCCAACCGCGGCGAAATCGCGCTGCGCATCCACCGCGCCGCGCACGAGATGGGCATAGAGACGGTGGCCGTGCATTCCACCGCCGATGCCGATGCCATGCATGTGCGCCTTGCGGATCACGCCGTGTGCATTGGCCCGCCTTCCGCCACGGAAAGCTATCTGAACCACGCCGCGATCATCTCGGCTGCTGAAATCACCGGTGCCGATGCAATCCATCCCGGTTATGGCTTCCTGTCGGAAAACGCCAAGTTCGCCGACATCGTGGAAGCGCACGACATCGCCTGGATCGGCCCCAAGCCCGAACATATCCGCACCATGGGTGACAAGGTGCAGGCGAAGAAGACCGCCGGTGCTCTCGGCCTGCCACTGGTGCCGGGCAGTGATGGCGCGGTTTCCGATTTTGACGAAATGCGCGCAGTGGCCGCAGAGATCGGCTATCCCGTGCTCGCCAAGGCTGCAAGCGGCGGCGGCGGCCGCGGCATGAAAGTAATCCCCAGCGAAGACCAGCTGGAAAGCCTGGTGAAGCAGGCGCAGAACGAGGCCAAGGCAGCGTTTGGCGACGACACCATGTATCTCGAGAAATATCTCGGCAATCCGCGCCACATCGAATTCCAGGTGTTTGGCGACGGGCGCGGCAACGCGATCCATCTGGGGGAGCGTGACTGCTCCCTGCAACGCCGCCATCAGAAGGTTTTCGAGGAAGCGCCCTCGCCCGTCATCACCGAAGAAGACCGCATGCGCATGGGCGGCATCGTGGCCGATGCGATGGCGCAGATGAGCTATCGCGGCGCGGGCACGATCGAGTTCCTTTGGGAAAACGGCGAGTTCTACTTCATCGAGATGAATACCCGCCTGCAGGTGGAGCATCCCGTTACCGAGGCGATCACCGGCATGGATCTGGTGCGCGAACAGATCCGCATTGCCGATGGCAAGGATCTTTCGGTAAAACAGGAAGATATCCGGTTCACCGGCCACGCGATCGAATGTCGCATCAATGCCGAGGATCCCTTCACCTTTGCCCCCAGCCCCGGCAAGATCGAATATTATCACCAGGCTGGCGGAATGCACGTGCGCGTGGATAGCGGGCTGTATGCCGGCTACACGATCCCGCCCTATTACGATTCCATGATTGCCAAGCTGATCGTCTACGGTCGCACGCGCGAAGGTTGCCTTATGCGGCTGCGCCGTGCGCTGGGAGAGATGGTGATCCAGGGCGTGAAAACCTCGATCCCGCTGCACCAGGAACTGTTGGAGCAGCCCGATGTGCTCAGCGGCAACTACACGATCAAATGGCTGGAAGAATGGCTGGCCGAACGCGCCGAGAACGAAACCTGACAGCCGGACTGACTGGCCATGCCCGCGATAACTGACATTGCAATGCTGCTGGGCGGCCTCGTCCTACTTATGGTGGGAGGCGATGTCATGGTGCGCGGCGCCGTGGGCTTGGCGGAACGGCTGGGCCTTTCGCCCATGCTGATCGGCCTTGTCGTAGTGGGTCTTGGCACATCCAGTCCAGAGCTTGCCGCCAGCGTGCAGGCTGCCCTGGCCGGATCGCCCGGCCTCGCCATCGGCAATATCGTGGGCTCCAATCTTGCAAACCTGCTGCTGGTGCTTGGCAGCGCCGCTCTGCTGGCGCCCATGATGGTGGATCGCACCGCCCTGTGGCGCGATGGCGGCGTGGGACTCTTCGCGGCTCTGCTATTGGTCGGGGCGAGCTTCACGATCGGGCTCGATCGTCTCGCTGCCACGGTCTTCCTGATCGGCCTCGTCGTTTATATCTGGAGCGCGTACCGGCAGGAAAAGCTCGTCCCGGCGGATATGCCTGCGGATCACAGCGCCGCCTACGACAGGGCAGCGGCCTCCGAAGGTTTCGACCCTGCCCTGATCCCGCATGACAAGCCCGCCCAGAGCCTGGGCAAGGCGATTGCCTTTTTCGTCGTAGGTCTTGCCATCATCGTTGGCGGCGGCACGCTGCTGGTGAACGGCGCGGTCGCCATCGCCTCGGAAATGGGGGTGAGCGAGGAGATCATCGGGCTCACCATCGTCGCCATCGGCACATCGGCACCGGAACTGGTAACGTCGATCATCGCCGCCCTGCGCGGGCAAAGCGACATCGCCCTGGGCAATGTGCTCGGCTCCAACATCTACAACCTGCTGTTTATCGGCGGCGTCACGGGCCTCGTCGCGCCTGGCCCAATCCCTGTAAAAATCGCCGAGTTCGATCTGCCTCTGGCGGCACTGGCCGCGTTCGTGGTGATGGTTTTCGCCTACACAGGTGGCCGCCTGTCGCGGCGCGAGGGCGGACTGCTGCTGGCCGCCTATATCGGCTATACCCTCTTTACCTCGGGCCTGATCTAACCCGTCACGCCACAATCCTGGATTGCAAAGACAGGCGTCCCCGCGCTCTCGTCAGGTTTCCAACGGTACGCCCGGCTTGTGCTTGGCGGTGCGGATGGTGAGCGACGTTTTCACGCTGGCCACGTTGGGCGCTGGCGTCAGCCGACTGGTGAGAAATTCCTGGAAGCTCTGCAAATCGCGGCTGACGATCTTCAGGATGAAGTCGATCTCGCCGTTCAGCATGTGGCACTCGCGCACTTCGTCGAGTTCGGCGATATGATCCTCGAACGCTTTCAGATCCTCCTCCGCCTGGCTGCGCAGCGAGACCATGGCGAACACGGTGATTGCAAAGCCCAGCTTGGAAGCATCGAGATCGGCGTGGTAGCCGCGGATCACGCCGTCTTCTTCCAGGGAGCGGACGCGGCGCAGGCATGGCGGCGCGGTCAGCCCGACGCGCCGGGCAAGATCGACGTTCGTAACACGTCCCTCTGCCTGCAATTCCGCCAGCAGACGGCGATCAATCTTGTCTAGTGTGGACATAAAATGAGTCCCCTCGAGCGCAACGCTCACACATCTGGATAGATTGCGCAACTTATATTACGCCGTGGCACAACCCAATATAACAAAGTTCCTTAATAGCGAAATTGTCCCCTTTTGCAACGCATCGGCCCTTAACCATGCTTGCCCGATCGGACCCGGCTAACGCGATGGTTGATGGATTCTTAACCGCGTTTCCAGCCGGAGCGAAAGATTGTTCGATGACCGCCTAGTTACCGTGCTGCGCATGCGCGCCGGAAGCGAGGCGGCTTTGCGCACGCAATTCAGGCAGTTGCTGGATCTGCTGGGTACGCGCAGCACGCGAATTTCGGGCCAAGCTCTCGCCCGCCTGGCGCGCACGGCGCAAAGCCTCCCGCCGTTCGAGGTCAACCGCATCGTGATGCGTCCGGCGATGCGTGGAGCCGATCCGCGCCTTTCCACCATCGCAGGTTTCGTGCGTTTGCGCGATCTGCAACGTGCAATCCCGCAGGAACTGCAATCCGCAATCCTGCGCGAACCGGGCCAGCGGCTGCGCAATCCTGAATTCGTGGCCTTCCTTGCCGAAGGAGAGCCAAAGCCCGCTGCAGCCGCTGTTGCGACCGCACGGCTGACCGAGGAGCAATGGCTGGATCTGATCCCGCGCCTGCCGGTGACGGCACGCGGCTTCCTGCGCCACCGCCGCGATCTGCCCGGCTCGGTCCAGCGCCTGTTGCAGCATCATGGCGTCGGCGATCTGGTGCTGCCCATGTCGCGCCTTGCCGAAAGCGCGGCTGAAGCAGCGCAGACTGAAACGCCCGCGCCCCAGCTAGTGGCAGCACAGCGCGCCGCCAGTCCGGCATCTTCCAACGAGGAAGGCATCGCTGGCCTGCGCCGCCGGATAGAAGCGTTCCGCGAGGGCCGTCAGCAGGGCCGCACAGCGCAGCGCCCGGCCCCCAAGAATCGCAGCGCGCCAGGCGAAGTACCCGAACAGGCGTATCACGACGTTGTCACCGATGCAGGCGGCAGCGTGATCCGCGCGGATGGACTGGCCGCACCGATGCTGGCCGGCCTTTCCCTCACCTCCCCCACTCCCGGCGCGCTGGTGAAGATTGCCGACGATGTCAGCTTGTGCCTGCAACGCCGCCTGCCCGTGCGCGGCGTGAGCATCACCATCGATGCCGCGCCGGAGATCAGCGGCGAATGGCGCATGGATGCAACGCCGCTGTTCGCGCAGGCGACCGGCATGTTCACAGGCTATGCCGCCAGGTTGCAGCGACCCGTGAAAGCCCGGCAGTCGCCCCAAGAGGAAGCGCAGGGCGATGCCATGCGCCAGGTGCTGCATGAATTGCGCACGCCGGTGAATGCCATCCAGGGCTTTGCCGAGATTATCCAGCAGCAGATCTTCGGAAATGTCCCGCATGAATATCGTGCCCATGCCGCCTCCATCGCGGTGGACGCGGCCAAGCTGCTGGCGGGTTTCGAAGAGGTGGACAGGCTGGTGAAGCTGGAAGCTGCGGCGATGCAGCTGGAAGACGGCAGCAGCGATTTTCGCAAGGCGCTGGTCGATACCGTCCAGCGGCTGGAAGGTGTGCTGCGCGGCCGCAATGCCGGTTTCCGCCTCAACGTGGAGGGTTCTGTTTTCACCGTCGCGCTGGATCGGTCAGAGGCGCTGGCGATGTGCTGGCGGCTGCTGGCCACCACCGCTAGCGCGCTGGCGCCCGGCGAGAATGCGCAGCTGGATCTGGCGGGCGATGGCACCACCATCACGCTGGTGTTCGAAATTCCCGAAAGCCTGCGCAATGCGCCTGCAGACGCCCCTCGTGACGGGCAGCGCCGCCGTGCGATCAGTGCCGGCATGTTCGGCCCGCGCTTCTCATTCCGGCTGGCAGAGGCGGAGGCCAGCGCGGCGGGCGGTTCGCTGGTATGCACAGGCGATACGGCCACGCTAACCTTGCCTGCCTTGACCTTGCAGCCTGCGGGCAATAGCAGCGCGGAAGGGAACGCGGGGGCATAGACGCCCATCAATCGTCAGGAGATCGACAGTGGCGGACGCCAATCTGCTCGACCCGCCACTGGCCAGCGCCAGGGCGCGATTCCGCGACGACATTCCGCGCTTCCTGATCACTGTCGACACGGAAGAGGATTTTGACTGGGACGCGCCCTTTTCACGCGACAGTCATGATCTGCGTCACGTGGGCAAGCTGGCCCGGTTCCAGCAATTTTGTGAGAGCGAGGGTGTCGTCCCCGTCTATCTGGTCGACTGGCCCATCGCCAACTCCGGTGTTGCTGCCGAAATCCTGCGCGAACCGCTGGCAGCTGGAAGGGCCGAAGTCGGCGTGCAATTGCATCCTTGGGTAAACCCACCTTTCCAGGAAGAGGTGACGCAGCACAATTCCTTCGCCGGCAACCTTCCGCCGGAACTGGAAGAAGCGAAGCTGGAGATGCTGCGCGACGCGATCGAGAACAACTTCGGCATCGCACCACTGGTCTACCGCGCGGGTCGGTATGGCCTGGGCCCGCATACGGCGCAGCTCTTGTCGGACCAGGGCATCGCGATCGACACTTCCGTGCGGCCGCTGTTCGATTATTCCAGCGAGGGCGGCCCTGATTACCGTGCCCATCCCCTGCATCCCTATTGGGCGGACGAGGCGCGCACGCTGCTGGAATTGCCGCTCACCTCCAGCTTCTGGGGGCTGCTGCGGCGGCAGGGGCACCTGATTTACCCGCGCCTGTGGAGAGCGCCCGCCATGCGCGGCGTGCTGGCGCGGCTTGGCCTGCTGGAACGCGTGCCGCTGACGCCGGAGGGCGTGAGCGTGGAGGAGGCGATCCGTTGTATCGACATCGCGCTGGATGACAGATTGCCGGTGCTGGTGCTGTCGTTCCACAGCCCGTCGCTGCGCCCCGGCTCCACCCCCTATGTGCGCGACGCGGATGATCTCGATGCGCTGTATGACTGGTGGCGGCGCATCTTCGCCTATCTGCACCACCGCGGCGTGAAGCCCAGCAGCGTGTCCGATGTGATGGCGATGGTGGAACGATAGCACCGGGCTCTCGCGGTGCAGCCAATTCGGGGCTATGATCGCTGCATGGAATCCATCGCCTCCATTTCGCTCGCCCGTCCGACAGAGGATATTGCCGACGACATCGGTGCCAGCTTTGCAGAGTTCGGCTTTGCCATCGTGCGCGATCACGCGATTTCACAGGACCTGATAGACCGCGCGGAACTGCTGGCGCGGCAGTTCTTCGACCTGCCGGACGATGCCAAGCGCGCCTATCATATCGAAGGCGGCGGCGGCGCGCGGGGGTATACGCCGTTCGGCACCGAGATCGCGAAGGACGCGGCGCATCATGACCTGAAGGAGTTCTGGCACGTCGGGCGAAACTTGCCCGAAGGCCACGCATTCTCCGACATCATGCCGCCCAATATCTGGCCTAACGAGATCGCCGGTTTTCGCAACACGTTCGAAGAGCTTTTCCATGCGTTCGAGGAGACGGGCCAGCGCGTCCTCAGCGCCATCGCGTTGCATCTTGGCCTGCGTTCCGACTGGTTCGATCGAACCGTGAAGGATGGCAATTCGGTGATGCGCCTGCTGCATTACCCGCCCCTGCCATCCGATGCGGAGGAAGGCGCGATCCGCGCGGCGGCGCATGGCGATATCAATACGATCACGCTATTGCTGGGGGCAGAAGAAGCCGGGCTGCAATTGCTGAACCGGCAGGGCGAGTGGATGGATATATCCCCGCCGCCCGGCGCGCTGGCTGTGAACGTGGGCGATATGCTGGACAGGCTTACTGCCGGACGGCTGCGCTCCACCACCCACCGCGTCGTCAATCCGCAGGGAGAAGCCGCGCGGCGATCACGCTATTCCATGCCGTTCTTCCTGCATTTCCGGCCCGACTTCCTGATCGAACCGCTGCCGCAATGCGTGGATGCCGATGCCGCGCCCCAGCCGCCGATCCTGGCGCACGATTACCTGATGCAGAGACTACGCGAGATCGGCCTCGCCTGAAGCCCGTACGGGCCAGAGCTGTACCTTCAGCCGGTGATAATGCGGTAAAATGGTCGGGGAGACAGGATTCGAACCTGCGACCCTCTGTTCCCAAAACAGATGCGCTACCAGGCTGCGCCACTCCCCGGACCGGGACCGCCCTTAGGTTTTGCACGAAAATGGTGCAAGCGCCAATCGAGTAAACCGGCAAGAAAAGCGGCATTGTCCGAAGGGAGCCGGTGCGCACATAGGCTGCGGCTACGTATTTTTCCCTGGCGTTCTAGCTCCAGATCGGTGGCAGACCGGCGCGAAAGCTGGCGCGCCGCGATCTACGCCGCCGGCATGCTTGCTATCACAACCGCACTCGCCCTTGTCGCATCATGCACCGTTACCGATGGAGACACCATCCGCTGCGGTGACGAGCGTATCCGTATCACCGGTATCGACGCCCCCGAAACGCGCAAATGCAGAAAAGGGCGGCGATGCGTGCCCGGTGATGGCGGCGCATCGACCCGCGCGATGGAGGAGGCGGTAGAGGGCAAGGCGCTGCGCATCGTGCGGCTGGGCACGGACAGATACGGCCGAACGCTGGGGGTGGTGTATGCCGATGGCGCGAATATCGCCTGCTCCCAGCTTGCCGCGGAACAGGCCTTCTACATCCGCCGCTGGGACGATGACGGGTTGGTGCGCGCCGATTGCCCCGATCTGGCGGCCCGGCGCACGATTGACCAACGCACTATCGAAAGCTGACGTGGAATGACGCACGCAAGGATTGGTGGGCCCGGCAGGATTCGAACCCGCGACCTAGCCGTTATGAGCGGCCAGCTCTAACCACTGAGCTACAGGCCCGAACCAGACCTTGCGTGCAACGCGCCACTAGCTTTTGCTTCGCGCGCGGGCAAGCGGAGAGGTGTTTACTCGCCCGTCTGGATATCCGCTGCCTCGTTGGCGAGGATGCCGACGACCTGCGTCCACACCGCCACGTTCTGCCGCAATTGCACGGGATCAACCTTGTCCAGCGTATCGTCGGGCGTGTGGTGCAGTTCGAAATAGCGTGTGCCATCCTGCTGCAGATCGATGATCGCCCCGCCCTGATCGCGCGAGATATTGATGTCCGCGCCGCCGCTGGCGACATTCGCGGAATCGGCCACGCCGAAGCGCGCCACGGACCTTGCAAGGCGGGCGTGCAGATCGGGGTTCGCCTCGCGGAAATTGCTTTCGAAGCGCCAGATCCGGTCGGCACCGAAATCGCTTTCCAGCCCGACGCCGATCTTCTCGTCGATATGCGCGGCGCTGTAGGCTTCGCTGCCCCACAGGCCGGTTTCCTCTGCGCCTGCCATCAGCACGCGGATCGTTCGGAGCGGCTGACCAGCATCCGCCACGTTCAGCGCGGCGGCGGCCACGATGCCGCAGCCTGCCGCATCGTCGATCGCGCCGGTGCCCAGATCCCAGCTATCGAGATGGCATGCCACCAGCACCGGCGGCAGCGAGGGATCGCTTCCGATCTTCTCGGCCACGACATTGCCGCTGATCGTGTCACCCAGCCATTGCGGTGTGAGGGTAAGGTGCATCATGATCGGTCGGCCATTGGCGCGTGCGAACATGCGTTCCAGATTGTCGGCATCGGGGTTGGAGAGTGCGCCCGCAGGTGTCGGCTCCACCCCATCGGGGAAACTGGTGCCGCCGGTGTGCGGCGTGCGGTGGTTCTCCGTGCCGATGGAGCGGATGACCGTGGCAACCGCGCCCTTGCGCGCGGCAATGCCCGGTCCCGTCCAGCGGGCCGGACCGGCAAAGCCGTAGCCCGAGCCATCCTGCGTCGGGCGCATGTCGTGGCTGATGAAGGCGATCTTGCCCTGCAGGCTCCCATCAGGTGCCGCCACCAGATCGGCATAGCTGGGGAAATATACGACCTCGGCCTCGATCCCGTCAGGCCCGGTGGAGGCGGTGTTGCCCAACGCCGTGATGTGCATCGGCTGGGCGAAGGGCGCGGTGATGCGCGCCTCTTCCTCGCCGCGAACCCACGTGCGCATTTCGAACGGCTCGTCCACCACGTTGGAGAAGCCGCGTTCGCGCAGCCAGTCCATCGCCCAGGCGCGGCCGCGCGCCTCCGCCTCGGTTCCCGGCTGCCGCGGGCCGACTTCGGTCGTGATCCCTTCGAGGAAATCCCAGGCGGCCGTGTCACTGTCGAGCGCCCGGTCGGCCATTTCGGCAACGGGGCCCTCGTGATGTTCGGCGCTGGCGATGGAGGGAATAACGAGTGCGGTGGCGGCAACAGCCGCAAGAAGATGTTTGTGCATGGAAAAACAGCTAGCGGCGCGCGCGCGCCCTGCCAAGTCCTACCAGAAGCGGCTACCCGCAACGCCCTTGAACGGGCCGGCCACCTTGCTGGTGATCCAGCCGCCGTAAAACTCGCCGGGTTGCGGAATCACTTCCTCGCCATCCACCAGGCAGCGATCGAAAGGCGCGGCGTAAAACGCCAGGTAATCGGCCAGCATCGCAAAGCCTGGCGTCGGGCTGGGGTAAGACCAGCCGACCTTTTCCAGCACGTCGTCCTCAACCACCACGTCCCAATAGCGCGCCCCGCCCTTCCATTCGCAAAAGGACGTTCCACCCGCACGGCGCAGCACGCCCTCGGCAATATCCTTTGGCGGGATGTAGTAGTTGGGCGGATGGCTGGTTTCCAGCACGCGCACGGCGTTGCGCGTATCGGCGATGATCTGCCCGCCGTGCTCAATCACGATGTGCGCGCCGGTTTTCTCGGCGATGGCGGGGCGGGGATAATCCCACACGCTTTCCTGTCCGGGCTTTACCGGATCGGGTTCGGGATGGATCATGCAGCCTCCTTTCGCAGGGCCCAGCGCTGCAGGCGCGGACGGATGACGAGGAAACGGCGGTATAGCCGTTCCAGCAGCCAGAGCACAGGCGGTATGCGGGCAATCTGGCCAAACGGACGCAGGATCGGGATTGCACGCCACATGGCCGCAAACGCCGCCGCGCCGTGCACGATGCGGCCATTTTCCCGCGCGTGAAAGCGTTCCAGCAGGTCCTTCTTCGAAAGCGGGCAGCTTTCCGGCGCGCCTTCGCTCACATCCACGAAACTGATCGCGCCGCGCCTGTCCAGCTTGCGCATGGCCGCAATTTCGCGGCGGCACAGCGGGCATGCGCCATCATACCAGACGGTAAGATCAGCCACCGTCCATCACCTTTTGCGCCAGTTCCCAGCCGGAAAGGTAAGCATTTTCCACGCGCGGTCCATGCAGCCAGTCTCCACACGCGCCGATGCCGGATTCGGCATCCCACATCGCGCCCTTACCTGCATCGCCGCACATGGCATAGCGCCAGCGATGCGTGCTGGCGTGGCGAATGGCGGGAAGCGTGCCGCCAGCACAATCGCGAAGATGGCCCAGCAATTTCGCCTGCACCGCGCCCTTGTCCTCTTCCAGATGTTCGCGGGACCATTCGGGCGAGCCGTGCACCACCCAGCATTCGGCATCGGCGCGATCCGGCTTGGAGGAATTGCGTGCCGCCCAACCGATTGCGCCTGCATCGCGAATGGTGTCCGGCAGGTCGGGCCGGGTCTCGAACGCCATCATAAGCGTCCAGCAAGGCTGGGAGACGGTTGCTACGGCAAGTTTCGTGATCGCAGGCGCATGCGGGGCCAGCAACGCAGAGACCTGCTCCGCCGGAACCGCGCTGATCACCGCGTCGAACAGCTGCGCAGGTGCACCTTCGCCTTGCAGCCGCCATCCGGTTCCAACCGCTCGAATGCCCTCGATACGCTTGCCGAACTGCACATCGGCGGCTTCGGCCATCGCCTTGATCGGTGCATTCATGGCCGGCGTGCCGACCCACGCGCCTTCCTTGGCCTCTGGCCAGGGGGCCACGATGCCGTCGCTTTCCCATTCCTCCACCTGGCGCAGGAAGCGTTCGTCCCTCGCGGTGAAATATTGTGCGCCATGATCGAAATGCAGGGTGTCGCCATCCACCTGCGCCCGGCGGGATGACATGCGACCGCCCGGCCCGCGCCCCTTGTCGAACAGGCTGACATTGTTGCCCACGGCCGAGAGACGCTGGCCGCAGGAAAGACCTGCCATGCCCGCACCGATAATCGCTACATCCATGTCAGGCCCATTCCAAATTCACATCCGTCGCAAAAGACGGCCAAACGTCTGCCTTCACATAAACTCCACATCCACGCCCTGCGACACGGCCTTGGCCAGTTCGTTGGCATCCCAGTTGGTCAGCCGCACGCAACCGTGGCTGGTCGTCTTGCCGATAAGCTGGGGATCGGGCGAACCGTGGATCCCGTAGCCATCCTTGCCCAGATCGATCCACGTTCCGCCGATGGGGTTATTCGGGCCGGGTGCGATGACGAAGGTCTTGTCCGGTCCCCAGCGCTGATCGTCAGGGTCGAAGGTGTAGTTTGCCTCCGGCGCGACGGCGTTCACCGTCATCCGGCCGCTCGGGCTGGGAAATTCGCCGCTGCCGATGGTGGCGGGATAGGTGGCGAGCTCGTTCCCGTCCGCATCCAGCGCCGCGACTTCGCCCGCGTCCTTGCGTACTTCGATACGGGCGACATTGCCCGAAAGCGTCTCATCGCCCCTAGCGACAATTATGATCTCGGTTCCGGCCTTGCCCAGATCGGCATCGGGATTGAGCGCGGAGAACAGGTTCTGATCCATGTGGTAACGCTCTGCCAGCATCTCCTGCGGGTTCTTGTATCCCACGCGTTCCAGGTCGGCCTGCGCGGCGAAATCGGATGGAACGTCATAGAACGGGCCGCTCACGTCTTCCTCGGTCAAGGTATAGGTACGGAACATCTCGCCGGACTGGCTATCCAGCAGGGCCTGCAGGAATTCGCTGTCGATCCCGCCACTTTCGGAAAGGCCATTGTTGCGCCTGAACGCGGCCACCGCGCGCTGCGTGTTGCCGCCATCGTATCCGTCGATCACGCCGGGCGAATGGTTGGACCGGTCCAGCATGATCTGCACCGCCAGCATCTGCGTGTCCCGCTTGCCCAGCTGAGACTGCGTGGTGCCCTGAGGCAAAGTGACGGAAAGGCCCGGCCCGTTCGCTGACCCGTTCCCCGATCCGCTTTGGCCCAGGGCCGGAGCGGCTGAGAGGGAGAGCGGGAGGGCGAGAAGTGCAGCAAGCAGTGAACGGTGTTTCATGACATTCAAACCGCCCAGGCGCACGGCTGTTCCGATGCGGCTTGCCCCGCACCGCCCGAGGCACTATCTGCGCGTGCAAACGCTTCGGCAAATCCAACCACCTATACGCTTGACCCAAGGACGCTCGATGGCTGCCCAATACGCATATGTCATGAAGAACATGACCAAGACATTCCCCGGCGCGCAGAAGCCGGTACTCTCCGACATCAACCTGCAGTTCTATCGCGGGGCGAAGATCGGCATCGTCGGGCCGAACGGCGCGGGCAAGTCCACGCTGATGAAGATCATGGCCGGTATCGATACCGAGATTACCGGCGAGGCCTGGCCGGGCGAGAACGTCACCGTCGGCTATCTGCCGCAGGAACCGGAACTGGACGAGAGCAAGAGCGTGCTCGAAAACGTCAAGGACGGCGCGCGCGAGACGGCGGACAAGGTTGACCGTTTCAATGCCATCTCCGCCGAGATGGGCGATCCCAAGGACGACACCGATTTCGACGCCCTTATGGAAGAGATGGGCGTCCTGCAGGAAGAGATCGACACCGTCGACGGCTGGACGTTGGACAACCAGCTGGAAATCGCGATGGAAGCCCTGCGCTGCCCGCCTTCCGATGCCGAGGTGGCCAATCTTTCCGGCGGCGAGAAGCGCCGCGTCGCCCTCACCCGCCTGCTGATCCAGAAGCCCGACATCCTGCTGCTGGACGAGCCGACCAACCACCTCGATGCAGAATCCGTGCAGTGGCTGGAAAACCACCTCAAGGAATATGCCGGCGCCGTTCTGATGATCACCCACGATCGCTACTTCCTCGATAACGTGGTGGGCTGGATCCTCGAACTCGACCGCGGAACCTACTATCCCTACGAAGGCAACTACTCCACCTATCTGGAGAAGAAGGCCAAGCGCCTGGAGCAGGAGAGCCGCGAGGAATCGGGCAAGCAGAAGGCCCTGCAGCGCGAGCTTGAGTGGATTCGCCAGACGCCTGCCGCGCGCCAGACCAAATCGAAGGCCCGTATCCGCAAGTTCGACCAGCTGCAGGACGACATGTCCAGCCGCAAGCCGGGCAAGGCGCAGATCGTCATCCAGGTGCCCGAACGGCTCGGCGGCAAGGTGATCGAGGCGAAGAACATCACCAAGGCCTATGGCGACAAGCTGTTGTTCGAAGACCTGTCCTTCATGCTGCCGCCTGGCGGCATCGTGGGCGTGATCGGCCCGAACGGTGCGGGCAAGTCCACGCTGTTCAAGCTGATCACCGGCCAGGAACAGCCCGACAGCGGCACCATCGAGATCGGCGAAACGGTCCATCTCGGCTATGTCGACCAGAGCCGCGACGACCTGAACCCCAAGAACAACGTGTGGGAGGAAATCTCCGACGGTCTGGATTACATGACCGTCAACAAGCACGAGACGTCCACCCGCGCCTATGTCGGCGCGTTCAACTTCAAGGGGCAGGACCAGCAGAAGAACGTCGGCAAGCTGTCAGGCGGTGAGCGTAACCGCGTGCACATGGCCAAGATGCTGAAGCAGGGCGGCAACGTGCTGCTGCTGGACGAACCGACCAACGACCTCGACGTGGAAACGCTGGGCGCGCTGGAAGAAGCCATCGAGAACTTCGCCGGCTGCGCCGTGGTGATCTCGCATGACCGCTTCTTCCTCGATCGCCTCGCCACCCACATCCTCGCCTTCGAAGGCGACAGCCACGTGGAATGGTTTGAAGGAAACTTCGAAGCTTACGAGGAAGACAAGCGCCGTCGCCTTGGCGATGCGGCAGATCGGCCTACGCGGGTGGCTTACAAGAAATTGACGCGGTAATCTCGTAAACCGGTCGGTGAAGACACAAAAGCTAATAGGGAATCGATGGTGGCCGGTCTTGTTGAACAACTTCAAACTGATGCGCTTGATCACACGGTTCCCGTAAGTACGCTGCTTCGAAAGGTTAAGGTTTGTGCCGCTAAGCTAGGGCTCGACGACGCCTTATCTTGGGTGGAGCAAGAGCTAAATGGGTACACCTGTCTGAGCGAAGACTTACCAGAATACAGACAAGGCTATGGCACAACTATGTGCCAAGATGTTTATGCGAGATGGTTTCCATTCGCGATGGAAAATTCTGATTGGAACGACAAAATAGCAGCTATCGAATTTAGAGAGCCGGTCTCTAACTATGAGGATATGCTTAAAACAGATGGACGAACGTTCGACTTGCCGTTGGACAATCAACTCGTTGGCATTTTGAATCAAAGCTTTGGTACTTCAATCGTTGCAATGCGAAATAAAGTGTCTCGCGGCCACATTCACGGCATAGTTGAACGGGTAAGAACACTGGTTCTCGATTGGTCGCTTGAACTGGCTAGACGTGAAATAACAGGCGAGGGAATGTCTTTTTCGACGAACGAAAAGGCTCGGGCTAGTGATGCCCATATCTCGATTGGAACATTCACCGGCAGCTTTAACACTGGTAGCGCCTCAGGAGATGGATCAGCGATAAGCCAGAGCACGGTTAGCGGTCAAAATTTTCAGTGTATAGCGGAACTCGTAGAGAGTGTTTCTGCGAATGTTTCAGACACCGAAGCTCGGGCGGCTATTCTACTCGCAGCGAATGAAATTTCAGGAGCGCAAGACAAACGGAAAATGCTTGCAGGGTACGAGCGATTAATATCAGCCGCTGCAAATCACATGACAGTGGTTGCGCCCTTTTTACCGGCAATCGCGGCGGCGATCGCCGGAAGCTAGCATCGATAGCTGATGCCCACCCACCTCATCATCCACGGCCGCGTGCAGGACGTGTTCTTCCGCGACTGGACGGTGCGCACCGCGCGCCGGCTTGGCGTGACGGGTTGGGTGCGCAACCTGCCCGATGGCACGGTGGAGGCGCATCTGGAAGGCGACGCTGCCGCGATCGAGAGCATGACGGCAAAACTGCATGACGGCCCGCCTGCCGCGCGGGTGGACCGGATCTTGCAGAGCGATGCCGCGCCGCAAGGTTTCGATACGTTCGAGCGCCGCTGAAATCCGCGAGCTTGATAAAAGTTGTTACCGGAAACGGCGCGTACCTTCCCCGTTGCAGGGCCATGCAGAGCAAAACCTCGTATCGTAACCACGCCTGGGCCGCGGGCACATTCATCATTATCTGCCTGATCGGCTATGCCGCACGGCAGGCCATCGGCACGATCTATTCCACGGCCGAGGCGACCTTGCTGATCGAGGCGCTCAGCCGCGCAGGCCTCTATCTCGGCTCCGCCATCGTCACGGCCGCTGCCACCACACTGGCCCTGATGCTGACGATGATCGGCATGATGCGCCGGATGGACAGCAACTTCGATGACCAGACCTATCGTGGGGTCGAACTGATCGCGCGGCTTGCCACTGTGTCGCTGATGTTCGGGCTGATCGTCCTGCTCGCCTTCACCCTGCCGGTGGGCGAGTTCGAGCAGATGCCCGCGGCGTGGTTCGACAATCTCTACAACGTGCTGTTTGCATCCTGCGTGGCGATGGTGGGCCTGATTGCCGCCACCGTCACCGTGCTTTACCGCACCCTGCGCAGCATCATCGCCACGATCACGCCCGGGGATAAGGTGTAGGGTTTCCTACCTGCATTCAGGCGCAGCAAAACGCTGCGCATGACGCCCGGTGAAACCAGTCGAAAAACTCACGAAAAGCCGCACATAGAGGCCAGCAGGTTTTCCGGCTCTGGACTGTGTTCCATGTGTTCCACATTAGCCTGCGATGCGCGCGGCGTATCAGGGCGAAACCCAGCGTCCCTTCGCGCCGGATTGATCCCCACTGGCAAGATCGATGATCGCGCGTTTGTGCCCGTCATGCGCGAGGTTGAACCAGTCCACTTCCTCCAGTTCCACCAGCAGCACGGCAAAGTGCTGTCGGGCAGGAGCAAGCTGTTCGTCGGTGGGCTTCACCCCTTCGAATTCGGCCGGAAGTCCCGAGGTCGGATGGTCCGAAACCGCGCCCGGCCCCTCCCCCAGGTAACAGCGCCGCGCGTAATTGTCGCTTTCCTGCCAGGCGGCATCCACCAGCGGCGAGCTGGTTTCGATCCGGCCACGACCACGGCAGCGCAGTTGCATCTTCGTCTCGCGATCGTAGAACAACACGCCCACCGGCGCGCCACCGGCGATCAGTTTGCACTTGGGGGAACGCGCATCGGTATGGAAACGCAGGCGCCATTTCTCCCGCTGGAACCCGCGCAACACCATCACGCGCGCATCCGCATCCGCCGTGGCGACAACGGGCGTATGCAGCGCAGAACGGCGGTTTGTTGCGCCTTCGTTCAGGCGGGTGGCAATATCATCGCGTATGTTTTCAAAGGTTTCGATGGCTCAAAGCCTCCTCGGCGGCGCGTTAATATAACTAGGTGGAAACATGAACAGAAGCCTTACATGATGGTTCAGTTACCGGTCATGCCCAAATGATACAACTTGTGACATCGAATGACTTACTCCGCCGCAGCACTCGGGCGGCATTGGTCAACACTTAGGGAGATGTTGCAATGCAACTCGCAGAACTTATGAAATCTTGTGGCCTTGCCGCTCTGGCAGCCGCCCTGGCAATTCCGATGATACCGGAAACCGCCGCAGCATCTGCCAATGCCGCAACCGAGGCCGCCGCCGCCTCCGCTGCTGCAGATCAACAACGCCGCGGCGAACGTCAGGCCCGTCAGGAACGCCGGGGCAACCGCGGTACAAGAGCCCGCGAACGCGCCCCGCGTGAACGTGTGGAACGTCCGCAGCGCCGGTCCGAACTCTCGCAGGCTCGCGAACGCCGCGACAATGCCCAGCGTGAGGCACGTCGCACCGAACGACGTAGCGAACGCCGCGCCGAACGCGTAGAGCGTCGGGGCGATCGCCAGGCCCAGCAGGCCCGTCGCAGTGGTGACCGGCGTGAAGCACGGCAGATCGATCGCCGCTCGGAACGTCGGGCGGATCGGATCGAAAATCGCGGCGAACGCCGGGCCGAGAACATCCGTAACGACAGGCGCAGCCGTACCTACACCGACGGCAACCGCAATCGCAGCTACAGCGATCGCAACCAGCGCCGCTATCGCGACCAGCGTGAATATCGCCGCGAGGCGCGTCAGGATGCACGCCGTGACTACCGCCGCGAGGCGCGTCGCGAGGCACGCCGTGACTATCGAAGGGATGTTCGCCGCGATTACCGTCAGGAAGCGCGCCGCGAGGCACGCCGTGACTATCGCCGGTGGAACAGGAACCAGTGGCGCCAGAACAATCGCTACAACTGGAACCGCTATCGCGCCAACAACCGGAGCCTGTATCGCCTGGGCCGCTATTACGCCCCCTATCGCGATTACAGCTACCGCCGCCTGAGTATCGGTTTCACGCTGAACAGCCTGTTCTTCGGAGACCGCTACTGGATCAACGATCCCTGGCAGTATCGTCTGCCCGAGGTCTACGGCCCCTACCGCTGGGTTCGCTATTACGACGATGTCGTGCTGGTGGACATCTACTCCGGCGAAGTGGTGGACGTGATCCACGATTTCTTCTGGTAAGAAGATGCGATCATTGCCGGAGCGAGTGGCCGGCAATGGACCCCCTGCCTTCACGGGCAGGGGGTTTTCGTGTGCCTGCCATCCGCGATCGCCCCTGTAGCCTCCGGGGTAAACTTCGGCGAAAGTCCTCTTGCCTCTGGTGCCAAGCAGTGGAAAAACCGGTCGGACCATGATGAACGAAAGCAAGAGCAAGATCCCGCCCAATGCGGACCAGGCGCGATTGAAGACACTGGGAAAACAGGTGCGGGAGCGGCTGGCCGCGGACCCGGCGGTCTACAAGGTTCCTTCCGAGGATGCAGAACTGTTCGCCGTGGGCGATTTCATGACCCCTGCAGAATGCGCAAAGATGATGGAACTGATCGACGCGACGGCAAAGCCCAGCAAGGTCTTCGATCTCAGTTACGAATCAGGTTACCGCACCAGCTATTCGGGTGACGTGGATCCGTGCGATCCCTTCGTGAAGAAGATCGGCCGCCGTATCGACGATCTGCTGGGCATGGATCCGACATTCGGTGAAACGATCCAGGGCCAGCGCTACATGCCGGGCCAGGAATTCCAGCCGCATCACGACTGGTTCCATCCCGGCACCAGCTACTGGGATTTCGAGATGGGGCGCGGCGGGCAGCGCAGCTTCACCACCATGGCATTTCTCAACGAGGTCGAGGCAGGCGGCACTACGGATTTCACCGATCTGGGCATCTCCATAGAGCCCAAGCCCGGCGTGCTGCTGATCTGGAACAATGCCAGCCCCAACGGCGTGACCAACACCAAGACGATGCACGCGGGCCGCCCCGTTCAGGCGGGCGCGAAATACATCATCACCAAATGGTATCGCACCCGCAAGTGGCGGTAGCGCAGCCCGTCAGCGAGCCAGTGCCTCGGCGATCAGCACCCGCGTGTTCGCTACGCCGTACAGCGCGATGAAGCTGCCCATGCGCGGCCCCTGCGCCGAACCCAGCAGCGTCTCGTACTGCGCGCGGAACCAGTCTCGCAAGCTGTCGAAACCGAAGGCCTCGTCCTTGCCGATCTCGTAAACGATGGTTTGCAGATCTTCCGCCGGAGTATCCTCCGAAACCTGCGCCAGCCGCTCGTCCAGCGCGCGCAAGGCGGCTGCCTCGTTCGCTTCGGGTGTGCGCTTCACCAGCGTTGGCGCCACGAAATCGCGGTTGTAGGCCAGCGCTTTCTCCACCAGCCGATGGAGATCGGGATGATCTGCAGGATCGGTGTCGTGCATGTAATTGCCAAGGTATGACCAAACCTTTTCAGGCGTGGCCGTTGCCCCCAGCACGGCGACAAGGTTCAGCAGCAGGGCATAGGTAACAGGCAGGCTGTCGCCCGCGCCTTCAGGAGGCTGCGCACCGCTGCTGTCGGTCACACGCAGCAGGTTCCACACAGGATTGCCCAGCTGCTTCTCGACATCCTGTTCCGGGATACGCTCACGAAACTGCCAGTAATCGTCCACCGCGCGCGGGATCACGCCTGCGTGCAATTGCTTCGCGCTCTTGGGATTGGGAAAGATGTAGAAGCCGAGACTCTCTTCCGAACCGTAGGTCAGCCATTCCTCGATGGTCAGGCCATTGCCCTTGGACTTGGATATCTTCTCGCCATTGGCATCGAGGAACAGCTCGTAGATCAAGCCTTCAGGCTTGCGACCGCCCAGCACCCTGGCAATCTTGCCGGATTGCACGCCGGTATCGGTCAGGTCCTTGCCGTACATCTCGTAATCCACGCCAAGGGCGACCCAGCGCATGGCGAAATCCACCTTCCACTGCAGCTTGGCCATGCCGCCAAGCGCGCTCTGCTCCACCACCGATCCATCGGTGTCGGTAAAGCGCACGATGCCTTCGTCGGCATCCACGATCTCGACCGGCACCTGCAGGACGTGTCCCGTGGTGGGCGAGATCGGCATGATCGGGGAATAGGTAGCAGCACGCTCCGCCCGCAACGTGGGCAGCATGATGTCGAGAATGGCCTGGTTGTTGCGCAGAACGCCGCGCAGGGCATCGTCGAACGCGCCGGAATTGTACTTGTCCGATGCGGCGACAAATTCATACTCGAAGCCGAAGCGGTCGAGAAATTCGCGCAGCATGGCGTTGTTATGCGCGGCAAAGCTCTCGAACTTGTCGAACGGGTCGGGAATGCGGCTCAACGGCTTGTGCAGGTTCTCTTCCAGCATCGCCTTGTTGGGCACGTTGTCGGGCACCTTGCGCAGTCCGTCCATATCATCGCTGAAGGCCACCAGCCGCGTTGGCGCTGGCGTCCCGTCTTCTGCCGCCGCCACGATTTCATAGGCCTTGCGCACCAGCGTGGTGCGCAGCACTTCCTGGAAAGTGCCGATATGCGGCAGGCCGCTGGGGCCGTAACCCGTTTCGAACAGAACCGGCTCACCACCGGATTTGCCGCCCCTGTACCGCTTGGCAAGACGCTGCGCCTCTTGGAACGGCCAGGATTTCGATGTACGGGCGGCTTCTATGAGATCGGTGCTGAACATGGTTGCGCCTTTTGCCCAAGCGGCAGTATTTCGCAAGTGCAACCGAACACCTGCCGAAACCTGTCAGAGACTGGCAAAATGGCATAAGATGACAAGAGTGAGGATGTTTCTTGAACTACGTTGAAATTTTGCGCGACCAAGTTCTGGCCATGTGGACAGGCTTTATCGCGATCCTGCCGAACCTCGCGATTGCGCTGATCGTTCTTTTCCTCACATGGCTGATTGCAAAGGTCGCCGTGCGCATCGTCAACAAGGCGACCAACAAGTCGAACATGCGCGAAGACTTGCGGCAGCTGGTGGAAACGCTGGTGCGCCTGGCCGTCTGGATTGCCGGCATTATCCTTGCGCTAATCGTGGCCATACCCGGATTTACGCCCGCTGGGCTAATCGCAGGCCTGGGCATCGGCGCGCTCGCCATCGGCTTTGCATTCCAGGATATCTTCGAGAACTTCCTGGCCGGCGTGCTGATCATGCTGCGCGAAAAGATGCGCATCGGTGACCTGATCGAGGTCGAGGGCGTTCTGGGCAAGGTCGAGAAGATTACCCTGCGCGAAACCTATGTCCGCCAGCTCTCCAACGAGCTGACGATCATGCCCAATTCCATGCTGTTCAAGAATGCCGTGAAGATCCTGACCGATGACACGGTACGCCGCAACGAAGTGGTCGTAGGCGTTTCTTACGACACCGATCTGGAAGTTGCGCAGAAAGCGATCGAGGAAGCGATGCAAACCGTGGATGCGGTGGTGAAGGATCGCCCCGTGATCGTGTACGCTCAGGAATTTGGCGGAAGTTCGATCGATTTCCTCGTGCAATGGTATGCCCAGTCCGCCGCGCGCGACCTGCGGCATACCAAGAGCGAGGCGATCAAGGCGATCAAGAAAAGCCTCGATGCAGCGGGCATCGACATTCCCTTCCCGATCCAGACGAATTATTTCGCCGAGCCGCTGCGTATCGAGCAGGTCTCGGCAGACAAAACAGCGGACTAAGTCAACAAAACCTTTGGCGCGGCGCGTGCGCTATGGCATCCCATACCCGATAACAAAGGGGAGAGAGGCCATGGCAACGCGCCGTTCCTGTATGCGTAATCCGTCGCGTCGGCATTGTTGTGCGCGCGCGCTGCGCCGCATCGCTTTCCCCAACCTATCCCGCAAACGCATTCGCTGCGCCTTTGCCTGATCAATCGGAGAAACCCATGCGCCTTCTTTTCACAGCCAGCACCCTTGCCCTTCTTGCCGCCTGCACCACTGCCGAAACGGGCGCCGACATGGGCGAAAGCGATGGTACACGCGGCGCAGCCCTGGCCGCCAACCAGTGCGAATTTCTCGCCACCGAAGAAATCGGCGAATTGCCGCTGTCCACCATTTGGGTTCCGGCTGCGGGTGGATTGCCGTCCTATTGCGAGGTGACGGCGACGCTGCGGCCGGTGGACGGTTCGAACATCGGCGTGGTCTATCGCCTGCCGGAGGAATGGAACGGAAATGTGCTGGGCATTGGTGGCGGCGCTTGGCTGGGCAACGTCACATTGGATGCAGCGCGCGACGGCTTGCTGAAGGGATACGCCACGATGCAGACCAACGGCGGCCACACCAGTACCGATCCGTGGGGCAACAACTGGGTCGTGAACCCCGTGCAGGCCGAGGATTTCAGCCACCGCGCCATCCATACGATGACGCAGGCAGGTAAAGAGGTGGCCGCACGCTTCTACGATCGCCAGCATGACACGGCCATCTACTCTGGCTGCTCCACCGGCGGCAGGATGGGCCTGATGGAAGCACAACGCTATCCGGCGGATTACGATGCCGTGATCGTGGGTGCGCCCGTCTACACCTTGCAGGTGCAGACCAGCGCTGTTTTGCGTAACCAGACCTTCGCTCAGCCCGGCGCATCCTTCACCACGCCCGAATTGCAGATGGTGCAGAACGCAGCCTTGGCGGCGTGCGATGCTAACGACGGGCTGGAAGACGGCCTGATAAACGATCCGCGCAGTTGCAGTTGGCAGCCACGCACCCTGCAGTGCTCTCCCGGCGAAAGCGAGGGGTGTCTCAGCCCGCAGCAGGTCGATGCGCTTACCAACCTATATAACGGAAAGCGCGCATCTGATGGCAGCTGGGCAATGCATCCGATGAGCCGTGGCGGAGAAGCCTCCTGGGGCTTCTTCAACCGGGCCGACGGCTCCGGCCAGAATGCCGACCCCACGCGCGGCGGCGGACTGATGGGATTGCAGCCGGTGATCTTTGGCGCCCAGCAGCTCGATTGGGAGAATTTCACCGACGCGAATTATCTCACCGTCCGCAATTCCGATTTTGCCGACATGTACGAGGCAAAGAACCCTGACCTCTCCCCGTTCTTCCAGCGCGGCGGAAAGCTGATGCTGTGGCATGGCGAGAATGATGCCGGCCCCAGCCCCGTTCTCTCCAGTGATTATGCCCGCGCGGTGAATGCGCAAAACCCCGAGACGGCTGACCAGTTCGGCTATTACCTCGTGCCGGGAATGGGCCATTGCGCTGGCGGACCCGGTGCGGACCGGATCGATTACCTGGCGGCGATGGAAGACTGGCTGGAAACCGGCGACACGCCCGACCGGCTTATCGGCTCGAAAGCCGATGGCGATCTTGTCCGCCCGCACTGTGCCTGGCCCAATGTTGCCCGCTTCGAAGGCGAAGGCGATCCGAACGATCCGTCGAGCTGGCGCTGCGTTCCGCGCAGCTAGTCGCGCTCTCCACGGCTGCGCGCAAGGCTGGTTACGATGCGGCCATCGGGCGAGGTGTAACGGCGTTGCGGCGCTGGTGCGGTTTCCACCGCCTGCTGCTGCTGCTGCTGCTGCTGACGCGGGCGCGTGCTGATGCTGCTGGTGACGAAACCGCCGCTGTTCGTAGAAGCTTTGGGACGCCCTGCTTGCACCAGGCCGGAGGGCTGCGTGGGGCGTATCTGCTGCGGAGCGGCGGGCGCAGGGGTCGGCGCAGGAGCTTTCGTAGCCTCGGTTTCGACCTTTGCCTTCTCCGCCCCAAGCGCAGGTTGCGGCGGACGATAGGGTTCGATTTTCTCGACCGTGAAAGCGCTTTCTGGCCGACGCCGAAGCCACCATAGGCCCAGCGCACCCAGGAATGCGGCCAGCACCAGTCCGCCGACCACCCAGCCAATCCACCCGTATGACGATGTCTCGCTTTCCTGCGAAGGCGCAGGCACCCTTTCGATCACCGGCCCGCTGGCAGGAGGCTGCGGCTGCGCCTGCTCAGTTGTTTCTGGTTGCTCTACCGGCGCGGCGACGGTTTCCGCTCCGACAGGAGCGGTCACAGCCTCCGGCGTGGCAGTCACCTGCGGAGTGCGTTCCTGCGTCTGCTGGCGTGTTGCAGACCTCTGCCGGGGTTGATCCGGCTGCTGCGCGGGCTGCGGACTGGCCGTGATCCGCGGCGTGGGCGTTGCCTCCGGAACGGTTACTTGCGGTTCGGCCGTGCGTGGGCGCGTTGTGGCGGTGGGTTGCGGCAGCGGCTGCACCATCGGCTCAGTCCGCGCACGGCGCGCCGTATCGGGATCGGGCTGCAAGCTGAAATCGTCGGGCACGCCCTCCAACCGCTCAACTTGTCGTGACTGCGACGAAGGCGCGGGCTCGCTCTGCTCCGGCTCACCCGTAACCTGCGCCTGCGCGGCCACGCAGGTGAACAGCAGCGATGCTGCGGCAATTACGGCGGAGGAGAATCGAACCATGACGCCAGCGCCATAAGCCACGCGGGCATTTCGCGTCGATGAATATTCCGCGCAGGTGTGTGCGATCCACGCGAACCAAGACAGGCCGCGCGTCGATTGAGACGAGACGTTTAACCACGGATCACCGCCAGATGGCTGTTTCCCAAGGCTTCCACCGTTTCATTCAGCGAGGCGTGTTTACATTTCGTTCTCATGCGGGATAGTGGACGGCGATGGCAGCCCCCGCCCTCCCCACCGGTGAATTGACCTTGCCTGCCCTGCACGCAAGCCATGCGGGCAGCTGGCTTTCGGGCAGCGAAGGCGCGGTGCGCGGCGTTTCCAAGGGGGAGGCCGTTATGGCCGCGGCAGATACGCCGCATCTCATCCTTAACGCGCCGCTTGTGGCGACGCGCCTTGGCTATCCCGACCTTTCCGGGTTGGACCTGCTCGAACTGTTCGCCTTCGTTCACCCGGCGGTGTTCTGTGTGCCCACGCCAAAGGGTCTGGCCCATGCGCTTGGCCTGCCGGAGCCGGAGGATGGCGGGGAAGTGCCGCGCCTGCTGCGTCAGGCGGCAGGCGTGCTGCTTGCCACGTGCGAAAGCGAGACGTGGGCGGCGCGCGATGGTGCCTGGAGCGTATTGCAATCGCTGAAGCGGCTGCGTTGGCCGTGGGCGCAGGTGCTCGGTCCCCATGTCGCCAAGCCGGAGCGTGCGGAGAGATGGCTCTTCTCCCGCCTGCCCGAATGGGAAGAAAGCGCGGAACGCCCGCAGCCCGCGCAGGTCGCGCTGGATGAAAAGGCGGTGGAGGGCCAGCTCGAACGGCTCACCGGCGAAGGGGCGGAGCGGCGCGACGGGCAGCGCGCCTATGCCCGCGACGTGGGCAATATTTTTGCCCCGCGTGAGAAGCGCGCAAAGCCACATATCCTGCTGGCGCAGGCCGGTACGGGCATCGGCAAGACGCTGGGCTATCTTGCCCCGGCTTCCCTGTGGGCGGAACACTCGGGCGGCACCGTCTGGGTCTCCACCTACACCAAGAACCTGCAACGCCAGCTGCGCAGCGAAGCCAGCCGCGCCTGGCCCGATCAGCGCGCCGACGGCACGCGCCCCGTGGTGGTGCGCAAGGGGCGCGAGAATTACCTCTGCCTGCTCAACCTGGAAGACGCACTGCAGGGCGGCTTCGGCGGTCGCGCGGCTATCCTGGCGCAGCTGGTGGCACGCTGGGCGGCCTACTCGCAGGATGGCGACATGATCGGAGGCGATCTGCCCGGCTGGCTGGGCACGCTGTTTCGCCAGCGCGCCATCCGTTCGCTGACAGACCAGCGCGGAGAGTGCATCTATGCCGGTTGCCCGCATTACCGCAAATGCTTCATCGAACGCGCCGCCCGCGCCAGTGCGCAGGCCGATCTCGTCATCGCCAATCATGCGCTGGTGATGGTGAACGCCGCGCGCGGGCGGGACCATGCGCAGCGGCCCACCCGCATCGTTTTCGACGAGGGGCATCACGTTTTCGATGCCGCCGATTCCACCTTTGCCGCCGCCCTTACCGGGCAGGAGGCGATCGAGCTGAAACGCTGGATCCTCGGGCCGGAGCGCGGATCGAAAGGACGCCGCCGTGGCCTGGCTGCCCGCCTCGCCGATGTTGCCAGCTATGACGAGGCAGGCGGACAGGCCATCGATGCAGCGTGCGAGGCGGCGCAGGCGCTGCCGGGCGAAGGGTGGCTGGCGCGGCTGGCGGAAAACGCCCCGTCAGGAGAAATCGAAACGCTGCTGGCCGCCGTGCGCGCCATCACCTACGCCCGCGATGAAAGCGGCGCGGTTGATGCCGGGTACGGCATCGAAACCGAAGCCGCCGGGCTGGAAGGCGATTTCGTGGAGCGGGCGCAGGCTGCCGCGCAGGCGCTGGCGGAGATTCGCGGCCCGCTGATCAGGCTGGGCGTGCGCCTGGAAGCGATGCTGGAAGACGCGCCGGACTGGCTGGATGCGCAGGGCCGCGCGCGTATCGAAGGCGCGCGTTTTTCACTGGCTTGGCGGATCGACACGCTCGCCGCGTGGGAAGCGCTGCTGAATCGACTGGGCGGGCCGGCGGATCCGCAATTCGTGGACTGGCTGAACGTGGAGCGCAATGATACGCGCGAATTCGATATCGGCCTGCACCGCCGTTTCCTCGACCCGATGAAGCCCTTTGCCAGTGTCGTGCTGGAACCGTCTCACGGCGTGATGCTCACCAGCGCGACACTCACTGATCGCAATGCAGAGGGGCCGGACTGGCCCGCCGCCATCGCGCGGTCAGGCGCGTCGCATGTGGAGGTGATGCCGAAACTGGCCGACGCCATCAGTCCCTTCGATTATGCCAGCCGCGCCGAGGTGCTGATCGTCACTGATGTGAAGAAAGGCGATATCGCCGGGCTGGCAGGTGCCTATGCCCGCATCATCGAGGCGAGCGGCGGAGGCGTGCTGGGCCTGTTCACCGCCATCCGCCGTTTGCGCGCCGTGCATGGCCGCATTGCCGACAGGCTGGCCCGCGAAGGACTTCCCCTGTTCGCCCAGCATGTCGACCCTATCGATACCGGCACTCTGGTGGATATTTTCCGCGACGATCCGCGCGCCAGCCTGCTGGGCACCGATGCATTGCGCGACGGGGTGGACGTGCCCGGACATTCGCTACGCTGCGTGGTGATGGAGCAGGTGCCGTGGCCAAAGCCCAGCATACTCCACCGCGCCCGGCGCGCGGCAGGGGGCGGAAGCGTGTATGACGACAGCATCATTCGCGGGCGGCTGGCACAGGCATTCGGCCGCCTGATTCGCAGCCGCGACGATAGCGGCCACTTCATCGTTCTCTCGCCTGCGTTCCCCTCCCGCCTCCTGCCCGCCTTCCCGCCGGGAGTGCCCGTAACGCGTCTTACGCTGGAGGAGGCTTTACAACGCGTCTCCGCAGGTGTTTCTAGCGAGGAAGCCACATTGCAAGAGGACGTGCGCAAGTGAAACGCCTTGGCCTGCTGCGCCACGCCAAATCCGACTGGGACGACATGAGCCTGCGCGATTTCGATCGCGGGCTTAACGAGCGTGGCCGCAAGGGCGCGCGATTGATGGGCGAGCACATTCGCGAGCATGGCGGCGCATGGGACATGGTCCTGGCCAGCCCCGCCCAGCGCGTGAAGATGACACTGGAGGCGAGCGGCCTCCATCTGCCCGCGCGGTTCGAGGAGAAGGCCTATCTGGCTGACAGCCAGACCTTGTTGCAACTGCTTTCCACCTGCGATGATGAAGCCGGTTCAGTGCTGCTGATGGGGCACAACCCGGGATTGCAGGAACTGGCGCTGGATCTGGTGGCGGAGGACGACGAAGGCGAGTTGTACGACGAGGTAATGACGAAGTATCCCACGGCCGCCTTCGCCATGCTGGAACTGGATATCGATAGCTGGAGCGACATCGCATCGCACTGCGGCCGCCTGGTGCATTTTGCCCGCCCGCGCGATCTTGACCCGGAACTGGGCCCGACGCGAGTAGGGTGAAAATCGCGCCGCAGCGCGTCTTCAATCCAAAATCTTATAAAGCCCGCAGATCTTCAGACCGCGGCTAGCACTGCCTAATCGGCCAAAGCGCGTGCAAGCTTGCTGCGTATGGCGTGCAGCCGCGCCAGCACCTGCGCTTCGACAGCGTCTGTTGCCGCACCCGTATCATCGGATGCGCTATCCGGCTTGCCTTCACCCTGCAGAAGCGCCTTCTTTGCGCCCTTCAGCGTGTATCCCTGCTGGTTCACGAGCCGGTCTATCCGGTCGACCAGCGCGATATCCGCCGACCGATAGAGACGGCGGCCGCCGCTGCGCTGCAGGGGCTGCAACATCGGAAACTGCTGTTCCCAATAACGCAGGACGTGCGGCTTTATACCGAACGCCGCGGAAACTTCCCCGATTGTGCGCATGGCGTCCGGCGCCTTGCCATCATCGAAACGGCTCATGGCGTTCAGCGCCTCACCCATCAGTGCTACGCGATACGTTCTTTGAGTTTCTGGCTTGCCCGGAAGGTCATCACACGACGCGGCGTGATCGGAACCTCGATACCTGTCTTGGGATTGCGACCGATGCGTTCCTTCTTGTCTCGCAGCACGAAGCTGCCGAAACCGGAAATCTTCACATTCTCGCCATCGGCCATGGAATCGCACATCTTTGCCAAGATCGCCTCGACAAGATCGAGGCTTTCGGCGCGCGAAAATCCCATCTTATGATTGATCGTCTCGGCCAGGTCTGCGCGCGTTAGCGTGCCTACGGATCGCATTACATTCATGCGTACCCTCTCCTCAAATGCTCACGACCCGAGGTGTTTTATGTAGGAAAACCAATCATTGCGCAAGTTAAAGCGCGCTTCTGCAGGAATAAATCCTATGCGCGGAGCAGGCTTGCACCCCAGGTGAAGCCGCCGCCCATGGCTTCCAGCATCACCAGATCGCCTTTCTTGATCCGCCCATCCTTCTTCGCAACGTCGTATGCCAGCGGCACAGAGGCGGCGGAAGTGTTGGCGTGACGGTCCACCGTCACCACGACCTGGTCCATCGAAAGGCCGAGCTTGCGGGCAGTTGCATCTAGAATGCGGAGGTTGGCCTGGTGCGGCACGATCCAATCGATATCCTCAGGCTGGCAGCCAGCCTCTTCCAGAACTTCGCGCAAGACGCTGGAAAGATTGGTGACGGCGTGGCGGAAGACCTCGCGGCCCTTCATGCGCAGCTTGCCCACTTCACCGGTGGTGGATGGGCCGCCATCCACATACAGCATCTCGCCATGCTCGCCATCGGCATGCAGGCGCGAGGCGATGATACCGGCTCCGCCCTCTTCCACGTCCTGCGCCTCGATCACGAAAGCCCCTGCACCGTCTCCGAATAGAACGCAGGTCGTGCGGTCTTCCCAATCGAGAATGCGGCTGAACGTCTCCGCGCCGATCACGATGGCGCGCCGCGCCATGCCGGAACGGATCATCGCGTCTGCCGTGCTCAGGGCATAGAGAAAGCCGGAGCATACCGCTGCCACGTCAAAGGCCGGGAAGCCCTTGCCGCCAAGGCGGTGCTGCACCTGTGTGGCGGTGGCGGGAAAGGTGTTGTCGGGCGTGGCGGTTGCCAGCACGATCAGGTCGATATCGGCAATGGTGATGCCTGCATCATCCAGCGCCGCCTGCGCCGCGATGGTGGCTAGCGATCCCGTCGTCTCGTTTTCGTCCGCCAGATAGCGCTGGGTGATCCCTGTGCGCTCGCGGATCCATTCGTCGCTGGTGTCCACGCGCTCTGCCAGTTCGGCATTGCTCACGCAGTTCTTCGGCAGGGCCGAGCCGGTTCCTACAAGTACGGAACGCATCACTTGCCTTCTGCCGTCTCTGCTGCGGGGGAATTGCTTCCGCTAAGGGCCTCCTCGCCCACCTTGCCCAGATCGGCGGCAATGCGATGGGTGATATCATCCTCCAGCAGGCGCGCAGTCACGGCGACGGCATTGGCCATGCCCTGCGCGTTGGCGCTGCCATGCGATTTCACGATGACGCCATTCAGGCCAAGGAAGACGCCGCCGTTGTGGTTGTTGGGATCGAGGTGATGCTTCAGCAGCTCGGTTGCCGGGCGCGAGACGAGAAAACCGATCTTGGAGCGCAGCGAACTGGTGAAGGCGGATCTCAGCAGGTCCGTCACGAAGCGGGCGGACCCTTCGATCGCTTTCAGGGCGATATTGCCGGTGAAACCGTCGGAAACCACGACATCCACTTCACCGCGATTGATCTTGTCGGCCTCGACATAGCCATCGAACTGCATGTCCAGATCGGTTGCCTCGCGCAGCAGCTCCGCCGCGCGTTGCAGATCGTCCGTCCCCTTGATGCTTTCGGTGCCGATGTTCAGCAGGCGAACGCGCGGGGTACGGCCCTTGTTCACGATGCGCGAATAGGCAGCGCCCATGATGGCAAACTGCACCAAGTTGCGCGCGTCACAATCGGTGTTGGCGCCCAGATCCAGCATGATCACGTCATGCTCCTCCAGCGTGGGGAGCAGGGCAGCGAGCGCTGGCCGATCGATGCCGGGCATGGTGCGCAAGGCAAGCTTGCTCATCGCCATCAGCGCCCCGGTATTGCCCGCACTTACGGCTGCACCGCAATCGCCATCCTTCACGGCCTGTATGGCAAGACCCATGCTGGTGGTCTTGGCACGGCGAAGCGCGCGGCTGGGCTTTTCATCGCCCGCCACCACATCGTCACAATGCAGGATTTCGGATGCCTCGCGCAGGCCCGGATGATCGTCGAGCGCGCGCTTGATGCGTGTTTCATCGCCCACCAGCAAGAAGTTGAACTTCTCGTGGCGACGACGAGCCAGTGCGGCACCGGACACCATGACGCGCACGCCATGATCCCCGCCCATCGCATCAATCGCGATACGGGGCAGGCTCATGTGCGCGACCTCCTTGGTCCGATAGGGACTTTAAAGGCCCTTGGGCTCGATAACCTGACGGCCATTGTAATGGCCACAGGCATTGCAGAGCATGTGCGGGCGCTTCAGCTCGCCACAGTTGTTGCATTCGTGGAAGGCTTCCACCTTCAGCGAATCATGCGACCGGCGATTGCCCCGGCGATGCGGCGATACTTTTCTCTTAGGGACAGCCATGCGGCACCTGTTCCTTGAATTCGTTCAAAATTGATATCGGAGCCGCCCTAGGCCAAGCCAGTCCGCTGCGCAAGCGCGCCGGAACAGCCCTGTCGAGGATGCGGCGAAGGCGCGCGCTATAGCGTTTTCTGACACAGTTGCAAGCGCGCCAGCCACCTTCTAGCGGCAGGTAGCGACTTTATTAGGGGATACGCAATGGCAGATCTGCATATCACGATGCTCAGCGCGGCGCTGGCAGCCTTCATAAACATATGGCTGGCGGTGCGCTGCGGTAACGCGCGGCTGAGTGGCAAGGTGCTGCATGGAGATGGCGGCAACGAGGCGCTGCAGCGGCACATGCGGGCTCATTCGAACTATGTCGAATACACGCCCTTTGCGCTGATATTGATCCTGGTGCTGGATCTTGCCGACCAGGATGGGTGGCTGCTTGCCATCAGCGCGCTTGTCTATTTCGCCGCACGCATCCTGCACCCCATAGGCATGCAGGCCAGCCATCCGGCAAAAACCCGCCAGATCGGCATCGCGCTGACATTCCTGCTGCTGGCATTGTGGAGCGTGTGGGCCGCGCTGGCGGCGCTCCGCGTCGTCTAACCGGCTATCGCGGCGTCGGACACGTAGGGGTTGCTCTGACGCTCCTGCCCGAAGGTGCTGGTGGGACCGTGCCCCGGCACGAAGGTGACATCATTGCCCAGCGGCCACAGCTTCTGCGTGATCGCGTCGAGCAGATCCTGGTGATTGCCCATCGGGAAATCGGTGCGACCGATACTGCCCTGGAACAGCACGTCGCCAACGAAGGCGAAATTTGCCGGGCGATGGAAGAACACCACGTGGCCGGGCGTGTGGCCCGGGCAATGCAACACCTCCAGTGTCACCGCGCCAAAGCTCACCGTGTCGCCATCGTTCAGCCAGCGCGTCGGCTCGAAGATCTCGCAAGTCATCTGGAAGCGCGGCGCATCGTCTTCCAGCCGGCTGATCCAGAACCGGTCATCCTCGTGCGGACCTTCGATCGGCAGGTCCAGTTCCTTGGCCAACATGCCCGCCTGCCCACAATGATCGGCATGGCCATGGGTGAGCAGGATCTTTTCCAGCGTCACCCCGGCCTTCGCTACCGCGTCCTTCAACTTGTCCAGATCGCCGCCCGGATCCACCAGCGCGCCGCGCATGGTCTTGGAACACCACACCAGCGAGCAGTTCTGCTGGAAAGGCGTAACGGGAATGATGGCGGCGCGGATCGGGGCTTCTTGCATGGGTGGTAGTTGGCGAGGAGCGGCGCAGGATGCAAGCGCCCCGCGCGCCGCGCGTTCGTATCAAGCCGGGCGCAGATCCCGGCAATCAGTGTCAAACCCGCCCGCTTTTCCACACCACGCGGCCAATGACCTCGAAATCCTCCGCGCCCACGTCGATCGGCGGATAGGCAAGGTTTTGGCTGAGCAGCGAATAGCGTCCCCCGCCCTTCGACGCCACGCGCTTCACCAGCAGCAGTTCGTCCAGACGCACCACGTGCACGCCGTCGCGGAACGGCTGCTGGCGGCAATCGACGAGCACCTCGTCTCCTTCCCGTAGCAGTGGCTCCATCGAATCGCCCACCACGCGAATGGCGGAGAGGCTCTTGCCGTCCAGCCCCTGCTCGGCCAGCCAGCGGCGCGAGAAGCGGAAGGCATCGAACACCTTCTCCTCAGCCCCCAGCGCGCCTGGCCCCGCGGACGCGCCGATATCGAGGCGCGGCACTTCCACCCAGTCCTTCTGTTCGCGGCGGGCGTAGGAATTTTCCTGAGGCCCGCCCAGTTTGCTTTCGGCAACACCGAGGAATTCGGCGAGGATGCGGCGGTCCTCTTCCTCCAGCTTCCTGGGGCTGCCCTTCGTGATATATTGCTGAAGATACGTAGGATTACGCGAAAGCATGCGCGAAAGTGCAGCAAGGCTCACGCCCCGCTCCTTTGCCAGATCTGCCAGTCTTGCACGCGCGTCCATACGGCTCTTCCTATGCTGTGATGCAAAATCCTCCTACACGATGTATTTTTCCTAGACAAGTAGGATTTCGGCAGCGAGAAAGTCCTCATCGAGTCGCACAAGTGCTCGAAAACGAAGGGAAACCGGAAGAGGGATACGCTGCATGCTCATCCGCAAGATCGAAGTATTTCTGCGCCATACGCGCATGCCGCCCACAAGGTTCGGACGCCTCGCCACACGCGATCCGCGATTCGTGCTGGATTTGCGCAATGGCCGTACCCCGAGGGCTGAAACGGAAAAACGGGTGGAACATTTCATGAACAGATATCGCGAGACCACGAATGCATACTGACCAGATCACCCCTCCACCGACGAAGCGCCGCACCAGGCGCGGGCCTCGCGAATTGCTGGCGGATGCCATCACCAATCTGTGCGACGGGAAAGGGCGGATCGCCTCCCATTCAGAGCTGAGCTGGGCCAGCATCACCTTTGCCGGCGCGCGCCACCGCCTGGGGCTGGTGTTCGAAGGGCAGGATGCCGTGGAAGCGGGAGAGAGATTCATCGCCGCCTTGCCCGATCACGAATTCACGATCCGCGGCCAGCTGGTAGCCGATGCCGCGATTGCCGAGGCAATCAGCGTGACACGGCCACCTCGGCTGACAGTCATCTGCGAGATATTGCTGCTGGAGGAAGGCTGATCACCGGGCGATCAGGTTTCCGGTTCCCGGCCTTCGCGGCCGAGACCGGAAACCTCCGGTAGAGCGCTCAGTAACCGCGCCGAAGATCCACCTGCGCTTCCAGTTCCTGCCCGGCCCGAAAGCGCGCGCAATTGTCGAGGAAACGCTGTGCTGCGCGTTCACGGCTCGCCTCGTTCGGGATGCCGCAGATGTGCATGGTGATGTGCGCGTTTTCCAGTTCCCACAATCGGTGGTCGGCAGGAAGCGGCTCCGGCAGGGTCAGGTCCAGGATCGCGCCACCGATGCTCTCTGCCTCCAGCGCGGAAACCAGCGCATCCTGTTCCACCACTTCGGCGCGGCCGAAATTCACCAGTACGCCATCGGCCTTCATCGCGGCGAGTTCTGCCCCGCCAATCACGTCTGCCGTCTCGGAGGTATAGGGCAGGCTCAGCACGATCCAGTCGAATTCTCCAAGCCTTTCGCGCCATTCGTCCGGGCCCAGCACGCCGTCGCCCGGCTTGCTGCGCACCGGCACGCATTCAACGTCAAAACCTTCCAGCATCCGCGCAACAGCCTGCCCGATGGCCCCATAGCCGAGGATTAGCGCACGGCTGCCTGCCATTTCGCGGGTGGAGGGCGGCCGCGAAAGCCACTCATGCCGGTCCCCCGCCCTCACGATCTCGCGATAACCGCGGGCATAGGCGAGCATCGCCATCACGGCGAACTCCGCCACCTGACCGGCAGCCAGCCCTGAACCGCAGGTGAGTTTCACGCCGCGCTGGTGAAGATCGTCCAGCGGCATCCAGTCGACCCCGGCATAGGCAGAATTCAGCCATTGCAGCTTGTGCGCCCTTGCCATCGCCTCCAGCGCCGGCGGCTTTACATGCATGTCGAACCAACCAATGTCGGCCTCGCTGGCGAGGGAAAGCAGATCGTCCTCGTCGCTCCACCAAGCGGCATCGATCCAGTCGGGCAGTCGCGCTTCCAGCCGCTTTCGCATCCAGCCGGGCAGAACGGCGTGGGTCACTTGCTGTCTTCCAGAGACCATTCCCAGCCCATGGGGTCGCCGTCCATCACTTCCACGCCCTTGGCGGCTAGCTCGTCACGGATCGCGTCAGATGTTGCAAAGTCCTTTTCCGCCCGCGCCTCCTTGCGGCGGGACAGCGCATCGTCAATCTCGGTTTCCTCGATGACGGCAGACATGGGCCGAATGCGCAGATCGGCACGAGAAATGTCCATCAATCCCAGGCCGAGCACGGCGTCCATATGCTCGACAACGGCGCGCTTCGCACCCGCATCCACCTTCTTCACCGCCAGCGCGTCTTCCAGCGTGGTGAGAGCGATTGCGGTGTTGAGATCGTCGCTCAGCGCGGTCTCGAATTTCTCCAGCAGGGGAGCGAATTTCGGATGGTCGACTGTTCCCGCCTCGGCATCGGCAACACGCTCCGCTTGCATCACCATGCGCTTCAATCGGGTCAGTGCCGCGCCCAGCCCGTCCCAGCTGAATTCCAGTTCGCTGCGGTAATGCGCCTGCAGGCACATCATTCGATAGGCGAGCGGGTGGTATCCTTTGTCGATCAGCAGTTGCAGCCTGAGGAATTCGCCCGAGGACTTGCTCATCTTGCCGCTGCGCTCGACCAGGAAATTGTTGTGCATCCAGATGCGCGCGCCGCTGTTCGCCGCATCGGACAATCCGCCGCAGCCGCAGAAAGCCTGGTTCTGCGCGATCTCGTTGGGATGGTGGATTTCGCGATGATCGATGCCGCCTGTATGAATGTCGAAGGGAAAGCCCAGCAACTTACCGCCCATCACGCTGCATTCCAGGTGCCAGCCAGGGGCACCCTTTCCCCAGGGGGAATCCCATTCCATCTGGCGCTTCTCGCCAGCAGGGGTCTTTCGCCAGATGGCAAAATCGGCAGCATTGCGCTTGCCTTCCACCGCGTCGATCCGACCTTCACCATCTTCCGTCACGGCGCGCGCCAATCGCCCGTAATCTGCGACGGTGGAAACATCGAAATAAAGGCCGCTGCCCAGTTCGTAGCAATGCTTGTCCGCAATGCTTTTCGCAAAATCGATCATCTCTTCAATGTAGTCCGTGGCAACGGACCAGTGCGCGGGCTGGCGGATGTTCAACGCCTTCACGTCCGCCCAATAGGCCTCTGTGTAATGTCGCGCGATATCCCAGATGGATTGCGCACGTTCTGCCGCAGCCTTCTCCAGCTTGTCCTCGCCCGCGTCGGCATCGTCCGTGAGGTGGCCCACATCGGTAATGTTGATGACGTGGGTGAGCTTGTAACCCTTCCAGCTTAGCGTGCGGCCCAGGACATCGGCAAACACATAGGCGCGCATGTTGCCGATGTGCGGGTAGTTATAAACCGTGGGCCCGCAGGTATAGACGCGTGCTTCACCTGTGTGCACGGGCACGAAAGGCTCGATCCGGCGGGTAAGCGAATTGAAGAGCTTGAGGTCAGACATTGCCGCCATCGCTTAAGCGGCAGCCTGCGAAGAGGCAATGGGCCTTACGGCAATTCAAAACCGGTCAGCTTCCAGCCGAGGCCATCGCGGCGGAACAGCAGGATCGGGCCCGCGGTGCCATCCTCGAACGTGCCGAGAGCGCGGAAGAAATCCATCCCCTCGCGCTCCACGTTCCAGTCGATTTCCTGACCGCGCAGCCGCTCCGGCAGCAGGCCTGCGGCAAAGCCGCCGTTCGTCACCAGATTGCCGACCATCTGCGGGTTCAGCGCGCGGTCCACCGTGGCGCGGCCAATCCGCTCCACGAGAACGCCACCAACCTGATCGAGCAGGCCGCCGCCACCTTCACCCTGCCGCCGCCGGGTGGCTTCGCTGATCTGTTCGCTGACGGAAGCGCGCAGGGCGGGAAAATCGACCCGCTCTTCCAGCTCTGCCGTATCGCCAGCCTGCGCCGCATCGGAAAGGCCTTTCATGGCAAGCCACGGGGAGGCGAAATACCAGCCGCCCACCATCAGGGCGACGAGCAGGACAAGCGCCAAGAGTTTTTTCATCATTCCACCTCGAACAGGTCGGCCAGCTGCTCGATGATCGTGCCGCCCAGCTGCTCTGCATCCATGATCGTCACGGCCTTCTTGTAGTAGCGCGTCACGTCATGGCCGATGCCGATGGCGACGAGCTGCACGGGGCTGACTTTCTCGATCCATTCGATCACCTTGCGCAGATGCGCTTCGAGATAGCCTGCGCTGTTCACGCTCAGCGTGCTGTCGTCCACCGGCGCGCCGTCGCTGATCACCATCATGATGCGCCGATCTTCGGGACGGGCCAGAAGGCGGTCGTGCGCCCACAGCAAAGCCTCGCCGTCGATGTTCTCCTTCAGCAGGCCTTCGCGCATCATCAGGCCAAGGCTGCGGCGGGCGCGGCGCATCGGCTCGTCCGCCTTCTTGTAGATGATATGACGCACATCGTTCAGCCGGCCGGGATTCTCGGGGCGACCGTCGGCAAGCCATTTCTCCCGGCTTTGCCCGCCCTTCCACGCGCGGGTGGTGAAACCCAGGATCTCCACCTTCACGCCGCAGCGTTCCAGCGTGCGGGCAAGGATATCCGCGCTTATGGCGGCGATGGAGATGGGCCGTCCGCGCATACTGCCGGAATTGTCGATCAGCAGGGTCACGACGGTGTCCTTGAACTCCTGCTCCTGCTCCTGCTTGTAACTGAGAGAGTGCCCGGGGCTGACCACGACGCGCGCCAGCCGTGCGGCATCCAGCAGCCCTTCTTCCTGATCGAAATCCCAGCTGCGGTTCTGCTGCGCCATCAGGCGGCGTTGCAACCTGTTGGCCAGCCGCGTCGTTACCCCGGCAAGGCCTGCAAGCTGACTGTCCAGATAGGCGCGTAGCCTGTCCAGTTCCTCGAAATCGCAAAGCTCGGTGGCTTCCACCACTTCATCGAAACTGGTGGTGAAGGCCTTGTAGTCGAAAGTGCCGGGAATATCCTGCCAGGGCGCGTTCTTGCGCTGCGGCAGCTGCATTTCCTCGCCGTCATCGCCGGGATCGCCTTCGGCGAGCTCGTCCTCGCCGGGTGTCTGGTCGCTTTCGTCGCCCTCGCCTTCTTCGCCCTCGGCCCCTTCGGCACGGGTTTCCGGCTGGTCGGACTGGTCGGCACCGTCCTCGTCCTGGTTGTCGTCCTGCGTCTCGTCCTGCCCGTCGTCGGCCTCGTCATCGTCGTCGAAACCGTCGGCGTCCTCCGGCTCCATCGGCACCATGTCGAGATGGCGCAGCATATCGAGGCCCAGCTTCTGGAAGGCGGACTGATCGTGCAGTGCATCGGAAAGCTGTTCGAAATCATCGCCAGTGCGGCTTTCCACGAACTCCCGCACCATTTCCACGCCTTCGCGCGCGGCATCGGGGATCGGCTGGCCGGTAAGCTGTTCGCGCAGCATCAGGCCCAGCGCGGTGTGCAGCGGAACATCTTCGGCAGACTGCGCGCTGGAGATGGGATCGGCAGCCACGCGGCGCTGGTTCATCACCTCCAGATTGCCGCGCATCCCGGTGTATTCCGTTTCGCCGATGGCCTCGTAACGGGCGCGCTCTATCGCGTCATAACATGCGCGCGCGTCGCCATCGTCGGGGCGCATCCTTGCATGGAGCGCCCCGTTGTGATGGCGCAGGCGCAAGGCAAAGCTGTCGGCAAAGCCGCGCGCTTCGCTGGCCTGATCGGGCGAAATTTCACGACCCGGCATCGGCACGCGCGCGCTCTTGCCGGTTTGCGATGGCTGGTCGGCCGTCCAGCCGATTTCCAGTTCCGCATCGCGCGCAACGGCACGCGCCGCGCCTGTCAGGGCCAGCTTGAAACGGTCGAGTGGGGATTCGTCGGACATAAAGGCAGCTTTCTCAGGCGCGCTGCCTAGAGACTGTTCCGGCGGGTGCGCAAGGGGCTAAAGGGCTGCCCCTGCCCCAAACACGCCAATAAGCAGCGGATCGTTGGTGGAGCGCGGGTTGCGCCTGATGGCAGCTTCCTCTGCGCCCATCTCGCGCCAGATGGCATCGTCCACCTGTGCTGCAAGGTTGCGGGCCACGCCGCCCACATCGATACCCGTCAGGCCTGCCAGCAGTTCCGACACCAACGGCTCGTTGGCAAAGCGCATGGCATCGCCCAGTTCGGGCACCATCGCATCCACCAGCATCAGCCCCAGATCATCGCGCAGGAAGGACGTGGCAGCGGTGGGTCCGCCGTTTACCAGCGCCACTGCATTGCGAATGCCGACCACCCGCACCGCATCGGCCACCACCGGGGCAGCGCGCGCCGCACCTTCGATGGCGATATCGGCAAATGCGCCCTCCAGCCGGCTCTTGAACAGAGAGGAGGTAAGGATATCGGCCACCACGCCGCCGCGCGTGCCAAGCAGGCCGTTCAGGCCCAGCGCCGCCACCTGCTCGTCCCAGAAGCCGCCCGGCGCGGTCAGCCTCACGAAGGCCCGCTCGCTGGAGAGATAAAGCAGTTGCCGGATCGCGTCCGTCAGGCTCCATCCGCCAAAGCTCTGGCAGGCAGGCAGCATCAATGCGCCGGATGCAAGGGCACCGCCCATGAAACGGCGGCGGCCCATCAGGGCGGGTTTGCCGTCAGAAATTGTCAAGTCGGTCATAATGCAATTCATCTCCTAGCAGGCAGGCTGTTGTCTGCCCCAGACGGCTGGCCCATATGGCGGACAATGCCTGCTTCCCGCGTCCGCCTCCTCGTCATGAACGCCGCGCTCGGCCCGCTCGATTACCGGGTGCCGGAGGGCATGGCGGTCGAGCATGGGTCCGTCGTGGTCGCTCCGCTGGGGCCGCGTCAGGTGACAGGTATAGTCTGGGAAGATGAACGCCTGCCGACCGATCCGGTGCCCGAGAACAAGTTGCGCCCCTTGCTGGGCGTGCTGGACGTGCCGCCGATCACGGCGCAGTTGCGGCGATTGATCGAATGGACGGCGGATTACTATGTCGCCCCGCTGGCGGCGGTGGCGCGCATGGTGATTGCCAGTGGCGGCGCGCTGCGCGGGCCTGCCACCATGACGGAATACCGGCTGACAGGCGGCACGCCTGAACGCATGACGCCGCAGCGCCAGCAGGCGATCGATGCGCTGGATGGCGAACAGGCCACGATCCGCGAGCTTTCAGGCCTTTCCGGCGTATCCGAAGCCGTGCTGCGCGGCTTGGTTAACCAGGGCGTACTGGAGCCGGTGGAGGTGGACCTGGATCGCCCCTATCCCCGTGCCAGCGCCGATTACCACCAGCCCGATCTTTCCGCAGATCAGCGCGAGGTTTCGGACCGGTTGGTGAAAGCGGTGCAGGCACGCAAATTTGCTCCCATTCTGCTGGACGGCGTTACCGGGTCGGGCAAGACGGAAACGTATTTCGAGGCTATCGCCGCCGCCATCGCGGCAGGCCGGCAGGTGCTGGTGATGCTGCCCGAAATCGCTCTGACCGAGGCGTTTCTCGGCCGGTTCGAAGCGCGTTTCGGTACTGCCCCTGTCGTGTGGCATTCCTCGCTGAAATCCACCGAGCGTCGCCGGGCGTGGCGCGCCATTGCAAGTGGCGAGGCTCAGGTGGTGGTGGGGGCTCGCTCTGCCCTGTTCCTGCCCTATGCCAGCCTTGGCCTGATTGTGGTGGACGAGGCGCACGAGATCAGTTTCAAGCAGGACGAAGGCGTGCGCTACAACGCCCGCGACGTAGCTGTGATGCGCGCGCATTTCGAGAAGATGCCCGTGGTGCTCGCCAGCGCCACGCCCGCGCTGGAAAGCCTGCATATGGCGGACACCGGCATTTATGAGAAGCTGGTGCTGCCCAGCCGTTTTGGCGGCGCGCAAATGCCCGATATCAAGCTGGTGGACCTGACAGAGGAAAAGCCCGGCAGCGGCGCCTGGATCGCTCCGCCGCTGCGCCAAGCACTGTTGGACAGGCTGGAGAAGGGCGAGCAATCGCTGCTGTTCCTCAACCGGCGCGGCTATGCTCCTCTCACACTCTGCCGCCATTGCGGCTTCCGCTTCCAGTGCCCCAATTGCAGCGCATGGCTGGTGGAGCACCGCCTGTCCAAGCGTCTCGCCTGCCACCACTGCGGCCACGAAACCGTGCCGCCGGAAAAATGCCCCGAATGCGGCGAGCCCGACTGCCTCGTCGCCTGCGGCCCCGGCGTGGAGCGGATCGCCGACGAGGTGGCCGGCCTGCTGCCCGAAGCGCGGGTGGCGCTCGTCACGTCAGATACGCTCAACTCGCCCGAGAAAGCCGCCGAATTCGTCGCCATGGCAGAAGCGAAGGCTATCGACGTCATCGTGGGGACGCAGCTAGTCACCAAGGGTTTCCACTTTCCCGAACTGACGCTGGTGGGCGTGATCGATGCCGATCTGGGTCTGGAGGGCGGAGACCTTCGCGCGGCGGAGCGCACATACCAGCAGGTGGCGCAGGTGGCAGGCCGTGCCGGACGCGGCGCGAAGCCGGGCGAAGTGCTGATCCAGACGCGCCACCCCGAAGCGCCGGTGATCGCGGCGCTGGAAGCGGGCGACCGCGATGCCTTTTACGAGGCAGAAACCGAGGCGCGCCGTTATGCCGGCGCTCCTCCTTTCGGCAGGTGGGCCGCTATCATTATCTCCAGCGAGGACGAGCGCGAGGCGCGGGACGCGGCCAACCGCCTTGGCGATACGCGCCCGCATCTGGATGATGTGCAGGTCCTCGGCCCAGCGCCTGCCCCGATGGCGCTGCTGCGCGGGCGCTATCGCTATCGCCTGCTGCTGAACGCACGGCGCAGCGCGGAATTGCAGCAGGTGATCCGCGCGTGGCTTTCCCAGATCGACCATCCGCCGGGCGTGCGGATCGGCGTGGACATTGACCCGTACAGTTTCGTGTGATCGCGGCCCTGCATTGCTGTTTTGCATAGAAGCGCCATATCGAAATCCCTACCCACGCAGGAAAGGCACGCCCGCCGACCAGTTGCAGGAATAAGCAGGAATGAACGATGAGATCGGCAATGACGCGCCGAAAAATATAGGTCCCGAAAATCTGCCGCCCATCCCTGAAGGCATTTCGCGCGAGACGATGGATGATCTTCCGTTCGCGCTGGTTATCGCCGATGCGCAACTGGAAGACATGCCGCTGATCTACGTCAACGCCGCGTTCGAGCGTGTTTCCGGCTATGATCGCACCGCCGTCCTGGGCCGCAATTGCCGCTTCCTGCAGGGGCCGCTGACCGACCCCAAGGACACGGAGGCGATCCGCGACGCGCTGGAGGCGGGTCGTGAAATCACCGTCGACATCCTCAACTATCGATCCACGGGCGAGGAATTCATCAATCGGTTGCTGATCTCTCCGATGAAAGAGAACGGCGAGATCACCCACTTCCTCGGCATCCAGTCCGAACAGCCCAAGGATCGCGCCTTCGCCGAGCGCGCCGCGCGGCTGGACGAGCAATTGCGCGAGGTGCAGCACCGGGTGAAAAATCACCTTGCGATGCTGCTGTCGCTGATCCGCATGGAATCGAAAAAAAGCGACAATGCACAGGCATCGCTGGGCGTTCTCGCCAACCGGGTGGAGGCGTTGAACCTTCTTTACGACGAGTTCTCGCGCCCCGGGCAATCGTCCGACAATACCGTGGCACTCGGCGCTTATATCTCGCGCGTGTGTAGCGCGCTTAACATGCTGGACGGGCACCGCGAAGTCGCCATGAACCTGGAGACGGAGGATCTGCGCGCCTCTGTCGATTCAGCATCGCAGATCGGCCTGCTGGTTTCCGAATTGCTGACGAACGCACTGCAACATGCCTTCGATGGCGAACGTGTCGGCAAGGTTGTAGTGCATCTTTCCCGCAAGGGAGAGGCTGAGGTCGTGCTGGAGGTATCGGACAATGGACATGGCCTGCCCGCAGATCTCGACTGGCCTCACGATGGCAGCCTTGGCGCGCGCATCGTTCGCGAGCTGGTTCACCGGCTGGACGGTGAACTCAGTGTCGAGAGCGATAGCGGCGGCACGGACATTATTGTCACTATCCCGGTCGGGGCGCTGCATCCCGAGGAATGACGATCACCTCGCCCATCAATCGGCGAGACGTTGTTCAGAAGTGTCGTATAGCCACCTGTTTTTGAAAAGATATTCGCCGGTGTCACGCACTGGCGAAATCTGCCGTTAAAGGCTTGAGTCCTGCCACGGCCTCGCATAATCTTTTTGCAGGACTGGAGTATAAATTGATGAAGAAACGCGTTCTCGCCGCAGTGACTGCGGTTGCTACCCTTGCCATTTCTCAAGCCGCATCTGCCGCCGACTGGTATCGTGCGGAGACGGAGCACTTTATCGTCTATTCCGAGGATTCGGAAGACGACACGAAGGAATTCGCCCAGGATCTGGAACGGCTCGACGAAGTTCTAAGCCTGCTGACAGGCGTGAGCGCTGACGAAACAGAGCTGCCGGAATCGAGCAAGGTCTCCGTGTTCCGCTTCGGTGAAACGTCCGACATGTCGGCGCTGGCTGCCGGCAATCGCAACACCGGCATCGGCGGTTTCTTCATCGGTCGGGCCAACGGCTCTGTCGCCTTCGTTCCGCGCCAGCGCAACAAGCGTCGCGATCGCAGCCTGCGCCAGTCGGTGGACGAGGATGTCATGCTCGAGCCCAAGGCCGTGCTGTTCCATGAATACGTCCACTACTTCATGTTCCAGCACCGCGATGCGCCCTACCCGCTGTGGTATTCGGAAGGCTTCGCAGAGCTGTTTTCCAACGTTGAATTCAACGAGGACAATTTCGTCATCGGTGATGTGCCCACGTGGCGCAGTATTTCGCTGGCGACGATCCCCATCGATCTGGAGAAGACCTTCGACCCGCCCGCGCAGCCGGACCGTTACACCACCGGTCGCACCTATGCTCACGGCTGGCTCCTTGCCAGCCACCTGACGTTGAATCCCGATCGTCGCGGCCAGATGACCGAATACATGAATGCAATCGGTTCGGGCGCCACCCGTATGGAAGCCGCCGAAAGGGCGTTTGGCGATCTGGACGTGCTGCGTGCCGAGCTTGAAGAGTTTCGGCAGGGCCGCGCCCGTACCTTGCGCGTTCCCTACGCTGCCAATGCGGATCCCGAGGTGGATATCCGCCGCCTGACCGACGCGCAGGCTGCGCGCATGGAACTGATGGTCAAGTCCAAACGCGGTGTCGACGAGGACGAGGCACCGCGCCTCGTTCGCGATGCCCGCAGGCTGGTGGAGCAGTATCCGCAGAGCCCAGCGGTCCTGCTGTCGGCTGCCGAGGCCGAGTTCGATGCCCGCAACTATGCCGAGGCCGAAAGCCTGGCGAGCCGCGTGTTGGAATTGGATCCCAATTCGACCGAGGCTGCAAACTACTACGCCGATGTGGCGCTGCGCCGTTCCTACGAAGACCCGTCCATGCTGACAGAGGCACGCACGCGCTTTGCGGCGGCGAACCGGATGGAGACGGATCATGCCTATCCGCTCTATGGCTATTATCTCACCTACCTGTTCGACGAGGGGGAGCCCGTTCCCGATTCCGCAAAGGCCGCGCTGGAGGCATCCTTCCGCTATGCCCCGTTCGACCAGTCAGTGCGCCGTTCCGTCGTGCACATGCTGCTGGAAGAGGACCGGCCTGCCGAGGCACGCATCGTGGGTGCATCCTATCTCAGCGGCAGCGGCGGATATTCCTGCATGCTAAACAAGATGTTCGACCAGTATAACGAGGGCAATCGCCAGCCGCTGCTGGACGAGGTAGAGCCCGATCATCCTGGCAAATACCTCGACGAGGCCGCCCGCGAAGCCGAGAGCGACGCGACCGAGGCACGGATCGCGGAATACGGCTGCGAGGTCGACTGAGCGGACTGACGTTCTCGGCACCTGACGCCTTACGTTCAAGGGGCATCGCATGCGGCAGGCGCGTGCGATGCCCCTTTTGCGTTGCGCCCCTTCGTGCGCTGGCGGCGCTACGGGCTTTGGTCGGGTGGCTGGCACCATGCGATAATGTCGGCGTTGGATTGGCATGACCCGCGACACCGACCGCCCCGTTCTCGTGCCCGTTCTGGGCGATCAACTCACCCGCGACCTCGCCTCCATCCGGGGACGCACCAAGGATGATACCGTCATCCTGATGATGGAGGTGTGGGACGAGGCGACCTACGTCCGTCATCACAAGCAGAAGATCGCGTTGATCTTCTCTGCCATGCGCCACTTTGCCGCCGAACTGCGCGATGCCGGATGGCAAGTGGATTACGTGCGCCTGACCGACGAGGACAATTCCGGCAGCTTCACCGGCGAACTTGCCCGGGCGGTGGAGCGCCACGATCCGCGCGCCATTCACGTGGTGGAAGCGGGCGAATGGCGGGTGCAGCAGGGAATCGAGGAGTGGCCGGACAAGTTCGATTGCGAAGTGGAGATCCTTTCGGATGACCGTTTCATCGCCAGCATTGCCGAATTTCGCGAATGGGCGGAAGATCGCGGCACGCTGCGCATGGAATTCTTCTACCGCGAAATGCGCCGCAAGACCGGGCTGCTGATGACGGACGATGGCAAGCCCGAAGGCGGCGAATGGAATCTCGACAAGCAGAACCGCGAAAGCCCGGAAGACGAGATGGACCCGCCCGAGCGCCCCAGGTTCGAGCCAGACGATATGACTCGCGAAGTGATCGGACTGGTGCAGGACCGCTTTGGCGATCATTTCGGCAATCTCGACACGTTCTCGTGGCCTGTCACCCGTGAGGAAGCGGAAGAAGCCGCGGACGCATTCTTCGCCGAGAGGATTGAGAAATTCGGCCCTTATCAGGATGCGATGGTGCACGGGGAGGACGATCTTTATCACTCGATGCTTTCCACCAGCATCAACCTCGGCCTGCTGGACCCGCTGGAACTGTGCCAGCGTGCCGAAAAATCCTATCGAGATGGCAAGGCGCCGCTCAACAGCGTGGAAGGCTTCATCCGCCAGCTAATCGGGTGGCGCGAATATGTGCGCGGCTTCTACTGGCAGTTCATGCCGGGATTGCAGAGCGACAACAAGCTGAACGCCCAGCGCGGCCTGCCGGAATTCTTCTGGACCGGCGAAACGGACATGCGCTGCATCGCCGATTGCATTCGCTCCACGCACGACAATGCCCATGCGCATCATAGCCAGCGGCTGATGGTGCTTGGCAATTTCGCGCTATTGGCCGGATGCAATCCACGCGATGTGCAGGACTGGTATCTGGTGGTCTACGCGGACGCCTATGAATGGGTGGAACTGCCCAATGTCGCGGCGATGATCCTGTATGCCGATGGCGGGAAACTGGCGAGCAAGCCCTATGCCGCCAGCGGAAACTACATCAACAAGATGTCCGACTACTGCAAGGAATGCCGATATTCGCCCGCGAAGAAAACGGGCGAAGGTGCTTGTCCCTTCAACCCGCTCTACTGGCATTTCATGCACCGCCACCGCGACAGGCTGGAAAATAACCATCGGATTGGCCGTATATATTCCACGTGGGACCGGATGGACGATGCCAAGAAGCAGGATTACCTCGATAGCGCGGAGGCATTTCTAGACACGTTGGAGCCTGCCAGCCGCACGTGGGCGCGAAGCGAATAGCCGTCAGTCGCCCTTCTCCCGCTTCAGCAGTTCCGCCTTGATTTTCGTGCCATAGGCATAGCCTCCCAGCCCGCCGTCCGCAGCGATCACGCGGTGACACGGGATCAGAACGGCGATCGCGTTCGCCCCGTTTGCCCCTCCCACCGCGCGGCTGGCTTTTGGATTGCCCAGCGCCGCAGCGAGTTCGCCATAGCTGCGCGTTTCGCCCGGCGGGATGCGGCGCAGCTCTTCCCACACGCGCTGTTGGAACGCGGTGCCGCGCACGTCCAGCGGAATGTCCTGCCCTGCTCCCGGCGTTTCCACCGCCTGGGTCACCTGCGTGAAGAGATCGCAAAAATCCTCATGGCCCTCGACGAAATCGGCCTGCGGGAAGCGGGCGCGCAGGTCTGCCTCTCCTTCCCCGAAGGCGATGCAGCAAACACCCCTCTGTGTTGCCGCCACCAGCATCGGCCCGAGCGTCGTTTCCACCACCGCGTAATGGATTACCTGGCCCTTCCCACCGTCGCGCCGATCCTTCGCGCTCATTGCTGAATGCTCCTTCATGTCGTCGTAAAAGCGCGAGGGCGCCGCGTAGCCTGCCCGATATATGGCATCGGTTACGCGGCTTTCTTGCGGCAATGCTTCTTCCGCCCGCCCCCGCCGCAGGGCACGTGCGTAGGCTGCGGGCGAAAGCCCCACCGCACGGCTAAAGATGCGCTGCAGATGCGTGGGCGAGTAATCGGTCGCCGCGCCGAGCCTGGCCAGCGGGACCGGGCCATCGGCATCGCGCAATATCTCCAGCACCTGCAAAACTGCCGCCTCTTCCCGGCTCTGCTGATCAGGCGCGCACCGCTTGCAGGCGCGCAATCCCGCCGCCTCTGCTGCGTCGGGCGTTGCGTAGAACCGCACGTTATCGCGCTTTGGCGCGCGCGCCGGGCAGCTGGGGCGGCAGTAAATTCCGGTGGAATGGACGCCGGTCACGAAGACGCCGTCGAACCGGCGATCTTTCGCAAGCGCTGCCCGCCAGCGGTCCTCGTCGCTCAGGTTTGACGGCTCAGTCATGACGATGCACGCGGGCGGCAAAGCAGCCGTGAGCGGCGTTGTGTGCATCAAGATAGGCGATGGCAGGATCGGCAAACATCTCGCGGATAGTCTTGTCCGATGTTCCAGCAATGGCAAGCCTTGCAGCCAAGAGATAACCAGACCCGTCATAGCCACGAAGCGCGATCGGTCTGTCCTCGAATATCGCGGGGCATTCGTCAACGAACCGAGCGGTCGCCAGCGCATCGCGGCGTATGAAAATCGCAAACGCGCTCCGATAGGGCGTTTCCACTGCATGATGGACATGGTGCACGAGCAGCAATTCCTCGCCTTCGGCAGCATCTTCCAGGCTTACACGGCAGGCGAAGCCCCGGCTGGATGGCGCGCTTTGCAAGGTGGCCCGATGCGCGGCAAGGTCTGCCTTCGGCATGGTGAAGAAATTGCGGAACTGTGCCGGGTCGAGACCCTCGATGCAGTAAGTCATGGTTTCCTCCTGAATTCCTGCGCCAAGATATGCGCAACTTGCGAGCGGTGCGTCCCGAAGCTTGCGGTCAATGCAGGGTGCTTTAGATAGTGCGCCCATATGCACCGTCTGCTTCCCCTGATCGCACTGCTTTTTCTCGCTGCGGCGCTTTCGCCCTTCAGCGCACGAGCCGACTCGGCCGATGTGGAGGCGGCCGCGCGCGGCGTGGTGCGCGTTATTATAATAGGGCAGGACGGGGAGGAGATATTTCCCATCTCCCACGGCACCGGTTTCGCCGTGGGCGGAGAGCGGATCGTCACCAATGCGCATGTGGTGGCAGAAGCGGTAGAGGACGATCGCCTGTCTATCGGCGTGGTGCCCGCGCAAGGGCAGCAGGCCGTCTACGCCCGCATCGTCTCGATCAGCCAGCGTAACGACCTGGCGCTGCTGGAACTGACCGAGCCACTTGGCCTGCCCCCGCTCACCATAGCTGGCAACCCTGCGCGTAGCGGATCCGTTACCGCAGTGGGATACCCGCTCAACGTGGACCGGGCACAAGGGCTGGAACAGTCGGACATCTTCCGCGCGCAGCCCCCCGTCACCGCCACCGGATTTCTCTCCGGCAGCCGGCCCAGCAGGGAATTCGACACCATCCTGCACACCGCTCCCATCGCCCGCGGCAATTCGGGCGGTCCGCTGGTGGATGATTGCGGGCGCGTGATCGGCGTCAATTCCTTCGGCACCGAGAGCGGTGGCTCCGATGCGGAGTTCTTCTTCGCCATCAGCACGCGCGAACTGCTGCCTTTCCTGCGCGCGAACGACGTGCAGCCGCGCATCAATTCCCTCCCTTGTCGCAGCCTCGCCGACTTGGAGGAGGAGGAGATCGCCCGGGCGGAGCGCGAGGCGCAGCGTGAAAGCGAGCGCGCCAGCCGCGAGGCAGAAGCGCTGGCTCAGCAGACCGCGGAAGCGCGGCGCCTTATTACTTATGAAGTGATAGAGGCGCGCAGCAACGGCATGGCGCTGGCTCTGATCTTCTTCATCGCCGCCATCGTCGCGGGCGGCGTCGCGGTGCTCGGCCACCTGCGCGCCGATATGCGCATGCGGGCCATTGCCGGGGCGGCCTCCATCCTCGCGTTGGTGGGCATGGCGACGAGCTGGTTCTCCCGCCCGGCCTTTGCCGAGATCGACGATTGCGTGGTCGAGGTGCTGCGCGCAGGATCGCCGGAAGATGGCCCCACCGGCGCGATCACCACGCCGGAAACCGCGCAGACGGAGGGCGCAAGTCTCACCTGCGTGCTCGATACCCAGCGCAGCCGGGTGGTGGGCGCCCCGCAGGAAGACATGGACTTAGAATGGTCCGGCGACGGCTGTATCAATGGCCGCACGCAATATGGCCTTACCGGCGGGCGCTGGACGCGCGTGTTCGTGCCAGCGAACGAGGCTGCCGTATCGGTCAACCGCTTCGACCCCGAAGAGGGCGAACTGGTTATGGAGCGTTACCTCCTCGATCTTTCCGCCATGAGAGAAGCCCGCAGCGCGCGCGGCGAGTACACGGCGCCGCAATGCGCGGCCGACGATGCGTCCGTGCGCGAACTGGGCAGCAGCCAGGCAGCTATCATGGCCGCCCTGCCCCAGCGCCCGAACGAGCGGCTGGTGTATCGCTGCACCGAAGCGGTCGAAACACCCGGCGCGCAGACGGGGGAATAGATGGAGCAGGCCCTCGTCTTTGCATCCATCGTGCTCGGCATCGGGGTTGCCTTCGAGCTTGAGAACCTCAATCGCGTACTGCGCTCGAAGAAGGTCAAATGGCATTGGGCGCAACCCCTCTTTGCCCTGTTCGTCCTGCTGACGATCATTTCCTACTGGTGGGCTGCGGCCAGAAATGCCGAGGGCAGCATTACCCTGGCCCAATTCCTGCCAATCATGCTGGCTCTTGTCCTGCTCGTCCTGCTTGCCGCGGTCAGCCTGCCTGACAAGGTCGATGATGATGGCGTGGACCTTGCGCAATATTATCAGGACAACCGCCGCTATCAGTGGATTCTCATGTCCCTGTTCTTCTGGTCGGTGAATTTCCGCTGGTTTGTGGAAGTCTGGCAGCAGGGCCTGCACTTCATGGATTTCATATCTGTAGTACTGGCCGACGTTATCGCCGGATTGCTGATCGTGACGATGATCTTCATCAAACGCTGGTGGATGATCGCGGTCGCTTACTGCGTGTTGGCACTGGGTCCGATTGTCTGGCTGGGCAGATCGCTTGGATGATGCAATGCGGACTTGCGCCGCTGGCCGGGTTGCATGAATCAAACCCCGGTGCTAGGCGCGCGCCAACCTTGACACGGGCGTTATTGCTGCGCCTGCGAAAAAGGCCCCATTTTTTCCGTTACTCGGACCTTGAAGGATAATCGCGCGTGGAGCTTTCCGCCGGTATTCAGGCCAGCCTGGCAGGGCGTTATGCCTCGGCCCTATTCGATCTTGCCAGTGAAGCTGGCACGGTAACCGCTGTCGAGTCCGATCTCGACAAGCTCGAACTCGCCTTGCGCGAATCGCCCGAGCTGTCGGCACTGATCAACAATCCCGAGATCAAGCGTTCGCAGCTTGCCTCGGTGATGGCCGGTATCGGCGATCACCTCGGCCTGTCGGAACTTACGAAGAATTTCCTCGGCGTGCTGGCGGAAAACCGCCGCGTGTCGAAACTGCCGGGCATCATCCGCGCTTTCACCACCATCGCCGCTGCCCAGCGCGGAGAGGTGCAGGCAGAGGTCGCTTCCGCCCATGCGCTGACGGATGCGCAGATGGCAGACCTGGAAACCCGGCTGCGGGCCCGCGAAGGCCGCACCGTGAAACTGAAATCGCGCGTCGACCCCGACCTTCTGGGCGGGCTCGTCGTCACCATCGGATCGAAGCGCATCGACAGCTCGATCCGCACCCGTCTCAACTCCCTCGCCCAGGCCATGAAGACCGCCTGAGTAGCCCCACACAAGAAGGCTGAACGAAAATGGATATCCGCGCCGCAGAAATCTCCAAGGTCATCAAGGACCAGATCGCTAATTTCGGCACCGAGGCCGAAGTCAGCGAAGTCGGCTCCGTGCTCTCCGTAGGTGACGGCATCGCCCGCATCCACGGCCTCGACAACGTCCAGGCCGGCGAGATGGTGGAATTCTCCAACGGTATTCAGGGCATGGCCCTCAACCTCGAGGCCGACAACGTCGGCGTCGTGATCTTCGGCTCCGATGCCGAGATCAAGGAAGGTGACGTCGTCAAGCGCACCGGCACCATCGTGGACGTGCCCGTGGGCAAGGGCCTGCTGGGCCGCGTGGTGGACGCTCTTGGCAACCCGATCGACGGCAAGGGCCCGATAACCGGCACCAACCGCATGCGCGTGGAGCAGAAGGCTCCGGGCATCATTCCGCGTAAATCGGTGGACGAGCCCGTGCAGTCCGGCCTCAAGGCTATCGACGCTCTCGTGCCCGTGGGCCGTGGCCAGCGCGAACTGATCATTGGCGACCGTCAGACCGGCAAGAGCGCCGTGGCGATCGACACCTTCATCAACCAGAAGGAAGCGCACGCCGGCGACGACGAGAAGAAGAAGCTCTACTGTATCTATGTCGCCGTGGGGCAGAAGCGCTCCACCGTTGCGCAGATCGTGAAGAGCCTCGAGGAAAACGGCGCGATGGATTACACCATCGTGGTTGCCGCCACCGCGTCCGAGCCTGCTCCGCTGCAGTACCTCGCGCCCTACACCGGCGCCGCGATGGGCGAATTCTTCCGCGACAACGGGATGCACGCCGTGATCGTTTACGACGACCTTTCCAAGCAGGCCGTGGCCTATCGCCAGATGTCGCTGCTGCTGCGTCGTCCTCCGGGCCGCGAAGCCTATCCGGGTGACGTGTTCTACCTGCACTCTCGCCTGCTGGAACGCGCTGCCAAGATGAACGACGAGAACGGTGGCGGCTCGCTCACCGCTCTGCCGATCATCGAAACGCAGGCAGGCGACGTGTCGGCCTACATCCCCACCAACGTGATCTCGATCACGGACGGCCAGATCTTCCTGGAAACGGACCTGTTCTACCAAGGTATCCGTCCGGCCATCAACGTGGGCCTCTCGGTGTCACGCGTGGGTGGTGCCGCCCAGACCAAGGCGATGAAGAAGGTGGCAGGTTCCATCAAGCTGGAGCTGGCGCAGTACCGTGAGATGGCGGCCTTCGCCCAGTTCGGTTCGGACCTCGACCCTGCAACGCAGAAGCTGCTGAACCGCGGCGCGCGCCTGACCGAGCTGCTGAAGCAGCCGCAGTTCTCGCCGATGCCGGTGGAAGAGCAGGTCGTCTCGATCTTTGCAGGCACCAATGGCTACATCGACAACGTGGCCGTGGACCGTGTGACCGAATACGAAGCCGCCATGCTCAGCTACATGCGCAACGAGCACGCCGATGTTCTGGCAACCATCGCCAAGACCGGCAAGTTCGAGGACGACACGCGCGACAAGGTAAAGAGCGCGCTCGACACCTTCGCCAAGCAGTTCGCCTGATTCGGAAACCGAGAACGATAGGGAGCCGAAATGGCTAGCCTCAAGGAACTCAAGGACCGGATCAAATCGGTCAAGTCGACGCAGAAGATCACCAAGGCCAAGCAGATGGTCGCGGCGGCAAAACTGCGCAAGGCGCAGGCCGCTGCCGAGTCCGCACGCCCCTATGCGGAGCGTCTGGCAGGCGTCATGGGCTCGCTCGCCGGCAAGGTGAACGGCGACAGCGCTCCCTTGCTGCTGCGCGGCACCGGCTCCAACCAGCGCCACCTGCTGGTGGTGGTGAACACGGACAAGGGCCTGTGTGGCGGTCTCAACGCGAATATCGTGAAAGAGGCGAAGAAGCAGGCGCGCAAGTTGATTGCCGAGGGCAAGGACGTATCGTTCTACCTCGTCGGCAAGAAGGGCCGTGCGCCGATCAAGCGTGATTTCGCGAACAGCATCGATCGCCACTATGACACCAGCGACATGCGCAATCCCGATTTCGCCGAGGCGGAAAAGATTGCCGACGATCTGGTGGCGAAGTTCGAGAAGGGCGAGTTCGACATCGCCCACCTCGTCTATCCGATCTTCAAGAGCGCTCTGGCACAGGATCCCACCACCGTGCAGATCCTGCCGGTGCCCACGCCCGACGAGATCGTGGAATCCGATGCCGCTGTGGAATACGAGCCGGACGAGGAGGAAATCCTCGAGGACCTGCTGCCGCGCTACATCAAGACGCAGCTTTTCGGCGCATTGCTGGAGCGCGAGGCATCCGAACAGGGCGCCTCGATGACGGCAATGGACAACGCCACGCGCAACGCTGGCGAGCTGATCGACAAGCTGACGATCCAGTACAACCGCAGCCGCCAGGCCGCGATCACCACCGAACTTATCGAAATCATTGCGGGCGCCGAAGCGCTCTAAGCAGGAAGAATATCTTGAAACTCTACGCCTCCCTCCTCCTCCCGATGATCGCCCTTACTGCCTGCGGTGAAGAGCCCGTTTCCGAGCCTGCGCCTGCGCAGGCGATGGAAGCCGAGCCGACCGTCTCGCTGCCCGCGCCCGACGAAGCGCTGTTCGCCGAACTGTTCGCCGAAACCTGCCCCGATGCAGAAGCTGTCAGCACCTCGATCTGTCAGCGCGCGATGGGCGCCGATACGGCGTCGTGCGAATATGGCCTGGGCGATGACGAAGTTCTGCGCAACGATGCCACGCTGGCTGCCAACGAAACCGGTGATGCCTGGATGATCCAGGACTCCGAAGCGGTGTGCGCCCAATAAGGTAACCGACCGCAATTCGCGACACGAAGTACGAAACCGAAACAGACTTTCATCTGACGCCACAGGAAACCAATCATGGCTACCGCACCTGCTCTTAATCAGACCACCAACGGCTCTATCGCCCAGGTCATCGGCGCCGTCGTCGACGTGACCTTCCCCGGCGAACTGCCCGCCATTCTCTCCGCCCTGGAAACGAAGAACGGCGACAACACGCTGGTTCTCGAAGTTGCCCAGCACCTGGGCGAGAACACCGTTCGCACCATCGCGATGGACGGCACCGACGGCCTCGTTCGCGGCCAGGAAGTAATCGCCACGGGTTCGCAGATTTCCGTGCCTGTCGGCCCCAAGACGCTGGGCCGCATCATGAACGTGGTTGGCGCCCCGATTGACGAGCGCGGCCCGATCGGTGCCGAGATGACCTCGCCGATCCATGCCGAGGCACCCGAATTCGTCGACCAGTCGACCGAAGCCGACATCCTCGTCACCGGCATCAAGGTGATCGATCTGCTGGCGCCTTACGCAAAGGGCGGCAAGATCGGCCTGTTCGGCGGCGCCGGCGTGGGCAAGACCGTGCTTATCCAGGAACTCATCAACAACATCGCGAAGGGGCACGGCGGCGTGTCCGTGTTCGCCGGTGTGGGTGAGCGTACCCGTGAAGGTAACGACCTCTACCACGAGTTCCTCGACGCTGGGGTTATCGCCAAGAACGAAGCTGGCGAAGCGATCAGCGAAGGTTCCAAGGTTGCCCTCGTGTTCGGCCAGATGAACGAGCCTCCCGGCGCACGTGCCCGCGTGGCGCTGTCCGGCCTGACCATGGCGGAATATTTCCGCGACGTGGAAGGCCAGGACGTGCTGTTCTTCGTGGACAACATCTTCCGCTTCACGCAGGCCGGTTCCGAAGTGTCCGCCCTGCTGGGCCGTATTCCTTCGGCCGTGGGCTACCAGCCCACCCTGTCCACCGACATGGGTAACCTGCAGGAACGCATCACCTCCACCAACAAGGGCTCGATCACCTCGGTGCAGGCCATCTACGTGCCCGCCGATGACTTGACCGACCCTGCGCCTGCAACCTCGTTTGCCCACCTCGACGCAACCACCACGCTGAACCGTGCGATTTCCGAACTGGGTATTTACCCCGCCGTGGACCCGCTCGATTCCACCAGCCGCGTGCTGGAACCGCGCGTTGTGGGCCAAGAGCACTACGAGACCGCGCGCAAGGTCCAGGAAACGCTGCAGAAGTACAAGAGCTTGCAGGACATCATCGCCATTCTGGGCATGGACGAGCTTTCCGAAGAGGATAAGCTGACCGTGCAGCGCGCCCGCAAGATCCAGCGCTTCCTCTCCCAGCCGTTCCACGTGGCCGAGGTGTTCACCAACATCCCCGGCAAGTTCGTGCAGCTGGAAGACACCGTGAAATCGTTCAAGGCCGTGGTGGAAGGTGAATACGATCACCTGCCCGAATCCGCCTTCTACATGGTCGGCGGCATCGACGAAGCCGTCGAGAAAGCCCAGAAGATGGCTGAGGACGCCTAAGCAACATGGCTCTGCATTTCGAACTCGTCACGCCCAGCAAGCTGGTTCGCTCCGAAGACGTTCACATGGTGGTCGTCCCCGGTGCAGAAGGCGAGTTCGGCGTGCTGGAGGGCCACGCGCCCTTCATGTCCACAGTGCGTGACGGTGCCGTGCAGGTCTACAAGACCGAAGGCGCCACGCCGGAGACCATCGAAGTCCGCGGCGGCTTTGCCGAAGTTGGCGACAAGGGCCTGACGGTTCTTGCCGAACACGTCGAGGACTGATCGGACGCGAAAGCCATGGGCTTCGCGCATGACAAGGGCCGCTGCACTTTCGGTGCTGCGGCCCTTTGTCTGTCCAGTGAAAGTGCCTGGACGATCCTTGTGGCGTCAGCCTGCAGGCCTTACCGATCACTGTCTGGAAATGATCATCTTTATCTGGCGCGATGCTGGATCACGGCGGGCCTGTGGGCGTTGCTAGCAAGATGAAAGCCTTTTCCCTGTTCGCGGTTCTTGCATCCCTCCTCCTCGTATCCTGCGTCGATGACAGTCAGGATATCCATTACATCCCGACGCCGCCTGCCGTGGTGGACGAGATGCTGCGCTTGGCTGAAATCGAGGATGGCGATCTGCTCGTCGATCTCGGCTCCGGTGACGGGCGCATCGTGATTGCCGCTGCCCGCGATTATGGAATTCGCGCAATCGGCGTGGAAATCGACGATGCCCTGCTCGAGCGCGCGCGGGAAAATGCGCGTACGGCCGAAGTTTCTGACCTGGTGGAATTCCGCAAGCAGGACATGTTCGAGACGGATCTTCGCGAAGTGGACGTGCTGGCGCTCTACTTGGGTTCCACGCAAAATCTCAGGCTGCGTCCGCGCATCATGGATCAGATGGAACCCGGCTCCCGCGTCGTCAGCCACGCTTTTGCCATGGGCGGCTGGAGCCCGGATGTCGAAACGAAGGTGGAAAATCGCAAGGTGTTCAAATGGACGGTGCCCGAGTTCTTCCTCGATGGATTTTCCAGCCCTGCACCTGGTGAAGCAAACGCTAGCGACGAGGCAAGTTCGGACTAGCTCTTGGGCCGCCGTGTCGGCGCGTGGAAATCGGGTGGTTTATCCGCAATCCAGCGCAGGAACCTGGCGACCTCCTCCAATTCCAGCAGCGGCTCTCGCGCCCCCTCAATCCGCGCCAGCTCGGCATTGGTGAAATGCGCGTGGATGGTGCGATGGCAGATCGGGTGCACGGGCACCGTCTCCCGCCCCTTCTTCGCCTTTGGCACGGTGTGATGCCATTGCACCCGCCTGCCAATCGGCCTTTCGCATAGCCAGCACCGGGCGGAATCTACTTCGCTCATAAGGCATCCTTAACCATGTTGCCGCATGGCTGGCCACCATGTCAGCAGAAGCGACCGTGAAGCCCGCCGGATGGGCAGGCCGACAAGGCAGCGGCGCACGCATCGTGGATGCAGGCGCGGTGCATTTGCTGGCGCTCGCGCTTTTCACGATAGCCCTGCGCAGTATGTGGTTCGGTGATCCCGTCGCCGATTTTGACGAACAGCTTTACAGTTTCATCGGCTGGCGGATGCAATTCGGAGAGCTCCCCTTCGTCGACTGGTGGGACCGCAAGCCCTTCGGGCTCTTTGGCATTTACGCCGTCGCCCACGGCCTCTTCGGCTCCTCTTCCCTCGCCTATCAGCTTGTGGCGACGGGTTTCGCCATCGGCGCAGCGTTCCTCACATTTCATCTGGCGCGGCGGCTGGTCGACAGGCTGACCGCCTCTTTCGCAGGCGCGATCACCGTCCTCCTCCTCAGCGCATACGGCAGCTATTCTGGGCAAAGCGAGGTTTTCCTCGCCCCCATGATGCTGGGCATGGCGGCGCTGCTGGTGGACGCGGATCATCCGCAATTCACGCGCCGCGCCGCCCTTGCCATGCTGCTGGGCGGACTGGCCCTGCAGGTGAAATACACGGTGCTCCCGCAATGCCTGCTGTTTGGCGGCTGGGCGTTGTGGGTAGAATGCCGCCGTAACGCTGCGCCGCGAAGGCTTGCCGCGATTGCCGCCATGTTCGCATTCATGGGTCTGTTGCCCACCGTTGCTGTTGGCGTTTTCTATGCTGCGCTGGGTGAGTTCGACGCCTTCTGGTTCGCCAACTTTGCCAGCTTCTTCGAACGCGCTGCCGCGCCGCAGGGGCGCTGGGGAGAGAAGCACGCGCTTGGCGTCGCCCCCCTCGTGGTGCTGGCGGGTGGAGGACTTTATGCCGCGCTATGCATCAGACGGCCCGAACCGTTCGGCACATGGATGTTCTACGCGGCCTGGGCCGCATCGGCGCTTGTCTCGGTGCTGCTGCCGGGCACCGTCTATCTCTATTACTATGCTGCACTGGCAGCACCGGCCGCGCTGGTGTCCCTGCCCCTGCTGAACCGCGCCAGCCCGCTGAAACTGTGGCCCGCCCTGGTGCTTTCTGCCATCCTGCTCGCCCTCCTCTCCTTGCCGGATCGCCGCGCACAATCGCTTCAGGAACGCGGCGAAGTACAGGATATTGCCGATGCCATCGCGCCGCACGTGGGCAGCAAGACGGACTGCCTTTGGATCTGGGACGGTCCGGCGGTTCTCTATCGCCTGACCGATAGCTGCGTGCCGACGCGCTTCGTCTATCCCGATCATCTGAACAATGCGCTGGAAACCGGCGCGCTGGAGGTAGGCCAGGTGGCGGAGATCTCGCGCATCCTTGCGCAGCGGCCCGGAGCCATCGTCACCGCCGACGAGGGCATGACGATCCGCAATCGCGAGGCGCTGGCGCTGGTGGAAGCGGCCCTTATGCGGGACTATCGGCGCGCTAAGTCTGCCCAGATGCACGGGCGCCTGATTACCGCATGGGTGCGCCGCGATTGATCGCTCAGCGTGCGGCGGTGCCTGTGCGGCGATTTTGCCCTTCGTACCAGAGCCACAATCCAGCAGCCACGATGATTGACGCCCCGAACATCGCGATCCTGTCCGGAAATTCGTCAAAGAAGGCCCAGCCGAGGACGGTGGCAACCAGCAGCTGGCCATATGTCATCGGGGCAACGGTGGCGGCCCCTGCGTAGCTCGTGCCGAGATAGATCAGGTAATGCGCGATGCTGGCCGAAAAGGCGATGAAAGCAACCCTCGCTGCCACATCCCACCGCGGCATCACTATTTGCAATTCGCCCCACCCGCTCAGGTGACCGGCGATTGCTGCGATCACCAGCAACACGGTGGCAGCGATTGCGACATAGGCCTGCATCGCCAGCGCACTTGCCACGCCAGCCCCGGCACGGTTGGCTGTCATCAGGATGGCCATGCCGAAGGCAGCCACCAATGGCAGCAGCGCCCCCAGCCCGATCACGGCGAAATTGGGTCGCAGCACGATCAGCACACCGGCAAACGCCACAAGCGTTGCCAGCACGGTTTGCCAGCGCAACTTCTCTCCTAGAAACAGGGCCGCCAGCAGGGCCGTGAACATCGGTTGGGTGAAGGATATCGAGATTGCTTCGGTCAGCGGCATCAACCAGAGGCTTCCGAAGAAAGCGACCGTTGCCAGTGCCACGCCCATTCCGCGCAGCATCTGGATGCCGGGCCGCGGAATACGGCGCAGCGGCGCCCAACCTTCGCGTATCACCAGCAGCGTGGTGAGCCCGATGGCGCCAAGACCATAGCGAAAGGCAGCAATGGCCGTGGGTGCCCATGCCCCGTCGATCCCTTTCACGATGGCATCGCCGACCGACAGCAGGCAGAACCCGCCCAGGGCGAACAGCAGTCCTGCCCGATCAGATTGTTGCATTGCGCGTTGACCTCGATCCTCGAAGCACGGCGCTTAGGTTTCACGAGCGAACGCAGCAATCTCTTTCGCACCGTTCAGGCACGAAAAGATCACGGCCGACTGAAGAATTCGAGAGGCGCCGGCTTTACCGCCAGAAGGGAACCCTCATGCCAGAGGCGCAGCAGCCGCCAGACATCATGGTTTACGAAGTCTTCATAGGTGGCATCTATTTCTGCTGGGGCAGCCGGGGGACACAATGACCAAACTCATTATCCAGATACCGTGCCTCAACGAGGCCGATCATCTGCCTGATACTCTTGCCGCGCTGCCGCGCCAGATCGATGGCGTCACTTCGATAGAAGTGCTCGTCATCGACGATGGCAGCACAGATGGCACCGCCGAAGTAGCCCGCAGCTATGGCGTGAAACACATAGTGCGACACCGCACGAACAGAGGCCTCGCGGCGGCATTCCGCAGCGGCCTTGACCAAGCCTTGCGGGCCGGGGCGGATATCATCGTCAACACCGACGCGGATGGCCAGTACGTTGGTGCCGATATCGCGAAGCTTGTGGCGCCGATTGTCGGTGGCAAGGCCGATATCGTCGTCGGTGATCGCGGCGTGCGCGACAATCAGCATTTCGGAATGGTCAAACGCCAGTTGCAGCGTGCGGGAAGCTCTGTTGTTCGTCGGCTTTCCAGGACCGACATTACCGATGCAGTCAGCGGTTTTCGCGCTATCAGCCGACTGGCCGCGCAACAGATCTACATTACTACGGACTTCAGCTACACGACCGACATGCTGATACAGGCAGGCCGGAAGCGTTTGGCAGTCACCAGCGTGCCGGTCGGAACGAACGCGGCGGCCCGCCCTTCCCGACTGTTCAAATCGATACCCAGCTTCATATCCAGCACCGGCATCACGATGGTGCGTGTCTATCTCACCTATAACCCTTTGCGGTTCTTCGTGGGTCTCGGCGCGCTGGCACTGGTCCTGGGGTCGATCCCGATCGGGCGCTTCTTGTGGTTCTGGTTTCTCGGGAATGGTTCGGGTCACTTGCAATCGCTCGTTCTGGGCTCGGCTGTCGTGATCCTCGGCCTCCTGATCGTGATCGTGGGATTGCTGGCAGATCTGATAGGAACGAACCGTCGTCTGATTGAAGCTGCTCTGACAAAGATTAACCGGCTGGAAGAACATTATTGCTCGGCACCACAGCTGCCAGCAGTAAGGCCGCAGGTTGAAAATGGTGGCGAATGCCGTCCGGCCGACACGGCTCAACGGCCTCTCCACCAGTTGATCAACCAGCGATCCGAGAAAACCGGCTGAAGATCCGTCGGTGGTCTTAATCGACCACGCCCTCGGGAGCAGACGTGCACCGCGCCGAGCCTGCCGCCCGCCGTCTTCTCCGACGCTTTACGGAAAATTAAACGCTTATGCTTAACAAAGCTCTACAGCGCGCAATCCGGTGGGATCGATGACGGCCAATTTTCTCAATCCGCACCATGATGCACAAGTCGCGCACCCTCAAGCCAGACAGGTCTGGTGGCGAACCAGCGACAGCACGATCTGGCCGTTGGCTGGCGTGGCGCTATTGCTGGTTCTGCAATTTACTCTCGTCTTCACGCGGGCCATCAACTGGGATGAATACTCCTATTTCCGCGGGGTAGCCTGGCTGGCCGATGGCCAATCGTTGCGGCCGCTTCAGAGCATCCATACGCGGCTGTTCTTCTGGCTGCCGGGCCTCTTTACCACGAGCACGGACCACATCGTGGCATCCCGAACTGTCATGTTCGCTTGCGAACTCGTAACGCTTGCCAGCATCTTCGCGGTTGCCCGCCGGTTCAGCGACAATTGCACGGCGGCTTTCGCGATGCTCGCCTACATCTCTGCAGGCTTCGTCCTGCAGCATGGAACTTCCTTTCGTGTCGATCCCATTGCCACTGCCCTGCTGTGCTCAGCCTTGGCGATCCTGGCGCTGTCGCGGCTCAGGCCGCTGCACATCCTCGCTTTTGGCGCTCTGACCGGCCTTGCGCCCATGGTTTCGATCAAGGTCGTTCTCTACGCGCCTGCCTTTCTGGGAGTTGCCTTCCTGCGACTTTCGGAAGGCGGATGGCAACGCGGGCAGCTGATGCGCCTGGCAAGCTGCGGCGTCGCAGCGCTGCTGTTTTTCGGCGCAATCTATTGGTTGCATGCACAAGGCGTTACCGGCGAAACCAGCGCAACTGCAGCTAGCGCAGAAGTGCTGGCACGGTCCCGCAGCTGGGCATTCTTCCTTGGAGTTCCGCCGTATTGGCGGATGATGGGCAAGGCGTTCCTGACGGCGCCGATGATGGCGGCGATCATCCTGTGTCTGCCTTTCGCGATCGGCAAGGCGCAGATCACGAAGGCTGGCAAGGTCGCGTTGATCGGCCTCTGGCTCCCGGTACTGAGCTTGCTGTTCTACACCAACACCGCTGCATACTTTTACGTGTTCCTGTTCGCGCCACTGGCGATGGCTGGCGCTCCTGTCCTGCAGATTGCCATCCATCGTTATTCGTCACGCAACCTCGCGTTGCTGATGCTGGCTGCCGCCTCTTTCATCTGGATGATCGAGGATCGTGGAATGATAGAGCGCCAGCGGCAGGTGGAGCGCAATGTCCACCAGATCTTTTCCGGACCGGTGGCCTATTTCGATCACAATTACATGTTGGGCGGATGGCCGAAGGGAAACGGCCTGATGACACCCTGGGGCATAGCTCTGTACCAGATTGAGGGCGTGCCGGCATTCCGCATGGCGATGGAAGAGGAAACAATTCCCCTGTTCCTGGCAAACTATCCGGATCTCGAGCATGCTATAACCGGAGAGAGCCCCAGCTTCTTCCTGCCCGAGGATATCGAGGCGCTTCGCAACAATTACATCGAGTTTTCCTGGCCAATCTGGATCGCCGGAAAAACCTACGATAGCCCGCAAAGCGGGACCGTCGATGAATTCCTTGTACCCGGAACATACACCGTCGAAGAAGGCCCGATCGGCGTGGACGGCGTGATGCACGATGTCGGCACCACGCTCGAGATCAGCCGCGGCGCCCACATTATCGATATCGAAGACGGAGGCACCGCCAAACTCGTCTGGGGTGACCGCCTCAGCCGCCCGGTGGTTCCAATCGCCTCCGGTCCGCTTTACACGGATTTTTGAACACCATGGCAGACAGCACACATATCCTGATCGTCAACCAGCATGGCGATAACCGCGGGGATGAGGCCGCCCTGCGTGCCATGATCGATGAATTCTCGAACCGCCTCGATAATGTGCGGTTCACCATCCTGCACCAGTTTCGCGATCGCAACCTGCGCCCCGGGCTCGATGCCGAAGTAGAATGGCATTCGCTGATCCTCAATCCGATCACGGGCCTCGGATTGCTGTTTGCGGCGGTGTTGCGCTCCGTCGGCATAGGAAAATCTGCGCGCGGTAAAGGTAAGCTGGCGCAGCTGCGGCGCGCCTATGAAAGCGCAGATCTCGTCGTCAGCGCGCCTGGCGGCCCCTATTTCGGCGACATCTATGCAAGCCACGAGATCGTGCACTGGTTCTTCGTCTGGCTAGCGCGGTGTTACGGCAAGCCGACTTTTCTCTATGCCACGTCGGTCGGCCCGTTTCGCAACCGCGCGCTCAATCCTGTCAGGCGCTTCATGTTCCGCCGGTTTGACAAGGTATGCGTGCGAGAGGACGTTTCTCGCGGTTTGCTGGATGCATTCGTGCCGGGCGTGCCGGTGGAAGTCACCGCGGATTCCGCTCTTCAGCGCCAACCCTTCCAGCTAAGGCCGCATGAACGAAAGCAGGGCTTCGTCCTGGGCATGACGGTGCGCAATCACCAGTTTCCCAACGCTAAGGATGAGCAGGAGCGCAAGGTTCTGCAATCGCATTACATGGCGGTTCTCGATGCATCCGTCCGCCACGCGGCATCGCGGGGTGCCGGGAAGCTTATCCTATTTCCGCAACTATACGGCACCGCGCATAGCGATGTGCCGGGGCTGGAGGCCTTTGCCGAAAGCCTTGCAGGAGTAATCGATCTGGAATTGTTCGATCCCGAGGCGGATTCCGATATGCAGCGGGATGCGATCCGCGAGTGTGACCTCTTTATCGCCAGCCGCTATCACCCCACGATCTTCGCCGCCTCGGCAGGGGTGCCCGTGGTTTGCATCGCCTATGAGCACAAGATGACCGGGTTCATGCAGCAGATGGGACTCTCCCGCTTTGCCTTTCCCATCGACGATCTCGATGCGGACGCAGTTATTTCGGCGATCGACGACGCGATTGATCAGCGCAGCGAACTTTCTGCGAAGATGATCGATGCTGCCGCACACCTGCACCGGCGTTCCTGCATGACGACGCAGCGCGCTGTCGAACTCATTGGCGCAACGCGAATGAAAGTGGCCGCATGACCTCGATAGACCCGATTCTCGGCGCAACACCCCCGGATGGCTCCCAGTGGGTTCCCTCCCCCGGCTTCCTGCTTCGCCGGCATCGTATCCTGAACACGATGCGCGATCTTCCCGAACGCATGGAAATGCTGGAAATCGGATGCGGCGCGGGCGCCATGCTGGCCGACTTTGCCGCGCTGGGCCATACCTGCACGGCCGTAGAGACATCCCCAGGCGCACGTGCCGATGCGGCGAGTTTTCATGCGGACAATCCTTCGATCACCATTCTCGGCGAAACCAGGCCTGAGTGGCGCGAGCGTTTCGATTGCGTGGCGTCGTTCGAGGTTCTTGAGCATATCGAGGAGGACGAGGCGGCGCTGCGCGAGTGGATGGCTTATCTTCGGCCCGGCGGCTATCTGGTCCTCAGCGTTCCGGCAGGACCGCAGCGTTGGGATGCCTCTGACGAATGGGCCGGTCACATACGCCGCTACACGCGTGATGGTCTTGCAAGCCTCGTTAAATCCTGCGGCGCAGAGGTGCAGCGCGTGGAAACCTATGGCTGGCCGCTGGCCAATATCCTTGCGCCGATCAGAGCCCGCTCGAAGGCGCGGGCCATTATGGACAGCAGCATCGCGGCTCGCACTGCCGACAGCGGCATAGAACGCTCTGCCGAGAGGCGGCTGCTACCGATCCTTCGGTCTTTCCCCGGCCGGGTGGCCATGCGCTCCTTCTATGCGCTGCAGGCAGCGACATCGGGCACCGATCTGGGGCCAGGTTATCTGCTGCTGGCCCGCAAGGTTGCAGATTAGGCGCCCTGTTCTCTTGCCGTCCGGCTCATCGCCCGCATACGCAAGCTCATTACCAATGTGCCTGCTGCGCCAAGGGTAAGGCAAAGAAGCAGCAGCGCTGCGCGTTCCGCCGATGCTGCGATTACGCCAACTGTAAAACTCTGGCCCGAGGCAGCTACCAGCCCGCCGATGATCGCCTCACGCACGCCCAGCGACGCGAAGGAAAACAGGCCCAGCAGAACGACGACGGGCGATACGACCAGCAGCAACGGCAGATCGACCGGCGTTCCGACGATATCGAAGGCAATATCCATGCGGACCGCGCCGAGAACGAGTTGAACCAGTATGAGAAACGCGAGAACGGCAAGACGGTCCTTGCGCTCCCGTCCTTCCTGAAAACCGGCGACGAAACCGTTCCACAATCTCCAGAGCATCCCGTCTTTGCGTGAAGGGCCGATGCGCCAGAGAAACAGGGCCATCGCCAAGCCTGCCAGCGTCAGCACGCCAAGCATCATCGCCACTTCCGCCACCCCTGAAACCAGGCCAAGACTGATTAGCCCCACCATCGCCATTATCGCCGACACGGTCAAAAGCAGCCCGAACCTGAGCGCAACAAGCCCCAGGTTTCGATCATAGGAAAGGCCATGCACTTCCAGCAGATATCGAAAGCGGAACATCGTGCCGAGCCGTGTCGGGACATAGTTCAATAGACTGGTGGATGCATGAACCAGCAGGCTTTCCAACGCCCCCATCCCGACGTTCTGGCTCTTGAGAAGCACGACATTCTGCAGCCCCATGGCAAACCAACTGAGCAGGATCAGGCCGATAAGCCACGCCAGATCGCTACCGCTAGTGGAGGCGACGCCTTCGAAGATCGTGTCACGGCTGTCGTAGATGAACCACGATAGCCACACGATGCCGACGACCGTCAGCACCTGCTCTATCAATCGCCAGGCACGCTTCACGCTTCGCTTTCCTGCAGCACGCCATTGAATGCGCCATAGGTCGTCAAAGCGGCCAAGGCATGAGACGCTATCGTGTCGAGCGCCACCTTGCGGCGGAAAAGGTCTTCGGACGCCTTGCGGCTGAGAAGGCTTTCGGCGAACTGGCGGTCGATTTCGAACGGCAATTGCCCAAGCAGATCATTCATCAGCGGACGCAGTTCTGCGCGATACCAGCCATCCACCGGCGCTTCCGCAGGCGAGCGTTTGGGTTGGTAAACAATCTCGCCGGGCAGCAATCCGCGTGTGACGGCCATCTGCATGAGGGCGTGCTTGCCCATGTTCTCCTGCCCATCCTGGGGGCGGGACAATTCGTCTGACATCGACCCTGCCAGCTTGGCAAAACGGGGATGGCTGAACGGCGATACGATGGCGACGCCCGCCGTGTCGAAACACCCTTCCACCTTGTTGCGATTGCTGCCGGCCAGTGCCTTGCTGTGATAGGCGCGTCGCACGGTGCTGAGGTGAGCAACCGGCTGGGCCAGATCGCGCAGGATTTCCTCCACGTCGCGTTCCTGTTCCAAAACCTCCCCGCGCGCCCATTCGAGCGATTTGCCATCCAGCGCCCGTGCAGCGAAGTGATCTCGCACCAGGGGCTCACGGCGCAGCATCGTCATCAGATTGCGACCCACCCGCAGCGGATGGCCCAGGTGCTGCTCCAGGGTGCGAGACCCCATCACCCTCTCGGCCACGCCGCGCACCGGAGCGGGTATTTTCGAGAGACGCTCCACCACTCGTGTACGGCGATAAATGGTGGGATAGCCCAGAAACAGGCCGTCGCAGCCATCGCCTGTCAGCGCGTGCGTCAGCCCCTGCGCGCGGATGGCGCGGCACACTTCGACGCTCTCGATCGGGTAATGGGGCTGCACCGCCGTCAGATTGAATTGCCGCGCGTAGTTGCGCATCCCATCCGCGATAACCTCCGGTCCAATGGGCACCCAGTGATGCGTCGACCCGATCTCTGCCGTCAGTCTGTCGGTCATCGGCTGGTTGAAGCTTTGGTCTGCGAACTGGAACGTGAATGTATCGACCGTCTTGCCGATCCTGCGCAGGCCTGCGGCGACCAATGCGGAATCGAAACCGCCCAGCATCACGGCCACACGTTCTTGCGTGGGTGCGACATCCTCCAGCGCCTGCAGGAAGCCATCGTGCAGCGCATCCATCGCTTCTTCGAGCGAAGCCTGCGACAGGTCCGGCGCGTCCCCAGCCCACGCCGCGATCTTGCGGCGCTCTGAAATTCCTTTTCGCCACAGGAGTAGCGTGCCGCCCGGCAACGCCTCGATGTCTTGATAAACAGTACGCCCCGCCGGCAGAAACTGATAACCGAGCAGGAAATCTTCCATCCCGCGATCGAGCGTTATGCCTTTGAACACCGTGGGCATCAGCGACAAATTGGTGCCGAACTGGATGCCCTGCCCCGTCTCGCGCACGAACAATGAATGTCCCCCAGCGGGATCCGTGGCGAGCAGTGCATCGCCCGTCCCACCGTCGGAAAGAGCGAGAACATAGGTTCCGGGCACATGGTCGAGAAAGTTCGGGCCGTGTTCGCGATAGCGCTTCAGAATGTATGCAGCGGCCTCGTCCGGATCGTCGATGGGGTTGCCCTGCCCCTGCCAGCCGGGCGCACCGCCGATGATCATTCCGAGCAGGACAAGCGAGACGTTGCCATCGCGTGCAGTCCCGAGCGTAGCACCCCCATTCTCGGCGTAGTGGAGAGAGCAGCCATCCTGCTGCGCCAGGCGTTGTGGGCTCACGCCATAAGCCGCCGCCACCCGCGTTGACGCATCTGGACGGGCCGGGGAGGAGCCGAGATTACCGAAGAAAAGGTTCATGGTGTCATTTCCGTTTCAGCCCTCGCGGACAGGTTCCAGCAACGATGATCCGGTCCGAAAAACCACGCCGGGACGGCTGGGCACAGGCATACTCTCAAAGCGTCTATATTTCTCAAACCGTAATCGCTCGCTCCAGAACCTTGCGCCACCCATTTGTCAGGGCAGCGACGTCGAAGCGCTCCCGCAACCTGCAATGAAGAATGGAAGGCAATGACGTCCGATCGCGCGCGAATTGATCGAGGCTGTCGAGCAATGACTGGGGATCGCCGGGTGAGACGAGGTAGATCCCCTCGTCATTATCACAGACCAGTTCCCGCATTGCCGGAGAATCCCGCGTGATCAGAGGCGCGCCGACCGCCAGTGCCTGAAAAACCTTGTTCGGAATCACGCGCGCGGCCTTGTCGCTCGTTCCGAAGATGCCGAGACAAACATCCGCGCTCGCCAATTTGGCAGAAAGTTCATCGTAGTCGATCCATGGAATCCGCGTGATATTCGGAGTATCCAGCGAAGCGAGGCGTGAATCGATACGGTCGGCTTCCTGTCCCTGCCCTACTATTGACCAGGAATACTGCCTTCCACGCGGATCCAGCGCTGCATCGATGATTGTGTCGATCCCGTGCAACGGAATGAATTGCCCGTAGAACAAAATTTCAATGGGGTCAGCGGTGCGTTCTGCGGGAGAAGTTGCCGAAGGCAGGAAGTTGCGCTCCTCCGCACCGACCAAAACAGCGTCCAGCCTGCTCTTCGGCACATCGTGTAGTTCGCCCATCAGCGAAGCATGGGCCATCGTGTCGAGCACAACGCGATCAGCCAATCTGCATGCGCGCTTTTCCGCCCATCTCAACAGCCGCGATTTCCAGTGGTGTTCCGCTGCCATGGCACGATCACGCGCGTAGGTGTCGTAGATCGATAGAAAGGCGTCCCACACCACGGGCTTTCCGCGCAGCTTTGCAAGCGGAGCAAGAAGCAGCATGTCAAAGAGGCCCATGTAGCCGATGACGACCACATCGTGCTTGCCAGTGAAGAAGTAGCGCAGACCTAGCACCGGATAGGCAAGCGCAAGCCGCAAAATCACAGTCAGCCTGGCTGCAAGACCCGTCATTACCGACTTGTCCTCCACGCCCTGCCAGATCCCAAAATGCAATTCTCGCAAGTCGGGATCTATCCGCTGCAGACACTCACGCAGCAGGCGCGTTCGCGGCTTGCCCAGATCATAGGTTCCCAGCAGGACGACCCGTGGCTCAGGTTGATTTCTTGTCGTCACTGGGATTGTCCAACCTCTGGAAAAGCGTGCGCTGAAATCGACCTTAGCTGGACAAACTTAACCAGTTCTTCACCTAAATTCGCAAGAAGCACATCCTACGAAATCCGCCGAATTCTTCAGTCTGGCGGCAGAAACCGAGTTTTAGGGGGTTTGCGAGAATGAGCGCATTCGGACGCAAGAGCGGCGCAGGTGGCATGTCCAAGGGCGCACGTCCGAGCTTCGGGGTGGCAAAGCCCATGCGAGGCGGTGGAAATTCATCTTCACAGCCCGCCAGCGAAGAACCGGCCGTGCCCGCGCCGGGCGGCGAGCAATTCCCGCCCGTCCCTTCCGAGGGTGCAGCCGTGGAAGGCGGAGGTCCGCAACAGGGCGACGCGATGAGCCGGCTGGCGGATCGCAGCAATGCCGTGCACGACAACGTCAGCGAGCTTGGCGGCTTCGAGGCTTCCGTCCACAAGATCAAGGAACAGGTGCTGCCGCGCCTGCTGGAACGCGTGGATCCCGAAGCGGCAGCGACTCTTTCGAAAGAGGAGCTGTCCGAAGAATTCCGTCCGATCATCATGGAAGTGCTGGCCGAGCTCAAGGTCACGCTGAACCGGCGCGAGCAATTCGCGCTGGAAAAGGTGCTGATCGACGAACTGCTCGGTTTCGGACCCCTGGAGGAATTGCTGGGCGACCCGGACGTTTCCGATATCATGGTGAACGGGCCGGATCAGACCTACATCGAGAAAGGCGGCAAGCTGGTGCTCGCCCCGATCAAGTTTCGCGACGAGAACCACCTGTTCCAGATCGCCCAGCGCATCGTGAACCAGGTCGGTCGCCGTGTTGACCAGACAACGCCGCTGGCCGACGCCCGCCTGAAAGACGGTTCGCGTGTAAACGTGATCGTCCCGCCGCTGAGCCTGAAGGGCACGGCGATCTCGATTCGTAAGTTTTCCGAAAAGCCCATCACCATCGACATGCTCAAGGGCTGGAATTCGATGAACGACAAGATGGCAACGGCGCTGAAGATTGCCGGTGCCTGCCGTATGAACGTCGTGATTTCGGGCGGTACGGGTTCGGGCAAGACGACCATGCTCAATGCCCTGTCGAAAATGATCGATCCGGGCGAACGTGTGCTGACGATCGAGGATGCGGCCGAGCTTCGCCTGCAGCAGCCGCACTGGTTGCCGCTGGAAACGCGTCCGCCAAACCTGGAGGGCCAGGGCGCCATCACCATTGGCGATCTGGTGAAGAACGCCCTGCGTATGCGCCCGGACCGGATTATCCTGGGCGAAATTCGCGGCGCGGAATGTTTCGACCTTCTCGCCGCCATGAACACTGGCCACGATGGCTCCATGTGTACGCTTCACGCCAACTCTCCACGAGAGTGCCTGGGCCGTATGGAAAACATGATCCTGATGGGCGATATCAAGATTCCGAAGGAAGCCATCTCGCGCCAGATCGCGGAATCGGTCGACCTGATCGTGCAGGTGAAGCGTCTGCGTGACGGTTCGCGCCGCACCACCAACATCACCGAGGTGATCGGCATGGAAGGCGACGTGATCGTGACGCAGGAATTGTTCGGCTTTGAATATTTGGATGAGGGCGACGACGGCAAGATCATCGGCGAATACCGGTCTTCCGGCCTGCGCCCCTACACGCTGGAGAAAGCCCGCCAGTTCGGCTTTGACCAGGCGTATCTGGAAGCCTGTCTCTAACGGCTCGCGCTATCCGCGCAGCCAGCCCACGGCAGCAAAGGCCAGCAGGGCAAGACCGGCAAATCCGGTGAGCGCACCGATATCGCGCCACGGCATCAGCCCCACGCGATCAATGTCGCGGCGCTTGCGCCTGCGAAAGTCGCGCCACGCGCTGAAGGCCGAGACAGACAGCAATCCGCCGCCCCACAAGCCGTAAAGCGTGGCATCGCTGGCAAATCGGATCCAGTCGGGCAAATGCATGACGGCGCGAATATGGGCAGCGATGGCGCTGCTACAACGCTTGATCCCTCATTCCCAAGGCCTATGGCCGCAAGATGACGACTGCGCCGCGCGACAATTCCAGCGATCGCCCCTTGCTGGCACTGCTGATGCGCCTTGCAGGCATCGCCGGGTTTGCCGTGATGGCCGCGATGATCAAGCTGGCATCGGAGAGCGGCATCCACCTGGCTGAGCTATTGTTCTGGCGCCAGCTCGTATCGCTGCCCATCCTTCTTGGCTGGGCGATGATCGCAGGCGGCATCGGGCAACTGGCCACCAGTCGGCCAAAGGCACATGCAGTACGGGCGATTTACGGCGTTACCGGGATGATCCTGAACTTCGGCGGGGTGATCCTGCTGCCACTGGCGGAAGCGACCACGCTGGGCTTTACCGGGCCTATGTTCGCAGTGGTGTTATCTATCTTGCTGTTGAAGGAAAGCGTTGGCATCTGGCGCTGGGGCGCGGTGCTGGCTGGCTTCCTCGGCATCCTTGTCATCGCCCAGCCGGGCGGCGGTGCCCTGCCCCTGTATGGCGCTGCCGTGGCGCTTGGCGGGGCGTTCATGATCGCGCTCATCTCCATCCAGATACGCGATCTGTCGCGGACCGAGACACCGATGGTGATCGTGTTCTGGTTCAGCGCGATATCGGTAGTGGTCACCTTTCCCTTCATGCTTTGGATGTCGCAGCCGCACACGGCGCAGGAATGGATGCTGATCGTGGGCATCGGCGTCGCCGGCACGTGGGGACAGGTGCTGGTGACGATGGCGCTGCGGTTCGGCAAGGTATCCAGCGTGATCGTGATGGATTATTCCAGCATCATCTGGGCCACCCTGTTGGGATGGCTGATCTTCGCAAACCTGCCGCCTGCCACCACCTGGATCGGCGCCGTGCTGGTGGTTTCGGCGGGGCTGACGATCAGTTGGCGAGAGCATTATCTTGCCCGGCGCAAGTTTGTGGATCAGAGACAAGCGACAGGAACCTGACGCTTCCCAGCTAGTTTAATGGCGAAGTGACCTGTCCCTGGGATCAAAGAAGGAAACGCAATGACCCGAAAAATCATCCTGGCTGTCACTGTCAGCGTCATGGCCCTTACGGCCACCGCATGTAACACCGTGCGCGGGCTGGGACAGGATCTGGAATCGGTGGCAGACGACGCCGATGAAGCGATTTGAGAGATCCCGAGAGGAATTCGGCGCATAACTGCTGATCAATAACCCCCCCAAGGGTCGCAAACGCCCGCCGGCAGGACCCGGCGGGCGTTTTACTTCTTGCGATAGACCAAGATCAGGTTGTTCGCGGGCATGGCGTGCCGCGCGGTGCGCTCTAGCCCGTTCGCTGCCGCCAGTTCGTCCAGCCAGCTGACCTCTCGCAATCCCCAGGCAGGATCGCGCGCCTTCAGGCTCGCATCGAAACCGAGGTTCGAGGCAGCAGTTTGCACCCCGGCTTCCAGGAACGGCCCGTAGATCAGCAAAGGGGCACCTTCACCCAGCAGGCGGCCACTCGCTGCAAACAGGCCCCGTGTCGCGGCAGGCGGGCTTATGTGGGTCATGTTGACGCACAGGATGGCATCGGCCTTTGTGACGGGCCAGCGTTCAGCCGCCGCATCGAGCTGGATCGGCGATTTGAGGTTCGGCGCGCCCTCCGCCTCCCGCCAGGCGGCGATGGATGCTATCGCCTCGGGATCGGGATCGGTCGGCTGCCATTGCCAGCCTTGCAAAGTGCGTGACAGATACACGGCGTGCTCCCCCGTGCCCGCGGCAATTTCCAGAAGCGTGCCGCTGCCTGAAAGCTCCTGTTCCAGAACTTCGCGGATGGGCTCTCGATTGCGCTGCGTCGCAGGCGCGTGCTTCATGCTCATGTTCGTATCTTCGCTCTCGCGTCCTTGCGGGCCCTGCGCTCGCGGATGGCCAGCCACACCAGCACACCGGCAGGGCCAGCCATGAACGTCAGCAGCAGGACGGGTGCCTGCAGGAGCCTGGAAAAGCCCTTCTGATCGGCATCCTTCGCGATCCAGAGGCCTGCGAACAGGTCCAGCGCGAGGTAATGTATCCAGCCCACCACCACGCCGCCATCCGACATGAAGATGCCGCGCACGCCCTCGATCGTGGTGAAGCTGCTTTGTGCGGATGGATCGACGGGATTGCCGTTGACCGTGCCCGTGATCAGCAACGCCAGCAGCACGGTATAGGCGAGGCACAAGAGCCCGATCCCGGCGTAGAACACGGCGCTCTGCACGAAGGCACCGCGCGGCAGCAGCACCAGCGCTGCCCAGCATACCATCGCCCAGATATTGGCTATCGCGAAAAGGCTATCCCACATGGCTTCTGTCCTTGGCTTGCCGCTTTTGGCGAGAATTGCGCTCAGGCGCCTTCCTGCTGTTCCTTGCTGGCCAGATTGCGCTGGAATTCGCGTGCGGCGCGCATCAGGGCATCATGCTCGTGCACGAACTGCCCCCTGGCCTTGGCACCTGCAAACGAAAACGCCGCGTCGGCCACGTCGGTTGCGCGCATGGAGCGGTATTTCGTCCTGCCGCCCTGCAGCAGGAGATCGCCCAGCGGCGCGGCGATCTGGCCCAGCTTTTCCAGCGGGCGCATGTCGTTCTCCCGCTTTCCGCGAAGCAGGCCGGGGCGCATGATATCCAGACGGTGCAGCTTGAGAGACTTCAGGTCGCGCTCCGTCTCCCCCTTCATCTTCAGATAGCCATTGCGGGAAAAGGGATCGGCACCCACCGACGACACATGCACGAAATTCTTCACGGCAGCTTCCTTCGCCGCGCGTGCAACTTCAAGCACGAGATCGTGATCCACCTCCCGCATGGCCTCCTGGCTACCGGCCTTGCGCCGGGTGGTGCCCAAGGCGCAGATCACCGCATCTGGCGTAAGCTGAGTGATGATTTCCGGCCAGGCATCGCTTTGCGCCAGCACCAGTTCCATGCGTATGCCTTCGGGAAATTCAATCTCGCGGCGGGCCACGCCTTGCAGGATCACATCGTTCAGAACGGGGGAGCGGGCGATGATCGTGCGGCCAATCAGGCCGGTCGCACCCACCAGGAGGATGCGCCGCGGCTCAGACATTGGAAAGCCCGTCAGGCCTCTCGCCATAGATGCGGGCGTATTGGTCCATGGCGAAATGATCGGTCATGCCCGCGATGAAATCGGCAAGATGGCGCGCGCGTGCGGGTTCTTCATCCGGCAGGCTCTCGGCCCAGCGCGAATTCATCAGCGCGGGATCCTGATCATAGGCAGCGTAAAGCTTCGCAATAACGCCGCGTGCGGCCTGCGCTGTGCGAAGCTGTGCGTCGTGATGATAGAGATTGGCGTACATAAAGGATTTCAGCGCCCTTTCCTGCCTCGCCATTTCTGGAGAGAATGTGGCGACAGCGCAACCCGCACCGCGCACCTCCTCGACGGATTGAATACCTTTCAGGTTGACCCGCGTGGTTTGCAGCAGATCGTTCACCATCACGCCAATCTGCGTGCGCACCAGTTCGCGCAATTGCTCCTCACGCCGGGCATTGGGATAGCGGGTTTCCACATCGCGCCAGAGATCGGCGATGAAATCCAGTTGCAGCAACTGGTCCAGTTCCAGGTAGCCTGCGCGAAGGCCATCGTCGATATCGTGATTGTCGTAGGCAATGTCGTCAGCCAGGGCAGAAACCTGCGCTTCCAGCGATGGCCAGCGGTCCAGTTGCAACGGAAAGGCCGCGTCCAGTTCTGCCAATGCCCAGCCGGGCTGGCTTACCGGCCCATTATGCTTCGCAAGGCCTTCCAGCGTTTCCCACGTGAGATTAAGTCCGGGGCAATCGCAATAGGGCGTATCCAGCCGCATCACGGTGCGCAGGGCATGTTCGTTGTGATCGAACCCGCCCCTGCGCGAAAGCGACGCGTTCAGTGCATCTTCGCCGGGGTGGCCGAAGGGCGGGTGCCCCAGATCGTGCGCCAGGCAAAGCGCCTCTGTCAGATCCTCGTCCAGCCCGAGGTCGCGCGCGATCACGCGGCCGATCTGCGCGACTTCCAGGCTGTGGGTCAGGCGGACACGGTAATGATCGCCGTCGGGCGCCACGAACACCTGTGTCTTGCCCGCCAGCCGCCGGAAGGCGATGGAATGGATGATCCTGTCCCGATCGCGCTGAAATGCACTGCGCGGGCCGCGCGCGCCATGGCCCGACTGATCAAATTCACGCCCGCGAGTTTTCGCGGGATCGGCAGCAAAGGGCGCGCGCAACATGCTAGTGCGCTAGGTGAGCGTGGCAGTGCAGGCAACGGGAACAGCCCGCGAACGCCGCGAAATTACTGCTGTTCGTCGCCGATTATCCACTGTGCCGCGGCATCCGCGTGAATGCCGGTGCAGTCGTAGATCGGCAGGATATTCGCATCCACGTCTACCACCAGTTCCAGCTCCGTGCATGCCAGGATCACCGCCTGCGCGCCATCCTTCTGCATGTTGGTGAACATGGATCGCAAGGCACGGCGCGCGTCCTGCGACGCCTTGCCCACCATCAGTTCCTCGTAGATGATGCGGTCCAGCATCTCCACATTGTCCATATCGGGGGGCAGCAGGTCCACGCCGTGAGAAACGAGGCGGCGGCGATAGAAGCTTTCTGTCATCACGTTGCTGGTGCCAATCAGTCCGGCGCGCTCGATACCGTCGGCCTCCATCCTGTCGCCCACGCATTCCGCGATGTGGATGATGGGCGTTTCCACCCGTGCTTCCACGTCGCGGTAGACCTTGTGCATGGAATTGGCGCCGATCACGATGGCCTCGGCCCCGGCATCGCTCAGCCGCTGCGCGCTTTCGGTGATGACATCGGTTGCGCGCTGCCAGTCCTCATTGCTCTGCAAGCGATAGATTTGCGAGAAATCGAGGCTTTCGATCAGCATCGGTGCGGAGGCGGTCTTGCCCATGTGGCGTTGCACGTAGCGATTGATGCGTTCGTAATAGGTGCGGGTCGAAACCCAGCTCATGCCGCCGATCAAGCCCAGTTTTCGCAACGTTAAATGCCCCTAAGTTATCCCGGAAGGGATCGTGATGCGGTGCCTGCCATCGTGGCCGCACCAAAAGTGTTCTGCCGCGCAGAACGGGTCGGCAGGCGAACTTGTTCCCCGCCGTTTCCCGCACGCGCGATCGGATCGCGCAGTGAAGCGCGAGGCCGAACTTCTAATCGAGAGCCTTTACGATTTCTTCCACCATCTTCTTCGCATCGGACAGCAGCATCATCGTCTGGTCCATGTAGAACACGTCGTTGTCGACACCTGCATAGCCCACGCCGCCCATGGACCGCTTGATGAAGAAGACCTGCTTCGCCTTGTCCACATCGAACACCGGCATGCCATAGATCGGGCTGGACTTGTCCGTCTTGGCCGCCGGGTTCACCACGTCATTCGCGCCGATGATGAAGGCGACATCGGCTTGGGCGAATTCGGAATTGATGTCTTCCAGCTCGAACACCTTGTCATATTCCACCGATGCCTCCGCCAGCAGCACGTTCATGTGCCCCGGCATCCGGCCTGCCACGGGGTGGATGGCGTATTTTACCTCCACGCCGCGTTCTTCCAGCATATCCGCCATTTCGCGCAAGGCGTGCTGCGCCTGCGCCACGGCCATGCCGTAGCCGGGGATGATGATGACGCTTTCCGCCTGCTCCAGCATGAAGGCGGCATCCGCCGCGCTGCCCTGCTTGTAGGGGCGCTGCTCGCGCGCCTCCCCATCGCCCGCGCCGCCGCTGTCTGCGCCAAAGCCGCCCGCGATCACGGAGATGAAGCTGCGGTTCATCGCGCGGCACATGATGTAGCTGAGGATCGCGCCCGAGGAACCGACCAGCGCGCCGGTGATGATCATCGCGGCATTGCCCAACGTGAAGCCCATCGCCGCTGCCGCCCAGCCGGAATAGCTGTTCAACATGGACACCACCACCGGCATGTCCGCCCCGCCGATGGGAATGATCAGCAGGAAGCCGATCACGAAGGCCAGCACGGTCAACGCAATGATAAACGGCAGCGTCTGGGCCGGGCCCGTCGCCATGGCGAAAAGCGCGGTCAGCACGATAATCGCGGCCAGCACGCCCAGGTTGATGACGTGGCGCGCGGGCAGCATGATGGGCGAACCGCTCATCTTGCCGCTCAGTTTCAGGAAGGCGATGACGGAGCCTGAGAAGGTGATCGCGCCGATGGCTATGCCAAGGCCCATCTCGACCTTGCTGACAGCACCGATCCCTTCGCCGACCAGCAAGCCGAATGCACCGGGATTGAGATAGGCTGCCCAGCCCACCAGCACGGCGGCAAGGCCCACCAGCGAGTGAAAGCCAGCCACCAGTTCGGGCATCGCCGTCATGGCGATCTTGCGCGCGATGGTGACGCCGATGATACCGCCGATCAGGATGGCGATCCCGATCTCCACGATATTGGCAATGTCATGCGTCACCAGCGTGGTGATGACGGCGATCGCCATGCCGATCATGCCGTTGCGATTGCCCGCGCGGCTGGTGGCGGGGCTGGAGAGGCCGCGCAAGGCGAGGATGAAGAACACGCCGGCAACGAGGTAGGCGAGTGCCACCCAGGGATTTACGGGCCCGTGTGCGGCGGCCGTATCGGCGGCGGGAGCGAGGAAGGACAGGCTCATCACTTCTCCTTCTTCTTGTACATGGCCAGCATCCGCTCGGTCACGGCGAACCCGCCGAAGATATTGACGCTGGCCAGCACCACACCGATCAATCCGAGCCACTTCGCAATGGCGCTCCCCGCCTCCGCACTCGCGATCAGCGCGCCGACGATAATCACGCTGGAGATCGCGTTGGTCACCGCCATCAAGGGCGTGTGCAGCGCGGGCGTAACCGACCAGACCACGTAATAGCCGACGAAGCACGCCAGCACGAAGATCGAAAGGATTGAAATGAAGTCCATTGTCAGGCGCCCCCTTCAGCGCTTTCGGTAGCAGTCATCCATCTGCCAAGACTCTGCCCACCGATATAAGCAATGATTGCCGCCAGGATGAGCACGATGACGAAGATCACCACGATGCCCTTGCTCTTCACGACGCTGCGCTTAGCCGCTGGTGGACAACCTGACCGCCCCTGGTGAGCCGGATGGCATCGCCGATTTCCTCGTCCAGCACCGGCTTGCCCGCGTCCTTGTCCCAGAAGGCGTTGAGGAAGTTGAAGAGGTTGCGGCTGAACAGCGCACTGGCATCGGCGGGCAGATGTGCAGGCGTGTTCGAAAAGCCCATGATGTGCACGCCGTGCTTCTGCACGACCTGGTCTGCCACACTGCCTTCCACATTGCCCCCCTGCGCCACGGCGAGATCGAAGATCACGCTGCCCTGCTTCATCGTGGCGATCTGCGCATCGCTGACGAGGCGCGGCGCGGCGCGGCCCGGTATCAGCGCGGTGGTGATCACCAGATCCTGCTTGGCGATATGGGCAGATACCATCTCTGCCTGCGCGGCTTTCTGCTCGTCGGTCAGTTCGGCGGCGTAACCGCCCTCCCCCGATGCTTCCAGCCCTTCCGCGAAAACGGGCTTGCCGCCAAGACTCTTGATCTGTTCGGCAGTTTCGGGGCGCACATCTGTGGCGGAAACCTGCGCACCCAGCCGCTTTGCCGTGGCGATCGCCTGTAATCCGGCAACGCCAACGCCCATCACGAACACCTTGGCCGCAGACACCGTGCCTGCTGCCGTCATCATCATCGGGAAGGCCCGGCCATATTGATTGGCCGCGGCGATCACCGCCTTGTAGCCTGCGAGGTTGGACTGGCTGGAAAGGACGTCCATGCTCTGCGCACGCGTGATGCGCGGCATGAATTCCAGCGACAGTGCCTCCAGACCCGCCTCCGCGTATGCGTCTACCCGTTCGCGCTGGCCGAAGGGATCGAAGGTGGCAGCCACCCATGCACCAGGCTTCGCGCCGGTCAGCGCGGCGACATCGGGCGCCTGTACGCCCATGATGATATCGGCATCGGTCACCGCCTGCGCGGCGGGCACGACGTCGGCCCCGGCGTCGGCAAAATCCGCGTCGGAAATCGCCGCGTGCTCGCCGGCGCCCTGTTCTATGGCGAGGGAGGCCCCCAGAGCGGTAAGCTTCTTCACCGTTTCGGGCGTAGCGGCCACGCGCGTTTCACCTGCCGCGCGCTCTTTCAGTACCGCTATTTTCATCCCCCCTCCCATCAAGTCATGCGATTATGATGACGACGAGAAGCGCAATCGCGGCGATTAGCGGGACCGACCATTTCAGCGTGCCGATGAAACCGTCGTAAGTGCCTTTCGCCGCCTTGATATCGTGCGGATGCGGATCGCTCATATTCGTAAATCCCTCTTGGGTTTTGACTGTTGCCATCTGTCCTATCGCCGCTTCTCCTGCTGCTCAAGAGCGCAGACGTGGAAGAATAGCCTTAATCCGCTCTTTACCCCGCGCTGCTAGGCCCGTGGTTCAGGAACCCGCTCTCTCGAACAGAAGACCGGGATCAGGGGTGTTTTTACCATGGTGGAGCCCGAACAGCGGCTGCTGATGATTATCGACAACGAGCCGGCGCAAGCCCGGCTGATGACCGCGCTTGCCGGACGCGAAGGCTGGCGCACGGTCGTTGTCGACGACTACGAAAAGGCCATCGCCACGCTGGGCACGCGGCAGGGCATGCAATTGTCCGCCATCATTCTCGATCATGCCGTCCCGGGTGACCGGGCGTGCGAACTGATTGCGGAATTGAAGGAACGGCGTCCGGCCCTGCCTATCCTCATGGTCACTGCCAGCATCAGCCCCCAGCTTGCGGTGGAAGCAATGCGCGCAGGGGTTGCCGATTACCTCGTGAAGCCGGTTTCTCCCGATCGCCTGGTGCAGGCGCTGCGCAACACCACCACGCACGAAAGCCCGCGCGACGAGCTTACTCCGATGTCGGAGAAGATGCCCTCGCAGCTCGATTTCGATTCGATGGTAGGCACCGCCTCTTCCTTCCGCGATGCGCTGGCCAAGGCGGCCAAGGCCGCTCGCGGACACGGACACGTGCTGATCGAGGGCGAAAGCGGCACGGGCAAGGAAATGCTGGTGCGGGCAATGCAATCGGCCTCGCCACGATCCAAGACCACCTTTCGCATTATCAATATCTCCGGTTCTTCGGCCAGTAGCCTGGAATCGCAGCTCTTCGGCCATGAGAAGGGTGCTTTCCCCGGCGCGTTCGACCGCCAGATCGGGGCGTTTCAGCATTGCGACGGTGGGACGCTGGTGCTGGACGAAATCGATCGCCTTCCGCTCGACGTGCAGGATCGCCTCGCCTCTGTGCTCGAAAGCGGCAGCGTAAAGCCGCTGGGCGCGCAGTACGGTTTCAAGGTGGACGTCCGCGTGATCGCCGCCAGCAATCTGCCGCTGGCAGACATGGTGGAGACCGGCCACTTCCGGGGCGAGTTGCTGGAACTCCTTTCCCGCACCTCCATCACCCTGCCGCCCTTGCGAGAGCGCGGACGCGACATGGGGGCGCTGGCCCGCTACTTCCTGCACCAGATCGGGCAGCAACCGGGCCTTCGCCCACTGGGCATCACTTCGGAAGCACTGCGATTGCTCGGTGCGTTCGAATGGCCGGGCAACGTTCGCCAGTTGCAGGCCGTATTGTTCCGCGCGGCGGTGTTCTGCGACGGCGACGCGCTGACGGCAGAAGACTTTCCGCAGCTGAGCGAAATCGTCAGCGTCGAGGAACCCAAGGCCGGCGGCTCCATCCGCGAAAGCGCTGGCGTGCAGCTCTATTCCGAAGACGGCAATCTGCGTCCGCTGGAAGAGATAGAAGCCGACGTGATCCGCCTTGCCATCGGCCATTATCGCGGCCGCATGACAGAGGTTGCGCGGCGGCTTGGTATCGGCAGATCAACGCTTTACCGCAAACTGTCCGACCTCGGCATCGACAACGCGGCCTGAAGCAGCCCGTCGGGGCGCGGCAATGCTGGGTTTTGCATATGTGCCACAGCCTTTTCCCAATGCGACAAATCGTGGAACATTCATCAATCCGGCGCGATTAGTGGGCATGCAGAGGCCTGGAATCGCAATACTCATGACGAGCGCCCTTCTGGCGCTTGGCGCATGTGCAGATCGCGAGGAACCGACGCCGCAGCAGACAATTGCCGACATGAGCGATGCCGAAAGCGACCGCTGGCAAAGCGCATCCCTCGGCCCGCTTACCTACGAGTTCGACCAGGACCTGCTGACGGCCGTCGATATCGAGATCGATCTTCCGCCCAACTATCAGACCACCCACCGCGCCACGAAACTGATCTCCGAGGAACGCGCCGACAATCTCGGCGAAGACAGTTGCACCTACGGCGAAAGCGGCCTTGTAACCGAGTGCGATGCGAGCAAGGAGAACGGCCTTGCCCTTGCCCTGCTACCCCGCCCCATCGAGGAATACCGCGCCAGCTTCGTTACCAGCCAAGCTGCTGCAAACGGCGAGGATCTGGAGCCTGCCACGCTCGATTCCGCGAGAGGTTTTTCCTACACCGCCGAGGCGGAGGGCGCAGGCACCGAGTACCAGTTCTTCGAAATGGACGGCCGCACGATAATGCTGTCACGCCGGTTCGACGAGAACCTTGATCCCCGGCTAGATGAAGCGATGGACGGCGTGATTGCCTCCATCGAAGAATCGCTGGACCGTCGGCACGGCCTCGTGACCGATCCGGTCAGGCTTCCAGCATCGCAAAATCGGTGAGAGCCGCATCGCGCAGACCGCGCCATACATTGCGAGCCTGCACCGTTTCCGCAACATCGTGAACTCGCAGCAACTGCACGCCTGCATCCATTCCCATCTGGGCAATCGACAGCGATCCACCAAGCCGCTTCTGCGCGGGCGCTTCGTTCGATAGCGCGCCGATGAAACGCTTGCGGCTGGCACCCAGAAGCAGTGGCTGCCCCAGCGCATGAAACAGCGGCAGCGCGTTCAGCAAGGCAAGGTTGTCCGTCAGAGACTTGCCGAAACCGATGCCGGGATCGAGCACGATCTTCTCGCGCGCGATGCCTGCCTCGATCGCGCGGTCGCGCGCCTCCCGCAGGAAATCGAACACGTCGAACACGACGTTGCCGTAGTCGGCATCGGCATGCAGGCTATCCCCCGATCCGGGCGCGTGCATCAGGATGACAGGCGCACCCGAACTGGCCGCGAACTCCATGCTGCGCGGATCGTAGCGCAAGGCAGAGACATCGTTGATGATATGCGCGCCTGCCCCCAGGGCCGCCTCCATCACCGCCGGGCGGCGCGTATCCACGCTGACGGCCGCACCCATGCCAACGCAATGCTCGATAGCCGGCTGGACCCGCTTGATCTCCTCGCCTTCCCACACGTCTTTCGCACCGGGCCGCGTGCTCTCCCCGCCGATGTCGATGATGGCAGCACCTGCCTCGTGCATGGCGGCGGCCTGCGACTGCATGGCCTGCGGATCGTCCATGAACTCCCCGCCGTCGGAGAAGCTGTCCGGCGTGACATTCAGGATGCCCATCACCTGTGGCATGTCGAGGCGGATGGTGCGGCTGCCCAGTTCCAGCGCGGTGTGCGCCATGCGCAGGTTCGACCACTGGCGTTCCCCCTCAATGCCTGCATCCTCCGGCATTCCGGCCAGGACCTCGTCAATCATGGAGGGCGTGACGACGTGGCGCTCGATCACCTCGCCATCGCGGCGCAGCATCACGGCGAACTCTCGCGCATAGACCATTCCGCCGGCCAGCCGCACGGCCTGCCCTTCGACGGCCTGCGGCCCCGGTACGAAGGTGAGCGGCTGGATGTAGATCTGGTCTGGCATTCAGAGATACCTCTTCGTTTTTCCAACTAATGTGGAACACATGGAACACTGTTCTGGATCACAAAAGCTGACGCTCGGTGAAAGGGCATAAAATGGCCGGAAATCTTGCGGGAAGGCGTGAACATCCCGCCTAGGTGCCGTGGAGCCCGCAGGTAGGAAAGTCAGTCCTCCGCCGCCAGCAGGTACAGCCCGCGCGCCGCGTCGATCGGTTTCACCTCGCCGCCGTGCTCGTAATGCCAGAAGGTCCAGCCGTTGCAGCTGGGCGCATCCTGCAGGGTCTTGCCCACCATGTGGATGGACCCGACCTGCTTACCGCATTCCACGCTGCCATCGGCGCGCACGGTGGCCTTCCAACGGCGTTTCCTGTCGAATATCTCGGTGCCCGGCTTCAGCAGGCCCGCTTCCACCACCGCGCCAAAGGCTACGCGCGGCTGCGTCCTGCGGCTCTGCATCGTGGCAAGCGTGCTTTCATCCAAGGGCAGTTCCTTCTCGATCCGCGCCGTTGCCACCTTGCGATAGGCGGCCTCCCGCTCGCAGCCGATCCATTCGCGGCCCAGCCGCTTGGCAATTGCGCCGGTGGTGCCGGTGCCGAAGAACGGGTCCAGCACCACGTCGCCTTTTTCGGTCGTGGCCAGCAGCACGCGGTACAGCAGCGCCTCGGGCTTCTGGGTCGGATGGGCCTTGTGGCCTTCATCGTCCTTCAGCCGTTCCCCGCCCGAACAGATCGGAAAGGTCCAGTCGCTGCGCATCTGCAGTTCGTCGTTCAGCGTCTTCATCGCGGTGTAATTGAACTGGTAGCGCGCCTTTTCGCCCTGGCTTGCCCAGATCAGCGTTTCATGCGCGTTGGTGAAACGGGTACCGCGGAAATTGGGCATGGGATTGGTCTTGCGCCAGACGATATCGTTAAGGATCCAAAACCCCAGATCCTGCAGCACCGCCCCCACGCGATAAATGTTGTGATAGCTGCCGATCACCCACAGCGCGCCATCGGGCTTCAGCACGCGGCGGCATTCGGTCAGCCATGCGCGGGTGAAGGCGTCATAGGTGCCAAAGCTGTCGAACCTGTCCCATTCGTCGGTCACAGCATCCACATGGCTGCCATCGGGGCGGTTCAGATCGCCCCCTAATTGCAGGTTATAGGGCGGATCGGCGAACACCAGATCCACGCTGTTATCGGGCAATTCGCGCATTGCGGCCACGCAATCGCCATCCAGGATCCGGCCCAGCGGCAGGTCTGCCTTGTCGACTTCGACAGCCTTGGCCTTGCGCACGCGCGGAGCGGCGCGAAGTTTCGTAAGTTCGCCCATGAACAACATTTCCCTCACTTATCCACAGGGGTTTGAGTCCTCGGAGTCCACGGGTCAAGCGGCAATTTGGCCGCAGTATGGCCGCGCCAATGCAGAACGAAACGAGTCCGCCACAAGATATGGAGTCTAGGATGCAGGGCCAGACTCGATATGGTGTGGTGTGGCCGCAAGGACTCGCCGGCAGGATTTGCTGGCAAAACAGGGGAAAGATGATGGCTCTCAAGGTGATCGGTGCAGGACCGGGCAGGACTGCGACCTTTTCGTTGAAATTCGCGCTGGAACACATTGGCTTCGGCCCGTGCTACCACATGGTGGAGGTGTTCAGGAACGCGCGAAAGACGATCCCACTGTGGCAGGCGGCCGCCGATGGCAACCCCGACTGGGACACGATCTTCGCCGGATACCAGTCCACAACGGACAATCCCGCCTGCGTGTTCTGGCGCGAACTAGCCGACTATTACCCGGACGCGAAAGTCGTGCTGACCGTGCGCGACGCGGAAACCTGGGTGGAATCGTGCAACGCCACGATCAACTCGCCGCGCATGCTTTCCTCGCTGGAAGGCAGCCCGATCGAGACGATGATGAAGGGAACCTATCTGAAGCAGTTCGGCGACAGGATCGACGACCCTGTATGGATGGCCGACTGGTACCGCGCCTATAACCAGGAAATCATCGACACGCTTGCGCCGGAACGGTTGCTGGTGTTCCATCCGAAGGAAGGGTGGGAACCGCTCTGCCAATTCCTTGGCGCACCGGTTCCCGATGAACCCTTTCCGCGCGTCAACAGCCGGGACGAACTGGGATCCGCGTCAGACGAGCAGGGCGGCCTGCCCGCAGACCCGCTGGAGCTGGAAGCTTTCGCAGGTGCCTATAACGACGCGTTGAAAGCAAAGGCTTTTAGTTAGGCTTCGGGTCAGGCTGGCGGTAGGCCGGGATCGACGCCGGTCAGCTCGACGGACTTGTCCCACAGGCGGCGCGCAAGGTCTTCGTCCTGCGCTCGCTTGCTCTGCACCGCGCGGCCGGATTCGCTGCCGCGCGTTTCCATGAAGCCGTAGGGGCCGTAATATTCGCCGCCCTTCGCATCGGGATCGGTGGCAGCCTGCAGCGCGGGCATTGCGCCCTGTTCGCTGGTATTGAGCACGGCGCCCACCACGGATGAGAACACCTGTCCGCCCTTGATGTGGCGCATCAGTTCGCTTGCCGCGATGCCAGGGTGGCTGGAGAGCGCGATCGTTTTCGACCCGGCTTTGCGCAGGCGGCGGTCAAGTTCATTGGCGAACAGCAGGTTGGCCAGCTTGCTCTGCCCGTAGAAGCGCTGCTTGTCGTAACCCTGGCTGCCATCGAGATTGTCGAAATCGATATCGGCGTTGCGATGCGCCAGGCTGGATTGCATCACCACGCGCGCGCCGTCCTGCTCTGCCAGCTTGTCCAGCAGCAGGGAGGTGAAGGCGAAATGGCCGAGGTGGTTCACCGCGAACTGCAATTCGCACCCCGCCGTGGCAGTGGAGAACGGCGGCATCATCACCCCAGCATTGTTGATCAGCAGGTCTATCCGGTTTTCCTTCGCGGCCGTTTCCGCCGCTTCGCGCACGGATGCAATGTTCTCCAGATCAAGGTGAAGATACTCGACCTCTCCGCCCTGCTCCTTCCCGCCCTCGATCTTTCGGATCGCTTCGGCGGCCTTGTCGCCATCGCGGCAGGCCAGCAGCACGCGCGCGCCCTTGCTGGCCAGCGTCTCTGCAATCGCGAAGCCTATGCCGGTATTCGATCCGGTAACGATGGCGGTCTTGCCAGCTTGAAGCGGAATCTCGGCGGAAGTAAAACTCATGCGAACATCTCCATTTGCGCGACGGGCGCAAAGCTGCGGCGGTGCAGCGGGGTGGGCCCGTGCTGTCGCAATGCTTCGAGATGATCCTGTGTTCCGTAACCCTTGTTCCGATCCCAGCCATATTGCGGGTGGCGGGCGGAGGCTTCCACCATCAGTCGGTCACGATATTCCTTGGCAAGGATGCTGGCGGCACCGATGCAGGCCTCCCGCCCGTCACCGCCCACGATGGCGCGGGCGGGCCAGCGCCATTCGTTGCAGCGCCCGTGCGGGGTGAGGTTGCCGTCGATCAGTGCCTCGATCCGGTCCTCTCCGATCGCCTCGCACAGGCCACGAACGGCAAGGCTCATAGCCAGCATGGTGGCACCGAAGATGTTGAGCCTGTCGATCTCGTCCACGTCCACCACGCCGATGCCATAGGCGCAGCGGCGGCGGATCGCGCCTTCCAGTTCGGCCCGCTTTCCGGCGGAAATCTTCTTGGAATCCCCTACCCCCTTTGGTCGGGGCTTGCAGAGCACCACCGCTGCCGCCACAACTGGCCCGGCAAGCGGCCCGCGCCCGGCCTCGTCCACACCCGCGATCAGCGGGCCGGGGCCGAGCGAGGCACAAAATTCGGTCGAAGGAGTTCCAGATAGCATGAAATACAAATTCCTGTCCGCCACCATATTCCCTGCCCTCGCTCTCGCAAGCTGCAACAGCGCCGCAATGGGGGATAGCGCTCCCGCACCCAGCGCCTCCGCCCAGGGCGATGGCAGCGCCGTGGCCAATGGGGGCACGATGGTGGAACTGCAATCCACCTCGCCGTTCCAGGCAGCCGCCTACGAAAGCTTTAACGAGCCATGGGCCCTTGCGTTCGAACCCGGCACCGGCACGATCTTCATCACCGAGAAGCCCGGAACGATGAAATTCTACAACCCTGCCACGGGCACGCTGGGCACCGTGGAAGGCATGCCGTCCGTCGCTTACGAGGGACAGGGCGGACTTGGCGCGCTGGCCTTTGCGCCCGATTATGCGCAAAGCAGGATGATCTACCTTTCATGGGCGAAGCAGGACGGCGAAGGCACTAAGGCCGCAGTCGGCCGCGGCACGCTGGTGTGCGAGCAGGCAGATAGCTGCTATGTCGATGGCCTCACCCAGATCTGGGAACAGAGCCAGGCGATGCCGCGCCCCGGCCACTATTCCCATCGCCTGGCCTTCTCTCCAGATGGGCAATACCTGTTCGTTGCCAGCGGAGACAGGCAGGCCCAGGACCCTGCGCAGGATCTCGAGAACAATCTCGGCTCCGTGCTGCGGCTGAACCTCGACGGCACGCCCGCCACCGGCAATCCCTTCGCCGATCGCGGCAGTCCAACGGACCAGGTATGGACCTATGGCCAGCGCAACATACTGGGGCTGGAATTCGATTCCAGCAGCAATCTGTGGGCGCTGGAGCATGGGCCTGCCGGTGGTGACGAGCTGAATCTCGTCAAGGCTGGCAGCAATTACGGCTGGCCCACGCGTTCCAACGGCGAAAACTACAATGGCGACCCGATCCCCGATCACACGCCGGACGATGGCTTTGCCAAGCCTGCCATCAGCTGGACCCCCGTGATCGCACCGGGCGGCATGGCGTTCTACCAGGGCGGCATGTTCTCCGACTGGCAGGGCCAGTTGCTGATCGCGAACCTGCGCACGCAATCCATCAGCAGGCTCACCGTGAACGCGGGCGCCAATTCCGCTGACGAGGCGGCGCGCTACGAATTCCCCCGCCGCCTGCGTGATATTGCCGTGTCACCTGACGGTTCGATCTGGGTGATCGAGGATGGCGATGAAGGTCGCCTCCTGAGGATCACGCCAAAGGGATAAGCAAACAGATATCGCGCGAAACAGTTGCACGTGGGCGCGCATCGCCGTATCGGCGCGCGCCCATGGACACTGCCACCGCCACACTAATCCCGCTCGCCGAAGTGGACCCCGCCCTTGTCGAGGCGCTGCTGGACCGCGCCTTTGGCGAAGACCGGCACGAGCGCACCGCCTACAAGGTTCGCAAGGGCACGGACTGGCTGCCCGCGCTCAGCTTTGCCGTGATCGACGAGAGCGATTTCCTGGTGGGCAGCATACAGGTGTGGCCCGTGGCGTTGACGGATGACAAGGGCCGCCGGCATCCCCTGCTGATGGTCGGCCCCGTCGCCGTGGTGCCCGATCGGCAGGACCAAGGCTTTGGCCGCGCACTGATGGCCGCCATGAACGGCGCAATCGATCCGCAGGCCGCGCTGCCGCAGGTCCTGATCGGCGATCCAGACTATTACAGCCGCTTCGGTTTTCAGGGCGGCCCTACGCAGGGATGGTCCCTACCCGGCCCGTTCGAGGCCCACCGATTGCTGGTGCGGACGGAAAATCCGGGCATTCTGCCTGATCATGGCACCCTTGGCCCTTGGATTGGCTGACCTGAAGGGCCATCTGTTGCAATACGATGGCCTACGATATCCCGCCCGACCTTGCCGGAATGAGCTTGCTCGAGATTGCCGAGCAGGTCGAGGCACGCAAACTTCCGCCGGTAGATAGCTGGAAGCCGGAAAGCACCAGCGACAGCCACATGGCGATAGCGGCAGACGGAACGTGGTTTCACAATGGCAGCCCGGTAACGCGGCCCGCGATGGTGCGCGCCTTCGCCAGCCTCCTCTGGCGCGATCCGGCGGATGGGCAACATTACCTCGTTACCCCGCATTACCGGCAGACGATCGAGGTGGAGGATGCCGCCTTCATCGCGACGGATCTGCGCGTGGATGCAGATGCCCTGGCCTTCCGTCTCAATACCGACGAGCTGGTGATCGCCGGGCCGGATCATCCCCTGCGGGCAGAAGGCGATCCCGAAAAGCCATCCATCTACCTGATGGCGCGCCACGGGTGCGAGGCGCGGCTGGATCGCTCCACCTGGTTGCAACTGGCAGAGTACGCGCTGGCGCTGGATAACGGCATGATCGTTTCCAGCCAGGGCAGCGAGTTTGCGCTGGTGCCTTCCGAATGAGCCGCCTTTTCGACCGTTTGCAGCGCCGCTTTGCCGCGACGGAGCATATCGGCATGGAAGGCATAAGGGACGATAGCGAGTTCGTGGTCGGCCAGACCCTGCGCGACGCCGCCGTGCTGATCGCGGTGACGGAGCGAAGCGAGCCGGGCATCCTCCTCACCCACCGGCCCGATACCATGGCCAGCCATCCCGGACAGGTCGCCTTTCCCGGCGGCAAGCTGGAACCCGGTGAAAGCGCGGTACAGGCCGCCCTGCGCGAAGCGCAGGAAGAACTCGACATCGACCCATCGCGCGTGCGGATTGCAGGAGAGGCAAACACCTTTGCCACCGGCAGCGGATTTCGCCTCACCCCCGTGCTGGGCGTGGTGCCTGCCGACATCGCGATCCGGCCCGACCCGCGCGAAGTGGCCGACTGGTTCGAGGCACCGCTGCGCCACGTGCTGGACCAGCGCAACCACAAGCCCAAGATCGGCCTGTTCAACGGTAACGAGCGCCCCTTCATCGAGATAGACTGGCAGGGCCATCGCATCTGGGGGATCACCGCCGGGATCATCGCCAATCTCTCGCATCGCCTCTCGATCGAAGAGCTGGTTGAATAGCGGCGCGCTTCATGCTGAAGGCGAGCGGTGACACACGATAACCTTGCCAATGCCGAATGGACGCAGCGCGCAGACCTTGGCGCGCTGGTGGCCGCCCTTGGCGCGGATAATCTGCGCTGGGTGGGCGGTGCGGTGCGCGATACGCTGCTGGGTCTGCCGGTAAAGGATATCGACGCGGCCACCGCGCTGCATCCCGAACAGGTTATGGAACGGCTGCGCGGGGCGGGCATCAAATGCGTGCCTACCGGATTTGAGCACGGTACGGTGACAGCGGTGCTGGAAAGCGGGCCTGTCGAGGTGACCACCCTGCGCAAGGACGTGGCAACTGATGGCCGCCGCGCCACCGTCGCCTTTGCCGAACGCTGGCAGGACGATGCCGCGCGGCGCGATTTTACCATCAACGCGCTCTATGCTCACCCCGAAACGCTGGAAATATCCGATTTCTTCGGCGGGCTGGCCGATCTGGACGCGCGCCGGGTGCGCTTCATCGGCGATGCGCAGGAACGGATTCGCGAGGATCATCTTCGCATCCTGCGCTACTACCGTTTCCAGGCGCGCTTCGGCTCCACCCTGGACGAGGAGGGAGAGGAAGCCTGCGCCGCCCTCGCCTCCATGCTGAAGGGATTGAGCCGGGAACGGGTGGCGATGGAACTTTTGGCGCTGCTGGCGCTGCCCGATCCGCAGGCGACGGTGCAGCGCATGTTCGATCGCGGAGTGCTGCCGGTGATCCTTCCCGAAGTGGGCGAAGAGGGGCTGCAACGCTTTACCGCCCTCGTCGCGGTGGAGCAGGCGCGCGGTGCCATGCCCGATCCGATCCGCCGCCTTGCCGCCATGTTGCCTGCCGACAGCAAGACGGCAGAACAGGTCGCGGCCCGCCTGCGCCTTTCCAACGCGTATAAAAAGCGCCTCGCTCGCCTGGCAGACCGCGCCAGGCGGCCCGGCGACGCGCGCGTTCTTGCCTATCGTGAGGGCAAGGATATTGCCCGCGACCTGCTCCTGCTGGCGGATCAACCCATCACCCCGCTGGAAGACTGGGACATTCCCCGCTTCCCCCTGCGCGGCGGCACGATCGTGGAGCGCGGCGTGCACGCAGGACCCGAAGTCGCGCGGATCATGCGCGCGGTGGAGGATCGCTGGACGGCGGAAGGCTTTCCCGATGCTGCCAGGGTCGAGGAACTGCTGGCCGAGGTGATGCAATCCAATTCGCATATGTGATTTTTCAGCTTTGCGGTTGAAATAGTCTGCAAGGCTGGTGCAGGTAGTGTTCAGGAGCTGCCTGCTAGGTAGTTTTGTGACGGGTCGGCGCCCCATCGCACCGTTCGTGTCTGCCCCGGCAATGGCCGGGTGCTTGCCCCCGTCAGCCAATACCGGCGCCTTTTCAGGCCCAGTCGGACGAATTCAACTCCCGGCCCGCACCATGCGTGGGCTGGCAGGAAGGGAAGTTTTTGCATGAAGAAGATCGCACTCACCGCCGCTGCCGCACTCGCAGCCCTCGCCGCCAACCCCGCGCTTGCACAGGATGCAGGCGACACCGTGATGGGCAATGACGGCAATCCGATCGGCACCGTTGCCGACAGCAACGAACAGGCCGTTCTGCTGACCGTTGGCGAATACCAGATTCCGCTGCCCGCCAATGCCTTCGGCGAAGGTGAAAACGGCCCGACGCTGAACATCACGCGCGATCAGCTGGTGCAGCTGCACGAACAGCAGCTGGCTGCCGCTGAAGAAGCGCTGGCCGCCGCACTGGTCGAAGGCGCCACCGTGGTCACCGCAGACCCGCAGCCGCTCGGCACGATCGACACGATCGACGGCTCCAACGTCGTCATCACCCGTGAAGACGAAAGCAAGGTGACGCTGCCGCGTGACATGTTCGTGGTGGATCCCAATGGCGCACTGATGGCACGCATCACCATGACGGACCTCGAAGCAGCCCTGGCCGCACAGGCTGGCTAAGCCTCCAGGCTACCAATCACCAAGGAACCCGGCAGGAGCGATCCTGCCGGGTTTTTGTATCTAGAACTTGTTATCCTTCGGGAAGCCTTGCGGCGGCAGCCTGCCCGCAGCACCGCGCGCCACCTTCCACATGCCGATCTCGTTCTCCGTGCGGGTGCGGCCGGTTTCTCCGCCCATCGTCCAGCTGAGGCCCTCCTCCAGCTTGAAGGTGGTGACGTCGGAAAGGCCGCCATCGCGATAACGCTGCAAGGTTACGCCCTGCCCGCGCGTCATCACCGGCATTTCCTCCAGCGCGAACACCACCAGCTTGCGGTTCTCGCCCACCACGGCAACGTGATCGTGCTCCGGCGGAATGGCGCGCGCCACCAGCAGCTTTGCATCGTTCTTCAGATTCACCACCTGCCGGCCCTTGCGGGTTTCGGCCAGCAGCTCATCCGTGATGGCGACAAAGCCCTTGCCGATGGCGGAGGCCAGCAGCACCTGCTTGTCCTTCTCGTGCACCACCATGGCGATAATCTGCGTGGCGGCATCGATGTCCAGCGTGTTGCGCACCGGCTCGCCAAATCCGCGCGCACTCGGCAATTTATCCGCACCCAGCGTGAAGAAGCGGCCATCCGCCCCGCATAGCAGCAGCTTGTCCGTCGTCTGGCAATGGACGGCAAAGGCTGGGCCGTCGCCTTCCTTGTATTTGAAATCACCGCAGCCATCCTCGCCCAGCTCGACATGCCCCTTGGCCGCGCGCACCCAGCCCTTGGCAGAAAGGATCACCGTCACAGGCTCCTTCTCGATCATCGCGTCGGGGTTGAATTCCACCGTCGGCTCTGCCTCTGCGATGGTGGTGCGGCGCGCGCCGATGGCGGTGTTCTCGCCATATTCCTTGCGCAGCGCGGCCATGTCACGCTTCAGCCTGGTGCGCTGGCGAGCGGGGGAATCGAGCAGCTTCTGCAGCTCGTCCTGCTCCTTCAGCAGCTCGTCCTTCTCGCTGCGAAGCTGCATCTCCTCCAGCTTGCGCAAGCTACGCAGCCGCATGTTGAGGATCGCCTCGGCCTGCCGGTCCGTCAGGTTGAACTCGGCCATCATCACGGGCTTCGGCTCATCCTGGGTGCGGATGATCTCGATCACCCGGTCCAGGTTGAGGAAGGCGATGATGTAGCCTTCCAGCAGTTCCAGCCTGTCCGCGATCTTGGCGAGGCGGTGCGTAGTGCGGCGCTGCAGGATCTCGATCTGGTGAGCCACCCAGTTGCCCAGCAGTTCCTTCAGGCCCATCACCATCGGCGTGCGGGTGGCATCCAGCACGTTGAGGTTGAGGCCGAAGCGCGTTTCCAGATCGGTGAGCTTGTAGACGCTCTCCTTCAGCAGCTCGGGATCGATGTTGCGGCTGCGCGGTACCAGCACGATGCGCACCTGCTCGTCGCTCTCGTCGCGCACGTCCTCCAGGATCGGCAGCTTCTTGTCGGCGATGGTGGCGGCGATCTGCTCGATCAGCTTGCCCTTGGGCACCTGGTAAGGAATTTCGGAGATGACCAGCTGGTAGCCGCCGCCCCTCAGCCGCTCGATCCCGGCTTCACGATCTTCCTCGCTCTCCGCCTCCGCCGCGTGGAAACGGCCACGCACGCGGAAACTGCCACGCCCCGTTTCGTAGGCGTGGCTGATCGCCTCCTCGCTATCCACCACCAGGCCGCCGGTGGCAAAGTCCGGCCCCCGGAATACGCCCATCAGTTCGGCATGGGTGACATCCTTGTTGAACAACACCATCTCGGCGGCGTCCAGCACCTCTGCCACGTTGTGGCTGGGGATACTTGTGGCCATGCCCACGGCGATGCCGCTGGCGCCGTTTGCCAGCAGATTGGGGAACAGGCCCGGCATGATGACCGGTTCTTCTTCCTCGTTATTGTAGGTGGGGATGAACTCGACCGTGCCTTCGTCCAGCCCATCCATCAGCTGCATGGCGGTGCGCGTCAGGCGGCATTCGGTGTAGCGATAGGCGGCGGCGTTATCGCCGTCGATATTGCCGAAGTTGCCCTGCCCCTCCACCAGCGGATAGCGCAGGGTGAATGGCTGGGCGAGGCGCACCATCGCATCGTAAACCGCCACGTCGCCATGCGGGTGATATTTGCCGATCACGTCGCCCACGACGCGCGCGGATTTCTTGAACGTGTTGTCAGGCGACAGGCGCAATTGCCGCATCGTCCACAACAGCCGGCGGTGAACCGGCTTCAGCCCATCGCGCAGATCGGGCAGCGAACGCGCCGTGATCGTGGACAGGGCATAGACGAGATACCGCTCCGAAAGCGCGCTCTCGAAAGGTTCGCGGGTAATGCCCGCGCCGGAATCATCGGGTTCTTCAACGGTTGCCATGCGGCTTGCCCTATCACCGTCACGGCTCAGCGGACAGCGCGGAACGTAGTGCTTTCCCCACCCGTTGATCCGGCAAACGCAAACACTGGAAACAGGATACAATTACCATGGCACAACGCATCATGATTCTAGCCACCAACGGCTTCGAACAGTCGGAGCTGGAAAAGCCCAAGGCGAACCTGGAACAGGCCGGATATGAAACCGCCGTCGTCAGTCTGGAAGACGGCCAGATCAAGGGCTGGGACCAGGACGACTGGGGCAACAAGGTGGATGTCGACCTGACCCTGGCAGAAGCCAGCGCCAACGAATTCGACGCGCTGTTGCTGCCCGGCGGGCAGATCAACCCGGACCTGCTGCGGGTCGAGGAAAAGGCCATCCAGATGGTGAAAGACTTCGTGAACGCCGGCAAGCCTGTCGCCGCGATCTGCCACGCGCCCTGGCTACTGATCGAGGCAGGCGTGGTGAACGGCAAGACGGCAACCTCCTACCACTCCATCCGTACCGACCTGAAGAACGCCGGAGCCAATGTGGTGGACGAGGAAGTGGCAATCGATGGCAACCTTATCACCAGTCGCAACCCCGACGACATTCCCGCCTTCTCCAAGGCATTGATCTCCGCGCTGCAGAAGCAGCAGGAAAAGATCACCGAAGCCGCCTGATCTCCGCGATCATTCCGTCCCCTCCCGAAAGCGGAGGATATCGGGCTTCGACGAGACCCCGTTGCGCCAAGGCGTGACGGGGTTTTCTCGTCTGGGTTGAAACAAGCCCGTTATGCCATCAGCCCGTCAGAAGCCTTGCGCGTCATTGCTGTCACTGGGGATGCTGACCTCGATCCCGTCGAGTTCCGGCGTCAGTAATATCTGGCACGAGAGGCGGCTGGTGGCCTGCACATCGGCAGCGAGGTCCAGCATGTCCTCCTCTTCCTCCACCGCTGCGGGCAATTTGGCAAACCATTCGCGCGCCACGATCACATGGCAGGTGGAGCAGGCCATCTGCCCCTCGCAGGTTCCTTCCAGCGGCATGCCCGCGGCCTGGCCAACTTCCAGCAAGCGATCACCGGGCGACGCCTCGGCCTCCACCCTCTCGTTGTCGCGCGTGATGAAAGTGACCTTGATGGCGGGAACCCCTATTGCTGCGATGCAGCATGATTAAGCTTTTCCGCTGCCGCTTCAAGGTCATTTATGTCCGTGTAGCGTCCGAACCCGAGCCGGATGGAGCTTTTCGCCTGCTTTGCCGAGAGGCCGATGGCCTGAAGCACGTGACTGGGCCTGCCCGATCCGCTGGCGCAGGCGGACCCGGCGGAGAACATCACGTCGCGGCAATCGGACATCAGGCGGTTCACATCCAGCCCCTTCCTGCGGATGTTGAGATTGCCGTGCCAGCGCGCCTCCGCACTGCCATTCAGCTCCCAGTCGGAAAACAGTTCGCGTGCCCGGTTCCACAATGCCTCCACGTGCGCGGCGTCGGCGTCCATCCGCTCCCTTGCCACCCTGGCCGCCGCGCCGAAACCGGCACACAATGCGGGGCTGAGCGTGCCGGAGCGTATGTTCGCCTCTTGTCCGCCGCCGGTCTGTTGCGGCTCCAGCTCGATCCCGTTACGCACCCACAGCGCGCCGATACCTTTCGGACCGTGGATCTTGTGCGCGGAAACGGCGATCATGTCCGCTCCTGCCAGTGGCGTCTTGCCGTAGGCCTGCACCGCGTCGCACAGATACAGCGCGCCCGCTTCCCTGGCCTTGCGATGAAACTCCACCGTGGGCTGTACCACGCCGATCTCGTTGTTGATCTGCATCACGCACACCAGCTTCGTGTCGTTGGGAATATCCTGCTTCACGTTGCACTGGCCGTCTTTGGCCACGTTCAACTCGTGACATTTACCAATGGCATGCGCTGTATCCAGCACGGCAGCGTGTTCGATGGCGGAAACGCTGATCGCGCCCTTGCCCGGGCAGCCGCGCATGGCGAGGTTGATCGCCTCTGTCGCACCGCTGGTGAAGATCACCTGGCCATTTGGCGGAAACAGCGCCGCCACCCTGTCCCGCGCCAGATCGACGGTGGCGGCCGCCTGCCTGCCCATGCGGTGGGGCGAATGGGGGTTGCCGAAGCCTGTTCCATCCGGCCCGTCCAGCCATTGCAGCATCGCATCGCGCGCCTCTGGCGCCAGCGGGGTGGTGGCCTGGTAATCGAGATAGATCATGATAGCGCTTTCCAAGCGTCTGCGAAGGCATCGAGTTCCTCGGCCGTGGTATTCCAGCCCAGCGAAACGCGGATGGTGCGATCGGCCACTGCGCCATCGACGCCCAGCGCCTGCATCACGTGACTGGTCTTCATCGTGCCGCTGGAACAGGCGCTGCCCTGCGATACGGCAAAGCCCGCCATGTCGAACCGCATCACCTGCGCCGTGGCGGACATTTCGGGCATGGCCAGCGCGGTCACGAACGGCGTAGGGCCCGACAGGCGATCTGCAAACCACGTGCCGCCCGCATTGCGAACCGCGTCCGCCAGACGCTCGCGCGCCTCCAGAACTTCGGTGGAGAGATAGGGCGTATCCGCTTCCAGTGCCGCTGCCATGCCCATTGCGCCGGGCAGATTTTCCGTGCCGCGCCTGTAGCCGCGTTCGTGGCCGCCTACAGGCTCCAGCATGGCGTAGTTTTTCAGCAATAACGCACCGATGCCGATCGGGCCGCCGAACTTGTGGGCGGAGATTATGGCCATGTCGCACGGCGGAACGGCCAGCTTGCCCGCCGATTGTGCGCAGTCCGCCAGCAACGTGCCACCGGCATCGCTCACAATCCGCCCGATTTCTCTCAGATCCTGCCGGTTGCCGGTTTCGGAGTTGACGTGCTGCACCGCCACCAGCGGCTGTTCCCGCTGAACGGCCTCCCGCAACATCTCCAGATCCAGCGCACCGTCGGGCCGCACCGGCAAGCGCTCCGCCTGTTTTGCAGTGCCAAGGATGCAGTCATGCTCCACCGCGCTCACCAGCCGCGCGCCGCCCTTGGCATGGTGCAGGGCCAGCGCCGCTGCCTCGCTCGCGCCGCTGGTGAAGATCAGTTCGCCGTCCCAGCCCAGCGCCGCCTTGCACCGTTCGCGTGCGTCTTCCAGCTTGGCGCGGGCCTTGCGGCCCTCCGCATGCGGGGAGCTGGGATTGGCCCAGATTGCCAGCCCGTCCTCCATCGCCGCCTTCGCCTCGGGGCGCAGCGGCGTGGTGGCGGCGTGATCGAGATAGATGCGCGGCTTTGGCACGGCGGTCAGGTAATAATTGCGAAAAGTGGCATAATCCCTATATAGCCGCCCACTTGCGCCGCGCTACCCGCGTTGGCGATCCACATTCCAGCAGAGCACCAATCGCCCATGCCCCATGTAATCTTTCCCGGCCCAGAGGGCCGTCTCGAAGGCCGTTTCTCCCCCGCCCCGCGCCCGCGCGCACCGGTCGCCATGATCCTGCACCCGCACAGCCAGGGCGGCGGCACGATGAACGACCGGATCGTGCAGCACCTTTACAAGACCTTCGTCGCGCGCGGCTTTGCCACGCTGCGCTTCAATTTTCGCGGCGTGGGCAAGAGCCAGGGCAGCTTCGACAATGGCATCGGCGAGCTTTCCGATGCCGCCAGCGCGCTGGACTGGGTGCAGCAGATCCATCCCGAAGCGCAGACCACATGGGTGGCCGGCGTTTCCTTCGGCGCGCTGATCGGCATGCAGTTGCTGATGCGCCGCCCGGAAATCCGCGGCTTCATCTCCATCGCGCCGCCTGCCAACATGTATGACTTCAGCTTCCTGGCCCCCTGCCCCGCATCGGGCATTTTCATCCAGGGCACGGCGGATACCGTGGTACAGCCCAGCGCCGTGCAGAAGCTGGTGGACAAGCTACGCACGCAAAAGCACATCACCATTCACCACGATGAGATCCCGCGCGCCAATCACTTCTTCGAGAACGAGCAGGACGAGCTGATGAACTCGGTCGATAACTACCTGGATTTCCGCCTCGATCCGAGCTGCCCGATCACCTGATCCGGCATCGGCCAATGCGGCATTCCAGCGCGCGTCGGAGCCTCGGCTTCGGCGCGCGCTTGCATTTGGACCTCCTTCACGGTAGTGTAACAGTATAACATGACTCGCTGCATGATCGGCGGGCTTGGGAAGAGGAGAAGTCCATGTCTTATGCAAATACCACAGCCAGCCCTGCGGCCCGCCTGCGCGCGGCCTCGGGCGTTATCGCGATCCACGCGCTGGTGGGCGCAGGCGTTGTTGCCGGGCTTACCATTACCGGCACGATCAGCCCACCCGCCAAGATCGTCGATACGTTTGACGTGACCAACCCGCCGCCGCCCCCGCCGCCAGAACCGCAGGTGGTGCCCGACCCCGCGCCGCTGCCCTATGCCCCGCCGGCAGCGCCCGAGCCACCCCTTCGGCTGGACCGGCCGGCTCCGATCGATGTCGTGCCGGTAACGCCCAATATGCCAACCGATCTGGTGCTGGTGCCGCCCCCGCGCGCCATCCCGGCACCCACACCGGCCGTCACGCCATCGGCCCCGCCCGCGATAGATCCCGTGTCGGCATCCCCGCGCAACGGGCCCGCAGGCTGGATCACCACCAATGACTACGCCCGCAGCGATCTTGTGAGAGAGCGCGAAGGCACGGCAGGCTATCGCCTGGTGATCGGCAGCGACGGACGTGTGGACGCCTGCGAAATTACCCGCAGCAGCGGCCATTCCACGCTGGATCGCAACACCTGCCGTCTGATCGAACGGCGCGCCCGTTTCGATCCTGCGAAGAACAATCGCGGAGAAACCACCGTGGGCACCTATACAGGAAGCGTCACCTGGCAAATTCCCGAATGATCGGGTGAACGCAGGCAGGCCGGGTCAGTCCGATCCGGCCTCATCCTGCGCGATGGCAGCATCGGCGGCCTCTATCGGGGTGGCCCCGTCCTGCATCGGCACCAGCCAGATCGCCACGTTCGCAATCATCACGAAGGCGAGGATCGCCATAAGCATGGCCTGCTTCGTCACGCCCTTGCGCCACAGAACGAACGCCCCCGCCGCCAGCGCCACGGCGGCCAGGATGATGATCGAGATAACGAGATCGAACATGGCGCGCCTGATAGCCCGCCGCACCATCCGCCGCAATCCGGCTTGACTGGACAGGTTGCATCGGCAACCACCTGATCCATGCACAAGTTCTCCGACGCATCGCTATCCCGCCGCACCTTCCTGGGCGCGCTGGGCACCACCACCGCACTCTCCGTTCTGCCGGGCTGCACCACTATGTCCATGCCCGCAGGCGGACAGGCCGCGGCAGAAACCCTGCTGGACGATATCGCGTGGAACCTGCTGCGCCACGAGCCCACCCGCGCCACCAGCCTTGGCGTGGATACGGGCGAGCATGCCGCGCTGCGCCGCCAGCTCGGCAATTCCTCGCCGGAAGGGCAGGATGCCTACGCCGCCACGCTGCGGGCAGACCTTGCGCGGGCACGCGCCTTTTCCAAGGATGGACTGGATCCTGCCACCCGCACCAGTTTCGAAGTGGTGGAAAGCGCTTATGCTACCGCGATCGACGGCATGGCCCTGCCCTATGGCGATATCCCCGTCGGCAGCTGGCGCACCGCGCCCTATGCCGTGATCCAGAACGTGGGCGCCTATATCGATCTGCCGCGCTTCCTCGATTCCGATCACCCCATCAACGATGAATACGATGCAGAAGCCTATGTGGCGCGGCTGGAGGAAATTCCCGGCGTTCTGAGCGGAGAGCTGGAGCGCATCATCAATGCCCGCGAGATGGGCGTGGTGCCGCCCGACTTCCTGCTGGACAAGGCGATAGACCAGATGAACGCCCAGATCGCCGATGCGCGTTCGGGCGGCGCCATGGTGGAATCGCTGGTTCGCCGCACGGCGGAAGAAGGCATCGCCGGCAATTGGGAAGCGCGCGCCACCGAGATTGTCACCGGACAGATCGCTCCAGCGCTGGAAGCCCAGCTTGCCGAATTGCAGCGGGAGCGCGCCGTGGCAGACAGCGACCCGGGCATCTGGTCCCAGCCGCGTGGAGACGAATGGTACGACTGGTCGCTCCGCTCCAGCACCACCACCAATCTCTCTCCCGGAGAGATCCACGAACTGGGCCTAGAGACGCTGGAGGATATCCACGCGCAGATGGACCCGATCCTGCGCGACATCGGCTATACCCAGGGCAGCGTGGGCAGCCGGATGACGGCGCTTTCGGAAGACGATCGTTTCAAGTTTGCCGAGGGCGATCCGGGCCGCGCCGAAATCATGTCCTTCATCGAGGATCGCATCGCCTGGATCCGCGCGCAGATGCCGCGCGCCTTCCGCGAGGTGGCCGCAGGCAATCTGGAGGTGCGGCGCCTGCCGCTGGCGGAAGAGCCTGGCGCGCCCACTGCATATGGCGGCGCGGGCAGCGTGGATGGCACCGTGCCCGGCAAGATGTGGATCAACCTGCTGACGACGGACCTGCATCGCAAGTACGATCTGCCAACGCTGGTGCATCACGAGACTATTCCGGGCCACGTTTGGGAAGGCGAATATTCCAACCAGCTGCCCCTCATCCGCTCCATCCTCGCGTTCAACTCCTTCTCCGAAGGGTGGGCGCTGTATGCGGAACAGCTGGCAGACGAGCTTGGCGCTTACGACGAGAACCCCACGTGGCGCCTCGGCTATCTGCAGGCCGCCGCGTTCCGCGCGTGCCGGCTGGTGGTGGATACCGGCCTCCATCACAAACGCTGGAGCCGCGAAGAATCGGTGCGCTTCTTCATGGAGCGAAACGGCAACAAGCGTGACGAAGTGGCAAGCGAGGTAGACCGCTATTGCAGCTGGCCCGGACAGGCGACGGGCTATATGATCGGCAAGCTGGAAATCCTGCGCCAGCGCCAGCGCGCCCGCACGCAAATCGGCACCGCCTATGACCTGCGCGATTTCAACCAGGCCGTGGTGAGCGGCGGCAATGCTCCGCTGGATGTGCTTGGCAGCAATATCACCCGCTATATCCAGAACACCGGGGCTTAACTCTCGCCTGCTACACGTGCCGCTTCAGGCCGGTCGCGCAATGCGGCCGGCTGGCAGGTGGAGCATGCAGGCAGGCGCAGGATATGGTCGCGTTATACATCACCATAGACACCGAATACGAGCCCGGCTTCACCGCGAAGCGCGGGCCGGATACGCGCGCCGCCAACTTCGACCGCGCCATCCGCTGCACCACGCCGGAAGGCGATGTCGGCATCTTTCACCAGATGGACGTGTTTGACAGGCACGGCCTGAAAGCCGTCTTTTTCGTGGACCCCATGCCCGCGCTTGTCTGGGGCACGGGCGCGATAGCCGACGTGGTGCAGCCCATCATCGCGCGCGGCCACGATGTGCAATTGCACCTGCACACCGAATGGCTGGCCATCGCGGGTGACGCCAACCCCGTCTGCCGCAGCAAGGGCCCGAACATGAAGGATTATTCCTTCAAAGAGCAGTGCCGCCTGCTGGATTGGGCAACGCAGATACTGATGGAGGCAGGCGCGCCGCGCCCGGTGGCTTTTCGTGCAGGCAATTACGGCGCGAACGATGATACGCTGCGCGCGCTTTGCGAAACCGGGCTGACGCATGACACCAGCCATCCCCCCGGCCTGATGGCAGGCGATTGCGAGATCGCGCTGGACGAAAGGCACCGCGCCCCGCTGACCCGGCACGGTATCGTGGAAGTGCCCATCGGCTGCATCGGTGATGCCTTTGGCGGATTGCGGCATGCGCAATTGACCGCGCTATCCTACCGCGAAATGATCGCTGCGCTGCGCCATGCACAACGGCAGTGCGACGAGAGTTTCACTATCGTGTCGCACAGTTTCGAACTGCTCTGCTGCCGCCGCACGCGCATCAACAAGGTGGTGTCCCGCCGGTTTGAAAAGCTGTGTGCGAAGATTGCCGGGATGCCCGGCGTGACAACGGCGACCTATGCGGAGAAACTGCCCACGCCCGCTGCGATTTCAACGCAAGTGCCGCCGCCCGTAATGCCGCCCGCGCCGCTGCTGAATGCCTCCCGCGTGGTGGAACAGGCCGTGGCCAACGCGCTTTACGGAAGCTAGATTCGCCGCAGCAGCAGTTCGATATTCGGCCCCAGCCATCCCGGCGATATACCGGCAATGCGCGCTGCGCGGTCCACCATCCTGACAGGCAGCGAAGCAGAACCGTGGATCGCCTCACGCGCCTTCAGCCAGCGATCGTGGCCCATCACCTCGAAACGCCCCTCCACCGCCGAGGCAAGCAGCCGCGGTGACAATCCGCGTTGCAGGGGTTTTCCCGCAAGCCGGTCAAAGCCGCGCGGCAGGTAATTCACCAGCCATCTGCGCGAGTGCACTTCCCTGGGCGCAAGCCTGCTGGACGTGCCCAGCACCAGCAGTTCCCCGCCCGGCTGGATCACCCGGTGAATTTCGCCCATCACCGCGGGAAGCTGTGCGGAAGAGACATACTCCAGCACGCTGTTCGCCACTGCCAGGTCGAAAGCTCCATCTGCAAACGGCATGCTGCGCGTATCGGGAACGTGGATCGCGCGGGCGCGTCTTTCCTGACCGTGCAGCGCGATATTGGCAGTGGCCAGGCGCACGTTCTCTTGCGCAACGTCCACCCCCGTGACGCGTGCACCAAGGCGCGAGAGCACGATGCCGGACGCGCCGTAGTTGCAGCCGAATTCCAGTGCGTTCCGCCCCAGCGGCATCACGCCATAGGCGCGCAGCACGTGGCGCAAGTGCTGCCATTCGTAATCGACATAGCCGCCGACCCACTTGTCCTGCGCATCCAGCCCAAGCTGGCGCGCGACCTGCGCAAAGCTTTCTTGCGAGGGCGCGGCCTCGTCTTTCCCGGCGGCTATCGGCTGCTGCATTTTCATGACTGCAGCAGCCTAGCGGTAAAAACTTGCCATCGGGTTGAGAGCGCGAATGGCGACCTTGCCGACGGCGAGGCGCGCTATTTCTTGCCGAAAAGGTTTCCGGCCATGCCCGCGATATCGTCCAGCGGGCTGCCGTCGTGATCTTTGTCCAGCATCTGCATGAAGGAACCGAGCGAGCCCTCTCCGCCCACCTGCTCCATCACCTGGCCAAGAATGCCCGCATCGATGCCGCTGCGCTGCGCAGCGGTTTCCACCGTGTCTGTATCGGCCTGGTGCCCTTCCGTCAGCGCGGCGATGGCGCGCTCGGCCGTTTCCTGGTCGATGCCCAGTTTCTCCGCCATGTTCTTTACGGTGGGATGGTTGTGCGCTGCGCCCAGGATCTGGTCAAAAATGCTCATGGTGGTGTCTCCTGTCCGGTCGTGTGACGTTAAACCCTAGAGATGATGCGTTGCACATTAAAGACCCCGCTACGGCTTGCGCCGCGCGGGGTCCTCCTCTCCAACTGTGCAGATGGTGTCAGGCGGGCTGCGGTGCCGCCTGGCGAACGCCTTCGTCGACATGATCGGCGAAGCGTTCGAAGTTGTTCACGAACAGATCCACCAGCTTGTGCGCGGTGGCATCGTATTCTTCCTTGTCGGCCCAGGTGCTGCGCGGATCGAGCACGGACTGATCGATACCCGCATCGTCCAGCGCAGGCACATGCACCGGCACATCGAAACCGAAATTCGGATCCTTGCGGAATTCCACGTCGTCCATCTTGCCGTCCAGCACGGCATTCAGCAGGCCGCGCGTCGCCTTGATCGGCATGCGTTCGCCCACGCCGTACTTGCCGCCGGTCCAGCCGGTGTTGAACAGCCAGCACTGCACGTCGCCCTTGGCGATGCGTTCCTTCAGCAGATTGCCGTAAACGGAGGGGTGGCGCGGCATGAAGGCGGCACCGAAACAGGTGCTGAACGTTGCCTCCGGCTCGGTCACGCCGATCTCGGTACCGGCCACCTTGGCGGTATAGCCCGAGAGGAAATAGTACATCGCCTGATCGGCCGTCAGTCGCGCGATCGGGGGCAGCACGCCAAAAGCATCGGCGGTCAGCATGATCACGTTGGACGGTGCCGGGCCGAGGTTCTTCTCGCTCGTATTGGGAATGTACTCGATGGGATAGGCGCCGCGGGTGTTCTCCGTCTTGCTGCCATCGGTGAAGTCCAGTTCGCGCGTGTCCTCGTCCATGGTCACGTTCTCGATGATCGTGCCGAACATCTTCGTCGTGGCATAGATCTCCGGCTCGCCTTCGGCCGAGAGGTCGATCATCTTGGCGTAACAGCCACCCTCGAAATTGAAGACAGCATCGTCGGACCAGCCGTGCTCGTCATCGCCGATCAGGGTGCGGCTGGCATCAGCGGAAAGCGTGGTCTTGCCGGTGCCGGAAAGGCCGAAGAAGATTGCCGTCTTGCCGTCCGGACCGATGTTGGCGGAGCAATGCATGGGCATCACGCCCTGCTCCGGCAGCAGGTAGTTGAGGAGGCCGAAAACGCCCTTCTTCATCTCGCCCGAATACTCGGTATTGCCGATCAGGATCAGCTTCTCCGTCAGGTTGACCGCGATTACCGTGTCGCTGCGGCAGCCGTGGCGTTCAGGGTCGGCCTTGAAGCTGGGCAGGTTGATGATGGTGTATTCCGGATCGAAGCTTGCCAGCTCCTCCGCCGTGGGCCGCACCAGCAGCGTGCGGGCGAACAGGTTGTGCCATGCCATCTGGGTAATTACCCGCACGTTCACGCGGTATTCCGGCTGGCTGCCACCGAACAGGTCGGCCACGTAAAGCTCGTCCTGCTCCTTCGTCGCGGCAAGGAAATCGGCCTTAAGATTGTCCCAGTGCTGCCGGTCCATCGGCTGGTTGATCTTGCCCCAGTCGATCGAATCCTCGGTCTTCGCATCGCGGACGATGAACTTGTCCTTCACGCTGCGACCGGTAAACTTGCCGGTGTCGACCAGCAGCGCGCCATGCTGCGTCAGTTGACCCTCGCCCTTGGCGATGGCGTGTTCGACCAGTTCGGCCGTACCCAGGTTGGGGTGAATGGTGGCGTTGGTCGCGATGTCCTGTTCGGACAGCGACTTGCTTAGCTGGTATGACACGATGGCTCCTCAACACGGTCAAGATGTAGTGCGGAAGCATCGTTGTGCCGCCGTCTTGCTGGACCGCATAAGGTCGATTGTCAGTTACGTCAATTTGCGCAGGGTCGGTTTGATAATGTCCGGTTTTCATTACATTCGCGGTGAACGTGATAAGGACGGGCATCGCGCGCCAGTTGTCACTTGGGACGCAAGCCATTACCGCAAGCGCAAGAGCCAGGAGTAGCATGACGCAGCCGAACGCAAATTCCGACAGTGAAAGCGCCGCCGACACCGCGGGCGCAAATGCACGGTCTTCCGCCGATTTTTCCGGTGCGGATACGCAACTTTCCGCAGCGGACGGCCAGCGCACCATCGCGCTGGTGGATGACGACCGCAACATTCTGACGACGCTTTCCATCGCCCTCCAGGCCGAGGGATATGCCACGCGCGTCTATTCCGACGGGGAAGCCGCGCTTGCAGCCCTCCAGCAAAATCCGCCAGATCTTGCCGTGTTCGATATCAAGATGCCGCGCATGGACGGAATGGAACTGCTGCAGAAACTGCGCGAATCGTCAGACCTGCCGGTAATCTTCCTGACCAGCAAGGACCAGGAGGAGGACGAGGAAGCGGGCCTTGCGATGGGTGCGGACGATTACATCGCCAAGCCTTTCAGCCAGCGCCTGCTGCTGGCCCGCATCCGCGCTATCATGCGCCGCGCCAGCCCGCTGCCCGAAAGCGCCGATGGCACCGCGCCCATGCCTACCGCACAGAGCGAGATCATCGCGCGCGGCCGCCTGGCGATGGACCCTGCACGCCACCAGGTAACGTGGGATGGCCTGCCGGTCAGCCTGACAGTTACCGAGTTCCTGATACTGGAAGCCCTCGCCATCAGGCCCGGCGTGATCAAGAGCCGCAACCAATTGATGGATGCCGCTTATCCCGACGATATCTTCGTCGACGATCGCACCGTCGATTCCCACATCAAGCGGCTGCGCCGCAAGTTCCGCGCGGTGGACCCGGAGTTCGGCGCGATCGAAACGCTGTACGGCGCGGGCTACAGCTTTACCGATGGCTGAAGAAAGCGCGCAGGACGCGCTGCGCGCCAGCCGGCTGGAACGGCTCGCCTTCCCCTTTGGCCGATCACTGACGGCGCGTATCCTGGCGGTGAACCTGATCCCGCTGCTGGTGCTGGCGGGCAGCTTGTTCTTCCTCGATTCCTACCGCCGGCAATTGCTGACGGAGCGGTTCCAGCTTGCCCGGATCGAGGCGCAGATCACTGCCGAGGCGCTGGCCGGTGCCACGCCCGAAAGGCAGGAAGCCCTGCTGAGCCAGATCGGCCGCGAGCAAAAGATGCGCCTGCGCCTCTACGATGCAGGCGGCAATCAGATCGCCGACAGTTTCGAGTTGGACGAGCCATCCTTCACATTTGATGATCCGGTAGCCGAACCTTTCGTGGAGGATCTTGCCCGGTGGACGGACAATGCGCTGAACTTTGCCGTGGGCGCCCCATCGCCGCCACCATACCTGGAGCCGGAAGACACCGCCGCCGACAACTGGCCGGAACTTGCCCGCGTGCGCCAGCAGGGGCTTACCCAGATCGAACTGCGCCGGGCGCCGGACAATACGCCGGTCATCAATGCCGCGGCGCCCGTGGGCGTGAACGGGGCCAGCCTGCTGACGACGCGCAACGCCAACGATATCACCCAGGCCGTGCGCAATGCCCGCAGCAGCCTGATGACGATCATCATGCTGGCACTGGCGGTGTCCATCATCCTCTCGCTCTATCTCGCCAACACCATCATCGAGCCATTGCGCCGCCTGGTGCGCGCCACATCCCTGGTGCGACTGGGGCGGGAGCGCGAGGTGGAGGTGCCCCGCATGGACGAGCGTGCCGACGAGATCGGCCTGCTGGCCCGCGCCGTTTCCGACATGACGGCCACCTTGCGCCACCGGATCGACGCCGTCGAAACCTTTGCCGCCGACGTGGCGCATGAAATCAAGAACCCGCTTGCCAGCCTGCGCAGCGCCACCGAGTCGCTACCCAAGGTGACAGACCCCGAACTGCACGCCCGGCTGGTGGATGTCGCCGCGCACGATGTGCGGCGGATAGACCGGCTGGTGTCGGAAATATCCGAGGCCAGCCGTATCGATGCCGAACTCAGCCGGGCGACGTTCGAACTCGTCGAACTGGGGCAGCTTTTCGCCAATGTCGTCTCGCGCAAGATGGAGCGCAGCGAGAACCACGGCTGCATCATCGAGATCGACCTGCAGACCACCCGCGACATGGTGAGGGGCGTGCCGGTGCGGCTGGAGCGTATCGCCGAGAACCTGATCGACAATGCCGTGTCATTCTCTCCTGCAGGGGGGCGGATCGTGGTGACGATTGCCAGCGATAACGAGCGCGTGTCCGCCACCGTTTGCGACGAGGGGCCGGGCATCCCCGAGGGCGAGCGGGAGAAGGTGTTTCGCCGCTTCCATTCACACCGCCCTGAAGGTGAGGAATACGGTAATCACTCCGGACTGGGGCTTGCCATCGGTCGCACGATTGCCGAAGCGCATGACGGCAACCTTTCCGTCCGCGATCCGGCACAGGGGCTTGGCGGCGCGTGCCTCGTCCTTGAACTGCCCGCGGCCTGAGCGTCCCGAAGCCAATATAAACAGCCGAGTTGCAAGTGATGAGCGAAGTGATTTCCAACGTCAGCTGTGTCGCCGTGCGCGGGCGTGCCATGCTGATTTCCGGTCCGCCGGGCAGTGGCAAATCCAGCCTGGCGCTGGCGCTGATGGATCGCGGGGCCGAACTGATCGGCGACGACGGCGTAACGCTGGACCGGTTGGGCGAACTGATCGTGGCCACCCCGCCCCCCAACACGCATGGGCTGATCGAGATACGCAATGTCGGCCTGCTGGAAGTGCCCACCTCCCGCGCGCCGGTCGCCCTGATGATTGCACTGACGCCCGAGGCGGAGCGGCTGCCGCTGGGCCACGGCAAGGTCATGCTACTGGGCCGGGAGGTTCCGCTGGTGAAGCTTTTCCCCGATACGCCCATGCTTCCCCTGCGCGCCGAGGCAGCACTGGAAATGCAAGGGCTGGACTGAAGGCTGCACTTCACATTTCGACGCTAAAGGCGCACATCGAATGACCATGGCCGACAACACATCACCCGCCCCCCCGCCCGCACCCAAGCCCGCATCCGCGCCGCAGGTGCGCCAGCACATCCTGCTGGTCACCGGCATGCTGGGCGCAGGCAAGACGACGGCCCTGCGCGAGCTGGAGGATCTGGGCTGGGAATCGATCGACAACTTCCCCATCCGCCTGCTGGACAGGCTGGTAGGCACGGACAAGGCCAACCACTCGCTTGCCATCGGTTTCGATTGCCGCACGCGCGGCTTCGTGCCGGCCGACATTATCGAGCAGGTAAAGCGGTGGACCGAGAACGACGGCCTTTCCATCACCACGCTGTTCCTCGATTGCGCGGGCAACGAGCTGGAGCGGCGCTTCAACGAGACCCGCCGCCGCCATTTCCTGGCGGGCGATCTGCCGGTGGCATCGGGAATCGCGGCGGAGCGCGAATTGCTCTCACCGCTCAGGCGCTGGGCCGATGTGCTGATCGACACGACCGACTATTCCACCAATGAACTGAAGCAGACCATTCGCGACCAGTTCCAGCAAACAGCGCCGCAGCAGATGACGGTGACGATCTCCAGCTTCGGCTTTGCTCGTGGCAAGCCCCCCACCGCCGATCTGGTGTTCGACATGCGCTATCTCGACAATCCGCACTGGGAACGCGACCTGCGTGAGCAGACCGGCCTCGATGCGGGCGTGGGCGATTTTATCGAGCGCAGCGCGGTCTTCGCCTCCAGCTTCGCGAAGATGCGCAGCCTGCTTCTGGAGCTGCTCCCGCGCTATGCCGAGCAAGGCAAGGCCTATGTGAATATCGCTTTTGGTTGTACCGGCGGGAGACACCGCTCTGTTTACACGGCGGAGAAGATGGCGCAGGAGTTGCGCGAGGGCGGCTTTTCGCCCACCGTGCTGCACCGCAACCTGGGATCGCGGGCGGAAGACCTTGTAGAGGGAAGCCAGCAATCGTAATCCCAGCTTGTCTCCGCCAACCGAATTCGAAAGCGTAAAGAGCCCCGCCCCCCTATGATCGGACTGATCCTCGTTACCCACGGCAAGCTCGCCGAAGAATTCGTCGCCGCCATGGAACACGTGGTGGGCGCGCAAGATGCCATCGCCACGATCTGCATCGGCCCGAATGACGACATGGAAGAGCGCCGGCAGGAAATCTCCGACGCGATCGACCGGGTCGACACCGGCAGGGGCGCCATCCTGCTGACGGACCTGTTCGGCGGCACGCCATCCAACCTTGCGATATCGCTGCTGCAGGCCGGGCGCACAGAGGTGCTGGCGGGCATCAATTTGCCGATGCTGATCCGCCTGGCAGGCGCGCGCAAGGAACTGCCGCTGGGCCAGGCCGCCAGCGCCGCACGCGATGCGGGGCGCAATTACATCACGCTGGCTTCGGAATTCCTGGGTCAGGATGCGTGAGGCAGAGTGATTGAAGGGGGAGCGATGCAATGAGTGAAGTGAGCCAGGAAGTCGTCATCCCCAACAAGCGCGGCCTGCACGCGCGGGCCAGTGCCAAGTTCGTGGCCGCCGCCAGCAACATGCACGGGCACACCGTCTTTGTTGAAAAGGACGGGCAGGAAGCCGCGGGCGGCTCCATCCTCGGCCTGATGATGCTGGGCGCCGCCAAGGGCGACATGGTGAGAATCCGCGTGGCGGGTGACGATTCAGAAGCGCGGCTGGCAGAGCTGGTGGCGCTGGTCGAAGGAAAGTTCGGCGAAGACTGATGCCTGCTGTTTCCCGGCGCGAGATTACCGGCTTTTCCAACCCCACGGTAAAATACCTGCGATCCCTGCGGGAGAAGAAGCACCGCAAGCGCGAAGGCGTGTTCCTGGCCGAAGGGCTGCGCCTGCTGACGGACGCGCTGGAAAGCGGCCATGTGCCGCAGGTGCTGGTTATGGCGGCGGGCCGCGATGCGCATCCGCTGATCGATGCGCTGGAGCAGGCGGTGGCAGATAGCGGCGGCGACATCATCGTCACCTCACCCGATATTCTTTCCAAGATCACCGGAAAGGACAATCCGCAAAGCGTGGCGGGCGTGTTTGCCGAATTCGATACCTCGCTGGACGCACTGGATCGCTCGCGCGCGAAGATCTGGCTGGTGGCGCAGGCGCTGCGCGATCCGGGCAATCTTGGCACCATGCTGCGCACCGGCGATGCACTGGGCGCAGGCGGCCTGATCCTGATAGACGATTGCGCCGATCCCTTCAGCGTGGAAGCCGTGCGTGCCAGCATGGGGGCGGTATTCACGCAGACCATCGCCCGTGCGGATTGGGACGAATTCCTGCCGTGGCTACGCGGCGACCATGGCCAACTCGTCGCCGCATCCCTGCGCGATGCCCTGCCCTACCGCAGCGCGCCCTATGCAGCGCCGTGCTTCGTGATGGTGGGCAATGAATCGCAAGGTCTGCCCGAAACCTACGAAATGGCCTGCGACCTGCGCGTCACCATGCCGATGCGTGGGCGGGCAGACAGCCTGAACGCCGCGGTGGCGGCGGCGGTGCTGGGGTATGAAGTGCTGGCGGCGCTCGACCGAAGCTGAGCGGCTGCGCTTATCCGGCGTCGCCCGTCGCGGCCTGCCGGCTGATTTCGAGACGCAATCCGTCTCCACCCGCACTCCATCTGGTGGTGGCACCATGCGCGCGCGCCAATGACTGGATAACGCGGGTTCCCAGGCCCGCCGATGTCGCGGCCCGTTCTGCATCTGCGGGGGTTGCCGTGCCTGTGTCGCTGCACACGATCGTCCATCCGCCATCGTTGGCGTGGATGGTAATGTCGATCCGTCCATTGCCGTCTTTCAGGCCATGCTTCACCGTGTTGGCCACAAATTCGTTCACGATCAGCAGGAAGGCGTTCGCCAGTTCCGGACTAGCGTGATCTCCGGATACGCTGAACGCCAACTCAATACCGTCGGGCACGAGTTGCTGGAGATCCTGCGCCACGCTTTCGAACAGCGATTGCAGGTTGATCGTCTGCCCCTTGTCCATCTCGTGCAGGTGCGCGTGTAACGAGGAGAGGGACCGGATGCGAAGCCCTGCATCCAGCAGCGCTTCTCGCACGCCCTCGTTTTCTGCCCGCTTCGCTTTCATCGACAGCATTGCGCCGATCGACGCGAGGGAGTTCTTGACCCGGTGATCCACTTCCTGGCGCAAGGTTCGTTCACTCTCCACCGCCATGCGCAGATCAAGTTCACGCATGACGTGACGGGAAAGTATCCTGAGGACCTTGCGCTGCCCCTCCGTCAAGGTGCGCGGCTTGTTGTCCAGAACGCACAGCGTGCCAAGCGGCAGCCCGTTTGCACCCTTCAGCACGGCGCCCGCGTAGAACCGGAAGCCCGGATTATCGTTGCACAGCGGATTGTCAGCCATCCTGGGATCGAGCAGCGTATCGGGTATTTCCACGAAATCGCCCTGCAGGATCACGTGGCCGCAAAGGCTGGTTTCGAGCGGGGTCGACCGAACGCCCAGCCCGACCTCGGCCTTGAACCACTGGCGACCTTCGTCGATGAAATTCACCACCGAAACCGGTACTTCGCACAGTTCCGATGCAAGTTCGACGAGCTCGTCGAAGTCCCGCTCCCGCTCCGTATCGAGGATGTTGTAGCGTCGCAGTTCTTGCAGACGCTCGCTTTCAAGGGGATGCACGTCGGGCTTCATCGCGCTTTGGTAGCAGTCTTTCGGGTCATGGGAAGAAACATCGCAGGATGCTCAATCCCCGGCCACCAGCGCCGTAATCCGCCAACGGTTGTTGCGGCGGTTTGCTATCAGGCGGTAGTCGATGGCGCTGCGCAGGTTATCCTTGGCCATGAAGCCTTCCACCTCCTGCCTGGTTTCAGGATTGGTCCAGCGCACGCGGGCGAAATCCTCGCCCGCCGTTTCGCTGGGAAGCTGCTCCACCGCGTCCCACGAAATCGTCGCGGCAGCCTCGGCATCGTTTGCAGGAGCCTCGTACAGCGGCACGTCCTCGCCCGTGACGATCGCGCCCGCATAGGGATCGACCGGCAGCGTCTGCGCGAAATACCATGGCAGGGTGATCGAGGTCTGATCGGTGGCGGCGCAGCCCAGGTCCAGCAGGTCGACCAGCATCTGCCAATGCGCGCCGTCTTCCGCAGAAAGCAGAGCGCGAAGCTGGTCCTTCCCGGCTCCGCCACCGAAATCCAGTTTCACATCCTCTGCCGCCAGCGCCACCAAGGCATCGGCATCGCGCATATCGATCGCCCCCTGCAGGCTGGCGAGGAAATCCGTGGCCCCCGGTAAGTTGTTGCACTCGTTGCGCGGAGCCCACGGGCCGTCCTGCCGCTCTGCGGGAAGCGGCTCGTTCTCCACATCCTTCACCAACTCCTCCGCCGCGCGCTCTAACCGTTCCGACGGGGGATCGCTGCGGTCGCAGGCAGCCAGCAGTGCCAGCAGGGGAAGGGTTACGCCAAGAGCGCGATTGATTTTCATCGGGATTGTGAAGCCTCCTCGCTTTCCTCCTTACTAAGCAACGCCTCGCCCGGTTCCGCAAGATCATTGAGGCCATAGGTGGGAATTTTTTCGATCTGCTCCACCTCCTCGATTTCCTTCTTGCCGATCTCGATACCCTTCTCGGCCAGTCTGCGCCCCGACGAGAGCACGTTGCGTTCAAAGCTGCCGACGAACTTGTTGTAGTTGTTGACCGCCGTTTCCAGCCCGCCGCCCATGCGCTTGAGATGTTCCGACGCCACGCGCAGACGGTCGTAAAGCTCGGCCCCCATGCGCCCGATTTCCTGCGCTTCCTGAGCCAGCGCATCCTGCCGCCACACCTGCGCCACGGTGCGGGCAATGGCGACAAGGTTGGTGGGGGTCGCCAGCAGCACGCGCTTTTCGAAAGCGAAATCCCACAGCTCCGGATCGGCTTCCAGCGCGGCCGCCACGAAATGCTCTCCCGGTACGAACATCACCACATAATCTGGTGCGTCCTCGAACTGGCTCTGATAGCTTTTTGCGCCCAGCGTCTGCACGTGATTGCGCATGGATTTCGCGTGCAGCGCAAGATGGCGCAACCGCTCGTCCTCGTCATCCGCCTCAAACGCGGCCTGGTAGGCGTTCAGCGAAACCTTGGAATCGATCACCAGCTTCTTCTGCCCCGGCACGTTCACGATGGCATCGGGGCGCAGCCGCCCTTCGTCCGTATCCATCGATTGTTCGAGGTGAAAATCGGTGTGCTGCGCCAATCCGCACTGTTCCAGCAGGTTCTGCAGCGCCCTCTCCCCCCAGCGCCCGCGCGCCTTGGGTGCGTTGGTGAGCGAATTTCCCAAACGCTGCGCTTCGCGGCGTACCTCTTCCTGGCCCAGTCGCATGCCTTCGATCTGCTGGTGAAGCTTGGAAAAGGCATCGCTGCGCTGCGCTTCCAGCGCGCCGACGTGCTGTTCGTATTTTTCCAGCCTGTCGTTCACCGGCTTCAGCAGATTGGCAACGGCCTCCTTGTTGGCCCTTTCGGAATTGCCGAAACGCTCGGCCGCATCGGCAATGAATTTCTCCTGCGCCTTGCCCAGCACCTCGCTGCCTGCCGCGCGGAACTGGGTCAGCAATTCCTCGCGCGCTTCCTTCATCAAGGTGATCTGCCTGTCGTGATTGGCTGCATCCGCCTCCATCGTGGCAAGGCGGTTGCGGGCAAGGTCTCGCTCCTCCCGCACGGAGGAAAGCTGCGTCTCCAGCCCGTCTGCCCGCTGCGCCCGGACGGTGGCGTTTTCCAGGTCGATGATCGCCTTGCGGAAATTCTCGTCCAGCTCCTTCGCCTCGGCATCGCGCTGGGCGTGGCGTTCGCGCCAGTCGGCAACGGGCCGCTGGCCAAGCCAATAACCCAAGCCCCCCAGCACAAGGGCAAGAACGATCAATGCAAGAACGACGGGATCCATAAAAAGCCTTCAGACAAACGCGGGAGAACGAAACACGAACTTACCGTTCGTGCCGATTACGCGCAAGCTGGGGCGCGCGGTCTTCCCCAATACTCCACTGAAAATAGTAAGCGGCACATACAATTCGGAATTGCGAAGTTTTCGCAATTGTGAAACAAGGCTGGCAAAAGCAGGTGCGAAGCGAATCAATCCTGCAAGAAGAGTAAAGAGAGAGGACAGGCCATGCCGACAGATATTGAAATCGCCCGCCAGGCGAAGCTCATTCCGATTACCGAAGTCGCCTCGAACGCACGCATCCCAGATGACGCGCTGATCCCCTATGGCAAGTACAAGGCCAAGGTCGACACCTCTGCCCTGCCCGACAATCCCAATGGCAAGCTGATCCTCGTCACCGCGATCAACCCCACGCCTGCGGGCGAAGGCAAGACCACTACCTCTGTCGGCCTGTCCGACGCGCTGCACCGCATCGGCAAGAAGACCATGCTGTGCCTGCGCGAGCCTTCGCTCGGCCCTTGTTTCGGCATGAAAGGCGGCGGCGCTGGCGGTGGCAAGAGCCAGGTGATGCCGATGGACGAGATCAACCTGCATTTCACCGGCGATTTCCACGCCATCACCAGCGCGCACAACCTGCTATCCGCCATGATCGACAACTCGATCTACTGGAGCAACCCGAACGATATCGACGTGCGCCGCATCACCTGGAAACGTGTGCTCGACATGAATGATCGCGCCCTGCGGCAGATCGTCGGCCCGCTGGGCGGCGTTGCCAACGGCTTCCCCCGCGAGAGCGGCTTCGACATTACCGTGGCGTCCGAGATCATGGCCATCCTGTGCCTCGCCAGCGACCTGAAGGACCTGCAGAAGCGCCTGGGCGACATCATCATCGGCTACACCCGCAAGAAGGAGCCGGTTTACTGCCGCGACGTGAAGGCAGACAGCGCGATGACCGTGCTGCTGAAGGATGCCATCCTGCCCAATCTGGTGCAGACGCTGGAGAACCGTCCTGCCTTCCTGCACGGCGGCCCCTTCGCCAACATCGCCCACGGCTGCAATTCCGTGATCGCCACCAAGACGGCGCTGAAGATGGCCGATTACACCGTGACCGAGGCTGGCTTCGGCGCGGACCTTGGCGCAGAGAAATTCCTCGACATCAAGTGTCGCCTCGCAGGCCTGAAGCCCGATGCCATCGTGCTGGTGGCCACCGTGCGCTCGCTGAAGATGAACGGCGGCGTGCCCAAGAACGAGCTGACCGAAGGCGAGAACGTGGATGCCGTGCGCAAGGGCGCGGTGAACCTGAAGCGCCATATCGAGAACCTGAAGAAGTTCGGCATCACCCCCACCATCGCCATCAACCACTTCTATCTCGACACCGATGCAGAGATCGCCGTGATCGAGGAAATGGCCAAGGAATACGGCGCCGATGCCGTGGTCTGCAAGCACTGGGCCGAAGGCGGCGCAGGTGCTGAGGAACTGGCACGCATCGTGTCGGAAAAGGCCGATGCAGGCGCGCCCGATTTCGATCAGCTCTACCCCAGCGAAATGGCGCTGGCCGACAAGATCACCACCGTCGCCACGGAAATCTACCGCGCCGGCGAGGTGAGCATCTCGCCCGCCATCCGCAAGCAGCTGAAGCAGTGGGAAGACATGGGCTACGGGAAATATCCCATCTGCATGGCGAAGACGCAGTACAGCTTCTCCACCGATCCGACCGCGCTTGGTGCGCCGGAGGACCACACGGTGGAGATCAACGAAGTGCGCCTGTCGGCAGGCGCAGGCTTCGTGGTCGCCATCGCCGGCGGCATCATGACCATGCCGGGCCTGCCCAAGGTTCCGAGTGCGGAGAACATCTATCTCGACGAGAACGGCCAGATCGAAGGCCTGTTCTAGGTCTGCGCCAACTCACACGACAAAAGGGCCGCTCCACCGAGCGGCCCTTTTTTTGTCTGGGCAACAGGTTTGCACTCTCTTTACGGCGGCTCTTCAGGAACCCGACTCCCAAGGTAACCGTAATGCCTTCACTCCCCAGTTAAAAAGGCATTTCCCCCATGGCGAAGAACAAGGTCGGAAACGACGTGAAGCCCACCACCACCGACGCCGGCATTCCCGCTCCCAGCGACGAGCACTCGCTTACCGTCGGTAACGATGGCCCGATCGTCCTTCACGATCACTACCTGATCGAGCAGATGGCGGTGTTCAACCGCATCAATATTCCCGAACGGCGCCCCCATGCGAAGGGCTCCGGCGCGTTCGGCTATTTCGAGACGACCGGCGATGTTGAAAAATACACCCGTGCAAAGCTGTTCAAGAAAGGCGCGAAGACAGACGTCGGCATGCGCTTCTCCACCGTTGCGGGCGAACGCGGCAGCCCCGACACCTGGCGCGACCCGCGCGGATTCTCGGTGAAGTTCTATACCGAGGAAGGCAATTTCGACATGGTCGGTAACAATACGCCGATCTTTTTCGTTCGCGATCCGATGAAGTTCCAGCACTTCATCAACTCGCAGAAGCGTCGCGCCGACAATGGCCTGCGCGATCATGACATGATGTGGGATTTCTGGACCCTCAGTCCCGAGAGCGCGCACCAGGTGGCCTACATGATGGGCGACCGCGGGGTGCCCAAGACCTGGCGCGAGATGAACGGCTATTCCAGCCACACCTATATGCTCGTGAACGAGGATGGCGAGAAGTTCTGGGTGAAGTTCCACTTCCACACAGATCTTGGCGACGGCAACGCCCATTTCACGCAGGACGAGGCAGTGGAGAAGGCGGGCACCGATCCCGACTACCATCGCGCCGACCTGTTCAACGCGATCGCCGATGGCAACTTCCCCAGCTGGACGCTGAAATGGCAAATCATGCCGTACGAGGATGCCAAGACCTACAAGTGGAACCCGTTCGACCTTACCAAGACGTGGCCGCACGAGGATTATCCGCTGATCGAGGTCGGCAAGCTGGTACTCAACCGTAACCCGACCGACTGGCACACCGAGATCGAGCAGATTGCCTTCGAGGTGAACAACATGGTGCCGGGCATCGGTCTGTCGCCCGACAAGATGCTGCTGGCCCGCGGTTTCTCCTACGCCGATGCGCACCGTGCCCGGCTGGGAGTGAATTACAAGCAGATCCCGGTCAACCAGCCGATCTCTCCGGTAAACTCCTACTCGCAAGGCGGGCACATGCGCGTCGAACAATCGGAAGATCCGGTTTACGCTCCCAATTCCTATGGCGGCCCTGCATCCGATCCGGCGCTGGCCGGCGAGGCAGGGCAATGGCAGGCCGACGGAGACATGGTGCGCGCAGCCTATACCTTGCGCGAATGCGACGACGACTGGACCCAGCCGCGCATCCTGGTGACCAAGGTCTTCAATGATGACGAACGCGAACGGCTCGTCTCGAACGTTGCGGGCCATCTCGCCAAGGATGTCAGCGAGCCTGTGTTGAAACGCGCGTTCGAATACTGGCGCAATATCGATCAGTCGATCGGCGAGAGGATCGAGAAGGCAGCACGCGACATGATCGGCGGCAAGTCGGACAAGCCGGGCATGGCCTCCGCCAAGTCCATTTCCGAACGCGCAGAATAAACCCCGAAGAGGAGAAACGACATGTCGATCAAGGAAATGATCAGCGAACACCCCAATGTGGGTGAAGGATATAACGAGCATCTGGCGGAGGCCGTGAAGCACGCCATGTATTGTGCCGCGATCTGCAATTCGTGCGTGGATGCCTGCAATGCGGAGAGCGGCGACATGTCCGAGTGCATCCGCAAGTGCTCGGATGCTTCCGACATTTGCCAGGCCGTCAGCACGGTGGCCGCGCGCCGCACCCATGGCAACACGGTGGTGATCAAGTCACTGCTGGAAGCCTGTATCATCGCCTGCAAGGTGTGCGCGGAAGAATGTGCCAAGCATGACAATCCGCACTGCCGCCGCTGCGAAAAGATGTGCCGGGAGTGTATGGAGGATTGCACCAAGGCGCTTCAGGGCATGGTGGACGCCGCCACAGCCTGAGCCTATCCGCAACGCCTACAGCAAGAGGGCCGCTCCATCGGGGCGGCCCTTTTTCCATGTCATGCGCAATTGCGGGCGTTTCAGTCGCCCTCCTACTTGCGCCGAACCACGAAGTTATACAGCAGGCGGAACCCCACGGTGAACACCACGAAATATATCGCGAAACGGACGGAAAGCGCGTCGAAACCCAGGCCCCGGTCGTAATAGACCCAGGCGCACATGATCATCGCATACAGCAGGCCGGCAACGCTCGCCCGCCTCCAGCCGATGGGCTTCATCAGGCCGCTTCGCGCATCTTCTTGAGCTTCTTCAGCGCCATGTTGCGCTTCAGGCGGGAAAGGTGATCGATGAACAACACGCCGTTCAGGTGATCCATCTCGTGCTGGATGCAAACCGCCAGCATCCCGTCCATTTCCTCTTCGTGGGTATTGCCTTCCAGATCCTGCCACCGCACGCGGCACTTGGACGGGCGCTCCACATCGGCGAAGATATCGGGCACGGAGAGGCAGCCCTCCTGATAGGCCTTCTTGTCGTCCGACGGGTCGAGGATTTCGGGATTCACGAAAACGCGCGGATCGTTGATGATCGGCTGGTGCGTATGCTTCGTGCCGTCGTGATCGCACTCTTCCGGTTCTGCGTCGGGGTCCTCTTCCTGCAGATCGATCACCAGCAGGCGGATCGGTTCGCCCACCTGGATGGCGGCAAGACCGATACCGTGCGCGGCATACATCGTCTCGAACATGTCATCGACGAGGGTTTTCAGATCCGCATCGAAGGTCTCGACAGGAGACGACACGGTTTTCAGCCGGGGATCCGGCGCTTCAAGGATTTCACGAATAGCCATGGCGCGAATATAGGGCCATTGGCCTGAACCTTCAATTGCCGACATTTCGGCAGCAAATCGGCGCGTGATCAACCCAGCGGCCGCCGCGCCCGCAGCGCCTGTGCCAGCGTGCCTTCGTCGAGGTAATCCAGCTCTCCGCCCACCGGCAGGCCATGGGCCAGCTGGGTGATGCGGACGGGGTGATCCTCCAGCCGTTCGGCGATGTAATGCGCGGTGGTCTGCCCTTCCAGCGTGGCGTTCATGGCCAGCACGATCTCGTCCACACCGCCGCCTTCCACGCGGCCCAGCAGGCTGTCTATGGCAAGGTCTTCGGGCCGGATACCGTCCAGCGCGGAGAGCCGCCCGCCCAGCACGTGGAAGGTGCCGGTGAACAGTCGCGCACGGTCCAGCGCCCACAGGTCCGCCACGTCCTCCACCACGCAGATGCTTTTCGCGTCACGCTTGGGATCGGCGCAGATCGTGCAGGGGTTCTGCGTGTCCACGTTTCCGCAGGTGTCGCACTCCACCAGCTTTTCCTTCACTGTGCCCAGCGCATCCAGCACCTGTTCCAGCGCGTTTTCACGGTGCTTCACCAGCCACAGCACCGCCCGGCGCGCAGAGCGCGGACCCAGGCCCGGCAGGCGGGCCAATGCAGATGCGAGGTTCTCGATCTCTTGCGATGCCATGCTTCGCCAGATAGGGCCGCGGGCACGGAATAGGAAGGCTGGCAATGCGGCTGATTTTCATGGGAACGCCCGATTTCGCCGTTCCGACGCTGGATGCGCTGGTGGCGGCGGGGCACGATGTGGTGGCGGTGTACAGCCAGCCGCCCAGCCGCGCGGGTCGCGGGAAGAAGGAGCGCCCCTCCCCCGTCCATGCGCGGGCAGAAGCGCTGGGCATCGCGGTGCGCCATCCCGCCAGCCTGAAGGACGAGGCGCAGCAACAGGCCTTCGCCGCGCTGAATGCCGATGCCGCAATCGTTGCCGCCTATGGCCTGCTGCTGCCGCAAGCGGTGCTGGACGCGCCGAAGCACGGTTGCCTGAACGTGCACGGCTCCCTCCTGCCGCGCTGGCGCGGTGCGGCGCCCATCCACCGCGCGATACAGGCGGGCGACGCACAGACCGGCATCACCATCATGCGAATGGAGCGCGGCCTGGACACAGGGCCGATGCTGCTGAAAGGCGCAACGCCTGTCGACAGCAAGACTACCGGCGATCTGCATGACGAGTTGGCTGCGCTGGGCGCATCGCTGATGGTGAAGGCGCTCTCGCAGTTAGACGCGCTGAAACCCGAACCGCAGGACGATGCCCTGGCCACCTACGCACCCAAGATCAGCAAGGCGGAGGCGAAGCTGGACTTCACCAGGCCTGCCAACGTCCTGGAGCGCGAAGTGCGCGCCTTTGCCCCCTTCCCCGGCAGCTGGCTGGAACTGGAGGGAGAGCGGATCAAGCTGCTGCGTGCCGAGTTGGCGGAAGGCGAAGGAGAGCCCGGTGAGGTGCTGGACGAACGGTTGACCATCGCCTGTGGCGCCGGCGCGCTGCGCCCCGTCACCCTGCAACGCGCCGGCAAGCCCGCCATGGCGCTGGACGATTTCCTGCGCGGCAATGCCGTGAACGCAGGGGCACGCGTGAATTGACCCGCTTTGCCCTCACCGTGGAATTTGACGGCGGCCCCTTCTTCGGCCTGCAACGGCAGGCGGATGGCCCCAGCGTGCAGCAGAGCATCGAGGAAGCCGCCCACGCGGTGACGGGCGAGCAGGTGACGCTGCACAGCGCCGGTCGCACCGATAGCGGCGTGCACGCGCTGGCCATGCGCTGCCACCTGGACGTTGCGAAGGACATCGATCCTTTCCGCCTGATGCAGGCGCTGAATGCGAAGATGCGGCCCGATCCCGTTGCCGTGATCCATTGCGAGGAGAAGCCGGACGACTGGCACGCGCGGTTTTCCTGCATTGGCCGGTCATACGAATACCGCATCCGCAACCGCCGCGCACCGCTGACGCTGGAGAAGGGCCGCGCGTGGCATATCGCCCGCCCGCTGGATGCAAAAGCCATGCACGAAGCTGCGCAGGCGCTGGTGGGAAGCCACGATTTCACCACCTTCCGCAGCGCCCATTGCCAGGCCGCCAGCCCGTTGAAGACGCTGGACCGGCTGGACGTCAGCCGGGAGGGTGACGGCATCATCATCCGCGCCGCCGCGCGCAGTTTCCTGCATCACCAGGTCCGCTCCATGGTAGGATGCCTGGCATTGGTGGGACAGGGCAGTTGGCGGATAGATCGGCTTGCCGAAGCGTTGGAGGCACAGGACCGTGCAGCGTTGGGACTCAACGCACCGCCCGAAGGACTGTATTTCGTTAAAGCCACATACCCCGAAGAGGATCGAACGCCATGACAACCAATGGGACAACCACCGGACGCCAACTGATTTCCACGCTGGATGCCGACGGCAAGATGGCGCTGGAACTGAAGGAAAAAACCTTCTCCCAGCCCACCGGCAACCAGGTGCTGGTGAAAATGGAAGCCGCGCCCATCAATCCGTCGGACCTGTTCCTGATGACCGCCGGCGCAGACCTTCAGAACGCGCAGTATGAAAGCGGCAAGGTGACCATGCAGATCGATCCGCGAATGGCCGCCGGGCAATCCGCGCGCCATGGCAAGCCGCAGACCGTGGGCAATGAAGGCGCTGGCGAGGTGATCGCGGCGGGCGATGGCGAACAGGCGCAGGCGCTGCTGGGCAAGCGCGTAGCGTGCGTGCCGGGCAATGCCTTTGGCGAATATGCCATTGCCGATGCAATGATGTGCCTGCCGCTGGGCGATCATTCAGCAGAAGAAGGCGCAAGTTCCTTCGTCAACCCGATGACCGCACTGGGTTTCGTGGAAACTGCGAAGCGCGAGGGCCATGACGCCATCATTCACGCGGCGGCCGCATCCAACCTCGGCCAGATGCTGAACCGTATCTGCCAGGAAGACGGCGTGGGCCTCGTCAACATCGTGCGCAAGGAGGAGCAGGTCGAGCTGCTGAAGAGCCAGGATGCAGCCCACGTGGTGAACAGCTCCACCGGCGATTACGAGAAGAAGCTGGCCGAAGCCATCGGCGAGGTGGACGCCTATCTCGGCTTCGATCCCATCGGCGGCGGGCAGACCAGCGACACCTGTCTGAAGGCCATGGAGCGCGTGGCCGCCTCGAAGATGACCGAATACAGCCGCTACGGCTCAGACCAGCAGAAGAAGATGTATATCTACGGCCGGCTGGAAGTCGCGCCCACTATCCTCACGCCCAGTTACGGCTTTGCCTGGACGGTGTCAGGCTGGCTGCTGATGCCGTTCCTGGCAAGCTGCGACATGCAGACAATGCAGGCACTGCGCAAGCGTGTGCACGATGGCCTCACCACCACCTTTGCCAGCAGCTACAAGACGCGCGTCAACCTGGAAGAGATGCTGACGAAGGACGCGATGATGGATTACGCGCAGATGGCGACGGGCGAGAAATACCTCGTCACCCCCCACGCCTGATCCGCAAGCGGGCTAACGCGGCGCCATCTCCTGTTCGAGACGGCGCTGCACGGCCTCCTCGTCCACCTCCATCGAGATCTCTCCGTCGCGCACGCGGAATTCCAGCGGCACGCCCTCGATCTCGGTGGAAAGGACGGCTTCCTCGTCATTCACTATCAGGCGGCGTCCGTCGCCCAGCGGAATGTCCTGCAGGTCCGGTACGTCCTGCGGCTGCACAGGGCCGCTGGGATCGGGTGACGGCACGGGGCGCGGCGGCGCGGCGGCAACGCCCTGGGCCGCACGCATGAAATCGCGCCAGATGCGCGCGGGCAGCCCGCCGCCCGAATTGTTGGCGAGCGGCGAATTGTCATCATTGCCAACCCATACGCCCACCACCAAACGGTCTTCCCCCTCGCCCGCATAGCCCACGAACAGCGCGTCGCGATTGTTCTGCGATGTGCCGGTCTTGCCGTAATTGGCGATGGGCAGCATCGCGGCCCGGCCGGTGCCGGAATTGATCGCCGTGCGCAGCAACTCCTCCATCTGCCGGTGATCGCTGCCGTTCAGGCTACCCCGGCTGTCGAACGCCCAGTCAAGCCAGCCCTGTTCCTCCTGCGGGAAGGCGTGCGGTTCGACGGGGAAACTGTTCGCCGCAACGCCGGCATAGGCCGCGGTGAGTTCGATCAGCGTCATGGTGGACGTGCCCAGCGCCATGCTGGGATCGCCTTCCGGCAGGGCCGATGTAACGCCCAGTTCGCGCGCGGTCTCGATCACCGCTTCGCTGCCCACTTCATTCAGCAGGCGCACGGCGGCCACGTTGGACGATTGGGCAAAGGCATCACGCAGGGTGATGCTATCGGAATAGCGGCCACTGGCGTTACTCGGGCGATACGATCCGGTGGTGAACTCGGTATTGGCGATCCGGTCCTCAGGGCTCCACCCGTTGCGCAGCGCGGCCAGGTAGACGAACAGCTTGAAGGTGGAGCCCGGCTGGCGGCGCGCCTGCGTTGCGCGGTTGAACGGGCTCTGCGCGTAATCCTTGCCGCCCACCATCGCCACCACCTCGCCATTGGTGCGCATGGCCACCAGCCCCACCTGCGCCCCGCCCAGCGGCGCGCGCTGGATCACGCGGTTGGCCGCGGCCTGCAATTCGCTGTCCAGCGTGGTGGTAATGGTCTGGCGGGAATAGCTCATCTCGCTCTGGTTGCGGGCCGCGGGCAGCGCCCAGTCGGCGAAATAGGTGCCGGTGGGCAGATCGTTGCGCAGCCGCACGTCCAGCGCGGGCACGCGCATCGCCTCTGCATCGGCCTGCGTGATGTACCCTGCCGCCACCATCGCGCCTTTCACCAGCGCATAACGCTGCGCGGCAAGATCGGGGTTGCGCGTGGGGGCAAGGCGGCTGGGGGCCTGCAACAGCCCGGCCAGCATCGCTGCCTGCTCGGGCCGCAGGTTTTCCGGCTGACGATAGAAATAATGCAGGCTGGCGGCGCGCAGGCCATACATGTTGTCACCAAAATAGGCGTTGGAGAGATAGCGCTCGAGAATCTCGTCTTTCGTCAGCCATGCCTCCAGCCAGAAGGCGATCAACGCCTCCCGCGCCTTCCTCGTCAACGTCTGCTCGGGGGTGAGAAAGGTGAACTTGGCCAGCTGCTGGGTGATGGTGCTGCCCCCGCCAACGCCGGTGAATGCCGCGCGCGCCACGCCGCGCGGGTCCACGCCCCAGTGATCGTAGAAACGCCTGTCCTCGATAGCCAGGAAGGGCTGCGTTACATGCGCGGGCAGATCGGCGATCTGCACCGGCTCCTCCACCATGGCGCCATTGCGCGCGATGGGCGTGCCGTCCGCGGCCAGCAGGGTTATCTGCGGCGGAGCGATCGGCTCCAAGCTCTTTGATAGCGGCGCGGTGATGGCCAGCCATGCCACCAGGATGAAGAACACCAGCAGCACCGCTGCCAATATGCGGCTGCCCCACCACAGCTTGCCGCGCCCCCTCGCCCGTTCGGGCAGGAAACGCCGCCAGCCGTTACGATAGCGATAGTGGTCGTAATAGCGCGGCGGGGTGGCTGCCGGGCCGAAATCATCGTCATCCAGAGCGGACAGCGGCGTCCACGGCGCGTTTTCCAGCGCCAGATCCCTGTCGGACCACCGCGTCTGCTCGGGCTCTCGCCGCTTGAATGGATTGCGCCACATGCGAGTCACGTCACTGTATTATCACAATAACACACAAAGAGCGAGGGGCCGTATGCCATCAGCCCCACCGCCCCTCAATCCTCCGCCGCGATCCGCCCGCCATAGGTGGTGCCGAAGAAATCGCCGGGCAGCCACGCGGGCGTCTGAGCCATGTTCGCCACGTTGCGGGCGATGGCGTAGTTTACCGCCGTGAAGCGTTCCAGCGCGCTGAAATCCACCAGGTCAATCTCGTCCGAAGGGGCGTGGTAATGCTCCTCATACACTTCGCCCTGCGCTTCCTCCCCGCCATTGGCAAAGCCGAGATCCAGATAGACTGCCGGCACGCCGTTGCGGACGTAGGAATACTGGTCTGACCGGGTGAAGAAGCCCTGTTCGGGCTGCGGATCGGGGCTGAGTTTCAGCCCGTATTCCTCCGCCGCTGCCACCACCTGCGGATAGAGCGTGGAACGCTCCGCCCCGAAGGCCACGACATCGGTAAAGTCGTACGTCGCCACCGGCATGTCGAGATTGACGTTCGCCACCACCTGATCGGCAGGCACGGTGGGATTGGCCGCGTTGTAGCTGGAGCCGAGGAGCCCCTTCTCCTCCGCCGTCAACGCCAGCACCAGCACCGGGCGGCGCGCGGGCGTTTGCTTCAGCAGGCGCGCCACCTCGATCATGCTGGCAACGCCCACGGCATTATCCAGCGCGCCATTATAGATCTCATCGTCGCCCTCTTCCTCGGTCGGCCGGATGCCCACGTGATCGAGATGGGCGGTAAGGATGACATATTCGTCCGCCACGCTGGGGTCTGAACCGGGCAGCTTGCCGATGACGTTGGGGGAACTGACATCTTCGAACTCGCTGGCGAAATCGATGCGGATGGTGCGGCCTAGCGCGAAGCTCGGCATCTCGGCCTTGCCGGTCGCTTCGGCCTCGGCCAGATCGTCGTAATCGAAATCGTGGCCCGCCAGCAATTCGCGGGAAAGTTCAGGCGAGACGCCTGCGGAAACGAGGATGTTGTCCGCGCCTGTATAGGCGAGGCCATCGGGGCCAACCCATGTCATGGAGCGGCGGTTCTGCACCACGCGGGCAGTTTGCTCCCAGTTGAACATCTCTTCCAGCTGCGGCGTGCGCAGCAGCAGCATTCCCACGGCGCCATGATCGGACAGGCGCTGGTCTATCGTGCTGGCGAGGTGCGCTGCTTCCTCGCCCTCCAGATCGTCCGGCCCGCCATAGACGCGCACGGCCACCGCGCCTTCCAGGTCGACACCGGCAAAATCGTCACGGCCCGGAATGTCGAGCCCGTATCCGATGAACACCAGCGGCGCTTCTATCGTGCCGCTTTCCTGTATGGGGGAGCCGAGAACGTAGAAATCCTCGAACGCGGCAAGCTCGCCCATGCCTTCGATGGAGACGACATTACCTTCCTCGGCTGGCCTGTAGCTGCGCAGGGTAACATTCTGGAAGAAACTGTCGCCGTCACCCGCAGGCTCCATGCCCAGGGAGGCGAAACGCCCTGCCACGTAACCTGCCGCACGTTCGTGACCGCGCGTTCCGGCCTCGCGGCCTTCCATGTCGTCAGCCGCCAGCACGGCGGTGTCTCGCTGCAATGCCTCGCGGTCCACGTCGGCAGCGTTGCGGGCTGCGGCGGGGACGGCCAGCACGGCAGTCGCGCACAGCAGGGCGGCGGTCAGTCTGTTTAGCAAAGTGCGATCCTCGTTTCAGATGTAAGCACCCTGCTAGACGACGAGGGCCGACTGGCAAGTGAACAATCTGCGAAACGCGAATACGCGGCGACTTATGCCTTGGCGACGACGCTTTCGGGCAGATCCTCGCCCATCACGCGCTGGTAGTATTCCGCCACCAGCATCCGCTCCGCCTCGTCACACTTGTTGAGGAAGCTGAGGCGGAAGGCATAGCCTGCATTGCCGAAGATCTCGGTATTCTGCGCCCAGGTGATGACGGTGCGCGGGCTCATCACGGTGGAAATATCGCCGTTCATGAAGCCCTGCCGCGTCAGGTCCGCCACGCGGATCATGTCGGCCACCATCTTGTCGTCCAGCGTCGTCTTCGCGTCAACGATCTCGCGCTCGGTCTCTGCCGGCAGGTAGTTCAGCCCGACGACGATGTTCCAGCGGTCCATCTGACCCTGGTTAATGGCCTGCGTGCCGTGATACATGCCGCTGGTGTCGCCCAGGCCCACGGTGTTGGCGGTGGCGAACAGGCGGAAGTTGGGATTGGGGCGGATCACGCGGTTCTGATCCAGCAGGGTCAGCTTGCCCGCCTGTTCCAGCACGCGCTGGATCACGAACATCACGTCCGGTCGGCCAGCGTCGTATTCGTCGAACACCAGCGCCACGGGGTGCTGCAGCGCCCACGGCAGCAGGCCTTCACGGAATTCGGTAACCTGCAGGCCATCGCGCAGCACGATGGCATCGCGGCCGACAAGGTCGATACGGCTGATGTGCGCGTCCAGGTTGATGCGGATGGTGGGCCAGTTGAGGCGCGCTGCCACCTGCTCGATATGGGTGGATTTGCCGGTGCCGTGATAGCCCTGGATCATAACGCGGCGATTGTGGGCAAAGCCCGCCAGGATCGCCAGCGTGGTGTCCGGATCGAAGACGTAGGTTTCGTCCGTATCGGGCACGCGCTCGTCCGCTTCGCTGAAAGCGGGCACTTTCATGTCGATGTCGATGCCGAAGGTCTCGCGAACGTCGACTTCGGTGTCTGGAGCAGCCATTGCGGTGCTGCCGGCTTCGTTGGTGGTCATGTCATTCATCTCGCTGCGGTGCCTAGACGGGTGGCGGAGCGGCTGCAACACAGATGTAGGCCCATGCCGGCAGTCTTTCCCGAAACCCCGCATCTTGACGGCTTTGCCTGAAGGGCAGATGCTTCCTCGCGGGGAAAAGGGAGAATGCCGATGTATGTCCAGGGGTTCCTGATCGCCGTGCCCGAAGGCAGCAAGGATGCCTACCGCGATCTAGCCGCGCGCGCCGCCGAGAAATTCGCCGAATACGGCGTCACCGAGATCATGGAGGCATGGGAGGAGGACGTGAGCGACGGCGAACTGACCGACTTTCGCAAGGCTACGAAGGCCAAGGATGGCGAGCGGATCGTCTTCTCCTGGATGGTCTGGCCCGACAAGCAGACCTGCGACGCCGCCCACGCCCGGATGAGCGAAGACGAGTTCTGGACGCAGGACATGGAAATGCCCTTCGATGGCAAGCGCATGATTTGGGGCGGTTTCCAGCCGATCTTCACGATGGGGCGCGGCGACTGAAAAGCCGCGTTGTTCACGGCGATGGCCGAGGCCGATTGACCTTGACCAACGTTCTCTTATTGTTCCCGCCGAATCGCGGGAGATGATCGATGAGCGACTACACCTTGTTCTTCAACCCGATGAGCCGCGCGCTCATCGCCAGCTGGGCTTTCGCGGAAGTGGGTATCGAGCCGAAGCTCGCCATGGTGGAGTGGGAGGACAAGCCTGCCGCGCTGCTGGAAGCGAACCCGATGGGCAAGATCCCGACGATCATCCATCACGCCGAATTCGGTGACAGGGTGGTGAGCGAGGCATCGGCCATCTGTCATTACCTGGCGGAAATGGAAGCGCCCGACCTGCTGCCGCGTGCGGAGGAGAAGGCCGACTACTTCCGCTGGATGTTCTTCGCCGCCGGTCCTGCGGAGGCGGCTATCACCAACCGGTCGATGGGGTGGGAACCGAAGGATGCAAAGCAGGAAATGACATCCGGCTTTGGCACTTACGAACGGGTGGTGGATGTACTCGACCAGTGGTTCCAGAACAACGCTTTCACCTGCGGGGACCGCTTCACCATGGCAGATGTCTATGTCGGCAGCCAAGTGGATTGGGGCGTGAAATTCGGCACGCTGACGGATCGCCCGGCTTTCCGCGCCTACCAGGATCGCCTGAAGGCACGCGACGCCTACAGGGACACGCTGGGCGCGCTCAGCGAATAGCCCCTTGATTAGCCGGGATCGATAAGCCGCTCGCATTTACACAAGTCCGGCCCCACATCAGCAACATGTCACGCCGCGATCCCATAGAATTTGCCCGGCAAAAGCTCATCACCGGCGTGCGCGCCGCTTTCAACGATACCGCCAGCGGCGAGGCTCCGGTGCCGCCGTCCGACGAGGCGTATTTTGCCAGGGATACCCCGATCCGCATGGTGCACGCCGATGTGACCAGCATGATGGTGGGCGGCATGGCGGCGCTGCTTTTGCAGATGCTGCATCCCCATGCCCTGCGCGGCGTGCTGGAATTTTCGGATTTTCGCGCGGACATGCATGGCCGCCTTCGCCGCACCGCGCGCTTCATCGCCGTCACCACCTATGGCCACCGCGACGAAGCCGATGCCGCGATAGAGCGCGTCAATCGCATACACCGCCAGGTAAAAGGCACCCTGCCCGATGGCACGCCCTATTCCGCCACCGATCCGCGCACGCTGGCCTGGGTGCATGTGACGGAGGCGATGATGTTTCTCGAAGCATGGCTCACCCACGTACGCCCGCGAATGCCGCTGGCGGAGCAGGACGAGTATTTCCGCCAGTTCGCCATCGTTGCAAAGGCACTGGGGGCAGACCCGGTGCCCGAAACGAAGGCGGAGGCGCAGGCGATCTTTCGCGAGATGCGCGGCGATCTTCGTGGAAGCCCGGAGGCGCGCGAGGTGGCGCAGATGATCGTGAAAGGCCGCGTTGGCGGTGCAACGGGCGCGGTGCAGCCCCTGCTCGCCAATGCTGCGGTGGACCTGATCCCGCCCTTTGCCCGCACGATGCTGGCGCTGGACAGGCCCGGCTGGCAATCGGCCCCGTCGAAACTGGCGGTGGACGCCATCGGCTCCACGCTTCGATGGGCATTCCGGCAGAAGCCGTGATTCTGGCGGATCAGACGAAAGGCTCCGCCCGGCGCAGCAATTGATAGGCTTCCACCACGCGTTGCAGGCGCGCCTCGTGGCTGCGATCCCCGCCGTTGCGATCGGGATGGTATCGCCGCACCAGTTCCGAATAGCGGCGACGCAATTGCGGCCTGTCCGCCTTTGGCCCCAGCCCCATCACCGTCAGCGCCTCGCGCTCTCGCGGGGTGAAGCGGCTGTGCGTGGCATAGCTGCGGCCTGCGGCGGCGCGCTTGATATCCTTCGCGCGCGCCCCGATGGCGTCCAGCGGATCGTGAAAGTCAGTCCAGCGCGGCATTCCGTCCATCCCGGCGGTGGGCTTGAACGCCGGACTTTCCGTATTCCAGCCCGAGCCGGGAGCCTGGGCTGCATAGATCTCGTCCGCATTCATGCCTTCGAACCAGTCGTAGCCGGCGTTGAATTCACGCACGTGCTGCAGGCAGAACCAGCGCCATTCGCCCGGCCCGTCAAAACTGTTGCCGCGCGTGCCCGGGGCACGAAATTCGCCGGCTTCGCGGCAGGTGGGGTGTTCGCACACCCGCCCTTCGCTTTCATAGCGCCCGTGGAATCGCTCGTTTCGCATGAACGCCTCTTGATGGGGATTGCACCGCGCAATGCAAACCCCCAAGTGGATCAAATGAGCGGACCTGTTGCACAAGAAATCGAAACCCTGCTGCGCGGCGCACTTGCCCCGACGCGGCTGCAAGTCATCAACGATAGCGCGAAGCACCACGGCCATGCCGGAGACGACGGCAGCGGCGAATCGCACTTCACCGTGATCGTGGAAAGCCCGCATTTCAAAGGGAAGAACCGCCTTGCCCGCCAGCGCATGGTGCTGGGCGCGCTGGGCGACATTCCCGGCGAGCGCGTTCACGCCTTCGCGATGAAGTGCATCGCGCCCGGTGAGACTCAAGGCGGAGAAAGCGCGTGAGTATCGAGCTGTGGTACTGGCCGCAGATCCCCGGTCGCGGCGAATTCGTGCGCCTGTTCTGCGAGGCGTTCCAGATCGAATATTCCGACATGGCGCGCGAGCAGAACGCCGATGCGCTGGTGGAACACATGCACGGCCTGGAAGGCATCCGACCCTTCGCCCCGCCCTACATCGTGGATGACGAGGTGACCGTCGGCCAAACCGCGCTGATCCTGCAATATCTTTCCGACAAGGAAGGCCTTGGTTCCGGCGAGATGGAGGTGGATCTGCAACTGTTCCAGCTGCAGATCGACATCGCCGATTTCGTGGAGGAGGTGCATTCCGTCCACCACCCGGTTTCCAGCGGCCTGTATTATGCCGACCAGATGGATGCCGCCTTTGACAAGGCGCAGCATTTCCGCGCCGATCGCATCCCCAAATACCTGATCCATTTCGACAATGCGCTGGCCGCGCGCGGCGGGCCGTTCATGCTGGGCCAGCAACCCACCCACGTGGACACCAGCCTGTTCCACATCATGGAGGGGCTGGATTACGCCTTCCCCAATTTCATGAAGAAGATGCAGGGCACCTGGGTCAACCTGGAAGGCCTGCAGGGCGCGGTGCCCGATATTGAACCGCTGGCTGAATATCTCGCCAGCGAACGCCGCATGGAGTTCAACGAGGATGGCATCTTCCGCCATTACGAGGAACTGGACGAGCAATAAAACGCTGAAGGCAGCATGAGCCAGACTTCGGAAAACATCTTCAAGACCGTCACCCCCGTCAGCCACGACCTGGGCGATTTCACCGTGCGCCGCGCAGTCCCCTCGAAGGAATGCCGCATGGTCGGCCCCTTCGTGTTCGTGGACCAGTTCGGCCCCGCGAAGCTGGACCTAGGCGGCGGCATGGACGTGCGCCCACACCCGCACATCAATCTTTCCACCGTCACCTGGCTGTTCGACGGCGCGATCGATCACCGTGACACGCTCGGCACCTTCTCCACCATCCGGCCCGGCACGGTAAACCTGATGACGGCGGGCAGCGGCATCGCCCATTCGGAACGCAGCCCCCAGTCTGACAGGGCCAAGGGCCCGGCCCTCTACGGCATGCAGACGTGGCTGGCCCTGCCTGACGGGCAGGAGGAGATCGAACCCGCGTTCGAGGCCAAGGATGATCTGCCGTGGATCGATGGCGATGGCGCGAGGGCGCAGATCATCATGGGCGAATTGTGGGGCCAGCGCGCGCCCACCACCTGCCACGCAGAAACGATCTATGCCGAGATACTGCTTCAGGAAGGCGGCTCCATTCCCATCGACGCGGAGGCGGACGAACGCGCGGTGATGCTGGTGGGCGGCGATGCCGTTCTGGATGGCATGCCGATGACGCTGTACGATCTGGTGGTGCTGAAACCGGGCGAAGCGATGACACTCAAAAGCCGTTATGGCGCACGCGCAATGCTGCTGGGTGGAGAGGCCTTCTCCACAAAGCGGCACGTATGGTGGAACTTCGTCAGCAGCGAGCGTGAGCGGATCGAGCAGGCGAAGGAAGACTGGCGCGAAGGCCGTTTCGGAACCGTGCCCGGAGACGATGCAGAATTCATCCCGCTGCCCGATGGTGCGCCCAAGACGGTAAGCTATCCCTAGCGTATCCGGTGATGACGAATGGCAATGTCCGCGCTATCGGTTTGCCATGAACAAGATTCTCCTCACGATTGCCGCCCTTTCCCTCGCCACTCCCGCAGCCGCTCAGGATGTTGGACAAGAGCCTGCACCGGGTGCGCCCGGCAGCCTCTCCTGGCACAACACGCAGCAATCCGCGCTGCATTCGCTCACGCCTCCGGATGGCTGGTCCACGCTGGATGGCGGCATCAAGTTCCGCCGCACGGCAGGCGATGGCACCGGCCCCGCGCCCACGGTGCGCGACGTGGTGCAGGTGAATTATACCGGCAGCTTTGCCGATGGCGACGTGTTCGACAGCAATGAAGGCGCAGCACCGATCGAGTTTCCGCTGGGCAACCTGGTGCGCGGCTGGCAGATCGCCATTCCCTACATGGGCGTGGGCGACACCGCGGAAATCGCCATTCCGGCGGAACTGGCCTACGGCCTGCAGGGCCGCGGCCCCATCCCCGGCGGGGCGACGCTGTTCTTCACCATCGAACTGGTCGGCATCCCCAGCAAGGGCGTTTGAGATGAGCGACCTTGCCCGTGTGAAGCTGGCCAGCGGGATAGAGCTGGACGTGTGGGACACCGGCCCGCGTGATGCGCCGGCCCTGATCTTCCTTCACGGCTTTCCCGAGAACCACCGCACGTGGCGTCACCAGGTAGAGCATCTCTCGGATCGCTTCCGCTGCATCGCACCGGACCAGCGCGGCTACGGCAATTCCTCGCGGCCCGAGGGTGCGGAGCATTACGAGACGATCGGGCTGGTGCAGGACATCGCCGGACTGGCGGAGGCTCTGGAAGTTTCCAGCTACACAATCCTTGGCCATGACTGGGGCGGCGCAATCGCGTGGCTGGTGGCGGCCTTCGGGCAGGCCAGCGGACATGTGACGCGCGCGGTGATCGCCAATGCGCCGCATCCCGTGATCTACCAGCGTCTATTGCTGACCGATCCCGATCAGCGCGCTGCCAGCCAGTACATGCGCGTGTTCCGCGATCCTGCGCATGACGATACGGTGCGCGAACACGGGCTGGCGGGCCTGATGCAGACCGCGCTGAACTGGGAAAGCCGCCCGCCTTACGATCCGGCGGAACTTGGCCTGCTGATGCAGCAGTGGCGAAATCCTGAAAACTCGTTCGCCATGCTGAACTGGTATCGCGCCAGCGCCATCTCCGTTCCCTCGATGGACGATCCTTTCGGCCTGCCGCCGAGTTACAGCCCGCCGCCCGTTCCGAAAATCGAAATCCCCACGCTGGTGGTGTGGGGCATGAAGGACGAGGCGCTGCGGCCCGGCAATGTCGAGGGGTTGGACGACGTCGTGACGGACCTGACCGTGGAGCGGATCGCGGACAGCGGCCATTTCGTGCCATGGGAAGCGCCCGAGGCGGTGAATGAAGCGCTGGACCGGTTCCTGGAGCGTACCGCCCGCTAGAACCCCTCGCTAGTCGGCGCCGTGCCATTCCACCCACGCGCCGTGCGGGTGGGCCTCTGCCAGCATCTGCCATTCCTCTCCGCCGCCCGGCCAGTATTTTACGGTCAGCTCGTGCTTGAAGGTCTCGCGATTGGTCTCCACGCGGATCCACGCCAGCGGCTTTTCCGCCGTGGCTTTCGCGCCTGCCGCTTCCATCACTTTGGTGATCCGGTCCCGCGTCACCTGCGGCATGTATTGCCACATCACGGTGTGGAACACGGTGCGCACGACGCCATCGTCCTGGGGGGCTGAAAGTCTTTCCTCGACGAAATCGCCCGCGTCCATCTTTTCAAGATCGGGCGGCGCGCGCTCTGCCATTGCGATCACCGCATCCATGCGCGCCAGCCGTTCGGTGGCATCGGGCCAGATGTAGCTTTTCAGGCGGATCGCCTGGGCTTCGTCGGCAAGGTCAATCGGCGAAATATCGCAGCCCTTGATGCCCACGATCTCCACCGGGTTCTGGGGCGGCGCGTCGCCGCGCCATTCGGGCTTGATCGTGATGGAAGACAGGCTCGGCCCCGCCGTCGTGCCGCCCAGATCGTAGAAAAAGCGTCCCATCATCGTGTTCACGCCCGCACTGGCACCGATCTCCGTCAGTTCAAACTTCGGCCCAACTTTGCCTGACAGCCAGAGGAGCGCGGCCATCACGCTGGCGCTGCGCCCGGCCTCGTTCGTCTGCGGTGGGCCGTCCAGCCAGGGCAGAAGCGTATGATCGTGCCGCTCCGCAATCTCCACCACCAGTGCATCGATCTGCGCCTGATCGGTGATGAAGCCGCGGTAGATATCGCCCAGCCTGTCTTCCTCGCCCGTCAGCAGCAGATAGTGAAATCCGCCTGCCACGCGCAGCGGCATCGCGTCTTCCAGCGTCAGCCCCTGCCAGTTGGCGATGCGGCGGCCGGTGGCGGTCTGCATTTTCATCACCGCCAGCAGGGCGCGCAGGATACGGGCGTTGTTGGGCGAGCCTGCCCGCTCCATGTGCTGCGACTGCCATTCGATGGCTTCTGCCACGCTGGCGATTTCCATCACCTTTCCGCCCTCGTTTTCGCGCGCCATTCGCATTGCCCTTTCTGCCTTGTGCCCCTACATCGCGCGGCCATGACTACCAGTTCCGACGAAACGCGCTTCGGCCCGCTGATTTTTGCCCTGCCCAAGGGGCGCATCCTCGATGAGGCACTGCCCGTGATGGCGGATGCAGGCGTCGTGCCGGAAAGCGCGTTTCACGACAAGCTCGATCGGTCGCTGAGCTTTGCGGACGAGACGGGCACCATGCGCATCCTGCGCGTGCGCGCGTTCGACGTGGCCACTTTCGTGGCCTTCGGCGCGGCGCAGGTGGGCATCGTGGGGTCCGACGTGATCGAGGAGTTCGATTATTCCGAACTTTATGCGCCGGTGGACCTGCGCATCGGTGCCTGCCGCCTTTCCATTGCGGAGCCACAGGAACCGGTGGATTACAAATACGGCAATGCCAGCCACCTGCGCGTTGCCACCAAATATCCCAACATCACCAGCCGCTATTTCGAGGCGCAAGGCATCCAGGCCGAGTGTATCAAGCTGAACGGCGCGATGGAACTGGCCCCGTCCTGCGGGCTGGCGGGCCGTATCGTGGATCTGGTTTCCACCGGCGGCACGCTGAAATCGAACGGGTTGGTGGAGAAAGACACGATCATGCAGGTCAGCGCCCGCCTGATCGTCAACCGCGCCGCGTGGAAAACCGATCCGCGCGTGCCCGCGCTGGTAGAACGGTTTCGCCAGCGCGCAGAAAGGCAGGCTGCTTGATGCGTCGTCTCAACGCCTCCGCAGAAGGGTTTGAAAAGCAGTTCACCCGGATCGTGAACGATCGCCGCGAAAGCGATGCGAATGTCGCCAGCGATGTGCGCGGGATCATCGATCAGGTCCGCCAGAAGGGTGACGATGCGCTGGTGGATTTCACCATGCGTTTCGACAAGCACGCCCTTACCGCCGATCTTGCCAGCTGGCGCATCGGGAAGGACCAGTGCAAGGCCGCCTACCAGATGCTGCTGCCCGATACGCGCGCCGCGCTGGACATGGCGGCAGAGCGTATCCGCGCCTATCACGAGGGCCAGCTTCCCGCAGACCGCGATTATCGCGACGATGCCAACGTGCGCCTCGGCGCGCGGTGGACGGCAGTGGAAGCCGCGGGCCTCTACGTACCGGGAGGCCGTGCCGCCTACCCGTCCAGCCTGCTGATGAACGCCATTCCCGCCAAGGTGGCAGGGGTGGATCGGCTGGTCGTCACCACGCCAACACCGCAGGGCCAGATGAACGACCTGGTGCTGGCCGCAGCGCATATCTGCGGTGTGGACGAAATCTGGCGCGTCGGCGGCGCGCAGGCGATTGCCGCGCTGGCCCACGGCACGCGCCGTATCCAGCCGGTGGACGTCGTTACCGGCCCCGGCAACGCCTGGGTGGCAGAGGCCAAGCGCCAGCTTTACGGCGTGGTGGGCATCGACATGGTGGCCGGCCCCAGCGAGATCCTGGTGATCGCGGATGAAGAAAACGATCCCGACTGGATCGCTGCGGACCTGTTGAGCCAGGCCGAACACGATCCCTCCAGCCAGTCCATCCTGATCACCGACGATGCCAATTATGCCGCCGCCGTGGAAGACGCGGTGGACGTGCTGCTGGCGCGGATCGACACCAAGATGGTGGCCCGCCAAAGCTGGGAGAAGAACGGCGTGGTGATCGTGGTGGATGATCTGCTGGCAGAAGCCCCTGCCTTGGCAGACCGGCTGGCGGCAGAGCATGTGCAACTGGCATTGGAGGCCGATCAGGCCGAGGCGATCTTCAGCAGGATCCGCCATGCCGGCAGCGTCTTCCTGGGCCGTCACACGCCGGAAGCCATCGGCGATTACGTGGCCGGGCCGAACCACGTTCTGCCCACCGGGCGCCGCGCACGTTTTTCCAGCGGCCTTTCCGTTCTGGATTTCATGAAGCGCACCAGCTTCATCTCGCTCGACGAACAGGCGCTTTCCAAGATCGGCCCTGCCGCCGTGGCGCTGGCCGAGATAGAGGGGCTGCCCGCCCATGCTGCTAGCGTGAAAGTAAGGTTGTCATGAACACCCCCGCAAACCCTTCGAACCGTTCCCGCGCACGTTCCGCCGCGCGGCTTGCCGCCGTGCAGGCGCTGTATCAGCGGCACATGGAAAAGACGCCCACGGCAAAACTGCTGGACGAATTTCACCAGCACCGCCTGGGCGCAGAGATTGAGGACGATCAGTACGAGAATGCCGAGGTCGATTTCTTCGATGACATCGTATCGGGCGTGATCGCCCGCGACGAGGAGATCGATGCCGCGCTCACGGAAAAGCTGGCCGAAGGCTGGACGCTGGCCCGACTGGACAAGACGATGCTGCAAATCCTGCGTTGCGGCGTTTACGAGCTGATGGGTCGCGCCGATGTTCCCACAGCCACCGCGATCAGCGAATATGTGGACGTGGCCCATGCCTTCTTCGACGAGCGCGAGGCAAAGTTCGTGAACGGCATCCTCGATGCCGTCGCCAGGCAGGTGCGGGCCTGATCCCGATACGCAGGCAATAGCGCCATCAAGCAGGGAGCAGCATGAACGAAGCCGATTTTATCGCCGGCCTGCGCCAGCTGCCGCTCCACCCCGGTGCACGCGGCCTTGCTGACGATACGGCAGTGCTGGCGATCGGCGGGGAGGCACTGGTCCTCACCCACGATACGATGGTGGAAGGCGTCCACTACCTCCCCTCGCAAGATATGGCGGACGTTGCCTGGAAGCTGGTGAGCAGCAATCTTTCGGACCTGGCAGCTACGGGCGCGCAGCCGCTGGGAGTGCTGGTTTCCTACACTCTGGGAGAGCAGGACGAACGCTTCCTGGCTGGGCTGCTCAAGGCGCTGGCGCATTACGGCACCGGCCTGCTGGGCGGCGATACCGTGAAGGGCAACGGTGCGCGCACGCTGGGCATCACTGCCGTGGGTCGCGCGGTGCACGATCCGGCCCCCTCCCGCTCCGGCGCGCAGAATGGCGATGCGCTGTATGTTACCGGCACGCTGGGCGCCGCCATGCTGGGGTTCGAGGCATTGCGCGATGAAACGGGCGCCGATACTTCCGCCTTTACCCGCCCCAGTGCGCGCGTCGAAGAGGGCGCAGCGCTGGCACCGCTCGTCACCGCGATGATGGACATTTCGGACGGCCTGCTGCTGGATGCCTTCCGCATGGCGGAGGCGAGCGGGGCCAGCATCGCCCTGCACACCGCCGATTGCCCCGTGGCCGATAGCCAACGCCGCCTGGAATGCCTCACCTGGGGCGACGATTACGAGCTCTTGTTCACCCTGCCCCCCATCACCGCCCCGCCGGTGCCTGCTACGCGCATCGGCCATGTGGAGCCGCGCGGCTTTGCCCCGCTGTTCGTGGATGGAGAGCCCGTGACCGATGCTGCCGGCCTGGGTTACACCCACGGCTGACGCGCCGATCCCCCGTCAATAGGCGAGCTACTTTCACACTTGTGAATGCGAGGCTTTGTGTTAGCCCTATGCCCACGCGGACCCGGATAACCGGGCCGTGATAAAATAATGGGAAGAGGGGATAACAGGTCATGGACCTAATACTCATAGCTATCCTCCTGGGACTGCTTGCCGTCGTTTATGGCGGGATCACCAGTCGTCAGGTGCTCGGGGCCGATCCCGGCAACGAAAAAATGCAGGAAATCGCAGGGGCCATCCAGGAAGGCGCACAGGCCTATCTGAAGCGGCAGTATACCACCATCGCCATCGTCGGCGTGGTGGTGGCCGTGCTGGTCTTCCTGTTCCTCGGCGGCCTCAGCGCCATCGGCTTTGCCATCGGCGCCATTCTTTCGGGTGTTGCCGGCTTCATCGGCATGAACATCTCTGTAAAATCCAACCTTCGCACCGCGGCTGCGGCGATGAAGGGATTGCAGGAGGGGCTGACGCTGGCCTTCCGCGCAGGCGCCATCACCGGCATGCTGGTGGCTGGCCTGGCCCTGTTGGCAATCGCGGTATTCTATTACATCCTCACCAATGTCGTCGGCCTGTCGCTGGCCGAGGCTGCAGAGCGGCGCGAGATCGTGGACGCGCTGGTGGCGCTGGCCTTCGGTGCCTCTCTCATCTCCATCTTCGCGCGCCTGGGCGGCGGCATCTTCACCAAGGCGGCAGACGTGGGTGCAGACCTTGTCGGCAAGGTGGAAGCGGGCATTCCGGAGGATGATCCCCGCAACCCTGCCGTAATCGCGGACAACGTGGGTGACAATGTGGGCGACTGCGCCGGCATGGCCGCCGACCTGTTCGAGACCTACGTTGTCACCGTGGGCGCCACCATGGTTCTGACGCTGCTGCTCCTCTGGAACAGCACGACACCCGATGTGTTCTCCGGCCTTGTCGCCCTGCCCCTGCTGATCGGCGGTGCCTGCATCGTCACCAGCATCATCGGCACTTATTTCGTGCGCCTTGGCAAGGGGACGAACGTGATGGGCGCGATGTACAAGGGTTTCATCGTCACTGCCGTACTGGCGGTTCCGCTGATCTACCTCGTCACGCAATATGCGCTGGGCGACATGAATGCGGTGATCGGCGGTGAAAACCTCGGCAATATCGATGCAGGCGCACCGCTGGCGGAGGAAGGCACTTCGGCGCTGGCACCGTTTACCGGCATGGACCTGTTCTGGTGTTCCGTCATCGGCCTGTTGCTGACCGGCATCATCATCTGGATCACGGAGTATTACACGGGCACTAATTTCCGCCCGGTCCGCTCCATCGCAAAGGCTTCGGAAACGGGCCACGGCACGAATGTCATCCAGGGCCTCGCCATCAGCCTTGAATCCACCGCACTGCCCACGCTCGCCATCATCGCGGGCATCATCGGCAGTTATCAACTCGCAGGCCTGATGGGCATCGCCTATGCCGCAACGGCAATGTTGGCGCTGGCCGGGATGGTCGTGGCGCTGGATGCCTATGGACCGGTGACGGACAATGCCGGTGGCATCGCGGAAATGGCCGGGCTGGACGAAAGCGTTCGGGAGAAAACCGATGCGCTGGATGCCGTGGGCAACACCACGAAGGCCGTGACCAAGGGCTATGCCATCGGTTCGGCAGCGCTAGCGGCACTCGTGCTGTTCGCTGCCTACACCACCGATCTGGCAGAGCTATTCCCTGCGGCTGACGTCGATTTCAGCCTGGAGAATCCCTACGTCATCGTCGGCCTGTTGCTGGGCGCTTTGCTGCCTTACCTGTTCGCTGCCATGGGCATGACTGCCGTTGGTCGCGCTGCGGGCGACGTGGTGAAAGATGTGCGTGCCCAGTTCAAGGAAAAGCCGGGCATCATGGATTACTCCGAGAAGCCCGATTACGCCCGCACGGTGGACCTTGTTACCAAGGCAGCGATCAAGGAAATGATCATTCCCTCGCTGCTGCCGGTGCTGGCGCCCATCGTGGTGTACTTCGCCATCTTCCTGGTGGCGGGGCAGGAAAATGCCTTCGCGGCGCTTGGGGCATTGCTTCTCGGCGTGATCGTGGGCGGCCTGTTCGTGGCGCTTTCCATGACTGCCGGTGGCGGTGCCTGGGACAATGCCAAGAAATATATCGAGGATGGCAATCACGGCGGCAAAGGCAGCGATGCCCACCATGCCGCGGTGACGGGCGATACCGTGGGTGATCCCTACAAGGACACCGCCGGTCCTGCGGTTAACCCCATGATCAAGATCACGAATATCGTGGCGCTGCTATTGCTCGCCGCATTGGCCGGCGTGGGTTAACCACCCCAGCGATTTTACCCCTCGGGGTAATCCAAGGCCCTGCCGGGTTCGCGCCTGGCAGGGCTTTTTTTACCTTACCGCTTAAGGGTTCCTTGCCATTGCGCGGCTAGGGCACAGTCATGCAATCCGGCATTTCCCCGAAGCGCGCGTTAACCTTCTCGCGTGGCGCATGACATGCCTCTCACCGGGCACCTTGCCCTGCTGGGTGCGACAGGCGGCGCAGACGGCGCTGGTGCAGGCGCGTTCGCCTCGCAATTCCCGCCCCGCGTGATCGTGCAGGAACACGACTGGCGCGATTTTCATTCTCGCGACCAAATCGAGTCCTGGGATGCGCTCGCCTTGCGCACGAGCGAGCCAAATCCCTTCTACGAAAGCTGGTACCTCCTCCCTTCCCTGCGAGAGCTGGACCCGGCGGGCCATGTCGCCATGCTGGCGGTGCAGGCGGATGGAGAGCTCGTGGGATTGCTGCCGGTGCTGCGCACCCGCGATTACTACGGCCATCCCATCCCGCACCTGCGCAACTGGGTGCATCCCAACTGCTTCCTGGGCCAGCCGCTGGTGGCGCGCGGAATGGAACAGACCTTCTGGCAAGGATTGCTGGACTGGTGCGATCAGGAAAGCGGCTTCGCGTTCTTCCTGCATCTCTCTCACGTGCCTGCGCACGGCCCGCTGCGCGATGCGCTGAAAGCCGTGCTGGCCCGGCAGCGGCGCAGCGCCGCCACCGTTCACCGCGAGGCGCGCGCAATGCTTCACAGCAATCTCTCGGCGGAGGACTATTTCGAGGCAGCCTTGCCCGCGAAGAAGCGCAAGGAACTGCGCCGCCAGCACCGCCGCCTGCAGGAACACGGGCAACTGACGGTCGAGCGATTGTCGGACTATTCCGACATCGCTGGCTGGACGCGCGAATTCCTGGAACTGGAGGCTGGCGGGTGGAAGGGCGATGCCGGTTCGGCGATGCATTGCGATCCGCGCACGCAGGCCATCTTCCAGGCCGCCATCGCTGGCTCTGCCGTGCGCGGCAGGCTGGAACGGCTGGCGGTGCGGCTGAATGGCCGCGCCATCGCGATGCTGGCCACCTTCATCACCGGGCGCGGCGCCTATTCCTTCAAGACCGCGTTCGATCAGGAATACGCCCGCTTCTCTCCCGGCGTGCTGCTGCAGCGCGAGAATATGGCCCTGCTGGAGCGGGAGGGGTGCGAATGGGCCGATAGCTGCGCCGCTCCCGATCACCCTATGATCGATCACCTCTGGCGCGAACGACGGGAGATCGAACGCATATCGATCGGCATCGGGGGTTTCCTGCGCCGTTCCGCATTTGCCGCGATCATCCGGATGGAAACGGGCAGCGGCGCAGGGGGGCTGGAATGAGCCACTATGTCGGAAACCTCCAGGGCCGTTCCGTCGGGCCGAAGCAGATCTTCCCGGCGCGCAGCCGCGCCTATTTCGCATCCTCCTATCCGGAGGGGCCGCACAAGCTGACACACGACCTTTCCCGGCACCCGCTGCTGGAGCTGGACGCGCTGGCCATGCTGGCAGAAAGCCTGCCCGCCACCAGCGTGGAATACAATCGCGGCGATGTAACCATCGGGGTGACGGGGAAGCCCGAAGGCACCGGACTCTCCATCGGGCAGACCATCCGCGAGATCGACAGCGCCAATAGCTGGGCGGTGCTGAAGAACGTCGAGCAGAACCCCGCCTATGCCGCGTTGCTGCATGAACTGCTGAACGAACTGCGCGAGGTGATCGAGCCGCTGACGGGCCCGCCGCTTACCCCGCAATCCTTCATATTCGTCTCCAGCCCCGATGCCGTGACCCCGTACCATTTCGATCCCGAGCACAACATCCTGATGCAATTGCGCGGGCACAAGCAGATGACGGTCTATCCCGCAGGAGACGGCCGCTTCGCGCGCGATACGCTGCACGAAAGCTATCACACCGGCGGCGCGCGCGAACTCAGCTGGCAGGATAGCTTTTCCAACTATGGAATGGCCTACTGCCTCGATCCCGGTGACGCGCTGTATGTGCCTGTAATGGCACCGCATTTCGTGAAGAACGGCCCGCACCCCTCTATCTCGCTGTCGATCACCTGGCGATCGAAATGGAGTTACGAGGAGGCCGATGCGCGCGCATTCAACCACCTGCTGCGCAAGCGCGGCATGGATCCCAAGCCCACAAGGCGCTGGCCCCGCAGGAACAGGCTGAAAGCGCTCGGTTGCCGCGTGGCGCGGCGCATCCCCGGACTGCTTTGATCAGGCTGCTTGCTTGACGAACGCCAAACGCTGCGCAATGGCGCGGACATATGGCATCGCAAACGTCCCAAACGCCCGAGCAACTTGTCGCAGACCTTGTTCTCCTGCTTGATCTTGAACCCAAGGGTGGCGATCGCTTCATCGGAAGGCGCCGGCCCGATGGCACGGGCCGCGTGTTCGGCGGACAGGCCATTGCCCAGGCGCTGGGCGCTGCGCGGCGCACAGTGGACGACGCGCGCGAAGCCCATTCGCTGCACGCCTATTTCCTGCGTCCCGGCAATGACGATCTGCCTATTGAATACCGCGTAAAGCGCGATCTGGACGGGCGCAGTTTTTCCAATCGGCGCGTGGTGGCCAGCCAAGATGGCAAGCCCATTCTGAACCTTACCGCATCGTTCCAGTTGCCGGTCGATGGCCCCTCGTACCAGTCTCCGCAGATGCCGGACGTGCCCGATCCCGAAAGCCTGGAATCCGATGCCGAAATTCGCAAGAGGTTGGCGCAATACCTGCCGGAAGGGCAGCTTCGTACCCTGGCCTTGCGCCCCAATCCGGTCGACTTCCGATCCGTGGAATCGCGTGACTGGGTAAATCCTGAAGAGCGCGAGCCCATCAGCCACGTCTGGTTTCGCACTGTCGCCTCCCTGCCTGCCGAACCCGCGCTGCACCGCGCTGTGCTGTCCTACATCTCGGATTTCCAGCTGCTGGCAACGGCAATTCAGCCCTATGGGAAGAATATCTTCGACGGCTCCATAAAGGCTGCCAGCCTCGATCATGCGCTGTGGTTCCACGAGGATTTCCGCGCCGACGAATGGATGCTCTACGTTACCGAAAGCCCGTGGTCGGGCCATGCGCGCGGCTTTGGCCGCGGGCAGATCTTCACGCGCGACGGGCGGCTGGTGGCCAGCGTAGTGCAGGAAGGGATGCTGCGCCACACCTGAGCCGCTGCGGTGCGCAGCGCCAGTTAATGCGCCATCAGCACGGGCATCGGCGGTTTCGCCAGCACGCTGCGCGTTACCCCGCCAAACAGCGTTTCCACGATGCGCGCCTGGCCGTATGCGCCCATCACCATGAAGTCCGCCTCGCGCGCTTCGGCAGCCTTGTGCAGCGTTTCGGCCACCGTTTCGCTGCCGCTGGGCAGGTCCACGATCTCGCAATCGACGCCGTGCCGCTGCAGATAGGCGGCGCCTGCGCTGGGCGGCAGAACCTCGTCCTCCTTTTCCGCTGGCTGGCCCACCCGCAGGATATGCACCGCGCTCGCCCTGGCCAGCAGCGGGACGGCCAGTCGCGCGGCGTGCGCGCATTCCATCGAGCCGTTCCAGCACACCGCAGCGGCCTTGCCAACGGGCAGGCCGCGCGCGTCATCGGGCACCACCATGATCGGCGTGCGGCAATGGATGGCCAGCATTCCAGCCAGGTTCGCCGCCGCACGGCCTCCGCTGCCGGAATGGGAACTGCCGACGATCGCGAGATCGTTGAGCGCGGCATGGCGCACAAGGCTTCGCCCCTCGTAACCGGCCTCGTCCCGCCATTCCCAACGTACGTCTTCCTGTCGCAGCCGCGCTTCAACCTTGTCGCGAAAATCCCTCGCCAGCTTGCGCATGGCATCGGTGACTTCCACGGCGGAAACGCCGAACGGATCGGTGGGTACCAGCAGATCGTAGGCGATGGTCTGCACCAGAGTCAGATGGGCATCGAAGGCCCGCGATAGATCGAGCGCCGCCTGTAGCCGGGCTTCGAAATTGCCATCGTCGATAGCGTGAACAAGAATTGATCGCATGGGAACATCCTCCTTTATTGCGGCAGGATGCGCCTGCTGCCCGCAAGCTGTCATTGACCGGCGTCAAGGGAACAGCGTTTGTCGGAAAACGTTTGCAGGGCATGGATCTTCAGAAAGAACAGGCCCGCTATCGTCGCAGCAAGCCATCGTGGCTGGGACGGGGGATCGAACGCCTCACCCATCCATTCGGCAAGGCCATCGCCGGAATGGTGCCAAAGCCGCTGGTGGAAGCGGTGCTGAAAGGCCTGGATACAGCTGTTGCGATGCCTCCGCTGGTGCGGTTCAATCATGATCCCCAAAACATCGAAGCCGCGCATGATGCGGCCAAGGGCGTGGCCCGCGCCGCGCGCGGCATCAGCGGTGCCAGCGGCGCTGCGGCAGGGCTTGGCGGCGTGGTGACGGCGGGGCTGGATATTCCCGCTACCATCGCCATCGCGCTGCGCGTGATCCGCGATACCGGCAAGGCCTTTGGCTATGACGGAGACGGCCCGCGCGAGAAGCTTTTCCGCCTGCAGATCCTGGAACTTTCCGCTCTGGACGAGCCGAAGGAGCGCGACAGGCGGATCGCCGCGCTGGAAGCCAACATCGGGCCGGACGGTGATCTGGTGGACGCCGATCACGAGGAAATTACCCCCGTCATCGATCAGGCGGTGGAACGTGTCTCGCGTGCCATCGCCCTCACCTCCTTCCGCAGCCGCGCCGGCATGGTTGTGCCGATCCTCGGCTCTGCCGTGGGCGGGATCGTCAATTCATCGTTCCAGAACGATGTCGGCAAGGCGGCGCGCTTCGCCTTCCAGGCACGCCGTCTGAAGGCACAGCAGGCCCCGCCGCATACGGCCTGAGGCGCGACGCGCGTCGCATCGCCGTCAACAATGGCGGCCCTACAGAGTGGAAGACGGCATTCCGCTGGGCAGGCAGAGCATCGGCGTGAGCGATAACCAAGTCTTTTTGCAACCGCACCCACGCGGACATCAACTGGTCCGACATGGACGAGTTACCGAAGCAGCCCACGTCAGGCAGGCGGGCTATCGCCAGGCAGGACGTGATAGGTATGGTCTATCGAATAGACGACATTCGTGGACCAATTGCCCGTTGTCGGCTCCCCATCGTCGCCGATGGCAGGCGTAAATCGGGCATGTTCGATCATCCCGCCACACGCGGCATTATCCAGAGATTGATGGCCGCTGCTGCTGCGAACCTTGCATGCCGCCGCCCTGCCTTGCGTATCGATCGTGAGAGTAACGCCGACCGTGCCCTGTGCGTTCGTACGAAGGGCCTCCACGGGATAACCCTCGATAATCCGTCTCGCCCATTCCGCCTGATTGAGCGGAGTGACGGGCCGAGCCGTACCTTTGGAGGCATCATCATCAGCGTGCTGCGCAAAGGCGGGATTGGCGAAAGCGAGCGCGGCGAGTGTCAGCCCCGCGCTGGCCACGGCGCGCACGCCTCTCGTTCTCGTTCTGGTTCTGGTTCCGGCCATGTTCAACTCATCCTCCAGCGTGATAGAAATCGTAGATCGTCTGCGCCACGCTGGCGCTGACGCCGGGGACGCGTTTCAGATCGTCCAGCGCAGCGGCGCGCACCTTGCTCGCCGTGCCGAAATGCAGCAGCAGCGCGCGCTTTCGCGAGGGGCCAATGCCGGGGATCTCGTCCAGCGGCGATGCTGAAATCGCGCGGCTGCGCTTTGCGCGATGGGCGCCAATGGCAAAGCGGTGGACCTCGTCCCGCAGGCGCTGGAGATAGAACAATACCGGCGAATTGGTGGGCAGCATCTTCTCGCGCCCGTCGGGGAAGTGAAACACCTCACGCCCCTCGCGCCCGTGGTGGGGACCCTTCGCAATGCCTATCAATGGCACGTCCTCGATGCCCAATTCCTCCAGCGTGTCCTGCACGGAAGACATCTGCCCCTTGCCGCCATCCAGCAGCACCAGATCGGGCCACAGTCCGCTCGTGCGATCCGGATCTTCCTTCATCGCGCGGCTGAAGCGGCGGTGCATCACCTCTCGCATCATGGCGAAATCGTCATTCGTCTGCGCGCTCTTGATGTTGAACTTGCGGTACTGGTTCTTGAGGAAACCTTCCGGCCCCGCCACCACCATCGCGCCCACGGCCTTGCTGCCCTGGATGTGGGAGTTGTCGTAGATCTCGATGCGCGCAGGAATGTCCCCCAGTTCGAGGAAATCGGTCATCTCGCGCATGATCTTTGCCTGCGTGCCGGTTTCCGCCAAGCGCCTGTCCAGCGCCTCTGTCGCGTTGCGGCTGGCCTGCTCCATCAGCTTTCGCCTGTCCCCGCGCTGGGGAATGCTGATCTCGACCTTGCGGCCCTTGCCGTTCTTCTGGGCGAGCTCTCCGAATGCCTCCTCCAGCAAGGATTGCTCCGGCAATTCGCGGTCCACCAGGATGGTGCGCGGCGGCGGCACTTCCTCGTAGAATTGCGCCAGCACGCGCGCCAGCACCTCGGCATTGTCCAGATCCTGCGTGTGGGTGGGGAAGAAGGCCTTGTGCCCCCAGTTCTGCCCGCCACGCACGAAAAAACCCTGCACGCCGATCTGCCCGCCCTTCGCCGCCAGCGCGAACACGTCCGCATCGCCGACGCCATCGGCGTTGATCGCCTGGCTGCCCTGGATGAAGGTGGCCGCGCGCAAACGGTCGCGCAGCAGCGCGGCGGTTTCGAAATCGAGATCCTCCGCCGCCTTTTTCATCTGCTGTTCTATCCGCGCCTGCACCGCGCCCGATTTGCCGCCGAGGAAATCCTTCGCCTCCTGCAACAGCTGGTCATACCCTTCCTTGTCGATCCGGCCCACGCACGGCGCGCTGCACCGCTTTATCTGGTAAAGCAGGCAGGGCCGGTCCCGGCGGGAGAAAAAGCTGTCGGTACAAGATCTTAGCAGGAAGAGTTTCTGCAGCGCATTAATCGTGGTGTTCACCGATCCGGCGCTGGCGAAGGGGCCGTAGTAATTGCCCTTCGCCTTGCGCGCGCCGCGATGCTTCTGGATGCGCGGAAAATCATGCCCCTCGCGCAGCAGGATAAAGGGGAAGCTCTTATCGTCCCGCAGCAACACATTGTACGGCGGGCGGAACCGCTTGATGAACTGCGCTTCCAGCAGCAGCGCCTCGGCCTCCGAGTTGGTGGTGACGATCTCCATCGCGCAGCATTGGCTGACCATACGTTGCAGACGGTTCGTCAGGTTCTTCACCTGCGTGTAATTGGCAACACGCGCCTTCAGGCTGCGGGCCTTGCCGACGTAGAGCACGTCTCCGCGCGCATCCAGCATCCGGTAGACGCCGGGCTTGGGCTTCAGCGTCTTCACCACCTCACGGATGGCGGTGACGCCGGCTTCCAGATCGGGCTGGGAATTGCCCTTCACCGTGTACGCGGCGCGTTCCTCGTTGAAACGCTCTGCTCCGCGAGGGTCTGAAGGAGATCCGGCTTCGGTTCGTGACATGCCGGATGAGATAGGTAATGAGCGCCCGCTTGGCAAAGCTTGCGCTGCCCCTCCCCACAGGGCAGCGTGCGGGTTTCGGGTTCACAGGGGAATTTCGCATGGAAAAAACCGCCGCCCTGCCGCGCACGGTGGGCTTCTGGGGCACCGCGCTGTTCCCCGTGAACGGGATGATCGGCGCGGGTATCTTCGCCCTGCCCGCCGTGCTGGCCGCTGGCGTCGGCAGCTTTGCGCCGTGGCTGATGCTGGCAGGCGGGATCGCCTTCATGCCACTGGCGCTATGTTATGCCTGGCTGGCGCGCCGGTTCGAGAACAGCGGCGGCCCGGTACTGTATGGAGAGGCGGCATTCGGGCGCTTCGTGGGCTTTCAGGCGGGCTGGGCCCGCTATGCCAGCGCCATCGTTACCGCGGCAGCCAATACCAGCGTGATGGTGGCCTATCTTGCCGCGTTGTTCCCCGCCCTTGCCGATCCGGCATGGGAAGCGGTGACAATCGCCGCGATCCTGGCGGCAATCACCATCATCAACCTGGTGGGCATGAAAAGCGCTGTCGGCACGCTGGGCGTGATGACGATGTTCAAAGTCTTGCCGCTGGGCGCCCTGGTGATCTCTGCCCTCGTCGCAGGCAATCCGGGCATCGGCTTTGGAATTCCCGCCTTTACCGAGGTGGAAACGGTGGTGCTGCTGACGTTTTACGCCTTCATGGGGTTCGAAGCTGTGACGGAGCCTGCCGGCGAAATGCGATCGCCGCGCCGCGACATACCTTTGGCCATCGTGACGATGGTAACGGCCGTTACCGCGCTCTACATGGCGGTGATATGGGCCTATCTCGCCATCGCGCCCGCCGTGGCAAACGAGGAGAATGCGCTGGCGGGCGCGGCGCTGGAAACCATGGGAGACATTGGTTCCATCGCCATCGTGGTGGCCGCCGCCTTCAGCATCGCCGCCAACAATTTCAACGGTTCCACCACCCAGCCGCGCCTGATCTATGGCATGGCGCAGCGCGGGATGCTGCCGCGCTGGTTCCTGGGCGTGTCGCCACGTTTCGGCACGCCTGCCAACGCCATCATCTTCACAGGGGTCGCCAGCATCGCCTTTGGCATGTGGGAGGGTTTTGCCGTGCTGGCCGTGGCGGGGACGCTGATCCGGCTGGTGACCTATTGCATCTGCGCCGCGGCCCTGCCCACGCTGGAATGGCGGGAGGGGACACTGCGGCCGTTGCACGCCCTGTGCGCTGCGCTGGCCATCGCCGTCAGCGTATTCGTGGCCTTGCAGGTGAACGGGCAGGCGGTGCTGGTATTCGCCGGGCTGCTGGCAATAGGTACATTGTTCTACTTCCTTGCCGCGCGTGGCCAGCCGGAAACAGAGCTGCCCGTTGCCTGACGTGAAACATGACGCCATCATCCTTGGCGGCGGCGCGGCGGGCCTCTTCTGCGCAGCGAAGGCCGGGCAGCGGGGGCGCAACGTGCTGGTGCTGGAGCGGGCCGGAACGGTGGGCAAGAAGATCCTGATCTCGGGCGGTGGACGCTGCAATTTCACCAATATCGGTGCCAGTCCTGCCAATTACCTGTCCTCCAACCGCCACTTCGCCAAGTCTGCATTGAGCCGGTACACCGCGCGCGATTTTCTCGACCTGGTGGAGAAGCACGGCATCGCCTGGCACGAAAAGACCCTGGGCCAGCTGTTCTGCGATGGCAGCGCGAAGCAGATCGTTGAGATGCTGCTGGATGAATGCGCGGCAGGGCCGGGCACGGTAGATATCCGCTGTAACGAGGATGTCGCCAGTGTAACGCGCGATGCATCGGGCTACACCGTCGCCACGCAGAACGGCACGTTCACCGCGCCTGCGCTGGTGCTGGCCACCGGCGGACCGTCCATCCCCAAGATGGGCGCAAGCGATTTCGCGTACCGGCTGGCACGACAGTTCGGCCTGAAAGTGATCGAACCGCGCCCCGCCCTCGTGCCGCTGACGCTGGGCGGAGACGACGTGCTGTTCCGCGAGCTTTCCGGCGTGTCTGCCGAGGTGGAGGCGACCGCGAACAAGAGCACTTTCCGCGAAGCTGCTTTGATGACGCATCGCGGGCTTTCCGGGCCTGCCATCCTGCAGGTGAGCAGTTACTGGCGGCCGGGCGATCCTGTATCCATCCGCTTCCTGCCCGATCACACCGCCGATTGGCTGGTGGAGGAAAAGCGCGCCCGCCCGTCTGCCACGCTGCGCGCCGTGCTGCGCGATCACCTGCCGCACCGGCTGGCCGATACGCTGGCGCAGCGCCTTTCGCTGGAAGGCGACCTGGGAAATATCCCGGACAAGTCCCTGCGCGCCGCGTCGGACAAGCTGGCCGGGTGGACATTCCACCCCAGCGGCACGGAGGGTTTCGCCAAGGCGGAAGTGACCGTGGGCGGGATCGATACTTCCGAACTGTCATCGAAAACGATGGAGGCACGCAAGGTGCCGGGCCTGTTCGCCATCGGCGAGGCCGTGGATGTGACGGGCTGGCTGGGCGGTTATAACTTCCAGTGGGCATGGGCATCCGCCCACGCCGCCGCGCAGGGTCTTTAGGCCAACCCTTCAAAACGCCGCCAGCAGTGTGCTGAATGCGCTGGAATACGGTTAACGTCGCTATACCGCCACATACATGTGGCCCATTCTGGTGCGGGGTCGCCAACAATCCTTATCAACACATTTGCGAACGAATGTTCAAGGAGATTGGCTATGAGTGTCCAGGACCATCATGGAATGAAGCCGCTGGAAGGCATGTCTGCCTATTGTGTGCGCGGCCATTACGAAACGAAGCAACGCGACGACCGGTTCGGTCGTCTTTTCGGAAATATCAGCCCGGCATACACGCCAAAAGCAATACTGGAGGAGATCGGCCGGGACGGCGGGCCGATGGACGGCGGAAACGACGACGACCGCACTGATAGCGTGCCCGTGGGCATGGTATTCTTTGGCCAGTTCGTGGACCACGACATTACGCTGGATGCCTCCACCAGTTTCGATAGCGTAGTCGATAATCCCGGCGAAATTTCCAATGTCCGCACACCGACGCTTGACCTTGACTGCATCTATGGCCTGGGCCCTGAAGCCCAGCCCTATCTGTTTGTTCAGGGCGGCAGCTTTGGCGGGGCCAAACTGCTGACGGGAGCCGACAACCCTGGCCAGAATGGCCTCGCAAACGACGATCTTCTGCGCAGCCCCAATGGCCGCGCAATGATCGGCGATCCCCGCAATGACGAGAACCGCGTCATCAGCCAGTTGCAGCTGGCCATGATCCGTTTTCACAACCATGTTTGCGACACGCTGCATGCGGAGGAAGGTTGCGAGGGCCACGAACTCTACGAAGCGGCGCGGCGAGAAACCTCGTGGCATTACCAATGGGCCGTGGTGAACGATTTTCTCGTCGCCATGTGCGGGCGCCCGGTGGTGGAGAAAATACTCGGGTGCGGGCGCATGCACTATTGCGGTGGCACGCCCTTCATTCCCATCGAATTTTCCGTGGCCGCCTATCGCTTCGGCCATTCGATGATCCCGATGAAGATACAGGTACAGAAAGCTAAATCACCGCTGGAACTGTTTGGCGCGATCCTGGGTCGCGGGTTCGATGCGCTTACCGATGCGAAGGGCGTGGTCGACTGGCACGAATTGCTGGATACGCCAGAAGGCAGGCAGGTGGAGCGTGCCCAGAAGCTGGATACGAAGCTGGCGGGCGACCTTTTGAAATTGCCCTTCATCACCGAGGGGGAGAACTCGTTGGCGACACGCAACCTGCTGCGTGGCAACACTTTTCTTCTCCCCGGCGGAGAGAAAGTTGCAGAGGCTATCGATTGCGATCAGGCGACAATCGACAAGGTCGTAGCGAAGATCGGACAGATCAATTCTGACCTGCCCGAGCACGGCATTCCGCTTTGGCTATATATCCTCGCCGAAGCGGAAGTGATCGGTCGTTCGGAAACGAATGGCAGCACCAAAGAAGGCGAGGCGCTCGGCCCGGTGGGTGCGACGATCGTGGCGGAAACGATCATCGGTTTGTTGGAATTCGACCAGCATTCCTACCTTGGTGCCAACCGCAATTGGTCCCCCCGTCCGGATTGGAACACGCTTGGCAAGCTGGTGACGGCTGCCCAGCCCTGACAGGTGTTGCGAAAACCGGGGGCGGGCAGCGCGCCCACCCCCGTTTTCGCCGCACTAGAACAGCTTGCGGAATTCCACTTCGAAGCTCCGGCCCACGGGGTCGATCAGGAAAGGCTGGTAGCGCAGCGGCGTGTCGCCATTACTGTCCACCACGTTCTGGCGCGTGTCGAACAAATTGCTGACACTCAGCCCAACGCGCGATCCTTCGAAGAACGGCACGCTTTCCACCAGACTTTCCCGCTGCCCCAGATCGGCGAAAGCACGCAGGCTGACGTTCACGTAATCGTCGAAGAACAGGTCCGTACTGCCTGAAAGGCCCGATCCCGCAAGCCGCGATTCGCCAACGTAGCTGGCGAACAGGATCAGGCCGTAACCATCATAGAACGCGCCGCCGCGCGCCCGCACGCCGTGCCGCGGCTCTCCCCCGCCGGACAGCGCATCGCCATCCAGCAAGTCCAGCCGAGGGATACCGTCCGCGATCAGCACGGTGTTATCCAGTTCCAGCGTGTAGTCGAGATTGAAAAACCAGCGGCCCGTGGGCGGGCCATCGTTTCCGCCGCCCATCATGCGTCCCATGCGGCCACCCCCACGCCCGCGACGGCCCTGGCTGGGCTGCTGCCCGGCTTGCTGGGTGTCGGCGCTGCACACGCGCTCTCGTATGGCGGCGAAGCGTTCGGGATCCACCCGGCCATCCTCGCCCGCAAGACGTTGCAACATCTGCGGCCGAATGCTCAGCGGCTGCCCGTCGGCGCCCACTGGCGGTTCCTCGCCCGCTGCCTGCGCGGCAATGGCGCGGTTGAACAGGTCGATCAGTTCGGTAGGTTCGCGCTCGCAGAAGGTTGCGCGCATCTGCTGCATCCGCTCTGCATTGGGCGGTCCGCCCCGCCCGGCACTTCCGCCGGCATTCGGCCCGCGATTGGCAGCGCCATCGGGCGCCCCGCCACCGGGTCCACCGCCGCCGCGCCTGCCACCTTCACGCTCGCCACCCTCGCGCCCGCCATCGTCATCGCCGCCGATCCGGCCCGAGAGGTTCAGGCCGAACTGCAGGCGCTGCTCGTCACGCTCCGCAAAGGTGACGAAGCGATCATCCAGCTGCACCAGTCGCCCCGTGGCATCGCGCGTAACGCGGCCCGGAAACGCCGCCTCGATCGCGGGTGTCAGCGTTGGCAGGCCGTTCGTCACGTTCTCGGAATGGTTGTCGAAATAATCCACCGACACGGTGGCATCGTCGATGAAAGGCAGTTCCCAGATCAGGCCGAACTTCCAGTCGCTCTGCGTCTGGGCGGGAAGATCGGGATTGCCGCCGCTAATCACGGTGGCCAGCACCGTGTCGTTGTTGGCGATATCGAACAGCGGTACGTTCGGCGTGGCGATTGCCGGATTGCCCAGCTGGCCGAGCGAGGGCGCGACTTCGCGATTGATGTGATTGGCGGTCAGGGTCAGGCGTTCCGTAACGCCCCACGTCAGGCCCACCGTCCAATCCTGCAATGTGCCGAAATCGGTAAGGTAATTGACGCCTGCATTCAGGTTCAGCGTGAAATCGCCCAGCGCATCGAGAAATTGCTCGTCCCTGCTGGTGAGCGGAATGGCGATGTTCGCGCCGCCGAAAACGTTTCCGCGCGTCAATTGCACATCGCTTGCCAGCGCGCGCGTGTCGCTGCTTTCGATCCGGGTCCAGTTGTAGCCGCCGCGCAGCGTCACCGCCAGATCCCCGGCGGGCAGGTACAGTGGCACGCCGCGCGCGGTGACAAGTGCGTTGGCGGTGTAGGTATCGCTCAGCGATTCGTCGAAACCCGCGGAGGAGAACGAGCCAAGCTCACCATCGATGGGCAAGGCCCCGTTTGCCGCATCGGCCACCAGTCCGACGGTGTCGATGCGCTGCTGGGTGCGGCTGATATTGTCGTTATACGTGCCATCCAGCGTGCCGGTGATTTCCCAGTCGCCGGTGCGGAAATTTACGGTGCTGCCCAGCGAATAGCTCTCGCTGCGCGAATCCACCGTCAGCGGATTGGCCGCGTTGAATGTGCGCAGCGCGGTGTTGCCGTCGGGATCGGCCAGAAACACGGTATCCAGCCCTTGCAGCCGCAGGCTGTCGCTGCGCTCGTAAGTGGAGTTGAGCGAGATGGCCGGACCAGTTTCGCCGATCTTCGTGGTCCAGTTGGCGGTGGCCTCCACGCCCGAGGTGTCTGCCACCAGGGTGCGGAACTGCGCCGGGTCGGGATCGCTGGCAAGATCGGGATCGCTGCCTTCTGCCTGGATGATCCCGCGCTCCGCCTCTGTCAGCGGGCTGGAGTTTTCCCACTCCACGTTCAGGTTCAGCCGGCTCGGCCCGTCAATCCGCAGATAGGTGCCTTCCACCTCCTGCTGCGAATAGCCCCCGTCGAAGGGCTGGCCGTATTCCACCTCGATTTCGCGGCTGGAGAAATTGTCCTTGAGGATGAAATTCACCACGCGCTGATCGGGGGAATAGCCATAACGCTGGGCCACTTCCTCGGTAAACACCTGCGTGCGTTCGATGGCTTCGGGCGGATAGCTGCGCAGTTCGCGGAAGGAGGAGATGCGCACGCCGTTCACCAGGATGATGGGACGGCCCCCGCCACCGCGCCCGCGTGAGGAAGTGACCTGCGGGCCAAGCGCCTCCAGCAGTTCCTCTATCGAGCCAGCGCCGTATGCAGCGATGTCTTCCTGATCCAGATCGAGAATCGGCGGCTCCGGCGCGTCCACCTGGCCCAGCAGGCGCGCACCCAGCACGTAGATGGTATTCACATCCTCGTCAGTGGGCTGATCCTCGGCAGGAGGAGGAGCATCCTGCGCGGCTGGCCCGGCGGGGCCATCCTGCGCAATCGCGGGACTCGCGGGAAAAGCGCACAGCGCGGCAGTGATCGCCAGCACGCTGCAAGACATGGATTTTGAAAGAATCGGAACTCTCCGCAAACAAAAGGAATTCCCCCCGTGATCAGCGCATATGTTGTGCAACGCACAAACGGACAAGATGGGCCAATGTCTTATTTTGTCGCAAAAGTGTCGCGCCTGCCGCGCCTTTAAACGCGCGATACATGGCCTATCTTCCATTTTGCACGCTGCGGCGCTAAAGGCGCGGCCACGACACGGTAATATCACCGCACAAGCACAAGGACCGATTGACTGAATGGCTAAGGAAGAACTTCTCGAAATGCGCGGCAAGGTGGTGGAACTGCTGCCTAACGCAATGTTCCGCGTCGAGCTCGAGAACGGCCACGAGGTTCTGGGTCATACCGCTGGCCGCATGCGCAAGAACCGCATCCGCGTGCTGGTGGGAGACGAGGTGTTGTGCGAACTGACGCCGTATGACCTCACCAAGGCCCGCATCACCTATCGCTTCATGCCAGGCCGCAGCGGACCGCCGGGATATAACGGCTAGGGCGCGATTGCAGCGCCTGTGACCACCGCACCACCACGGCTGATCCTCGCCTCCGCCAGCCCGCGACGCCGCGATCTGCTGGCGCGGCTGGGTGTGGAACCCGATGCCGTCGCGCCGGCGAATATAGACGAGACACCGCGCCCTGCTGAATTGCCGCGCGATTATGCGCAGCGCATGGCGCGTGAAAAAGCGTTGGCCGTGGATGGATCAGGCGGCTGCGTTCTGGGCGGGGATACCGTTGTGGCCGCAGGCCGCCGCATCCTGCCAAAGGCCGATGACGAGGCGACGGCACGCGAATGCCTGGCGCTGCTCTCTGGCCGCCGTCACCGCGTATTCTCGGCCATCGCGCTGGCCATGCCCGATGGCGTGCTGCGCGAGAAGATCAGCGAGACGCAACTGAAGTTCAAGCTGCTCACCCCCGATGAAATCGATGCCTACATCGCCAGCGGCGAATGGGAAGGCAAGGCGGGCGGCTATGCCATACAGGGCATGGCGGAGGCGCTGATCCCCTGGATACAGGGCAGCCATTCCGCCGTGATGGGCCTTCCGCTTTACGAAACGCGCACGCTGCTGCAATCCGCCGGATACGCCCTTGGCTGAGTGGTTCCTCGAGGAAGGGATTGGCGAACATCGCGCGATCCGGCTCGAAGGCGGAGAAATTGCCGAAGCGATCGTGATGTGGCCCGGCGGCCTTGCCTCGGGACTGGTGGAGGACGCCGTGCTCACCACCCGCCGCAAGGGCAGCCGTCGCGGCACCGCCACCTTCGACAATGGCGAAATCGCGCTGGTGGACCGTTTGCCCGCCGATGCCGCCGAGGGTGCGCGCATCCGTCTCCAGATTGTGCGCCCCGCGCTGGCCGAGGTTGGCCGGGCGAAACACGCCCATGCGCGCCCCACCACTGCGCCCGTACGCCCTGCCCCTTCGCTTGCAGAAACGTTATCCGGTGCAGGCCATGCCGTGCGCACGGTGCGCCAGTTTCCCGAGTGCGACTGGGATGAACTGATGGGCGAAGCAATGGACGGCCACGTCGATTTCAGTGGGGGTGCACTGCATTTCGCCTGCACCCCTGCCATGACCGTGTGCGATGTGGATGGCGATCTGCCCGCCCGCGAACTGGCGCTGGAGGCTGCGCTGGCCCTCTCCCAGGCGATGAAGCGGCTGGACCTGCGCGGCAATATCGGCGTGGATTTCCCCACCCTTCCGGCAAAGGAGGATCGCCGCGCTGTAGATTCGGCGCTGGCCGATGCGCTGGCCCGCTGGCCGCATGAACGCACGGCCATGAACGGCTTTGGCTTCGTGCAGATCGTGGCGCGGCTGGAACGCCCTTCCCTGTTGCAGCGCGCCACCTATCACCGCAGTGCCTTTGCCGCGCGCCAGCTGCTGCGCCGGGCGGAGCATCTGGAGGGCGCAGGCGCTGTGGAAATGCGCGCCCATCCCGCCGTCATCGCGCAGCTATCGGCCCCCCTGCTGGAGGAATTGCAGCGCCGCACGGGGCGCCAGGTGTCGACAATGTGCGACCCCGCCCTTGCGATGGAAGCATCCCACGCCCAGCTTGTCAGCCTATGAGCACGAAACCCTGCCCCATCTGCAAGAAGCCCCGCACCGAGGAATTCAGTCCCTTCTGTTCCAGCCGCTGCCGCGATCGCGATCTCGCGAAGTGGTTTGGCGATGGCTACGCCGTGCCCGGCCCCGCCGCCTCGCCTGAAGATATTGCGCCGGAAGACTGAATTGGGGTCTTGCCAAGCGCACGAGGGTTCGCCATAGGCGCGCTTCCCTTGATTGCGAGCCAGCATTTGCCGCTCGCAGCCTGAAGAATGCCTGGGTAGCTCAGGGGTAGAGCAGACGACTGAAAATCGTCGTGTCGGTGGTTCGAATCCGCCCCCGGGCACCACTTCCCTTTCCTTGCGAAGCGGTTTTCCAATCGGGAAACGCTCGGGTTGCGATTTTCGCCGTCATCGCACTTCGCATAGGAGCGGCGATGATACCGCTATCAAACATTAGAGAGCTATCGGAACAGCGGTGGCTGATGCCCCATGCCTTCCCGACGCATTCCTTTTCCCAGACCGTTTCAATTCGCATACGGTAAGTATCGCTCCAACTGAATTGACACCGTCACCGTCATTTCTTAGCGTAATGATAGCGCTCACATTGCGCATGGGGAGGATTGTCGAATGGATCGTATTCGCGGATTGGCGAATGTTTCGCTTGCAGCTGCCTTATTGGCAGGATGCGCTGCCGTACCGCAGGATATCCCTGCACAGCCCGCGCGTACCGCTACCGGGGAAGGCGCTTCCGCATCCACATCGGCAGTTGGCGCTGGCGTGGCGAATCCGGAGATCTGGCCTGCCTACGAGTATCCCGTGCCGCACAATGCCGGGGACGAGGCGCGCATTGTCGATCTGCTGTCGCGCATGTCGATCGAGGAAAAAATCGGCCAGCTTGTGCAGGCGGATCTGTGCTGCGTCACGCCGGAAGATGTGCGGGAATACAATCTCGGCTCCATTCTGGTTGGCGGTAACAGCGGCCCGGGTGGCAACGATCTGGCCCCCGCGCCCGAATGGCTGGCGGCTGCGGACGATTTCTATCTCGCGTCGGTAGACCGGTCGGACGGCGGCGTGGGCATCCCGATGATCTGGGGCACCGATGCGGTACACGGCCATTCGAACATCATCGGCGCAACGCTGTTTCCGCACAATATCGGCCTTGGCGCAATGCGCGATCCTGATCTGGTGGAACAGATCGGTGCCATCACCGCGCGCGAGATCCGCGTGACGGGGCAGGAATGGACCTTCGCGCCGACAGTGGCCGTGCCACAGGATTTCCGCTGGGGCCGCGCCTACGAGGGGTATTCATCCGATCCCGAACTGGTCGCCTCCTACGTTGGGGCGATGGTGCGCGGATTGCAGGGGCCGCCGGACAATCACGATCTGCTGTCGGGCCCCTACGTCATCGCGTCCACCAAGCATTTCCTGGCCGATGGCGGAACCGATGCCGGAGTGGACCAGGGCGACAGTTCCATCAGCGAGGAGGATCTGCGCGACATCCACGGCCTGCCCTACGGCCCAGCCATTGCGGAAGGCGTTTCTACCGTCATGGTCAGCTTTTCCAGCTGGCAGGGCGTGAAGATGACGGGCAACCGGTCGCTCGTCACCGGAGTCCTGAAAGACAGGATGGATTTCGGTGGTTTCGTGGTTTCTGACTGGAATGCCCACGGGCAGGTTGCCGGGTGCACGAACGAGAGCTGCCCGCAGGCGCTGGACGCCGGCATCGACATGTACATGGCGCCTGACACCTGGAAAGCGATCTATGACGACCTGTTGTCCCGCGCAGAGGCGGGCACCATTCCGATGGACCGGATCGACGAGGCCGTTGCCAGTATCCTGCGGGTAAAAGGCCGGCTCGGCCTGTTCGATGCGGGCAGGCCCTCGCAGCGCCTTCTGTCCGGCCAGTACGAACTTCTGGGCGCGCCAGAGCATCGCGCGGTTGCGCGCGAGGCGGTGCGCAAGTCGCTGGTGATGCTGAAGAACGAGGGCGTCCTGCCTCTCGCGCCCGGTGGCCGCCTGTTGGTGGCTGGCGACGGGGCGAACGATATCGCGCGCCAATCCGGCGGGTGGACGCTCAGCTGGCAGGGCACCGGCGTCGATAACAGCCATTTCCCCGGCGCAACCTCCATCTGGGACGGGCTACGGCAAGCCGTTGAAGAGGGCGGCGGCAGCGCCATCCTGTCGCCCGACGGCAGCTTTACGCAGCGGCCCGATGCGGCCGTCGTGGTGTTCGGCGAGACACCCTATGCCGAGTTCCAGGGGGACCGGGCCGCGCTCACGCTCGACCCCGAACTGACGGCACCCTATGAAACCATCCGCGAGCTGAAAGCGCAGGGAATCCCGGTTATCGCGCTGATGATCACCGGCCGTCCGCTCTATGCGAACCCCGCGCTCAATGCAGCGGACGCGTTCGTGGTCGCCTGGCTGCCGGGCAGCGAGGGCGGCGGCATCGCGGATGTGCTGATCGGCGACGAGAGTGGCGACGCGCGCTTCGATTTTACAGGCACCCTGCCCGCCGATTGGCCACGCACCACGCTGCTGAGCGAGGGCGTTCTGTATCCCTTCGGCTATGGGCTGGATTACGATGATGCGCCGCAGGCGTGGAGCGATCTGCCCGAGCTCGACACGGCAGATGTCGCTGGCGACAGCCGCCTCTGGTTCAACGCCGGGGCCCCGGCGGCGCGGTGGTCTTTGCTGGTGACGGGCGAAACGACCGGCGAACAGACGCGCATCACCACGGTTCCGGCAGAGGCGCTGGGTGGCCGTGTTCGCGTGACTGCCGAGAATTACCGCGTGCAGGAAGGCGCGCGGCGCTTCACGATCAGCGATGGCTCGGCCAGTGTGCAACTGCGCAATTTCGAGGCTGTGGATATCGATAGAGAGACCAATGCCGATATCATGCTGCTGGTGACGGCAAGGGTCTGGGAAGCGCCAGCGACGGCCCGGCTGGGCGCGATCGGCAACGGCTCGCAAGGTTTCGCCAGCGTCCAGATGCCTGTCAGCGATGATTTCGTGACCTATGGCCTTCCTCTAAAATGCCTGCGCGCGAACGGCGCCGATGTTACCAGCTTGACCCAGCCTTTCGTTCTCGAGACGGATGGGCCCGCGGATTATGCCATCAGCGAAGTAAGGCTGGGAACGGACGCGCAAGAAATCCTTCCCTGCGAATAGGGTGAGATCATGGAGCCAGTCGACGAAATCACGCCCTGCGATGCGGAAACGTTCGAGGCGCAGTTTCGTCCGGCTTTCCGGCCCTTCGTCATTCGCGGGCTGGCAAGCGACTGGCCACTGGTGAAGGCCGGTCACGAAGATCCGGAAGCGGCGCTTTCCATGATCGAGGCGAGCGATACGGGCGCGCCGGCAGAGGTGATGATCGCGCCGCAAAGCGAGAAAGGCCGCTTCTTCTACGCCGAGGACATGAAGGGCTTCAATTTCCGGCGTGAGAAAGCCACGCTATCTGCCCTTTCCCACCATCTGAAGACAATCGCGGGCGAGACAGAGCCGATAGGGATCTACGCCGGGGCCAGCGACATGCAGGCCCATGTGCCCGCCCTGCTGGATGCCAATCCGCTCCCTCTTGTAGGCGCGATGGGCGCGGTGCCGCGCATCTGGCTGGGCAATGCAACACAGGTCGCCACCCATTTCGATCTGTCAGACAATTTCGCCGTAGTTGCCGTGGGAAAGCGCCGCTTCACCCTATTCCCACCCGATGCGACACCCGATCTGTATGTCGGCCCGCTCAACATCACGCTGGCGGGCCAGCCTGTCAGCATGGTCGATCCGCTCGCCCCCGATCACGAAACCTTCCCACGATTCCGCAAGGCGCAGGAACAGGCGCTGTTCGCCGATCTGGAGCCGGGCGATGCGATCTACGTGCCTACCTTGTGGTGGCACCATGTCTCGGCCAGTGCGCCGATCAACATGCTGGTGAACTACTGGCACAACGACGCCCGGCACGGCGGCGGCTTTCTGGCGCTGGTGCATGCCATGCTGGCCATCAGGGATCAGCCCGCTGCGCAGCGCGATGCCTGGCGCACGTGGTTCGAGCATTTCGTGTTCTCGCACGACGCGGCTGCCGCCGCCGATCACATCCCCGCCCATGCAAGGGGCGTGAACGGCCCCGCCTGGCCGGAGAGGGACGAGCAGATGCGCCGCTTCATCGTCCTGGTTCTGTCCTCATCCTAAACGGAGTGTCCCAATGACAAACTACAGCCGAAATCTTCTGCTCCGCTCCGCAGCGGCACTTTCCATGCTGGCGCTGTGCACACCGCCCGGATACGCGCATGACGCCGCCCCCGCAGCGATGCAGCAGGAGGCACTGCCTGTTGGCACCTGCATCAACCTTGGCAACACGCTGGAACCCGAGCAGGAAGGAAGCTGGGGCGGCGCGCCCACCACGCGGCAGGATATGGAGCGGATCGCCGCTGCGGGTTTCGATACCATCCGCATTCCCGTTCGCTGGCACAACAAGTCTGCCGAGACCGCGCCCTACACCATCGAGGCTGCGTGGATGGACCGTGTGCAGCAGATCGTGGACTGGGCGCTGGCCGAGGATCTGAACGTCATCCTCAACAGCCATCACTTCGATCCGATCCACGAGGATCCGCTGGCCGTGGCGGACTGGCACGGCGGCGTATGGCGCCAGATTGCAGAGCGCTTTGCCGGCTACCCCGAGGACACGCTGTGGTTCGAGCTGGAGAATGAGCCGCACAACAATTTCGACCATTCCAACCTGCTGGAAACGCTCTCGCCCGCGCTGGAGGCGGTTCGTGCCACGCATCCCACGAGGGCCGTAATCATCGGCGGAGAGAACTGGAGCGGCATCGACTCGCTCGAGACCCTGCCGCTGCCCGAGGATCCCAATATCCACGCCACGTTCCACTATTACGACCCGTTCCAGTTCACTCACCAGGGCGCGGACTGGACAGCGCCCGATATCCCTGCGCCGGGACGCTCCTTCCCCACGGCCGCAGACGCTGCGAAGCTGGCGAACGATGTGCTGGCGGTGCAGGCCTTTATCGATCGCACCGGCAAGGTGCCTTTCATGGGAGAAACGGGCGCATACGATCGGCATATCCCGCTGGAAGAGCGAGTGGCCTATCATCGCACGATTACCGATGCCTTCGCGCCGACCGGCATCGGCGTATGCGTGTGGGCCTATGCCAACACCTTCCCCTTCTATGACCGGGAAGCAGGTGAATGGCTTCCCGGAATGCTGGGCGCGATGGGGCTGGAGGAGCGGAACTAGTTCGCGCTAGTCCGGCGAATAGGCATAAGGGCCAACGACGAGCCCGGTGAACAATCCAGCGTGGATGGATGCCAGCGGCTCCACGTTCACCGGCTGGCCCAGCGGTTGCCATGCCGCATCGCCCGCCGGTCTCCATGAAAGGGCCGCCGTGCCGTCGCGCAGCGCGATCTGCACCTCGACTGGCCCATCCCCTGCCACCGGCTGTGCGGCAACGACTTCGCCCGTTTCGGGCTGCGCCGCATCGGTTCGCATCCGCGCGACAACCCTGCCCTGCTCCCTGCCGAGCGCGAGGAAGTGGTTCTCGTCCATGAAGGCAAGCAAACCGGCAAAATCGCCGGGGCCATTCGGTGCAAAGTCCACCTGCGCGGCGATATCGGCGGAATGATGGCGCACGCGCCTGCCGATGAAAGCCGGCTTGCCGAAGCTGCCTGCGGCAGCGTTGTCGGCAATCAGGTGAAGCTCGCCCGATTGCGTATCGAGCGCCATCTGCTGGATGTTCTGCGGCGTGCGCAGCCCTATCCATTCGCCGGATAGCTGCCCGCCGAAATCTTCGCGCCAGTGCGTGTAATCCACCGCCGGGCCTGCAGGCAGTGCCGGCCTGGCAAGTTCCATCGGAACGGCCTCCCCCCGGTCGAGGAAACGCGGCCAGCCGTCCTGCCATTCCAGTGGCAGGAGGAATGTCTCACGCCCCAGCAGGGTGGATTGTCCGGCAAACGGGCGCGTGGCGAGGAAGACACCCCACCAGCTGCCATCGTCAAGCTGCACGATATCCGCGTGGCCGGTGGCCTCCACCCGGTCCGGGCGATCTGCAGGCATGTCTCGCTGCGTGAGGATGGGATTGAAGGGGCCGGCCTCGTAAGGCCCTCGCAAATTTTCAGAACGGTAGATGGTCTGCGAATGCTGTTCTGCCGTGCCGCCTTCTGCCGTCAGCAGGTAATACCAGTTGTCGACCTTGTAGATATGCGGTCCTTCCGCCCAGATCGGGTTTTCCGCAGGATTCACTCCGCCATCCACCAGCAGCGTGCGCTCAGGCATCACCTGCATAGCGGCAAGGTCGAACTGCTGTATCCAGATGGCGCGATGGCCTTCGTATCGGGGTTCTGTTGGCGGAAGATCGTTATAGGTGATCCATGCCGTGCCATCGTCCGCGAAATAGAGCGAGGGGTCGATCCCGCCAAAATCCAGCCACACCGGATCGCTCCACGGCCCGGCAGGATCCTTTGCGCTGATGATGAAATTGTCGCCGCACTCGATACAGGTGTTCACGATGTAGAACGTGCCATCGTGATAGGTGATTGCAGGCGCGAACAGGCCGCGATTGGTGCCAAGTTGCGAAAAATCCACCATTCCGGGCCGGTCAATCGCGTTGCCGATCAGCCGCCAGTTCACAAGATCGGTGCTGTGCAGGATCGGCAGGCCGGGAAAAAAGCTGAAGGTGGAATTGACGCTGTAGAAATCGTCTCCCACGCGAACGATGGATGGGTCCGGATGGAAGCCGGGCAGCACGGGGTTGCGAAAATTCCCCTCGCTGTGCGCGGGTGCGGCATCCACGGCGGAATAGGATACGTAATCCACTTGTGCGGTGGGTCCGGCGGCGGCTGCCTGCGAATATGACGCGCACACCACGGCTCCCACCAATGCTATCGCATTCCTCAACCTGCTTCTCCCATTCATCTCAGTTCGGATTCGGGCTTGTTCGCCTGAAACTTGACGCCTATGGTAGCGCTATCAATCGGGAGGGCAATAGTCGAGAATGGTCGTAAATATTGTTGAATGCTTGCCGGCGGACTATTTGCGCGGTCACTTCATCGGTCGTGCCCAGTCGCCCGACGGCCCCTGCGTCATCGCGATCGAGAACGGCGACATTTACGATCTCACGCACCTTGCCGCTTCTGTTTCCGGCGCCCTTGCCCGCGATGTCGTTTCGGGCGGTGCGCGGATCGGGACGGTCAACGACGGCCTGCCGGACGGGTGGAGCCTTATTTCCCCTATCGATCTGCAATGTATCAAGGCCAGTGGCGTGACCTTCGCGCTTTCCGCCATCGAGCGCGTTATCGAGGAGCGGGCCAGGGGCGATGCAGCCGCCGCCACGAAGATCCGCGCCCAGTTGGAGGACGTGATCGGATCCGGCATCCGCTCCGTGGTCCCCGGCAGTGACGCCGCCGCCCAGTTGAAGGCTGCGCTGATCGACAAGGACATGTGGTCGCAATATCTCGAAGTGGCCATCGGCCCCGATGCGGAGATCTTCTCGAAATCGCCCGTCCTTTCGTCCGTCGGCCATGGTGGGCAGATTGGCGTGCGGTCGGATTCCAGCTGGAACAATCCGGAGCCCGAAGTCGTGCTGGTGTGCAAGGCGGATGGCACGGTGGCAGGCGCAACGCTGGGAAATGACGTGAACCTGCGTGATTTCGAGGGGCGATCCGCCCTGCTATTGTCCAAGGCCAAGGATAACACCGCCAGCTGCGCAATCGGCCCGTTCATCCGGCTGTTCGATGAAACTTTCTCCATCGACGATGTGCGTGCCGCCGATGTCGGCCTGACGATCAACGGCCCCGAGGGCTATCTGCTTGAAGGCAGCAACGACATGTCGCAGATCAGCCGCGATCCGCTGAACCTTGTCGAGCAATGCCTTTCCGAACACCATTATCCTGACGGTTTCGTCCTGTTTTGCGGAACGCTGTTCGCACCTGTGCAGGACAGGGACGAGCCCGGTGCAGGCTTTACACACAAGATCGGCGACGTGGTCACCATCAGTTCCGAACGGATCGGAACGCTGCAAAACACGGTTACCACCTCGCGCGATGCACCAGCATGGGAAATGGGTTTTCGCGCGTTTGCGAGGAACCTTGCCGAGCGAAACCTGATCGACCGGATCTGACGAATTTACTTACCACAGGCGCACCACGCGCGAAGATATTGGGATGGGGAAATTGAATGGCGCAACATGGCGATGCAGCCGTGCACAGCGCGAGCTATCCGAGCCTTGAAGGCCGGAAGGTCATCGTAAGCGGCGGCGGCTCGGGTATCGGAGAAGGGTTTGTCGAGGCGTTCGCGCTGCAGGGCGCGGCGGTGGCCTTCGTCGATATCCAGGCCAAGCCAAGCGAAGCGCTTGCGGCGCGCTTGTCCGACGCTCCGGTCCCGCCCTTCTTCCTGCCCTGCGATGTTACCGATTGCGACGATTACGGCGCCAAGATCTCGCACATGATAGACAAGCTGGGCGGCTGCGACGTGCTGATCAACAATGCCGCCAGCGACGATCGCCATCCCATCGGCGAAGTCACGCCGGAATACTGGGACGATCGCATGGCCGTGAATCTCAAGCACCAGTTCTTCGCTGCCAAGGCCGTGACACCGGCGATGCGCGCAGCGGGCGGCGGGTCCATCGTGAACATGGGTTCAATCAGCTGGCACCTGGGGCTGGAGGATCTGGTGGTCTACCAGACGGCGAAGGCCGCAATAGAGGGGCTGACGCGCAGCATGGCGCGTGAGCTGGGGCGCGACAATATCCGGGTCAACGCCATCATCCCCGGCAATGTGAAAACCCCGCGGCAGGAGAGGTGGTATTCGCCTGAGGGCGAGGCCGAGATCGTGGCCGCGCAATGTCTCGATGGCAGGATCGAGCCGGCCGACATCGCGGCGATGGCGCTGTTCCTGGCATCCGACGATGCCCGCTTTTGCACCGCTCACAATTACTGGGTCGATGCGGGATGGAGATGACGATGAACACTCGCCAGTTGCTGTCTGCCGATGCGAAACTTGGCGAAGGCGTGCTATGGGATACCGCGCGCCAAATCGTGTGGTTCGTCGATATCAAGCGGCATCGCCTGTGGCACTATGATCCTGCCACCGGCAGCAATGCCTATAGCGAAGCGCCCGAACAAATCGGCTGGGCCATTCCGGCGGAAAACGATTCACTGCTGTGCGGGCTGCGAGACGGGCTTTACGCGTTCGAGCCGGAAACAGGGGTATTCGAGAAGATCACCGCCATTCCCGGCGAACCGGATCGCAACCGGCTGAACGATGCCTGCACCGATCCGTGGGGGCGCGTGTGGTTCGGCTCCATGGACGATAGCGAGGCGGAGGCGACGGGCCGCTTCTACGTTTACGACCGGGGCGAGATCACGCCTGCCGGCCCATCCGGCATCACGATCACCAACGGGCCTGCCGTGAACGAGCAGGGGGACCGTATCTATTTCACCGATACGGGCGCCCAGCAGATCATGGTAGCGGATCTTTCGCCCGGCGGCGTGGGCGAGCCAAGGCTCTTTGCCGATACCGGCGCGCTGTTTCCCGATGCCTATCCCGATGGCCCCGTGGTCGATGCACAAGGCCATGTGTGGACAGGATTGTACCTGGGCAGCAAGGTTGCGCGCTTCGCGCCCGATGGCGCCCTGGACCAGACCATCGAAATGCCTGCGCGCGACATTACCAAGATGGCTTTTGGCGGCGCCGACCTGACAACGGCCTTTGTCACCAGCGCAACCAAGAACATGGAACCTGCCGATATGCAGCGTTATCCGCAGGCTGGCAGCCTCTTCGCGTTTGATGCGCCGGTCGCGGGCTTTGCCCAGGCGCGGGCGAAACTGTGATCTGGCGGGGTCTCGCGGGCATCATCGCCATCGCGGCGCCGGTTGCGACTGCTGCCACGCCCGTTCTTGGCCCTGCCTATGGCGATGCAATGGTTCTACAACGCGGGACGCCGATCGTCCTTGCAGGCACGGCGCAGGCAGACGGCACGGTATACGCCACGCTTGGCGATACCTCGGCGCAGGGGAACGTCGATGCCGATGGCAATTTCACGATTACCCTCCCGGCCCGCGCCGCCAGCAGCCGGGGCCTCACGCTCACCCTGCGGGACGACACCGGCAGCACGGTGTATGACGATATTCTGGTCGGCGACGTTTTCCTGTGTTCGGGGCAGTCCAATATGGAACTGCCGGTTACGCGCGCGCTCGATGCTGCAAACCAGTTGCGCAATGCGGGCGATGACGCGATCCGCCTGTTCAAGGTTCCCCGCGAAACGGCCGCCGTGCCGCAAGCGGATTTTGCAGAGCCTGTCGCGTGGCAGGCCGCCAGTGCCGAAACGGTCGCCGATTTCTCGGCAGCCTGCTTCTACATGGCAAAGCAGCTTCGCGCCGATGATCCCGGCGTATCCATCGGCCTTATCCATTCCAACTGGGGCGGCAGCGCCGCGCGCGCGTGGCTCAGCCCGGATGGCGTGAAGGCGATCAGCGGTGAAGGATCGCTGGGCCTGCTGCAAACCTATGCCAACGATCCGCTGGCAGCGACGCAGGAATTCGTGCCGCAGTGGTTCGACTGGTGGCGCGCCGAAGATGGCGGGCAAGAGCCCTGGCGCGACAGCTCCGTTCTTGAATGGCGCGCGGCGCCGCAGATCTCCTTCTGGAACGAGTGGACCGGCACCGGCCTCGACACCGATCCCGTCGCCAACGTGTGGCTGCGCCAGAGTTTTACACTGGATGCGGATCAGGTCGGTGAACCGATTACCCTTTCCATCGGCGCAATCGACGATCTCGATCTCACTTTCGTAAACGGTAACCCCGTGGGCTATACATTCGGCTGGGGGGTTGAACGCACATACACGGTGCCTGCCGCATTCCTGCAAGAGGGCGAGAACGAGGTCCTGATCGCCGCAAACAACGCCTGGGATACCGGCGGTTTCTTTGCTGGGGCAGACAGGCTGTTCGTGCAGCCGGCCAGCGGCGATCCGATCCCGCTTGGGGCCGACTGGGAATATTCCATCGGCGCTGTGCAAGGTACGCCGCCCCGCGCACCGTGGGATGCGAATGCGGGGCTTGGCGTGATGCATAATGCGATGATTGCGCCGCTTGGCCCGATGCGGCTGGCGGGCGTGGCCTGGTATCAGGGCGAATCCGATGTCGGCCAGCCAGATTACGACGCAAAGCTGCGCGAACTGTTCGCCGGATGGCGCGCGCAATTCGGCCAGCAGGCGAGGATGCTGGTCGTCCAGCTTGCAGATTTCGGGCAGCGGCAGCCGCAGCCGGTGGAATCCGGCTGGGCGCAATTGCGCCAGGAACAGCTCGATGCCGTTCGGGCGGACGATAATGCCGCGCTTGTCTCCGCCATCGATATCGGCGAGCCGAACGACATTCATCCTGCCAACAAGAATGACCTGGGTAGGCGGCTGGCCGCTGCCTTCGCCGGGCAAGCCATGCCAATGCCTGCGCAGGCTGTCCGAAATGAAGGCCGGATAGAGGTGCGCTTTACGGGTATCGAAGGCGGGCTGATGGCACAGGGCGGTCCCTACCCACTTGGCGTTGAACTGTGCGAAGCGCAGGAAGATAGCTGCCGCTGGGCCTTGCCGCACCTTGCGGGCGACACCATGCTGATCGCCATTCCCGAGGGCTTTAACGCCACCCGCGTGCGCCACGCCTGGTCGGACGCGCCTATCGTAAATCTCTACGACGCGCGTGGCTATCCGGTCCCCGGCTTCGAACTGGCTGTGTCAGCCGCAAACTGACACGGGACATGGCCCTAGTGATTGTGGCGTGGCAGCTTGCGGGCGGTGCCGCGGTATTTCAGCGCGAAGTCCATCACCCCGCCCCTGCCAAGCTGGCCCGTTTTCTCACGGAAAAGCTCTTCCCACGGCGTATTGCTGGCAGGATATTCGGGCGACGGTTCCTCGCTGCGGCGGCACGCGATCTCGGCCTCGTCCACCAATGCGTTACAGCTGCCCTCGTTCAGATCCACGCGGATGATGTCTCCGGTGCGCAGCCACGACAGGCCGCCGCCTACCGCGCTTTCGGGTGAGACGTTGAGGATGGAGGGGCTGTCGCTGGTACCCGACTGGCGCCCGTCGCCAAGGGTCGGCAGCCATTGCTTGCCCTCGCGGATCAGCGCATCGGGCGGCTGCATGTTCACCACTTCCGCGCTTCCCGGCCAGCCGATCACGCCGGAACTGCGGATCACGAGGATACAGTCCTCGTCGATCTCCAGCGAGGGATCATTGATGCGGTGGTGATAATCGTCGGACCCGTCGAACACGATCGCGCGGGCTTCGAACACGCCTTCCTTGCCGGGGCGCGAGAGGTATCGGGCGCGAAATTCCTCGCTTATCACCGATGTTTTCAGGATGCCGAAATCGAACAAATTTCCGCTCAGCACGAGAAAGCCTGCATTGTTCATCAGGGGATCGGCGAAGGGGCGGATCATCTCGCGGTCCGGACTTTCTCGCCCATCCAGATTCTCTGCCATGGTGCTGCCGGTGCAGGTAAGACACCGGCCGTGCAGCTTGCCCGCCTGAAGCAGCTCCCACATGGCCGCCGGCACGCCGCCTGCACGGTGAAAGCGTTCGCCCAGGTACTCGCCCGCGGGCTGCATGTTGACGAGCAGCGGCAGATCGTACCCGTGAGTCTGCCAGATGGCGGGTTCCAGCTCTACACCGGCATGGGCGGCCATCGCCTGGATATGCGGCTGCGCGTTCGATGAACCGCCGATCACGCTGACCGCGGCAACGGCGTTCTCGAACGCCTCGCGCGTCAGGATGTCCGACGGCTTGATGTCGTCCTGCACCATTTCCACGATCCGCCGGCCGGTGCGATAGGCCATCTGTCCACGTTCCCGATAAGGGGCGGGGATCGCTGCGCAGCCTGTCAACGACATGCCCAGCGCCTCGGCAACGGCATTCATCGTGCTGGCCGTGCCCATGGAATTGCAATGCCCCGCACTCGGCGCGCTTCCGGTGGCACGTTCGAGGAATTCTTCCTCGTCGATCTCGCCCGCGGCCAGCTTGCGCCTGCTGCGCCAGATCACCGTGCCGGAGCCTACCAGTTCTCCCTCGTGCCAGCCATCCAGCATCGGTCCGCCCGAAAGCACGATGGCCGGAATGTCCACCGTGCTGGCGGCCATGATCTGGCTGGGCGTGGTCTTGTCGCAGCCCGTCGTCAGCACCACGCCATCGATCGGATAGCCGTTCAGCAATTCGACGAGGCCCAGATACAGCAGGTTGCGATCGAGCGCGGCGGTTGGCCTGCGGCAGTTTTCAAAAATGGGATGCACCGGAAATTCTATCGGTATCCCACCTGCATCGCGGATGCCGTCGCGCGTGCGCTTCGCAAGATCGAGGTGGATCCTGTTGCACGGTGAAAGATCGCTGCCCGATTGGGCGATGCCGATGATCGGTTTGCCGCTACGCAGCTCTTCCGGCGTGACGCCGTAATTCATGAACCGCTCCAGATAGAGCGCGGTCATGTCCATGCGTTCCGGATTATCGAACCAGTCCCGTGAGCGCAGCCGGCGTCGGTTCGATTTCTCGGTCATTTCTTGTTCGCTCGTTTCGTGAAGGAAGATACGAGACTGGGCGGCGCATCGGAATTGCGACGGATCAGCTCGTAGGGCAACGTCATCTGCTCTGTGGGCGTACGCACCGAGCGGGATTTCACCTTGTGCGCCTTGGCAATCATGTCGACGGCCTTGGCGGTCATCGCGCGGATCGGCTGGCGAATGGTGGTGAGTTCCGGCCAGATGGAACTGGCAAGTTCGGTATCGTCAAAACCACACACGGTTATATCGTTCGGAACATCAAGATGGCGGCGATGCGCCATTGCGACGGCGGCAGCCGCCATGTCGTCGTTGGAGGCGAAGATCGCGGTGGGCCTTTGCTCCAGGTCCAGCAACCGTTCTGCCGCCATCATCCCGGAACGGTAGGTAAACTGCCCCTGTGCAATCAGCGCATCGTCCACATCGATGCCCGCATCCGCCATTGCCGAGCGAAAGCCGTCCAGCCGCTGCTCACTGGCGACCTGATCGGGATTGCCGACGATGAAGCCGATCCGTTCGTGGCCCAGCCCCACGATGTGGCGCGTCATATCGTAAGCGGCCTGGAACTCGTCGATCAGCACGGCCCCGTGCGATCCGTCCGCGCGGCCCGGCCCCACGGCAACGGCGATCCCGCCGGAAGTGCGGATCTGGTTCAGCACGCGCTGGTCGTCGCACAATGGCGGCGGGAGAATAAAGCCCTCGATCCCGCCGTCGATCAGCTTGCGGATCAGCTCCTCGCCTTCGGGCACCGTTTCGCAGCTTTGCACCATCAGGTGGATATCGCGGCGGCTGGCTTCCTCCAGCGCGCCCATCAGGAATTCGCTGAGATAGGATGCCGATGGATTGTCGAACAGAAGCGCGATCCGCAATTGCGCCCCGCCCGCCAGAGATCGCGCGGCGCGGTTGGGGATGTAATTGAGCTTGTGTATCGCGTTCAGCACCTGCTCGCGCGTTCCGTCCCGCACGTTGGACTCGCCATTGATAACGCGGCTCACCGTCATAGGAGAGCACTGCGCCTCATGCGCAACATCGGCAATCGTGGGGGCCGTGTTCTTGCGCCGCGCAGAGCGCTTGCGATCGGGCTTCGCCGTGTGTTCGGATGCGGTCATGATCATTGCCATAACCCCCAGCGAGGAACATCAGCAAGGATCATTATTGCCCCGGCGCTTCGGGAAAAGTGCGGGCGCGATAGGCGTCCACGGACTCGGGTATCCCTGCCGCGCCATCGGGAAGCGCAAGGCCGTGGAGCGATTGCCAATAGGCAAGCGAGGCATTGCGCCACCAGCGCGCCTCATTTTGCTGTATCGCAAGGCTCTCGCTCACGGAGCGAAAACGGGACGCGTCGATCCGGCCTTCCAGCCCTGCCCAGGCCGCGGCCATCGCGTCCACCCCGGCAACGCCTGTATCGTACCTGCTTACCAGTTCTTCCCACACGGTAAGGCCCGACGGCCTGCGATCCTGCCAACCAAGGTGATGAAACCACAGCAGGAAACGCGGATCGACAGTGGCAGGGTCGGCCCATTGCTCCGCAACTCCGGGCGCATATTGCGAAAGGGCATTTGATCCGCTCTGCGTTCTGTCGAAGCCGATGCCCTGCGCATCGGCGCGGTGGTAATAACACGGGTTCCACTCGGGCCGCGCCAAGTCGCATACCCACGGACCCGGGCCATAGTGGTGTCCGGTATCCATCAGATGGGCCAGCCCCATTGGCGTCATGTAGCGGGCCACGGTTTCGCGGCTGCCCAGCATCATGGGCACGATCGTGGAGAGAGTTTCCGGCGCGCGGGAAAACGTCAGGCTGGCCCATTCACGCGCGATCTGTTCGCTTGAAAGCGAGGGATCCCACGCCAGGCGACCGAACGCATACCAGTTTGCCTGATCGAAATGCGATCCGGTCCAGTTGCGATCGGATCCGGTATTGGCAACGCCCGCCATGCCTGCCGGCATAATCACCTGGGCCACGCTGCCCATGCGGCCAGTGTCCGCCTCCAGCGCCTCCTCCCACATCGGGGCAAGGAAGGCGAGATGGCTGGCAAAGCCAAGATATTCCTTGGTGATCTGCGCTTCCAGCATCATGCGCGTTTCCGGCATGGCACCGAACAGCGGATGGAAGGGCTCGCGCGGCTGGAAATCGATCGGGCCGTTTTTCACCTGCAAGATCACGTTTTCGGCAAACTGGCCGTCCAGAGGCACGAACTCGTCATAAGCCTGCATCGCCCTGTCGGTTTCGTCCTGCGCCGAATAGACGAAGGCCCGCCAGATCACCGTCCCGCGCGGCCCCAGCGCCTGCGCCAGCATATTCGCACCGTCGGCATGGGTTCTGCCGTAATCCTGCGGCCCCGGCTGCCCTTCGCTATTGGCTTTCACCAGGAAACCGCCGAAATCGGGTATCGCCGCGTAGATCTCGTCCGCCTTCGCCACCCACCAGTCGCGCACCTGCGGATCGAGCGGATCGGCCGTGTCCAGCCCGCCGATATCGCGCGGGGCGCTGAAGCGCGCGGATAGATACACCTGGATGCCGTATGGCCGCCACGCGTCGGCAAGCCGTGCGAGCTTGGCGATATATCGCGGCTCCAGCATGAAGGCGCGCGCGTTTACATTGTTCACCACCGCGCCATTGATACCGATGGAGGCGTTGGCGCGGGCGTAATCGATCATCCGCTGGTCCAGGCGCTGCGGCAAATGCCACCAGTCGAAGATGGATCGCCCGGCATAGCCGCGCTCCACATGGCCATCGGGATTGTCCCAATGGTTGAGCATGCGCAGCGGCATGGCAGGCGCCTGCTCCGTCGCGATTTCGGCCAGGTCCTTGCCCTCGCCCAATTCGCGCAGAAGGGCGTAAGCGCCATAGAGGCAGCCGAGATGGTCCTGCGCCGCGATCACGAAGCGCGGATCCTGGGGTACGGCGGCGAAGCGCAGCGTAAAGCCCGCCTGCCCCGTGCCGCGGATCTGACCGCAATCCATGTCTATACTTGTGAAGGTGTCGGTCTGGCGGGGTTCGTCATACCCTTGCAGCGAGGCAAGGCCGCGCCGCAATTCCTCGCGCGCAATGACCAGAGTCTCTCCGTGCGCGCCGTTGCCGGCATCCGAAAGCATCGGGGAATGGGCGCGCAATGCCTCCAGCTGCTGCCCTTGCAATGGCGCGTTGCGCAACCACAGGTCGTAACCGTCTTCTGCCCGCGCACCGCCCGGCAGTACCGCTGTTATCACGGCACCGGCAAGCATTGCGGCAAAGCGGTTGACAAGCATTCTCCCCATCATCATGGTAGCGCTACCACAAAGGGGGCGGCAGTCAAGCCGCGCATTGGGTTAGAGGAATTTTTCATGGGTTGTATCAAACGGAGCGCGCTGACGCTCGGCGTGTGTCTTGCAGCACTTCAGATGGCGGCAGTCGCACCGGCGGCAGCGCAGGAAATCGCGGTGGAGCGCGCCATGCAGGATGCGCCGTACTGGGATGCCAGCCTGCCGGTGCAGCAGCGCGTGGAAGACCTGCTTTCGCGTATGACGCTGGAGGAGAAGGTCGCGCAGATCATCACCGTGTGGGACAGCAAGGGCGAGATTCAGGGTGAGGACGATGTCTTCGATCCGGCAAAAGCCTCCGCCGTATATCCCGCCGGGATCGGCCAGATCGCCCGCCCGTCCGATCGCCTGGGTCCCTCCAGCCCGCGCGAAGTGCCCCGCCGCAGCATCGAGGACAGTATCCAGTACGTGCTGGATGCCCAGAAATGGGCGATGGAAGAAACCCGGCTCGGCATCCCTATCCTGTTCCACGAGGAATCGCTGCATGGCTTTGCTGCCAAGGATGCAACGGCCTTCCCCCAGTCTATCGGCCTTGCCAGCACGTGGGATCCCGATCTCGTTCGCGAGATCAACGATCTGATCGCTGGCGAGGTGCGCGCACGCGGCGTCCATCTCGTGCTCTCTCCGGTGGTGGACGTCGCGCGCGATCCGCGCTGGGGCCGGATCGAGGAAACCTTTGGCGAGGATCCCTATCTCGTGGGGGAAATGGGTGTCGCCTCGGTGGAAGGGCTGACCGGCCTCGGCACGCAGCGCACGCTGCGCGATGGCCAGGTGATGGCAACGCTCAAGCACATGACCGGCCACGGCCAGCCGGAAAGCGGCACCAATGTCGGCCCGGCACAGATCAGCGAGCGCACCTTGCGCGAGATGTTCTTCCCGCCGTTCGAACAGGTCGTCACCCGCACCGCGATCGATGCCGTGATGGCCAGCTATAACGAGATCGACGGTATTCCCTCGCATGCCAACAACTGGCTGCTGAATGACGTGCTGCGAGGCGAATGGGGCTATCAGGGCGCGGTTGTCTCCGATTATTACGCGATCGAGGATCTGGCCCGCCTGCACCAGATCGTGCCCGGTTACACCGCCGCTGCGGAACTGGCATTGCAATCCGGCGTGGACGTGGATCTGCCCGAAGGTGCGGGCTTCGTGAACCTGACGCAGAGCGTGCAGGAAGGCCGCGTTTCGATGGATGCCATCGACACCGCCGTGCGCCGCTTCCTGACAATGAAGTTCAACGCCGGAATTTTCGACGATCCGTGGCCCGACATGTCGGTGGCTATGGCTTCCAATGGTCCCGAGGGCGTGGCGCTGGCGCGAGAAGCTGCCGCAAAATCGCTGGTGCTGCTGAAGAACGACGGCGTGCTGCCCCTCGCCTTGCCCGATGCCGGCGCGGAAAAACCCACCATCGCCGTGATCGGCCCCAATGCTGATGTCGCGCGACTGGGCGGCTATTATGGCGAACCGCGCGCCAGCGTCACCCCGCTGGAGGGCATCCGCTCTCTCGTGGGAGACAGGGCGAATATCGTCACCTCCCTCGGCGTGGAAATTACCAAGGGGGACGACGACTGGTGGGATGACACGGTGGAACTGGGCGACCCCGCCGAAAACCGCCGCCGCATCGCCGAGGCCGTGGAAGTCGCCAGCGAGGCCGACACCATCGTGCTGTTCATCGGCGACACCGAGAAGACCAGCCGCGAAGGGTGGGCACCGGGCCATCTGGGTGACCGCACCAGCCTCGATCTCGTGGGCGAGCAGAACGAGCTTTTCGCCGCGATGACGGAGCTTGGCAAGCCGGTGGTGGTCGTGCTGATCAATGGCCGCCCGCCCAGCTATCCCATGGTGGCGGAACATGCCGATGCCATTCTGGAAACCTGGTATGCCGGTGAACAGCAGGGCACGGCGATTGCCGATGCACTGTTCGGCATCGTGAACCCCGGCGGCAAGATGCCCGTTACAACGGCGCGCAATGTCGGCCAGGTGCCGAACTTCTACAATTACAAGCCCAGCGCGCGGCGCGGCTACCTGTTCGACGAGGTGACGCCGCTTTACCCCTTCGGCTACGGCCTGTCCTACACCAGCTTCGATTTCGGACCTCCCGTCCTTTCCGCATCCACCATTCCGGCAGGATCGGGCGTGACGGTGCGGGTGCCCGTCACCAACTCGGGCGACATGGCGGGCGACGAGGTGGTGCAGGTGTATCTGCGCGATGTTATCAGTTCCGTCACGCGCCCGGTAAAGGAGCTTGCCGGCTTCCAGCGCGTGACATTGCAACCGGGTGAGACGCGCCAGGTCGATATCGCTATCGAGCCGCGTTCGCTGATGCTGTGGAACCGTGACATGGAGCGGGTCATCGAACCCGGCGAGTTCACGATCATGGTCGGCCCCGATTCGGTAGACTTGCAGGAAGTCACCCTGATGGTGACCGAATGAGCGTGCAGCGGCGCGATGCGCTGAAACTTCTGGCGGGCGGCAGCCTTTCCGCGCTGGCGGTAGCGAATGCCCCCGCCGCCCTTGCTCAAAGCGGCCCGCTCTACAAGAATGCCGCCGCGCCGATTGCCGCGCGCGTGGCCGACCTGATGGCCCGCATGACGCTGGAAGAGAAGGTCGCGCAGATCCGCACCGCGTGGGCTGACAAGGGCGAAATGATCGACGAGCTCGCTTTCAACCCCCAAAAGGCGAGCGCGGCGTTTCCCCATGGCATCGGCCATGTCACCCGCCCCAGCGACAAGCGCGGCGTGCCGGGTATCACTGGCGCCGCGGGCGGCACGGCGGCTCGCTGGCGCACGCCGGAACAGACCGTCGATTTCATCAACGCCCTGCAACGCTGGGCGCTGGAGGATACACGGCTGGGCATCCCCGTGCTGCTGCACGAGGAATCGCTTCACGGCTACATGGCGACACAGGCCACCATGTTCCCGCAGGCCATCGCGCTTGCGGGCACGTTTGATGTCGATCTGATGCGCCGCGTGCAATCCGTGACCGCGCGCGAGGTGCGCGCGCGCGGCGTGCCGCTGGTCCTCAGCCCTGTGGTCGACATCGTGCGCGATCCGCGCTGGGGCCGGATCGAGGAAACCTGGGGGGAAGACCCCTACCTCGTCGGCGAGATGGGCGTTGCCGCCGTGGAGGGACTGCAGGGGCCCGGCAAGTTCGAACGGCTGCGCGATGGCAAGGTGTTCGCAACGCTCAAGCACATGACCGGGCACGGCCAGCCCGAAGCGGGCGTGAATGTCTCCCCCGCGCAGTTGGCGGAGCGAGAGCTGCGCGAAAATTTCTTCCCGCCGTTCCGTGAGATCGTGCAGCGCACGTCCGTCGGCGCGGTAATGCCCAGCTATAACGAGATCGACGGCATGCCCAGCCACGCCAGCACCTGGCTGCTGGGCAGCGTGCTTCGCGGCGAATGGGGTTTCGACGGCGTGATCGTGAGCGATTACGGCGGGGTGCACGAACTGGCGACCCTGCACCACGTTGCCACCGATCTGGAAGACGCCGCACGGCAATCGCTGGAAGCGGGCGTGGACAGCGAACTGCCCGAAGGCATGGCCTATGCCACGCTCCCCGATGCCGTCCGCCAGGGCCGCGTACCCGCAACGCTCGTCGATACGGCCTGCGCGCGGATGCTGACGCTGAAATTCCGCGCCGGCCTGTTCGAGAATCCCTATGGCGACAAGGCGCTGACGGCGCGCCTCACTGGAGACGACGAAGCGCGTGCGCTGGCCCTGGAAGCGGCGAGAAAATCCGTCTGCCTGCTGACCAATCGCGACGGTGCCCTCCCCCTGGACCGCGAGAGTATGGGCCGCGTGGCGGTGATCGGGCCGAACCACGCCATCGCCCGGCTTGGCGGCTATTCCAGTGTGCCGAAGCAGGCGATCAGCCTGATAGAAGGGCTGCGACAGATGGCACCCGATGCCGATTTCGTTACCGCACAAGGCGTGTTCATCACCACCAGCGAGGATCGCTCGCAGGATCTTATCTACCTTGCCGACCGCGAGGAGAACCTGCGCCTGATCCGGGAAGCGGTGGAAGTCGCCAGCACGGCAGACACCATTATCCTTGCCATCGGCGACACGGAGCAGACCAGTCGCGAGGGCTTTGCGAAAAACCATCTGGGCGACCGCACCGATATCGATCTAATCGGCGAGCAGAACGAACTGGTGGATGCCCTCGCCGCGCTCGGCAAACCGCTGATCGTGGCGGCCTACAACGGTCGGCCGCCAAGCTGGCCCAACGTGGTGGAGAAGGCAGACGCCATCCTCGAATGCTGGTATCCCGGGCAGGAAGGCGGCACTGCCGTTGCCGAGGCCCTGTTGGGCGATGTGAACCCCGGCGCAAAACTGCCGGTGACCGTCGTTCGCAACGAGGGGCAGGTTCCCTATTTCTACAATCACAAGCCCAGCGCGCGGCGCGGCTATCTGTTCGATGACAAGGGGCCGCTGTTCCCCTTCGGCCACGGCCTGTCCTACACTTCCTTCGCGATCTCGCCGCCGCGATCGGACAAGGCGCGATATGGCCCTGATGAGCCCATCCGGATCGCGGTGGATATCCGCAACACCGGCCCGCGCGCAGGCGATGAGGTGGTGCAGCTGTATATCACCCGCACCGATGTCTCCGTCACCCGCCCCGTACTCGAACTCAAGGGGTTCGAGCGGGCGAGGCTGGAAGCTGGCGAGATGAGGACGCTGCGCTTCACCCTCACACCGGCGCAGCTTGCCATCTGGAACCGCGAAATGCGCGAAGTGAACGAACCCGGCCCCGTGATGCTCAGCGTCGGGGCAAGCTCTGAGAACCTGCAATCCGTTGAAGTGGAGATCGTATAGAATGAACGGACGTTTCGAAATGTCACGCCGCAAGGCATTGGCCGGCATTGCCTCGATTCCGCTTGCATCGTGCATGGGCGGAACTTCCGGCGTGCTTCAGTCGGCAGCGTCCGATACCTCGGTTTTTCCCACCCCCTCGCTGAACGCCATCGCCATGCGCGGCGGGCGCCATTTCGGCAGCGCCATTGCCTCCACCCCCGGCCGCGCGGATACCGGCAGCATCCAGAACCCCGCCTATACCCGCCTGATCAAGGCGGAATGCGGGATGGTGGTGCCGGAGAACGAGATGAAGTGGCAGGCCCTTCGCCCCGATCCGGCAACTTACGATTTTGCGCGGATGGATGCGATTGCGCAGTGGGCGAAGGCCAATGATCTCGCCCTGCGCGGCCACACCCTGCTGTGGCATCGCCCGCAATGGTTTCCCGAATGGCTGAACAATTACGATTTCGGCGCGACACCGGGTATCGAGGCAGAGCGCCTCGTGACGGAACACATCCGGACTGTCGTAAACCGCTACCGGGGACAGATCACCAGTTACGACGTGGTGAACGAGGCCATCGATCACGATCGCAATGCGCCTATCGAAACCAGCCTCAGCCGCGCAATGGGCACACCAGAGGCCGTGCTGGACCTTGCCTTCCACACCGCACGCGAAGAACTGCCGCAGGGTCAGCTGGTCTATAACGACTACATGAGCTGGGAGCCCGCGCATCGCGATCACTGCGACGACGTTCTGCGGCTGCTGGAAGGCTTCCGCCAACGTGGAACGCCGGTGGATGCGCTGGGCATCCAGTCGCATATCGAGATGTTCTCGATCGATCCTGCAACCGGGGTCGGACCCTATGCTGAGCGCGAGTGGCGCAGGTTCCTGGATGAAGTTACCGGCATGGGCTACCGGCTGCTGATCACCGAGTTCGACGTGAAGGACAAGGCCCTGCCCGCCAATATCGCGGAGCGGGACGCCAAGGTGGCGGATTTCGCGCGCCGCTATCTCGACCTGATGATGGAATATGACGAGCATCTGGACGATGTTCTCGCCTGGGGTATGGCCGACAAGTACAACTGGCTGCAGTATTTCGAGCCCGCAGAGCGGGACGACGGCCTGGAAGTGCGCGGCACGCCCTACACCTCCGATCTCGAACCAAAGCCGCTGCGCACCGCGATCGCGCAGTCTCTCGCCGGCTAAGTCCGCCTCTTCCAAGGGTTCAAGCTCGATCAGGCCCGCCTCCTTCACCGGAGAGCGGGCCTGATTTTTTGTGGGGCGAGGCTATCGTACAAGCGGGAATCGCTGGATCCCAAGGCAAAGAAAAAGGCCGCCGCACCCGTGGGTGAAGCGGCCTTGAAAGTTTCAGGGAGCACGTATTCTAGAAGTTTCCTCGCAAGATGAAGGAGAAGCGCCGGTCGTTCATGAAGAACGATCGCGGTGCCAGCACATCCGGATCGCCGGTGTAGGCCTGGGATGTTTCGGTCACCTCGTTCAGCAGGTTCACGCCTTGCACGCCAACCCTCACACGGTCGCTGATGTTGAAGAAGATCGAGGCGTCGAGCTGGCCGGTCGGCTCGTTGAAGATCGAGTAATACGGGAAGATCACGTCCGATGCCGTCAGCAGGAAGCGGGAACGCCAGTTGTAGGCGGCACGCAGCGAAATCGGACCTCTCTCGTAGAAACCGGCAAGGTTGAAATTGTGTTTCGATAGCTGTTCCAGCGGGAGGTTGCCCGGCGGGATCGTCGATTCCGTTACCGGAGCGCCCGTATTCAGGAACGTGTTTGGCAGGCCTTCACTGTCAATATAGGTGTAGTTGGCCTGCACGCCGAAACCGTCGAGAGGCTGCGGCAGGAAGTCGAGGGTCTGCTGGTAGGCAACCTCGAAGCCCTTGATCTTGCCCGTTCCATCGAAGTTCGCCGGTCCGCGAACCGTCACGTCGCGGGTATCGCCGCTGGCGTTGGTGATGGTTTCCTGGCGGATCGACTGGAAGAAGAAGTTGTCGATCTCTTTGTAGAACGCATTGAAGGTGAGAGAGCCAACCCTGGCGAAGTACCACTCCAGCGAAAGATCGTACTGCCAGGCGGTGGCAGGCAGCAGCGTCGGATCGCCGGCATTGCCGGTGAAATTGCCCGATGTGTCGATGCTGGATGTGAAGTAGTTACGGATATAGCTGTTTTCCGGCCGTGTCAGCACCTTCGATGCGGCAAAGCGGAGGATGATATCGTCCGTCAGGCCAAACTTCAGGTTCAGGCTGGGCAACAGGTAATCGTAATCGTTCTCGATCTCGGTGAATTCGAAACTGCCGTCGGCGAAATCCTGCAGTGACTCGTAGGCCGCCTGTCCCAGCGTACAGATACCGCCGGGGCGAACCTGACCTCCGCCCAGCTGCTCTGGCCGGTCGCGCAGCTGACAGCGAACGTCAAAGGGATCGGCGATGTTCAGCGATCCGACTGAGCCGGGCGTGCGCGAACTGGATGATGTCACCGAGGTCTTGACGTAACGCAGGCCGACATTCCCGGAGAAACGGATCCCGCCAAACATGTCCTCACTGCCGAAGCGCAGCATCGCGTAGAGAGCCGTATCGTCCTGCTGAACGCGCTGGATGTCCGAAGGCAGGAACGGCGTGCCGTCGATGGCTCCCTCGCGCGCTGCAAGCGGGTTCCAAGAAGGGCTGGCGCCAAGATCGCGAGCGCGATCCTGGATGCTCCGGAAGTAGGCAACGGACTCGTCGTAACCTTCGGTCAGGTCACCGCTGTAGTAGAATGCACCAGGAGGGGCCGGAACCTCTCCGCGGAAGAAGTTGGGAAACTCGTACCGCTCCTGGTTTCCGTCGCCGGCAGTATCGTCGAAATTGACGGGACGCGAGCCGGACCATGTCTCGGAAAGCATGCCCCAGTTATACGTGGTGTAGCGCACCGTCTGGTCACGCGACTGGAAACGCGCGCCCACCTTTGCTTCGCGGATGAAGGCGTATTCGTCGAACTCGTAGGTCGTATCGAGGGCGAAGGCGTACTGGTCGCCCTCGCTGTCCTCGATATGATCCATCGCCGCGCGCCAGAACTGGAAGCGCGGATCGTTGAAGTATTCCTCGTCCGTCGCATTGGCAAGAGCATCGCCAGGTGTCGACCAGTTATAGCCCAGATATTGCGGCTTGCGCGGAATGATCTCGGGATAATCGCCCGAAATGTCGAGTTCCTGATCGGCGAAGTTCGATCCGAAAACCGTGAAGTCGACGTTTTCCTTGCGCGAAGTGGCATACTGCGCATCGAATTCCACGCCGAAGCGCTCTGTCAGCTGGTGCTGCAGGTTCACGCTGTAATCGTGGTTCGTAACCTCTTCAGCGACCTGCCGACGTGCCAGCGAATACTGCGAACCGCCGATGGGCACAAAGGGCGATGCACCCGGATCGCCGCGCCAGCCATTGCTGACATCGGTGATATAGCCCGACTGGAACAGGCCGCTGTCATCGTAGATGTAGTCGGTGAATTCGCCGACGGGGCACTGCGCGCGCGGCGGGGTCTCGTCGTCCGGATTAACTGCGCCGGCGCTGTCGCGAACGGCGGGGCCATCGGCATTCTGAAGGCAGCCGATCGGGAAGGTCGAATATTCCGACAGGTCCGGCGCTGCTTCGTAAGTGTATTCGCCCCAGTCGTTGGTAGTGTGCGAACGAATGAATTCGGCGGTGAACAAGGTCCGCTCGTCCACGCTTTCCCACTGGGCGGAAACGGCCAGGCCATCGCGCTTGCGGTTGAAATTCTGCGTGCGGAACTGCCCGCCAACGGGCGCCACCCGGTAATCGGCGTAATCGGCAAACCCGTCCGCGCCCTGAGCGCCCAGCTCGCCGCACGCTGCACCCGGCGGCGGCAGCGTCCTGCTGTCTTCGGAAGACGGCAGGTTCGTGCGGCACACAAAGCGGTCTGCGGTGTTTGCCAGCGCTACAAGCTGGCCATCGCGCGTCTGATAGTTAGCGACCTGGATGCCATCGGCCCGGCTCTTGATCTGCGAAAACGATCCGCTGACCAGCACGCCGAAACGGCCCGCATCGGTATCCCACGTGTTGCTCAGCAGAAGCGAGCCGGTTGGAGTCCATTCCTCCGCAAAATCGCCATAGTTCGCCTCGACACCGAAGCCGACGTGGAAACCGTCGCGATCGAATGGCTTGCGGGTGTTGAGGTTCACGGTGCCCGCAAGCCCGCCCTCGATCATGTCCGCCGTGGAGTTCTTGCTGATGATGACGGAACCCAGCAGTTCGGATGGAACATCCGCAAAGTTCAGCGCCTGGCCGCCAACGCCTGCCGCGAACGCCGTGCGGCCGTTGAATTCCGACCGCACGAAGTTGAGACCGCGCACGACGACCCCCGAACCCTCTACCGAGAAGTGATCGGGATCGTTGGAACCGGCGAAGCGATTGATGGCGATGCCCGGAACGCGTTGCAGCGCCTCTGTCACCGAACGATCGGGCAATGCGCCGATATCCTCGGCGGTGATCGCGTCAACGACGGTGTCCGAATCGCGCTTGATATCCTGCGCATTGGCCAGCGACTGGCGAATGCCGCTCACGATGATGACATTCTCGTCCGCCGGAATGCCGGTAGCCGGATCGACAACTTCCTCGTCCGGTCCGCCATCCTGCGCATAAGCGGGAACCGCGCAGATCGCGCCCCCCAGCACCAGCGTGGATGCACTCGCCTTCAGGATATTCTTGAACAGCTTGCTTTGCTCAGCCGTACGCTCAAAACTCATGGCCATTAGACCTCCCATCCCATGTTAGCGCTACCATATTAAGGCGGGTAGCTTTTCTTTTGACCGGTGAAGCCTATCGGGCAGATTCTCTCTTGGCAAGTCATTGAGAGCGAGTTCTGTCCGTACCTGTGGTAAATTGCCAACATTCGCGCGATCGGTTAGGCTCGCAATACTATGGTGAGGGGAAATGTTATCGGTAACGCAAATCGCCTTTCGCGGGTTGTCTTCGTTGGTGGCGGAACGGCAGGCTGGATGGCCGCCGCTGCCCTGTCGCGCTTTTTCGACGACGGTAAACGCACGATCACTCTGATCGAATCGGATGCCATCGGAACGGTCGGCGTGGGTGAGGCAACCATACCGCCCATCTGCAACTTCAACGCCATGCTGGATATCAGGGAAAGCGATTTCCTGCGCGAGACGCGCGGCACCTACAAGCTGGGCATAGAGTTCAGGAACTGGGGGCTTCCGGGTGACAGCTATTTCCACCCCTTCGGCGAGTTCGGGCAGGATTTCCACGGTATTGCGTTCCACCAGCTTTACCTGCGCGAGATCGCTCGCGGCGGGAACGCGGGCGGCATCGGCGATTATTCCATGAGCACGGTGGCAGCACGCAGTGGCCGCTTCGGCAAGCCGGCAATGGGGGCCAAGTCCCTCGTGAACCAGATCGCCTATGCCTACCATTTCGACGCCAGCCTTTATGCAGCCTACCTGCGCCGTCTTGCGGAAAAGCAGGGCACCACGCGGCAGGAAGGGCGAATCATCGAAGTCCGGCGCGATGGCGAAACCGGTGACGTCACCGCGGTAAAGCTCGACAATGAAACCGTGGTTGGCGGCGATCTGTTCATCGACTGCTCCGGCTTTCGCGGCCTACTGATCGAGGAAAGCCTGGCAACAGGCTATGAAGACTGGAGCCACTGGCTGCCGATGGACCGCGCCATCGCGGTGCCCACGGCGAACGTGGGGCCGCCCGATCCCTTCACCCGTTCGACCGCCCATGCCGCAGGCTGGCAATGGCGCATTCCGCTGCAGCACCGCACGGGCAATGGCCACGTATTTTCCAGCGCATACATGCAGGAGGACGAAGCGCGTTCGATCCTGCTGGGTAACCTCGAAGGCGAACCGCTGGCCGAGCCGCGCACGCTGCGCTTCCTGACGGGCATGCGGCGCAAGGCGTGGAACCACAACGTCGTGTCGCTGGGGCTCTCGAGCGGGTTTATCGAGCCGTTGGAATCCACCAGCATCCATCTCATCCAGAACGGCATCCAGCGTCTTTTCGCGCTCTTCCCCGACAAGGCGATCAACCCGCTGGAGCGGGACGAATACAACCGCGGGATGCGGGAGATGTTCGAGGACGTGCGCGATTTCATCGTCCTGCATTACAAGGCGACGCAGCGCGAGGACTCCGAATTCTGGCGCTATGTCCGCCACATGGATGTACCCGATAGCCTGGCGCGGAAGATGGAATTGTGGCGCCTGCACGGTCGCATCTTCCGCGAGAATGCAGAGCTGTTCACCACGCCAAGCTGGGTCGCGGTGATGCTGGGTCAGAACATGCGGCCCGAATCGCACGATCCCATTGCCGACACGCTGGACGAGGGAAAGGTGGCAGCAGCGATGGAACAGATGCGCCGCGCCTATGCCGATACCGCGCAGAAGCTGCCAACGCACGAGGGGTTCATCCGGCAGTCGGGCGGCTGGCACGAGGATGCACCGCGCCCCTTCGCGGCACAGGGCTTGGACGCATGACTGCAGCGCCAGTAAGGAAAGTCGTCATCATCGGGGGGGGCACGGCGGGCTGGATGGCGGCGGCCGCCCTCACCCGGATCATGGGCGATCTACCCGGATTTTCGGTTACGCTGGTGGAAAGCGAGGCAATCGGCACGGTAGGCGTGGGCGAGGCGACCATCCCGCAGATCATCGGGTTCAACCGGATGCTGGGCATCGACGAGATGCAGTTCATCCGCGAAACCCGCGCGACCTACAAGCTGGGCATCGAATTCGTCGACTGGTTGCGACCGGGCCATTCCTATGTCCACCCGTTCGGCTCGATCGGGCTCGACATGCTGGGAATCGAGTTCCAGCACTTCTTCCTGCGTGGGCGCGAACTTGGTGAAACTGCTCCGATCGACGCCTATTCTATCGCGGCAATGGCTGGAAAGGCCGGGCGGTTCTTCTGGCCGCAGGCAGGCAATCCCAAGTCCCCGATGTCGAAACTGGCCTATGCCTTCCAGTTCGATGCGGGGCGCTATGCCCGTTATCTTCGGGCATATTCGGAAAATGCAGGCGCCCGCCGCGTGGAAGGCCGCATCGTGGATGTGGTGCGCGATGGCGAAACGGGGTTCGTGCAGCATGTGCAGCTGGAGGACGGCACTACCATAGAAGGTGAGCTGTTCATCGACTGCTCCGGCTTCCGCTCGCTGCTACTGGGGCAGGCGCTGGGTGTAGACTATAACGACTGGACGAAATGGCTGCCGTGCGACAGCGCCGTTGCCATTCCGTGCGAACTTGGCGGAAGGAACGAGCCGCTGACGCGCGCGACGGCCCGATCGGCCGGCTGGCAGTGGCGCATCCCCTTGCAGCACCGGCTGGGTAACGGGCACGTCTTCTCCTCTGCCCATATAGACCGCGATGCGGCAACGGACATGCTGCTGGCGAACCTCGATGGCAAACCGCTGGCAGACCCCAACCAGCTGCGCTTTACCGCCGGACACCGGCATCGGTTCTGGGAAAAGAACGTGGTGGCGCTGGGCCTTGCGGCAGGATTTCTGGAGCCGCTGGAATCCACCTCCATCCATCTCGTGCAATCCAGCATCGCCCGGCTGATGGCGCTGTTTCCCGATACCACGTTCGGTGAGGTGGAGATCGCGCGGTTCAACAAGGAAACGCTGCGCGAATACAACGATATCCGCGATTTCCTCGTGCTGCATTACCGGCAGAGCGAACGCGACGATTCCGAATTCTGGCGCTATTGCCGCAATCTGGAGGCGCCGGCGGGACTGGCCGAGAAGATCGAGATGTTCCGCAGTTCCGGCCGGATATTCCGCGAGAAGGACGAGCTGTTTACAGAGGCAAGCTGGCTGTCCGTAATGCTGAGCCAGGGCATCGCGCCGCAGCGGTATCATCCCGGCGCCCACATGCTGGACGAAGCGGAAACGCGCACGCGTCTGCAGCATGTTCGCGACGTAATCGCACAGGCCGTTTCGCAATTGCCGAGCCAGGATGAATTCCTGCATGAACAGGGCGGCGCGATCCAGCCCGATGCCCTGCTCAAGGCATGAGCGAAATAGACCCTGCCCGCCCCATCGACGCGGTCGACGCCGCTTCGATCGATGAGGAGCGATTCGAAAAAGTGCGCGCGAGCCTGCGTCCCGCGGTGCTTCGCGCCATTGCAGGTGACTGGCCAGCCGTAACCGCTGCCCGCAAGAGCGACGGCGACATCGCGAATTATCTCGCGTCCCGCGCTGCAAATCGCTCTGTCGGCGCGATCGCTGCCGCGCCATCGGAGCAAGGCCGGTTTTTCTACACAGACGATCTCTCGCGCCTCAATTTCGTGAAGGCCTCGGGTCAACTCGGCGCCTTTCTGCAGGATCTGCTGGGGGTTGCCGAAATGCCCGATCCGCCCGCGATGGCCGTCCAGTCGGAAGAGATTGAAAGCCTTATCCCGGCCTTTATCGAGGACAACAGGCTGCCGATCCTGCCGGACGTTTCCCCCCGTATCTGGATCGGCAACCGCATTCGCGTTGCGCCGCATTACGATGCAAAGGAAAATGTGGCGGTCTGCGTGGCGGGAAGGCGGCGCTTCACCCTGTTCCCGCCAGACCAGATCGCGAATCTCTATCCCGGTCCGTTCGAGCTTACCCCTGCGGGAACGCCCGTCAGCATGGTGGACCTGGCCAACCCCGATCTGGCGCAGCACCCGCGCTATGCAGAAGCGGCAAGGCACGCGTTGCAGGCGGTGCTGGAACCGGGCGACGCGATTTACATTCCATACGGCTGGTGGCACGCGGTCGATTCGCTCGATCCGGTCAGCATCCTCGTCAATTACTGGTGGGCACCCGGCCTGCCGGACGGTATCGGAAGCCCCTACGAGGCGCTTTTGCAATCCGTGCTGTCGTTCAAACACCTGCCAGCTGATCAGCGCGAGGTGTGGCGCACATTGCTGGATTACTACGTGTTCGAAAAAGGCGGCGATCCAGCGGCGCATCTGCCGGTGCAGGCGCAGGGTATTCTCGGGCCGGCCAATCGCGGCCTGTTTGACAAGATGCGCGGTCTTCTTGGCCGGTGAAGCCGACGCGCAAGCGCTCGTCTATGTCTTGGCTGCGGGCTGTAGAACGGAAACCAGCCACTGCTTGTAAGGCGGTGCAAACTGCAACGCAGCGTTCGATGCAGCAGCGAACTGCGCCCTCGCCCGCTCTTCTTCCCGCTCGTCCCTATGGTGGGCCGCGGGCGGCAGGCCCGGCTTGAATCCGAGAGCCACCAGCAAGGCGAACTGTTCCTGTGCCAGCAGCGGCGATTCTTCGCGGAATGGGATCCGCCCGCGCCGCTGGAACTGGTCGATCACATCCGAAATCCGCCCCGGCAGGGCCATATCGCCCAGCACGCGGCGGGCACCGGCAGAGGCAAAGTGCATCGCCAGCACTTCGCGGACCCCCTCCATCATCAAGGACGAGCGTCGATTGTATTCCGCCCGCTCCAGCGGATGGATTTCGCGACCGGGTAGCATTTCCAGCAGCAGATCAAGCTGCCGGTGCGCCAGGTCGAGGTGATACGGTCCCACCGGCTCGAAGCGCGCCGCCGCATCGCCAATCGCCGCCACATTGCCGATCCACGGCTGCGCGGCGCGGCCCGGGGAGATCGTGATCGCCGCTGTCGCCTGCATGCCAAGCGCGCCCAGTGCCGCATCGCGTTCAACCCCTTCGCCGACCCCCAGCGTAGTATACAATCCATCCCGTCCGGCAGTCTGTGTCAGCCAGCCCAGCGGGCCGAGCGATATTCGGTCGTCAAGCGCGATTACCGGCGTGCCGATCTGCCCTGTGTAAACGGTGCGCGTTGGCAGGCTGGCCGACCAGCCCACGCTGGCAAATTCCGGCATGGAGGCCAGCAATGTCGCTTCCGGCCCGCTGCAATCCACGAACAGATCGGCCTCTATCTCGCCCTGCCCTGCAATCGTGATCGCGCGAATCCCGCCCGAGCCCTCCGTATCCAGAAGAGACACGTGTTCGACGCGCCCCTCCACATATTGCACGTCCAGCGCCTTTGCCCGCTCGATCAGCAGGCTGCGATAGGCAGCGGGGTTCCATCGCAGGGCATAGTCGATTTGCGAAATCGGCGTTTCTTCATCAGGCGGCGGCGGGGCGAAGCGCCCGGCATCGGCCAGCACCTGCGAGAGCGAGCCTGCGGGCCGCATGCCGAGCGGATCCTGCCGGTAGCCGCCCCAGTCGCGGGCGAAGGCGGTCTTGAGCGAGGGATCGAGCGTCTCGCCGAAAGACACCGTGCCCGCCTCCCCGTTGCCGCTCCATCCTTCGTAGCGCGTGACGAGCTGATAGCTGCCCCCTGCCTTCAGAACGATATCGCGTTCCTCGATACCCAGCCGGTCGTGCAGCTTGTTGGTAAACGGCAGAGCGGTGGGCGACCAGTCGGCAAAGGATGCAGGCGACGGCTTTTGCCCCACCAGCACCGTCTGACATACCGGAAGCGCCTGGCGAAAGGCGATGGCGGCCAGCACGCCCAGTTGACCTGCGCCCACGATGACGACGCGGCGGAGCGGCTCCCTGGGCGTGCTCATGTGGCGAGGGAAAGGCGCGCGGCCTCTGCATGAAGAAAGTCGCGGTGGCCCGGCATGGCGGCGACTTCGCGCTCTATCGCGCTGCGCAGGTTTTGTGCCGCGCCCGCCAGTTGTTGCGGATTGCCGAGTGCGGGGCGAACATCGTGTTGCTGCGGCAAGAATCCCTGCCCCACATACACGGCGATCCAGCTGGCGTCGTAGAACAGCCCGTCCGAATATTTCTCGATGCGCCCGGCCTTGCGCCACAATTCCATCTTTTCCGCCAGGCTATCGGGCACCGTCATCGTGCGCACGTGGTTCCAGAATTCGGAATCGTCGCGCGTTGTGGCGTGATAATGCAGGATCAAGAAATCGCGTACGCGGTCATATTCCATGTCCACCAGCCGGTTGAACTCGTCGCGGTCGCGCGGGTCGATCTGTCCGTCTTCGGGAAACAGCTCGATCAGATAGGTGATCGCCATCTGGGCAAGATAGATGGAAGTTGATTCCAGCGGTTCCAGAAAGCCACTCGCCAGTCCAACGCCGATGACATTGTGGCTCCACGATCTGGCGCGCCTGCCGGGGCGGAAGCGCAGGATGCGTGGATCGGCCAGCGGTTCTCCTTCCGCAGCGGCGCGAATGGCCTCGCACGCCTCGTCCTCGCCCAGATGGGCGCTGGAAAAGACATAGCCATTCCCCATCCGGTGCTGCAGCGGGATCTGCCAGCGCCAGCCCGCGGGCATGGCGGTGGCGGTGGTGTAGGGGCGTAGCTCGTCCGTGGCATGCGAACATGGCATGGCGGCAGCGCGGTCGCAGGGAAGCCAGTGGGTCCAGTCTTCCCAGTCGCTGCCAAGCTCCTGCCCCAGCAGCACGGAGCGAAAGCCGGAGCAATCGATGAAGAGATCGCCTTCGATGCGGCGGCCATCATCCAGCACCAGAGCCCTCACATCGCCGCTCTCGCCATCGCGATCCACGCTCACGACCTTGCCTTCGTGCCGCTCCACCCCGATGGACAGGCCGAATTCACGCATGAACGGGCCGAACAGCGTCGCATCGAACTGGTAGGCATAGCCATAGGTGGATGCGAGGCTGTCGTCCTGCGCGGGCGGCTTGAACCTGTTTGCGCTGGCAGCGGTGACGGCCAGCGAATAATCACCCAGCGGGCGGGCCATGCCGCTGCGTTGCAGTTCCAGCCAGTAGTGGTGGAAGCCGACGCCGTTCAGTTCTTCCCCGAACGATCCGAAGGGATGGATATAGCTCTCGCCAATCCGGCCGAAATCGCGAAAGTCGATACCCAGCTTGTATGTCGCGTGGGTCGCTTTCATGAAGGCCGCCTCGTCGATGCCGAGTTTTTCCACGAAACCCCTGATGTGGGGCAATGTCGCCTCCCCCACGCCGACGATGCCGATATCCTCGCTTTCCACCAGTTGGACCTGCGCCAATTCGGGCAGCAGCCTTGCGATGCCTGCGGCCGTCATCCAGCCAGCCGTGCCGCCGCCAAGGACGACGACACGCACGGGCCGGGAGGAGAATGCTGTCATAGCCGCACGCTACCCCTGCATGTCTTCCAGTTCCATGCCGCGCGTTTCGCGCACCATCAGCCATACGAACACGATCGATACGGCCGCGCTGATGGCGTAAAAACCGTAAGCGCCCGTGAGCCCGATCGTCGCCAGCATGATGGGAAAGGTCATGGTGATGCCGAAATTGGCGGTCCACTGGGCAAAGCCGCTGACCGCCAGGCCGGAGCCGCGAATCTGGTTGGGAAACATCTCGCCCAGCATCACCCACATCACCGGGCCCCAGCTGAAGTTGAAGAACGCGACATACACATTCGCCGCGATCAGGGCGGCCAGCCCTGCCCCGTCCGACAGTTCCAGCGTGCCGCCCACCAGCGATCCGCTCATGAAAGCGAACGACATGATCGCCAGCGTCACCGTCATGCCGATGGATCCGATCAGCAGCAGCGGCTTGCGCCCGATCCTGTCGATCAAGGCGATGGCCGCCAGCACGGAACCTATGGAGATGGCACCGCTGAGCACATTGATTTTCAGCGCATCTGATTCGCTGAAGCCCACGGCCTGCCACAGCACCGCGCCGTAATAGAACACCACGTTGATGCCCACGAGCTGCTGGAATACAGCCAGCCCGATGCCCACCCATACGATGGTGCGGATTTTCCCGTTGGCCTTGTTCACCAGGTCGGAAAGGCGAGGTGCGTGATCGTTGGAGATCGATTGCGTGATCTCGCCCACCTTGCGTTCGCCAACGCCCGTGCCGAACAACCTGTCGAGAACGCCGCGGGCTGCCTCGCCGCGTCCTTTCGCCACCAGGAAGCGCGGGCTTTCGGGAATGAAGAAAAGCGCGATCAGGAAGATCGTGGCGGGCACCAGTTCGATCCAGAACATCCAGCGCCACGCCTCGAACCCCAGCCAGAACGATGCCGTGGATGTGCCGGCGGTTTCGGCCAGGAGGTAGTTGGAAAGGAAGGCCGCTGTCAGCCCGACGATGATCATCACCTGCTGGATACTGGCCAGCCGCCCGCGCATGGCGGCGGGTGTCACTTCGCTGATATAGGCTGGGGCCAGCACACTGGCCGCCCCCACGGCGAGGCCGCCGATAATGCGGTAGATGACGAATTCGCTCGAAGAGCCTGCAACGCCCGAACCATAGGCGCTGACGATGAAGAACACCGCTGCCACCATCAGCGTGTTCTTGCGCCCCAGCGTATCGGCCAGCCGGCCGGCAACGAATGCGCCCACGGCGCAGCCAAGCAGCATGGATGCAACGTTGAAGCCGGTTCCCACGTCATCGGAATTGAAGGCGATCCGCAATCCGTCGACAGTGCCGTTGATCACCCCGCTATCGAAGCCGAAGAGAAACCCGCCAAGCGTGGCAACCGCGACGATTGCCGTGATCAGACCGAGATTGGTCCCGTTATATGTCGTAGCCAAAAATTTCCCTCCCACAAGCCAGTCGGTTGCATCGCTGGCCATTTATGTTAGCGCTACCTTTCACCGAATTTCGCTGTGTTGCAAGCCGCGTTTTTCAAAAGATCGACACTTATCCGGGAAGAGGTACTTCAATGCTCACTGGTAAAAACCTGGTTGCAGGCGACTGGCGCACTGGCACAGATACATTCAACGCGCTTCATGCAGGCAGCGGCGAGCCTATCGAGCCTGCCTTTGCGCAAGCGAGCGAATCCGATGTCGGCGATGCATGCAAGGCTGCGGCCGATGCGCAGTCCGTGTTCGGCGCGCTGGCTCCTGCCAAACGCGCCGCCTTCCTGAGGCTGGCGGCAGACAAGATCGATGCGCTGGGCGACACGCTGACCCAGCGGGCCATGTCCGAAAGCGGCCTGCCGGAAGCGCGACTGAATGGTGAGCGTGGCCGCACAGTTGGCCAGCTTCGCCTGTTCGCGGACGAGATAGAGGACGGCGCATGGCAGGGCTTACGCATCGATCATGCCGATGCTGAGCGAACCCCGCCCAAGCCCGATCTCAGGATGCGGAAGATACCGCTTGGTCCGGTGGCCGTGTTCGGGGCCAGCAATTTCCCGCTCGCATTCTCCGTGGCTGGTGGAGACACCGCCTCCGCCCTTGCCGCGGGTTGCTGCGTCGTGGTGAAAGGCCATCCGGCACATCCCGGAACGTCGGAACTGGTCGCTGGCGCGATCTCGCACGCGTTGAAGGAAAGCGGACTGCCGCAAGGCGTGTTCTCCCTCGTTAACGGCACTGGCTACGCCCTGGGAGAAACGCTGGTGAAAGACCCGCGCATTGCTGCCGTCGGCTTCACCGGATCGCGCGCCGGTGGCCTTGCGCTGATGCAGCATGCAGCCAGCCGCCCGGTGCCGATCCCCGTTTTTGCGGAGATGAGCAGCGTCAATCCCGTCGTCCTGATGCCGGGCCGCATGGCAGAGGCCGCCGCCGATCTCGCAGCGGCCTATGTCGGCTCTCTTTCCATGGGTGCGGGCCAGTTCTGCACGAACCCGGGCATCGTTCTCGCGCTGGACGGAGAGGACACGGCGACATTCATCGAAACCGCCCGCTCTGCCCTAGAAGACGTGCAAGCCCAGACCATGCTGACAGGCGGGATCGCCAAGTCCTACCGCGAAGGCATCGATGCGCTGGGGAAGGAAAGCGGCGCGGAACTGGTGGGAATGGGCGCGGAAGGCTCCAGCACCTGCGGACGGTCCTACGTCTACACCGTTTCCGGCAAGGATTTCCGCAACAACCGTGCGTTCGAACAGGAAATCTTCGGCCCCAGCTCCATCATCGTGCGCTGCGAGGATCTGGCCGAGGTTTCCGAGATCCTGCAACAGATGGAGGGCCAGCTCACTGCGACGCTCCACATGGCCGAGAGTGACCACGAGGCGGCGCGTACGTTGATTCCCGTTCTCGAACAGCGTGCGGGCCGCATCATCGCCAATGCCTGGCCAACGGGCGTGGATGTTACCCATGCGATGGTGCACGGCGGGCCGTTCCCTGCCACGTCCGACGGGCGCAGCACATCGGTGGGAACCCTCGCGATCGACAGGTTCCTGCGCCCGGTATCCTATCAGGACATGCCTGCCATGCTTTTGCCGGATGCCCTCGCCAACGAAAGCAGCGGTAATCTTGTGCGCGTGGACGGGAAGTGGCACCTGCCATGATGCGCAGCTGATCGGCTTGCGGTCCTGTCGCCCATGAACAGCCTTCCCCAAGCGCGCGTCTCGATCCGCAAGATCGGGCGCGAGGAGCAGCCACTGGTCATTATCGATCAGTACAGCGGCATGGCCGCAAGGCTGCACAAGGCAGGATGCAATTCGCAATTCCAGCAGGCCGGGGCCTTCTATCCCGGCCTGCGGGCAGCGGCACGCCCCGACCTGATTGAACTGCGCCGCGACATGATTACAACGATTCTTGAGCAGGTGTTCGGCCTCCGGCAGGAGATCGTGCTGGAAATGCTGGCCTACGCTCTCGTGACGGCTGCGCGCGGCAGCCTGAGCGCGGCGCAATCCATTCCGCATTACGATCATGCGGGGCAGAACGTTGTCGCAGGCATGTTCTACATGCTTGGCGAAGGCTCGGGCGGCACGGCATTCTATCGCCACAGGCGAACAGGTTTCGAAACGATCACCGCGCTGCGTGAAGCTGAATATCGCTCCGCTGTTGAGGGCGAGTTGCAACAGTCAGGCTGGCAGGCGGGCGATTATCATTACGGCGATACCGACCATTACGAGCTGCTGGACGAGGTGGAAGCACGGCCCGACAGGCTCATTCTCTATCGCGGAAACCTGCTGCATTCAGGCGTCATCCCCGGCAGCGCGAACCTCTCTTGCGACCCGTCTACGGGCCGGCTGACCATGAACATGTTCTTTCGCGGACAGTAAGACCCGCTCGCCGCCCAACCGCAGGTTCCTCCCGAACGCAACGAATGCGGAACCGGCGCGCATCCCCGTCATTGCCAGAACAAACGCAATCTAATCCGCCGCGAAGCTGACGCGGCTGCCGGATCGGCAACGAAAGGACCATACATGGCTCGCATTCTCGTGCTCTATTACTCCTCCTACGGACATATCTCGCAGATGGCGGAGGCCGTGGCCGCCGGCATTCGCGATGCAGGCCACGAGGCCGATATCCGCCGCGTGCCCGAGACTGCGCCCAAGGAGGTGGTGGAGAACTTCGGCTTCCAGCACAATGAAAGCCACCCGCTGATCGAGGGCCCGGATGTGCTGGGCGATTACGATGGCCTGGTTCTTGGTGCCCCCACCCGCTTCGGTCGCCTGCCCAGCCAGATGGCCGCCTTCCTCGATACCTGCGGCGGCGTGTGGGCCAACGGCACGCTGATCGGCAAGCCGGGCGCGGTGTTTACCAGCAGCAATTCGCAGCATGGCGGGCAGGAAACCACGCTGTTTTCCATGATCACCAACCTGCTGCATTTCGGCATGAGCATCATCGGGCTGGACTACGGCTTCGAAGGCCAGAACGGCGTGGACGAGGTAAAAGGCGGCGCACCTTACGGCGCCACCACCATCGCCGGGCCGGACGGAAGCCGCCAGCCGAGCGAGGACGAGATCAACGGCGCGAAATACCTCGGCAGGCGCGTGGCGAATACGGCGGCGAAGATGGCCGCCTGACCGCTTGCCTTCGCGGAGTGTGACGATATCCTCCCTGGCAATTGGCCAGGGGGGATTTGATCGATGCGGCTGACATCACTGATGACACCGGGCCAGATCGTCAGCCGCGTGCATCAGATTATCCACGACATGCAGAAGGCTGACGAGTGCCTTCTCGCGCGCATTGATTTCGACACCATCACGCACGAGGAAATGCGCGCGCTGGCCGCTTCCCTGCTTACCGGCGACACCCAATTCGTGCGAACCGTGGGAGAGACGCAGGAGCAGGCGTCGCTGGCGCCCGATTGGGGATCGTGGATAGAGGGGCAGCCTGTAACCACGGCCATCCTTTCGAACCGGGCGCTGCTGGTTGACCTGTTGCCGCTGGACCCTGCCGAATTTGCCGCCACCTACAGGATCACGGTTGGCCAGTTCATCGCCATTGCCAAGTGGTTTGCCCGCAATGGAAAACGGCTGCACATCAACCTTCGCGATGCCAGTCCGGACGATCCAGCCTCCATCGAACAATACGCACGGCAGACGGAAAGCATCGGCCTGATCCTGCAGGAGCTGGAAGACAACTCCCTGTTCTATTGCTTGGCTGCACGCCGCTCCATCCTGTTCTCGCTATCCGATGGCAATCGTCCGCACGACCGGCAGCGGCTGGCCCGGGTGCATGCGGAGGAACAGCTAAGGGTCGAGGAATTCTACCCGGCGCTGGAAAGCCGTTTCCACGCCCTCCCCGCGCGCGAGGAATGGAGCCTGGATGACCTGGTGATCTCCGGTGCCGCCGTGCGGGGAGGCGGCCTGATCGCGCCCGGCCAGATGGCGTGGCGCATCGCCTATTACAGGGCCTATCGCGCGATGTTCAGCGATGTGGCCGAAACGCGCATGGACCAGTTGCTGGACGAACCATCGCCCTCGGTTGAGGAATTTGCCGAACTGGCGCGACTGGCCACTCTCTATCACCATCGGTTCACCGCGCCGATCACCGGTGCCTTCGGCGGCACCTACAATCTCACCCTTGGCGAATACGCGCCGATGGTCGACGTGATCACAGCCTCCACCCCGCAGGATCGCATCCACGGGATGCAGTCGCATTCCGCGACGACCGAGGCGGAAGGGGAGATATGGGAGTGGATCGCGACGGAACGCGTGAGGATGGAAGACAAGCGCCTGAGCGACAGCGTTTCAACCGCGTTTGCCATGTGGCAGCGCCAGCAGGACACGCGGGACGAGGTGGTGGATTACATCCTTAATCAGGCGAAGCCGATTACCGACGATATCCAGGCCTATCGCAGCGATCTTATCTCGGCCATCCGTTCCAACATCCTGAAGGGCAGGAAACTGAACGATAACGAACTGGTTTCGGCGCAAGACTATTCCGAAGCCTTCAGTGGCCACGGGGCGGGCGATCTGCTTGGTGAAATGGAGCGAGCGGTGGAAAAGGCCAACTCGGTGGGCAACGTTATTTCCAGCCATATCCTGATGGGTTTCGGCCTTGCCCTGGGGCCGCAGGTTGCAGGGATTGCAGGTATCGGCAGCCTTTTCATCAGCCCGGACGCCATCTCGACGGTATTCGCGGAAGCTGCGAAGGAGCCGGCGAAGTCCGGCCTTGCCTCCCTTATTGCGCGAATGCGCGGACGCACGCCGGAAAACATGCAGATCACCAGCATCATGCGCCGGATCGGGGAGCATCAGGGAAACTGACGTCTTTTCAGGAGCCGACGGTCCGCATCATCGATATCGATGTTGATCTCGATAAAGGTGGCGGCGGCGGGGCAATCCCCGGTGTAACTGCGCGGCAGGTGGCTTTAGCCGCGCGCTGGCGCTAACCCCCGCGGCATGGAACATGGAAGCGCCGGACTCTCTCCTTTCGATCTTGCCGCGATGCTGGTGGTGGCCAGCGCATTGCTGGGTTGGTTCAATCACCATTTCATAAAGCTTCCGCATGTCGTTGGCCTCACCCTGATGGGTGCGGTTGCGGCGATTGGCCTGCTGCTTGCCAACGCCTTCCTGCCCGGCGTCACGCTGGACGATACCGTCGCGCGTCTGCTGCGCGAGATGAACTTTACAGACACGCTGCTGCAGGGGATGCTGAGCTTCCTGCTGTTCGCCGGCGCGCTGCATGTGGATCTGGATCGGCTGAAGGCGGACTGGCTTCCGGTGCTGCTGCTTTCCACCGTGGGCGTGCTGCTTTCCACCGTCATCGTGGGCTTGCTGACATGGGGCCTTGGCCTGCTGCTGGGCCTTGGCCTGGCCCCGATCTGGTATTTCGTGTTCGGCGCACTGATCGCGCCCACCGATCCCGTGGCCGTGCTGGGCGTGCTGAAGGAAGAGAAGGTGGACGAGAGCCTGCAGGCCAGCGTGGCGGGCGAAAGCCTGTTCAACGATGGCGTGGGCATCGTGGTGTTCACCATCCTGCTGGGCGCAGCCGTGACCGGCACCGAATTCAGCGTGGGCGAAGGCGCGCGGCTGTTTCTGATCGAGGCGGGCGGCGGATTGCTGGTGGGGCTGGTGTTTGGCTATCTCGGCTTTCGCGCCATGCGCTCGCTGGATGAATACGCGCTGGAGGTGACGATCACGCTCGCCGTGGTGATGGGGGGATATGCCCTGTGCACCGCGCTGCATATCTCCGGCCCGCTGGCGATGGCCGTGGCGGGCCTCCTCATCGGCAACCACGGCGTGACCTACGCGATGAGCGACATAACCCGCGATTACGTCATCCGCTTCTGGGAGGTGGTGGACGAATTGCTCAATTCCGTTCTCTTCCTGCTGATCGGGCTGGAGATGATCGTGCTGGTGCCGGGGGTGGACGAAAGCCTGCTGATGTTTGCCGCCATCCCCATCACGCTGTTCGCCCGCGCCGTGGCGGTGACGGTGTCGACCAAGGTCGTGCCCGCCGCCAAGCCCAAGGCCGACGGCGCGTGGGGCGTGCTGTGGTGGGGCGGCCTGCGCGGCGGCATTTCCATTGCGCTGGCCTTGTCCCTGCCCGCGGGGCCGGTGCGCGATCTGCTGCTGGCCGCCACCTTCGGCGCGGTACTGTTCAGCGTGCTGGTGCAGCGCGCCACGCTGGGCCGCGTGATCGAACGCACGAAGGTGCCGCACGAAGGCGAGACCCCGCCGAAACTTGGCTGACGGCACTCGGCCGCAAAAAAGGGCGCACCGCCATTTCGGCAGTGCGCCCTCCCCCTGTCTTGCTTCGTCGGGGTGTCAGGAATCGATACGGCGGATGGTCGAATAATCCTCCGGATCGGTTTCACTCGTCGAGGTCCATGCCCCGTTCTCGTCGATCGTCTCGACAGAGCATTCGATCTCCTCGCCCTCGTCCGCGCCGCACCACTGGTCCGGCCGTTCCGAAGTCCACGTGCCGTTCACCTGTGTGCCGTCGGCCATCGTGTTGGTGTAGGTGCCGTCTTCCGCCACAACCTGCGTGTAGGTTTCGCCGTCGGAATTTGTGATCTCGAACGTGCCCGCCATGGGCATCCCATCAGCCGCCATCGGGGCGGTTACCACGGGCTCCTCCATGGCGACTTCTTCCTCCACCATCGGCTCTTCTGTTTCCGCCTCGCTGCAGGCAGCCAGAGCGAGCATGGCGATGAACGCGTATTTCTTCATATTGAGTACCCCCCTTTCAAGGTGCGCCAGAAATACCACGGGCCGGCTCGGTTCATCGCAAGATTTCGCAACCGCCTCGTTTCGTGGGAAGAATAGGGGGAACTCAACAGCAATTGATCCGCCCGAGCCTTGCGACTCGGACGGCAATATCTTGCGCTCAACGGCCGATTGCCCCCGTGCCCGGTTCGGTGTATAGGCCGCCTTCCAGCGCGCCCCGGCTACTGCGAACAGGTTTCGCAACGCCGGGGCGCTCGCTTTTTCGCCGTTGCGCAAGGTATTGAAAGGTGCATGCCATGTCCCGCCGTCGCCAGATCTACGAAGGCAAGGCCAAGATCCTTTACGAGGGTCCAGAGCCGGGCACGATCATCCAGTATTTCAAGGATGATGCCACCGCATTCAATGCCGAGAAGAAGGGCACGATCAACGGCAAGGGCGTGATCAATAATCGCATCAGCGAATATATCTTCACGCGCCTCGCCCACATCGGCATCCCCACCCATTTCATCCGCCGTCTGAACATGCGCGAGCAACTGGTGCGGCAGGTGGAAATCATTCCGCTGGAAGTGGTGGTGCGCAACGTTGCAGCAGGCTCGATCGCCAAGCGCCTGGGCATCGAGGAAGGCGAGATGCTGCCGCACACGCTGATCGAATACTATCTGAAGGACGATGCGCTGGGAGACCCGCTGGTTTCCGAAGAGCATATTGCCGCCTTCAACTGGGCTGGCCATGAAGAGATGCAGGATGTCGCCGCCATGGCCATCCGCATCAACGATTTCCTGTCGGGCATGTTCGCCGCAGTGGATATCCGCCTGATCGACTTCAAGCTGGAATTCGGCCGCATCTACGATGGCGATTTCAGCCGCGTGATCCTGGCCGACGAATTCAGCCCGGACAATTGCCGCCTGTGGGATTTCCACTCGGGCGAGAAGCTGGACAAGGACCGGTTCCGCCGGGATCTGGGCGGCGAGGAAGAGGCCTACCAGGAAGTGGCGCGCCGCCTTGGCGTGCTTTCCGGCGAGGATAACGGACCGGGCGAAGTGCTGGATATGGATGCCCACCGCTCCCGTCTGCGCACCCCGGTGCAAAAGCCCGGCGCTCCAAAACCTAAGAAATAGTTCCACGAACCGTGCTTTTTGCACGGCAAGGGGTTGTTTTCAGGCCTGAATAGGCAATGATGCGCGGATGAATGGTCTCCCGTCGCTTCGCCGTGCGCTGCTGGTTGCCAGCGCGTTTGCCACCGCCACCCCCGCCTTCGCCCAGTCGTCGGATGTGTTGATGGGTCCGGCGCCTGCATGGGTCGAGACAGTGGAGCCGGTGGCAGCGCCCGATGATGCGCGCGGCATGGTGTTCCTGCGCCGCCAGGTGACGCAGGTGCATCTGGATGGAGACGACCAGCACACCTACAGCATGACGCAGGCAAAGCTGCTGCATCCCAATGCGCTGGAACTGGGCAATGTCGCCCTTACGTGGAACCCCGCGGCGGGGCCGCCCACGGTGCATAGCCTGCGCATCTATCGCGATGGCGAGGCGATCGACGTGCTGGCGGACAATTCCTTCGAGATCCTGCGCCGGGAAGACCAGTTGGAAGCCGCCATGCTGGATGGCCTGCTTACCGCCGTGCTGCGCGTGCCCGATCTGCGCGTGGGGGACGAGCTGGAAATGTCGTTCACCGTGCCATCGAACGAACCGACCTTGACGGATCGCGATTTCGGCTTGCTGATGCTCTCACCGGAACCGCCCCCCGGCCTGGTGAAACTGAAGCTGAGCTGGGAGGACGAGGACGACAGGCCGCAGGTCCGCATGACGCAGGATCTTGAGCAGTTCGTCACCCGCGACGACAGGGCCATCACCATAGACGCCGTTTCCGCCAGTGCGCTGACCCCGCCGCGCGATGCGCCGCCGCGTTACCAGTGGCAGCGCATCCTGGAATTCTCCGATTTCCGGAACTGGTCGGACATCTCGGCGCGCTTCGATACCCTGTACGACGAGGCGAGCACGCTATCTGCGGGTTCACCCGTTGCAGAGGAAGCGGCCCGCATCGCGCGCAGCAACGATAGCGAGATGGACCGCGCCAGCGCGGCGCTGGAACTGGTCGCAAAGCAGGTCCGCTATATCTACGTCGGCCTGAACCAGGGCGCGATGAGCCCGGCAACCGCCGAGGAAACCTGGCAGCGCCGCTATGGCGATTGCAAGGGCAAGACAGTGTTGTTGCTGGCCTTGCTGGAAGAACTGGGGATCGAGGCCGAGGCCGTTCTCGTCAGCAACAATGGCATTGACGACGGGCTGGATGCGCTGCTCCCCAGCCCCGGCCTGTTCGATCACGTGCTGGTGCGCGCGGTGATTGACGGGCAGGAATACTGGCTGGATGGCACCATGCCCGGTGTCGTCATCCCGTCGCAGCGACCCGTCCTTCCCTATCGCTGGGTGCTGCCACTGGCCGATGGCGGCTCAGCCCTGGAAGAGCTGGAATGGGCTCCGCTGGAAAAGCCGCGCAACACCGTGCTTTATGAAATCGACGCGAGGGACGGCGTGGATGTGCCCGCGAACATCCGCCAGACCACCATCGTTCGCGGCGTGGAAGCGTTCGGGGAATATATGCGCTTCTCCTCGGTAACGGACCAGCAGCTGGAAAACGCCTTTCGCAACGAAATGGCAGGATCCACCGGCTGGGACAGTATCGATTCGGTCACCTGGCGCTTCGACAAGGGAGAGCAGGCCAGCGTGCTGGAAATCGTGGGCACGGGCATGCCAGACTGGGACGATCACGGCGAAGGCAATGTCTCGCTCACCCTGCCGGGCGGCGGCTTCAATCCGCCCTCGCGCAGGCAGCGTGACAGCGGGCAGGATCAGCAGGCGCCTTACCTCATCAGCGACAATTATGCCTGCCATGTCACCACCGTGCGCCTGCCCACCGACACGAAGGAGGAAAACTGGTCCTTCAATTCCCGGTTCGACACGCAGATCTTCGGCGCGACCTACCGGCGCATGTTCGATCTGGCAGACGGCTCCATCCGCATGATCCGCATCTCGCGCACGCAGCACAATGAGATCAGCCCCGATCTGGCGGAACGGGACAACGGCCGTCTTGCCGATTTCAACAACAGCATGGCGCGTATCGAGCTTGATCCGGATGACGAATTCAGCGGATGGGATTTCAGGGGTTCACGCAATCAAACCGTCCCGGCCACTTACGAGGTAGACTGGCTGGAAGACGGATCGGCATGCGATCCCAATTTCGGCTACGCCAGCTAGGCACGAGGGCCCGGTTGCGGCCTGTTCATCTGCAATGCATATATTGTTACAACTGAAACCGAGAATTTTCCGACACGAATAGCTTTCAACTTCCAGATACTATCCAGGGGATAATCTTGATGACCATACGCCGCGCGCTTTCCACGGGCATTTCCTGCGCCGCCCTCGCCTTCACTCTCGCTGTAACCGCGCCCGTCGCGGCGCAGCAGGAATGGGGCACCGAAGCAACCGACGTGGTGCAGGATCCCTCGGTCACCTATGGCGTGCTGGATAACGGCATGCGCTACGCCATTCGCCAGAACGACACGCCCGACGGCGCGGCGTCCTTCCGCATGCATTTCGATTTCGGCTCGCTGGGCGAAGCCGATGACGAGCGCGGCCTTGCCCACTTCATCGAGCACATGGCCTTCAACGGCTCCACCAATGTGCCCGAGGGCGAGATGATCCCGCTGCTGGAGCGGCTGGGACTGGCCTTCGGCCCGGACACCAACGCCTACACCAGCTTCGATGAAACGGTGTACATGCTGGATGTGCCCAACGCGAACGAGGAGGGGCTGGAAACCGCCCTGTTCCTGATGCGCGAGACGGCCAGCGAGCTGACCTTCGATCCCGAGGCGGTGGACCGCGAGCGCGAGATCCTGGTGAGCGAGCGCCGCCTGCGCGATAGCGCCGGCCTTCGCAATCTGCGCGACATGTTCGATTTCCGCGTGCCCGGCACGCGCTACACCACGCGTTTCCCCATCGGGCTGGACGAAGTGCTGCGCGAGGCTCCGGCAGAGCGTCTGCGCAACCTCTACTACCGCTTCTACCGCCCTGAAAACGCCACATTCGTGGCCGTGGGCGATTTCGACGTGGCGGAAATGGAAGCCGCCATCCAGGAACGCTTCGCCGATTGGCAGGGCCGCGGCGAGGCGGGTGAAACCCCGCCGCCCGGCATGGTTGATCTGGACCGCGACACCGCCTTCGATACTTTCGTCGACCCCACCATCAACGAGGCCGTGGCGATCTATCAGCTGCGCCCCTACACCGATCCCGCAGACACGGTGGCAGAGCGCACGCGCAGCCAGCTTCGCGCGCTTGCAGAAGCCATGTTCGATCGCCGCATCACCCGCATCGCCAACCAGGAAGACAGCCCCATCCTCGGCGGCGGCTTCGGTGTCAGTGACGATGAGGGCGTGGCGGATTATTCCTTCGTTTCCATCAGCACGCGTGACGGTGCGTGGGATCAGGGCCTTTCCATCGCAGAGCAGGAACTGCGCCGCGCGCTGGATTACGGCTTCACCCAGGCCGAACTCGATTACGCGCTGACCAACACCGAGAGCGCCCTGCGCCGCAGTGCCGCGCAGGCCGGTGCCCGCACCAATGGCCAGCTGGCCATGTCGCTGGTGAACGCGGCGACGGAAAACGACTTCGTCACCGATCCCGAATGGCGTTTCGAGCTGTTCCAGCAAATTCGCCCGCAGCTGACGGTGGACGCTGTGAACGAATATTTCCGCGAAGCCTGGAGCGAAGGCGAGCCGCTGGTCCGCGTGGCCGCGAAGGAACTGGATGGCGGCAACGACGCCGTTGCAGCGGTCTATAACGACAGCACACAGGTCGCCGTGGCAGAGCCGGAAGACGTGGTGGCCACCGAATTCGCCTATGCCGACTGGGGCCCTGCGGGCACCGTCGCTTCGGATACGATGGTTGAAGACCTCGGCATCCGCACCGTGGTGTTCGACAACAACGTTCGCCTGAACATCAAGCAGACCGATTTTGAACCCGGCCGCGTGCGTTTCGCCGTCAACATGGATGGCGGCAGCTTCGCTCTCGACGGGATGAACTCCACCGCTGCAGGCATATATCTGCAGATCGCTTCCCAGGTGGGCGGCCTTGGCCAGCACAGCTATGACGAGATCACCGAATTGCTGGCAGGCCAGCAGGTGACGACCGGAATTGGCAGCAGCACGGATACGTTCAACACCGGCGGCATCACCACGCCTGAAGACCTGGCGATGCAGATGAAGGTCAGCGCGGCCTACCTCACCGATCTGGGTCTGCGCCCGGAGGCCGACGCACGCTTCGGCGCGGTTATCGATGCCGTGTGGGGCCAGCTGGAATCGCAGCCTTCGCAGCTGTTTTCCCTGCGCACGGGCGAACAGATCGCCGACAGCCCCTACACCGCCTTCCCCACCCGAGAGGAGCTTGGCGCGGTTGACCGCGAGGCGCTGCGCGACGCGGTGCTGGCGGCAGCCGCCAACGGCGCGATCGAGATCGGCATCGTGGGCGATATCGATCCGCAGATGGCCATCGATGCCGTTGCACAAAGCTTTGGCGCCCTGCCCCCGCGCAACACCGAGTTTGCCGACTATGCCGACAAGCGCGAACTGAACTTCGTCGATCTGGCGGGCGACGAGGTGGTCGATTACACCCACACCGGCCAGGACGATCAGGCGCTGGTGGGCAGCATCTGGCGCACCACGGACGACAGCGATTTCCGCGAGGACATGGGTCTCAGCCTGCTGGCTGGCCTGGTGCGGCTGAAGGGTCTGGAAACGCTGCGGGAAGAACTCGCCGCGACCTACAGCCCGTCTGTCTCCAACTCCACCAGCGGCGATTTCGAAGACTTCGGAACGCTCAGCCTGGCCGCCGTCGTCGATCCTGCGCAGGCGGACGAGGTGCGCGGCATCATCCAGCGCCTGGCCAGCGAACTGCGCGACGAGACGGTCAGCGATGACTTCCTGCTGCGGGCCCGCCAGCCCGTGCTGGAAAACATCCGCCAGTCGCGCGAGAACAACGGTTTCTGGATCGGTGTCGTGTCCGACGCCCAAAGAGAGGCAGATCGCCTCGACAGGGTGCGCGAACAGGCCGACGTGATCATGAGTTTCACGCCCGCAGAACTGCAGATGCTGGCGCAGAAGTACATGGTGCCGGAACGCCGCGCCGATACGCGCATCCTGGTGGCCCAGGACGATACGGCGGACATGGACTGACGATTGACGGGGAGGACGGGCCGCGCGCCCGCCCTCCCCGCTTTCTTCGCGCAGATCAATTCTCGATCAGCGTGGAATGAATATGCAGATCGCCCAGTATCGTCTTGTGAACGGGGCATTTGTCGGCAATTTCCATCAATCGCTTTCGCTGATCCTCGGTAAGTTCGCCCGATAGCTCAATCGCGCGGTCGATCACCTGGATCGGCACGCCCTCTTTCTCGCAATCCACACAATCCTCGTGGTGATCGCGGCTGTGTTCCAGCTCGATCCGCACCTTGTCCAGCGCAATGCCCTTGCGCTCGGCATACATCTGCATCGTCATGCTGGTGCAGGTGCCCAGCGCGGCCAGCAGCAGATCGTAGGGCGTTGGCCCATGATCGGTGCCGCCATAGCTTTCCGGCTCGTCGGCAATGAATTCGTGGGTAGGCGTGCGCACCCATTGCGCAAACTTGCCGCCCGCCGTGGAAACCTCCACCGTGCCGGCGAATTGGCTGCGCGGCGGCTTGGGCAGATCGGCCAGATAGGGTGCTGCCCATGCGGCAATGATGCTGGCGGCATATTCCGCGCTGCCCGCCTCTGTCAGCAGGTGATCGGCGTTATCCAGCGAAACGAAGCTTTTGGGATGCATCGCCTTCTCGAAGATGAGCCGCGCGTTATCCACGCTCACCACCTCGTCCTGCGGGCTGTGCATCACCAGCAGCGGGCGTCCCAGCGCTGCGATGCGTGTCCCCTGCGGCTGATCGCGCCCCTGCTCCAGAAAATCGCGGGCAATGCGGAACTTGCGCCCCGCCAGCGTCACCTCGCCCTCGCCGTGCTCCTCGATAGCGTCGATGGAATCGCCGAAATGTTCGAACACGTGGGACGCATCATAAGGCGCGTTCAGCGTGATGACGCCGCGCGCCTGATCGATCCGCTCTGCCGCGGCCAGCACCGCCGCGCCGCCCAGCGAATGGCCCACCAGCAGCACGGGCGGCAGGCCGCGCTGCTCCAGCGCATTGGCCGCGCAGGTCAGGTCTTCGACATTGGTGGCAAAGCCCGCATTGGCAAAATCGCCATCGCTGCCGCCAAGGCCGGTAAAATCGAAACGCAGCACGGCGATACCCTTGGCCGCCAGGGCAGAGGCGACGCGCGTGGCGGCGTGGCTCTGTTTCGTGCAGGTGAAGCAATGGGCAAACAGCGCGGCGGCGCGCGGCTTCGTGTACAGCGGCAGTTCCAGCCGCCCGTCCAGCGTCTGCCCCTTGTTGCCGGTGAAGGTGAATTTCTCGGTCGCGATCATATGTGCTGGTCCCTCGACGTGCGCAGCTTTCCTACCCGCGCCTTCGCACACTAACGCCGCGGGCGATGCAACCGTTTCCACAAACTCTGCAGGCCCGCCCACACCACCCTTTCGGGCCGGCACGCATTTAGGCATCAGGACTGTGTTCCATGTGTTCCACATTAGCGGGCAAAACCGTCACCCATTCAGCGCGAATAGCCGCTAGCCCCCTTGCGGCGAACGGTGCCAATCGCCATAGGCTGCGGCAAAACCATACGAGTTTTCGAAAGGCCCGTTCCATGAAAGTGCGCATCCATGTCAGCCTGAAGCCCGGTGTTCTCGATCCGCAGGGTCGCGCCGTGCATCACGCGCTGGACGGCCTCGGCTTCAACGGCGTGAAGGATGTGCGCATCGGCCGCCTGGTGGAAATGGAAGTGGCCGACGACACCACCGACGAAGCGCTGGAAGAGATGTGCCAGAAGCTGCTCGCCAACATGGTGATCGAGAACTACCGCATCGAGAAGGTTGCTGCATGAAAACCGCAGTCGTCACGTTTCCCGGCTCCAATTGCGATCGCGACATGTGGGTCGCGCTGCGCGATGTTTCGGGCAAGGAGCCGGTAAAGGTCTGGCATGGCGATGCCGATCTTCCCGATGGGCTGGATTTCATCGCCCTGCCCGGCGGCTTTTCCTATGGCGATTACCTGCGCAGCGGCGCGATGGCGGCCAACAGCCCCATCCTGCGCTCCGTCAAGGCGGCGGCGGATCGCGGCGTGCCTGTGCTGGGCGTGTGCAACGGTTTCCAGGTGCTGACGGAGGCGCAATTGCTGCCCGGCGCGCTGATGCGCAACGCCGCGCAGAACTTCATCTGCCGTACCGTTCCGCTGGTGGTGGAGAATGACAGCAGCCTGTTCACCAGCGCCTATTCCAAGGGCGAGACCATCCGCATTCCCGTGGCGCATCACGACGGCAATTACTTCGCCGCAGACGACGTGCTGGACAGGCTGGAAGGCGAAGGCCGCGTGGCGTTCCGCTATGCCGAGAACTGCAACGGCTCGCGCCGTGACATCGCCGGCATCCTGAACGCACGCGGCAATGTGCTGGGCATGATGCCCCACCCCGAACGCGCCATAGAGGCGGACCATGGCGGCACCGATGGCCGCCGTTTGTTCGAAGGCGTGATCAAAAGCCTCGTCAGCGCCTGAGCTGAATGCCCGCTCGTCGAGCGGCCATTCAACCTTCCCTACAGCCACGGCTCGCGCCTAGCGGAACGCGAGGCCGAGAGGTTCACTACATCGGATATGTCACGCCGCCCGGATCTTTTCGCGCCGCTTCACCACCAGCGAGCGCGCTTCCACGGCCTTCATCGGCCTGCCGAAGTAATAGCCCTGGATCTTGGTGCAGCCCAGTTCGCGGATCAGCGCGGCCTGTTCTGCATCTTCCACGCCTTCCGCGGTGGTGGTCATATCCAGGCTGCGCGCCATGGCCACCACGGCGCGGATGATGGCCAGGCTTTCCTGGCTGTCATGCGTGGCACCCTGCACGAAGCTCTTGTCCACCTTGATGGTGGAGAAGCGCAGCGTGCGCAGATAGCCGAGGGAGGAGTAGCCCGTGCCGAAATCGTCGAGCGCAATGGAGCAGCCCAGCGCCATGATGTCTTCTAGCGCCTGGCGCGCGATACGCCCATCGCGCAGGAACACGCTCTCGGTCACTTCCACTTCCAGCCGGTGCGCGGGCAGCCCGGTCTCCGCCAGTGCGCGCACCACCGTCTGGGTGAAATTGGGTTCGAGCAATTGCTCCCCCGAGACATTCACCGCGACCCTGATCTGGTCCGGCCAGCGCGTTGCTTCGCGGCAAGCCTCGTGCAGCACCCATTCGCCGATGGGCACGATCAACCGCGTATCCTCGGCCAGCGGGATGAATTTGACGGGGCTTACGAAGCCGTGATCCTTGCTGTTCCAGCGCAGCAGCGCTTCGAAACTCACGACGGTTTCGCTGCGAGCGTTCACCACGGGCTGGAAATTCAGCTCCAGCTCATTGTTCTCGATGGCGCGGCGCAGGGAAAGCTCCAGCTTGCGACGCTCCTCCGCATCGGCATGCATGGAGGGCATGTATCGGTAATGCGTGTTACCACCCTCGTCCTTCGCCCGGTAGAGCGCGAGATCGGCGTTGCGCATCAGCGTTTCCACGGAGGATCCATCGCGCGGCCCTATGGCAGAGCCGACGCTGGCGCCGATGAAAAGCGTGTGATTGTCGATGGCGTAGGGTTGGGACAGGCTATCGATGATGGCGGCAGCCAGCATTTCCACGCGGTGCTTGTCGCTGGCGTCGCGTATCACCACGGCAAACTCGTCACCACCCAGCCGGCCGCATTGTTCGTTATCGCTGATAACGCCCGCCAGGCGATTGGAAACTTCGGCCAGCAGGCGGTCGCCCAGCTGGTGCCCCAGCGAATCGTTCACCGCCTTGAACCGGTCCAGATCGATCATCAGGAACGCGCAGCGCGTCTTCCACTGCTCGGAATAGCGCATGGCTTCGCCCAGTGCCTCCGTCAGCATCAGGCGGTTGGGCAGGCCCGTCAGCGTGTCGTAACGGGCAAGGTAGGCGATTTTCTCGTCACGGGCGCGCTGTTCCGTCACGTCGGAGCCGACGCCGCGGAAGCCGATATAGCTGCCGTTGTCGTCATACATCGGTGTGCCGGAAAGCTCCCACCACCGACTGCCCGTAGCGAGATAGACCTGCACCAGCAGGTTGGAGAAATGCTCTCGCCGTTTCAGCTTGTCCGCCAGTTCATGCAGGCTGCGCGGGAATTCTCCGCTTTCCCAGGAACTTCCGGCGATAAGCTTGATAAAGCTCTCACCTTCTAGCGTTTCGGGCGCACCGCCGAAAGCAAAGGCGAATCGCGGGGAGGCGGAGCGGATGCGCCGGTTGGTGTCGACCTGCCACAGCCAGTCCGATTCCTTCTCCTCGAACTCGCGCAGAAGCAGCGAGACAACCTCGTCCTTTTCGGCAACACCGGCCTCGGCAATCTTGGCCGAAAGGTAGGTTCGCGCAGAACGCAGCGCGCCGGCCACAATGGTGACGGTGTAGACCGCTGCCGCGATGGCGAACATGAAATCGCCCGTCAGCACGAAAGAGGCAACGCCCGCCGCGCCGACGACAAGGTCGAACACCACGATCGCCACGGGCGCACTGGCCATGGCGGCCGCGCTGCCCGCAATCAGCATCGCCACGATCGCCCACAGCGCGAAATGATCGGTGGCGGTGCCCTGCGGCACAAAAAACAGCAGCGCCGCTACCCACGGGATACTGCATCCCGCAACACCGAAGGCCTGCCGGGTGAATTCGGTCCACTGTACGCCGCGCGTCTCGATATCGATGAAATTGCGGTCGATCCGGCCCACGTTCCACACGGCGGCCACCACGCTCAGCAGCCAGATCGCCAGAACCCAGTGCGCAATGCTCTGCCGGTAGAGTACCACCGTCAGCATGGCGGCCAGCCCGTGAGCCGCGATGCGGATCAGCGAGACCTGGTGAAGTTCGGAATACTGGAGCGTCCGCAGCCGCGTCCAATCACCCTCTGCAGGGTCACGTAGGCCGATGACTTGCAGAAAGCTCATCTGCAGCGGTAGCGTCGGCAATCCAGAGTGTTTGTCGCTCACCCGCACGCTCTAGACCGCCAAAGGTTATTGGGCGGTAAAGTGCGGCGTAGTGTTTTGAATTTTCTGGAAGTTTATTCGACCGTGACGGATTTCGCCAGATTGCGCGGCTGATCCACATCGGTGCCCTTGGCCACGGCCACGTGATAGGCCAGCAATTGCACCGGAATGGCATACACCAGCGGCGCGATCAGCGGATGCACCTTGGGCATCTCGATCACCGCCATGCAATCCTCTCCGGCCTGCTCGATCCCCGCCTTGTCGGAAATCAGCACGACCTTGCCGCCGCGCGCCTGCACTTCCTGCATGTTGGAGACGGTCTTTTCGAACAGCGGACCGGACGGGGCGAGCACGATCACGGGCACCTGGTCGTCGATCAGGGCGATGGGGCCGTGCTTCATCTCGCCACTGGCATAGCCTTCGGCGTGGATGTAGCTGATTTCCTTCAGCTTCAGCGCCCCTTCCAGCGCCAGCGGGAAATCCGCGCCACGGCCCAGGTACAGCACGTCGCGCGCAGGCGCGATCAGGTGTGCCATGCCGGCGATCTCCTCATCGTGATCCAGCGCCGCGTTTAGACAGGCCGGAGCTTCCAGCAGATGCTGCACGATGATCGATTCTTCGTTGCGATTGAGCAGGCCCTTGCGCACGGCGAAATGCGCCGCGAGGGCGGCCAGAACGGCCAGCTGGCAGGTAAATGCCTTGGTGGAAGCCACGCCGATTTCGGGGCCGGCGTGGGTCGGCAGCAGCAGGTCCGCCTCCCGCGCCATGGAACTGGTGGGCACATTCACCACGGCAGCGATCACCTGGCCCTGCTTGCGGCAGTGGCGCAGGGCCGCCAGCGTATCTGCGGTTTCGCCGCTCTGGCTGATGAACAGCGCCAGCCCGCCGTCGGGCAGAACCGGCTCGCGATAGCGGAATTCCGATGCGTAATCGATGTCCACCGGCACGCGGGCGAACTGTTCGAACCAGTATTTTGCCACCATTCCTGCGTAATAGGAAGTGCCGCACGCCACGATGGTGACGCGCTCGATGGCGGAAATGTCGAAATCGATCTGCGGCAGCGCCACCCGCTGTTCGGCAGGACGCAGATAGGATCGCAGCGTCTGCGCCACCACGGTGGGCTGCTCGAAGATCTCCTTCTGCATGAAGTGGGCATAATTACCCTTCTCAATCATCGCGGCGGTTGCGCCCGATGTCTGGACGGGGCGTTCAACTTCATTGCCGTCCAGGTCGCGGATGGTGGCGCTGTCGCTGGTAATGGTGACCCAGTCGCCTTCCTCCAGATAGGCGATCTGCTGGGTAAGCGGTGCCAGCGCAAGGGCATCGGACCCGAGATACATCTCTGCCCCGTTCTCATTGTCCTCGCCATATCCCACCACCAGTGGAGAGCCCAGGCGCGCGCCGATCAGCATATCGGGATGATCGCGGAACGCGATGGCCAGCGCAAACGCACCGCGCAGGCGCGGCAGCACCGTTGCCACTGCGTCTTCGGGCGAGAGGCCTTCCTCGATACGGCGCGAGATCAGGTGGACGACAACCTCGGTATCGGTCTCGCTTTCGAAAGTGCGGCCATCGGCGCGCAACTCGTCGCGCAGTTCCTTGAAATTTTCGATTATGCCGTTGTGCACCAGCGCCACGTGCTCCGTGGCGTGCGGGTGGGCGTTCTTCTCGGTCGGTGCGCCATGCGTGGCCCAGCGCGTGTGGGCGATGCCGGTGCTGCCCGGCGCGGGATTGCGCGCCAGTTCCTGCACCAGGCCGTTCAGCTTGCCTTCCGCACGGCGGCGCAGCAGCTTGCCATCATGCGCGGTGCAGACGCCGGCGCTGTCATAGCCGCGATATTCCATGCGGCGCAGGCCATCCACCAGGCGCGCGGCGACATCGCTCTGTCCGACAATTCCGATAATTCCGCACATGTTCTCAAAACCTTCTGGACTGGTGTTGCAACGGCCGCGTGGTGTCGACGGTGCTGGGGAAGTATGGTGTGGCAGCGCGAACTGCCAAGGGGCAAGTTATTGCACGGCTGCTATTTCTGCGCGCTGAAGATTTCCGGCCGGGCGTCGAAGGGCACCAGCTTGTGCGGGGAGACGACAGGCTTTCCGCCCTCGTCCTTCAAGGAATAAAGAGCGAGAAAATGCCGCGCGAAACCGGGTGCCTCCACCTCGACGCGGATCGCGTCGCGCGTGCCGTCTTCTTCCTGATCCAGCCTGACCGCGCTTACCACCGCTGCGGCGCTCAGCGTGCCCTTCTGCGCTGCCTGCACCAGTTCCGCCCTGGTCTGCTCAAGCAGTTCGTCCGGCGAGAGATCGGTGTCGGGCTCTGCAAAGCGGACGAATTCCATATCGCCCGCCGCATCAACGCAGGTGGCAAACGGCAGGAGAGGCATGCCTTGCGCGATCTGTTCGAACGCAAAATCGCGCGAGGTTTGCAGCAGGAGAGCCAGCTGCTCGTCGGTAAATTGCTGCTCAGCCATCCTTCTTGGCGCTCGCTTTCTTCTTGCGCTTCATCGTATCGTGGAAGCGATCGGCCCATCCCGGCTTTACCAGTTGGTCCGCCCGCACCATGCGCAGCTCTCCATCGGCCACGTCGCGGCTTACCGCGCTGCCTGCCGCCACGATGGCATCTGCCCCGATATTGAGCGGCGCGATCAGTGCCGAGTTGGAGCCGATGAACGCGCGCGGGCCGATCGTGGTCTGGTGCTTGAAATAGCCGTCGTAATTGCAGGTGATGGTGCCCGCGCCGATATTGGCACCTGCACCGATCGTGGCATCGCCAAGGTAGGTGAGGTGATTGGCTTTCGCACCCTCGCCCAGCGTGGTCTTCTTCAGTTCCACGAAATTGCCGACCTTGCTGTCTTTCTCCAGCACGGCGCCGGGGCGCAGGCGTGCATAGGGGCCGACTTCGGCACCCTCGCCCACTTGCGCGCCTTCAAGGTGGCTGAATGCGCGGATCACAGCGCCGCTGGCCACGCTGACGCCAGGGCCGAACACCACGTTCGCCTCCACCACCACGTCTTCTGCCAGGTTGGTGTCGTAGCTGAAGAATACCGTCTCCGGCGCGCGCAGGGTAACGCCATTGGCCATCGCATCTTCACGGGCGACGGATTGCCATTGCGCCTCTGCCGCGGCCAGTTCCGCGCGGCTGTTGATACCGGCCACCTCGTCCGCGCTATCGCTGGATACGACAGCGCAATTGCGACCGTCGGCTATCGCGATGTTCACGATATCGGGCAGGTAGTATTCGCCTTGCGCATTCTCGTTCTGCACACGCTCCAGCAGTTCGAAAAGATCGTCCGACCGGGCGGCCAGCAGGCCGGAATTGCACATGGTGCAGGCGCGCTCTTCCTCGCTTGCGTCCTTGTATTCCACCATCTTGAGGATGCGGCCCTGCTGGGCCACCACGCGCCCGTAACGCAGCGGATCGTCGGGTTCGAAGCCCAGCACCACGGCGGCCGGCGCATCCACGGCGCGCAGGCGATCGATCATGGTCTGCATGGTTGCCGCCTTCACGAAGGGCACATCGCCATACAACACCAGCACATCGCCATCGAAGCCCTGCAGCGCGTTCTTCGCCTGCTGCACGGCGTGGCCGGTGCCAAGCTGCGGATCCTGCACCGCGAAATCGCAACGGTCGGCCAGCCGTTCTTCCAGCTGCTCGCGATACTCGCCGACGATGGTCACCAGTCTGGCAGGTTCCAGCGCCTCCACACTGGCCAGCAGGTGTTCGATCATCGGCCTGCCGGCGATGGCGTGCAACACCTTGTGCTGGCTGCTTTTCATGCGGGTTCCCTTGCCCGCGGCAAGGATGATGGCGGCGATCGGTCTTTCACTCATGCGCGGGCCATGCCACCATTTCATTGCAGTTTCCATATCCGTCACCCACATGGCGGTGCGATGAGCAAATTTCCTTTCGATATCGTCCTTTTCGACCTCGACGGCACGCTGGTGGATTCCGCGCGCGACCTTTGCCCGGCGGTGAATCACGCGCTGGGCGTGATCGGTCGCCAACCGGTGAGCGAGACGGAGACCCGCAACATGATCGGTGGCGGGACCGACATGATGCTGACCCGCGCACTGGAAGCCACGGGCGGACTGGTGGACGATGAAACCTACGCCAAGCTGAGCGAAGCGCTACTGGAGCATTACTGGGCCAACATCGCCAACAACACCGTGCCCTACCCCGGTTGCCTGGCCGCGCTGGACCTGCTGGCGGATCGCGGCTGCACCCTGGCGGTGGTCACCAACAAGAGCGAGAAGCCCGCGCGCCAATTGCTGGATGCGCTGGGCCTGACGCACCGCTTCGCCGCCATCTACGGCGGCGATACGCTGGGCCGCGAACGCGCCAAGCCCCTGCCGGACATGCTGGAAGCGGCGATTGCCGATTGCGGCGGAGGCTCTGCCGTGATGATCGGCGATTCCACCTACGATGTGCGCGCGGGCAAGGCCGCGGGCCTGCCGGTGGTTGCGTGCCGCTACGGCTATCACGACGTGCCGGTTCAGGATCTGGGCGGTGATGTGATGATCGACAATTTCGATGAATTGGTGGCCGTGCTGGAAGACCTGTAGGTCACAGCAGGTGTATTGACTCCCTAACACGGTAAGCTACGCTTTCTCCTTGGGACGCAGTGGGGGAGAGCCTGCGATGTATAGTGAACAGGATTTGCGTGACGCCGTGTCGGCGGGCGCTATCACCGATGATGCGGCAATGGCCCTTCGCGCGCATGTCGCGTCGGTCCGGCAGATGCCGGTGACGGACGAGGAAAACTTCCGTCTTATCAATTCTTTCAACGACATATTCGTCACAATCGCGGCAGTGCTGCTGCTGGTGGCAATGGGCGGCATTGGCACCGCGATCGTGCCCGGCCTTGCGGGCCTGCTGGTCGCCGGTTCGGCCTGGATGATGAGCGAGTTCTTCACCCGGCGACGCCGCATGGCACTACCATCCATCGTGCTGATGCTGGCCTTTGTAGGCGGCGTGATCGCCGCTCCTGTAGAGATGCTCGCCAACACCGGCTTTGACGAGAGCTCACGCCTTGTTGCAGGCCTGCTCGCATCCAGCCTGCTTGCGGGCGCGCTGGCGGCATGGCTGCACTGGAAGCGGTTCATGGTGCCGGTAACCGTGGCTGCGATCTGCGCCACGGCGGCGGCGGCCATCATCGCGTTGGTCGTCAGCGCAGTCGGCCCCGGCCTCGCGTCGCCGGCCGCAGTAATCCTGCCGCTCGTCTTCGCGCTTGGCGTGGCGATCTTTACCTACGCCATGCGCTGGGACATGTCAGACCGTGCGCGGCAGACGCGGCGCAGCGATGTTGCCTTCTGGCTGCACCTGCTGGCCGCCCCGATGATCGCGCATCCGCTGTTTCACTGGCTGGGCATTACCGATGGCGAAACGATCGGCGTCGGCGGCGTCGCACTGGTGCTGGCGATCTACCTCGTGTTCGGCCTGGTCGCCCTCGCCATCGATCGCCGCGCCCTGCTGGTATCGGCGCTGGCCTACGTCCTGTTCGCGCTGGGCGGCCTGTTCGAGCAATATGGCATGGTGGAACTCAGCGTGGCGCTCACCGCGCTGGTGATCGGCACTGCCCTGCTGATGCTATCGGCGTTCTGGCCATCCATCCGCACACAGGTGGTGGAACGCCTGCCGCGCGACTGGCAGGGCGGGCTGCCGGTGGTAGGGCCGCTGACCCATCCGGCCTGACGCAGGCCAACAGGTTTCGAGGAGGGGAAACGCTCGCGGGCCATGCTCGCGGGCGTTTCTAATCGACCAGCTTCACCAGTCGCCGTTCAACGGGTGCCAGCACGTTCACCAGATCATGCCCGCGCTTCAGCACCTGGCCATGCTCGCCGAACAATGCCCACATGCCCTGCTTCTGATGCAGCGCAGGCCGCTTTTCCAGCCGCATCTGCGGCACGTCCGCCGCGCGCCTGAAGGCGGCAAAAGTCGCACAATCCTTCGTGAAATCCATCGCGTAGTCACGCCATTCACCAGCCGCCACCATGCGCCCGTAAAGATCAAGGATGCGTGTCAGTTCCCGCCGGTCGAACGCCACCTGCTCTGGCGGGCGCTGGCCGGGAAACGCTACGATGTTCGGGGCGCCGCTTCCAGCGGCCATCAGCCCTGTGCCTCGTTCTTGCGGTGATCGGTTACATCACGCGGCGTCGCCAGCCCCTTGCGCAAGGCGGCGACCTCGTCCCGCAACAGTTGCAATTCCGCTTCCAGTACCTGCACCCTTTCGGTGGGCACGGGTTCGCACGGCTCGTCACACGGGGTGCCGTAGGGGATGAACTCGCGCAGCCATGTTTCGGCGGGCACCAGCGTGGAACGGGCCTTCAGGCCGATCATCGTGGCACCTTCGGGCACGTCGTCCGTCACCACGGCATTGGCACCCACGCGGGCACGCTCTCCCACGGTGATCGGCCCGATCACCTGCGCACCGGAACCGACAATGACATTATCGGCCAGCGTCGGGTGACGCTTGCCCCCTTCGCCATTGGTGGGATTCGTGCCGCCCAGCGTGACGCATTGATAGATGGTGACGTTGTCGCCGATCTCAGCCGTCTCGCCGATCACGGTAAAGCCATGATCGATAAAGAAATTCTTGCCGATCGTGGCACCGGGATGAATATCGATGGCGGTCATCCAGCGGGACAGGTGATTCACCAGCCGCGCCAGGAAGAACATCTTGGCCTCAAACAGCCAATGCGCGATCTTGTGCATGCCAAGAGCCAGAACCCCCGGGTAAAGCAGGATTTCCCAGCGGGAACGTGCCGCCGGGTCTCTCTCTCGGACAGAGTCCAGATAAGCTACAAGTCGCTCGAACATCGTTCCTCCAATGTCCCACCAAAAGCCGCTCAGATCAAGCGGGGCTCCTCCGGACCGTGCACGGCTTCCAAGGCCATGCGCCAGATTCCCATGGTAGGTGGGGCCTTTCGCTCAAGAGACAAGCGGTCGATCGTGGCGACCAGGTTTTCCAGTTCCGCCTGCGACCGGGAGGCGCGCGGGACGAGATAATCGGCGGCATCGTCTCGCAAGGAAAGGCCGCGTTCGTCCGCCAGAGACAGCAGCAGGTCACGCGCCATGTCGTCATCGGGCTGGCCGATCTCCAGTTGCAGCGATCCGCCCAGCCGTGAGCGCAGATCGGGCAGCGTGATATCCCACGGCGGCTCTCCCCCCACGATCAACAGGGCGGTGCCGCTTTCCTGCGCGCGGTTCCAGCGATGAAACAGATCGTCCTCCGGCAGGGATTGCGCATCGTCGATCGCATCGCCCCGCCCGCTGCCTGCAAACCACCTCGCGAGCAGCGATTTGCCCGAACGAGGCGGCCCGGTGAGAACGGCGGTGCGAAACGGCCATGTTTCGGGGGCGACAAGCGCTTCTGCAACATGGGCATTGGCGTTGCCCAGAATGATGCGCGAAGGGCTGCGGCTGCCTGAAGCGAGTGGGAGGGCAATCTGGCTCATGGGCAATGAACCCTAGCGAGAAATGCCCAGAGCGTCCTGCCCCTCGTTCACCGCCCAGCCGCGCTGGCGCAGTGCCGCTGCCATTGCGGAAAGATCGCCGGCGTAGGTCACATCGAATACCGATGCGCCGCCGATTGCGGTGGACCGGACCGTCACCCGCGTAACACCGGGAAGCGCGCGCAGGGCGGATATGGCGCCATCGAAATCGGATGCGGCGGGCGTTGCCACCTGCACGCCGTAGCTTGCCGTGGGAACGGCGGTTTCCACCGGCTGCGGCTCGTTACTGCCAGACGTTACATCGATGTCCTGCTCGGTATCGCGAGCGGCCGCCTCGCGCTCCTGCCGCTCTGCCGCCTGCGCCTGTTCCAGTATGGCGCGCACTTCCGGGCTGATCTCGATATTGTCGAGCGTCAGCGTGGGATCGGGGCGCAGCGTGCCATCGGCCAGGGCCGCGGAGAAAATCTCGTTGAAGCGCGTGACGGCGCGCCGCAGCATCGCGGGCAATTGCTCTTCGTTCTCTGCGCGCATGGTGAACTCGCCGAGGAAGCGGTTATCCGGCCCATATCGCGCGGTGAAGCGCCCTTCCACCGGGCCGCCGGGCCATTCCCACCGCAGGTTCGCAATCGGCACCAGCACGTCGGCCGCGCTGAACTGATCGAGAATGTTGTTCCACCACGCGCGGGACCGGCGGCTGGTCTGGCCATAGGTGAGTAGCAGCGATTCGCCGCCGGAGCCTGCGGGGCGCACGTAATCGATCGTGCTCGATCCGAACTGGTATTCCGCCCAGGCACGCTGCCACGGGTTGCGCGTCTCGAACATGGTCTGCGTGCCGCCGGAAATCATTACCGGCAGCGTGAGCATGGGGGCGGAACGCGTCCGCTCTCCGCCTGAGCCAAGCAGCGCACCGGCACGCTGGCGATCAAAAATCACGCCGAGACGCGCGATGTAGCGGCGCGGGCCGATGCTCTCTTCTTCCACCACGATTGCGGATACCAGCGAATCGAGGCGCGAATCGGAAATTTCCGGACCGTCGATCTGCGCCCAGGCCAGCCGCTGCGCCTCCCTCCAGCCGTTCTGGCGGGCTTCTTCAGCGGTGTCTCCGCGCACATCCACCTCGATACCGCCCACGTCGATGTCGCTGCTGGTGGCCACGGGGGCGATTCCCCTGTCGCCGGACACCTGCGCCATCAGCGCCGCAGCGGCCAGAATCGCGAGCGCAAGGATAGCCAGCACCGCAATCGCGGTGGGCAAACGCTGTTTCAGCCGGGGAGAAGAGACAAAATCGATGTTCATCGGGGAATTCGCGGGTCTTTTGCCGAAAGGCGAGTGGAATTCCAAGCGCGAATGCGTATGGCAGGTGCATGAATTCGGACAAGCAATCCTACACCTACGAACAGGCAGGTGTCTCGATCGACGCCGGCAACCGCCTCGTCAAGGCGATCGGCCCCCTCGTGAAAGCCACGATGCGCCCCGGCGCGGACGGGGAAATCGGTGGTTTCGGCGGGTTCTTCGATCCCCGTGCTGCGGGATACAAGGATCCGCTGCTGGTGGCGGGCAACGATGGCGTGGGCACCAAGCTGAAGCTGGCGATCGAGACGGACCAGCACGACACCGTCGGCATCGACCTTGTGGCCATGTGCGTGAACGATTTGATCGTACAGGGCGCAGAGCCGCTGTTTTTCCTCGATTACTTCGCCACCGGCAAGCTGGAGAACGGCATCGCGGAACGTGTTATCGCGGGCATTGCGGAAGGCTGCAAGGAAGCGGGCTGCGCCTTGATCGGCGGCGAAACGGCAGAAATGCCCGGCATGTATGCGCAAGGGGATTACGACCTGGCCGGTTTCTGCGTTGGCGCGGTGGAGCGCGGCGAGCAGTTGACGGGCGAAAAAGTTGCGCCCGGCCACGTGTTGCTAGGCCTCGCCAGTTCGGGCGTCCATTCCAACGGCTTCTCCCTCGTGCGCAGATTGGCGGCAGACAAGGGCTGGAAGCTGGATCGGCCCGCCCTGTTCGATCAGGACCAGTTGCTGATCGATACCCTGATCGCGCCCACCCGCATCTATGTGAAGACCCTTTTACCCGTGGTGCGCGCAGGACACGTCGATGCGCTGGCGCATATCACCGGCGGCGGACTGCTGGAAAACCTGCCGCGCGTGCTGCCCGAAGGCGCGCGCGCCGTGGTGGATGCCGACGCCTGGGAACAGCCGCGACTGATGGCCTTCCTCCAGGCGCAGGGCAATATCGAGCCCGGCGAAATGGCCCGCACGTTCAACTGCGGCGTTGGCATGGTGCTGGCCGTGGCGGCAGACAAGGTGGACACCGTCACCGCTGCCCTTACCGAGGCTGGCGAAGAGGTATCGCGCATCGGCGAGATCGTGGATGGCCAGCGTGGCTGCACGGTAAAGGGTTCCGCCGGCACATGGTCTGCCAAGGCTGACTGGGTTGCCGATCACGATGCCTGAATCGGACGAGCCTGAAATAGGTGCGACTGATTCGCCGGAGCTCGCAGCAAGGCCCAAGGCGAAGATCGCCTGCCTGCTGTCGGGCAACGGCACCACGATGTCGGCCCTGCTGTTCCAGTCGCGCCTGCCCGATTCGCCCTATGAAATCGTGATGGTGGCCAGCAACAATCCCGATGCGCCGGGGCTGAAGATCGCCGCGGCCGAGGGCATTGCCACCTTTGCCCACGATCATCACGGCATGGACAGGCGCGATCACGAGACGATCATGGACGCGGCCCTGCGCGATAGCGGCGCGGAATATCTCGCCCTGTGCGGTTACATGCGCATCCTCACCGCCGATTTCGTGAACGGGTGGGAAGGCCGCATGGTGAACACCCACCCCAGCCTGCTGCCTAAATACAAGGGGCTGGATACCCACCAGCGCGCGATCGAGGCGTGCGAGACATTCGGCGGCTGCTCTGTCCACGTGGTTACGCCGGAACTCGACGGTGGGCCGCTGCTGGGGCAGATCCCCGTTGCCATCCTGCCCGATGACACGCCCGACAGTCTGGCGCACCGGGTGATCTTGGCGGAATACCAGCTCTATCCGCGCATGGTGGCTGAATATGTCAGCCGCCCCTATCGCGCGGACTGGTTGCTGCAGAAGGTGCGCCAGCTCGCACTCGATCTGCCCGAAGCGGAGGAGCGCGAAAGCCACGGGTCTCCCGGTTGGCGCAGCGGCGGCAAGAGCGGCAGGTTCTTTGCCTATTTCCAGGATCAGTTTCACGGCACCAGCCACGTTGCCGTGCTGGTGAAGACCGGCGGGCCGGACGAGGTAGATGATCTGGTGGAAACCGCGCCCGCCACCTATTTCAGGCCGGCCTATTACGGCGCCAGCGGCTGGGTCGGGATCATTCTTAACCAGCCGGGCGTTGACTGGGACCATGTATCTCAATGGCTTGAACGCAGTTGGCGCAGCGTCGCACCAAAACGGCTGGCACGGCTGCAAGGCACTGCGGGCGAAGCCTGAAGCATGAGCCACCCTCCCCGCCCACACCCCTGCGCCCGCTCTTCGCGGGTGGACCGTGTGAACGGCTGGCTGGAAAAGGCATGGCGCAACGGGCTTAGCGACAAGCCATCCCTCGATCCCGAAGCGTTGTGGGCCAAAGCCCTGCGCTCCGCCCCTGCGACGGGCGAGCGGGGACCACGCAGCGAAGCGGCCGTTGCCGATTTCCGCCTGCGGCTGGAGGTTTTGTGCGATGCGCTGATGGCAGAGGCGCGTCTCAATCCCCTCGGCCTGACGGTGGCCCATGGCCAGCTTGTACGGGTGATCCGCCAGCGCCTCGAACTGGGCGCGATGTGGCAGGACGATCCTGCCATCCTGGAAACGCCGCTGGCCCCGCCGATTATTGTGGTGGGCCACATGCGCAGCGGCACGACGCGCGTTCATCGCCTGCTCGCGTCGGACCCGGCGCTGGCAGCAACTCGCTTTTGCGATAGCTGGCACCCCGTCCCGCGCACCCCCGATACGCGGCCCGTCTGGTCTGCCTTCTCGCTGCTGATTGCCCGCACGCTGGATCCGTGGCTGGATACGCTGCATCCCTTCGGCGCAACCCGCGTGGACGAGGAACTGGGCTGGCTGGCCGCCGCGCTGGATCACTGCGCATACGAGGCGCAGTGGCGCGTACCCAGCTTCACCGCCTTCAGCGAAGCGCGTGACCCCACGATGGTGTACCGCGAATTCGCGCGCGTCCTGCGCAGCGATGCAAAATGGCACGAAAACGCCGCCCTGCCCCGCGTTCTGAAAGTGCCCCAGTTTGCCGAGGATTTGCCGGCCCTGCTAGCACAATTCCCCGACGCCCGCGTGGTGCACACGCGCCGCGGCGAGGATGACCTTACTCGCAGCGCGGCGTCGCTGGTGGCAAACCAGATGGCGATGCAGTCCAACGACGTGGATTTCGCCTGGATCGAGAATGAAGTCGCTCGCAAGATCGCCCTGCGACAGCAACGGATGGATGAAGCGCTCGCAACTTTCGACGGCCCCCTGTCCGAAGTCTCGTTCGAGGCGCTGAACGCGGACTGGGAAGCGGAGATGGCGCGGGTTTATGCCGATCTGCACTTGCCGTTCACAGCAAAGGCGCTGGACGGCATGCGCGCCGAACAGGGGCGCGCGAAAAATTCGCCGCACAAGCGGCACGGGCAGCAGATGCGGGAATTTTCAAGCAACGCGGCGTGAGCCGGTGCTTCAATCTTCGGCCAGCAACGCCGGGCTTACAGCCTCATCGCCACTCGTTCGGGCCATGGGCGTGATCTGGCAGCAGCGTTTTCGCCAGCGATGATTTCGTGCCCGAGCCGTAGCTTTGCCAGTGAGAAAGCTTTCCGTTTTTCACCCGTGCGCGCCACAGCCTGTCGGACGCAATTCCGGGGTTTCTGGCCTTGGTCCGACCGCGGACCAGCACATCGTTGCCGCGCATGGAGATCGCCTCACAGTCCAGTCTGAAGCTGTCTTCTAATTCGAAGAAGGCGTTTGTGGCAGCGATGGCCTTCTCGCGTCCTTCCACCCAGCCGCCCGTGCTATCGATCAGGCGAACATCGGCAGCATAGAGGTCCTCACCTCATCAATGTCGCGCCGGTTGAGTGCCGCGATATAGCGCAGAACGGTTTTCGTTGGTTTTTCTGGCCATATCTGCACGCCGGTATCACCCCATTGTATGAAATTCGCGTCGCCTCACGTCGCTTCATGCAGCTTCGCGATCAATGATGGGCCGAGCACGTTCCCGTATGATTGCCATTCGAGCAGTTTTCCGTTCTCCGCACGCGCACGCCACTGCGATGCCGAAGCGGCCTCGGCATTGCTCGATATCGCCTTGCCGGAAACCAGAATGTCTTCTCCACGCGCGACCACGCTCTCTCTTTCAAGCCTGTAATCAGGCGCCATTTCGGCAATCTGGAGCAGCAGCGCCATCACCGGCTCGCGGCCACGCAATTGGTGGTTCGCCGTATCGATAAGCCGAACATCGTTCGCAAGCAGGCCTTCCACCCGCTTGAAATCGCGCGCGTTCATAGCATCGATGAACCGCTCCACGGTTCGCACCGGGGTCTTGTTCAGCCAATTAAACAAACAGCCCTCCCTCTGCGCAAAAGAAAGCGAAAAACGACTCGGGGAATAAAGATAGGATAAAATAAAAACCCCCCGTGATGGAGGTAAAATTTACCACCACCACGAGGGACCGTAATTTCGACCTGGGCCTTAGCCCGAAAAATCAGCCTACGATTTCATCTTCGTCGAAGAAGTAATCGATTTCGATCTTGGCATTTTCCTCGCTGTCCGAACCATGGACGGAGTTTGCTTCGATGCTTTCTGCATAGGCCTTGCGGATCGTGCCCTCATCGGCGTCTGCCGGATTGGTGGCGCCCATCACCTTGCGATTGCGAGCCACGGCGTCTTCGCCTTCCAGCACCTGCACGATGACAGGGCCACTGATCATGAATTCCACCAGTTCGCCAAAGAAGGGGCGTTCCTTGTGCACGGCGTAGAAACCCTCGGCCTGTTCCTTGGTCATCTGGATGCGCTTGGAAGCAACGATGCGCAGTCCTGCGTCTTCCAGCATCTTGGTGACGGCGCCGGTCAGGTTGCGGCGGGTTGCATCGGGCTTGATGATCGAGAAGGTGCGGGTGACCGCCATGGGATGTATCCTTTGCGAGAATTCGTTGTTTTGAAGATTCCGCGCGGCCCCTAGCGCCCCCGCCTGCGCAGGGCAAGCAGGCTTGCATCCGGCGCAACGTCGATCGGGCTCAGTTCAGCCCCTTGCCGACCACGAGTTGTCCCGTGGTGCCCCCTTCGGAAGGGGAGGCGCTGAAGCTGAAAGTGCCACCGTCATCGGTCTCTCCCGCGATCATCATCATGCCGTTGGACGTCATCTCCATCCCGATCTCGATACCGGCATTCTGGGCCTGCTGGCGGTAGAACTTCACCAGTTGCTCGGGCTCTGCATCGCTCTGCATGATGATCAGCGTGCCCTGCCCGTCCGACTGGTTCATCACGGTGGAAGAGACAACCGTCGCATCGGGATAGACCGAATAGCCATCGGGCAAATCGGCGGATCCTGCGCTGGAATTTATAACCGTTTCCCCACCGTTTGCGTCGGCAATGCGAATCTCTGAATTGGCACTGGCGGAACTGGTGTCGTAATCGACGGTCTGCCCGTCCTCGATCAGGGCGGAACCTTCGTCGGCGGGGCCGCATGCGGACAGTGCGACAGCAGCGGCGGAAAGAAACAGGATCGTGCGCATGAAAACCCCCATGTGAAGCAAGCCGACTGTTCGCCCGCCAAGCGCGCGCGTCAAGGCCCCTCGACCCAGCGGCCGCCCTGCTGTTTCCAGAACTTGCGTTCCATCCCCTCGCGGTCCTGCAGTGCTTTCCACGTCAGGCGGGCACCATCGATCGTCTGCTGATCGAACAGGAACAGCACGCGCTCGAAATGATCGCCCGGCTCGCGCCACAGGCCATCGGCGATCAGCAGGAATGTGGCACCGTTGGCGGGATCGACATCGTCGGACAGCAGGATAGGCTGCATGGCGTCATGCTCGTCCCCCGCGATGCCATTGGCCAGAAACGCCTCGGGCGAGGATTCCCACAGCGCCTGGCTGGTTTCCTCCAGTAACGGCAAATCGTTTGCCACCACCAGCAAACGCTTGTCTGCCTGCCGCACCTTTGTGGCCAGCGCGGCGATGGCCGAAGGGGCGGTGTCGCTGGAAAGCAGGTAGAAATCGACTCGCATGGATTTCATTTTCCTTTCGACCGGCGGCACCGTTCGGAGCAATAGCGCACGTTATCCCAGTCGCGCTCCCACTTCTTTCGCCAGGTAAAAGACAGGCCGCATGCGGCGCAAATCTTCGATGGAAGATCGGATTTGCGCCGCATCCTGGCCATGCCCGGCCCCCGTCAGCCCTTCATTGTGTCGCGGATGAAGCGATCGAGCAGGCGCACGCCGTATCCAGTGGCGCCCTTGTCCCACGTAGCGCCGGGCTTGTCCGCCCACACCATGCCGGCAACGTCCAGATGCGCCCACGGTGTATCGTTCTCGATGAAGCGCTGAAGGAACTGCGCGGCAGTGATGGATCCTGCATAGCGACCGCCGATATTCTTCATGTCGGCAATCGGGCTATCCAGCAGCTTGTCGTATTCCGGGGCCAGCGGGAAACGCCAGAGCTTGTCGCCAGAGGCGGTGCCAGCGTGCAGCAATTCATTCGCCAGATCGTCATCGTTGGAGAAGACACCGGCGTGTTCATGCCCCAGCGCTACCAGCATGGCGCCTGTCAGCGTGGCAAGATCGACGATGCGGGCTGGCTTGAATTCCTTCTGCACCCAGGTCAGCGCGTCGCACAGCACCAGGCGCCCTTCGGCATCGGTGTTGAGCACTTCGATGGTCTGGCCGGACATCGAGGTGATCACGTCGCCGGGGCGCATGGCCTTGCCGTCGGGCATGTTCTCCACCAGGCCGCAAACGCCGATGACATTGGCCTTGGCCTTGCGCAGCGTCAGCGCCAGCATGGCACCGGCAACGGCGCCGGCGCCGCCCATGTCCCACTTCATGTCTTCCATACCGGGTCCGGGCTTCAGCGAGATGCCGCCTGTATCGAAGGTAACGCCCTTGCCCACGAAAGCGACGGGCGCGTCGCCATCATTGCCGCCCATCCACTTGATCGCCAGGATGCGCGAGGGGCGCTCCGACCCCAGGCCCACACCCAGCAGCGCGCCCATACCGAGCTTTTCCATGTCGGCATCGTCCAGCACCACCAGCTCTGCGCCAGTGCCCTCGAAACGCTTCTGGCAACGCTCCACGAAGCTCTCGGGATAGATGATATTGGCAGGCTCTGCCACCAGTTCACGGGTGAACTCCACGCCAGTTGCCACGGCCTGTGCGTCTTCCCATTGCGCCTGCGTGCCGTCGGGCGCGCCGATCACCACGATCTTTGCGAGGGTACGCTTCTGCTCGTCGCGCAGCTTCGTGCGATACTCGTCCCAGCGCCAGGCCCGCAGGCGGGCGCCGGTCAGGACGGCGGCGGTTTCCTCCGCATCCAGACCGCTGGCGCCGGCATCGATGGCCATCGCGGTTTCGCCGCTGGTAAGATATTTGGCGGTCAGCGCAGCGCCGGCGCGTTCCAGCGCGGCATGGCGGCCTTCCTTGTCCGTCTTGCCGCCACCGGCCAGCGCCATGCGCACCAGCTTGCCATCCATTTCGGCAAAGCCATCGAACACCTGCCCCGGCTTGCCCTTGAAGCGGGTCGCCTCTGCACCCTCCTTGACGGCGCGCGGCAGATCTGCCGGCATGTTCTCATGGTTGACGATGCGCGCGACGATGCGGGGCATGTCGGCGTCGGGCGAGTTGCGAAATTCGATTTGCATGAACGGGGGGCTCCAAAAGACAATCCGTGTAGCCACGCGCGATTTTCGCGCACAGCAAAGCTGGCGTTGCGATTAGGAGCGCGCGGTGTAATAGGCAAGCCATGCTCCCCGGCCTGCTACCCGCGCTGCCTGCGAATCCGCTCAAAGTGTCCGTCGCAGGCGCTGCGCTGGTGCTCGTCCTTGCCGTTGCGCCCAGTTCGCTGGCGCAGGAAGGCGCGGCACCGGGCGTGGATACCGCGATCGAGCCTGTCTTGACGCCGGAGCCGGGCGACGACGAGGAAACCGGCTTCCCGATCATCGAGGACAGCATTCTCGCCAGCGAGAATGGTGATGGGCCGGATGAAATCGCGTTCGAGGCGAACGAGCTTCGATACGACCAGAACAGTGACACCATAACCGCCGCCGGCAACGTGATCCTGCGATCCGGCGATCAATCCGTGCGCGCCGACGCGGTGACCTGGAACCGGCTGACGGGCGAGATCGTGGCCACAGGCGCAATCCGGCTAGTCGATGAAAACGGCAACCAGCTGTTTACCGACAGGCTGGTGCTGACGGACGAGCTGGAAGCGGGCGCGATGCAGAACCTGCTGCTGGCCTTCAGGCAGGGCGGCAGGCTTGCTGCAGAACAGGCCACGCGAGGGGAAGATGGCGACATCGAACTGACGCGCGCCGTTTACTCTTCCTGCGCCGTGGTGGATGCCGACGGCTGCGACAAGAGCCCCAGCTGGCGCGTCACGGCGGAGCGGGTTTATTACGACCAGGATACGGCGAAAATCCGGTTCCGCGATGCCTATCTGGAACTGTTCGGCGCGCGCATCCTTCCCCTGCCCGGCCTCACGGTGCGGGCCGACGGCGGACCGAGTTCGGGGTTCTTCATTCCCGATATCGGTCTCACCGCTTCCAACGGCATCGAGATCAGCGACAGCTATTACTGGCGAATCGCCGACAATCGCGATCTCACCCTGTCGGGCTATGTGTATACGGAGGCCGCACCGATGGTCTCCGCCCAGTATCGGCATCTAACGGGGAACGGCGCATTCCAGGTCACGGGCTACGCCACCTATGGTTCGCGTATCCCGCTCAACGCCACCGCGCCAATCTCTGAAAACGATTTCCGCGGCTATTTCTTCGCCAACGGGCGCTTCCAGCTGGACGAGCACTGGACAGCGCAGGGTTCCGTTCGCGTGGCCAGCGACCGCACTTTCCTGCGCCGCTACGACATTTCACGCGAGGATCGCATCCGTTCCGTCGTCGAACTGACCCGGCAGGACGAGAATTCATACGTCTCTATGGCGGGCTGGGCCACGCAGGCACTGCTGGTGGGTACGGACCAGGGCCAGGTTCCGCTGGCCCTGCCGTTGATCGACGCGCGATACCGGCTGGACGAGCCGATCCTTGGCGGCACTGTCGAACTGCAGGCCAACACGCTCGCCATCACCCGTGCCGAAGGGCAGGACACGCAGCGCGCCTTCGCCCGCGCACGGTGGGATCTCAGGCGGATCACCGGCCTTGGGCAGGAGATCACGCTGACGGGTCTCGTGCGCGGCGATGTGTATCATTCCGACGACAATTTGCTTACCAGCACCGCCGTCTATCGCGGCGAAGAAGGCTGGCAGACACGCGGCATCGCCACTGCCGCGGTCGACATCAAGTGGCCCTTCATCGGCGAATTTCTGGGCGGCACGCAAATACTCACGCCGCGTGTGCAACTGGTGGCCACGCCCGATATCCGCAATCTGGACATACCGAACGAGGATGCGCGGGCGATCGACCTTGAAGATTCCAACCTCTTCGCGCTCAATCGCTTCCCCGGATATGACCGGGTGGAAGACGGCGTGCGCGTGACCTACGGGCTCGACTGGCAGGCCAATTTCCCCGGTTGGCGTCTGCACTCCACCGTGGGCCAGTCCTATCGCCTGAATGACGCATTCGATCTTTTCCCCGATGGCACCGGCCTCAACGAGCAGTTCTCCGATTTCGTCGGGCGGACAGAGGTGCGCTATCGCGATTTCCTGAAATTCACGCACCGCTTCCGCGTGGACAAGGACAGCCTGGCCGTGCGCCGCAACGAGGTGGACGCCACCGTCGGCAGCGACCGCACCTATGTCGAAGTTGGCTATCTGCAGCTCAATCGCGATATCGATTTTGCACTGGAAGATCTGCAGGACCGCGAGGAAATCCGGCTTGCAGGCCGCGTGGCGTTTGCGCGCCACTGGTCCGTGTTCGGATCGGCTGTTGTCAATTTGACGGATCGTAACGAGGACCCGACATTCGAGGCTGACGGGTTCGAGCCGCTGCGCACGCGCCTCGGCATCGCCTATGCGGATGACTGCCTGGAGTTCGGCTTCACCTGGCGACGCGACTACATCCAGCTGGCGGATGCCCAGTCCGGCAGCAGTTTCCGTATCTATTTCAACTTGCGCAATCTGGGATTCAACTAGTCCCGAAGGCGAGTTTTCCACGCGCATTGGCAGCGCGCGGACATTTGTTTAGGAGAGGCGGCTCAGGTGGGGTTAAGCCGAGATTTGCAAATGCCTGGCCCGCAATAGGGGCGCATTTTCCCGCGCCATAGACAAGACAAGGTAATCAACGATCGTGTTTGCGACCAAAATGCTGAAATATTCCGCCGCTGCGCTGGGTGCCGTCATGCTTGCCGGCACCGCGAATGCGCAAGGGCTGCAGGTTCAGGGTTCCGATGCCTTCAACCTGCCCGATGACATTTCCTTCATTGTCGAGCCGACCGACCCCAACGTTCGCCGTGCCACCGCACGCGTGAACGGCGCGGTCATCACCGGTACCGATGTGGACCACCGCGTGGCGCTGATCCTGGCTGCGCAGGAAACCGATCTGCCCCCGTCCGAAATCCAGCGCCTGCGTCTGCAGGTGCTGCGCAACCTGGTGGATGAAACGCTGCAGGTGCAGGAAGCCGCCGCGCAGGAAATGCCGGTCACCACGGAAGAAGTGGAAGCCGCCTACGAACGTTTCGCGCGTGAGGGCCGCGGCATGAGCCCGGACGAGCTGGGCAACTATCTCGCCTCGATCGGTTCCTCCCCCCGTTCCATCAAGCGCCAGATCCAGGGCGAGCTTGCCTGGGATCGCCTGCTGCGTCGCAATGTGCAGCCGTTCGTCAACGTGTCCGAAGGCGAGGTGAACGAACTGTTCCAGCGCCTGGAGGCATCGCGCGGCACCACGGAATACCGGCTCGGCGAGATTTTCCTCTCGGCCAATAGCGCCAATCGTGAGCAGGTGCTGGCAAACGCCAGCCAGATCATCGAGCAGCTGCGCCAGGGCGGCAGCTTTGTCGCCTACGCCCGCCAGTATTCGCAGGCATCCAGCGCGATCGTCGGCGGGGATCTAGGCTGGATTCGGCTGGCCCAGCTTCAGCAGCCCACGCTGGAGGCCGCGGCCCAGCAGATGACGCCCGGCCAGCTGGTAGGCCCGCTGGAAATTCCCGGCGGCTATTCCATCCTGCTGATGATAGACCAGCGCCAGATCGGCATGGCCGACCCGCGCGATGCCGTCCTTAGTCTTAAGCAGATCAGCATCAGCTTCCCTGATGGCATTTCGTCGGCCGAAGCGGAAGATCGCGGCGCCGCCTTCATCGATGCTGTCAGCTCTCTGAATGGCTGCGGCGATGCGAACCTTCGCGCGGCAGCCATCGGCGCAACCACCGTCGACAATGACGACATCACCGTTCGCCAGCTGCCCGAGGCACTGCAGCAGGTGATGCTGAACCTGAACGTCGGCGAGATCACGCCGCCCTTCGGCGACCTTTCCGATGGCATCCGCGTGCTGATGCTGTGCGGTCGGGACGATCCCGGTGAAACACAGGGCCCCAGCACCGATCAGATCATGGCGCAGCTGGAAGACGAGCGCGTAAATCGCCGCGCCCAGAGTTATCTGCGCGATCTTCGCCGCGATGCGGTGATCGAATACGATTGATCCCGTGCTGCCGAACAGCCCGCTTGCCATTACCCTGGGCGACCCTGCGGGGGTCGGCCCTGAACTGATACTGGAGGCATGGTCTCGCCGGGACGAATTGCAACTGCCGTCCATCGTAGTGTGCGGCAGTTCAATTGCGCTTGGTGAGGCTGCGCGCCGGACCGGCATTGCCTTTCCCGATGAACTGGTAATCGATACCGCACACGGGGCCGGTTATACGCCCGGCGATCCCACTCGCGACGGTGCGCAAATGGCGCGTGATGCGCTGGCGGCGGCCGTCGGATTGGCGCGCGATGGCTCGGTCGCGGGTGTCGTCACCGCTCCGGTGGCGAAATCGGCCATCCACGCCGTGGACCAGAGCTTTGTCGGGCAGACGGAATTCCTGGCCGATGCCTGCAATCTGCCGCGCGAGGATGCGGTGATGATGCTGGCCGGCCCTTCCCTGCGAACCGTGCCGATGACGGTGCATTGCGCGCTTGCAGACGTACCGTCGCGCATCACGCAGGAACTGATCCTCTCGCGAACCCGCATCGTGGCGCGGTCCATGCACACGGATTACGGCATCGCCAGCCCGCGGATCGCCATCGCCGGATTGAACCCCCACGCCGGGGAAGACGGGCGCATGGGCCGCGAGGAGATCGACACCATCGCGCCGGCCATCGCCGCGCTGCGGGCGGAGGGGGTCGACGCGACCGGCCCGCATCCCGCCGATACGCTGTTCGCCCCGCACAAGCGCGGCAGTTATGACGTGGCCATCGCCATGTATCACGATCAGGCGCTTGTTCCGCTCAAGACGCTGGATTTCGACCATGGGGTGAACGTGACGCTGGGCCTGCCCATCGTGCGCACCTCGCCCGATCACGGCACCGCTTTCGACATCGCCGGCAGGGGTATTGCCCGCGCCGATGCCATGATCGCTGCCATCCGCATGGCGGGCGAGATAGCTGCGCGGCGGGCGTCCCTCGCGTGAGCCTGCCGCCGCTTCGCGAGGTGATCGCAACGCATGGCCTTTCCGCCAGCAAGGCGCTGGGCCAGAACTTCCTGCTGGACGAACAATTGCTCGATCGCATCGCGGCCATTCCCGATTACATCGCGGGAAAACCGGTGCTGGAAATCGGCCCCGGACCCGGCGGGCTGACCCGCGCATTGCTGCGTGCCGGTGCGCGCGTCACCGCCATCGAACGCGACAGCCGCTGCATACCCGCGCTTGCCGAATTGCAGGAGGCATTCCCCGGCCAGTTGCGCGTGGTGGAAGGCGATGCCCTTTCCATCGATCAGCCCGAGTTGATGGGAGAGCCTTTCGCAGTCGCCTCCAACCTGCCGTACAATATCGGCACGCTGCTGTTCACCCGCTGGATGGGCGGTGAAGCCTGGCCCCCTCCATGGACCAGCCTGACACTGATGTTCCAGCAGGAAGTGGCCCAGCGCATCGTCGCAAACCCCGGTACCGGTGCCTACGGCCGCCTCGCGGTGCTTGCCCAGTGGCGCGCGGCTCCGCGATTGGCGATGAAGGTGCATCGCAGCGCTTTCACCCCGCCGCCCAAGGTGATGAGCGCGATGATCCACGTAGAGCCCCGGCCCGCGCCCGAAGGTGTCTCTGCCAAGATGCTGGAGCGCCTGACCGAGGCCGCTTTCGGACAGCGCCGCAAGATGCTGCGCCAGAGCCTGAAGAACCTTCCCGGCGCGCTGGATGCGCTGGTCGAATGCGGCATCGATTCCACCCGGCGCGCAGAGACGCTGCTGGTGGAAGATTTCGTCGCTGTAACGCGCGCGATGGGCGCTAGGCGATAAGGTAGGCGGCGGTCAGGCAGGCTGCAAAAAACGCAGCGATACCAATCGTGCCGAAAGTTGGCCGGGTAATTTTCGCTGGCTTTTTGCGAACCTTGGTGCCCGCTGCCTGTCCTCTCGCATTGTGCGCAGCGCGGGGCCGCGCGGATAGCAGTCCATTGTCGACGTTGTCCCGCAGCCTCACGCCGAACTTCTGGCCGCTGACCCAGCGCACCTGGCCGGCAACCTCGCCCGAGGGGAGCCGCAGACTGATGAATTCGCCGCGAACAGGCGGGTTTGCCATGGTGCCCAGCACGCCGCGAGAACTGAAATCCGAGACGTCGGCAGAGCGGGAGCCGCTCGAATCGACGATCTGCGCGCGAAGCGTCACTCGCTTGCGCTGATCGTTCCTGCCCTTATCGTCTTCAGTTTGCATGGCTTTTATCGGTCAGTTCAAGGTCTCGACGTTAAATCTGCCGCAACCCTACCAGCGTCGATTTAGGACTTCGTGAACCTGCCCCCTAGCCTCGCAGGGCCGCATCGCGCGGTGGGCCCCTGTTGCATTGCGCGGCGGGGCGCGTAATGCGGTTTTACATGCAACCAATCACGCAAACCGAGCGCGACCTTGTCGCCGGAATCGACCAGCAGCGAATGCTGTCCCGCACGCAGGAATGGGCGGCGATCAATTCGGGCACTGGCAATCTCGAAGGGCTGGCCCGCATGGCCGATGTCCTGTCGCAGGCATTTGCCGACCTGCCCGGCGATGTCACGCTGCACGAACCTGCTTCTGTCAGCGTGGTGGATGCCGACGGGCGCGAGGTGGAAAAGGCCCACGGCCGTCACCTGGTATGCAGCGTGCGGCCTGATGCGCCGCGGCGCTTCCTCCTCACCGGACACATGGACACCGTGTTTCCTGCCGATCACCCGTTCCAGTCTCTCACATGGTTGGACGACGATGTGCTGAACGGCCCCGGCACTGCCGACATGAAGGGCGGCATCGCCGTGATCGTGGAGGCCTTGCTGGCGCTGGAAACCAGCGAGGCCGCCGCGCAGATCGGATATGACGTCATGATCAATGCCGACGAGGAAACGGGTTCGCTTTCCTCCGCCGCGCTGATCGATCAGCTGGCACGCGGCAAGTTCGCCGCACTCACCTACGAACCCAGCGCCCTGCCCGATGGCACGCTGGCCCATGCACGCGGCGGCAGCGGCAATTATTCCGTTACCTTCACCGGCATCAGCGCGCATGCCGGGCGCAATCCGCAGGATGGGCGCAACGCCATCGTCGCGGCGGCCGATTGCGCCGTGCGCCTGAAGGCGATGCAGCATGACGATCTGCCCATCAATCCGGCCAAGATCGATGGCGGCGCTGCCAATAACGTGGTGCCCGATCACGCCGTACTGCGCTTTAATATCCGCCCCAAGACCATTCCGGCGGCGGACGAATTTGCCAGCAATCTGGACAAGTTGATCGATACGCTTGCCAGGGAACATGACGTGCAAATCGCCCTTCACGGCGGTATTTCGCGCCCGCCGAAACCGGTGGACGAGAAGGCGCAGAAACTGTTCGATCTGGTGCGCGATACAGGCGCGGCGCTGGGGCAGACCATCGGCTGGAAAAGCACCGGCGGCGTGTGCGATGGCAACAACATCGCCGCCAACCACGTGCCCGTGGTGGATACGATGGGCGTTCGCGGCGGCAAGATCCATTCGCCGGACGAGTTCATGATTGCCCCCTCGCTGACCGAACGCGCGCAGCTTTCCGCCATCGTGCTGCACCGCCTGGCACTGGGAGGCGATCTGTGAGCTTCGTGATCCGTCCTGCCGCGACAGACGATCTTCAGCATCTTTACGAGATGGCGAAACTGACCGGCGGCGGCTTCACCAACCTGCCGCCAGATCGCAATTCCCTCACCACGAAACTGGAGGGTTCCGAAGCGGCCTTCCACCGCAAGGGTGACGAGATCGTGGGCGAAACCTTCGTTCTGGTGCTGGAAAACACCGAGACGGGCGACGTGCGCGGCACATGCCAGCTTTTCACGGCCGTCGGCCATCAATACCCCTTCTATTCCTATCGCATCGGCACGCTGACGCAGTATTCGAAGGAACTGGATCGCACCGTTACCGCAGAACTGCTCAGCCTGTGCAACGATCTGGGCGGCACCAGCGAAGTGGGCGGCCTGTTCCTTCATCCGGGTGAACGCGCGGGCGGGCTGGGCCTGCTGCTGGCGCGCAGCCGCTATCTCTTCATCGCCGCGCATCGCCATCGCTTTGGCAATCGGGTGCTGGCGGAACTTCGCGGCATTATCGACGAGCGTGGCGGATCGCCATTCTGGGATGCGATCGGCGGCAAGTTCTTCGGCATGAGCTTCCAGGAAGCGGACGAGTTCAACGCCATCCACGGCAACCAGTTCATCGCTGACCTGATGCCCAAGCACCCCGTCTACATCGCCATGCTGGACGAGGAGGCGCGCAAGGTGATCGGCCTGCCCCACCCCAATGGCCGCGCCGCCATGCGCATGTTGCAGGACGAGGGGTATTCCTACCAAGGGTATGTCGACATCTTCGATGGCGGCCCCACCATGCTGGCCGATACGGACAAGGTCCGATCCATCGCCAACGCCCATCACGGCGAAGTGGTGGATGCGTCGCTGGAGAAAGGCGAGAAAGCCCTGATCGCGGCGGGCGAGTTCTCTGATTTCCGCTGCTGCTATGGCGCGCGCGAACTGCTCGGGGATGATATTGCCATCGATGCGCAGGCGGCAGAATTGCTGGGCGTCGGCAAGGGTGACGCTGTGTGGAGCATCGCGCGATGACATTGCAGGAAATCAATTTCGACGGAATCGTCGGACCCAGCCACAATTACGCGGGCCTCAGCCTCGGCAACCTTGCCGCGACGAAGAATGCCGGGGAAACCAGCTATCCGCGCGAAGCTGCATTGCAGGGCATCGCCAAGATGAAGGCGAACATGGCCATGGGGCTGGCGCAGGGTTTTCTGCTGCCCCTGCCCCGCCCCGATACAGAATGGCTGAAGGCATTGGCCGCGGACGAGAATACCGATCCCGCGCTGGTGGCGGGCGCGTGGTCTGCCAGCTCGATGTGGACGGCCAATGCCGCCACGGTTTCCCCTGCGCCCGACACGGGCGACGGCAAGTGCCACCTGACGGTCGCCAATCTCGTCACCATGCCGCACCGCAGCCATGAATGGGAAGACACGCTGGCGCAGTTGCAGCTGGCTTTCGGCGATAGCGACCATTTTACTGTCCATGGCCCCGTTCCGCCCTGTTTTGGCGATGAAGGCGCGGCCAATCACATGCGCTTTGCCGATAGTCATGGGCAAAGCGGCCTCGAAGTCTTCGTCTATGGCCGCACCGGCGGTCGATTTCCGGCGCGCCAGCACGAACAGGCCAGCCGTATCGTCGCGCGCCAGCACGGCCTCGATCCAGATCGCGTGCTGTTCGTGGAGCAGGCGGGCGCGGCTATCGAGGCAGGCGCATTTCACAACGATGTCGTGGCCGTGGCCAACGAGAGCGCGCTTTTCACGCACCAGCAGGCCCTTGCCGACCCGCAGGGTACGTATGACGCGCTTCGGGCACGGCTGCCCGGCGTGCAGATCGTGGAAGTGCCCGCAGACCGGGTGAGCCTGGAAGATGCCGTTACCTCCTATCTCTTCAACGCCCAGCTTATCACCCCGCCCTCTGGCGAGATGACGCTGGTGGTACCGGAGGAATGCCGCGACAACCCGCGCGTGTGGAGCTGGCTGACAGAGATGCTGGCAGGCAACGGCCCCATCCGCCATGTAAACGTGGTGGATGTGCGCCAGTCGATGGCCAATGGCGGCGGCCCCGCCTGCCTGCGCCTGCGCGTGGTTGCCGACCCTGCCACGGTGGATCAGCGCTTCATGCTGGATGCGGCGAAGGCTGAAAAACTCGAGTCGGTGGTGGCCGAATACTGGCCGCAAAGCATCGATCCGTCGCAGGTGGGCAGCGAGGCATTGGCGCAACAGGTTCGCATCGCGCGGGGCAAATTGCTGGAAATGCTGGGCATTACCGAGCTCGCCTGAGCCTTGTCAGCGCCGTTAACTGTCGGTTTGCCTTACAGTCGGCTTTCTCTTAACCATAGAAATGGCGGAACTGTGCGATTGGCACGGTAGTTGCGATAGTGTGGGTTAAGAAAGGCAACTGATGTTCAAGAAGATTTCCCGACTGTTCGTAATCAAGACCCGGTGGGAAGCCTTTCTTATCATCTATGCCCTGGCGCTTGGCGCGATGGAGCGTGGCACTCACTATCTGGAACAGTACCCCGGCTGGGGTGGCTACCTGCTGATGGCAGCGTGCAGCGGCGCTGTATTTCTGGCGGGCGCGAAGATCCTCGATTGCCTGAAATACGAAAAGGCCGAGAAGGAAGCGCGCAAGGCGATCCCTGAAAAAATCTGATTGAAATGAAGGTAGGGGTTTCTGTTGCTAGCCACCCGCATTGCTTGATTGGCGGGGAGAAGACCGTCGAAGCGATCGCTAGCAAGGTTCTTCTAATCTCAAGATGAGTGGGGAGATTCTGTTGCTAGCCTCTCCCCGGGGCCCCGGAATCCGTTCTGTTGCCCGGTCGGTCCAACCGCGCTTTAGCTTTGTAAATTCAGTCCGTTAGGACATCAAATTACGCAGCGATTGCGAGTGCTTCGTTATCGTTGGCACTTATAGGTTTTGAACAGTTTTACGGGTTACTCAGCCCGAGCAAAAACACCGTCTTTCAGCACACGTCGATCCTGGTTCGGCCCCGTCAGGATCCGCAGTTTCCTGCGAATTCTGGTGGAGCCGCCGGGTACTGCCCCCGGGTCCGCTGTACCTATTGCACGGCGCAATTTATCGCCATAGCCGGTCGAAACCAGCCCCACCCATATAGCGCGTGGATCCTGAATGTGAAGTGCACAGGCAGGGACAGGGAAAGGACAGCAGGGGCCAGGGAGCGAACGGCGCCTAGCCCATCGGGCCGTTTTCCGGCGCATAGTCGGGCTTGGCATCGGGCTTGTCCCGCAACTCGGCCAGAATTTTCTTCAACACGTCGAGTTCGGGATTGGTCGGCACGTCATCGCTCTTGGAGCTGTCTTCCGTCTCCGCCTGTTTCCTCTGCATTTCCTCCGTCACCCGGTTAACGCCGCGCACCATGATGAACAGGGCAAAGGCGACGATCACGAAATTGATGATCGCGGTGATCAGCGCGCCGTAACCCAACATGACGACGCCGGCCTCTTTCAACTCGGCATAATTGGTGGTGGAACCTTCGTAGCCCTCGGGAATGGAGCCCAGCAGCAGGAACCAGTTGGAAAAATCGATCTCACCGAAGATCCAGCCGATGATCGGCATGATGATCGCATCCGTCACCTGCGTGACGATGCCGCTGAAGGCCGCGCCGATCACCACGCCCACGGCAAGGTCGATCACGTTGCCGCGCGCGATGAATTTCTTGAACTCCTTGAACATGGCTGCCTCTCCTATCCGCTGGCCTTGATTGCGCTTTGCGGCAGCACCTTGCGCCAATGCAAGACCCGAACTTGCCTTGTGCGCGATCTCTGGCGTGCTATATAGGCAACACACTGGCTTCACGGCCGAGTTTTCTGGAGGGATCACGGGTATGTTCACACGTCTGGCCAAGGCGGCCACTCTTTTCGTCGGCACGCTGGCGCTGGCATCATGCGGCATCAACTCGGTGCCCGCTGCCGAGGAAACCGCGAAGGCAAAATGGGCCGATGTGGAAGCCGCGTTCCAGGAACGCGCGAACCTGCTGCCCAATCTGCAGGAAATCGTGATGAGCTCCGCCGAGGAAGAGCGAGAGACGCTGCAAGGCGTGATCGAGGCGCGCGCCTCGGCCACCCGCCCCGAAATCCAGGTGGATACGGACGATCTGAACGATCCGGCGGCCATGGAGCAGTACCAGGCCGCGCAGAACGAATTCGGCAGCGCCCTGTCGCGCCTGCTCGTCTCCGTCGAGGCCTATCCCGAACTGCGCAGCCAGGACAATTTCGGCCGCTTCATGACGCAGCTGGAAGGCAGCGAAAACCGCGTGCGCGTGGCCATCCGCGACTATAACGAGGCGGTGCGCCAGTATAACACCACCATCCGCACCTTCCCCGACACGATCGGCGCCAACATCATCCACGGTGCAGAGCCGATGGTGCCGTACGAAGCCGCCACGGCAGGCGCAGAGGTCGCACCCGAACTCGACATGCGCAGCGAGTGAAGCTTGCCGCGATCCTGATAGCCGCTTTCTCTCTTGCCGCCTGCACGGCGCAGGAAGAGAAATCGGAGAGCCCTGCCTTTCCATATTTTTCGAAGGATGGCGGGCGCGTGCGGGATAATGCCGACCTGTTGAGCGATGCTTTCGAGGCCGAACTCACTGCCAGGCTGGACGCGGCGCAGGAACGCTACGGCCAGCAGATGGCTGTTGTGACTGTGCCCTCGCTCCATGGCTATTCGATCGAAGATTTCTCTCTGTTTTATGCGAATGCATGGGGCCTGGGGAACGCCGCTCGGAACGATGGCATCATGCTCCTTGTTGCTCCAAACGAACGCAAGGTTCGCATCGAGATCGGTCTTGGTCTGGAGGCAACCTTTCCTGATGATTTCTGTCAGCAGGTGCTCGATAAACGCATGTTACCGGCATTGGCCAAAGGCGAATACGAGCAAGCAGTTTCCGATGGCACAGACGCCTTGATAGAGCGGATGCGCGCCTATCCCTCCATCCCGGCAAACGATAACGAAGCACGATCCACACATCTGGAGGACGCGGCTTGATCCGGTCTATTCTCGCCTTTTTCGGCCTGCTTTATCTCGCCATGGCCTTTCCTGCCGCAGCGCAGCCAGCCTTCCCCGAGCGCGGCACCGCGCCGGTGGTGGATGGCGCGAACATCATCGACGACGCGACCGAGGCGCGGCTGACGCGGCAGCTCGACGAATTCGAGCAGCGTAACCAGCGACAATTCGTGGTGGCCACCGTGCCCACGCTCGATGGCTATGACATTGCCGATTACGGCTATCAGCTGGGCCGCGAATGGGCGCTTGGCGATAGCGAGGAAAACGACGGTATCATCCTGCTGGTCGCCCCCGCCGAGAAGAAAATGCGCGTGGAAGTCGGCTATGGCTTGGAGGCGATCATTCCCGACGGGTTGGCCTATGAATATGTCGAGGGGATGAAGCCCTATTTCCGCGATGGCGATTATTCCGCCGGAATCGAATGGGGCGCAAACCAGATTATCCAGCAGCTTGAACTCCCTCCCGAAGAGGCAGCGCAGGTTGCGCAAGCGGCCACGCAGCAGCGCGCGAGCGACGGCGGCTTCCCCATCGGCACGCTGATCTGGCTGGGTTTCATATTCTTCTTCTTCATCCTGCCCATGTTCCGCGGCGGAAAGAGCAAGCGCTATCGCCGACGCGGCGCTGGCGGCGTGGTGGGCGACATCATGCTGTGGGAAGCGGGCAAGGCCATTGCGCGGGGCATAGACGGCGGCAGTGGTGGCGGCTGGGGCGGCGGCGGCAGCTTCGGCGGCGGTGGAGGCGGTTTCGGCGGCTTCTCCGGCGGTGGCGGATCATTCGGAGGCGGTGGCGCCTCGGGAGGCTGGTGACATGCCCATTCTGGATGAAAGCCAGCACAAGATCGTCTCCGACGCCGTCGCCGAGGCAGAGCTTACCACCAGTGGCGAGATCGTGCCGGTGCTGACGCAGGCATCGGACCATTACTCCGACATCGCCCTGTTCTGGGCGGCGGCGGTATCCTTCACCGTGATGAGCCTGTTTGCCGCCCTTCCCCGCCCTTTCATGGACCTGTGGGACAGGCTGGCCGGCGGCTGGGAGCATGTGTGGACCACCGGCGAAACCGCCAGCATGACGATAGCTCTGGGCCTTGTGTCCTTCGTCGCCATGTGGCTGATCCAGCTGATCCCGGCAGTGCGGTTCGCGCTGGTGCCGGGTCCGGTAAAATCGCAGCGGGTAAGAGATCGCGCGATCCGCAATTTCAAGGTGGGCGCCGATGGCCGCACGCATGGCCGCACCGGCGTGCTGCTGTATCTCTCCATGCGCGAACACCGCGCGGAAATCGTCGCGGACGAGCCGATCCACGAGAAGGTGGAGCCGGAAGTCTGGGGCGAGGCGATGGCAGACATGCTGGACGAGATCCGCAAGGGTTGCATCGCGGAAGGCATTGCCGCAGGCGTGCGCGACGTGGGCCAGGTGCTTTCCCCGCACTTCCCCCGCCGCGATGACGATGTGAACGAACTGCCGGATCGCTTGATCGAATTGTAAGCCTTCGATAGCGCTGCCTGTCATGAGCACGCCAGACGCAGACCTGCCCGAAGAAATTGCCTGGAAAGGCAAGTGGATCGTCGCCAAGACGCGCGGCAAGTGGGAATATGCCACCCGCGCCCGCAACATCCGTGCCGCCGTGATCCTGGCGGTGGAGGACGGGGACATCCTGCTGGTGGAGCAGTATCGCGTGCCCTTGGGCCTGCGCTGCCTGGAACTGCCCGCCGGATTGATCGGCGACGACGATGGCGGAGAGGACGAAGACCCGTTGAGCGCCGCCAGGCGCGAGCTGGAGGAAGAAACCGGCTATGTGGCCGCGCACTGGCAGGATTGCGGCACGTTCTTCTCCAGCCCCGGCATGATCAGCGAGAGCTTTACCCTGTTGAAGGCCACGGGCCTGAAGAAGGTATCCGCAGGCGGCGGCACCGATAGCGAGGATATTACCGTGCACCGCGTGAAGCTGGCCGATTTTCCCCAAGTGATCGCCGATTTCCGCGCACGCGGCATCGGCATCGACACGCGCATGCTGCTGGCACTGGGGCCGCACCTGTTGGGAGATACGCAATGAAGGTGATCGTTCTGGGCGCAGGCGCGATGGGCTGCCTGTTCGGTGCCGCATTCCACCGCGCCGGGGCGGACGTGACGCTGGTGGACGTGAACCAACCGCACGTGGATGCCATCACCGCCAACGGGCTGGAGGTGGACCTGCGCAGCGGACCCGAAACGCTTCCCTTGCGCGCCGCGCTGCCCACCGATGTGCACCGGCCTGCAGATCTGGTGCTGGTGTTCACCAAGACATTCCACACCGCCGCCGCGCTTGAAGGCATTTCTGCCGCGGTTGGCGATGACACGCATCTCCTCAGCCTGCAGAACGGCCTCGGCAATGATCGCAGGCTGGCGGAGTTCGTGTCGCACGACCGGGTGATGGCGGGCGCCAGCATGCTGCCCAGCGACATGGTCGGCCCCGGCCGCATCCGCAGCCATGGAGAGGGGTATTCCAAGCTTTACCCCGCTTTCGACGGTGATCCCGCCATGGCGCGCCGCGTGGCCGATTTGCTGACGCAAGGCGGGCTGGAAACCGTGCTGGACCCGAAGATCCACGAGGTGATCTGGTCCAAGGCGATCTTCAACGCCACGATGAACCCGCTGTGCACCCTCACCCGTCGCACGCCCGGCTTCCTTGGCGCGAATGCGGAAGCGCGCGCCACCATCCGCGCAGCCGTGGCGGAAGGCGTTGCCGCTGCCCATGCCAACGGCGTGATGGTGGACGGCCAGCCGATCTACGATCTCACCGAAACCAGCATGGTGGATCACGCCGATCACGAACCCTCCATGTTGCAGGATATGAATGCCGGACGGCGGACGGAAGTGGACGCCATTACCGGCGCGATCGTAACTGCGGCGAAAGAGGCAGGCGGAGAGGCTCCGGTGCTGGAAACGCTGTGGCATCTGGTGAAACTGGAAGAGGCGAAACTGGCCTGACCGGCCCTCCCCGCGCCGCTTCGTTCGTTGACTCGGTCTGATTTCCGGGTAGCACCGGCGGCCAAGAGGAGAGGTTCACACATGGCCGGCAAAAGCGTCACGTTCTACGATCTACAGGTTTCCACCGGGGCGACGATAAGCCCTTTCGTCTGGGCAACGAAGTTCGCGGTGAAGCACAAGGGGCTGGGCCTCGATATCGTGGATGGCGGCTTTACCGGCATCATGGATCGCACCGGCGGCAAGACCGAGCGCCTGCCCGCCATCGTGGACGACGGGACATGGGTGCTCGATAGCTGGGGCATCGTGGAATATCTGGACAAGCATTATCCGGACGCGCCGCCCCTGATCCCGCACGAAAGCGTCGCCTTGATGCTGAAGGCGCTGGACGCGTGGTTCTGGGGCGCGGCTGTCGGCCCGTGGATGCGCAGCTATTGCGCCGATTATCGCGATATCTGCTTCGAGCATGACAAGGACTATGTCACCAGTTCCCGCTCCACCATGCTGGGCGGGAAGCTGGAGGATATCCAGGCGGGGCGGGAGGATCGGCTGCCTGCCATCTCCGCCGCGCTGGAGCCGCTGCGCCTGGCGCTGCGCGAGAACGAATTTCTGGGCGGCAGCACGCCCAACTATGCCGATTATCGCATTGTCGGTGGCTTCCTCTGGCTGTCATCACTGGCGCAGACGCCCGCACTGGCGGCGGACGATCCGCTTCGCCCTTGGTTCGAGCGGGTGTGCGCCCTTTACGCCGGGCCGGATGGGCGCGGCCTTGGCGAGCATCCCGGCCTTTTCCCGATCTTCGGACTGGAGCAGCGCGAGGGCGATCCCGACCTTTTCGTGCGCGATGCAGGCACGGGCGGCATTTTCAAGCGCAACACCGGCCCCGCATCCACGCAGGCCGAAACCAAGATGATCAACAGGCAGGATTGAACCCATGCGCGTCCTCGTAACCCGCCGCTGGCCCGATACCGTGGAGCACGCCCTTTCCGACAGCTTCGAAGTGGTGCTGAACGATAGCGATGCGCCGCTGAGCCAGGCGGATCTTGCCTCGGCCATGGGCGAGTTCGACGTGCTGGCCCCCACCGTCTCCGACACGATAGACGCCGATATCATCGCTGGCGGCGACAGGTGCAGGCTGATCGCCAATTACGGCGTCGGCTTCGATCATATCGACGTGGGCGCGGCCAAGGCGAAAGGCATCGCCGTCACCAACACGCCGGGCGTGCTGACGGACGCGACGGCAGACCTTGCCCTTACCCTGATCCTGATGGCTGCGCGCCGTGCGGGCGAAGGGGAGCGTGAACTGCGGGCCGGGGCGTGGAACGGCTGGCGCCCCACACACCTCATCGGCAGCGCGCTGAGGGACAAGGTGCTGGGCATCGTCGGCTTTGGCCGCATCGGGCAGGCCACTGCCGAGCGTGCGCATCACGGCTTCGGCATGAAAATCGCCTATTACGCGCGCGGCCCGAAGGACGAGGCGCAGGCGCTGGACGCCGAATATTGCGCCACCGTTCCCGATCTGCTGGCAAAGTCCGATTTCGTCTCGCTCCACGTTCCGGGCGGCAACGATACGGCGCATCTGATCGATGCCGATGCGCTGGCCGCGATGAAACCGGGCAGCTATCTCGTCAACACCGCGCGCGGCGGCGTGGTGGATCACGATGCCCTGGCAGAGGCGCTGATCTCCGGCTACCTCGCCGGAGCCGGGCTGGATGTCTACCCCGAGGAACCGGACGTGCCCGCCGCGCTGCTCCAGCTTGAGAATGTGGTTCTGCTGCCGCATCTCGGCAGCGCCAATGCCGAAACGCGCGAGGCGATGGGAATGCGCGCGCTCGCCAATATCGAGGCTTTCGCAAAAGGCTCGGGTTTGCCAGACCGCGTGGCATGAGTGACGCCATTGCCGAACTGATCGCCGCCGAGGGACTGCCCGAAAGCTATGCGCAGGTGGTGGAGGCGCACTGGAAGCCGCTCGCCACGCGTATCGCCCGCCTTCCCGCACACCGCGCTCCGCTGGTGGTGGGGATCAACGGTGCGCAAGGGTCCGGCAAGAGCACGATGTGCAAATTCCTGGAAGTGCTGCTGGCGCGCCGCCGGGTCCGCGCCATCACCCTGTCTATCGACGATCTGTACCTGACCAGGGCGGAGCGGGAGCGACTGGCGCAAGAGGTCCACCCGCTGTTCGCCACGCGCGGCGTGCCCGGCACCCATGCCATTGGCCTTGGCATCGATATCATCGAGAACATGCTGGCAGGCCGCGAACTGGAACTGCCGCGTTTCGACAAGGGGGCGGACGACCGCGCCAGCGAAACCACGCGCATCACCGGCCCGGTCGACGTGCTGCTGCTGGAAGGCTGGTGCGTGGGTGCAAGGCCGCAGGATCTGGAGGCGCTGGCAGAGCCGGTGAACGAGCTGGAGCGCGAGGAAGACGCGGACGGCACCTGGCGCGGGCTGGTGAACCACTGGCTGGCGGAGGATTACGCCCGGCTGTTCGACCAGCTGGACCTGCTGGTGATGCTGAAGGTGCAAGGCTTCGATGCCGTGCGCCGCAACCGCGCCTTGCAGGAAGAGAAGCTGCGCGCCGCCAATCCCGATGCGGCAGAGGTGATGGACGAGGCCGCCCTCGAACGGTTCTGCGCGCATTACGAGCGGCTGACACGGCACATGCTGGAAGAGATGCCGCAGCGCGCGGACGTGGTGATCGAAATCGGGCCGGACCAGAACCCTGTAGATTGATTCTGCCCGATAGACTCGGGCGCACCGCCGACATAGGCTGCCCCTCGAGGAGTGTGACGCGCCAGAAGGCGCGCATGGGGAAGGATGGAAGCAATGGGCTTTACGCGAATCATCGGCGCAGTCGCGGCCGCAGGGCTTGCGCTGGCGGCAGCCGCATGCGGCGAATTGCAGGCAAGCGAAGCAGGCGCGGGCAATGTCACGCAAGAGCGGATGCTGCATGCGGACAGCGATCCCGACAACTGGATGGCGCATGGCCGCACCTGGAGCGAGGACCGCTTCAGCCCCCTTGCCCAGATCAACGTCGACACCATCGACCGATTGCGCCTGGCCTACACCGTGGAATTCGACACCAATCGCGGGCAGGAGGCGACCCCCATCGTGGTGGACGGCATCATGTATGTCTCCACCGCATGGTCCAAGGTGATGGCGCTGGATGCCGCCACGGGCGAGCAGCTGTGGTTCTACGACCCGCAGGTGGATGGCGCGAAAGGCGCGCATGCCTGCTGCGATGTGGTGAACCGGGGCGTGGCGGTGTGGAAAGGGCGGGTGTTCTTCGGCACGATCGACGGGCGACTGATCGCGCTGGATGCCGCCACAGGGCGGGAGTTGTGGGACGTCGTCACCGTGGACCAGAGCAAGCCCTACACCATCACCAGCGCCCCGCGCGTGGTGAAAGGCAAGGTCATCATCGGCAATTCCGGCGCGGAGATGGGCGTGCGCGGCTATGTCAGCGCGTATGATGCCGAGACGGGGGAGCAGGCCTGGCGCTTCTATACCGTGCCCGGCAACCCGGCAGACGGGCCGGACGGCGCAGCATCGGACGCCGTGTTTGCGCAGTTCGCCACCGACACATGGGCCGGTGAATGGTGGGAGATGGGCGGCGGCGGCACCGTGTGGGATTCCATCGTCTACGATGCCGAGCTTGACCAGTTGCTGGTGGGCGTGGGCAACGGATCGCCGTGGAACCACCGCGCCCGCAGCGATGGCGAAGGCGACAATCTCTTCCTCGCCTCGATCCTCTCGCTGGATCCTGAAACGGGCGCGTACAACTGGCACTATCAGCTCAACCCCGGCGAAACATGGGATTACACCGCCACGCAGCAAATGGTGCTGACCGATATGGAGGTGGAAGGCGAAAGCGTGCCCGTGGTGATGCAGGCGCCCAAGAACGCCTTTTTCTACGTGATCGACAGGCGCGACGGCTCGCTGATCAGTGCAGAGCCTTACGCCATGCAGAACTGGGCCGAGCGGATCGATCTGGAAACGGGCCGCCCTGTCGAAATTGCAGAGGCGCGCTTTGCCGATGCGCCCTACCTCGTCACGCCCAGCGGCATCGGCGCGCATGCCTATCACCCGATGAGCTATTCGCCGCAGACGGGCCTTGTCTACATCCCGGCCATGCAGCCGCCGTCGGCCTATCTGGACGATACCGATTACACGCGGAACATCGGGCGCTGGAACACTGGCGTCATCTTCCTTGCCCCGCCGGAAGGGCTGGTGCCGGGCGACACGCCCGAAGCGCGCCGCGCCTATCTCACTTCCATCACCAAGGGTGAGCTGGTGGCATGGGATCCCGTGAAACAGGAAGCCCGCTGGTCGATAGAGCGCGATTTCCCGTGGAACGGCGGCACGCTGGCGACGGGTGGCAATCTCGTTTTCCAGGGCCTGCCCGATGGCAGCTTCAACGCCTATGACGCGCGCGACGGGGAGCATCTGTGGAGCTTCAACACCGATCGCGGCATCGTGGCGGGCGCGGTATCCTACGGTGTGGGCGGTGTGCAGTATGTGGCGATCATGGCCGGCTATGGCGGCAGCATGGGCATGGCGACCGAGGCGGACTGGATGCGCCGCCCGCCGCCCAATGGCATGCTGTTCGTGTTCAGGCTGGATGGAGAGGGGCGCTACGATCCCCTTCCCCCTGCAACACCCGCACCCTATGCCACGTCAGACGAGGTTTTCGATCCGGCCACCGTCGCGCTGGGGCAGCAGGCCTATCTCGGCTTTTGCACGATCTGCCATAACGGCCCGGTCAATCCGAACCTGATGCGCAGCGCCTATGCCACCAGCCCCGATGCGTGGAAGGCGGTGGTGATGGATGGCGTGCTGTCGGATAACGGCATGATCAGCTTTGCCCCGTGGATCGATGCCGAACAGTCCGAAGCGATCCGCGCCTATGTGCTGACGGAAGCCGCGCGCCGCGCCGGGCAATAGCGCGCGGGGTCAGGCCGATACGAAAAAGGGGGGCCGAATAGCCCCCCTTCTCCTTTTGTCAGGTCTGGTAACCGGTCAGTCGGCCTTCTTCGCCACGATATAGCGGGAAAGCGTCTCGATCTCGTCTTCGGAAACCATGCCGCCGAAGCTGGGCATCGCGCCCTGTCCGTTGCTGATGATGGTGTTCACGTATTCCACGCTCAGCGCATCATTGCCATCAAGCGACGGGCCGATGCTGCCAAAGCCGTTGGCATCCGTAAACGCGTGGCACGAACCGCAGCCATACTGGCTGAACAGCGTGCGGCTGGCGTCGGCTTCCGCCTCCGTCACCGCAACAGCTTCGCCTTCGTGGCCTTCATGCGCGGAATGATCGTGTTCCTGTGCCATGGGCGCAAAGCCGGGCGCTGCCAGCGCCGCAGCGCCCAGTGCCAGGATTGCGGGCTTGCCAAACTTTTTCCCAAACTTTTTCACGGTCAAATTCATCTACCTCATATCCCTTCGGAAATTCTATGCGTCGCCGTCCTTCAAACGGCTCCAGTCAAAATATGTTCTAACAGAGTCAATCTTTACCGCAGATTTATCGTGGCGTCAGATGAGGGGAAAAATTGGACATTGTCAACAAAGCACGCCACTATCATCCAAGTTGCATGGCGGCAATACAGGTTATAGCACGCGCGACAACGCGCAGAAGGAACAAGCATGACAAGTCGGATCCGTACCCTCGCCCCCGTACTGACGCAGGTATTCGCCGCCAGTCTCCTCCTGTCTGCATGCAACCAGGCGGAAGAGACGCCGCCGCTGGGCACCGCGCAGCAGATGATGGCGCAGGAAGTGCAGCCGACGGCAGAAGTATTCTGGCAATCGGTCGGCTCCCGAAGCGAGCTGATCGACGGAGAGCCCGTGTTCACCGAGTGGCAGCCCGAGACCGATCCCGAATGGGAAGAAGTCCGCGCCGCGGCCGTGCGTCTGGGCGAACTTGGCGAGATCCTGATGACGCCTGCCTATGCGGAGGGGCGCGGCGATGACTGGATGGCCTATTCGCAAGGTCTGGTAGATGTATCCGCGCAGGCGGCACAAGCGGCTGCAGCACAGGATGCGGAGGCCGTCTTCGAAATCGGCGGCACCGTCTATTCGGTCTGCAGCGCATGCCACCGCATGTATCCGCCCGAGGAACTGCCCGAGGGCGTGACCGTGGACGACGTGGCGCAGCCTCGCCCGAACGACGACCTGACGCTGGGCGAATATGTCGGGGAGGTGGATGACCAATAGGCTCCGCCCCGCCCAGCCCCCTGCCCGGCACCCTGTCCGGTCCGCGCTGGCTGCCGGGTTGTTCCTGGCCCTGATCGCGCTCGCCATTCCGGTGGAGGCGTTCGCGCATGACGTGGCGGAAGGCGACAAGGCATTCGTGCGCACGATCGACGGGCCGGCGATTGTCCCGTTCATGTATCTTGGCGCAAAGCACATGGTGACCGGGTACGATCACATCGCCTTCCTGGTGGGCGTGGTGTTCTTCCTGCGCCGATTGAAGGACGTGCTGCTGTACGTCTCCATGTTCGCCATCGGCCATTCCATCACGCTGATCGGCGGCGTGCTGCTGCAAACGGGCGTCAACGCCTATATCGTAGATGCGATCATCGGACTTTCCGTGATCTACAAGGGCGTGGAAAACATCGGCGGGTTCGAGAAACTTGGCTGGCATTTCGATACGCGCATCGCGGTGCTTGTGTTCGGCCTGTTCCACGGCCTTGGCCTGGCGACCAAGGTGATGGACCTGGGCGTGTCGCAGAACGGGCTGCTGGTCAATCTCATCGCCTTCAACGTGGGCGTTGAAGCGGGGCAGGTGATCGTGCTGACACTGGTGGTGCTGTTGCTGGCGGCCTGGCGCCACACGGACAGTTTCCGGCGTTACGCACGCCTCGCCAATATCGGGCTGATCCTCGTGGGGATCGCGCTTACCGCATATCAACTGGAAGGATATTTTTCGTCATGAGCAAGGCTCCCTACATCGCCGCCGGCGTGGTTGCTGCAGGCGCTGCGCTGGCCGTTCTCGTCATTCTGCCCGCAGAAACCGGCTGGGATCCCACCGGCGTCGGCGAAAGCCTGGGCCTGACGCAAATCGCAGAGCCCACGAACCTGGAACTGGAACGCGGCATGGCGCGGATGGCGGAGCAGGACGTGCTCACCCTGTCGCAAACGCCCCTGCCTGCTTCGGAAGGCGTCACGGATGTGTGGGAATACGAACTGCTGCCGTTTGAATCGGTGGAGTTCAAATACACGATGCCCGAGGGCCAGCCGATGACCTTCCACTGGGAAGGCACGGGCACTCTGGCGTACGACATGCACGCCCATCCCTTCGCAGGCGGCGAGGAAGTGACGGAAAGCTATGGCGTGGACGAGGCGCAAGCGATGAACGGCGTCTACACCCCCGCCTTTACCGGTATACACGGCTGGTTCTGGGAGAACCGTTCGATGGACAATGTCACCTTGCGGCTGGAAACCAGCGGCGCGATGACGCGCTCCACCGTATACACCTCCGCAGGCGAGCAGGATCGTCCGCTGGAAGGCGCAGCCGAAGGACCGCAGGGCTCCGTCGAAGGACACCAGATGCAATCGCCCGATGCCGGCTGAGTGAATTTGCTTTAGTCCAGAAATTTCGGATTTTATCAATTTCAATGCCGTTTCACCCTTGTTGATCGGGTGCGAATCCGGCTAGGCATGGGGAGAAGACAGCCGTTCGGGCTGCGTATGGACATGGGAGCATCAAGCTTGATCACTTCGAAACGCCGCAATCGTTCCACGCGGAAGGCATCCTTGCGCTTTGCACTTGCTGCATCGCTGGGGCTGGCGCTGGCCGCATGTGCCGCCACGCCGCAGGGCCAGATGGCGTCTGCATCTTCGGGCACGGTGAATCAGGCTGATTTCGACTATGTCGGCTGGGATTCCTACCTCGGCGGCGCGGACAGCTCGCAATATTCCGCGCTGGACCAGGTCAACCGCTCTAACGTCGCCCAGCTCGAGGTGGCGTGGGAATTTCCCACCGGCGAAGGCATGCCCCCGCTGTTCAATCCCGTTGTCGCGGGCGGACGCATGTATGTGATGAATGGCGCTGGTCAGCTCGTCGCCCTCGATCCTGCCACCGGCACGCAGATCTGGGAAAGCGCGTTGGATGGCCGCATCGGCACGCGCGGCGTCAACTACTGGACAGATGGTGCCGGTGATGAGCGCCTGATGGTGCTGAACAACGGTATGCTGCGCGCGATCGACGCGGCGACCGGCGAAGTCATCGCCAGCTTCGGCAGCGATGGCGGCGTAGACCTGCGCGATGCCCTGCCCGATGACGTGACGGAGCCGGGCGGCCCGCTGCAGACCAACAATCCCGGCCGCATCTATCGCGACACCGTGATCATGAGCTTGCCCGCCGGTGCCTACGATTACGCCAGCGCGCCTGCCAACATCCAAGCCTACGACGTGCGCACGGGCGCGCTGAAATGGACGTTCAACACCGTGCCCCGCGAAGGCGAGTTCGGCCATGACACCTGGCCCGACACGGAAGATTTCAACCAGTTCGGCGGCGTGCACAACTGGTCCGAAAGCACGGTGGATACAGAGCTTGGCATCGTGTTCATCCCCACCGGCACGCCGCGTTACGATTTCTACGGCGGCAACCGCGAGGGCGACAACCTGTTCGGCAATTCGATCATCGCGATCGATGCCGAGACTGGGGAGCGCATCTGGCACTTCCAGACCGTGCATCACGACCTGTGGGATTTCGATCTGCCGGTGGCGCCCAAGCTGATGACGATCACCCGCAACGGCGAGGAAATTCCCATCGTCGTGCAGGTGGCGAAGCAGGGCTATATCTTCACCTTCGACCGCCGGACGGGTGAACCGATCTGGCCGATCGAGGAGACGCCGGTGCCCGCGTCCAACGTGGCGGGAGAGCACGCCAGCCCCACCCAGCCGATCCCCAGCTGGCCGCAGCCCTTCATGCGGCAGACCTTCACGCCGGAGGATATCAATCCCTATCTGCCGGAAGAAGACCAGGCGGCCTTGCGCGAACTGTTCGCCAATTCGCGCCCCGATTCCGGCCAGGGGCCGTATGTGCCGCCCAGCATCGAGGGGACCATCGGTTTCCCCGGTCACAATGGCGGGGCGAACTGGGGCAATGTCTCGGTCGATCCGGTGAACCAGCGCCTTTTCATCGTCAGCCGCGAGCTGCCGCTGTTGCTGAAGATCGTGCCGGACAATCGCGAAAGCGCGCTGGAGGCGATGCCCAATGCCAGTGGCGAGGACGTGCCCTATCGCTGGCCGGTAAACTTCATGCTGCAGAGCAACGGCATGGTGGCGATCAAGCCGCCGTTCTCCAACCTCACCGCGTATGACATGAATACAGGCGAGCAGCTCTATTCCATTCCCAATGGCGAGATACTGACGCTGGAAGAACAGGGCATTACCGGCGTTGGCGCGCAAACGCCGCGTTCCGGCCCCGTCGCCACCGCAGGCGGTCTGCTGTTCGTGAACACCGCATCAGACCGCGCCTTCCGCGCCCGTGATGCCGCCACCGGCGACATCCTGTGGGAGCACCGCTTCGATGCTGGCACAGAGGGCGTGCCCGCGGTGTACGAGGTGAACGGCCGCCAGATGATCACCGTGCCGGTGGGCGGCATGGGCCACTTCCTCGGCGGGCTTGGCCTGCCCGATCCCGGCCCCAGCCGCTATGTCACCTTCGCCCTGCCGGAGGGGGCACGCTGATGCTTTATCGTAACCTCCTTCTGCTGGCTGCCGCGTCTCTCGCCGTTCCCGCCGCGGCGCAGGAAACCGTGCCGGACGATCTCACCACCATGCCCGCCATCCCGGATGAATACACGCCGGGCAAGACGCAGTGGGGCGATCCGGATTTTCGCGGCATCTGGCCGTTGAACGACTTTGCGGAACTGCCGGTAAACCGCCCTGCCCAATACGGGGATCGCTTCTTCAAGACCGACGAGGAGATCGCCCAGGAACAGGGCCGCGTGGAACAGCTGGAAGAAGCCTACGAGGTAGAGGACGAGGAAGGCACGATCGGCCTTGGCCACTGGATCGAATACGAGGCCGGCAGCCGCCGCACGTCCATGGTGGTATCCTCGCAGGATGGCCGCCTGCCTGCCTTCACGGAGCGTGGCATCCACGATTCCTCGCTGATGCGGGCAAGCTGGGTGACCGGGCAGACCTTCGACTGGGTAACCGATTTCGACAGCTGGGACCGCTGCATCACACGCGGTTTCCCGGCCAGCATGTTCCCTTTCCGCTACAACAACGGCATCCGCATCTTCCAATCGCCCGGCTACGTGGTGATCAACCTGGAGATGCTGGGCACGCGGATGATCCCCGTGGCCGGAGAGAACGAGCCGTGGCCTGACGCGGTCACCGGATGGTTCGGCAACAGCCGTGGCCGCTGGGTGGATGAAAACACGCTGGAAGTGGTGACCGACAACATCCAGCCGGGCGCGTCCGCCTTCAACGTGGCGACACGCGGCGTTCCGGCCAACAACACCATCCCGATGAGCGAGAACGTGACGGTGACGGAGCGTTTCCACATGGTGGGGCCGGACACCATCACCTACGAAATGCACTATTCCGATCCCGAGATCTGGCAGGATGATTTCACGCTGCGCGTGAACTGGTCTCGCGATGAGGACTACGAATTTTTCGAATACGCATGTCACGAGGGCAATGTGCAGGTCCGCAACTACATCACGGCCGACCGTACCAAGCGTGAACAGGAATATGCGCGCGGCGCAATGGTGGAACAGATCGATCCCGATGCCGGTCCGCCCCCGGCCATGGATCCCGCCAGCCGCGGCGCACAAACACGAAATACCGAGGAGAGTGAGTAATGGCCCGCAAGACTTTGAAAACCATCGCCATCGTTACGGCCAGCGCCATGGCCCTGGCTATCCCTGCCGCCGCGCAGAACGTAGTGCCCGATGATCTGACCATGATCGCACCGGTGCCCAGCGATTTCGATCCGCCGCGCACCAGCTGGGGCGATCCCGATCTTCGCGGCACCTTCCCCATCGACAACATCGCCAGCATCCCGATGCAGCGCCCCGCGCGTTTCGGCGATCGCTTCTATCTGAACGACGACGAATACGAGCAGCGCCTGCAGCAGGCCGCCGGTTCTGACGAGCGTTATGCCGCCGAAGACGAGGCGGGCACCATCGGCTTTGGCCACTGGGTGGAATCCGATGCCTCCGGCCGCCGCACGTCTTTGCTGGTCTATCCCGAAAGCGGCCAGCTGCCGGAAATGACCGAGTGGGCGCAGGAGCGTTACGAGGCTGGCCGTTCCAGCTGGACGCCCAACACGCATTTTGAATGGGTGAGCGATTTCGACACCTGGGATCGCTGCGTCACGCGCGGTTTCCCGGCATCCATGTTCCCCTTCCGCTATAACAACGGCATCCGCGTGATGCAGGCGCCCGGCTACGTCATCATCTCGCTGGAGATGATCCACGACGCGCGCATCATTCCCATCGTTGACGGGCCGGAGGAAATGGCCGCCATGCGCTGGCCCGAGAACGTCCGCACATGGATGGGCCAGTCCATCGGTTACTGGGATGGCAACACGCTGGTGGTCGAAACCACCAATATCGAAGATGGCGACAGCGTGTCGCAGGACAATTACGAGCGCGGCCCCAGCCCGCTGAACATGGCGACCATGGGCGTTCCGCCGTTCAACACCATCCCCACCAGTGCAGAAGCCAGCGTGACGGAACGGCTGACCATGACTGGCCCTGATCACATCGTGTACGAGCTTACCTACACCGATCCCGAGGTCTATACCGACCGCTGGACCGCCCGCCTCGACTGGACGCGTGACGAAGAATACCAGTTCTTCGAATACGCCTGCCACGAGGGCAATGTGCAGGTTCGCAACTACATCACGGCGGCGGCTGCCGGTGTCGAGAACACCGAAGGCGGCGCAGTAGATGGTGAAGGCGGCGGTCACTGATCGCATCGCTTTGACAGGGGCGGGCCGATGGCCTGCCCCTTTTCATTTCAGGGTACGGGAGAACCCATGACCTTTCCGAATATGCGCACGTCGCTGATCGTGCTGTCCGCCATGGGCCTGGCCGCCTGCACCACCACGGCCCCCGACTATCCGGCCAATCCAGGCGCGCTGGCAGATCCGCAGCTTTCCGAGATGCAGGTTTCCACGCAGAACGGTCTCGTTCGCGGCGCGGCTTCGGACAAGGTCGACGGCGTGTCCGTGTTCAAGGGTATCCCTTTCGCAGCCCCGCCGGTGGGCGATCTGCGCTGGGAAATGCCGCAGCCCGCTGCCGATTGGGATGGCGTGCTGGATGCCACCCAGTGGGCTGACAGCTGCGTTCAGAACCCTGCCCCGCAGCGCTTCCCCGTCAATTCCGCCACGGATATGCCCGATAGTCCCGGCACGTCGGAAGACTGCCTCTATCTCAACGTCTGGACGCCTGCGCAAAGCGCCGATGCCAACCTGCCCGTGATGGTGTGGCTGTATGGCGGCGCGTATAACGAAGGCGGCGGTTCCAGCCCCTTCAGCCAGGGCGATTACCTTGCCGACAAGGGCGTGGTGATGGTCACCTTCAACTACCGCGTGGGCTCGCTCGGCTTCTTCTCGCACCCTGAACTCACCGCCGCGAACGGCGCCAGCGGCAACCAGGCGCTGGGCGATGCCATCGCGGCCCTGCAATGGGTGCAGGACAATATCGCGGCATTCGGCGGCGATCCCGACCGCGTGACGATCTTCGGCGAGAGCGCGGGCTCGGCCATGAACGCGGCGCTTGTCGGCGCCCCTCCGGCAGAAGGCCTGTTCGCCCGCGCTATCGCGCAGAGCGGCACGTTCCAGGGCCTCAACATCGGGCAGATGGTGCCGCGCGAAACCGCGCAGCAGCGCACGCTGGGCGCAGCAGAGGAGAACTTCGGCACCACCAGCCTTGCCGAACTGCGCGCCCTGCCTGCCAGCGAGATCAGCACGAAGATCCCCGGACAGGGCATGATCGTGGATGGGAGGATCATCCCCGAAGATCTGGCAATCACCTTCTCGCAAGGCCGGCAATTGCCGGTGGATGTGCTGGTGGGATCGAACGAGGACGAAGGCAGCTTCACCGCCATTTTCGGCCCGCCCGCCACGCTGGAAAGCTGGCAGCAGGGCGAAGCCATGCGCTGGGGCGAGCGGGTGGACATGGGCCGCGCCGCCTATCCCGTCTCCACTGACGACGAGGCGCGCGTTGCGGCCACCCAGCCCTTCGGCGACAACATGAGCTGGCTGATGCGCCAGTATGCCAGCTGGCAAGCGAATATCGGCGAGAACGCCTATCACTACTGGTTCCGCCACGATCCGCCCTACGACGCCGATCGCGGCGATCTTGGCGCGGCCCATACCGGCGAGATTCCCTATGTGTTCGACAATCTGTGCGCCCCGCGCACCTTCCCCGGTGGATCGTCTGTCGAACAGATGTGCGGCAATGCGCGGGAGGAAGGCTTTGCCGATCAGGTCTCGCAATACTGGGTGAACTTCGCTGCCACGGGCAATCCCAATGGCGAAGGCCTGCCGCAATGGCCCGCCATCGGGGAACTGGATGCGAACGAGGTGTTCGTGCTGGATGCCGACGGATCGGGCGTTGCCGAATGGTTCGGGCAGAACAAGGCGAACCTTTATGCCGCGATGTATCAGGATCGTGTGGGAGGCCCATTGGGAATTTCTTCGGAGGATTGATCGGGGATACCATGGCGCTTTCTTGGGAGAGGGAAGGCGATGAAATTGCACAAGATGTTGCTTGCCACGGCAGGCGTTGCGGCCCTGGGCTTTGCAGGTTCCGGTGTCGGCGCCGGGGCGGCTCGGCAAACGCCTGGTTTTGCCGAGCAGGTGAAGGCCGGGCGCACCGCCTACGCCGCCAATTGCGCGGCGTGTCACGGGGCCGATCTCACCGGCGGCCAGTTCGCGGGAGCGCTGGCGGGCCCCGCATTCCAGGCGACATGGGGTGGCAGCACCGCGGCTGAGCTGACGACCTATATCGAACGTTCGATGCCGCCGGGCGGTGGTGGCTCCCTCCCGTCCGAAACCTATGCCGCGCTTGCCGCGCTGATCCTGGCCGAGAATGGCGTTGAGGCGGAAACGCTGCTGGCCGCCAGCGTACCCATGCCCGCAGGCGAGGCGCTGAACGAGATACGCCTGCCAGGCATCAGCAGCCGCTACCCCTTCCCCGAATCGCCGCCGCTGCCGGACCTGTTTGCCGATTTCACGCCCGTTACTGCGGAGATGCTGGAAAATCCGGCGCCTGAAAACTGGATGGCATGGCGCCGCGGGCACGAGGCACACGGCTATTCCCCGCTAAGCCAAATCACCCGGCAGAACGTCTCCGATCTTTCCATAGCGTGGGGGCAGGCCCTGCCGCTTGGGCCCACCATGTCCGAACCGCTGGTGCGCGACGGGGTGATGTATGTGCACGCCTATGGCGAGGAGGTGTTCGCCTTCGACGCGGCCACCGGCCGGCAGCTGTGGCGTTACCAGCGCGACATGCCCGAAGGCACGCTGATGCAGGGCAAGAAGACCATCGCGCTGTGGGATGACAAGCTGATCCTTGCCACCAGCGATCTGCACATGATGGCGCTGGATGCCCGCACGGGCCGCCCGGTGTGGGATGTCGTCATTCCCAACTCTGCCGACACGCGCAGCAACGGCGGCCCGCTGGTGGCCGATGGCGTGGTGATGATCGGCCTCGCCACGCAGCGCCCCGGCGGCGGCCTGATTGCAGCCTTCGATGCCGATGACGGTACGCATCTGTGGAATTTCGACACGGTGGCAAAGTCCGGCACGCCGGGCGGCGACACTTGGAACGGCGTGCGCGATGACGAACGCCAGGGCGGTTCGGTGTGGACCAGTGGCAGCTACGATGCCGAGACCGGCCTTGCCTATTGGGGAGTTGCGCAAACCTACGATACCGGCCCGGTGCGCGATCTGATCCCCGGTGGAAACAACGACGGATTGTTCACCAATTCCACCCTCGCCTTCGATCCGCGTTCGGGAGAGCTCGTGTGGTATTTCCAGCACATGGCCAATGATCAATACGATCTCGACTGGGTGTTCGAGCGGGTGCTGGCCGACCTGCAAATAGACGGCGAAACGCGCCGCGTAGTGATCACCGGCGGCAAGGAAGGCCTGTTCGACACGGTGGACGCACGCACGGGCGAATATCTCGACACGGCCGACATGGGCATTCAGGATTTCATCGTCAGCATCGATCCCGAAACGGGCCGCAAGACGCCCAACCCCGCCTTCCTGCCGGGCCGGGATCGCGAGGCCGTGTTCATGTGCCCCCATGCCGGCGGCGGCCGTAACTGGAGCCCCACCGCCTATGCAGAGGGGAGCGCGATGCTGTTCGTGAACGCGCGCGACACCTGCATGGAAGTGCGCCCGGTGGAGGAAGGCGGCTTCCTCTCCAGCGGCGTCGACATCTATTATTCCGCCCCTGCCGACAGCGACGGCAATTTCGGCGTGCTGCAGGGTATCTCCATGCAAAGCGGAGAGGTAGCGTGGGAGCACCGCCGCCGCGCGCCCTACGATGCGGGCATTCTCGCCACGGCTGGCGGTCTGCTGTTCACAGCGGCGATGGATCGCGAATTCCTGGCCTACGATCAGGATACCGGCGAACAGCTATGGCGCACAGGACTTGTGGGCGTGCCCAATGCCAGCCCCATCACCTATGCCGTGGACGGCAGGCAGTATGTCGCAATCGTCACCGGCATGGGCAATCCGCTGGCGTTCGGATTGCCGAACTTCACGCCTGAAACTCCGTTGCCAGAGGTGAACAGCGCCGCTGTCTATGTCTTTGCCCTGGATGATTGACCGGGCGGCCAACCTCTCCGCACCGTAAACCGAAAAGGCCGCGCAGTCAGACTGCGCGGCCTTTCTTTTGCCCTTGGGTGATGGGGCTCAGTAATAGATGCCCAGCGTAAAGCCGATGGCTCGCCCGCAGAACACCACGCCGATCCACGCCACCATCGAAACAGTAGCCGCAAGCTTTGCGCCAGCGGGCAAGGTGGGTGCCGCGTCCCAATCGCTCACCGTTTTGTAGGTGACGAAGTGGAAATAGGCCATGTTCAGCCCGGCCAGCGCCAGCAATCCCAGTTTGGTCAGGAAATACGGGTTCACCATGTAGGTGGATGCCTTGCTGACGAACAGCAACGTGCCGGTGATCGCCGCCAGCACGAAAGCGCCCCAGGTCCACGGAAGCGTGTCCTTGCTCATCTGCGTTACCGCCCACTGGTTACCGGCGATGCCCAGCAGGCGAAGGTCCATGATCAGGATGGTGCCGAACACGGTCACCAGCGCGATGACGTGGATCGTCTCCAGCGTGGGGAATGCCCACAGGCTTTCGGCGATTGACGTGCCGAGAGACGAATATTCGATCGATTCCCAGATATTCGTGGGTTCAGGATAATAAGAAGCCATTGTATTCAGTTCCCCTCAAACCGGCGCGTAAGCGATCCAGCGACCGTGGGCCATGATGAGGCACCACAGGATGACGATGAGCCAGGCCAGCACCTTGGTTCCGCCGCTAGCGTTCCAGGCCGGACCCCCGGCAACGGAAGCCGTGCGCACGGATTTCTGGAAGACGAGAGTGATCGCCACGGTCACCACCAGCAGCAGCATCTTCATCCAGAACACGCCATTGACCATGTTGCGCACAGGCTCTGCCCACAGCATCACAATGCCGCTGATGGCGATCCACAGCAGGCCCCACCAGATCCACGGCATGTAGCGCGAGGATATCTGCGGCATCGTGCGCGCCCCGCCCGCCAGATTGTTGACACGCAGCGTCAGCATCAGCGTGGCGGCAAACGCAGCGCCGATGCCCATGATGTGCATCACCTGCGCCATCGGCACCGCCCAGAAATTTTCTACCAGCAGGCGATTGAGGCCTGTCGTCTCTATCCAGAAGGATGCGTCGAGCAGGAAAGTCCCGCGCAGCCAGTCTGTCAGTCCGTAAAAGAAGTCACCCATTCCCTCTTGTCCTTGTTTTCTATCCCCGGGTCGCCCCCAGATTGATCCTGTCCGGCGCGTTTACGCCTTGATCTTGCGCAAATCCGCTAGCGATCAATTCCACTGCCGCCAAGTGTAGCAGACCCCGATTCTCACATACAGGGTGCGTGAGCCGATTGGCTTAATCGCTGATTTCTCGTCATTTCTGCGGCACAACATCACGTCTTTTCATGCACTTAGCAATTTCATAAATCGCCCCGTCACCCGCCATGAAGGATCAAACGGCACGGGGCATTGTCAAAGCCTTGCAGGATGTTTAGGACAGAATCAACAAGAGCGGCCCTGCTGACGGGCCTGCCGTCCTATTGGTGATTCGGGAGATTAGGGAATGCGTGCGAGCAAGGCTTGTAAACTGGCCATCCTGCTTGCGTGCAGCACGGCCTGCTCCACCGTTACACCAGGCCCACTTTCCGCCAACGAACACGAGCAGGCCTCCGCCATGCCCGATGGCGACTGGCGCACCATCCACCGTGATCTTGCTTCCAGGCGGTATTCTCCACTGGCGGATGTGAACCGCGAGAATGTCGCCGATCTCAAGCAGGCATGGATGTATCCATTCCGCGCTTTCAACAGCGCGGTGCCGGTGGTGATCGATGGCATCATGTATTTCACGGCGCAGAACCGCATCATCGCGCTGGATGGCGCGACGGGCGAGGAAGTGTGGGTGCACGAGCACGAGTTTCCCGCCCCGACCCAGCCCGGCCCGCCCGCCACCTTTTCCGCACGTGGCCTCGCCTACTGGCCCGGCAATGACAGCCACGACCCACGCCTGATCGTCACTGCCGGACAATCGCTGATGGCGTTCGATGTTGCCACCGGCGAACCCGTCACCTCTTTCGGCGATGGCGGCGCGGTGGCTGTCGATCCCGGCCATCGCGGCACGCCCACCGTCACCGGAAACGTCGCGATCATCGGGGCGGACAGCCTTGAAAATCCGCAAGGCCCGGAAGGCAATCCGCGGGCGTTCGACGTGGTGACGGGCGAGAAGCTGTGGGAATTCGACACCACCCCCGACGAGGGCGAACCGTTCCATGAAACATGGGGCGGCGGCGCGGAAGGTCGCGGCGGCACCAATATGTGGGGCTTTGCCGCCACGGTGGATGAGAGCACCGGCACGGCCTATCTGCCGATCGCTGGCCCCGCCCACAATTATTATGGCGGCGATCGCCCCGGCAGCAATCTGTTCGGCAATTCCGTGGTGGCAGTCGATGCCAAAACGGGCGAGTACAAGTGGCATTTCCAGACCGTGCATCACGATATCTGGGATATCGACATGAGCCACGCCGGCCCGCTGATCCCGGTCACCGCGCCGGACGGTCAGCAGCACATGGCGCTGGCCAATGTCGGCAAGTCCAGCCTGTTCTATGTCCTCGATGCGGAGGATGGCGAGCCTGTGCTGCCGGTGGAGGAACGCCGCGTTCCGCCAGGAGACGTGCCGGGCGAATATTACAGCCCCACCCAGCCGTTTCCCGTCATCACCCCGCCGCTCAGCCGGGTGGAGATGACCTATCAGGACATCGTGAGCGCAGAAGACACTAGCGCCGAACATGCAGAGGCATGCTACGCCATGTGGGAACGTGCCGGTGGTTTCCTGAACATGGGGCCGTTCACGCCGCTCATGTACCGCGCGGAAGGTCAGCCGCCGCGTTCTACCATCCAGTTGCCCGGCGGCATCGGCGGCGTGAACTGGGGTGGCCCGGCTGCCGATCCCAATACTGGCATGGTCTATGTCAACGCGCTCGACACATCGCTGGTCGGCTGGGTGGAGAAGGTCGAGGGCGACGAACCCTATTCCTTCGACACCAGCGCCGCTGGCCCCTTGCCCGAATATGACCGGGCGAGCGTGGACGGCAAGGGACCGTTCTTCACCTTCAGCGCCCCGCTTTCGGGCGAGTATGACGACAATGGCCGTCCCGTCGGCCCCAGCCTGCCGTGTTACAAGCCGCCCTGGGCGCGGCTGACGGCCGTCAACGCCAACACCGGCGAGATTGCCTGGGCGGTGCCGCTGGGCCAGTATGACGAGCTGCCGGAAGGGCGCCGCGTGCTGGGCAATGCCGGCAGCGCCGGACCCAGCGTGACAGCGGGCGGCCTGGTTTTCGTGGGCGCCACGAACGATCGCCGGTTCCGCGCCTTTGACGCATCCAGCGGCGAGCAGCTATGGGAAGCGCAATTGCAAGGTAACGCCAACGCCAATCCGTTTTCGTATCGGGGAAGTGACGGCAGGCAATATGTCGCGATCAATGCCGGTGGGCAGATCGTGTCTTTTGCCCTTCAACAGTAACCAATTTCGAACATCGAAATTTACAAGCAATGTCTTGAGGAGAGAATATGCGGGGTCTTAGAAAACTGGCGACGGTCTGCACGGCAGCTGTGGCAATGGCAACGCTGCCGGCAGCGCCTGCACTGGCAGACAATCACGAAGGCATGGAGATGGAGCGCATTGGCGAACATCCCAACCTCAACGGCGTGTGGCAGGTGATGAATTCCGCCAACTGGAACGTGGAGCCGCACAGCGCCGGCCCCAATCCGCTGGAAGAAGGCGATCGGCTGCTGGGCGCAATCGGCGCGGTGCCTGCCGGGCTTGGCGTCACGGACGGCGCAATTCCCTATAACGATGCCGCGCAGGAACGGCTGCAGTACAACCGCGACAACGTGATCAACTACGATCCCGAAGCGGCCTGTTATCTGCCCGGAATTCCGCGCGCCACCTACATGCCCCACCCCTTCCAGATCGTGCAGGGCGATGGCGACGATATCCTGATGGTATACGAATACGCATCGGCCAATCGTGTCATCAACATAGGTGAAGTCGGCATCCCGCCGATCGATACCTGGATGGGCACCAGCTACGGCCAGTGGGATGGCGACACGCTGGTCGTCACCACCCTGGCGCAGGGCCCCGGCCTCGTGAAACTGCCCGCCGGCGAAATGGTGGAAGGCGTCACCTGGCTGGATCGTGCCGGCAATTACCTTACCAACAATGCCACGGTGACGGAGCGGTTCACCCTTCGTGAAGGCGGCAATCACATCGATTACCACGTCACCATCGAAGACCCCTCGATCTACACCGAGGCATGGGAAATGGACATGGTGCTTTACCGTCATGTCGAAGAAGACGCGCAGATCCTGGAGTTCAAATGCGTGCCGTTTTCCGAACGCCTCCTCTATGGTGACTTAATCGAGGAGTAATGTTGGATTTGCTATTCGGACATTGTCAACGTAAAGAATGTCCGTCTGACAGCTTGCAATTGTAGTAAACCAAGGAGTTCAACATGCAGATCAAGAAGCTCAGCGCTGCCGCAATCGGCGCCGTGCTCGCTGTGACGGGCGCGGGTGCGTTTGCGCACCACTCGTTCGCCACGGAGTTCGACCGTAACGCCCCCATCCGCCTCGAAGGCGAAGTGGTGATGTTCGAATGGGTCAACCCCCATAGCTGGATTCACATCGACGTGAATCGCAACGGCACCACCGAACGCTGGCGCATCGAAGGCGGTGCCCCCTCGGCACTGCTGCGTCGTGGCTGGAACAGAAACTCGCTGCCCGCGGGCACCGATATCATCGTGGACGCCTTCCAGGCCCGTGATGGTGACACCCGCGCATCGGCCGCGGAAATCCGCTTCCCGAACGGTCGCGAGCTTTCGCTCGGCAACCCAACCACGGAAGCAGTCCAGGCTGCACGTCGCCGCGCCAACTAAGCGTTTCGATTTTCGGCAATTCTCGAGCGGGGGTCCTCCATGAGGGCCCCCGTTCTTGTTTGGGCTTTCGCAATTCACGCACTGTCGCGCTCGCAACAAATACGAGCGGGCCGTGAGGGCCACTCGATCAGTGCGCTGTTCCCAGTAAATTGTACCGCAGGCGAAGGTGGGGAAGGATGAGGGGCGAGGCCGATCGGAGGAAGGAAAGAGGAAGCCTCGCTGCTTCGCTCTACGGTACGCTTCCTATTTAGGGGGTTTGTGGTCAAAACAAATACGGGCTTTGGACCAGCGCCAAAACCCGATTCTGGCGCCGGATTATACGCTAGATGCCCGCTTCCACGGCCAGCCGGATCATCTCGGCAGAGCTTTGCGCGCCCAGCTTTTCCATCGCGATACCGCGGTGCATCTTGATGGTCTTTTCCGACAATCCCAGTTCCCATGCGATCTGCTTGTTGCGCAGGCCGCTGGCCACCATCTGCAACACTTCCAGCTGGCGTTTCGAGAGATCCTTGATCTTCTCGATCGCGCGCAGACGCCGCGTCAGGCTTGGGCCTTGCGCGTCCTCATCCAGTTCCACCTGCGAGCCGAAGAAATAGGAAAGCTCGCCCTCGTCATCGAACAGCGGGGCAACCACCACGGCATTGCGGAAGGGCGAACCGTCCTTCTTGTAGTTGAGGATCTCCACCATCACCGGCTTGCGGTCCCGCACGCCCTGCCGGATCGTTTCCGTCAGCCACGGCTCGGTTCCCGGCCCCGCCAGGAAGCGGCAGTTGCGGCCCAGGATGGCGTCATCGTCGTAACCCGTCAGATCCTTGAAGGCCTGATTGCAGGCAATGATAGGATTATCGGGCAAGCGCGGGTCACTTACCACAGAAGCCACGGGGCTGGATTCGATCAATTCCGCCACGGTCGGGTCGGATCTGTTTTGTGTCCTATCCACAATCATCACCTTTAGCGCGGCTTACATCACAAGCCAAGCCGTGATGATGCATCATAAAGCGTTATGCGCGGGATGAATGATGGGCTTGCAGAGACGCGCCGTAGAGGCGACGCCTGCCTTATTCCGCAACCCAATCCTTGCGCAGGGCCGGGCCAGCAAGGAACATCAGCAGCGCGGCAAGGCCATACAGCGCCAATGCGTAGAGCATGGAGTAGCGCAGCGCCTCGTCTGCATAGATCGGGGTGAGGAAATCGGACAGCGCGCCCAGCGCATAGATGCCGCCGCCAAGGCCGATGAGGTTATTGATCAGCAGGAACAGCGCCGACGCGGTGGAGCGCGCGGCAGGCACCACCAGGTGCTGCACGGCTGAAAGCACGGGGCCGAGCCAGATGTAGGCGAGAGCCTGCGGCAGGAGGAAGAGCAGGAACGCCAGCTTCCAGTCGGAGCTGGAGATACCGGCGGCAAAGAGCGGCAGGCCCAGCAGGAAAGCAACGCCGGGCACCCAGGCGTAATAGGCCCTGTCGCGTCCGCCCAGCCGGTCTGCCAGCAGGCCACCCGCCAGCACGCCCACAACGCCGCCCAGCAGCAGGATCGCGCCGAAGAACTGCGATGCCTGCACAAGGTCGAAACCGAAGCTGCGGATCAGCAGGCTGGGCAGCCAGAAAGCGATGCCGTATCCCAGCATGGAGGAGCTTGCCGCGCCGAAGGAGAGGAACCAGAAGCTTTTCTTGCGCGCCAGCAGCGCAGCGGTTTCCTTCAGCGCCGGACGTTCGGGCTGCGGCTCAGGGTTCTCGGCCGCCACCTTGGGCTTTGCCTTGTCGCGCACCAGCAATTTGAAGATCGGCACGATGATCACGCCCGCCAGCCCCACGGCGAAAAACGCCGCGCGCCAGTCTACCGTGGCAGCGATGTAACCGCCCATCAGCACGCCAAGGCCCGATCCGATGGGGATACCCAGCGAATAGATGGAAAGCGCCGTCGCGCGCTGCGAGCTGGGGAAGTAATCGCCGATCAGCGCGTATGACGGGGCCACCCCGCCCGCCTCGCCGATGCCCACGCCGAGGCGGGCGAGGAAGATGTGCCAGAAGTTCTGAGCGAGCCCACAAACGGCGGTAAAGCCGCTCCACGCCGCCAGCGAGACCGCGATGACCCAGCTGCGGCTCGTCCTGTCGGCCAGTGCCGCCAGTGGCACGGCCATGGTGGAATACAGCAGCGCAAAAGACAGGCCGCCCAGCAGGCCCATCTGCCCGTCGCTCAGGTCCAGATCCGCCTGGATGGGCGCGGCGAGGATGGAGAGGATCTGCCGGTCGATGAAATTGAAGATGTAAACCACCAGCAACATGCCCAGCACGACATTGCGATGCGGGTCTTTCGTAGTGTTGGCGGCCACTGTGTTCATGTCATGCGATCTTTCAGGAAGGTGCGGATGGCATTCAGCGCCTCGGGTTCATCCAGTAGCGGCGCGTGGCCACGATCCGGCACGTCGACGTGGGTGAACGGGCCCTGATGGCGCGTCTTCATCTCGGCCACCGTTTCGGGCGTCAGCAGGTCTGACAGCGCACCGCGCAGCACCAGCACGGGCGTTGTGCCCAGCGCTTCCCACAGGGGCCACATGTCGGGCTGCGGTTCGTCTCCGATATCGGCGAAACCATCGGCAATGGCGATATCGTAGGCGAAGGCGATGCGGCCATCGGGCAGTGTGCGGCAGGTGCGCCGCGCCCATGCCTGCCAGTCCGCCCGGTCAAAACCTGGAAAGGCATCGCCGTTGATGGCGGCGCAGGCCGTGGCCGCCTCGTCCCAATCGGCGAAGGACTTGCCGCCGCCGACATAGGTGCCGATGCGCGCCAGGCCGGCAGGGTCCAGCACGGGGCCGACATCGTTGAACACGATGGCCGGGAAACTGCCCGGCTTCATCGTATTCATCACCAGCGCCAACAGCCCGCCCATGGATGTGCCGATCAGGCCGGGGGTCTCTACGCCAAGGCTCTCCAGCAAGGCGAACATGTCTTTCGCATAGACATCGGGCCGGTAATTGGCCGCGTCGGGATCGTCCTGCGACAGGCCCCGTCCGCGCTGGTCCGGCACGATCAGGCGGTAATCTTTGCAAAGATGCTGCGCCAGCGGCTCGAAATCGCCGCTGTTGCGCGTCAGGCCGTGCATTAGCAGCAGCGGCGGCCCGTTGGAGGGGTAGTCGCGTGCGAACAGCTCCAGCCGTCCGCACGCGCTTGTGTATCGGTGCTCTCGATATTGCGTCATCGCTTCATCCTGTCCGCGGACGTGCGGATCAGAATTCGATGGTGGCAGTGACGTATACCTGGCGCGGGTTGCCGTAGAAAGCGGTCAGCGTGCCTTCCGTGCCCAGCGAGGGGATCGGCAGCCCGCCCGGTCCGCTGGCGAGTTCGCCGGTGACAGGGTCGGCCACAACGAAGGTGTAGCCCGAGGTCTTGTATTCCTTGTCCGTCAGGTTGCGACCGTAGAGGCCGAGGCTGAAACCGCCATCGCCGCTGGTCCACACGATGCTGGCGTCAACAAGGGCATAGCCATCCTGATCGAGGAAGGGATTGGGGACTTCGAACTGCGAGGTTTCGCTGCGATAGGAAACCGTGCTGCCGAGATACAGGTCTCCGCTGCCCACCGGCGTGGTGTAGCCCAGCGTTGCGCTGCCGCTCCATTCAGGGGTGTTCTGCACTTCGCGGAAATCCGAGACATCGGTGGGCACGCCGCCGATATTGGTGACGTATTCGGTGTATTCCGCATCGATCCAGCCCAGCGCGCCCTGCAGGCGAAGCTCGTCGCCAGAGGCGAACATGTCGCGGCCAAGGCGGGCGCTGGTTTCGAATTCCAGACCCATGATGTCTGCCGCGCCGGCGTTGGAGACAACGCCGCAGAACGTGGCGATCCCGCCAACGTTACAGGCCACCGATCCGGGGATCTGGACATTGGTGTAATCGGCATAGAAACCGGCGACCGCAATATAGACGGCATCGCCCAGCAGGCTGCCCTTGTAGCCGACTTCGTAGCTGTCGACCGATTCCGGCTCGAATGTCAGGAACTCGGTCACCTCTTCATCGGTGGGCATGCCCGGCACGGCTGCCGGTGCGTTCACGCCCACGCCGCGCGGATCGAAACCGCCGCCCTTGAAGCCCTGCGAATAGCTGGCGTAGATGTTGTGATCCGGCGTCGGCTGGTAGCTGAGCGAGACGCGCGGAGTGAACTTGTCGAAATCGGCATCACCCTGGAAATCGGTGCTGGGTGCGCCGAACAGAATGCCCGCGCCGCCAAATACCGGTGAACCGCCACCCAGATAGTTCTGGCGCAGGATCTCTGCCTTGCGGTTGTCCCAGGTGTAGCGGCCACCCAGCGAAAGGCTGATCTGGTCAGTGATGTCGTAGGTGAAATCGCCGAAGACCGCGTAGGTCTCGGTATCGACATTCGCCTCTGTGAAGGCGGTGAACCCTGCAAAGGTGGTGAACAGGCGCACGTCGAACTGCGTGTCGGCCTTGGCATCCAGATAGTAGCCGCCCAACAGGCCGGTAAAACGTCCGCCATCGTCCCAGATCAGCTGGACTTCCTGGCTGAACTGCGAGTTGACGTAGAAGGCTGGAACATCGAGATCGACAGCAGGCAGGGCGTCGAAATCGATGGGCGATGCGCTTTCATCCTCGCGGTAGGACGTGATGGAACGCAGCGTTAGGGCCGGCGATACATCCAAGCGAGCGTTGAGCGCAAAGCCATAGGCCTCCACGTCCTGATCGGGATCGGTCAGGCCGCCGCGGGTATCATAGACGTCGTCCAGCACCGGGGCGCCGGATACGGCGCCGGGGATCAGGCGATGGCCGCCGCGCGCGTTGGACATGTCGTGCGTGTAATCGCCGGAGAAGCGCAGCAGGTAATCCTCGCCATTGCCGCCGACTTCCAGCGTGCCGCGGGCCGCCCAGATATCCTTGTTGTAGTTTTCCTCGCCCGTGGTGAGGTTCTCGCCAAAGCCATCGCGCGACAGGCGCGCAACAGAACCGCCCACTCGCACGATGTCGGTGATCGGCGTGGATGCCGTAACAACCGCTTCGGCGCGGCCATAGGTGCCCAGCGTTCCGCGCAGGCGCAGGCTGGTTTCATCGGGCAGTTCACGGGTGACGTATTTCACCGCGCCGCCGATGGTGTTGCGGCCGTAGAGCGTGCCCTGCGGCCCGCGCAGCACCTCGATCCGCTCCACATCGTAGATGTCGAGAACGGCGGCCTGCGGACGGTTGAGATATACGTCGTCCAGATAGATGCCCACGCCCTGCTCGAAGCCGGAGACGGGATCCTGCTGGCCGATGCCGCGGATGAAGGCGGAGAGCGTGGAGTTGGTGCCGCGCGATTCTTCCAGCGTGGTGTTGGGCGTGATCTGCGCGATGTCGGTAATGTCGACAGAGCCGCGCTGCTGCAATTCCTCTGCACCGAAGCTGGACACGGCGACAGGCACGTCCACCAGTCGTTCCTCGCGGCGGCGCGCGGTCACGATGATGGTGCCACCAGTGGCCTCTTCCGCCTCCTCGGGCGCATCGATCTGCTGTGCGTGTGCAGGCATGGCCAGCGCGCCCATTACGAGCGCACAAGCGGTGGATTGCCAGAGAAGGGCCTTGGTCATCAGAGTTCTCCCAGAACGATTCTTATTGACCGCCTCAGTATTGAAACATGAACCACCTTTCAACTTTTAGTTTTTGCGCTGGCCGACGAAAGCGGTTAGCCATTGCAAAATGGCAACAACCCGATCACGCGCCCCGCTTGGCAAAACCCCCAATGGCGAAACCAAGACACCGCGCACCGCGCGCGGGCGACAGACGCTGCGCAAGCTGCTGGATGCAGCGGCAAAGGAATTTGGCGAGAAGGGGTTTCACGATGCCTCGATCAGCGGCATCACCCGCCGCGCCGGCACCGCGCTGGGCAGTTTCTACACCTATTTCGACAGCAAGGACGAGATCTTCCGCGCACTGGTGAAGGACATGAGCGGCCAGGTTGCCGCGCACGCGGGCAGCGCGGTGACGCCCGAGCTTGCTCCGTTCGAAGTGGAGCATGCCGCGCTGCGCGCCTTCCTGGAGTTCGCCGCAGACAACAAGGAAATCTACCGTATCATCGACGAAGCTGAATTCGTCGATCCCGCCAGTTTCCAGGAGCATTACCAGACCACCGCGATCCGCATCCTGCAACGCCTGAAGAAGGGCGAGAGCGAGGGCGCGTTCCGCGAAGGGATGGAAGAAGCGCACGCCTGGGCGCTGATGGGGATGAACGTGTTCCTGGGCCTGCGTTACTGCGTGTGGGACGATGGCAGCCAGGCAGATGCCGTGGCGGATCTTGCCAACACCATGCTGCGCGACGGCATCGGGCGGGACTGAACGCCCCGCCCACATTTGCGCCCTGCCCCTAAATGCCCTGCCCCGTGCAGCGCGCTGCCGGTTATTCCCACCAGTAAGGCTGGCGCTGCGCGTCTCCGGTGACGATTTCGTTCATCGTGGTCGCATCATACGCGCGGCCGCCCAGAACAACCGTTTCCACGCGCTCTGTATTGCGAATGTTCTCCAGCGGATTGCCGTCAAGGATCACCATGTCTGCCAGCTTGCCGACTTCCAGGGAGCCGATCTCGCGATCCATGCCAAGCGACTGGGCCGGAACGATGGTGGCTGCGCGCAGGGCTTCCAGCGGAGTCATCCCGCCGCGCACGAACGACCAGATTTCCCAATGCGCGGCGATGCCGGCCTGCTGGCCGTGCGCGCCGATGGAAACCAGCACGCCGCGATCGGCCAGCCGCTTGGATTCGCGGGCGATCTCGTCGTCCACGAAATCGCCTTCCGGCGCGGTGGTGCGGCGGGCGTTGTCCGCGCGCAGGATTGCCGGCGGCGTATGGGCCATCAGCAGGGGCTGCTCGAACACATTGGTTGCCTGGCGCCAGTAGGGATCGCCTGCCAGACCGCCATATCCCACCACCAGCGTGGGGGTGTAATTGGTGTTGGACTGGCCGAAGAACTGCAGGACATCCTCGTACAGCGTCATCACTGGAATATTGTGCTCCAGCGTGGAATTGCCGTCCGCGATCAGGTTCAGGTCCATGCCGAACAGCGATCCACCCTCGGCCACCACCAGCATGTTTTCCTGCCGTGCGGCTTCCACCACCATCTGGCGCTGGTCACGGCGGGGCTGGTTGTAGTTCTTCACGCTGGGCGCGCCTTCCGCCCGCAGGCGTCGCACGTGATCCAGCGCATCGTCCAGCGTATCGATCTGTGCGTATGCGCCAGCGGCCCTCGCGCCGTAGATGATGCGCCCGGTGCTGAACATGCGCGGGCCAAGCGTCATCCCGGCGCGCTGCATGTCGTCCGCCACGAAGAACGAGGTGTTGCTGGAAGGATCGTGGATCGTGGTGGTGCCAAGGGCCAGCGTCTGGATCAGGTTCCAGTTCTGCTGCGGCACCAGTTCATCGGCGGAATAGGAGCCATGGGCGTGCGCATCCACCAGGCCGGGCATGACCGTGCGACCCGCCGCGTCGATCGTGGGGGTGCCTGCCGGAATGCTGATTTCAGCAGCTCGGCCGATGGCGGCGATCTTGTCGTCCTGCACCAGGATAGTGGCGTTCTCGATGATGCCACCCGCCTCGTTCGCCATGGAGATGACGCGCGCGCCGGTGATGGCAAGAACGCCCTCGTGCCGGTCTGCGGGCACGGTGCGCAACATGGAAACGCCGGTTTCGGGCGGCTGGAATCCTGCGAATTCCTCCCCTTCCGCAGGCGGCGCGCTGGGGAACAGCTCGTCCACCGATGCGGAATACAGCGTGGGGCCAAGCGACCAGTTCAGCCGCTGCCCGTCGTTCGACCAGTGGATGTAGCTCGCGCCCGAATCCGAGACTTCCACCACGGGCAGGCTCTTGGTGGTGGCAGAGATCGTCACCGCCTGCGTGCCCGGCATCAGCGGCATCACGAAGGCATCGTAATTCTCGCTGAAGGCGAAGTAATCGCCGGTGGGAGAGACGTGATAGCCCGTTACCAGTTCGCCGCTGGCGTGGGTGCGGGCATCATTGCCGTTGAGATCGGTGGAAATCAGCGCCTGAGCGCCGTCTTCGCTACCGGTCATGAAGATGCGTTCGTTGCTGGCACCGAAATGCGGTGCGGACATGCTGCGGCTGACCAGCACGGGATCGCCGCCGCTTGCAGCCACGCGATAGACGCCGGGGTTTTCCGAATATTCCGGCGCGGTCAGATAGCCGCCTGCACCCTTCTCGAAAACGATCGTCTGCCCGTCCGGCGAGAAATGCGGGCGCGCGTAATGGCCCTGCTGGCTGGTGACGGTGCGCCCGCCGCGCCCGTCACGGCCCACAGTGCGGATCTGGCCCAGCCCCTCGTCCGTCCAGCGGACATAGACGATGGAATCGCCATCGCGGGACCAGCTGGGGAACATCTCCGTCGCATCGGTCTCACCCGTCAGCGGGCGCGGTGTGCCACCGCCTGCGGGCATCGTGAACAGGCGGCCCAGGCTTTCGAACACCACGGTGCGCCCGTCGGGCGAAACCTCGGCAAAGCGTGCCATCGTCACGTCCACCGTATCGCTGGCGACGGGAATCACGGGATGCGGCGCGGGCAGGATGCCGCGCGTGTCTGCCACCGTGAACGGAATTTCCTGCGCGTTCGTGCCATCGGCATTCACGCGGCGGATCTTGCCGCCTGCCCAGAACACGATGGAACGGCTGTCGGGCGTCCAGTCCATGTTGGGATAGACACCGGTGACGGCCCATGTCTCCTGCACGTCCTGATCGAGATCGGCGTAGATCATGCGTTCTGCGCCTGTCTCCATGTCCTTTACATAGAGGCGCGAGCGGGTGTTCTCACGCCGCACGAATGCCATCATCCGGCCATCGGGCGATGGCGTAGGGCGTACCGCCCCGCCCAACCCGCTCACCGCCGTGGTGACTTCGCCTGTCTCCAGGTCGTAGCGTTCGATGTTGAACAGGTCCGAATTGGAATCCTGCGCATAGACGAAGGTGTTACCCGGCGTGATGTTGCGGGTGTAATAGATCGCATCGCCTTCGGGCGCATAGATCGGCTCGCCCAGTTCCTTCTGCAGCTGCTCGTTCGCGCGTTCCACCAGCGCGATGCCGCCGCCGCCCGATACGTGATACAGCCATACCTCGCCCGTGCCGAGCGACCTGCCGGTGGTGAAATGCTTCTTCGCCGCGATGAAACGGCCATCGGGTGACCATGTCGGCTGGTTCAGCAGGCGGAAGGTCTCATCCGTCAACTGGCGCGCGTCGCTGCCATCGGCGTTCATGATCCAGATATTGTCGCCGCCGCCCCGGTCCGAGGTGAAGGCGATTCGGCTGCCATCGGGAGAGAAACGCGGATGCACCTCCCACGCCAGGCCCTCGGAAATGCGCGTAGGCGTGCCGCCCGCGATCGGCATCGTATAGATATCGCCGAGCAGGGAAAACGCGATCCTGCGCCCGTCGGGCGATACGTCCACATCCATCCACGTGCCTTCCTGAACGTTGATGGGCACTTCTGTAATCTCGACGCCGGGCGGATTATTTACATCCCACTCCTCATCCTCCTGCGCCAGCGCGATCTGGGGCGCGGCAGCGACGAACAGGCATGTGGAAGAGAGGAGTAGCAGCTTGCGGATCATGGATAATTTTCCCGGTTTGAGATGACGGGGCGAACAGTGTCGCAAAGTCGTAGCAACTGCAACCATAGCTGCGCAGGTGCCTGGATGGCGCACCCAGCCGCGATGCGTTTTCAAAAACGCGGACACTTTTTCGCCCGGGTGCGTTGCGATGGAAAGTGGAGTCTCCCCAATGCCGATAACAGTCAACGACACGCCGCACGATCTGCCGCGCGATCCCCGCACCTCATTGCTGGATTTCCTGCGCCACAATTGCGCCCTCACCGGCACGAAGAAAGGCTGCGATCACGGCCAGTGCGGCGCCTGCACGGTTATTGTGAACGGGCAGCGGATCAACTCCTGCCTGTCGCTCGCCGTCACCCACGATGGCGACAGCGTGACGACGATCGAAGGGCTGGGCACGCCCGATGCCCCGTCGGCCTTGCAAAAGGCTTTCGTGGAACATGACGGTTACCAGTGCGGCTATTGCACGCCGGGCCAGATCTGTTCCGCCACGGCAATGCTGCAGGAACTGGCGAACAACATGCCGAGCGACGCGAGCGAGAGCCTGGACGGCCCGATCAAGCCCACCGCCGACGAGATCCGCGAGCGCATGAGCGGCAACCTTTGCCGCTGCGGCGCCTATGCCAATATCGTGGCAGCTATTTCCGAGGTCGCAGAACAGACCAACGGCGCGGGAGATGCCGCATGAGACCTTTCCAGTACGCCCGTCCCGAGAGCCTGGAGCAGGCTTCCCAGCTTACCGGCAATGCCGACACCATGGCGCTGGCCGGTGGCACCAACCTGATCGACCTTATGAAACTGCAGGTGGAAACGCCGCAGGAACTGATCGACATCAACCGCCTCACCATGGGTGAGATCGCAGATACGGACGATGGCGGCCTGCGCATCGGCGCGCTGGCCACCAACACCGCCACCGCTGCGCACGATCGCGTGCGGCAGGATTACGAGGTGCTGGCCCGGGCCATCCTGGCAGGCGCCACGCAGCAATTGCGCAACAAGGCCACCACCGGCGGCAATCTGTGCCAGCGTACGCGCTGCTATTACTTCACCAATATCGACCAGCCCTGCAACAAGCGCGATCCCGGCTCCGGCTGCGGCGCGATTGAAGGCATTGCCCGCCTTCACGGCGTGCTGGGCACCAGTCCGCACTGCATCGCCACCTATCCCGGCGACATGGCCGTGGCGATGGCGGCGCTGGATGCGACGGTAGAGATTGCCGGAACCGGCGATCGCGCGCGCAGCGTGCCGGTGCGCGACTTCCATCGCCTGCCGGGAGACACGCCGGAAAAGGACAATGTGCTGGAACCGGGCGAGATCATCACCGGCGTGATCCTGCCTGCCCCCGTCAGCGGCAGGCAGATCTATCGCAAGGTGCGTGAACGTTCCTCCTATGCCTTTGCACTGGTATCCGTGGCCGCCATCGTGGACATGGATGAAGGACGCATCGCCCGCGCGGACCTGGCTTTCGGCGGCCTTGCCCACAAGCCATGGCACGACCCGCGCCTTTCCGAACTGCTGGTGGGTGAAGAGCCCTCTGCCGCCGTGTTCGACAGGGCGGCTGACCTGCTGCTGGAAGATGCGCAGGGATATGGCGAAAACGATTTCAAGATTCCGCTTGCCCGCCGCGCCCTTGCGGCCACGCTGGCAGACGCAACGGGAGTAGAACTGTGAGCACCCATATGGAGCAGGACAAGCCCGCGCGCGATTGCGATCTCGATGGCATGAAACAGGGCGTGCTCGGCAAGCCGCTGAGCCGCTCGGAAGGCCTAGCAAAGGTCACCGGCACCGCCCCCTATGCAGCGGAATATCACGTGGACAATTGCCTGGAAGGCGTGCTGGTGACGGCACCCTTCACCCGCGGCACCATCACCGGCATCGACAAGGATGCCTGCCTCGCGATGGACGGCGTCGTTGCCGTGATCGACGATTCCCGCATGACGGCGCGCCCCGCGCAGGGCACCGCAGACGAGGCACCCGTGCAGCAGCCGCAGCAGGTCTGCTACTGGGGCCAGCCCATCGCGCTGGTGGTGGCTGAAACCTTCGAGCAGGCCCGCGACGCGGCAAAGCATCTGAAGATCACCTTCGAAGCGGACGAGCTGGACGAAATCCCGCTCGACCCGCAGGAAGCCGAGACGGAAAACAACCAGAGCACGCGGCAGGGCGACTTGGCGCAGGCGATGAACGATGCCAGCCATTCCGTAGATGGCCGCATCACTACCGCCGGCCACGCCAGCGCGGCGATGGAACCGCACGCAGCGATCGCACAGTGGGACGGCAGTACGCTGACCGTCCATGCATCGCTGCAGATGCTGAACTACAATATCTCCGAACTGGCGGATTCGCTGGATATGGAGGAGGAGAACATCCGCCTCGTCTCCCGCTATGTCGGCGGCGGCTTCGGCTCAAAGCTGGGCATTTCGGAAGAAACCGTTGCCGCCTCCATCGCCGCGATCGCGCTGGAACGGCCCGTGCGCGTGGTGATGAGCCGCCAGCAGGTGTTCCAGTGCATCATGCGCCGGTCCGAAACCACGCAGCGCCTGCGCCTCGCCACCGATGACAAGGGCGACCTGACGGGCTTTGGCCACCAGGCGCTGGTGTCTAACCTGCCGGGCGAAGAATTTGCCGAACCCGTGCTGCAAAGCTCTGACTTCCTCTACGCGGGCGAGAACCGCGTGCTGGAACTGGACGTGGCGCGTATCCACCAGATGACTGCTGGCTCCGTGCGCGCTCCGGGTGAGGCTGTCGGTATGCCCGCGCTGGAAGTGGCGATGGACATGCTGGCGCAGGAAAGCGGCGTCGATCCTGTCGAACTGCGCCTGCGCAACATCCCTGAAAGTCACCCGGTGGAAGGCACACCATATTCCTCGCGCAAGCTGGCGGAATGCCTGAAACAGGGCGCAGAAGCCTTCGGTTGGGAAGCCGGACCGCGCAAGCCGCGCCACACCCGCGATGGCGAATGGTGGATCGGCACGGGCATGGCCAGCGCCGCGCGCGTGCACAACATTTCAGAGGCGAAAGCCCGCGTGACGCTGAAGCCCGATGGCACGGCCATGGTGGAAACCGACATGACCGATATCGGCACCGGCACCTACACCATTCTCGGCCAGATCGCCGCGGAAATGCTGGGACTGCCACGTGAGAAAGTGCTGGTGGAACTGGGCGACACGCAATTCCCGCGCGGCTCCGGCTCCGGCGGCAGCTGGGGCGCGTCCTCGGTCGGCTCCGCCGTCTACGTTGCCTGCACTGGCCTGCGAAAGACGCTGGGCGAACGTGCTGGCGTTTCGGAAGACGAGCTTCGACTGAAGGACGGGAAGCTGGCCGACGGCACTTCCGTTACGGACCTGCTGAACGGCGGCGACCTTAGCGAGGAAGGCCATTACGAGCCCGGCGATATTGACGATGATTTCGTTGCGGCTGGCTATGGCGCATATTTTGCCCAGGTCCGCGTCAACCGCTTTACCGGCGAAACGCGGGTGGAGCGGATGACGGGCGCCTTCGGTTTCGGCCGCGTGCTGAACGAGAAGACCGCACGTTCCCAGTGCCAGGGCGGCATGGTGTGGAGCATCGGCGCGGCGCTGACGGAAGCACTGCATTTCGACCCGCGCGACGGCCATCTGGTGAACTGCGACCTTGCGGAATATCACGTGCCCGTGAACCGCGACGTTCCCGATCTGGAAGTGATCATGGTGGAAGAACGCGATCCAGCCGCCAGTCCCATCCAGGCGAAAGGCATCGGCGAACTCGGCATGTGCGGCGGCGCGGCGGCAATTGCCAATGCAATCTTCGATGCAAGCGGCGCGCGCGTGATGGACTTCCCGATGACACCGGACAGGGTGCTGGCAGCGATGCCTGCTTCCTGATCAATCTGGTATAGAAGGCCGGACGGTCAGTCCTGCGCGGTTCTGCTGTTCGGCCCCACTTGTGCGAAATAGTTTGTCACGCCGTCCGGATCGTCCAGCCAGACCGTCGTCAGATCGAAACCGCGCAGACGGTTCAGCGGGGTTTGCACAGGCACCTGGCGATGCGCCGCGCGCGCGTTCGCCATTGCTGCATCGCTGACGACATACTGGATGCCGGCGCTGCCGGTGTCGGCGGGTTTACCTTCCCCCACCTCGTAGAGGTAAAGCGTGGTCTCGGCATGCCGGTACGGATATTTGGTAACGCCCAGCACCGGATCCTCGACTGGCTCCAGTTCCGAAAGGCCCACGAAATCGCGATAGAACGCGCGGCTTTCCGCAAGGTCCGATACGGCGATGCCTACGCCGATACCGTCATCAGAATTGTCCGCCGCGCCTTCGCGGATAACGATCTGGATGGGAAAACCCGCCGGGTCCGTCACCATTGCCCAGCATGAACCGTCATCCGCGCGCGTGAATTCCGGCGCGGCAAGGCCTGCCGTCTCGAACCGCTCCACCACGCGAACGCTGTCAGGGTAGGACAGAGTAAGGAAGCGGATGCCCGTTCCGCCCAGCGCGCCGCCTGACAGATCGTAGCTGCGGTTCCCCTGCTGGCCCGCCGATAGCTTGACCTGTCCCGAACCAACGCCGGTCAGGATCATCTGTTGCGTGCTGGTGAGCTGGATGGGACTGAGCGAGCGAAGCGCCAATGCCTCTGTATAGAAACGCACCATATCCGCCGTGTGTTCGCGCGGGAAACGCCTGAAAACATTCATCGAATCCTGAATGAACAATTCGCGCGTCGATTGTTCCAGCTGGGCCTGTGTCAGTTCGCCCTCGGCATAGGCAAGGTCTTCCGACACTTCCAGCAAAGCGCCCTCCGGCGTGGTCTGCGTACTGTCCTGCGCGGCGATAGGCGCGGACGTAAGGGCGATAGCTGCAAGGCTTGCCAAGCGGAGTTGCATGATGGTGTCCTCTGTTCAGTTCTGCGCAGGCAGCGCGAAGGAAATGAGCGCTTCTTCATTCAGCAGGTTTCCGTCCTCATCCACGGGGCGCGATCCGCCGAAGGATGAACCAGACGCCACCACCGCCACGTACTGCCGGCCATCGGCACCGCGATAGGTGACCGGAACGGTGAGCGCGGCATACTGCAATTCCTCGCTCCATAGCACTTCGCCCGTGCCCGCATCGAAGGCGCGGAACTGGCGATCGCTGGTGGCGGCGATGAAGACCAGATTGCCCGCCGTTGCGATCGGCCCGCCGAAGGTGTTATTCGCGCCTGTCTCCCGCTTGCCCTCCGGCAGGGCTTCGCTGGTGCCGAGGCGAGTGGACCAGATGATCTCTCCACTATTGGCATCCACCGCGTGCAATTGCCCCCACGGCGGGCGGATGCACGGCAGGTTCGCGGTCTCGCCATCCTGGGTCTCGATATTGGCGGAGAAGCTGGAATAGGCGCCCGGCCCTGCCAGGCTCCCGCGATCGAAACGCTGGGTGGATGTGGCGGTGCCGCGGCCATAATCGCCTTCGGGGTCGCGCTCCTCGATCCAGCCGATGGACCCGCTTTCGGACGTGTTGATGAACACGATTCCGCGATTCGGATCCGCCGCGCTGCCACCCCAATTGGATCCGCCGTTGTGCGGCAGGTTGATGGAAGCGCGCGGCTCGTCTCCTTCCTCGTGCAGGAAGAAGGGCGTGAACGGGCCGGAATTGAAGAAGGTGCCACCGTAGGAATCCAGCAGGGCGCGGCAGGCCGCCGCATGTCCGGGCGTCGTATCCTCGGCCGTCACCACGTCGCCTGGATCCCATCGCATGCGGCTGAGCGGCGCGGGGCGAACGGGGATGGGCTGCGTCGGGGAATACCATTCGTCCGGCACGTTTGCCGCTGCCACGAGCTGCTCGTTCACGCCATGCACCGGTTCCCCCGTCTGCCTGTTCAGGATGTACATCAGTCCCGGCTTTCCGGTCAGCGCCAGGGCCGGCACGTGCTCGCCATTTACCTCGGCATCGAAAAGCACGGGCGGCGCGGGCAGATCCCAGTCCCACAGATCATGATGGATCGTCTGGAAATGCCAGCGGTATTCGCCCGTCTGCATGTCCACCGCGACAAGCGAATTGCCGAACAGGTTCGCGCCCGGCCTGTCTCCGCCGTAATAGTTCGGGCTGGGACTGCCCAGCGTCATGTAGACAAGGCCCGCCTCCGCGTCGGCGGTGGTATACCAGATCCACATATTCGCGCCGGAGCGGCCTTCCCAGCCATCGTCCAGCCATGTTTCATGGCCCACCTCTCCCGGCTGCGGAATGGAGTTGAACTCCCACAGCTTCTCTCCGGTGCGGGCATCGAAGGCGCGGGTGTTGCCGGATGGGCCGCGCGGGTTTTCCGGCGTGTTGGCACCGATCACCATTACATTGCCGAAGATGCTTGGCGGATAGGAATAGCCGGTACCCTCGAACGCGATCTGGCCGCCATTGCCAAAACCTTCATCCACCTCACCGCTCTGCGCCGAAATCGCCCGCATGCCATTGCTGGTGGAGTAGAATATTCGCGCATCATGCCCACCATCGCCCGGCCAATAGGCAACGCCGCGCCGCACCAGCGCGTCCGTTATCGGATGCCGCCAACGCTCGCGCCCGCTATGCGCTTCCAGCGCGACGATGGCATTGCCCAGCGGCAGGAACATCGTGCCATCCACGATCAGCGGCACCGTTCCACCCAGCAAGCCGGCGCCTCCCTCGGGCCGGAGGGTGAAGCGCCATGCTTCCTGCAAATCCGCCACGTTCTGCGCATTGATCTCGTCCAGCGGAGAGAAGCGCGTGCCCCAATTGTCGCGCGCATAGCGGGGCCAGTCACCCTCACCCGTATTCTCCGGCGACTGGCCTGTCGCGGGTGCTGTCAGCAAGCTGCCAAGCAACAGCAGTACAACGGATTTGCGCATTTCCATCCCCATGCACGGGCGGGCCACCCTGCCCGCTCTCCTCAATTCCCGTCGGAGGAATTAGCAGAAGAATAGTTAGCTAAGCAAACTAATTTCGGGCTAGGTCAGGAATGGGGGCCGTTATCGCGCAGCGCGGCAACGGCCTTGTCCAGCATCTGCACGAAGACCGTGAAATCCTTTTCGCCAAGAGCTTCGCGAATGGGAGCCTCTATCTGCGTGACTTGCGAGAACAGCTTTTCGGTCGTCTCGCGGCCCCTTTCGGTCAGCACCAGATCGTTGCGACGCCGGTCGATCTCAGATTTAACCCGGCGGACCATGTCCAGCCGCTCCAGTTCGTCCACCAGCGTCACCATGCTGGGCGTGGCCAGGCCCGCCTGCTCCGCCAGTTCGGACTGGGACCGGCCTACGTTTGCAGCAATCAGCGCCATCACCGTCAGCGATCCTGTCGGAAGGCCGAACGGCTGTGACGCGCTGATGGATCGCGCGGCCAGCAAATTGCGCAGCAGGCGGATACGCGGGCCCGCGCTATTGTCGAGAATTCCCCAGTCCAGTCTAACCCCCTGTCGTCCTCCAGCGCATCAATAGGCACAAGACGTAAGACACGCAAAGCGCCTCTTACGATATCGGCTGGCCGCGCCACGTGACATGGTAAAAGCCAGCACTGGCCCGAACAATCCCGTCGCACTCGACAGTCGGCGCCGCCTGAACAAGCCGAAGAGATCTATGGGTCACGTAATTCCCGCTCTCTGAGACCGGCGCAATCTCGTTGGGAATTTACCATCTTAGGGATTGATAACTTAGGAACGGCCCCCCTCGCCAGCCGCTTTCCGATGACACCATGATCATCGAGAAGATTGATCCTTGCGGAGGCGTCATACATGCACATCATTTCCCTCGCTTTGGGGGGCTGCATAAAGGGTCAGAAGGTTGAATACGGGCTGACGGAGGACACCGGCGGCCATATCGCATACATCCTGGGCGAGATGCGCGCCCTGTCGCAGCATCCCGCAATAACCACCGCCGAAGTGGTTACGCGACTGTTCGACGATCCCGCCCTGGGCGCGGCCTATGCGAAGCCACGCGAGATATTGCCCTGCGGCACCATTCTCACACGTATCGATAGTGGCAATCGTCGTTACCTTGCCAAGGAAGCGCTGGCCGCGGATCGCGAAGCCTTTGTCGAGGCTTTCGTTGCCGAACTCCAGCGCCGCCCGCGTCTGCCCGACGTGATCCATGCCCATTTCGCGGATGCCGCCGACGTTGCCTGCAAGGTGCGTGAGCGGCTGGGCATTCCCTATATCTACACCGCCCACTCCCTCGCTATCGACAAGCTGGATGCCGTCGACGGGCTGGACGAAATCGCCCTGCGCAGCCGTATCGCGGAAGAAGACCGCGCAATCCGCTGTGCGGATGCCGTCGTCGGCTCCTCCCGCGACGAATGCGAGCGGCAATTGCTGCGCTACCCCGGCGCCTCTCCCTCGCGAATCCATCGCCTGCGCCCTGGTGTGCAGAGTGCCGAGCCCGCCATCGATCGTCAGCCTGCGCGCGAACTTGTCGCGCCGTTCCTGCGCGAACCTGAAAAGCCCATCATCCTGGCGATCGCCCGGCCCGTGCAGAAGAAGAACCTCTGCGCGCTGGTGCAGGCCTATGCCGGGAACGAGGCGCTGCAGGATGCGGCCAACCTCGTAGTCCTGGCAGGCCTGCGAAACGGTCTGACAGCGGGCGAGGACGAGCAGCGCGCCGTGCTGGCAGAGTTGGTGGACACGATCGATCGGCACAACCTCTACGGCAAGGTCGCCTATCCGCCGCGCCATACGCAGGCGCAGGTGCAATCTCTCTATGCGCTGGCGAAGGAAAGTGGCGGCGTATTCGTGAACCCCGCGCTGACCGAACCCTACGGCCTCACCCTTGTCGAAGCTGCCTCGCACGGCCTGCCCGTGGTCGCCACCCAGAACGGCGGCCCGAAGGATATCGTGGCCGAGCTGGAGCATGGCACGCTGGTCGATCCCCGCGACACCGCGGCTATCGGCACGGCTATCGCCGATCTGCTGGCCGATCGAGAAGCGTGGATCGCGGCCTCCCGCAACGGGCGAAACAATGTCCGTTCGATGAGCTGGGGGAATTACGCCAACGGTATCGTCGCTCTCGCGCAGGAAATTCTCGCGCCGCTGGCTCAGAAGCCGGCCCGGGGCCAGCCGAACGAATTGCTGGTTTGCGATATCGACAATACGCTTACCGGTTGCCAGCAGGGCGCACAGCGTTTCTGCAATTACCTCACCCGGCAGGACAAGGTGGGTTTCTGCGTCGCGACAGGCCGCAGCCTGATCGAGGCCCGGCGTATCCTGCGCGAGTGGAACCTCCCCTCCCCCCGTGTGCTGATCACCAGCGTTGGCAGTGAGATCTACTGGCATACGCATGACAGCATCACGCTCGACGAGGACTATGCTCGCGCGATTGCGCAGGACTGGCAGCCCGAACATATCGACGAGGTGCTGAATGGCATGCCCGGCATCGTCCATCAGACAACGGTGGAGCAGCGCCGGTGGAAGCGATCCTATTTCACGAACTCACCCGACGCGGCCGAACGCGTGAAGAGCAGGCTGGCCGAAGCTGGCCTGCCTGCCCGCGTGATCCATAGCCATGGCCGCCTGCTCGACGTGCTGCCGACCAACGCCGGCAAGGGTGCGGCGGTGCGCCACGTGGCCCGCAAGATGCGCGTGCCGCCCGAACGGATCGTAGCGGTTGGCGACAGCGGCAACGATCTCGACATGCTGAAACAGAGCCGCAACGCGGTGCTGGTGAACAATTACGACGCGGATCTCACTTCGATAGCGAAAGCGCCCAATGTCTACGTCGCGCGCCGATCCCACGCTGGCGGTGCCATGGAAGGCCACATCCTCCACACGCGCCGCCGAAAGGCGGCGGTGATCCGTGAAACACGTGAAAGGACAACGGCATGAACGTGCGGCCCATCGGCTATTTCGTGCATCATCAGGGCCGCGGCCATGCAGAGCGCGCCGCCCATATTGCAAACGCGCTGGTCAGCCAGCGGCCTGTCACGCTGTTCTGTGCGCGCGACGACATCTTTCCGCCACTGGATGCCAGAGTGGAACTGATCACGATCCCCTCCCTGTTCGAATCCGCAGGCGGGGAACCGCCTGTATTAGCCGACTGGCGCACGCCGGAAACGTTGCATTGCGCCCCGCTTGGCTGGCGCAGCATCCGCAAGGCCGTTGCCACGATAACGGGCTGGTTCGAAACGTCGGACGCGGCCCTGTTTGTCACTGATGTTTCAGCGGAACTGGGGCAGATGGCCCGCATCGCCTCCGTGCCGCATGTCGCCGTCTTGCAGCACGGAGACAGGACCGATCCGGGGCATATGTCATCCTATGAAAGCGCGGTGGGCATCCTTGCGCCATTCGCGCAGAAGCTGGAGCAGGCGGAGATCCCCGGCTGGATGCGTGAGAAAACGCATTACGCGCCGGGCCTTGGTATCGATCTTGCAGCGCAACCATCCCGGGAACAGGCGCGCATCGATCTGGGACTGCCCGCAGACAAGCGCATCGTGCTGGTGGTGGCGGGCGGCGGCGGCAACGGCACTCCTACCGCGCCGCTTACCCTGGGCGCACGCGACGATCACGATGCCCTGTGGATCACGATTGGCGAGATCAGCAGCGAATGGCACGAAACGCCGCCGGGCAACCTTACGCACAAGGGTTGGGTCGACAATCCCGAAACCTGGATCGCGGCGGCAGATGGCGTCGTGTCCAGTTGCGGCAACACCACGGTGCACATAGTGTGCGCGGCGGGCAAGCCGTGGATCGTGGTGCCCGAATGGCGCTATTTCGACGAGCAACTGGCCAAGGCAGAAGCGCTTGAGCACGCTGGGCTTGCCGCCGTCGCCCGCAACTGGCCTTCGCATACCGGGGGCTGGCGCAAGCTGTGGGATGCGGCATCACGCCTCGATGTCCCATCCCAGCGTGCCATCATCGATCACGACGCGGCCAGGAACGCGGCCGATTGGCTGAACGATCTCGTCGAGCGGATCTGGGCAGGCAGCAAGGCCGAAGAGCCTATAACAGCGAGGGTCGAAGCATGAAAATCTCGGTCTGCACGCTTGCCCACGGGCGTGAACGGCATCTGGAGAACCTGGTTCGCGGACTTTCGCAATCGCGCAGGCCGCCGTGCGAACTGGTGGTCGCGGTGCTGCAGGACAAACGGTACAATCTTCCGCCAACGAGCTTTCCGATCCGCCAGATCGTGCTGGGCGATTGCGGAATACCGCTGGCCAAGGGGCGCAATCTGGCGGCCCGCGAAGCGCGTAGCGATCTGCTGGTGTTCCTCGATGTCGACTGTATCCCGAATCCCAGATTGATCGAGGACTACGCCAATATCGCGCAGGACCACGATGGCGTGATGATGGGTGAAGTCGGTTACCTCCCCTCTGGCGCGACGGATGGCGGTATCGATTTCGAGGCGTTCGAGCGCGTTGCGCAACAGCATTCGGAGCGCGCTGGGCCACCCCAGTCTCCCTCTGCGGCTTGCAACGACTACCGCTGCTTCTGGTCGCTCAACTTCGCCACCTCCGCACGGGACTTTGCCGCATCCGGTGGGTTCGATGAAAGCTTTGACGGCTACGGCGGCGAGGATACCGATTTCGCCCGCTCCCTCACATCGCGCGGCCTGCCGATCTGGTGGGTGCGCGGTGCAAAGGCGTTCCACCAATACCACCCCCACCACATGCCGCCTGTCCATCACCTGGAAAGCGTGATCGCCAATGCAGAGCGTTTTCGGCGCAAGTGGGGACAGCCCACGATGCAGCACTGGCTCCGCGCCTTCACCCTGATGGGACTGATCGAGCGGACCGAGAATGGCTGGCGCATCCTGCGCGAACCGAATGAGGACGACTTCGCGCTGACCAGGCAGCAGGAAAAGCAGGCCTACGCCAGCAGTTCGCTGGTGCTGGAACAGCTTGAGCGGGAGGCAGAAACCGAACGCACGCGCGTTCCGGCGATGGCCGCTTCGTAGGCCCGCTCATAGCCTGAAATCATCGACCGGGTGGAAAAACAGCGCAGCGCGCGTTCACGGCAGGCTGCGCGTTCCACCCTGTCGATCCGGCCAATCGCCTCTCCCAGCATGGATACATCGCCGGGAGCGGCGAGAATTCCGCACGGACCCACGACTTCGCGCATCGCGCCTCGATCGAACGCGATGACCGGTACGCCGCTGGCCAATGCCTCTGCCGCGACAAGCCCGAAAGGCTCGTCCCACATCGGCGTGACCAGTGCAGCCCTGGCTTTCTGAACCAGTGCGGTGAGCGCGCGCCCCTGCAACTGGCCGACATACTGGATGTCAGCGTTGCCGGCGGCCTCCATACATTTGTCAAAGTATGGGCGATCTTCCATTGGGCCCGCGATATCGAGAGCGGCACCTACCATGCGCACTGCCCGCACTGCTTCGTGCAACCCCTTGTTAGGAGTGATGCGGCCTGTCCACACCAGCCTTTCCGACTGCACAACGCCGGGGCGCCATCTCTCGCAATCAATGCCGTTATATACCACGCGGGCGTTATCGGGCATCGCATCGAACCAGAGCGGTGCCTGGCTTTGCGAAGCGAAGGTGATTTGCGCCGCGCCGTGCCCCGCTGCTGAACGGACAGCATCCGCCATCTTTCCGAACGGCGGCACGTGCATGGACGACACCATCGGCACATCGTGATCCAGCGCCCATTCGATCAGCGGCGGAAACAGCGAATTGTTGTGCACCACGTCGAATCTGCCGGCGCGCACGTGATCGAAAGCATTGGCATAGGCCGCCCGCTGGTAGTCCTCCAGTTCGGCAGTGCCCCGCCACCGTTCCCACGGCAAAGCGGCCTCGTATGGTCTTTCGCAAAGCTCTATCAACTGTCGATCATCGCTGCCGCCAGCCGCCAGCAGGGTGACATCATGCCCCGCATCACGAAGGCCGGTGCACAATAAATGGGCGTGGGATTCCATGCCGCCCATGAACGGTTCTGCCACCGCGTGGCGGACGTGGGCAATCACGGCAATGTGCATGTGCGAAAAACGTTGGCGGCGATACTGTGTTCCGCGGGAACCATGAGGTCCGTTTAAAAATTTCACTCTTGTCAGGACATTTCTTTATCGAGCGAAGGAGGTTGGACACGATGGCCCGTGACACTGAAACATATCCCAGAACAGGGCTGTTCCTGAAGGGGCGGCTGCGCCACGAGATGTCGGCGCGCGACAAGGCCCAGCTGGAGGAAGTCTGTCACGAGGTTTCCTTGCTGCCTGCATCCACGCGCGTGCTTCACGCAGGCAGGCGCTGCGACAGGTCCATGCTCCTGACCGAGGGTTTCATGCTGCGCACTATCGAACAGGACGGCAAGACCCACGTTGTGGGGTTACAGGTGCCCGGCGATTTCATCGATCTGCATTCATTCGCGCTCAAGCGGCTCGATCACAATATAGAGACGCTCGGGCGCTGCAGCGTGGTCTATGCGCAGCACGCCGAATTGCAGTCGCTGGTGGAGAATAACGGGCGTCTGGCGCGCCTCATGTGGTTTTCCACCTTGCTGGATGCGGCGATACACCGAGAGTGGATTCTGAAGACCAAGCAATTGCGTGCCGATGCCTGCGCTGCCCATTTCCTTGCCGAGACTTGGGCGCGGTTGGAGCTGGTGGGCCTCGCGAAACACGACGGCTTCGTCAGCCCGCTCACCCAGAGCCATATCGCCGAGATCTGCGGCACCACGCCTGTTCACATGAGCCGCTGCCTCTCGGCGCTCAGGGACCGGGGCCTTGGCGAGTTTCGCCGCGGCCGTTTCTATTGCCGAAACCGTGACGGGCTGTACGAGTTCGGCAAGTTTGACGCCGATTATCTCTACGGCAATGCAGATATTGACCTAGATGAAGAACTGAACCCTTGAAGACGCGACCTGTCGCGGCCCCGCGGTATCTCTTCGTCGGCGGCCTGCACCGTACCGGCACCAGCCTCATTACCCGCCTGCTATCGGCCCATCCCAAGATCGATGCGATCACCGATGCGCCGGTGCCGGAGAACGAGGGGGCGTTCCTGCAAGGCGCCATTCCCCACACCGCCCGCCACGGCATCCCCGGCCAATACGCGACCGATCCGGCGCAGCACCTGACGGAAGGATGCAGGTTCGATAATCTCGAAACCCGCCTGCGGCTGGAACACGACTGGGCACCATGGTTCGGCAGCAGTGGCGAATGGCGCATCGAGAAATCGCCGGTGAACCTTGTTCGCATGCGGCTGTACCAGCAGCTTTTCCCGCTAAGCCAGTTCGTGGTGATCCTGCGCCACCCGGAGGCGATGGCAGCTGCGCTTGCGAAGTGGACCGACATGCCCACGGATGCGCTCATCGATTACGCCCTCGATGCCTACAGCCTCGCGTTTGCCGATCTTGAATATCTACACGCCGCCATTGTGGTGCGGTACGAGGATCTGGTGGTCGAACCGCAGCGGGTACTGGCGCAGATCACCAGTTTTTGCAACCTTTCCCCTGTCGCGCTGTCCTGCCCCATCCACGACGGGAATACCCGTTATGAAGGGGCCCCGCGCATGACAGACCATCAGGCAAAGCGCGCGGCGGCGTATGGTTATCTGCCCGGCCTGCAGGTGACGCCATCGGAGGTGGAAGTGCGTCACCCTCTACGCACGATCCGCGATGCAGCCAGCAGGGCGAGGTGATGCCCCTCGCCCGGCTCGTCAGACCGGGTTGCCGTCGGTATCGAGTTCGACGAATTCGCCCGGCAAGGTCGCGGCAAATTCCTCGACGATTGCGCGCTGCGTCGCACCGTCGCCCACCACGATCCAGACCATTTCCGCCGGATCGAACCATTCCTGCGCGGTGGCCCGGAAATCGTCGGTGGTCGTCTCCAGCAGGCGTTCCTGCCGCTCCTCCACCAGCCTTTCGGAAAGGTCGTATTTCGCCATCTCGGCAAGGATGGAAAGCTTTGCGTTCAGGCTCTCCTGCGAGCGGGCGGTATCCTTGATGATCTGGTTGCGGGTCAGCTCCGCCTCCGCATCGCCGAATTCCTCGCCATAATTCGCTACCATGTCGCGGATGATGTCGAGCGAGGGGCCGGTGGCATTGGCGCGTACGCTGGTGCGCACGGTCCATGGCTGCACCGCGCGGCCATCATTCACGCCCGAATACGCGCCGTAGGTATAGCCCTTCTCGATACGAAGCATCTGTGCCAGATCGCCACCGATGGAGCCGCCCAGTTTCTGGTTGGCAAATTCGATGCGTTCATGATCGGGATCGTCCGAGGCCACCGTTAGCCGCCCGGCGCGAATAACGCTCTGCTTCGATCCCGGCACGTCGACGAAATAGACATTGCCGGCAATGCCAGCGTCCGCAGGAGCGGCGATTTCGAGCGGCGCGGCTTCGCGCGCAAGCATTTGCGAGAGGGGCGCGAACGCCGAGGCTGCATCGGCCTCCGACACATCGCCTGCCACATGGATCCGAACGCCGTTCGCGCCGAGCGCCGCGTGGCGTGCCTCCAGGGTATCGAGATCGAGGTTTTCGACGGTTTCTACGGTGCCGAGCGAAAACCGGCCTTCGGGATGATCGCCGTAAACGAGGCTGTCGAACACGATCGAGGAGATCGCGGCCGGATTGGCCTTTGCATTACGGATCGAGGCCAGCTGCCGGTCACGCGCTCGCGACATGGCATCCTGGGTGAACCGCGGCTCCGCGATGATTTCCGAGAGGACAGAAACCACCTCAGGCAAGTTTCGCGCCAGTGCGTTGACGGCGATGGTCAGGCCGTCGGCATTGGCACTGACGGAGTATCCTGCACCAAGACGGCCCAGTACCTGCTCGATCTCGGCGGCGGTGCGCGTGGCCGATCCCTCTTCCATGAGCGAGGCCAGCATCGCGGTCGCACCGAGACCGGCATCGGTATCAAGGCGCGTCCCGCCTTCGAAGGTGATGAGGAACGATACGACCGGCGTTTCGTCGAACGTGGTGCCGATCAGCGAGACATTGGAAGCAAGGTCCGTCGTCCACGTGGGCACGGTGCTGGAAAGCGGCAATTCTCCGAACGGCGGTTCGGAGCGATCGTGCGTGGTCGGGGTCCTGACGAATTCGGCAGGCTCTCCCTGGCTCACCTCCTCGGACGATCCGCCCTCGGTGACTTCCTCGATCCAGACTTCGGCAATTTCGCTTCCGTCCACGGCCAGCTCGGTCTCGCCCATGGGCACAAAGCTCGTCATGATACGCGGCTGGCCGGCGACATGCTCGGCAAAAACGCGTTCGAGGTCGGATGTCTCCAGCGCGCGCACATCGGACAACGTCTGCAGGATATATCCCGGATCGCCTGCAAATTCATTGCCGATCGCCAGCGCCTCTGCCTTACCGCGCACGGTGGAAAGCTGGTTGTAGAGGCCGGTTTCCGACTCCGCCTGGATGCGCAGCAGTTCGCCATCTGCAATACCCTGCGCGGAAACATCGGCCAGCGCCTCGTCCACCGCCGCCAGCACGGCATCGAGATCGGTGCCGGCATTGGCGCGCACCAGCAGGGTCAGTTCGCCTGCCAGTTCCTCCGCCCGGTGGAAGGCCACGACATTGGCTGCAAGCCCGCCCTCGACAACGCGGCGATAGAGAGGGGAAGACCGGGAGCCAAGATAATTGGTCAGCGCGTCCAGCGCCGTTTCATCGCCATCGAACTGCGCCGGGGTAGGATAGACGAGCCGCAGCTCGGGAAGCTCGGCAAAATTGTCCTCGAACATCAGCCGCCGTTCGGCAGCAAGTTCCACCGGGCGGGGAGCCACGTCAGGCACGGCCGGGCCGCGCGCGATCTCGCCGAACCAGCGCTCCACCTTGGCCCTTGTCTCCGCGATGTCGATGTCGCCCACGATGGCAAGCGTCGCGTTGTTAGGGCCGTAATAGGAGGAATAGAACTCCCGTACGTCTGCCAGTGTTGCAGCCTGCAGATCCGGCAGCGATCCGATTACGGTCCAGCTATAGGGATGGTCTTCAGGGTAGAGCGCATTCGATACGACCTCACCGGCATAACCATACGGCGCGTTATCGACCCGCTGGCGTTTCTCGTTCTTCACCACCTGCTTCTCGCGCTCCAGCGCAGCCTCGGTGACGGTGTTGATCATGTAGCCGAGGCGATCGGAATCGATCCACAGCAGCTTGTCGAAGGCATCAGTCGGGACGGTTTCGTAATACACCGTGCGGTCTCGCGTGGTGTAGCCGTTCCGGTCGCCGCCCCATGCCGGGATGTCGCGGCGGTTGGCACCCTGGGGCACGTTTTCTGAATCGTTGAAAGCCATGTGCTCGAAGAAATGCGCAAAGCCCGTGCGACCCGGCCTCTCTCGAGATGATCCGACATGGGCCACCGTCATCAGGGATACGATCGGATCGGAATCGTCCACGGCGAGGATGACTTCCAGCCCATTGTCGAGAACGAACTTCTCGTAATCCAACTGCACTCCGGCCTCTTCCATTTCGGAACCGGGCGTGCTCGCGGCCTGCGCTGCGGCGGCCGCGTCCCCCGATCGGGCCTGGACCTGGGCTTGCGCCAGAGCGGGAAGGAGAGCGATGGCGGAAACGGCGAGACCGAGCTTGAGGCGCATGGATATCCTTGTTTCGGGAAGTTTGATTGACCGAAACGAAGGTTATGAGAGGAGGCGCCAACAGTCAAAACCAATTCGGACATCAAGGGGGCGCTGACTGGACTCGTCAGGCCGCAGATCGTGTGCCGCGGCCTTGCGAAGGACGCTGGACACCGGAAATAAACGCTGACGGTAAATGGCGGAGAGGGAGGGATTCGAACCCTCGGAACCCCAAAGGAGCTCAACAGTTTTCGAGACTGCCCCGTTCGACCACTCCGGCACCTCTCCGCGAAAGGGTATCGGCTGAATTTTGAAACCCGCAGTCGATTGGGAAGCGCGGCGGTTAGCCGAGGTCGGCTCGCTTGCCAAGACCCTTCCTTGCGTTTTTGTCGCAAAATCGGGGGACTGGGGAACTTGCACGCTTGTTAGCTGCGCACAGCTACATATATTTGGGCAATGGAACGCTCTGAATTCTATTCATCCCAGGCCGGTCGTCTCATCGATGCGCCCCGCCGTTCGCGCGCCCGCTTCGCCATTGGCGACATCGTGAAACACCGCAAATTCGATTTTCGCGGTGTCATTTTCGATATCGATCCCGTCTATGCCAATTCGGAAGACTGGTACGAGCAGATCCCCGAAGGGCAGCGCCCCGATCGCAACCAGCCGTTCTATCACCTGCTGGCCGAGAACGACGAGAGTTCCTACGTCGCCTATGTCAGCCAGCAGAACCTGCTGATCGATACAGAAGGCGAGCCGATCGACCATCCGCAGGTGGAGCAGTTGTTCGAGGATTTTCGTGCCGGTCGTTACTTCCTGAGGCGCAGCCTCACGCATTAGGTCCGGCGCGCCGTTACGGCGTCAGCTCTTGATCTTCCAGCCGCTTTTCAGAACGCGGTAGGTGATGAAGCCCAGCACCAGGTTCAGCACACCCACGCCGATCGCAGCGCCCAGCACGTGGGCGTTGTCGTTGCCGATATCGCTCACGCCCAGAAAGCCGTAGCGGAAGCCCGAGATCATGTAGAAAAACGGGTTTGCCATGCTGATCGCCTGGAAGAACGGCGAGAGGTTGGAAATCACGTAGAACGTGCCCGATAGCAGGCTGAGCGGGGCGACGATGAAATTGGTGATCGCCGCGTTGTGATCGAATTTCTCTGCCCAGATGCTGGCCAGCAATCCGAAAATTGCCAGCATGGTGGCGCCCATCAGGCCAAACCATACGACGGCCCACGGATGGGCCACCTGCATGTCGACACCGGGATACAGCAGCATGGCCAGCGCCACCGCGCCGCCCACCATCACTGCGCGGGTGATGGCTGCCATCACGATGCCGATCATCAGTTCAGCCTCGGATAGCGGCGGCATCAGCAGATCGATGATCGTACCCTGCAGCTTTCCTGCCAGCAGCGAGAAGCTGGAATTGGCAAAAGCGTTCTGCATCATGCCCATCATGATCAGGCCGGGCGCAACGAATGTGCCGAAATTCACGCCCATGATCTCTCGCCCGCCGCGGCCCAGCGCCACGGTGAAGATCACCAGGAACAGCAGCGTGGTGACGGCAGGTGCCCAGACAGTCTGCGTCTGCACCTTGAGAAAACGGCGGATCTCCTTAATATAGAGACTCCACAGCCCGATCCGGTTGATACCGGTAATCTGCGGCTCTCCCTTGGGCGGGAATTTGCGACCGGCATTGCTGCCGACGCTGATGAAGTCATGCCCATCGGCAGAAGCGGTAGCGGGTGCTTGATCGGCCATGGGAGCGCGCCTATCTCCCTCAGGCCGGACTGGCAAGAACGCAAAATGGCCCAAGCAGGCCGAGAGAACGGAATTACCATCATCCCATGAGCTGGACCGAAGAACGCATCGCCACCCTTACCAAGATGTGGGAAGGCGGCTCCACTGCCAGCGAGATCGCTACCGAGCTTGGCGGCGTGTCGCGCAATGCCGTGATCGGCAAGGCGCACCGCCTTGGCCTGAAAGCCCGCCCCAGCCCCGTAAAGGCAAACGACAAGAAGAAGGCTGCGGCCAAGAAGAAGGAGCCTGCAGCCAAGGCACCGCCACCAAAGGCGAAGCCGAAGGCGCCCCTGCCCAAGAAGGCACGTGAAGTTACCCCGCCCAAGCCGGAAGAGCCCAAGGCCCCGGCAAGCGAGGGCGTTAACGCGAATCAAGCCATGCCGGACAAGCGATCCGACCTGCCTAAGATCGTCTCCTACGGCCCCGGCGGCTTCCTGCGGCAGGGCCCGGGCGATCAGCAGCCGCCGATCCCGCCCGCTCCGCCGCGCCGCCTCGTGCCGGCAAAGCCCGACCCTTCCATTGCCGAGAAGACCAGCCTGCTGGATCTGAACGATCGGGTGTGCCGCTGGCCGATGGGTCATCCGGGTGAGCCGGACTTCCATTTCTGCGGAGACAAGGTGAACCCCGGCTTCCCCTATTGCGTGCAACATTGCGGCAGGGCCTATCAGGCACAGCTGCCGCGCGGCGCGCGACGTCCCCCGCCTCCCCTGCCGTTTGGCGGCCCCCGCGTCCGCTAACTGGCAAGAACCAGATGATGAAAAGGCCCGCTTTCCCCAGACGGAAAGCGGGCCTTTTATCTAGTCCATCGAAGTTCGGAAGCGAACTGCCCGCGCTTCAGCCGTTTTCGCGCAAGGGCGGCACATGGCGATCCACCACGAATGCCGCTGCCGATACCAGCACCGATGCTGCGGCCAGCGTGCCAAAGAACGGCCATACGCTGTCACCGCCGAAATCAAGCAGCGCGCCTCCCAGACCGGTTGCCGACACCGCGCCCACACGGCTCATGAAAATGCCGAAACCGATCCCGCCCGAACGGCAGCTGGGCGGATAGCCGTGGGTCATCATCACATACATGCCCGCAATACTGGCACTGAAGGCAAAGCCGGACAGGCCCACCAGCCAGGTGACGTTATTGCGCGTCTCATCGTCCAGCAAGGGGGGAAGGTCTTCGATGGTGAAGCCGATGGCGAGCATCCAAACCACCATGGTTGCCGAGAGCACGGCCATCACCAGCTTCGAACCGAAGCGCCGCATGACGATGCCCACCAGGATGGAACCGATCATGGAGCTGATCCCGGCCAGTGCAACGGCTTCGCCTGCCTGGTTCAGGGTAAAATCCTCCGCCGTCAGGAACGTGGTGCCCCAGCTGAGGATGCCGTAAGCCACCAGCGTTGATGCGGCAAAGGCGATGCCGATCCCAAGGTTCAGACGGAAGTTGGAGCGATGCAGCACGCCAATCTGGGGGCCGCCCTCGCTATCGGTATGGTGACGGTCGGCGGCAAGCTGCACGTCGTCATCCAGCACCATCCTGGCGTTTTTCTGCGCCTGATCGGCCCTGCCCCGCGCCAGCAGGAAAGACGGGCTGTCACGCAGCACAATCCCCACCGCCACCACCACCAGCAAGGTGGCGAGGCCGAAGATCACGAACGTGCCTTCCCAGCCGTAAGCCGCTTCCAGATCGGGGCCGATCCAGCCCACGATCGTGCCGCCTATCGGCGTTCCCACGGCCAGCGTGCTGACCGCCACCGGCCGCCAGCGATCGGGCAGCCATTCGCCCGCCATCGCCAGCGCATTGGCATAGGCACCGCCAAAGCCCAGCCCTGCAAACAAGCGCCACCAGGCCATCGTCCACACGCTTTCCGACGTGGCTGCCGCAATCGTGCCCAGGGAAAACACCAGCGCGGCAATCACCAGCGTCCAGCGGCGCCCGATGGCATCACCCAGCCAGCCCCCGCCCCAGCCACCTAGGCCGAAGCCGATCAACGCTGCCATCATGGCAATCCCGAAGGTGGAGCGGCTGACGTCGAAAGCCTCCATCACCCTTGGCGCGACGACGCCCAGCAATTGCAGGTCTATCCCGTCGCACACCAGCACCAGCATGCATACCGCCACGATGGCCCACTGGACCGGCTTTACCGGCTGCGCGTTCAGCGCATCTCCAAACGTGGTCGTGCTGGGCTTGCTGGCCATGTGTCTCTCCCTCTTGGCGCGCACAATGCCAGCAGCGCGAGGAATGTCACGTATAAACAATGGTGCCGAATGGCCCGGCAGCTTGCAGAGGGGCCGCAGCGCTGGCAGCAAGGTATTCAGCGCTTTTCGAGGAAACCCTGTATGACCATTTCGCTCTACGATGCCACCATTCCCACCATGATCCAGATGCTGGGATCGGCGCAGGGATGGATCGGGAAGGCCAAGTCATCAGACATCGCGCAAGAGGATCTTGCGAGCGCGCGGCTGACGCAGGACATGGCGCCATTCCCCAAGCAGATCAACTGGATGCTGTCGCACTCCATCGGCGCGATCGAAGCCGTTCGGAAGGGCGAGATGAACCCCGATATGGAGGAACCGGCAACCGATCTGGAGCAGATGAGGCTCAACCTCGGCGCGGCGGAGAACAAGCTGCGGGCGCTATCCATCGGCGAGATCGAGAGTTTCGTCGGACAGGAAGTCCGCTTCGTGATCGAGCGGCAGGGGGTGGATATTGCGTTCACCGCGGAGAATTTCCTGCTGAGTTTCAGCCAGCCCAACTTCTTTTTCCACGCCACCACCGCTTATGCCATTTTGCGGCACAAGGGGGTGGACGTGGGCAAGAGGGATTATCTTGGCATGATGCGCCTGGCGCAGACCGGCTGACGCACCGGCCAGCCTAGCCGGTGACTTCCAACACCATGTTGGTCGGCGTTTCCGCAGCACGGCGCACATTGGCAAAGCCGGCTTCGTTCAGCACTTCTGTCAGCTGCCTCTGGCCTGCCTGCGCGCCCAGCCCGCGCCCCACTTCCTGCGCCAGCGATGCTGGCGTGCAGGCGACAGTGCTGAACCCGTAGAATATCTGCCCCAGCGAATGCATGTTCTCGGCCATGCTGTCGCCTGCCATCGGTTCCACCAGCATGAAGGTGCCATCGTCCTTCAGCGTCTGGCGGATATGCCGCGCTGCGCCGACGGGATCGCCCATGTCGTGCAGGGCATCGAAAATGCAGGCAAAGTCGAAGCCATCGCCCGGATAATCCTGCGCGCGGGCCACTTCGAAACTGACGTTCGAAACCCCGGCCTCCCTCGCCCGTTCGCGCGCCTTCTCGATAGAGGGTTCGTGAAAATCGATGCCGACGAAGGTGGAATTGGGAAAGCGCTGCGCCATCAGCACGGTGGATGAACCATAGCCGCAGCCAATGTCCGCCACCTTGGCACCTGCCTTCAGCTTTTCGCTGACTCCATCCAGCGCAGGCAGCCACTCGTCGATCAGATGGGCCTGATAGCCGGGTCGGAAGAACCGGTCTGTCGAGCAGAACAGGCACGGCGAATGATCCGACCAGTCGCGCCCCTCCCCTGATTTGAACGTGGCCACGGCCTGCTCGTGCGTTTCGAACTGGGCTACGATCGCCTGGATGAAACCCTGCATGCAGGCTGGCTGGCCCTCGCGCGCCATGACGAGCGCCTTTTCGGGCGGCAGTTCGAAGGTCCCGTTCTCGGCATCGAAATCGACATAGCCCGCCGCGGAGACGGACCCGAGCCATTCGTGCAGATATTTGGGATTGAGGCCGGTCTTGTCCGCCAGTTGCTGGCAGGTCATCGGGCCTTCGCCATCCATCGCGTCAAAGACACCGGCCTGGTCGCCCATATAGGCCATGAACAGGCTGACGGCCCCGGCAACATCGCCCACGATCTTGCCAGCCATGGCTTCGACCTTGGCGGAATCGATCTGTTCTTCGCTCATATTCCCTCTCCCAAAAGATGCGCGCGAACCCTGGTGCGCATCTTGTACCACATTATGGAGAAGGGAGCCGCCGTCTTATCGTTGGCGGCGAGCGAACCAGATGTGGTGCTGCGGCCCCTTGTTATTGGGCCGTGCACGCACACGGCGCACTTCGACATCGAGCCCGGCATCTTTCAACCGCCCGGTAAACTTGTGATCGGGCGCGGCAGACCAGATGGCCAACACGCCGCCGACATTCAGTGCATCGCGCATGCGGGCGATGCCGGTACGGGTGTAGAGCCGCTCGTTACCGTCGCGCACGATGCCGTCGGGGCCGTTGTCGACATCCAGCAGGATCGCATCGTACTTCGCCGTCGTGCCATCCACCGCGTCATCCACCAGCGCAGCGACATCGGCGATCACCACCTCTCCCCGCGGATCGTCAAAGCTGTCGCCAGTGAGCTGTGCCAGCGGGCCTTTCGCCCAGTCCAGGATCTCGGGCACCACTTCGGCCACCACCGCTTCGCCCTTTTCGGGCAATGCCGCCAGCGCGGCGCGAAAGGTGAAGCCCATGCCATAGCCGCCGATCAGCACGCGCGGGTTTGGCATCTCCAGCCGCTCCAGCGTCAGCTGCGCAAGCTGTTCCTCGCTGAACTGCATGCGCGTGCCCATCAGCTCGTCACGGCCCAGCATGATGATGAAATCGCGCCCGTGGCTTATCAGCGTCAGCGTGTCGCCGCCGGGGATTTGCGCTTTGGCGATTTCTTCGCGTGGCAGCATTGTCGTTTCTCCAAATGGAAAGGGCCGCGATTGCTCGCGGCCCCTGCCTTGTAGTCTATAAGACGGGTTTAGTCGTCCTTCAGGAAAGCCGGCATGTGGTCGGCACCGCCGCCACCGTTGTCGCCATCCTTGTCACCGCCGCCGCGCGGGCCGCGATCACCGCCGCGACCACGGCCACCGCCGCCGCCGCCGCCACGCGGGCCACGACGATCGCCGCCACGGCCACCACGATCACCACGATCACTGCCACCTTCGCGCTTTTCGCGCGGGGGGCGGGTGTCTTCCAGCTCTTCACCGGTTTCCTGGTCAACAACGCGCATCGACAGGCGAACCTTGCCGCGGTTGTCGATCTCGAGAACCTTGACCTTTACCTCCTGCCCTTCGGACACGACGTCGGTCGGCTTCTCGACACGCTCGTTCTTCATTTCGGACACGTGGACGAGACCGTCCTTGCCACCCATGAAGTTCACGAATGCGCCGAAGTCCACGATGTTGACGACCTTGCCTTCGTAGATTTTGCCAACTTCGGCTTCCTCGGTGATGCCTTCGATCCACTTGCGCGCAGCCGCGATCTCGTCAGCGTTGGAGGAGCTGATCTTGATCACGCCTTCGTCGTCGATATCAACCTTGGCACCGGTTTCGGCCACGATTTCGCGGATGACCTTGCCGCCCGTGCCGATAACGTCGCGGATCTTCGACTTGTCGATCTGCATCGTCTCGATACGCGGAGCGTGCTTGGAGACTTCACCACGTGCACCCGAAAGCGCATCGTTCATCTTGCCGAGGATGTGCGCACGGCCGGCCTTGGCCTGCTCCAGCGCGCTCTGCATGATTTCCTTGGTGATGCCGGCAACCTTGATGTCCATCTGGAGCGAGGTGATGCCCTTTTCAGAACCTGCCACCTTGAAGTCCATGTCACCAAGATGATCTTCATCACCCAGGATGTCGGACAGTACGGCGAACTCTTCACCGTCCAGGATCAGGCCCATGGCGATGCCGGAAACCGGGCGCTCGATCGGAACACCGGCGTCCATCATGGCCAGACAGCCACCGCACACGGTCGCCATCGAGGACGAGCCATTGCTTTCGGTGATGTCGGACAGGATGCGGATCGTATAGGGGAAATCCTCATGGCTGGGCAGCACGGGGTGCAGCGCACGCCATGCCAGCTTGCCATGGCCCGTTTCGCGGCGACTGGTGAAGCCGAAACGGCCAACCTCGCCAACGGAATAGGGCGGGAAGTTATAGTGCAGCATGAAGTTGCTGTACGACAGGCCTTCCAGACCATCGATCATCTGCTCGGCATCCTTGGTGCCCAGCGTGGTGGTGCAGATCGCCTGCGTTTCACCGCGCGTGAACAGCGCCGAACCATGCGTACGGGGCAGCAGGCCGACCATCGCCTCGATCGGGCGAACCTCGTCCAGCTTGCGGCCGTCGATGCGGGTGCCGTCCTTGATGATGGAGCCGCGAACGATGTCGCTTTCCAGCTTCTTCACCAGCTTCAGGCGGCCCATGTATTCAGCGGGATCGCTCTCTTCCAGATCGGCGTAGTGCTCACGCGCCTTGGCACGTGCGGCATTCACCGCGTCCTGGCGCTGGGCCTTGTTGGTGATCTTGTAGGCAGCAGCCAGATCGTCACCGATGACGCCGCGCAGTTCCTCGAGAGTGGCGGACTTGTCCTCCACCTTGTCGAGTTCCCACGGCTCCTTGGCAGCCTGTTCAGCGAGATCGATGATCGCACCGATGACCTTGCGGCTTTCCTCGTGCGCGAACATCACGGCGCCGAGCATTTCCTCTTCGGTCAGCTCCTTGGCTTCGGATTCCACCATCATCACCGCGTCCTGCGTACCGGCGACGACGAGATCGAGACGACCTTCCTCGAAGATGTCGGAAACGCTGGGGTTCAGCACATAGTCGCCATCGACGAAGCCGACGCGCGCAGCACCGATCGGGCCCATGAAGGGCACGCCGGAAATGGTGAGCGCGGCAGAAGCGGCGATCATCGCAACGATATCGGGCTCGGTCTCGCCATCATAGGAGAGGACCTGGCAGATCACGTTGATCTCGTTGTAGAAACCTTCCGGGAAGAGCGGGCGCACGGGGCGGTCGATCAGGCGGGAGGTAAGCGTTTCCTTCTCCGTAGCGCGGCCTTCGCGCTTGAAGAAGCCACCGGGGATACGGCCCGCGGCAGAGAATTTTTCCTGGTAGTGAACGGTAAGGGGGAAGAAGTCCTGCCCTTCCTTCACGCTCTTGGCGGCGGTCACGGCGCAAAGCACCACGGTTTCGCCATAGGTGGCCAGAACGGCGCCGTCGGCCTGACGGGCAATACGGCCGGTTTCCAGAGTGAGGGTTTTTCCGCCCCACTCCAGCGATACAGTTTTCGTGTCGAACATTGATTTTCCTTCTGAACCCGCGTGCCACATTGCATCGCGGGGCCTACTTGATCCGGGTGGTCCGTCCCGGTCCGGTACGAAGCCTTTGCGGCCTCAGGCCCTCCACCGAATTGTGAAGGATGCCATTTCACATACGCTCCTAATGTGACGGAACGCAGATAGACGAAGGGGCGGCCCTTGTAAGCCGCCCCTTCGAAAAACTCTTATTTACGCAGACCAAGCTTCTTGATCAGTGCGTTGTAGCGGTCGAGGTCAGTCTTCTTGAGATAGGCCAGGAGGCTGCGACGCTTGTTGACCATCTTGAGCAGACCACGGCGGGAATGGTTATCCTTGTGGTTGTTCTTGAAGTGGTCCGTCAGGTTGCGGATACGCTCGGTCAGGATGGCTACCTGTACTTCCGGGGAGCCGGTGTCGCCCTTGTTCTGGGCGTTCTCTTCGATAACTTCCTGCTTGCGTTCGGCGGTAATCGTCATGCGTTTTGTAACCTTTCGCAGTATCCTTAAACGTTGAAACCCCGCACGACTTTCATCGCGCCCCCTTCGAGTTCCACCAGGGCCACGGGAGTTTCCTCCAGCTTGGCAAAGTAGAGCCCGTCGGGATGGGGCAATCCGGAAACGACCCGGCCCTGTCGGGCCGCCTGCGCACTATCCGGATCGAGAGCGAGGGCCGGGATACCGTCCAGCCCCGCCTCCAGTGGCAGGAGGTGGTCTTGAAGAGGCGCGCCCTTACCGATTTCGTTCAGTTTGTCCAGCGAAATCGCTTGGGTTTCGCTGAAAGGACCGGCTTTCGTGCGCCTTAAATAGGTGACATGACCCAGCGTGCCAAGGGCATGGGCGATATCGCGCGCGAGGCTGCGTATATAGGTGCCCTTGGATACTGTCGCCACCAATGTGGCGCTGTCGGCCATTTCCAGCGGGGCCTGCGGATCGTAGGGATCGGGCCTGCCAGCCACGGTGGCGAAGGCCGACTGCACCCGGTCGTCCGTTCCGCCCCCGATGGGGTGCAGCGCATGGATGGTGACGGCCCGCGTCTTCATCTCCACATCCTCGCCTGCGCGGGCAAGATCGTAGGCGCGCTTGCCATCGATCTTCAGCGCGGAGTACTTTGGCGGCACCTGCTCGATCTCGCCCGTAAAATGCTCGCAGATTGCGGCGATGGCCGCACGCGGCGGACGGCGATCCGTGGTGCCAGTCACTTCGCCCTCGCTATCCAGCGTATCGGTTTCCTCGCCGAACTGGATGGTGAACTCGTAGGTCTTGTCGCTGTCCAGCATCCGGCCGGAAAGCTTCGTCGCTTCGCCAAGCGCGATAGGCAGCACACCTTCGGCCAGCGGGTCCAGAGTGCCGCCGTGGCCGACTTTCACCTTGGGATAACCGCCTTCGCGCAGGTTCCGCTTCACGGCGCCCACGGCCTGGGTGGAGCCGAGGCCAACGGGCTTGTCGAGAATGATCCAGCCGTGCGGCGCGGCGGCCTTGAAATCCGTTTCACTCACCTGCGATTGCCCCCGCGATGGCAAGATACTGATCCATCGCCCAGTCCACCGGCGGGCCGATGGTGTTCTCTATCAGCCCGCTGTTGGGGAACGCCCAGGTAATCGCGATCAGCACGACGAAGAAGGCCATGCCCATGCCTTGCAGGCGCTGCCAGTGATGCGCCCAGCGGCGTGGCAGCAATCCGCCAAGGATGTGCGAACCGTCGAACGGCGGGATCGGCAGAAGGTTGAACAGCGCCAGGAAGATGTTGATGAGCATGAAATAGGTGAAGGCCATCATCAGCCATTCGGGCGGAGCCTCCGCCGGGACGATGCCGATGCGTATGGCAAGTCCCAGCACCACCGCACCGATCAGCGCCAAGAGGATATTGGTGCCCGGCCCCGCAGCCGCCACGGCCATCATGCCGAAGCGCGGATTGTCCAGCCTGTCATGCCGCACCGGCACCGGCTTCGCCCAGCCGAAGATCGGCCCGCCGAACAGGGCCAGCGCGCCCGGCACCAGCAGCGTGCCGACAGGGTCCACGTGGCGAATGGGGTTGAGCGACAGGCGGCGCTGTTCCTTTGCCGTGGGATCACCCAGCATCAGCGCGACCCAGCCGTGCGCGACTTCGTGGAAGACGATGGCGACAATCAGGCACGGGATCAGGATCGCTGCCAGCAGAATGGTATCGGTCATTGAGGTTACAGATGGGGTGAAAGGAGCCTCTGGTAAAGTGCCCGCCTTCCCGTCATGCTGCGCGGCCAGGGAAACGGCAGTGGGAACGGGCGGCAATGGGCGTGGCAGCGGTGCAATCGCAAACAGGCGTCCTCGGCTGGATAGAGCGGACGGGCAACCGCCTGCCTGACCCGGTTTTCCTGTTCCTCTGGTTCATCGTGGCGCTGGTGGGCATTTCCGTGATCGCGGCATGGGCTGGCTGGTCTGCCGCGCATCCGGTGGAAATCGATCCCGAGACGGGCACCTACCGCATCATCGCGGTGGAAAGCCTGCTCTCGGGCGCGAACATCCGCCGCCTGCTCACGCTGATGCCGGAGACGTTCACGCACTTTCCGCCACTGGGATATGTGCTCACCGTGATGCTGGGCGCCGGCGTGGCAGAGCGATCCGGCCTGTTTGCCACCGCCATGCGAGCGGCGATGGCAAAGGTCTCGGCCTTCTGGCTGACGCCTGCCGTGGCTCTGGTTTCCATGATGGGCAATCACGCTGCGGATGCCGCTTTCGTGGTGATGATCCCGCTGGCAGGCATCGTCTATCATGCGGCGGGCCGCCATCCACTGGTGGGCATCGCCGCCAGCTTTGCCGCCGTATCGGGCGGCTTTTCCGCAAACCTGCTGCCGGGGCAACTGGATGCCCTGCTGCTGGGAATTACCGAAGCCAGCGTGAACACCGTTTTCGAAGGATGGACGGCCAATATCGCGGGCAACTGGTTCTTCATCGCCGCGATGACGATCTTCTACCTGCCCGTCATCTGGTACGTCACCGATCGCATTATCGAACCGCGCCTCTCGGGATACAAGCTGGATGGAACCGCGGCACGGGCGGTGGACGATGCCGATGAGGAGACCGCCACCACGCCGGACGAGCGCCGCGGCCTTCGCAACGCCGGGCTGGTGGTGCTGGCGCTGGTGGCGCTGTGGGCCGCGCTGGTGCTGATACCGGACGCGCCGCTGATAGACCCCGACGCACCGCCCGAAGGCCGCCTGACACCCTTCTACCGCAGCCTGTTGCCGTTCTTCCTGCTGGTGTTCCTGTTGCCCGGCTGGGCCTATGGCCGCGCGGCAGGCACCATCGCCAGTCACCGCGATCTGGTGGAGATGATGGCGGAGGCGATGAAGGACATGGCCTATTACATGGTGCTGGCCTTTGCCGCCGCGCATTTCGTGGCCATGTTCGCCTGGAGCAACATGGGACTGGTGCTGGCGGTGGACGGGGCGGAGGCCCTTCGCGCCAGCGGCCTGCCAACCTGGGCGATGCTGCTGGGGGTGCTGATTTTCGGCGCGACGCTGAACCTGCTGATCGGTTCGGCCAGCGCCAAGTGGGCGGTGCTCGGCCCCGTGATGGTGCCCATGCTGATGCTGCTCGGCCTTTCGCCGGAGATGACCACGGCCGCCTATCGCGTGGGCGACAGCGGCACCAATATCATCACCCCGCTGATGCCCTATTTCCCGCTGGTGCTGGTGTTCTGCCAGCGTTGGGTCAAGGATTTCGGCCTCGGCAGCCTGGCCGCGACGATGATGCCCTATGCCGTCGGCATCATGGGAACAGGCATGGCGCTTACTGCTGCATGGGTAATCTTCGATCTGCCGGTTGGGCCCGGTGCCACGGTCTTCATCGAAGTGCCCACCGCTGCTATCGCGCCCCAATGACGACGCTTGCGATCATCTGGTATTCGCGCACGGGTGGCAGCGAGCAACTGGCGCAGGCCGCAAGCGAAGGGGCGCGCGACGCAGCCGAAATCGACGTGCGGATCATTGGCGCCAGCGATGCCGGGGCCGACGACTTGCTGGAAGCCGACGGCTACATTTTCGCCTGCCCGGAAAATCTCGCTGCCATCGCCGGAGTGATGAAGGCCTTTTTCGACCGCACCTATTACGAGGTTCTCGGAAAGATCGAGGGCCGCCCCTACGCGGCGATGATCTGCGCCGGATCGGATGGTGAGAACGCGAAAAAGCAGCTGGAACGCATCTGCACCGGCTGGCGGCTGAAACGCGTGGCGGATACACCGATCATCAATGTCGGCGCGCAAACGAAGGACGAAATCCTTGGGCCGAAAACCATTGAAGAGGCGAATTTGGAACAGGCTCGCGAACTCGGCGCGACATTGGGTGCTGGGTTGGAGATGGGGGTTTTCTAGCCGCGGACCGAGAATGATGTCACTAATCGGAACACGGCGATGATCCGGCACTAGGGACGCTTTCAAGGTCGCTGGTAATCAAAGATACGACCAGTGATTTCGGCAAACCCTCTTCATAAAGCACCCTTGGGTTAAACGTTACTCCCCGAACACCGCACGAAATGATCACTAGTGTGCCGCCTTCAGTCCAAGATACCTCTACGGGGTCACCTCCCTGTCCTTCAAATACTGAGACGGTCCCCTGCTCATCTGGCAACGTTAGTTGCACGCGTCCACGTCCGTTAAAGCCCGGACTTCCTTCGATCCAGAATGCTTAAGCTACGAACAATCCGTTTGGGGATGTTTCAGCCTGAACAAGTTTGGCATTATCTGCGTCGGCGGGACCACAGCCGGAAACAGAGCCACACGCCAAACAAATCAACCCCAAAACCAGTTTTGAAAGTCTGGAAGAGTTTTGAAGCAAATTCATCCCAACGAATATCCCTCTAACTTACCCAACCTCACCTGCCGGCCCAAGGCAACCCGCCTCTAACCCCACATACCCAGCGCCCGCGCGAAGTGTCGGCGGCATAGCGCGGTGTATCTCTCGTTACCGCCGATTTCAGTCTGCGCGCCCTCGCCCACGGCTTCGCCGGTTTCGGTGGTGCGCAGGTTCATCGTCGCCTTGCGGCCGCAGTGGCAGACGGCTTTCAGCTCCTCCAGCGAATCCGCGATGCCCAGCAGAACGGCAGAACCAGGAAACAGGTCGCCGCGAAAATCGGTGCGCAGGCCGTAGCACAGCACGGGAATGTCCGCTTCGTCCGCCAGCCGCGCGCATTGCCACACCTGCATGGCGGTGAGAAATTGCGCCTCGTCGATCAGCACGCAGGCCGGGCGCCCCTCGTCACCCAGCGCCGCAACTTCGTGCCACAGGTCCGTTCCGGGCGAAAAGCGATGCGCGTCGGCGGAAAGGCCTATGCGGCTGGCGATTGGGCGATCCGTGCGATTGTCGACCGCCGCTGTCCACAGCATCGTGCGCATTCCGCGTTCGCGGTAGTTGAAATCCGCCTGCAGCAGCGTGGTGGATTTGCCCGCGTTCATGCTGGCGTAGTAGAAATAAAGCTTGGCCATGGCCGATGTCATTCCAGCCAAAGCGGCGTGCTTTCAAGGGCCGCCGGTTCGTTGTCCGCGAGGATGTACGGCGTTATTCTCCCTCGCCCTCGGCGTCACCCTCGTCGTCGAGGTCGCGGCGCACCTTGGGGTCATCCAGCAATTGTTCGATCCTGCTCGCCTCGTCGAAACTCTCATCGGGGCGAAACTGCAGTTTCGGCGCGAATTTCAGGCCCAGTCGCTGGGCGACTTCACGCTGGAAATAGGCGGTGTTCGTGCGCAGCGCCTTTATCACCACGTCCTCGTCCTCGCCCAGCAACGGCTTCACATACACCTTTGCGTTTCTGAGATCGGGCGACATTCGCACCTCGGTAACGGAGATGTGATGCGCGCGCAGGATATCGTCATGCGCTTCGCCGCGTGCCAGCAGTTCTGACAGGATATGACGCACCCGTTCGCCCACTTTCAGCAGGCGGACAGACTGGTCTTCGGGTTTGGAATGGCGGGCCATCAGTCTTCCATCTTCTCCATGATCCTGCGGATCGAGGTAACGTTGCGCGCCGTGCCCTGGCAATCAAGGCGGCGCTCGATAAATTGTTTGGTCAGCTTCGAATTTCCTGCGCCATCGACATAGTCCACGTGAAGCGCCCTGGTTCCGGCTGCAAGCCTCTCAGGCCCGCGCCCGGCGTGATCGCCCTGCAAGCTGGCAAAGGCCTGACCGCTGGGCTGCCCGGTCAGGAACAGCGTATGCACCAGTCTGTCCTCGCCTTCGCCCACGAAAGGGTTCTCCGCCAGCGCGGCTGCAAGCTGCACACGGCTACGGACAATGACGAAGGTTTCGATGCCCAGATCGGTTTCCAGAAGCTCCGCAATGCGCAACTCCGCATCATCGCGTCCGTCATCGTCGAACAGCACGTTGCCGCTGGCGCTGACGGTGGAGACACCGGTGAATCCCGCCCGCTCGAGCGCGGAACGCAGCGCGTCCATCTTCACACGATTGCCGCCGACGTTGATTGAGCCGATCAGAGCGACCAGATCCGCCATCAGCCCTCGGCCTCGGCACCTTTCGCCTGAGGCCAGTCGGTCACCATGCTGGTGGCGGTGCAGCGTGCCGCCAGCTTTCCGTTCACATCGAACAGGTCTGCATCGAGGAAGCAGACGCGCCGCCCGGCCTTTGCCGCGCGCGCCTTGATCGTGAAACGCTCCAGCGGAACCGGGCGCAACAGCGACAGGTTCAGGTCCAGCGTAAGCTGCAGCTTTCCGCCTGTCGCCATGTACAGCGCCGCGCCGAAAGCCTCGTCGAACGGGCCTGCCAGCAGTCCGCCCTGCACCGTACCGCGCATGGCGGAAAACTCGGGCGGCAGGGTGAAGGCCATCTCGACGGTCTGCGTCTCGGCGTCATAGCCGAGATACTCGGCACCCATCATGCGGGCCGACGGCCACTGCGGTGCCATGGGAAGATCGTTCATCGTTTACTCCATCCCCACCCCGATACGGGCCGAATGCGGGCCAAAAGCGGACTGAGCTGCAAGCCGTCTCCCGCCCTTCCATCGCGAAAGGGCGGGAGAACGGGCTTAAAGCGTGCGCTCTTCCTCGTTCACCTCGAACACTTCCAACTGGTCGCCAGCGCGGATGTCGTTCGTGTCTTCCAAGACCACACCACATTCCAGGCCAGCGCGGACTTCGTCCACGTCGTCCTTGAAGCGGCGCAGCGACGCGATGGTGGTGGCAGAGACGATAACGTCCTCGCGGGTGAGGCGAGCGTGCAGACCCTTGCGGATAACACCCTCTTCCACCAGCAGACCGGCCGCCTTGTCCTTCTTGCCGGACTTGAAGACTTCCTTGACCTCTGCACGGCCAACCACGTTCTCCACCTTGAGCGGGCCAAGCTCGCCCAGCAGATCCTTCGTGATCTCGTCGGTCAGGTGATAGATCACGTCGTGATACATCATCCGCACGCCATCGCGCTTCACCAGTTCGCGCGCCTTGGCATTGGGACGCACGTTGAAGCCGATGATCGGGCACTTGGAACCGGCCGCCAGCATGACATCCGATTCCGTAATGGCGCCCACACCTGCGTGCAGAACGCGCACCTTGATGTCATCGTTGGAAAGGTTGTGCAGCGCCGAGGTAATCGCCTCGACGGAACCCTGCACATCGGCCTTCACCACCACTGGCCATTCGATCACGTCCGACTTGTTGAACATGGTGTCGAAACTGGTGGGGGCCAGCGCAGTACGCTTCTCGGTTGCCTTCTCGCGGCGGTATTCTGCCACTTCGCGGGCACGCTGCTCGTTTTCTACAACGGTCAGCTTCTCGCCCGCAGACGGCACGCCGCCCAGGCCGAGGACTTCCACGGGCATCGACGGGCCAGCTTCCTTGATCTGCTTGCCCTGGTCGTTGACGATGGCACGAACCTTGCCGCTTTCGGTGCCGACAACGAAGGTGTCGCCGCGCTTCAGCGTACCGCGATTGATCAGCACGGTGGCAACGGGGCCACGGCCCTTGTCCAGCTGCGCTTCCACCACGGTGGCTTCAGCATCGCGGTCCGGGCGAGCCTTCAGTTCCAGCAGTTCGGCCTGCAGTGCGATCTTCTCGATCAGCTCGTCGAGGCCAGTGCCTTCCTTGGCGCTGATTTCCACGTCCTGCACATCGCCGGACATGGCCTCCACGATCACTTCGTGCTCCAGCAGACGTTCACGGATCTTCTGGGCGTTGGCCTCCGGCTTGTCGATCTTGTTGATCGCCACGATCAGCGGCACGTGGGCCGCCTTGGCGTGATTGATAGCCTCGATCGTCTGCGGCATGATGCCGTCATCGGCGGCCACCACCAGCACCACGATATCGGTGACGTTGGCGCCGCGCTGGCGCATCTCGGTAAAGGCTGCGTGGCCCGGCGTATCGAGGAAGGTGACCTTGGACTTGTCCTTGGTCGTCACCTGATAGGCGCCGATATGCTGGGTGATACCGCCGGCCTCGCCGCGCGTCACATTGGTCTTGCGCAGGGCATCCAGCAGGCTGGTCTTGCCGTGATCGACGTGGCCCATGACGGCCACGACCGGCGGACGCGGCTGCAGCGTTTCTTCGGGATCCACGTCCTCGTCGTTGATGATGTCGACATCGCTCTCGGAGACCTTCTGAATGTTATGGCCGAACTGTTCGACCAGCAGTTCTGCCGTGTCCTGGTCGATGGTCTGGTTGACCGTCACCATCATGTCGAGGTTGAAGAGTTCCTTCACGAGGTCTGCACCCTTCTCGCCCATGCGCTTGGCCAGTTCGCCAACCGTGATGGCTTCGGGAACGACCACATCGCGCACCTGCTTCTCACGCGGCTGGCTTGAACCACCGCCCTGGGCACGGCGTTCCTTCTCGCGCGCACGCTTCAGCGCGGCGAGGCTGCGGGCGCGGCGGCCCTCGTCCTCGTTCAACGCCTTGTTGACGGTCAGCTTGCCGGAACGGCGCTTGTCCGCGCCGCCACCGCCACTCCGTTCGGGACGGGAAGCCTTCTTGTCTTCCTTCTTCTTCTCGGGCCGCTTGGGCTCGGGACGTGCCACCGGTGTGAACTTGCGCGCAGCGGGCACCTTCGCCGAAGTTTCCTCTTCGGCGGGCGCTGCGCCAGGCTCTGCTGTTGCCGCGGCTTCCGCATCGGCCTCGGCAGGCTTTTCGGCTTCCACCTTCGCGGCGGCTTCCTTGTCAGCCTTGCGCTGCTTCTCGGCTTCTTCCTCGGCCTGCTTCTTCTGCTCGACGCGCTTCTTCTCGTCCTCGGCAGCCTTCCTGGCTTCTTCTGCCTCGCGCTTGCGCGATTCCTCCGCCTGTCGCAGGCGATCTTCCTCGGCCTCGCGCTGGAGACGGGCGACCTTTTCCTGCGGGGTTTCCCCGGAAGGTGCAGCCTTCTTGGGCGCAGGCTTCTTGGGTTCCGGCTTTTTCGCCACCGGTTCCGGAGCGGGCTCCGGCGCAGGTGCGGGGGCAGGCGTCGCTGCGGGTTCTTCACCCGGCTTCACGAGCTTGCGACGACGCTTCACCTCGACCGCCACCTTGTTGGTGCGGCCGTGGCTGAAGGTCTGCTTTACTTCCCCGGCATCCACTGCCCGCTTCAGTCCAAGCGGTTTGCGGGTGCGCTTCGGGGTTTCGTTCTCTTCGCTCATGTGCTCGTTTTAGTCCTTCAAATTCAAACAGTCACGCTTCCCGCATTCGGGAAGCTTTGTCCGCCTCCCGGCGAGTTACGTATCAACAGCCGCGGGCGCGGCTCCCAGAAAGGTCTGCAGGCGCCCCAGCGGAATGGCGATCCGCTGTGCCGATCTGGTATCGGCAAGCGCCAAGTGGACAACATTTTCGCGGCCCAATGCCACAGAGAGGGCCTCGCGGTCCAGTGGCAGGCGTTCGCCATGCTTGCCGGACCCTTCTTCGTCGAGACCGACACGCCAGGCCTGATCCAGCTTTCGGCAACCGTCCTCTTTCGCATCATTGGCGTGATACAGGGCCGCCACGGCGCCCATCCGCGCCTCGTTGGCGATGCGATCCGACCCCAAGATAAGACGTCCGCTGCGCATTTCGAGGCCCAACCTGTCCAGCAAGGCTTTTTCCAGCGCATCCTGCACCCGGCATGGCAAGTCGTCGGGGATATTGAGTGCACCCGTTTTGAAGGCACGCGACAGCGCACCTTTCAACCGGCCACTCTCCACCGCGTCGGCCAGTTCGCTGCGCGACACTCCGATCCAGGCACCGCGCCCCGGAGCCTTTGCCAGCGCATCAGGCAGTACGTCGCACGAACCGTCATCGTGCTCGGGCGAGATCGCAAGGCGCACGAGATCGTCGCGCGACGAGGTTTCTCCCGTCAGCACGCAGCGACGCTCGCTCCCCGTTTGGGGGGAGGCACCGCTTTCGGTTTTAGGCGAACCTAATGTGTCATTGCGAGGATTCCGCATCGGCGGCCTCCTCTGCTTGGGGCTCGGATGCGGCAGCAGGCGCTGCGTCGTCCTCGTCCTCGAACCAGTGGGCACGTGCGGCCATGATAATCTCGTTGCCCTGCTCTTCGCTCAGGCCGAAAGTACCAAGCACGCCGCCCTTGTCCTGCTCACGCTGGGGCCTGCGCGCCGGCGGGCCATCGGGGCTGTTGTTGCGGCGACGCGGCGCCTCACGCTTCTTGGCGATCAGCTCGTCCGTGGCGAGATCGGCAAGGTCGTCCAGCGTCTTGATCCCGGCCTTGCCCAGCACCACGAGCATTTCCTCGCGCAGATGCGGCAGTTCCGCCAGATCGTCTTCCACGCCCAGTTCACGGCGGACTTCGCGATAGGTGGCTTCCTGCCGCTCCAGCGCTTCCTGCGCACGGCTCTGCAGTTCTTCAGCCAGCTCTTCATCGAAGCCTTCGATAGTGGCGAGTTCGTCCAGCTGCACATAGGCGACTTCTTCCAGCTCGGCGAAGCCTTCTGCCACCAGCAGCTGCGAAAGGGTTTCGTCGACGTCCAGCTCTTCCTCGAACATCTTGGAACGCAGCGCGAATTCCTTGCTGCGCTTCTCCGAGGATTCTTCCTCTGTCATGATGTCGATCTGGCTGTCGGTCAGCTGGCTGGCGAGGCGCACGTTCTGTCCGCGGCGACCGATGGCCAGTGAAAGCTGGTCGTCGGGCACCACGACTTCGATGCGGCTCTCGTCCTCGTCCAGCACCACGCGCGAAACGGTGGCGGGCTGGAGGGCGTTCACCACGAAGGTGGCGGTGTCCTCGCTCCAGGGAATGATGTCGATCTTTTCGCCCTGCAGTTCCTGCACCACGGCCTGAACGCGGCTGCCCTTCATGCCGACGCAGGCGCCGACGGGATCGATGCTGGAATCATGGCTGATCACACCGATCTTGGCGCGGCTGCCCGGATCACGGGCGGCAGCCTTGATCTCGATGATGCCGTCGTAGATCTCGGGCACTTCCTGGGCGAACAGCTTGCGCATGAAATCGGGATGCGCGCGGCTGAGGAAAATCTGCGGACCGCGATTGTTGCGCTCCACCTTGCTGATCAGCGCACGCACGCGCTCACCCACGCGGGCAGCTTCGCGCGGGATCTGCTGATCGCGGCGGATCACGCCCTCGGCACGGCCGAGATTGACGATCACATGGCCAAATTCCACTGACTTGATGACGCCGGTGATGACTTCGCCTGCGCGGTCCTTGAATTCCTCGAACTGGCGCTCGCGCTCTGCATCGCGCACTTTCTGGAAGATCACCTGCTTCGCGCTCTGCGCGTCGATGCGGCCAAGATCATCCATGGCGGGCAGCGGATCGACGATGAAATCGCCAACCGCGGAACCCGGCTCCAGCTTCTGGGCCTGCTCCACGTCCACCTGCTTGAAATAGTCTTCCACTTCCTCGACCACTTCGACGACGCGCCACAGGCGCAGGTCGCCCGACACGGGATCGAGCTTTGCCCGAATGTCGTTTTCCTGACCGAAGCGTGCGCGGGCGGCCTTCTGGATCGCTTCTTCCATCGCCTCGATGACGATGGCCTTGTCGATCATCTTTTCCGATGCGACGGCGTTGGCGATTGCAAGCAGCTCGGCCTTGTTGGCGGAAATGGGACTGGCCATTAGTCGTTAGCCTCTTCTTCGTTGAGTTCTTCGATATCGTCGACGCCGCTCATGTCGAGCGGCCGCGTTGCTGCCATCAGCTTGTCTGTAAATACAAGCTGGGCTGCGTGAATCTTGTCCAGCGGCACGTAGACGGTGCCGGCATTCTTATCCTCGATAGTGACGATGCCGCCTTCGATGCCGGCGAGTTCGCCGTGAAGGTTGCGATGTCCGTCGACCTTTTCGCTCAGCGAGATCTTCGCTTCGTGCCCTGCCCAGTCGGAATAATCCTTCGGACGGGTCAGCGGACGATCGATGCCGGGGCTGCTGACTTCGAGGTTGTAGGCTCCCTTCACCAGTTCCTCGCCCTCTTCCTCCACCGCGTCGATACGGTCGGAAACGCGGCGGGAAAGCTCCATGCACTGCTCCACCACCAGCTGCCCCGTTTCCGGGTCTTCAGCCATGATCTGCAAGGCACGCTCTTCGCCCGATCCGGTCATCTTCACGCGCACAAGTTCGAAACCCAGCGCCTTGGCCTCGGGTTCGATCACTTGTGTAAGGCGCGCAATATCGGCCATCGATTCTCCGTCATCAGTTACGCATTGCGGACAAGGGCCCGGGTGCCGGCCCCTCGTGGCGCCAGCCCCTCCAGTGTCACGACAATGTCGGGATGGCAGCTATGTAGGCGCAGCTGCGGGGGAAAGCAACACGGCAATGCGAAAAGCTGAGCAAGTCTTGGCTGGCTAGCGGTTTTGCCACTCGTCGCGCTCGCCCATCACCCCGAAATCGGAAGCGACAGCCAGCGCCTGGACACCCCAGCCCCCATCGCCATCGGTCATGAACAAGTCGTCTACCGGATCGCCGAATTCGCCAACGACATACTCGCTGTCCGGTATAACGCCATTGCTTGCCGAATCGATTCTCACCACGGCCACGGGCTGTTGCGGAGCGCCGCCTGCGAAAATGACCCTGGCGGTACTGTCATCCTCGCGGTTCTCCAGTTGCAGGCCGGAAATCCCGAACCAGCCGATCACACCAATCGCGCCGAAAAAGGCGGTGGCGCTGGTGATGATGGCAGCCTTTTCCGGGCGGAAATCGGGTCGCCGGAGCAGGGAGGTTCGGGAAAGGATGTTGGCGGTTCGCGGCATTGGCTGGCTCTGTATCCCCCAGATTGCCGCCGCGCGTTATCGAACGTGCCCGGTCGGCAGAGTTGGCTGCATTGCCCCACCGATACTAGGGACAAGTTCCTAAACCTGCCTTAATACCGTTTGAGCCCTATCGGCGGCCTATTTGTCCTGCCCGATGCCGTGCTTCTTCATCGTATGGCGCAACTGGTCGTAAGTCAGGCCAAGCGCCTGCGCGGTCTGCCGCTGGTTCCAGCGGTTTGCCCCCAGCGCGTGCTCCACGATAGATTTCTCATGGTTGTCCACGGCGGCGCGAAGATCATCGATCTTGTCGAACTGCGGCCCGCTTCTGGCAGGCGGGCGGTTCCCTGCGGATCGCCCCTCGCCTCTATCCGCGTCGCTGACAGGACTGGAAAGAGGCTTCCACGGCGAATCGAAAGGATCGAACACGACCTCGCCGATGGGCTGCTCCCAGTTGTCCCAGCGATAGATTGCCCGCTCCACCACGTTGCGCAATTCGCGAACATTGCCGGGCCATGGATGGTTCTCCAGCCCCTGCGCCACATGGTCGGCGAAGCCGGGCCATTGTTCCCACCCCAGTTCCGCCGCCATACGCCTGCCGAAATAGTCCGCCAGTACGGGTATGTCCCCCTCGCGCACACGCAGAGGCGGAAGAGTGATGACCTCGAAGCTCAGCCGGTCCAGCAGGTCGGCGCGAAAACGGCCTTCGTCCGCCATACGCGGCAGATCTTCATTGGTGGCAGCGACGATGCGCACATCCACCCGCGTGGGCCGACTGGCCCCGATGCGGGTCACTTCGCCATATTCGACCGCACGCAGCAGCCGTTCCTGCGCGCCCATGGACAAGGTGCCCAATTCGTCAAGGAACAGCGTGCCGCGATCGGCCTCCTCGAAGCGCCCTTCTCTCGCGCGGGTCGCGCCGGTGAAGGCACCCTGCTCGTGCCCGAACAGCTCCGCCTCTATCAGCGTTTCCGGCAGTGCCGCGCAGTTCAATGTGACCAGCGGCTCCTCCCAGCGGTCCGACAGGCGATGCAGGCGCTCGGCAATCAGTTCCTTGCCGGTTCCGCGCTCTCCGATTACCAGGACAGGGCGCGCCATGGGCGCTGCGCGACTGGCCCGCTCAACCGCGTCAAGGAAGGCGCCGGACTGGCCGATGAACTGGTTTTCACGTTCCATTGCCAAGACATAGTGCATTTTCCCAAGTCTTGGCAATAGGCACCATAAGCTGGACCGCGAAGCCGATAAAAAATCGCAGAAATCCGCCAATCCCCAAAACTGGCACGCCTGTTGCAATTCATGATGCAGAAAGGGTTCAGGAGGATTTATCAATGTTCAATCGCAGCTTCTTCAGCAGCCAGGTCGGTCAGGCCGCAATGGTCAGCATCGCAGCGATGATCGCCTTCACGTTTTTCGCCGGCATGGAACCGCTGGCGCAAACGCCGACCGTGCTGGTCGGCCTTCCCACGGTGGAACTGGCGTGACAGAAGAAAACCGTAACCCTTTGACGCCGACGGGCAGCAGGAAGGCACGCGGAGGCTCGCGTCTCGACGAGGCGATAGAGCGCATCCGCACCAGCCCTACCCCCACCGGCAATTCGCTTAATATCGGAGGACCCTTGATGGGCATTTTCTCGCGCACTCGTGACATTATCGCCGCCAACTTCAACGAGCTTCTCGATCAGGCAGACGATCCCACGAAGATGATCCGCATGATCATCCTCGAAATGGAGGAAACGCTGGTCGAAGTCCGCGCAAGCGCGGCTCGCACGATTGCCGACCAGAAGGAAATGCATCGCCACACCGTAAAGCTGGAGCGTTTGCAGTCGGACTGGTCGGAAAAGGCCGAGCTTGCGCTGTCCAAGGACCGCGAGGATCTGGCCCGTGCCGCACTGGTGGAGAAGCGCAAGGCTGGCGACACGTGCGACCAACTGCGCCAGGAAATCGCCGTACTCGACGATGCACTGCGCGCTTACGAGCAGGATATTGCCAAGCTGCAGAATCGCCTTCGCGAAGCGCGCAGCCGGCAGAGCCAGATTTCGGCCCGCCTGGAAAGCGCGGAGAACCGCGTGAAGCTGCGCAGCCTGATGACGAACGACCGGGTGGAAGATGCCCATGCCCGCTTCGACCAGTTGGAGCGCCGCGTGGATTACGCCGAAGGCCGCGCCGATGCCCTGGGCATCGGGCAGGACAAGGCCACCCTCGCCGACGAATTCGCAGCCCTTGAAGGCGGCGACAAGGTGGACGACGAACTGGAAGAAATGAAGCGCGCGCTCGGCATGAAGAGCCAGGATACGGGCAGCAGCGCGAAGAAGAACGAAGGGGAATAGACGTGGAAGAACTGATCATCATACCGGCCATTTTCATCGGCCTGCCATGGGTCGTCCTTCATTACATCACCAAGTGGAAGACCGCCGCCACCATCACCACCGACGATGAGGCGCTGCTGGAGGAACTGTACCAGCTGGCAAAGCGGCTGGACGAGAGGATGGACACGGTCGAGCGCCTCGTGGCGTCCGACAACCCAGATTTCGAACCGGCCCGCATCCAGCATGACAAAGCCGTCGACAATGTACCGCTGCGCGAGTTGGAGGAACTGCTCGCCGAGAAGAAAGGAAACCAGGCATGAACAGCCCCCGCACAACGCTTTACCGTGACAAGATGAATGGCAAGCTGCTGGGTGTTTGCGCAGGGATTGCCGATTACACCGGGGTCAACGCCCTGTGGATCCGGCTGGCGGCCATCATCCTCACCATCTCCGGTGTCGCTCCGCTTACCGTGCCGGCCTATCTGATTGCAGGCTTTCTGCTCAGCAAGAAGCCGCCGCATCTCTACACCGCGTCGGACGAGACGCAGTACTGGCAGCGCGTACGGCAGAGCCCGAAGCGCACCGCCCGCGAAATTCGCGGCCGGATGAAGGATATCGATCGCCGCCTGGCCGATGTGGAAACCTATTATGTTTCCGCCAATCCGCGCCTGTCGCAGGAAATCGAACAACTGCGCTGAGGGGCGCGCCACGCACAAAGTTTGAAGGGGACGAAAAATGGGTGAACTGATTCCCATAATAGCGATAATCATGGGCTGCGGTATCCCGATCACTGCGATCTGGGCCAAGCACAAGCAGAAGATCGCCGAAATGCAGGTGAGTGCTACTGCCGCCAACACCGCCGAAAAGGCCGCGCAATACGCCAGCAGTGTGCAAGCTCTGGAAGACAGGGTCCGCGTGCTGGAGCGTATCGTCACCGACAAGGGATATGACGTGGCCACCCAGATCGAGGCCCTGCGTGATCAGCGCAGCGTCGATGAAGGCAGCGGCGTCCCCCTCGAAATGACACGCAAGGAGAATGTCTGATGGACTGGAGCGGCCCCGAATTCGTCATCGCGATCATCGCGCTTTCCACCATCGGCTGGATCGTGAACAACTGGATCCGCGCCAAGCATGGCTACCCACTGGAGGACGAGCTGTTCGGCAAGACCGAAAAGACCGACACCACGCGCAATGACGAGGAAACGCGCAAGCTGCGCGAGCAGAACCAGCAGTTGCGCGACGTGATGGAACGCATGGAAAGCCGAATGATCGTGCTGGAACGCATCGTCACCGACAAGGGCTACACCGTTGCCGAGGAGATCGAGGCGCTGCGAGACAGGCCCGCCCGCGAGGTTCGCGATTCGAGTGACAGTGGCGTACCGCTGGACATCAAGAACAAGGAGCGTGCCTGATGCCCTTTGAACTCACTAGTGAAGTCATCGCCCTGGTCGGCATCTCCGGCGTGATCGGATGGGTGGCCACCACCTGGATCCGCGTGAAGAACGGTTATCCGCTGGAAAACAGCTGGGGCAAGGCGATCTATCCCAAGAACGACCAGGCCGCGGAGCGCGTGAAGCTGCTGACGCAGGAGAATGCGGAACTGCGGGCCGAACTCGGTTCGCTGAAAGATCGGCTCTCCAACGTGGAGCGGATCGTCACCGACAGCGGCTATCATCTCACCCACGAGATCGAGAGCCTGCGGGGCGACAAGAAGGATGCCAACTGATGGGCAGCGAACTTGTTCTCATCATGGCCTTCATCTTCGCCACGCTGCTGGTGAGCCTGATCTTCGGAACCATCGCCGGCAAGCGAGATCGGGCGCACAAGATCCAGAAGCTGGAGCTTGAAGCCCGCATCGAGGAAGCCAAGGCCGCGCAGATTGGCCGCTCGGACCAGGTGCAGGCCGATCTCGAGGACCGGATGCGCGTGATCGAGCGCATAGTCACGGACCCCGGCGCGGATGTCTCGCGCCAGATCGAGCAACTGCGCGCTGACGATATTGCCCGCAAGGAGGATGCAACTTGAGCTTCTGGACCGCCATAGTTCTGATCGTGCTGATTGGCGCGCTCGTCAAATACATGCAGGGTCGCCGCGAAAGTGACGATCTGCCCCATTCCCGCGAGGAGACAACCGTGCGCGAGGCAGAGCTGCAGAACGAAGTGGAGCAATTGCGCGAGCGGGTGAAAGTCCTGGAACGCATCGCTACCGATCCGGCCCGCCGGACCGCAGAGGAAATCGAAAAGCTGCGCGACGAATAGTCGCACCAGTTTGCAGGGAGGACCACATGACGCAAATCGACCTGTTATTCGCTGCCAGCGCCCTGCTTGCGATAGCCATGCTGAGCGCATCTGTCCTGCTGGGCTGGCGCGGCTGGCTGGCGCTGAAACAGCGCGAGCTGGAGATGCTGCGCGCGCAGCCGGAAGGCCGCCGCGAAATGGAAGGCGGATCGCGTGAAGGCATGGCGCGGATCGAGATCGCCGACCTGAAAGAACGCATCCGCAAGCTGGAGGCCATCGCAAACGGGGTGGACCTGTGACGCGCAGTCACTAGATGCGCTGTATGCGCACACTTGATGACATCCGCGAAGAATACGAATTTCTCGAAGGCGATGAACGCTATCGCCTCCTGATCGAACTGGGCCGCGAGCTGGACGAGATGCCCGCCGCGCTGAAAACCGACAGCACGCTGGTGCGCGGATGTTCGGCGCAAGTGTGGGTCTATCCCACCAGCGAAGGCGATATCCTGCATTTCCTGGCCGACAGCAATGCTGCCATTACCAAGGGCATCGTCGCGCTGGTGATTGCCGCTGTGCAGGACAAGCCGGCGAATGACGTTGCGCAGATGGACATATCCGAGGCCCTCGCCCCGTTCGATCTGAAGAACCAGCTATCCTCCAACCGGACGCAGGGCGTGCCCAACATGATCGCGCTGGTGCAGGAACACGCCGCGCGGATCGCGCAAGACTGATATGGCGCGGCCGCTGTGGATGGCAGCGGGCATCGTATGCTTCGTGCTGGGATGGGTCGGCATGGTAATGCCGGTGATGCCCGGCTTCGTCTTCCTGCTGGGGGCACTGTATTGCTTTGCGCGCGGCAACCCGCGATGGGAAGCGCGCCTGCTGGACCACCCGACCTATGGCCGCGCCCTGAAAGACTGGCGAAAACACCGCCGTATTGCGCGCAAGAGCAAGATTGCCGCGCTCGTCTGCATGGCAGTCGCCGGCGCGGTGACGGGCATGATGGTGGGTTATCCCGTTGCCATTGCGCCGATTGCCATCATGACGCTGGTGGCGGGCTGGATCTGGACCCGGCCCGAATAACATGGGCCAGAATGACATTGCCGTAACTCACGCGGAACTCAGGAACAGGTGCCTTCGCGCGGGATTGATTGGGCAAACAACACGAAATTTTCGAATTGGAGCCTCAATGAATATTCTGATCCTCATCGCCACGATCCTGCTGCCGCCACTAGGCGTGGCGCTGAAGCATGGCCTTGGCCAAACCTTCCTGATCAACCTGATCCTGACGCTGATTTTCTTTGTGCCGGGCCTGATCCACGGCATCTATGTAAACTTCTTGCGCTAAGCCTCAGTCGCCCGGCCCCTCCGGGGGTCGGGTCCCTCTGGGAGTGGGGGTTAAGCGCCCACGCTGTCTCGCACGATGGCAGTGCCGGCCTCTCGCTGGCGTTTAAGATCCGCCTTCAACCTGGCCGGATCGCGTGCCCACACAAATCCGAAGCTGACGCCGCCCTCCTTGCCGACAGTGGCATGGTGAAGCTTGTGCGCCTGCACCAGCCGCTTGGCATAGCCGCGCTTCGGCACCCATTTGAAATACCGCTGGTGAACAAGCCCGTCGTGCACGAAGGTGTAGATGAGTCCATAAACGGTGATGCCCATGGCAAACCACCACAGCACATCGGAAACGTAATATCCCACGGTGAACATCACCACCACGATGCTACCGAAGACCACGGCGAACAGGTCGTTCTTCTCCAGCTTCTTGTCGTGCGGCTCGTGATGATCGCGGTGCCATGCCCAGCCCCAGCCATGCATCACGTATTTGTGCGCCCACCAGGCGAACAATTCCATGAAGATGACCGCGGATAGCACGGTGAGGATGATTTGCAGCAAGGTCATTCTATCAGCTCTCTAGCGGATTTCCGGACTTCTCGCGGCGACCGGGCAAGGCCCACCACGGCGTTTGCGGAAACCTGTGATGTTCGTGATGATAGCCGAAATGGAAACAGGTTGCGAGGCTGACGAGCGGCGAGAACCCGTCGGAACGGGCATTGTGCCTGTCGACAAAGCCATCGTTGTCCTGCCGGTGCGGGCGATAGGTGCCGAAATAGAAAAGCTGGATGCTCGATGCGATAGCGGGGAGGCCGAACACGAGCACGATCTGCGCCATGTTCACGCCAACCACCAGCCAGTAGATCGTGACGATGGTGGAGACATACAGCAGCGAGCCCCAGCCGAAGTAGCGCTTCAGAAACGTGAAGTACCAGCGCCAGAAGCTGCGCGGGTTATCGGCATCGAAATCGGGATCGCCGCGCGTTCCGGCATTGCGATGATGGGCGAAATGCGCGTCGCGCATCTTGCGCCAGGCGAAACCTGCATAAAGGAACAGCAAGCTGCCGCCGATAAAGCCATTCAGGCGCGGCGCACCGGGCACCAGCGATCCGTGCATGGCATCGTGGCTAACGATGAACAGGCCCACGGAAAGCCAGCATTGCACCAACGCGATGGCCAGCGCCACTGGGATGTTCCCCCAGCCCAGATCGAAAACGAAGATGGCGTAGATATGCAACGAAAGCCACGCAGCGAAAATCGCGACGGCAAGGGTGAGGCCAATCGCGGCCTGCATCGCTTTTCCATCGGATCGTATCGCTACTGTCATGTCATGGCCTAGATAGGCGCAAACACTTCTGAAACAAACAGCCTAAGGTCTACCCCCGCCATTCGCTGCGGCAAACCAGCCGTGCGCTATCATGCGCCCGACGTATCGCCCTTTGCGGGCAGGCCGAAACAGCGTTCTGCCACATCCTGATCGATGCGGGCGGGCCGGTGCGTCGTGCTGTCGATGCAGCACCACATGCTCTGCACCTCAGCCAGCACGTCTTCCCCACGGCGAATCACGGTGTTGTAGAAGCTGCGCGCGCCCTTGATCTTTTCCAGCACTGTCTCGGCGATCACGTCGTCTTCCAGGAAGGCGGGACGTCGATAGGTGATCTCGTGCTTCAGCGCGACCCAGGCCTTGCTCGCCACCTCTTCCGCCGGGGCAAGCTTCTGCCAATGCTGCAGCACCACGTCCTGAACCCAGTTCAGGTAGCGGGAATTGTTCACGTGCCCCATGAAATCGATATCGTCGGGCAGGATCTTGATCGGAATCGCGAAAGGTTTGGCTGACATGCCTGTAAGTTAGCTATGAAACGTTAAGTTTCCAAGACAGCAAAAACGCTTTTTGCCTAATACTTGGCGGAAATGTGCTGGCGCGCTATCTGGCGGGCCATGTCCAGCAAGCCACGCACCATGTATGAAAAGATCTTCGATGCTCATGTGATCGAGCAGCGCGATGACGGCACCTGCCTGATTTTTATCGACCGGCATCTCGTTCATGAAGTCACCAGCCCGCAGGCGTTCGAGGCGCTGCGGATGAAAGGCCGCACGGTACGCCATCCCGAACTGACCCTGGCCGTTCCCGACCATAACCTGCCCACTACTGCCCGCGTGGATGCAGAGGGCAATCGCATTCCCATCGCCGACAAGCAGAGCCGCGACCAGCTGGCCGCATTGGAACGCAATGCTCCCGATTTCGGTGTTCGCTATTTCGATGCCACCGCGCGCCAGCAGGGCATCGTCCACGTCGTGGGGCCGGAACAGGGCTTCTCTTTGCCCGGCACCACGATCGTATGCGGAGACAGCCACACGGCCTGCCACGGCGGCCTGGGCGCATGGGCCTTTGGCATCGGCACCAGCGAGGTGGAGCATGTGCTTGCCACCCAGACCCTCCTGCTGCGCCCGTCGAAGACGATGGAAGTTCGCGTGGAGGGTGAACTGAGTCTGGGCGTCACCGCCAAGGACCTGATCATGCACATCATCGGCACCATCGGCACGGCGGGCGGCACCGGCCACGTGATCGAATATCGCGGCCCAGTGTTCGAGAAGATGAGCATCGAGAGCCGGCTGACCGTATGCAACATGAGCATCGAGGGCGGCGCGCGCGGCGGATTGATCGCACCGGACGAAACCACCTTTGCCTACATCAAGGGGCGCCCCTTCGCGCCGCAGGGTGCGGAGTGGGACGATGCCGTGGCCTATTGGAAGACGCTCTACAGCGATCCCGATGCGACGTTCGACAAGTCCGTGGTGATCGACGCTTCCAAGGTGGAGCCCTCGGTAACATGGGGCACCAGCCCGGAGGACGTCGTGGCCATCGGCGATAGAGTGCCCGATCCCGAGAGCTTCGATGACCCGTCCAAGCAGGAGGCCGCGCGCGCCAGCCTCGATTACATGGACCTGACCCCCGGCATGCGGATGCAGGATGTGGAGGTGCAGAACATCTTCATCGGCAGCTGCACCAACAGCCGCATCGAAGATCTTCGCGCCGCTGCAGAGGTGCTGCGCGGTCGGCGCAAGCACGCGAATATCAAATGGGGCATCGTGGTGCCCGGATCGGGCCTTGTGAAAATGCAGGCGGAGGCGGAAGGGCTGGACAAGATCTTTACCGACGCAGGGCTGGAATGGCGTGAACCCGGATGCTCGGCATGCCTCGGCATGAACCCTGACAAGGTGCCCGGCGGCGAACGCAGCGCATCCACCAGCAATCGCAATTTCGTGGGCCGACAGGGCCCCGGCGCGCGCACGCACCTCGTATCGCCCGCGATGGCCGCAGCCGCAGCGGTGACGGGCCGCCTCACCGATGTGCGCGAACTGACGCGTGAGCCTGCGTAAGCAATCTTTCGCGCCGGTAACGCGCGAGGATACGCGCGTGCTGGTGCTGGGAAGCCTGCCGGGCGAAGCCTCGCTGGCGGTGGGGCGCTATTACGCGCATCCTCGCAACCAGTTCTGGCGATTGATGGAACGGGTGACGGGCACTGCGCTGGCGGATCTCGACTACGATCGCCGCCTGCAAACGCTGATGGACTGCCGTGTCGGCCTGTGGGATTCGGTCCGCTCGGCACAGCGCGCGGGCAGCCTCGACACCGCGATCCGATCTGCCGAGGTGGCCGATCTTGCCTCGCTTGTTGCCCGGCTGACGAAACTGCGCGCGGTGGCCTTCAACGGTAAGGCCTCTGCCAGGATCGGCACGCCGCAGGTGGAAGGCACCGGGGTCGTATGCCTCACCCTCCCTTCGTCCAGCCCTGCCCATGCTTCCATGACATTTACTCAAAAGGCGGGAGAATGGGAACAATTGCGGCAATTCTTGCGCTAATTCTTGCATCCCCTCAACGCCGAGAGCATCTGGAGCCTTATGACCGACAACATCCCCAAGAAAGCCGCCATCGCAGCAGGCGCCATCGGGTCCGCCGCCGTGGCCGCCGCCATGCTTTATGCCAGCCGGCGCAAGAAACGGAACGAACCTTCCCAGCCCGGCCCCATTCCCAGCGGCGAGAAGCCGGAGACCGACTGATGGAAAAGGTCAGCACTGTCGAAGGCCGCGCCATCCCGTTTGGCCGGAAGAACGTGGATACGGACCTTATCATCCCCGCGCGCTGGCTGAAGACCACCAGCCGCGAAGGACTGGGCGAAGGCGCATTCGAGGCAGTTCGCACCAGCGACCCCGAAAATATCTTCGACAGCGAAGAATTCGCAGGGGCGCCGATCCTGGTGGCCGGCGACAATTTCGGCTGCGGATCCAGCCGCGAACACGCGGCGTGGGCCTTGCTCGACCTGGGTATCCGCGCCGTGATCGCGCCCAGCTTCTCCGATATTTTTGCAGGCAACGCCTTCAAGAACGGGATCCTTACCGTGGCCTTGCCGCAGGAACAGGTAACCCGCCTGCTGGAAGTTGCCGCCACCGATCCGATTACCATCGATCTGGAAGCGCAGAGCGTGACCACGCCTTTCCAGGATCGCTTCACTTTCGAGATAGACCCCTTCCGCAAGCATTGCCTGCTGGAAGGACTGGACGAGGTAGGCCTGACGCTGACGCGCGACGAGGTCATCTCGCGATACGAGAAACGCTTGGCGGCAGACAAGCCGTGGCTGGCCCGCGGAACGGGGATTGCAGCCTGAGCGCGAGGCGCGCTATTCCGGTTTGCGACATACTCATAAGGATCAATGCAGATGACCAATTTCAAGGACCGTGAACGCGGCGAAGAAGCCAAATATGCGATGGACGAGGAAACCGCCTTCAAAGTGGCAGCGCGTCGCAATCGGCTGGTGGGCGAATGGGCTGCCGGGCTGATGGCTCTGACGCCCGAGGAAACCGATGCCTACAAAAAGGCGGTGATGCAGGCCGATTTCGAGGAAGCGGGCGATGAGGACGTGATCCGCAAGGTTCTAGGCGATCTGACGCAGGCCGGCTGCGACGTCGACGAGGCGCAGGTGCGCGCAAAGCTGGAAGAAAAGGCGATCGAAGCCCGCCGCCAGTTCATGAGCGGGTCCTAAGCGCCATGCCCATGCCCGCTGCCCAGATCGAGGCCCTGATCAAGGCTGCCATCCCCGATGCGACGGTGGAGATAGAAGCGCTGGTGGACGATAACGACCACTGGCTGGCCCGTGTCACCTCCGCCGAATTCGCCGGAAAGAACCGCGTGCAGCAGCACAAGATGGTGTTCGCCGCCCTTGGCGATCGGATGGGCGGCGAGCTTCATGCCTTGCAACTGCACACCAGCGTTCCCAATTGACCGCTAACATTAAATCCAACGAGTGGTGGGACCGATGAGCGACATGGACGCCGAAACCAAGAACCGTATTTCCAAGATTGTGAACGATGCCGATGTCGTGCTGTTCATGAAGGGCACGCCGCTCTTCCCGCAGTGCGGATTTTCGAATCGCGCTGTTTCCATTCTCGATCATTGCAGCGTTGCCTTCGATAGCGTGGACGTGTTGCAGGACATGGAAATCCGCCAGGGCATCAAGAATTATTCCGAATGGCCCACGATCCCGCAGCTCTACGTTAAGGGTGAATTCGTGGGCGGCAGCGACATCATGATGGAGATGTTCGAGGCCGGCGAATTGCAGCAGCTGATGGACGAGAAGAAAGTTGCGAAAGCGAGTTGAACGATCGTCCAGCACTGAAAGTTGAACGGACCGCCACTGGCGGTCCGTTTGCGTTCAGCTTGACTGTTTTACGCACGCGCAACCCAGTTTCGGAAGTGAACACATGATCCGCACCACCATCGCCGCTGCTCTTCTGGCCGTATCCCCCACCGCCCTGCTGGCGCAGGAAACCGCGCCGGGAACCGCTCAACCGCGCAGTGCAGAGGCCGAGGCCGAGGCCGCGCAGGAAACCGCCGGCATCATGGCGAAAGTGCTGGAATCCAACGCCATCGCCCAGCGCCAGTTCGCTGGCATGACGGCAGGCGCCCAGATCAGCGGCCTGCGCGGCGCTGTCTCCATGCCGGGAGACAAGGCGGATATCTGGCTGACCACCATTGTCGGCCAGGAAAACGGCGCGCCCGATGCGCCGCTCGTCGCCATGGCTGATTACGAGATCGCCAATGGCGTGATCCGCAAGGAAACGATTTACGAGGCTGGCATGCGTCCGGTGCTGGAAGGGGATCTGGCCGCGATGGCACGCGCGCAGATCGTCGCCCCGCGTGCGGTGATCGCCTCCCCCACGGCAGCGTTCTGCCGCGATGGGGAGGAGGCGACTGATGCCACCGGCGCTTCCGTCACCTTCCTGACCATCGCCCTGCCCCCGCGCGAGGATGCATCGTTCGACGCTTATGTTCTCAACGGCCCGTTCGAGGGGACGGCCATTCCGCTGGGCAAGCACTACCGCATCTCTTTCGATGAATACGGACAGGTGGGCGAGCCAGAATTGCTGACCGACAATTGCGAAGTCGTTTCGTGGGATGCAGACGATCCCGATCTCGATACAAAGGTGTATGTCACCGACTATTCCGGCAGCAACGCACCCAGCGCCGTGCATGCCTTTCTCTCCACCCAGTTGCCCCTGCGTCTCGGCGTCGTAACCGGCGATTTGATCTGGCCTGTGGGAGGCGGCATGATCGCCGCGCCCGTTCCCGCGGCAGAGGCCGGGATCGTGGTAGAACCGGGACGCTGACACGGCAGGAAGAACAACCATGTGCAATCTTTATCGCATGTCGAAATCGCAGGACGAGATTGCCCATTTCTTCGATGCCATCGCGCAGGATCTTTCCGTTTCACCCGGCACGAACGCGCCAGATTTGGTCTATCCCGGCTATCCCGGCCTGGTGCTGGCGGATGGACGGCTGGCGCAGATGACCTGGGGCTTCCCCCTCCAGAGGAAAGGCGCGAAGGGTCAGCCGCTGAAACCCAAGCCCATCAACAATGCCCGCACAGACAAGCTCTCCGGTCCGTTCTGGTCCGCCAGCTTCCGCGAACGCCGCTGCCTGATCCCGGTCTCCAGCTTTGCCGAGGCAGAAGGGCCGAAGGGCGGCAAGACGCGCACGTGGTTCTCCGTGCCAGACGCGCCGCTGATGGCAATCGCCGGCATATGGCGCGACAGTGCCGAATGGGGAGAAGCCTACTCGATGATCATGACCGATGCGAACCAGACCGTTCGCGGCGTGCACGACAGGATGCCGGTGATCATCGCGCCCGATCAGTGGGGCATCTGGCTGGATGGAGAGGCCGACGATGCCTTCCGCCTGTGCGCGCCATACGCTGGCGCCATGAACGTAGATGCAACTGACGAGCCATGGGCGGGCCGCCGCTAAATCTGCAACAGGATTGTCGAAGGAAAGGGTCTTCGGGGAGGCGGAGCCGGGAGACTTGGTTGGGGACCGTTTGATCGGCCCCGCCTCATTCGAAGAACTCTTCGTGTTACTCCCACTGTAAAGCAGGAGGCGTGCCAGTTTTGCGCACCCCGGCTTTTGTGCGGCTCACGATGGTTTTCAAAATATTAACGCCCGCGCGTCCTGTCAAAAATCCCGACATGGCAGAGCTTTGCCAGCCCGTTGCACCTCCAGCCATCGCGGCAGAAACGCATTCTGGCAGAAATGCCGGACCCGGAAACGTTCTCAAACGTCAATCAGGCAAAACCCATTGCAATGAAAGACCCACTTATGAGCACGATCACCACCGTGAATCCCGCCACTGGCAAGAATCTCGACACCTACGAAGAGATCGACCGCGCTGCGGCCATGGCGAAGGTAGAGGCCTGTCACGAGGCATTCGCCAAATGGAAGCTGAAACCCGCCGAAGATCGTGCCGAAGTCATCAAGAGCATCGGACAGTCGCTTCGCGATCACAAGGAAGAGCTGGCCCAGCTGATGACGGCAGAAGTCGGAAAGCTGATCAAGGACAGCCGCGACGAGGTGGAGCTGTGCGCAGCCATCTGCGATTACACTGCGAACTGCGGCCCTGCCGAACTGGCATCGGAGCCGCGCAATCCCAGTAATGCCGGGCGCGGCATCGTTACCTACTCTCCCATCGGCGTGGTTTACGGCATCCAGCCGTGGAACTTCCCCGCCTACCAGGTGATCCGCTACGCCATTGCCAATCTGATGGCCGGCAATGGTGTGCTGCTGAAGCATGCGGCCAACTGCACCGGCAGCGGCCTCAAGATCGCGGAGATTTTTGAAGCTGGTGGCCTGCCCGAAAATCTCTTCACCGTGATGGTGATCAGCCATGATGTATCCGACGAGGTGATCCAGCACGACAAGGTGCGCGGCGTGACCCTGACCGGGTCTGACAAGGCCGGCAAGCATATCGCAGAACAGGCAGGAAAGGTGCTGAAGCCCACCGTGTTGGAGCTTGGCTCCAACGACGCATATCTGGTGTTGGAAGATGCCGATCTGGATGTCGCGGTAGAGGTTTGTTCGCAGGCGCGCCTGTACAATAACGGCCAGACCTGCATCAACGGCAAGCGCTTCATCGTGACAGAAAAGGTCTATGATGCGTTCCTCGAAAAGTTCGTCGAACACTTCAAGGGCGTAAAAACGGGAGACCCCACTGCCGATGATTCCGACATGGGCCCCATGGCCCGCTCGGACTTGCGCGATACCTTGCAGGAGCAGGTCGACGAAAGCGTGAAGAACGGCGCGAAGATCGAATGCGGCGGTGCGATCCCCGATGGCGAAGGCGCATTTTATCCCGCCACCATCCTCACCGGCGTGCAAAAGGGCCAGCCGGCCTATGACGACGAACTGTTTGGCCCCGTCGCATCGGTCATTCGTGCAAAGGATGATGACGACGCGATCCGCCTCGCCAACGATAGCCGCTACGGCCTTGGCGGCGGTATTATCTCGAAGAACGAGGAGCGTGCGGTGGAACTGGCGGCAACGCATTTCGACACCGGCATGGTGTTCGTGAACGTATACGGTGTTGCCGATCCGTCCATGCCTTTCGGCGGCGTGAAGAACTCCGGCCACGGCCGCGAACATGGTGGCTTCGGAATGCGCGAATTCGTTAACGCGAAGAGCATCTTCATCGGCCAGCCCGAATAAACTGACCTAATCAAGCCGTTAGAAAAGGGGCGCGCCAGCCATTGCCGGCGCGCCCCTTCTTGATTCAGAAGCGCGCACCCAGGCCGATGATAACCTGGTGGCGTTCGAGGTCGATAAAGTTGAAGGCTTCGTCGAGATCAATGCTATCATCATCGTACGAAGCCGATCCGCCGCTGTAAGTGGAATAGCGGTATTCCGTCTTGAGATAGAAACCGGGGGTCACTGCGTCGCGGCCTTAAAAAGAAAAGTGAGACTTTTGCTCTCTAGGTGATTTTTACCTATTCGTTCCGGTCAACGTCGAAATACGATTAAAGCCATTCCCCCGTACCAGCCTTATTTGCCACGTAGTTGCAATTCGTGCGACTGTTCGTGAAGCCGCAAAATAAGGAATGTAGTCGCAAGGATGGAAAAGATGGTGCGCCCAGCAGGAGTCGAACCTGCGGCCTCAGGATTAGAAGTCCCGTGCTCTATCCAGCTGAGCTATGGGCGCGAACGGCGGAAGCCGCGAGGTTGCGTAGGTTTTGCCGCGCGAAGCGTCAATGGCGTAAACCTGCGGCGCCCTGGCTGGAGAGTTCGGGAAATTGGCTGCCGGCTCAGTCGGCCAGCAGCCAGATTGCGAGATAGACGAGGATGAAGGTACCGAAACCGGCCACCGCACCCACGGCGAAGATTATTCGCACGATCAGCGGGTCCATGCCCAGGTATTTCGCGATGCCGCTGCATACGCCGGCGATCTTCGCGTTGGCGTGGTCGAGGCGGAATTTCTTCTGCCCCGACGGACGCACGGCATCGTTTCTACGGTCTATGTTGTTCATGCCAGGATGCCTGCGACGGTGGTGGCATGGGGGTTGGCAAAGCTGCTCACCAGCAGGGTGAGAGTTACGGCAACGGCGGCAAAACCGGCCATCAGCTTGTTCTGGAATTCATTGGTCATTGTCAGTCTCCTTTGGTGTTCGGGTTGGTTGGAATGGATCAGGCCAGGATGCTGCTGAGGATGCTGGCCTGCGGCGTCGAAAAGCTGCTGACGAGGATCGTGGTGGTCACGGCAACGGCAGCCAGAGCGGCGGAGATGCGGGCGGAGAAGTCATTCGTGAAAGTCATTTTGTTTCCCTCAATTGTTAGATTGGAACTGGTTCGTCCCATGTCCTAGTCTTTGCAGAGGGTGTGCCAGTTTCGAAAAAACCCAGTTTTCTGCCATTCCTGTTCACGCGGGAGAAAGGTTCAGCGACCAACAACACCATAGTGTAGTTATTTTTTCTAAGTTTTGGGAAGTGGATTAGCGGTGGCGTGGGGTGTCTGCCTGACTTAGGGGTTGCAGCGACATCATGGCGCTCGATCGCATAACCCTTTCGACCTTCCGCAATCATGTGGGCACACAGCTTGATGGCGCGCGTCAGCTGAACCTGCTCGTGGGCGAAAACGGCGCCGGAAAGACTAATGTGCTGGAAGCGCTATCCCTGTTCGCACCGGGTCGCGGAATGCGGCGCGCGGCGCTGGCAGACATGGCCTCCCACTTGGGAAAAGGCGGTTTTGCTGCCAGCGTGACGCTGGATATCGGCGATGGCGGAGAGCCGGTGAAGCTGGGCACGGGAATGGCGCCGGAGAGGCCGGGACGTCGCATCGTGCAGGTCAACGGGGCAGAGGCGACTGCCATCAGCCTGGGTGAATGGCTGGCCATGGGCTGGTTGACCCCGGCGATGGATCGGCTGTTTGCCGACAGCGCAGGTGCGCGCCGCCGCTACATGGATCGCCTTGCCGTGGCGCTGGAGCCGGCCCATGCGCGCAACGCCAGCCGATACGAGGCAGCCCATCGCGAACGCAACAAGCTGCTTTCGGACGAGCGAGAGCCCGATCCGACCTGGCTCGATTCGATAGAGGCGCAGATGGCCGAAGTGGGCGCCGCACTGGCGCAGGGCCGCGCGCGGCTGGTGGGCGCGCTCTCGCACCGGCTAGCGGAACTGCCCGAAGCGCCGTTCGCCCGCCCGCTGCTAAGCTACGACCCCGGCGGTGAACTGACCTGCGAAGCCCTTGCCAGCCAGTTGCGCGGTGGGCGCGCACGCGATCGCGCGGCGCAGCGCACGCTGTCAGGCCCCCATCGAGACGAGCTGGGCGTGGTGATGGCCGGCAAGCACATGCCGGCCGCGGAATGTTCGACCGGAGAGCAAAAGGCGATGCTGGTGGCCATCACTCTCGCCCACGCAGAGCTGGCCGCGCGCGGCAGGCCCGGCGTGCTGCTGCTGGACGAAGTCGCCGCTCATCTTGACCCGCTGCGGCGGGAGGCATTGTTCGACAGACTTCGCGCCAGCGGCACGCAGGTATGGCTGACAGGGACGGAACGGGCCCCGTTCGACGCGATACTGGATGAAGCAGCCACCTGGCGGGTGACGGGCGGCACGGTGGAACGGCTCTAGTCGTCCGACTTCGGCAGAGCGGCCACCACCGCGTCCAGCGTAGCGGCAACCATATCCTCGATACCTTGCGCCGTGGGATGAATGCGATCGTCCTGCATCAGATCGGGATCATCGTACACAGGCTCCATGAAGAACGGCACCAGCGCGGTGTCGTACTGTTCGGCGAGCGCGGGATACAGTCCATCGAACTCGCCCACGTAATCTGCGCCCAGATTGGGCGGAGCCCGCATGCCCATCAGCAACACGGGAATGTCGCGGGCCTGCACTTCCTCGATGATGGCGGTGAGATTGTCCCGCGTCTGCATCACCGGGATGCCGCGCAGCAGGTCATTCCCGCCAAGTTCGATGATCGCGAGGTCGATATCGGCCTGCGCGTTATCCAGCACGAAGGCGATGCGCTGGCGGCCCGCCGCGGTGGTATCGCCGGAAACGCCCGCATCGATGACGCGCGCATTGATGCCGCGCCCGCGCAGGGCACGCTCCAGCACCTCGGGATAGCCCTGCTGCTCTTCCACGTCGTAACCCGCCATCAGGCTGTCGCCAAAGCCCAGGATCACCCGCTCCGCCCCCATCACGGGTAGCGGGTCTGCCATCTGCGCAGACGGCGCGGCTGTCGGCTGCGGGTCTGCCACGGGTGCTTCCGATCCGCAGGCGACAAGCGCCAGCGAAAGGGGTGCGATGATCGACGAAGCGCGGATGGCGCGCGGCCACCGACTTAGGACTGGCTTGCTCATGCGGTATAGCTATGCCATCGCCGCAGCGTGACAAGTCCTGACAGCGCAAAACCCGTCATCTCCGCCAAAGACCTGCGATTGACCCTCGGCGAGGGGCCAGCCGCGGTGGAGATCCTGCGCGGCATCGATCTGGAGGTCATGCCGGGCGAAACGCTCGCCCTTCTCGGCCCCTCAGGCAGCGGCAAGAGCTCGCTGATGTCGGTGCTTTCGGGGCTGGAGCAGGCCACGTCCGGTTCCCTGTTGGTGGCCGGGGAAGATTTCACCGCATTGGACGAGGACGCGCTGGCCATGGCCCGGCGTGGCCGGATCGGCATCGTGCTGCAGGCCTTTCACCTGCTACCCACCATGACCGCGATAGAAAACGTGGCCGTGCCGATGGAACTGGCGGGCGACAAGTCCGCGTGGGATCGCGCCAGTGCGGAACTGGAATCGGTAGGCCTGGGCCATCGCCTTACCCATTATCCGGCACAGCTTTCCGGCGGAGAGCAGCAGCGCGTCGCCATCGCGCGCGCCATCGCCTCACGCCCGCCGCTGATCTTCGCTGACGAACCGACCGGCAATCTCGACGCCAGCACCGGAGACAGCGTGGTGGACGTGTTGTTCCGCCGCCGCGAAGAAACCGGCGCGACGCTGGTGATCATCACGCATGACAAGCACCTGGCTGAAATGTGCCACAGGGTGGTGACGCTGGGCGACGGGCAGATTGCCACCGATACAACCGGCACCTCCAAAATCACCAGCGCCGAGCCAGCTTGATCGCTATGAGCTGGGGCACGGCCTGGACCATCGCCAAGCGCGATCTTGCCAGCGGCTTTCGCGGCCTGCGGCTGCTGCTGGTGTGCCTGTTCCTGGGCGTGGGCGCGCTGGCTGCGATCGGCAGCCTCACCTCCGCCATCCAGAGCGAGCTCGACAACCAGGGACAGACGATCCTTGGCGGCGATCTGGAGGTGGAGCTGTGGCAGCGCATGCCCGATCCCGGCGAGATGGCCTATCTTGAAGAGCTTGGCACCACGTCTCCCGGATATCGCCTGCAGGCCATGGCCACCACGCCCGATGCTGCCGTTCCGGTGGAATTGAAGGCGGTTGCGCCCAACTATCCCATGTATGGCGAATTGCTGCTGGAAGGCGGCAACGCGGCAGGCGCGCCTGCTGCAGGCGAAGCCTATCTTGCGCCCGGCGCGGCAGAGCGGCTGGATGCCGCCACCGGCGACACCATCACGCTGGGCACGCAGCACGTGACGGTGGCGGGCATCATTGCGGAGGAGCCTGACAGGCTTTCCGAGGGCTTTGCCCTGGGGCAGACCGTAATCGTGCCACTCGATCTGCCGGAGGCCGCAGGACTGATCGCGCCCGGATCGATGTATCAGACCAAGACCCGCATTGCCTTCGATGGCAATCAGGACCCCGACGAAGTGGCAGAGGCCTTGGAGGAGGCCTTCCCCGACAGCCCCTTCGATCTGCGCACGCGCAACCGCGCATCGCCCGGTGCAGATCGCTTCGTCAGCCGCATGGGCGAATTCCTGACGCTGGTGGGCCTCGCGGCATTGGTAATCGCCGGTATCGGCATCGGCGGCGGGGTGAATTCCTATCTGGAAGCGCGGCGCAATTCGATCGCCACCTTCAAGATTCTTGGCGCGACCTCGCAGGATATCACCCGCATTTACGCGTTGGAAATCGGCACGGCAGCCCTTGTTGGCGCGGTGGCCGGGTTGCTGGCGGGCGTGCTGGTTACGCCCCTGCTGGCGGGTGCTCTGGGATCGCTGCTGCCTGTCACCACGGAATTCGTACTCGACCCGCTGGCCCTGCTACGGGCCGCTGCATTCGGCCTGCTGGTGGCACTGGTGTTCGCCGCGCCTCCGCTGGCGCGGGCTAAACGGTTTCCCGCGATGGCGCTGATGCGTGCGCGCGTTTCTCCGTTGGCGCAGCAATGGCGCGGCGCGCTGCTGCCTGTCGGCCTCGGCATTGGCGGCATCGTGGTTCTGGCGCTGCTGGGCTCGAACAACCCCGCGCTTACCGCGCTGTTCCTTGGCGGCGCTGTCGCCATCCTCGCATTCCTGGCGCTGCTGGGCCGCGCCATTCGCTGGGCCGCAGCCCGCGTGCCCCGCCCTTCCGATCCCATTGCCCGCGCCGCGCTGGCAAACCTGCACCGCCCCGGTGCTGCCACCGGATCGCTGGTGACGGCGCTGGGCTTTGGTCTTTCCGCCTTCGTGCTGCTGGCGGGCGTGCAAAGCAGCCTCAATGGCAATATCCAGCAGTCCGTGCCGGAAATGGCACCGGACTATTTCGTGCTGGACGTGCCGCGTGACGGGGTGGACGAGTTTCGCGCCCTCGTAGGTAGTGTTTCGGCGGATGCTGCGGTGGAGACAGTGCCCACCTTGCGCGGGTCCATCGTCGCCTTCGGGCCGGAAGGCAGCATGACGCGCGTTGCCGACATAGAGGATCGCGAGGGAACGTGGGGCCTGCGCGGCGAACGCGGGCTGACCTATTCCGACAGCGTGCCGAGCGGAAACGTGGTGACAGCGGGCGATTGGTGGGAAGAAGGCTATAGCGGTGAGCCGCTTGTCTCAGTAGATGAAGAACTGGCCACTGCCGCCGATATTTCCATCGGAGACATGGTGACGATCAACGTTCTGGGCGTGGATTTCACCGCGCGCGTTGCCAATACCCGCAGGATCGACTGGGAAAGCCTCGGCTTCAACAATGTCTGGGTATTCTCCGCCAATACTTTCGAGAATGCGCCGCACAATCTGGCGGCCACCATCGATCTTCCCGAAGGCACGCAGGCCAGCGGGTTGCTGCGGGCGCTGGTGGGCGCTTTCCCGTCGTCCAGCGTGATCGAGGTCGGCCCGATCCTGAACGAGGCGCGCACCATCCTCGATCAGGTGAGCCTGGCTATCCTTGCCGCCGCATCCGTGGCGGTGCTGGCGGGCATTGCCGTGCTGCTGGGCGCGATCGCCGCTGCCCGTGCCGCGCGCATTTACGATACCGTGATCCTCCGCGTGCTGGGTGCCAGCCGCAAGCAGTTGCTGGCGCTGCAATTTGCAGAGTTCGGCCTGCTGGCAGCGGTGCTGGCGGTGGTGGCACTGGCGCTGGGCAGCGGCGTCGCCTGGCTGGTGATCGTGCAGATGTTCGAGTTCGAATGGCTACCCGACTGGGGCGAGATCCTGGCAGTTCTTGGCGGCGGATTGCTGCTGGTGCTGCTTTTTGCCCTTGGCGCTTCGCTGCCGCTGCTGCGGGCACGCCCGGCGCAGACGCTGCGCTCGCTCTAGCCTATTCGAAGACGTAGGCTTCGGAAGGGTCCTTGGGATCCGGACCCCAGCGGTTTGGCCCCTTCTGGCCGGGGAAGGCGCAGATAACTAGCAGCGCGATGAAGCCGAAGACGGTGAGGATATTTACCAGCGGAATGAAGTTGGCGATCAGCAGGCCGCCATACCACCAGCCTGAGATACCGCGATCGTGCAACCGCCGCACAGTCACCGCCAGCGAGGTGACGATCGTGCCGGCCCAGAACAGGAAATACAGTACGCCGCCAATCCAGGTGCCCACGCCGAAAACAGCGAATGGACCATCTTCGGGATCGGGTAGCGGCACATCCTGCCCGTCGCTGCCAACCGCATCCCAAGGAAAGCCGGAGAACATGACGGCGATCAGCGCGACAGTGACGAGGATGTAGGCCAGCGTCCACCACCAGAACTCTGCCCGCCGCGAACGCCCGCGAAAATCCGCGTAGCGCCGCAGTGGCAGGATCATCCATTCGATTACCGATCGCTTCATCCAGTGAGCTTATTCGAACACGCCAGCGGTCTCGTGTTCGCCGGGACGGCCCTTCACCACCAGCGTGCTGGCGATCATGTCGTGCAGGCCCTGCTTCTTCTCGGTAAAGGCAACCATGATGTATCCGATGAGCAGGATTATACCGGACAGGATCTTGGCGAAATAGCGACCGATTGCGCGCAGGAAGCTGATGCGGTTGCCCCCCGTGTCCGTCACCACCAGGCCCAGCGCCTTCTTGCCGATGGTCGCCTGCCAGGCAGACGACTCGAGGCCCGCGAAATAGGCAATACCGATTATCAGGCCCAGCAGCTGGCCCACCGCGCTAGCGCCTTGCGTATTGCCGCCCGATACCATCGCCTCGTTAAATTGTGCGCTGTAATTCGTCCCCAGGTCGATCCCGGTGATGGCCTGGATAATCGACATTCCGACGAGAAGAATGATGATGTCGATCAGATAGGCGCCAACCCTGATCCAAAAACCGCCGTACTGCATTATGCTAATCCCTTCCCTGTTGAAGGGCAGGAAAGCATCACAAAACAAAAGGCTGCGCAAGCCCGCGACAAAAAAAGGGGGCCGTTACAGCCCCCTTTTCGAAATTATAAATGTTTCCGGCAACTTACCAGCGGAAACGACCTGTGATGCCGTAGGTGCGCGGATCGTTCGGATAGCCGGAGACGCTGAGCGGCTGCGCCGGGGTATCGAACACCGTGCCAAGGTTCCGGTCGTCGGTCAGGTTACGACCCCAGACGGACAGGGAAAGGCCGGAATCCAACTCGTAGGTGAGCGAGGCGGTGAGGTTGTCCACCTGCGAGGTGAACGGCAGACCTGCCTCGATTGCCGGAGCGCCATCCACGATTGTTCCATCCGGTCCGCGAACGGCGAAGGCGGGCAGGCCTTCCACCAGCTGCGTTTCGGAAGACCAGAAGTAGTTCACGCGCGGGATGAGGAGGCCGTTGCCGACTTCAGCTTCGTATTGCGCGCCAACGATCACGGTCCATTCCGGGATGCCGGAGGGACGGGTGCCCGAGATATCGCCCTGTGCCGACTGCTCGAAGCTGTCGAACGTAGGATCGAGATAGGTCACCGCCGCGTTCAGCGTCAGGTCCGGCGTGGGGAAGAACGTGCTTTCGAATTCCACGCCCCAGGTCGACTGGCTGCCCGCATTGGCAAGCACAAAGCCGGATCCGGTGAAGATGTTGGACTGGAAGCCCTCGATCTCCTGGTCGAAAACGGTGAGGTTGGCCGAGAAGGCATCGAAATTGGCCTTCACGCCAACTTCCATCACCTTGGACTCTTCCGGCCCTGCAAAGCGGGAACCGAAAGTGAGGTTCGGCAGGTTCAGCCCGGAAGCGATGATCGCATCGCGATCCGCCGGCGAAGGCCGCGCATCTCGCGACAGATTCACCGAGCTGGCCTTGAAGCCCGTGGCGTAGCTTGCATAGATGTTCACATCCGGCGTCACGTCATAGGCTAGCCGCACGGTGTAGCTGAAGTTGTCGTCGCTGATTTCGCCATCTTCCACCGCATTGGGAACGGCAAGGAACGGCGGCAGGAACTGCAGCGCGCGCAGCGGGTTCAGCGGGTTTGCCAGCGGATTGTTGGCATTGGCCTGGGCGAACTGCCCGGCCTGCAACTGGATCTGCTGGAAAGCCTGGAATGCCGCGGGGCCGGAGGTGGCAAACGCCTGCACTTCAGCCGCGGTAGCACCGCGGCCGAGGCCCAGAACCTGCCCGACGGCCTCAGACACGAAGCCCTGGCCCAGCACCTGCCCGCGGAACGGTGCAAGCTGCGGGGCATCGAAATCGATCGACGAGAAGACGTCGGTCGAAACGGCGTTCTGCGTGAAAGTCTTGCTGTCGTCGGTATAATTGCCGCCCAGCGTCAGCACGAGACCGTCGAAGATCTCGAAATCGACCTGGCCGAACAAGGAATAGGCCTCGGAAGCGAGGGTATAATCCTCGGTGAAGCCCTGCCCTGCGTTGAAGAAGGAGCCGACGAAGTTCTGGCCGAATGCCTGGCTGAATACCTGTTCCAGCGGCACCGCGCCCGGAGCCACCGCGCTGGGGAACAGCGTGAAGGCGCCGCCTGACTGGCTGGCCACCACGAGATTGGCGTAGTTGCGGAAATCGTCGCCGTAGAGCAGCTGGTTTTCCTGATCGACGTCCTCGTTGATGTAGAACGCACCCAGCAACAGGTCGATACGGTCACCGATGGAACCGGCGATGCGGAATTCCTGCGTGAAGGTGTCGATCCGCAGATCCTGCGAGTTGGGAAAGATCAGGTCGGCGCTGGTGAAGTCCGAATCCTGAAAGGTCACGGCTTCGGTGGTGCGGCTGGCGGTAATGGAGGTGAAGGTGAAATCACCGATATCGTAATCCAGCTGGCCCGATACGCCGTAATTCTTGATGTCGTTGGTGGAATCGAAATTGCTGTAGATGATGTCGGCGAAGGGATCGCTGGGATCCGTAACCTGGCCGCCAACGCCCAGCACGGCAGCCGTGGCCGGGCCGTTCTGCACGTTCACCACGCCGCAGCAGATTTCGTCGATGCTGTCGTAATCGGCGATCACGCGGAAGCTGAGATCGGTGCCGTTGTCGATCAGCACCTGGCCACGTGTATACCAGCGATCGCGGTCGTTGGCATCGGTGCCGGTACCCAGATCATCCAGGAAACCGTCACGCTTGTTCAGGCCGCCTGCAACGCTGACAGCCACGTTTTCCGAGAGCGGGCCGGTGACATAGGCGCGCGCCACGATGGCATCGTAATTGCCATAGGTAAGCTCGGTCGATCCGCCGAAGTTGAACTGCGGCTCTTCCGTGGTGACGGAGATGACGCCGGCAGAAGCGTTCTTGCCGAACAGCGTGGACTGCGGCCCGCGCAGCACCTCGATACGCTGCACATTGGGCAGATCGCTGATGGAGGACGCGGTGCGGCTGCGATAGACGCCGTCGATGAACACGCCGACCGAGGGTTCGATACCGGCGTTGTTCGCGCCGTTGCCGAAGCCGCGGATGAAGAAGCCGGTGTTGGCGGAGGACTGGCGCTGGCCCACGGTAAGCGAAGGCACGACCGTCTGAAGATCCTTGATGTCGCGGATCTGGTCACGCTCCAGCGTTTCGGCGCTGGTCACGGAAACGGCAACGGGCACTTCCTGCAACGTCTGTTCACGCTTGGTAGCAGTAACGATAATGGCATTGCCCTGGTTGCTGTCTTCCCCGGCTTCGTCAGGATAGATGTCCTGGCCGGTTTCAGCTTCGTCCTGCGCGAATGCGGCAATGGGGGTGGCAAGAGCGATTGCGGCAACGCCACACAGGCATTTGCGCGAAAAACCGGCTAGGCCGGTTGTCATGCTGGTCATTGTATTCTCCATCTCTCCCTCGAAACCCGCGCCCCCTTTTCGGTGTGACATCAGGTTTCAAGCGACCTTTTTAGGCACTTATTAGATACCTGTGCGCCACGCTTCATACAATCGGGAGAGTTACGACCGATTGCAGAAGAAACCGCCCTGTATCATTCCCGCAACATGGAGAGGCCTGACGTATACGTCAAGCAAACCGTCCCGCATGGCTTGCGGCGAGGGCGCGCATAGGCTATCGGCGCGCCAATTCGCAGGTGCAGCATTGTGCGCCCGCCTTATGCATACGCACCAGTCCAGGAAACCAGAATATGTCCGCCCCACTCCGCAACGTGGCAATCATTGCCCACGTCGACCACGGCAAAACCACGCTTGTCGACCAGCTTTTCCGCCAGTCCGGCACCTTCCGCGAGAACGAGCGCGTCGAAGAACGCGCGATGGATTCCAATGAACTGGAACAGGAACGCGGAATCACCATTCTGGCAAAGCCCACCAGCGTGGAATGGGCGCCAGAGGGCGGTCAGCAGAACTATCGCATCAATATCGTCGATACCCCGGGCCACGCCGACTTCGGCGCCGAGGTAGAGCGAATCCTGAGCATGGTGGACGGCGTTATCCTGCTGGTGGACGCCGCAGAAGGCCCGATGCCGCAGACCAAGTTCGTGACCGGCAAGGCGCTGGGCCTGGGCCTGAAGCCCATCGTGGTCGTCAACAAGATCGACCGCCAGGATGCTCGCGCGTCGGAAGTTCTGGACGAGGTGTTCGACCTGTTCGTGAACCTCGATGCCAATGACGAGCAGCTCGACTTCCCCGTGCTCTATGCCTCGGGCCGCTCCGGCTATGCCAGCGAAGACATTGATGCGCGCGAAGGCAACCTGATCCCGCTGTTCGAGCTGATCGTCAGCCACGTGCCCGCACCCGATCTCGATCCCGAAGGCGAGTTCGCCATGCTGGCGACCCTGCTGGACCGCGACGCCTTCCTCGGCCGTATCCTGACAGGCCGCATCGAAAGCGGTCGCCTGGAAACCGGCATGCCGATCAAGGCACTGGATGTGAACGGCAAGCTTGTGGAAGCAGGCCGCGCCACCAAGGTGTTCGCCTATAATGGCCTGGACCGCGAGCCCGTGCTGCACGCCAAGGCAGGCGACATCGTGGCCATCGCCGGCCTGACCGATGCGACCGTTTCCAACACGCTGTGCGCCCCGCACGTAAGCGTGCCGATCCACGCATCCCCCATCGATCCGCCCACGCTTTCCATGACCTTTGCCGTCAACGACAGCCCCTATGCGGGCCGCGAGGGCGACAAGGTGCAGAGCCGCGTGATCCGCGATCGCCTGGAACGTGAAGCCGAAGGCAACGTGGCCATCCGCATCACCGAGGCAGCCGGCAAGGATGCCTTCGAAGTTGCAGGCCGCGGCGAATTGCAGCTTGGCGTGCTGATCGAGACGATGCGCCGCGAAGGCTTCGAGCTTTCCATCAGCCGCCCGCGCGTTCTCTACAAGGAAGAGAACGGCCAACGGATGGAGCCGTACGAAACCGTCGTGGTTGACGTGGACGATGAATTTTCCGGTACGGTCGTGGAGAAGATGGCACAGCGCAAGGCCGAGATGACCGAGATGCGCCCCAGCGGCGGCGGCAAGACCCGGCTCACCTTCATCGCGCCCAGCCGCGGCCTGATCGGCTATCACGGCGAATTCCTGTCCGACACGCGCGGCACGGGCATCATGAACCGCCTGTTCGACAGCTACGGCCCCTACAAGGGCAAGATTTCCGGCCGCCAGAACGGCGTTCTCATCAGCATGGAACAGGGCGAGGCCATGGCCTATGCGCTCAACACCATCGAGGAGCGCGGCGTATTGTTCATCGCGCCGGGCGAGAAGCTCTACCAGGGCATGATCATCGGCGAGAATGCCAAGCCCGACGATCTTGAAGTGAACCCGCTGAAATCAAAGCAGCTCACCAACTTCCGCGCCAGCGGCAAGGATGAAGGCATCCGCCTTACTCCGCCGCGCAAGATGACGCTGGAGCAGGCCATCGCCTACATCGGTGACGACGAGATCGTGGAAGTGACGCCGCAGAACATCCGCCTGCGCAAGCTCCACCTCGACCCGCACGAGCGTAAGCGCGCCAAGCGGTCTGCCGACGCCAGCAATTAATCGAGCCGGCGGCTGACCGGTTCGCCGGTCAGCGGCAGCGCCGCAGCGTGAACTCCGCGCGCGTGCCATAACTGGCGCGCATCGTGTTCGCATCGTCGAGCACGAAGCGGAATTGCGCTGCGCCGCCCTGCCCTTCCAGCGATACGTTCGCCGTGTCCCCGGCGATTATCACGTCTTCCACCCGGGCAGAGAAATCCGCCCGGTAGATCTGCGCTGCACTGATTTCGTAGCGGCGCGAATTGTCGGAGAGGCAGGCCGCAGGAGTTTCCGCCCAGCGCCCCCTGTATTCCACCGGGATCACGTGGCTTTCATCGATAACGGCAGTCGCCGCGGCGTCGCCCCGCTCACCCCGGTCAGCATCGGAACAGGCGCCGATCAGGGCTACGAGTGGCAGAAAGGAAATACGCAGTATCATCGGCGGATATTACGCCTGCAACGGTTCATGGTTTCAGACGATCGCGGCTGGTTCAAAAATTTTCACGCGCGTTGGCCCTTCAAACCCAGTGCCTTTCCGCAAGAATCAGCACGGCATAGAGAACCACGCCCAGAAGAAAGGGCATGAAATAGCTTTGCCGTTCTTCCGGCAATTCCTCCTTCAGCACGTTCAGAATAATCCCGCCCGCCAGGAAGGCGAACAGGCAGCCGATCAGGACGGGCGACAGCTCGACAAAAATGCCGAGCACCCAGCCGCCCACCACCGCGGCACTGATTACCCAGCGCGCCAGCCTGTCATACGCCTGCCGGTGGTCCTGCCGCATGCCGAAATCGGCGGTGAGGAAATGCAGGGACATCGCCACGAAATACAGCCCCAGCGACCAGGGGCCGGCCTCTTCACGGTGCAGCAGCAGATAGCCGATCAGTGCGTTGAACGTGCCGTAGGTGACGAGGTGCAGATAAAGGACGTCGTCCTTCATCCGGTCGCCTTCGCCCTCCGCACGGCTTACCCCGCGGCTGACCTTCACCGCTCGTTCCAGCCCGTAAAAGAGGGAAAGGCCCGCGAGGGTAAGCGAATAGATCACGCTTTCGGCGGCGATGGATTGCAGACCCATGCCCGCTGCGAATTCGCGCTGGTGCGCGGCGATATCGGGCAGCACGTGCAGGAAGACATAGGCGACTGCCACGCCGCCCGCGAAGGAGAGCCAGCGGCTGCGCGGCGTCACGTCCAGAATGTGCAGCCGATTTACAAATAGGTGAACAGCGACAAATCCGGCCACCATTGCGGCAGTTATGGCGATTTCGCTGACATTCATGCTGGTCCAACGCCGCGCCAGCCATCGGCGTTCCGCGTGGAATCTCCTACTGGGGTCACCCAGTCAGTAACCAGATCGCTTTCCTGCACACTCGCCGGAACACGACGGGATTCATCTTGCCGAAAACGCGCTCGCTGCGCCCGAAGTTTCAACCTCGCCAGTGGCCTGTAAATAGCTAATTTCTGGGGTTCTCGGCGTTTCTCGGGCATCGTCACGATCGCAACCTTGTCAACTTCGCGCGCTGACACTCGCCAATTTGTCTCGCCTCGCCTAAAGGCTGCAACGATGAAAGTATCGGACCTGCGCGTGGCCCTTTTCAGCGGCAACTACAATTACGTACGCGACGGCGCGAATCAGGCGCTGAACCGGCTGGTGGACTACCTTTTGCGGCAGGGCGCGCAGGTGCGCGTCTATTCGCCCACCACCGACACCCCTGCATTCGAGCCGGCGGGAGAACTTGTCAGCCTGCCTTCCGTCCCCATTCCAGGACGCGGGGAATACCAGTTTTCCACCGGGCTGGGTGAAAGGATCAAGACCAATCTGGCCGAGTTCGATCCGCATATTGTGCATCTCTCCAGCCCCGATGTCTCCGGCCATCGCGCGCTCACCTGGGCGCGCGAGCGGGAAAAGCCGGTGCTGGCAAGCGTGCATACCCGCTTCGAGACCTATCCGCGTTATTACGGTTTCGGTTTCATAGAGCCCATTTTTGTCGCGCTGCTGCGGCGGTTCTACCAGCGATGCGACGCCATCGTCGCCCCCTCCCCCAGCATGATCGCGGAACTGCGCGAGCAGGGGATGCATCGCGATATCGGCACCTGGTCACGCGGGGTGGATCGCAGCATCTTCACGCCCGCACAGCGCGATCTGGCGTGGCGGCGCGATCTCGGCATAGGTGATGACGAGATGGCCGTGGGGTTCCTCGGGCGGCTGGTGCTGGAAAAGGGCATCGACATCTTTGCAGAAACCATGGTGGAACTGCGCAATCGCGGCGTGGCGCACCAAGTGCTGGTGATCGGAGAAGGCCCTGCGAAGGCGTTTTTCGCGGAGAAGGTGCCAGAGGCCAAGTTCGTCGGATTCCAGAAGGGCAGTGACCTGGGCCGGGCCGTGGCCAGCATGGACGTGCTGCTCAACCCCTCGGTAACGGAAACGTTTGGCAACGTCACGCTGGAAGCGATGGCCTGCGGGGTGCCGGTGGTGGCCGCCGATGCGACGGGCGCATCCAGCCTCGTGGACGATGGAGAGACGGGCTACCTCGTGCCGCCGCGCGAAATCGCAGCCTATGCAGACAGGCTGACGGCCTATTCCGAAGACCCCGCCCTTCGTCGCTCTCACGGAGAGGCTGGCGCACGCCGCGCCGATGCCTTTGACTGGGATACGATCAACGCCGCCGTGGCGCGAACCTACCTTCGCCTGATCGAACAGCGCGGCGATGCCGCCGCAGCGTCAGGCTAGAACGCCCTTCTTCAGCATGATGAAGCTGTAGATGACGAAAAACAGCTGAAACGCGCCGAGCATGAGCGTGGAGACAAGTCCCACCCCACTCGTCATGCTTTCCGGCGCTGGCGCGGCAAACTGGTAGAATGTCGCGATAACAAAGCCCACCAGGCCAACGAACAGGCCAACGAAGGCAAAACGTGAGCGGGCAAGCAGCAGCAACGCCCCCACCAGCGGCGTCCACACACCGATGGCCCATGCCGCATGGAACCACACTGGCGCGGTTTCGAAATAGGCAAGTTGTTGAGGAGTATAGCTTTCCAGATAGGCAGCATTCGCCGTCTGCATCATCAGGTAGTTGTAGGCGCCGCCACCATAGAAAATCAGTGCGACAATACCGATTGCCCACAAATGCCACGGCGTAGCCGGTCTTCCGTTAAAAACCATGCGATCATTCCCCTGTCGCATCCGGTTATACCATAATCAGCTGCAACAGGGGAAGGATTGATCAGTTACAGACGCTCAATCTTGCGAGCAAGTTCGTCGATCAGGTCGACAACCTGCTCCTTGTCCATGTCCTTCAGCCCGCCGTTTGCGGCCTTGTTCTTGAGGACGGTGGCAAGATTGCCCATGGCGCGAAACAGTTCGGCAGACCCCTTGGGCCGCGCATTCTCGCGCTTGCGCCCCAGGCGTTCCCAAAGCTCGTCGATCTCGCGTGATCGCTCTTCAAGTTCGGCCAGGCCGGCGTCAGTTGCCTTGAACAGCTTCTTCGCGTCCCCGCTGTCCTCCTCGGCAATCGCGCCTTCGTCGGCCAGCATCTGCAGGGTGGGATAGATCGTGCCGGGGCTGGGCGAATAGGCACCGGCCGTCATTTCCTCCAGCGCCTTGATCAGTTCGTAACCGTGGCGCGCTTCCTCGGCCAGCATGGCAAGCAGCACCAGCCGCAATTCGCCGGGGCCAAACATCCGGCGGCGACGCATGTTGTTGCCGCCACCTTCACGACGCCGACGCTGGTTGCCGCTTTTCGCGAACAGACCGCCGGGGCCAAAGACGCCGGACTTGCCGAATGGTCCTGCCGGGCCGAACGGGCCACCGGGTCCGAAAGGACCGTCGGATCCGAAAATACCCTGCTCGCCGAAAATGTCATTGCTACGATAGGTCCGGCGGCGATAGCGCTCCTGCCGATCATTATCGCCGTCATCGTCGATATCTATCTCGATATCGACGTCAAAATCCTTGCCTTCGGGAAACTCATCGTATTCCTCGCGGGTGTTGTCTTCTTCGGCCTGCCTCGTGCGCCGCTGCGAAGTGGCTTTCTTGCTTGGCTTCTTGCTATCCTTGCTCATTGTCTAACTCCAATCGGTCCCATTGCCCTTAAGATATATCTTAGACCTATCGTAACAAGGGCCCGCGAAAAATTTCAGGCTCTGCCCCTGTCTGCAGCGGGCATACGCGCTACATAGTCGCCATGGCCGACCTTTTTGCCGACGATCCCCCGCAATCCAGCGCAGCCGAGCCTGCCGTCGACGCACCCCTCGCCGATCGCCTGCGCCCGCGCGATCTATCCGAGGTGATCGGGCAGGAGCACCTGACGGGCGCTGACGGTGCGATCGGGCGGATGGTGGGCGCAGGCCGGCTTTCCAGCATGATACTGTGGGGGCCGCCCGGCACGGGGAAGACCAGCATCGCGCGCCTGCTGGCCGCCGAGGTGGGCATGCGATACGAGGCTGTCAGCGCGGTATTCTCCGGCGTCGCGGATCTGAAAAAGGCCTTCGCCGCAGCCGAGCAGGCGCAGAAGGCTGGCCAGCGAACACTCCTTTTCGTGGACGAGATCCACCGTTTCAACCGCGCCCAGCAGGACGGTTTCCTGCCTTTTGTGGAGCGCGGCCTCGTCACCCTCGTAGGTGCCACCACGGAGAACCCCAGCTTCGAACTCAACGCCGCTCTTCTGAGTCGCGCACAGGTGCTTATCCTGCACCGTCTCGATGCGGAGGCGCTTGGAAAACTGCTGGCCCGCGCCGAGGCGCTTGAAGGAGCCCTTCCCGTGACCGACGCCGCGCGCGATGCGCTGGTCGCATCTGCCGATGGCGATGGCCGTTTCCTGCTGAACCAGGCAGAGACACTTTACGGAAGCCAGATCGAAAAGCCGCTCGATCCGGCGGCGCTCGGCCAGTTTCTACAGCGGCGGGTTGCCGTGTACGACAAGGACCGGGAGGGGCATTACAACCTCATCTCCGCCCTCCACAAGGCGGTGCGAGGGTCCGATCCGCAGGCCGCGCTCTATTACATGGCGCGAATGCTGGTGGCAGGGGAGGAACCGCTGTTCGTCGCCCGGCGACTGATCCGCATGGCGGTGGAGGATATCGGCCTCGCCGATCCGCAGGCGCTGAACCAGTGCATGGCAGCGAAGGATGCCTACCAGTTTCTCGGCTCTCCCGAGGGCGAATTGGCTCTTGTGCAGGCCTGCCTGTACGTGGCCACCGCGCCCAAATCCAATGCCGTCTACAAGGCCCAGAAATCCGCTTTCAAGAGCGCCCGCGATACAGGCAGCCTGATGCCGCCAATGAACATCGTGAACGCACCAACGAAGCTGATGAAGGATATCGGCTATGGCGCGGGCTACACCTACGATCATAACGCGGAAGAGGGATTCTCCGGCGATAATTACTGGCCCGAAGAGATGGACCCGCAGACCTATTACGAACCAGTGGAGCGCGGTTTCGAGCGCGAGATCGCCAAGCGTATCGAATACTGGAACAAGCTGCGGGCCGATCGCGGTTGAGGCACTTTACCCACTTTGTTGCGATAGACTGGTCTGGCGCAGTGGGCACGCGGCACCGGGCGATTGCAATGGCCGTTGCGGATCATCGCGGTGGTCCTCCCGTTCTTGTTCGGCGAAGCAAGGGCTGGAGCCGGGAAGAGGTGATGGCGGTGCTGCGTGACCACCTTGCACCCGACACGCTGGTGGGTCTGGACCTCGGCATTGCCCTGCCCTTCGTTGACAAGGCAGCCTATTTCCCCGGATGGCAGCGCAGCCCGCCCGATGCCCGATCCCTGTGGGCATTGATCGACAATATTTGCCAGCACGACCCTGATCTGGCCGCCAGCAGCTTTGTCGATCATCCCGTGGCCAGCGCATATTTCCGTCGCCACGGCGGGCGCGAGGGAGAGCATTTCGGCGGGGGCCGTGGCCGTTTTCGTACAGCCGAGATCGAACAGGCGAAACAGGGCTGCAAACCCTATTCGAACTTCAACCTGGTGGGCGCGGCGCAGGTGGGAAAATCCAGCCTTACGGGAATGCGAATGCTGCATCGATTGCGCGGGCAAGTGCCCGTGTGGCCGATCGATCCGCTGCCTTCGCACGGCCCTGTCATCGTGGAAATCTACACGACCATGGCGGCAATTGCGGCGGGGCGATCTGCGTCGCGAGCGAAGATGCGCAGCCACGAGGATTTGAACGACGCGCTGGGCATGCTCGGCAGCGCGCCAGTGCCGGGCAGCGGACCGATGGACGATCATTCCAGCGATGCACTGCTGACAGCCGCATGGCTGCGCCGCGTGGCCCACGATCCCGCGTTGTGGCAGCCAGGAGCGATGACGCCGGAAATCGCGCGTACGGAGGGTTGGACCTTCGGCGCACGCTGACTGCCAGCGTTAGCGCCGCCGCATCGCGCGTATTTCCTCCACCCGCGGATCGACGGACGGTGCTTCGGGCGCAGGAGAGGTCAGCCGTGGCTCCCGCTCATCCGGTTGCGCTTTCGCGAGAGACTGCTCCCGCTCGCGCGCTTTCCCGCCCCTCAGCATGTCGATGGTCTTCATGTTCTCGTCCCGCACCATGTCCGGGATGCGGAAGGCATCGACCAGCCACCAGATCGCCAGCGGAATGATGCCAATGACCGACAGGCACAGCAGCAACTGCGCCACCGCCGAGCCGGTGCGGCCGAGATAGAACCGGTGCGCGCCCAGAAATCCGAGGAAGAACCACAGCAGATAGCTGGCACCGGTAGACTTGCGATGCGCCTCGAAAATCAGGTGATCGTGAGTGCGGGAATCCATTCGATACTCCAGAAACGTCCCGATGGGATTGAAGCACAATCCCCAACCGGTTTCAAACGCCTCATTTTTCTTCTTTGACCTCGCGTGCGTATTCGCCGCTCTTGCAAGATGCCCTGCTTTCGACCAAAGGAGCCACCGCCTCCCATGGCGAGCCGGTTTAGCTCAGTTGGTAGAGCAGTTGATTTGTAATCATCAGGCCAGGGGTTCGAATCCTCTAACCGGCACCATGGCGAAATTGATGCGCGCGCCCCTCGCCGCGCACGATCCGGCTGACCTGGATCAGCGCTCGTTCTCGAACTGCTTGCGTTGGACCGTCCACTCGGTTTCGCTGCAAAGCCCACATTCGCTACCTGTAAACAGCGAACCCGCAGCCTCGTCATCGCGCAGTTGCCAACGTAGCCACGCGGCCCCGACGCGGGCCCATTCACCGCCATCTTCGAGCATCAGGGTGCCGCCGTGGCCCACGGGCAGGTTCGCCAGCATGACGGGAACGTGGTCGATGCGGGCGAAATCATCTGTGCCGTTGGGATAGGCAATATCGGTCGGGCCGCCCAGAATGTAGGCCACAGGCGTGTGGAGATCGTTCAGATCCCGCTTGTCGATCTTCACACCGCTGAGGCCGGAAACAGGCCGGTTGTATACGCCGCTGCCAAAGGCGATGACCGTGTCGATACGCGGATCCGCGCCCGCCTGGAGGGCCTGCAACCCGCCGCAGCTATGTCCGGTGGCCGCCACTGTTTCTGTGTCGATGCGGCGGTATAGCGGATCGTCGGGATCGGCATTGGCGCGCGCTGCCCATTCCAATGCTTCGAGCATTTGGTCCGTCGATGTCTCGTCGGGGCTTGCCGGCACGGGCGGACTGCCTGGCGGCGGCCCGGAAGGTGGCGGGGGCACTTCGGACATGACCGCCCGTTCAAAACCCGGTGCGCCGTTGGCGATCACCAGGAAACCGTGGCTGGCAAATTCCCGCAGCGCATGGCTGGCGCTCAATCCGTCGTTGCGGCAGCCGCCATTGCCCCACAGGACCACCGGCAGCGGCTCCTCCGGCAAATCTTTCGGGCGATAGATGGTGTAGCCAAGGGCATCCTCTCTTGCCTGCGCCACGGCCGGATAAGGGCCGCGGCCACCGGCGTCGCCGATCTGGCCTGAAATGGGTGCTTCTTCCTCCACAGCCTTTAACGGCAGATCGACGCGCGATCCCGATTGCCAGCCGCGGCTGATGTTCAGCACGGGCGGCGGATCCTGTCTCACCTCGGCAAGATTGCGCTGACGCGGGTCGGCACCTGCAATGACGAAGCGCAGGCGATAACCGGGCTGTATGCGGTGCGAGAGCGGCATCATGGCAATCGGCATCTTCGCCACTTCGCCCTCTGGCAATGGAGCAACGTCGGCCTCGTAGCCGCTGTGCCAGGGCAGGCCGTGATTGTCCCAGGGCGCAGGCGTGGTGGCCCGATGCGAGATCTTCAGGCGACCGAAAGACAGCACCTGTGCATCTCCTCCGGGAAAGAGCTGTTCGAGATAGACGAACACATCTGCATCCGCGCGATCCGCGGTGAGTTCGAGATGCGCCACCGGGTATCCCAGCAAGTCCGTTGCCCGGTGGAACGGGGCAGACGTGTACGCCAGCCCGTGCTCGGCCATCGATTCAGGCCAGAAGGGGAAATATTCGTCATTCGCCACATCGTAATCAACGATGAGCCTGTCGCTGCCCGTGTCATCCGCACCCGGCGAAAGCGCGAGCGGTGACCTCTCGCCGGCTCCATTCAGATACCAGCTTTGCGCGGTCGAGTTTGCGCCTGGTATCTCATCCGCGCGGATGTACCGCCCTTTGTCCACACCCTCGTCGGACCAGTAGGTTACCTTTTGCTGGCTGGAGAAACCGGCATCGATACCCTTCAGGTGGTAATCGAAGTAGCGCGTGATCTCGCCGACGAAATCGAAGCCGGGCGGCGGCACACAGTGGCTGCCCGGCCCCACCAGCAGGCGGCTGTCGAGATTGCGGGCGGCGACCAGCACCTGGCTGGTCGGCTCGTCCTGCCAATTGCTCCAGTAATAGGTCGCGATACCGGCATCGCGAATACGATCTGCATAACGCCAGACGGCAACCTCTTCCCAGAATGCATTCCCGGTATATTGCGAGACGCTGTCACGATGTGGCATCTCGTTCCACAGCGCGGCCATAGGCGTGTTGCCGGAGTGCTCGGCAACCGCCGCGCGCAGCAATTCACCATCCGTGTCCGCGTCCACCGGCACGCTGGCAAGGTCCACCTCCGGTGCCTCGTCCGGGCGGGTGTTGAACTGCGCGGTCAAGCCACCGCGGCGAACGAAATCGTACTTGTCCCAGTCCGTCGCACCGATGAAGACGGCCCGAAGTGACGGCGGAGCAGCGCCAGCGACGAGCGCGGTGGCGCCGCCGAGATAGGAGCAGCCGATCATCCCGGCATCGCCCGACGTGTAAGGCTGGCTCGCTAGCCATTCCAGCAGGTCGCGTCCGTCCATCGCTTCGGTCTGATCGAGAAAGCCGCGCCTGCTGCCGAAAGAGGCGCCCTTCCCACGAATATCGGCAGTGGCCACCACGTAGCCAGCGGCGATCAGCGATCGCAGCGCCAGCCTATCGCTCAAAGCCAGTTCGACGGTATCGCCATTCTCGTCCACGTAGCGCGCACGGTATGGCGTGAAGGCGAAGATCACCGGCAGAGGCTCTTCCACCACGCCGTCTTCATCGGCGGGGCGATAGATGTTGAGAGCCAGCCGCGTTCCGTCGCGTACCGGAACGTAGAGCGAAGTCCTTTCGTAATCGGGATAGGTCTGCGCGCGGCCGATGGTTGGCGCGATCGCAACGAGCAGGCACAGGACCAATGACCAGACTGCCATTCCGAAAGCACGCCTTGTCGGGCGGGATTGGCTCAGTCGTTCGAATCCAGCCATGCCAGGATCTCCTCTCTGTTCTCGTCCAACCGGGGCGGCGCGGTGTCGGTGCCGGGTTCTCCCGGCTGCATGCGGAAGCCGACATTGGGCACCGATGCCTGCCCGCCATCGGGCAGTCCGCCGATTTTCAGGTCGAGCAGGGCATCGGGTGTGCCGAGTTCCGTCGCCTCGCTCACACTGCGGATTTTCCCGCAGGGTATTCCGGCCTCGCTCAGTTCGCGCTCCCAGTCCCCGGCATCGCGCGCCACGAATATCGCGGCAAGCTCCGAGTGCATTTCGTCGAAATTCTCACGACGAGCATCGGGCGTCGCGAAACGCTCGTCCGATAGCCAACCTTCGCGATCCAGCTTGCGCGCGAGTACGGCAAACTGATTCTCCTGCACCACGCCCAGCGAGATGTGGCGGCCATCCTTCGCTTCGAACACGCCAGCGGTCGGTAGTTCGCTGTATCCGGTGTTGCCCATGCGGCGCAGCGGCGAACCCGTGGTCAGAAAAGGCGTCAGCGCAGAGGTCATGAAAGACAGGCTCGCATCGAGCATGGAGACGTCGATATAGGCGCCTTCGCCCGTCCGCTCCCGCTGCATCAGCGCGCCCAGGATGGCGACGGCCGCTGTCTGGCCGGTCAGGGTGTCGACAATAGGAAAACCCACGCGCACCGGCGGATCGCCTTCGGCACCGCTCAGCATCATCATGCCGCTGGTTGCCTGCACGATGTTGTCGATGGCGGGCCAGTCGCGATAGGGGCCATCCTGCCCGTAACCCGATACTGAACAGAACACGATATCGGGCCGCAATTCGCGCATCGCGTCGTAGCCAAATCCCAGTCGAGAGATCACGCCGGGCCGGAAATTTTCCAGCAGGACATCGCTTTTTGCCACGATGCGTCGGGCGATTTCGTGGTCCTTCGCATCCTTCAGGTCCAGCGCGATGCTTTTCTTGCCGACGTTCGCCGCGATGAAAGCCGGGCTCATCCCGTCATAATCGCGGTTGGAGCCGTAATTGCGGAACTGGTCTCCGCGCGGCGCCTCGATCTTGATGACCTCGGCACCCATCAGGCGGAGGATATGGCTGGCGAATGGACCGGCCATGACATGGCTGAAATCCGCGATCCTGATCCCGGCTAGCGGCTGTTGTGTCATGTCATCTCTCCGCAACTCACCGTGTCGCGGGCCACCAGGCTTTTCCGGGCCGCGCGATAGGCGTTCATTCCATTGATCCCGATCCGCTCCAGCGCGCGGGCGTTCGCTTCTCCTTCGCGCAGGTAGAGCTGGTCGAAGCGTTCCTGTTCGGTCTTTGTGACCGGGGTGATGGTGATCAGTCCCTCCGCAGCTTCCTCGCCGGCAGCCGCAGCCGCCAGGTTCTCGTCCGCCAGCGCCTGCTCCCACACGGCGATCCCCTCTTCCAGCACTGCCTGCTCCTGCGGTGAAAGCGATTGCCACACGTCCAGATCCATGGCGCGCGAGGGGTAAGCACCGCGGGGAATTCGCAGGTCGAGGAAGAAGTCCGTCACTTCCCCGAAGTGGAGCGATTGGAGCGTGTCGGGCGGTGCCACCACACCATCGATCACGCCCTTTGCCAGCGCGCTGTAGACTTCTCCCATCGGCATATCCACCGGATCCGCGCCAAGTTCGCGCAGGACCGGCAGCAGCTCTGTCGGCGCGCGGATGCGCAGGCCGCGCAGCTCTTCCAGACCGTCCACCCTTTGCGAGCGGGTGAGAATGCCCGGCAGTACGCCGCCTTGCAACGCCAGCAGCTTCAGGCCGTCGAGTTCTCGCGCAAACTGCGGTTCCTGCGCGGCCATGCAGCGATACATCGCAAGCTGCGAGGCAATGGAATCCGCGCCGCTGTAAAACCCCGTCTGCGTGCGCAGCAGATGGGTGCCGCCGCGCGTGTAGATCGGCGTAATCAACCCGATATCGGCAACCCCGTGGCGGATTTCCTCCATCGACATATCCGAGGACAGCAGCGCGCCCGACCAGATCGGTTTGACCCTCAAAGTGCCGCCGGAACGTTCGCCCACGAAGTCGATCCATGTCTGGTCGGCCCGGCTGAACGGATGGCCCGGCGGATATGGCGTGGCATAGGTCAGTTCCGTCACGCCGTCAGGCACGGGCCTGCTGCATGCAGCCAGCAAAAGGCAGAGAAGGAGGCCGAGCAACCTCATGCGAGGCCCTTCTCGCGAAGGAAGTCTTCCACCATCCCCACCATCCGGTCATGGTCCCAGATGTCGGCGTCCACCATGTCGGCATCGATCCGCAAGACTGGCACCCCCGCTTCCTCCAGGGAAATGGCCGTGAGATTGGTGCCGGATTGCGAGAGGCGGTTGTCGGGCGGCAGCAGGATAACGGCGGCATCGATGCCGCAACGCTGCGCCTCCGATGTCATCCAGCCATTCATCCACGGCGGCAGGTGCAGCGTCTCGTTCATGGAGGCAACGCGGCTGGCCAGCGCCTCCACCGGCTTTCCTTTCAGATCGCGGATATAGGCCGGGCCGGCAAAGGGCATGTACATCGACCAGACGAAAACCGCGCCCATCTTTTCTTCCAGCGCCTGGTAGAAGCCCGGATCGTGCCAGACCCCGGCACCGATCCACATCAGCCGCAGTTTCTCGTTGTTCGATGCGCCCAGCCCTTTCTCGATCCGGTCGAAAACCTCGTCGCGGAACTTCTTCGCGTGCGCCACCGCCCAGTCCGATCCGCGATGCCATTGCGGGATCATGACGTTGGGCATCTGGTCCGCGATGGAGACGGGGCACGGCCGCGCCTCTCCGATGGCCTTCGCGGCTTCCCAGATATAGCCTTCCTGCTCGTTGATCTTCTCCATCAGGCGTTCGAGCTTTGCCATGTCGAACTTGCGCCCGGTCCGTTCTTCCAGCAGGGCGATAAGGTCTTCCATCTCGGCCACCATCTGTTCGATCCGGTCGGGCTGGTAGACCCGTTCCCACGCATCCTTGGAATGGGCGAACCAGTCGACTTCCTTGTGCTCCCACGCCGGCGCTTCCATCGGGTAGAATTCGCTGTCCAGTTCCTTTGCCCACATGCCGAACACGTGCTGGATGCAGTCGCAAGTCAGGCGCGCCACGAGAACGCTTGGCTTCGGCAAGCCGCCCCAGGGCGCGGTTTCGGGATCGTCTGCCAGCGTGCAGGCAAGGCCCAGCGAACAGTATTTACAGCTGTTCGCGGGAAATCCCTTTTCCACCATGGCATTGAAATATCTGCCAGAAAGCTGCTTTGCCGAGATGTAGGCAGACCACCACTGGTTGGTGATGATGGGGATGTCCATCGCGTGGAACAGCTCGTGCGGGGTATCCGCCTGCACGATGGCATAGGGTTCTTTTTCGTCGACAACCCGGCGCTTCAGTTCCTTGCCGAAAGACTTCTGGAAAGAGGTGGCCTCGGCTGTGCAGGCAAGGGTCTTGCGGCTGCGCTGGTTCACGGATTGGCTCACTGGAACACTCCATCGGATTCGAGGCGGGCAATATCGGCGTCCGACAGGCCAGCGATGCTGCGCGCAACCTCGTGCGCGTGTTCGCCCATGGAAGGGGCGCGGAACGGTTCGAGCCGGTCGTGCGAGAAAGCGAGCGGGGTGGCGATATGGCCGAACGTACCGAGCATGGCATGTTCGATATCCCACAGGGCGGCCCGTCCGGCGATCTGGGGATCGTGTTCGAGCAGGTCCTCGCAATCCTGCAGCGCGCCAGCCGCTATGCCAGCGTCTTGCAATTCCTGCGCGATGGCGTGATCCTGCCGCGCACCAGTCCACGCGGCAATGTCCGGCCCGGTAATTGACAGCAGGCGCTCATGCTCTTCGGCAGAGAACGCGCTGATCGCCACCCAGCGATCTTCTCCGGCGGCAGGAAACACGTCCTGGAAATAGACAGCGGGATCGGCATTGCCCAGCCTGTGGGGATGCTTCCCCGCCTTTGCCATCGCCAGAAATTCGCGCATCTGCTGCACGCAGATTTCGTACATGGAGGCATCGATATGGCAGCCTGCACCAGTCTCGCGCCGATGCTGCAAAGCGGCGGCTACGTGCCCCGCCATTACATAGGGAACGATCACGTCGCCAAACGGCACCGCGCCGGGAATGACAGGTTCGCCGTCGGGATAGCCGGTAAGGAAAGTGCGTCCCGACAGTGCGCCGCCGGTGCCGTCCACACCCCATTCCTTCGCCATAGGTCCGGTCTGGCCGAACACGCTGCCGGAGACCATCACCAGCGAAGGGTTGCGCTGGGTCAGGCTGTCGTAATCGAGGCCCAGCTTTGCCATCGTTCCGGGGGAGAAATTCTCCACCACCACGTCCGCCCATTCGATCAGCGGGTTCAGCACATCGCGGGAGGCGGGCTTCTTCAAGTCCAGCGTCAGGCTGCGCTTGGAAGTGTTGAGATTGGCGAACCATGGCTTGTCATCGAGGCTGCTGGCGCTGGAGGCGGAAACCTGCACGTCCAGACGGGCGAGATCGGGCCGGTTGCGGCTTTCGATCTTCACCACTTCCGCGCCCAGATCGCCCAGCGTCTTGGTGGTGATCGAGCCGACCAGCGCCCACGCAAAGTCGAGAATTCTCACGCCCGACAGCGGCCCGGGCCGCTCGCCTGCGTGGATAGCCGGGGCCTCGGTGGCCGGAACCTCGGTAGTCGGCCCCTCTCGCACGCTGGCGAAGCGTTCGGGCAGGCCGGATGGCGTATCGAGGAAACCGCGTACCTTCAGGTGTTCATCCGCCAGCACGTCGGCAGGTTCGTTCACCACGCAGGCATTGATGCCGCGCCGCCTGCCTTGCGTGGCAATCTCTTCCTTCGTGCAACTGGCGAAGAAGCGGGCCATCGCAGCCTGCCACACGTTACGCGTTTCTTCCGGCAGGGTAGAGCGATTGTAGGCCAGCCAGTCGACATCGCGCATGGGGTTGTCGATGCCCTTCTCGTCCATCCAGTCGGACAGGACCTTGTTGGCGGGCGCGCCCAATCGCCCCGTCATCAGCGCGTGGAAGCAGTAGCCGTCGGCCAGCTTCCAGATCACCTGCACCTTGGCCCGGCCATAGGCGATGCACCCGCCTGCACGGTCGAGCTTGCGCCGGTCGAACTGCCACACCAGTATGCCGTTGACGTTGCGGCTCATCGCCACCTGCTGGATCGAGACGTCGACGTGCTGCCCCATGCCATGCGTTCTGCGCGCGAAATGCGCGGCCATCGCCCCTGCGGCACCCACCATGTCCGCGTGGAAGGTGCATGCATCGCCCGCTTCCTTCACCGGCTTCTTGCCCGGCTCCCCGGTAAGGCGCAGCGCGCCGCCCGTGGCGGATGCGACCAGTTCGCCCCCGCGCCAGTGGGAGCGGGGTCCGCCCGATCCGAACGGCGTGACGGAAACGTGGACAGCTTCATCAGGGATGCCCAGATTGGCCGTGGCCTCAAGCCCCAGATCGTCGATCACGAAACTCGCGCCCTCAACCGGGCCGCCAAGTTCGGCTCCCAGCGAAGCGAAATATCGTGCGAGCGGTCGGTCTTTCATCTCGCCAAGAACGGCGACGCGGTGTCCCGCCAGGAAACTCATGGCTGCACCTCCTTCAGGAAAGATTCGATCTCATCGCGGGCTCCGTCGCGCGCCAGCCAGTCGCGGCGGGTCAACACGAGGGACGGGATGCCAGCAATTTCCAGCATCTCGCGCTCTGCGGGGAGATGCCAGCATTGCGCCTCGTCCTCCTCGATCCGCCAGAGGACCACGGCTTTGGCACCGCTGCCGGAGATGGCTTCTGCCAGCATCGCACCGGGGTCCGCGAAGCTGCGCGGTCCACGCTGGCGATCATGAAGCTGCGTGCCGAGAGCCGCATAGGGATCGCCCGTCGCCTCTTCGACTATCGCGCCCGGATCGAGCCATTCCTCCACCAGCGTGGCACCTGTCGGAGCAAATCCGCAAATCCTGACACGGTCATGCAGCCGTTCGTCTGGCGGGGCAGTTCCCGTGAGAAGGCATATCGGATCACCGGCTTTTGGAGTTTTCGCAGCGCGCTGCGAATTGGTCTCTACGATCGCGGATTCCAGAGCGTCGGCACTCACGCCCAGATGCTCGCCCAGTTCGCGTAGCTTCGTAATCATCCGGTCGCGACTGGCAGCGCGCGGAATCTTGGCAATATCGAGGATCAGCGGCTCCGGGCCGCCGATCTGGCCGCGGCGCTGCAGTTCGCAAATGTAATAGTAGAGGCGCTGGGAGGTATCGTCTGCGCGGCTGAACAACACTTGCTCGAACTGGTCGTACTCGTCTTCCGCCCATGCCTCCAGCACCGGAAACGCCCAGGGGGCGAACTTGCTTTCCAGCCAGTCATCCGCGCGCGGTGTATCCCGCTCGGGATCGAATGAGACTGCGCCGGCAAAGCGGCCGGCGGCAGCCAGCAGGTCTAGCGGGAGATTGGGACCGGCGATTGCTAACATGTCAGGTTCCAAGCAATTGGGGCAGCCACAGGACCATGGCCGGGAAGAGAATGATCAGGATGAGATGGACGAAATCAGCCGCCAGGAACGGCAGCACGCCGCGAAAGATGCTGCTGATGGAAATGTCCTTTGCCACACCCTGCATGACATAGAGGTTGATCCCCAGCGGCGGCGTGAGGAAGCCCACCTCCATCGCGCGAACCAGGAAGATGCCGAACCAGATCGCCGTCATGCCAGTGCCTTCCACGATGGGAAGCAGGATCGGCGTCATCAGCAGCATCAGTGCCAGTCCATCCAGCACAGTGCCCAGCATCAGAAGGATCAGCGCGACGAGCAACAGGGTAACGAACGTGCCGAGGCCAAGCCCTTCGATCAGGGTGCCGGTGCTCTCGGCCAAGCCGGTCACGCCGACGAAAACCGAGAAGATCAGCGCCCCGATCACGATGAGATAGATCAGACCCGTGGTGCGCAGGGTCTCGTGAAAGGCGCTGAACAGGCTTGCCCGGCTCAGCTTGCCGCGAATGGCAGCGATCAGCAGCGCGCCTGACGCGCCGATGGCGGCCGCTTCGGGCGGGCTGAACCAGCCAAGCGCAATGCCCCCGATCACCAGCATCACAAGCAGGAGGATGTCCCAGATCCGTGCCAGCGCACGCAGCCGCTCCGGCCACGATGCGCGCTCTCCCGGCGAGGCAAGTTGCGGGCGCAGGCGAACCAGAATGAAGACTACCAGCGCATAGAGCAGCGCCTGCGTAAGGCCCGGAACGATGGCGGCAGTAAACAGTCGCCCGATGGATTGCTCTGCGATGATGCCGAACACGATGAGCGCGCCCGACGGGGGGATCATCTGCCCCAGCGTGCCGCCGGCTGCGATGGTGGCGGTCGACAGGCGATCATCATAACCGCGCCGCTTCATCTCGGGATAGGCGACAAGGCCGACGGTCGCCGTTGTCGCAAGGCTGGAGCCGTTGATTGCACCAAAACCGCCGCAACCGGCAATAGAGGCATAGGCCAGCCCGCCGCGCCTGTGGCCCACCATCTTGGCGGCTGCGTCAAACAGGTCGCGGCTGGCATCCACGGAAAAGAAGATATGCGCCATAAACAGGAACAGCGGCAGCGTGCCAAGCTCGTAACGAGTCAGCGTATCCACGACAACGACCCCGCCCTTGATAAGGGCGGCTTCCGGGCCGAGGATCAGCATCAATCCGCCCATCCCCACCAGGCCCAGCACAGCCCCGATCCGCCCGCCTGCAAGAAGGAGCGCGAACAGGATCAGTATCCCGATCAACCCAGTGCCAGCCGTGTCGATCATGCCTCCGCCTTCCTGACGATCCGCAGGATCAGGTTCGCCGCCGCGATCAGCAGGCAGGCATTGGCGAAAAGGCGCAGCAGCCGCCATGGAACGCCTAGGATTTCGCTCACCTCATGCGCGTTCCACAGATCGGCAGAGAGCCAGACCGACCCGATCAGAAGCGCTGAAAAGAACAGGAGCGAGAGCAGGTCGGCAAACTTGTCTGCCACGGCACGGCCTGCTGGCGAAAGCCGATCCACCAGCAAGCGCACCCGCGCGTGGGCCTGGGTGGCTGTCGCGACGACAAGGCCGAGACCGCCGGAAACGAGAACCGCGGCCTGCATCAATTCTATCGAGCCGGTCAGCGGAAGACCGACGTGCCGGCCAATAACTGCCAGCGTATCTATCGCCGTTGCCGCAAGCAGGGCGATACCGCCCAGCCAGATCGTGATTTTCAAAGGCAGGCTCATGCGGCGGCCCCTATCGATCCGTCCGCGCAGATCATGATTGGCGGAAGGCCTGCATCGGCGGTGATCGTCTCGACATAGCGACGGATTTCCTGAGCCCGCTCTTTATCGGCAAGCACGGGCCTGCCGGGAGCCTCGACATGGACCGGAACGATGGCTGCTGTCGGCGGGCCATCCTTGCGGAAAACGAGTTTGCCGATGAAGGCATTCACCGCCTCGGGATGGAAAGGCGCGAGCGTGTAGGCAGGGGCCGGCTCGAAGCCGAACAATGCCTTGCGCCGGTTCGCCCATTCGCGCCGTGCTTCGTGGTCCTGATCGGGGGAGAGCGCGCTGGTGACGACGCATCCGTTGCCAAGCCCGTGGAAAACGGGTCGGCCCATGTGGAACTCAATGCCGCGAACGATGTGCGCGTGGTGAGATATTACCGCATCCGCGCCGCATGCAATGCAAGCCTGCGCCACCTCCCGCTCATAGGCGGCAACATGCGCCGGGGTGTGGACAATACCCTTGTGCAGGGCCACGATTACGTGATCCGCCCCCTCCTCGCGCGCGGCGGCGACATCGGACGAAAGGATGTCCAGAGCGCTTTGAGGGACGCCCGTGATCTCGGCCAGCGGCGTAACGGGCGCGCCATCCGCGGTTGTCATCGGAAGGTAGGAACAGCCCGCTTTCCCCTCTGCCGCCCACGCCATCTGCGGACCGATACAATTGTAGCTTAAAAGAGCGATCCTGTGCCCGTGCGCGCTCGCAAAGGCGGGCGCTCGCGCCTGCGCCAGGCCCTGCCCGGCCCCGCAATGCGCCAGGCCAAGCCGATCAAGTTCGCCAATCGTCTCGGCAATCCCTTCCGCACCGCAATCGGCGATGTGGTTTCCTGCCAGGCTGAGCATGTCGAAACCGGCATCGCGTATCGCGGCAAGGTTCTCGATCGGCGCACCGGGCGCAGGCACGTCGCCTTCCAGTTCCGCCGTGCTGGCAGTATGCGGAACCTCCAGGTGGCCGATGGCAAGGTCCGCTTCGCGCAAGGCAGGCGCGATCCCTGCCAGCCAGTAGTCGGCGTCGGGTTCATCAAGAACCAGGTCGCCGACAACGGCCACAGTGATCGCGTCCTGCATTATTGCGTCCCCAGATCAGGCGATCAGAACCGGACGCGCGCGCCCACCGCGAACTGGCGGCCGATCGGATTGGCAGCCGTGGCGTCGTATCCGCCACTGCCGTTCGGATTGGGCGCCACATTTACATAGGGCGGGTCAGCATCAAACAGATTTTGCACCTCGGCCGTCAGTTCCAGCCCTTCGAGCAGCCGGCCCGAGAAACTCTCGCCCACGCGCCATGTCAGCGTGAGGTTGACAGGCGTGAAGGAGCTCACGCTTTCCTCAGGTGTCACAACATTGTTGGTGTAGCCGCCTACATGCGTCACCTGGCCGCGCAGGGTGAAGGGGCCGTGATCCCAATTGGCGACGAACCGCGCCTTGAATTCCAGTGGCTGGAAAATGAGGTTCTTCTGATCGATCAGGTCCGCGTCGGGAGCGACGGCCACCTTGTATTCGGTGAGATAGGTGCCCGAAGCACTCAGCCTCAGCAGGTCGTTCGGCCCGAGTTCTGCGGTATAGGAGACATTGAAATCGATACCGCGAGTGATCGATTTGCCGAGGTTGAGCCCGCGTCCGTCCACGAACAGGTTGACGTTCGCAACGTCACCGCCGGGGATCGGATTGGCGCGGACGGGCACGCCCTGGTCCAGCAGTTCCTGCACCCTGTCACGAGCCGCCTGATCGCGCAGGATCACGCCCGTTCCGGCGTACTGATCCTCCTGCGCCAGGATGGCGAGGTTCGATAGCAAGGCCGAGACTTGGTCCTCGTAAACCACGCTGAAATAGGTCAGCGAGACACGCAGGTCGTCCGTCGGCTCAAGGTCTGCACCCACGGACCACGTGGTCGCCGTCTCCGGACCGAGATCGAGGTTCGGGCCAGAGCCATAGGTGAAGCCGAGCAGCGGCGCGCCGCCACTGGGGTTCTGGTAAAGCTGGCCGAACAGGTTGGAACTGTTGCCGTAGATTTCAGGAATGGTCGGCGCGCGGAAGGACGTGCCGTAGCTGCCGCGCAGCTGGATGCCGTAAACAGGCGTCCAATTCACACCGAATTGCGGGTTCGTCGTCGTGCCGGCATCGCTGTAGCTGTCATGCCGGACGGCAGCCGTGATATCGAGCTCCTGGAAACCGGGCATGGCATTCTCGGGGCCAAACAGGGGCACCAGCAATTCGCCGTAGTAGGAATCCACCGTGCGATCGAATTCACGGAAATTGACGGGCGATCCGGGAGCGCCGCGAGCAACGCCGAGCGCGACCTCGAAATCCTGCCGCTCGTAACCAGCCGCCAGCATCACGTCACCGCCGCCGATCTCGAATAGCGGGCCGTTCACACCAATTTCGTAGAACAGCAGTTCGCCGTTTGTGGGGGCGAGGAAGATCTCGTTGAAAATGCCATCGATCACGGACTGGTTCGTGCGGCCCAGCCCATAGGGATCGAGCGCGGTATCGGGATCGCTGCTGGCCAGCGCCGCCGCAAGGGCGCCGCGGTTCAGGCCGGTATAGTCGCCGGAGAAATCTCGCGTTTCGCCATAGCTGATGAGCGCCTCGGCTTCCCAGTCATAGGGCAATTGCACGCGTACGCCCGGCGAGATTTGCCAGCTTTCCGCCGAACCGGAGGTGCCCGTCTGCGGTGAATCGGTGTCGAAGCCGTAGGCGAGCAGGTAACTCGAGCCTGTGAAATCGGGCGGTCGGACGAAGAACGCGTTCGTTTCCGGTACAGAGAGCGTGGCCTGCGGCGTTGCTGACCGGCGTTCGAACTCGCGCTTCGAATAATAGCCGTCGTAGAACAGCTCCACGCCGGATGTGACCTCGAACGTGCCGGTGGAATTGACGGAAGTGTATTGCTGTTCGGGGAAGAGATCCTGCCCCAGGTTGCTACCGCACAGATTGGCGGTGCCTGCGGTAATATCGCCAGCGTTCGCCTGGGTGTATTCATTCGGCAGGGCGTAGGTTACGCCGTCGATGATCAGCGTGCCGGGCGAGCAGGTCTGCACGCGGTAGTCATTGCCGCCAAAGGCCGTCTGGTCGGCTACGAAGAAGTCGCGATCGTCGCCGCTGAGGTTCGAGCGTTCGACATGCTCGATCGCGACCATGAACTGGCCACGGTCGAAGACCTTGCCGAATGCGCCGCCCACCGCCCATTCGTCGAAATCGCCCCCATCGTCGAAGCCGTATCGCCCGAAGGCTTCAACCCCGTCGAGGCTGCGGCGCGGGATCAGGTTGACCACGCCTGCCACGGCGTCGGAGCCGTAGATTGCGGAAGCGCCGTTGGCGACCACTTCAATCCGCTCGACACCCAGCGTGGGCAGCACGGATGGGTCGGTGGAGCGGCTGTTGTTCACCGCGCGGTGACCGTCGATCAGCACCAGTGTCGCATAGGGACCGATGCCGCGCAGGTTGATGGAATTGCCATAGGTGATGTTGCCCGATCCCCCGGACTGGGCACGCGAGTTCTCGGAAACGCCAAGGTCGAAGACCTGCGGCAGTTCGCGTATGACCCTGTCGATGGTCAGCGATCCCGAAGCGTTGATCTCCTCGCGCCCCAGCACCGTTGCGGTGGCGCCCACGGGCCCGTCGGCGCTCACACGGCTGCCGGTGACGATGATGGTTTCGACTTCCTCGACAACTTCAGCGTCCTGCGCAATCGCGACGCCCGGTGCGCCCAGCGTCACGATCGACACCCCTGCAAGGAGCGCTCGACTGAACGCGTGATTAGGCTTGATCCCATTCGACATTGCTTCTCTCCCAAATCCGCCTGGAGCTGGTGCCCAGTTTGCGCCGACAGTCCGGATTGCTGGCCCGTCTTGGCGCGGACACTCATGGAAGCGATGGCATGACGCAACAAAAAGATGGCTAACGATATTGTTGACAATTTTGTGGCAAGTGGCAACTCTGCGCGGATGGACGATATTGCAAAAGCGCTGCCGAAGAGCGGACCGCCCGCCGCCGAAATTGCCGACTGGGTCAGGTCGCAAATCCGCGCCAATCGCTTCGTGCCCGGCCAACGGCTTGTCGAGGTGGACATCATCCGCCGCACCGGTGGCAGCCGCTTCAAGGTGCGCGAGGCATTTCAACGCCTTGCAGCGGAAGGCTTGCTGGAGATCGAGGAGTTCAAGGGTGCTTTCGTCAGGGAGGCGTCACTGGACGAGGTAGCCCAGCTTTACCGCGCCCGCGCCGCGCTGGAGGGGATCTGTGCGGGCGATTTTGCCCGGCAGGCATCGGATGCGGACAAGGAAAAGCTGCGCATCATCGCCGAGAAGATGGAAACCTGTGTCGAATCCGGCTCGCCGGAACAGTTCGGCAGGTTGAATTCCGAATGGCACGCGATGCTGATGCACGTCACCGGAAACCACGTGATCGCGGATATTGTCAGCCGGTTGAACACGCCTGTTCACCACCTGCTCTTCGAAAGCTTCTATCGCGGTGACCGCATGACGGAGGCGACGAAGGACCACCGCGCCATCCTCGACGCCATACTGGAAGGCGACGCGCCCGCGGCCGAACAGGCGATGCGCAGACACGTGGAAAACGGCCTTCAGTTCCTCACGTCGCTCGACAAGGCGCTGTTCGGCACCTGACGCGCTTTGGTTCGTAGCCGCGCGGCCGAATGCCTACCGTCCCACGGCGATGTAGGTGAACCCTTGGCGTTCGACTTCGTGGCGGGCGTAGAGGTTGCGCAGGTCCACCAGCAGCGGACGCGACAGCAGGCCCTTCATCCGTTCCAGATCCAGCGCGCGGAACGTGTCCCACTCGGTCACCACCACGGCGGCGTCGGCACCTTCCATCGCGTTATACGGGCCATCGCAATAGGTCACGCCCGATAGCACGCCTTTCGCCTGCTCCATGCCTTCGGGATCGTAGGCGCGCA